>NZ_CP150216.1:4800000-7279817 GCF_037969855.1 Paenibacillus sp. FSL W7-1088
CTCCACTTGTGTCATCGTGCGTCCATCATACACATGCTTTTCGATGAGATACTGATGATCCGCCATACAGGCGACCTGTGGCAAGTGAGTAATAGAGAATACTTGGCAAGTGGAGGACAGGCGATATAATTTCTCCGCAATGGATTGTGCTGCTCTTCCGCTTACCCCCGTATCCACCTCGTCAAAGATCAACACAGGAATCCGGTCATGACGTGCGAAAATACTCTTCATCGCCAGCATCATTCGGGACAACTCACCACCGGAAGCAATCTTGCCGAGCGGACGTAAAGGCTCACCTGGATTCGGAGAAATCAGGAATTCTGCATTATCTGCACCCTGACGCGTAAGACGAATGCGACGCCCATTCCATTCAATCCCTTTTGCATCTTCAAAAGGCGTAATCTGAACGCGTAACGTCGTTCTCTCCATCTGCAGATCCTTTAGCTCACTCTCCACCTGCGCTGCAAGTTCCTCGGCACATTGTTTACGAACCCGGCTGAGCTCCTCCGCAGACTCCATGACTAATTTGAGCAATTTGTCACGTTCATTACGCAGCTTCTCCAGACGTTCATCCTTGTTCTCCAGCTGGTCGGTCTCATGGCTAATTTGTTCATAATAATTCAAAATAAGTTCCACACTGTCGCCGTATTTCCGTCTGAGGCCAGAAATCAGATTCAGCCGCTGTTCCACTTCTTCCAATCTACCCGGGTTAAATTCGATCTTCTCCCGATAATCACGCAACTGAAACGTCGCGTCCTCCAGCTGATAAAATGCAGACTGGAGCTGTTCAACAATAGGCTGCAAGCCTTTGCTGTCATATCCTGATATATCTTCAATTCGTGACAATGCGATACTTACAGCTTCTAACCCACGTTGACCGCTAAGCAAATCATATGCACCAGCAACACTGTCCATCATTTTCTCGCTATGGGATAGTTTGACCCGTTCTTCTCCGAGTAATTCATCCTCACCCTGCGTTAGAGAAGCCGCTGCAATCTCTTCAAGCTGAAAGCGATACATGTCCAGCAATTGATACGCACGTTGACTGGATTCCTGAAGTGCACGCAGTTCTTTTTCCGCCGTAATAAATTTACTGTAGCGTGCCTGATATTCCGTTTTGACTGGACCGATGATTGCTGCCCCGTATGTATCCAGAAGCCCCAGATGACTTTCTGCGCGCAACAAACTTTGATGTTCATGTTGTCCGTGAATATTAATTAATTTCTCTCCAACTTCACGGAGCATCGTTAAATTGACCAATTGGCCGTTAATACGAGATGTACTTTTGCCTTGGGTATTCAGTTCACGGCGAATCACGAGATGCTCCTCCGGCTCACAATGGATACCAAGCTTCTCCAGCGTTTCCCATACCGGATGGCTTGGCTCCATTTCAAACAGAGCCTCCATCTCGGCCTTCTCACATCCATAACGGATCAGATCGGCAGAGCTTCGTCCACCTGCAATCAAACCCAGGGCATCAATAATAATCGATTTACCTGCTCCCGTTTCACCAGACAAGACATGGAAGCCCGGGTGGAAAACCACATCAACTTCTTCTACAACAGCCAGATTACGAATCGACAATGTTACTAACATCTGCAAAAACACCTCCGGATGACTCACTCAGAAATTATGTTTTTGAACCATTATATTCTAGGAAATATAACCCATAATCCGCTCGATTACGGTCACACTGTTACTTTCCGTCCGGCAGATAATGAGTATCGTATCATCTCCACAGATGGTGCCCATCACTTCAGT
This sequence comes from Paenibacillus sp. FSL W7-1088, assembly GCF_037969855.1. NCBI lineage: Bacteria > Bacillati > Bacillota > Bacilli > Caryophanales > Paenibacillaceae > Paenibacillus > Paenibacillus sp. FSL W7-1088. The sequence goes on from NZ_CP150216.1 coordinate 4,801,762, forward strand.
CCACTCAATATTATCGAGCAAGGCAGCAATGGAGTTAGCTGTGCCAGGCAAACACTTCATCACGACCAGATTGTTTGTATGATCGATGTGTAAGAAGTTATCCACGAGGGCCCGTTTCAGTTTCTGAATCGGATTATATCGTTGGTCTGTAGGCAGCGAATACTTATATCGTCCATCATCCATCGGGATCTTGATTAAAAGAAGCTCCTTAATATCCCGTGATACCGTGGCTTGAGTCACCTGAAATCCGGATTTCCGCAAAGCTTCAACCAGATCATCCTGGGTTTCAATTTCGTTTTGACTAATGATTTCACGTATCTTAATGTGTCGTTGTCCTTTCATACATGCCTCCAGTTAAAAGTTCAATGTATTGCATCAAATGACTAATTCTAATTTCCTTAAAGTTTGCCATCCATTATTCCTCATTCGTTATATAAACAACTTTCAGGCTCCATAAGTACCCTTAGTCCAGATCATCTCCATCGTACACGTCTTCCTGATAGTCCATGAGTCTGATGACCTTGATATCCAATTCCTCCATGTCCACATACAGCAGCCCTTCACAGCCGGGATATAACAATAAATAATACAGGAAGCGATCGCGCAGGGAGGGCCCAGTAAATTCAAGAGGTTGCCTGCGACGGGACGTCTTCACCAGATATCTCTCATCATCACGCTCGGCTACATAATCAATGAACAGCCTGCTGTAATAAACGGATTCATCCGCTTCAATAGCTAAAGGAACTTTCATTTTACCTCCGATGACTTCATATCCTTCCGCTTCAAGCAGATCGACTGCCGGTGAATCCTGAATTTCTGAATTCAGTTGCATACCCGACAAGCTTACCGGAATCGGACGATTAACCCAATTACGAAAGCCAAAGAACAGCCAAATAATCAAGCAGACAGCAAGTACACCAATAACCATTGTGTCATATTGCCCATCCATCATCGCTCACCTCGAAGACATATTCGAGCTTCGACAACCGATTTCCTTTTATAATGTCACCTTTCCAGCGAAAAGAAACCCATCCTATGATGAGTTTCCTGTAAAAGTATGGGCAGCTTCCATTGCAACTTGATCTGCAAGTGCATCAAGTGAAGCCTGAACGTTCTCTTGTAGTGTTGCTTCTGGTTCTTCCAGACGCCAGTGAGCGAGAAATTCGATATTGCCTTCTCCGCCTGTAATCGGCGAAAATGTTAAACCGTTCAGCTTTAATCCAAGTTCATTGGCGAAACGAAGCATCGTCTGCAAAACGTCCTTGTGAACCTTAGTATCACGAACAACACCTGACTTGCCAACTTTCTCACGGCCTGCTTCAAACTGGGGTTTAATTAAGGCTACAATGTCTGCCGGTTGCTTCAGAAGTGCCAGCAACGGTGGCAAAATAATTCTCAGCGAAATAAAAGATACATCAATACTGGCAAAATTCGGCACAGGTCCATGTAGATCTTCTGGAGTCACATAACGAAAATTGGTTCTTTCCATTACAGTAACCCGTTTATCATTACGGAGTGACCAATCCAGCTGATTATAACCTACGTCGATGGCATATACATGAGATGCGCCATGTTGTAAGGCACAATCGGTAAATCCACCAGTGGATGAACCGATATCGAGCATCACAAGTCCATTCATGTCGAGATCGAAGTGACGGATCGCTTTTTCAAGCTTTAATCCGCCTCTGCCGACATAGGGATGTACTGAACCCTTTACTTTCAGTTCGGCTTCCCGTGGAATCTTCATGCCCGCTTTTTCAATCCGCTCATTGTTGGCATATACCAGACCAGCCATGATTGCAGCTTTTGCCTTCTCACGACTTTCGTAATATCCCTGCTCAACCAGCAGAACATCAATTCGTTCTTTCGGGAGTGACATGTCTTTCTCCTATCATCTAGTAATCCTAATTAATCAATAATGTGTTCCAGTTTCTCTAATTGTTCCTGTTATGAAGGGAACCGAGTTCTGGACATACCAAATGAAGATTGGGCTGCCATGCTGCGCAGCTCCGAACTCACATTCTCAACCGTGAGTCCCACTTCAGCTCTTTGATCCTCAATACTGCCATGTTCAATGAATCGATCCGGAATGCCCATCAGTTGCACATGAACATCATGCAGCCCTTGTTCTGCGTAAAACTCCAGAACTGCACTGCCCATACTGCCTGCTTGGGAAGCTTCTTCAAGCACAATTAACTTCGTGCCTCGAACTGCCAGATCACTCAGCATCTGCTCATCAAGCGGTTTAAGGAAACGAGCGTTAATTACACCAACCGTAATCCCTTCTCTTTTAACCGTTTCGGCAGCTTCTTCAGCAAGCTGTACCATTGATCCCGAAGCGATAATTGCATAGCCTTCTGATGGACGAAGCTGTTCCCATGTACCGATTGGAATCGGAATGAGTTCATCGTCAAGAGGCACCCCTACAACATTGTTTCGTGGATAACGATAAGCAATCGGGCCTTCGTTATATTCAAGCGCCGTCTTCATCATATGGCGCAGTTCATTCTCATCCTTAGGCATCATCAGTACGATATTCGGAATATGACGCATAAACGCTACATCATACACACCTTGATGTGTTTCACCATCCGGACCGACAAATCCGGCACGGTCAATGGCGAACATGACATTGGCGTTATGACGACAAATATCATGTACAATTTGATCATACGCACGTTGCATAAATGTCGAATAGACCGCAAATACCGGCTTTAACCCTTCCATAGCCAGTGCTGCACACATGGTTGCTGCATGCTGTTCGGCAATACCCACGTCAATCATGCGATCAGGGAATTCATTACTGAAAGGAATGAGACCCGAACCTGTTGGCATGGCCGGTGTTACCGCTACAATTCGTTTATCCTGCTTGGCAAGATCAATCAACGTTTTACCAAAAACTTCCGTATACATCGGTTTGCCCACAGCTTTGAGTACTTGACCTGATTCAATTTTGTACGGAGAAATTCCGTGCCATTTGTGTGAATCGGCCTCAGCCGGCTGATAGCCTTTACCTTTGGTTGTCAGTACATGAACCATTACAGGCCCATCTACGTTATCCGCCTGTTTGAACGTTTCAATCAATTTCGGAATGTCGTGTCCATCAATAGGTCCCAAATAGGTGAAGCCCAGCTCTTCGAACAGAACCCCTGGAACCATCATATATTTGACACTATCTTTAATCCAGCTCGCCGATTTGGCCAAACGATCCCCGATGGCAGGAATTTTTTTGAGCATTCCTTCCACGTCATCCTTGGCTTTCAAATAATGGCGATCCGAACGAATTTTGCTCAAATATTTATGCATTGCCCCAACATTCGGAGCAATGGACATTTCATTATCATTGAGGATAACCATCAGCTTTTTCTGTTCATGACCAATGTGATTGAGAGCTTCAAAGGCCATACCACCTGTAAGCGCTCCATCCCCGATCATAGCGATAACCTGATTGTTTTCACCCTTAAGATCACGGGCAAGCGCCATGCCCATTGCAGCAGATAACGATGTACTGCTGTGGCCCGCTTCCCATACATCATGTTCACTCTCGTTACGTTTAACAAATCCGCACAAGCCATTATGCTGACGCAGTGTATCGAAGCGATCCATCCGCCCCGTTAGAACCTTGTGCACATAAGCCTGATGCCCTACATCGAAAATCATTTTGTCCACTGGACTGTTATAGCAATAATGCAGGGCTACCGTGAGCTCAACCACTCCTAAGTTGGGTGCGAGATGGCCCCCTGTAACGGACAGCTTCTCAATCAGAAACTGCCGGATCTCTGCCGACAAAAGAACAAGATCATCCTGAGACATCGACTTTAGATCACTGGGTTGTTTAATTTGTGGAAGCAGCACGAGAATCTCCCCGCTTTCCTAGATTGTTTGATTTGGTGTAATCCATATATACACAGTTTATTAAATAACATTAAAACATTATAACATAAAAGAACAAGAATCATAATTTACGGCACTTTACTCCAGATAACGAGTATTTTCGCCAGCATGGTTCGTATGATCTTCCTCAATATGTATTCACATACCTACTTGGACCAACCCTTCCTCATGAAGCCCAGAAAAAGCACATTAAATTGATTACACGATTCCGAATGATTTGAAACAGTTACCCTCAACCAAAACTAATGATCTCGACTCATCAGATAATCTGCGATCTCCATCAGTCGGGAAGGGTCAGGTAACTCCGCTCTAACAAGTGCATCTTTAGCTGATTGCGTCAGGGACTTCACCTCTTGAAGAGAGGCATCCATGCCAATAAAATAGGGGTATGTGACCTTCTGCTGATTCACATCACTTTGCGTTTTCTTTCCCATTTTCTGCTCGTCACCCGTCAGGTCCAGAATATCGTCCTGAATCTGGAATGCCAGCCCCAGGTCTCTGCCAAATACACGCAGCGCCTCCAACTGTCCTTCTGTCGCACCACCAATACGAGCGCCAGCAATGAGGGAAAACACAATTAAATCTCCGGTCTTGTGCAGATGAATATATTGCAATTGGGCAAGATCTGTCATGCCCTGCTCGCCTTCCATATCGGCCACTTGTCCGCCAACCATGCCTCTTGCTCCAGCCAGTTCGGACAAATCCTCCACAATGGACAATAATGCGTCTGCTGACACACCACTGTGACGACCTGCCTGAACGATACTATAAAAAGCATGCGTTAACAGTGCATCGCCAGCCAATATAGCAGTCGCTTCACCAAACACTTTGTGATTCGTTAATTTTCCCCTGCGATAGTCGTCATTATCCATAGCAGGCAGGTCATCGTGGATCAACGAATACGTATGAACCATCTCCACGGCGCAGGCTACCGGCAATGCAGCTGTACGCTGTGCACCGAAGGCTTCCGCCGCAGCAACGACCAGAAGTGGACGAAGGCGTTTGCCCCCGGCCATAAGTGAATACTGCATCGCGTCAACCAGTGACTGAGGCACATCCCAGTGAACAGGAAGAGCCTGCCTCAACTCTCCCGTCACTTCAGCTGTAACTTCCTCAAGATACGTTTCAAACGAAGGACGATTACTCATTGACTTCACCGCTTTCGTCGACGGCAGCGCCGAACGGTTTCTTGCGAAGTTCCCCATCCTCTTCTACGATCATCTCGATCTTACGTTCCACTTGTTCCAGCTTCAAACCACAAAGTTGGGAAAGCTTCATTCCGCGCTGAAACAAATCGATGGCCTGTTCCAGTGGAACATCACCATGCTCAAGCTGACCTACGATGTCTTCCAATGCCGCCATTGCCTCTTCAAAATTCAATTCCGGTTCATTCGCCATGGGTATTGTCGTCCTCCTTCATTCCCCAAACCTGACAGTCCAGCTGTCCGTCTGTTAATTTAATCTTTATCGAATCTCCAGGCTGTACATCCTTCATCGATTTGATCAATCGTTGCTCCTGCTCGTCGTATACAAGGCTGTATCCGCGTGACATAACTTTGAGCGGGCTTAGCGCATCCAAATGACGTACAGATGATTTCCACTGCTGCTGCTTCGCTCTCGTGATGGATCGGATTGCAACCTCCAGCTGACGCCGGGCTGATGCATTCTCACGTCTTGCAGCATTCACCTGTTCACGAGGATTGAACCGCTGCAGCGCTGCACGCAAACGCTCCTGTTTCTCGGTCGTCCATTTCATACGTGTATCTACAGTTCGCAGAAGACGCTGCTGCAGCATATCCAGCCGCTCCGTATGCTGCATTAAGGTACGTCTGGGATGCACAAGCACAGGTGATCGTTGCAATCTGGCCAGTCGCTCCCGATTATGAACAGCACGCTGACGTAAACTGTGCTGCAGCTGACGCTGGCGCTGAGCGATCTGATCAAGCAGCTCAGCTCGATTGGGTACTGCCAGTTCGGCAGCAGCCGTAGGTGTCGCCGCCCGCAGATCAGCAGCAAAATCGGCAATCGTAAAATCCGTTTCATGCCCAACCGCTGAAATCACAGGAATGGCAGAACCCACAATTGCTCTTGCCACGATCTCCTCATTGAAAGCCCATAGCTCCTCCAGTGATCCGCCGCCTCGTCCAACAATCAGCACATCGACTTCTCCCATTCGGTTAAGGTTATTGATGGCCTTCACAATGGATGGAGCCGCACCTTTACCTTGAACGAGTACTGGATATAGAATCACTTGGGCAGATGGATATCTGCGCTGCAATGTAATCATGATATCCCTTACCGCAGCACCTGTAGGTGAAGTAACCACACCAATCGTCTGTGGAAAACGGGGAATCGGCCTTTTCCGTGATGCAGAGAACAGCCCCTCGTCTTCCAGCTTTTTTTTCAGCTGCTCATAGGCCAAATACAGACTTCCAATACCGTCCGGTTGCATGTGTGTGGCATAGAACTGATATTGTCCATCCCGCTCATATACCGAAACATTACCACGAGCAATAACCCTTGCACCCTCCTTCGGTACAAAGGGCAATCGTTGATTATGGGAAGCAAACATAATGGACTTAATTCGGCTGTCCTTGTCCTTCAATGTAAAATACATATGACCGCTGGAGTGATGTGTAAAATTGGAGATCTCTCCGCGCAGCCATACATCCGACAGTACCTGATCCGATTCCAGTTTCATCCGGATGTATCGGTTCAGGTCTTTGATGGAGTAGATCTTTTGATCTGCCACAGACAGTTACCTAGGCCAATCCGTGAGCGCGTTTGGCTGCGATCAGTGTATTTTGCATCAACATGGTAATTGTCATTGGACCAACGCCACCAGGAACTGGAGTAATTGGGCCAGATACCATCTTCACGCTTTCGAAATCTACATCCCCAGCCAGTTTGCCGTTATCCAAGCGGTTCATTCCCACATCGATTACAACAGCACCCGGTTTGACGAAATCGGCATCCACAAAGTTTGCACGACCGATAGCAACCACAAGAATGTCTGCCTGACGGGTGATCTCTTTCATGTTCGCTGTACGGGAATGACACATGGTTACCGTTGCGTTCTCACGTTGAAGCAGCAAGGATACCGGTTTGCCCACAATATTGCTGCGACCGATAACTACGGCATGTTTGCCTGACATTTCGAGACCCGTACGCTTGATTAGCTCAATCACGCCCGCAGGCGTACATGGCAACAAACTATCGTCTCCAATGACGAGGTTCCCCACATTAACCGGATGGAATCCGTCCACATCCTTGTCCACGGCGATTGCATCAATCACCGCTTTCTCTTCGATATGTTTCGGCAATGGGAGCTGAACCAAAATACCGTTAATGGATTCCTGTTTGTTCAGCTTGTCCACCAACGCGAGCAGATCCTCTTGGGACGTGCTTGCATCCAAACGATGAACTTCGGAATAGAAACCGAGGTCATGACATGCTTTTTCTTTGTTACGCACATATACTTGGGATGCCGGATCTTCCCCGACGAGCACAACAGCCAGGCCAGGTACTACCCCCTGTTCGCTAAGCTGTTTCACTTCTGTTGTCATGCTTGCGCGCATTTCTTGGGATACTTCTTTTCCGTTAATAATAGATGCTGTCACTGTACTCTCTCTCCCTTATGTGAACATATTTTAGAGGTTGTTCAAAAAGTCAGCTTTTGATTACGAAGGATGCCTATCGGCATCATCAGCATCGAATATGAAATTCAGCCGAAATGTCCGTTGCTCACGTAGTTTTCCCTACGCTCCGCTACTCCATTTCTAGCTTCATCCCATCTTCTCGGTACTGAAAATCGGTCTTTTTGAACACGCACTGTAGTTAATTGTAACTTAAGACAGTTTTGCTTTGATGGTGCTGACTTCCTGAATCATGCGCCCAAGTACGCCGTTAACGAACTTACCCGATTCATCTGTACCAAAATACTTGGACAATTCAATCGCTTCGTTGACAGATACTTTTGCCGGAATATCATCACGGAACACCATTTCATACGTGGAAAGCCGTAAAATCTGGCGATCTACACGTGACAGACGGCTAATCTGCCAGCCTTTCAAATAATCGACCAACAATCCGTCAATCGCTTCTTTATTGTTCCATGCGCCCTGTACCATTTCGGTCACGTAGGTACGCATTACATCTGCATCATGAATAACCACTTCAGTTTCATTGTCTTCAGCGGCTTCATTGATCAGCATATTCACGGCTTCAGCTGCGCCCACTTCATTCATTTCCATCTGATACAGACTTTGTACTGCAATTTCCCTTGCCAAACGTCTTTTCATGTCCTGCCTCCTGCAGCGCTCCCTGTGGAGCGTCATCATGCTTATTTTAAAATATAAAATCTTTGATGGAATCAGAGATCTTATTATATTGTTATCCCTTTTCACAAAAAAACCTGCAATCGTTTCCTCCAAAAAACGGGCAACCTAAACTACAGCTCTATTTTCGGAAGAAACATATTGCAGGGTTCAGGTGGCTCACTTAAAGGGACGCCAGCGATCACCAAGCCATTGCCCCCATTCCCTCCAGGGAATGAACGAGCCCAGCTTCGAGTCGCTTCGTCTGCCTAACGTATAACCGATGAACACCAAGAGTGCAAAGAACAACATATCCCAAAAACCGATCCATACATAAAGAAATCCAAAAAAGATGCCGCCGACAATTCCAGTAATTCGGCCTCTGTGACTATCCCAAATCTCTCTCCACAGCATCAGTGAAACTCACCTCATTCCACTCGACTCTTGTAGTTAGGCGACTGGGTAACGTTGGCAATATACACGGTGACAAAAGAAACCGGGATACCCGTAATCTCCTGTACATGATCATGTATTGCCTTCTGCAGTTCGGCTGTCAGCGTCGGGATTGGCGTCTCGCCATCCACTACTGCACGGATCATAATCTCCAGTCCGGATTCAACCACACGAATACGAGCTTTGACATCACGAACTCCCCGGAAACGGGAAGTTGCTTTGAGACAGAGATTTTCAATCGTTTCCATCGAAATCTGCACATCACCATACTCAGTACGCTGATCTACAGATGGCAATGAAGCACGATCACGCCGAACCGAGATGTAGAAAAATCGCAAACTCAGGATAAACAAAATCGCTGCTGCAACTACCGCCGCAATAATGACGTTTTGTTCCTGCTGGTAATTCAATTCGTAAGGCAGCACACCACTGATAAGAAGTATGACTGCTGCCGATATTGCTCCAACGCTTATGCTGTATATAAACAACAGAAGCCGATCCAGTATTTTAGCCACGAACTGCACAGCCTCCCTTGCTCACTAACATGGCTTAACCTGCCCTTTGGCAAAAGGATAACCCTCAGGTGCAAGCTTACGCTTATTATGAAGACCTGTCCAAGACGGGATAACCCCCGGCAGTGATGCCGGGGGAATCTGTCTTCTTTTATTTTACGCGCTGACTGTTCAGGTCGATTTCTTCCACTTTCTCGGTGCTCTTGAACTGAACGTCATGAATGTGCACATTCACTTCATTCACATTCAATCCTGTCATGTTCTCAATGGAGCGCTTCACGTTCTGTTGAATTTCGGTAGCCACCTGTGGCAGACGGTAACCATATTCAATAATAACGGAAACATCCACAGCAGCTTCACGCTGACCTACTTCAACCTTAACGCCTTTGGAAAGGTTTTTGCGACCAAGCAATTCAGCAAATCCACCAGCGAATCCACCGCTCATGCCTGCAACACCTTTAACTTCAACTGTAGCCAGTCCAGCGATCACTTCAATAACTTCAGGTGCGATCTGGATTTCACCGATATCCGTTCGTTCAAATTCTGTCGGCAGTGTACTCATAACTGTTCAACACACCTTTCGCGAAATAAGTTTGCGGCCATCCGTCAGGGCGCTGGTGCTCAGGCCTACCTGGCCTTCAGAACCCTTCCGGTCCGGCTTTACCGGAACTCCTGCAACTTCATCCGCGTATGTGCGGCGGCGTTATCCTCTGCAGGAGACATGCGCTCTTATTATTACATACTATATCATTTGGGCTACATTATGACAAACAAGCCCAATATACCTTTTAAATCTCATTTTCCTCAAGAAATTTGATATCAAAGTCCCCACGAACAAACGTTGGATGCTCCAGCAATTTCTGATGAAAAGGAATCGTTGTGGAAATGCCTTCAATCGCAAATTCAGCCAAAGCACGCTTCATCTTCGCGATAGCCTCTTCACGGTTTGCTCCCCACACGATCAATTTGGCGATCATGGAGTCATAATAAGGAGAGATCGTGTATCCCGGATAAGCTGCACTATCTACACGTACACCCGGTCCTCCTGGTGCAAGATAGAAACCAATTTTGCCTGGTGACGGCATAAAATTACGGTCCGGATCTTCTGCGTTGATACGGCACTCAATGGACCAGCCATTGATCACAACATCTTCCTGACGGAATGAAAGCGGATTGCCTTCAGCTACCGAGATCATTTCGCGGATCAAATCCACGCCAGTAACCATTTCAGTTACAGGGTGTTCAACCTGAATACGTGTATTCATTTCCATGAAATAGAATTCACCGTTAGGGCTGAGCAAGAACTCAAGTGTACCTGCTCCCGAGTAATTCACCGCAAGCGCTGCCCTTACTGCGGCTTCTCCCATCAATGTACGCACATCTTCGGAGATGATTGGACAAGGTGCTTCTTCCACCAGCTTTTGACGTCGACGCTGAACAGAACAATCACGCTCGCCCAGATGCACTGCATTTCCATGTTTGTCTGCAATGATCTGAATTTCCACGTGCTTCATGCCTGTCAGGAATTTCTCCAGATATACTCCGGCATTGCCGAAAGCTTTCTGTGCTTCCTGCTGGGCAGCTGTAATTTGTTTGATCAGCGCCTCTTCATCTTCAGCAATACGAATCCCTTTACCTCCACCACCAGCGGTAGCTTTGATAATGACAGGATATCCAATATCTCTAGCAATCATAATGGCTTCATTCATATTTTCAACCAAACCGTCGGATCCCGGAATGACAGGAACACCTGCATCCTTCATCGTTTGTTTGGCGACAGCCTTATCACCCATTTTGGTAATGGCTTCTGGAGAAGGGCCGATGAACGTAATATTGCAGGAACCACAGATTTCTGCAAAATCAGCGTTCTCTGCCAGGAATCCATAACCTGGGTGGATCGCATCACATTCTGTCAGTGTAGCTACACTCATCAGGTTGGTGAAGTTTAGATAACTGTCTTTCGAAAGTGTAGGCCCGATACAATACGCTTCATCTGCGAGACGAACATGCAGGGAGTCTTTATCCGCTTCCGAATAGACTGCTACCGTCGAAATGCCGATTTCACGACAGGCACGAATAATACGTACCGCAATTTCGCCACGGTTCGCAATCAGTATTTTTTGAAATTTCATTTCGTTATTGTCCTCCTTCGAAGCTCATGCAGTTGCCGTTATGCGGTTATAACCGTTATTCCGGTTTCACCAGGAACAGGGGTTGTCCATACTCAACCAGCTGTCCGTTCTCAACCAGCACTTCAACGATTTCTCCCTTGATGTCAGCATCAAGCTCGTTCATCAGCTTCATCGCCTCAATGATACATACCGTTGTTTTCTCAACAACTTTATCACCAGCGCTTACAAAAGGACCCGCTTCCGGCGAGGAAGCTCTGTAAAAAGTACCCACCATCGGGGATACAATTTTATGTAAATGACTTGTAGTATCGACTTGAGGAGCAGCCTCAGCCACCACTGCAGCGGGTTGCACCTGTGGTGCAGCAATCATTTGCGGTTGAATAGCAGCTGCCTGAACATACTCGGTTTTACCCGGTTTGCGAATCGACAACCGTGATCCTTCGTTTTCAATTTCCAACTCTTGAACGGAACTTTCATCTACCAGTTTGATCAGCTCTTTGATCTCACTCAATTTAAACATTTCCATTATTCACTCCTTCGGCATCATGCCAGTCTCACTAGGACGGTCATATGGCTTTATGTATTATATCATAATCATTAAAAATGGAAAGAGCCCGAGATCTGATCCAGTTCTCGGGGCTACTTTTCCATTTTTTAGATTACTGTTCTGTCACGTATTGCACGCTGATTTTATTTTGGGATACAGCCAGTTCTTTCATCACCAGATCCACAATGGAAACCGCCTGTTTTACATCCAGTTTGTCACTGAGAACAACAACTTTATACTTGTCGGCATCCTCCTGAACGATGGCATTGGCAAACTGTTGTGACAGGGTTTCTTCGATGCCATTGATTTTGGCTTCTTTTTCTTCCAGCGTACGAAGCTGCTCTGTTGCTTTGGCATTTTCTTCTGGTGTTTTGCTCAGATCACCCGCAACGGTCATAAGTTCTTCATACTTGCGATTGTTGCTCTCCTCACGCTGCCACTGGTAGTTCTGGAACTGGCTGCTCGCAGACGCTGCCGTATTCTGCTCCTCCATCTCTTTGAGAACGTCCTCATCGGTTTTCGTTGCGCTGCCTTCTGTTCCAGTACTTGTCTCAGGGGTGGTTACTGCGCCTTTGTCTGTACCTTTGTCTGTACCTTTCTCGCTGCCTTTACCCGCTTCACCTTGTTTCTCGCCGGATTCCGCAGCTGGTGATTTCTCGGTGTCTCCAGCTTCTTTACCGTCTACAACCGCAGGATTATCCACAGATTCAGCTGCCGTTTGATCTCCTTCAGTGCCTGTAACTTCGCCGCCATTCACCACTTCATTCACAACCAGACCTTCTGTCGGATCAAGGATTCCAGCCGTTTCCTTCGCTTCTCCTTGCTTCATACCATCCACCTGGGTGCTGTCAGCTACAGGCGTATTAATCGGACCGGAATCTTCAGTGAACAGGTAATAGGCGGACAAAATGACCATCAGACTCAGCATGGATACGAGCCATACCGTTTGACGTTTGTTATTCATTAGAACTTCCTCCTCGAATTGGCTTCATTCTTATGACAATCAAATTTTGTGATACATGTTCTGGACTAATCCTGCTTGCGCGGAACAACCGAAATCCGGTAGGCCGCAACATTCAGTCCTTTTTCCACAGCATCTGTAATCAGGTCCTTCACAACCTTGTTCTCTGCACCTCTGGCAACGACAAGCACGCCCCGGATCTGCGGTTTGAGCTTTTTCGTGACAATCGGTGTCTGATCCCCTGATATTTCATACGTTATAATTTCGCCATCCCGGGTATATTGCGTCATATGTCGCTTTCCCCCGTTTGCATCCGTTTCTTCGGTGAGCTGCTGCGAATCCTTCACATTACGCTGTACAACAAGCTCCTCTGTAGAATCCACGGTCACCATCACATCAACAGTTCCCACACCAACGATATTTTCCAGCACACCCTTGATCTTGTCCTCAAATGCGATCTCTATCGCCTGAAATGGATTCTGATCCGTCGGATCCGCCTGTATGGATGCCATGGATGTAGCCGGATCAGGAGGCTCGCGACCGATATTTTCGGAATCAATCTTTTTGACATTGACGAAAGAGTTGAACAGCATAATTCCGACACCGATCAAACCAAGGATAATCAGCCAGCGAAAGGTTTGACTGCGCCGCTGCCCGCCTTCTCCTCCGCCGAGCCAGCTTTCCATCTTTTTGAGCCATTGCCTCATCGGATACCCTCCTTCTTACAGCGCCGAAGCGCTTTTCTTTTCTTTCACCTGTACTTTGTTGGCATCGATATCCCACTTCTCTGTCAATAGCGTAATTATTTGTACTGCTCGTTCAGATCGGGAGGACGTCTGTCCTTGCTGAGAGTTTGTCTCTGCCTGCCCACCCGACACAGGTGTGGAGTCAGCTCCCTGTCCATTTTGCGGTTCGCCAGAGTTACCCTTACCCATGCTACTTTCATGATTGCTGCCACTGTTCACCTCGATCTGTACATCAGGGACCTCAATCTGACCAATCTGGATTGGCTCCTTTACTGGAGGTGATTCAGTGGCTTCGGATTCCGGGTCAGATTCGAATATCGGTGTTGTCGTTGCCGCTGCTTCCTGCTGATCTGTGTTGAGGCTGACTTTCCCCGCTGCTGCCTCACCTGTCATCTCCACCAAAACATACTGGATCACCGGAAGTTCCACCGAGGAAGTCAAGTCCGTCTCCGGCTTAGTAGTATTCATGGCGAGCTTTACCTCAACAGACTGCACTCGCTCCCCGGTTGTTTCTTCAATTTGCCCTTTCATTACGTTAGCCAGCTCTTTGGCTGTCCATTGCAGCGATTGTTCCTGTTCATTGGATTGCAGCCGCCTGCCCTGAGCCAAAATCTGTTCAAGTGTTGCATTTCCATCAGATGGCGAATCCATGGCGGTCATCGCTCGCTTAAGCTCGCCAACAGGATCACTTTTCAAGAGCTTTGTTATAGGCGATAACAGGGTTAGCAGGATAAGGAGGCTCAGCACAAGCTTGACATAGCGTTCCATGGATCTGTTGGGCAATAACATATCCACGAAAGTCGCCAGCAGAACGATCATGATCAATTCCCGGAGCCAGCTGCTCAGCCACCCCATCCTTCCAGCCCCTTTCTATCGAGCATCCCCTCATCTCATCATGACGGTCAGATTGCCTGCGGTTAGTAGGATCGTGATTGCCAGAAAAAACATCAGTCCGACAGCAGCAAGTGCTGCAAATACGTAAAGCATGCTTTTACCTATCGCTTGCAGACATCCTACAATCGGCGTATCTCCTAACGGTTGCATGATCGCGCCAGTTATGTTGTAGATCAGGGCTAACGTCAGAATTTTAAGTGCAGGAAACGCGCATAAAAACAAGATGATGATGACACCCGTTAGTCCGATTGCATTTTTCACCAGGAGTGACGCTGTGATCACCGTGTCCGTTGCATCCGCAAACGTTCTGCCGACAATGGGGACAAAGTTGCCTGCGATGTACTTCGCCGCTTTCAGACTGACACCATCTGCCACGGAGCCCGATGCCCCCTGCACCGAAATTACGCCCAGGAACATCGTAAGCAGTATACCGAGCAGAGCTACACTAATATTCCGTAAGAGATCTGCCAGCTGTGTAAGCTTGTACTTGTCGGACAAGGAACTGACGAGATGTAATACGGCTGAGAAAAAGAGTAGCGGGAACACCAGCATGTGGATCAATGTACCGACCAGATGAATCATGAAAATGATCAGCGGATGAGTCACAGAAACGGTAATGACATTTCCCATGGAAGCCAGCAGTGTAAACAACAGGGGCACCATGGCCATCATAAAGTTGATCATGCTGGCAATGGCATCCTTGGCGTATCCAATCGCCACACTGAAGCTGTTTATGGCGATGATAATAATGACCATGTAACAAATGGAATAAGCGATTTTGCTAATATTGTTTTTCTCAAAAGCGGTCTGCAACGTCTCCAGAATCATGCTCAGCACACTCAGCATCACAATCGTGACCAGAAGCTTGCCGTTATATAAAATTTCATGCAGCATGAAGGTTCCAATCGCTATAAACACTGACTTCAGGCTAAACCCTTCATTGCCGGGCACTAACATATCCATAAAGGAAGGCGTTTTTCCTTCCGGGAAAAAACCACCGTATTGTTGCATGAGTTGGTCCCAATACTTTTCCACCTGATCCTTGGGAAGCTGGTCAGCCTGCTGCTGCATCCACTCTCCCGAGGGAGAACCAGCGGCCACCTGTCCCATGATGGCAAATAGAAAACACAGCGTCAGCACGAAGGTAAGGCGCCACTGCGGCTTGTGATGCATCATTTTCATATGAAGTCCGCACGCCTCCCTCTATACCGGCATCAGCTTCATGACGGTTTCGATAATAATGCTGATGATGGGTATCGCGAGTACAAGGATCAGCACCTTGCCAGCAAGTTCAATTTTAGAAGCAATGCTCTCCTGGCCTGCATCCCTGACAATCTGTGCGCCGAATTCAGCAATGTACGCTATGCCTATAATTTTCAGTACAGTTTTCAGATAAATGCTCTCCATGCCTGAATTCTCGGCAAGCCGTTTCAACACCTCGATCACCGCGCCAATCTTGCCAATCAGCAGCATGAAGATCACGATGCCGGTAGCAGCAGCTATCAGAAAAGCGAACATCGGCTTCTGTTCTTTGATAACTAGAATGAGCACCGTTGCGATGAGCGCCAGACCTACAACTTGGATAATTTCCACAGGTCACCACCATCCCGGCTTCATGACCGTTTTCATTGAAAAAGAAATATCGATTTGATCTCTTGCAGCAGGCTGTCCAGCATTCGGACCACCATGAACAATACAACGACAAATCCGATCACGGTCACCCAGTGAGCCATATCTTCCTTTCCCATTTGTTTCAGCACCGTATGAATCATTGCAATGATGATTCCGATGCCCGCAATTTGAAAGATTGCGTTCACTTCTAAATTCATGACCTTGGCACCTCACTATCCCGGCTATTTCAGAAGATCAGAATGACGATTAACGCTCCGACAAGCATCCCGAGACTGCGGCACATTCGTTCATATTTCATTTGATCGGCTTGGGCGCGGGATTCCTCATGCATTAGTTGCTGAATGGCTAACGAGATGTGCTTGGTCTGATCCTGACGATCGCTGGTGCCAAGGCTGAAGCTCAATTGCAGCATGACCTCCCGCTCGTCCGCCTTCATGGCTGATCTTCCCCATGCCTCTTCTATACCAGACTGAAGACTCTCACGAGCAGTGTGTCCATGAGGTGGCTCCATCTGCTTGGCTGCGTGGAGGAACAGCGTCCGAACAGGCTCTTTTGTCTGGGCCCCCATTTTCCCCATAGCATCAGGCAACGGGGTCAGCCCGTAGTTAATCTCTGTCATCAACCGCTGAAGAGCAGCGATTAATTCTCGCAGTTGTCTTGGCCTCAAGGCATACTGCCTCGCCTTGTAGAATCCGGCTAGGGTACTGGCCAGCAGAATGATGACGGCACCGAGCATGTTAACCAAAGGCCTCACCTCCCACTTCTGCCTGCTGGAGACCGCGCATTTTGCCATCGGCCATTCGAAAGGTCATGCCCCGGCTCGTCCGTTGCAGCTGTACATAACGCTGGAACATCTGCTCGACGATCAGGGTTCTCAGTGCAGGTCTGGAAGAAAGCTCGGCCAGATCACGACCATGCGCAGTGGCGATGACCGATACGCCTGCATGTAGTGCTTCCATGACCGCCTCCGCATCTTCCGGTCGGCCTATCTCGTCCACGATCAGAACATCGGGAGACATGGAGCGAAGCATCATCATCATGCCCTCAGCCTTTGGACAACCGTCCATGACATCGGTACGAGGTCCCACATCAAATCCAGGTACGCCCTTGTAGCTTCCAGCAATTTCGGACCGCTCATCAACGATGCCAACCTTTAGACGTGGACGCATGCCCTGAACAAGTTCATTGACACCCGTAAGTTTGGTTCCACTGCTAATCTGTCTTGCCAGATCCCGCAGTAATGTGGTCTTGCCTTGCTGCGGAGGTGAAAGAATTAAGGTGTGCATGACCTGTCCACTTTTCATGTCCAGCAGATATGGCAAAATCCGATCAGCGACTCCGTGAATTTCTCGGGCCACCCTGACATTGAATCCATTGATGTCGCGCAGGTATTCGACGCGGCCTCCACTTAGCACTGTTCGGCCAGCCAGTCCAATCCGATGCCCGCCAGGAATAGTGATGAAGCCTTTACGCAGCTCCTCTTCCAATGTATAAAGCGAATGATTGCTGATCAGATCCAGCAGCCTGTGTGTTACCTCTTTTAAAGGAATATAGGCTTCATCAGGCTTCGAAGTCGGACTGCCCTGGGGTGTGAGGAAGTGATAGGTGTCTCCTGCATTGATTTCCAGTGGTCTTCCTTCACGGATACGTACTTCCTCCACTTTATCTAATAAAGCGGGCGGCATTCTTCCCAGAATGGTTCGAATCGGTTCCGGAAAGAGATCCTTCCAGTTCACCATCATGAATAGGCCCCTCCAACCTTGAATTCGGTTTTATTGCGTTCCTGGTGCTTGTTCATATCTCAAGTTTATGTGTGTACATTGAATTTATGACGCTGAACTCTATCATTTTCTTCAAAATAGGGAGGAGAGTTTAAAAATCATAGATCAGACTACTGTTCTTGTTCTAGGCACCCGTCTAGATCCAAGTGCATATAGTGCTTGCAGACAGGTGATATTCATTCCGGGATAAAAAGGACAGAACCACCTATCCCCAAATACAGAAAGGAGTTGTGGGGAGTGCGAGTCGATGTGGTAGGTAATGTGAATGAAGTTCGAAGAATGGATATTGCAGGACGATGTGTGGTTGTCATCGATGTGTTGCGAACGACCAGTACCATCGTTACGGCACTGGCATACGATGCAGCGGACGTCATTGCTGTAGAAACTGTTCCTCAAGCGAAACAATTGAACGTGCAGGATGCCATTCGTGGTGGGGAGCGTTTTGATAAAAAAATTACAGGATTCGAGGTGGGCAATTCCCCCTATGAATATATGACTCCGAATATTGCGGGTAAAACCATTATTCTGACTACGACAGATGGTACACGTGCCCTGATCAAGGCATCCAAGGCTAGACATGTGTTCGCAGGCTCATTTCTCAATGTGAAGGCTGTCGCGGATGTTCTGTGCGAGCTGCGCCGGGATATCTTATTGTTATGCGCCGGGGATCAGGATGAGTTCGCGCTGGAAGATGGTTTATGTGCAGGCAGCATTATCGAGGAGTTATACCGACAATCCACTTTCCCCATTAGGCTGAACGATTTGGGCCTGGCGCTCCATCAGGCTGCCTCTCATGCCGAGGATAAATTACCCGATCTTGTTAGAGTATCCGCTGGTGGTCGAAGGCTGGAAAGGCTAGGGAGGATACATGACATAACGTATTGCACCCAATTGAACTTGCTGGACTGTGTTCCAGAGATGGGTGAAGGGAACCGGATGCAACCATTCAGAGGAACACGTAAGGAACGGCTGTTTAAATTGCTGTGAACAACCTAAAAAGGTGTACTGCGATCCCGAATGGGAATACACAGTACACCTTTAGTGTGTCTTTACAACTGTATTGTTTTTATCTGCGAACTTGCGGTCCGCCAATGACTGCCTGCTCAGCCGTATCCAGATCATATGCTGTATGCAGCGCCTTAATTACGTCATGAAGCTTCTCTCCGTCAATAACACAGGATACCTTGATCTCGGAAGTGCTGACCATCTTGATGCTCACGCCTTCGCCCGAGATGACTTTGAACATCTTCGCAGCAACACCCGGATGGCTAACCATGCCTGCGCCAACGATGGAGACTTTCACCAGGTCTTCTTCAGAAGTAACTTCACGGTAAGGCAGGCGGCTATGGAGGGCTTCAATGACACGCAGTGCGTTCTCCCGGTCAGACAGCGCAACAGAGAACGAGAAGTCTGCTTTACCGTCCATCACACCACTCTGAACGATAATGTCGACATCCAGCTGTTCTGATGCAAGGGCACCAAACACTTCAGCGAGAACCCCCGGTACGTCTGGTACACCCAGAATACTGATGCGAGCCACATTTTTGTCATAGGCAATTCCACTAACTACCACGCCTTGTTCCATTGTTGCTTCCTCCTTCACAACCGTTCCTTCATTATGGTTAAAGCTGGATCTTACAATCAAAGGCACACCGGAATGCTTCGCGTATTCAACAGCACGCGGATGCAATACCGCTGCTCCCAGGTTGGCCAGTTCCAGCATCTCGTCGTACGAAATTTCCTTAAGCTTGCGTGCAACCTTCACGATCCGCGGATCGGTGGAATAGATACCATCTACATCCGTGTAAATCTCACAAGCATCCGCCTTAATAGCTGCTGCCAAGGCTACTGCTGTTGTATCCGATCCCCCGCGGCCAAGTGTCGTAATCTCGCCGTCTTCCGTCATTCCCTGGAAACCTGCAACGATTACAATGTTGCCCTCAGCCAGCGCCTCATTCACCCGTTCCGGATGAATATCGTTAATCCGTGCTTTGCCGTGTACCGGCTCTGTCCGGAATCCCGCTTGCCAGCCTGTAAATGAAATGGCTTTGCGTCCTAGTGCCTGAATCGCCATGGATAACAATGAAATCGAGATCTGTTCTCCCGTAGTCAAAAGCATATCCATCTCACGTGCAGGCAGTTCACTGTTCAGCTGTTTCGCCTGATCAATCAGATCATCCGTGGTATCCCCCATGGCCGAAACCACGACTACACACTGATGTCCTTCATCCGCTTTTTCTACAACACGTCCGGCTACACGCTTCATGCGCTCTGTATCTCCGACCGAGCTGCCCCCAAATTTCATGACGTACAATGACAACGCAAATCCACTCCCTACCTTGTGCAGTATGCATAATTGATGTCCACCGTCATTATTCTCTCCGAAAAATGACTTTAACCCAGTATATTACGAAAGCGTCTGATAGGCTAATCTTTTTTCGAAAAAACCCTTTGCCAGAGAAACGGCAAAGGGTTGAATTAACGCTTTATTAAGCTTACATTATGCGAACGTTACGCGCGGGAAGAGTATTTACCTTCACGAGTATCGATCAGCAGAACATCGCCTTCGTTAATGAACAATGGCACTTGTACGTTCAAGCCAGTTTCCACTTTTGCGTTTTTAGTAGCGCCTTGTGCCGTGTTACCTTTTACGCTTGGCTCTGTTTCGATAACTTTCAACTCTACGCTTGTAGGCAAGTCGATTCCGAGGATTTCACCTTGGTAGCTAACGATTTTTACGTTCATGTTTTCTTTGAGGAAGTTCAATTCCCATTCCAATTGGTCGCTTGTCAGTGTGAACTGATCATAAGTTTCGTTGTCCATGAACGTGTGCTCTGTACCACTAGCATACAGGTAGGATACGCCACGGTTTTCGATGATGGCACGTCCAATGGTTTCACCTGCACGGAATGTTTTCTCAACGGTGTTACCGTTGCGCAGGTTTTTCAGTTTGGAACGTACGAAGGCAGCGCCTTTACCTGGTTTAACATGTTGGAAATCAAGTACGGTATAGATGTCGTTGTCTACTTGTACGGTCAAGCCTGTTTTAAAATCGTTTACTGAAATCACAAAAAATCCCTCCTGATATGGTTGAAAAGTAGGTGATATAAGACGATGCGTTAATTTAAAGGTGGGTTCATTCTGAATTGATGATCATGTGCAACGTGACCGTTACGGGTTCGGATCGTTCTTCCGATCGCTGTTGTCTCCTTATTTTCCCGATTAGACTTTAATAGGGTTTAAAATGAGGAGACAAAGGCGAGCGCTTCGCTTCTTCAGAATCGATTCCGCTCCCTTCACTACTTTTGCAATGGTCCATAACAATCAGCAATAACCTGTACCTATAAATTAAAAATCGTCTTATATCACCGTTGGCTGTAATTTAGCCGATTACGGTGAACTTCTTGTCCGAATTCGTCAAAATGTGAATACCTGTCTCGGTAATCACCACGTCATCCTCGATACGCACGCCGCCAAGGCCGTCAATGTAGATACCCGGTTCAACGGTTACCACCATGCCCGGTTTCAATACATCGTCGCTAAGCTTGGACAAACGAGGAGCCTCATGGACTTCCATACCCAGACCGTGGCCTGTGCTGTGTCCAAATTGCTCTCCATATCCGTGTCCTGCAATGATATCACGTGCCAATGCATCTGCTTCCCGTCCGGTCATGCCCGGTTTCAGGTTCGCCAGCGTATGTAACTGGGCTTCCAGTACGATATCGTAAATTTTACGCAGTTCAGGTACAGGTGTGCCTGTTGCGATGGTACGTGTCAGATCTGAACAGTATCCATCCAAAAGAGCACCAAAGTCAAATGTAATTAACTCATTTTGTCCGATGACTTTGCCACTTGCTACACCGTGAGGCATAGCAGAACGTTCACCCGATGCCACAATGGTGTCGAACGAAGAGGAAGTTGCTCCATGTTTGCGCATGAAAAACTCCATCTCCAAATCCACTTCACGTTCAGTCATACCCGCTTTTGCGAATTGCAAAACGTGACTGAATGTTGCATCTGCCAGATCCGCAGCTCTTTGCATTACAGCGATCTCATCTTCGTCCTTGAACATGCGAAGTTGCTCCACTATACCGGATACAGCTTTCAATTCAATGGACTGAAGCGCTTCAGCATAAGCAGTATGCGTACCATAGGTGACATGATCCTGCTCAAAGCCGACCTGTTTGATGTTTGCCGATGCAAGCAATTCGCGTACGGATTCCAACGGTTTTGGTCCATGTTCCACAACGGTAAATCCTTTGGCTTGTTGCGGCGCCTGTGTCATGTAACGGAAATCGGTAAGCAGATAAGCTTCCTGTTCCGTAATCAGCACATATCCTGCTGAACCTGTAAAACCCGTCATATAACGACGGTTAATCGGATTTGTAATCAGCATAGCTGTGAGTTCATGTTTATGCATGGCCTCACGCAACTTATTTACTCGTTTGTTTTCCATCGGTTACCCTTCTTTCTCTCACATTCCCGGGTCCCCGGCTCAGGTTTGTTTGTCCAGATGACGCACGAGAGCCAGCAGCCCCAGTTCATAGCTTACTTCGCCAAATCCGGCAATTTGCCCGATTGTTTCTGCAGCAATTACTGAATGATGTCTGAATGCTTCGCGTGCATGAATGTTGGATAGATGTACTTCTACTGTAGGAACTTTTACGGCATTGATGGCATCACGCACAGCATAGCTGTAATGGGTCAGTGCTCCGGCATTCAGCATGATTCCGTCTGCATCGCCCATCGCTGCATGAATGCGATCAATGATGTCCCCTTCGTGATTGGATTGATAAAAAGCGATGGAGACACCAAGCTCCTCCGCCTGTCTGCGAATTTTGTCTTCAATATCCTTCAGACTAAGCGTTCCATAGATGCCGGGTTCACGTACACCGAGCATGTTCAGGTTCGGGCCATTGATTACAACAATCCGTTTCATAGCTGCTCCACCCTTTCTGCAAATAACCATCTGCTATTTTAACACAGCCATTGCCGGATTGAGAAGCTTTTTTGCGGCTATGCTCCCGCTTTCTCTGGCTCACGTTTCCGTTCATCCGTAAACTCCATGGCTACGGTGTAGCCAATAAACAGTCCCCACAACAAAAAGAAGCAAAATTCGGTAATGATTGAATCCCAGGTTAAGCGGTTTAAAGGCTTCACCATATCCAGTTTGGGACCTACCAGAACAAAGATAATGAGCCACCATAAAATCCCGTATCCCATGCCTGGAATCGGTCCTTTCCATTTTTTCAAAGTGAACGTGTAAATCAGGGAGGTGAGGACCGAAAAGACAATAAAAAATAGCCAGCCGGTCAAATGCCCAGCTGCAGTATAGATAAAATTGTGCTTGAAAAACGGTTCAGCCAGAAATCCCAGTGGCACAATCGTAAAATGAAGCAGATAAGACAGCCAATGCAAACCTCCCCAGATAAAACCTGCGAAGAAACCTAGCTCCACTGCAAATGGGAACGGTTTGGTGAAATAATGTGACTGGCCTTGTCGCTGGGTAGGACGTTTCCCGCGGTCCTTTTCCTCCCCTTTGTCAGCACGTCGATTTTCCTTATGGGATGTGCGTTCACCCGTGTATTCAGTCATCAAAATTCTCCTTCATGTTCAGTTTGCAAAATTGCGAATAAATCTCCATTTTCGTCCTAACTCTATCGGGTAGTATGTACAAATAAGGACAAAGATAACAACATCATCAATGGATCGACTCGTAAACTAGAAATTGCTCTCAAAATTCGATACAATAGGGTTATTAAACTGCCTTCGACCATGAAGGCCGAGAACAGAATAGGAAGGTGAATAATTTGCCTCAACAATCCAAGCCTGTCAGCTACGGGGGGCAAGCTGTCATTGAGGGCGTAATGTTCGGCGGTAAACATGTCAACGTTACAGCTGTGCGAAGAAAAGACGGCGAAATTACGTATCTGGAAGTTCCCAAGCAAGACAAGTCCTGGGTCATGAAATTGCGGCGGATTCCACTACTGCGCGGGATTGTCAGCATTATAGATTCGAGCGTCAAAGGAAGCAAACACCTCAATTATTCTGCTGACGCATACGCTGATGATGAACTGGAACCTGAAGAAAAAGCAAAGCAAAAAGAAAAAGAAGGCTCAGGTTGGAGCCTTAGCATGATTATCGGCGTCACCACAGTAGCTATCCTTTCGTTCCTCTTTGGTAAAATAGTGCTTACCTTGTTGCCGGTTGTTATTGAGAATTTTCTTTTCAAAAATGCATTCGACAATCAGTTTTTGCATAATTTACTGGAAGGCGGAATTAAGCTGATTCTGTTGCTTGCCTATCTGTGGCTGATTTCCCAGACACCGATGATTAAACGGCTGTTCCAATACCATGGTGCAGAACACAAAGTCATTAGTGCTCATGAAGCCGGAGAAGAGCTTACACCAGAGAATGTGCAGAAGTATAGCCGTCTGCACTACCGCTGCGGAAGTAGTTTTATTATGTTAACTGTCATTATTGGCGTATTTTTGTACTCGCTCTTCACATACGATAACCTCTGGGAGCGTATGGGACAGCGGCTGCTGTTGTTGCCAGTCGTACTCGGTATTTCATTCGAATTGTTGAAGTTGACCAACTCGGTACGTGACATCCCTGTACTTCGTTATCTCGGATACCCGGGGCTGTGGCTGCAATTGCTGACAACCAAAGAGCCAACGAATGAACAGGTAGAAGTATCCATTGCTTCGTTTAACCGTATGCGTGAATTGGATGCCAAACTCGCAAACGTATCCGCCACGTCGGAAGTTCCTGTTGCAACACTTGATCCTGTGAAAGGGTGAATGATATGAACAAGCAGGCAATCCTATTTTGGACGTTCATTGCACTCGCTGCTATTGGAATCTTGGCTAGGCTGGGAAGTGGAGGTTTATCTCAAATTATCATCCCCCTCGTCGTGTTCGGAGTTGTGTTCCTGCTCTATAAATATCCGCCCCGCCGTTGGGCACGCAAGGCATCGTCACCGAAGATTAAACCATCGGCTAAAACCATGGCTAAAGTTAATGCGCAGTCTAGCACTCGAAAAAGTAGCGGTTCTACCAAAAAACGCAAGGATTATCCTTTCCAAGTGATTCAGGGACAAAAGGGTAAAAGTGATGAGGACGTACCTAAGTATCACTAAAGCACCAATATCGGTGAAATACACAGAAAAGCAATTCTCCAAACATGCGGAGAATTGCTTTTTCATTTTTATACAGGAGTCAGCGGTGGGGTCTCCGCCTGTTTCTTTCTTAACTCTCGTTTCTGTTTGTCCAGCTGTTCACTGTATATCTTGGTATTCCATCCACTGAAAAATTCAGTACCAGCAGTGACCCCAGATTGATATAAAGCAGTACTGTCCTGTACGGAAAGGTTAAATTCTGTAGGTTTAATTCCAAGGGTAGGAATTTTCACAGTTCGGAAACGATTAACCTGTTCGATATATCGCTCGTCATGAGCAGTAAGCATCGTTTCAACCAATGCCTGAAGCATACTTAGAGGCCCTCTGATTCTAGCTGGCTCTCCTTCGATTTTGCCAACCATTTTAAAACCGACTACAGGGATGAGATCTCCTCCACGTTCTGTACGCTCTCCATCAAACAACCAGAGTGGAAAATTGCTCAGCAATGCTCCGTCGACGATGTAAACAAACTGGTCCGCAAAGCGTAATCCTTTGGACAGGATCGGGGATCTGCGAATGGCAACCGGGTCGAAAAAATAGGGGATACTGCAACTCATACGTACAGCCTTGGCTACTTCCAGTTTCGAAGGATCAATTCCGAATCGTTTGATATCATCTGGAAGCACCAAAATAGTGCCGTTGGAAATGTCCGATGCAATGATTAGCAACTTACCTGGAGGCAAATCAGCAAACGTCCGCACTCCCTTTTTTTTCAGCATATCCCGAATCCAGCATTCCAGTGCTTCCCCAGAATATAACCCTTTCTTCAAAAACAGCCTCGCTGCGGGTCCGATCCACTTGGTATCAAATAGGGGAGAACGTCGCAGCAACGAAGCAAACGGCGTATTCTCGATAATGACTTTCATCTCTTCCGCCGAATAGCCCGCGGCCAGCAAAGCAGCTACGATGGAGCCCGATGACGTGCCCGCTACGCGATTGAACTCAACACCTTGATCCTCCGCACCCTTTACGGCGCCAGCCAGCGAAATCCCCTTAACGCCGCCACCTTCAAATACTCCATTAATCAACACAAATAAAACCCCCGTTCTCCAGGCAGTCCATGCTACTACTGCCACTGTATGAGAACAGGGGTTGGTCATATGACGTTAAATTGTTTTACAATCCATAATAAGCTTTTAATTTGGCGATCAAGCCGAGCGGATTTTTCGTCAGGTACTGTGAGCTGAAGAAAATGTCCCCTTTCACCGTGTCATATTTCTCATTATACATAAGCTGATCAATGATTTCCTGTGATGTCTGCCACCCGATTTCCGGTGTGCCGAGCTTATAAGGCGAGTGACCAATATACAATTTCACATCCGTATTAGCTACTTCATTAGCCCACCAGTCAACCACCTTGTCATATCGTGCTGCGCTTAGTGTCATGCTCCAGTACACTTGGGGTGCAACATAGTCGATCCACTCCTGCTTAATCCATGTCCGTACATCCGCATTCATGCTGTCATAAGCGGTTACTCCTGCCTTTGTATCAGAACCTGTCATATCAACTGATTTATTACGCCATACACCAAATGGGCTAATGCCATATTCAACGCCAGCTTTCACCTTGTGGATGTTCTCTCCAAGCTGCTTGACGAATTGATTGATGTTGTCCCGGCGCCATTCTGCACGGTCACTCGTATTCAAGGTGTTGTATGCTTTGAAAGCCGCATCATCATTAAACGTTACATTGGAAGGATAGAAATAATCATCCAAATGTACGCCATCAACATCATACTGATTAACCACTTCCATAATGGAGTCAATAATATGCTGTCTCGCTTCCGGGATGCCTGGGTTGATATACAGCTTGCCTGATGCGTTAACAATCCAGTCCGGGTGAAGCTTGGATACATGGTTGGCAGCAAGCCCGGTTGTCGTTGCCGAATTGGTAGCCCGGAACGGGTTGAACCAGGCATGGAACTCAAGACCCCGTTTGTGAGCTTCCTCGATCATAAATGCAAGTGGATCATATCCGGGGTCTTTCCCTTGTGTACCTGTCAGCACACTATTCCACGGTACAAGACCTGATGGATAGATCGCATCCCCATTCGCTCGCACTTGAACAAATACAGCATTCATTCCCATATCCTTCAACGTATCAAGCTGCTGAATGAACTCCAGCTTTTGTTTCTCCACATTTCCTTTGGCACTAGATGAAGGCCAGTCGCCGTTTACCGTTGAAATCCAGGCTCCTCGCATCTCATCCGTATTTGGCGTAGTTCCTGTCCCTCCAGGCTCTGCTGGTGTTACTGGATTAGGATTAGGGGCATTACCTGTGGTCAGATTAATCGTCTGCTCAGACTGGTTCCAGGTGACCTGAATCCCCAAGTTCTCACTGACGAATCGAATCGGTACCATGACACGACCTTGCTTCAGTTCGACCGATGCATCAAGATCAACCACGGTACTGTCCACTGTTGCCTGCTGGCGTCCACTCGTCATCGTAATGACTGAATCGGATTTCTTGATTGTAACTGTGCGCGTAGCCTGTGACCAAAGCACAGATGCACCCAGTCCTTCGCTAATCACACGCAGAGGAACCATCGTTACATTTACCTTGGGCAAAATGTAAGGTGAGACATCCGATTCCAAACGTTGACCATCCAAATAAATGACAATTTCCTTTTGACTAGCTGCCTGCGCCGTCAGTCCCGAGGTTTGTAAACCCAGAACAAAAATGAGCAGCAGGATCAATCCTTTACGAAGCTTCATCAGTGCAATCCTCCATAATAATTATAAATTCGCGGCAAATTCTGCTAGTTTAATAGACGCTCCTAATGATTGTTAAGTTGCGAATAATCGCCAAATTTTGGTCAAGAAAAAGCAAAAGGACGCAACCTACCGTTTTAGCGGCAGGTGCATCCTCTGATTTTGATTGGATATTCATTGTGATTTTCCAGGCGAGTCTGGCTTTTGAAGGCTTAGGATTCTGTATTGCTCATGACTTCCTGAATACTTTTAAGATCACGCAGTCGATTCTCATCCTGGCGGAAATATTCAACCAAAGATTCGATGCAGGTAATGGAATCCCAGCTCAGATGGTGTTCAATTCCTTCAACATCCTGGTATATATTTTCCTCTTGGACACCAATCGTCGTCAAAAATTGTTCAAGCAGATGATGGCGCTCCATCAGTCGTTTGCCCATCTTTTTGCCTTTTGGCGTAAGTACCAGCCCGCGGTACTTCTCATAGATCAGGTACTCGTCTTTGTCCAGCTTTTGGATCATCTTCGTCACCGATGAAGGATGTACTTCCAAACCTTCAGCTATATCAGACACACGAGCATAGCCCTTTTCATCAATTAATTTGTATATACGCTCCAAATAATCTTCCATACTGGGCGTTGGCATCTGCTTCCCTCTCTTCTCTCTGACCGACAATATTCTTGCCTGGTCCCTATCTTATAATGATACATGTTATCAATACGCATTGGCAAGTCCTGCACAATTCATTCACTATTTCCTGTCCTTTAAATACTTCTCAGGGTTCAAATCCGTTACCATTACGCAAGTATTGGCAAGGGTGACCTATCCCGAAACGAGGCAAACTAAGCAAGGTTCCGTATTGAAAGGAGTGATTTCGTGAGTACAAGTGTAGCGCATCCACCCGTTCGCAAAGCAAAAGGCACTAAACCCTTTATTCCCGATTTGGTGTATTTTGAACCCGGTGCGCTGGAATATGAGAAAGGTAAACGAATTATGGAATGGGTTACTTCTAAAGATATCCCATATCAGATGACGACATCCCATAATCGAATTACCAATCTCCCTGGTGAAACAGAACAGGAAAAGTACCGAATGGCGAAGCGTACCCTTGTCGTAGGCGTACGTAAAACACTCAAGTTTGACCAATCGAAGCCTTCGGCCGAATATGCTATTCCCATCTCCACAGGCTGTATGGGTCACTGTCATTATTGTTATCTTCAAACAACACTTGGGGCCAAGCCCTATGTCCGCGTCTATGTAAACACCGAAGAGATCATTGAGGCTGCCAAGGGATACATTGAGGAACGTGCACCTGAACTTACCCGTTTTGAAGCAGCGTGTACATCCGATCCCGTA
Organism: Paenibacillus sp. FSL W7-1088; assembly: GCF_037969855.1. NCBI lineage: Bacteria > Bacillati > Bacillota > Bacilli > Caryophanales > Paenibacillaceae > Paenibacillus > Paenibacillus sp. FSL W7-1088. The sequence goes on from NZ_CP150216.1 coordinate 4,830,874, forward strand.
GGTCTGGAGCATATTACGGGAAATCTCGGTGACCTGATTCGTTTTATGGCGGATGAGGAGCATGGGCGACTTCGCTTTGTAACCAAATATCATCATGTCGATCCATTATTAGACATCAAACATAACGGACACACTCGTATCCGTTTCAGTGTGAATTCCGATTATGTGATCAAAAATTTTGAGCCAGCCACCTCACGGTTTGAAGAGCGGATTGAAGCTGCAGGCAAAATAGCTCATGCCGGTTATCCGCTCGGATTCATTATTGCCCCAATTATTTGGTACGACGGATGGGAAGAAGGATATAGTGAGCTTTTACAAAAGCTTGCCGTCACACTTCCCGAAGAAGCAACCAAGGATCTAACCTTTGAAATGATCCAGCATCGTTTCACCAAAACAGCAAAAGCCACCATCGAGAAGCGATACCCCAAAACCAAGCTGGAGATGGATATCGAAAAGCGGAAAATGAAATGGGGCCGCTGGGGACAATATAAATATGTGTATAAGGATGATCAGCAGGATGCCCTGCGCGAGTTTATAACCGAGCGCATATTCGAGCATTTCCCACTGGCCAACATTGATTACTTTACCTAAACAGCAAAGCCGGCATTAGCAACTTTTGATAAGAGCCATTGATTAAAAAAGCAGGTTACATGGTCCCAGAATTGTTCTGGTTCCCATGTAGCCTGCTTTGTTCTTATTTAAAATAACCCTTGAGTAAAACAAAAAGCGTCGTTACTCTGCGCTAGATAATCATCCAGTCTGGTGTAATTTGCTGTAGCCAGATCGTAATTTTCGTCATCTGATCCGTGAATAACAGCACGCCGAGGAACAACATTAATGCGCCCCCGGCTTTCATCATGATATTGGAATAACGCAAGATCCAGCGTGTAGAACCGATGAAAAAAGCCAGAATGAAGAACGGTAACGCAAATCCTGCCGTGTAACCCGTAATCAAAGCCAACCAGGTGGTTGGTTCGCTCGCAGCCATCGCGATGATAGCAGTCAAAATCGGTCCAATACAAGGCGACCAGCCTGCCGAGAAACCAATGCCAAAAATAAATGAGCCCAAGTAACCCGCTGGTTTCCATTTCATATCCATCTTGCGCTCTTTCATCAGAAACTGAGGTTTGAACAAACCAAGCAAAAATAAACCCATTAACATAATCAAGATTGCGGATAATTGACGAATAAGATCACGGTTATCATTGAAAAATTGACCAAATAATCCGGCTCCCAGCCCGAGCGAATAAAACACAGCCGAGAAGCCCAAAATAAACGCCAGCGTGTGAGTCAATGTCTTGAAGCGGACTTCACGCTGATTGCGTTCATCCTTCAACCGTTGTACCGTCATCCCCGTAATGTAGGAAAGATACGAAGGATACAGCGGAAGACAGCATGGCGATATAAACGAAGCTAATCCTGCTACAAAAGCCAGCCACACATTAACATCAGGCATGAAGCGGATGTCTCCCTTCCCTGGGGCTCACTTGCTCACGTTCAGACTCAGGCTCGGAACCCTTTTTTTCCAATCATCGTAAGAATCAGCATCATGATAAGCAAAAGTACAATCGTTGCTCCCGGTGCAAGGTTCCAGATCCCGGCCACAACCAGTCCAATGACCACAGCAATTTCGCCAATGACCACGGACAATATAATCGCCGATTTGAAACTTCGTGCCATTAGCAAGCTGACAGCTACCGGAATGGTCAGCAATGCGGATACTAGCAATGCGCCGACGATTTTGATCGCCGTACTAATAACAAGAGCTGTCATCACGGTAATCAACATGTTAAGCACTTTCACGGGCAATCCGGTAACCGCTGCGGCATCCTCTTCAAAGCTGAGCAGGAAAAACTCCTTATGTAACAGCGCTACAACGATGACCACGATCAGCGTGACCACACCAACCAGCTTCAAATCCGTGGAGTCTAGTGTATAAATACTGCCGAACAGGTAACTCATAACATCTGTATTATATCCTTTGCCCAGTGTGAAGAACAACGAAGCCAGCGCTACTCCACCGGACATGATAATCGCAATCGATAACTCGGCGTAACTTTTGTAAGCCTTGCGAAGTTTCTCTATCGCAAATGATGCGAGCACGGCAAAAATAAGTCCCACCGCAATCGGATACACTTCAATCAGGAATCCGAGTGCAACCCCCGCAATCGTTACATGTGACAGGGTATCCCCGATCATGGATAAACGGCGCAGCACCAGAAACAATCCGATCAACGGTGCGGTGATACCGATTAACAATCCACCCGCCAGCGCCCGCTGAAAAAAATCACTCATTAAAATTTCCAAAACACACACGACTCCTTCGGCCTTGCTCTAATCTGGTTGCGCACTCGCGTCTAACGAACCTGGGTGGTGGTATGCTGCAAATTAGTCTCGGCACAGTCTTCCACCTCATGGGAATGACGGACATGGAAATGAATCTTTCCGTTCGTCACCGCTGCTTTGGAACCGAGATAACTCTCCATCCGATCCATATCATGTGACACCATCAGGAATGTCATCCGGTGATGTTCATGCATATGGGTAATCAGTTCGAAAAAGCTGGCCTGGGATTCCGCATCAATGCCCACCGTCGGTTCATCCAGAATCAACAGATCAGGGTGATTAATAAGCGCCCGTGCCAAAAATACACGCTGTTGCTGTCCGCCGGACAGTTGTCCAATTCGTTTGTTCGCTAGATCCTCGATCCGCATCACTTGCAGGGCATCTGTGCACTGCTGCTGACATTTACGAGACATGCGGCGGAACATATTCTTGTTGTTGTACAAGCCGGACATCACGACTTCCCGTACCGTCGCAGGGAACAATGGGTTAAACGCATTTTTTTGCGGAACATAACCAATCCGTTCCCAATCTTTAAAACGTCGGATCGACTGTCCGAATAGCTTGATATCTCCCTCGGCTGGAGGTAATAGTCCAACCAACATCCGCAGTAATGTCGTTTTGCCCGCCCCGTTTGAACCGATAATCCCGACAAAATCCCTTTCCTGGACCATAAAATCAAGATTTTCAATTACTCGCTGGTCTCCGTAGGAAAATGAAAGTTTCTCGATCTCTATGATTGGATCATGACACAATGGCATGATTTGCTGCATGGCAAAGCCGCCCTTCATTATATATAAGGATCGCAAACGAATCCTTCAGTCTATCTTATTTTAATGCGATCAGCAGATTTTGCAAATTTTTCTCCATCAGGGTGAAATAATCATCCCCGTTGGTCGCCTGTTCTTTGGTTAAACCTTCTACCGGATTCAACACCATGGTCTCTACACCCGCTTCATTAGCAAGGGTTTTCGCCAGTTTATCAGACACCAGCTCTTCGAAGAAAATGTATTTAATCCCTTCATCCTTCACCAACTTGGCCAACTTCACAATATCTTGACCTGTAGGCTCCGCATCTGGAGAAAGTCCCATAATAGCATGCTGGGTCAACCCATAATCCCGTGCAAGGTACCCAAAGGCTTGGTGTGATACGACAATTTCCTTGTTTGGTACGTTGGACAATTCATCCGTAAAATGCTGATCCAGTGCTTCCAGCTTGGTCCGCAGCTCTTCGTAGCGTTGTTCATATCCTTCTTTATGTGCAGGGTCTACTTCAACCAGGCTGTTTTTGATATTCTCGGCCATTACCATTGCCGATTTTGGACTTACCCATGTATGTGGGTCCACATGATGGTCTGCAATGTCCTCTGCGTTCGCTTCATCTGCATGTTCGTCGCTATGTTCATCCACCTGTTCTTCACCATGACCGTGTCCATCATCACCTTCAGCAGTCAATAGAGTAACCCCTTCACTTACTGCAACTGACTTCACCTTGGTATCGCTATTCAGTGACTTCAGGAAGTTGGGGACCCATCCTTCCAGTCCTGCACCATTGTATAGAAATAACTGGGCTTTGGATGTATTCACAATATCTTGACTCTTCGGCGTCCAGTCATGTGGTTCAACACCTGTTGGCAGCAAATTAATGACATTTGCATCTTCTCCGCCAATTGTCGCCGTAAACGCATAGACAGGATAGAAGCTCGTGATCACATTCACTTTGCCTTCCACCATCTTGGCATTCTCCGAATTGTTCTGACCGCATGCCGACAATATGAGCAAACTAAGAACAAGCAGACCGCTAAGCAACCATTTCATATGCCTTCTTCTACCTGTCGCTAAAGTCCGGTTTACCTGGTCTGAATTTCTTCCATAATAAAGTTTCACTAGTATTCACTCCGCATCTCTTAATCGTAAACATTACTGAAAGAATTATAGGTAACCTGCTCGAACTTGTCAAGCCGCTCTGTCCTATTCATTCTTTCCTTGAGCACGGAGTTCATAACAGTATATGCTTGTTTTCTTCGTCTTAGATGCGATGTCATCCCAAAATAAAAAGTGACCCGATTCTCATCGAGCCACCTTCTATTACAACAAAATATAAATCAATTTCTTGATTACACAGTCAAAGCCCTATTTCACTTGTGCGCCATTAGGCATATTGTCCGGTACCGTTGCCAGTGTAAGCTGGTCACCATGGGATGCGGCCAGAATCATGCCCTGGGACAGTTCACTGCGCAATTTCACAGGCTTGAGGTTCGTCACACAGATGACTTTGCGTCCAACCATATCTTCAGGTGAATAAAACTTCGCGATTCCCGATACAACCTGACGTTGCTCATAGCCCAGATCCAGCTGCAACTTCAGCAATTTATCAGCTTTCTTGACCGGTTCACAGGCAATGACTTGAGCGACACGCAGTTCCACTTTGGCGAAATCATCAATACCGATCTCTTCTTTGCCTTCTGGTGCTGTGACGGGTTGAGCGGGTTCAGAAGAGCCTCCAGCATCAGCTTGAGCTGCCTCAGGCTGCGCTTCAACTTTTTTGCCCCCAGTCATTGCTTCAGCAATATAAGCAATCTCCTGTTCAGAGTCCAGACGTGGGAAGATCGGATCACCCTTCTGCAAAGCGTTGCCAGCCGGAATAACGCCCCATTGCTTCGCTGAATCCCAAGCCGTCAGTTCACCTTCCTGGATGCCGAGTTGTTCCCAGATTTTGCGCGGAGCACGTGTCAGGAACGGCTGCAAGAGGATGGAAGCGATCCGCAAGCTTTCAATTAAATGTGACATTACCGATGCCAGTTCATTGCGTTTTGCTTCATCACGAGCCAGAGCCCAAGGCTGAGTCTCGTCAATGTATTTGTTGCTGCGGCTCACAAACTGGCTGATCGCTGTCAACGCTACGGAAAATTGCAGATTTTCCATGGCTTGCTCTACTTTCTCCACAGCAGCAAGACCCGCTTCTTCAAGAGAAGCATCAAATTCAGTCACACCGGAAGTAAACTCAGGCGCTTTACCTTCGAAATATTTGTCCACCATGGCTACCGTACGGTTCAACAGGTTTCCAAGGTCATTGGCCAGGTCGGAGTTCACACGTTCTACAAAGCTTTCTGGAGTAAACGTACCATCTGAACCAAATGGAACTTCACGCAGCAGGTAATAACGCAGTGCATCCAAACCATAACGGTCAATCAGAGTTACCGGGTCAACAACATTGCCTTTTGATTTGGACATTTTGCCGTCTTTCATCAACAGCCAACCATGAGCGAATACTTTCTTCGGTAAAGGCAGATCCAGTGCCATCAGCATAATCGGCCAGTAAATCGTATGGAAACGAACAATTTCTTTACCTACCAGATGCACGTCTGCTGGCCAGAATTTGTTGTAAAGTGTTTCGTCGGATGATCCATAACCCAGAGCTGTAATATAGTTGGATAAGGCATCAATCCATACGTATACAACGTGTTTCGGATCGCCTTTAACTTTGACGCCCCATTCGAAAGTGGTCCGGGATACGGCCAAGTCTTCCAGACCTGGCTTGATGAAGTTGTTGATCATTTCATTTTTGCGGGACTCCGGCTGAATAAAACCCGGATTCTCTTCATAATATTTCAGCAAACGATCAGCATACTTGCTCATCCGGAAGAAGTAGGATTCTTCTTTGACCAGCTCCACCGGATGTCCGCTATCCGGACTTTTAGCCGAGATAATCTCGCCTTTGTCATTCTTCTCCACATCCACCAGTTGGGTTTCCGTGTAATAGGTCTCATCCGGGATACTGTACCAGCCTTCGTACTCACCCTTGTAGATATCCCCTTGTTTCAGCAAACGGTCAAAGATATCCTGAACCACTGTTTTGTGGCGCTCTTCCGTCGTACGAATGAAGTCGTCATTGGAAATGTCCAGTTTGTTCCACAGTTCCTTGATGCCAACTACGATGTCGTCTATAAAGGCTTGTGGTGACTGTCCTTTCTCTTGTGCCTTGCGCTCAATCTTCTGCCCATGTTCATCGGTTCCTGTCAGATAGTGAGCATCATAACCGCGTAGACGCTTGTAACGAACCATCGCATCTCCTGCCACAGTCGTGTAGGCGTGCCCGATATGCAGTTTGTCACTCGGATAATAAATCGGTGTTGTCAGATAAAATGTTTTTTGATCAGCCATAGATGACTTCTCCTCCTTCATATGGTCCTGCTTTTTCATTGCTTTTGCCTAAAAAAGAACACAAAAAACTCCCGTCCCTATATGGGACGAGAGTTGCTCTCACGTGTTACCACCCAAATTCCCCGTGCTTTTCGCAAACCACAGGCTCTGCCGGTCCTTCGACCGCCCATTAACGCTGGATCACGCCTCAGCCTTACGACAGCCGTTCTAATCAACGTCTGCACGCTCGAAAGAGGTTCCTCCGGGACCATATTCCATCCTCCTCCCAGACCGGTTCTCAGCTCATCCGGCTCTCTGCACTGGGGGTGTGTCTGTACTTATCCCTTCACTGGAAATCATTATACGAAAAATATACTGAAATACTGCCTCCTTTGTCAAGTGGACAGCAATCTTAAATCAACTCAAACCGGCAAAACGACCATTGAATCGTTAATCCGATACCATCACAGACTTTTCAGCCTTCGGCGGCACCAGATCCACTCCGCCTGGATGAAACGGATGGCATTTCGCAATACGCTTTGCCGCAAGCAGCGATCCTTTGAACGCACCGTGCACCTCAATCGCCTCCATCGCGTAAGCCGAGCAGGTAGGATAGAAACGACATGTCGGCGGCTTCAATGGAGAGATATAGCTGCGATACACCCGAATGGGAGCCTGAACCAGTCTGCGGGATAACTTCATCGTCAGTGCTTCCCGTGAGTGTGCTGATGTCCGGATGACACTTTGGCTGGCATATATTCTACACAGTCCTTACAGTACCCGAAAACTTCAAATTTATGATCGACAACCTGGAATTGCTCTGGCGCATCTGCAAGCTGCATCGGGCAAAAAACGATGGGATATGTCTTCTGGCATTTCAGACAAATCATATGGTGATGATGGTGATCCTCGCTGCAATGTGCTCTGAACTTCACCCCATCTTCAAAGATGACCTGTTCCAGCACACCCAATTCCTGCATGACACGCAAATTCCGGTACACCGTGTCAAAACTCAGTCCGCTGTAGGTTTTCCCCATATATTCATAGACGTCCTTGGGTGTTAAATACCCAGGGGATTCGGCAAATAACCGGGCCAGTGTTTTCCGCTGATCCGTAATGCGGAGCCCCTGCGAGGACATGGTAGTAATAATCTGTTCTGTCGACAGCATGACCTAAAACACCTCCTGTCATACGAGCATTCTGCATACATCCAAAGAGCGACTGCAATCCAGCAATCCCTAGATCGGAGTGGTTCTAATTGTCTAGGTATTGTACCCGTTAGCGTGTGGAATCAAAATATGCAAAATGCTGATACTTATGCTTGATTTATATACTTCTAATAATGCCTTAAATGAAGTTCATAGTCAACGAAAGCGCTTAGATACCGCTAATTACAAGCTGAACTAAAAAAGAGCTGCCCCCGTCACTTGCATGACTTGGGACAGCTCTTTCTTCTGACGGTTCAGAAGTTTAATCCTTCGGGCGACTTTTGGGGTGACAGGATATATAGCATATTAACTTTCACTCCAAACCGTCCGTTCCTGGTGACAGGAGAAGTAATTACTTCTCTGTCGGAAGCGGTGTGAACAGCAAGTTGACAGGAAGGTTGCTTCCTGGTGCCGCCGAGAACACAATCGTTACAGCTTCGCCGTACGAACCTGTGCGATAGAGTACACTTTGTTCATTTGGTGCACTTAAGGATTTACTGCTATTCGAAATCTGCACAACCTGACCATTAACGAGTGCCACACCCGAGTATCTACCACCACGAGGGTTGAATGAGATCAGTGTGCGCGGAGCCACATTGTTCAGTGTAATTTTGTAAAGTACGCCGAAGTTACCCGCGTTAGAAGCTTCCGTATAGGCCATAGGGTCTGTGCCGACCAGATTCGGGTCACTTGCATTATCCCCAAGCGGCAGACGAGCAGGCTTCGAACCTACTTCTTGGTCATACGTAATGACACGTGTTGCATTCGGATACGTTCCACGGTTGTGTACACCATCACGATCCAGAACAGGCAGTGTGGACCATACGGCCATCGGATCTTTATTTTCTTCGATCATGATAATGTTGTAATCCAGCCTGTAGTCGCTGAAAACATCAGAATACAGCGAAATAACTTGCCCTTGCTTCATGGGAAGAGCATTGAGTTCAGTAAGAATCAATTTGCTTTCTCCTGGCTGCAGTACAACATTCAATTTTCCAGTGCCATCTTGCATAGACTGGAACCAACGTTCAATTGATAATCTTCCGGCTACTGTTGCGAATGGCGAAGGACCTGCGAAGCCCATATTTTGCTGCTCTAATGTTGCTGCATACATATTATTATTCGTAGCAACAACGTACATTTTCACGTTCTTGCCGGTGTTATTTACATGGTGAATCATGAAACGGGTCTGACCGATTGAAGTCTCTTTGTACACAATCCCTTCCGAATTAACGGTTTCCGGGCTGTTACTGCGAATCAGCACACTTTGTTCATCGTAATAAGTGTACGGAACTTTCTCCATGGCAGGAACTTCACTGCCGTTGAAGCTGAACTTGTCACCTACCGGCGTGAACAACTGATTAAAATCAGAGATAGTATACAGTGTTTCATTGGTGATATTGACATTCTTGGTATAACTGTTACTAGCACCATGTTTGTCCGTAACCGTAATCGTTACTGTTTTCGGTCCCGGAACAAAGAATGCCAGAGCATTGTTTTCCCATTCAGTTTTCACAATAGCATTTTCGTCATCGGTGCTTTGATCAATGTACGTGATCTTTTCACCCATTTTGTATTCTTCCTTGTCCGTCATAAACATCGCTACAGGAGGAAGATTGGGTTTCTGTACCTGAATCGTAACAGAATACGGATCACTCCATTGCCCGCTCGAATCCTGGACAGCATACGTTACCGTATATGTACCTGGTTGGTCAAACGAATCCTGACGACCAGTCCAGCGCTCGTCGACGATGTCCAATCCCTTGGGAGAGCTGGATTTAGTGTTGTATGTCACCGTGTCTCCTACAAAAATCTCTTTTGGTACCGTGAAGCTGGCTACCGGTTTGGTATTCAGGTTCAGTACTACAGTCTTCGCAGACTGATTCACTTTATAAGTAATGTTGAGTGCCTGAGTAATCGACGTCAGTGGCACCATGAACGTATTTTTTTGTTGATAGGCAGGGCCCTTCATCGTTCTGGATTCACCGTTAACTGTGTAAACGCTACTATTCGTTTTGAAGCGAAGCTCATCTTCGCCACTAATAATAATGGTTTCTTTGGTTGTATTATCATATTTCACTTCATAACCAACCCGATCAACCAGTGCGCGGATCGCTACATAAGATACGCCATTTTTAACAGCCATCGGCTGTCCGGCAAGATAGGTTTTGCCGTCTTGCACCATTTTGTTGCTGTTCATATAAAGTGTCAGATCTCCGCCTTTACTTCCGGCTACAGATTGACCGCTTGTAGATGGTTGCTCAACCTCAACTGGAGCTGTTGGAACAGTTGTTTCCTCTCCCGCATCCTCTTCATCAGCAGGATCTATAACAGGGTCAACCGGAGTAACGTCTGTACCTGTTGGTTCATTGGTCACCGGGTTTGTTCCTTCGACTTCATTGTTATCAGACTGTTTTGAATCTGACCCGGACTTTACATCCGATTCCGCGATCGTTTGTTCTTTCTTCACAACCTCCACGGATTTAACATTGGCTGTATTCACTGTTGTTGTATCGCTTTGATCGGCTGCCAGTGCATTCGCTGGAATCGCTGCAAACGCTTGGAATACAGCTAAAGCGGTAAGTACGGATAATTTCTTCTTCAAATTCATTCTTTTTCTTTGGCTCCTTCTGCTCCCATTTTATAAATATCCCCCTCAAAAAGTCATACTATTAGACGCTTACTACCGGGAAAAGTTGCTAAAAATATTTGATAACGATTGTAAACTTTTAATCGAGCGAAAATACTATGAAAATAGTTATCTATTAAACTTTCGTTTTGGAGTGAAGCCAGTTTAAAAACCAGCCACAAATTCCAATAAAAAATCCCTCCAGAACATGGTTGAATAAGCACCATGCCACAGAGAGATTTAGAGATTAAGAGATTTCGAACGTGCTAACGCAAACTAACGGGCAAGCGTCCGGTTGGCTGCAATTCACCTGTTAAGACGTGGGACAATGCGCGAACCACTGCAGGAGTGTTCTCGTAGGTACATACGTAACTTCCCGGCTTTGGAATCTCCAATAGATCATATGGATTACGCAGAGCAACGACAATCAGGGAATGCTTCTCACTAAGTTTTTGAACCAAATAATGTTGCCCTTTCGGAAGATGGCCTGCGGAAGTGTACGTACATACGATGATTTGATCTTCCTCCGACACATCCTTTAGGATCTTGTCCGCTTCATCATAAGTGGGCTGTGTCGTTATTTTGTGCTCCCGAACTCCGCTTCTCAGCTGCGATAACGCCACACCAAGCGAATCTGTGTGAGACCATGGTTCATCCACTTCTGTGCGTTGCACAACCTCCGGCCAGATGACATACACATTCTTTTCAGTGTCTAAGGGAAGCAATCCATCATTCTGAACTACAGTAATGCTATTGGAAGCAATCTCATCCAGCCTGGATTCGATGGAGGCCAGCGACCTTGATGATTCATCTTTCACTTTTGTTGAGAACGTGATCCCGTCCTCATCAGATCCATTCGACACAGCATCATCCTCTTCCATGGAGACAAACGTATGCTCCCACTGACCACAACGTGCTGCCTTCCATGAAATAATACGTTCCAATGCCTGGTTAATGGTGGCTTCATCCACTCGTCCAGTACGAACGGCTTCCACAACAGCTTCCACAGCAGAGATTTGATCTTGCAGTGTGTGACTGACCAGAATTAGATCAGCACCTGCCTCAACGGCAAGAACGGCTGCCTCGGCCACACCATATGGCTTGGCTATCGCATGCATTTCCAGACAGTCTGTAATAATAATGCCGTCAAAGCCCATTTCTTCGCGTAACAGCCCCGTCAATACTTTACGGGACAATGTAGCTGGAATCGGCTCCGGTTCAATTGCCGGGAAGATGACGTGAGCAGTCATGATAGCATCCACTCCGGCCTCAATAGCGCGATGGAACGGCAGAAGCTCCACCTGATCCAGTCTGTTCCGGTCGTGAGGTACAGTGACCATACCCAGATGTGAATCCACCGCTGTATCTCCATGTCCCGGAAAATGTTTGGCTGTCGCAGCAACACCTCGGGATTGATACCCTTTGATGGCTGCGGCACCATGAGCAGCTACGCTCTCCGCATTCTCGCCATAGGAGCGCACGCCGATGACCGGGTTAAGAACGTTATTATTCACATCCAACACTGGAGCGAGGTTCATATCGATACCGATGCTTTTTAACTCATGACCTAGAATTTGCGCACATTCCAAGGTATAGTCGGGATTCCCCGTTGCTCCAAGCGCCATGTTTCCAGGTACCTGGGTCACTCCCTCTTGGTCAATCCGGGCCACCATCCCGCCCTCCTGATCCACGGAGATCATCAGGGGTAAATCTCCGGCTTCAGCCGCGATCGCTTGCAAGTCGGCAGACAGTCGTTTTAACTGGTCTACGCTTTCCACATTCCGTCTGAAATAGATGACGCCTCCAACATGATAATCATGGATCAATTGATTGATCTGTTCATCCGCATGCTGTCCATGGAATCCACACATAAACAGCTGTCCTACCCGCTGTTCCAACGAAAGCTGATCGATCGAATTCATACGCATGCTTTCCTCCCCATTATGAACCTGCTCTTTGGTTCGACCTGAATTCGGATGGTTTCATGTGAAAATGTTTATGAAATACTTTGGAGAAATATCGCCGCTCCTTATACCCCGTCGCTTCTCCAATGGCTGTAATACTCCATTCCGTGGTACTCAATAATAAAGCTGCACTCTCCATCCGCTTATGGGTCATATATTCAACAAAGGTTACACCCATCTGGTTTTTGAACAGCTGACAAAAATAACCTGGACTGATCCCCAGCCAGTCAGCTACCTCATCAATGCCCAGATCACATTCCAGTCTGGCGTTCATATACTCGCACGCAGAACTGATCAACTCAGACACAGAAGGGCGAGGAACACTTTTCTTGTCATGACAAACATAAGCAAGTGCCTCTGCCAGTTCGATTAATTCCTTGATGGAGGTTGCTGAATGCAATGCACTCCAGAAGTGTATTTCGTCCTGTTCAGCCATGACATGTACTTCGCGCAATTCACGAAGCATATGTACCAGCAGAAAACGCAGACTATTTTCGGCTACGCCATCCAGCGTACTCTTATGCTCGCTCATTCGATGTTTGAGCCTCACTAGCAGGTCTATCAATCCTTGTTTATTTCCCTGTCTGATCCAGCGGGTGATCAAGTCTAAATCCTCTTTTGTAATCCACATTGTTGTCCTGCTGGAAGGTTCTTTGGATGACATCATAGAGTGCTCAGCAGATTCTTGTTCCAGCGCATCGCTGCGCTGATTAGAATCATTCATGATTAGTAATCGCTGACAGTGCCGGTATCGCTCAGCCATCTGATCATCCAGTTTCACAGGCATAACATCCTGAATGACCCTTGTCTTCATGCCTGAACCTATCTCAAATGTCATATCTAGTTCCAACTGAACCTGTTGAGCCAGTGCATCTGCTCGCAGTCTCCATTCATCTGACGCCTCCACCAACATGCACCATTCTCCCTTACGGGCCGAAATCAGCAGAGTTCCTGCACAAATCCGGTCTGTAATCTCCCTAAGTTTGGAACGGATCATTCCATGCCAGCTTTGATGCCGAGCCCCAGACCATCCGATCGAATGTTTAAAATAACCCGACACATCGATAAGCAGCAGGATATATCGTAACGAAGATGCCTGTGGTTCGGGGGAAGAAGGAGGGGAAGAATATAATGAATCTTCCTCTTTTCGTATCAGGTCAATGATATGTTTGTGCCTTACCCATACTTCCATCTCCGATTTGCGGTGGCGTTCGGCCTCCACTTCCAACCGTTTCTTCTGAATCTGACTAGCCAGCTCACGTAATTTCTGTTCCAGATCCAGATAATCGATTGGCTTGCATATGTAATCATGGACATTGTGACGAATGGCTGTACGAGCATACTCGAACTGCTGATATCCTGTCAGCAAAATAATCTCGCAAGTTTCACCTTGCTCACGTAATATTTGAATCAGTTCCAGACCATCCATAGATGGCATGCGAATATCACATAACATGATGTCAGGGTGACATTCTGCAACTTTATCCAGTGCTTCGGACCCGCTTCTGGCCGTACCTACAATTTCAATGCCCATGTCTTCCCATGGCAAAATAAAACTCAAATTCTCCAAAATCGGCAGCTCATCGTCAACCAACAACGCGGTTAGATTCATTCATCTTCCCCCTGCTCATATTGTGGAATAATACATTGAATGATCGTACCATGTCCCGGAGAAGAACATATAAACACTCCGTATCCGGCCCCATATTGAATCCTTATCCGATCTGCAACACTTCTTAAACCCAGCCCTCGACGCTCTGCCATTGAAGACAGCTGCTTCGTTCCCTCAGCCATGATGTATTCAGGCGGGTCTTCTGCCATGTATTCGAATCGAGCCAACATTTCCTGGGGAATACCGATACCATTATCCTCAACTCGCAGCACCAAGTTATTCCTTTCCACAAATGCACTGATCCGAAGTACACCCTGATATTCAATTCCCTCGAACCCGTGCTGAATACTATTTTCCACAAGGGGTTGGAGAGTAAGCTTGAGTATGGAAGATGTGTACAGATGAGACGGAATGTCGATCTCATACCGGAACAAATCACTGAACCTGTAATGCTGGATCTCAAGATAACTCTGCAAGTGCCTTAGCTCCTCACTGAGCGAAATCTCCTCCTGATCCTGGATACTGATCCGCAGCATATTGCCAAGACGTGTCACCATTTCACTTACTTTACGCCCTTCTCCCCTCATGGCTAGTCCGTTAATAGATTCCAGCGTATTAAATAGAAAATGAGGTTTGATCTGGGCTTGAAGTACGCGTAGTTCTGCCTTAGCCTTCTGTTCCTGCTCTGCACGCACACGTCGGAACAGACCTCCGATCCGATCCAGCAATTCATTGAACCCTTGGGCGAGCAGCTGCATCTCGTCAAAACCACTTCCTTCGACCCGGGCATTAAAATCCCCGTCATCTACACGTCTCATGAATCGTACGAGCACCGCAATATTGCCGGTAATCCGGTTCATGAAGAACACATTGAAAACCATCGCAGCAAGCAGACACAGCAGAATGATAATAATCGACCAGCCTGCGAACACATTCGTCTCTGCGGATAATGCTTCCCATGAAGCAACACTGACCAGACTCCAGTTATAGTTTTTCAGATGATATTGTGAAATGATGCTTTCACTGCCATCGAACACTGCTCTGGTGCTGCTGAATCCCGGTCCGTAAATTCCAGATCGCACACCCAGATTCTCCATCTTCTCTCCGCTGTAGCGTCCGGAAGGATCGTATACGATCAGACCCTCTTCATTGATCAGCAGGAACGAAGTATCCTGTGCAGAATCACTTATCTGCAGATGGCGGAAGATGCGGTCCATCTCCCCTTTTTTAATCTGAACGACAAGGACCCCAATATTCTGAAAATAACTAAGTTCCTTGACTAACCGAATCTGAGTAAAGACAGGCTCTACGCCCGTCAGTTCAGGATATTCCAGAGGGGCCAGCCATTTGGGCACGCCGTTGAGCTCCTGGATTTCTTTGAATATTGGATGAACCTTAAATTGTTGAAAAGGTAGTGCTTGAAAATTTTCCTTCGTAAATATAGAGACAATCTGGTTGTCCTGGGACGAACGCGGACGCAAATCATACAAGAAGGCATAACTGATGAATGGGTAGTTGTATAAAAGGGAACGGAAATTACGCTGACTGGCATTCAGCGACAATTGATTACCGATTCCAAGATCCTGTTTGCTCGGATCTTTGGCGTTCAAAGCCATCTGGAATACCGATGTGGCGATGCCATTGTCCGTGACATTGTTGATCTGCTGAAAAACATTCTCGATATTATAGCTAATCGCCTGGAGTGCATATTCAGACTGCTGATTGTATTTTTTCTCAATCGTATGTGATGTGACCAAGAACATGCCGATTCCAAGCGTGCACATCGGTACAATGATGAGCAACAGAAATGCCATGGCCAGCTTCATCCGCAAGTTCATTTCCCGTTCTCCCTATATAACGCATCGTTAATTAACCTTTAACACTACCTGCCGTTACACCTTCAATGATTTTCTCCTGCAATATGGCGTAGATTACAACAACCGGTACAACACTATATACAATGCCTGCTGACATCTGGGCATAATTCATTTGATACTGATCACGAAACTGGACCATGCCGACGGGCAATGTACGCAGTTTATCAGTGGATAAGAAATAGTTGGCGAGTAAAAATTCGTTCCAGTTGCCGAGGAAATTCACGATAAACACCGTAACAATGGCTGGAACTGTAAGGGGTATCACTATTCTAGCAAAGATACCCGGAGCCCTCAACCCATCCATAACAGCGGCTTCCTCAATTTCTCCAGGGAGCGACCGCATAAAGGCTGCCAAAATAATAATCGTGAACGGAATTGCATTCGCAACATAAGGAATGATCAGCGCCAGATGAGTATCCAGAATGCCGAGCTTGCGGACAAGCAAGTAAATCGGCAGCATGAGCGCATTGTTTGGAATCAGCATACCCGCCAGAATGAGACTGTACAGAAACATGCTCCATTTGCGGTGTCTCATCCGCGTTATAGCAAAAGCAAACATGGCACCAAGTATAATGGTTCCAACTGAGGACAAGACCGAAATGTACATACTGTTCCAGAAATACGTTCCAATCTTGGCATTTACCCAAGCCTCCACGTAGTTATTAAACACCCATGTGGAAGGCAGACCGAACGGATTCAGTGCGATCTCATTGTTATCCTGCTTAAATGAAGAAAAGATTACGAATAAAAAGGGAAACAGAATTGCAAGTAGATACAGCATCAACAAAACATGAGGTATACTGCCTTTTATGCTCTTTGCCATCAATATTCCACCCTTTCGTTGCGTCTCGCCACCAGCAACTGATATACCGCGGTGAGCACAAGCGTCAGAGCAAAGATCAGAACCGCAATCGTATTACCATAGCCGTATTTAAAATTGGTAATCGCATATTTGATCATATACGTAGCAAGCACTTCAGTAGAGCCTGCAGGCCCACCTTTGGTCATAACCAGAACAATATCAGCTGCCTTCATCGCCCCCGCAATGGACAGCATGATGACGACGGAAATGATAGGTCTGATAAGTGGCAATGTAATTTTGAATGCTCTTTGTACGGCTGTTGCACCATCAATGGCTGCCGCTTCATCCAAATCCTTGGGAATAGCCAGAATGGCTGCCAAAACCATAACAATATAGAATCCCGTCCACTGCCAAGCATTGGTTACGAGAATGGATATCATTGCGAACCGATTATCGGACAGCCAATAGACCGGCGAAATTCCTACCGTTTCAAGTAACTGATTCAGCAGGCCGATGTTAGGCTCATAGATGAAGCCCCACAGAATACCGATGACGGCCGTTGACATAATGGACGGCAAAAAGACGGCTGTTTTGTACAAACCCTTCAATTTCTTTACGTTCGCTATGAGCAGGGAAAACAGCACAATGATAGGTACCTGGATCAAAACGGAAAATGCGATAAAGAAACCGTTATTGCGAGTTGAAATCCAAAAACGTTCATCTGTCAATGCCTTTGCATAATTGGACAGTCCCACAAAACGCGGCTCTGCGGATACCCCATTCCAACTGGTCAGACTGTAATAGAGTGAACTGCCGATAGGATACAGGAAAAACATGATAAACAAGATCAGTGCAGGCAACACAAACAACGTATAGATCAGCGGGCTGCGGAGTGAAGTGTTCATGATCTACCTCCTTCAGTGACTTCAACTTCTTATGCTCATGTATAGAGCAGATTCCTCAGCAGTGTAATTCTTTAGAAAGGACCAAGGGTTTTACCCCGGCAGAGTTCCAACCGGGGTAAACCAGCATGGTGTTAGCAGTTACGTTTCTTTGCTTGAATGATCGTGTATTGTTTATTCTACTGAAGCATTGGCCTCTTCCTGAACCTTTTGCAATTCTTCGGCCATCTTCTCTGGCGTCGTTTGTCCACCAATCAGCTTCTGAATTTGCAGATTGCTGATCTCTGTCGTTACATCAGCCTGAACGAGCGCATCAAATGCCGGGAATGAAGTCTGGGACGCATTCAGAACAGCTACAATTTCTTTCATCAAATCGTCGGTGATGCTGTCTGTCAGCACTTTTTCATCCAGTTTCATGGCTGGTAACACACCATCTTCTACGAGTCCACGCACTTGCATATCTTCGTTGTAGAAGTTTTTGATAAAGGCTTTAACCGCTGCCAGCTTCTGAGGATCATCCGCAACCGCTGCGGAGAAGCCGTATCCGTTATTGACGTCACGCATCAAGGCTGTTTGATCTCCTGCACCATTCTCTACCGGAGGCATATTGAAGAAACCAACCTTGCCGATGAGCGATTCACCGCTCTGTCCTTCCTTAAATACGGATGATTTCCATGTTCCGTCGTACATCAGAATCGCTTCACCACTCGTAAATTGAGTTGTATATTCAGCATATTCAAAGCCAAGCTCACCTTTTTTGAAGTAACCTTTATCCACCCATTCCTTATGCTTCGCAAATCCTGCAACAACGCCTGGATCAGTCCACTTGGCTTCGCCTGTTGCAAACTTCGCCGTAATATCAGGACCAGCGTAACGGGACCACAGATGGTTCGTTAACATGAGTGGAACCCAGCCTGCTTTGGAAGCAGAAGCGAGTGGAACCTTGCCGTCAGCTTTGATCTCAGCGAGCATATTATCCAGTTCAGCCATTGTTGAAGGCGCTTTCCAACCCTTTTGTGCAAAATACTCTTTATTGTAGAAGAATCCTTCACCCGATCCACCAATAGGCAGTCCGTACACTTTGCCTTCATAGGTAAATGGTTCAAGTGATGAAAATTGGTCCTGGATGCCCAGCTCTTGCAAGATCGGTGTGAGATCCAACAACATGCCCTCTTTAGCATATACTTTAGAATCCGGACTACCGAACAATTCGAAGATATCCGGCGGATTGCCCGCTGCCATCTCTCCACGAAGTTTCTCCTTGCGGTTTACATCGGATTCAACTCCGTCCAGTGTAAAGGTCAGGTTGGGTACTTCGCTCTCCACTTTGGCTACAACGTCCTGCAGAATGGCCAGCCTTTTTTGTTTGTCGGCCCCCACCTGGGTGTGACGGAGAAGCATCTCAACCGGTTCCTTGCTTGTCTCCGCAGGCGCATTGCCTGCTCCCTGTTGCGGTTCGTTACTTGAGCTCGAACAACCTGCCAATGTCCATGATGTGATAAGTAATAATGAAAGCAGTAATGTCATTCCTTTTTTCATTCGTATGACCCTCCTCAAGATATTGAGCATTTGGCTTTACACTCTGATTATAAAAAGTTGTAGCTTACATCGTAAGGATGACAATTCATCAATGGAGGGATAAAATCCTTCACTGGACAAATAATCATGCATTTACAATAGATAACAGCAAAAAACAGCCCCTGCGAAACATGTTCGCAAAGACTGCTTGGTTGGAAGAACTGTATACAACTGTAGTTACTTATTGGAGCAAGTCATACCCGCTGTTTCCGCACGACCTTGTTCAATCAAACGATACGCCCGCTGCACTTCCTCATCACTTGGAGAAGGAACGCCATCCAGCGGATAGGCCTTCCCCATCGCCTGCCATTTGTAAATACCCATCTGATGATAAGGCAGGATTTCGAACTTCTCGACTCCATTTAGCGTTCCAATAAACCGCCCCAGATTGAGCAAGTCTTCTTCCTCATTGTGAATCCCTGGCACATACACGTGGCGAATCCACATTTTTCGTCCATTGTCCGATAACCACTGTGCGGTGCGCAATGTTCTCTCGTTAGATTTGCCTGTCAGCTTGATATGTTTTTCATCATTGATGTGCTTTAGATCCAGCAAAACCAGGTCTGTGTTATCCAACAAATCATGAATCCGATCAGGTTCATTAAAACCGTTACTGTCCAGCGTAGTATGCAATCCCCAGCGGCGTTTCGCTTCTTTGAAAACCTCGGCTACAAAATGAGCCTGTAATGTTGGCTCCCCGCCGGATACCGTAAGTCCTCCGCCGGAACTGCGGTAGTAGGACAAGTACGGCTCGATTTCAGCCAGTACCTCCTCCACGCTCATTTCCCTGCCACCATCCAGTGCCCATGTATCCGGATTGTGACAATACTGGCATTTGAGCAGACATCCTTGCATAAAAAGCACGAAGCGGATGCCTGGGCCGTCAACCGTCCCGAAAGTTTCGAGTGAGTGAATATGTCCATTAACCATGCTGCCTCTTCCTTTCTGTATCGCATCCGCTGTGCGTTTAATATGGAGGTTCTACTCCTATCTCCTATGAACTGTTAAGCTAAGCCCGAGTTACATGGAACCGTGGAAGGTCCGGTTAATGACATCGAGTTGTTGCTCACGTGTCAATTTGATGAAGTTAACCGCGTAACCGGATACCCGTACAGTCAGCTGCGGATAATTTTCCGGGTGGTCCATCGCGTCAATCAACTGCTGACGATCAAATACGTTCACGTTCAGATGGTGTGCTCCTTGACCAAAATAACCGTCCATCATGGCTACCAGATTGGATTTACGTGTGTCTGACTCTTTTCCGAGTGCTTTAGGCACGATGGAGAATGTATTAGAGATCCCGTCAAGGCTGTGTTCGTAAGGCAGTTTGGCTACTGAGCCAAGGGATGCCAGTGCACCTTTTTTGTCCCGACCATGCATTGGGT
Source organism: Paenibacillus sp. FSL W7-1088 (assembly GCF_037969855.1). Classification (NCBI taxonomy): domain Bacteria; kingdom Bacillati; phylum Bacillota; class Bacilli; order Caryophanales; family Paenibacillaceae; genus Paenibacillus; species Paenibacillus sp. FSL W7-1088. The sequence continues at coordinate 4,851,317 of NZ_CP150216.1, forward strand.
TCGCCCCTGGAGCAAACGGTTCGCCTGCTTTACGGCCATCCGGTGTTGTACCTGTTTTCTTGCCGTAAACCACGTTCGATGTAATCGTCAGTACAGACTGTGTTGGGATCGCATTACGATACGCTTTGTGTTTGCGAATCATGCCCATAAAGCTTTCCACCAATTCAACTGCGATGCTATCGACACTGTCCTCATTGTTACCGTAACAAGGGAATTCACCTTCAATTTCAAAATCAATTGCGATGCCTTGTTCGTTGCGGATCGGTTTAACTTTGGCATATTTGATGGCACTCAGAGAGTCTGCTGCAACCGAGAGACCAGCGATACCACAAGCCATCGTACGTACGATATCGCGGTCATGCAGGGCCATTTCAATACGCTCATAGCTGTATTTGTCATGCATGTAGTGAATGACGTTGAGTGAGTTCATATACAGTTTGGCGAGCCATTCCATCATCGGTTTGAAACGTTTCATCACTTCATTGTAATCCAGCACTTCGCTTGTAATCGCCGGATATTCAGGTCCAACCTGTGCTCCCGATTTCTCGTCACGACCACCATTGATTGCATACAGCAATGCTTTTGCGAGGTTGGCACGAGCGCCGAAGAACTGCATTTGTTTCCCGATCTTCATCGCAGATACGCAGCAAGCAATACCATAATCATCTCCGTAGATCGGACGCATCAGATCATCATTTTCATACTGGATGGAGCTCGTTTCGATGGATACTTTGGTACAGTATTGTTTGAACGCTTCCGGAAGCTTGGTGGACCAAAGTACCGTAAGGTTCGGCTCAGGTGCAGGACCCAGGTTGTTCAGGGTGTGCAGGAAACGGAAGCTGTTTTTCGTAACACGGGTCTCTCCATTTACGGACATGCCACCGATGGATTCCGTTACCCATGTTGGGTCTCCACTGAACAATTCATTATAATCCGGTGTACGCAGGAATTTGACGATCCGCAGTTTCATAACAAAATGGTCAACCAGTTCTTGAGCCTGTTCTTCGGTTAGCAAACCTTCTTGCAAATCACGTTCGATGTAAATATCAAGGAACGAAGAAACACGTCCCAGGGACATCGCCGCACCGTTTTGCTCTTTGATCGCAGCCAGGTAACCGAAGTAGAGCCATTGGAACGCTTCTTTCGCGGTTGTCGCTGGCAAGGAAATATCGAAACCGTGCATTTCACCCAGTTGTTTCAATTCTTGCAATGCACGAATCTGCTCGGACAGTTCTTCACGCAGGCGAATGACATCTTCATCAATCACGTCGACTTCAAGTGCATTCAGTTCGCCTTTTTTATTTCGAATCAGGAAGTCCACACCATACAGAGCTACCCGGCGATAGTCACCGATGATCCGGCCACGGCCGTAAGCATCAGGCAGACCGGTAATAATCCCTGCTTTACGTGCTGCACGCATTTCAGATGTGTAAGCATCAAATACGCCCTGGTTATGTGTTTTGCGGATGTTCGTAAATATATCAATGACGCCTTGAGGCATTTCAAAACCATAAGCTTCACAAGCATCAATCATCATGCGAATTCCACCGAATGGCTGAATGGAACGTTTGAATGGAGCATCTGTTTGAACACCAACAATCTGCTCTTTGGATTTATCCAGATAACCTGGTTGGTGAGAAACAATCGTCGCTGGCGTATTTACGTCAACATCGAGTACCCCGCCGTTATCGCGCTCTTTTTTGGTCAGATCAGAAACGATATCCCATAACTCTTTCGTATTCTGAGTTGCACCTGCAAGAAATGCTTCGTCGCCATAGTAAGGTGATAAGTTGCGTGCCAGAAAATCATTCACATCTACGGATTTCGTCCATGTTCCTTTGGTAAAGTTTCTCCAACCTGTTTGTTGTTTGACATCTTTTTCGATCACCGACATAGTAATCCCTCCACAAATTTGGATTTCCGGACACATGACAGAATGCTTCACTCGTCTCATCTGTGCCCAGAGCCGCGATTAATGTGATAAATTTCACATGTGAGCCGGAACATGTTCTCTCTACTTGGGAACCGGAACCGCGGATGAATGTTTTTCTTACATTTTCAGTATACGTCTTCGTTCTTTCATCATCTGTGATTTTTATCACAAAGTTTGTGACCATCCTCACTTCACCTGTGCTGTGTCAAAGTGAACCCTGCAAAATTCACACTTATCCACTGCGCGGGCAGAACAACTTCCGATCGCTGTTCAAATCCGATTTCCTGGATTGAACAATATAATTTGAACGAAAGGATATGTACACTAGCCACTCCGAGGATAGAACAACCTTCCGATCGCTGTTACCCCCAGATTTTGTTGATTCCCTTTATAAAAGGTAAAATCAGGGGATAAAGGCGAGCGCTATCGCTTCTTCAGGTTTTTTCTCTCCTCTCCGTTATCGTGTACATGTAAGGTTCAAACTATATTGCATAGAAGGTTAAAATCGTGCTTGAAGCAAACGCTTCGCTTCTTCAGTTTTTTCTGCCCTCTCCGTTATGGTGTGATTACCTGGTTCAAAAAGTAACATCACGGATTCCGTGTAACCTTTTACAGAAAAGACGGCAATCGGGGCTCCCCTTTCGGGGAACCCTGACTATACCTGCCTAAATCCTGCTGCTGCTTTAGTTGTTATTCAAACTTGCCGTAGAAAGCGTTGCGGTATACATCTGCCAGTTCGGTCACCAGCGGCAGTTTTGGATTGGCTGTTGTACATTGGTCCTCGAATGCGCGGTCTGCCAGATAATCCACATGTGCCTCAAAGTCTTTGGCGTCGAATCCGATTTCCTGGAACGACTCTTCAATCCCCAATGTTTTGTTCAGTTTGCGGATGGCATTGATGAGGCTGGTAACCCCTTCTTCTGTCGTACGGGCAGGCAATCCCAGAATGCGGGCAATTTCGGCATAACGCTCATCTGCAACAAAGTGCGAATATTTCGGGAACGATGCAAACTTCGTCGGTTTTTTCGCATTGTAGCGAATGACGTGTGGCATCAGGATCGCATTGGTACGTCCATGTGCGGTGTGGTACTGACCGCCCCATTTATGAGCCAAGCTGTGGTTAATGCCCAGGAACGCGTTGGCAAAAGCCATACCGGCAATCGTCGAAGCATTATGCATTTTCTCACGAGCCAATTTGTCACCTTGCAGCGCCGATTGCTCGAGGTATTGGAATACCAGTTGAATCGCTTTGATCGCGAGACCATCCGTGTAATCATTCGCCATGACGGATACATATGCTTCAATGGCGTGAGTCAATACGTCCATACCTGTATCCGCAACAGCGGTTCTAGGCAGAGAGTATACGAATTCCGGGTCTACGATGGCTACGTCTGGTGTTAACTCGTAGTCTGCCAGTGGATATTTCGTATTGCCTTGATTTTTGTCCGTGATGACCGCGAACGATGTTACTTCCGAACCTGTGCCCGAGGTTGTCGGGATCGCTACGAATTTCGCTTTCACGCCGAGACGTGGATATTTGTAAATCCGTTTGCGGATATCCATGAATTTTTGCTTCAAATCGTTGAAATCTGTGTCAGGATATTCATAGAACAGCCACATCGCTTTGGCAGCATCCATCGGTGATCCCCCGCCGAGTGCGATAATGCAGTCTGGCTGGAAGCGGCGCATCATTTCCGTACCGCGGTCTACCGTTGTTGTGGACGGATCGGGTTCGACATCAGAGAACACTTCAATCGCTACCGGCATTTGACGTTGACGCAGATAGTGCTCCACTTTTTCTACATAGCCGAGTTTGACCATCATCGCATCCGTAATAATGGCTACGCGTGTGATGTCCGGCATTTTGGCAAGATACTGTGTTGCACCTTTTTCGAAGTAGACTTTATTCGGCACTTTGAACCACTGCATATTCACGGTACGGCGAGCCACCCTTTTCACGTTGATTAAGTTCACAGCGGTTACGTTGGAAGAAGTCGAGTTACGTCCATACGATCCGCAGCCCAATGTCAGTGACGGCATGTTGGTGTTGTAGATGTCACCGATGGCGCCGTGTGTGGATGGAGAATTGACGATAATCCGGCCGGTTTGCAGGCGATCTGCGAATTTGCCAATGACTTCTTCGTTCGTCGAATGAATAACGGAGGAGTGACCCATGCCGCCAAAAGCAACCACTTCCGCTGCGCGCTCAATCCCTTCAGCTGCCGTTTTCACTTTGTAGCAAGCCAGTACTGGACTTAGTTTCTCAGCCGACAATGGGAACTTCGTGCCTACCCCTTCTATCTCGGCTACGAGAATTTTGGTGCCAGCAGGGACCTCGATACCGCACATTTGCGCAATACTGACTGCAGATTGACCAACAATCGCCGGGTTCACCGCACATTTCTCAGCATTAATCGCACCTGCGGTCAATTTTGCGGCCTCATCCTTGTTCACGAAGTAACAGCCGTTCGCGATCATTTTCTTTTTCACCTGATCGAAGATCGGTTCTTCGATAATGACTGCTTGCTCGGAAGCACAGATCATGCCGTTATCGAACGATTTGGACAAAATCAAATCCGTTACCGCTTGATTGATATCTGCACTTTTCTCAATAAAGCAAGGTACGTTCCCTGGCCCTACGCCCAGTGCCGGTTTACCACAGCTGTATGCCGCCCGTACCATGCCTGATCCGCCTGTTGCCAGAATGAGCGCCACATCGTTATGATTCATGAGCGCGTTTGTGCGATCCATGGAAGGATCATCAATCCACTGGATACAATCCGCTGGAGCACCATGCTTCACCGCAGCATCAAGCAGGATTTTGGCAGCTTCCCGGCTACAGTTCTGTGCAGATGGGTGGAAACCGAAGATGATCGGGTTACGCGTTTTGATGGAAATCAGTGCTTTGAACATCGTGGTGGATGTTGGATTGGTTACCGGGGTAATCCCCATGATGATACCGACAGGCTCCGCAATTTTCTGGAAGCTTTCGTATTCGTTATCTTCAATAACCCCTACTGTTTTGTCATATTTGATGCTATGATACACATATTCTGTTGCAAATATATTTTTGGTGATTTTATCCTCATACACACCCCGGCCTGTTTCTTCCACGGCCATCTTGGCGAGCATCATATGTTTGTCCAGACCTGCCAGCGCCATCGCTTGCACGATGCGGTCAATCTGTTTCTGATCCATGGACATGAATGCTGCATGTGCTTTATTCGCTTTGTCAATTAACGTTTGAATATACTGACCTGCTGTCGGTTCTTTTACTGGGGCGACTTCGTTCTTTACAGCCATCTCCCTCATCCTCCTAAAGGTTTCGTATTGGTTTGTCTCTCTTCTTTACATTCACATCGTATCATGGGGAAAGAGTTAATTATGTGATTTTTTTCACAAAGTATAACAAATTTAATTTAAGTTTTTTACTGTCTTTCACTTAGCCATTTACACTTCCTATTTAAACTATAGGGCTGTCAGATTCATCCTCCCCTTCCGAAAGTGAATTTAATCACAATGTTTGAAATTTCGCCATTTTTGCCCCCTTTCCATGCCCCTCAAACAGCAAGATAAGGTATATACTGAACTTAAAAATTGAACCACCGCAATTTGTACCGTCCTTCCCGGCCGAGAGATGACCCTGATCAGGACGGCAACGGTTTGCGGCGAACCACGGGGGCCAGTCCAAGCTGCAGAAGGCCGCCCGATGGACACAAAGGGGAGATAGACTTATGAGAGAACAACTGAGTGTACTGGAAAAACGCGGAAATACCAACTGTTTCTCGGAAGCGAATTTCAACCATCTGCTCGTAACGATGAAGGACAGAACCTATCCGGAAGGCACCCATCTGTATTGGGAAGGAGATGTCTCTGACAAACTTTATTATATGAAACGGGGCCGTGCTCAGATCACCAAATCCACGGATGAAGGCAAAGAACTGATTATGTACATGTATCAATCCGGAGATATGATTGGGCAGGCTGATCCGTTCTTCGGATCGAAACACAGCTTTTCGGCGGAAGTACTGGAGGACAGTGAGATCGGTGTACTGGAGCATAAAGACCTGGAGATGCTGATCTGCCAGCATTGTGACTTTGCGATAGACTTTATGAAATGGATGGGTATTCATCACCGGTTAACCCAAACCAAATTCCGTGATCTGATGTTATATGGCAAACCGGGCGCTCTCTGCTCCACGCTAATTCGATTGTCCAATTCCTATGGCGAGCCTCATGGAGAGCATGTCATGATTCATAAAAAAATAACACACACAGATCTGTCCAATATGATTGGAGCAACCCGTGAAAGTGTCAACCGTATGTTAAGCGATCTGCGTAAAAAAGACGCCATAGAATACGACAACGGCATGATTGTCATCAAGGATCTGCACATGCTCCAGGGCATCTGTCACTGTGAACTGTGTCCTAACGAGATTTGCCGAATCTGACGCTTTCCCCGTCTGATATTCACCTGATATGCAGATAAAAAAAAGCCCTTCTTCCGAGACGAAGATTGGGCTTTTGTTATGCTTAAGATACAGTAGTCAACTCCAGCTTTACTGCATCACGAGGATTCAACTTCATGTCCAAACCGTTTTCCATCAGTTCCTTGTCATTCACCATGATCATCCAGCGTTGGTTCATCCGGGGAGTCACATTTTCGACTGAAACGACAAATTTGTTGTTCTCCGACATTCTCACAATGCCACTGGACTTTAATACATCACGCACCGTACATTCCTGAACATACACCCCGGCATATTGACGATTGAGATTCGGCATAATATTTCCACCGCTCACCTTGAGCAATGTTGTTTGATAAACAACATCGTCTCCCCCACTGTCAGCGGCTTTTACATATATGATCACTTCATCTTTGACATGAAGCTCCATATCCCAATTTTCCGGGTCAATATCCTTGCCATTCAGTTTGACTGCCCAGCTAAGTGAGGAGTCCAGCGAAACTTCCCCTACGGATTGGATCCGCTTGCCATCTGCTGTAAAATCGACAAGTCCACTGTTCAACAGTGCTTTCTTGAGCGTCAGACCTTCACTAAAATCTCTCTTAATGGACTTCGTTGCGTCAGGCAAAAAGGTACTGCCATCCACTGCCACAGTAATTGTATTCTGCGATTCGGTCTCTTTGACGATTGGCTGTTCGGAAGGCTGTGTCTCGCTACACCCGGCTAATATAACCAGAATAAGCAGACATATACCTATGTAACCGGGGATTCTCTTCTTCATGTAGGTAACACCACCCTGCGTAAAATCATTCACCCTGTTGTCCATAACCTCTATTATGGCACAAAATTCATGCAAAAAAAGTGTCAATGCCGTTACTTTTCATCCAGCAGCGTCCATAACTGGTTTGTACAGCACAAAGAGCCTGCAAGCAGGCCCTTTGGCTCCTAATTATCATTAAGGTCTTTGGAGTAGCATCGTTACTGGACACAAGCCTGCATGTAGGTACGGCCTCCGTCTCCATCCTTCAGATACGGATTGAGCCCAAAGAACTGTTCCTCCGACACATAAACGCCTGTCAGCAAACGCCCTTCAAGTAAACCACCGTCCACCTGCACACAGAACGAAGGTGCATCCACATATTCCTGATAGAGCGGAATCTGACCCGATGACTGGTGTACCTTGGATACCTTGCCCTGCTCATGCAGCGGTCGTTCGGAGAAATAGGTAGGTACAATATAACGGGCAATCACATCCAGCTCCTGCACAGTGTAGAAGGTGTCATCACCCAGCCAGGGCGCAAACAGGCGGATCTTCTCATACTGTGACCATACAATCGCCTGAATCAGCATCTCCGCTTGAACAAAACGACCTTCGCCCACATCCAGATACATACGTTCTTCATGAAGGGTGGCTTCAGCCTGACCCCCGTTGGAATCGGGTTGTCTCAATTCACATCCGATACACTTCCAGCCTCTTGCTGTCTGAATCCATTTTTGCAGCACCGCCGGAGCCGTTCCCTGACCATTGCTATTCGTAGAATGAGTCTTCTCTCCTGCAACATCATCATCCTTAACCGACGGGGAATATGAAGTTCGTTTAAATAGCTCCGCAGCTTTTTTGTAGATTAAATGTACCTGGATGGATGCGCTCTCAAGTTCTGCAATATCTTGCTTGCCGTAGCGTACTTCACGGGATAAGCTTTCTTCTCTCATGACAAGTGGCCTCCTCGCTCCGGCCGCCTGCGGCCATTTTATTTACAATTATACTACAACTCGCGACAACATGTGCAGAACCCTGAAGACAAAAACTCCTGATTTCCACTGGAAACCAAGAGCCTTTATGCCAACAGTTCCTTTAGTTTGAGCCGGGGAAGCTGTTACTACTCAACCCACTGCTCTGCCCAGTCTTGAATTTGATTCATAACGGGCTGTAGCGCCTTGCCTTTCTCTGTCAGTTCATATTCAATACGAACTGGCGTCTCCGGATAGACATGACGGATCAGAATTCCTTCGCTTTCCAGATCTTTCATCCGTTCTGACAACATCTTATCACTCATGGATGGTATCAGGTTGGAGATATCCTTGAATCGCTTCGAACCACTCATCAACGTTTGAATAATCAGACCGTTCCAGCGCTTACCCAAGAAAGAAAACGCCGTCTCAAAGCGCGGACACATCCGCAGATCTTGGCCTTCCACATTAATCACCTCTTTAGAGATCACTCAACTTACGTTTAGTTAGTATATTTCATAATAACATATTTAAGTCTCAAAGAAAACGTCTGCCGCTAAAAAGTTAAAATTTTAGAGGCATAACCCAACTTCGATGATACAACTCAGTATACATCACATGGGACAGCGGAACCATGGGAAAATATCGTCTAACTCCCATGTAGCTATCTTACCCAAAAAGTTCCTTTTATTAACCAAAAAAACCTTGCTGCCTCAGTCATACTTGACTTGGAGAAAGGTTCTTTGGTATATCGTTTATTCTATGCGTTCACACAGCCAATTTGCAGCTTAAACCAGCACGTTACCAAGTGATCTTACAGGTTCGCTGAAGCCATATTCCGGCTTAACGTTACGCGTAGGATATGCCCACTTCACACCATTGCTGATCACTTTTAAAATTTCCGGATTGTAGAAGGTCGGGTATGTTTCATGACCTGGACGGAAATAGAAGATTTTTCCCGAACCTCGGAGGAACGTACATCCGCTCCGGAATACCTCTCCGCCTTGGAAATTGCTTACAAACACCAGCTCATCCGGCACTGGAATATCGAAGAATTCCCCGTACATCTCTTCTTTTTCCAGAATTATTTTGCTATTGATGCCCTCAGCAATGGGATGGGACGGATTCACACACCAGATAATCTCCTGCTCATTGGCTTCACGCCATTTCAGATCACAACTTGTGCCCATCAGCGCTTTGAATGGCTTAGAGAAGTGACCGGAGTGCAGCACAATCAACCCCATACCATCCAGGACCCGCTGTGCAACCTTCTGTGTAATCTCGTCGCTCACACGATCATGCGCCATATGTCCCCACCATATAAGCACATCTGTAGAATTCAGCACCTCATCACTTAATCCGTGCTCAGGCTGATCTAGTGTTGCAGTGCGAATGGCGAAGCCTTCGCCTCCCAGTCCGTTTGCCAACGCCATGTGCAAACCGTCAGGGTAGACTTCCCTTACTTCATCGTGAATTTTCTCATGGACAAATTCATTCCAAATGGTGACGTTAATCATATTCAATTTCCCCCTAGTGTAACTCTAAACCCACCACATATCTCCCAGCGGTTCTTCAATCAATACTTGTTGGAGATTTTGCACAGCTTTAGAGAATCCTTCTTCTACCGACATCAGACCATCTTCGTGTTCAATACTTACGACATAATCATATCCAACCAGACGCAGAGCGCTAATAATATCAGCCCAAGTTTTGTTATCGTGACCATAACCGACCGAGCGGAATTGCCAAGCACGATCAAGCATGTTTGTATAATCCTGCATATCTGTTACACCATATTTATTCACGTTAATTGGATCAATAGTTGTATCTTTCGCATGGAAGTGATGAATCGCGCCTTCACGTCCCAGAATGTGGATCGCTTGCACCGGATCAATACCTTGCCACCACATGTGGCTTGGATCCAGGTTGGCGCCAATCACTTCGCCTGCTGCTTCACGCAGTCTCAGCAAGGTCGCTGGTGTATGCACGGAAAATCCACCGTGCAGCTCCAGTCCCACTTTCACATTGTGATCTGCAGCGAACTTGCCCCACTCTGTCCAGTAAGGGATAACTTTGTTGTCCCATTGCCATTTAAGAACTTCCTGGAAGTCATTCGGCCATGGTGCAACAGGCCAGTTCGGATATTTGGCATCCTCATGGTCTCCCGGACAACCAGAGAATGTATTTACAACAGGCACTTCCAGTTTCTCAGCCAGTTCTACTGTCTTAACGAAATCATCGTGGAATCCTTTCGCAATATCCTTTTGTGGATGGAGCGGGTTACCGTGACAGCTCAATGCGCTGATAGTCAGACCACGGGATTCTACTGCATTTTTGAAATTTTTCAATGCTGTTGGATTGCTCAGAAGCTCATCCGGTTTGCAATGAGCATTTCCGGGATGTCCACCAGTTCCGATTTCTACTGCTTTCAAGCCTTTGGATGCAACATAGTCAAGTGCATCCTCCAATTTACGTCCTCCGAATAGTACCAAAAATACGCCGAGTTTCAAGTGCGATTCCTCCCTAGATTAAATATCATATTATTTGCTGGTTTTATGAACAATGAACTGCATAAAAATACCGTTCAGATCACATGATTGTATCGTTATTGTGGAAAATCAAGAGCTATTCTATCCTGAAATTAAACGTAAGAATACTGGTTATTTCATTGGAAATGACATCCGGTCGGTTTAGTCGAAATAAACCGCTTTGCCTGTCTGAGCAGACTCGTAGATCGCTTCAAGAATCTGAGTAACCACGATGGCTTGTTCAGGTTTTACAACTGGATCCTTGTCTTCTATGATCGCTTCAAGCCACATTCTAGCTTCACGATCCGCTTCATTTTCTGCACTACCGGAATAAAAAGCGACTCCGCCTGCGTCCAGATCTACCTTGGTTTCAAACAGACGGCTGCGTTTCTCGCCATTGATACGCAGACCATCCTGCATATCCGCGCCACCTTCTGTTCCACAAAGCAGTGTTTTGGCTTCGCCAAATTCAGCAACGTTCAGCGCCCAGCTGGATTCGATAATAATTGTAGCCCCATTCTCCATCGTCACAAAGCCGAATGCAGAATCCTCTACCTTGAATTGTTCCGGGTCCCACGGCCCAAAAGCATTGGCCGCATTCTCACGTTGACCCAGCTTGTGGAACGTTGATCCCATTACACTCTTCGGTTTGTAATTATCCATCAGCCAAAGAGTCAGGTCCAGCGCGTGTGTACCGATATCAATCAACGGTCCTCCACCCTGCTTTTCCTCATCAAGGAACACACCCCAGGTAGGCACAGCACGGCGGCGAAGTGCAATCGCCTTACCGAAATAAATATCGCCCAGCTCGCCTTCTTCACACATTTGTTTCAGGTATTGGCTGTCATTGCGGAATCGGTTCTGATACGCAATGGACAACTTTTTGCCTGTACGTTGTGCGGCTTCCAGCATAGCTTGCGCTTGTGCAGACGTCTTCGCCATTGGCTTTTCACACATTACATGTTTGCCCGCCTCAAGGGAAGCGACCGTGATCACGGAGTGGGAGTCGTTTGGTGTACAGACGTGTACCACATCAATGCTCTCATCCTTCAGCATCTCGTGATAATCCGTATATACTTTGGCTCCCTCAGCACCGAATTCGGCTGCTGCCTCCTCCGCACGTTCTTTCACAATGTCGCAGAAAGCGACCATACGGCCCTGAGATTGTTTGGACAGGCTGGGCATATGTTTACCTTTGGCGATTCCGCCACAACCTACGATGGCGATATTAAGTACTTTAGACATGAACAAGTCCTCCATTAGCGGCATATTTTCTAATCCAGTTCATACTGCTCTCGATGCTTTGCAGTGGAGGATTCTGACATACATCCTGTTCCACAACAAGCCACTCGGCTCCCGCCTGATCTGACGCTGTAGCTACAGCCCCCAGATTTACCTCGCCTTGGCCGAATTCCACTGTCAGGACTTGGCCTTCTGAACGGCGCATGTCTTTCCAGTGAACCAGCGGCAGACGTCCCGCATACTTCGCGATGACTTCCGTTGGCGGATATCCTGCGGCGTGAGCCCAACACGAATCCAGCTCCACTTGCAGATGGGAAGCGGTTACGGTATCATACATCGCGTATAACGCCGGCTGACCCTCAACCTGCTCTGTAAATTCAAAATCATGATTGTGATACATTAACACCATGTCCTGCGCTGCACACTTTTCGCCAATCTCATTGAGGGAAGCAAATACGTTATCCCATTGCCGTTGTTCTTCCGACAGGTAAGGGACAATCAGGTTTTTGTTTCCGATGGCTTTGTGATAAGCGATCACCCCATCGAGATCCTCAAGCAGACTATTGTACTGAACATGTGTACCCACGATCTCCAGACCGAATTCATCCAGAATGCCCCTTACTTCTTCAGGACTATGCCCGTAAAAGTTGTGGAACTCAACGCCTTGATATCCAAGCTCTGCAACCTTGGCGAGTGTGCCTTTGAAATCGCGCTCCAGTTCATCACGTACCGTATATAGCTGTAATCCAACCTTCAACATCTACCGGCTCACCTCACTTCGAAATCAATTAGTGTGACTGTACAGCCTCTGACTGATTTTCATCTGTATTGTTTTCTGCTGCTGCTTGATAAGTGCTCTCCAGTTGAATGTGTTTGCCCTCAAGCGAGGAGCGCTGGAACGCATGCATAGCTTCAAGCACATGGTAGGCGAGCTTGCCACTGGCCTTGTGTTCGCGTCCGGCTCGAATGGATTCAACCATTTCGGTAACGCCGATTCCGCGCTCGTTCTGTCTGCTTTCAAAAGCAGGCGTCACCGTCTCCCATGTGTCCTGACCGAATCTGCGCAGCTTCACTTCCCCGTTAAAAAAGTTGGGGTCCGGTATGCTCATCGTGCCTTCGGTACCGTAGATTTCAATCCGTGGCAAATCCGAAGCACCCCGGATATCGAAGCTGGTGATCATTGTTGCAATGGCACCTTCCTCAAAATCAATCGTTCCTGCCAGATGTGTTGGCGTCTGTACTTCAAGAGGTGTACCTTCCTTCGGCCCGGAACCAATAACGCGATCTGTGATCTGTACACCTGCTGAAGAACTGATTCTGCGAATCGGTCCAAGGAGGGTGATCAGCGCGGTCAAATAGTAAGGCCCCATATCAAACATCGGTCCGCCACCAGCGACATAAAAGAACTCTGGATTCGGATGCCAAGCTTCCGGCCCTCCACCCATGAAGAATGAAGTTGCCGCAATCGGTTTACCGATCAGTCCTTCTTCAATAGCCTTGCGGGCAGTCTGAATGCCTGATCCAAGGAATGTATCCGGTGCCGAACCAACATACAATCCTTTTTCCTCAGCCAGTTCAATTACCTTGCGACCATCCTCAAGAGAAATTGCCAACGGTTTCTCGGCATACACATGTTTGCCTGCTTCAAGCACAGCCAGATCAGTCAGGGCATGACTGCCAGGAACCGTGAGGTTTAGCACAAGCTCAATCTCCTTATCTTGCAGCAACTCATCTACATTGTAAACGTTTGCGACATTGAATTCATCAGCTCGTTCTTGTGCCCGTTCACGGATCAAATCCGCAACAGCCACCACTTCAATGAGAGGATTATCTTTTAAATTCTCTAGATAAATGGCGCTAATGTTACCGCAACCAATAATGCCCGCTTTCATTTTCTCCACAGTGATGTTCATCTCCTTATGAATGGTGAGAACCTGTAACTTGCATATTTGTAATTGAAGGTTTTGCGCTTGAGTGTTGCACTTGAATTTAATACTATGGTATTCCGTTTCGGCATCAATTAAAATGAATAATATGATCGAAACATGAACTATCTGGTCATAATTTTCAAATTGCAAGGAGTATGCCAATGCCGACTGATTATTCCTGCCAGGTTCTTACAGCAGGCTTCTCGTTTCATCGCAAACCTTATATAGGCTTGCATCCTGAGGGAGTAAAGAATTACCTGATGAGGCTCCAGACGGACGGACGTTGCCGAGCCCGTATAGACGGCGAGATGTCGCTTGTTGATGCGGGTGATCTGCTTCTGTTTAGTCCAGATGAGCCATATGAACTGAGAATAGACAAAGAGCAAAATCCGATGGGCGAACGACTTGTGGAGAGTGGTGATTACCATATTTTCTTCAATGGGGACTGGGTGGATGAGTGGTGGAAACATCACAAGAGGCCGAACCGGATCAAGGTGCAGCTGACCGAAAGCCTGCTTACCCTGTTTCGTCAGCTCGTACTGGAGCAGCGCCGTATTTCCAATCCTTACCCAGAAATCGCCAGTTATTATATGCGAATTCTTTGTCTTGAAGTGGATCGTATGCTCGCGGAGCATCCGACGATTACTAATACCAACTATGTGGCATATGAGATTAAAAGTTACATCGAGGAAAACGCTTCTTCTCTATTCAAGCTTGAAGATATAGCTACCCATATTGGAATCAGTGTTTCAAGGGGAGTTCATCTCTTCAAAGAAGCGTTTGGTAAAAGTATTATGCAATATACACTGGATGTACGACTGAACATGGCCAGGGAACGGATCATTTTTAGTCCAATGACACTCGAACATGTAGCCGAATCTTCCGGCTTTAACAATTATACGTATTTCCACAGGGTATTCCGCTCCCGGTTCGGCATGTCGCCCAAAGAATTCCGCGTCATTCACCGGGAACAGATGTAATCGCTTCATTAATACGTATACGTATTATCCGTAACCGAAACTTATTTGCGCGCGGCAATCGCCTCGGATACAACCATAGCCAGATCTTCATTGCCAAACATGGATAACACGCCCAATACAGTGTCGTCCGGAATGTCACCGGCTTCCTCCTTGGATACAACTAGCTTCAGCACCTGCTGCAAACGCTCGTTGCTCAGTTGTTCCGGGTAGGCTTGCTGGTACATCTCTTCCGGATCAAGTCCATGATTGACACACCACTGGGCAAATACCAGAATCATCATTTCCTCTTCCTGTTTATACGTCTCAATTACAGCTTCCTCAATCTGTTTGTTGCGTTCTTTTTCATATTCATCCATGGTATTATACTTCCTCCAATATCGTTTAATGAATCATTGGTGCGGAAGGCTTCAATCACACTCCCGCACGACCTTCTTCAAGATTAACCGCGGATAAGCTGTTCAGCCAGGTCATGACTGTCCATGACATGACTTGCACTGATGGCACAGTCATCCGGGGTTTCAAGATTTGCCAAAAATTGATCAATCGCTCCCGTGAATCCTCTTCGGGTCAAAATACTTTCCCAGCTGCCAAAGGTTTCCTTGCGTTCTTGAGCACCGCGTTCCTCATACTTCGCTATTTCCATGTTCAGCACTTCTACCGATCTTCCCCCGCCATACAACTCAAGCTTCTCCAGATCCGCTCCTGCTTGGCGTACCATATCGAATCTCCCATATGCCGTTCTGCCCAGCTTGGCTGATCCAGCCGCATGCAACAGTCGGTCCAGGTCATTTTTACGTATCCATTGATGGAGCAGATGCACATTGTGATCCGAATACCATAACATTAGGTCAAGGATATGAATCAGATCATCATAGATGGTTTCCGCAGCGGGACGATCCTGAATTCCTGTCCGATGTTTAGTAACTGTCAGCGATTCAAAACCCTGTCCAGCCTGCATCCATTCCTTCGCATTTTGATACAACGGTGCAAATCTCCGGTTAAAACCTACCGCCAAAAGAAGACCCTGTGCTTCAGCAAATGCGGTCATTTCTTCCGACTCCCGCAACGTATAGGACAGCGGCTTGTCCACGTATACCGCCAGCCCCCGCTCCAAACATTGCATGACAATGTCAAAATGAGCTTCTGTCGCTGTATGTACAAACACTGCATCCAGATCCCAGGACAACAATTCTTTCATATCCGTTGTTCCATTGTTTAATCTATAAGTATGCTGTATTTCCTTGACCGGCTCGGGAGAACGGTTCATAATCCCCGTAATTTCCACGTTCGCGTGGGCAGTCAACAGCGGCAAATATACTTTGCGCGCAATATCCCCGAGTCCGATGATCGCAGCACGGGTTCGCTTGGTTGTTTCCATTATGATCATTCCACCTTCAGATGAGTTCTATATTTCTACGTCCTATAGTGTAACCCTTCAGACACCAACATGCCAGTGATTGCAGCTAGAACCAGCACGAATTGTCCATCCTTTGGTTGAACGTGGTAAACTTTAGAGAGATAGCAATACGGATTGGGAAACGATAAGCCCTTCCTGGTCTGAAAGGAGCGTTTGGGATTTTGCGAAAATGGTTATGGCTCCTCCTATATGTTTTACTTGCCGGAGTCACGTTTATTTACAGATATGAACTGCTGGCCTGGACCGATCTGCATCAGTCCATACCACTTTTACTCGCCATGGCAACGTTGTTTGCTCTTGTACCCGTAATTCCGTACAAAATCGTCATTATTGCCTTTGGCTATAGTTACGGTACCGCAACAGCAGCCTGGATATGCTGGCTTGGCACTACGCTTGCTGCACTGCTTGTATACACTGGAGCAAGAACGATATTCAGAAATCAGGCCAGATCCTATCTCGAACGCATTCGGGTTTTGAATCGATTCACAACATGGATGGAAGCTCATCCCTTCATGGGTATCATGTCTATGCGACTGCTGCCCATCGTTCCCCAAATGGCGGTTAATATCTATGCAGGCATCACCTACACCCCATTCTGGGTGTTCATGGTTGCGACAGCGATTGGCAAATTGCCTGCTATTTTTGTTTTTGCCTATGCGGGTTCACAAGCAGAATCATCAATCTGGGTGAGCCTGTTAATCCTTTCCGGTTATCTCGTGTTCATGACGATAATATTGTTCTTGTTTCGCTTGCGCTCTCGTAAAAAGTCTAATTCGGAATAGTCAGAAACATTTCAGACTCATCCTCTTTACGATCCTGCTTGGTTGGCTTGCCAATTCGGGATATAATAGAAGAGTAAGCCAAAATATCATTCTTCATCAGAAATGGAGTGACTATAGCATGGAACAACATACTAGCGAAAAAGCAACTTTTGCAGGCGGGTGCTTCTGGTGTATGGTATCCCCCTTCGAGGAACTACCCGGTATTCATAAGATTGTATCGGGATATACAGGAGGGCATACGGAGAACCCCACATATGAGGAGGTCTGCTCGGAAACGACAGGTCACGTAGAGGCCGTTCAAATTACCTTCGACCCTGCCATCTTCCCATATGAGAAACTTGTTGAATTGTTCTGGCAACAGATCGACCCAACGGATACGGGTGGACAATTCCATGACCGTGGATCATCCTATCAGACAGCCATCTTCTATCATAGTGAAGAACAACGCCAGATCGCAGAAGCTTCCAAAGCAGCTTTGGCACAAAGCGGACGTTTTGACAAACCAATCTTCACACCGATTTTGCCAGCGAAAACGTTCTATGAAGCAGAGGAGCATCACCAAGGTTACCATCACAAAAACCCTGCTCACTATAAACGGTACCGTAAAGGTTCTGGACGTGAAGACTTTATCGAACGTAACTGGTCCGGCAAAGTGGATAAAGACGGCCTGAAAGAGCGTCTGACGCCGCTGCAATATGAAGTTACCCAGAACAACGCAACTGAACCTGCGTTTCATAACGAATTCTGGGATCACCATGGTGACGGAATTTACGTGGACATCGTATCCGGTGAGCCACTGTTCAGTTCCACCGACAAATACGATTCCGGCTGCGGCTGGCCAAGCTTCACCCGTCCACTGCGGGACTACAATGTGAAGGAAAAAACGGATCTCAGCCACTTCATGATTCGTACTGAAGTGAGAAGTCGTGAAGGAGATTCCCATCTGGGTCACCTGTTCAACGACGGCCCTGCCGAAGCTGGTGGAATGCGTTATTGCATCAATTCCGCTGCCCTTCGTTTTGTACCCAAAGAAGACCTTGAAAAAGAAGGATATGCCGAATACGCTGTACTGTTTAAATAAGATAAGATAACATTCACATAGAATTACCTTAAAGAGCAGCGGAAATTTTCCGTTGCTCTTTTGGTTGTATATTTTGCCCATTCTCCGCTGGGATGTAAAGAGTTCTTGACATACGAATGATCAGTCATATAAAATCCAGGTGTAAAGAGTTCTTGACACAATTGAGTTCATCGTGCCATGTAAAGTGAGGTTTGTGGATGCAAAATCGGATAAAAGTACTGCGTGAGCTGAAAGACATTTCACAAGGCAAACTTGCCGAACAGTGTGATGTCAGCAGACAGACGATTAATGCTATTGAAAACAACAAGTATGACCCCAGTTTACCACTGGCTTTTGCTATCTCAGAAGCACTGGAGGTCACGATTGAACAGTTATTTATGTATGAGAGGAGAAAATCCTGATGAGGTCAAGAAACTGGATAATAGGAATTACAGGTTTATCGGCACTTCTTGTGCTTGGAATGGTGATATATCGGACAGCTTTTGGGAAATCCGTTGGACTCGGCGAAATGGTAACACTTGGGGCAATCATGATGCTTTTCATGTCAACCGTGACATGGGGAACAAAGGCAGATCAAGATCATGTTCGTGAAGACGAGGAATTGGGTAGAAAAATTACGGAACAGAGCTCGAAGCTGGGGTATTTTCTACTGACATTCTTTATTCTTATCGCTGTTGCTATAGACCATTGGATGCATGAAGAACCCAGTCTTCTGCTTCTCTCCTTACTAGGGCTCTCCATGGTGATCCTACCCTTTCTTGAATGGATTCAGATGCGAAAGTACAGATTATCGGAGTAATTCCGAGATCCTCTTTTGACTTTTGCATTCCTACTCTATCACATCATACTCACAATCCAGCCGATCCAGTAAGCAAATGGAATCAATAACAACTGAGCCAGCAATGTGCCAAATAAACGGGATACAAGCATACAGCCATAAATCTGATTCATTCGATTCAGCCGAATTTCACCACGCAGAGATTTGTCGCTAAGCAGCGAAATACGAGGATCAATCAGGATGGTTAACAAAATGGTCGCTACTCCATTAATGAGTCCGGTGGATTGCGAAGCAGCTACAGCCTGCCCTGGATAAAGATACGCAGCGTACAGACTGGACAGGACTCCAGTCGTATAGATTGCTGTCACCGCTATGTTCAACGTCATAAGACGTCTCGGCATTCCGTTGTGTACCAACAGTTTTGCCATTTTCCATGATGGTGGAGTAATATAATACATCGCGTTTTTGATCTTGCTGCGTTTTAGCAGACCTCGAACCATCGAAGGAATTGATCCTGCCTCCTCAAAATGAACGACCATTCGGGAAGCGAGCTTGACCATCGTTGGAAAACTTATAATCGCCAAGGCTGTTCCAACCGTAGCCGCGCCCATCAGCCAGTGCAGTTGCGCTGCAAAGTGTGGGTTCCCTCCATTCGTCGCCGTATCCACGAGATTGCCTACCATCGGTCCTTGGGCCATATTGGAGGTACGCGACACCAGCAGCAAAATTCCGGACAGGGACAAGGCCAGCGCGATTCTGCGAGTACGCAATCCCCCAAGACGCAGCGCATAGGACAGACTGTCAGCCGCATGTATAAGCATGGTAAATAACATAGGAATGGCCAGGCTCAAACTAAACATATGTAAAACTCCTTATCTATTTCCTAATGTGCTTCTATCTGTACTTTCAAGCTTGGAAGTATTATACTCCTCATCCACATAAAAGTATAGAAAAGCACTGAAAAGTTGAACGGTATAATGCACCAAAACTACACCATCCGCTTAAGGGTTCTCCACAAATAATCGTTTATTCATCCGGGTAAAGGGTAATATACAAATAACTTATATTGTACAGGAGGGAATCAATATGCCGTGGAACAAACAGGATTATCCCGTTTCCATGAAAAATCTGGAGCCTCGTGTCAGAGATAAGGCCATTGAAATCGCCAATGCACTGCTGGATGACGGTTACGAGGAAGGACGCTCCATTGCAATCGCTACTGCCAAAGCGGAAGAATGGGATGAGAATCATCCCACATCGAAAAGTTCGAAGCAGACTACCAAATCTTCATCAGACAGCAAATCGGACCATGGAAAATCTTCCTCTCCACGCCGTCATTCCGAACCTGTCTCTTCTTCCAAAAGCCATGATAATATTCATGTCGTTCCTACCGATTCAGGCTGGGCCATCAAGGAAGAAGGTCAATCCAAATCTCTGGCTACGTTCCGAACCAAAGCAGAGGCTGTAGATGCTGCCAAAGAAAAGAGTGAAAAACAGAACATTCGAGCTATTATCCATAATGAAGATGGACAAATTGCCTCTTCTATCAAGCCTTGAGTAATCTGTTCTAAAACTTGAGTAAATCTGTTCTAAAATAGGATATATCGTAAATGTACACGTCAATTTTTTACTTAAGGCAAGCAAAAAAGCCCTTTCGCCGCTAATGGAATAATTCCCATCAAGCATGCAAAAGGGCTTTGTGTTTGGTATGAGGCAAGCCCACCTTACTCGAACAACATTCATTACGAATAGGGGGATCTTTACGTTTAATGCGAAACCCCTCTAGCCACCGGAGCTCGTTGTGAGGCACCGCTGACTACTTTGGCTGCAGTCGATACAGGCAGCTTCACAGCTGAGGTCGTAACTGTCCGGCGAGCCGGGAAACTGACCATGTACGTAATGACTTTACTAGCAATCCATACAGCCAGAATGGTATATAAAGTTTCTTTTACCGGTAGAAAGAAAAGCGACAATCCGAGTACAAACGCATCGCTGACAAAGAAAACCGTTCCCAGCTTCCAGCCCTTCCAACGGCTAATGAGCACCGCCAGAATGTCATCTCCACCTGTCGCGCCTCCGAATCGAAGCACCATACCAGCTCCCACGCCCGTGATAACACCGGACAGGACTGCCGGAATCCACAGATTACCGTGAAATTGAATGACCAGGGTGGAGTACCGCTCAAACCCGTCATAGAACAATGAGAATGCGGCCACACCCAGCAGCGCCTGAATCATGAACTTCCAGCCCTTGATGAACCAGGCCAGAATCATGACTGGAATATCCAGCAGCAGCATGCCGATCGCAGGTGATAAGCCTGTCGCGTACTTTCCAAGCAGGGCCAGACCGACAAATCCGCCCTCCGATAAATGATTCTGAAAATTAATGTGATAGTAGGCAAATGCCAAAATAAATGTTCCGAGCAGCATAATGGCGAACTTTCCCGCCTCTGTCTTAACTTGTTGTAAGGTTAACGATGTTCTCTTCATTCAGGTTCCCTCGCAGTTTGTAAAGGTTGGTTTGCACCGACCGTACCCTGCAAAAGGCAAGCCTGGAAGAAATCATCGTATTTGTCCTTCGAATAGTATTCATTCCAATCCCCTCTTTCGCAGAGTCAGCCGTTTTTTTTCTTTACGGTGATGTACTCTACAAGGGGCGCTAAGTGTAAGAGAGATCGTAACGTTTCCAGATCGTCCTTGGGGAGATTATCCTTCGGGAACTCATGGTATCCTGATCCTTTCTGTCTGTTGGTGGTTAGCTGTGCCAATTAAACTGATGAATATTACACCTTGCATAAGACCATATAAACTTTACACTTAACCACTTCGATTGCAGTACCCTCTTTCGATCGCTGTTATCCCCGGATTTTTTGATTCCCTTTTCCAAAGGAGAAAATTCGTTGAATAGCTTATGCTTTCGAAGCAGCTTTCTTTCAGAAAGCTTTTAGGCGAGCGCTTCGCTTCTCCAGACGGGTTCTGCACTCTACGTTCTCGTGTAAAAATTTAGTTCACCTTATATAGACATGTGTAATGTTCAATTCAGTTTAAAAATCTAAGCTAACTTGCTTGTTCTTCTATTATATAACACCGATGTGATTGGGTCGAAACAGCAGATCCTTCAAATATGCGCAAAAAGCACACTCTGGCCTGCTTGAGCCGTCAAACAGCCACACCAGGACAAGCTTCTCTACCTAATAGTGCTACCTGCTCATTCATTCTATGACTGAAGCTTCCAAATATAACTGTCCAGTCACCCAACTGTGACAATTTGGGTCCATTTTTTATTTTTCCGCGGATTTTAAAGGAATCATTCCCCTCTTGCACATACACTATAGCAGATGTAATCGGCTTTCTTGGTTCAGCTAAACGTTTCCAGACTTACTCTGCTGTTTATGGTATAATATAACAATTGATTCCCACTACGGTTTAAGCGAGGCGGATTGATGAAAACGTTAAAGCCAAGAGTCTTTATTGGCTGCTCGCTGGAAGCGAAGCCGATTGCAGCCGCAGTACACGAAAACTTGCGTTTCTCGGCCGAAGTTACCCCTTGGTACTCCGGAGTTTTTAATCCAAGCAGTTATACCATGGACGATCTGGAAACAGAAGTGCGTACGACTGACTTTGCCATTTTTATTTTTCATCCGGATGATATATCTAAAATTCGCGGGAAGTACTATGCCTCTGTCCGTGATAATACAATGCTGGAAATGGGTTTGTTTATGGGTCGACTAGGACGAAAGCGTATTTTTTTCATTCTCCCTGAAGATATTACGGACATCAAGGATGCCACAAAAGTTGAAGGGCTGCGGATGCCCACCGATCTACTAGGTTTAAATCCGCTGGTTTACGAAATTCGTTCAGATGGGAAATGGGCGCCAGCCGTCTCGGTGGCCTGTTCCAAAATCGCCGACAGCATCGAAGAACAGGGACGATGGAGCGATCCCGAAGTGGAACAAATCATTGAGAAGCACAAAAGGTCTGAGGGCGAAGCCCGGTTGCAGTTGCTCAAACTGCTGCGATTCTTCAGGGAGTTACTGCGTACCCGCAAAGCAGATGCAGTTATGCTGGAGCGAATGAGCGATGCACTTCGAAGTGCATTTGTCTCCCTTCCTCCATTTGCCGTGCGCGGGACTGCCATATACCGTACAGATGACAGTGGTCATATTGAACAATTATGTGGTAATGTTGGGGAACCGGGGAGAAAATATAACTTGTCCGCCAACGACGACAAACAGCCTGATGATCCGAAGCGAATTCTGGTTATTGATTCTTACCTGGAGAACAAAATCAAGATCAATCTCTACGACGACTACCTTGAGAAAGAGTATCTGCTATGCTATCCTGTAGCCAAGAGGTATGTAATCACAGTCCATATTATTGGACATATTGAAGCGGATGAGGCGATATTTCAGCAGATGGATTTGGAGAATCGTCATCTGTTCAACGCCATCAACGATTTGTTAGGAGGCGAACCGGAATGAAACCGGAAACGAAAAAAATAAGCAAGCGCTGGGGCAGCGACAAAAAAGTACGCCTCAGTTCTGCGCCCGAATCATCACGACCGGTTCCGGAACCCAAGGAAGAAGATCGTTTCCACAAACCGGCCGTACCGCTGACTACGATTGGCCCT
This sequence comes from Paenibacillus sp. FSL W7-1088, assembly GCF_037969855.1. Taxonomy (NCBI): domain Bacteria; kingdom Bacillati; phylum Bacillota; class Bacilli; order Caryophanales; family Paenibacillaceae; genus Paenibacillus; species Paenibacillus sp. FSL W7-1088. The sequence goes on from NZ_CP150216.1 coordinate 4,874,812, forward strand.
TCGCTGAAGGGTAAGGAAAGACCTTACAAAGTGATTCTGGAAAAAGAGGCTCTTTATGAGAAACCTCAGTATCTGGCTTAACCGCTTCATGCTCATATACAACTCTGCCGTCTGGTTCGGCAGATCATCTAGCCCCGCCGCCCAAGGCAGGGGCTTTTTTGTTGCAACACTTTCGCAATCCTTCATAACCTTCCCTTTATCAACGGACCAAAAGCTCTCTACCTCTTCATCTCACCCTTTGATGCATTAAGTCGATTTCTTTATGCCCTTAGGTTTCCTGCAAAACCCAAAAATTATACCTTATTTTGGAGAAGGCTTGTCCCTATTTCACCTCCTCAAATCTCAGCATAAATCGCATATGGACTGCTTCCAATATTTCTCGGTTGTATTGTGTATCATCATTGCATATATTGATTATAATATAAGAACATACGTTCTGTAAATAAGAACATGTCCGAATTCAAGGTTAAGGAAGTGAAAGTATGTCATCATCCCCTTCCGCCCCATCCCCTGCGGATGAAGACCACCGATTGATTAAAAGTATGGTTGTACGCACCCTGCTGCTGGATGTGCTTGAACGGGATATTCGCACACTGGATACGTTGCAGCTGAAAATGCCAGAGGTCTACATTCTGTCTCTAACCCGCATTCAGAATGATGTACTTAAGGAAATGCTGACGCTTCGCAAACAGATGAGAACTCGTGGTGTCAAGGTTCTGGAGGAGAAACGGCAAGTCGATGGAATCGAGACCCAGTATCTGTGCAGAGGATATTTGCAGCGGTTCTATATGCTGTGGACGTTTGCGCGGAATGAAGTCAAAAAAGAGCTTAGCCGGCATCTGGATATGGATTTGACCCAGCCGTTATAGCTGATTCATCTGCTTAATGTACCCGTTTTCGTTTGAATTCACATTTCTTAGTCCACTTAGTTCGCTTACTTCTCAGACTCCCCACCCTTCTGCCTAATCGAAACAGGTTGACCCCGGGAGGCTGCGTTCATTAAGATGGAATAGACTTGTCTGTACATTCCGTTCAGACTTGTAATGAAAATGGATTCCTATAAGCAAACAAGCCTGCCTGCCATTAATGGCGGACAGACTTGTTCATTGGAATTGCTTTTAAACGTCTTATCAATCAAGGAGTTGTACTTCATGGACTTGAATTCGCATTTAATTAAAAATCAACCACCCGCACATACAGGCATTGCCGCAGATGTTACCGAACTGATCGGCCAGACACCTGCCGTTAGACTGAACAGACTTACGGGCAGCGACTCCGCTGACGTATACGTCAAGCTGGAATATTTCAATCCCAGCGGAAGCGTCAAAGACCGTGCCGCCTACAACCTGATCCTTCAGGCGGAACGGGCAGGACTGCTGCTTCCCGGCGCAACCATTATCGAACCGACCAGCGGAAATACCGGCATCGGTCTGGCGATGAATGCTGCTGCCAAGGGATATAAAGCCATTCTGATCATGCCGGACAACATGTCCAAGGAACGCATCAATATCCTGAAAGCCTACGGTGCAGATGTCATACTTACCCCTGCCGCGGAACGAATGCCTGGTGCGATTCGCAAGGCCAGAGAGCTTCAAGCGGACATTCCAGGAAGCTTCATTCCCCAACAATTCGAGAATCAGGCGAACCCGGACATCCACCGGATCACCACGGCACCCGAAATTATGCAGCAGATGGATGGCAGGCTGGACGCCTTCATCGCTACGGCGGGAACCGGCGGAACCATTACTGGCACCGGGGAAGAACTGCGCAAGCAGTTGCCCGGTATCCGCATCTATGCGGTGGAGCCCAAAGGTTCTCCGGTGTTGTCCGGTGGCGAGCCCGGACCCCACAAGCTCGTCGGTACAAGTCCGGGGTTCATTCCGGACATTCTGAATACCGACGTGTGGGATGCCATTATCCAGGTGTCCGATGAGGATGCACTGGATACGATGCGGCAGCTTGCTGCCCGGGAAGGGCTGCTGCTCGGCCCTTCCTCTGGCGCTTCGGTGTGGGCCTCCCTGCGCATCGCGCGGGAACTGGGGCCGGGTCACCGGGTGCTCTGCATTGCACCTGATACCGGGGAACGGTATTTGAGCATGGGTATTTTTTAACACAGCTACAATCGTTGCACACCAAAAAGGGACTTTCCCCTAAGTCATGAGCATGACAGAGAACACCCCCTTGTTAGCGCTCATCGGTTCTAATGAACCTGACACACGTTATTCGCTCTCATTTATGCAGGTTTGACGTGTAACGAATCACAGCGACGTTATTTCTCCAAATTCGGTCGATTTACAGGCTCAAAAGCCATTTTTGGGGGAGATAACGTTAATGGGGTTCGTTAAAGTTTTCATTACTTGAGTATTACCTTAATAAGATGCCGCAGGTTCGTTAGAATTTTGGAGCCATTTGAAGCGAGGGGAAATCCCTATCCATACATTACCTTGACTCATAGAGGAACGTAGGGAAGGAACAAAATGATTCGGAGAAACACAGCGTTCGCCTATAGATCGAATCCTTCCCTTGAAAAAAGGCACGAGAAGAAAATTTGAGGATAACGAGAAAATAAGCTCTTGCTCACATACGGATGGTGAGTCCGCAGAGAACAAGAACTTATTTTCGGTAAGAAGCCTTATCATCACAATAAAGCATGAACATTTAACGTAAGCTGATTAGTGTGTCAGGGTTGTCCATTCTACACCTTCGGGAAGCAGAGCCGCAATGCGGTCTTTGGCTTCCTTTTTCGTATACAGCGATTCATCGAGAATGACCGCAGAACCGGAGTCCGTGCTCGTCCGAATCAGACGTCCAAGACCTTGCTTTACACGCAGCAGCATGTATGGAAGATCGATCTCTTCATAAGGTGCCGCTGACGCTGTGCGTTTTGCATTGAATACAGGGTCCTGTGGTGGATACGGGAGCGACCAGATCATGACATTGGATAATGACGGTCCTGGAACATCCAGTCCTTCCCACAGATTGACGGAACACAGCACACTTTCCTCATCCTGCTGGAACGCCGCGATCAGGTCACTAATCTCCCGATCTCCCTCGTACATAAAGCGTAACCCTTGAGCCTCAGGCATATGAACGATATCCTGCTTGAATGCACGCAGCTCTTCCATCGTACGGAACAGAATCAGGGCACGACCCCCACTCTCCTGAAGCAGCGTCACGGCGTCACGCAACCGATTTTCATTTTCAGGGTGACCAGGTACGGTTTCATCGGTAATCTTCATCTGCATTTTGTCCGCGTAGTCATATGGAGAAGCCACGGAGAACGATACAAAATCATCAATCCCCAGACTGTCTGCCACATAACGGAATGAACTGTCCACAGATAACGTTGCGGATGAGAAGACAATTGGAATGCCTGTATTGAACACACGCTCGTTCAGAATTTCCTTCACGGTACGCGGCATGATCGATAAGGTTGTCTCGTCTTCGCTCTCTTCAGCCCAGCAGATATACCCATCTTCCTTACGGAACAACGCAAGGGCAGACTGAATCATGTCCAGATGTTCTTCCACGACACGCATCTGATAGCCATCCAGCGAGAACAATCCGCTCTCAAATACCAATTCTTCGCCGATCGCATCCAATACGCTGTTCAGACGTTCGATCTCACGCAGCAGCGGCGGTTCTACCCGCACTTCTTTTCGTTCCGATCCCGGAATGGCTACCGTATACGTATCCAGCAGCGCAAACAATCGTTCACTGCTCTCAATCGCTTCATCCACACGCTCCGCGAGGGATTCACGAATCTCGCCTTCAAGCAGACGAGTCACCAGTTCCTCGAAGATGCGGTGTTTCAGTTTGTAGCTCAGTGCATTCAAGGCCGCTTCTTCCAGCAAATGTCCTTCGTCAAATACAACCGAGCTATGATCTGGCAGCAGTGGCAATTGTCCCTCGCGTTTGCGCGCTTCATAGGTCCACACATGCTCCATGTAGTAATCATGGGAACAGATGATAATGTCCTTGGAACGACGGTAATGGTCACGTGATAGCGTCAGACCACAGCGTTGACGTTTGGGACAAACAAAGCAGTCTTGAAAAGGGTCCCAGTTAATTTTGTTCCACTGGCGATCATTCAGATGTGGATACTGTTTGCGGTCACCATACGGATGGAAGGCCTGAAGCGTACCCGGCGTATTCACAAAATCCGGAAGGCTCTCATGCACTTCTTCAATAACAGGCGCATCCTCATCGGCGAATCTCATCGCACTTAATTTGTTCAGACAGACGTATTGGTCAGGTGACTTGCCCAGACGTGCGTCCACTTCCAAGTCCAGATGTGCAGCCAGCTTCGCAATATCTCCGCCCGGTTTCACCAACTGTTCAATCAAAGACTCATCGGCACAGGCAATCACCGCCGGTTTACCCGTATAACGTGCATAACAGACCGCGTAGAGCAGATAAACTAACGTCTTGCCTGTTCCCACTCCAGCCTCAGCCATAATGGTCTTTTTATCTCCATAGGCCCGTTCGAGCTGGTACGCCATAAAAATCTGTTCATCCCGTACCTCGAAGCCGGACTCTGGCAAAATATCGTAAAAAACATCGGCAACCCATTCCCCTAGACGGGATACAAAGGGCTCTGCCGGATCATATGCAAAAGGATAACGTTGTGTAGACAATCCTAGGTCAGCCTCCATTCTTAGACAAGCGGTCCAAATTTCATTTTCCGTTCAAAAAAGGCCGCTGGGCAAAAGTTAATTATCCCACGCCATGAGGCGGGTGACAAGCTTTTTTTAATGAAAACGATGTATAGAACCGACTTGCAGGGAAAATATATATTCGAATCCATCAAAAGGAAAGGCGGTGCTCCATGAATCATCAGTCTTCACAACCTGAGCATTCCTCAGACAAGGCACCTGAGACATTAACGGATCGGCAAGGCCATCCCATCACGGACAATCAGAATGTTCGAACCGTCGGCAGCCGGGGACCGACTACACTGGAGAATTATCACTTTCTCGAAAAGATCACCCATTTTGACCGCGAACGTATTCCGGAACGGGTAGTCCATGCCCGCGGCGCTGGCGCTCATGGCGTATTTCAGGCGTATGGAACGGCCGGGGATGAACCGGTATCGAAGTATACACGCGCACGTCTGTTTCAGGAAAAAGGCAAAGAAACGCCCGTATTTGTTCGCTTCTCTACGGTTATTCACGGTGGACATTCACCAGAGACGCTTCGGGACCCGCGCGGATTTGCTGTGAAATTCTATACCGAGGACGGCAACTGGGATCTGGTGGGCAACAATCTGAAAATCTTTTTCATTCGTGACCCGCTCAAATTCCCGGACATGGTACATGCCTTCAAGCCAGACCCGTTGACCAATGCACAGGATATGGAGCGGTTTTTCGATTTTGTCTCCCTCAGTCCCGAAGCTACCCATATGATTACGTTTCTCTTCTCCCCTTGGGGAATTCCGGCCAACTATCGGCAAATGCAGGGGTCGGGCGTCAATACATACAAATGGGTGAATCAGGAAGGCACTGGTGTACTCATTAAATATCACTGGGAACCGCTCAATCAAGGCATACGCAACCTGCTGCAAAAAGACGCGAGTGAGATTCAAGGGCAAAATTTCAATCATGCCACACTGGATCTCTATCATGCGATTGAACAGGGCGACTATCCCGAATGGGAGTTGTGCGTTCAGGTGATGGAGGATGGCGAGCATCCCGAACTGGATTTTGATCCGCTGGACCCGACCAAGCTATGGCCGCAAGATCAGTTTCCGTTTCTGCCTGTAGGTAAAATGACGTTAAATCGCAATCCCGAGGATTATTTTAATGAAGTGGAACAAGCCGCATTCGGGACGGGTGTACTGGTGGACGGGCTTGATTTCTCGGATGACAAGCTGCTGCAAGGACGTACCTTCTCCTACTCGGATACCCAGCGTCACCGAGTGGGGGCCAACTATCTGCAACTGCCCGTCAATGCACCGAAAAAGCGGGTAGCCACCAATCAGAGCGGCGGGCAGATGCAATATCAGGTGGATCGTGCACCGGGTCAGAATCCGCATGTGAACTACGAGCCATCCTCCCTTGGTGGATTAAAAGAAGCTACACCACGCGGCCCGGAACATGAACCGTTGGTGGAGGGCAGGCTAGTGCGTGAGAAGATCGAACGTACGAATGATTTCGGACAAGCCGGGGATACCTACCGTTCGTTTGAAGATTGGGAGCGAGACGAGCTGATCAGCAATCTGGTAGATGCTTTAGCCACATGCAAACCGGATATCCGCGAGCGCATGATCTCTCATTTTACGCAAGCGGATGCTGATTATGGGCGCCGGGTAGCGGAAGGATTATCCTCCGTCTCAACGGATGACAGTGCTACGGTTCAGCCCAAGCATGAGCCCACAGTGGAACAGGCCGCCAAGCGAAGTCATGAAGCAGATCCATATTAAGCACTGGATGGTTTAGTTAAGGCGTATTTTAAAGTAAGGGACATGTTATATAGGAAACATATGGGCTCGTTCATTAACCCTCGGTAGCAAAGACTGCTTGCGCAGCTTGCTATCGGGGGTATTTGGCGTTTCAACCTGAGCAGCCTGTGAGCTGATCACGCGAGGCTCTTCTATTTTAAATATTTTTAAAGTTGATTTCAGATGATTAGAGGTATGGATCATGCCGTTTGCCGGGAAAAGGGGCTCTTCCTACGTTCATTTCAGATGATCCCCTGTTAAATGAGGGACATGAACTGAGCGCAGGATTATGCGCTGCTCACATGAACTTCCATTTTCGACCAGTTATACGAGGCTTGTCAGCAGGTTGAGTCCATCTGATCAAATGATTATTGATGATAACGTTTACAGCATTTACCATGAACCTGTGTCCTCTAGGACTTCATTTCCCAATTACTAAGGAGGTTGGCCTAATGAAATTATTCCCTATTACTTCTGTTCATGCATCATCCCAACGTTCGCTGAAATCGAAAATGACTCACATCTGCCTAAGTGCCGCGTTCCCTCTATTATTACTCGGCGGTGGATCGGCTGGTGCGGCGGAATTGATCGATAGCGGACTGCAAAATTCCTCTGATTCCGTGGCTGCCTCCAGCACTGCACTCGCCGCAGGTGATCTATATGTCGCTCCTGGCGGCTCGGCCAGCAATCCCGGAAGCCTTGCGAGTCCTACGTCACTGGCTAACGCGCTGACCCAGATCGCACCGGGCAAAACGATATATCTGCGCGGCGGCACCTACAGCTTCTCGGAAACGGTTACGATTGAGCGAGGCAACAGTGGTACATCAGGACAGCGCAAAAATCTGGTGGCGTACGGATCGGAAAAGCCTGTCTTTGATTTCTCGGCACAAGCCTTCGCCTCCACCAATCGCGGGCTGCAAATGTTCGGAGACTACTGGCTCGTCAAAGGACTTGAAGTGAAGGGTGCGGGCGACAACGGTATCTTTATCGGGGGCAGCTACAATCGCCTGGAACAGATCGAAGCTCATCACAACCGGGATACTGGCATCCAGCTCGGCCGTTATGCTTCGACTGCGGTAAACAGCGAATGGCCTGCCTATAACGAGATTATTCGCTCCTATTCCCATGATAACTATGACCCGGATGACGGCGAGGATGCCGACGGTTTTGCTGCCAAATTGACGGTAGGTCCTGGCAACCTGTTCGATGGTTGTATCGCTGCCTATAATGTAGACGATGGCTGGGATCTCTATAGCAAAACAGATACTGGCGCCATCGGCGTCGTGACGATCCGCAACAGCATCTCCCATCACAACGGGCAGACTTCGGATGGTACATCCACCTCCAACAGTGACGGTAACGGCTTCAAACTGGGCGGCGAAAAAATCGCAGTGAATCATATTGTCGAGAACAGCATTGCTTTTCAAAATAAAAAGCACGGCTTCACCTATAACAGCAATCCCGGTTCCATTCAGATAAAAAACAATACGTCCTGGCAAAATGGTCAAAGCAACTTTGCCTTTGATGTAGGCACACATATCTTCACCAACAACCTGTCCTTCGAAGGCGGCGCCAGCGACAAAACCAGCGGAACCGACGTCAGCAGCACCAACGTCTGGTGGAAGAACAAAAAGAGTGTCAACGACAAAGGCCTGCTCGCCAGCGCAGCCGACTTTGTGTCCCTCGTGCCTTCGGTGACACGCAGTGCGGATGGGACGCCTGTGCTGGGCAATTTCCTCAAGCTTGCGGGTGGTAGTGATCTGATTGGGTCTGGAACGCCAGCGGGTACGAATATTGGGGCAAGGTAGGTTATAGTTAGACAGATGTAGGTAAATAAGTGCAGGATTAGGCACAAAATCCCCTTTCCATGCCAGCCTGATTGCTGGTGATGGATAAGGGGATTTGTGGTTTTTTGAATGACCGGGCAATCAACAGTTAATGCTGGTTGCTTATGTTTTCGAATATTTTAGGGCTGGTTTTGAAAGGTTACATCTGCCCTGCTCGCGTATAGGTTGGGTTAATCGTTTGCGCTCATGCTCTGCACAAAACCTCGATCATCAGCCTACCGCCTGTGCGGAAACCTTGCTCAAACGCTGCTTCCACGTACATGGACGTCGATTGCCCGATTAAGTCTACCAATTCTTCCAATGCATCGTATTCGTTCTCCGTATGCTGTGTCTTATAGTTCTGCATCAGGTCCGATATTCGGCGATTGATCTCCTGATACTCGGCATGCTCAGGATGAATCGACTCGTCCAACCGCAGGTTTCCGTGAAACAAATCCTCGATCAGGTTTGACATGTTATCTTTCATGGTAAGGTCACCTCATGAAGATTGTATATCAAGGGAAGAGCTGAGATGGGAATTTAGCGGGAAATCCACTAGTGTTTTTTATTGATCCAAAGTTAAACCTTACCTCAAACACCAATTTTACGCTTATCTTGCTGTGGTGAACGTGTTTATGACACTGCGAACGGGATACTGAATATTCCAAAAGCTATTATTGATTAAGCTGGCTGATTATAATCAGACTAGAAGATAATCTATTGAATCGGACGGTTGTAAGGAAACCTTATCCTTGTAAACTAAAAATTCATACTTGGCGAAGAAAATGATAATGGACTCGTATCCCACGCTCATCAAGACGTTTGCAAAGCAAAAAGACGTAACTGGACTAGTCGTTCACAGGAAACAGTCCAGTCAGGTCTTATTTCGCTCAAACTTTCACTCTCTTTTTATCTTTGCATCATTTCATGGCTTAGTCTTCTCACAGGTCCAATCTGCTTTTCAAACATTAAATCCCAAATATCTAGACATTCTTGTGCTATACATTTTATCTCTGTTCTCGTATCTTCAATAGTTTCATCATATAGTCCAATAACTAATTTAGAGATATCATCATGGATACCCCATAGACCTTCATATCCTCTAGTATCATTCTGAATTAAATGACGACTCATTGATAATATTATATCTTTGAATTCAACTACCGATTTTGCCTCTTCTTCGAGATAATTTACAAATGCATGCAACGTTCTACGACTCAAATCTGAACTCATTAGTTCAATTAGAAAATCCTTATCTCTCTCCAAATCGATTAAATTATCATAAAATAATCTTGAGATCGGCATTTCTAAATCTAAAGTGCTTGTTTTAAATTTAAGAATAATATTTTTAGCTAATGCATTGTACTCTTCTTTATCAAAATACAACATAACCATATAAATAATTTCCTCAGCTTGTAATTTACTCATATTATCTACGTTTGCCATTTCATCAACAAAATCATTTTTAATGATAAACATTTCAGATAAACAATGCGCCCCTGATCTAATTAGTTGATCGTCTTCAGAATTGTAACATTGCTTGATAATATTGATTATTCTTTGACGATATCGTGGATATAACAAATAAAACATATTTCTTGTATCATGGAATCCAGCTAATCGATAATCTTGTTCATAAAGATAAAGGATTTTTTCAGATGCCCAATCCCTATCAATGTTGTATGAGGGCCATAGAGCGAATAGGCTTGCATACCTCACTGCTGGGTTTTCATCAGATACTAACTTTCCAATGGTATCTTTAAACTCACTGAAAAGATCACTTTTTTTCCATAGTAAGTTAGCTATGGCTTGAGCTGCTTCACCTCTCACACAATTTATTGCATTGCTTTGTAACATATCAAAGCTACGCATTTCTTTATCTTCATTATTGGTCACATTTGGCTTTCCAATTTCCGGATTTTTGTGTTTAATTGCAATATCCTTAAGTGAATCCAGTATCTCCTGTGACCATCTTACATCATCACTTTTCTCAATCATTGTACATACAGAATTTGCTCTATATGAAGTGAAGTCAAATGAAAATTTCAAAATCATCGATTCTAGTAGTTCTAATGGAATATTATTAAATGTTTTACTCTGAGCTACTCCATTGAATAGAGCATCAATGTAAATTTCCGGTATTGTATCACTACATGAGAGTAATAACTTTATCATTCTTTCTGGTTCTTCAGAAACGGTAGTCCTTAAGTTACTTGAAAAGGATTCTATTGAACTTTCTAGAAAACCTCCAGGAACCTCATTCCAACGCGAACCACCTTTTGTTCTTAGTTTTTGATTAGTCAATATAGCAATCCATCTTTTATCACTAAGCTTCTTCCCAGCAATAGGCGAACTTACAGAGCCACTGTGTCCGTTAGAATACATATATAAAGTAGTTTCATTTTTAAATCTTCGCCGTAACACATGAATCAGATCTTTGGCTTTTTCGCTAAGCTGATTCAATGGCAATGCTTCAAGGATTTCTTTTTGTAAGTCCCCCCAAAAACTCCAGTAAACTATCGATCCATTATTCTCTCGGTTATATTCAATTCTACGTTGATATAGTCTTCTAGCTAACGGGGATACATAACTAATAACCGTCTTTTCTAGTAACTCAAAAATAGGTGAACTACAGTGTTCAGAATGTCTTGCCAGAACTTCTTTAGCTAGTAACAGCCGATCTCCGTTACCACTAGTGTTATCGAATATGTTATTGTCAAAATCATCACATAAAAATTCAATAATAGAATCGCTATATGAATACGGTAATTTGAGCATTCCATCTAAAATAATTTCGTTGTATAGGTCGTTTCCTTTACCCATATATCCTTTATAACGTTCCCAAAATGTTTCTGGATTTGATAAAATTATTGCCGTATTTGCTTTTTTTATGATCTGAATACAAGCTCGTTCAAGACCATTTATGTGTGAATACCTTGCAGACCAATCATTAAAAGATGAAATTTCGTTCTCTATAGTTGGAACATAAGGTAGTAGTAAATTAATAACTTCGCTACCTTCCTGAATTAGAAATTCCGAATCTTCCAGTAAAAATTCTTCTTCGTATCTATACAAAGTTTGAGCATGACGCTTCAGTTTATTTTCTAAAAGAAATGCAAACACCCGTATTGTTCTCATCTCGCATTTTTTTAGCATTGCCTTAAAGTCAAGATAGTTTTCTGCCATGTTCGGATATCGGCGATAAAATTTCATTCTCAATTCGAACATCTCGTCAATATCCATATTAATATCATGTAAGAAACATCGCATGAAATTAGTATCATCTTCTTGTGATTGAAATGCATGTTTCTCTATAAATAGTGCATCTTCTACTTCATATTCAGGTGATTTACTAATAAAAAGATTAATTACCGTCTGTTTCTTCTCTGTATCTTCAAACCATCGATCAAGAATACCTTTGTTTCTAAGTAAATTAATATATTGAGGTTTGAAATTTACTACATTATTAATTATATGAGAAGCAAACATCTCATTTTCACAGTTATCAATTATATAATTTTGTACATTATGATCTAAATGTTCCAGTTGATTTAATATTTCAAAAAAAACAAACTTGACACTGTATCGGATATTCTCAGACGCAAGAATCTTTTGTCCAGCAACAAGAAAATCTGCACTGTCAAACTCCACTAAATTTTGTAACATCATCTGAACTTGATATCTTCTTCCAGGTGTTTGCTTCTCCTTGTCGCCAATAACATTTAATATGTTTTCGTTCTCATAATATTGTTTCAGCATCATCTCAGCTAAAAAGCAATCTAATATTGATTGATGAGCAAAAGAAATTTTATTTCCTTGTAACATCAGGAAACCGTTTGAAGATAAAAACTCCAAACTTGACCTGTTGACACTTAATAAATTTATAGGAATAGATATTCTACCTAATTTATCAAAATGCTTAATCAGTTGCTCCTTAGTTTCATTAAGAGATCCCTCATTAAGTCCAAATTCAAAACATCTTTTTTCTAATTGTCTCCACCATTCTAAGACCAGATGATTTGCCGTTGAACATTCATTATATTCACTAGTATTATCCAAGTGTTTCCAAATATAAAGATTACTTGGAACTCGTAATACTTCTTTCAATTTTCTTGTCAAGTTCTCATAACGATTACCGACAATAACTTTGACCGAATCATCGGGCAATTCGTTGATTTGAATCTTATTCCAATGCAAAGCTGTTTTTTTGTTATTATCGGTTTTGAAAAGAGATTTAATATTATTATCATTTTCCAAGTCATATGTTCTACATACAAAAACTACTGAAATCTTATTTTCTCTTTCTAAATTTACTCTTTCAACTTGATCTATAATTTGAGTACACACCAATAGAGCATCCCTTGAGTGTGCTTGAGTCCAACGTAGTGCATCTAACTGATCTAAAATAATCACAGCACTCTCAGTCTTGGAAACACTATGGATACAATGAACTATAGAAGATGGCAACCCTAAATCTTCACCCCATTTCTGAGCACTTACACTTGGAGTACGCTTATCTAATTTTAAAGCTATAAACGTTATAGCATTTTCTTGACAATAGTTAATAATGTCTTCTGTACAACCGCTTTTTCCTCTCCCAGCTTTTCCATGTATTATTAATGATTCGCCTGAACTTATTGCTTTTCTGCTCTCATAAAACTCCTTTCTTTCTATAAGTTTATTATTTAATGGAAGAAATAAAGAGGTATATTCACGATTTAGCTCTTCAAATCGTGGGATAATTCGTTTGTCTAATGCAAGATTTTTTAAAATCATTTTTCTTCCATTAATTAACTGATAAATTACGGATGGAGTAATTGGTTTCCCTAAGATATCTCCGTCTATAACCCAAGTAGCCAACGTTTCATATATCTCATTTTCGTCACCCAGAAAAAGGTAATTAATTCTGGATAATATCGTTCTTTTTAAATCACTATCTGAAGTCTGACGATACGATATTCTCTTCAGAAGTGAAATGCACTTTATTAAATCATGATCCACTTGAGGGATCAATTCCATTGATTTGCAAAAATAATCAAAGAAGCTTCTCAGTTCTTTACTGGCAGTAAGTATTTGAAATTGATAAAAGTCCTGAGGGGACGTGCTTGTATTATTTGCTCTATTAATTAGATCTTCTAATAGGGTAAATGCTAACGGAGATACTAATGAAACTGTGTTAGACTCATTTCTTTCTAATTGGAACTTCCAATTTGTGAAGATTCCTTTTGCATTAGCTGTGCCATAATCCCAATATTCTTTACTCGCATTTCGTCCTTTACATTGCTGTGCTTCCCTAGTGCCATTCTTTAGTCCGACCCAGATATCAACTCCTTGCTCGTCATCTCCGAGAGCTTCTAATGTAATATAATCTAGTCTTTCATCTAATACTTCAAGAATCTGATTTACTGTCCATCGAATTTCAAATTTATTTCCACTTTTATCCGATCTTCCTCCTAATTCATACGGCATACTTAACACCTCCGTTCTGAGACATTATCTTATTGAAAAAAAAGCTTAATAACTGGATTCGCTCAAAAAAGTTCCATTAAATGTAAAAAGAGACACCTTTGACTCTTTACGTAAAATAGAAGTACCGCCAACCACTCTACGCAGAGGTGCAAAAGATATGTCTCATAATTATACATTACTAACTTGTTTAACTTACAAATATTTTAAGTGAGTATTAGCAGGTATACTAAAATTCAATCTTCTTTTCACGCCATCTATTAAATTGATAGTATCCTCTTTTTCCCTCTGGATGCTTCTCCACGTAATTCTCACTGTAAATCATAAAATATTGTATAAAATTCATCATATTCTATGACTGAGATTACATCTTAATCATAGCTAGAGACTCTCCAATAAAACACACTTTCTGATCTTCCTCTTATGGAATCATCAATTATCTCTTCCTAAATATTAATCGGAATGCAGGATCAACATTCTTTATGTTCCCTTTGTCATCACTTAGAAATTAGTCTTTGGGATTTTTATAACACCAATCCGGGTCGTACGGTAAAGATTTCAGTTTTTGTATGTCCTCCCGGCTGTATACCCAATCATTGTCTGCAATCCAAAAATAATCATCAGGATTCAGCTTGAGATATTCATAAATAAAATGAAGTATTAACTCTTGATTACCATAGATATCCTCAATGTGCCCGACCTGGCATAGTGATTCGTTAGGATCTAAACCTAAATCTTCGTGATAATAAAATTCAGTGCTTAGGCTACTAATGCTGTGAATATGGAAAATCAATGAGGATTCATTGTCCCCTGTAAATGACTTATGATTAATATTCAGCGTTGTATACAAAAATTCTCCTTCATTTGTATATGTTTTATTGTTATAGAAATAAAGAGCTGCGTCCGCATGAAAAGCTGCAACAATAGTATCAGCTAGAAGCTGCTCTGGAGAATATTTATCTTTCTTTGTTAAAATAACAGCTGAAGTCCCCATGTTTTACTTCAATACCCCCTTGAGTTCATCTAAAGAGTTCACAATAGTAACACCTTTAGATTTGATTAATTCCAATTTTATCAAATCATTCGGATGTGGATTAGTCAACGGCTTGTCAATATATAAAATAACTTTTTTCTGATCATAGTTAAAGAAATCTTGGTGTTTTACATTAACATATTTATCAAACTGTTCCACATCTGTGATGGCTTTCAATGATTTTTTAACTTCAATAATCTCATGTTTAGTTACTATGTCAAAATCTCCTGCAGGATTACCATCAGCTCTTTGAATTTTTTGGCTGAAGGCTGTAACTTCCTTACTTTCTCTTACAGCGTAAGCAGCTTTGGCTTCAGTTGCTTTTCCTGAGTCCTTACTGTTTAACAATTGATCAATGTCTCGATTAATATTTTTGGGATGCTGATCATCCCAATGCAGCACATTACCGACTGGATTGGTGTATGTCGTTTTGTTTCCTTCTTTAACTATACTACCGATGTTAGAAGCTTGCCCTGTGACCTCAGAACCCTTCTTTTGCCCATTCGCTTTCCTTGATTCAGCCGCTTCCAAATTCTTTTTAATCTTCGCAACAGCTGGATCAGAAGCAGGCAAACGAAACGGACCTTTGCGACCTGGCATACTTCCGCGAACCATCTGAAAAGCCATAAAGATCTGGCTGAACTTCAGAGAAGTCAGCATCATCTGAGCATACCTATCGGATACAGGCTCGCCTGTGAAAGGATGGATTCTATTTTCAAAAGCTTTAATCTGTAAAGCATTAAGATCTTCCCCCGGCTCTTCCGCATGACCTGCTTGCATCCGGTTGATATCCAAATGCCCCTGATCCTTCTGATATGCCTGCAGAGAGGCCTGATCGGGAACACCATTCTCGTTTACTGGCATCCACATCAGCCGACCATAGATATTGATTTGGGCCATCTGGTAGCCCTTATCACCCGAACCCGCATCACTCCCTGTGCTCTTCATCATTGCTGCCGCACCAACAGCACCAATAACACTACCCAGACTGCTCTTCTCCGCATCTGCATGCTCAAACCGTGTCGCAATATCCTTTAACTCTTTCGAAGTATACACCATGCTCTCCAGTGCTTTCTGTAGTACGGGACGTGACCGCGCAAAATCATCATAAAAACGCTCCTGCGTCACACCCATCCACATGGCTTGAAGGAACATAATCTGCCTGGAGAGATTATCTTGGATATGCTCCAATTGTTGCCTCGCCTGATCCACCTGACTTGATACGTGATGTAACTGCTCAGGTGTTACTTTGATTGTACTCATCCGTTTTCACCGCTCATTTAATATGGGATAAAACTATGTTAGCAGAAGTTTAATGGCAATTTCATCCGGCTAACCTCCTGATTTCAATTCATGAATCCACTCTCTCAATGTTGAGCTTCCATACTATGGTCCTACAGTTTAATGGGAACATCGTTTCCGTCCAGATTAATGCTAATGATCCCCGGCTTGTCTAGTCCCTTGCATGTTCGATTCGTCTTAGTTTCTCCGTATCTCGAGCTGGAGATAAACCGAAGAAGCGGGAATATTCGCGATTAAACTGCGAGGCACTCTGATAGCCAACCTGATATGCAGCACTGGCTACTGCATAACCCTCAAAAGCAATGAGGTTCCTAGCCTCCAAAAGCCTTAATTGCTTTTGAAATTGAATAGGACTTAATCCCGTTGCACTTTTAAACTGACGATGAAAGGTATTTACAGCCATACCCGATTTTGATGCTATCTCACCGATGTCTATGGGCCTCATAAAATTATCGCGAAACCATTTTACAATTTGAGAAATCTTGGCAAAGTTACTTTCCCTCATACCCAGTTGTTTCAGATACCATCCTTGCGGTCCCATCAGAACGCGATAAAGGATTTCACGTTCATAAGCCGGTGCAAGAGCGGGAATATCTCTGGTTGACTTAGTTAATCGCAATAAGCGTAGCCATGCCTCCATGAATTCAAGATCCATCTCACAAGCTGCGAACTGCGCAGAAGAAGTTGGGATTAGATTTTCAGGTAGATCTCTTAATAAGCGCTGGAGAACATTCTGATTTAACGCAAGACCAAGAGACATGTAAGGGCCGCCATTCCTATCTGGATGCACACTCGCCGTTGCAGGAACATGTACCGGCAAAACATAATATGAGGGGCCTCCCAGTGTAGTTCTGCGCTCCCCGATTGAAAGCATCTTTGTTCCTTGAACCGTAAAACCAATCATCGGCTCGTAGAGTGCTGCAAGCTGATGAGCAGGAATATCTCCCTTAATCATGCTCAGCCCTGGAACTTCGGTTTCAATCGGTCGAGTGCCTGCACATTTCATTAATTCGATAATTTCATCCATAATTTTTCTCATGCACCTATTTTATCAGATGAATGTGTATCCCTCAACACAGCTCTGAAATGAAGAAGCATTTTTAGGCTTTTCTGATGTTATAAAAGAACGATATTATCTGATCATTACAATTACACGTGGTGTTTTTAGGCAATTTAAAGGTGTGATTAGATCTATATTATTTACGCAGAGAATACTAAAATAAAGTCCAGATCGATCACAAGAAAGGGTGGATATTATGAAAATTGCAATCGTAACAGGTGGAAGTAATGGCATTGGAAAAGCAACGGCTCTGGAGCTAGGCAAGCGCGGAATTAGCGTGATTCTCACATACAATTCCTACAAGGACAGAGCAGAAGCGGTCGTTAAGGAAGTGGAAAAAAATAGAGGAGTTCGGGCTGTAGCACTGAAGTTAAATCTGACCCAGATATCAACATTCGAAGGTTTCGCCTTAGAGGTCAAGCAGTACCTCAACGATATCTGGGACAGAACGACTTTTGATTACTTAGTTAATAATGGCGGTATTGGCGGACCTATGATGTTCAATGAGATGAGCGAAGAATACTTCGACAACATTCTTGATACGAACTTTAAAGGACCCGTTTTTTTAACACAACACCTTGTGCGATTTATGGATGATCATGGAGCCATTGTTAATACTACGAGTTCATCCAAGAACCAATCATTTCCAGGATACTCTGCCTACGGCTCGTTAAAAGCAGCATTCTCCACATGGACTCGTTATATTGCCAAAGAACTTGCCCCACGTAAAATTCGGGTCAACGCCGTTTCTCCCGGTCCTACGCACAGCAATTTCGGTGATGGCGTATTCGATAAACATCCCGAATTCATCAAACCACTGGCTGAGCAATCTGTATTTGGCAGAATAGGCCAACCAGAAGATCTTGCGAAGGTCATTGTGAACATATTGTCCGATGATTTCAGCTGGGTCACGGCTCAAGACATCGAAGTATCTGGCGGACACTTGCTCTAAGCGTGTGAGAACGACATGGGGGGGGCGCCATCTTGAAGAAACGCCAGAGGCTAAACATTGACCCCAATCCAACTCTCACATATTTTTAAAAATCGAGAAAACAAAGATTACATTTCTAGCTGTATATAATACGAAAAACTGCCCACTGTAATTCTTGTTATACTCCCGTCATAGTAGACAGTAGAAATAACTCTACTATGATGGGAGTTTTGTATGCCAGAGGAAGCCAATGTCATATGAAATCAAGATTCATGTTGTACAGCGTTTTGATTAACGACAATAAACCACTCTTCTCATATATAATTGGCACACTAATGACTATTTTCCCTCTGAATATATAAATACATAATTCCCTTCATCCGACTTCTCTTCTGAGAAAACAAAACCTAACCGATCAAAGCTTCTGATATCCTTCACATCTGTGATCTTCCGCTCTGCCATATAACGTACCATCTCACCTCTGGCCATTTTGGCCCGTGTTGCCTTTTCAACAAGCTTCCCATCGACCATTTGTCCGAATACACATGTAATGAACCGGGTTTCCTCACTCAGAAACGGGAAAATATTTTTACTATACTCTTTGGAAGCCAGATTCAGAATACAGTTGCTTTCCGCTTGAAGCTGATCTGCCAACTTACTACCCCAGAATTGATAGAGTGATTTGAAACCTGGACCTTGCAGCTTGCCCTGCATCTCCAACCGATAAGGGGTCACCCCATCCAAAGGCCGTAACATGCCATAAAAACCGGATAATATGCGCAAATGCTCCTGAAGATACGCCAGTTCCTCATTTTGAAAAACACCTGGCGATATATACTGATACTGAATGCCTTCATAGGCATAAATGGCTGGCGTAAGATTTGCTTTTATATTCATACTCCGAATCCGCTCCACGTTCTGTTCGGCGATTGCATCGTTACACTTCCACATCGCTTTTAGTTCGTCATAGGATAACTTTTGAAGCAAACGGAGTAGCTGTTCTGACTCTTTTATAAACTGCGGCATCTGCGCAATAGCCATATGATCGGTATCGATCTTCATCTTTTTAGCTGGTGATATAATAATTCTCATCGTCCTGATCCATCCTTAATCTACCGTTGTTATTGTCGTTATTCATTGTAAAGGATTGATCAGGTGTATCCAATGTTAAACCCCTTCACTTGTCATGGTCCTTTGAAAAGACTCAAACACGAACAAACCAGCCCGCTAATGGACTGGCTTGTTCATTACATTTTGAAAATTCAAGTTCAAAATTTATTTGTACTTTAAATAAGAATTAAGGATTAGTTGCATCCATAGTATAACCTTTGAAACGTGTGAGTACCTGAATTTAATCAATTCGCATTCTTCTATCGACTATAGACCAACTGTGTTTTTATGCTGATTCCTCTTTCAAAAAAGAAATTTAGGTAGTTGTTAAATTAACAATTGAATTGTATCTTCCCTCCGTCATAAAGACGCCAGTAATTCGTTCATTAATAAACCTAATTACATCTAGTGAGTCATAATCTTCGTAACATGTATCTTCCTTATAAATAAGTTTAACATTAGCCAATCCACTCTGAATTAATAGTTTTCCTTTATCCATTTCTCCATTTTGTAAATAATAGCTTCCTAAATCAAGCCAATTCATTACAAGATAATCACATGTTTTAATTGATTGATCAACAAGAGTAACAAACATATTTTTGTTTGTAGATTCGTAATGCCATGCCATCAAATACAATATAATGGCTTTCGTTTGTGTATCACTGGAGTTTTTCTTTAATTGCATTAATTTTTCAAGTTGGAAATCATTCATTCCACCCATAAACCATTCACTGAAAAAACTTGAAAGTATTGTGAAATATGAAACATTATCATTGTACTCCATTGCCGAATCTAACAATGATATAGCTCTTTGATAATCTCCAAAAGGAGGTAATGTTTGCAATAAGACTACTCTTGCCCATGCATCTACGTCCTGAGGAAACTTATTTAAATAGTCAAGAATTAACTTCTCTGCTTCTTCCATGGACTCTTCAGTCGACTGATTCACTAACCCATTGACAATATTCTGAATGGACAAATCATTCATCAAAATCCTCATTTCTAATTAATTTGGTTACCAAGAATACGAGTAGTCTTGCCCATAAAGGCATCTACATTAATTATGGTGCCGTTCTTGTCAGCAAAAAACCTAATTGTTACATCGTGACCGTTGATTTTTGTAAACATCTGGTTCGAACCTATTTTAATTTTACTAGGATTAACTTGCCCTATCTTACTAGTTACACTGTTAAAAATAGACAATCTATCTTTCCCGAGTTTCATGATCCCTTTTTTAATGTGATCCTGAGAAAACACATGGGATTCATACCGTTTAAAGTAAACGGATTCTGACCCGTCGAGGTGATCACAGCTGTATAACCTGAACCTACTGATAAACCACTAGTAGAGTCCATATTTTCGCCCATGATGCTGCCATCTGGTCTATAAATAACGTAATCGTATGCACTACTTCTTGAGGTCGCCGCATTCGTACTTAACGATCTTGTCGCACTTCCGTTATTCGTGAACGTATAGGAATCTCCAGGGCTCATGGTCAAAGTTTCGTCTGCCATGGCCATAGCTTGAGGAGAGAAAGAGTTTTCCCCGTATGTATCATCAGTTACTGTCGGCGCATCTTCTACATCTTCAACGTCCTCGTCTACACCTTCCGGTTCTTCATGGACGTCTGGATCAATACCATCCAGATATTCGTCGTCTGTTAAAACTGATTCCTCCATAGTAACATCTTCATTCCCCGCGCTACTTTCAGTTGTTATTATGGTATCCGATTGATCCGAAAGCGCATAACCGCTGGTCGGATACATGGTTCCAATCAACAACAAAGCCATCAGAAAAACAATAAAACCTTTTCTTAAACTCATGGAATTTATATTCCTCCTTTATGTTTTTTCTCCATTCCCTTCCTAAACAGATGTGTAAATGGAGTCTAATAAATCATTATCATCATTTTCCTTATTTTAGGACATAGTTAATTAGTACCTACTTTAAGGGACTTTTTTCCTTTTCCCTTTCAGATAACAGTTAATATAACCTGTAATTATCTTGATTCGAAACAGAATAAAGATAGATGCAGTTCAAATGCTTTTTCAATTGAGTTAACCTTTCCTATTTTGATTAGGACTTAGAGTTATTATCTGAATAATAAAAAAGCCGCCAGTTGGCGACTTTTAAGTGAAATGAAATAGTTATCATTCTGGTACATGATCAGCGGACATCTAGCTACTTTACCTCTGCTTGTATGAATACATACGTGCTCTCGTCAGATCGTTCTTCCGAAAAGCCAAAATTTAACCGATCAAAGTTTCTTACGTCTTCCACATCTGTAATCTTATGCTCCGCCATATACCGTACCATCTCACCTCTGGCCATCTTGGCCCAGGTGGCCTTTTCAACCAGCTTCCCATCGACCATTTGTCCGAATACACATGTAATGAACCGGGTTTCCTCATTAAGAAACGGCAAAATATTTTTGCTATACTCTTTGGAAGCCAGATTCAGAATGCAGTTACTTTCCGCTTGAAGCTGATCTGCGAGTTTGCTTCCCCAAAATTGATAGAGCGATTTGAAACCTGGACCTTGCAGCTTGCCCTGCATCTCCAAGCGATAAGGGGTAACCCCATCCAAAGGCCGCAACATGCCATAAAAACCGGATAATATGCGTAAATGCTGCTGAAGATACGCCAGTTCCTCATTTTGAAAAACACCCGGAGCCATATACTGATACTGAATACCCTCATAGGCATAGATGGCTGGCGTAAGATTTGCCTTTATATTCATATTCCGAATCCGCTCCACGTTCTGTTCGGCGATTGCATCGTTACACTTCCACATTGTTTTGAGCTCGTCATAGGATAACTTTTGAAGCAGACTTAATAGCTGTTCTGATTCGTTTATAAATTGCGGCATCTGCGCGATAGCCATATGATCGGTATCGATCTTCATCTTTTTAGCTGGTGATATAATAATTCTCATCGTCCTGATCCATCCTTAATCTACCGTTGTTATTGTCGTTATCCATTGTACAGGATTGGCTAAGTGAATCCAATGTCAAGGCTAACTGATTCCACTCATAGTACCTTTGAAAACACTCAAAAAAGAACAAGTCAGCCCACGATTGGACCGGCTTGTTCATTAGCATTCAACACTTTAAATGTGAAAGCAAGGCATGCATTTCAAACCTCTAATTAGGGAGATACGCTTCCCGCCCCGCTGTTTTGCTCTGTTTTAGTACCCGGCAATTGAATCATTGGCGTGTTGGACCCACTTACATATGGAAGGGCTCCGTCCCATTTCTTGATGGTTTCATATTCAACGAGTTGACTCGATAAGGATTGTTGAAGCTCTTTATTGGCTTTTGCCTGGCCTTCTGCTTCAATTAATAGTTTATCTGCGTTACCTTGCGCTTCCACGCGCTTACGTTCTGCTTCTTTCTTGGCGATCTCCAGTTCAGTCGTTTTACGTTCCAGTTCTTGAGAAGCTTCGACACGCTTATCGATGGCTTCCTGAGTCTTGGCATCAGGTTGAGGAACACCTACAGTAACGTTGGATACAATAAAGCCTAACTCTTTAACGTCATCAGAAAAACGTTGCTGGACGTCCACTCCTGCGTCGGATGACTTTTCACCATACACATCAATGACTGTAAACTTGGAGATACCTTTACGAGCTGCGTCACGGAAACGTGTTTTGAGATATGTATCCTCAATTTCTTGAATACTAATTGGCCCAAATGTATTAAATATAGAAGATACTTTACTTGGTTCTACCTGGTAGTTGTAAGCAAAATCAATGGTGATGTTTTTCCCGTCAGAAGTTGCAATCTGAATGTCTCTGTACTCAACCGTTTGAATTCGGATCGGATATTTCGTTACTTTATCAAACGCTCCAACGAATTTCCAGCCTTGACTCAGTGTACTATCTTTTACCCCTCCATTGGGTGAATATACGACCCCAACATATCCGTTAGGAATTCGTGTGACAAAGAAGGTTACCAGCAGCACTCCCACAATAATAACAACCGCAACCGCAATAGCCCCTACTTTAAACGTCTTTGAATTTTCCATCACCATTCTCCTCATGTTTGAATTTATTGTATTTTTTCAACAATCTATTACCTATTTTATTGAATAGCGGGAACATTAATGACCATAGAATAAATGCTAGGATAAAGATTATAATGATTCCCCCAATAAATGGCATATTCGTCCTCCCCTCTATTTCGCAAAATGCTGTGACTTTTCTACACTTGTTTAAATATTACTTCTACCAAATCTATAACTAAAAACAAATTATATCCTCATTTATATATACTTTGTAAATTCATATTCGGTTTCAATAATAACCAGCCCTTGAAATACTATAAGGTGAAGTAGCGGAGAAAAGGGTGAGTAAGTATGACAGACGTTACTAGAAACTGAAGGAGCCATGCGGAAATACCCCCAGTTAGACCAATTCTAACTGGGGGTATTAGCATGACCCTCATTTCAAAATATCCTAGTTGCCGCAGCCCGCCAGAAAGCAGGTCGTTGTGTGAGGCAACATGACGGTGGAGGACTACCATAAGAGATTCGTTGGTAAACCGAGGTAGTTCATCGCGTAAACACAACTAGCAGTTTTCCAGCATCAACGTTGCTGAATCCAGAAGTGCTATCCCCGTTAGAACCGCCTGTTGTGCATCTCTCGTTCAGCACTCTCCTGTGTAAAGATGTCTTCCCTTGGTACCATTCGCTTCGGAAGTGTACGACCTGCGATAATCTCTTTCGTAGCCTGCATGAGCTGAGGACCAAGCAATGGGTTACACTCCACCACGGCGTTGATTTTCCCACTTGCCAGAATTTCAAGTGCTTTGCGAGAGCCGTCTACCGAGACAATAATGATGTCCTTTCCTGGTTTCAAACCAACCTCTTCTATCGCTTTTATGGCGCCAAAAGCCATTTCATCGTTATGGGCAAAAAGAACCTGCGGCCTTTCATCTTCTGGAACCTGAAGGAAACCTTTCATAACTTCCTTCCCTTTGCTCTCCGTAAAATCGGCAGGAGCACTTTGTGAGAAGATGATATCTGCTCTGGTGTCGAAAATGCTTCTAAATCCCTCGCCACGCTGGATGGAAGGCGTAGAACCACTCGTGCCTTGCAGTTCGGCAATTCGTATCGAACCCGGATGATTTCGCATCCGATCCTGAATGTACTTCCCCGCCTTCACACCTTCCTCATAAAAGTCCGATCCAATCGTTGTCACAAAAAGTGAAGTGTCCTTGACATCGACTGACCGGTCTACGATGATCACAGGTATGCCTGCATCCTTGGCCTCCTGAAGAATACCATCCCATCCCGATTCCACGACAGGTGCAATGGCAATGACATCCACCTTTTGCCTGATGAACGACCGAACAGCCTCGAACTGTTTCGTCTGAGACTGTTCCGCATTTTTGATAATAACTGAAATTCCTGATTCAGCAGCAGCATCCCGAATAGACGTGGAGTTCGCCAGACGCCATGCACTCTCTCTGCCCAGTTGGGAAAACCCCAAGATAACGGGTTTCGCAGAGGTATCCCTGGTTACCGACGATTCCATCCATTCATCAACGGACGGCAGAGATTCCATGTTGTTAGATGAGACAGGAAGAGGAGCAGAATCAGACTCATGCGTTGTGCAACCGACAAGCAACAGCAGGATGAACAAGCACAACCGGTTAACATGTCTCTTCACTAACGCATCCCCCTCCCCATGTTACTTCTACACCCAACGATGCAGATTATATCGTTATTCATAATTATTTTATGTTCATGTTCATATTCAGCTTCAACTTAATGCAGTGATTTCGAGGACACTCGCCGGCCGCTAAGAAGTCGTTGGAACAAAATAAAGACAAACAACATCAAGCCAATCACAATCTTGGTCCACCATGAGCTGAGTGTGCCTTCGAAGCTAATTATAGTTTGGATAGCCCCCTGGATCAATACGCCTATAAAGGTTCCGGCAACATAGCCGACACCACCTGTTAGCAATGTTCCTCCAATCACGACGGCCGCGATGGTATCGAGTTCGAGGCCCATGGCGTGCAATCCATAACCGGATAACATATAGAACGTAAAGACGACACCTGCGAGCGAGGAGCAAAAACCACTGAACGTGTACACCAGGATTTTGGTACGTGCTACCGGCAGTCCCATGAGCATGGCGGATTGCTCGCTTCCGCCAATGGCGTAAACGTTGCGCCCGAAACGGGTGTAGTGTGCAAGATAGATCGCGATCAGTACAATGAACAGAGCAATGATAACATTAATCGAAACGAAGCTGCCTCCTGGCAGCGGAATCTTCGCTTGTGCAACCTTCGTGTAAAATGTGTTTGTAATCGTAATGGTATCGATACTGATGACATAACATAGCCCCCGTGCCAAAAACATGCCTGCCAGCGTCACGATAAAGGGCTGGATTCTAAAATAATGGATAACAGCGCCCATGAATGTTCCAAACAATGCTCCCATGATTAGCACCATCGGTATGACGATTGCAGGCGACCAGCCTTGCTTTTCTACCAGGCTAGCGCTGATTATTGTCGTCAGAGCAATGACAGAACCAACCGACAGGTCAATTCCTCCCGATACAATAACGAAGGTCATCCCAATCGCCGTAATAATTAAGAAGGCGTTGTCAATGAAGAGATTAAGCAACACCTGCAAGGAAAAGAATCCGGTGTAACGAAAAGAGCCTATAGCAAACATAACGGCCAACAAACCGAATGTGACAAAGACCGGGAGATACTTTCGATTAAGAAACATGGCGGTTAACCCCCTGTTCAGCTGGAAATTTCCGCTTTTTCCAACGGATCATAATCGACTTGCGGAAGGAGTCAGATTGAATCAAACACACGGCCAAAACGACAAAGGCTTTGACAACCAGTGTAATTTCTGGCGGTACCCCGATCATATAAATCGTCGTTGTTAAGGTTTGGATAATAAGTGCTCCAACGACGGTACCCATCAAATAGAAACGGCCACCATTGAGAGAAGTTCCACCGATAACTACAGCAAGAATGGCATCAAGTTCATACCACAGACCTGCGTTATTTCCATCCGCACTGGATACATTCGAGCTGAGAATAAGTCCAGCAATGCCAGCACAGAGACCACAGAAGACATAAACCGTGAGAATAACCGTTTTTGAACGAATGCCTGCCAATTGGCTCGCGCTCGCGTTGCTTCCGACCGATTCGATAAACAGTCCCAGTGCCGTTTTTCTCGTCAACAGAGAGGCAACAAGCAGGACAGTCAATACGATGAAGATGGAAAAAGGCAATGCTGCAAGCGAACCGGCACCGATATAGGCGTAGTTCGCATTGGATACCGTAATAATCTGTCCGCTCGTAATCAATTGCGCAATCCCACGTCCGGCTACCATCAGAATCAGCGTCGCAATGATGGGCTGGATTCGGGCAACCGAAACAAGCGCGCCGTTCCATATGCCCAAGATCAGGGAGAGACCCATCGATAATCCGAGTGCACCCAACACAAGCCCGAGCGAACTCTGGTCAATTCCTCTGCTGATGCTCATACAAGCCACGGCACCGGAGATCGCTACAATCGAGCCCACGGACAAATCGATACCTCCGGTCGCAATGACCAGCGTCATGCCGATCGATACCAGAATTAAAGGCGCTCCGAAATTGAGAATATCAATCAAGCTGCCATACAGATTTCCTTCACGCATGACGAGAGAGAAGAAATCCGGAGAGTACAGCAAATTAAAGATTAAAAGTAAACCAAGCATACATAACGGCCAAAACAAATGATGTTTACGCATCTTGCCCGCCATCTCTTTAACCTCCTGCCATTGCTTTCATGATTTGCTGTTGATGGATCTGATCCCCGCTGAGTTCTTTCACTTTTTTGCGGTCCCGGAGTACGGCGATCCGGTTGCTGACCCGAATCACTTCTTCCAACTCGGATGAAATGAACAGCACAGCCGTGCCCTGCTTCGACAGAGACAGCACGAGCTTCTGTATTTCGGCCTTTGCACCAATATCAATTCCACGCGTAGGTTCATCGAGAATCAACAGATCCGGGTTCATCAGCAGCCACCGGGCAAGTAATACCTTTTGCTGATTGCCGCCGCTCAGATTTTTAATTAAATGCTCCGGGTTATTAGGATGGATATTTAACAGGTTGATGTACTTTTCGGCAATCTCATCCTGCTTCTTGCGTGAAATCGGTTTGGACCAGCCTCGTGTCGCCTGTAAAGCCAGAATAATGTTCTCTCTGATGGTCAAATCATCGATGATGCCTTCGGTTTTACGGTTCTCGGAGCAAAAAGCAATATTCTGATCAATTGCATGACGCGGCGACTTGACTGTACTTCCTGTATCCGCAACGATTAGCTTCCCTTCGTCCGAACGATCCGCTCCAAAGAGAAGACGAGCGATCTCGGTGCGACCAGATCCCAATAGTCCAGCCAAGCCGACGACCTCTCCCTTGCGAATGTCCAGATCGAACGGCTCAATGGCTCCTTTGCGTCCAAGTGCTTTAGCGGTAATTAACAGTTCTCCCGACTCCGCCTGGGCAGCTTCCGCTTCCTTCGGAAGCTCCTCAAGCATCTCAAGCTCCTTGCCGATCATCTTGAGCACCAGCTCCATACGTGGAAGTTCTGCGGCTATGTACTCTCCTTCCAACTCACCATTACGGAGCACCGTTAGACGATCCGACATTTCGTATACCTGATCAAGAAAATGAGTAACAAAAAGAATGGCGAGACCTTCACTCTTCAATTTGTGCATAATTCGAAACAGCTGCTGAACCTCGTTTTTGTCGAGACTAGACGTTGGTTCATCCAAAATGAGTACTTTCGCTGAGATACTAAGTGTTCTTGCAATCGCGATTAGTTGCTGTATCGCGACCGAATACGTCTGTAGAGGAACCTTAACGTCGATGGCAAGATTTAATCTTTCTCGCAGAAGGCTCTCCGCATCTTTGTTCATTTGCTTCCAATTGATTTTGCCAAATTTCATCGGCTCCCGTCCGATGAAAATGTTCTCAGCCACCGTTAAGTTAGGGCAAAGGTTAACCTCTTGATACACGGTGCTGATACCGGCCTTCTGTGCTTCCAGCGGACCGGAAATCGAAAGAACACGGTTATCCATGGTCACCGTTCCTTCGTCAATCGAATAAACGCCCGTCAGGACTTTAATCAGTGTTGACTTTCCCGCTCCGTTCTCTCCCATCAAGGCATGAATCTCTCCCGGAAACAAGCGGAAACTAACGTTGGATAGCGCTTTAACCCCGGGAAATTGTTTGGTGATCTCCGTCATTTGCAAAATGGGTGCTTGCTCGGCCATATGACCCTCTCCTTTGTTATAGAAAAAAGTCATTTAGCGACAGTCAGGTCGAAAAATGACTTTTCGGTGTTATACAGATCTGCTTTTAATATTCGCGTGTCGGTAGTGCTTCTTTGGCTTGCTCCGATGTAAAGGTCGTTTCGTCGGTTACGATCCGAGGTTCGATATCTTTTCCGTCCACTACGGATTGAACCGCTTCCATTAATTGAGGTCCTAACAACGGATTACATTCGACAATAAAGTTGATTTTGCCATCAGCGGCAGCTTGCATACCATCCTTCACGGCATCAACAGAGATAATGGTGATATCTACGCCTGGTTTCAGTCCTGCCGCTTCAATCGCCTGAATTGCACCAAGCGCCATATCGTCATTATGTGCATAGAGAACATCTATTTCTTTATGTGCTTTGAGAAAAGCCTGCATGACTTCTTTACCTTTAGCGCGGGTAAAGTCGCCAGATTGCGAAGCAATCACTTTAAGCTTTGCATTAGAACCGATCAATTCCATAAAACCCTCTTGACGATCGTTAGCTGGTGCAGAGCCAGTCGTGCCTTGCAATTCAACGATATTGACTTCCTCTTGCGTATCCTTGTATTTGTCATTAAGCCATTGACCTGCTTTGCGTCCTTCTTCTACGAAGTCGGAGCCAATAAATGTCTTGTAAAGGGTTTTATCCTGGGAATCCACAGCACGGTCCGTCAAAATCACGGGAATGCCAGCATCCTTCGCTTCCTTCAATACGGTATCCCAACCGGATTCCACCACTGGAGAAAATGCGATAACAGTCACCTTCTGCTGAATGAAGGAGCGCAATGCTTTAATTTGGTTCTCCTGTTTCTGCTGCGCATCCGAGAATTTCAAATCATAGCCTGCTTCTTTGGCTGAATCCTGAATCGACTTGGTATTCGCTGAACGCCAGCCACTCTCTGCTCCAACCTGGGAAAAACCGAGCGTGATCGTTTTTGCACTGGCAGGTGCACTGCCATTTCCACTCGTTGAAGTTGCTTCATTGGAGCTTGCCCCTCCATTGGTGCTGTTACATGCCGTGCTGACAAGCATCACCATAGCCAGTATTATGGCAAGTCCCCACTTTTTTTTGATTTGCATGTTGTGATCCTCCCTTTTTATTGTCACCTTGTGGTGTGATCACAGTATAGACCGCTCCCATCCTGCTCTAATATGGAATCTCATTTGTTTTTTATGTAATCATTTAGCAATTTTTAAAAAGGCGTTTTAAAAAGTGTGTTTTCTTTGTTTAATTGTGTAATATTTAGCGATTCTCTTAAATATTTGAAAATCATGTTATACTAATGGTACATTTTTGATCCCTTCAGATGGAGTGGAATACGTTGAAACTTATTCAATGGATTGCTTCAAGCCTCAGACTTAAATTACTCAGCATGTTCATCATCCTCAGTTCTGTGCCACTGATCGTGGTTGGATTGATTTCTTACCACAAATCCTATACGGTCGTTTCCAATCATAACAAGGCCTCTACGCAACTGGTCGCTGACCAGCTCGCCAGAAACATCGACATCATGTTTGAAGATACGGAACGGCTGTTAGAGCTGGGCAAGAATCCGCAAGTGCTTCAGTATTTGTACTCTCAATCGGAGTCCTATCCAGAAGCCAAAGCGATCCTTCAGACGTACAATCTCTATCGGGAAACATACAAATACGACAAGGTACTCAATATCTCGTTCGTTAATTTCTATGGGAAAGGCATAAGTGAACGAAAAGGGGTTTTTAAGCTGGAACGAAATCCGCTTCGTAATCCTTATTTTCAGTATCTGGTGCAGTACCCGGATGCCATTCTGCGAATTCCTCATTCTGCACCATCCGCAGAAAATAACAGACTTGATGGGTTTGCTTACCCTAAACAGAATGCGCTTTCAATTATTGCCACAGTCAAAGAGCGAATTACCCATGAGGTCATCGGGTTTATTGTGATTGATTTGAATGATTCGTTCATTGATGACTTTTTGACGAATACCATCATTAAGAATTCCGGCTTTTTCTATATCAATGATCAACACGGAACCACTCTTTTCAGGCCGGCCGCTAACCCGACATCCAGTACAATTATAGATCAGATCAGATCGGTACCCTTACATTTACAGCACGGCAGCTTCATTCTGTCCGCAAAATCGAAGCCTCAGTTTGTCGTATACAGCACCTCGAACCAGACCGGATGGAAAATTATCGGGGTTGCTCCTTTTCATGAGATCATTGCGGAGGCTAATGGCATTCGGCAATTGATCATCATCAGTGTTTTATTAAGCGCATTCTTTGCGATATCTTTATATTTTTTCCTTAATAATCGACTTATTCTTCCCATCCAGGTTCTTATGAACAAGATGCGTAAAGCTGCAAACGGTTACCTGGAAGCCAAGGTCACACCAACCGGCTCGGACGAAATCGCTGATTTGGGCAAGAGTTTCAATATTATGCTGGAGAAGATCAAGACGCTGATCGAAAAGAGTATTAGAGAAAATGAACAGGTAAAAATAGCCGAATTACGTACGCTACAAGCTCAGATCAACCCGCATTTTCTATACAACACGTTGGAATCCATTATATGGATGGCCGAAGCAGAGAAAAAAGCAAGTGTAATCAAGCTTGTACAGGCACTTTCGAAGTTTTTTCGTTTGAGTCTGAACAAAGGTTTTGACTGGGTATCCATCAAAACCGAGCTTGAACATGCACAGAATTATCTGGTCATTCAACAAATGAGGTACCACGATATTCTGAACTACGAAATTAGGGTAGACGGCGAGCTTCAGGATTATCCCATCTTGAAAATGACACTGCAGCCCCTAGTTGAAAACGCCATTTACCATGGCATCAAGAACAAACGTGGCCAAGGACTAATTTCAATACAGGGATATCTGGAGGGTACAGACATCATTCTAACCGTGCAAGACAACGGAATTGGTATGCCTGCTGGTCGATTGGCACAATTACGTGAAGAGCTGGAAAAGCCGGTAGGCTGCCGTTCAACCAAGGATGGCGAGCAAGAAGGCGGATTTGGTCTGCTCAATGTGCATCACCGGATTCGGCTCTATTTCGGACAATCTTATGGCGTTGAAATGGAAAGTACATATATGGAGGGTAGCAAGTTTATGATTCGTATCCCAAAAAGAAAGGGGGAGCTAACCGTTGAAAAAGGTGATGATCGTAGATGACGAAATCGGGATCAGAGAAAATATACGCAACTGCGTTGATTGGGAAAAGGAAGGTTTTCATTATTGCGGGGATGCACCCGATGGAGAGCTTGCTTTACCCTTAATTGATGAATGGGCTCCGGATATTCTGATTACTGACATCAAAATGCCATTCATGAATGGTTTAGAACTTACCTCCATCGTACGCACACAAAAGCCAGATATCAAAATCATTATCATGAGCGGTCATGATGAATTCAGCTATGCCCAGGAGGCGATCAGGCTCGGTGTTACCGATTACTGTCTGAAGCCAATTAGCGCTGCAGAACTCATTCAGATCCTTCATAAGGTCAGCCAGAAAATAGATGAAGAACAACAACGAATGACAAGCCAAACGATAACCAAAGAAAAACTGCTTGCCGATTTGTGTGGAGGACTCATCTGTACGACCGATGCGATTGAATCAGCCAAACGACTCTCTCTATCTCTCTCTGCCAGGTTCTACACGATTGCCATTCTTGATGTGCAGCCAAGAGAAGCTTCTCAAGATTCGGAATCACGAATGAACAAGATACTTCACATACTGGAGGAAGCGCGTGACCCCCACGTAGAACTTCTCCCCTATATTCGAAGCCGGACAGAATTGGTTCTTCTTCTCAAATGCAGTTCTGACGACAGCATATCCATTTATTTGGAGCAGCTCAGAGGTCAGGTTCGATTGGAACTTGAACATGAGTTCAAATGCAACATCATCCTGGGCATTGGCAGCACTCAGGAGCGTCTGCAGGGTATCCATATCTCGTATTTGGAAGCGGACGAAGACAAATATATTACCCGTCTCACCCATCAGAACAAAGCCTCACTCCGTGAGATAAACCTTGATGAGAAAATGAACCTTTTTCTGGACAGGAATCGCTTTCTTGAATTTCTGAAAATCGGCAGTCCTAGCGAGCGTGACCATTTTGTGCGAGAGTTTGCTGCTCCATTGCAGTCCATCGACTGGAAGTCCTCCTTATATGGCTTTTATTTGTTGAATGATCTTACCTTGGAGTCGTTTCGCATGGCCAGTCAACTATTCCGAATGGGTGCCCATTCAGATGAGAACATTACATGCCTGCAGCAGACGATCCAACAAATTACGTGCTGGGAAGAATGTGTCCAATACCTGTGTTCTCTACTCAACCAATTATGGCAGAGAAGAGCAGAGTCCTCTGGAAAATACAGTGACGTCATTGATCAGGTTAAAGCATATGTATCACACCAATATAATAACGATCAGGTTTCGTTAAAGACGATTTCTGCGCATGTTAGAATCAGCCCAAGTCATCTAAGCAAAATTTTCAGCCAGGAAACCGGTCAAACCATAACAGAGTATCTAACCCAAATCAGAATCGGGAAAGCCAAGGAACTGCTGAAAACAACCAGCAACAAGACCTTTGAGATTGCTTATAAAGTTGGTTACAACGATTCTCACTATTTTTCTAATATATTCAAGAAAACAACAGGTTTTACGCCAAGAGAATACCGGGCTCAAGGATCTGAGGAACTCCAGGTCAGACCATTAAACAAGCAAAAAGAGCCCATATATGAATAAAGTCAAATCTGTACTCTTACTCAAACTCATGCTTCTCCTTCCAATGGTTATTACATCCGATTATTCAGTCCATATGAAGCTGAAGCAGCAGGCTGTAATAATTAATGTAACTACCTCCGTTGAGAAATCTACAAATGATAAAACATTCGGTATTATTTATCCGATGACGTATCCAACGTATGAAATGATTACTATGGATGCAACGAAGTCTGCTGGCAAACACAATATCACGTTAATGGTAAATGCCCCGGATGAAGCAAATACAGAACAACAAATTCGTATCATGGAGAACATGATCAAACAAAATGTGGATGGAATTGCCATTTCGCCTGTAGACGCTACTGCACTAACGCCGGTAATTAATAAAGCACAAGCTGCAGGTATTCCTGTAATCACATTTGAATCGGATGCCCCATCCAGCAATCGAACAGCTTATGTGGGTGCCGATAACTATCGTACTGGCCGTCAGTTCGCGATGACGACAACGAGGCTGCTAAATAATCAAGGCATGATTCTTGTCGAGAATGGCTTAGAGGAGATGCATGGCTTGCAGCAGCGGCTAAACGGGTTTGTTGACTATATCCGTAATGAAACAGCCATTGAAATATTGGAGGTTCATTATAATCAAGGGAACGAAGATCAAGCCATGACTGATATGGAGAACATGATTGATGCTCACCCTCACTTTAACGCGATCATAGGACTAGATTTCGTTTCTGTTTCTGCCTCTACATTGATCTGGAAAGCAAAAGGCCTAAAGCGGCATTTGATCGCTCTCGGTGACAGCCCAACCAGTGAAAATGGGCTGCTTAATGGTCAACTGTCGGCCGTTATTTCGCAGAATGAGGGCGTATGGGGAGCCAAGATGATTGAAACCTTGTTACTTGCAAGCGAAGGCCTGTCTGTGGAGGAATTAATAGATACGGGAATAACTGAATTAAATCAGCAAGTGATATCTCCCAGTAAAAGGGATGAGAATGAATCCGATGGTGATTTTTTGTCCATTTTCAATTTCAAATAATCAAGCATTTCGTTTATGTACATCAAACCCACCCATTGCTAATAATCTTTATTAATGTTATACGAATTAACCCCGGTATTGAGTCAGCGTTCAACGGCCACTCACTACCGGGGTTTTAAAAATTATATTCTATAAAACGACTCCTCTACCTAACTCACCGCGTAAAATCATGCTGCCCAATCGTAAGCAACGTTGGTCTGCTTTTACTCCACAATGACGTCGCTATCTTCGGATTGTAATAATAAAGTGCTCCGTGTGTCGGATCAGTACCATTCAAGGCTTTACGAGCTGCCTGGTAGGAAGTCTGGGTTGGCTTGGTATTAAACTGTCCATCGTCTATGGCTGTGAACTGCCCTTTTTGGAAAATTACTTTCGGGATTGAAGAAGGGAATGCATTGGAATGCACTCGGTTCAAGACAACCGCGCCTACAGCGACCTGTCCTTCAAAGGATTCTCCGCGCGCTTCCCCGTGAATCAGCTTCGCGAGCTGGCGCAGTGTATTACCTTGGGCTGCAACTTTCTTGTTCAGTCTGTTCAGTGTTGCTGGACCTGCAATCCCATCCGCACTCAGCCCCTGAGCCTGTTGGAACTTACGGACGGCGCCTTTGGTAATAGAACCGTAATATCCGGTCAATCCAGCTTTAAAATACCCCAGTTCGCTTAATTGCTCCTGCAATTGAAGCACATGTTCACCGCGAACGCCCTGCTCCAGTTTCTGTGCTCCGGCAGACGGAGCTGCCATCGTAAGTCCGAGAGCCATCGCGAAGGCACCGAGAAGCACGCTGACTCGTCCTGCTCTTTTGCCAGCCTTTCTCCCCCTGCGATGGGTGACTTTCCGGCTGACGGTAATAGGTTCCATGTGGTCAGTGCTTGCATGCAGATCAAGCCTCTCATTCCCGCGATCTAATCTAAACTCTTCATCATGGCTGTAGAGATAGCTCGTCATCTTCATCTCTTTCATCTCTTTCATCTCGTTAACAGGAGTAAGATCAATGACATCAAATCTCCCGTTTATCTCATTCATCCTATCGCTGCCATTATAGCTGTACATCACATTTATTCCGACATTCTCAATCACACGTATCCGTTCACACACGCTATTCTGTCCACTCTTCATTTGCTTTTCATTCATTTTATTCTTCTCATTCATCATATTCTTTGCATTCATTTCACACGTTTGATCCATTTCAAGTTTGTTCTTCATCATTCCATTAACCTCCACTTTTCTGAATCCAGATCCCACTTCTTCCCCCTGAATCCTCACGGCCCTACATCCCGAGTGTCATTATAGGATATAGAAAAAGTGACGTCTATCGGACCGATGGCGCAGGCGAAAATCCACTCTAAACACAGCAAAAAGAGACATGAGCCCATGGTCACGCCATAGTCATGCCTCTTCTTGTATCAACCTTCTGCCGCTTATCCACCCCGTTATAGTCGTAGGCAGGCAGACCCGCACAAAAGTTGCGTTGTATTTATTGACATTTATTCGGCCAGTTCCAGACCCTTGGTTTCCCGGCCCAGGAACAGCACAGCCGCAGCGCCAATGAGGATGGTCACGAAGAATATCGTGAAAATTAGGCTGATTGCGACTTCACGCTGAACCAGCATACCAACCATTAATGGAGCAAGCACGCCCCCAATCCGGCCTACCGATGTAGCAAGACCCACACCTGTTGAACGAACGGAAGTGGGGTACAATTCCGGACTGTATGCGTACAGACCGCCCCAAGCTCCCAGATTGAAGAAGGAAAGACAGATACCTGCGGTCAGGATCGTCGCTTCCGTTGTTGCCAGTCCAAAAGCAATCGCACTTACTGCTGTCAATGTAAGATAAACGACAAGTACAAATTTGCGGCCAAACCGCTCAATGAAGTACGCCGCTGTGAAGTAACCTGGCAGCTGTGCGATCGTCATAATCAGCACGTACTGGAAGCTTTTGACCAGCGTAAAGCCTTTTGCCATAACAACCGACGGCAACCACAGGAACATGCCATAATAAGAGAAAATGACGGTAAACCACAAGATCCAGAGCATCAACGTTGTGCGGCGATGAGGTGCCGACCAGACCGTGGCTACCTTTTCGCGGAACGTGATTTTCTTAATCTTGGTATTGTTCTTGTAACGAGGCGGGTCCTGAATGGCACGGCGCAGATACAGCGCATAGAACGCTGGAACGGCACCAATGGCAAAAGCAATTCTCCAGCCATATTCCGGGATAACAAAGTTGGCAATGAGTGCCGATACAATCCAGCCACCTGCCCAGAAACTCTCCAGCAGTACAACTGCACGTCCACGTTCTGCTGTAGGCATCGACTCCGATACCAATGTAGATGCAACGGGCAGCTCCCCGCCGAGGCCGATACCGGCAATCAGACGCAGTACACACAATACGGCGAATCCGGTCGCCAATGCTGACAGGCCACTAGCAATCGTAAATACCAGTAGGGTCCACATCAAAATGGCCTTTCGGCCGAAACGGTCCGCAAGTGCCCCCGCAAGCAATGCACCGAGCGCCATACCGATGGAGTTGATACTCGTAAGCACCCCGACTTGTCCCGGACTGAGACTCCATTCCTTGGCGAGTGCAGCCACGATGAAGGAAATCATGCCGACTTCCATGGCATCAAACAGCCAGCTCATGCCGGCACTGAACAGCAGCTTGCGCTGCTTGGGATTCCGCAATACTTCCAGTTTGCTCATGTCCTATAGCTCCCTTGATCTCTATGTAGTCATTCTGACACTAAACCATTATTATGCAGAATGATCCAGAAATCAATGTAAAATACGCATATCCGTTGATCTTCTACCTATTCCTTACCCCTTGAGTGAACCCGCTGTCAAACCTGCTACAAAATAACGCTGGAGCAGAATGAACAGCACGATCATCGGAATGGCTGTAACCAGCACACCGGTGAGCATCATCGGATAGTTCGTCACGTATTCCCCACGGAACTGCATGAGTGCGAGTGGTAACGTTAGCTTGGATTTACTGCTGAGCATCAGCATCGGAATAAGCAGATCATTCCACACCATAACGAGCAGGAACGTGGCTGTAGCTGCCAGAGAAGGTGCGGCGAGTGGTAGGGCAATCCGTGTATAGAGCCTCCACTCGCTTGCTCCATCCATACTGCCCGCTTCCAGTATTTCCGCATTCAGCATACGCATGAAGCCCGTAAGCATAAATACGGAGACCGGCATTAGCATCGCTGCTGATACTACTATGAGTCCTGTCAGACTGTCCGACCATCCGAGCGTACGTGTCAGAGAATAGATCGGCAGCATGCTCACTTGGGAAGGAACGATCAGACCTGCAACGAACAAAGCAAACACAATTTTGCCCACACTGCCACCCCAGCGAACAATGGCATAAGCAATCATGCTGCTGAGCAACAACTCAATCGCAACGGTACCCAGCGTTACGACCAGACTGTTCCCGAAATACTGCCACATCGGCTGGTTGCGGAACATGCCAGTGAGATTGTCCCATGTAAACGGGTCCGGCCAGCTAAATGGACTGATGAAGAAGTTGCTGCTCGTTTTGAACGATGACACAAATACAAAGTACAGCGGCACAAGAATTAACAGGGCGTACACCAATAGGATCAGTCGATTGAACCATTTTAAAACCATAGGAACCCCCTCCCTTCTTCTTTAAGTCTTTTAGGTCTGCTCAGGCATCGTTCTCATTCAAGTTTTCTGCCCTAAAGTCATTTCAACGTAATGAAATCCAGAACTCGTTCAATAATTCGTTTAACAATTAGAATACTCACGACTCACCTATTCACGAACATATCAATCCGTCCAATCGTTAATAGCTTACCCGGTCGGCACGCAGCGCCTTGAACTGCAATAACGTCAACAAAGCGAGCAGAACCAGGAAAATCATCGAACCCGCAGAGGCGAGGCCAAATGAGTAGCTGCCAAAGGCGGTATGATAGATATATGTCGTCAAAATTTCAGTAGCGTAGTTCGGGCCTCCGTCCGTCATGGTGAAAATGAGGTCAAACGCCTTAAACGATTGAATCGTCGTATAGGCAACAACAATCGTTGCCGAAGGTGCAAGCAGCGGCCAGGTCACGGTACGGAATACCTGCCATTTGCTGCCGCCATCCATACGTGCTGCTTCATACAGCTCTGCCGGAATGCCTTGCAGACCTGCGATAAACACGATCATCATTTGCCCGGCATGTGCCCAGACCTGTACCGCGGCAATCGAGTAGATGGCGATCTTCGGATCACCAATCCAGTTGTGGGCCATGCTCCCCATACCTGCCTCGTTCAATCCATAGTTAATCAGCCCGATCGAAGGATCATACATAAATGCCCAGATCAGACCCACCGATACGGAGGACAGAATCGCAGGCAGAAAATAGAGCGCCCGGAGTGCAATGCGTGTCTTGGTGTTGCGTACCAGGAGCAGCGCCAGAACAAGTGAAATAAACGTTTGCGCAATGACAACCGTTAACATGAACTCCACGTTGTTGCCAAAGGCTTTGCGGAATACGATGCTGCTGAGACTGTCCTTGTAATTATCCAGCCCTACAAATGCATACGACGGGGATACCCCGTCCCAATCCGTAAAGGAGTAGAACAGCCCCGTCAATGTAGGAAATACGAACAGTGCAACGTACAGCAGCAACCCGGGTAACAGAAACAGGGATAGCTGAATACGGTTCTTCATCGTTTATTTCCCGATATGCTGATCAATGATCGCCTGTGCCTGCTGCGCTGCTTCTTCAGGAGAAGTGCCGCTCAGCACAGCCTGAATGGAGTTCGTCACTGCTTTCTGATTATCTCCATTCAGGATGGTAAACCGTGGCTGGAACACGGTCTTTTTGCTCGCCCAATCTCCCGCAACCTGAAGCTCAGGTGTATCGTACTTCACATCATTTACCGTTACATTCTGTCCCGTCTGGTTGGCATATTCACCAGCCACCTCCGGATTGCTCAGGAATTCAATGAACTTCTTCGCTTCTTCCGGGTGTTTGGACTTACTGTTCACCGCGAGCATAAATGTCGTGGTATGAACACCTTCATACTTCGCCTGATCTGCACTTACGGTAATCGGTGCAAGCAGCTTTTGCTCCAGATTCGGATTTTGCTGTTTGTTCTGAGCGAGTTGATACGATCCACTTGCGAGCATCGCTGCTTTTTCCTGAATAAACAGCGCTCCCGCTGCCGGGTCTTTCGTGCCCAGTGCGTCCTGCTGGAAGTATCCTTTGTCGTTCAGTTCTTTGATCTGAGTTAATGTTTTCACCCAGAACTCATCCGTCAGTTTGGCTTCGCCAGCTTCCACTTTGGTAAAAATGTCGTCACTCGGCGCATTGTTCATCACCATCGTATTCATGAATTGGCCCGGACCAATGTCCGCTCCAGCAAAGGCAATCGGAATAATGCCATTGTCTTTCAGCGTCTGGCAGAGTGCCAGGAAGCCTTCCCAATCCGTCGGTGGTGTCAATCCATATTTTTCGAACAGCTTCACATTATAGATTGGATCGTTGTATACGAGTTGATAAGGGATTGCATATTGCTTCCCATCGTGCTGGCCTGCTTCAATTAACTTAGGATTGTATGCAGACAGAAACGACGATCCAGTCAGATCGGTGAACAATCCGGCTTTGGTGAAGGCTTCGAACTGTGCACCAGGGAAGGAAGCAAATACATCCCCAACTGAACCATCACTGATTTTGGATTGTACAGTGGATTGATATTGGTCCGAAGGAAGAGTCTGCATTTCCACATGGATGTTCGGATTTTCCTTTTCAAACGCATCAATCGTCTTGTTCAGTGCTTCCACATCCTCTCCACGCCAGTGCATGAAGCTGATTGTTACTTTGCCCGAACCGGAGGAATCGCTCCCTCCTGATGCCGCGTTATCCCCGCCGCCGCAGGCAGACAGCAGGATGGACATCACCAGCATACTGACTAGGGGCAGGATATATTTTTGTTTTTTTCTCATGAAAGAAGACCTCCTGAAGGATGTTATATAAGTTAAACAATGATTTTACACTGAACCACTACGCGGTCAGAACCATCTTCCAATCGCTGCTATCCCCAGATTTTTTTTAAATCACTTAATTAAAGTGGAAATCCGGGGATAGCGTGTGCTTCCGATGCAGCTTTCTTCCAGAAAGCTTTCAGGCGAGATGATGCTTACGAAGTAGCTTTCTTTCAGAAAGCTTTTAGCTTCGCTTCTTCACGTTATTTCTGTCCTCTCCGTTTTCGTATAAAAAGATTAGTTGAACTTATTTAGTTGGTAGTAACTGAATGCTTCTTCTGTCTTGTTTTCCACTTCTCACGAATAATGGGCATAACCGTACGGCCGAAAATTTCGGCTTCTTCCAGATGCGGATAACCGGACAGAATGAAAGTCGTCACGCCCAGATCTCCATATTCCATCAATCGTTCTGCGACCTGTTCTGCTGTACCCACAATGAGGATGGCACCGCCAGAACGTACAACGGACAAACCTGTCCACAGGTTTGGACCTACGACGAACTGCTGCTTCTCGGACAGTTCCCGCAGCTCATTCTGCCTGCGTTGGTTGGTTGCATCCGTCTCTGCGAAGGCTGCTTTGGCTTTTTCGATGGCCTCTGGTGGTACTTTGCTAATAATCTCCCAAGCCGCCGCCCATGCTTCTTCTTCCGTATCCCGGATGAGTACCTGTGCCCGCATGCCGTAACGCAACTGGCGATCTTGTCCGGTTTCCTCTTTGATCTGTTCGCGAATGACTTCAATTTCTTCGATCTGCTCCTGAATCCAGTCATGCGGCTCGCCCCACATGAGGAATGTATCTGCGTGTTCAACAGCGACCCGTTTCGCAATCGGTGAACTTCCACCCAGGTAAAACGGCGGATACGGTTTTTGCACCGTTTCAGGCATGCCTACCGGACCTTTAAAATTGTAATACTTACCGTTAAACTCCGAATTATCTTCGGATGCTTCCTCATTCGATTGAGCACCACTTCCGGCAAACTCGGTCAGATTGAGCCCGGCCGATTGTGTCCATGAACGCTTCATCACTTCCATGTACTCGCTCGCCCGTTCATAACGTTCATCGTGAGCATGAGCCAGTGGATCTCCCAGTTCCTCCAAATCCCGAACCGAACTGCCTGTCACCACATTGATCATGGCACGACCACCAGACAGTTGATCCAGTGCAGCTCCCATACGCGCCGCCAATACAGGGGTGACCAGACCTGGACGAATGGCGACAAGCGGACGCAGTGTTTTCGTGTGACTCATAACAGCCGAACCCACAACCCACGCATCCAGACAGGCTCCCCCTGTCGGAATCAATACAAATTCAAAACCTGCCGTCTCCGCTGTCTGCGCCACTTGAATCAAATAATCCAGGCTCGGCTCCCGCTCCGGGGCAACCCCCACATACTTTCCGTCTCCTGCTGTAGGCAAAAACCAACCAAACTTCATCTCTTCCTGTTCGCTCACGCAAGTCAATCCCTTCTATGAATAAATAAAGTCTCATGTTAAAAATAAGATCGGTGTTGTGCAACATGGCCGTTCCGGGTACGAATCGTTCTTTCGATCGCTGTTATCTCCAGATTTTTTTGATTCACTTTTCCAAGGGGAAAATCCGGAGATAAAGGCGAACACTGCGTTTCTTCCAGAATCGATTTCGTCCCCTCCACTACGTTCGCACTCGTTAAACCTTATTTTTAAAGTGCGCCTAATTTCTAATCAATTTATAAGTACGTACACTCCCAAATGCCGATAAAATAACTTGGTTTAATAGGTATGGACATCATAACAATTGATTTGTCTGTGATCAATGTCATTTCGCGGTAATTTCATTTTGTCATTTTGTGGTGAATTCACAGGAATAGGTCTTCTCGATCTTGAATATTTACAAAACCCACCTGTATAATAGGTTATAAGAGAAACTTTCAGAGATTACAAACTATACTTATATTAAAGAGGTGTTCCTGATGATCGAGAGCATGAAGGAGGACCACCACGAGTTTTTGGATATTATTTTTTTTACTCCGTCTGAATTCGAGAAAGCCGGTGGAGCATGGCCGATTCGAATCGGTCGTAATATAGCCAAGAGCAACTATCATATCGGCCCGCGAACGACGCCTTTTCATTATTTAATTTTTGTTCTGGAGGGCGAGGGTACTTTCATACAGAACGGACATCGGTACTCCCTCCGTGCCCGTGATGCTTTCTGCCTGTATCCACAGGTTACCCATGAATATTGGTCCGACCCGAAGGAATCTTTGCACAAAATTTTCATTGCCTTTGATGGAAAACATGCAGCTGAACTTCTGACACGAATCGGGCTTACCCCGGACACGCCGCATCGCTCAGGTGTACTTACCCCAGAGACGGCAAGTGGCATGCGTGCTTTTATGGAAGAGGTTCGCAAACCTCAGGGAGGCGCAAGCGACCTGGGACGACTTACTCGTTTTCTCGGATTGTTTGACCGAATTGCCAAATCTCCCGCTACCCGAGTGCTTCAACCAGACTCTGCCACACCATGGCTGCAAAAGGGGAAGGAGTACATGGATATTCACTTTGCTGGCGGCATTACTGTGGAAGGTGTATCTTCACACGCAGGCGTGGATCGGACCCATTTTACCAAACAATTCCGCAAAGCCTACGGCCTGTCTCCTGTCCAGTACATTCAACGTCTCAAAATGAATCAGGCCAAACGGCTGCTTGTTCAGACCCCGTTAACGTTAACTGAAGTTGCGCACTCGGTGGGTTACCCCGACCTGTTCTCCTTCTCCAAAGCGTTCAAAAAGCAGGTCGGTCTGCCACCCAACCGCTATCG
This sequence comes from Paenibacillus sp. FSL W7-1088, assembly GCF_037969855.1. NCBI lineage: Bacteria > Bacillati > Bacillota > Bacilli > Caryophanales > Paenibacillaceae > Paenibacillus > Paenibacillus sp. FSL W7-1088. The sequence continues at coordinate 4,917,848 of NZ_CP150216.1, forward strand.
AACGGCCGAGAACAACAAAAGCTGATTTGCCCGCAAACCATGCGTACCCTAAGCAAACCCAAACAAAAAGGCAAGCCTCCTTGACCGGAGACTTGCCTTTTCCTCATGACATATGACAGTGCTCTTTCTGTAAACGGCATACACCTATTATAAACACCCGCTACTTCTTCTCCTCGCTCTTTCGAGCCAGCGGAATTCCGTTTTCCTTTGCATACCATGCTTCATAATGATGCACTGCGACACCTGCAAAGGAGGAATGAGAAGCGCCGAGATCAAACACTTTCTTCATTTCTTCGTCCATATTGGTGATGGATTTGCTGAAAAAAGTTAGATGATCGCCCTCATGCGTGTCTGCCAGTTCGGCTCCAACCCATACTTTCTTGCCAAGCTCATCCGCTTCGTCCAGCTCTTCCTTGGACAGATCATACATCTGCTGACCACGATCCCGATAAGCCATGATGGCTACCGCATCAAAGTGATCAATCACCCAACGGCTGAATGTACCTCCGCCTTCTGCCGACTCGCGTGCATCCAGCCAGAAAGGGATTGCGGCGCTCATGTAAAGTCCGGCATCTTTACCAGCTTGAGTCCATGCCTTCATGTTGTCGCTCCACTCCGCAATAACGCTATTCTGCTCGTTCTCCCAGCGTTTTAGCTGATAAGGCTCCACATCCAGCTGAATTCCCTCAAAGCGTTCATTTTTGGCCGAAGCTGCATTATATGCCCGTACTTTTTCAATAAACGCAAGTCCCTCTTCCCGCTTCTCCGTATAGGCCCAGTCTGCATGACCGTTAAGGGCATGTACGTCAATCTCAGCCTGTCGTGCAGCCGCGATGAATTTGCGGTAAGTCGCATCGGGTACCTCATCCTGAATTTGCAGGAAAATGGTATCCACACCCTGCGCTTTGGAGAAGGATATAATCTCAGGCGTCTGCTCTGCAATAATGGAAGCGTCCCACAGCCAGGTCGCTTTGTGTTCCTCATGTGAAAACCATTTAAGTAGCCAGGGCAGAAGAAGCAGGCAGAACAGCAGGGCCAAGATGGCCCATTTTGCCTTCACCGTCAGTTTGCCCCACTTGTTCGTTAGATTCCTCAGACGAGCAACGCTTCACTTGGCTCCAGCACAGGGTGCTGTACCGAGTGACCAATCTTGTAAATGTGCGGATGTGTATACGTTTTGAACGCATTACGTGTATCCAGAATCGGCACACCCATCTCGGCAATATCAAAGTAAGGCAAATCGCTGTGGTTGGTGATCAGCACGATGCAATCGTACTTCTTGAACTGCTCCAGATTGAACGTTTCGCTATATACTGTCTCGCCATGTTTGTCCCGGAACGATTCAGCATGTGGATCATAATAGCTGACATTGGCTCCACCTTCCTTGAACAGTTCATAGACTTCCAGTCCTGGAGATTCACGCAGATCGGCAATATTCGGTTTGTACGACATACCAAGCAACAGAATGTTGGATTTACGTACCGATTTCGCATACTCATTCAGAATGGTTGATGTTTTGTTCAGTACATAATATGGCATATTGTCATTGGTGGATTGCGCCAGCTCAATAAATTTGCTGTAGAAACGGAATCCTTTGGCCTTCCAGGACAGGTACATCGGATCAAGCGGAATGCAGTGACCGCCGATGCCAGGGCCCGGATAGAAAGGCATGAAGCCAAACGGCTTCGTCGCAGCTGCATCGATAACTTCCCAGATATCAATGCCCATACGGTCACACATCATGGCCATTTCATTAACAAAGGCAATGTTTACGCTGCGGAACGTATTTTCAAGCAGTTTGGACATTTCAGCCACTTTGGGTGAAGATACAGGTACAACTGTTTCAACATATTTGCTGTACAACGCTGTTCCCAGCTTGAGGCAAGCTTCCGTTGTGCCCCCGATGACTTTTGGTGTATTAAAAGTAGTGAATCGCCCGTTGGACGGGTCCACACGTTCAGGCGAGAAGCACAGGAAGTAGTCTTTGCCTGCTTCATGTCCGATTTTGTCCAGCTCATCCTGGATCAGCTCTTCGGTTGTACCCGGATAAGTGGTGCTCTCCAGTGTAATCAGCATGCCTGGTTTCATGTGCAGTTTAATCTGATCCACAACCGTCTCGATATAAGACGTATCCGGGTCCTGATTTTCACTGAGCGGTGTAGGTACGCAGATGCTCAACGCGTCAATCACGCGAAGCATGCTGTAATCCGTTGTAGGCTGAAAGCGGCCGCTTTGCATTACTTTTTTCAATTCATCGGACGAAATATCGTGAATATAGGAATCTCCCTGATAAATGCTCTCCACTTTCGATGCATCCAGATCAATCCCGATTACCGTGAAACCCTGATTGACCATTTCCACCGCAAGTGGTAATCCTACGTAACCGAGCCCGACCACGCCGAGCACCGCTTCTTTATTTTCGATCGCATTCAGTAATGTGTGGAATTGTTGATTCTCCATGATATTCCCTCCGGGCAGTGTATTTTTTTGGTTGATTGACGAATCCATTTGATAGATGTTTGTCTGTAGATGTACTTATTTGGCTGATAAAAATGAATGAAGGCTATCTACTTCTCTTGGCTTTGCTATTGGTTGCGTTTAGTGCAGGCAGCGCCTGATTCGGGCATCCAGCTCCACAGGTGAGAACGGTTTGGTCATATAATCATCGACTCCGCTGCGGAAGCATTGGCTGATCGTTTGTTCCACACGTTGTTCGGTCAATACGACGATTTTGGGCGGCTGCTCCACATCCAGGTTCTGAATATGTTGAATGAACGGCAGGCCATCAATGCCATACAGGTTCAATTCGGTCAGCACCAGGTCAGGCGTGAGTTTCTCAATCAGTTCCAGTGCAGCCAGTCCATCCACCGCTTCATAAGTTTCATACCCCTGCATCTTCAGACGCAATTGCAGAAACTCGCGTACCGTCGGATCGTTATCCACAATCAAAATTCGTTCCGGCTCGTCTGCCGTCTTGTCCAGCGTGTAGATATGAATCTCCGACGGGTCTACCAGCTTGGCGGACTCAGCCATATGTTGAATGGTTGCCTTTGAAGGACGCTCACCTGCCGGGAAACTTGCCAGCGTAATTTGCGGATCGGCACCAGGTACCGTCTCCTGCAATTCATGCTTGATGCGAAGCCCCTCATAATGAACCTCATCCAGTGTCAACCCTGGCAGCAGGACAGCAATCGCCTGTGTGGCTCCATCCTGCCAGACCTGGAAGGCAGACTCACTGGTCTGCTCCAGATATGTCCTGACCTGCTGCTCCGGCTGAGACTGCCCTGCACAATGGATGAACATTAAGCCGCATGTTTCGGCACCCGTTTCTTTCAATCCCTGTTCTACACTGCGGTACACATTAACGGCAGCCTCACGCTGCAATGTCGCCGTATTTGGCATGTTCTTTTCCACCCTTCTCCCTCGGTTATCTATACAAGTCCAACTAATGGGTATTTACACTGACACTTCGATGACAGAACAACCTTCCGATCGCTGTTATCCCCAGATTTTTTTGATTCCTTTTGAAAAGGTTAAATCCGGGGATAGCGTATGCTTCCGATGTAGCTTTCTTGTAGAAAGCATGTAGCTTCGCTTCTTCAGGTTATTTCTGTCCTCTCCGTTCTCGTGTAAATGTTTAGTTGAACATCTATATTGTTTCTGCTGTATTACTTTAATTACGCTGTGCTTAAGCCGCCTCGCTTGTCTTCTCTTCCTCGGACCAGCTTTGGCGTGTCATGGTACCCCATGAGTTGTTGTTTTGCATGAACTGGATATGCCCCTGCAATCTCCACAGTACGCCGAGCTGATGATAGCCGACGAATTTCAGAGCGGAGTAGAACAGCATTTTGACCAGATCCGATAGCTTGTTATACCGCTTGAATGCAATTTCCTCGAGCACAAGTGCTCCCACACTCAGCAGATAACCACTCACCACGTTGAGCAATCCAAACAGAAGAAGTATCGGCCACTGGGTCATATCCATCAGTACATATCCCGTGAGAGCGAGAAGTCCGGTAATGCGGAAATACGGGTTCAACGCTTCAAAAAGGATGTTGTACGGCATGGTCAGCATGCCCATGACTTTATATTTCGGGTTGAACAACATGCCGCGATTCTCGATCATGTTCTTCAGATTTCCACGTCCCCAGCGCTTGCGCTGACTGGACAAGATCCGGTAGGAATCCGGCGCCTGCGTCCAGCACACGGCTTCAGGGCAGAAAGCTACGCGGTATTTCAATTTGTTCTCCAGCATATAACGGTGAAGCTTGATGATAATGTTCATGTCTTCACCCGGATAACCGTCCCGGTATCCCCCAACCGCAATAACCGCATCCTTGCGGAACATGCCGAAGGCACCCGAGACGATGATCAGACCATTCATGTGACTCCAACCGATCCGTCCGCCGAGAAAGGCTTTGAGATACTCGATGGACTGGAACATTGGCCAAATCTTGCGAGGCAGTGAAACGTCCTGCACTGCTCCATTCTCGATTTTGCAGCCGTTGGCTATCCGTACATCCCCGCCAATAGCAACCGTCTCTTCCGGATTCTCCATATACATGCGAGCCATACGAATCAGGGCATCCTTCTCCAGCAAAGAGTCGGCATCGATGGAAGAAATCAACGGATAATGAGACAGGTTGATCCCGGCATTGAGGGAATCGGCCTTCCCGCCGTTTTCCTTGTCAATGACATACAGGTCGGGGAATTCCGGATTGTGGTAGATCCCGCGAATTTTCTGACAGGAAATCTTGCCCCGAATCTTCGTGTTGGGTACCGGCTTCAGACGGTATTCTTCCAACAACACCTTTAAGGTGGTATCGCTGGAACCATCATTCACCACGATGACTTCATACGTTGGATAATTCAGCGTCATCAGGCAGTTCACATTTTCAATAATCGTCAGTTCCTCGTTGTATGCAGGCACCAGCAAGGAAACCGATGGTACCAGCTCCGAGCCTGACAACGTATTGTATTTGGAATAATGCGAACGCCTGAAGATTGTCCAAATGTTACGGAATGATAAGGCCAGAATCGAAAAGTAAAGCGTATTTACGGCAACGACATAATAGATTGCAACCATGCCGTAGATTAATAGTAGATCTCTAAGCAGTGTAATCCCCTCCTACCGCAGCCACACCTGTACGTTTCTTGCTTGTTGTCCGGTTCCCACGTACGGGACCGAAGTACCGATCATACAGCAGCCTTTTTTTGTTATGTGCAATCATCTGGTCAACGGCTTTGTGGTCTGTTCCTGAGTGCTGCATCGTACTCTCAATCTGCTGCATTGCAATTTCCCGTTCAGCACCTGTGCCCTCCACAGCGGCTTGACACAAGGCTTCAAATCCCGGTTCGCCCAGCTTGCCCAGGCTCTCCGCACTGTTATAGCGTACGCCCCAATCTTCATCACGCAGCGCTTTGCGCAGCAGTGGAATGCTGCCTGACGCATGTTTCGAACCGAGCGCCTGCACCACTTCGGCACGCACCTCCGGGTCCGAATCCTGCATGAGCTTCAGAATGGTTTCGTCCTGAAGTGCCGGACTTGCGCTAAGGTACAGCTTCACCGCTTCTGCCCGTACATCCTGATGTTCTGCACCAACGAGTCTGTCGAGTGCAGGCATCACTTCCGGCACAGCTTGTCCCCACATCGCAACCAGTCCCACTTTGACAAAGTCAGGATTGCGATCTTCCAGCAACTCAATCAGAATTCTGCTTGGTTCCAGACTGGTTTCGAGCAAAATATCTGCTGCCAGATGATGAATCGATTTTCCTTTGGTCAGCAGCAGCGCGAGCATGTCTTTCAGTTCACCCTGACGGATCGTACATCTTGCGATCGAACGACCAATCATAATCGCCATCGGACCAGGCTTCTCATCCTTAAGCAATTCCATCAAGCCTGGAACGGCCTCCGGACAACGCATGCCGCCCAATCGATAAGCTGCATCAATCTGGCGTCCATAACGAATACGACTCAGTTCCTTCAGATCATGCTCTACAAATCCGGCTTCACGGCAGAGTACAATCAATTTGTTGCGATACTCGCCCTTGAACTGATCAATCCATTCAATAAGCTTGCTCTGGATGACCCGACGCTCCAGCGGGGCCAGCTTCCCAGGTGGCAATTTCAATGGACTGTCCTCTGTCAACGCCGTTTGCAGATACGTAAAGTAGTCACGCTGCTTTAATTTATAAAACTCAATCTTGCGCCGTTTGCCGTTGTGGGACATTTTCATGGCAAACAGCAGGATTACACCTACAACGACGAGCGCCGTACAGATGTATAGAAATAGATAAGCCAAAGCCAAATTCGGAAACATGTGAAAAGGTCCTCCTTTATACTCATTTATTCGGTCTGAAAACTTGGAATTTGTTCATACCGTTTCTTCATTTCCTCGTAGCTCAGTTTCAGTCGTTCACTGTACTGTACCTGCTCCCAGGGCTGCCAGCTGTATATAGGCAATGTCTTCACATCCAGTGTCTTCTGTTCACCGCCAGGCCAAGAGATATTTCCGGTAGAACGATCCTTTAGCCACGGAACCAGGGTGACGCCCTTAACTGCGACCGTTTCGAATTCCCGTCCACCTTTCAGCGCTCCGTACTTGATCGCTTGCAGTGAACTTGGGTCACCGAATCCAAGCAGCATCCATGGAATACGCATCTCAACCTGATTACCGTTATATTGCCAGGCGGTTAACGAATCGGTATCGGATTGATCTGGAGCTGTCGTTCCGCGTTTCAATGTACCGACCTGCTCATTCATGAACGGTTGGGCGGACCGGGTATCCGGTGGGGTCATCCGCAGGCTGACTGCCAGGTTCCATGGATGGAATGGATCTGCCGCATTCTCTTGCTCCTCGGTCAGCATCCCGTAACCGTCCTTGCCATAGAGGCGCTGGTTAAAGTCATAGTCCTTGGCGATCTCCACTTGTGATTCATCATCCTGCCCCAATGTAATCACCGTTTCGAGTCCATCACTCAGCGTTCGATCCGGAAGTCTCGTACCCGGCTGATTCCCACCATCCAGCGTATCCGTTCCGATGCGCAGCAAGGTCTGGTCCGGGTCAAAAGGTTGATCCAGCGTCATGCCAATGTACAGGTAGGCTTCATCATGGGTGATTTTCATTTCCTTGATGCCGTCTACCTTACCTTGCCAGATGGTGACCTCTTCCTTCTTCAGCGCATTCCAGTCATCCAGTTTCCCGTCGATGGTCAGCTGTTCCTGCTTACCGGGGTCCATGGCGAGCAGACCGAACATCTTCTCATTCGTCAGCACGTTCAGCCAGTAGGCCCGCCGATCAGCTGGAATTTCCAGCGGCATCGTGTTCCAGGTTTTTTTGAACCACTCATCCTGCCACATGAACAAAATCGCTCCCGCATACCCCTCATCATAAATATCCTGAGTCAGCGATGCGTCGATCTCGCCCTGCTCGGCCTCGTTATGTCCGCCCTGATCCCGACCCCCCATACCCAGATGGGAGATCCCAAGCGAAGACGGTACACCATACTCTGTAATCATTACAGGCATATCGGAAAACTCGGCTTTGAGCTTGCGCAGATAACTTTTGTACGTGTTGTACTCGCCGTTCTCATCCTTGATGGTCTGGAGTGTCTGGTCCGTATGGAACAAGTCCGGGTAATAAGGGTACACATGGTATGCGGCAAAATATCCGCCCTGCCACTCTTCCGGTTGAATATGTCGCGCATCCACACTCACCAAATCCTCTTCGAACAGCGGCTCGCCCGGATGATCCAGCACATCGGTGGTTACCCAATTGGTGAAGGTCATCGGATGCTCCCATCCGTATTTCTTCTCCAACACGGCTGTGTAGTCCAGCAGCTCTGCCAGCCAATTTTCGAACGGTGATGCATCCTGCGTCCCGGAAAAATGAACGCCTTTGTACTGCGGCACGTCGGGGTGACTCTCATTCGTGTTGTTCACCATCGAAGGGTCCCATTCGGTCCCCACATGCCAAGCCATTAGATATTTCCCGGCATTCGTCTTGTATTTGCCGCTTGACTCTCCCGGTTTATCGGGAATGTCCGCATCCCCATATACAGCCGATACCGCCTTTTCAATCTCCTGCTTGAACGTCTGCTCAATATGGTCAGCATAGGCATCCTGCTTCTCGATCAACTCTTCTTCCGGCGACCATATGCCCTGTATAAAATATAACGGTTGCTCCCGGCCACGGTTATACTCAACCAATGCGTTGTAAAAAACCGGCTCATGTACCGTGTACACCCGGATGACATTGGCCCCCAGATCCTCAATCTGCTGGAACCACTTCAAGTAATCCTCTTTGGTCAACGGAAACTCGCCCGGGTAATGTCCTGGTGATGTCGCGCCCAGGTTCACACCTTTCACGAACATCTCCCGCCATGCGCCATCGGGTCCATATTCCATGAACCGGTCTCCATCGGTCTTGAACTTCATCTCCGTGCCATTGTCCGCTGTGTACGTAACGAGCTGGGGCTGCATATAGTGCCATCCGGCAAATATTCCGCCTGTCACTATGGCCGCTCCTGCAAACATCGTTAGCAACCAGCGTCTACGTCTTCGTCTGCTCATGGCTCTTAATTGCTCACCTCTCTAGTATGCATCCTGCTTCATCTGCGGATCTTAAATGACATGAAGGTCTGCGGGTAATCCCGCATCGGATGTCCGCTTTGGGTAGAGATGTCAGCGGTGTAGTTCTCACTATAGCTCTAAGACTCTGCATTTGTAACTAGGCTGATGGAAGCAAACGTGAACTGCAACATTCTGCCCATAATTCGTAAAATGCGCCATCAACTAGCATCCAGGAGTCCTTCTTGCTCTTATGTTCCATGGACACGAATATATGCCACTTTAACCGTCCGTTTGAGGTTCTTCCAGGCTTGCACATCTCTACCCGTTATTGTTATATGCAACGCGGATTGCGAGATCTGTTTCCGCTTGAACGCTTACCCCATTAAACGCTAATGATATTTTAAAGTTGCGGACATTTTTACAGTATTAACCATAAAGATTACAAAATTGATACTATAGTCCGATAACGTATCCTTGAAAACCCGCGCCCTATCAAGGTTTTCTGAAAAGTGCAGAAAATGAAAAAAGGACATCAGTCCCCCCCTATAGGACTGTGCCCATCTATATTACTTTTACACAAAGCCCAATGAACACCCGGTCATCACCCGGAAGTCACGGATCTCTTACATGAAATGTAAAAAAATACATCTTATTTCCTAAATTTTGACTCTATTAGGTCCATCCAATATTTGTGTCCAAATTGCAAAATAATTCCGGTTGCCGCATCTGACATTGTCGGATATGCTTATAAAACAAGAACACTTGTTCCATACTGTAAATAAACTGTAAAATAACGTTGGCTGAATGAACCCTATCACTGCACAGAAGCAGCCGAATCATGAATAAAAGGAGAGAAGTACTATGCCCCGCAAAGACGGACGTGTCATTATGCTGGCCGATTGCCAGTCATTTTATGCCAGTGTGGAGAAGTCTGCACATCCTGAATACAGAGACCGTCCGCTTGTTGTTGCGGGAGATCCTGCACGCCGTTCAGGCATTATTCTGGCCGCCTGCCCACTCGCCAAGTCCTATGGAATTACTACTGCAGAACGACTGGGTGAAGCTCTTGCCAAATGTCCTGATGTGGTCGTCATTCGTCCCCGGATGGCCGAATATATTCGTGTTTCCCTACACATTACCCGTATCCTTCAGTCCTATACCGATCTGGTTGAACCATATAGCATTGACGAACAGTTTCTGGATGTCACCGGAAGTTTGGATCTGTTTGGCAGTCCCGAAACAATTGCCCGCAGCATTCAGGACAGGGTCATGGAAGAGACCGGCGTCTATATCCGCGTCGGCATCAGCGACACCAAAGTTGTCAGCAAAATGGCCTGTGACCTGTATGCCAAAAAAGTCCCAGGAGGCATCTATACACTGCCTCGCAAGGACATGCAGACAACGTTGTGGAATAAACCTGTTCGAGACATGTTTATGGTCGGTTCCCGGATGGGGCAGCATCTCTACAAGATGGGGATTCATACGATCGGTGATCTGGCGCAGACTCCCTTGTCCCGGCTGAGAGAGCGTTGGGGTGTCAATGGTGAGGTACTGTGGCGTATTGCCCGCGGAATCGATGATTCTCCGGTAAAACCCGGGACATATGCCCACCAGCAGCAGGGCATTGGACATCAGATGACATTGCCTCGGGACTATGAATCGTGGGAAGACATCAAAGTGGTACTGCTTGAACTGGCGGAGCTGGTCAGCCGGCGTTCCCGGGACAAATCGCTCATGGGCCATGTCGTCTCTGTAGGATGTCGGGGGCAGGATTACGATCGTCCAACCGGCTTCTCCCGCCAGATGAAGGTGAATGAACCTACCAACATCACGGATGAAGTATACGATGCGGCAGCAGCTCTGTTTCTGCGCCATTGGGACGGATTACCCATTCGCCGCATCAGCGTGTCATTGACCGGACTCGTGCCCGATTCCGAAGTACAACTGTCCTGGTTCGATGACCGTGAACGCAAAAGAGAACTGGAACGCGCCACAGATGACATCAAGCGCAAGTTCGGAGAAACCGCGATCATGCGGGCCTCCTCGCTCTGCTCGTCCGCACAGGCACAGGACCGTTCTCATAAAATTGGAGGTCACTATAAATGAGTAAAAAATTGCAGCAAAACGGGATTTTTGAGTCGTCACGCATGATGCTTCCCGAACACCGGGAAGCCTACATCATTCATCAGGAGCAACTCGCTCCCCGTAGCCGTCCATCCCTGGATGCCCAGGCAGCGGAAGAAATGTCCCGTTTACTTAGCAACTCCATGCTGCTTGGGGACGCAGTCACCATCACCCTGTTCCATGAACATGATGATATCCGTTTTACCGGACAGGTGCTTCGACTGGACTCCCCTGCCCGCACTCTCAGACTGTTAACGGAGACCGGGACCCGGGACATTCAGATGAATCTGATTACGGATGTGGTGCTCGCAAATGAATGATGCGAGCCAAAGCCTCAGGCGAATGCACGTGATATAAAGGGAGCATCCCGAATTCACCCCAGCGTGCGGGTATACCGGAATAGAAGCAGCATGGCTGTTGCCATGCAGGACCGTTTTCCTACATGTTTTGAACCAAGACTGAAGCAGCCGACAAGCTGTATTCCTATCAGACCATTTCGTTCCAAAGAAGCAAAAGGACGAAATGGCGATTCATCGGCCACTCAGGAGGGTAAAGGGATTTCTTAGTTTAGAACAAACTCCAGTCAAATTCATTGGAAAGACGCTCAAGCAGATGCACGCCTGCAATGCTGTTTCCTTTCCGATTCAGAGCCGGACCTACAAGCCCGATGCCAAACTGGCCTGGAACCAGAGTCAGAATTCCACCCGACACTCCACTCTTGGCAGGCAACCCGACCTGAATCGCAAATTCGCCTGATGCATTATACATACCGCAGGTAGTCATGAACGTTTTGGCGATCTGCACATAACGACGAGGAATAAGCTCATTCCCGGTGATCGGATCTGTCCCGTCATAAGCAAGCACCAGTGCCATACGGGCCAGGTCCGCACAAGTCACCTCGATGGAGCAATGGCGGAAATAGACGGCAAGCACATCTTCGACATCATCCTTGAGCACACCATTGTGCTTCAGAAAATAACCAAGCGAGCGGTTCAGATGGCCTGTCTCCGATTCGGACCGATACACCGCCTCGTTATAGCCCAGCCGATCATTATTGGCCAGCTTGCGGAAAAATTCCAAAATGCGCCGTGACTTCTCCTCTTTGCAATCCCCGGCAATCAGGGACGATACCGTAATCGCACCCGCATTGATCAATGGATTAAACGGAATACCCGGTTCGACCAGTTCGAGCTTGATCATGGAATCATAATCATCCCCAGTAGGTTCTTTTCCTACATTAAAGAAGACCGCTTCCTCCCCATGATCCATCAGGGCCAGAATAAGTGTAAATACCTTGGAGATACTTTGCATCGTAAACGGGACACCACAATCTCCGGCTGATACATGATTGCCTTCGGCGTTCATGATATGTATACCCAGTTCGTCCTGTGAGGCCTTGAACAATTCGGGAATATAAGAAGCCACTTTCCCCTGTCCAGTGTGCAGACGGCTGGTCTCCAGCCATTCCGGCAGCAACTGGTTCAGACGCTCCATTGCAGCATTGCTCATCTCCATCTCCTCCAAATCTCTGTATGAGCATTTCACACGCCTCCGAATGACAAAATCCCATTGAAGTGATGCAAAATGCCCGGTATGGTATGTATTACCCGCAAGCCTGATCCCTTACCGCTTCACCTGAAGATTCAGCTCCAGAATCTCGCCAGGTAACCCATGATAATCCCCAACCCATGTGGATACAAAGTTCTGTCTGAGCAATATTCGACGTGATGCCGCATTGGATGGATCGATAACCGCATAGAGTACACCAATTCCCGCCGCCTGTGCCTGAATAATCAGCCGAGCTGCGATGGAAGTCCCGTGTCCTTTCCCCCAATACTCCGGCAGAATCATGTAACCCATTTCCGCCCGGGACGGATCGGCTTCATCCGGGATCAGTTTGGCGTAGGCCATGCCTACCCCATCTTCACCAGATATTCGATAATAGCCACAATTGTTGCCGAGATTATAATTCAGCATGGATTCAAATTCCGCCGTAGCTTCATGCTCAGGCAAAGCCCGTTCGGTAATCTGCTGCATGACTTCAATATTGGACACAAGAGCATAATAATCAGCAAAATCAGATGGTGCATATTTCAAGAAATTCATGACGAACATCCCTCCTCCAAATGGCTAACAAGGACTTGCTCTTTTTATTTCACCTAGAGTATACCAGAAGCCAAGTACGCATTGCACACAACCGCTTCATGTACAGAAGTTTCATTCCTATCAGGTTGAGCCGATACCAAAAAGCGGCCTCCGTAAAGACCGCCAGCTTGCTTTTTATAAAATAGAACGTCATCCCCACTACGATCAGCTTGCCCGGGATGAAGGGTTAAGATTCATCTGCTGTTCACGTTGACGTGTACGACGTCCTTGACCTGGAGGAGTAATAATCAACGCCAGCAAAAGCGAGATGGCACACAGTACAGCGATCACAATAAAGGTAAGATGGAATCCGCCCAGCAGGGCGCTGATAAACGATCCAGCCAAGGCACCCAATCCAAATCCCTGATAGATCACGCCGTAGTTTTTGCTCTGATTTTTCAGTCCAAAGTAATCTGCCACAATCGCCGGGAAGACCGTGATATTGCCACCAAAGCAGAATGCGATAGCGGCCACACAGGCGAAGAAGATGCCAAAGCTCAGCGGTACCAGACTCAGCGTCATTACGGCAACAGCCGTAACCAGCAGTGCTCCGGCAATAACTTTCATCCGTCCTACTTTATCCGACAGCGCGCCCAGAATGATACGTCCAGCGGTGTTAAAGATGGCAACCATCGCCACCGCATTGGCAGCTGTAGCCACATTAAGACCTGCCAGCTGCACACCGATGTCTTTCACAATACCGATCAGGTACAGTCCACTCATACAAGCCGTGAAGAAAATAACGAACAGCATATAAGCTTCTTTTGTACGCAGCATTTCTTTGACCGTATAATCATGACGTGTTACTTGTTGCTTCCCACCGTCTGTGCTGCTTGCTGCCGGAGCTTGTTCACGAACAACCGCTTCACGGATCAGGAACGAGCCGCCTACAATCAATACCAATACAATAATGCCCCAGTACATAAAAGCTTGAGCAGGACCAACAGCACCGATTAATGCCGAGTTCACATATTTGAACAACAGACTGCCCGTACCAAAGGCCCCGACCGAAATACCTGAGATCAGACCTTTTCGCTCAGGGAACCATTTGATCAGGTTGGACAAGGAAGTGATGTACGCCGTACCATCCGCGAATCCAACCACAAATCCGGCCAGAATATAGAGCAGTGTCAACGAACTCACTTGAGAACTGAGCACGAGTCCCAGACCAAGCACCACACCCGCTACCCGAATCAGACGACGAAGTCCCCATCGTTCTTGCAGTCGGCCGGCAAACAGTGTGGCAAATGCCAAAGCAAAGCTGGTAATCGAAAAAGTTATCGCGACCGAGCTGACGTCCCATCCGAAACGATCAGACAACGGTTGATTAAATAAACTCCAGGTGTAGATGGTTCCGAGACCCATTTGTACAATAATAGTTCCCAGTACAATAAGCCAGCGGTTCATTTTTATAGTTGTAGATGCTGAATTAGGTGCGGATGAAATAGCTGCTTTCATCGTGATCTCCCCTTTGCCGATGTCATATATATGAATGCGTTCACAAGCTAATCATACATGAAAGGGGATTCATTACACCGATTTGAGCATGAGTTGCATCAGATGCGGAATGAAATGCCTCTAGATGCGCATGAGCTGCCTGAATTCTTTGACTTTGCCCCGGCTAACGGGCACTTCAGCCTCCAGATCACGCAAACGAAGCAGGTACGTATTGTTAAACCAAGGCACAATTTCACGAATTTGAGACAAATTCACCACGTAAGAGCGATGGCAGCGGAAAAAGGTTTCCTGCGGCAATCGGCCGTGAAAATCCGAAATACTGACCGGCATCGTAAACTCACCGTTTTTGGTATACACCTTCGTTACTTTTTCTTGTGCTTCTGCATAATAAATATCGGCGGTATCTGTCACAATAATATTGTCATTGCGCAGCAGGTTAATGCGTCGTTCCGTCTGGGTATTGGATTCCCGCGCCTGCATATGTGATGCAGACCATTCATCGTTGGCTTGAGCCGTATTGTGAGCCTGTCCATCGTCGCTGCCACGTTCACGTTCCTCCTGCTCATGATCCCGTTTGAATGCCGTTTCGAGTTTATGCAGCATCGCGGCAATTCGTTTCTCATCATAGGGCTTCAGAATATAGTCAAACGCCTCCAGCTCAAACGCTTCAGCCGCATGTTCCTTGTACGCCGTTGTAAATACGATATAGGGCTTGCTCGCAAACTTCCCAATATGATGTGCCAGCATCATGCCATCCAGCGAAGGGATATTAATATCGAGAAAAATAACGTCGACTTCCTGCTCCTGCAAAAACTTCAGCACATCCAGTCCATCTTCCAGACAATCTACCACTTCAATCTGGCTATGTTCCTGTATCAAGTAATTCAGTTCCTCACTTGCCGGAATTTCATCTTCAACAATAAGGGCTCTCATCGACCGTTCATCACCTTGTTACTACATCTCCTTTGGGTACATCAAATAAAATATCGGTTCCTTGCTCCAGCCGTGTAATCGTTAATCCTTTTCCATAAATGAGCTTCACCCGTCGATGCACGTTGTACAATCCGATCTGGTTGACAGGCATCCGGTCATGATATACACGCTCAATAATGTCAGCTCCAATGCCTGCTCCTGTATCACTCACCCCAATTCGCACAAAGTCAGGATAATCCTGTACCCGAATCCGTACGGTCCCGGGTCCTTTCACCTTGAGAATACCGTGTATAATGGCATTTTCCACAAGCGGCTGGATGACCAGACTTGGAATATGCACAGCCACCTCATCAATATCATAGATGACGTTAAGCCTGCTGCCGAAGCGCGCCTTCTCGATCTCCACATAATTGCGAACCTGCTCCAACTCCTTATGAATATCAATAAGCTCATCCGACAGCTCCAGATTATAACGCATATATCCAGACAGATTCACAATCAGCTCACGCGCCCGATCCGGCTTGGTGCGAATGGACGAAGCAATGGCGTTCAGGGCATTGAATAAAAAATGAGGATGGATCGTGGTCTGCAATGCACGCAGCTCCGCTTTATTGGCGGCAGCCTTAATCTCCTCCACACGTGATACTTCCATCTGGGTGGAAATAATCTGGGACAGGCCCACTGCCATCGTTTGCAACGGATACGTAATCTTGTACGCTTTACGGTAATAAATTTTCAGAGCACCCGTCACTTCGCCTCGCTCTTTGAGCGGAATAATGAGCAGGGAGTGAATATCCGGCGTTTTTTCGTCAATGACATCATTGCTGATCGTAATCTCTCCGCTGGAGATTGTCTTCTTCGTCATCTCACTAATAATTTCATTACCGATGTGATATCGTTCCTCACCAAATCCCACATAAGCCAGTACATTTCGCGTATCCGTAATGGCAACCGCATCCGCCTGAATATCCTCTTGAATAATCCGGCAGATCGTACGCAGAGAGTCTTCATCAATGGAACGGAAGTACGGCAAGGTCTTGTTCGCAATCTCTAGCGCCAGCTTGGCCTGACGAGCTGCAATCATTTCCTTTTCCCCTTCCACACTCTGCACCAGCAGCACGATCAGTCCAATATTCACCTCACCCAATATCATCGGCAGCGCAATCTTCGAGACAATATCGGCACCCAGAGGATCGGGATAGGAATACAGCAGGATAAGCAGCATCGTAAGCGCCTCACAGATCATTCCCGCCGCAATACCGATCATCCAGCGCTTCGACTTAGGCGTATACTTATGTATATACCCGGAGACCAGACCTGCCAGAATACTCGTGATCAGGCACGGGATCGCCGTAACTCCATCCATATCGATTAAATACCGATGCACCCCGGACACAATCCCGGTAATGATGCCCACAGGCCCCCCGAACAGAATACCGCCAGACATGACAGCAATAATGCGCACATTCACCAGCGAGCCTTCCACATTAATACCGGTATAGGTACCGAAGATGGCAAATCCACAGAATAACAACGTAACAGCAATGTACTCCTGCCATCTCAATTTTCCCTTTTGCAAAATCTGTCTAAACCGCGGTATCCTCGACAGAAAGAATAAAAATATAATCAGCAGTGCCGCCCGTTCAAACAACCCCAGCAGCATCGTAAACATCTCTGTCAATCTGACTTCCTCCACATCCGTCAAAAATAAACGCCCCTTATCGCAGCAGCGTTTTCCTCACTTTGAAATCCATGTATGCTCGTATGCAACAGTTTACCGCTCCAATAGGAGGAAAGCAAAGTCAATCCTGTGAAAATAAGATACATATGTACGTTCATTAGTCCAGCTTACGGATAAATTATTCCAACAAATTTATAGCTTAAAAATATAATGTGGTATAATCAGGAAATTATTGTTGCATTGTCTTATCTCCATATTATTATCTAGATTCCAATTGCTCTGTTCATTTTCCTCACAGAAAGGTGTATTTACATGTTTACCATCCTGATCCTTGGTTCACTTCTACTTTTTAGTCTCATATGGTTCACCCTATCCCAAATTTCCAAACGCTCCAAAGATTTCGAACGCTCATCAGGACGAATGCTCCACATCATTTTATGTATTTCGACTCTGATCCTGATTGTACAGGACTACATATTCAAAGAAATACCGTATAACGGCAGCATTATTGCAACATTCATCGCAGTATTCATAATGACCACAATCCCCGACCCTCCTGCGCACATGAAAAAGAAATAAGAGCATATCCGGCAGTGTCATTCCAAATTCTAACGAACCTCAGAAGCCTTATTAAGGTGATTTTGGGGAGCGAGAAAATGTAACGAACCTCAGTGACCTTATTTCATCCGCAAACAGCAATAAATAACGTATGCATGCCGGAATTGAGAAAATAGCGCCTCTCAGGTTCGTTACAATTTCTATCAGGCAGAAATGCTCCAAATAGCGTCACCTCAGTTCGTTAGCCACAGTTAATACGTCTCCCCATAGGTCACGCTCTTCATCTCACCGTTACAACCTCAGCTTCAACAACGATAAAAAACGCATAGCATAAATCATTTCAGGACCAAGGACACGTCTACATTTAAATCAAAAAGGCGATCCATAAGTCAACTTCCTGACTTATGAACCGCCCATCCACTATAATTACTTCATACACATTCGATGTAATTTGGTTTTTATAAAATGAACTCCCAGTTACACAGTAACGGAGAGTGCAGAACCAATCTGGAGAAGCGAAGCGCTCGCCTTTATCACCGGATTTTACCCTTTCAAAGGGTAATTCAAAAAAATCCGGGGATAACAGCGATCGGAAGATGGTACTGCACTCGGAGTGGCCACGTGTAACACCCTTAGTTCATTTTATACCACCCAACATTCCATCGAATCCCTACCTGAACATGCCCCACAGCTTAATCAAATGAAACGTATTGTTCGGATCGATCTTCTGCGCGAGAACAAAAGCAACAAATTGTTCCTCCTGAGCCGCAGAAAAATTCTCGTTCAAAATGACCGCTGACGACTTGACCAGTCTTCTTACTTTTGCCTTATCCTGCAAATCAGACTTGGTGACCCCATCTATCAACTTTTTGATACGCTCTTTGACAGCGGGATTTTTCATTTTCGTTTTGATCCGCTCCACCAGCTGCGGACTGATTCCATATTGTTGGTAACCCAAAACGTACAGCACCTCCTGAATAATGAACTCACTTCTTATTCATATGACAGGAGGGCTTGTACACTTGACATTTTCCCACGGAAAATGTGGAAAACTACATATCCACAGCCCCGATTAATCGATCAGATCACCCTGGAATACTTGCTGCTGCTGTAAAAAGTCACGTAAAGGAGCGTAGTCAACAGACGTCCAGAAGCTCGCATCCGCAATCAGGCTGGACACATCATCTCGCGCCTGCTCCAATACGGCAAAATCCGCAACCATGTCGGCAAGACGGAACTCCGGTAATCCACTTTGCTTGGTGCCAAAGAAATCGCCCGGTCCCCGCAGATCCAGATCTCGACGGGATACTTCGAATCCATCTTCGGTTTCCGTCATGACCTTCATGCGCTCCTGCCCAACCTCTGTCTTGGGATCAGCAATGAGCACACAATAAGATGCATGAGCACCCCGCCCGACCCGACCACGAAGCTGATGCAGCTGTGACAAACCGAAGCGATCCGCATCCATAATAACCATCAATGTAGCGTTGGGTACATCGACACCGACCTCCACAACCGTTGTGGAGACCAGAAGCTGAATTTCGTTGCTGTAGAATTCACGCATCATCTCTTCCTTCTCGCCAGCCGTCATCCGTCCATGCAGCAGACCTACACGGTACTTCGGAAAGTTCTGCTGCATCTGGATATGCAGGTCAATCGCATTCTGCACATCCAGCTTCTCTGACTCTTCAATGAGCGGGCAGATCAGATAGGCCTGACGTCCCTGGTCCACTTCTCGCGAAATAAAACCAAGAACCCGGTCCATCATGTCATGCTTGACCCAGTACGTCGAGATTGGAATCCGTCCCTTTGGACGTTCCGAGATGGTGGATACCTCAATATCACCAAAAGCCGTAATCGCCAGTGTTCGCGGTATCGGCGTCGCCGTCATCGTTAACACATCCGGGTTATACCCTTTACGCCGCAAAATGCTGCGCTGGTTTACACCGAAGCGATGCTGTTCATCCGTAACGACAAGACCCAGATCGCGGAAAAATACATCCTCCTGGATCAGAGCGTGTGTACCCACAACGATATCGATCATGCCCATCTGCAAGGATGCAATCAGATCTTTGCGCTTGCGTCCATTCACACTGCCCGTTAACAGCCCCACAGTTACGCCAAAAGGTTCAAACAGCTTTTGCAGTGAGCGCATATGCTGTTCTGCCAGAATCTCCGTAGGCACCATCAGTGCCCCCTGAAAACCGGAACGAACGGTTGTATACAGCGCAATCGCTGCAATAACCGTTTTACCTGAGCCTACATCTCCCTGCAGCAATCGATTCATCGAATACGGTGAACGCATATCATGCAGAATTTCAAGCTCTACCTTCTTCTGCGCATCCGTGAGTTCAAATGGCAAACTGCGAACAAACTCGCGAATCGTCGTATTATCCGTTGTGTGCACTACACCATCCATACGATCCCGGTTCAATGCACGATATGCCTGCATCTTGAGTTGAAACAAAAATAACTCCTCATACACCATCCGCTGTCTGGCCTGCTGGCCTTCCCGGTTATCCTGCGGACGGTGAATCCCGGCAATCGCCTGTTTGCGAGGCATGAATCCATATTTCTTCATGAGGGAGTGAGGCAGAATTTCAGGGATCATTTCCCCGAATTGGACTAACCCCTGATTAATCGTTTTACGCATCCAGGACTGCGTAATCTTGCCGGTTACGGAATACACAGGCTGCAGCGTTCCCGATCGTCCTTCCCCTTTATCCGGAAATTCCGAGTCCGTTACGGTCATCTGCATACGTTTTTGTTCCCATTTCCCCGTAATAACAATCTCTCGATTGGGCGTAAGCTGCTCCTTCAGAAAATGCCGATTGAACCAGGTGGCTGAGATCATCCATTCTTCCGTCATCACCTTACAGGTAAGGCGTGACTTTTTGCCATAACGCTGCAACACCGGGATGCCCATCACTTTACCCTGTACCGTAATTTTATCCCCGTCCTTCACTTCACTGAGCGAACGCAGTCGATAATCCTCATAACGGAACGGATAATATTCAAGCAGGTCTTTTACAGTAGAGATGCCAAAGGCGTGAAGCTCTCCCTCTTTGAGAGCACTCACGCCGCTAATTTGTTTTACCGATATTTCTTCCCATTTCATGTCTAATCCCTCATTCCGGAACAGGCCACATAAAGATGGCAATTACGCCTGGCCCAACATGGCTGCCAATGACGGCCCCAATATTGGTATATACCACTTCATTCAGTGTAAAATGCCCGCGTAATTGCTCTGCACAAGCGATCGCTGATCCGGGGTCTGCGGTATGACCTACCGCCAGATTAACACGTTGACCCGCCAGATCCTGCTGAAACAGCTCAATAATGCGTGCCATGGCTTTTTTGTGACCTCTGACTTTCTCCACTGCGTAAATAACGCCTTCCTCATCAATCGACAAGATCGGTTTAATATTCAGCAGTGTTCCCAAGATGGCCGCAGCTTTGCCAATCCGACCGCCTTTCTGTAAATACTCCAATGTATCTACGAGAAAGAACAGCTTGCGGCTCTGCTGCATGGCGGCTACAGCCGCAGCGATCTCCGCAGCGGACTTGCCTTGTTCAGCAAGCTCGGCAGCCTGTACGACCAATAAACCATATCCATAGGATGCAGACTTCGAATCCAGTACCGTTATATCTTCTTCACGTTCCAGCAACGATTTGCCAAGCAGAGCCGATTGATAGGTACCGCTCATGCCGGAAGACAAATGAATCGATACAATGGGCCGCTCCGGGTCCTCATCCAACAATGTGTTATAGATATTCATAAAATCAGTGGGAGAAGGCTGTGAGGTTGTAGGCAGCACAGATACCTTCTCCAATTTTGCATAGAACTGTTCCGAAGTCAGATCAACGCCATCTGCATAAGCTTCTTCCCCGAACAAAACACGCAGCGGAACAACATGAATCCCGTATTTACGGATCAGTTCTTCCGGTATATCTGCCGTGCTATCGGTTACGATCGCAACCTTGTGGCTCATCAGATCCCTCCTCTTTGCTTTAGTGCTATTAGTGCATGTTCAAAAAGTTAACTGGGGACATTTTGAACAACCTCTATTAGGACTCTACAGAGAACAAATAATAATAAACCGGCTGTCCTCCAAGATGCACCTCTACCTCAGCATCAGGATATTGTTCTTCAAGCCATGCGACAAGCGCAGCGGTAATCTCAGGGGTAGCCTCGTCCCCTTCAAGGATCGTCACCACTTCATCTCCGCTTTCCATCATCTGTTGCAGCAGGCCTTCACATGCATGCAGCATGCTCTCGTCCGTTGCCACGATCTTGGAATTGTGGATACCGATGTAGTGTCCCGCTTTGATATCAAGCTCGTCATATTGTGTATCTCTGACCGCATGAGTCACTTGACCGGACTGTACCCGGCTAATTGCCTCAAGCATATGGTCACGATTGGTTTCCGCAGATTCATCCTCCTGGAAAGCAAAAGCCGCTGCCATGCCCTGAGGGATCGTCTTGCTCGGAATCACAATAATTCGACGTTCATCTTCCAGCAGCTCCCGGGCCTGCTCGGCAGCAAGCACAATATTGGAGTTGTTCGGCAAAATAAAAACCTGTTCTGCCGCGATCGAACGCACCGCTTTCACAAAATCCTCGGTGCTCGGATTCATCGTTTGTCCACCAGACAGAACGACATCCACGCCAAGACTTTGGAAAATCTCCGCAATGCCTTCACCGGAAGATACCGCGATGAAACCATATGGTGCCATCTCGTCTGCTGGGAGCACGGCTTTTTCCACACTGCGCGCCGCTTCAGGTGGAATCTCTGCGAACAGCTCAGGCGAAGGCGCAATGTCCATGCCTGCAGTCAGCAGATCACGATGCTGCTCACGCATATTGAGAATGTGAATTTGTGTGATTTCTCCATAACGGAGAGCCAGGTTTAATACATCCCCAGGTGTCTTGGAATGCACGTGAACCTTAATCACTTCATCGTCAGCAATAATAATGATGGAATCCCCGTTAACTGACAACGCTTTCCGGAATGCTTCGTCATCAAATGTAACACCTGCGTTCTCTCCAAGCTCGCGGTTAATAAAGAACTCCATGTCATACAGGAACTCAATATCTTCCGTTTCCAGTCGCGCCTGGGCAGACATTGGCATCTCCGGGACAATTACCTGCTGTGCAGGCTTCGCAGAAACCACTTCTGACGGTGCAGCCGGTTTCAATGCAGATGCCGCTACGGTTGGTTGTACGTCTCTCTGGAAGGATGTACGACTTGCCCCGTCCGTTTGCAACAGAACGTCCATGAAGCCTTCGTAAATATATACAAGCCCCTGACCGCCTGAATCCACAACACCAACCTGTTTCAATACAGGCAGCAATTCCGGAGTCATTGCCAGTGCTTCTTTTGCTTTTAACAATACTTCATTCATTAATTCAGTTATATCATTCGTCCGTCTTGCGTAGTAGTTGGCATGTTTCGCCGCTTCCTTGGCTACGGTAAGAATGGTCCCTTCAACGGGTTTCACTACGGCTTTATAAGCAGCGTCCACACCGTTCTGCAGGGCTGCGGCAAACTGGAGTGTATTCAGTTCCTCGTAAGGAGCAGCTGAACGACTGAATCCACGGAACAATTGTGATAATATTACTCCGGAATTCCCCCGTGCGCCCATAAGCAGGCCTTTTGATAAAATACCGGCAGCTTCTCCGATGGAGGCAGAACTCTTGCGTTTAATCTCTGCGACTCCTGCACTCATTGTCAAATTCATGTTCGTTCCCGTGTCGCCATCCGGCACAGGGAAAACATTCAGGGAATTGACGTGCTCTGCATGCTGTCCAAGTTGTTCCGCTCCGGCAAGTACCATTGCGGTAAAATCTGTTCCATTTAAAGAACGTATACTCAAGTGAGAATTCCCCTTCCTAGCTTGATACACGAACATCTTGCACCAAGATGTTATCTGGTCTGTTCATGCGCAAACGCTTATCGCGTTATTCTTCGTCCATACCTTGTCCGGCAAAGGCATATAATACAACATGTCAGCCGGATTAACGGTCTGGGCGGCCGGGCAACCGATATCCTGCAATTACTCTGTAACCCCTAATTCGGGGCATACGGATATGCACCGGTATCAAGAGCCGGCATGAATGCCGCATGGAGACTGGTGCCAATGATGGAATGCCGCAGCTCACAGCGTTGCCAAAAAAGCAGACCACCGACCCTTTAAGGCCGGTTTTTTCTCCGGCTTCCCCGAGGCAACAGCCTGTTCACCGCTGTATTATGGACTATTCAACATTGTACTATATTAGACAGGAGAAATAAATAAAGTTTTTGGATCAGTTGACGAAGCTTTTTTCAATATGATATTATATTCAAGTATTGTTTTATGCAGGTTTAGTAATGGAAATGATCCGGCTATGCCGGCTTGAACAACGCCATTAGCTACTGGAACCTGACCATTGCGGTCAGGAAGAACAATTTAGCCCGTCTGGAATGGCATTCGTGTCTCCTTAGGGCAACTGGTTATTTTAGGATAGGAGGTGTAATCTATGTCTCGCAAATGTTATGTGACAGGTAAGAAACCGGGCACCGGTAACCACGTATCCCACGCTAACAACCGTAACCGTCGTTCTTGGGGCGTAAACGTTCAGAAGGTCCGCATTCTCGTGAACGGTAAACCAAAACGTGTATACGTAAGCACCCGTGCACTGAAAGCCGGTAAAGTGACTCGCGTATAATCACGCAAAGCTACTATAAATCGGGTAAGCAAAAAGCACCTTGTTCCTTGCAGGTGCTTTTTTGGTATTCAGAAATAAAATCATGAATACACACATCAGCATGTGAATAGCCGCCGCATGGCGCTTCGCAGGTCCGAATTCCAGATGATCCTGAAGCCATAGCGGCGGTATTCGCCAATGGAACCTTTTAATCATGTCAGTTCTTTTGAAACGTATTAAGAATCGCCTTTACAAAGCCTCCCAAAAACTTCGGCAGTTTGAATGTGTAAAATTTCATACTTCACCCTCCCCATCATGCTCATGCATCCGCCGTATCCTATGCTCCAGGCCTTCCTTGCCTTAAACACGACAAAAAAGGCTACATGAGAAACCTGCTCATGTAACCATATTTATGCGGAACCCTTTGTCCCTATTCCACAATGACGAGCCTGGTTATCAGGTCATTTAGGTTTGGGTAGGGATATATTGATAGACAGCGATCATGAATACACTCAATAAGTAATACAGTATGCTGAATATCACAAAAGTAACCCGAAGTCCTGTACGGTCAAATTTGCGGAAGTACATAATGACAACACCAACCCCGATCAATGACGTAATCGCATTGTAAGGGGATTGAATGACCGCAAACATAGCAAGCACCAGTCCCGTAACGAGACTTGCACCCATTGTCCACAGCGTCTCCTTGAGGTTCATGCTCAGCCTCCGTAGCTACTGCGAATTTCGGCAATCGCCGCTGCGCGATCTTCACGTCCAAATACAGCACTTCCTGCAACGAGCACATCCGCTCCAGCTTCAACCACAAGCGGAGCTGTGTCGGCAGCAATACCGCCATCCACTTCAATATGCACGTCATGGCGTCCTTTTTCGTTCAGCCAGCTACGAATTTGCTTGATTTTATTCATGGTGCCTGAGATGAAGGCCTGTCCACCAAAACCGGGATTTACGGTCATGACAAGCACCATATCCACATCGTCCAGCACTTCCTGAATTGCACTTGCCGGAGTTCCCGGATTAAGAGCAACCCCTGCCTTCACTCCCTGTTCCTTGATCAGATGAATAACCCGGTGCAGATGCACACAAGCCTCGGCATGAACCGTAATAACAGCTGCGCCAGCTTTCGCAAATTCCTCCACATAACGCTCTGGGTTCTCAATCATCAAATGCACGTCAAGCGGCAAGCTTGTATGTGGAGCGATCGCTTTTACAATCGCAGGTCCAAGCGTAATATTAGGGACGAAATGACCGTCCATGACATCAACATGAATCCAGTCTCCGCCAGCAGCTTGGGCTTCCGCCACTTCCGCGCCGAGACGGGCAAAATCCGCAGATAAAATAGATGGGGCAATTTTAATCATATTAATACCTCCGCTTTTTGTCTTTCATTTCTGTAAGGAATTGTTCGTAATGCTGATAACGGCTTTCGGAGATCATTCCCTCCGCCTTGGCTGCAAGCACCCGGCAACCTGGTTCGTGCGTATGGGTACAGCCTCGGAACTTACACTGATCCGCATATTGAGCGAACTCCCGGAAACAAGTAGATAACTCCTCCACACCAATCTCCAGGAAGTCCAGTTGGCTGAATCCCGGCGTATCGGCGACAAAGCCACCATTATCCAGCGGTATGAGCTCCACGTGCCTGGTGGTGTGTTTCCCTCGGCCCAGGCGCATGCTGATTGCACTGGTCTCCAGGGTTAGACCTGGCATCAATGCATTCAGCATCGAAGATTTACCTACACCGGATTGCCCGGAGAATACGCTAATCTTGCCGGCAAGACGCTCCTTGAGCAGTTCATTACCTTCACCAGTTCGTGAACTCGTAGAGATAACTTCATATCCAATTTGCTCGTACAAAGCCTTTACTTCAGCCACTGTATCACGGGCATCGTTTTCTGGATCAGCCAGGTCCTGCTTCGTGAGCACAATTAGTGCATCCAGTCCGGCTTGTTCGATATGTACCAGGAATTTATCCAGCAGATTGAGATTCATATCCGGTTCCTTAACGGAAAATAACAGAACAGCCAGACTTACATTGGCTACAGGTGGACGAATTAACTCCGTCTCACGTTTGCGAATTTCATCTACTGTTCCTTCCCCGTTCTCTGTCAGCATATAGCTGACACGGTCACCCACAAGCGGTGAGGTACCCCGTTTTCTGAAGATGCCTCTGGCCCGGCATTGAACGGCGGAGCCTTCAACCGAAGGCACCCCGCTGTCTTCCAGTGGCATGACATAATAGTAACCGCTTAGCGCTTTAACGATGATACCTTCTGGCATAGCTCCGTCGCCCTCCTTTTAATTTACAGTACATTTACCCTAAACGTCGGCAATAAGCCGTCCTTATGGACGGCTTGATGCGTTAACGACTTCCTTTTTCTTGTTATCTTTGCCTTTGGAGGGACCCTTATCCTTATTCATCGCAGAAGTATCTCCCTCTTCGTTGTCCACTTCACCATCCACAGGTGTATCAGGCTCACCTTCCTGTTGTGTATCTACAGTGCCCTCATCACCACCACCGCCTTGATCAGGCTCCTCCGTTGTTGGAGGCGGCTCTGCACCCTTCTCGGGCTCAATGGTAGGCACAACTACCGTTCCATTTTTGGCATCAATATAGGACACCAGGTACGTATCCAGGAATTGGCCATCCCGATAGACAGAGACAACACCATCGACGTTTGGAGCCAGAACAAGCGGAATTGTCAGCGTTTGGGCAGACTTGATGCTCCGGGTTCCCCATTCCTGACTTTTGCCACGAGCATCCTCGAAAGTAATTCGAATTTTGCTGCTCTTTCCTACTTCTTTTGGCGAAACGTTAATGTTATAGGGGTAGTTCAATGCCTCAGGCGGATATCCAGTACTAATGAAAATGGTGATTTTATCACCAGGATTCACCTCTGCACCAGCTTCCACAGGCCATTGCTGTGTCACTTTGCCTTCATCTACGGTGTAGCTCGACTCTTCCTGAACCTGAGCAAGAATTAAGCCGGCGGTTTGGAGCTTTTTCTCAGCCTCGCTTCGCGTGAGATTTTTCAAGTCCGGCATTTTTATCGTTTCGGATCCTTTGCTCACGGTCAGAACAATCTGAACCTCTGCCGGATCGTATTCTACATTCACCCCAGGAGTTTGGGATAGAACCGTCCCCGCAGATTTATCATTTGAATATTCATCCTTACGCTGAATCTGATCCTCTTTGATATCCAGGCTGGTAAGTTGTTTGACCGCTTCATCATATGAAAGGTCTTTGAGATCAATCATCTTCAACAACTCTTTTTCCGCGCCAACACTCAGCTGGACCTCAGAGCCTTCTTTGACCACGTCGCCTTCATTTCGGGTCTGGTCAAATACAATACCTGGTTCCACATCCTCCTTGTACTCCCGGATGACAGTATCACTGACCACAAGCCCTTGATCCTGCAACATTTGACGAGCCTTCTCCTCGGTTTGGCCAATGACATTGGGTACAGTCACATCTGGCACAACAAGCATGCCTTTCACGTACCACACAACTCCAACCATCGCGATAAGAATAAGCACGGTCAACGAGATCAACAACGCTGGCTTTTTCCAGTTCTTTGTTTTGGGTTTGCCCTTGTTGTTATCTTGGTCAGACTCCATCACGGGTATAGCACCTGTGGATGTAACTCCACGCGGCTCCGGCTTGATCGCCGGCATAACACGGGTCTGATCGATATCATCCTCATCCGGAAAATCAATCTTCGTTTCATTACGTCTTTCCGGCATCAGGCAGGTTTCCAGATCCGTCTGCATTTCTTTAGCGGATTGGTAACGCTCCTGCGGATTTTTGCGCATGGATTTCAGAATAACGTTCTCTACGCTTTGCGGGATAAGCGGATTGAATTTGCGAGGTTCATCAAACTCTTCCTGCAAATGCTTCAAAGCAACGCTAATCGGACTCTCTCCCAGGAACGGAAGCTGCCCAGTCAGCATTTGATAGAGTACAATACCAAGGGAATATAAGTCCGACTTCTCGCCAGTCACGATGCCTTTGGCATGCTCAGGTGAGAAGTAATGTACGGAACCAACTACGGAGCCGGTCTGTGTAATCGTTGTGGACGTAACCGCACGGGCAATCCCGAAATCCGTTACTTTCACACGGCCATTACGACCAATCAATATATTATGTGGTTTGATATCCCGATGAATGATCTGATTATGATGTGCATGATCGAGGGCATCTGCAATCTGGGAGGCGATCCGAACCGCTTCGTCCACCTGCAGAGGCGCCCGCTCTTTAATAATTTCATTCAGGTTTTTACCTTCGACATATTCCATGACAATATAATGAACGTCATCTTCCTGCCCCACATCGTAGATACTGACCACGTTAGGATGGGAGAGAGATGCTGCAGACTGTGCTTCCCTGCGGAAACGGCGAATAAACTCTTCGTCATGCACAAATTGCTGCCTTAACACTTTGATGGCAACGTTCCGGTTGAGCAACAGATCCTGGGCCTTGTACACAAGAGCCATGCCGCCACCGCCGACACGCTCGATCACTTCATAGCGTCCGCCTAGCTGGTGCCCAATCATGACTCACACCCCGTTTCCGATGTCACGGAACCTTCCTTTTGCAGTTCGAATAATGCCACCGTGATATTGTCATCTCCTCCAGCAAGCAAAGCCAGCTGAAGCAAGCGATCCGCCCGATCTTCCAATGCCAGTTCCAGATTACCTGCGACCTGAATGATCTGCTCATTGCTGACCAGATTACTAAGCCCGTCACTGCACAGGAGAAGAACTTCGCCTTCTTCCAGCTTGACGGTATCCAGATCCACCTTCACTTCAGCGTCTGTCCCAAGTGCACGTGTCAGCACATTGCGTCGCGGATGATGAGAGACATCTTCTTTGCTGATCTGACCATTTTTGAACAATTCATTGACCAGCGTATGGTCCTCGGTCAACTGGATCACATGTTTGTTTGCAATCTTGTATGCTCTGCTGTCACCGATGTGACCAATAACGCCTTCCGTATCATTCAATAAGGCCGCAACCACGGTGGTTCCCATGTTGTGGTAATTATCATCCGAGGATGCAGTGCGGAAGATCACTTCGTTGGCATGCAAAATAGCATCGCTGAGTGCGGCTGACAAAGACGCATGTGAAAGACCCGGCTCAAGCGTTCCCAGATCCTGCACCAACGTCTCTACCGCCAGGCGGCTCGCTGTATCTCCTGCAAGATGTCCGCCCATACCATCGGCAACAATACCCAGAATATAACCTGTATCAAGATTTCGAATCCAGGCTGAATCTTCATTCACCGAACGCACCCGTCCGATATGGCTCACATGAACTGTTTTGATCAAAACGTTCTCACCTCAACTCCATATGCTTTGCACGAAGCTGACCGCAAGCGGCAGCAATATCATGTCCCTGTTCACGACGAATGGTTACATTAACACCCTGCTCCGAGAGGATCTTCTGAAAATTGAAAATGTCGCTTCTGGATGTTCTTACGTACTTACGCTCAGGTACATGGTTGACCGGAATCAGGTTCACGTGGCACAGCATGTTCTTAAGCACACTTGCCAGTTCTGCCGCATGTTCCGGCTGATCATTCACACCACCGATAAGTGCGTACTCAAACGTAATTCTGCGGCCCGTTTTCGCCAAGTAATAACGCAATGACTCCATTACATCGTCAAAAGGAAAACGGCGGTTTACCGGCATCAATTTGGAACGCAATGCATCATTTGGCGCATGGATGGAGATCGCCAGGTTAATCTGTGTATCTTCATCTGCAAACTTGTAAATGTTCGGTACGATTCCACTTGTGGACACCGTAATATGGCGCTGACCGATATTCAGCCCTTTTTCGTGAATCATTATACGCAGGAACGTCATTGTTGCTTCATAGTTCTCAAAAGGCTCACCTGAACCCATGATTACGATGCTGCTGACCCGCTCACCGCGTTCATCCAGAATTTTCTGGGCCTGCACAACCTGAGCGACAATTTCGCCAGCTGTAAGGTTACGTTTGAGTCCACCCAGCGTGGATGCACAGAACGTGCAGCCAATCCGGCAGCCAACCTGTGTTGTTACACAGATGCTGTTACCATAGTTGTGCTTCATAATAACTGTTTCGATCGCATGATCATCATGCAGACCGAACAGGAATTTAACCGTTCCATCCTTGGATTCAAATTTCGTAATTTCAGTTAGTGTAACGAATTCAAATTGTTCAGTCAGCTTTTCACGCAGCGCTTTCGACAGGTTCGTCATTTCACTGAAATCATTCACACGTTTCACATAAATCCAGTCGAAGATCTGACCACCGCGAAAAGCCGGCTCCCCGTTCTCAACAGCCCACTGTTGCAGCTCCTCCAGGGAATAATCATATATAAAAGGTTTCATTTTGTTGTCAACACCTATTCCTTCTTTTCTTTTGATCGTCTTCCTTCTTTTCTTTCCATTCGTTCTATTCTATCACAAAGACCACGTTACATCCATGTATACCCTTGATGCCTTTACTTCATGCATTATAACACCTCAATGCCTGCATCGCACCCTATCATGACATTTTCTGATGTTAAACCTTGAGGCTAATCACAAAGAAATCCGCCGAAGTTCCCCTCGGCGGCTATCCTTCAGTGCTCTATTAAACTGTTAATCCGCTATCCTTGTCAACCTGGCAATGAAAAACCCGTCACTGTGAGCGTACTGTGGCAGAATCTGCACACCACCGTTAACAACCTTCAAATCCGCTGTTTCCATACCAGACCAGGCAGAGTCTTTAGACGCCTTGTATTCGGGATGCCGAGCCAAAAAGTCAGCGATCCTATGCTCATTCTCCGCTGGCTCGATTGTACACGTACTATACACCAGAACACCACCCGGCTTTAATAGCGGTGCAACCCGATCCAGCAGTTCACGTTGCAGATTGGAGATATCCTGGATGTCTTCCGCAGTTTTGGTCCATTTGACATCTGGCTTGCGGCGAATAACACCCAGACCTGAACATGGCGCATCCAGCAGAATGCGGTCAAAGGATTCCTCTGGATAACGCTTATCCAGATCAAGGGCATCACCTGTCACAGCATCAATGCAGCTAAGTCCCAGACGATCTGCCTGATCCATGATCAACTGACGTTTGTGAGCATGTACATCATTGGCCACAATCCGTCCACGGTCCTGCATTTTCTCCGCCATATGGGCTGTCTTTCCGCCGGGAGCTGCACAGCAGTCCAGTACAGTCTGACCATCTTCAGGCCCAACGGCCTCAGCTACAAGCATGGAACTTTCATCCTGAACGGACAGCAAGCCATCCCGATACCAGGACGTATGTGCCATGTTACCACCACTGCGAACGAGAATACCGTCCGGACTAAGTCGAGAAGGTTCCACGATCGCTCCCGTACTCTCCATCTCTTGCATCAGTTTCTCACGTGTAGTCATTGTCGTGTTCACACGAACACTAACCGCAGGCGGCTCGTTATTCGCACGACAGATCGCTTCCGCTGTCTCTTCGCCATATTGGCTGATCCAGCGTTCGACCATCCACAGCGGATGAGAATGCTCCAGTGAGATACGTTCAGCTGCAGGCAGATGTTCGGGAATACGCAGTTCATCACGATTGCGAATCATGTTCCGCAATACTCCATTCACCATACCGGAGATGCCCTGATGACCCAATTTCTTAGCCAAATTGACAGCTTCACTCACCACCGCGTGTTCCGGAATACGGTCCAGATATAACATCTGGTACACGCTGATGCGCAGCAGGCTGCGAACCCAAGGTTGCAGCTTGGATACACCTTTGGCTACATATCGTTCCAGAAAATAATCAAGGGTATTCCGTCTTGCGATCGTACCATAGACCAACTCTGTAGCCAGCCCAGCATCTGCCGGACTTAGCTCGGCTTCTTTCAGACGCCGGTTCAGCTCAAGGTTGCTGTACGCTCCTTCTTGCTCAACAGCGCTGAGTACCTTTACAGCAAGTGCACGAGCAGATGTTTTAGGCCGCTCCGAGCGTGATGCACCATTGGCAGAAGCTGGGGATGCAGATGAATGTCCTGCACGACCCGATTTTCCTGTGTTCGGACGACGCTGGTTTCCTCCGCCCCGAGAGGCGTTTCCTGCGACTTTATGACCATTTCCTGACGGACGGCCCGGTGTATTTCCGCTCATTGCAGCACCGTTCCTGGTTTCAGGGTACCACCACGGGCAAAGTCAGCAGCTTGCATTACTTTTTTGCCTGCGGGCTGAACCTCAGTAAGCCAGAGAGAACCGTCACCTGTGCGAACTTCAATGCCGTTTTTGCCCAATTGTAACACCGTTCCCGGCTCAGCTTGTCCAGCATCGGAAGACGAGAGTACATCCATCTGCTTCGGATTCGTTGCTGCCCATACCTTGAAGACCTGCTCATCCCACATCGTGAATGCACCCGAGAACGGCACAAGACCGCGAATCTGATTGAACAATTCACGCGACGTCCGATTCCAGTCCATCTTCTCGTCATCCCGAGTCAGATTACGTGCATAGGAAGCCTCGGCTTCATCCTGTGGGACAGCCGTTGTTTCACCTGCAATCAGCCGCGGCATTTCTTCCTGAAGCAGTTTGGAGCCCGCTTCGCTGAGCTTTACAAACATGGACCCTGATGTATCTTCATCCGTAATCGCTACTTCTACACGTGAGATCATATCTCCCGTATCCAAGCCTTCCGCCATAAACATCAGTGTAACACCCGTCACCGGCTCTCCATTAATAATGGAACGTTGAATCGGGGCACCACCGCGATATTTTGGCAAAAGAGAGCCATGCACGTTCACACAACCGCGAACGGGCATATCCAGCACAGCTTTGGGCAGAATCTGCCCAAAAGCCGCAGTCACAATCAGATCCGGTTTCCATTCAGCCAACTGGGCTACAGCTTCCGGCGCACGCAGTTTCACTGGTTGAAATACAGGCAGGTCGTGGCGTTCTGCCGCAGCCTTGACCGGTGTTGGTGTTAGTACCTTTTTGCGGCCCTGTGGTTTATCCGGCTGTGTGACTACCCCAACCACGTTATATCCCTCGGCAATAAGCATATCGAGAGACGGAACTGCAAATTCAGGCGTTCCCATAAAAACAATATTCAAATCGATCACTCCTTAGTTACGACGCGGCCCGGTTTGATCGGCTGCAATTTCGTACACCTTTTCAGCAATATCCGTAAATAGCACGCCATCCAAATGGTCAATCTCATGTTGGAATGCGCGAGACAACAGTCCGCTGCCCGTAATAATCAGTTCCTTGCCTTCGCGGTCCAACCCTTTGACAGTAACTGTCTCAAAACGACGCACATCACCGTTAATACCAGGAATACTCAAGCATCCTTCGGGTCCAAATTGCTCTCCCTCACTCGCAATAATCTCCGGATTGATCATCTTGATCAGGCCCTGCTCATCTCCGCAATCGATCACAATAAGCCGTTTCAAAATACCAACCTGTGGTGCAGCCAGACCTACGCCTTCTGCGTCATACATCGTATCTGCCATATCATCCAGCAGTTTCTGTACATTGGGTGTAACTTTCGTTACTTCTTTAGCTCTTTTGTGTAGTACCTCATCCGGTTCTTTCACGATAATACGAATCGACATGTTGTAAGCACCTTCCTAATCCTCATCATAATTTCAGGACATCAGGCTCATTTCAAAAATAGTACTGATTTTCTGCTATGTAGCAGGTATCAAAAACTGATTTTAAGTTCGAGCCATCATTCATGTTGTTTTAATCTATGTTTATACCGCTTGTTTACATCCGCATTTTACTACAAATGCTCACATTAACATTTGCGGGTCTACATCCAGACTAATTTGCAGCTTCTGCGCCTGAACGTCGTCGTCCATGCGCCGGGCCGTCGCGAGCGCCAGGCCAATGGCGTCGACATCCCCCCGCCATTTTATCATACATTGGAATCTGTATCTATTCTTGATCCGGGGAATCGGTGATGCTACCGGGCCAAGCACGTCAAAGGCATCATTGCTGAAACGATCCAAACTGCCTAACCAGCCAGCAGCATTTGCCTTTTCTTTCAGTATTCGTGTGTAGTTCTCAGCCAGTCGGATCAGTACCGGAAGCTGCTCATGTGAGAAGGTCACCAAAATCAGGCGACAGTAAGGCGGATACTGCAAATTGCGCCGATGCAATAATTCCTCACGGACAAACGAAACATAGTCATGCTGGCTCGCATGCCCAATCGAATAGTGCTCTGGTGTATAGGACTGAACGAATACCTCGCCCGGCAGTTGATGTCGACCTGCACGACCCGCCACCTGGGTGAGCAGTTGAAATGTTTTTTCGGCAGCCCTGAAATCAGGCAAATTGAGTGCGGAGTCTGCGGTAATGACACCAACCAGAGTGACATCAGGAAAATCAAGCCCTTTAGCCACCATCTGGGTACCGAGCAATACGTCTGCCTTTTTCTCGCGAAACTGCTTCAATAACTTCTCATGCGAACCTTTTTCGCTCGTTGTATCCACGTCCATCCGAATGACGCGAATACCCGGGAACAACTTCGCCAATTCTTCCTCTACCCGCTGCGTACCTGTACCGAAATATCGAATATGCTCGCTGCCACAATCCGGGCACACTTCTGGTGCTGCTTCCGCATATCCACAATAGTGACAACGAAGATTGTTGGAACGCTGATGATAGGTTAACGAAATATCACACTCGGGACAGCCTGCGACGTATCCACAACTGCGACACATCACAAAGGTGGAATAGCCACGTCGATTCAGCAGAAGCACAGTCTGTTCCCCACGTTCCAACCGCTCTTCCAATCCTTTGTGCAAGGCGCGGCTGAACATCGAGCGATTACCGTCCTTCAATTCTTCACGCATATCAACAATCCGTACCTCCGGCAGCTTATTACCAAGTGCGCGGGTAGGCATCTCCAACAAAAGTGGTGCAAAATCATCATTGCTCTGCGAACGAGCAGCATAGTAACTTTCCAGTGAAGGTGTCGCTGAACCCAGGACAACGACAGCCTGGTGCTGCTGTGCTCTTTTTACCGCTACATCACGGGCATGATATTTCGGGGTTTCTTCCTGTTTATATGAAGTCTCGTGCTCCTCGTCCATAATGATCAGACCAAGACGACTGAACGGAGCAAAGACTGCTGAACGGGCGCCAATGGCAACTTTCACCTGGCCTTCCCGAATTTTGCGCCACTCATCATAACGCTCTCCACCAGACAAACGACTGTGCATCACGGCAACCTGATCACCAAAACGTCCTTTAAAACGCTCAACCATCTGCGGTGTCAATGCAATCTCGGGTACAAGCACAATCGCCTGCCGATCCTGTTCAATACAGCGCTGAATGGTCTGGAGGTATACTTCCGTCTTGCCGCTGCCTGTTACACCATGAAGCAAAAAGACGCCATGGCGCCTTTCCTGCAATCGACCATTAATATTGTTATAGACAAGCTGCTGCTCATCGGTCAGATTCAGTGGCTCGGTCGCACGAAACTTACGTCCCTGATAAGGATCACGAAAGACTTCGACGTCCTCCGTTACAACCAGCCCTTTCTCCTCCAGACCTTTGACTGTAGCCGCTGATACCTGAAGTGTGGACAGCAATTCTTTCATCGCCATCGGCAACAGTTCTTTCATTTCCAGCAAGAAAGCCAAAACTTCTTTCTGCCGTTGCGCCTTTGCCGGGAATGAAGTCAATGCCTCTTCCGCAGCCGCTGCATCCACAGCTAGATTAATGGATTTCATCGTTTTTTTATTCAGCTTGTCCTTAATCGCCTGACTTTCAAGCAGGACACCACTGAGCAACAACTTCTTGATCAGCGCAGCATGATTGGGGTATTTACGACTTAATTGCTGAAGGGGAACCTGCCCACGACTCTTCACAAAACGAATAATATCTTGCTGCACTTTTTCTGAAGTCGATTCTTCTCCCCACACAAAAAGAACTTCTTCACCTGATGTTGAACCTGCCATTTGTCCATCCAGGGCATCTCCAAGTGAGATGTACCGTTCTGCTTTCCCTTTCAACGCAGTCGGTACCATCACCTGCAAAGACAAAATGCGGTTGCTGGCATAACGTTCACTCATCCATTCGGCTAATTCAACCAAATCTTCTGATAACGGTGGAACGATATCCAGCAATTCCTGAATCGGTTTGAGTTTGAAAGTCTCCGTACCCGTGCGAGGCACCAGATCAATCACGAAACCCTGCACCGTCCGATGACCAAAAGGTACACCTACCCTGCTGCCTATTTCAATCCATTCACGCATGGATTCCGGCACCAGATAATCAAACGGCCGGTCCGTTTCCTTCACCGGAACATCGACAATAACCTTGGCGATCTCCATATTAATTCCTCCCGGCAATGCGCTCCGCCGCAATCGAAAGCAACCGGCGAGCTACCTCTTCCTTGGCAACCACCTGAAGCTCTTCCACCAAACCTTCACGGTCATAGATGTGCACCGCGTTGGTATCTGTTCCAAATCCGGCACCCGCCTGGGTGACATCATTGGCTACGATCAGATCACAGTTTTTCCGTTCCAGTTTCTCACGTGCATACATTTCTAATGAATTGGTCTCCGCAGCAAAACCAATCAAAAATTGATGGCTCTTCTGCTTACCCAGCGTTTCAAGAATATC
Source organism: Paenibacillus sp. FSL W7-1088 (assembly GCF_037969855.1). Classification (NCBI taxonomy): domain Bacteria; kingdom Bacillati; phylum Bacillota; class Bacilli; order Caryophanales; family Paenibacillaceae; genus Paenibacillus; species Paenibacillus sp. FSL W7-1088. The sequence goes on from NZ_CP150216.1 coordinate 4,954,646, forward strand.
TATATTTTTAATAAGTTCAAGCGATAATGTATCGCCTTTCTTCTTGATTTTCTCTGTGTACACTTCCTTGGGACGATAATCCGCAACAGCTGCGGCCTTAACCACGATATCTGCATCATCCCACTCACCTGCTACCGCATCATACATATCCTGCGCAGACTGCACCGGGATCACATGTACATTGGCTGGCGGCTGAACCTGGGTATTCCCCATAACCAAAGTTACATCTGCCCCCAGATCACGTGCTGTCGCTGCAATGGAAAAACCCATTTTTCCAGAGGAATCATTGGTAATATATCTCACCGGATCAATTCGTTCTATGGTACCTCCTGCAGTGACCACAACCTTCTTCCCACTCAACAAAGAAAACTGTTCATTACGTTCCCGTTTGGCAGACTCCTGCTGTTCAAAAAAACGTTCCACCACATCGACAATCGTCTCTGGCTCTTCCAAACGACCTTTGCCCACATAGCCGCAGGCCAGTTGACCTTCACCTGGTTCAATCATCATCGTTCCGCGCTCGGTTAACAGGCACATATTATGCTGCACAGCCGGATGATCATACATATGTACATTCATCGCTGGCGCAATCATCACCGGAGCAGTGGTTGCAAGCAAGGTTGTAGAGAGCATATCATCAGCCATCCCATGTGCCATTTTGGCAATTACATTGGCTGTTGCCGGAGCAACCAGAACAAGATCGGCCATATCAGCCAGATGGATATGCGAGACGACCGAAGGCTCCCGCTCATCAAATGTATCACTATATACCACATTTCGGGTCAAGGTTTGCAGCGTTAATTCGGTAATAAACTGTTTCGCGGAATCCGTCATAATGACATGAACGTCCGCTCCTTTTTGCACCAGTCTACTGCATAATGTAGCCGCTTTGTATGCGGCTATGCCGCCAGTCACACCAAGCACGATTTTTTTACCGTTCAACATGGTTATCCCCCCGATATACGACGTTTATAATGATGAATAGAGAAAAAAATAACAACCTCGCGGTTGTCAAATAAATCCGGCTTGCGCCGTATGCAGTTGAAGAGCAGCCGCAGGCGGCTTACTCTTCTTCCTCTTCGTCCTGTCCTTTGATGACAACGAGCAGATCACCATAAATTTCTTCAAGTGCAACGCCAACCTGTTTATGGGATCTGGCATTTCTCAAATCCGTTTTCTCACCTTCACGAAGCTGTCTTGCCCGGCGGGAAGCGGCAACAACAAGGGAATACTTGCTGTCGACTTTGTTCATCATTTCATCAATAGAAGGATACAGCATATTTACAAAACACCTCTTTGCATTAGTATAATCACAATTCGCCGCCTGACGGAATCATGGTGCACCGCTGGATACGTTAACCAGACTGGAGCTACTCTCATATATCCTATGACAGCAACTCCACTGATTATCGCATTTTGCGGCGGCAAATGGATTATTTATTGATCTTACAATGTTCGGCGATAATGATGCTTTCTATTCGTTTACACGCCAAATCAATTTCATCATTAACGACAGCATAATCGTACTGCTCCAGCAGACTGATCTCATCTACCGCGACGGACATCCGGTGATCAATCGTCGCCTGACTTTCCGTACCACGGCCCTGAATGCGATCTTTAAGCTCGTCCAATGAAGGAGGCAACAGAAATACAAAGATCCCTTCCGGGAACTTTTCTTTCACTTTCAACGCGCCTTGAACTTCAATCTCAAGAATGATGTCCCGGCCTTCGTTAATCGTTTTCTCCACAAAATCACGCGGTGTTCCGTAATAATTCCCTACATATTCTGCGTGTTCCAACAATTGATCTTCAGCAATCATGTTCAGGAATTCTTCATGGCTTCTGAAGAAATAATTGACGCCATGTTCCTCACCCAGACGTGGCTGACGAGTCGTTGCCGAGACAGAATAAATCAATTCCGGCACCCGTTTGCGCAAAGCGCTGCATACTGTACCCTTCCCGACCCCAGATGGGCCGGACAACACTATCAGTAATCCCTTAGACATATTACACTCCATTTTATTCGTCGTTGTCATCATCTTTCGAAGAAAGACGATGGGCGACCGTTTCTGGCTGAACCGCAGACAGAATGACATGATCGCTATCCGTAATAATCACGGCACGAGTACGTCTTCCGTACGTTGCGTCTATCAGCATATGACGGTCTCTTGCCTCTTGTATAATCCTCTTGATCGGCGCCGATTCCGGACTCACGATGGATATAATCCGGTTCGCCGATACGATGTTACCGAATCCAATGTTAATGAGTTTGATTGCCATAATCAGGTTCTTCCCCCTATACATGCGACTCTTTTGCCGAAATATGACCGTTCATTCGATATTCGCCGCTTGCTCACGAATTTTCTCCAGTTCCGCCTTCATCTCGACAACACGGTTCACCAGAGCCAAATGGTTGGCTTTTGATCCAATCGTATTGACTTCCCTATTCATCTCCTGAATAAGAAAGTCCAACTTGCGGCCTACTGGCTCATCACTTTTCAGCAGCTCCCTGCTCTGTCCAAAGTGACTGAGTAGACGCGTAAGCTCTTCCTCTATGTTAGAACGATCGGCAAACATAGCAATTTCCATACCCAATTTATGCTCGTCAAAAGGGAAAGAGCCTTCTTCCTGCATTTCCGTAAGCCTTTGTCTTAACTTGTTGCGATGATCACTCACCACAGTCGGCGCAAGAGCAAGCATCTCGGTATGCAGTGATTCCAGACGACTGACACGTCGTTCCAGATCACTGGCCAGATGAAGACCCTCGCGGGCGCGCATCTGCTCCAGACCGGATAAAGCCTCTTCCAACCCCTGCTGCAGGACACGCTCCCATTCGTCCTTCTGCTCTTCCGGAAGCGAACTCGTCCCATCCGAATGAACCATGACATCTGGAAGTGCCAGCATATCCATAATACTCGGTTTGCCCTGCATACCATAGCGGCTCTCCAATTGCTCTGCGGCCTGAAGATAGGCCCTGACCGCCTGCTCATTCAGAACAGCGGGAAGAGCCTGGTCTTCATCTTTTTCTTTCATTACATAAACATCAATCCGCCCACGTTTTAAGCGGCTTTGTACCTTTTTCCTCAATCCGTCTTCATAACACGTCCACTCTCTTGGGAGACGCATCATCACTTCGCAATAACGATGATTGACAGACTTGATTTCCAATTGTACCTTATAGCCTCCAAAATGAAAGGCGGATTGACCGTATCCGGTCATACTGAATGACATCGGCATCACATCCGTTACACTATTGTAATTGATTATTAGGGTTGAAACAAGTAGGACATTGATGCTCCGACTTCTCCCACACATATTGGGTCAATTCGGCCGTCATACTATAGAACATAAATGGAGTCATTAGATAGATTCCTTTGAAATGTTTTGTTGCTACATCCAGAAGCTCCTTGGCGATCTTCACACCCATTGCTCGACCTTCTTCGCCTTCGAGACCAGCCATCCGGGAGCGAACTTCATCCGACAATTGAATACCCGGAACCTCATTATGCAGGTATTCTGCATTTCGGCCGCTGGCTAGCGGCATTACCCCTACGAAGATCGGCACATCCAGATGCTTGGTCGCTTCATGCATGGCTACGATTAGTTCAGGATCGTATACCGGCTGTGTCATAATATAATCGGCTCCGGAAGCAATCTTTTTCTCAAGACGCTGTACAGCCTTATCCAGATGTTTCACATTCGGGTTAAATGCGGCACCGATAACAAAGCCTGCCTTCTGCTTAAGCGGTTTACCGGAGAAGGACACGCCGTCGTTCAACTGTTTGATCATACGTATAATTTCAAATGAAGTCAGATCGTATACCGAGCTTGATCCGGGCAAATCACCAAATCGTGCAGGATCACCTGTTACAGCGAGTACATGATTAATGCCCAGAGCATCAAATCCCATCATGTGCGATTGTGTCCCGATCAGATTCCGGTCACGACATGCAATATGCACCAGTGGGCGCAATCCAGTACGATCCTGAACAAGATGACCTAGAGCCATGTTGCTCATCCGGGTAACCGCCAGGGAATTATCAGCCAATGTTAATGCATCTGCACCAGCCGCTTTCAGTGTCTCGGCACCTTTCATAAACTTCGCAATGTCGAGATCACGCGGTGGGTCAAGTTCGACGATGACGGTATGACGTTGTTTGACCAGATCCACAATCGTAGGCTGCCCACCCCGTCCAGACCGTTCATCTACATTCTCATGCAAGATGATACGCGGTTTCGACTCGGACGGATCAGGTTCCAGTATCGGAGCAGGTGTGTACTCAACAAGAGCCTGGGCAATTGCCGCGATATGATCAGGTGTCGTACCACAGCAGCCTCCGATAATACGTGCGCCCAGATCAGCAAATTGCACTGCGGTCTGTCCGAAGTATTCCGGAGACGCTCCATAACGGAACTGACCATCGACGTAATCCGCGGCACCCGCATTCGGGTAAACAGACATGGGAACACCGATACGGCCTGATACAGTTTCCATCGCCCGCATAATTCCGTTTGGACCGGAACGGCAGTTGAAACCAATGACGTCAGCCCCTTGCTCACGCATGATTCGGAAAGCTTCAGGCATCGTGTATCCATCCAGTGTATGCCCTACATCCTCAACAGCGAACTGTCCAATTACCGGGAGATCACTCAGCTTGCGCGCCTGCAGAAGGGCGATATCCATCTCCTCGATATCATAAAAGGTTTCGAGCAGAATGCCGTCCACTCCTTCTTCGAGCAGTGCAAAAATCTGCTGCTGGTAGAAGCGCTTCAATTCACTTGTTGATACGTTCGTCCGCTTTCCTCCACGAATGGAGCCAACCGCGCCCAGAACATAACCGTTTGGCCCAGCTACTTCTTTGGCAATGCGCACACCGGCACGATTTACATCCTCCACCTTGGATTCCAGACCAAACTTGGACAACTTATCGTAATTGGCAGAGTACGTATTGGTTTCATGAATTTCTGTACCCGCATCGCGATAACGACGATGCACATCTGCCACCACTTCAGGTGAAATCAAGTTCAACTCTTCATAAGAAATCCCTACCGGGAATCCCATCTGATACAGGAAAGTTCCCATCGCCCCATCCCCTATGAGGACCCGTTCCTGCATTACACTGCGTAAATCCGCCTTCATCCCTTTTCCCCCCGCCTGACTGATCATTTCATACTAATGTAACACAAAAAACATCTGAAAACGAAGAAAAACACAGGTTTTTCGTGAAATTCAGTTTCTATAACCATCTGGACTAGTAGGAATTCATATAACTGCAAAAAAAGAGGCCCTAAGGCCTCCTCATTTAAACGTATCCTTTACGAAGTGACTCCCTTGAAAACAACTTCGGCAGGCCCAGTCATGTATACGTGATTGTCTGCTTCGTTCCACTCAATATGAAGATCGCCGCCCTTGAGGCTGATCACCGCTGTGCGATCCGTATGTCCGTTCAGAACGGATGATACCAGTGTTGCGCAAGCTCCAGTTCCACAGGCAAGTGTTGGGCCAGCACCGCGTTCCCACACACGCATGTCCACATATCCGCGATCGCGAACCGTCGCGAACTCTACATTGATTTTTTTCGGGAACATAGGATGAACTTCAAGAAGTGGCCCCCATGTCGAGAGATCGAAATTGACAGCATCATCGACATAGATGACTGCATGAGGATTACCCATAGAGACTGCCGTAAATTTGAACTCCTGTCCGCTCACTTCAATGGAGTGATCTACCACCGGGTTGGCATCGACGGTGGTGGGAACCTGAAGTCCATTCAGGATAGGTTCTCCCATATCCACACGAACCGTTTCCACTTTACCATCACGAATGTTCAAGCTTACGGGTTGTACACCCGCACCGATGGTTTCAATCGTAATCTGTTCTTGGGTCACATGACCATGATCATATACATATTTGGATACACAGCGGATGGCATTGCCGCATTGCTCTGCCTCCGAACCGTCCGAGTTCATGATGCGCATCTGAAAATCCGCCTTCTCTGAAGGTAGTATATAAACCAGGCCATCCGCGCCGATGCCGAAGAAACGGTTGCACCATTTTACAGCTAATTCTGCTGCATCAGCCGGAAGCTGTTGTTCTCCAAACACAACAATAAAATCGTTGCCGAGTCCATGCATTTTTGTAAATTCCATACCTTGCCCACTCCTTTTGGCAGTCTGCTGCCAAAGCGTTATTCTTGCTCCTCTACAGGATAACCCGGAAAATTCATATCCAACATTCCAAATAAAAAAAGCTATCCTGCAAAATGCCGAGGAATCTCGCCTCGAATCATTTTGAGGATAGCATAACGAAAACGATAAGCAATTGCTATTGATTTTATGCCGAAAACTTTGTACTTTTCGGTACGAAGCGCTCAGGGCCCATGCGGCGACGGTTGCGACGACCTCCCCACACGCTGCCCACTCCCATAAGGAAGGTTGGAATACCTGCGGCAACGATGGAAATCGCCCATTCACGCATACCCAGCGGTACGGTTTTGAAGATAGGCTGCAGCGGCTCTACATACATGACCGCCAGCATCAGCACGATGGATGAAATAACTGCAAACACCAGATACTTGTTCTGCAATGGATTCCGATGAAAGATGGAGCGTGAACTACGGCAGTCGAATACATGAATGAGCTGTGCCAAAACGAGCGTAGCAAAGGCTACAGATTGAGCTTTAATGAGCTGACCCGGTTGATCCGGCGCGGCCTGTAGGGTAAGCCAGAATGCCCCGAGTGTGCAAAGTCCGATCAATACACCCCGACTGACAATTTTCCAGCCCAGTCGTCTGGCAAAAATATTTTCCTTGGAGCCACGTGGCTTGTGCTCCATCAGATCTTTTTCCGGCTGATCCACACCGAGTGCCATTGCTGGCAAGCCATCCGTCACCAGGTTGACCCACAGAATCTGGATCGGCACGAGTGGCAACGGCAATCCCATCATCATCGCGAAAAACATCGTTAAAATCTCGCCAACGTTGGATGCCAGCAAATACCGGATAAACTTGCGGATGTTCTCATAAATATTACGTCCTTCTTCAATTGCAGCTACTATAGTAGAAAAATTATCATCACTCAGGATTAACGCCGATGCTTCCTTCGTCACATCCGTGCCGGTAATTCCCATCGCAATACCGATGTCTGCTGCTTTAATGGCTGGTGCGTCATTCACGCCATCTCCAGTCATCGCTACGACATGCCCTTTACGCTGTAATGATTTTACAATCCGCAGTTTGTGCTCAGGCGATACTCGTGAGAATACGTAAATCCCCTCTACCTGTTTATCCAATTGCTCGTCCGTCATGCCCGCCAATTGTTGGCCGCTAAGTGAAGACCCACCCCGCTGAAGAATACCCAACTGCTGGGCGATAGCCTCTGCCGTCGTGCCATGATCGCCCGTAATCATAACGGTGCGTATGCCTGCTCTGCGACAAGTCGCAATTGCATCCCGTGCCTCACGCCGCGGTGGATCAATCATGCCTGCAAGCCCGACAAAGACGAGTTGGCTCTCGGCAGCATGTTCATTCTCTACTTTTTCATTCGGCCGTACATCGCGGTAAGCCATCCCGAGAACCCGCAGTGCAGAACCCGCCATATTCTCGTTCGCCGCCATGACTTTCTGCCGCAGCGTTCCTGTGAAAGGTACAACATTGCCTTCCCACAAAATGTAGCTGCATTGCCCAATCAGCACATCCGGTGCACCCTTGGTGTAGATCATGCGCCCACCCTGATGATGAACCAGGACGGACATCCGCTTCCGATCAGAGTCAAACGGGAATTCCTGCTCACGTGCATATAGCTCTTTGAGGCCAGCGGGGGTAAGCCCCATTTTGGAAGCCAGTGTTATGAGCGCCCCTTCCGTAGGGTCGCCTTTCAGCTCCCATACCACGCTCTCTTCCTTGACCGATTCATTAACTTGATCTTTTTTTGTACCTTTCTTCGCCTCTTTCTTACTATCCTTATTTGTCTCTTTGCCTTTCTTTTTATTCCGCATCTCATCTGCAACACTCTCGATAATACTGGCATTGTTACAAAGTGCGCTGATCTGAAGCATTCTCCGCAATGTCTGGTCACTCTTCAGTTCCAAGGTACGACCATTCTCCAGCATCTGCCCTTCTGGTGCATATCCATCCCCCGTGACCTTGATGCTGCGTCCCTCCAGCCACACGTCCGTAACCGTCATCTTGTTCTGGGTCAACGTACCCGTTTTATCCGAACAGATGACCGAGGCACAACCAAGGGTTTCCACAGAGGGAAGCTTGCGCACAATCGCTTTTCGCTTGATCATACGCTGTACGCCCAGGGCTAGCGCAATCGTTACAATCGCTGGCAACCCTTCTGGTATGGCGGCCACTGCGAGGCTGACCCCTGCCAGAAACATGCCTACTGCCGGCTGTCCATGCAGAATACCTGCAACAACAACCATAACGGTTAATCCAAGCGCCACAAAAATCAAAATTTTACCCAGCTGTTCCAGCCTGTGTTGCAGTGGTGTTTCCTGTTCCTCCGTATTCTGGATCAGATCGGCGATTTTGCCCATCTCGGTATCCATGCCCGTCCGGATCACAACGCCCTTGGCGGTACCGCGAGTAACCATGGTTCCCATGAATCCAATGTTCTTCTGATCTCCGAGCGGCACGTCATCCGCAGCTATGGGATGGAAATGTTTGCTTACAGGAACTGATTCCCCAGTAAGTGCAGATTCCTCCACATCGAGGCTGTTCGTGGACAGCCAGCGCACATCGGCAGGTATGCGATCACCGCTTTCCACAAGCACAATATCCCCTGGCACCAGAAGTTTGGCTGCAAGATGAACTTCCTGACCCGACCTTAGCACTTTGGCCAATGGGGCTGACAATTGTTTCAACGCACGAAGGGAACGCTCCGCCCGGAATTCCTGTACAAAACCAAGAATGGCATTAAGGACGATGATGGCAACAATCGTTACAGCATCCAGGTATTCTCCAAGCAATCCGGACACCAGTGTGGCCCCCATCAAGACCAGAACCATGAAATCCTTAAATTGATTAAGCAATAATGTGATTGGAGATATGCGCTTTCCTTCGCTCAGCTCATTCGAACCGGCAGTCTTCCTCTTTTCTGCTGCAGTCTCTTCCGTTAATCCTTCCTCAAGACTGACGCCAAGAGTGTTACGAAGCTCTTCAACGCTTAGTTGGTGCCACTTGGTATGTTCCATGCTTCAAAATTCCCTCCCAGTCTGTATTTCCTCTGTAAAACGTCACACATACTACACCGGCTATGCTAATCAACAGGTTGTACGCGATGCCGGACAAACTACCTGCTCTATATGTATTCGGACAGGACCCTAATTAGCACCCGATGGCGAATCCTTTCCCTGATGGGCAGAATAAGCTAAAATAAAGGTCTGTGGTTACGTACACAGTGGCAATCCGATTTTTTGCTATACAAACGAATACGAATCTGCAACGGGTTCTTTTTTACATATCCCGGTGTTCATTTCAGTTATAGATAGAGAGGACGTTGAAAAAAATGGCATTGGACGGCATCGTAACACGAGCTATCGTGCATGAACTGCAAGGCTGCAAGGGCGGACGAATCAGCAAAATACATCAACCTAACGGCCATGATGTTGTACTGACCCTCCGTGCTCAGCGCGGAAATAGCAAATTGCTTATTTCGGCCAGCCCGACATATCCGCGTGTGCATTTTACCGAAAAAACGTTTGTTAACCCCACTGAAGCTCCGATGTTCTGCATGCTGCTGCGCAAGCACTGCGAGGGCGCGATCATTGAGGAGATCCGTCAGATTGGCATGGAGCGGATTATTCATATCGACGTGCGGCAGCGCGATGAACTGGGGGATGTGTCGGTCAAGCGGATCATCATTGAACTGATGGGGCGTCACAGTAATATTGTTTTGGTCGATCCGATAACAGGAACGATTCTGGATGGAATTCATCATGTAACCCCGTCCATTAGCAGTTACCGGGTCATTATGCCTGGATTTTCGTACACCGAACCACCAGAGCAGCATAAAAGCAATCCACTGGAAGTTAGCAGCACTGAATTCCGAAATAGCTATACTGCTACTGAAGAAGAAGCCTCTCGCTGGTTGGTGAATTCATTCAGTGGTCTTAGTCCGCTGATTGCAGGAGAGATTACTTCTCGGGTATCTGCCGATCAAGGTGACGATCACGCTCTAAGCGAAGGTGAAGATGCTAGAATCGAAGCCGATGCGCTGTGGACTGCTTTTGAGTCCGTCATGGGGCCAGTAAGAGATAATAGTTATACGCCTGTAACCGGGCTAAATGCCAAAGGCAAAATGATTTTCTCAGCCGTTCAGCTTCAGAGCATTCAGGACGCAGAGAAAACCTATGACACGATGAGCAAGTGTATGGAGGATTATTACGGAGACAAGGCTGAGCGGGATACGGTTAAGCAAAGAGTGAGCGATCTTCTACGTTTTCTGCAAAATGAGCGCAGCAAAAACATCAAAAAGCTGGACAACCTGAACAAGGATCTGTTGGAAGCCGACGATGCGGATAAATTCAGATTATGGGGTGAGCTGCTGTTTGCCTCCCTGCACCAGGTTAGTAAAGGGGACAAAAGTGTGGAGCTTGTGAACTTCTATGATGAAGATCAAGCCAACATTACCATTCAGCTTGACCCATTACTAACACCGTCTGACAACGCTCAACGTTATTTCAAACGATATAACAAATACAAGAACAGTCTGGCAGTTATTCATGAGCAGCTTGGAAAAACGAAAGACGAGATCGACTATCTCGACAATTTGCTCCAGCAACTGTCTATCGCATCCATGAACGACATCGAAGAAATTCGCGAAGAGCTTGTGCAACAGGGTTATCTTCGTGACCGTAACAAAAAAGGCAAAAAGAAAAAGAAAAACGACCGCCCAACCGTGCATCAGTTTACTTCTTCCGAAGGCATTGAACTTCTCGTAGGTAAAAATAACCTGCAAAATGAGTATGTCACCAACCGTCTGGCTTCTGCCAATGATACCTGGTTGCATACCAAAGACATCCCCGGTTCACATGTCGTCATTCGCAGCACAGACTTTGGCGAAGCAACCCTGGAGGAAGCTGCTCAACTCGCGGCTTACTTCAGTCAGGCCAAAGAATCCAGCAGCGTGCCGGTGGATTACACCTTTATCCGACATGTACGCAAACCAAGTGGCTCCAAACCAGGCTTTGTCATTTATGATCACCAGAAGACCCTGTTTGTGACGCCGAACGAAGAACTGGTTAAAAGTTTGCCATCCACGATCAAAAATGGATAAGATGTTTGCTTTCAATCCTGTTAGGCAACATAAAATCCTCCGGAACAAAAGACGGTCCGGAGGATTTTCTTTGTTCTCAAATAAATATGGAAGTCATGCAGTTGATCCATTTTATTTTTTTTGAATATAAATTCATTATAATGTATAATAATTCAATTGTGAAATCTATACATTAACTTCTAAGGATGTGTCCCATGACGCTAAATATCAGACCAACTCAGCCTAATGATATACTGCCGCTGAGTGCATTAATGCAAGAGTATGTCGTCGGCTTTTATAACAACCCCTGGCCTGGTGATCAGGCAATCGAGCTTTTGTTCAAAAACCTGCTTGATCAGCAGATCGGTGTTCAATTCGTTGCAGAGCAGGATGGTGAACTCATCGGGTTCGCTACACTCTATTTTACCTACAGCACGATGAAGGCAAACCGCGTGGCCATTATGAATGACTTGTTTGTGACGGAAGCTTGGAGAGAAGGAGAAGCCGAGGCCAGATTGTTTGAACATTGTCAGCGATATACACGTGAACACGGATGTGCTTACATGTCTTGGATCACAGCAGCAACCAACGAGCGGGCACAGCAGTTATTTGAACGCCTTGGGGCTGCTCGCGGCACATGGGTGAATTATTCCATCACCTAGCCCATTATAGGCGCAATCCAAAAGGACATAGAGACATGGCTAGCGACTAACGCTCACCCATCTCTATGTCCTTTCTTTTTTTCATATTCAATTTTAGCACGATGACATCCGATCCCTTATACCCCAGTCTCATACAACAACTGAAGAGAGTTTCCGAATCAAGACTTTGCGGCGGCAGCCCGGAGTTTATCGAGCACATCAATGGTTACGGTTTTGCTACCCAGATCCCCGTGGAATACTACCCCTTGCCTTACACCATGGTAATCCGAACCGCCTGTTTGAATGAGCCCAAATTCCTGTGCCAACTCCGCATATCTGCGCTCTTCTTCTGGTCCATGATCCGAATGAACCACTTCAATACCGTCAGGGCGGGAGTCCTCCAGAATACGACGAACCAATTCATCGTCTCCGTATAAACCAGGATGAGCAATAACAGCAGCACCACCCGCATCTTTAATCCACTGGCATGCGTCTTCTGGTGCAACTCGGGGAACCGACACAAAGCCCGGTTGACCTTCAGCCAGATAACGATTGAACGCATCCCTCATATCAGCGGCATATCCTTTCCGTACCAACACATCGGCCATATGAGGTCTACCGATGCTTTCATCCGGCTCCAGCGGTCGGCCAAGGCCATCAATGACCTCCTGCCAGCTAATTTCGAGTCCAAGCTCCTGCAGCTTGGCAATGATCAGATGATTGCGTTCCTCTCTCGCTTCACGCAGCCCGCGCAGTCGATCCAGAAATTTCTCATCTTCTGTATTCACATAATACCCCAGCACATGAATATCCTTACCGCCTGCGCGGGTGCTGATCTCTACTCCTGCCACAACGTCAATCCCATATTCACGGCCAGCCTGCTGTGCCTCGGCTACACCCGCTACGGTATCGTGATCCGTCAGCGCAACCGCAGACAGACCCCTTTGTTTGGCAAGCTTCACATTCTCGGCAGGTGGCTGCATTCCGTCCGACGCTTGGCTATGCGTATGAAGATCACAACGTCCGTTAGATTGATGCATGAACAACAGCTCCTTCTTATATCAAGTGATTAGCTGGACGAATTTCTAAATGATATTATCCTCTTATTCCGCTCTTCCTTCTCATAATGTCTGCTCCTGCTGACGTAAATAATTCAGGAAAGCTACTGCTGACAAGGGAAGTAATGAAGATTTCAGATGTATAGCGTAGAATTGTCTTTTGAACTCAAGCCCACGAATATCCACGATATGAACCAGTCCAAGAGCCAGCTCATGCTGAACCGACGACGGGGATAACATGGTGATGCCCACACCCGCTTCTACGGCAGATTTCACAGCACCTGTACTGCCAAGTTCCATCACTACATTCATGTCCTGTGGGTCTATATTTCTCTTCTGCAGCTGATCCTCCATCACCTGACGGGTGCCTGAGCCTTTCTCCCGCAGTACAAATGCGTAGCTCAGCACATCTTCCAGCTCTACTTCACCACGATCTGCCAGTGCATGTCCTGCCGGAACAACCAGCTTCAATTCATCCTGCATGACCGGCTCTACAATCATATCCGGGTGATGAACCGGGGCTTCAATCAGTCCAAAGTTAAGCTGATGTTTCAAGATATCGTCCATAATTTGCGTCGTATTCATCACTTTCATAACGATCGAGATATCCGGGTATTGACGGGCAAAAGGACCCAGCATGCGTGGCAGCACATACTCACCAATCGTCAAACTTGCACCAAGCTGCAATCGGCCTTGCAGCATTTGTGTAAACGCAGACATCGCCTCATCTGTCTGTCTGACCAACTCTACACTGCGTTTGGCATGAGGCAGTAATGTCCGCCCCGCCTCGGATAATTCTATTTTCTTGGTAGAACGATGCAGCAGCTTGGTCCCAAAATAATCCTCAAGCGATTGAATCTGCATCGTCACCGCAGGTTGTGTCATATGTAGTGCTTGCGCAGCCGCTGAAAAACTTCCCTTCTCTGCTACGGTATAAAAAATATGCAATTGATGAAAATTCATATCTTCGCCCCTCTTCTGTACGCTTTCCCCATTGTAGCCGATTTCGTGAATTCCAACAAAAAAAGCATGCAGCTTGTCTGCATGCGATGTAACCTGAATCTATCAATTCGAAAATATGGATTATTCCAAACTTACTTATGCTTGCGACTGTTCTTGACAAGAGTCATTCGTCTTGAATGTCTTAGCCAAGAATAATACGATTTTAAATCCCGCAGTTCAATTGTCTCGGACATTTTCCCCAGAAACGTAACAACAATCATCTTATGAAGCGGATTGCCAGCAATATCATATTCCCCTTCAAGTTCGGAAAATTCAGCAACCACAACCAGATCTTCGTCGATCAGGTAAACATCCTGCTCATTACGGTAGTATGGTGTAATACGGTCCTGCTTCAGACACTCCCATAACCATGCCGCAATATGGTCATCATCATTACGTGCCGGCTCAATACGGTCTGCATACCGCATCTTGGCATGATTGGTAATGACGATGTCGGCCACTTTTTTGTCTCCAAGAGCCACGAAAAAAGGCTCATACGTGCTCCAACGTTGCATCACCTTATCACGCATGGGAATCACTCTCCACCAGATAGGACTTTCTATCTATTTATTTACCCAATATATTACAACATAAGTCCCGCAACCTCAAGGCGTAACTTCAGTTTTTTTCACAAAATCCAGTTTATGCCTAATTCAATAAAAGAGCGGCCCCGAAGGACCCCTCTGGTGAATCGTTTCGGAATGTACTGTGGCAACAAGTTCACTGTACATTCCCAAACCATTTTGTTATATCCCGTAAAAACTCGTTTTGTCCATTGTTTTGCTAGCATACTCTGTTTTGATCTCATTCCGGTAGGAACGTTCAACCTTGCGCACATAGGAAAGTCTGTTCACATTTTTCATCGTATCTTCTGCCCGCTCTGCATTAACATACATGACGACATAATGCATACGGCGGGAGATGTAATGAACGGTACCATACTTTTCGAGATTACGAGCCGCTTTCAAATCACTGACCCAAATAATGAATCCTGTCCTTTCCGCAAACATCATTTTCCCCGCCTTTCTATAATGGAGACCGGAGCCTCGGAAAGGTCCGGTCTGTCATGAATTTATTTTCTGATCACATCTTAGCTACAACCGCACTTGCCTCCGCTACCGCAGCCGCCCTTCGGATTCGGATCATTGCTCGGTACCTTAATGGTCGTTGACACGGCGAATGCAATCGTCTCCGACATCTGGAACAACATATCGTCCAATGCCTTCTCCGCCTGTTTGAAGCGGGCTACCGCCTCGAAACGTTCCAACTCCAGCTCCAAAGCCTGGACCTGATCTTTTGCGGCGTGATAGTCCGGGTGAAAATGCCCAAAACGCTGGGTTTCTTCGAATAGTTCCTTTTTGGCGTCCAGCTTGCGTATTCCCGCCTGAATTTCAGGGTTCGTCTCCACTTGCTGCTTCCAATATAAATAATCCGATACTTCGGCTGATTGGTTAATCATGTCGCCCAGTTCATATGCGCCCGTTAACACTTGGGCCATATCGACCGTGTTCATTTCCGCTACGCTCATGAAATTCATCCTATCTATATATAAAGTTCTACTTAACGTAGACTACTTCATCATATCATATCCCCGAAAAGTTAAGAAGAGTTTTTCCTGCAAATAGAAATATGGGGAACATGGGATCTGCTTTGGCAAAGATAATCAAACTTATGCATGGTCCGGAATAATCAGGCGGATCTGGTTCCATTCGTTAGGTGAAAAAGTACGGCGTTCTACGGGATCTGTATCACCATCCGCTATGGACCATCCGGTTAGTGTCCAATCTTCATGACCGTGAATCTGATCGGGAATCACGTATACGATATTGTTGTCCAGCTTCAGACCCAGTTTTGTCTGCCATTCAATAGCTTTTGCAGCAATCTGACGGGCAGTGGACACATGATATCCCCGCCACTCGTTATGCCACATCTCCGGGATCTCTCCGTATCCGGGAAACAGCCCCGACTGTTCCGTGATGGAATGATCCTGTTCATACGTGTGCAAATTGGTTTCACCTTGAATGAGCCCTACCCTCCCACGAATATAAAAGAGTTCCTTCTGCACCTCAAGTCCGACATTGAACTCATTTGCCCCGACAATGGACTCATCTGCAATGGCGTCCGACTCTGTCCGGGTCAACTCCTCAGGTAGTTCACTTCTTGATTCATATATCCATGTATCCCTTTTCTTGAATGTATCCGTTGCTTCGTCCTCATCAACGTTCTTCCCAGCATCGATGTGAAGTCGTTCTGCCTCCTGTCCCCACTGCTGGATTGCCAGCTCCACATGCTCAGGCAATCCCGAGGCAGCATACCGCCTAAGGAAGTTTATCATTGCATCCGCTGTAAGACCGATCTCTGAGGCTGCGACGATTCGTTCCTTTGTTATCCGGTATATGGACATTCGATCACGACTTATAAGCTCTGCACCAATATCCAAATTCCAGCGAACCGAAGGAATTACGTCTGGGGGAACCATAATTTCAAAGTCAGGCTGAACAAAAATGGTATTCCCCCCCTCATGTTCCGCCTCATCATTTGCCAAGTTCAGTAAGAGTTTAGGATCAATCTGCCAGCGATAAAAAAGCTCTCCCGCAGTTGACTCACCAACCTCACCATATCCCAAACCTGCCAGAACATTGAGCCACCCTCGAATATGTGTTGAGAAAGATGGTCTCAAAGAATCTCCACTCTCACTATTTACAATTGCTTCTTCCGGATTGTTGTCGCCGTATATAGTTCCTGCTGCAATACTCAACCATTCATTTTCCCGTGAAGCAAACATCAGCAATTGCTGACGAAAATGTTGAAGTTTGGGCTGCGCTATACCATATCGGTCCAGACATATGCTATAAATTTCTCGGTGCATTGAAGACCACGGCATTGATAACCAGTGATAAAGACGATCAGATGACACATGCATTCGATTATGCGCCTTTTCAATCAAACCCAGACTAAGCAGTACATCAATCACAAGGGCCACATGGACTGGATATACATCCGCATGATCGTAACGAATACCTAGTTCGGCGAAGTCTTCAGGGTCCAGAACCGTCATTCGACTTAATCGCTGCACCATTTTCTTGTGGATCGTTCCCTTACTTGTTAATGGAAGTCCGCCTTGAGCTTGACCTTCCCTTACCATCCAAGCCAATACATGCAGAAGCTCCGCAGCAATATCCGGCTTCCCCTCTCGAACAATGTTCACTTTCTGGACTTCATTATTGGAGATGGACTTAGCTTGTGTCATATCATTCTGTAATACGTTCACCTTCTGCTGAACGAAATGTCCGACCCGTGCTGCATAGGCAATAGTTAACAACGAAAGTAATGATTCTGGTATGTAATACAGGCGTTCGCCCCAAGACTTGCGCACAGCTTTAATCCACCCTTTATGCCGAAGCGCTATAAACGCGGTTACTGCTTCAGCTCTGCTAAGACCATTCACAGCCCACTCTGCTGATGTCAACATGTTGGAAAAGGGCTGTCCAGCATATTTGCAGAAAAACACACCAAGTACCATTCTTTCAACGCATGAAAGCTCTTTTAATGAATTCACATCCAGATTACCTTGTGTATGCATTGCTTATCATGCCTTTCCCATAATTTTAAGTAGAGATGTACAGCATTTTTTCATTGCAATTCATGAACGATTTTGTACTCATATCCTTGTTCGACCAGAAACATCTGACGACGTAATGCAAACTCCTGTTCCTTACTGTCCTCGGACACAAGGGCATAGAAATAAGCTTTATTTTTTCCGGACTTCGGCCTTAAGATCCGACCCAATCGCTGGGCTTCTTCCTGCCTTGAACCGAAACTTCCGGATATTTCAAGTGCAACAGCAGCATCCGGCAAGTCTACGGCAAAATTGGCAACCTTGGATACTACAATCGTTTTGATCTCACCACGCCGGAACGCTGCAAACCATTTCACTCGCTCTTGCTGCGACATCGTACCCGATATGAGCGGCGCTTCAATTTCCCGGGCAATGCTCTCAAGCTGATCCAAATACTGTCCGATGACAAGCGCTGGCATCCCCTCATGATGGTCCAATATCCGTTTGATCACAGCTAATTTGGCCGGATTTTCCGCTGCAAGGCGAAATTGATGTTTCACCTCTGCTTCCAAATAGTTTGATCGTAGTTCAGGAGTAAACGGGATGCGTATTTCCTGACATTCTACATTAGCAATCCAGCCTTGCTGTTCCAATTCTTTCCATGGCATGTCATATAGTTTCGGACCAATTAGTGAAAACACATCCTGTTCACAGCCATCCTCACGCACCAATGTTGCTGTCAATCCCAGTCTTCTCGTAGCCTGAATATCTGCAGTAGCCCGAAATACAGGTGCTGGCAGCAGATGGACCTCATCATAAATGATAAGTCCCCACTGACGTTCACTAAGCAATTTGATATGAGTAAAATCAGCATCTTTCGATTTTCGATGTGTAAGAATCTGATAAGTAGCCACGGTCACAGGTTTCACCTGTTTTTTCTGACCGGAATACTCACCAATCTGTTCACTCGTTATCGTTGTTTTATCCTGCAATTCCTGAATCCATTGACGCACGGATGTGGTATTCGAGGTCAAGATAAGGCATTCACATTGTAAACGCTCTAATACAGCCATCCCAATAACCGTTTTGCCTGCACCGCAGGGAAGAACAAGCAGACCACTTCCTCCCATGCCTTCGCTACCTTCAAAAGCATCCACAGCATCTCGTTGGTACGGGCGCAACCGGAAGCCATCAGAACTGTCGCCTAGCGTATTAGCTCGCCATTCGAACGGCAGACTTGTTCCTTCTCGATATCCCGCATAATCCAGCACCGGATAACCCAAACGGGTCAATTCCCGCTTCAACAATCCGCGTTGCTCACCGCCAAGCATAAGCTCATGGGGATCGACACGTTCCATTCGAAAAGCCGAGATGGTCTTCATACTGCTTAATTCATCCAGCAATCGTTCGTCTTCACTCACGAGACGCATTCTCCCATGATCTGCCTCTGGCCTCAGTTGAAGCTTCCCATATTGATGGATAATTCTCTGGATATCCTGAATCAGGGCGGCAGGAACATTCCAACGAGACACGGATTCCAGACTTGCTATCACTTGATCAGCACTCCATCCGAGTGCAGCCGCATTCCACAACGATAATGCAGTGATACGATATGTATGAAAAGCCGCAGGTGTCTTCACCAGTTCGGCATACATCCCTAATTGAGCTCGGGCTTGGTCAAATCCAGGATGGCCCACTTCAAGCAATACTGTAAAATCACGCTGGACAATGCAGGCGTCCGTTTTCTCCATTCCGCTTCCTCCCTAATTTGAAATTGATCTATCTATGTTTTTCCGAATAACAGGCATCACAAAAAGTCCAGTTCCGGTGTCTTCCGAAATTGAACCTGTATCGTACAACAGTTCGACCTTACCTTAACCTGTAAAAGACCCTACAAAAAAAGCACCCTGCTCATACCTTCGTATGAATAGGATGCCCAACTATATTCAAATCATTCGGCTGTATATCCTTTAGCCATTGCTATAAATAGTTTTACAGCATTTTGCATGGCATCCTCATCAAAATCAAACTTGGGATGATGATGCGGATAGATGGCATTCTTCTCCGGGTTGCCTGCTCCGACAAACATAAAGCAGCCAGGAATCTGCTGCAGGTAATAAGCGAAATCTTCAGCCGGCATCAGCATCGGTGATTTCTGTACATGGTCTGCGCCAAATACATCTACCGCTTCCTTGAAGAATCGTGCCGTTTCCTGCTCATCATTCACGACAGGAGGATATCCCATAATATAGTTCAACTTCGTCTCGGCACCGTAGATCTCTCCGGTCTGAGCCACGATCGTATGCACACGTTCCTTCATGATACTGCGCGTCTCTTCATCAAAGGTTCTCACTGTACCCGTCATTTTGCATAACTCAGCGATGATATTCTGTGCTGACCCCGCCTGCATTGTGCCAATCGTCAATACTGCGGGACGCAAAGGGTCCACTGAACGACTGACAACCGTCTGCAATTGCATTACAAGGGCGGAGCCAGCCACCAGGCTGTCCACTGTGGATTGCGGCATGCCGCCATGTCCACCTTTTCCTTTAATCTCAATATAAAAGTCATCTGCCGCTGCCATCATCGGCCCCGGAGTACTTGCTGCCACGCCTACAGGAAGCGGGGTCCACAGATGAATACCATAGATGACATCTACCCCTTCCAGTCCGCCGTCTGCAATGACCTTGAGCGCCCCACCTGGAAGTAATTCTTCTGCAGGTTGGAACAAAAAGCGAATCTCACCCTTGATCTCATGTTTATGACGACTGAAGTACAATGCCGTGCCCAGCAAAATGGATATGTGACCATCATGGCCGCAGGCATGCATGGCTCCTGCTTGTTGTGATGCATATTCAACGTCCTTCTCGTCCTGGATCGGAAGTGCATCCATATCTGCACGAAGCATTACGACAGGCCCTGGCTTGTCCCCACGAAGGGTACCTATAACCCCGTGTCCGCCAACGTGCCGTCTCACTTCAACACCAAAGCTCTCCAGCATACCCGCTACAAAAGAGGATGTCTTCTCCTCATGAAAGGAAACCTCAGGATTCCGATGAAGATGACGACGCCATTCTACCATGTGGATTTGCAGGTCATTCCACCATATATTATTTGTCATGTCTCTCCATCCTTTCGCTCTCTATACGGGACTTTCATCAAGCCCGAACCTTCCTCTTGAAACCTATTGCTGTATATTGTAGCAGAATTGGAAGAAAACCGATACGAATGACCGCTTGAAAGCTTGCACGGGAAGGGGAAACATACTATCATAAACTAGAGAAAAGAACGAGATTTATACTCTCGGAAGCTTATGAGGAGGATCAGACGCTTATGATTTTTGAGAATACAGGCTTGGATGGCTTGAAGAGCGACTTGGCATACCTGGATGAGAGCGCCGAGAAAGTCGGATTTGTCCGGTGGCAATGGGAATATTATCGTGCTACATATGACTACAAAATTGAAGATGAACAAACCAAATCTGAATACTTTGTACGTATTAATACCCGTGCGATCGATGGCAAACTCGAAAAACCGGATACGGTTCTCGCAGTTGAAGCTGTTTATCTTGGAAAAGCAACCTTTCCGCATGGTCTGGATTATGACTCTACCGTACCGCAGCCAGTCGTGAAGCTGGCGGCCCAAAAATTACAGCAGCTTAAAGAACTGCTGGAAGCTTAGGCTGGGCCAAACCATGAAACAACAAACGGCCCAAACGAAAACGAAGAGAGGCACGCCGGATTTTCAACTGCTAATCCTCACTTTATTGTTGGTGGGCTTTGGACTGGTGATGGTGTTCAGCTCCAGTTCCAGCATTGCAATTGCAAATAAAAGTTTTAACAATGATGCCCTGTTCTTCACGAAAAAACAACTTATGTGGGCGGTTATCGGTTTAGTGGGCATGTTTTTTGCCATGAATATCCGATTTAACAAATACAAAAAACTTTATGCACCCTTTTTCTTACTTACCACGGTATTGCTACTAATTGTATTAGTTGCAGGCAAGAAGGTAAACGGTGCCCGAAGCTGGATTGAAATTATCGGCTTCAGTGTCCAACCTGCGGAATTTGCCAAAATCGCCATTATTTTGTACCTCGCTGCACTGATTACCAAAAAAGGGGAACGGTTCAGGGATCTTAGGACAGGATATATTCCCGTGCTGGTCATTGTCGGATTCATTGCAGGACTGATTATGCTGCAACCGGATTTCGGTACCTGCTTCATTCTGGTTTCGACGTGCGGTCTGGTCATTTATGCGGGTGGAGCAAGTATGAAACACATTATGGGTTCCATTTTGCTCGTAGTGTTGGGAGCAGCATTAGCACTTGGAGCGAATGCTTTGTTTTCTTCCATGTCTTCTTCAGATACTGCAGATAGCACCACAACTACGGAAGCTACACAGAACTACAAAATTGGGCGCATTCAGGCATTTCTTGATCCTTTATCCGACAAAACAGGCGGAAGTCTTAATCTCTATCGTTCCCTTGTTGCAATCGGGGATGGAGGCATCACTGGCTCCGGGATCGGACAAGGTACGATGAAGCTGCATTATTTGCCCAATGCCTATAACGACTTCATTTTCTCCGTCATTGGGGAAGAGCTTGGCTTTGTTGGAACTGCCTTGTTCCTGTTGGTCTACCTTTACTTCATCTGGCGAGGCATTATCGTCTCCCTTCGCTGTCCCGATCCATTTGGGACGCTGGTTGGTATTGGTATTATGGGATTAATTGCAATCCAGGCCTTTATCAACATTGGGGGCGTCACCCAGACCATTCCGGTGACAGGGGTTACCCTTCCGTTCATCAGTTATGGCGGTACCTCACTCTTTGTGATGATGGTGGCCATGGGTATCTTGCTCAGCATCTCGCGTACCAATAATTTGGACGTTATCAAGGAAGAGAAAACGAAGTCGGTGACAGTTCAGACACAGACTCGTACCTCTCCCGCACTTCGTTCACGTGAATCCATCCGTCGAATTCGGTAAATGGGACTGTTCCTACCGGAACAAATCATGTACCCCTTCAATAGAAAAAAGCAACACCAAAAAGGCTGTGCATCCGGTGGGGTGCGCAGCCTTTTTGTGTGAGCTCGGTTTCGTATACTCGGTACACTCTGTCTATCAAGATGGAAGAACCAAGCCATTATAAAGCTGCTCTTCCATCACGGATTGCTAAAGTTTACAGATCGTCGCCTCTGAAAGATACGCCTTCTACCTTTACATTGACTTCAACAACACGTAACCCGGTCATGGTCTCTACCGCTTCTCTTACGTTCTGCTGGAGCATGCGGGAAACTTCATGAATCGGTGTCTCGTAAAGGACGATGATGCGCAGGTCAATGGCTGCTTCCAGCTGGCCGACCTCCACGCCTACGCCTTTCTGTACGTTTTTACCGCTCAGGCGCTTCGCCCAGCCCTCTGACAATCCTCCAGACATTGCGGCAATTCCGGGTGTCTCCATCGCAGCCATTCCGGCAATTTTCGCCACTACGTCATCGGCAATCCGGATATTTCCGCCCTCTAGTTGAAGTTGTTCTGCCATGCCACATCCTCCTTCACTTCGTTACTCGTATTTTAAATCCTTTCGACCCCAAAAAGCAAATTAAACTCAAAAAGATGCGTTTACAACCTACCACGATTTGGTTATATTGAAATATGAAAATAATCTCATAAGTGTTTAGTACTATCGTTTAAAACAAAATAATACGTTACCGAGGTGTTTGTTGTGAGAAACCGAATTTCATCCATTTTGCTGATTGCCACCTTTGCACTCAGCGCCGTCGCCCACTACTTGAAATGGGATTCGATTCTGCAATTCGTCATTTCAGCCATTTCGGTTATTTTTGTGGCCGGTTTTTTAGGCAAAGCCACTGAAAATGTAGCCCATTATGCCGGACAACGGTTAGGCGGATTTTTGAATGCTACATTCGGCAATGCCGCCGAATTGATCATTGCCATTTTCCTCGTCAAAGAAGGATTGTTCGACATGGTTAAGGCGAGTTTGACAGGCTCCATTATCGGTAACCTGCTGCTGGTGCTTGGTCTAAGTATCTTTGCCGGAGGACTCAAGTTCAAAATTCAGAATTATAACGTATCGCTTGCCGGCCTAAACGGCTCCCTGATGATTGTAGCCATCATTGCCCTGTTTATTCCAGCCGTCTTCCTGAATACCCATTCCATCACACAGAAGGACACGAATACACTCAGTCTTATTGTCGCAGGCTTACTAATCCTTGCCTACATAGCGTGGTTAGTATTTTCCATGGTCACACACAAGAACTATCTTGCAGATGTCACGGTAGATGAAGATGAAGAGCTGCCGCATGAACATGCACCCGAGTGGTCCAAGAAAAAATCGATTCTCTATCTCGTTCTTGCAACCGTCATGGTTGCCTTCGTCAGTGAATGGCTCGTTGGCACCCTTGAGGTGTTTACTGAACAATTCGGACTCAGCGAACTGTTCGTCGGTGCGTTCCTCGTTGCCATTATCGGTAACGCCGCCGAGCATAGTGCAGCCATCATGCTTGCCATGAAAAACAAAATCGGTGCCGCCGTGGAGATCGCAGTCGGCAGCAGTTTGCAAATCGCACTCTTTGTTGCCCCTGTACTCGTTTTTGTCAGCTTCTTCACAGGCAGAACGATGGACATCGTATTTACAACGATTGAGCTGGTTGCCATAGGCGTAGCCGTATTTATTGCCAAGTCCATCACACAGGACGGTTCAACGAACTGGTACGAAGGTCTGCTCCTCATGGTCGTGTATATTATTTTGGGTGTATCGTTCTTCCTGGTATAACAGTACTCCCATCACCCTAAATGATTGACTAAACAATCAGCGCGTAAAAGGCAGCCTGGAAATCGTGAACTGCACCCCAATTGTTAGACACCATCTAACAATTGGAGGTGCAGTTTTTTTGTCAAAATTTAATTTAGACTTGAAAATAGAAGCTATTCATCAATATTTATCAGGAAATGAAGGGATTAAAAGCATTGCGAAATCCTTAGGAATTAATCATGAAATCCTGCGTATGTGGATCAAGCAATACGAATATCACGGTTTAGAAGCTTTTGAAAAAACCTATACAGCTTACTCTCTAACCTATAAACTAGACGTACTCAACTATATGAACGAAAATGGGACGTCTCCAAATGAAGCTGCGGTCATTTTCAATATCTCTTCTCCAGGGGTTATTCGAAGGTGGCGCAGTCAGTTCAATGAAAATGGGATCGACGCCCTAAAACCAAAGATAAAGGGGCGTCATTGTATGACGGATAAGAATAAAAAAGGACTTCAAAAGCAAGAACCTGCTGAGGGATCGACTGAAGCTCTACAAGCTGAATTAGAACGTTTGCGTATGGAAAACGCCTACTTAAAAAAGTTGAATGCCTTAGTTCAAAACAAGGAAAAATCACCAAACAAGACAAAGCGCAAGTCGTCTATGAATTAAGGCTTGAATTCCCGGTGGTTGCATTATTAGCGTTCGCTGAAGTCCCACGTAGTACCTTCTATTACTGGGTGAAGCAGTTTGACAAGCCCGATCTAGACGCAGACCTGAAACTCCTTATTCAATCCATTTATGAGGAACATCACGGGCGTTATGGATATCGTCGTATCTGTGATGAACTAGTTAATCGTGGACATCGAGTTAACCATAAAAAAGTACTGCGTATCATGAAAGAATTAGGCTTGAAATCAGTGGTGCGTATGAAGAAATATCGTTCCTATAAAGGAACTGTAGGTAAAATTGCACCCAACGTACTGGATCGTAATTTTCTAGCAAAAAAACCAAATGAGAAATGGGTTACGGATATTACAGAGTTCAAGTTGTTTGGAGAAAAGATGTATTTATCACCTGTTCTGGACTTGTATAACGGTGAGATTATTACGTACACAGTAGGGTCTCGCCCTACGTATTCCTTAGTCTCCGAGATGCTAAATAAAGCCTTTAAACGCTTGTCCAACGAGGATAAACTCCTCCTGCACTCGGATCAAGGCTGGCACTACCAGATGAAACAGTATCGACAGGCTTTAAAGGGACAAGCGATTACCCAGAGCATGTCACGCAAAGGGAATTGTTATGATAACGCAGTAATGGAGAACTTCTTTGGCATTATGAAGTCAGAGTTTTTTTATCTTCATGAATTTGAAAGTGTAGATCACTTCAAACAAGAGCTAGCACGATACATGGATTACTACAATCACAAACGCATCAAGTCAAAATTAAAAGGCATGAGTCCGGTACAATACCGGGCTCATGCCCAACAAATTGCATAAAAATATTTGTCTAACTTTAAGGGGTCACTTCATCGCATTTCCAGACTGCCTTTTATGATTCCCTTTGCCTGAATCACATCAGAGGAACTGTCCGATCCAGGCGCACAAAAAAAGCATGCAAACACCTGCATGCCTTCTATTCTGACCCGCGCTATTGCAGGCTATTGCTCATTCTTCTTGTTCAAAGCTTCATATAGAATTGCCAGATTCCGCTCAAGCGCGCTTACCAGCTGCTTACCTGCACCTTCTGGAAGAAGCCCTGCACGAACAGCAAAATCGACTTCCTTGGAGAACCCATACATCTGTGTATCCAATACTTCCTCATAGAGAGGGCAGTAGCGGGTAGCCAGATTCTCCATCTGTACTTCAATAAGCTTCTGTATTTTATCTGCATCTTCTTGAAGAAGACTGATCGCTTTCAAGTGCAACTGGTCCTGCAGATCAGATGAAGTCATGCATTTTTCCCCCCTATGTCCCAAAAATCGCGTAAAGACGTTCTACCTCTAATATTAGACGAAATCAGGAGCTAATACAAGAACCTGACCAAAATAACCATAGATCATGAACAGCTTTATTCTTGCCTAATCTCCCTATTTTAGAGAGGTTTTGCCGTACAACTGAATGATCTCATGCAAAAAAACATCTCTGCCATAACAGGCAGAGATGCTTCTTAGTGCCATTACTCGGATGCGATACTCACATTCAGTCCATGTTTGGCAAATACTTCAGACATAGCTGCTTTGGCCTCAGCTGCATCCGGGCCATGAACGTGCAGTTCATAGCTGTGCGTGCTGATCAGCGTTGTAAACAGCCCGAGAATACTTTTTACATCGATATACTTGTTCTCTGAATGAAGTACGATTGAAGAAGTAAATTTGCTCGCTGTTTGAGCAATTTCAACTACCGCTGCGTTATTACTCGACATAGGAATCCCTCCGTCTTTTCACTTTTGATATCATCTATTAATTACCACTACATGATACCGTGAATCCGCTTTCCTAGCAACAGCAAAATACGGTTCCTACTTCAGGTTATCCGGATTGAGGCATTCCAGCTCAGGAATAACGAAAATACCGTCTTTACGGATCAGTACATCATCAAAATAAATTTCGCCACCACCGTAGTCTGGACGCTGGATCAACACCAGATCCCAGTGAATGGAGGAACGGTTTCCGTTATCTGTTTCTTCATATGCCTGGCCTGGCGTAAAGTGCAAGCTGCCTGCAATTTTTTCATCAAACAGAATGTCCTTCATCGGGTGCAGGATATGCGGATTGAATCCGATGGCGAATTCACCGATATAACGAGCGCCATCATCTGAATTCAGAATTTCATTGATGCGGTCTGTATCGTTGCTTGTTGCTTCAACAATTTTACCGTCTTTGAAGGTGAACTTGATATTCTCAAAAGTAATGCCGTTATACAACGTTGGCGCGTTATAACTAATCGTTCCGTTCACGGAATCACGTACAGGGGCACTGTACACTTCGCCATCCGGAATATTTTTTTGCCCGGAACATTTCTCTGCGCCGATATCTTTAATGGAGAAGCTCAGATCTGTCCCTGGTCCAGTAATACGGACTTTATCCGTGCGTTTCATCAGGTTAGCCAGTGAATCCTGTGCTTTGTCCATTTTAGCGTAATCCAGGTTACATACGTCGAAGTAGAAATCTTCAAACGCTTCTGTACTTGTATTCGCCAGCTGTGCCATACTTGCATTCGGGTAACGAAGCACAACCCATTTTGTATGTTTTACCCGCTGCTCGCTATGTACCGGATGGGAATACAGTGAATTGTACATTTTCATTTTCTCTTCCGGTACATCGGACAGATCATTCACATTCTCCCCTGCACGGATACCGATGTAACAATCCATTTGTTTCATCCGGTTCAGATCGATCTCTGCCCAGGTTTTCATCATTTCTTCTGTTGCATTTTTGAGCATGGCACGCTGTACTGTTTTGTCAGTCAGCTGTACAAAGACGTTACCGCCCTTTTTGCCTACTTCTTCAATGATTGCGTTCATCAGATCACGTTCCGTGCCGATCATCTCAACCAGCACATTCTCGCCGGGCTGTACATCTACAGAGTAGCCCACCAAATTAGCTGCGAGCTTCTGAATTCTTGGGTCCTTCATCGTGTAAACTCCTCCTGTCATCCGCCATCCCTTGAATTGAACAACGGTAAATTACGATACTATTGTAGCACGCTACAACGATCCCGTCAGCAGGCAGTCCCGCAACTCATCTACTCATAAGCCCTGAAGTTTACATCTGTGACAAGAGCTTCTTTATTCAATTTCCTGTTCATGTCCTTATAGCTCACCTGGCTTTCGGAGGAAAGTCGCAAGGGCAAGCTGCTTTTCCGATCTATGGTAAGATGATACACCGTCTGTACCTCGGCCTGTTTCATCATCTCTTGCATCGATGCTTCCCCTTGCTCCCACACTTTGTTCAAATCCTTCTCCAGTTTCGCCTGTTTGTCTCCCTTAACCGCAGCTGCCTTATGCATATATTCTGCCCGGATTGCATCCATCTCGTCGTTAAGCTGTGCGAGTGCTAAGGTTTTAGCGTCTTTCGGCGCGAGTTCAATTCGCAGTATTTTCGTTCGACGACCTGAACCGTACTCGGACGTAATCGTTTTGTTCAACCGATCGATACTTTCCATTTGCGCGATGGGATTAAAACGGGACAGCGATCCGCGCAGGGGCTCATGTTGGGCAGTTAGAGCCATCCATTGTCCTCGTTTTCGTTCAAAAGATGCACTGAATCCGCTTGGTTGCCCATTATTGTTAACAGCAGCAGCATTTACTCCCTTTACTCCCGTTCCGGCAGCAGTTACAGCTCCAGGCAACCTCGTTTGCAAGGTCAAGCGATCATGATCCTCCAGTTTGCCCTCAAATTTGAACTGATTTTCGAACAGCCCGCTGCTTTCACGTCGCAATCCCGCTTCCCCATCAAAACTCAGCTTTTCTTTACCTGCAATTCCTGATAAAGCCAGTGAAAATAATTCCTCGGGAGTTCGATCCCGCTCTAACAATCCACAACCAGGAGCACACAACACAACCATGCTCAGAGTTAACAATAGTCCACGCATATACCGACGGTTCAACATATTCTATTCCACCTTTCCATCAAACTTTCTCCATAGCCTGCCCCTCCCTTATTTGCTTATACTTCCTTCCTTTGGCATCGCCTCTTCAAAAAAATAAAGAGAGGACGACTCCGAAATCGGAATAGTCCTCTCTTAACGTGTAACTTCCTGTTTTTCCATGACGATTCGGTTACGACCACCATGCTTCGCATCGTACAGAGCCATATCAGCCCGGTAAAATAACGATTCCACACTAACCTTCTCATCCATCCAGTTCCATTCGGCAATACCGCTGGATACGGTCACGGAAGGCCTTGTCTCTTCAGCAACCCGGGTGCGAATGATTTCAGCATATTCCATTGCCTGACGAGCACCAATCTGAGGCATATAGATGGCCAGCTCTTCCCCGCCCCATCTGGCACAGATGTCCTCGGGCCGGACGGAACTCGTTACAATGTCGCTCACCTGTTTCAATACCTGATCACCGGTTTGGTGTCCAAACGTGTCATTTACCTGCTTAAACTGGTCGATGTCCACAACAACCAGTGAACCACAAAATTCATGAGCCTGACGTTCATGGATCACAGTATCCAGGTAATGCCTCACATATAGTCCTGTCAGCATATCCAGGTTTGCCAAACGTCGTACCTCGGCGTGGAGGGTAGCATTGGAGAGAGCAAGTCCAATATGAATGGACAGCATCTGCAGCAGACGGTAATTATCGTACGAAAAATACTGCTTTTTCGGATGTCCCAGCAAAATGGCACCCTTCACTTCCCCATTTACCCGAACGGGTGAAGCGATCAATGACATGGAGCCGGTAAGATCCATGAAAACCGATGACACTTTATCGTATTTTGCATAATTGGATAGGATGAGCGGTTCTTCGGTTTGATAGAGCAAACCTGCGATTCCATAGTCCATAGGAAACGTTTTGCGACATAACTCATTTATATTCGATGACATCACTTCGAAGTGATTCGTACTGTCATTCAATTGCAGAATACAACAAGATTCAGCCTGGAAGATGTCCTTTAACTCCTGCTCGGAGATTTGGTAGATCTCCATTAGCTGCAGGCTTTTGTTCAAACGTTGTGTCAGATCGTTGATTAGACGAAGTTCCTGGATCAACATATTCGATTGTTCGTGCAGCTTGGCATTTTCAAAAGCAGTTCCTGCTGTATCCGCCATCATCGTAATGAGCTGCAGATCGGTATCTTCCATTAGCTCCTCATTCATCTTAATATGAAATACACCATAGATCCCTTGTTTGCCTTTTAGAGGAAGGCCTACCTCCAGAATGCGATGTTCACCTTCGTCCGATCGAACAACAATGAGCTTGCCTTCCATGAACGATTGTACACAGATGTCTTCTCCACGTTCATGAACCAGCAGCGGTTTGATGCGCGGGTTGAGACTGCTCTGATCCTGAGACATATACAATGTCATGCGGGTCGCTGGATATAAGTAGTCTATGCTGTCAAACACTTCATCCAATATGGCGTCCACATCCATTTTGTCATGCATCCGTTGAACGATTTGGAACAGAATCGACCTTCGATGATCTTCACGAGCTGTTTGTTCATGAGCTTGTAATAGATCCGTCATAAATATGTATTCAAATCTTCGGTAAAAGCAGGTACGATAATGCAATGCCTCCGATCGAACAACGGCTTCAGACGTGTCATCTCGATTTTGCTCGTAGGTTACAGCAGTGAAGACAGCAAACATATCCCTGTTTGTTCTGGAGAACAACGGTTCAGCCATTAGATGGTACTCTCCATTTTCAGTAGTTCCACGTAATGACTGGGCCTGTCCCGATTCAAGGCATTGCATCACAGTCGAATGTACATCAAGCCGTGGAAGCCCTTCATTCCCTTGCCCCATACAGATCCCTTCTGTATTCCATACGTTGTATATTATCGATGATCTGTCTGAGTGCGGCTGCCGCTGGGCATGCCAATCGTTGTATGCTTGCTGCAGCAGGCTCCCCAAATAT
This sequence comes from Paenibacillus sp. FSL W7-1088, assembly GCF_037969855.1. Taxonomy (NCBI): domain Bacteria; kingdom Bacillati; phylum Bacillota; class Bacilli; order Caryophanales; family Paenibacillaceae; genus Paenibacillus; species Paenibacillus sp. FSL W7-1088. Next base: position 4,985,533 of record NZ_CP150216.1, read on the forward strand.
GAAAAATCAAAAGGTGTGATGTCCATTTTTTGCATCCAAAATACATGCGCTTCGTGAGGAGCGGCAGAAGATGCGGAATCGCCCGAACTTCGCGAATTCAAGCTGGCTGGTTTACTTCTTAGATGTTCTAACATGTCAGGCGCTCCTTTGCACCGTTTTTGCATCCACTCGGATGCATTAATCTGCAGACGTTATCGCAAATCTGCAAATCCTATGCGATAACCTTAATGTACAAGATCATTTAAAGTTAAGATACAATCTATTTTACTCTCTTTAAAGCTTTTTTGCATCCATATTTCAGAAAATTGTCCCATTATTTTGGGCCTAAGGACCTATCGACAAATTTAGACGTTTTTTTGCTTTTATCACAAGCTTGACTTTGGTTCTAGTAAACTGTAAAATAAATTGTTGATGAAGACTACTAATGGGTCTTTAAATTTGGGCATTACCGGTTGTGTCACCCTCATTCTTTTTGTTGCTTTCAGGACAGCGGCTGAACTTTTCTGATCGTCTTATGCGTGGCTTAGCCCGCATCAACAAATTGGAGCGCAAACAGAGCCCTATATGAACTTTAACTAAAAAGGAGCTACTTTAAACATGGCACGTTACACTGGTCCTAAATTTAAATTGAGCCGTCGCCTCGGCATTTCCCTGAGCGGAACAGGCAAAGAATTGAAACGTCCTTTCCCTCCAGGTCAGCACGGAGCAAACCAACGGAGAAAAATGAGCAACTACGGTATGCAATTGCAAGAAAAACAAAAACTGCGTCACATGTACGGTTTGGGCGAGAAGCAATTCCGCACTCTCTTTGCTAAAGCGCAAAAAATGCAAGGTATCGCGGGTGAAAACTTCATGTTCTTGCTTGAGAGCCGCCTTGATAACCTCGTATACCGCCTTGGATTTGCTAACTCCCGCGCTGGTTCGCGTCAGTTGGTATCCCACGGTCACGTAACTGTAAACGGCAAAAAAGTTGACATCGCTTCTTACCAAGTAAGCACTGGCGACGTTATCAGCCTGCGTGAAAGAAGCCGCGGTCTTTCTTCCGTTAAGGAAGCTTTGGAAAACCGTTCGCATCTTCCGGCATACGTAGAATTCAACGATACTGCTCTGGAAGGTAAATTTATTCGTTTGCCTGAGCGTTCGGAATTGTCCCAAGACATCGACGAAAAACAAATCGTCGAGTTCTACAACCGTTAATCGTTGCAATTTCATTAAGCTTCACACCAAACAGCTGTCCGAGATTTTCTCGGCAGCTGTTTTTTTACGTGTTTTTTTACCTGAATATACATTATGCCCCCCCAAGTAACGATATAAAATATACACTCCCTTTCGGAGAACTGAATAACACATCGTACACCTAAAGAGAAACCTGGGGGGATCACATGATAAAGTTTCTGAGCGATCGCAAACTGGCTGTCAAACTCGGACTGTTACTGGGAGTCGTATTATTGTGCTGTATTGGAACACTCATTGCATTTAATACCAAAATGATCTACGACAAGAGCGTTCAGTACGGTGAAACTGTTGCTGCACAAGCATCAGACCGAGCCCAAAATGAATTCATGGTTGAAATGAACCAAGTGAAAAACACCCTTGATACCATAAGTACCACATTAGTGGATTCGGCTCGTACAGGGTCGCTTGACCGCAAAGAGATCGTCCACCTTCTGGAACAATACTTAAAAAAAGATGATAAGGTTTTCGGATTTTATACCGGTTGGGAACCTGATGCTTTCGACGGAAAAGATACAGAGAATAAGAATAAGACCGTTTATGACGATGACACCGGCCGCTTCGTTCCTTACGTGATACGTGATGGGAATACCCTGCACGTGGAACCTCTGACGACCTATGAGGGAGAAGGTAAAACCAGCAGATACTATCAGGAGCCCAAAAAGAGTAAATCCGCCTACTGGTCTGAGCCAACCACCTACACCGTATCTGGAAAGGAAACTTTGCTTGTCTCCATCGTCCTGCCTTTACTGGATGAGAATAATACGTTTCTTGGCATTGTCGGAGCCGACTTCTCCATTGAACGCTTTCAACAGAATATATCTTCACTAAATCCGGATAACGGCTACGCGATGCTGGTTACAAGTGATGGAAAAATAGCTGCGCATGGAACCCATCCGGAATTGGCGAAGGAAGACGCAGTAATCCCGACAGAGATTCAAAACGTCATTAAACGGATTCAAACAGGCGAGCGTCAGTTTTACGTCACGGATGGATCAGAGCAAGAACTGTTTATTGCGGAGCCTGCTCAGTTGCAAGGAACGGATTCGAACTGGTATCTCGTGTCAGCCCTGCCCAAACGTCATATTTTGCAACCCTTCTACGATAGCCTGACCTGGTCCGTTATCATTGCGTTTCTCGCTTTGCTGTTGCTTGGTGGTGTTGTGACTTACACAATCCTGTACATTGTAAGGCAAGTGAATCGGGTCAATACGGTTGCCGGGCAACTCGCAGATGGAGATCTTACACAGAAGCTTCCTGTCTATTCCAAAGATGAGTTCGGCGTGATGTCAGGCCATTTGAATCAGATGATGGATACGCTCCGCCATACCATTTCCGTGATATCGGAACATGCTTTGTCTGTGGGTTCCACTTCCCAACAGCTGACAGCCAGTGCAGAAGAAACAGGTAAGGCCGCTGAGGTCATTGCTTCAACAGGTCAGGACGTTGCCCAAAAGGCCGGCACGCAAATGCATGAACTTCAAGAAACTTCACGTGCCATGAATGAGATTACGACAGGTATTGGCCGCATTGCACAAGCCGCAGCAGATGTAGCTGAATCTTCGCGAAGCGTGGCTGACCAAACTGCGGCAGGATCGGACAAGATTCAGTCTGCTATGCGAATGGTGGACTCCGCGACTTCTTCTGCACAGGGGTCCATGTCTGCACTGGAGAACTTTCGTCAGCGTTCGGCGCAGATTGGGAACATAACAGACATGATCAGTGAAGTAAGTCGCCAAACCAATCTTCTTGCCCTTAACGCATCAATTGAAGCTTCGCGAGCAGGCGAGCACGGACGTGGATTCGGTGTGGTAGCATCTGAAATTCGCAATTTGGCCGAACAGTCACGCACGTCCGCCGAACAGATCGCAGTATTGATTCATACCGTTCAACAAGAAGTACTCTCCCTTGTCGCAAATATGGAAAAAGGAAATTCCGAAGTCCTTCATATTGCCGATGTAATTAACGAAAGTGGAGAACTGTTCCTCTCTATTTCTTCACAGATTTCCGATGTGAATATCCAGATTGAGGATGTCTCCGCCATCGCTGAGCAAATGTCTGCTGGATCACAACAGGTGGACGCCACATTGGAACAGCTCAAAACCATAGGCCACGAGACGGCAGATCACGCCTCAAGTGTGGCAGCTGCCTCCGAGGAGCAGCTTGCAGCGATGGAAGAAGTTACAGCCGCCTCTGCTGCGCTTGCTAAGCTTACACAGGAACTGCTAGAGCTGATTCAGCGTTTCAGGACCTAATTTGCAAAGCTTTTCTATATTCTAAAAAAACGTCATTTTCAAAAGGAAATCATGAGGCCGTACTGTGCGAAATGTACAGTTACGGCCTTTTTCCCTCAACTCATCTTTCCGCCATAGCAACGGTGTAGACATGCTGCCTCCACGTTTTACTGAAATTCTCCACGACTTCTCATGATATGCAACTCAATTCCGCATGATATATATTATAATCCAAGAAAGAATGGCAATTTTCGACCATTGCTTGTATTTCTCAGGCATGCAAACCAGCCTTTTTATGCTATAATAAGTGCTGTTAAAAGGAGGAAGACACTGAATGGTTGATGTTAATAAGAAAAAGCCCGATGAACAGCCTGTCCGCAAGCGCAGCTTTGCCCGCAGACTGGGTAGTTTCGTCAAATGGATGGTTGTCCTGGGATTCATGGGGGTACTATTCGTAGGCGGTGCTCTGATGGGATACGTCAGTTCCATTGTAAAAGACGAACCCGTCCGTTCAAGGGCGCTGATTGAACAAAAAGTCAGCGAAAACTCCATCACAGGCTTTGCTTACTTTGCCGACGGCAGTCCGATCGGTCAATTACGAACAGAAGAAGACAGGCGTCCGGTCACCTCTGACCAGATCCCGCAGAACGTTATTGATGCAGTCATTTCGATTGAAGACAATCATTTTTACGAACATAAAGGTGTAGACATGAGCGGAACGCTCCGTGCCGTGAAACAGAAAGTGCTAAAAGAATCTGTTCAGACCGGCGGCAGCACACTGACTCAGCAATTGGCCCGGCGTGTATTCCTCAATTTGGATCGAACCGAGGACCGGAAAGTGAAAGAAATCTTACTTTCGCTCCGACTCGAACGTTTCCTGACCAAAGATGAAATTATGACAGCCTATTTGAACAAGGTTCCTTTTGGTAACGGCTCCAGTGGATATAACGTATATGGAGTCAAGGCAGCTGCCAAAGGACTGTTCAATATTAATGATTTGAGCACATTAAACACGGCTCAGGCTGCCTATCTGGCAGGATTGCCTCAGCTCCCCTCCTCTTATTCTGCCTTTAATGGAAAAGGCGACTTTGTTGAGGACAATTTTGAGCGTGCAATTAATCGTCAGCATCTGGTCTTGCGCCGTATGCTGGAATTGGGCAAAATTAATCAATCCGAGTATGACGAAGCTCTTGCTTTTGACATCAAGAGTTCACTCGCACCCAAAACCATCAAAGCTTACAATACTTATCCATACCTTATGATGGAAACAGAGCGTCAAGCTGCACAGATTTTGATGCAACTCAATTCGGATAAAGCTGAAGGCACGGATGCCAAATCGGATTCAGCCAAGGATACGGGTACAGATACACCGCAAAAAGAAAGCAGTGCCCTGCTGGAAGAAGCTCAGCAGCAATTGCGTACAGGTGGATATCGTATCTACACGACCATCAACAAGAGTATCTACAAAACGATGCGTACCATTGCCGAAGATGACAGTAATTTCGCTTCTGACGATCCCGTGAAGGGAAAAGAACAGACTGCTGCCATGTTGATCAATCACAAAACAGGCGCCATTCTCGGCATGATTGAAGGCCGTGATTTCCAGGATGAGCAGATGAACTATGCAACCCAGATGGTGCGTCAGCCAGGTTCAACTATGAAACCTATTGCCGCTTATCTGCCTGCACTGGATGAAGGACTTGTTCAACCGGCCTCCATTATTGATGATTCACCGATAATTCTGAAGGACGGCCAGACCGGATTCCATATTCCGAAAAATGCCAACAATCGCTACCAGGGACTTGTGACTGCCCGTAGAGCACTCAACTACTCGCTGAATGTGCCTGCGCTGAAGCTATTCAACGAAGAAGTTGGTATCGACAAATCATGGGCTTTTGCCAAGAAGCTGGGGATTACCACCATCCAGCCGGCAGATTATCAAGCCCAGACTGGTGTTCTCGGAGGACTTCAGTACGGTGTTACCGTTGAAGAGCTCACTAATGCCTATGGAGCTATTGCCAACAAGGGTGTGTACAATGATTCCTATATGATCAGCAAAATTGTAGACTCAAAAGGGAATATCGTATATAAACACGATGCAGAACCTGTTCAAGCTTTCTCAGAACAGACGGCATACCTGATGACAGATATGCTTCGCACCGTTATTACGGAAGGTACAGCCGATAAAGTTCGTGAAAATTACAAGTACTCCAAGAGTGTGCCTATCGTAGGCAAAACGGGTTCAACTCAAAACTACGCCGATGTCTGGTTTGAAGGCTATACGCCGGATGTCACATTGGGTGTATGGGTTGGATACAAACAGCCGGTAAACACACTGGAGACCAAATCACAGAAGAAACGTGCACAACAGCTGTGGACGCAAATCATGAATCAAGTTATCGCTACAGACAAAGAAATGTTCGTAACCGATTCGTTCAAGAAACCATCCGGAATCGAGACACGAACCGTATCGGCTTATAGTGGCAAATTGCCAACCTCTCTGACCGACCGATTTGTCACTGATATTTTCAATAGCAAATTTGTGCCGAAGGACAGCGATGATGGCGTCGCCAAAGCCAAATATATCACTTACAATGGTGTCAACTACATTCCGCGTGATGAAACACCTGGAGATATGACGAAAGAGAAAACCGTTGTCAAACGTAAGAAACCGATCTCTGATCTCATCAAGGAACTGCAAAGTGCATTCTCACGCATGAGTCGTCACGAATCACTTGCATATTACCTGCCGGAAGATGCCGATGCAGACATGCCGACACAGATCGATCCAAGAACGGATAACGGCAAAGCACCGGATGCACCAGGCAATGTGAGAATTTCCGTTGCCAACGGGAACGCCGTGATTACGTTTAATGCAACACCGGAAAGTGACGTGGTTGGTTATCGCCTGTATCGCTCAGTAAATGGCGCCGGATTCCAGAATCAGGGGCAGGTTGTCCTGACAGGTGAGTCCAGATCATTTACCGCATATGCACAAGGTGGAAACTTTGCGTTCTACGTGACAGCAGTGGATGTAGCGGGTCGTGAGTCTGCTCCTAGCGCAGCAGTTAGCAGTGCAGGAATGGTAGAGCCTCCTGCAGATGAAGAAATAAATGAACCGATTAATGTTCCGGGAACAGTTGTTACACCGGAAGACTCTCAGAATGAGAACGCCGCAACTACGGCTCCAGCTACACCAGGCCAAGTGAGCGTGTCGGCGCTCTCCCAAGGACTGCGCATTCAATGGGCCTCCAATCCGGAAGCAGATGGTGTTCAAAGTTATGCTGTATATTTTAGTGAGACAGGGGCAGCCCCTTACACCAAAATTGGCACAACTTCAGGGACCTCCATGGACTACGGAGTGCCTGCATCCACCAGTGGATGGTTCAAGGTATCCGCCAGCAACAGCATAGGCGAATCTGAGCCGTCTGGAGCCGTGCATTTCCAACCGTAATACAGAGTTATCCTAACTCCACTCTTGACCCCATTCTCGCATCATGAGGATGGGGTTTTGTTATTCAATGAAACTCCAAAGCAAAAAGCCTGATCCGATTGAGATACGGATCAGGCTTTGGATTTTGGACAGGCAGACGTGTTAAATCTGCTGGTCTATGCTTTAATCTTCAATGGTCGATAGATCGCCTGTTGGCAGATCCAGCTCCCAAGCTTTCAACACCCGACGCATAATCTTGCCGGAGCGGGTCTTGGGCAGTTTATCCTTGAACTCAATCTCACGCGGAGCGGCGTGAGCAGACAAGCCCTCTTTTACAAATCGATAGATCTCTTCCTTCAGCTCCGGTGTCGGCTCATACCCCTCACGCAGTGCCACAAAGGCCTTGATGATCTCCCCACGAGTTACATCCGGTTTGCCGATAACGCCTGCCTCTGCTACCGCAGGGTGCTCTACGAGCTTGCTCTCCACCTCAAAGGGGCCAATGCGTTCACCTGAAGAGTTAATGACATCATCAATTCTACCCTGGAACCAAAAGTAGCCATCTTCGTCCATATAAGCGGAATCACCGGATACATACCAGCCAGAAAGTCGGAAGTACTCCTCGTATTTGGCCGGATTATTCCAGATCTTTGCCATCATAGAAGGCCAGGAAGTACGAATAGCCAGGTTCCCCATACTGTATGGCGGCAGTTCCTGTCCTCGATCATCGATAATGGCTGCTTCAATCCCCGGTAAAGGACGTCCCATGGAACCTGGTTTGATTGGCATGCCCGGGTAGTTACAGATTAACTGTCCCCCCGTCTCCGTCATCCACCAGGTATCATGAATTCGCTGTCCATAGGCTTTCCAGCCCCAACGGACCACTTCTGGATTAAGCGGCTCACCGACAGACATGACATGACGAAGACTGCTCAGATCATGCTGTGCAATGGTCTCCTCGCCCGCTCCCATCAACATGCGGAAAGCCGTCGGCGCACTGTACCATACGCTGACTTTGTTTTTCTCAATGGTGCTGTACCAATCTTGCGGACTGAAACGTCCCCCGCGAATAACGTTGGTCACACCATTCAACCACGGTGCAAAAATCCCGTAGGAGGTACCTGTTACCCAGCCTGGATCGGCTGTGCACCAGTATACGTCATCCTCACGCAAATCAAGTACAACCTTGCCGGTATAATAATGCTGAATCATCGCATTCTGCACATGATAAACACCTTTCGGTTTGCCAGTAGAACCGGAAGTATAGTGAATGAGCAGACCGTCTTCACGAGTCAGCCACTCCACTTCCATATCATCCGACGCCGCAGACATCTCTGCATCAAAGTCGATAAGACCTTCTTCCGTCTGCGGACCTCCACCTACAACAAAAATATGCTTCAGTTCAGGCAATTCCGAACGTTTGATTCGTCCAAGTAATTGAGGGGTCGTTACCAGTGCCACGGCTCCGCTATCCTCCAGCCGGTCCTTCACCGCAGTTTCCATGAAGGCTTCAAATAGCGGACCTGCAATAGCCCCAACCTTCAATATGCCTAACAGACTAAAATAGAGCTCAGGACTCCGTGGCATAAAAATAAATACCCGATCTCCCTTGGCTATGCCATATTTGCGCAGAACGTTACCGAAGCGACTCGACTGCTCGCTCAAATCAGCAAACGTGTATGCCTCTTCACGCGAAGCATCGCTGTATAATAATGCCGTTCTTCCGCCTCTTCCTTCCAGCACATGACGATCTATCGCTTCATGCGCCATGTTGACTTTCCCGCTGGCGTGCCACGTAAAGTGCCTTTCAACCGATTCCCAATCAAACCGGCTTCGGGCCTCTGTGTAATCGCCCAGATTAGATTCAGACACAACCGTTTGCAGCATCTCACCATGTGCTTGACTCATGCTTGCCAGCCTCCTTCAACTCGACATTTCGATTCCCATTATGGGTCACTTCTGATTGCCTTTGTGTTGACTGAACTTCCAGTTAGCGCTTACATTAGTAGAGAGAACTTCTCATCATGTACTTGCCAGGCCAAACCGATGAACCCAAACTGCAGTTGATTTGTGAACATTTTTTGTCTACGCAATTATAGCAAATCTTTTCAATCATCGTCTATGGCTTTTCAAATTTTTGGTTTTTTGCTATAAATATGTGTTTAAAAAGGTCGGTTTTCAGTACCAAGAAGATGGGATGAAGCTAGAAATGGAGTAGCGGAGCGTAGGGAAAACTACGTGAGCAACGGACATTTCGGCTGAATTCCATATTCGATGCTGATGATGCCACTAGGCATCCTTCGTAATCAAAAGCGGACTTTTTGAACAACCTCTATAAGTAGGGGGAGAGAGGAGCATGAACTATGGAGCATATTAAGGAGCATCATATGCGTTCCATCTTCAAGTCCGGCCACCGAATCATCATTGAGGGGCCCGTTCTGGCTGAGACGATTAAGCAGCTTGAATTTCATACCGATCTGGATGCCTTCAGGCGCCCTTCGGAACAGCAGGAGGCATTGTCCGAAATTGCCGCATTGCCTGAAGGTCGAATCATCATTGCACGGGAGAATGAGACCATTGTTGGTTATGTGACTTTCCATTATGCTGATGAATGCGAGCGTTGGTCGGAAGGCAATATGACTGATTTGATTGAACTTGGCGCCATTGAGGTTGCAGATGCCTATCGATCGCTGGGGATTGGACGGGAAATGCTGCTCACTGCGTTTGAAAATAAACAGATGGAGAAATATATCGTATTTACGACAGAATATTACTGGCATTGGGATCTGAAGGGCAGCGCCCTTTCCGTGTGGGACTACCGCAAGATGATGGAAAAATTGATGCAAACTGTAGACATGACCTGGTACGCCACCGACGATCCCGAGATTTGTTCACATCCGGCAAACTGTCTCATGGTCCGTATTGGCAGCCAAGTGCCCATCGAATCGGAAGAACAGTTCGACCGCGTGCGATTCCGCCATCGTTTTATGTACTAATCACGAATTCACATGGATGATTTCTCAATACGTATACATAGAAAAACCGCTCTTCGTAAACAGGTTCATCATGGATGATCTGCTACGAAATAAGCGGTTTTTTGTTGCTTATAAGCCTTTATGATGTTCAACATGCGTAAACCTTAACGGTTTACATATGTTCCAGCATATGTTCCACAATACGGTGAGAGCGCTGGGAAGACTCCACCGTAAACTCGGCAAAGTTCACATGTGCTGATCCATCCGCCTTGTCAGACATTGCGCGAAGTATAACGAACGGAACACGATTCATGTAGCTCACTTGCGCTACGGCAGCTCCCTCCATCTCCGCACATGCCCCATTCATTTCGGTATACAGCATTTTCACCGTATCCTTGCTTGCAATGAATTGATCTCCTGACAGCACTTTGCCGATCAGATAGTTCGCTCCCTGCGCTTTGCAGGCTTCTTCAGCTAATGCGATAAGGGATGCTTCCGCCGGGAAGGCGGACGTCTCCTGGTAAGGAATAACCCCGCGCTCAAATCCAAGTGGAGTCACATCCATATCATGCTGTACACATTCGGACGAGATGACCATATCTCCAATATTCAACTTTGGATGAACTGCACCTGCAACACCTGTGAAAATAATACGGTTGACCTGAAAACGATCAATCAAAATCTGTGTCGTCACAGCCGCATTTACTTTCCCCACGCCTGATTTGCAGACTACAATCTGTTTACCCAGCCATTCGCCTGCAACATAGGTAATCCCGGTTTGTTTTACAGTCTCTAGTTGTTTCATACCAGCCAAGAGAAGTTCGACTTCCTCATTCATTGCACCAATGATACCGATTGTTTCACGCATGTTCTGACCTCCTATATAGCATTCTACATTCTGCCCATTCAGCACAAAAGCTCCGTTTCCGGAGCTTTCGTCATTCCACTATGTAGAGAGAATGCCTTCTCCCTTTCTTCAATCATCTTCCATTTCAATTAGAAATGACGATGAACCTCAACGCCTGATTTAAACGACGTCTGCGTGGCTTACAGACAGACGAAGAATCGTTTCATGCGGCAAGATAACCCGTGGGTTCTCCACGTTTTCTTTCTTCATGAGCTTGGTCAGCAAACGCATGGCTACAGCGCCCAGGTCATACATCGGTTGAGCTACAGTAGTCAACTGAGGACGAACCATGGAAGCCATACGAATGTTATCCACACTAATGATAGAGAAGTCATCTGGAACTTTCAGACCTTCATCCTGAATGCTGTGAATCGCACCAATTGCCATCTCATCTGTTGCAGCGAAGATTGCCGATGGTTTTTTCTTCAAGCCGAGGAAATACTTCATCGCTTCCACACCGGATTCATAACGATAGTTACCAATGCGTACGAGATCCTCCTGATACTCCATACCTGCTGCTTCAAGCGCTTTCTTGTACCCTTGGAAACGAGCATAACCGTTGGCAGGATCTTGTAGTGTACCACTGATCATTGCGATTTCCTTGTGTCCATGACGGATCAACGTATTCACAGCGTCAAATGCCGCTGCTTCATGATCGATATCTACAGAAGGGTATGTGCCCTTCTCGTCACTTGTTGCACAGAGAACGATAGGCACAGCCGCTGATTGGAACGCCTGAATATGCTCGTCCGTCACAGTTCCACCCATGAAGAGCAGACCGTCTACTTGTTTCTCGAGCAACGTGTTAATTACACGAATTTCTTTTTCTTTCTTCTTATCTGCGTTACACAAAATAATGTTGTAGTGATACATATTCGCAATATCTTCAATTCCGCGAGCAATCTCTGCAAAGGTTGAGTTCGAAATGTCCGGAATAACGACCCCGACCGTGGTTGTCTTCTTGCTCGCCAGACCTCTGGCTACCGCATTCGGACGATATCCCAACCGATCGATGGCTTCATATACTTTTTTGCGTGTCTGTGGCTTAACATTAGGGTTATTATTAACAACCCGTGATACCGTTGCCATAGAGACACCGGCTTCACGTGCCACATCATAAATGGTTACCGTCACAGTACTTCTCTCCATTACCAGTAAATTTTCATACCATTTTCATTAAGATTTATATTACGACAAATTTATGCATTAATCAATTAAAATAGGCTTTAGGACTCACGCAGTGCTTTCGTGATTGTGGTTGAAGTAATATCCGAGTGGGAAGTATGCCATACAGGAATTCCCTTTTTGACTAGAATCGCCTGCGGAGATTCGTGCTTAACACCCAGCTTGTCCGCTGCTTCGTTGGATACAGGGCGGTCTTCCACTACATAGATGATACCGTATTTCACTTGTTCATTTGGACTATTTTGCAAATAATCGTTCATCTCCTGATAGGCGTTCGCACTGATCGGGCAGCGTGTACTGTGCTTAAACAGAAGCAAAGGTTGATCCTCGGTAGCCTCCACTGCGGAGTTTAGCTGTTCAATACTTGTCATTTTAGTCATGTCAGCCATTTGATATACATCCCCCTTTACCAGGATTACCGCTATGTTGAGCGTTTTCACTCTACGATATCTTAACAAAAAGCGGGCGAAAAAGCCAATTTTCATGAAAACAAGCATTTTGCACGTCAAAATTAGACAGCATTCGAGAAGTGCGCCTGCCATACAAAGCCGGATAATTGACCTAATCTGCGCTGTGTTGTCTCAATCCATTCTTCATCATTAGACTTTTGAGCGTAACCCATAATATCCAGCAGCAGGTTAATTCTTTCCTCCACAGCGCGCTGCATCCGATGCTCCATCTCACGATCCGTGGCGTCCGGCCAGGCCAGCAGCTGTTCATGAAAGAGATCCGCAAGTTCATTTCGCTCTCCAAATGATAGATCCTGTTTCGCAGGCTGTTCACCAAGTGTACTGATGCACTCTTTCAAATCCGGCTTGACCGGCTGTAGCACTTCATAGGAAACGCAATCTGTACAAGCAAATACAGGTACGTTACGAATCTCCACCTTTTTGGCATATACCACCGTTCTTAATTCCAGTTCCATTACATGTCCACATCTGCACGTCTTACGCACAGTCATCACCCCATTCGTTCCATACTCTTATACAGATACCATTCGACCTATTTCCGCTCAAATCCTGCTATAAACCATAGGTTGCACAAATTACCACCGTCTCCAGAAGAAGGTTGTCGAATGTAGGCGTTCATTGCGTTGTAATCGCTTCCCCGATCGCTAGATTGCATGACGATGAAGTCATCTTGATAATCTGTTACAATAAAGACGCTATGTGCTAATTACCGCAAAAGGAGAGATGATGATGAGATTAACAGGCAAAAAAGTCATCGCCCTGGTCGATGAGGAATTCGAAGATCTGGAACTGTGGTATCCGGTGCATCGTGTCCGTGAAGAAGGCGCTGAGGTGCATCTCGCCGGAGAGAAGAAAGGCAAAACCTACATTGGTAAATATGGTGTTCCCGCCGAGGCGGAATACAGTTTTGATGAACTCGATAGTTCACAATATGATGGTATTCTTGTACCCGGCGGCTGGGCACCGGACAAGCTTCGTCGCTATCCTAAAGTACTTGAACTCGTCAAGGAAATGCATGCGGATCGTAAGCCGATTGGACAGATCTGTCATGCAGGCTGGGTACTGATATCCGCCAAAATACTGGACGGGGTTACGGTGACTTCTACACCAGGCATCCGGGATGACATGGAAAACGCGGGAGCCATCTGGAAAGATGAAGCCGTTGTTGTGGATGGACACATCATTTCAGCTCGTCGTCCACCTGACCTTCCGCCGTATGGCAAAGCATTTTGCGATGCCCTTGCTGAAAAATAAAACAAAGCCCCTCGCCAATATGGCGTGGGGCTTTATCGTTGAAATAAGACTATTTTCCAAAACTATACAAAAGTTAATATTTTCACTTAAAGGTATTTATTTGAAAATATCCTATTCAAGATGCGTTCGATCCACTCTGTTCATCCGGACTGCCCATCGAATCATTGAAGACCTGCAAACGCTGTTCGATATCTGCACTTGTCCGCAAAGTGAAGCAATCATGAGCTGCCTCTTTGGCAGCAGCAGCCGTCGTATTCAATACCCTGTGCTTCACACGCAGCAAAGATTGTGGAGACATGCTCAGATTGCTGATCCCCAGCTCCAGCCATAGGGGAATCGAGCGCTCGTCTCCTGCCATCTCTCCGCATACACTGACATCAATGCCTGCCGTGTGAGCCGCCTCCACTGTTGCACGAAGCATGCGCAGTACAGCCGGGTGATACGGATGATACATATGTGCAATCTGCTCATTCATTCGGTCCACAGCCAGTACATATTGCACTAGATCATTGGTACCAATACTGAAGAAATCAGCTTCCTCGGCAAGCAGATCGGCTATCATCACCGCTGCGGGAACCTCAATCATGATGCCCACCTGAATATGCGGATCGTACGGCAATTCTCGCTCGTCCAGATCAGACATCGCTTCACGCAGGATTTCATTGGCCTCCTGAAGTTCTTCTACCGAAGAAATCATCGGGTACATAATTTTGACATTGCCCGCAGCACTGGCACGCAGAATGGCTGTGAGCTGCGTTTTGAAAAGATCTTTGCGGTCCAGACTGATCCGAATCGCACGATATCCGAGAAATGGATTATCTTCTTCTGGCAGTTCAAAGTAATCTAGCTGCTTGTCACCACCAATATCTAGCGTACGAATAACGACAGACTGACCTGCAGTTTTCTCAGCGACAAGACGATAGACCTCATACTGTTCCTGCTCACCAGGGAACGTAGCACGGTCCATGTATAGGAACTCTGTCCGGAACAACCCCACGCCCTTCGCCCCATGTTTCAGTGCCATATCCAGTTCCTTGACGGAACTGATGTTAGAAGCCAGATGCAGAACGGAACCGTCTTTAGTTACGGCATCCACTGTTGCAAGTACCTGCAGCTGTTCTTTTTTCTTCAGTTGTTTGCTGCGAATCATCGTGTAACGTTCAATCGTCTTGCGGTCCGGCTCCGTAAAGACGAGGCCGTTATCTCCATCGACAACCAACATATCTCCGGTCTCTACCGGCATGCCAAGACTCGCCTCCAGACCGGAAACGAGAGGAATGCCAAGGGCACGAGCCATAATTGCCGAATGTGACGTTTTGCCTCCGATAAGTGTCACAATGCCCAGCACGTGGCTTGGATTCAAATGCGCCAATTGAGAGGGCGACAGCTCTTTGGCCACGAGTATATAAGGCTGGGTATCCGATGGGAGCGTAATTTCCGGTGCGCCCAGCAGATGTTTTAACAGACGGTTACCCACATCCTTAATGTCGATCGCCCGCTCCTTCATATACTCGTCGTCAAGCAGATCGAACATGGTGACAAAATGATCAATGGCTTCTTTGACGGCTACTTCTGCTGCTTTGTACTGCCGTTCAATAATGCCGCGAATTTCGTTCATGAACACCGGATCTTCCAGAATAGCCAGATGCGCATCAAAGATGCTGGACTCTTCAGGACCGACCACTTCCTTGAACTCGTTCTTGATATATTCAATCTCATCCTTCGATGTCCGTATGCCCTCGTACAGCCGTTCGAACTCTTGGGCGAGATCCACTGAATCCATCTTCTGATCCGGCAGATCCCATTCCCAACTGGGCAGGACAAATGCTTTGCCGATGGCTATGCCTGCAGCGCCGTTGATGCCTTGTATCTTCATTCTACCCCTCCAACGTTCCTGTCATAGAGCACCACGGACATAACGGATGCCTGACCTTTCTTAACTTGCTTAAATGGAGCAAAGCTCCATGATTTGACACGATCGGGATTCGTGATCACCATTGGTGTCGTCAGCGATGCCGCCTCGGCTCGCAGTACAGCTAGGTCAAACTTGATTAACAACTGCCCCGGCTCCACCGTGTCCCCTTCCTGAACAAAGGCTTCAAAGTGGCCTTTCAGTTGGGAAGTGTCGATACCGATATGCAGCAGCACCTCAAGCCCTTCCCGAGTCGAAATGCCCAAGGCATGCATTGTCGGATACATGTGCATAATCGTTCCGTACACAGGCGAGACCAGCTCTCCCTTTTCCGGGACAAAGGCTACACCATCGCCCACAAGCTTGGCTGCAAATATCTGATCCGGCACCTCTTCAATCGGCAGCATTTTACCCTGCACAGGCGCACAGAACAGAACTTGTTGCAGATCCCGTTCAAGCAGCTTCGCAATCTCTTCCCGGATTAATTCCGAATAGGTGCCAAATACCACTTGTACGTTACCGCCACCCAGCTTGATCAGCCCTGCAGACCCCATACTCTTCATTGCACCTGTATCGATTAATCGATCATTATGCACGGTGAGTCGAAGTCGTGTAATGCAGGCCTCTACCTGCACAATGTTTTCTTTCCCGCCCAATGCTTCCAAAATGAGAGGAGCTTGATAAGGAATGTTACCTACCCAATCTTCCAGCATGGACCCCTCTTCGCGTCCTGGAGTTGGAATCTTGAACGTGCGAATCGCCCACCTAAACAGGAAATAATAGACCAACCCATATAGTATGCCAATCGGTATGAGCTTCCAAGCATTCTCCGATAGATGGAAATTGAGTATGTAGTCAATAATGCCAGCCGAGTAGGAGAACCCATGGCGTATATCAAGCCAGTAACTGATCCACATCGCAAGTCCCGACATGACTGCATGCACGATGAACAGATAGGGTGCCGCAAACAAAAAGGCAAACTCAATCTGCTCCGATACCCCTGTCAGAAAACAAACAAGTGCGGAAGTAAGAAATGTTTTTTTGATTTTCGGCTTCAGGTCTTCCCTTGCCTCCTGAATAATCGCAAAGGCAATCGCTGGAATCGCAAACATCATGATCGGGAATAACCCGGCCATAAAATACCCTGCTGTTGGATCACCCGCAAAAAATCGCGGCAAATCCCCTTGCACAATATTGCCGTCTGCTGTTTCATACGTCCCCAGTTGGAACCAGAACACATTGTTCAGCAGATGATGCAGTCCGAAGGCCACCAACACCCTGTACAGGACCCCATATATAAACAGCCCAAAACCGCCGAGACTGTATTCCCAGGTGGCGATGGCGTTCAATGCATGTTGCAAAATGGGTGCGATCCATAACATAAAGAAGGAGAACAGTGCCGAGCACAGCCCTACGATGAGCAAAACAAACCTGGAACCACCGAAAAACTGTAAGATTTCGGGCAGTTTAATACTTTTGAACCGATTATGCGTCACCCCGGCAAGTGCACCGAGAATAATTCCGATTAAGGAAGCAGGTTGAACGGTGCCATCCCCGAAATTGCGAGTCACCTGATCATATATCACAATACCAGCCAGAGCAGCGAGTCCCGCTTGTCCGGCCTGGTTGGAGAGTCCCAGCGCTACACCGACAGCGAACAAATACGGCAAAAAATAAAAAATACCGTGTCCGGCCACGGTAGACACTTCACCAACAACTTTCAATCCCCAGGCGTCCCAGGGCAAACTGCCAACACTCAGCAAAATTGCGGCGGCGGGAAGGACCATTGTAGGCAGCATTACCGCTCGTCCGAGCTGCTGCAAGGATCCGAGCCAATTCATGGCGACCTCTCCTTTCTATCCTAGATGGTAAGCTTTACGCAACGTTTTGTCAAAGCAAAACAGTAACCTGTTGGTCATTTATTCAATATTCCAAGTATACAACAGAAAAATCCCGTCAACTCGAGGTTAACGGGATTAAGTGATCGAGATTTAACCGCGTCCAGCACCGCGCAGAACGATGGAATCCTCTACCTTGATACAACGATTCGTTACCGCTGTCATGCCGTTCTCAGCAGCAATCTGTACGGCTTCATCGCTGTGGATACCAAGCTGAAGCCACAGTACATTTGCTTTGATCGCCGCAGCTTCACGAGCGACATCTGCGCAATATTCATCGCGGCGGAATACGTTCACGATATCTACCGGCTCAGGGATATCCGCGAGGGTTGCATATACTGTCTCACCGAGAATCTCACCTTGTACCTGTGGATTTACCGGGATGATGCGATAACCTCTGCTTTGCATCGCTTCCGCTACCATATAGGAAGTGCGATCTGATTTGTCCGATAAGCCGACGACTGCAATGTTGCCTGCCTTGCGCAAAATTTGTCCAATTTCTTCACGAGTAGGATTGTTAAATTCCATGTTCAAGCACCATCCTTTTCTGCTTAAAGTGCGTGTTCAAAAAGACCGGTTTTCAGTACCGAGAAGATGGGATGAAGCGGTTTTTTGAACAACTTCTTAAACGTGTTATTTTACTCTTTTACCCATTGAACCGAGGCGCCAAGCGCCTGCAAATGATCGAAATATTGGGGATAAGACTTGGCTACATGGTGTGCATCCCGAATACGAAGCGGTTCTTTGGAACGCAGACCAACAACGGTCAGTGCCATAATTACGCGATGATCGTAGTGAGCGTTAATCTCAACGCCGCCTTCGACGCCTTCCGGACGACCGTGTACGATAATCTCGGCCTGACGTTCCTCTACATTGGCTCCTGCCTTCCGCAGTTCGTTCAAATAATCCGTAATTCGGTCACATTCCTTGTAACGTAAGTTCTCTACATTATAGAACCGTGAGGTGCCTTCCGCAAACACAGCAGCCGCTACCATCGCCAAAACCGCGTCTGTGGCGGCATCTCCGTCGAATTCCACGGCTTTCAATCTCCCGTTTCCTTGAACATGTACCACATCGTTCTCATGCGTCAACGGCACTTCCATCATGCGCAGAACGTCAACAATGGCACGCTCACCCTGTTTGCTCTGTTCCATCAATCGCAAAATTTTAACATCCGATTGAGTAACAGCCGCTGCTGCGAGGACTGCAGCTGAACCCGGATAGTCTCCTTGAACGGTATATGTTTGCGGTTTATAGGCTTGACCGCCAGGTACGCGGAAGGACATGTAATCATCACTCGCATGAATGACGATGCCCGCCTGTTCCAATACTTCCAGCGTCTGACCGATGACCACTTTGGATTTCAAGTCGTTTAATACTTCAATCGTGCTGTCTTCGGCCAAAAGAGGAGTTACAAACAGCAACGCGCTCAAATACTGGGAGCTGACCGAACCGGATACACGGATATGTCCACCCTTGGCCTGACCCCCTTTGATTGTAATTGGCAAGCGTCCTTGTTCATGCTGCACCTCAACGCCGAGCTGACCAAGTGCATCGATCAGGTCATCATGTGGGCGTTTGCCAAGAGAATCCGGGTACGTATTTACAAACGTAACCTCTGGACAAAGTGCCGTTATCCCCATCAGGAAACGCAGTACTGCACCCGCATTACCTACATTTAATTCACGCACATCACGCGGATGGCTGCCGAAGCCTTGGATAACGATTTTGCTATCATCTTCTTCAAGAACCGCTCCAAGATCACGAATACATCTGCGCATAGCGTCACTATCTTCACTATGAGCCGGGTAATGGATCGTACTTGTGCCATCTGCCAGCGCAGCAGCAAGCAAGTAGCGTGTGGTGTAGTTTTTGGAAGACAAAGCTCCAATTTCCCCGTTCAGAGATGGGGTTGGTTTAACGATAACGTCCATGGATGAAATTCTCCTTCATTGATCATAATGTGCTTCGTTAGATGATCCTGTTACCTATTTGGTTCAGGATACATGCGGTGATGTTAAACTGCCAAATTGACATTCCATACATCGCTTGGGTATCATTATAGGCGTTAAGTCCATACAGAAAAGAGGACCTGAATATGACACAAATTGCTGAAATTGAACCTTCTGAGCTGCGCCGCCGTTTGCAGGCGGGAGAGAAGCTGCAGATGATAGACGTCCGTGAGGACGATGAAGTCGCACAAGGCATGATCGAGGGCGCCAAGCACATCCCGCTTGGACAGATTCCGGACAGACTGTCCGAAATTCAAAAGTCCGGTGAGATTGTTCTAATCTGCCGCAGTGGATACCGTAGCGAGCGTGCCTGTGAGTACTTGCAGCAGCTCGGATATGATGGCTGCACCAATATGGTTGGCGGCATGCTGCAATGGCAAGAGGAAGAATAAAGAGCATCAGGATCGGGGTTAAAGGTTAGGATAAAATAGCTGTATTCAGCATTTTTCTATAACCACTGTGCATTCTGATCCTTACCGTCAGTCAAACGGGCCAATCGGCCCGTTTTTCACTTCAATCTACTGCGGTAACACGTCCCCATTCACCACTTTAAATCCGTCGGCATATCTTCCTCCACATAATTACAAGCTTAGACGCGGTAATGCGCTAAAATTAAACGAGTCACTTCAGAAGCGGATAACTCAGTTGTATCCACTGTGTAATGTGCAAACCGATATGCGTCCTTCCGTTCCTGCATAATCGTCTGAATACGTTCCTCGGCATTGCCTGCCAAGAGCGGACGGTTATCACAGCCGCTGACGCGTTCTACGATCACTGCCGGATCCGCAGTCAGGGCAACCACCCAGCCGTTCTTCGACATAACATCACAGTTGTCCGAACGCAGAACCACACCGCCTCCGGTTGCAATCACCTGCGCCTTTTTCTCTAACACCGAGCACAACATGCGACTCTCGGCATCGCGAAAATACGTCTCTCCCTTGCCTGTGAACAATTCAGGAATCGTACAGCCTTCCTCTTTTTCCACCGCGGCGTCCACATCAATCAGTCGGTAACCCAGCTCGCGTGCGAGCATGTCAGCAACGGTTGATTTGCCAGTTCCCATCATGCCGATGAGAATAATATTGTTAGACTTGCTCAAGGTGTACACTCCTTTAATTCAAGCAATTCGTGAGCACTTTTGTCCTATCATAACACAGCCCTGCGGACGGGGGAAGGCCATAGTGACCGACTTCCTTATAAGCATCCGCAAGCAATTCCAGAGCATATCGAAGCATGTCCATGTACTCCAAACGATTTCAACGAACTCAGATCAGCTTACACATACGATAAAAAAGAGACCTGGAGCTCATCGGTATGAACCGACTCTCCAAGTCCCCTTTCCAAGCTTCTGTCCATGCCTAGCTTCAAGCCAAGGCCCCTCATTCAGGACACTTTAGCCAGATTTCACGGACTTGCGTATACGCTACTATTCCATCCAGTTGTGGTGGAAGCTGCCTTCTTTGTCCAGACGTTTGAACGTATGAGCGCCAAAGTAGTCACGTTGTGCTTGCAGCAGGTTTGCAGGCAAACGCTCTGTACGGTAGCTATCGTAGTAGGACAATGCGCTGGAGAACCCAGGAACCGGAACGCCTTGAGTTACCGCAGCAGCTACAACTTCACGCCATGCACCTTGGTAGGATTCAACAATGTTTTGGAAGTATGGATCCAGAAGCAGGTTTTTCAGTGCTGCATCTTTGTCATACGCTTCTTTAATGTTTTGCAGGAACTGGGAACGGATGATGCAGCCACCACGGAAGATCATGGCGATGTTGCCGTATTTCAGATCCCAGCCATACTCGTCGGAAGCTGCGCGCATTTGGGCAAAGCCTTGTGCGTAGGATACGATTTTACTTGCAAACAGGGCTTTGCGAACATTCTCGATGAACGCTTTTTTGTCGCCAGAGAACGCTTCAGTTGCTGGTCCATTCAGAATTTTGCTAGCTGCTACACGCTCGTCCTTCATAGCAGACAGGAAACGGGAGAATACGGATTCCGTAATCATGGACAATGGAACGCCGAGATCCAACGCGCTTTGGCTTGTCCATTTACCTGTTCCTTTTTGTCCAGCCGCGTCCAGAATGACGTCAACCATTGGTTTGCCTGTTTCTGGATCATATTTGGAGAAGATATCTGCAGTGATTTCGATCAGGTAGCTGTCCAGCTCCCCTTGATTCCACTCGGTGAAGATCTCATGCAACTCTTCAACGGATACGTTCAATACAGATTTGAGCAAGTGGTAAGCTTCACCAATCAACTGCATATCTCCGTACTCGATACCGTTATGCACCATTTTCACATAGTGTCCGGCACCGTCCGGTCCGATGTATGTACAACAAGGATCGTCCCCGACTTTGGCCGAAATGGCTGTCAGGATCGGTTCAACCAGCTTGTACGCACTCTCTTGTCCACCTGGCATAATTGCCGGGCCTTTCAACGCGCCTTCTTCCCCACCGGATACACCTGTACCGATGAAGCGAATGCCTTTGTCTTCCAGCTCTTTGCTGCGACGTTGGGTGTCAGGGAAGTATGCGTTACCGCCATCAATAATGATGTCGCCCTCATCCAAATGAGGAAGCAGTTGTTCAATGGTAGCGTCGGTTGCATAACCAGCTTGTACCATAATCAGGATTTTGCGCGGGGATTCCAGGGATGCCACAAACTCTTCAATAGAGAATGTGCCTGTCAGGTTTTTACCTTCGGCTTCTTTCAGAAGATCGTTGGTTTTCTCCGGGGAACGGTTAAATACCGATACCGTGAAACCCCTGCTTTCAATGTTAAGGGCCAAATTTTTGCCCATTACTGCAAGTCCAATGACACCGATCTGTTGTTTCGCCATCTGGTCCTCCATCCTTTGCTCCAATTAATTTTATTGAAATGAATTCTCAACAATACCCCCATTTTAACGGTTTTACGCATAGAAGTGAACCCCGGACCATGGTCGCACAGCGATAAAACACCCCAATTACCTGAGGTGTTCATCGTATTTTCATAAATACAGCGTTATATGTCAGCCTTCCAGCATCAACAGGTGCCCTGACAATTGCTTTAAGACTTTCCGACAGGCATTTGCTTTTTCGATATTATCCATCTGAATGGCGGCATACAGACGCTCCAGTTCATCATCCACTTCCATGCGCAGCAGCATGAGTCGCTCCTCACCTTCGCGCGAGAGGAACATTTCTTCCATCTCTTCCGCCGTCGGCGCAGGTTCCTTTTGAAAAATAACACGCTGTTTGAACCCGGATACTTCAACGAGACGAATGACTTCACCGAACAAAATATTCTCCACGGTCATCTGTTGATCCTTAAACCGTTTCACAACGGCATGCCCGCGTGTATCCCCAATCAGCTTCTCTAACCATTCCGCAAGCTTTGCGTCCTTGATAATATAATCTCCCGTCATCTTGTAATTCCCGCTGCGCGTCTGTTGAAAACGGAGCTTTACCAGTTTGCGTCCGGTGCGGACTGACAGAATAAAAAAGGATTCGTCCTCGCTCCAATATAGTGAATACCCCTCACGAATAAGGTCTTTGATCAAATTTTGGATATGCCGACGGTTGAACCGCAGCTCCAGATTGCAATATTCAACTTCATAACTCTTATTCACGGCACTCCCTCCATCTGTACCGGAGATGCTCCGGCCATCTTCTTCAATCGCTTCTACTCAATCGGCTTACCCTATTTTATACTTCATTTTATGTAAGGGTACTTGGTTATTTGACTATTTTTCACCGATTGATCCGAAGGATCGCAGCTTTCCGCAGATGCACAGGGGCAAGCTCCCGTTTTTCATGATATAATGGCCGCGAAATGTATGCATTTTAGCAATCAAAAAGGGAGTTCCACAACCTGTACGGTTGTTGGAACTCCCTTTTTTAATAGATCAACCTTACCAGACTTCAATCGCATCATTTGGCAGGAGCTGTACGATACGGTTTACGGGATAACACATAATGCACAACAGCAAGTCCAGCCATAACGACAGCACTTCCGATAAATGGCGCAGGATGACTAATGTGATCCCACAGCAGACCGGATACAATCGGCCCTACGACCATGCCTGATCCCTGAAGGGTCAAGAAGAAACCCCAGATCGCTCCGCGTTCTCCTTTGGGAATCAATGTGGCTACAAACGCATTCCAGGCTGGGAGAATCATCGCATAGCTAACGCCAACCAGCATGACGATGCCGAACACAACAGGAATGGACGTAATGGAAGAAAAAGCAAACAGACTTGCTGCTGCCATCAAAAAACCGATGTTAAGGAACGGTGCCGTTCCAAACCGATCTACCATTTTCCCTACAGGTAGCAGTGCAATGACCGTGATGCCACCACCGGCTATCAGCAACAAGCTGTACAGGTTGGGCGAGATGTGCAGGTCTGTGCGAGTGTATAGCGTAAGCACGGGACTGAGCAGGCCAATAACAAAAGACTGCATAAACAGTGCAGGATATACGAGCGGATTCACATTAAGGGTGCTGCGTACCCGCTGCAATGTGCCCTGGACACTGTTTTTGAGTCGGATGAAAGGCGTAAGAATATTCGGTTTAGCCGGATATTTCATATCTGCCCGGCTGGTCTCACTTTGCGCATGCTCTCCCTCAACAACGACACGTCCGGGTAGAACTAAGGCGACCAGAATAACCAGGATTGCAACACCCATCAACACCAGGAAAATGGTGCGGTAATCGTGATGCGTCCGCTCCAGCAGCCAGTTCATGCCGATCGGCCCAAGTCCAGTGCCCCCAAGAGCCGCCATCTCCAGCGCGCCCATGGCTGTACCGTTTTTGTTCTGCGGCCCCGACATCGCGGTCACGCCTGTCATGGCGCAAGGCCAAAGGGGTGACGTACCAATTCCAAGAATGAGACAAGCCATGGCAAGTCCAAATGCACTTTTGAAGAATATAATCATGATTACAGCAACTAATGTACAAATTAGGGCCGTCACCATTGTCGCGCGGAACCCAATCCGTTCTGCAGCCCAGCCAGAGGGAGCCCGGAACAGATTATCTCCCAAATATTGAAGGGCAAAGGCCACACCAATCACGCCAGCGGACAAGCCCAGAATATTGTCCATATACACGGGCAAAATAGCGACCAGCAGGGCACCCTTAATGATTTCAACTAGAAAAAGCGTTAGCCACATGGCGATAAAAAAAGGTGATCGCAAGATTTTGGCTGGTTTTGTATTGGTTTGCATTCTTTTTCCCCTTTCGATGCTCGCTTGCCCATCTCCTATCCTTACTGTAACCCTCGGGGATGTGTCCAAATCTCAGCAATTCGAAAAATTGTCAAGCAATACTGCTTGCATTCGGTTCTTAATTTGCTATACTCAAATTTGTTTGAGATTACAATATGATAAGTTTTCAGCGAAGCTGAACTTAAATCCGTGATCGCAAGAATAACATCCGCTATATGCGGTCTGTCTTCATAGAATTTACGTCGAAAGACGTTTTTCTTACAAATTATAATTAGGAAAGGTTGTGACAGCACTGATGGATCACCGCCGTACGCCGCTGTTTACCGCTTTAAAAAATCACGCGGCACTCAATCCGGTGCAATTTCATATTCCGGGACATAAAAAAGGATTGGGAACGGATACCGAATTTCGTGAATTTATCGGCGATAATGCCCTCTCCATAGATTTGATTAACATCGCACCGCTAGATGATTTGCATCAGCCAACCGGTGTCATTGAGGAAGCGCAGATTCTGGCAGCCGATGCCTTCGGAGCCGATTATACCTATTTTAGTGTGCAAGGCACAAGCAGTGCCATCATGACCATGATTTTGTCCGTATGTGAGCCGGGTGACAAGATTATTGTGCCCCGTAATGTGCATAAGTCGGTCATGTCTGCCATCATTTTCTCAGGAGCGAAACCTGTGTTCGTCTCTCCTGCGCAGGATGCCAATCTAGGGATCGATCACGGTGTCACTACGGGCGCGATCCGACGTGCTCTTGAGCGTCATCCTGATGCCAAGGCACTGCTCGTCATTAACCCAACGTACTTCGGCGTATGTACCGATCTGAAAGAAATTGTTGAACTGGCGCATAGCTATCAAGTCCCAGTACTTGTGGATGAAGCGCATGGCGTACTCATTCATTTCCATGAAGATCTGCCACTCTCAGCTATGGCCGCCGGGGCTGATATGGCTGCAACAAGTGTACACAAGCTGGGTGGATCCATGACTCAGAGTTCTGTACTTAACCTGAACACGAAGAATGGATATGTCAATCCGCAACGTGTACAAACCATTTTGAGTATGTTGACTTCGACGTCGACTTCTTACATCCTGCTGGCTTCGCTCGACACGTCGAGACGTAATCTGGCTCTGAATGGCCATCAGATGGCACAGAAAGCTATTGATCTGGCTGAGTTTGCAAGACGCTCCATTAATGATATGGACGGTCTGTATTGCTTCGGCAGAGAGCTCCTGGGCACAGAGGCTACCTTTAATTACGACCCAACCAAAGTAACTGTTCATGTTCGCCACCTTGGAATTACAGGCTACGAAACAGAGAACTGGCTACGTGAGCATTACAAAATCGAGGTGGAGCTCAGTGATATGTATAATATTCTTTGCCTCATCACGCCGGGAGATACGGATGATTCGGTAGAAATCTTGCTGAGCGCCCTGCAAGATCTATCCCGTACGTATTATCAAGTGAATCCAGCTCATGAGTTGGTGGTCAAGGTTCCAGATGTGCCACAGCTGATGCTGACTCCACGTGATGCGTTCTATGGTGATACCGAAGTCATTCCTTTCAAGGAATCCGCGGGCCGGATTATTTCGGAATTCATCTACGTTTATCCGCCAGGAATTCCGATTCTGCTTCCAGGTGAGGTTATCACTCAGGAAAACATCGACTACATCATTGATCATGTTGAAGTTGGTTTGCCTGTAAAAGGACCTGAAGACCGTAGCGTAACTAACGTAAAAGTCATCGTAGAAGCAGATGCAATTTTCTAGAACAGCCACCTCTAAATGAGGTTGATCGATCTCTAAGGCCAAGCGGGATGCTTGGCCTTTTTATTTTTTCTCCACCCATACTTGTCCTGCCTTGGGCTTATGATCGCTGTATCGTTTGCATTTTCCCACCTATTTCACTGTCCCTATGACAAGAAAAAACAGCAGATACACCTAATAAAAAGCAAACAAAAGGCCCCCTGTGATCAAGGAGCCTTCTTGCTTTATTCCAAAAGGATGACTATTCTTGGCTTGCAACGAGTTCGTTGTACGCCGCTTCAACACGGGTCCACTCTTCTTCGTCTTCAATATTGTAGAGCACCATTTCCTCGTCTTCTTCTTCCATACGCAGAATGATGCCGTCAGCTTCAGGATTGTTACGTTCCAGCAGGAGCGCATAAACATGCTTCTCCACGTCAAACGTCTCCACCAAAACCATTTCCACGTCATTTCCGTTCTCGTCTGTCAGTGTCAGAAGAACTTCTTCATGCTCGTGGTCGTGGTCGTGGTCTTGACCGCATCCGCAGGCATCGCCGTGTTCATGTGTGTGATCGCTCATTGATATACCTCGCTTTATAAATAGAAATTGTGTAACCTTGCATATCGTAACATGTTCAATGGTTCAGGTCAATTTAACCGACAAGGTTATTTTTGCTTCAATCGTTCAGCGCGGTAATGATTTTCTCGGCTGCCAGCACATAACCACTGTTTGCATTTTCTTTAATATAAAAACCGATTTGGTACTTACCAGCCCGGCTAAAATCATACGTAAAATCGTACGTTCGGAACCAGAAGTTATCCTTCTGTGTCTTAAGCTCCTGGGATTGAATATCCTTAACCTCACCACTTGGGTTGGTAATCGTCACCTTTACAGCAGCTATATCCGTTGTCAAACTATCGACTTGTGAGAACACATTAAATTTCAACTTACCCACGTTCACGTTGCCAAACACGGTATCTCCCTTGAAGAGAAAAATATGTACATTCGGTTTGATAACCGTTACTCTCTTGTTTGTGCTATCCCATCTGGCGATTCCGCCCGCTTCCCTTACAGGTACATAGGTCGTTCCGTCAATCAGATAACCACCGTCAGCTGCTTCCTTGCCGTTTATGAGAACCCGAATCTTCTCGTTCACTGAATCTGCAAACAATAAAGACCCGCCGAGCAAGGAGAATACCGTGACACACAGCAAAATTCTTTTCCATTTCATTCTGTCAATATTCCCTCCCCTGCTGCTAGCTGTTGTACATTTATACTGCAGACTCATCCACAAAGTTGCGCTGTTTTTCATCATTTTTCATTTTTTATCCAGAATATTTTCCACCCCTTGGAACGATCAAAAAGAGGCGTACCCTGTTAAAGGACGCCCCTATAGTATAGTTATTGGCAATGCGTAATTATGCGAATTTCTTGTGGATCAATTTTATTATGCTGCTGACTACGAGGTATGACGAGTCAATATACAAGGTACGCCCTTGCCTACAGCTCCATCGGTTCGCATCCGTGCTGCATAATCCATTCCTCGTGTACAGGGGGTCTTGCAGCGCTCACATACATCCGAAGTAACCAACTTCATGGATACACGAAGTTTGTCACTCTTTAACACGGGAGCCTTTTTTCCCTTTGCTTTTGCCATCCCGGATTCCCCATTTCCCCAATTACTTGCTGATGTAATGCATCATATGGGGATTCGCCCGGTTGTGTGTCAAAAAGAGTAAACTTCGTGCATGATATAATTAAATGAAGCCACCGTTTGCACGCAGCGTCTGTCCTGTGACCCATTGCGACTCTGCACTGACAAGGAAAGAGATCACATTGGCAATGTCCTCTGGCTCACCCAGACGACCAAATGCATTCATTTTACGCAGCCCTTCGAGCTGTTGCTCCGTCTTTCCGACTGAAAACAATTCGGTATTCACCGGACCTGGTGCAACGGCATTAATGGTGATTTGTTTGGAGCCAAATTCCTTCGCGAGCTGACGAGTAATCTGTTCAACTGCACCTTTGGTACCTGCGTACACGCTGTATCCCGGAAACATCTGTCCGTTTACGGAAGTGGAGAAGTTAACGATTCGGCCCTGATCCTCCATGTGTTTCAATGCTTGCTGACAAGCAAAAA
Organism: Paenibacillus sp. FSL W7-1088; assembly: GCF_037969855.1. Classification (NCBI taxonomy): domain Bacteria; kingdom Bacillati; phylum Bacillota; class Bacilli; order Caryophanales; family Paenibacillaceae; genus Paenibacillus; species Paenibacillus sp. FSL W7-1088. Next base: position 5,014,135 of record NZ_CP150216.1, read on the forward strand.
ATGTACCTTTAACATTGATGGCAAACTGCTGATCGAATTCTTCCTCAGTCACATCTGCCAGAGGCGTCGTTTTCATGATGCCTGCATTGTTGATCAGAATATCAACTTTTCCAAGCTGGCTAATCGTCTCGGAAAATAAACGCTCCACATCTTCCTTCCGAGCAAGGTCAGCCTGAACGGTAATGGCACGCACTCCTTTTTGACGAGCAATATCTGCCACCTGTTCTGCTTTATCGGGACTGCTCGCATAGTTAATGACGACATCTGCGCCCAATTCAGCGAGTTGCTCTGCAATAGCACGTCCAATCCCCCGGGATGAGCCAGTTACAATGGCCACTTTACCTGTTAGCTTTTTCATTTACGATGACTCCCTCTCTTGTTCCAAATGTAATAATCCCTTTTCGATCAACAACCACACCTGCTCAAATTCCGCATCAATTGCAGGGCTTTGCCATTCGTAGACGTGTGCCGGATGATGAAAACGAGCGGTAGCTTGAAGAATCGCCGCAGCAAGCACATCTGGGTTGTTGAATTGGAATGGGTTTTCCTGCTGGATGATCTCACTCAAATGACGCACCAGATGCTGCACATGTTTATTGATAATATCTGCTGATTCCTGGGTTACCCGTGCGTACATCTCAAACAACTCTGCATCGGATTCGGCATAATGACGTTTACGAGCGATTAATGCTTCTATATATACTTTTAGATGACGTGTGCCCTCTCTGTTATAACTCTGATCCTTAGTTATTGCCGTCCAAGGCGCGATAATCTCATCTTCAAGCCATTGTGCAGTCACGCCTTCAAGTAATTCTTTCTTGCTTTCGTGACAAATATTTATTTTTGTCATTTGTTATTCGGTTGATGATTTATATGTACGAGCGTAAAAAAAAGAGCCCATGTAATATGGCCCTTATCCAAAGTTTTAATGTTTAATCTTTTCTAGAAAACGAACTTAAACAATACGAAGATCACCGCAAGTATCCCAGCGAGAATGAGCCAGTTGCTGATTTCCCACCAAATGCTTTTTCCTCCGGCTAAAAGCTGTTGTTCATTTTCTTCATGGCGCTGTTTGTGTGTATGTGATTCCGAAGCATGGGGCGGCTTGCTAAAGTCCATCATATACATTCCCCTTTCCAGCAACTTTAATCTTATAGTTCCAGTATAACCCATAATTGAGTGAAAATTTGTTTATTCATTAAAATATATTATTGAATAGACAATTCTTCTTCCGTGACCCATTTATGATTCTTCACCGGATCTCCGCCTGTGGTCGGGTTATAATCAACCATGTATACCGTCGTTTGCTCAGCAGAGTCAATCGTTGCCTTGGCACCTTTCATTCCAGACATGTGATCAGCATTCAGCACAACCTCTGCTCCTGCTGCATACGGTTGATCCGTATGGTCCTGAATTTCCTCTTGGATCACCCATTTATGATTTTTCACAATGTCTCCCCCTGTGGTGGGTGTGTACGAGACTGCATACGCTGTCGTCTCATAGGCCCCCACAATGGTCGCTTCTGCACCCTTCATTCCAGCCATATGGTCCGTACTCATCACGGCCTGGCTGCCCACTGGATATGTAGGATTTTTCTTTTCCTGCAGCCCTTCCGGTAATTCTCCCGAATCCGAGTGGTGCATCATTCCTGTACTCATTGCATGACTGTCACTACTGCTATTATCCTGCCCAGCATTCTTGCCACATCCACTTAACATCAGACTGCCCGTGATCACCGTAGTCAGCAATATCATTGCATACTTTTTCATGAGTTGCACTCCTTTGAACTTTCGATTTCTACTCTTATAATATACCCCATATGGGTATATTTCAATCGTAATTGATTTCATTACCTATTTATTGGTTGTCGCTGCAAAGTTAAAGAGCATATCAAAAAAACCTCCGATTTCTCGGAGGCCTTCAGGTAGTTTAGACCGTATTTTAGATACGTGCTTCAGACTTCAACAATGAAGTTCAAACTAACGGTTGAATTGACTTGGCTTGGCTTAATGATTAAGCTAGCCCAACGGTAACATTGACGTTCCCTTTGATGCCTTTGGAATATGGGCAGTAGTCATGAGCAAGTTTGACAAATTTCTGTGCTGTCTCCTCATCCAGACCTTCAATTTTAACTTCAAGTTCCACTTCCAGTTTCACACCATTATCCGTAGGGTCTGTCACAAGCATAACCGTAGCCGATACCGTGCTTCTCTCAATTTCGACTTTGTGTTTCTTCAACTGAAACTCCAGCGCCGAATTAAAGCAAGCACTGTAGCCTGCTGCAAACAATTGCTCTGGATTCGTAGCTGTCGTCACTTTGCCTCCCAGTTCAGGCGGGGCAGCGACATCAAGCATAAATACGTTATCTGGCGATTGCACAATCCCTTGACGTCCACCTGTATTAATAACTGTAGTTTCATATAATGTTTTCATGAGTATTGGCTCCTCTGTATGTTTAGATTTTATTTTGTAAAGGTACATCTCTTTTGTATTGCTAACAATTACATTGTACACAATTAAATTGTGTTTGTAAATCATTATTATAAAAAAACAACCACTTCCTCATGTAATACAAGGAAATGGTTGCTCCGTAATTGATACATATTTATTAATGATCCAAAAGTTGAATCCACCTTAATATATATTAACTTTTACATCTTCTTCTCAAAGCCCTCCATCGGTGCAAGCGAATTCTGGTAATCAGTCCCTTCCTGACTGTCGGTAGTAAAGTGCATAACCTCCCGAAACGAACCTTCTAGATAAGTCTGCATTGCCAATGGAATGCGCAGTTCATCCATATCAGACGGAGATATTTGGTAACGAATGCTGCCAAGGTCGCCTGCTTTTACCTTCTGTACCCATTTCGGCTCGCGAATCAATTCCCGTCCGAGTGCAGCCAAAGTTGCCCCCGCGTTGACAACTTCTTCTGCGTCTTCCGGCCGCTCAATCGATCCAATACCGATCAGAGGTTTTTTTTGATCCAGAACCCGAACGAATTTAGTTAAGATCGGCTCCTTGTCATCGGGTTGGTTTAAAGAGGTTCGTTTGTAACTTCCCATCGACAAATGAATGTAATCAACCCGAGTGTTCGTCAGAGCCTGGGCAAAAGCCAGGGAGTCTTCGAGCTGGATGCCCGGCATATGAATTTCTTCGGGTGAAATCCGATAACCGAGGATGAAGGGTTTATCCACATGGGCATCGATAACCGATGCAACCTCCTGAATGACTGCCAGCGGAAATCGCATACGATTTTCAAAGCTGCCACCCCACTGATCGGACCGTTGATTGGAATTGACGGAGAAAAATTGCTGCAACAGATACGTGTTGGCCCCGTGAAGCTCTACTCCGTCAAAACCAGCTTGTATGGCCCGCAAGGTTGCCCTGCCGAAGTCCTTAATAATGCTTTCGATTTCCTCAGGTGTTAATTCACGCGGCGTCTCCGAGTCGATTGGATGTGCGGCAGCGATTGCACTCGCACTGGTGGGTTGTACACCTCTTAGCGTTTTGGAGTTTGTTTTGCGCCCTGCATGAAAGATTTGTACAACGGCTTTCGTTCCGTCTTTCTGAATGGCTCTTGCAATTTTGGACAGTCCTTTGACTGTAGAATCACTTGCAATGGAAAGCTCACCTTCGAAGCCTTTTCCTCCATCGGTTACATACGCAACACCTGTAATGATCATCCCAGGGCCACCCGCCCGTTCGGCATAATAATCGACTTCATCATTGGTGATGGAACCATCGAAGAAACTGGACATCGTTGTCATTGGCGCCATGACCACTCTATTTTTCAGCGTAAAACCATTCGCAAATGTATAAGGCTGCAAGAAATTACGATTATTATTTTCCATACATATCTCTCCTTTTATTAGGCTTGTTCAGCCTTGTCTCTGTTTCATGAGTTATTGTATAGTAGGGTGAAATGAGAGTATAGTATGCACTTAAAAGGTAGATACTATCTAAAAGGAGAGTGGAATATGGAAACTGCTGAGGAAGTAAACGTTAGACCATTCACACATGCCATGTCGTTGATCGGTGGAAAATGGAAAATGCATATTTTGTTTTGGTTATGGAAAAAAGAAACATTGCGATATGGAGAATTGAAAAGAGCCTTGGATGGAATTACACATAAAATGTTAAGCTCTCAACTGAAGGAATTAGAGGCCGATCAATTAATTATTCGTACAGAGTACCCACAATTACCGCCAAAAGTAGAATACTCTTTGTCTCGTGAAGGATTAACGCTGATGCCTGTGCTGGAGATTCTCTGCGATTGGGGTAGACAGAATCTTGCTGATTTGCAGAAGAATTAGTGAAAGGGTTGACGCGAAGGATGTTTTCCCTCTCTACTTCAGTGGTATGACTACTACGTAAGGCTCTGTCGTTTTAATCCGTAGTGATCGAACGACTGCCCCTACCATTTAAGGTAATCTAGTAGGAGCAATGAGAAGCTATGACTAATATTGGTGACAAAACGCAAATTAAGGTTACTATATTAGTGGAGTAAGGGAAGATTTTGAACCTTACAAGACTCCAAGACTGGTGGATTCAGTCTTACTGTTATCAGTAATATAGTCATTCAGCTATTTTGGCTCGAACATACAAAAAACTACCTTTTCTAGTTCTGGTGGTTAAGTTCACCTTATTATCTTGTAATTACCGCACTACGCTCAGCTATCATTATCCGTATTGCAATATATATCATTGTACAACCAAGAGAAATAATAGGAATTTTAGAATCAATAGAGGCTTGATCAATTCTGCAAAAATCTGCTACATTACCAAAGATGTCATAACACATTCGGAAAATTTCAGATTCCGGGAAGAGTGCTAAAATTCCTATGGCTGCAGAAATAATATAAATAAAGCACCCAACATACTTTAATACTTTAGAAAAGGTATTTGATGAGAGACTTCGAGAAGCATGAATCATATCTCCAATAAAAAATGTTAGTCCAGCTAGTGATAAACATGTGCAAACTTGCCCTGATGCTTTCATTAAAAATCCGAAGGTGCAAACAATACAACCAATTGCTATTAGAGATGCCTTAGACATTTATTATTCCCCACTTTTTATTTCTGATCTTGCCAACTCAATTAATAAATATTCGTTCAAATATATAGATGGAAAAATTAGAGATCTAATCCTTTTTTTCAAATCATTATTCCCCTGAGATTTTGTACCTGTCTGATCAACTTAAAATTAATTAAAACTGATAAGTTGATTTTCTGTGACCTCGAACGTTTGATCATAATTATAATGTAATCAACAAACCACACCCACCACAAAGAAAAAAGCCCTTTCTGTGCAAGGACTTTTACGTATGATCTGTAGTGGGCTCGAACCACTGACCCCTACCCTGTCAAGATAGTGCTCTCCCAGCTGAGCTAACAGATCATGATATTTAATTGTTTGCCAATCAAGTAACAGTATCATACCAAGTAACCGTGTTCATTGTCAATCGTTATATTGGTAATATTTTATTCGAATTGGTGCACAATAAAGGAATGATTACCATTTTGATGACGAGGTGACTTCCATATGAGGAATATGAGAGAACGTAAGCTGCGTTTCATTATCACTGCCAAAAACGTAGCCTGTCTGATTGCGCTTGTTGCATTAATATACGTTTCTGTCGGTTGCAGTTTGGAACGGGATGAACATACCGTACAATTTCAACAGTTAAAAGAGCCCAAAGAGGTGAATGATGACCTGCCCGTTTGGCTGGATGTGTATTCCAAGTCTGTTGTGCATGACGTGTACTCCCCACAAGGCAATGTTGAAGTCTTACCCTGAGGAACAGGATGTCGCATTTCACTCATCTTCGTCCCACTTTTTGGAGTACACCTTCTTGGTCACATAATACAACAAAGCAATCATGCCGGCCGCCATTAAAAGGGTGATTGCCATCACTCCTGCCATACCCATGGTTCATCCCTCCTCTCCCAGTATGTTCCAGTCTTAACTATACAGGAAAAGCATTTTTTTGTATAATTCAGTCTGATAGCGTAGAGCAGAAAGAAGGTATAGAATTGGCAGCTGAGATTAGTTATGTAACGACTGAAGAGCAACTTCAGAAAGCATTGAATATTCGCAATCATGTTTTTGTCATCGAGCAGCAGGTGCCTGCTGACATTGAGATCGATCAATATGATATCATCAGTCCTGATGTGCATCACGCATTGTTAAGTATAGATGGACAGGCTGTAGCTACAGGGCGTCTGATCTATTACACCAAGGATACCGCCAAAATGCAGCGTATCGCTGTTCTCAAATCTCATCGTGCTTTCGGCTACGGGCGTGTGCTGCTGTTAGCCATGGAAGAACGGGCACGCGAATTGGGACTTTCCTACTCTGTTTTGGACGCACAATGCCAGGCGCAGAAGTTCTACGAAAAGCTCGGATATGAAGTAATCTCGGAAGAGCCTTTTTATGATGCAGACATTCTGCATGTTCGGATGCAAAAGAGCCTGTAAATTATCACTGCGAGCGATATGAAGCCATGCTATGCATACTTTTTTTTGATCCGGACAGGCTAAAGAGGTAACCAGATTCCTATTTGGTCAAATAAGGAGAGTGTGACATCATGGATCAAACGACACGCGAAAGCTTCACAGCAGTACAAAAAAATGGTGACGGTGATCTGACAGCGTTCCAAACTTCATCCGGACGTGTGCTGGACTACCAACAAGCACTGGCAGAAGTCAAAGCAGGAGCAATTGCAGGTGTAAACGTCTTTAAAGGCAAAGACGGCGAAATGTACATTCGCGGTGATGCAGACGGCGACCCAACCAATAACCTTGATCAACTTCCTATCTTCTAATAGATGTATGCTGCCTCACATGGCGCCAATCCGGCATTCCGGGTTGGCGTTTTTTACGTTTTAATATTCGGTAAAATATTTCACGGCATCTCCAGCGGGTGGGCTTTTACGAATGGGCTGTTGTTCCTGCTCCCATGCTTGCAGAATTAATATGCCTTCCAGCGTAGACTTGTTTTCCCACACAATATGCTGCCTGCGCTCAAGCTCCAGCAGTGACTCATGAATGAACGCCTTGCTTCTGCCCGTCTTATTCTCCAACTCATCCATTCGTGGCACCCGGCGACGCTGCCCCGCATAATTAACAATAATACGCAAAATTTTGCGTTCAAAATCATTCAGCATATTTCTTCCTTCCCTTCCTTATGGAGTACGGGACGCCATGCCAGAATACCTTGTTCCAGAAATGTTCGGGGTGCCCCCTCTTTCCCTGCGGATGCTCTAATCTTCCCTTCCCGCACACTGTTGATTCGAATCTGCCGCTGTGTAATATGCCCTGCACGATCCATGTAGACGAGCTCCACCATCTGACCAATATATTTCCCTAGCATAATCATCCCTCCAATAAGAACATGTGTTTGTTTTATTATTATATGCGAACATAAGTTCTTTATTCAACAACTAAAAAAAGGATTTTTTTGAAATTAAAAAACCAGACTCACTCCCTTTTACAGAGAAGTCTGGTTCCTATCTTTCTTGCTGTGCAGTTCTTGTTCAGTTCAACGTCGATCCGATTCCGTGAATTGTACTTTTTTCAGCTGCTGGGTAGACGGGTTAAAATCAACATTCACAAATACAGCAAATTGTTTACCGTCTTTATTACGTACCCATAACTTGAACTGTTCACGGGATTGGTCTGCTGTTAACGAGGTGCGGCCAATGTGTTTGTAATCCAAAATGTCCACGTTGTACTTGGTTTGCGTTTCCTTCACTGCAATGATTCCCCACTTCGCATAATCCGGAATCGCCGTTGCTGAACTTGTTGCTAGTCCACTTAAACTTAGTATCACCGTCATCAGGGCTACGATGAGCATTCTCATATCATTCACTCCTTGGGCAATGTTTACGTTAGCCTGCCCTGTAGAAGTTTATTTTACACCAGTAGACGAATGATAAACGTAATTGGTTGCTGGAGCGATTGAATCGTACTAATCGCCATCTTATACCGTTCGATCGGTGATTTGAAGCTCATCCCCCAGTCACCCTCCAATAAAAAATTTCGCGGTAGTGGATCTTCCGGCTTTTCCAAACCGTACTTTTCTATAAGCTCATCTCGTATTTGTTGATCCAACTCACTCGGATAATTTGCATATGCTGCCGTAACATCGCTACATCCAAAAACGACAAGCAGCAGGACACCCCATCCCACCATAATCCAACGTTTGCGCACTCTCAGTTCTCCTTCATTTAAATCAGATAATGACAACCATACTTAACTTCATTCGTCCTGATTGTACATAAATAACATGGGATTGGAAATAACAAATGCAGGCATCATTACATACGCCTTAAGCCTCATTTGCAAAATTATGGGTTTAGCGTATCCGATAAACGTGTAATAGGCCATGACAGCATCACTTCATTATTCTGAGCAATCATTTCGAGGAGGTTATACCCGAATGTTCAAACGTATGGATGAAATCGCAATTGAAATCCCCAATGTCGAGAGACCAGACCCGAATGCAGCGGCAGCGATACAAGAATTGCTGGGTGGTAAATTCGGAGAAATGTCAACGTTGAACAACTACCTCTATCAATCCTTTAACTTTCGCTCCAAGGAAAAATTGAAACCCTTCTACGATCTGGTGATGAGTATCACCGCCGAAGAATTAGGTCATGTGGAGCTTGTGTCTCATGGTATTAACAAATGCCTTAGAGGTTCTACCGATTACAAAGAGCCGGATAATACACCACTCGGTTCTGTGAAGGATGCACGTCTGTCTTATCATTTCCTTGCTGGCGCACAGGGAGCAATGCCTTTCGACTCGATGGGCAATCCGTGGACCGGAGCGAATGTCTTCAACAGTGGCAATCTGGTCGAAGATCTGCTGCATAACTTTTTCCTCGAATGCGGAGCCCGCACACATAAAATGAAGGTTTATGAAATGACCGATCACCCCGCAGCCCGGGCAGTTGTTGGCTATTTGCTGGTACGCGGCGGCGTGCATGTGGTCGCTTATGCTAAAGCGCTTGAGATTGCAACCGGAGTGAATGTAACCAAATTGGTACCGATTCCATCCCTGAGCAACAAATCTTTTAACGAGGCGTGGAAATACGAAGAAAAAGGTCTACACACCAAGCTGTATACCTATAGTGATAAAGACTTTACTGCGATCAGTCAGATCTGGAAAGGGACACACCCCGAAGATGGACAACCGCTGGAAGTCATTCAAGGCGTACCTGAAGGTTATCCGATTCCTGAAGCTCCCCCGGTGGAAGAAGAATTCGCCCCAGGCATTTCGCAGGAAGACTTCCAGGAAATTGCACGTCGTCTCAAAATGGCGGGAAATATTGCGGATTAAGGTAGCGTTATGTAATGGATGTACTAGCTGTTGTTGTTGATATGGCATGAAAATGGATAAAGCCCTCAGATCTTGCTGCTTAAGTGGCAGGATCGAGGGCTTTTATTGATGTATTAAAACATGGATTTAATGCTGTTGATGAACTTTTGCCCTGTGTTTGGCTCTGTAAGTGTAATGTCCCACATCACTATATTGGTCATCAGATTTGAACCATCGGTTATTACTTTTATAGCCAGTTCTTTAACTCCCTTTAACGGAGTTTGAAAAGAGTCAGGATGGTTCTCCGCACTGTTCGCTGATACAATCAAGGAATAGATTTCTGTGCCATCGGCGATAAAGCTTATTGTAATAGGCTCATGGCTTGCTGTTCGGATGACATCGTCCGGTATAGCGAAATAACCTTTCATATTTTTGTATTTTCCATTTAAGAGATATGAAAACTCATTCGTTTTTTGTATTTCTCTACTGTACAGATTGATTTTAGGCTCAACATTTGTCTGGCCTACTGTAAAACTGGAGAGTTCTTCATCCCATACTACAGCCCCGTCACTCAAAGCAAGTTCATTCAGTGCAACACTTTTTCCGTCAACGTTTTCTAAATAATGATTGAGGCCGCCAACAACAGTGATCGTACCTATTGAAAAAACAATCGCTGTCAGGAAGATTCGAATAAGTCCTTTTAATGTGTTCCTATGATGCCTTATTATCCTCTGCGCCCCATATCCCACGGTAGCCCCTAAAGTATTAATCAGGATATCGTCTATATCAAACGCACCTAAACGGGAAATCATTTGCACTGTCTCTAACATCGTAATACAGAGAACGAATATACTGATAAAGCGAATAAACCCACAGCGAAAGAGGAGCGGAATGACCATCCCGAAGGGGATGAATGCTATAAAGTTCCCCATTTCAAAAAACCAAATCTTAAAATCTCTCCCCATTGGAAAATGTAAAGGAATTCCTTGAAGGGATAAGCTGTATCGCAAGCCCTGATCAGGACTGGACGAGCTTCTATCGAAGCCCAGGAATAAGAAATACAATGTTAAACAAGTATACAACGATAACAATACAATGATGAATTTTCTTGATTTTCCTTGATACAAAATCACACCTTCTTTTTTCAATAAATTCTACACCATCATATTATTCCTACACTACAATTTGCAGAGGTCGCCAAAACCGACTCCTCACGTTGACTCATCACTTCAATCAGCATGTTGGCCCCCAGTCGAAATCCCTGAACAAATGCAGCTTCGCTATGCATACCATCACATTGACCACACAAGTCGAACAACTGTTCAAGCTCACGGAATTCGTCCTCGCTCAATCGATTCTTCCATTGTTCCGTCTTAGCCGCAATTTGTCGACCTAACATTTGATATTCAGGATGTGTCGGCATCATCGTCTCGTCGGGGCGAAGTCGCCCGTTATAAAGTGCTTCCAAAATTGAATTCATGTGCATCCTCCCAGAAATGGATTCGCATCGACTTGAATGAGCGTTCTGCACATGGTAGGATATTTATGCAGTCAGCTCATTCTCATAGTGATTGCGGGATAGGAAGCAGCGGTGTTCTTCTCGGGACTCACGCTGCTTCCTTTTTCTATTTTTGGAGCTCGTCGTAAATCCTCTCAATCCCTTTGCGAACGATGTCTGATCGGTTCGTATTCAGCTTCTCAGCCGAAGCATCGAGCTTGTTCATAATTTCTTGATCAACACGGATTTTGATCGTTTCGCTTTTGGGATTGTCAGACAGCGGACGTCCCATCTTCTTGGCGGACATTGCTTCACCTCACTTTTTGTGCCAACAATAATAGCATAGTTGTTGTTGGCACAAAAAGTCAACGGATTCGTAAAACATACGTTCGTTTTTTCGTGGATTGCAGACTAAACATAAGTAGATCGTTAGCCCAACTCCGAAACAAAATATCACTCATGTTATATGTAATAATGCTTGTACTTTAATGAATGATCTGTTTTTGACAAAAAACAACCCCGAAAGGCATTAAGCCGTTCAAGGTTGTTAAGGACTGCTCTTTAGTATGAACTTTTCTGAATCACTGAACTACTTTTTATTGTATTTTATTCAGCAATGGTATTATAACCTCATCCAATTTCTCAAGCAGCTCATCCTCCGTAGGATTTTCTAATATTCTTTCTAAATCGCCCTTTAACATAATCAAATATTCAGAAGGCAATCTACTAATTAGTCCCGTCAGCATAGAATATTCCCATGTAGAGTCTCTTGTACTTGTCGCGGGGAAGCCATTCTCTAATATCCAGACCTATCTCCTCTTTTCATCCAACATTGAAATCCTATATCCTTACTCCTGCTCCCTTACTGGCTCAATGTCTTCTACTTTCACTTCTATTGGATCCTGAGTATCCGTTGGTGACATCGCATCTCTCATGCGAATAGTCCACGTCCCTGCATCCTGATAAAATTGTACACCTTCAATCACAGGAATACTTATCTTTTCTCCATCTGATGAGTACAATCCAGCCCGGATGGCATCCTCCTCACTCATATGAGCACCATCTGGGGTGGCCGGGCAAGATAAAGCAATCGTTCCCGCTCTGGCTTGTCCAGGGTAAGGCTCGTTTTCGGGGCTGCCATCCGTCCAGATCTCAACATAGGAGCCGATCTGCGGATCAGGCGCATTGGAGAACCATTTTGCCGGATAATACCGACTTTCTCCTCCGTTCGCACCGAAGTCTTTATACGCAGGATCAACCACTAGAATGGAATCGTCTTTGCGCTCAACCACATAACCAGTGAATTCATCTTCACTTGGTGTATTCGCTTGAGTTTGCACAGAATTACAATCGATATGTCCTGAACATCCAGTAAGGCATACGATCAGGATTGAGAGCGATATCAGAGCTCGACGAAGATGGAACATAGGTAAATCCCCTTTATTAAAACCTATTTCTAATTTCAACGTTCCATATATGGTTATTGTTGCATGCAAACATATGTTTATCATAAACTTGAGGGCAACAAAATTACTTCTTTCTGTACTGCTTGTACCCATACCTTCCCCAGATCACTAATGTCACGCATAACAAGAGGGCACAGTATGCCCAGGTAAAAAATAAAGCCAATCCCAGCCCGATGTTGGCTCCTATATATCCCCCGCGTAACTCCGTATATAATGCATACCCCAATGGTACGCTACCTAAAATAAAAAGTCCGATTAACCATCCGCGCCAACGTTTAACAGATCCCTCTCTATCCTTGGAATTCTTTTGGATGCCTTGAGCCAGTATAATCAATATTAAAATCAATATTAGCCAGGTTATGAAAATGTACAACATAACGTTTGTCTCCTCTCCTTCAAATTCCCCTTATTTTTGTACAAAGGATTTCCGCCTGTTTGTCCATTGTACTACCCTCCCGCTTTCAATAAACTTATCACATTGACTAAATAGATAAATGATTATCATTATCCAATAAGTAATCTATGCGGGAGGAACTATAACGATGAAAGCAACACGCAAGCTCAGTACCCTTATACTCATGATTACCCTGATTGGTGGGCTGTTATCAGCCTGTAGCAGCAAAGCAGAGCCATCCACTACAACCGCTGAAGCAGAATCAGGTGAATCCACCACCTCAACTCAAGCTCAGTAACGTGATAATAAAAAGTAGAAAAAGACGCCTTCGTCTTACTCAGGATCATGAGTAGACGAAGGCGTCTTTTTGAAAATTCATATTCAGCTTTCTTATGCAGAGTCCGTGTTCACCAACGCTCTGTTACGTTCAGGCACCAAACTGTGCATAGTGCAGACGGCTGTATACACCACCTGCTGCAAGCAGTTCCTCATGACGCCCCTGCTCCGTAATTCCCTGCTCGGCAACCACAATAATGCGATCCGCATTTTTGATCGTAGCCAATCTGTGGGCAATGACCAATGTAGTCCGTCCTTCAGACAATTCCGCAAGGGATTGCTGGATCGCTGCTTCTGTCTCCGTATCCAGTGCAGATGTAGCTTCGTCCAAAATTAGAATCGGAGGATTCTTCAGGAACATACGCGCAATGGACAAACGCTGTTTCTGTCCGCCAGACAGCTTCACACCGCGTTCACCAATTAACGTGTCCATTCCTTCCGGCATGGAAGTGATCAGTGTTTCCATCTGTGCACGACGAGCTGCCATCCAGATTTCTTCTTCTGTTGCATCCAGCTTGCCATACGTGATATTCTCACGAACTGTTCCATCGAACAGGAACACGTCCTGCTGAACAATTCCAATCTGACTGCGCAATGAATCCAGCGTCATATCTTGAATCTCCTGACCATCGATCGTGATGCGACCTTCCAGCACATCATAGAATCGAGGCAGCAGACTGCACAGGGTTGTTTTCCCTGCACCAGATGGTCCAACAAGGGCCACGGTTTCACCAGCGTGAATATTCAGATCAATCCCTTTCAGAACAGGCTCCTGGTCCGAATAGCCAAAGGTCACCTGCTCATAACGGATATCTCCACGCAGATGAGATACGGTAGCGGCACCTGGTCGATCTTCAACGTCGGGCTCCATATCGAGCAATTCTGTATACCGTTTGAAACCTGCAATCCCTTTTGGATACGTCTCAATAACGGAGTTGATCTTCTGAATAGGTGTAAGAAACACATTGGACAGCATAATAAAGGCAATAAATTGACCGTAGCTCATACTGCCATTAATGACAAACCATGTGCCGCATACCAGTACAAAGAGGGACACCAGCTTCATCAGCATGTAACTGATGGATGAGTTCCAGGCCATGATTTTGTACGCGATCAGTTTGGTCTGACGGAAACGGCTGTTATTTACAGCGAATTGTGCTTTTTCATGCTCTTCATTCGCAAAAGCCTGAACCACGCGAATACCACTTACATTGTTTTCTACACGTGCGTTGAAATCCGCTATATCCCCGAACATTCGGCTAAAGGCCTTGGACATCTTGCTGCCAAAATACAAGGATAGATAAATAATGAGCGGTACAATGATAAATGTTAACACGGCCAGATTTCCGTTAATGCTCATCATGATGCTGAATGCACCAATCAGCGTCATGACTGCGATAAATACATCCTCCGGACCATGATGGGCAATCTCGCCGATATCCATCAGGTCATTGGTCATACGAGAGACCAGGTGTCCGGTTTTGGTATTGTCAAAGAAACGGAATGATAACTTCTGTACGTGATTAAAGAGCGCTTTACGCATATCGGTCTCGATATTAATACCAAGCTTATGTCCCCAGTATGTAACAACAAAGTTGAGGAATGAGTTTAATAGATAGATCGCGAGCAGCGCAAGACATGCCCATAAAATCCAGTCCCAGCGTCCCCCTGGCAAAAGGTCATCCACGACTCTATTAACTGCCAGCGGGAAGGCCAGTTCCAGCAGAGCTACGAAAATCGTACAGCTAAAGTCCAGAATGAACAGCTTTTTGTAAGGCCTGTAATAAGCAAAGAAACGGCGAAGCATGGACTGAAGCCCTCCTTATAGCAACCATACCACATGATTGCTTTCTATTTCGTTTTGCTCAAGAGATACAGGAAGTATGGGGCTCCAATGATGGCAACCAGAATACCTGCCGGAATCTCGGAAGGCTGCAAGATTACGCGTCCCAGCGTATCTGCAACAAGCACAAGCAATGATCCGACCAATGCGGATGCAGGCAAAAGGAACTGATGTTTGGGTCCCACGAGACGACGTGCCAGATGCGGACCTATTAGACCCACAAAACCAATGCCGCCACTGACGGATACACATGATCCGGCTAGTCCCACGGCTGCAGCCAGCAGGATCAGTCTTTCGCGCTCCACCGGAGCGCCGAGACCACTCGCTGTTTGATCCCCAAGGTTCAGTACATTAAGCACACGGGCTTTATACAGAACAAGCGGCACAAGGACAATGAGAAACGGCAGCAATGCAGATACGAATTTCCAGTTGGAACCCCAGATGCTACCTGCCATCCAGGTGGCTACAAATTGATACTTCTCCGGACTAAGCCGAAGTGTTAACACGATCATGGCTGAGCTGATCCCTGCCGCTACCCCAATCCCTGTAAGCAGCATGCGCGTAGGCATGAGACCCTCTCCCTTTTTGTAAGAGAGCACATAAATCAGAAATGCAGCAAAAGTTGCCCCGATCAGGGCCAGGATGGGCAGCAAAAATACAGGAGCCGCCGTTGTTGTCGGGAAGAAGGAGACAAACAACATAACAACCAATCCGGCTCCAGCGTTGATACCGAGAATCCCTGGATCAGCCAGAGGATTTCGGGATACCCCCTGCAGAATACAACCGGATAGCGCAAGTCCCGCACCGACCAGAACCGAAATGACGATACGCGGCAAACGGAATTCAAACAGGATCAGTTCCTGCTTTGCCGTCCCACCACCAAACAGGGTACGCATCACCTCAAGTGGAGAAAGCCGAGTGAACCCTGTATTCATACTGATAATAAAAGCGGTAATAATCAACGCACCAAGCACAATCATGACAATGGTGCTTTTTGCTCTCTTTTTGCGTTCTGCTCCAACCAGAGTTGAGGATTCCATCGTTACAGAGTCCTCCTTTCTTTACGCGCCAGATAGAGGAAGAAAGGTACCCCAATTAGGGCAACCAAGGCGCCAATTGGCGTCTCATATGGCGGGTTAATCATACGTGCAGCCAGATCCGCGAATACGAGCAGCAGACTGCCCATGACAGCGGAACATGGAATAATCCAGCGATAATCGACCCCAACCAATTTGCGTGTGAGATGGGGAATGATAAGCCCAACAAAACCAACAGCACCAACCACGGATACAGCTGTACCTGCGAGGATTAGGACAACAATCAGACCAACCAGCTTGATCAAGCCAGTACGTTGACCCAATCCAACGGCGATATCTTCCCCCAAGCTAAGCAGCGTAATGGAACGGGAGATAATAATCCCTGCAATAAGCGCAGCCAAAACCCAAGGGAACATGACTTCCAACTGGGACCATTTCGTGCCGGCTACACCGCCCGCTGTCCAGAAAGCGAGGTCTTGTCCAATTTTGAAATACAGTGCAATCCCTTCACTGAGTGCTGACAGCATCGCTGACACTGCCGCCCCCGCCAGAACGAGCCGGAGAGGTGTAAGTCCGGATTTGGAAGCCGCACCGAAACCATAGACCAACAGAACCCCAAGTCCTGCACCCAAGAAGGAGTACAGAATGATATACATATATGGCATGCCCGGGAAAAAGGCAAAGCAGATAGCAAGCGCAAATCCTGCGCCAGCATTCAGTCCGAGCAGCCCGGAATCAGCCAGCGGGTTACGGGTCATCCCCTGCATAATGGCACCGGCTACTGCGAAGCAGGCACCCACCATCGCTCCGCCAAGAATACGCGGTAATCGAATCTCCCATATAATCTGATGCGGAGTCAGTTCAGGATTAAAGTTAAAAATGGCCTCCCATACCACGCTCAGCTTGATATCTGCCGCCCCAAACGAAATGGACAACGCCATACCCAGCGCGAGCAGCAGAATCCCCCCGGTCAGGATCAATGTGGCAGCCCAGGGACGAGTGTGTATTTGGGCTGTAGGTGATTCCGTAGGTTGACTTGCTGATGAAACTTTCGAACTCATATGTCCCCACCCTTGTTATGAGTGGTGTAGACGCATCCTATGTACATAACATTCACCTCTCTATTAATACATAACTGATATTGATTCTCATTCCCATAGACCATTGTATGTCAACTAGCTGTCTCTGGCAATGGACAAATGGGACATGTTTATTGCATAAATGAATTTTTGTACTAAAAAAAGCTGCATGGAGTATAAGAACTCCAATGCAGCACCTTGGTTTGAGATATGATTTAACGACTATGTACAGCAGTCAATGCTGCCAGCACATCCGGCACATCCGTAATAATTCCCTGAACACCCATGTCGATCAATTCCTGCATTTCAGCAGGATCATTCACCGTGAACGGGTGTGTTGCAATTCCCTGAGCCAAAGCAGCAGCAACTTCTTCTCGTGTTACAGCAACCTTGTAGGGATGCAGAGCAGAAGCTTCCAGTTTAGCCGCATAATCATATGGGCGGTACAGCTTTTCCATATATAAAATTGCTGTGCGAATTTCCGGGGCAAGACGTTTGCACCTCACTAACGAGGCATGATTGAAGCTAGATAGAATCACCTGTTGTTCCATACCCCAATCCCGAATCGCTTGGATCAACTTTTCTTCCATTCCCTTATAGCTAACAATACCATTTTTCAATTCCAGGTTAAGTAGGATGTCTTTCCCACGAACCAAATCAAATAATTCATCCAAAGATGGAATACGTTCTCCAGCAAAATCGGCATGGAACCAAGCTCCTGCGTCCAGAGTACGCAATTCTTCAAACGATTTATCCTTGACCCAGCCTTCTGCTCCGGCAGTGCGGCTTAACGTCTCATCATGTATCAGTACCAGTCTACCATCACTGGACAGCTGGACATCCGTTTCAATGCCTGTCGCTCCAAGCTGAAAACTTCGTTCAAACGCAACCATTGTATTCTCGGGACATACGGCAGATGCTCCCCTATGGGCGATATTTTCTATTTTTTTCATTCCAGCGCCTCCTGAGTTCAACATTAACTCTATGATTCTCACTATAAACGCAGTTTGTCATACCTGTATTAACAGAGCGTTTAATTGCATGCCCCGTCCGTGAATAGGGCAACGTCTTGGAGGGCTGGGGATTCACTCATTTTGTGAACTCAATCTGTAAAGCAGACATAATATAATATCAGTCATAGACAACTGCACTCCGCTGTAAGGAGGTCGCCCATTGAAACCCCTAACGAAGAACAGATCTGTATCTCCCAAATCTCCCTCCAAAAAAGCTCCCTTGCTCAGAGTTTCTGCCAAAAGCAGTTCTGGCAAACCCAACAACAAAACAAGAACGCGCCCTGGACCACGCCAACACATGAAAAAGGCATCTGTTCGGGGGCTCTCTGTTCCAGACAAAACAAGTAATCAATCATCTGCTCTTGAAGAACAACATCAACTGGATAAGTTGGCTTTTATCGCTGCCATCCTTGCTCTTATTGCAGCCGCAATTGGACTATACATTGCCTGGAGAACACTCAGTTTGCCTGGTGGTGGTGCTGAGGTAACGGTCTAACTCCTCTTGCCCCGCTCTGTCTCTCTTTTCCATGGAGACGGAGTTCTTTTTTTGCAGACAGAAAAAAACCGTTCCCCTGAGACGCCAGCCATACCGGCGTCTCTTTGGAAAGGCCATTTCTTCATCGGGCGTTGCCCCGGCGACCATGTCACCGTCCCGGAATGGCTAACCGAATTACAGAATGAATGTACGAGAGATGATAACGAGCAGGATAAACAACACCAGAATTGCGCCTGTTGATGTCCATGCTCCACCGGCAAACCCGCCGTATCCGTAACCGTATCCTGTGCCTTTGATTTCGCTCATGAGTGACACTCCCCTCTTTTAAGAAAGTACACTATAGACTATGTTTGGAGAGGGAACTTGCTTGGGCACATCGAAAAGTTTTCCGCTGGAGCGGGTAGTTACTTATCCTGAAGCTGAGACCACTTCTGGGTCAACTGTGCCGGAATATAGGATGACATCCGGTTCAACAGTTCAGCCGGATCGGATTCCAGACTCCATAGACTAAGATGTGAGGTATTGGAAAAACCTTCATGCACGCTGTGCTCAACCATTTTCATCAATGGCTCGTAATATCCGTTTACATTTAACAAACCGACAGGTTTACGATGAATGCCGATCTGTGCCCAGCATAGAACCTCGAATAATTCTTCAAATGTCCCCATACCACCAGGAAGAGCCACAAATCCGTCGGACAGCTCGGCCATCGTTGCCTTGCGTTCATGCATCGTACCTACTTCAATCAGCTGCGTAAGGCCTCCATGTACAACCTCTCCCCGGAACAAACCAGTCGGCATGACACCAATCACTTCTCCACCCTGCTCCAGAGCAGCATCCGCGACGGCACCCATTAATCCCATACATGAACCGCCATAGACAAGTGCGTACCCGCTATCGGCGATCTGTTTACCCAAGTTGATAGCCTGCTGTGTGTAATCGGGGTGATTTCCCGGGTTGGAGCCTGCAAAAACACATATACGTTTCAATGGGTTTCACTCCTTCTTGATATCTATTTCATTAGTGTACAACATGAATGTAAATACTATGTTACATCACACATCATACACAAGTGAATAAAAAAAACCCGACCGTTTGCAGCCGGCCGGGCTCCCATACTTAGTACACATCATTTAGAAGGGGTTGTTATACTGTTTACTATAAAGGCCGAACATTAAATCCATATGATCATTGCATGAAATGAATATTAAATATCCGTGGACTTATCGTATTCCACGTCGTGAGCGCACCACAAACATATGCTTGTCCTTACGAAGAATCCGGCCGTCTGCAAGCTCAACCTGATCATCATTATGGCGTATAATTGTTGTGGATAATGCTACAATTTTGGCCCGACGCCAAATCATAACCTGTGATTTGAAATAGATGGCATTTTCAAACTGTACGGCCTTTTTCATCACATATCCAACCTTATGCACCTCGGAACGCGCTTTTTTCAAGGGAAGGCTCTCTTCAGGCAGAGGCCGGATCATTGCGATATTGTCGAACGATACCTTGATCCGCTTGGGTCCGATTCGTACACAATCCGCTTCTTCATCCCACTCGACCAGCGTTCCTTTCAGTGGCTCTCGTATGCCGGTTGCACGATATACGGCTACTTTCCGTCCTACCCAATGTCGCAATGCCATCGCCCCCCCGTTTGTCTAGTTTTCCGGTATCGTCCAATCAATCGGTTCAATACCTTTGGAGGTCAGAAATTCATTGGCTTTGGAAAAAGGACGACTGCCCAGGAAGCCACGATGTGCTGCAAGCGGACTTGGATGCGTAGACTCCAACACCTGGTGTTTATCCCGGTTAATGAATGCCCCTTTCTTCTGGGCATGACTGCCCCAAAGCATAAATACCATCGGTTCTGAACGTTCATTCAATGCCCTGATGACAGCGTCAGTAAACGTCTGCCAACCTAGTCCCTGATGGGAGTTCGGCTGTCCTTCCCGTACCGTCAGAACCGCATTAAGCAACAGCACGCCCTGCTCTGCCCAATGAACCAGAGATCCGTGATTCGGAATCGGCAGACCCAGATCCGCGTGAAGCTCCTTATATATATTTTTCAAAGAAGGAGGAACGCGCACCCCCGGTCTGACCGAGAAACTTAATCCTTGAGCCTGACCCGCTCCGTGATAAGGGTCCTGACCGATAATAACGGCCTTGACCTTATGGTACGGGGTCAGTTTAAGAGCCGAGAACAAATCTTCCTTGGGTGGAAAGATGGTCTGTGTTTTATACTCGGCGGCGAGTGCATAACGAATGTTGTTAAAATACTCGGCTTCAGTCTCTTCCTGAAGTACAGAGTTCCAATCATTTCCAAACATATGTAAAGGCTCCTTTCCCTGATGAATACATATCCGTGCAGTCCACATAACGAACTGCCACCTGCGTGAGCCGTATCCTACGACTCATAGACTATCCACCATTTTAACATAACCGGGGACCGCAGACCAGAAGTGTACCTCAGGGGGATAGGTTACCTGTATAACTAACGTTACTTGGGAGTGACCATAGAATAGCTAACACTGCAAACTGATACGCTTTGATTTTGTACTACAGCGTTAAAGCAAACCAGTACCTTGATTATAGAAAACTTATCAAACTTGAACGGGTACGCCTTCATCTTTATTGACCAATAGAGTGCTTATTCTTCTGAGACCCTCTTCAACAACCGAACGCGGACATGCCAGGTTCAAGCGGATACACCCGCCTCCATTAGCTACAAACATATGCCCATCTTCAAGTAATACCCCCGCTTGTTCAGCGAAAAACAAGGGCAGGTTTACATTTGTGGTGACGTATGCCGTAATATCAATCCATGCCAGATACGTAGCCTCCGGAATATGAAAGACTGCCTGTGGCAGATAACGTTTCACATACTGATCCACAAAGGCAAAATTGTCGTCGAGATACGTTTTCAACTGTTTCAGCCATTCGTCGCCATGTTCGTAAGCGGCTTGTGTCGCTGCAATGCTCAGCGGATTTTTGAATCCATAATGCCGTTTCTGCCAGATCGTTCGAAGTCCTTCATTTGCAATAATCACGTTGGAGAACATTAGGCCCGCCATGTTGAACGTTTTGCTTGGCGACATACAGGTAATGATTCGATCCGTATCCGGGAACAGCTTGGCAAGAGGCGTATGCCTCTTACCTGTGCGCAGCAAGTCACAGTGAATTTCATCTGAGATTACCCATACGTTATGGCTCAGACAGATCTCGCCCACACGTTGTAACTCTTCTGTTGTCCATACCCGTCCGGACGGATTATGCGGATTGCAGAAAATACATAAGGTGACTTGTTCATCCATGGCTTTGGCTTCAAAATCTGCAAAGTCAATTGAATAATGTCCCTGATCGTTGATCAAATCTGAGCAAACTAGTTCAAGATGATTGTGCTCCGCAGCCGATTTGAAATAACCATAGGAGGGTGTCACAATCAGTACCTTCTCATTTGGTTTGCAAATATATTCAACTAATTCATATAGAGCGGGAATGATCCCATGTGATGTCTCCAGATGCTCCTTGGGGAAAGACCAGTCATAGTATCTGTTCATCCAGTTGGAGACAGCTTCGTAGTATGCGGGATCGAATACCTGGGAGTACCCCATAATTTTCCGGTCCAAACGCTCCTTAACTGCTTCCCGTATTTCGGGAGGTGTGGCAAACTCCATATCTGCAATCCACATGCGAATAAATTCTTCATCCTTAAAGGGAAATTGCATATCTTCTGTTGCATTAAAAATATATTGACGGAAACCATCCGTATTCATGGCGTTGGTTCCTGTGCGATCGATAATCTCATCAAAATCATACTTCATAGCCTTCTGCGCCTCTTTCTCTCTGTTCTCCATCCTGGGATGAGGTTCTGGTAGTCACATTATTTCATGGCTCAGAAGTTCCATCAAACGCAATACAATCTATTCAGAAGAAACAAATTGATCTTAATGTTTCTTCTGAATAGGTTTTTTCATGAGAAAAGTGTTATATTTTTCGTAAAGATTGATTTTACCGAGGGGTTTCACCTTTTCTCATATTCTTAAGAAACTTAGCAGAAGGAGATCCGATATGAACACCATCAACAAAGAAGTGGGCAAGAAAATCCGTAATTTCCGCAAATGGAAAGGGTTAACGGTTCAGCAGCTGGCGGATCAGATTCACAAAAGTAAAGCTACTCTGTCCAAATACGAGAGCGGAGATATCACCCTTGATATAGTCACGCTGCATCAAATTGCTGATTCATTGAACATTCAGGTGGAGCAGCTGCTGTATATTGAACCGAAGCAAGCCTCTCCCCTTATGAATACGGTACCGTCCAGCTTTTTCAAAAATTCCACACGGTTTTATTCGTATTTTTATGATGGACGCAACAACAGCCTCATCCGTTGTGTCATTGACATGATGGCACAGTCGGACGCGAATCGTTATCGAACCGTGATGTATATGAACGTCAAGAATTTTGAGAATTATCAGGAATGCGAAAATATGTATTGGGGTCACACCGAGCATTACGACACACTCACCACGCTGATTCTGAAAAATCAGGCTACACCGCTGGAGAATCTGTATATTAACATTCTGGCATCTTTTCAGGAATCCGAGAAAAAGTGGGGGTTGATGGCAGGCGTTTCCTTCCGTCCCTTTATGCCCATCGCTTTGAAAATGTTATTCTCTCGAACACCCTTGTCTGAGAATCAGGAGTTATATAACGAACTGAAAATGTCTAAGGAAGATCTACGCACGTTAAAGATCTATAATATGCTCGCCGTTACCTAAACCTCAACAGAAGCTGATTGATTAGATTGTTGTTTGAGAATTAAGTTTGAGAATTAATCCATGTATAACAAGAAAAGGGCGGCAGTTATAAGCTATTACAGCTCATAAAAGCGCCCTGTTTGGATCAGATGTGTTTATTCATTCATACTTTGATTTAGATGCATCATTCGATTAGTTCTTGATCAAATCAAGGGTTTCGTCAAATAATTGCTTCTGTTCCTCAATCTTGTTTTCATTACCGATAACACAACGTTGCTGCTGTTCCAATATGGAAGATACCACTTCGGCAAAACCTATAATGTCACTTTCTGTTGTGTTTAACACTTCATCCCGTTCTTTCTGGAGATCGGCTTCAGTGACATTAGACAGGTAACATTCCAGAGAGAATGATCCTTCGCCATAAGGTGTTCTTGGTGTATCGAGGTCCTGGATGGCGCCAATGATATATCTCGTCATTTCCCGTGTGTCTGCTTTGAAATCCTTCAGGTATTGCGGCATCTCTTCATAAACTTTGTACGTTTTTTCGAGATTCGGGTCGCGGTACGATGCTACATAGCTGTCTCCATTACGTCTGAAGCCTGACATGCACCCGTATGCTCCACCCTTGGCCCTGATATTGTTCCACAAGTAATCCAGAGATAAAATCCCCTGCAAGACACGAAGCGAGCCGGTGTACGAATACCCTTTATCGATAAAATTACCTGTTTGAACGACATATTGGACTTCAGATGGAGATCTGAATCCTTCTTTGTGATGCACAGGTGTAAATGCCTCTTTTTCCTTGGCAACGTCCTGGGTGAACAGCTTCGCTTTCAAATCGGATACCTGTTTCTCCAAACCTTCATACCCCTGATCATCCGCAGTGTAACTTACAAGCAAGTTTTCCGGTCTGAAAATAAAGCTGGTCAACGATTGAAGACTGGTCGACAGTTCTTCTTTTCTAGCCTCAAAGTTCGCTTGAAGCTCCTCAAGCCACTGGTAAAAGGCAATACCGCTAACCGCTTCCCTGAAGTCTGCAACAGCCGAGTGTTTAGAGGTAGATCGACCAATCCCCGCTGAATGCCCTCCGCTGATCAGCTTGCGCTGCAGGTTGCCTTTCAACTGGGCAATAATCTCATATAAACGCTTCGAATCATCAAATTTGGACGTAAACACAATTTCGTTGATCATGTCAAAAGCAAATCCAAGTTTGTCATACAGCACTTTGGCGTTGAATTCATACGTAGCCTTGAAATCACGGTGCTCATGCGCGTTTGCATACGTACCGATGCCACTATGAATGCCCCCGGAATGAATATGGATTTCATTCGACAATTCATTAAATGAGAAATTCTGAGTGTCGACGTAACCGAGCACACTTTTCAGCAATCCAACATACGGCAGCAAACGCCGTGGGACTTCCTTAATATCGAACAACAGTCTCAGATAACCGATCCCGTTGGTATAGATATTATGGTGCAGTACCGTTGTACCTTCGACCTGATTTACCGTCTGATACAGCGTCGATGCTTTCGGTTCAATATCCTCTATCGATAACGTCGGAATCACCTGTTGTTGCTCCTTGGTTGACGGTGCATTCTGGTACTCGGCGAGAGCCTCGGTTCTCTGAATGAGCTGCTGAATCTCTTCCTGACTCAGTCCCGCCTGAACTGATTTCAGATGTGCTTTCAACGCTTCTTCTTTACGCGCGTTCAATCCTTTATCCGGCGTGACAGCAACGAAGGAAGTATGCGTATTTTTCAGTAAATACGTATCAATCAACTTTTCGAAGTAACCCTCAGTCATCTTCGTTCTGAGCTCGGCGAATACGTCATTTGCTTCCAAATGAGTAAATGGAGCATCGACATCATACAGCCAGCTTTGCAATGAGGAGAAACCGTAGATTAATCCTTTGGGCATTCTTCCATAATCGGCTTCGCGGTGGTTGAATTCATAGGAATTAATACCTGCGAGCAGCGCTTTTGGATCAAATCCTTCCTTCACAACACGCTCAAGCACTTCTTTGACAGTCCCCAGAAAATCTTCTTTGCTTGCCAGATTGCTCTTCTTCAATCCAACGGTGAACACTGGCTGATACAGGCTGTCATCATATGTGCCATAGACATCCTTAGCAATGCCCTTATCCAGCAAGGCCTGCTTCAGAACCGCTCCCGGAGCGTTAAGCAGTGCGTACAGCAAAATTTGAAACGAGA
This sequence comes from Paenibacillus sp. FSL W7-1088, assembly GCF_037969855.1. NCBI lineage: Bacteria > Bacillati > Bacillota > Bacilli > Caryophanales > Paenibacillaceae > Paenibacillus > Paenibacillus sp. FSL W7-1088. The sequence goes on from NZ_CP150216.1 coordinate 5,039,590, forward strand.
TATTCAATTCCTTGTCCAGACTTGTTCCGATCACCGCATTGTAGGTCAAAAAGCTGTTATCCACTTCGGATTCGGTACTTCCGGCAGAATATGTCTTCACGGTGTCCACTCTTTCTGCAAAAGCAGGCTGGAGCTTTATTGCAGAATCAATCTCAATTCGATCATATTCATTCAGATAGTTCTCATCTAACCACTGCAATTTCTCTTCCATATCCATATCCCCATATAAATAAATGAAGCTGTTGGATGGATGATAGTATCTGGAGTGGAAATCCAGCAAGCCTTGATAGGTCAGATCAGGAATTGCATCGGGAAATCCGCCTGATTCACAGGAATATGTAGTATCCGGAAAAAGTGAATTCAGGACTTCTCTGCGTACAATCCGTTCCGGTGAAGAAAAAGCACCCTTCATCTCGTTATATACAACGCCGTTATAGGTTAACTCGTCTTCAGCTGAGGTCAGATTGTAATTCCAACCCTCTTGCAGAAATATTTTTTCATTATCATAAATATTCGTGTGGAGTACCGCATCCAGATAAATGTCCATCAGGTTATGGAAGTCATGATCATTCCGACTTGCAATCGGATAGATCGTTTTATCGGGATAGGTCATCGCATTCAGAAATGTATTGAGTGAACCCTTCAGCAATTCAACAAAGGAATCCTTGGCCGGAAATTTCTTGGAGCCGCAAAGAACGGAATGTTCCAGAATGTGAGCTACACCTGTATTGTCTTCCGGAGGAGTACGGAAACCGATACTGAACACTTTATTATCATCTTGATTGGATAAGAGTACAATTTTGGCTCCGGATTTCTGATGTTCCAGGAGATACGCATCTGACTTCAACTCTTCAATTCTGCGTTCCTGCAGCACCTTATAGGGCTTAAGCTGTTTCAACATGGGTCGAGTCCTCCGTCCATTAAATTGTTTAGTTTGATATGCAACCTTGAGTTCTTCAAGTTCAAAGATAAAGGTAATTTATGCCTACGGATAGTATACACCATCGATCCTGGTAATTCATAATGGGCAGCCCGACAGGCATCATCTGATATGTATTATCGTTTTTTAATGTTTATGAACTGAATGGTACAGCGGTAGTCACCTACCGCAGGATTTTAAGACATAATTTTTGATTGATCTGAAATGGAACGATTTCAAGGATTTAAGATGTTTGTGTATTGTTTTGATTAGGATTGTTTTTTATGGGTTGACCTACAATCTGTCTCAAATTCGTCCCCAGCCCCCCGAATGATGCTTCATTCTTATAAAACTATTGCTTAAATTTAAGGGATCTAGAATACTTATAATTATTGTTTTATAAGTAAAAATAATATTTGTTTTCCAAACTTTTACTGTGATATAATAACCTCATACTAATTTTAGGAGGTATGTTTATGAAAAATGTAAGAAGTGTCTTGATTTTATTAACACTTACACTCTCAATTTTTACCATTCCTTCGCTATCTTCACAGGTACTTGCTAAAGAAATACCAACTAATTCTTCTGTTGTAACTCAAGGGGAACTGATTGCAACTGTTAATTACAACATGCTCAGGAATTCATCTGTAAAGTTATTCTCCGCTAATCAAAATATTCAAATCCAGTCTGGTGGACACCTTATTTCAATAAGCAGTGGGGGAGTTGTTTCATCTAATAATTCCCTTGGAACCGCTGTTGTATATTCTTTTAATCCTAATGGTGATTACGTAAAATACCTCATAACTGTAAATGCAAGTTAATGAGCTTAATAGCAACGATCTCGAAGTTTGACTAGCTCAGAAATAGATTTACTTAACCAAAGTCATTTGAAACTGCCTGTTATTTTATTTTCCACCAATTTCGCCATCAGCAATCCAGAAACCGCCATGCTCTTTCATGCGGTTTCTTACTGTTTTTTCGTTACCCCATATTACTCTGAAATAGATTTAAGGGTTACGTTGTCCTCAATTGAACATACTCCAAATGGAAACTTTGTATTCCATACAAGGACGGGTACTCAACCTCCCTATCCATCAGTGGAAAATATGGTCTGCTGCATACAAATGCGACCTATTTGCTTGGTCAGGGTGCATCCATTAAAGAGATTCAACATCGGCTACGACACTCGACATCCCAGGTGACCACAGACACATATGCTCACGTCACCAAGAAATTAAGTCGCAAAACAACAGCACAACTCGATGTCTTCGATCCTAAATCTCGTCCCCAACGGCAAAAAAGACGCTCAATCCCTGTGACTCAGGCAATTCAATCAAAACTATAAAAAAAAAAGGAAACTCCTTATGTATAAAGGAGTTTCCTTTTATTAATGGATGCCGAGGACCGGGATCGAACCGGTACGGTAGTCACCTACCGCAGGATTTTAAGTCCTGTGCGTCTGCCAATTCCGCCACCCCGGCATGGGTATGTATTTCTTGGCGACAAGAAATATCTTACCATGAAATTTATAACTTTGCAATACCTTAAGATAAAATTATCCAAAAAAAAATAAAACAGGCACTGCCAGCGTTAGCGAGCAGTGCCTAGAAAGTTCGAGTTGCGGTCCCGAACTTTCTTTGAACCATCTATATTAAGGGAGGTGTGAAATAAGAATACCTCCCCAACATTAAAAAAACCTAAAATCAGGCTTAAATTAAACTAAAAAAGAAGAATAGGTGCAATTCGGTCTGCCTCTTCCTCGCTGCATTCCACCACCACCAGGATATGCCCTTGCAGCAGCCAATCTTCATAGTAATTCGCATCTTCTTCGGAGACCCCTGCTTCTGTTAAGGTAAGCACCAGATCATCCGTCTCATTTCCAATCTCGTTGCCTGCGAGCTTGCGTACCGCTTTTCCGATGGACATCGTCTGATCCATCCGTTTGCCCAGACCAGCAAGTACCCCTTTAAGTACGCCTAAAGCGCCATCTGTTCCTGCGCCCTTCAGGGGCATCGGCAAACCAGTCTTCTCGCTTACCAATTCGAGATTGACCTGTTCTTTGGCTACCGCGCCCAAATATTTATCTGCTATGCCTTCCTCTTTTAATTTATTCAGCATGATAATGGCTTCATTCTCTGTGCGTACAAGTCCGATCAGCAATTGTGTCATTATACGTCCCCTCCTTTTACCCTTATATAACCCCTGGTTGCTTCTTCAAAAACGGATTACATGTAATAAGTCCTTTCACCTATGTAAAATATAATTTCTGATCTGGAAATCTATACCTAGTTCTGATAGACTAGATAAAGAAGACAAATTAACCATTGAAATTATTGACATATCGAATTACTATTCCATAACCAGGAGCAATGACATATGAAAAAAGAGGTAGAAATTGCCATTCGGCGCAAACAACAAATTATCGTCCGTAATACAAGTGGGCAAACGGTAACTGGATTTCCGGAACGTACAGCCGATGCTTCCATTCTTTCCTTACGGACAGTTCACGGAAGCCTGTGGATTCCATTCGACGAAGTCGAACAAGTCACTCGTTTGTTAACTATCCGCTCTCATCATTTAAGCGGGATGCAGTTGTGCACGGCTGATCTGTAAACAGGGAACAAGTATTTCATGTATTTATACGTGAATTAGACATCTTTATTTCGCCCTTCATAAAATAAAACCAGACGCATCGACGTCTGGTTTTATTTTTGCCCCATACTTTGTACCACACTCTTTCAAAGCCTCAAGACACTTCTGTATCAAGTGCTTTCTCGTTCATAGCCTGTCGTTATTTCACCACAAACTTTACTCGTGTTCCATCCGGATATGTACTTAGTTGGTTTCCCACCCATGAGCCTGCACCACGATTATCTTTGGGGCTAATATATTGGATATCCGCACCCGCTCCGCCTTCCGCACACATCGCCATTGGCCATTCATCCCGATCTTTCCCCTTTTTGACCGGAACACCTTTGAGTGACAAATCCCGATTACCCTCAGCTCCACTGCGATCAATGGTGCATACATCCGAATGCCCTGCCTTGATGGCCGTCTTGATATGATTGGCCGTCTCGGGATAGCGCTCTGCCGGGAATGTGATGGTATGATCTACGTTCCCTTTGCTTCCCCCGAATTGGGACGGTATATCCAGAGACCACTCTCCTCCAACCCATGCATAGAGAGCTACCATTAACATGGCCACCAGCGTCAATATCTGCTTTTTAAATCGTTGCTTGCCCTTGCTCTTTCTGCTTCTGCGTCTTTTACTCATGCTGTTTCTCCCCCATTCAACACTTGAATTATACCAGAACGCCAGTTCGCTAAACAATATAAAAAAACATAAAAAAACAGCCGACATGCTCGGCTGTTCTGTATAGACTACCCCACGTTAGGAATCGCCTGTTGTCGAAGTAAAGGCAAGGTAACCTCAAACTTCGTTCCTTTCCCCTCGATACTCTCCACCGAAATTTGACCATTCATCAATTCGAGCAGCTCTTTACAGATGCTGAGTCCAAGTCCGCTGCCGCCAAATTTGCGTGCGTGGGAGACGTCCGTCTGCGTGAATGCTTCAAACAATTGATTAATTTTATTATCCGGAATGCCGATTCCCGTATCATGAACAGTGAATACAAGGATAACGATATCCCCTCGCTGCTCCTCAACATCTATCTGTAATTGCACTTCACCTTGTTCCGTAAATTTAATGGCGTTACTGAGCAGGTTATCCAGCACTTGTCGGAGACGCAGAGGATCACCCGTGAGTACATCAGGAATAGCCAGATCCGCATGACAGAGCAAGCGAATTCGTTTATTCTGCGCCGCGGGTTCATGCGTTTTAATAATCTGTTGAATCAGCTTCAACGGCTGAAATTCGATTTGCTCCACTTTCATTTTCCCTCTGCCGAGCTTGGCCATATCAAGACTATTGTTGATAATGTTCAGAAGAGCCTCCCCTGACTGGCGCGCAAGCTCCAGATACTCTTTCTGCTCCTCACTGTTATCCCCCATGCCGACAAGTTCGATCATGCCCATAATCCCGTTCAGCGGCGTGCGAAGTTCATGGTTCAGCTTCCCAATGAACTCCAGCTGTCCCCTACTGTTCATTTCCGTCATCGAAGCTGCCATCCGCAACTGCTGCTCGGCATATTTCCGCTCCGAAATATCGTATTGAATCCCTACAAAAAACAGACATTCCCCTGAATCATCGAAAATAGGATCAATATTCAGTTCATTCCAGAACTTCTGTCCACGCTTCGTATAGTTCAGAATCTCCGTCTTGATCGACTGCTTTTTCTTCAACGCTTCGCGAATTTTCTGTACGGTTTCCGGGTCCGTATCGGGCCCTTGCAGGAAACGACAATTCTGTCCAATTGACTCGTCCGCACTGTATCCAGTCAATTGGGTAAAATATTCATTTACATACATTAGCGGGAAATCAGGCAAAGTAGCATCGACTACGGTCACGGAAGATTTAATCTTAGAGATAATAAATTCCCATTGTATAGCGAGTTGATTGTATTTAGTCATGCTTCCTCCTTCATTTCACCAAACTTTATTGTATTCACGCTCCTGATGAAGCTATCGATAAACCAATGGTATGTGATTATATAAAAAACAATATAATTAATTGTAACATAGTTATTCAAGTCATGTGTTCCTTGGGTAATATCTGATAAATACATTCAAAATACTTATCAAGTCATCAGGAGGTCACTCATGAAATTTTTATTAATCGTTATTATTATTATTTTGCTTGTTTTCTTTTTCACAAGACGTAAACGTTAATTTTGAGCCGGTCATGTAAAATGAGGAAGGAAGATCGGGTATGAGAACCCTCTTTTTTATATTCATGACACTTTGTATCATCAATCTGTGCTTCCCGAAATTTGGCTGGTACTTGCGTTATGGCTGGATTTCCCGGGGAGAGGCTGAGCCCAGCAGACCTTATATGGCGATGACCAGAATGACCAGTCTGTTGATGCTGCTTATCGCTTTTTCGCTCGTTGTGGCTTGAATAATAGAAACCAGAAAGACAGCTGTTCCTTGGGACAGCTGCTTTTTTTGCTCTTCAATGACGGGAAAATGACAACTTTGTTTGTGGTGCGTTTGCAACGATACCCGTAATATATAATTATCGTTGTGGAAAGGACACCTTAGCATGAACATCGCATTTTATCCATATTGGGCTGCAAAAACGCTGCTTTCTCTCATTAATGTTATATATATCATGGTTATTACGACGTTTATTTACGGTCAGACCGGGTCTGTCCTTTACGCTGCGCTGTTTCCATTCATTCAAATGTCAGCGCGTATAGTCGCAGGCTTTACTGCACCATTACTTGTGAACCGTTTCGCATTCTCCAGGCTGATTGTTAGTATTCCTTTAGCCAAAACATTGATGATTACCGGAATTGCCATCGCATTTACCGATCTAACTGCTCACATTCCTCTTCTGCTTGTGGGAATAGCGATCCTCTCGTTCCTGGACGGATGGGAATCTCCATTAATAAACACATTAACTCCACGATTGGTTCAAGGAGAAGATCTGGTGAAGGCGAATAGTTTTCTCTCATTCTCTACTCAGACCGTGACGATCATTGGATATGCGATGACAGGATTCATCGTTATGCACTGGGGGGCTTCACAAACATTCTGGGCGGCTACAAGCTTAACCTGGGCTGTCCTGCTTCTAATGATTACGATCAGCTCACTTACCCGCGAAAAGGAGGAACAAGTCGAGAAATCCACTTCCAGATGGGATGTACTAAGGGAAGGTTGGCTTATCCTGTGGAAAAATCGGTCGTTACGCCTGATAACGTTCATGGATCTGGTTGAGGGTCTTGCTGGCTCCATCTGGATCGGCGCTATCACACTTGCTTTTGTAAAAAAAGCTTTGGGCCAAGAAGAAGGTTGGTGGGGACTTATCAACTCCAGCTATTCTGCCGGCACTATTCTTGGGGGAATTCTGGCCATCGCCCTGGCCTCACGTATACAGAAGCACCTGATTTCCAGTATGGCGATAGGCTCTCTGGTTTTCAGCTTGCTGACCATCGCTTACGGTTTAAACAGCCTTCCTTGGCTTGCTCTGGTATTATGTGTGCTTATGGGTCCCGCTTATCAGATCCGCGATGTTGCTCAGCAAACCGCTTTTCAGAGCAGTGTGCCCGTCGAATCCCTGTCCAAGGTATACGCAGCGCATGGGATTGTTCTTTCCACTGCAATGAGCATATCTACGATAATCTTCGGTCTGGTTGCTGATCAAATGGGGGTTCGGCTGGTGTATTTGATTGGCGGTGCCTTATTCATTGTATCCTCCTTGTGCTCTTTCCGGTTAAATCGGATCAAAAAGTAAAATGATTGCATCAAAAAAAGACGAGCACACATCTGCTCGTCTCCGCTGCTTCCGACCAATATCGGAGCAGCCCTTTTATTCTCAATCCAATCGGTAATCTGTCAACGGCTTGCCTTGTTTATAATACAGCGCTGGTGACAGTATATTGAAGAAAATATGCACATCAGGCAAATCCGCTTCTTCCAAAATAGCCTGCATTGAGGAAGCAATCCGATTATGAATCTCCTGATCACGTTGGAACATCAGAATCTCTACTGAAGCCGGAGAAGGAGTAAGGGCTTGTACGTCATGACGCTCTGCCTTCATTCTCTCCCGCGGAATATTGGTAATCAGAGCAAATTGCTCCGTGATACGGGGTACAACTTCCTCCAGTTGGGGCCCTGTGAATCCTTTAAAACGAATAAACGGCATTGCTATCCCTTCAATCTCTATTAATAGTCTCTTATGTGATTTTAAGCACATTGTTTTCGGTTGTCAAATCTCTTTCATCATATCATTTTTTTCATAGAGACGCAGAAAAGCCCCGCTGAAGTCTCAACGGAGCATACACGAAACCAGGGCCTCAACTTGTTCTATTGTGGCTTACACCCAGAAAGATTTAGTGATGATTACGAGCAGGATGAAGAGTACGAGAATTGCGCTTGTGGAAGTCCATCCGCCAAATCCACCAACACTGCCGCCACAACCGTATCCAACTTCACTCATTTGATTGGCCTCCTTTGAATTTCAAGGTATGCCATAATATATGTCGATTCGAACATGAGTGACCGGGCTATACGGCAAGCTAACCGGCCCAATCATTATGTTATTCTGTCAGTTGAATTATGCTGAAGGAATGACTTGAATGTTCACATCATTTCCTGATACTTCACGATAAAAGTCTGCTGTATTTCGCTTATCCAGGACAATCAAACGAGTACGCGTATCGTTTCTGGACACCAAAACTACTTGACCATCCGGGGCAATACAATAGGCGATTGGAATTGAAATTTCACTGTCACGATATGAACCGTCCGCATGGCTGGTCCCCATTACAATGCATTGATGTTGTATCGCTATCTGCCGTGCTTCTTCAACCCATTCTGTATACTGCTCTTCACTGAACATCCCCACACCAATGGAATGCATAACGATATCCACACTGCCAATATTCTCGTTGCGAAAACCTTGCAGCACCAACTCATCACATAACAAGGTGCTTATGACCCAGTCCTGTTCCTTAACGATCTCAGCAGGGGTATACTTCGCTTTCTCCAGCACAATCTTCCCAGCCTTGTTAATGATAATTGAACGATCCTTGGGACGTTCATCCAACCTGCGATGACCTGATACAATCATCGTTCCATATGCAGCAGCCAGACGACTGGCCTCTTCCACGTTCTGATTCAGATAACCTTCAGGAAAGAGCAATATATCCGCTTCAGGATGTTGCTTCAATTCAGCTTCGAGCTGCAGCAATTGTTGTTCCAACCTGGGTTGTCCAATAATAATCTTCAACGTTTATCCCCCATTCATGAATAAAAGCCGGTTCATACCTGTATCAGGTACGAAACCGGCTTAAAGGTTGTAGAGGCAGGCTTCCTGCTCATCACACTTCACTTCAAGAGTAATTCTCTTTGGCATATCGCTCCGTCCAACAATTACTTTTACAGTTTAAATGATATGTAGTTAGGAGTTTCTATGTTCAATTCTATCATAAATCTCCTGCCCATCATAACCTCGATCTGTAGCTATATCTTTCGCAAAAAGTACCAAATTACCAGTCGCAGCTGAATTTGCACCTAACGCCCCCACAACCGCTGCAAGTGGATAAAGCAAAATGGTCAGAACCTTTTTCATGTACTCATCTCCTCTTCCGTATACAGGAAATTTTTGTGTGGTCATCCTAATAATACGATGATAAGGGAAGTAAGTTTCAATCTTTATAGACATTCGAAGCTTTTCAGCAAATCCATTGCCTCTTCATGATCAGGTTCCAAAGCCAGTACTTTCCGCGTGTAAGCCAGTGTTTCTTCTTCCAGTTCAAGTTCATAACAGCACACAGCCAAATCGTACAGCACCGCTGAATTCTGTTTTTTCGAATCAGCACCTAACGACAGCTCCAGAAACCGCTTGGCATCCTCATACATATACATCCCATATAACAACTGACCTGCAAGAAACGCTACATCTCCTAGCCGCTCCATTACATAATATGAAGACCACATGATGTGGATTCCAGACTGAATATCAAGCATTTCCTCATCGCTTGCATCCGGTAGCAGGTTCGAAATTCGGTTGGCACTATGAATCAAAAACTCAGCATCATATCCGCCGAGACGCCAGAACGGTAAAATCTGCTTCAGTTCCATCCGCTCTACCTGATGATCCATCCATTCCTTCATACTGAAGAAGTCATCGGGTCCGAAACGTTCAACAAATCGGTGATACGCCAGCCGTGTGTTCACGTACCCTAACGGTTCGTCCACCATCAACATACATCCCACGTTTAGATCCTTATAATGATGTGTTGTAAAACGAGTGTGGGCTCCTTGCTGTTCCATTACATATTGAATGGCATGATAGTTCGCCGTTAAAGAAAAACTTCCATGGAGTACGAATTCAGGCGGCTCGGCAAACTTCCAATTGTCCAGTCGATGGTCCCCTTTGTCCGCAGTAATCAACACATACCCTGAATCTGATAACCTGTTCAATCGTTCGAGGCAGGACAAACCGATTGCCGGGAACAGAATGTGCGAATCCTCCAACTCTTCCTTGTACAATGCGATAAGTTCCTGATACGGATAGTTCTCCGCACTGTACTCAGGTGCACGGCGGTATTCATAACTCAGTGTCATGTTTTCCAGTAACTCAGCTGGTTCGGAATGAATAGAATGCTCTGGAGATTGGACGAGTACGTCACACTCATATACCTCACCCTCACCGACATAAATTAATTCCTGTGGAATGCTGTCAAAAAAGTAATTGGCAATCAACAGCAAGGGTTGTTTCAGATCGCCTGGTCGAATAACTGTACCCGCCACCACCAGATTCAACTCGGTATCCTGTATCGCGTCAAAACGTGCAAAATCCAGTATTCCTTGCTCAATAAAGGATTGCATGGACGGATGCTCTCTCCAGCCCAACACATTATCTTCGACCAGATCGGTCATTACATATCGAAAAGCAGGCAGCTCCACGCCTGCAAAATCTTTCAACTCTATCAGTTTGAGCAGAATTTGGTGCGCCAAGCGGCCTACACCCGCCCCAAGCTCGAGAATGGTCACCATCTCGGCCGTCTTTCCTTTGCTGGCGAGATCTTGTAGAAAACCAAAAATCATCTCAGCATACGCCATTGCAATCATAGGGTTACTTGTAATATATTGCGGAACCTGATTGTCTGTCCAAGCGTGCAGCCCTTTCTGTTCATAATATGCCCGCTGCCAGTCCCATACCGGAGCTTCACTGAAGCGGAATCGTTGTCCTTCATTTTGCATCATTGGTTGAAAACCTGCTTTCCATTCATAATTTCATCGACCGTTCCCTTAATCTCTAACGCATTATATCATAAACGATGCCTGATCCATTGAAGTGCTAAACCACACTCTTGTGAAATAAAAAAAACCTGCCTTCATCAAGGCAGGCATTGCTCATTAATACATTTACGATCCATCTATAACGAACAGTTGGCAAGGGCGCTCAACGTTAGTCCGAATATACCGCTCCATCAAAGTTCTCAGGACCTACACGGATCGTACCCAGCAAGTTAGAGCTGATAAATGCAGTGTACGTCAACTGAGGTGTTATTGGTGGATTGAAATCATCCGCAGAGAACGTAATGACCTGAGGAGCCAGAACACTCAAGCTGAATGTGGACGTAGCAGAATAGATGACAGGGTCCGTTGCCAAGGTTCCTCTGACAATTGTTATCGTTACACCTACGAGGGCTAATGGAAGCTGCACTGAAACAGTTCCTTTGAATTGTACCCGTGGGTTTGCACCAGCACCGGCTGTTTGCAAACCAATCTGACCAAACAGTTGAGGTGTATTGATTACGAGGATTGGGATCGCAATAGAGTTAGCCAAACTCGCATTCTGCGAGGTTCTAGCATCGAGAAATTGACTCATGGAATCTACCTCCTTCTGTCGGGGATAGGATAGTATATGTGAGATTTGAGATATGGCCTGGACAGACACTGATGTTTAGAAAAAAGGGCATATGAAAAAGACACTGCCCGTATTGTTAAGGCAGCGCCTCTTTCGTTTAGCTTTCAAATTTTGCAAAATTAGCTGTTTCATTCTGATTGAAATATACAATCTTCAACTTTGAATTATTTTTCTTTTTAGAATTTCTTAATCGAAGTTATGATCGTTTTTCTCCATTTTCTCTTTTAATAATCGAACCTCTTGCTTCAAACCTGAGATTTCCCCCCTTAAACCAGATCTTTTTATGGCCATCGAAAACACAGCATATAAAATCAGACCTACCAGACCAATGAAAATAAATATAGTTAAAATCCCTGCAAAACCAACAGCACTAGCACCATTCATAATTTTAAGTTGTCATCCTTCCTTCTCTATCTCCATCCTACATGAAGACAGAAAAAAACCCTTGCTACGCAAGGGTTTTGAGAGAATGGGCCCTACAGGACTCGAACCTGTGACCAATCGGTTATGAGCCGACCGCTCTAACCAACTGAGCTAAGGGCCCTGAACAAAAATGTATAACGTTCAGATGATGGCTGTGAATCATCCAGTAAAACTAAATTGCGGGGGCAGGATTTGAACCTGCGGCCTTCGGGTTATGAGCCCGACGAGCTACCGGGCTGCTCCACCCCGCGTCAGTAAGAAATATTAAAACAGCGACTTAATTAATATACACCATTCCAACTATATAAGTCAAGGGGTAATGTTAGGGAATAAAACGTACGCCATATCGCCCCTTTTTTGAACGATATACTTCCACTTCAGCTGGCTCGTTATGGCCGTAAATCCACCCATCCTGCTCCATCCGTTTTGCAAGACACCCTGCCTGAAATTTAGTTGCATACAATTTGCTGAAATATACCCAGTGCATTCCACTCGTCCTTTCTTGAAGTCATCATTTATCCCTGCTTTTGTAGAATACCCCAATTTCATAAAAATAGCCGCCGAAGATATAAATCTCCAGCGGCTGCTTCTAAATGATTTGATCACAAAATCATCTAACCTTATTGGAACGTGGCTTTAGGATTCTTTTTCAACTTCTCCAACATCTCGTTCCCTTTGGCTGCCCATTCACCAAGCGCTTCTTTTGGTGTTTTTTTGTTCTCAAGAACTTGATTGAAGTATTCCATACCCTTATCACTTACTTGCCACAGGTTCGGCATTTTTTGATACATCTTATCCAAGTTCGTATTGGTTGGAGGTATAGGTTTCAGTGTATAGAACGCCTGGATGTTGTAATCCAAACCATCCTTCGGTTTAATGAAGCTCTTACGGGAAACCATCTCATAACTGCTGCGAGCTTTGATTTTCGCCCAGTCTTCACTGTTCATATACTTGATCAATTCCCATGCATCATCAGGGTTCTGAGCTGAACTATTAATGGCCATGAGGTTACTCAGATAAATATTGCCTCCAATTTCAGGAGCCTCCGGATGAACTGGAGGAGTGACAACATCCCAGTCTACCTTCGTAAAGTCTTTCATTTTATCCGCATTTTTATTGGCATCAATCAATTGATTAATGTAACTGTAATCTCCAATCACCATGGCTGTTTTGCTACTCAGGAACAGATCACCCTGAAGCGGATTATAACGTCCACTCTCATCCTGATTATCCTGCGGTTCGTCTCCTTTAGGGATGACTTTATCTAAGGCGAGTTTGCTTATCGTGCTCCATACTTTCTCCCACTGAGGAGAATCTACAGTCATTTTCTCCGCTTTGTCATCAAAAATTTTCAGCTGCAAAGAGTTATAATACTGCGACATCGTATAGTATGGAGAACCGCCTTGATAGGTACTGAAAGAGAAACCAAATACATGGTCTTTTCCTTCACCTTTGGTAAGGCGTGTACCCAAGTTGAAAATATCATCCCAAGTCATGTTATCCGTTGGAGGCTCCACGCCTGCTTTTTCAAACATACCCTTGTTATAGAACAAAGCTGAAGAGGAGAACGTTGGCGTCAAAGCGTAGATGCTCTGATCTCCCAAATCCTTGATTCCTTCGAGAACACTCGGCACAATATCCGATGTGTCAAACTTGTCTTCCTGCATCAGTGGGTCCAGTTGTTTCACCATGTTTTCCTGAATTAACGACTTGACTGTCGCCGTATCCGCCACGATGACGTCTACCGGATTATCCCCTGTCATTATCTTCTTCAAGCTCTCCATCGTATCCGGAACGTCCTTCTGCTCTTCCTGGTTACCATACCCATACATGCTGCCCTGATCTACCGCAGGTACAACTTCAATCGTTATATTTGGATGTGTCAATTCAAAAGCATCGGTAAACTGCTGACGGAAATAGCTGTCATCCTGGCCCCCCCACAACGTCGCTACACGCAATACACGCTGCTCGTTATCCTTGGACTCACTCGCTGTACAACCCGCAATCAGCGGCAATGCCAGACTGGCTGTAGCCAACACGGCCAACACCCGTTTTCCCCAAAACCTGTTCTTCATCTCCCAATTCCCCCTCTAAAATTATCTTGGCGGTGTAATGACAATACGTTCACCGTCAAATTCCAATGTCGCACGATTATCGATGGACAGCGCCTCCAGATACTCCTTGGGCACCTGAAGCCGTCCCGCCCGGTCAATAATGACAAAAGCTTCATGAATATCCGGGGCTCCTGCCTCCGACAAGCCATGCTCGTCATCCAGATTCGGATTACGCTTCACAAACTCGGTGCTGGTCAAGCCGTCCCGAATCGCAACGATCCGGTCCACTTTGCCAGCAAGGGTTAAGTCATGGGTAACAATTACAATCGTGACCCCGAGCTCCTTGTTCATTTTGCGAAAAATACCCATGATGGTATCACATGTCTCCGAATCCACCGATCCTGTCGGCTCATCGGCAAGCAGCAGCTTGGGGCGATTCGATAGCGAGATGGCAATCGCCACCCGCTGCTGCTCCCCACCGGACAATTGATGCAGCTTGTTGTGCATCCGATCCTTCAGTCCAACCCACTCCAGCAGCTGCATGGCATAGGCACGATCTCGCTTGCCTCCCAAAATCATGGGCGTTTCCACATTTTCCAGTGCTGTGAGATATGGTAGCAAGTTACGGCCGTTATTTTGCCATATGAACCCTACGGTATGACGTTTGTACTCGACCAATTGGGCGTCTGTCATTTTCAGCAAATCCCAATCCCCGACAACGGCTGTACCGGCTGTTGGACGATCAAGTCCACCCAGAATGTTGAGCAATGTGGATTTACCACTCCCACTGTTGCCGATAATGGCCATCATTTCACCTTGATTGACAGTCAGATTGAGACCTTGAAGGGCAACGACTTCCACATCGCTGGATTTAAAAATTTTGACAAGTCCTTCGCATTGGATCACGTTTACCTCTCCTCTCCCATTTTGACTGCCTGGTGAACCCGCAGCCTGCGGATTTGCCACAGCAGCATCGTTGCTCCAATGATCAGCATGACCACGGTCACACCATACAGTTGCAGCATATCTTTCTCTTCAAATACAATTCGGAACGGAGGTACCTGTGCGGACACATTATCTGTCGTTTGCAGGAAGGGCAGGAACAGACGACTGGATACCTGACCAATGCCAATACCCAGAATGATGGATAACCCCGCGGTGAACACCTGCTCCAACAGCAACATACCGCTCAATTGTGCGCGGGATAACCCCATTGCCCGCAGAACACCGAACTGTACTACACGCCCGGATAGATTAAAGAACCAATACAGAATGTATCCGATCAGGGAAATAATCACCGACACAAGGAATCCGAGACTCAGTATGCCGAACACCCCGCCTCTTGACGGATGTTTGCCCTGGGATACCAGCTCTGTACGCACATCGCGTACAGACGATAACTCAATGCCTTCTGCTGCAAGTTTCTCCATCAAAGGAGCGACTTTGGCATCCGGCTCCATCTTCAACCAGACCTCATATGGAATCAGAGGCACCTGATCATAGATGTAATCCAGATTGGCGATGAAAAACGGCATCTGATCCGGGTACTGGGCAGGCCAGTAAGGGATAATGCCAAACACCACAAATTCAATCGCCTGGCCCTGTACACCAATGGAGACGAGGTCTCCGGTTTTGAGCTTGAATTTGTCTGCAAATTTGGAAGAGATCAATACGGCCCCTTCATATTTTCCAAGCAAGTCAAGGTACTTATAAGGATGAGCCGGGAACAGATCGTTGCGGAACCACGCCACTTGGGCAAAATCCACATTGTCGATCCCCACCAGCATTCCCTGTCCGCCTGATTTGCCAGAGACAATAATGTTGCCTTTCGTTTGCAAAACTCTCGCTGCATGTTCGACACCATTCAGGCTGCGGAACACTTCAAAAGGTGGCTCGGAATAGATCATCTTCGTGGGTTGTGAAGTACCACCGCCCCCACCTGAGCCACCTCCACCGCCGTTACCTCCGCCTCCAGCACCACCACTACCGCTTCCTCCACCCTGCTGTCCGCCGCCTGAACCTCCATTTTGTCCGGAACCCGTTGGCTTAACTTCAGGTGTGCCTTCCCATACCGTCTGCATAATAACATCCGAACCATAGCGGTATAACGTGCGCTCGGTCGAGTTCAGATCAATCGTACGAGCCGCTGCCGAGTTATACACACCAAGTCCGAGTGTCAATACAAGCAGGATCATCAAAGGATAATAAGAAGATGATGAACGCGAAAGCTGCGTCAGTGTCAGATACAGTGGAACCGGGAGAAGCTTGCGCCCGATCAGCTGGATGAGCTTCAAAATCCACGGGAACAACCGTAGGAAGAACAGTCCCAGTGCAAAGATGGCGAGTGCCGGTACAAAGAACAGAAACGGCTGTACCTGAAGCTGATCTGTCGTCATTCCGGTCTGGAACGTCAACATTTGCCGTTCATAGAACAGGTAGTATCCATATCCAGCGAGCCCCAGCAGCGCAATATCCAGGAACCAGCGCTGCCATACCGGCGCTCGGTCCGTACGTGCCTGCCTACGCTTGGCCGATACAATCGTCGCACGCGCATAGGTTATTGCCGGAATGAGCGAGGCTATGATGGCCACCAATACGGCGATAAGGCCAAGCAGGATGGCTTCTTTGGATATTCCGATTGGAATGGATTTCCGATCCACGAACGACAGAAATCCGCTCGCTGAACCGATGCTTTTCGCCATAAACCATCCAAGAAACGGTCCGATGACAAGAGCAATCGCTCCCAGGAATATCCCTTCAAGCAGATAAAGAGAGAATATCTGCCTCGCAGAAGCTCCGCGACTGCGCAGAACTGCGATGTCACTTTCCTGCTTTTGTAACGACTGTCTAGCATTCATGGCAATAAAATAAAAGACCATCGCAATCATCGGTGCTGCCAATGTGAACAGCATGGTCTGCAATTGCAGACTCTGACTGCGGAATTGTTTCAGCAGATCCCCGAAGGTGATGTCCACTTTCGTATCCTTCAACCGCTGATACAGATCGATATCCAGCCTTTCCAGCACAGAGGTCAGTCCCGAGAGCTGGCTCGTTTGAATCTCTTTCAGATCAAATGCATAATACCAACGTGAATTCTGAAGAGGGATCCCTTTTTCCTTTAACAAAACATTATTAAATACCGATTCATCCACATATAGTCCGTTCATCATCCCGTCAAATCCCTGTACCCAATACGGGCTGTTAGGGTCATCGGCTTTGAAGGAACCTATAATCTTCACACGCAACGTAATATCGAGACCGCTGTAAATCGGATATTCCAGAACATCTCCGATATGCAGATCGTTACGATACATACCCTCTTCCAGCATGACCGCTTCAATCGTATCGTCCTTGACCTGGTTGCCCGGCTTCACTCCCGCAGAATAATTAACCTGTGCATCCAGGCCTGTCATCGTACCCAGACTCATGCTGCGGACCCGGCTGGCATCCACTTTGGTTGGGTCTTCCGGGTTTACCTCTGTGCTGCGGATGGAACGGGAGTTCACATACGTATGATAAGGAAAACCGATGTCGCGGGGCACATCCTCGCGAATATATCGATCCACCTCTTCCAGACCACGTGTGTCTGTCTTCACACCACCAGGTGCCTGGTAACTCATGAGCAACGAGCCGGCTGGCAGTCCCTCACTGTTATCCTGCAGCGTCTGGGCCACGACCCGCTTCAGCGCACCATCGGCATACATCGGAATACTAACGGTGAACGCTACCGCCACAATCAGTCCGATCAGTGTGCTGAACGTCATCCAGCGAGTGTTCCACATTTTGCGGAACAACAGTCGAAGCAATGGCAGCCCCATTAGCGGCCCACTACTTTCTGTCCAACGGTCAGACCTTTCAGAATCTCCACATCCGTGGATGTTTGCTGCCCGACTTCTACATCCACTTCACGCTTGCTTCCATCACTCTCCACCACTTGCACGTACGTTCTTGAACCGATGGAGCGCAGTGCGGATACAGGAATGACAATCGCGTTCTCTGTACGCTGCGTGACAATCGATACCGTTAGAGGTGTACCGCGTTCAACCCCTTTGGGCATTTTCGCCAGCGAGACGATAACATATTGATCCAGGCTTTCTTTCGCTGGAGGCGTTCCGCCTTCCCCCGAACCTCCGCCGTTACCACTTCCACTTCCACTTCCCGACGCTTGGGCTACAGGCATCACTTTAACTTTGCCAGCCACTTTGCCTGCGCCATTAATATCCACATCTGCCTTCATGCCAGCCGAGAACTTCTCCAGATCTTCCTTGGCAAACGTAGCTGCGACAACCAGATTGGATGTATCTGCTATGGTTGCAATCGGGTCATAAGCTTTGACAGCCGCGCCCTTCTCCACCTGCACAGCAATGATTGTTCCACCGAATGGAGCGGTCAAAGTAGCTTTACCCAATTGATCCTCCAGATCGGCGAGTTCCTGACGAAGCTCTTCAAAGGCAATCGTGGACTCTTCGAACTCCACCGGGTCCATCTCATCCCGTTTACGAAGCGTTTCCTTCATTTGCACTTCCGATTTGCGAATCTGTAGGTTTTTGGCCCGAATTTCCTTCTCAACGCTCTCTACATCCAGAACAGCGAGGAGTTGACCTTTTTTCACTTTATCACCTGGTTTTACATTCAACTCTTTGATATGCATACCGTCCAGCGTAAAATACACCTTTTCTTCCCTCTGGCTCATCATCTTGCCGCTTCCGCTTACTTTCTTCTCCAGCGTCTCCGTCCGAACTTCATATTCCGGCTTCTTGGAGATCGTTGGCGGTGTAATCGGCGGAAGTACTTCTTCCTCTGTCTCAGCCGGCAGCAAAGAGCAGCCGGACATCGTTGCAGCCACTATCGCACTAAGCACAATAAGCGCTGCGCGTTTCCCCCTCTTCGGAGCGGCCCCTTTACTTGATAAATCTGCCGTCCGCCATTTCATAAACATGGTCCGCAACCTCCAAAATCGTAGGATCGTGTGTAGTCATACAGATCGTTACTTGTTCAACTTCAATAATATTGCGAAATACAGCCATAACCTGTGCTCCCATTTTGGAATCGAGTTCAGCTGTCGGCTCATCCGCGAGCAATAATCTCGGTCTGTGGGCTATCGCCTTGGCGATGGCCACCCGCTGCTGCTCTCCCCCGGACATCTCGAATGGACGGTGCTTGACCCGTTTGGTTAGTCCGACCAGATCCAGACAATGACCTACACGGTCCTTCCATTCCGAACGCGGCACGTCCGCCATGCGCAGCGACAGCTCTACATTTTCCCAGGCAGACAACAAGGGCATCAGCGCATACGCCTGAAAAATAAAACCGATTTCTCTGCGCCGCAATGCGGTCCGCCGCCGGTCACCCCAATCCTGAAGAGGCTGACCGGAGAACAGAATGTCTCCACTGGATGGCTGATCCAGCCCGCCCAGCATATTGAGCAGCGTCGTTTTCCCTGAGCCTGACCGCCCTTTTAACATCACCAGCTGCTGCGGGTTCACTTCCATATCGATGCCTTTGAGCACATGAATAATACGGCTACCCGTCTGGAAACTGCGATGAACATTGCGAACCTCCAGCACAGGCCCGTCATATGGAGGCAACAGATCCTTCTTGGAGGGCTTGGACTTCACTTCAGGTTCAGCTGCTGCAACCGCAACTTCCTCCTGGCTTGTTTCACTGGTTATGTCGTGCGGGTCGATGGATGTATTCTGTGGTTCACTTATGTATGCAGATTCCTCCTGCCCGACTGGTTCCTGCTGCTCCGTGTGTCCGACTGCACTGTCCTCGCCTGACTGGCTCTTGGCAGGTCTGATTTTGGAAAATAATTTCTTCATGCCAGCAATCACGATCATCCTTTCTTCATATCCCATTCATTTCATCAAGACACTAAAAATAG
This sequence comes from Paenibacillus sp. FSL W7-1088, assembly GCF_037969855.1. Lineage (NCBI taxonomy): Bacteria > Bacillati > Bacillota > Bacilli > Caryophanales > Paenibacillaceae > Paenibacillus > Paenibacillus sp. FSL W7-1088. The sequence continues at coordinate 5,059,371 of NZ_CP150216.1, forward strand.
AAATCTATTCCATACTACCCTGCATTATAAACGACGGATCACAACTAAAAGTTACAAGCTTTTTACAACGTTCCGTGAAAAAGTTAATATTTTGATGAACAAACGAAAAAAGCACCCCAACGAGTGGGATGCCTCTTGAATATTCGCTGAATTTGCCTCTATGGCGGCAATCATTACAATTTTGATACCGTTCACAAGCAAACCGTCCAATCCGGTTTGAATGATATTATTTACCAAATGAAGAAGGATCTTCACGCCAGGATTTGAGCAGTTCAAAATCACTCTCCTGGATTGTCCCCTCAGCCAAAGCCACATCCATCAGAGCTGTGTAATTGGACAGGGTTTGCAATGGAATTCCCGCTTCTTCAAAAGCTTTAATGCCTTTGTCCAGCTGATAACTGAAAATCGCCAGTACTGCCAGTGGAGTCGCCCCGGCTACGCGTACTGCTTCAGCGGCTTTGATTGAACTGCCACCTGTTGAGATCAGGTCTTCAATGACAACAACCTTCTGCCCCTCGGTAATCAGACCTTCAATCAGGTTCTCTTTGCCATGTCCTTTGGCTTTATCACGAATGTAAGCCATCGGCAAATTCAGCTTTTGCGCCACCCAGGCAGCATGCGGGATACCTGCGGTTGCAGTACCTGCGATGACCTCTGCATCGGGGTATTGATCACGAATGATCGCTGCAAAAGCTTCAGCAATGTCGTTACGAATCTCAGGATAAGACATCGTTAGACGGTTATCACAATAGATTGGTGATTTGATGCCGGATGTCCAGGTGAATGGCTGCTGCGGACGCAGCGCCACCGCTTTTATTTTCAACAGTTGGGAAGCAATATGGTTAGGAATCTCATTAAGTTCGATCATGCGTTCAACATCTCCTTCAAAATGGTTTCTGCCGCTTCACGCGGATGGGGAGCGCCTGTAATTGGTCTACCTACAACGATGTAATGGCTGCCTCTGGCAATAGCTTCACCCGGCGTCAGGACACGAGTCTGGTCGCCGAGGCCACTCCCTGCTGGGCGGATGCCTGGTGTGACCGTGTGAAAATCACTGCCACAGGCTGCGCGGATCGCCGGTACTTCCAGCGGGGAAGCAACGACGCCATCGAGACCTGCCTCACGAGCCAGTCCTGCATAACGGACTACTGCTGCCTCAACGCTGCCCTGGATGCCGATCTCGGTATTCATCGTTTCCTGACTTGTACTGGTCAGCTGGGTAACCGCAATAATCTCAGGTCTGCGAAGAGAAGGATCAGCAGCCAGAGCCGCCTCTGCACCTTCACGGGCGGCACGCATCATGCTTGTACCTCCAGCTGCATGCACATTAAACATGTCCACACCCAATCGGGTGATGCTTTCAGCACCCCCACGGACCGTGTTTGGAATATCATGCATTTTCACATCAAGGAATACCGAGTATCCCTTCGATTTCAGCTCACGAATGAAGTCCGGGCCAGCGGCGTAAAAGAGCTGCATGCCCACCTTCAGATAACATGGAATGCCTTCTAAGGCTTGTACCAATTTCTGTGCTTGCTCTGCTCCGGGATAATCGAGTGCCACCATCAGACGGCCAGCCATTTCGTTGAAATTCGGGTGATTCATATTCCAGCGCTCCTTCCAAAAGCTTGATTTTTCCGTTTTTGCCCGATATAAAGGACATCCCGCCAGCCCGAAGGCTGACTGATGTCCTTGATCAGTGACAAATCGTCTTATTTATTTTACAAGTGCTGGCATAGCCTCAGAGGAGAAGTTGATCGTTTGCAGCATGATCAACAGGGCACGGATCGTATCCAGTGAAGTCATACATACAATACCGTTCTCTACCGCCTCACGACGAATACGGAATCCGTCACGCTGCGGAGTTTTGCCTTTGGTCAGCGTGTTGAACACAAAGTTTGCTTCGCCGCTGCGAATCATATCGAGAATGTTCGGCGAACCTTCACTTAATTTGTTCACCGTCGTCACCGGAATGTTCGCTGCTTCAAGCGCAGCTGCCGTGCCTCCGGTAGCCATGATTTTGTATCCCAGTCTATAGAAACCTTCAAGCAGTGGAACAGCTTCCTCTTTGTCTTTGTCCGCTACCGTTACCACGATTGCTCCGGTGGCCGGGATCTTCATGCCTGCACCGATAAGACCTTTGAACAACGCTTTGGCGTAATTCGGGTCACGACCCATAACCTCACCTGTGGATTTCATCTCAGGTCCAAGCGTTGGTTCCACACGACGCAGCTTCGCGAAGGAGAAGACCGGAACTTTGACGGAAACATGATCCGATTCAGGCCATAGACCGTCGACATATCCGAGGTCTTTCAGCTTCACACCCAGAATGGCTTGTGTTGCCAGGTTCGCCATCGGAATGTTGGTTACTTTGCTCAAGAAAGGAACTGTACGGGATGAACGCGGGTTCACCTCGATGATGTACACTTGACCCTCATGGATAACAAACTGGATGTTAACCAAACCGATCGTTTTCAGTTCTTTTGCAATCTTGATTGTAATCTCTACAATTTTCTCTTTCAGATCCTGGGACAGGTGCTGTGGCGGATAAACCGCGATGGAGTCACCGGAGTGAACACCTGCGCGCTCGATATGCTCCATGATGCCCGGAATCAATACCGTTTCACCATCACAGATCGCGTCAACCTCAACCTCTTTACCCATCATGTAACGATCGATCAGGACCGGATGCTCCGGATTGATTTTAACCGCCTGCTCCATATATGTCAGCAATTCTGCATCGGAGTATACAATCTCCATCGCACGACCGCCGAGTACATAGGAAGGACGAACCAGTACCGGGTAGCCCAGACTTTGAGCCGTTTCAACTGCATCATCTACCGAAATGACTGTTTTGCCTTTTGGTTGTGCAATTTCCAGACGGGAGAGCAAATGCTCGAACTTCTTGCGATCCTCTGCCTCATCAATGTTTTCCAGATCTGTTCCGAGAATCGTTACACCAGCGGCACGCAGTGGTGCTGCCAGGTTGATTGCCGTTTGACCACCAAACTGTACGATAACCCCTACAGGCTGTTCTTGTTCGATAACGTTCATGACATCTTCGAAGAACAGAGGTTCAAAGTACAAACGATCCGATGTATTAAAGTCCGTAGACACGGTCTCCGGGTTGTTATTGATGATAACTGCTTCATAGCCTGCTTTTTGCAGAGCCCATACTGCGTGTACTGTCGAGTAGTCAAACTCAATCCCTTGACCGATCCGGATTGGACCCGAACCAAGTACAACTACTTTTTTCTTATCTGAAGGAATGACTTCATTCTCAGTTTCGTAAGTAGAGTAGTAATATGGCGTTGTTGCTTCAAATTCAGCTGCGCATGTATCTACCATTTTGTAGACTGGGCGAAGGTTTTCCTCTTCACGACGTGCTCTGACTTCAGCTTCTTTCGTTAGCGTACCTCCTGGTTGACCTTCAGCACGCAGCTCAGCAATAGCACGGTCTGTGAAGCCAAGACGCTTCGCTTGATACAGAGTTTCGGAGGACAATTCGGATTCCTCGCGAATGCGATCTTCGAAGCGAATCAGCCCTTCGAGTTTATCCAGGAACCACCAGTCAATCTTCGTCAGATCCTGAAGCTGTTGCAATGTATAACCTCTACGGAAGGCTTCAGCAAGCAGGAAGATACGCTCATCGTCGGCTTTGACCAAACGCTCGTTCAGCGTTTCTTCATCCAGTGTTTCGGCATCTTTCAGATACAGACGGTGTACGCCGATTTCCAGGGAACGTACAGCTTTATGAATCGACTCTTCGAATGTCCGGCCAATCGCCATAACTTCGCCTGTCGCTTTCATCTGTGTACCCAGTTTGCGGTTTGCCGAGATAAACTTGTCGAACGGCCAGCGTGGGATTTTGCTCACGATATAGTCCAGTGTTGGCTCAAAGCATGCATACGTTTGGCCCGTTACCGGGTTCACGATTTCGTCCAGTGTGTAACCCATGGCAATTTTGGCAGCCATCTTGGCAATTGGATAGCCCGTTGCTTTGGAAGCTAGTGCCGAAGAGCGGCTTACCCGTGGGTTAACTTCGATAACATAGTATTGGAAGCTGTGTGGATCAAGCGCAAACTGTACGTTACATCCACCTTCGATGTTGAGGGCACGGATGATTTTCAGGGAAGCTGAGCGCAGCATTTGATATTCACGGTCAGACAACGTCTGGCTTGGTGCCACAACGATACTGTCACCTGTATGAACACCTACCGGGTCAAAGTTTTCCATGTTGCAGACTACGATACAGTTATCGTTTTTGTCACGCATAACCTCATACTCGACTTCCTTCATGCCTGCGATGCTCTTCTCGACCAAACATTGACCGATCGGGCTATAACGAATACCTGCTACAACTGTCTCGCGCAGCTCTTCTTCGTTGGCACAGATCCCGCCGCCTGTTCCGCCGAGCGTGTAGGCTGGACGGACGATGATTGGATAACCAATCTCATTCGCAAAATCAAGTGATTCCTCAAGTGTTGTTACGATGACACTCTCAGGCACAGGCTGCTCCAGTTCGCGCATCAGATCACGGAACAAGTCACGGTCTTCCGCTTTCTCAATGGATGTGAGCTGTGTTCCAAGCAATTTGACATTCTCACGTTCAAGGACGCCGGCACGTGCCAGTTCTACAGCCATGTTCAGACCCGTTTGACCGCCAAGGGTAGGCAGCAAACCGTCTGGACGTTCCTGGCGAATAATTTGCGTTACAAAATCCAGTGTGATTGGCTCGATATATACTTTGTCAGCCATGTTGGTATCCGTCATAATCGTAGCCGGGTTGCTGTTGATGAGTACAACTTCCACGCCTTCTTCTTTCAGTGCCTGGCATGCTTGTGTACCGGCATAGTCGAACTCGGCCGCTTGACCGATGACGATTGGACCTGAACCAATCACCAGGATTTTTTTGAGATCTTTGTTAATCGGCATGTTATTGTGCTCCTTTCACTGCGGCTGCCAGTACGGCTTGACGCGGCTGTTGCGGGTGAGTAATCTTGTGCTCCCGAATCATCTCGATAAAGCGGTCGAACAGATAGCTGTTATCATATGGTCCTGGCGCTGCTTCCGGGTGGTACTGAACCGAAAACGCCGGGAATGTTTTATGTTTCAGACCTTCGATGGTCTTATCATTATTGTTGATATGTGTCACTTCAAGGTCCGTATTTTTCACGGATTCTTCATTAACAGTGTAACCGTGGTTCTGGGATGTGATGAAGCAACGTCCGCTCTCCAGTTCTTTAACCGGGTGGTTTCCGCCGCGGTGTCCAAACTTGAGTTTCTCTGTATCGGCTCCTGCTGCAAGTGCGAACAGTTGGTGACCCAGGCAGATTCCGAAGATCGGAAATTCGCCGAGCAGTTCACTGATCATTTTAACTGCGTGAGGAACGTCTTTCGGGTCCCCAGGGCCGTTGGACAGCTGAATACCATCCGGGTTCATGCGGCGGATTTCGTCCGCTGTTACATCATGCGGAACTACGACAACGTCACAGTTACGTTTGCTGAGTTCACGCAAAATCCCTGTTTTTGCACCGTAGTCAACCAATACAATGCGTTCAGCCGTTCCCGGGCTGTTGTAAACATGTTGAGTAGAAGTCATAGGAACCTGGTTACGCAGCTCAGCGATGCTGGTGTCTCCCATCATCTCCAGCAACTCTTCCACAGGTTTCGATCCTGTTGTGAGAATTCCTTTCATTGTGCCGTGGTGACGAATCCGGCGAGTCAGCATCCGTGTATCAATCTCGCTGATCCCTACGATGCCATACTCTTTAAGCAAATCGTCTACGCTGTATTCCGCACGCCAGTTACTTGGCGTCGGCTCATGACGACGTACCACAAAACCGTGTACGAACGGACGAATCGACTCGAAGTCGTCACGCGTAATGCCGTAGTTACCAATCAGTGGATACGTCATGGTTACGATTTGACCGCAATAAGAAGGATCCGAAAGCACCTCTTGATAGCCTGTAATTCCCGTATTAAAAACGACCTCACCTGTTGTTTCACCTTCAGCACCAAATGCTTTCCCGGTGAACAGTGTGCCGTCTTCCAACAATAATCTTGCCTGTGCCTGCATCCCATTTCACTCCTCTGTGTTTATCAACGTTGAATACTTTGAGTTGAACATGGGGGACGTTACGTTTGGTGCGGCTCCGTGGGCAGAAAACCCTTTGATCGCTGTTATCCCCGGATTACTTTGATCCCATTCTTCAAATGGAGTAATCCGGTGATAAAGGCGAACGCTTTGCTTCTTCGGGTTCTTTCTGCCCACTCCACAGTTACGTTGGTGTCCATGTTCAAAAGCATTATTCAACTTTTCTTTGTTTCGTATGTTTGACTCTCGGCATGGTTTGCCTCGAGTTAGTTTTAAAGATGTTGTTTTGCATAGGTTGTAGATTTAGAGTTATAAAGCCTTGTTGTTTTAAAAGAATTAAAGAGGTAAAGTTTATTGATTTATTGATCTAATAAGTTACTGATTTACTGTTGTACCGTGTTGTTCCACACGCTTTTCCCGTCCACCCATGTCTGTACCGGCCATCCTTTTAACTTCCAGCCTGTGAATGGAGTGTTTCTTCCTTTGGTTGCGAACGTTGCAGGATCAACCGCTTTTTCCTCGTTCAGGTCAATCATCGTGATATCCGCTGGTGCTCCCTCTTCCAGCTTGCCAGTATCCAGCCGGAATACCCGAGCCGGATCAGCTGTCATGCGTTTCACGAGGAAGTCCAGGCTCCAAAGCCCTGTTTCCACAAACTTCGTGTACAGCAGCGGGAAGGCTGTTTCGAATCCAACGATGCCGAATGGTGCCAGCTCCATGCCTTTTGCTTTCTCTTCTTCGCTATGCGGGGCGTGATCGGTAACGATCATGTCCAGCGTTCCGTCCAGCAAACCTTCGATACAAGCTTGCACATCGCGTGGTGAGCGAAGAGGCGGGTTCATCTTCCAGTTGGCATCCATGCCCGGAATATCTTCATCCGACAATACCAGATGGTGCGGACATACCTCAGCAGTTACTTTAATACCGATGGACTTTGCCAGGCGAATCAAGCGAACCGACTGCTCCGTACTTACGTGGCAGACATGGTAGTGAACTCCCGTTGCTTCTGCAAGCAGGATATCCCGGCCTACGTGGATGGCCTCGGATTCATTCGGGATACCTTTGATACCCTGACGCTTCGAAAACTCGCCTTCTGTCACATATCCGCCAACTACCAATGAGTCGTCTTCGCAGTGAGCGATGACTGGCATATCCATGCTTGCTGCGAGGCTCATGGCATCTTTCATCATTTGAGCGTTTTGAACGCCCACACCATCATCCGTGAATCCAATCGCACCCGCTTCTTTCAATGCGGCGAAATCCGTAAGCTCACGTCCAAGCTCGTTCTTCGTAATAGCTGCATAAGGCAGTACTTTTACCAGGTCGGCTTCTTTGGCTTTATCCAAAACCAGCTTAACGACATCCGCGCTGTCGGTTACCGGTCTTGTGTTCGGCATACATGCAATCGTTGTAAAACCGCCTTGTGCTGCCGAACGGGCACCCGTCTCGATCGTCTCTTTATGCTCGAATCCAGGTTCACGCAGATGCACGTGCATATCAATCAAACCGGGAATGACCAGTTTGCCTGAAGCATCCGTTACGCTATGCGCTGATTGCTCTGCTTTCAATACCGCTTCGTCTTCCACTCCAGCGATCTTTTGAATTTTTCCTTCATCTATAATGATCGTTTTCCGTTCAAGTTCCCCTTGTTGATTCAAGATGTTCGCGTTCTTTATAATCTGTAGCATAATTGCCCTCCGCTTCGGTTCTGTCCGGCTTGCCGGGCAAGCCGGATGATTTTCTTTATCGTGTACCCTCACATTGCTCTATAAGAACTTCCGTCCCGTCAGCCTATGACCCACAGCCAGACCCTGTTACAGTTTCATCGCACGTTCCATGACCGCCATGCGGATTGGAACACCGTTTGCCATCTGCGGGAAGATCCGCGATGCTGCGCTCTCCACTACCGCGTCATCCACCTCGACATTTCGGTTCACAGGAGCAGGGTGCATAATGATTGTGCTTGGTTTCAGGCGTGACGCCCGTTCTTCCGTCAATCCGTAGTGTTCGCGATAATCCTCAGCCGAAGTAATCAGGCCGTGTTTATGACGTTCCAGTTGAACTCGGAGCATCATGACTACATCCGCATTGAGTGCTTCTTCCAGACCTACATAAGGTGCGTGTTCTGCCAGCTCCGGTGCCTGCATCGTTTGCGGTGCGCAGAAGCGCACATCTGCACCAAACTTTTGCAGTGCCCACAGATTCGAGCGAGCTACACGGCTGTGCAGGATATCTCCAATGATCGACACTCGCAAACCTTTCAGCTCACCGAAAGCCTTCCGCATCGTGTAGAGATCCAGCAGCGCCTGTGTAGGATGCTCGTTATTCCCGTCTCCGGCGTTCACTAGTGGAACATTCACTTTCTGAGCCAGTTGTTGCAGAACACCGGAAGGTTTCAACCGGATCACCCCTGCGTCAATGCCCATGGACTCCAGTGTGCGTACCGTATCATAGATGGATTCACCTTTCTCCACGCTTGATGCAGCCGCCGTGAAGTTTAGCACTTGTGCACCCAGACGTTTTTCCGCCATCTCAAATGAGAAGCGAGTACGCGTGCTGTTCTCGAAGAACATGTTAGCTACGAAGTGGGATTCCAGTACAGGAACCAGTTTCTCCTTCTGCGCTTCCCAGTGTGCTGCTCTGTTCAGAATGGATTCGATCTCATCTCGACTAAGGTCCTTAAGGCCAAGCAAGCTCCGGTCCTTCAATGCTGGTTGTGTAATCATCATGCTTGTTCCCCCCGGTTCTGGATGATCTTGACTTCGTCCTGTCCGTCCGTTTCCATCAGTGCAACCTCGATCTCCTCTGATTTGGAAGTCGGCACATTTTTGCCGATAAAATCAGGTCGAATCGGAAGTTCCCGGTGTCCGCGATCTGCGAGAACCGCCAGTTGAATGTTCTGTGGTCTTCCACAGTCCATCAGGGCATCCATCGCTGCGCGAATCGTCCGTCCGGTATAGAGCACATCATCGAACAAAATCACTTTTTTGTTATGAATCGAAAGTGATTCAGGTGTCATCGTCAACAGTTCCTTGCGATTCGCTTTGTTCTCATCCAAGCGATCATCGCGATAAGGGGTCACATCGAGCTCTCCCCAAGGGATCGGTGTACCTTCGATTTCTTCAATCTTGGCAGCGATCCGTTCTGCGAGGTATACACCCCGTGTTCGAATGCCGATCAGTACACAGCCCTCAATGCCTTTGTTTTTCTCCAAAATCTCATGGGCAATCCGTGTTAATGCGCGGCGGATCGCGGTTTCATCCATAATGACATGTGTCTCTGTGCTCATGCGTTCAGCCTCCTCAGGATTTACCTTTCAGATCATGGCCCCGTGACGAGGAGAACAAAAAAGACTCCTTGCCGTGTTTATTGGCAAGGAGTCTCCGAACTTCAGACCGCTCTGAAGAAAGTTTACTCTCGGGATGCATCGCTTCATTTGCCGCAGCAAAAAAACGATGTATCGTTCACGTTACCTTGCCAGTCTCACGGGACTGATTTAAAGGTGCTATTCATGTCGTTCATATTGAAGGACCTCACAGGGTTCTATACTCAATATGTCCGTTTGTCTTCATGAATTATGACAGAAAGACAACCCTCTGTCAACACCTCAACATCACAGGCGAAATTCCCCTACTGTATTCCCCTTAGAATCAGCAGTTCGGCTGAAAAACATCCAAACACATCACATTTCATTCGTTATTCATAATTATACAATAATTCTGCATATTTATCCATAGGAAATTGCGGAGAATCTTACAGCCAAAATAATCCTCTGCCTATATTCAACGTTGGAACAGAGTCTAATTATAGAGTTCAACGTCCAGAAACATGAAATACATGAAGGCTCTGCATTAGTACCTAGTGAAATGGGTAAAGTTTATAAACATGAAACAATTCATTGATGCTTCAATAAAGCCGATATACATAAGGATTTACAAATACGCGACATAGAAATAAGATAAGACCTACATTTATTTACATTTAGGAGGAAGTTATGCGTCACATTTGGCAAGTTTACAAAACAGACTGGTTACATATTTTGAAGGTTCCCACAGGTATATTTCTAATTGTAGCTATTATTTTACTGCCCGGAGTATATGACTGGGTCAACGTGAAATCCGTATGGGACCCGTACAGTAATACCCAAGGGATCAAAATTGCGGTGACAACCGAGGACAAGGGTGCTACTGTTGCAGGAACTAACGTTAATATTGGAGACGAACTGGTGTCCAGTCTGAAACACAACGAAAAGCTAGGATGGACTTTTGTGGACCAGGCTGAGGCTGATCGTGGTGTGCAAACAGGAGAGTATTATGCAAGCCTCCTCATTCCCGGGGACTTTTCAACCAAAATTACAGGTATCGTTGACGGGAAGCTGGAGCGCCCAGAGGTAATCTATACCGTTAACGAGAAGGTTAATGCCATCGCTCCAAAAATCACAGGCTCTGGTGTATCTGCGATTACAACACAAATTAATGAAAATTTCACGGAAGCCGTCAGTGAGGCTGTTCTAACCAAATTGAAGGAAGCCGGAGTTGAGATCAATGCCCAGCTTCCTACTTTGCGCAAAATGGAGAATGGCATTTTCACGCTGGAGAAAAATCTTCCGGCGATACAAGCTGCAGGTCAAAAGGTACTGGAAGTAGAAAAAGCCATGCCTGGTATCGTAAAAGATGCTCAAAAGATCGTAGAGATCGAAAAAAAGCTGCCGGAAATCAATGAAGCCGCACAGTATGTGCTCAAGGTGCAGGAGTATTGGCCACAAATTAATGACGCAGCATCCGAGGTGTTGGCTATTCAGGGGCGGATTCCCGATATTCAAAAAGCCGTAGAACGCATTCACGAAGTGGATGCAAACTTTGGTCAGGTATCAGGTGTCATCCAAACGGCCCTGGATAAAACCGACAAGGCTCTCTCTATCGTAACGGACGCAGAGCAAGATCTGGACAAAGTATCCCAAATCGCTGGTAACGGGATTGAGCTGGCCGAAGGCTTGAATCAGTTTGTGGATTCCAGTGAAGAAGCGTTTCAGGCTATAGGCCCGGTGATCCGGCAAAACCTGCTGCTGGTGCAGCAAATCGCAAACGCTGCGTCAGACGTATTTGGGCAATTGCAGAATACGGATCTTACTAAACTGCCGACAGCAGAAGATCTGGACCGGATCGCTGCCCGCTTGGGGATTGCGGTAAAACTCGTCGACAGTATGGCAGAACTACTGGGCAAAATCGACAACTTGCTTCCAAGCCATCCACTTGCTAATAAAATTACGCAGCTGAACACCATTTCAGATAAACTTCAGTTGCAAGTCCGCTTGGCTGGAATTATCAGTAATGCTCTGCGTCGCAATACAACTCCGCCCGCAGACGTCATCGCCCAGTTAAATGCTCTCTCCAAGGACATTAGCAGCGGCATTGGCAATATCATGAACACCTACGAGAGCGAAATATCGCCGGCTCTTGCGGCTGGTGCGGATAAGCTGAGGTCTATCCTTTCCACTTCAGCAGATACACTACAGGGAGCAAGAGATCGAATTCCGGATATCGCGGACATTCTTGCGTCAGCCAAAGAAGGGATTACGTTTGGGCAGACTGAATTGACCAAAATCCAGAGTGAACTGCCCCAAATACAATCTAAGATTCATGAGATATCGGAGACGCTCGCAAATAAAAGTGAAGGCTTTATCCAAGCTTTAAACACAGTGTCTTCATTAATACGAAACGATCTGCCCAAGCTGGGGACCAAGCTGAATGAAGCGGCTGATTTTGTTCGGAACGATCTGCCCAATGCCGAGAAACAGATAAGCAAGGCATCCGATTTTGTACAAAATCAGCTACCGGAGGTCGAACAAGGAGTACATCGTGTTGCCACGCTGGTACGTGATGATCTGCCAGCGCTGGAAAATGCCATCAGCAAGGCAGCAGACAAACTTAGAGAAGTCGAAGGCAATAACCAGTTTGCCGAGCTTGCCAAGCTTTTGCGCGGCGACATTGAAGAAGAGAGTGCTTTCCTAGCAAGTCCGGTGCAAATCAAGGAACAGCAGCTTTACCCGATTCCTAATTATGGATCGGCCATGTCACCATTTTATGGCGTGCTGTCATTGTGGGTCGGCTCAACGCTGCTGATTTCCCTGCTTCGTGCCGAAGCTGAGAATCCAGACGGCAAGTTCAGGGGATACGAGTTGTATCTTGGACGTCTTGCCACTTTTCTAACGATTGGATTGCTTCAAGCGATCTGTGTCAGCTTGGGAGATATTTTGATTCTCGGCACCTATGTCGCAGATAAACTGTGGTTTGTCCTGTTTGCCATGCTGGTGAGTGCCGTATTTGTCACCATAACGTACACCCTGCTGTCCGTTTTTGGGAATATTGGAAAAGGGATCGCGATCATCTTCATGGTGTTCCAGTTCTCCAGCTCGGGCGGTACGTTCCCGATCAGCATGACATCGTCCTTTTTCCAGGCATTGAATCCGTTCATGCCCTTCACGTATGCGATCAGCCTGCTGCGTGAGTCGGTCGGGGGCATCCTGTGGTCCACTGCCATTAAGGATATTCTGTGGTTGTGCATGTTCATCGCGTTGAGTCTCATCGTTGCACTTGCTTTGAAACGTCCACTCAGCAGTCTCACCAAACGTTCAGCCGAGAATGCCAAGAAGACCAAAATTATTGCTTAAAAGCGTCCCTGAGACCCTCTGCGTAATGAACGCAGTGGGTCTTTTGTTTGAAACCAACATGCACATATCGAATGAATCATGCCAAACAAGACAGGGCCATTGGATCTACAGTCCAATGGCCCTGTCTCATTATATAGATAAATAAAACCTCTGATTATTTCACTGTACGTTCCTGTTCTAACTGATCATAGGACTGCTTGATGGTTGTTAATGTTTCTACATGACGATAGATGTTGTTCCCTGCGGTAACGAGAATAGATAGCATAATCAAGCCTATTAGCACTTTTTTACCCATCCCCGGACGCAGACTGATGACGAAGCCCCCACCGAGGAGGAAAAACGCAAACAGATAGTGTCCTGCATACAGGTACATATCGTATTGAAATACCGCCAACCCGAAACCAACAACGATATGAAGTAAAAAGGCAAACAGAATGTATGGCACAAGAGTCCACACTTCCCGTTCACGGATTCCCTTGATAAACCCCGTGAGCGCCAGCAGCAGGATAAAAATACCCGTGAGCTGAACATAGATCGGATTGGAACGGGACAGATCCGTTACAAACGCGACCATGCCCGGGTCCAGCAAATGCACTTTCGGTGACAGCATCGGATTAATCGTTAGCAGGCTTAGGGCCTTCCAATGAGCTGCGAACTGGAATGGAGTGGCATAGCTTGTTCCCCCATTTTGAATACCAAGCAGCCAATTACTTACCCAACTTCGACCGCCAAACGCGATGTATTGGATGCCTGTCAATACTACGATAAAGGCAACGGCGAGTGCCATAATCCCGATATACTTTTTCCAACCAGACTTGTTACGCCACGTACGCATATTGAAAAACATGGCGGCCGCAAACGGCACAATGTTGGTCGACGTCAGTCCGAAGTTGATGGATGCCAGCAGCGCATTCGGGATATAACGGATATCTTTGCGCTCACGGGTGTACTGCATATACAACACAGAGAACAGGATAACAAACTGCACATATGGATACGAATCCGGAATCAACGCGGTAAACATCAGATAGGAGCTGAAACCGAACAGTACAGCGAAAAGTAACGGTGTAGTGATTTGTTTGTCTTTTTGACTCAAAAACAGAAATACCAACACAACCGAACCTGCATTCACGAGTGATTGCAGGACTAGAAAGAACCAATTCCCGCCCAGCAGCTGAGCACCTGCTTCAAGCGTAACCGCAAGGAAGGAAATTAACGGATGAATCACCGAAGAACTGTTGTCTCCATAATACATGGAAGGATCGAAATTAAATAAATTAAGTGGAAACTGCGTCGTACTAAATGGCGTGTATGACCCAAGAAGCTCTGCGTGATTTGCTATGTACGTTACGTAAGGTCCATTCATGAGACCGTAAAAAAGAGCAAAACCCGCAAACAGGCCAAATGCCGTCCAATTGGTTCTGCGATTATAAAATATGTAGTCCAAAAATTTCATGCGCTCACATCCAGTTTCAATTATTCTAGAAAACCAATAAAAACAACCCGCCCATAATACAAGCGACACCGATCCAGCGCAAAGGACCCACTGCTTCCTTAAAGGCAAAGCGCGCTATAATGAGCGTCCACACATACGTTAACGCATTGGCAGGCAGCACAACCGTTAAGGGAAGAAATTTCAACAATACAATGTTCAGCATCGCACCTGTACCATAGAATCCAAGTCCCATTAGAACATGCAGCTTTTTGCGACTGGTGGCGTAGGCTTTCAAACCCGCTCCTCCCATCGCTCCACACAGGGTCATTGCAATTAATACAGCAATCATCCAGCTATCGATCAACACTGGTCAACGTCACCCCGATTCCAAGCAGCACAACAGCGGCCAACTTCTGCACCGTAATTTCTTCTCCTAACAAAAAGTATCCATAGATCAGCGCAAACACATAGCTGGCACACATCAAAGGATAGGCCACAGACAGCTTTTCCAAAGCAAACGCCTTGATCATCAAAATGGCACCCAGTCCATAACACAGAAAGCCGATGCCCAGGTAGATCCACTCGGTCAGCCCCCACTTCCAGAACAGTTGGCCCGTCGCTGTAAGAAAAGCGGAGACCAGCATCAACAACTTGCCTGTATGGCGCCCTTTTATCTCCCCCACGACAATGCCTCCATCTCTGGGACGCGCTTGTTAATAAAGTATCGCTGACTCACCAACTGCATCACTGGAAGATCGGATAAGGAGTCAGAGTAGGAGCAGGATTGATCATAATCAATCACCATCTTTTTCTCATCCAGATAGGCCTGGATTCGGCGAACCTTCTCATCCCCCTTGCAATTGCTGCCTTCAATCCTACAGGTATAGCCATTCGAGTGACGAACCAGATCGGTACCGATGACATGATCCACCCAGGGAAAGTTTTTAAAATATTTCATATAAGCATGTGGAGATGCGGTCACCAGCAATACATGATAGCCTTCTTCCTTACGATGCTGCATCTCTACACTTGCCTCCGCAAAAATGGCAGTACGCAATCGTGTATCAAAAAAATGCTCCAGATCTTTTTCAGACATGCGCTCAATACTCTTGAAGTAGGAACGTTTGACACGCTCAACGGTCATCAGACCTGCCTTGAACAGCGCGGTATGAAATGCAATTACAGGCAATCTCCATACCTGCCATGGATAACGCCGAACGCCGTAATGTACAAACTGAAACATGGAATCTCTGCGTATAATCGTTTTATCAATATCAAAGATGGCGACTTTCGTGCTTTTCACCCTGATCCCCCTCTGCCTTCCAGACTCTAACGTTTATTCAAAAATAGCAAAAATCAAAATAACACTTATGACATACAAAATGACCGTGATCAAGACGGGCTTGTCCTCAAACAAAACTCGATCAGGTGAACCACCTTGGTTCTTCATATGAATCAGATACAGATAACGGAACATGCCGTATATGACCAAAGGAATCGTCCACATTAAATGAATGGTGCGATCGGATGTGAAGGTAAATAGCGAATAGCTGATAATGGTCGCGGTTGTGACAATGGTATTGAACTGATCCAATAACGTAATCGAGTAGTTATCCAATACTTTACGATGTGAACCGGTATTTCCCTCAAGCAGAGTAAGTTCATTCCTACGTTTGCCAATGGCCAGGAACAGGGACAGCAGCATCGTACAGATGAGAAACCACGGCGTAAATGGTACATGGATCAGCACACCGCCCGCAATCGCACGAAGCACAAATCCAGCCGCAATGGTCATCATATCCAAAATAACGAGATGTTTCAGAACAAATGAGTACGACACATTCAAAAGGAAATAAACTATACATAACACTCCGAATAACGAGTTCATCACAAAGGCTGTCCCGACGGAAAGAATCAACAGCAGAATTCCAAACAGCAAGGCGTGAGCCGGATTGACCTGTCCAGAAGCAAGAGGACGGAACATCTTCACAGGATGCTGACGATCTCTGTCGCGATCTACATAATCGTTTAAAATATAAACGCAGCCTGCAACCAGGCTAAATAAAATAAAACCTAGCAAAGTCGATAGAATGGTCTCCGTCCGAATTTCCTCAAAAGAAAAAAGCAGCGCGGCAAATAACAACAAATTTTTGGTCCATTGTTTGGGTCTCAATAATTTAAGCAATCCTGAAACGGTATTGCCTGTCCCTGCAGCAGGTGTGGACACAGTATTGGTACGTGATGATAACAATTTCCATAACTCCCTTCAAAAGCAACTTCTGACTTATATAAATAACGTAAAGATCTAATCATATGTTGCTTGTATTATTTTGTAAAGGGATTACAGGGAAAATTTATATTTTTTTGCATAAAAAAAAGAGACCGTTTCCGGTCTCTTCTTTCTTTTACGTTACATCATAATGATGATGTGAATTAATTAAAATTCGAATTGCACGTCGCTCAGGCGGCGTTTAATTTCAGCAATAACACGTTTCTCTTCCTCTTCTCCTTTAGCTTCAAAGGTAACGGAGAAACGAACAAAGTTACCAGCATCATCCCAAGGCACCGAAGAGATCAGTTTTTCACGGATCAGGAACTGGGAGAAGTCTTCGCCTGATTCAAAGCGGCGGCCTCCGGCAATACCTTTTGGAGCTTCAACATAAAGGAAGAAGGAACCTTTAGGTTTCTCAGCCTGGAAGCCCAGCTCGTTCAGTGCAGCTACCAGCAGGTCGTGACGACGGGAATATTTCTCGGCGATTTTTTCCGTGATTTCCGGGTGGTTCAATCCATAGGCAGCAGCCTTCTGGATCGCGATGAACTGACCGGAGTCATTGTTGTCTTTTACGTCGCTGAATGCTTTAACTACAAGCGGGTTACCTGCAACAAAACCAATTCTCCAGCCTGTCATGTTGTAAGACTTGGACAGGGAGTGCAATTCCACGCCCACATCCTTCGCACCAGGTACAGACAGGAAGCTGAACGGTTTTTTGCCGTCATATGTCAGTGCTGCGTAGGGAGCATCATGCACAACGACTACGCTGTATTTCTTCGCCCATTCAACCACTTCCGTAAAGAACTCCACGGTAGCACTCGCGCCCGTCGGGTTATTCGGGTAGTTCAGATAGAGCAACTTCGCACGTTTCGCAATATCTTCTGGAATAGCCGACAGATCTGGCAGGAAGTTGTTCTCCTTGGTCAACTGGATGTTGAACACTTCGCCACCCAGGTATTTGGTGTGTGTACCCATAACCGGATACCCTGGCACCGTCATAATCGTTACATCACCTGGATTGATGAAGCAAGAAGGCATCATCGCCAAAGCTGGCTTGGAGCCGATGGAATGCACGATTTCAGTTGATGGATCGATACCTTCAACATTAAATACATTTTTCAGGTAAGCAGCTGCCGCTTCCTTGAATTCAGGAATACCGTTATCCGCGTATCCACGGTTTTCTGGTTTGGAGGCTTGCTCCGCCAATGCAGCTACGATGCCTGCATCTGCCATCTCGTCTGGTTCACCTACGCCGAGGTCAATCAATTCTACATTTGGAAAATCTTTTTTAGCCGAAGCTTTAGCACGTTTGATTTTCTCGAATTTATAGATGTTGGTGTCTTTACCATAGTTGGAGCCGCCAATACGGTCGGCAAAATTAGTCTGAATGTACGTTTCCTGATATTTATCGATACTCATGATTTTGTTCATCTCCTCATTTGACGCAAATTTCTACACTTTAATATGAAGCATTTGCGCGTTCAAAACCATGGACAAATTATCCGAACATTTGTACTTTCTCGAGCTGTCAGCGGCTGCGCAAGGAGGCCAGAACATCTTCCATATCCTGCGGAAGCGGTGCTGTAAATTCAAGGTATTCTCCGGTCGTTGGATGTACAAAACCAAGAATCGCTGCATGCAAGGCCTGTCCCTGCATTTTGATCCCTTTGTTACGACCATACGTCGGATCTCCTACAAGCGGATGACCGATAAATTTCATATGAACACGAATCTGGTGGGTTCGCCCGGTCTCCAGTTTCAGTTCCAACAACGTGTAGTCGTTAATACGCTCCTTAACGGTAAAATGCGTGACCGCATGTTTACTGTTACGCTCTGTAACGGTGTACATTTTGCGATCATTGGTATCTCGACCAATCGGTGCATCAATCGTACCTTGATCATGGCTAAGATGCCCATGAACGAGTGCAATATATCTTCTATTCACACTATGCTCTTTGAGCTGAGCGGCCAGCGAGGCGTGAGCACGATCATTTTTGGCTGCCATGATTAGACCTGATGTGTCCTTATCAATCCGATGCACAATACCGGGACGCAGCTCGCCGTTAATGCCTGACAGATCTTTACAATGATACATCAGCGCATTAACAAGTGTTCCCGACGTATGTCCTGGTGCTGGATGAACAACAAGGCCGCGCTGTTTGTTAATAACGATCAAATCGCTATCCTCATATACCACTTCAAGTGGAATATCTTCAGCAATAATCTCGACAGTCGTTGGCTCAGGGATCAGAAGCTCTACCAGATCGCCTTGAGATAATTTGGTGTTAGCTTTGACTTTAGCCCCGTTCACCGTTACGAATCCGTCTCCAATCCACAATTGAACTTGGGAGCGCGATACGTTATCCATGGATTCTGTAATATATTTGTCAATTCGTTCTTTATTATGTTCAGCGGCAACCGTCCATTCCATACGATCATTGCCATTCAAGAGTTCATCATCATACGTTGACGTGTCTCCGTTAGTCTGTTCTTCATTTTGCGATTTACTCATGATGTTCATTCCCTTCGACCTTTGCGGCTGCTTTCTCGCGCCGTCCTTCAAGCAATGTTTCCACAATAATCAGTACCACACCGATACAGATCGCCGAGTCGGCTATGTTGAAAATGGGAAACGTATAGCTACCAAAATTAAGCTGGATAAAATCGACAACTTCTCCGGTCAAAGCCCGATCTAGGAAGTTCCCGATAGCTCCCCCAAGCACCAAACTAAGCGCTACGGGCAGCAATTTGTGCGGAGTATCTTTTACCTTTTGCAAATACCAAACCAAAGCCACCACGACAACCAGTGTAACCACGATAAAGAACCAGCGTTGATCCTGTAAAATACCAAAAGCTGCACCTGAGTTACGATGTGATGTGATGACAAAGAAGTTGCCAATCACCGGAATTTCATCTCTAAGTTCCATCCGGGTTGCAATTAGGAACTTTGTTCCCTGATCGATTAAAAATACGATAAAAGCGAGGATATAATACACCACGTTTGTTTGTCACTCCGTTCTTGTCTTTTCCAAACGATACCAGGCTTTACGCCAGACTTGTTCATTGTAGCACAGCTGTTTGGAAATCGTCCACGACGCGGTTAGCCGCAGCCCGGATGGCAAAAACGATAACATTTCCCTTCTGTAATTCTGCACGAAATGACACATCCTACAACAGAGTCAAAATCCGGAGTCCATACGGAACAGAAAGGGGAAAATGATGACACATTTCACTGCCAAACAACTGCAATCGTTACGTTCCCAACTGATAACCGAAAAGCGTGATATTGAACATAGACTGGAGCAGAACGAACATTATGGTCTTGGTGACTCCATGAAGCTTCAGACAGGCGAATTATCACCGATTGACAACCATCCGGGTGATGTAGCTACTGAGATGTATGATCGCGAAAAGGATATTTCCCTGCTGGAGCATGATGAATTTCAACTGGAGCGCATCGACTCTGCCCTGCATTCCATCGAAGAAGGTCATTATGGAACTTGCGCCGTGTGTCAGCAACCTATCCCCTATGAACGCATGCAAGCTGTTCCTTACACCAAATACTGCAAAAAGCATCAACCGGAAACCGTTGTCTCTGAAAATCGCCCTGTCGAGGAAGAATTCCTCGCCCCTGCCTTTGGCCGCACAAGCCTGGATGAACGTGATGACCAGAACGGCTTCGACGGTGAAGACGCATGGCAGATTGTTGAAAGTTGGGGCACCTCCAATACTCCGGCCATGGCTGAGGGACGGGACATCGACAGTTACGACGTTATGGCGATTGAAGCCTCTGACGAAGTGGAGGGCTGCGTTGAGGCATATGAGAGCTTTGTCGCAACCGATATCTACGGTCATGACGTCTCCATCGTACGCAATCGGCAATATCGACAGTATCTGGAGAACCGTGAAGGCGATGGCCTGTTAGAACCGGATATCGAATCAGACGACTCGTATTAAACCTGCAGGTAACCTAATAAGTGTTTAATTCCAGCTGTCGCTGCACAATCCGTACAATATCTGCGATGTAATCACCCACGATGGGCAGATTAAGCGCACCTAGCACTTGTAACACGTAAATGATCGTTGCTGCAAAAAAAGTAAAACCGATGGCGATCCCCACGCCCCTTGCGGCGCCAGACAACAGATTAAGTCCGATCAGCTTCCATGGCCGGTTCAATAATTCCGTATACTGTGCGATTCGTGAACGTTCGAGTTCATTGGCGAGCCGGTTAGTGAGCTTGTGAAGTTCTTCAATCTTGTCCTCCGCATTTTTGGAATGCGTTGTGGATTCTGAATTTGATGGCGATTGGGTATCCTGTTCGTTCATAATTTACTCAGTTCCTTTGATGTATATAGAATGTCTGCACAATAGAAATCATTGCCCATTTGCTGAAAAACCAAACGAGCCAGGACACAGGATTGTTCTCCTGCATCTGAGGCTCGTTGGCATGTCTGTCTCTATATACTGTCCTATTTGAAATAGAGTTACTCTGTCCCCGTTAAAGTCAGACAAAGCAATCCTTTCTTCAGGAACGCCTTACGTGAGAATTAGAGAATTACTGTATTACCCCTCGATATATACACCGATGGCTTTACCTCCGGCTTCAATACGTTGCATCGAATCATTCGTACCGAAGGTCACTTCGGTAACGAGCACATTCTCACGCAGCACATGATCGAAGGCCTGAATCGCTTCTTGTAAAGCAGCGTCCACATCCAGCGTCAAACGTACTCTTTTCTCAATCGGCAGATCCAGCTTCTTCCGTGTGTCTTGAACTGCACGAATGACTTCGCGGACCCAGCCTTCCTGTTCGAGTTCTGTTGTGATCTCCGTATTGAGGGCTACCGTCAGACCATAGCCGGATGCCGAGGCAAAACCGGATTTGGCTTGTTTCTCAACCAGCAGTTCTTCACCCGTCACTTGCAGCTCTTCACCTTCCGGAGAAACGACGTTCAGAAGATTTTCTGTCACTACTTTACGCGTCTCGTCTGCTGACATTCCCTTGAAGAAGTTCTGCAGGAAGCCTACGTTTTTACCGTATTTTTTACCCGCTACTTTCAGGTTCAGCTTCAAAGTGAAATCAACGAAATCTGCATCATCATGCTCGGTACGAATCGTTTTGACATTGATCTCATCCTTGATGATCTCTTCATAACTTGCCAGATCGAAGCCTTTATCCAGAGAAACGATCAGTTCGGACAACGGTTGACGTGTCTTGATTCCTGTTTCGTTACGGACATTACGGGCAAGTTCCACGATTCGGCGTGCTGTCTCCATATCCTGCTCCAGATTCAAGTCAATCAGCGTTTCATTGGCAGCCGGATAATCATCCATATGCACACTCTCACCAGTAGTCAGGTTCAGATAGATATCTTCTGCAAGCATTGGTGTGAATGGAGCCACGAGCTTGGCAGTAGTCACCAGCACCTCGGTAAGTGTACGGTAAGCGTCCAGTTTGTCTTCTGTCAATCCGCTGCCCCAGAAACGGTCACGGGAACGACGGATGTACCAGTTACTGAGCTCATCTACAAACGCTTCAATGGCTTTGGAAGAGTTCAGATAGTCGTTAACAGCCAGCGCTTTTTCTACAACGAGAATCAGGCTGTTCAGTCTTGACAAAATCCAGCGGTCCAGATTGTGTGAAGACAATTTGAACGGATGCTCCTGTGGATCAAATCCATCAATCGTAGCATACAGCGTCAGGAATGCATGGGTGTTAACCAGCGTATCCACCATTTTGGATTTCGCTTCGCCCACGATGCCTTTGGAGAAACGTTTGCTGTTCCATGGTGCGCTGTCAGACAGCAAAGCCCACCGGAATGCATCTGTACCGTATTCTTCAATAACTTCCCAAGGATCGATAACGTTACCTTTGGATTTCGACATCTTCTGTCCGTTCTCATCGAGAACGTGGCCTGTTGCCATAACCGCTTTGTAAGGTGCTTTGCCTGTCAAAAGTGTAGATACAGCCAGCAAGCTGTAGAACCAGCCGCGCGTCTGGTCAATTCCTTCACAGATCATGTCTGCCGGATATTGCTGTTCAAATATTTCTTTATTTTCAAATGGATAGTGCTGCTGGGCAAACGGCATGGAGCCGCTGTCGAACCAGACATCGATCACTTCCGGAGTACGTTTCATTTCATATTTACCACAAGAGCTCATGACTTTGACGTCATCTACATAGGGCTTATGCAGCTCCAGATTCTCAGGCACGTCGCCAATGGCACGAGCACGCAGTTCAGCGATGCTATGCGGAGCAAATTGTTCACCCGTCTCTTCACATACCCAGATGTTCAGTGGCGTTCCCCAATAACGGTCACGGCTGATATTCCAGTCCACGAGATCTTCAAGGAACTTCCCGAAACGCCCATCACGGACGTGGCCCGGGTACCAGTCTACTTCACTGTTATTGGCGATCAGCTGATCCTTGATTGCTGTTGTTTGGATAAACCAGCTGTCCATTGCATAGTACAGAAGTGGTGTATCACAACGCCAGCAGAATGGGTAGCTGTGCTCATATTTTTCTTTGCTGAACAAACGCCCTTTTTCCGACAGGTATCTTACGATATCAATATCGCAATCCTTAACAAAACGTCCGGCAAAATCAGTTACCTGCGGCACAAACTTGCCTTCCAAGTCCACCATATTCACAAAGCTGATGCCATTCTCACGACATACACGATAGTCATCTTCACCATGTGCAGGTGCCATGTGTACAATCCCTGTACCACTTGCATCAGTTACAAAGCCTGCGCCCAGGATGATGTTTGCTTTCTCAGCCTGCACGTAGTTGAACGGAGGATCATACGTTTTGCCAACCAGGTCAGAACCTTTCAGGGCACCGATGACTTCATATTCACCTTTGGCGTCCTTCATGACTTTCTCAACAAGATTAGTCGCCATGATATATACTTCGTTGTCCTGACGAACGCGGGAGTAGTCCATATCCGGGTTCACGGCAAGCGCAACATGTGAAGGCAATGTCCAAGGCGTTGTTGTCCAGGCAAGCACGAATTCGCCGCTGTCATCCAGCTTGAATTTGGCTGTAGCACTGAGGTCTTTCACGTCTTTGTACCCTTGCGCTACCTCATGGGAGCTAAGTGTAGTCTGACAAGACGGACAGTACGGACTCACACGGTGACCACGATACAGCAGACCCTTTTCATGAATCGTCGCCAGAATGTTCCACACACTTTCGATGTAATTGTTGTCGAGTGTGATATACGGATTATTCATGTCTGTCCAGTAACCAATACCTTCGGTCAGATCGCGCCATTGTTGTTCGTATTCGAACACGCTCGCTTTACATTCGTTAATGAATTTCTCTACGCCATAATCTTCGATTTCCCACTTGTGGGAGATGCCCAGCTTTTTCTGAACACCCAGTTCTACAGGCAGACCATGTGTATCCCAGCCTGCTTTACGAACAACGCGGTAACCCTTCATCGTGTTATAACGTCCCACGAAATCCTTGATTACTCGGCCCAGTACGTGACCGATATGCGGTTTACCGTTGGCTGTAGGCGGTCCCTCGTAAAATACGAAGTTTGGCTTGCCTTCCCGGTTTTCGATGGATCTTTTGAATGTATTCTCGGTTTTCCATTTGTTTAACACGCGTAGTTCTCTGGCGCGTGCTTTCTCTTTGACGTCAACTCGTTGCATGATAATCATCTTCCCTTTCTTTGGTTAAATTGTGGACCGTCCACAAAAAGCGTTTCAATCCCCCTAAATCCCCCTTACCAAGGGGGACCCCATAGGCGCTCCGCCCTCTGGACACCCGGAATGGGTTGTCTTTGGTGGGAACTGCGGCGGCGTTGGCGAGGGTGTGTATGGTGGAGTCAGCCCTCTTGCGGCTGTCCCCTTCGGGAACGCCGCAGGGCCTTACTGCGAGAAAGGAGTTGCTGGACGCTTCGCTCCTCCGGCGGCGGGCTCTCTCCTTGAGGTCCCTTCGGGCCTCATGTACGTTCGCCTTAGCGAAACCCGGTGCCGGGCGCTTCGCTCCTCCGGCGGCGGGCTCTCTCCTTGAGGTCCCTTCGGGCCTCATGTACGTTCGCCTTAGCGAAACCCCGGTGCCGGACGCTTTCGCTCCTCCGGCATCGGGCTCTCTCCTTGAGGCACCTTCGGGCCTCATGTACGTTTGCTGCTTTTTTTGGACACAAAAAAACCTCATCCCTGGAAAGGGACGAGGTTATGCTCGCGTTACCACCCTAATTCTGTTCATCACAAACCACATCCAATGTAAATTGGGTATGCTCTGTCATCAACAGCGCTTATGCCCCGCTTAACTACAGCAGGGTGCCGATATAACGTTCGGCTCACGGTTTCGCTTACACACGGCCAATCCTTCACCGCTTCAGCGTCACTTCTCCGGGGAGATATTCGGCTATAACTCATCCATTGGCTTGCACCAGACGCCAACTCTCTGAGGGATGAGATCATAACGTACTGAACCCGTCATGGAATCACTATTCATTATGAATATAGTTATAGCCTCTTTACAGGCAAAAGTCAACCAGGCGGATAGACTAATAAATTTCCTTCATTTCCCGCTCACGGTCACGGACTTCCTGCTCCCGGCTCTCCAGCGCTTCCCAACCATCCTGAGTCAACAATTCAAGCTGTGCTTCCACAAGTGTACGGAAACGGGCACGATAGATGGACGCCTGCTTTTTCAGCTCTTCGACTTCCAAAGCAATTTTGCGTGATTTAGACAAAGATTCGTTTACGATCCGGTCCGCATTTTTCTCGGCTTCCTTCACGATCAACTGTGCTTCTTTTTTCGCATTGTTCTTCACATCATCCGCAGCTTCCTGCGCAATGATGATCGTTTTGCTCAGCGTCTCTTCAATCGTTGCAAAATGATCAAGCTTCTCCTGAACGGACAGCAACTGATTGCTCAGCTCTTTGTTTTCGCGAATGACGCCTTCGTAATCTTTGATGACTTGATCCAGGAATTCATTGACCTCATCCTCGTCATACCCGCGCAAGCGTCGGGAAAATTCCTTGTTGTGTATGTCCAGCGGCGTTAATGGCATGCTGTCCACCTCCTGTTAAAGTTCCTTCCCGGACTGAGAAGGTTTGCAGCATATGGGTTCCACCCAAGGGGCCGTATTTGTGATGCCCAATCCTGGCAAGAATACGGAATGCAGGATCAGACTTTGATCCTTTGGCGGTCATATCAACCTTTGCACTTTAATGTATATCGGAAACACCGAATGTTTTTTGCACCTTTACCTTAAACATTTCGACAAGAAAGCGGGTTTTCCTGCAACACACTTAGGCAAATTTGCCGATTTTTACGCGGCAGCGTCCCTTTTTGGTCAACCCATCCTGTTCCATCACCTTGAATCGACCAAATCCTTGAATGGATACCACATCTCCCGCCTTCAGCGCTTTGGACGGATCTTCCTCCACCTTCCAATTCACACGACAGCGGCCAGCCTTGATCGGAACGAGAACTTTACTGCGACTAAGCCGATACACATCTGCACAGATGCCATCCAAACGCAGGGAAGCCACAGTAATGTCCATCGTCTCCAGTTTGCTCTCGGACCATTTCAGCTGATCCAGTGCCAACAGCTCCGTAAACACATGTACCCGGTGCACCTGATTCAGTTGAAGCGATAAAAAAGCGCCGGTTTCCGACGCCACCACCGTATGGCACCCGTCCTCCAGCACTTGAATATCACCGATCTTGCCACGCTTCATGCCAAGCCCGAGAAGGGCACCCATATAGTCCCCATGCTCCAGCTCTTTGATTTTCTGATCGTCAGACGTAATGCTCATCACCTGCATACCCATATCTTCATCGTCCAGATATCGATAATCCGGTGCAATCAGCGCACGCTTACGTTCAGCTGCTTCATAACCACCATCCAGACGAATCTGTACATCATCTCGACGGTTCACAAGTGTTTGTAAAATAAAGACCTGTCTGGGATCAAGAAAGTCAGTTAGCTTTATGTCATGATACTTACTTGCCCGTTCAACCCAGTCTGAGGCTTTATCCACAAAATCCCGCTCATCATGACTAAAATGCTCGTAAATTTCACCGCTCATCTATGTTCACCCTACCTTAATAAACAAAGTATCGGAGGATGGAGATCAGCCCATTAAGCGCAAGTTGAAGAACGATCAGCGCCACAATCGGTGAAATATCCAACACACCGAACAAAGGCGGAATAAATCGGCGGAAAGGTCTTAAATATGGTTCCACAAACTTACCTAGCCATTCACCGATGAAGCTCTCCCGTGCGTTGGGAAGCCATGACATCAATATGTAGACAATGACCATGTAAAAGTAAATCTGGTATAACGTGTACAACACGCTTTCAATCTGATACAAAAGTGGCTCACCTCATTCTGTTATAATCTTGCTCGCTGTCAGCCAGTATTTCCGTAATTGAACCCTGAATTTCAACCGTGTCTGGCGTACAGAGAAAAATGTTGCCGCCAATTTTTGAAATACCGCCGCCCAGTGCATACACTGTGCCACTCAAGAAATCAATGACGCGCAGTGCCTGATCCTGACGCACCCTCTGCAGGTTAACGACAACGGTACGATGGGAGCGCAGATGATCAGCAATCTCCTGTGCTTCGTCATAAGAACGCGGTTCATAAAGGACGACTTTAACATTTTTCTGGGAATGAATGCTCACCACATTATTACCCCTTTGGTTTCTACGTTTATCGAGACTTGAGGTTTCAGCTTCCTGTTGATCAGGATCATGTTCCTCTTGTGCCGCCATACGCTCACGTTCCACAATCTCTTCCTCTTCCTGAAGTCCGAGGAAATTCATAAACTTATTCATTACGCCCATTGCGAACCCTCCTCTTTTCCTACGAGAATCGATCCAAGCCGAACCCAGGTTGCCCCTTCTTCAATCGCCACTTCAAAATCATTGGACATGCCCATCGACAACTCGGTCAATGGCTCCGCTGTCAAAGCTTGTCCATTCAAATGGTCTCTAAGCTCACCCAGTCCGCGGAATACGGGACGTGTAAGCTCCGGATCTTCCTCATGGGGTGCCATGGTCATCAGGCCGATGACCTTCAGGTTGTTGAACGAACTGATTTCGCGCAAAAAGGAACTCGCCTGTTCAGGCTGCAAGCCAAACTTGCTCTCTTCACCCGAAATATTCACCTGCAATAGTGTTTCCACCTGGATGCCAAGAGACGCCGCCTTTTTATCCAACTCCTTGGCCAGGGACAAACGATCCAGTGAATGTATGTAACGGAATTTACCGATGACGTCCTTCACCTTATTCGTCTGTAAATGACCGATAAAATGCCAGGTTCCCTGCTGACCGAATGCTTCCCATTTCGCTTGTGCATCCTGCCAGCGGTTTTCGCCAATATGCTCAAGACCGTGGTCCAGCACAGCTCCAGTTGTTTCAAGTGAGACGTATTTCGTGACAGCAATCACATTCACATCTTCACGTTGACGGCCACTGCGCTGACACGCTGCTTCGATCTTCTGATTTACCAGTTGTATACGCTCCTCCAATGACACAGAGGGTCACCTCTCTTCCAGCCCAATCCAGCTCGCCATTCTCCCGGTAATGCCATTTTCTTTACGATAAGAGAAAAATAGCTCGGGATTGCAGCTTGTACACCAAGTTGTACATTCGATATGATCCGGCAATATTCCTGCTTTCATCATAATGTGTCGATTGCATTCTTTCAAGTTTAACATCGTTTTGCCATTTCCGGCAGGTCGATATACTGAATTAGATGCAGAGTTCTTGTATTCATCATTACCCGAGGAGTGGTCCAGCCAAACCCGTACATGCTGCATAACCGCTTCATCCACTTCATAACAGCAATCCCCAATGGAGGGACCTATTGCAGCATGGATATCCTGTCTGCGACTTCCATATTCCTGCTCCATCTTTTCGACCATCGATTCGGCTATACCAGCAACTGTACCTTTCCATCCGGCATGAGCAAGCCCCACCGCTTGTTGTACGGGGTCATAGAAATAAAGGGGTACACAATCTGCATAAAAGGAAGTCAGCAGCACACCAGGTACATTAGTGACTAACCCATCCGTATCCTGTAACGCAGACTGTCGATCCAGCAAACCTTTACCCCGATCTTCAGCCGTGATTACAGCGACATGTTTACCATGTACCTGTTCTCCACATGTCCAGGATTCCAAAGGGAAACCCAGCTTTTCAGCCACAAGTTTGCGATTATTCAGCACGTCAGCCGGATCATCACCCACATGATAGGCACAGTTGAGACTGGCGTAAGGTGTGCTTCCGACACCACCCTGCCTTGTCGTAAAACCGGCTTTCATATGCTTAAACTGCAATTTCCACGGCTCTACATATAGTAACAACGGGTCAGGACCCTCATTTGAGTTCTGGCTTCCCGACCGTATTTCCTTATCCAAAATAAACGGTTCCATCTTCTCACCTCACAACTTCCAGTGTACCAAATGAACCCCGTTCTGTCTCGGTTATATCGTTCGGCGCTGGTTCCGATCCAACCGTTCAATACGTTCCACCCGGTCCATCCGGCCGTTCTGTTCGTCATACAAGCGGGCTTCACGGTCACGCTCATCGTAGTTATTTTCCTTTATTTCATCCATTTTAACCAAAATCACATCCGAACCGATCTTCACAATGTTTCTCCAAGGGATGACTAGATCCGTTCCACCGCCGAACAGCCCCATAAAACGACTGTAACCTGGCACAACAATTGCCTCAATTCGTCCCTGCTTCAGATCCAGCTCCAAATCGCTAATCTGACCCAGACGTTTGCCATCCGTAATGTTAATTACATCTTTGGTTTGAAAATCCGAAATTTTCATCCCGCTACCCACTGGTTCACCTGTACTCACTTTCATTTGCTCCCGCCCCCCGATTCATCCGCTTCTGCCCGTTCTCCGCTTCTATACAATATATGTTTCATACGCGAAAAATGTCCTCTTTTTCGAACGAAAGGCAAGGGAACAATTCATAATGCCTCTGATGTCGAAATCAAAAAAACAAAAAGGCGATCAAAGGAATATCTTTACCCTTTGATCGCCTTCTGGCTAACCCCTTGTTACGACTTCACATGTTTCTGCATTTGTTGTATCGCTGATTTCTCCAGACGGGATACCTGCGCCTGGGAAATGCCAATTTCATCAGCCACTTCCATCTGGGTTTTCCCTTCGAAAAACCGCATCGACAGAATCATTTTCTCCCTTTGACCGAGACGGTGCATCGCTTCACGCAGTGCAATTTCCTCAATCCAGGACACATCCTTGTTTTTGTCATCACTGATCTGATCCATCACATAGATCGGATCTCCACCATCATGATAGATCGGTTCGAAGAGTGAAACCGGGTCTTGAATGGCATCCAATGCAAAAACCACATCTTCCTTCGGCACATTCAGTACCTCAGAAATTTCGAATATCGTCGGTTCACGGGAATTTTTATTCGTCAGGCTGTCACGCACCTGAAGTGCTTTATAAGCAATGTCCCGCAAGGAACGAGATACCCGAATGGGGTTATTATCGCGCAAGTATCGACGGATTTCACCGATAATCATCGGCACCGCGTAGGTTGAAAATTTGACATTCTGGGATAAATCAAAATTATCAATGGCTTTCATCAGGCCGATACATCCAACCTGGAACAGATCATCGACAAACTCTCCCCGATTGTTAAAGCGCTGAATGACACTGAGCACCAGGCGCAGGTTGCCATTCACTAATTTCTCTCTTGCTGAGCGATCATGGTGTTGCTGTAGGGAATGAAACAATTCCCGCATTTCTATGTTGGTGAGGACAGGCAATTTTGCGGTGTCCACGCCACAAATCTCGACTTTGTTTCGGGTCATCGTGACTTACCTCCCAAGGAGAAACATTAATGTACATTATCTCCGGGGCAGGCTATTTTATTCGCACTTGGCATCCTTGCCATTAATACCCATTATAGAAAATGCTCCTGTTCAGACCATCTTGTTGAACTCCTTGCGGAGTCTTTTAATGATTCTTTTTTCGAGACGAGAGATATAGGATTGGGAGATTCCAAGCAGATCGGCGACATCTTTTTGTGTCTTTTCTTCCCCATCCGTTAAGCCAAAGCGAAGCTCCATAATCATTCGCTCCCGCTCGGTTAATTTTTCCAATGCTTTATGCAAAAGCTTCCGGTCTACCTGTTCTTCGATATTCCGATAGATTGTATCGTTCTCCGTACCGAGTACATCCGATAATAATAGTTCATTTCCATCCCAATCAATATTGAGTGGTTCATCAAAAGAAACTTCTGTACGAATTTTACTGTTACGTCTCAGGTACATCAAAATTTCATTTTCGATACAACGGGAAGCATAGGTGGCCAGCTTAATTTTCTTTTCCGGGTCAAACGTATTAACGGCTTTAATTAACCCGATCGCACCGATGGAGACCAGATCCTCGATATTGATACCTGTATTTTCGAATTTGCGTGCAATGTATACCACCAGTCGAAGGTTCCGTTCAATCAGCATGGCACGGATCGCGGAATCCCCTGAAGACAACTTTTGCAACAAAAATTCTTCTTCTTCACGTGTTAAGGGGGGCGGTAGCGCCTCACTGCCTCCGATATAATAAATCTCTTCACTTTTCAAACCAAGCAGAAATAATAAACGATAGTACTGCAGCTGCGCCACCAGTTTCCATTTTACAAGCATGTACGTTCCTCCTATACCACATTCAGCGGCTTTTCTGTTGCTCCCGCAGAGATAGCCGTAGACTGCGCAGAAGCAGCGTCTTGCACAAGCTCAGGGTGAATCACGGCCTGGTATTTTCCATCGGATGACAGTACGCCCCCGTCCAACCCTATTAATACTTTTGTCGTATCAAAACACATCTCATCCATCGTTACCTTCACCCGGTCTGGCTTCATCGCCAGCATAAACGCAGTTCCTTTGTTAATGCCTCGATAAGGTACCAGCCTTAAACGATCCTGCCAGTGAAAATCCTCCTGATCGAGCTCCATGATAAGGTTGTCCGGCGCCTCATCCTTCAACCTGCCCTTCCATGCAGCAGGCAGCATGTCTTGCCATAATGATACCTCCATTACCATGACGGGCATTCGTGAAAGGGGGTCTGTGAGTTGATTTCCTGTATCCAGAAGGCCTGTACAAGAAATAGTCACCTCGTCAATAAAAACCTCCACTTTACCCAAGTACGTTGTCATTCGGTCTGTTTTTCGTTTGGAGCTCTGCACAGCTTTGAATAGAAAAAGCACGGCAAAAAAGACGACAAACGTGAACCAGAAGGCAATTTTCAAATCAAAAGACATTCCACCCGATGCCGTAAACCAAATGCCGTTAAACAATTCCCCAGAGCTCTGCAGCATGTAGTGAACACCCAGAATTCCCCCTGCGGCGACAAAATTGATTACATAGAAGGTGCCCAAGGTCCTCATAAATGCCTGAAGACCCTTAAACCCAAATGCAATACTCAGCATCACCAGAGACAATCCAAACTTGATCAAAAAGGTGAACATAAAATCAAACTCCGGTACAAACATCATGACGACATACAGCGCACCCACGATTGCGGACAGCAACCATCGCCACCAGACCAGCTTCGTTTTGCGCATCCAGGCCGTCAGTCCGATGAGTGCACCGTCAATACACAGGTTCGTCAAAAAAATAAGATCCACATATACAATCACATTCTTCACCTGCCTGCGCGCAGCATATCGAAATAACGTTATCCCGATATTCATGAGCATATTCACAAGTATAAGGAGCTCACTTTTCAAAGTCTGTCTAATCATGGGGGGAGCGTTCCAACTTTTTTTGTCGGAATTGCTCAGACCCGTTGTTCAGAATTTGTTCAATACAATGTGATAGGATAATAAAAAAACAAAAAGACCCGGTACTCCTATCAGGAGTACCGGGTCTTCATTGAAATCTATTGGAGTATTAATCGTTGTTATTATTGCGTGAACGATTGCGTAAAAATGTCGGAATATCCAGCTGATCATTGCTCGGCTGATTTCCGAACGGACGCAGATTCGGCGAACGGTTATCCGCAGGCTCACTTGCTGGAGCCGGTTTACGTCCTGGTGGTGGGGAAGCAGGTTTATCTTCAAAGCCAGTCGCAATGACCGTCACTTTGATTTCCTCCTTCAGATCCTCATCAATGATGGCACCAAAGATCATGTTCACTTCCGGATCGGAAGCTGACGTAACGATCTCAGCTGCTTCATTGACTTCATACAGGGACAGGTTAATGCCGCCCGTAATGTTCATGATGACACCACGTGCACCTTCGATGGAAGTTTCCAGCAAAGGACTCATGATGGCTTTGCGTGCCGCTTCTGCTGCACGGTTCTCGCCAGTCGATTCACCGATACCCATTAGCGCAGATCCACGCTCATGCATGATCGTTTTGACGTCTGCAAAGTCAAGGTTGATCAGACCCGGTACAGCGATCAAGTCAGAGATACCTTGTACGGCTTGACGAAGTACATTATCTGCTTGACGGAATGCTTCAAGCATTGGGGTCTTTTTGTCTACAATCTCAAGCAAACGATCATTTGGAATGACGATTAGCGTGTCCACTTTTTCCTTGAGAGCTTCGATACCTTGCTCTGCATGGCTGGAACGTTTACGTCCTTCAAATGTGAACGGGCGAGTAACTACACCCACGGTAAGTGCGCCGCACTCTTTGGCAATTTCGGCAATAACCGGAGCTGCACCTGTACCTGTACCGCCGCCCATACCTGCTGTAACAAATACCATGTCTGCACCTTTCAAGGTGTTCATGATCAAATCACGGGATTCTTCCGCTGCTTTTTTACCTACATCCGGGTTGGCCCCTGCACCAAGACCACGGGTTAATTTATCACCGATTTGCAACTTGTGCTCGGATTTCGCCAGGTGTAGTGCCTGTGCATCCGTATTCACCGTAATAAATTCAACACCTTGTACACCATTTTCAATCATTCGGTTGACTGCATTGCTTCCGCCGCCGCCTACACCGATGACTTTAATTTGAGCCAAGCTCTCCATCTCGAAATCAAATTCCAACATATTATTCCATCTCCCCCTCAATGTGCATGGATGGCCCGTCCAATTTGTGATTGAACCGAATCAATTTCATATATCGACGAACGAAAGCGTTTATTTTAGAACCAGCGCATTCAAACGGCTTCAGAATTGTATGAAATGGATTCAACCTTTTATATAAATTCGCTGAACATATTTTTCAGCCGTTCGAACAGACCTGGTTTCTGCTCCGATTCCTGAGCCGGATTCGGCTTAGGACGGTTGGTCGGTTTTTTGTTGTTATTATTATTGTTGTTGTTTCCACCGCCGTTGTTGATCGAGGGACGAATACGCAAACTGCGGATTACACTGTGCAAAATGCCGACTCCGCTCGTAAAGCCAGGGTCACGTACACCGATATAATCCGGCACCGCGACTCGTACCGAAGCAGCAAGCTCATGCTGAGCGACCTGCAGGACACCCGGCATAGAGACCGTACCTCCCGTTAGTATATAACCTCCAGGAAGATCATTGTAACCAAGACGCTTCACTTCTTGAGAAATCATCTGGAATATTTCCTGAACCCTCGGTTCGATAATAGCCGCCAGATCCTCTTGAGAGAATTCCTTGTCTACGTTGCTGCCGATCCGTGTTACTTTGAACATGACGTCCGCAGCAGCATCATCCAGCCATGCGCAGCCATATTTCAGTTTAACCTTTTCGGCTTGATCTGTTAATGTGCGCAGACCATAGGCAATGTCATTCGTTACGAACTCCCCGCCGATAGGCAGCGTTGAAGTGGCAACGAGACTGTCTTCTTCGAAGATGGCAATGGTTGTAGCCCCGGCTCCGATATCAACAAGCACGGAACCCATCGTTTTTTCATCCTTGGACAATGCCAGCTGACCTGCTCCAAGTGACATGAGTACCAAATCACTTACTTTCAGACCCGCTTTTTCCACGCAGCGCAAAAGATTATGTATCGCGGTTTTTGCACCCGTAATGATGGTCGCCTCCACTTCCAGACGAACACCAATCATACCACGGGGGTCCTGTATGCCTTCCAAGCCATCAACAACGTACTGCTTGGCTACAACATCAATAATTTCCCGTTCCGGTGGAACCGCAATTACTTCGGCTGCTTTCAACACCCGCTCCATGTCTTCTTCTCCGATTTCACGATCCTCGTTAGATACTGCCACGACGCCGTGACTGCTCATCAGTCCGATATGATTTCCCGAGATTCCAACATATACTTCGGATATTTGAATACCCACCATACGTTCTGCATGATCCACTGCATTGCGGATCGATTGCACCGTCTGATCGATATCTACGATTACACCTTTGCGAATTCCCTCCGAGTCGGCAGATCCAACTCCAATAATATTAAAGGTTCCATTATTCATTTCCCCAATAATAGCGCGAATTTTGGATGTACCGATGTCCAAACTAACAATGATGTCATTGTTGCTCAAGTCTGTGGCACCTCCTGACTCCAAATAGTAAAATACGTTCGGGTTTAAACACTCTTAAAACATATTCAACACACTTAAGGCTTTCCCTCTTTTTTCTACAATTTTTTTGGGTGCCAAGATCTGGTTGCGAGACATAAAACCTTGAAGAAAAAAGAAGGAGGCAACTCAGGTGCCATAAGTTCAAGTGTATCATTTTTTCTTCGTCTCAGAAAGAACAACTTTCTCTGGATATAAGGGGCTAAACCCCGATCCCGCCTGGTTTTGAATAATGCTCAACCGAATAAAGGCGGAAATCAGGGAGTTGCTCCTGGCTCAGCATCTTCTTCAGGGTTATCCGGAATGAAAGGCACGTACGTATCGGCCTCCAGCATCGTGATTTTCCCTGGACGTTCGGTCTCAATGACCTGATTGAGATACTCTACTTTATCGGACAATAGAGAAACGGTTGTAATCACTTCAAACTGTGACTTGGTATACATCCGAATCTGATCCGGGAATGAAGGTGTAGGATTCGGAATAATCTCCGATATATCCGTCGTTAGTTCATTCGGAATCTTGGCCAACACTTCACTCAGCTTTGCCTTGAGCGGATCATCCGCCTTCCATTGGGTCAGAATCGGTTTCTCAACCGCAACTCCAATGGTAGCAGGAACCGTTAAGCTTGTCCCGCTTGCCAGTATGGCTTTTAGCGTACCGTCAGAACCAAGTTCATACGCAACCGTTGGATATTCCTGCACCTTGATAAGAATAGTGCCGGGGAATTGTTTATCCACAGTTACGGTTGATATAGCCTTGATCGTTTTCAGTCGCTCAATCACATCAGCAGAGGTTGTCCCAAAAAACTGTTCGCCCTCCTTCAGACCGCTTTTCTCCAGCAGCTCCGAAGTTGTTGTGTATACATTACCCGTAATCTCAATTGCCGAAATCCGACTCATCGAAGAACGAAAAAAAAGTACAGCAAGTAATACAATAAAAAGAAATAAGAGAATAAAAACAATTTTACGGCTTGTGTTTCGTTTGGGCCGATTCTGCTTCAGAACCGGAATTTGACTTTTAGGCATAGGTCGCGCTCCACAAAGCCTTCGGCCCCCTTCCCTTAAGAAGGGGACTCAAAGGACGTTAATTGGCAAAATCCAGCTGCTTCGAAACGGGGGACTGTCGCTCAACCGAAGCTCCAAGGCTCTGAAAGAGCTTCTCGATACGATCATACCCTCTATCAATATGATGCACTTGCTCCACAACCGTTTTTCCCTGGGCAGCAAGGCCAGCAATGACTAGTGCTGCACCTGCACGCAGATCGGTTGCTTCCACTGTAGCCCCGTACAAACGGGGAACGCCACGGATAAATGCTGCATTCATGTCAACCGAAATATCGGCTCCCATGACATTCAGCTCATCCACATGTTTGAACCGACCCTCGAATACTGTTTCCTTCATCACACTGAAACCGTCTGCCAGACTGAGCAGCACCATAATCTGAGACTGTAGGTCTGTTGGAAATGAAGGATACGGAGAAGTCACAATGCGGTCTACTGATTTGGGACGGCTCATACAACTCACCGTCATTATATCATTGCAGACTGTGATTTGAACACCAGTACGCTTCAACACATGTATAAGGGAAGTAAGATGGGCCGGATTGCAGTGTGTAAGCGTTACATTCCCTCTCGTTGCTGCGGCTGCAATCATCACCGTTCCTGCAACGATCCGATCAGGTATAATTTCATAAGAGCAAGGCTTGAGTTTCTCCACACCATTAATGGTAATCGTGTCCGTTCCAGCACCGATAATTCGTGCACCCATTGCATTCAGAAAATGTTGCAGATCCTGTATCTCTGGTTCTCTGGCTGCATTAAATATTGTAGTTGTACCTTCAGCCGTAACAGCAGCCATCATAATATTTTCTGTGGCTCCTACACTTGGGAAGTCCAGATGAATGTCTGTACCCACCAGCTTGCGCCCGCGGCATATGATCTGCTGATCCAGTTCTTCAATCGAAGCTCCGAGCGCCTCCAGGCCCCGAAGGTGAAGATCAATTTTACGTTCCCCAATGGCACAGCCACCTGGCTGGTACACGGATACTTGCCCAAACTTAGCCAGCAATGGACCCATCAAAAAAATGGAAGAACGCATCTGCTTCATGAGATCCTCAGGCACATCATATGACCGGATGGACGACGTATCAATCGTCACTGTTCCCTGTTCATGCCGACACGTGCATCCAAGTCGTTCCAGGATATACAGCATCACTTCAATGTCCAGCAAGTGTGGAACGTTATGCAGCGTAACTTCTCCGTCTGCCAACAAACTTGCGGCCATGATCGGTAAAGCGGCATTTTTTGCTCCATGGATGCGTATGGATCCTGAGAGGGGTTTCCCGCCTTCAATCACCAATTTGTCCAATGTATCACCTCCGGGGTTTACCGTTCACCCACTACGAAGACTTCCGGTACCAGGTTAATACCGTTTTGAGATGATATAGTGTTCTGAATCTGCTGCATTAGGGTGATAACGTCCTCTGCTGTTGCTTGGCCTGTATTGACAATGAAATTGGCATGCATGGTGGATACCTGTGCACCTCCCTGTGTCATACCCTTTAACCCCGCTGCTTCAATCAGGCGGGCGGCATGATCACCAGGTGGATTCCGGAACACGCTGCCAGCACACGCCATCTGCAGTGGCTGTGTACGGCGTCTACGGTCTTTATAAGCCGCCATCGATTCCGAAATGACTTTGCGTTCTCCTTGCTGGAGTGCAAATGTAGCTTCCAGCACGATGCCTCTCCGGTCATGCAGAACAGAGTGGCGATAGGCAAATTCCATGTCCTCCTTGCTGTAACGTACCAATTCCCCTGTCTCCAGTACAATCTCAGCGGATTGAAATATCCGTGACACATCCGATCCATGGGCACCAGCATTCATATATACGGCTCCGCCGACCGTTCCGGGGATGCCGCTGCCAAATTCCAAACCGGTCCACTCTTTCTTTGCAGCAACAACGCTGAGTTTAACAAAGGAATGTGCTGCTCCGGCGGTTACCCCGCCCTCGTGAAACTCGGCATAATCAAAGCCTTCTCCCGGTTTCACGACAACTCCACGTATTCCCTTGTCAGCGACCAGCATGTTTGAACCCCGTCCAAGCTGCATCCATGGGATCTGATGCTTGTGCAGCAATTGGATGAGATTGACCATCTGCTCCTTGTTTTCCGGTATGATCAGCGCATCTGCAGGACCGCCGATCTTCCATGTGGTGTATTTGGCTAGCGGCTCGTTTTCAAGAACTTTGCCGACATTGTTCTGGGATAGTAACGATATCCACTGCTGCATATTAACATCCTCCTTTACTTCAAAACCGATGAGCACTGCAGTTTTCGTTGCTGCAGGCCGTGTTGCGGCGCCATGGAACGATTGTCACGATTTATAGGGTATCTTATGTCAGTCCCGCCGTGTGTGTGACAATCGCCCAAAACGCACTTTAACGCCCTACAGCAAGACGCCGAATCTCGCTCACAAGCACCTCGGCTGCATCGGGTTTCCCCAGTTTCCGGGAGGCTTCAGCCATCCTTTTACGAGCCGCTTCGTCATTCATAATTCCAGCAATCGCTTGATATAGCGCCTGGCCTGTCAGATCCTTCTCCAGCATCGTAAGGGATGCACCGCCACCCTCAAGTGTACGAGCATTCGCCTCCTGATGATTATTCGTCACGTTAGGTGACGGAATCAGGATAGATGGAATACCGAGAGATGTAATCTCGGCAAGGAATGATGCCCCTGCACGATTTACGATCAGCGACGTGCATGCAAGAACCTCAGGCATGTTGTGTACGTAAGGCAGCACATGCAGATGATTTGGCATCGTTCCAAGGGAACTGCGGATCGCTTCACGCGTTTCATCAAAATAAGAATCACCAGTCACGTAGACCACGTGCACATCTTCAAGCTTGGCCAGCATCGGTGCCATATCCACCATGGCTTTATTAATGGCTTTCGCACCACGGCTGCCACCAACCACAAGAACTACTCGGCTGTCCATGGGCACACCCAATGTCGCAAATCCACGATCGCGGCTGGCTTGAGCTACCGTTGTAGCTCTTGGATTACCGGTATACACGACTTTTTTGGCTCCAGAGAATGCTTTCTCCGAACCCTCAAAACTAACCGCTACCGTATCTACATACCGGGTAAGGAACTTGTTCGTTAACCCGGGAATGGCATTCTGCTCATGAATAACGCTTGGAATACCAAGTTTGGCTGCTGCATATACAACAGGCCCACACACATAGCCCCCCGTACCGATGACAACATCGGGTTTGAATTCCTTGAGCATTTTCTTGGCTTTGCGCACACCTTGCAGAAATCTCATCACAGTCTTCACGTTGTCAAAGGACAATTTCCGGCGAAAACCTGTAATATCAATCGATTGAAACGGAATATTCTCTTGTGGCACCAGTTTGCTTTCCAGTCCACGGGTACCACCAATATATAAAAATGTCGAGTCGGGGTTCTCCGCCTCACATTGTCTTGCTATAGCAACGGCCGGATAAATATGTCCACCGGTACCGCCACCGCTTAGAACGACTCGCATCGTACATTCACCTCGCATAACGGGATAAGTTCAATAATATGCCTAACGCTGTCAACATCAAGGTCAGAGATGAACCACCATAACTGATGAGTGGGAGTGTAATCCCCGTAACCGGCATAAGCCCAATCACGACGCCAATGTTGATAATGACCTGCACAGCCACCATACCCACAATGCCTACGCCCAGAAGGCTGCCAAAAGCATCCGGTACCGTCATCGCTACGCGCATCCCTCTCCACACCAGGACCAGGAACAGCAATAATACAATCATTCCACCAATGAAGCCAAGCTCTTCTGCCAAAATGGAAAAAATAAAATCTGTTTGCGGCTCGGGTACGTAGCTGTATTTTTGTCGACTCATACCCAGCCCCAAGCCTG
Organism: Paenibacillus sp. FSL W7-1088; assembly: GCF_037969855.1. Taxonomy (NCBI): domain Bacteria; kingdom Bacillati; phylum Bacillota; class Bacilli; order Caryophanales; family Paenibacillaceae; genus Paenibacillus; species Paenibacillus sp. FSL W7-1088. Next base: position 5,099,269 of record NZ_CP150216.1, read on the forward strand.
CAAGTCCTCCCGGGCCGATCGCATATAAAGATTGAATAATTTGATATCCGGCACCAAGCGGATCAGACCACGGGTCCAAAAAAGCCGTTATTCGCTGCAATCTGTAAGGAGCTGCCGCAATCAACGCGGCAAATCCCGCTACACCGCCTAGAGCAAGAAGCAAGAGATGCTTCATCCGTGCTCCTGCTGTGAAAATAATCAGCATTGATGCACCCAGCATTACTGTGCCTGTCCCTAAATCGGGCTGAAGCATAATAATCCCAAAGGCCAAACCAATCAAGCCGAGCGGTGGCAGAAGCCCCGTCGTGAACGTTTTGATTTTGCCGGGTTCCTTGCTTAACCAGTGAGCCAGAAACAGGATCATGCCCAGTTTCATGAATTCTGAAGGTTGTATGCCGAATGAGCCAATACCCAACCAGCTTCGTGCCCCTCCACGAACCACTCCGATGCCAGGAATCAGCACCGCAATCAGCATGATAAAACAGGCGATCAGTATAGGCTTGGCATACTTTCTCCAGACCCGGTAGTCCACATTTGCCGTAACAAACATGGCAGCAAGTCCAAGTCCGGCGAACAGCAGCTGTCTTTTGACAAAGTAAAATGAATCACCGTAGTCATGAAAAGCAAGCACCGAGCCCGCACTGTATACCATAATAATGCCGATGGCAAGCAATGCCAGAATACAAATTAGGAGCCAGAGATCCGGCGCCGGTCGCGTCTGTTTCATCAGGAGGCCACCCCTTGCATGGAAGTAGGGGCTTTTCCACCCCCCTACTTACAAGTTATGCGCCGCCTCTTTAAAAATGCGTCCCCGCTCTTCATAGGAAGCAAACATGTCCCAGCTTGCACACGCCGGTGATAACAAAACCACATCACCTGGAGCTGCAAACTGTGAAGCTTCCTGCACGGCAGCGGTTAACGTTCGGGCAGCGTCCTCCTCATTATCGACGACCTTAATTTGCTTTAATCCCGCCAGTTCCGCGACCTTGGCAATTTTCTCTCGTGTCTCTCCAAGAGCAACCACAGCTTTCACCCGCTCCTGGAACAACGGCAGCAATTCCATCATATCTGAACCACGATCCAGTCCGCCCGCAATGAGCACCACCGGTTCCTTGAAGGAGTTTAATGCCATTACAGTTGCTTTGGAGTTCGTCGCTTTGGAATTGTTGTAATAGCCCGCTCCATTATGTTCAAGTACATACTCAAGCCGGTGTTCAACCCCCTTGAAGTCAGCCAGAGGCGCAGCAAGCACAGAGGGGTCGGCTCCAGCGGACACAGCAATAGCTACTGCTGCCAATGCATTTCCCACATTGAACCGTCCTGGGATTCCGATGTCTTCCACATCAATAATGACGTGACGGTTACCCTGATCGTCTGCATAGATCACCTGGCGCTTCACATCATCCTCTTGCCCATCCACGTATGGAGGATCAGCGTATACTCCTGCTTCAAGCTTCTCTGTCAGTGAGAATGGGAGCAGTCTTGCTTTAATATAAGGAACCAGTCCGCGGCATACCGGATCATCCCAGTTCAGGATAGCGACATCCTCCGGTTGCTGGTTGGAGAATAATTTTGCTTTGGAAGCCACATAATCATCCATGTCCCCATGGTAATCCAAATGAGTCTCCGCCACATTTAGCAAACTGGCAATGCGCGGACGGAAATCGGATGTGCCTTTCAGTTGGAAACTGCTAAGCTCCACCACCATCCAGTTATCCGCAGAAGCCTGCTCTGCCGCCTCACACAAAGGCGTTCCAATATTACCGGCAACGATAGGTTTCAAACCGGCAAGCTCCAACATGTTGCCTACCCACGTTGTTGTGGTCGTTTTTCCGTTAGAGCCAGTAATCCCGATCATAGGTGCAGCGCATAGATGATATGCCACTTCCACCTCAGTCACCACTTCTATGCCTAAGGCGAGTGCCTGCTGCACAGGAGGCGCCTGATAAGGTATGCCCGGATTTTTGACTACAAGCTTCACATCACGATGAATCAGATCGTCCGGATGTCCCCCGCATACAACAGAAATTCCCAAAGCCTCCAATTCGGATGCTTCGGGACACTGTTCTCTCTCTTTTTTATCATTAACTGTAACGATTGCGCCGGCACGATCCAGCACTTTGGCGACCTGCACGCCGCTCTTGGCCAGTCCAAGCACGACCACTTGTTGCCCACGATATGATTCAGGATGATTCATTTTTTACAACCCCTTGTTGAGATAAAGTCCAAGAGCGGCCAAAATGGCACCTACCGCCCAAAAAGTAATGACAACTCGCCATTCCGACCAGCCACTCAATTCAAAGTGATGATGAATCGGGCTCATTTTGAATACGCGTTTGCCACGAGTTTTGAATGATACCACTTGAATAATGACGGACAGGATTTCGATGACGAAAATACCGCCAATGATGACAAAAAGAAGTTCTGTCTTCGTCACAATAGCAACGGCACCAATCGCACCACCAATGCCGAGTGAGCCTGTATCTCCCATAAATACTTTGGCCGGGTGTGCGTTATATACCAGGAATCCCAGTACCGCACCAATCATCGCCGCCGCACATACCGCTGCTGGCATGGATGTTGCCTGCATCGCTACAATGGCAAATGCTCCAAATGCGATGGCGCTCACGCCGGACAGCAAGCCGTCCAGACCGTCGGTAAAGTTAACTGCATTCGTGATGGCAAGCATCATGAAAACTACAAACGGATAGTAGAACCATCCCGTCCAGTCGAAGGAGACTGATGTACCTGGAATCGATATGGCTGTGCTGTGTCCATTCTGGATCAGCAAGTAACACATCACGGCACTGAAGAACAACTGACCAATCATCTTTTGTCTAGCTGTCAGCCCCAGTGAACGTTTGAATACAATCTTGATGTAGTCATCCAGAAAACCGATCAGGCCGAAGCCGAGTGTAGCCACCAGCAGGACGTAGAAGTCCGTATTTTTGACCGCTGAAAATTTCAAAAAGGCCAATGTGAACGCGAGTAAAATAACTACTCCGCCCATTGTAGGTGTTCCGCTTTTTTTCAGATGGCTCTGTGGCCCATCTTCCCGAACCTGCTGTCCGAACTTCATTCGACGCAGCAACGGAATCAAGAGCGGTGCAGCAATCACCGCCAAAATAAATGAAACACCGATTGTTAACAGTAATACCTGAAAATCCATGGGTTCACCCCTCTAGTCTACTCTATTCTGTAATGGAGCTATTTTAAGCTCTTCGACCACATCCTCCAGCTTCATGCCCCGGGAGGCCTTAAACAAGACAACATCTCTGGAATGGAGATGCTCCAGTAGATATCGGGTCAATTCTTCCTTGCTCTCAAAAGTGTGTACGGCTTCTGCTGGCATGTTTTGTCTTGCTCCTTCTGCGATACTCGCAGATAAAGGGCCATAAGCCAGCACCATATTCATTTTGTCGGGTGTGATATATTCACCGATTTCCCGATGGAGCTCATGCTCCTGAGGACCCAGTTCTAGCATATCACCGAGCACGGCTACTTTGATCCGGTACCCTTTGAGGCCCTCCAGTACATCCACAGCGGCTCTCATGGAGGTTGGACTAGCGTTGTAAGCATCATTGAGCATGGTCAAACCACTGACACCGTTAATAATCTCGATGCGCATGCCGGTTAATTTCAGACGTGACAGTCCTGCTGCAATCTGTTCAGCAGCCACTCCAAAATGACGGGCAACCGCTAATGCAGCAAGACAGTTGACCACATTATGTGTACCCAATAATGGCAGTGTAAGAGCGCCCTCTCCAGACTGCTTGGTGGTAAACGCGACCCCGCTCTTTGCATTCATCATTCCAGTAGGATAATCATCGTTATCCGTCTGCAAGCCAAATGTATACCGCTGAAGTCTTTCAGGCAGCTTAGTCTCTGGCTCTGCCAGAACCTGCTCAATCAACGGTTCGTCGCCGTTGTATATCAACAATCCGCCTGGTTTCATGCCAGCAGCAATTTCAACTTTTGCCCTAGCGATCTCCAATCGGGAGCCCAGTTGAAGTAGATGGGATTCACCAATATTCGTGATGATTGCGACATCCGGCTGGGCGATTAGAGATAATTCTTCAATCTCCCGTCGGCCGCTCATGCCCATCTCCAGAATTACGATCTCTGTGTCCGGTTCCATACTAAGTACGGTAAGCGGCAAACCAATATGATTATTGAAGTTGCCTTGGGTCTTATGCACTTTGAACGTAGTAGACAGTATGGCATCCACAATGTCCTTTGTTGTTGTTTTACCATTGCTGCCAGTAATGCCTACAACGGAGGCCTTATTTTCTCTTAAATAGGAGGACGCAAGCTCCTGTAATGCAACCAGGGTATCCTCCACAATAATCACAGCACCTTGAGGTGCAGTTCCATGATCATTTTGCCATAATGCCCCAGCAGCGCCCTTCTCTACACAGGTTTGCACAAATTCATGTCCGTCAAACCTTTCGCCAACAAGCGGGATAAAGAGACTGCCTAGAACGGGCTTACGCGAATCTGTAAATACACCTTCAACACCAACATCACCATAAGCAGCAACGTCAGTTAGTGTTCCTCCACACATCTCGGCCACTTGTGCCAATGTTCTTTTTATCAATTGGATTTGCCCCTTATCGCTTCTTTCGCTATGATCCGATCGTCAAAGTCCGTCTTGGTTGTGCCGATAATTTGATAGGTCTCATGCCCCTTGCCCGCAATCAATACTACATCGGCAGGGCTTGCCATTTCAATAGCTTCATGAATCGCCTGGCGCCGATCCACGATCATCGTATAACGATCAGGTTGAATGGCATCTTCAATCAGGCCTTGTTCAATATCCTTGAGAATCAGATCGGGATCTTCTGTCCGCGGATTGTCGGAAGTAACAAATACGATATCGCTATACTTCGCTGCAATTTTGCCCATTAGAGGCCGCTTCGTGCGATCTCGGTCACCACCACATCCAAATACGCAGATCACACGTCCTTCAGCAAATTCTTTCACGGTCCGCAATACATTCTCCAAGCCATCTGGAGTATGAGCGTAGTCAACAATGACAGCAAACGACTGTCCTTCGTCAACAGCCTCAACACGTCCATCTACGCCGGGTACCGTCTCCAAGCTACGTTTGATCTCCTCCAGCGGAATGTCTTCTACCAGAGCAGCAGCTATGGCAGCCATTGCGTTGTACACATTGAATTTGCCTACCATGCGTAAACGAATATCCGTGCTGCCTCTGAAAGTATCTACATGGAAAGAAGTACCTTGCGAGGTAATTGAAATTTGGGATGCGCGTACATCCGCATTTTCCTCCATGCCATATGTAATGACTTCAGCTGCCGTTACAGATATAAAATAAGCAGCAGCGGGATCATCTGCGTTGATCACTGCAAATTTGCGCTTAGAAGCATCCGTGGTATATCCGTTACCCAACCGTGCAAAGAACAGTCCTTTGGCTCCGCGATATTCCTCCATGGAATGATGATAATCCAGATGATCCTGCGTCAAATTGGTAAATACAGCCGTACGGAATTCCGTTCCCTTCACCCGACCTTGCTCCAAAGCGTGGGAGGAAACTTCCATAACACAACAGTCCGTGCCCGCTTGGACCATGTCGTTCAGACTGCGCTGTAGATCAAGTGCTTCCGGTGTAGTGCCTGACATCGGGTACGTGCGCCCATCGTAGCGCATTTGAATAGTTCCGATTAATCCTGTTTTTTGACCAAAGTCACTCATGATTTTTTCAATTAAATAGGTAGTCGTTGTTTTTCCGTTGGTTCCCGTTACACCAATCATATTCATCTTGCGGCTTGGTGAGTCAAAAAAGGAATCCGCCAGTACAGCCATAGCGAAACGGCTGTCTTTTACGAGCAGCTGCGGAACAGGCAGATCCAGCTCTCGTTCCACAACCAGAGCGACAGCTCCAGCATTTACGGCCTTCTCAGCATAGTCATGTCCGTCAACCGTATGCCCTGGAAGACAGATAAACAGATCTCCCGGTTGTACCTGGCGAGAATCTGTCTGTAGGTTTTGACATTCTGTATTTGGTTCGCCAATGATACGGGCGGTTGTCAGCATTGATGAAAGTTGTTTTAAAAGCACATGAATAACCTCACTTTTTCCAAGTTTACTTCAATTTCAACAGTTCTCTGTAATCACTAATATCGTCAACACAGCCAATTAATGAAACGCAACTCAGTGCATTTTGTTGCGGTGGGGATCAAGAGCCCCATCAGGGCTCTTGTCCTTCCTCCTTGGTGTGATCATGAATATCATTCAGAACATTACCCATATAGATGCGTATGGTAGAACCCTGATCAACCCTAGCTCCTGGTTTTGGAGCCTGGTTAATGACATATTTTCCGCTACCGGATTTGGCAAGCATAAAGTTCATATTCAGATCCTCATACAGGTCTTCGACCGTAGCTCCTGTCAGATCGGGAACCGTCACGATTTTGGTTTCTCCATACTTGTATTCTTTGGCTACCTGATCCTTCCTAACCGGAACATTCATATAATGCAGCGCATCCTCCAGAATGTTCTGTACGATCGGTGCGGCAACCACGCCGCCGAACTGAATTCCCTTCGGGTTATCCACCGCCGTATACACCACAATCTGCGGGTCATCCGCCGGAGCAAAACCGATAAAGGATACAATATGCTCAGTTGAGGAATAACGTCCATTGATTACTTTCTGGGCTGTACCCGTTTTGCCGCCAACCCGGTATCCATCAATAAACGCCGGACGTCCCGTACCCTTGGCAACAACACTCTCAAGTGCTTCACGTACTTGCTTGGACGTATCTTCCGAGATGACTTGTCGAACCAGTTCCGGCTTGGCCTCTTCCATCACTTCACCCGTTTCGGGATGAACCCAAGCCTTTGTAACATATGGCTTGTATAGTTTACCACCATTAATAGCTGCTGACACAGCCGCTACTTGCTGAATCGGCGTAACGGATACCCCTTGACCAAAAGCAGTGGTCGCAAGCTCCACAGGTCCGACCCGTGACAGTTTGAACAGAATTCCGCTTGCCTCACCACTCAGATCGATGCCTGTTTTGGTACCGAATCCGAAGTCTTTAATATAGGAGAATAATGATTCTTTGCCCAGTCTCTGACCCAGTGCAACAAATCCAGGGTTGCAAGAGTTCTCCACAACTTGCAGGAAGGTCTGACTTCCATGGCCGCCCTTTTTCCAGCAGCGCAGGCGAGCGCCACCAACTTCAACAAATCCGGGATCATAGAACTGATCCTGCGTCAGATTTACTTTTTTCTCTTCAAGCGCTGCTGCGAGCGTAATAATTTTAAACGTTGAACCTGGTTCGTACGTCATCCAGATCGGTAAATTCCGGTTGTATACTTCGGCCGGATATTGCTGATAATCGGCTGGTTCATATCCGGGTCTACTGGCCATGCCAAGAATTTCACCCGTCTTAGGGTTCATTGCAATGGCAAGCGCCGAGTTGGCCTGGAACTTGACCATAGCCTGATCCAGCTCCCGCTCCATGATGGACTGAATCGATTTATCAATAGTCAGCTTCAGGTTCAGACCATCCTTTGGTTCCACATACTTCTCAGATGAGCCCGGCATAAGCCTTCCGGCCGCATCGGACAAGTAGGACACACTGCCATTCAAACCGTTCAGTTTATCATCATACTTTTTCTCTACACCCGTTAATCCCTGATTATCAATGCCCGTAAAACCAAGAATATGAGCCGCCAGATCATCATAAGGATAAAAGCGTTTATTATCCTCAGCAACAACGATACCCGGAAGCTTCAAATCACGGATGTGCTGAGCCTTCTCCATCGTAATTTTGCGGCCACCGGGTTGTAGTCGTACAATTAGTTCTCTTTTCTTGATGGTTGCCAGCACTTTCTCTTCGGTCATACCCAGCAAAGGAGCCAGTGCTCTTGCTGTGGTCTCCGCTTCCTTCACCTGGGCAGGAATCGCCATAATGGTTGGTGTAGTTATATTGTAGGCGAGAGAGGTTCCATTTCGATCCAGGATCTCTCCTCGTTTGGCTGAATAAGGAATATTCCGCCGCCAAGACTCTTCCGCTTTCGCAGATAGTTCCGGTCCTTTCCCTAACTGTACATAAGCAAGCCTGATCACCAAGGCTGAGAATAACAGAACTAAAATCACTAAACTCCATAACAACCTGCGGCGCAGATTTACGCTTGACCCCTTCACGAAAAGATCCCCCCACTCGTCCCAAAATCATGATTGTGTTCCATTCATGAATATTCAGGACAACCGGGGGTTAGAACAAGCTGTCTGTGATCTCTATGGAAGCGAAGCCTCGTCTGATGTGTTATCAGACGATTTTGTCTCATTTGAAGGTGGATTTGTAGTATCCGTTTTGCCCGTTTCTTCGGTGTTCCCCGATCCATCAGCTGTCCCCTGACTGTTAGTCTCGTCTCCTGATGCTGGATCAGAAGACTCGGGAGCTTCATCTGCTATACCGGTAACTGCCGCTTTGGCCGTCTGCAGCACAAGCTCAACCGTTCTCTGTTCGCCTGCCACCTGCTCCGTTTGCTTCACCACATATCCTTCACCTTTAACGGTCACGCCCACTTTCATGAGGGAGAGCACTTCAAGTGCATCCCGGAGAGATTCGCCAGACAGATCAGGGATCTTCATCTTGCTGCTCTCTTCGGTCAACAGGTAGATTCGTTGGCCAGGATTCATGGCTGCACCCGCCACAGGATATTGGCGAATGACATTTTCACCCTGACCAAGTGTCTCATAGGCAATTCCTGCGTTCAAAAGCTGGCTTCTGGCCTGTTTCGCTGTCTTACCTGACAGATCAGGAGCTTTGGCTTGAACGACCGGAGTTGTTTTAGACTTTTTGTCAGTGGTTTTCACCGTATCTTTCGGCACTCCCATATATTGAAGAGCTTGACTGGCAATCTTTTTAAATACCGGTGCGGCGGCTGTCCCCCCGCCAATATTGGCACCGTCCGGCTGGTCAATCACAACCAGGATCGCAATTTTAGGATTATTTACGGGTGCAAATCCGATAAACGAAACGACGTCTTTGGATTTACTGTAATCCCCGTTGACAACTTTTCTGGCCGTACCGGTTTTACCAGCCACACGATACCCTTCAATGTAAGCATTACGTCCTGTACCAATCGTCTGATCTGCAACAACCTGCTCGAGGTACCCGCTCACCAGTTTGGAAGATTCTTTGGAAATGACCTGACGAACGACTTTAGGCTTGATCACTTCGGATGAACCGTCATTTGGATTGATAATCTCCTTCACCAAGTGCGGCTCCATGAGTTTCCCACCGTTGGCAATGGCCGAAACGGCTGCTACCTGCTGGATTGGAGTTACCTGTACAAGACCATGGCCATATGCTGCTGTGGCAATTTCCGATTTATAAACCAGCGGCTTGATTGGTGATGCTGATTCACTCGGCAGATCAATACCCGTCTTTTTACCAAAACCGAATTGGTCTATGTAATGACGCAAACGTTCACCGCCAAGCATGTTATAACCCAGATTAACAAACGCAATGTTACTTGAACGTTTAACACCTTCCAAGTAGGAAATCCGGCCATAGGCGTGACCGTTATCACTGATGGGATAGCCACCGATATAGATTCGCTTGGATTCGAACGTAGCATTCGGATCAAACAACTTCTCTTCAACTGCACCCGCCAGAGTAACAATTTTAAAAGTAGACCCTGGTTCATAGATGGATTGTATCGCATGGTTGATAAAATTTTTCTGATCCGGCGTTTCCGCATACGTATTAGGATTAAAGGTCGGCCAATTGGCCATTCCTAAGATTTCCATTGAGTTTGGATCTGCTGCAATAACAGTCATGCTCAGTGGATTGTACTGGGCCACTGCTTCTTTCATTGCATCTTCGATGTAGTACTGAATTGTATCATCAATCGTCAGCTTCAAGTTACTTCCATTCTGCGGTGGAAGATAGTTGTCCTGGGAATCAGGCAGCTTGTACCCTTTGGCGTCCTTCTGATAGTTCAGATAACCATCTGTACCTGTAAGCTGTTCATCATAGGAGACTTCAAGTCCGTTAACCGCTTTGCCATCACGGCTCATGTATCCCAGCAAATGAGAGGCAAGCGTTTCTTCCGGATAATATCGCTTCGACTCCTGTGTCATGACAATCGCGTTTTTAGCCTTGTAGTCATCCTGAAGTTTTTCGCGAAATTCGTCTACCTTAGCAGCGAGTTCTGGACTAATTTTATACCCTTCACTGCGCACTTCACGTTGTTGAAAGAATGTCCCATCTTCCTTTTTAGCTGTTACAAGTGCTCGCATTTCACTCTCACTTTTACCCAATAAACTCGATAATTTGTCAATAATCACATCTTCAATTCCAAGCTTGTTAATCATCTCTGGGTTTACAGACACCGTGTAAGCAGGCGCATCCGTCGCCAAAATGTTACCATTGCGGTCTGTGATTGTCCCACGACTGGCCTTGATGGTTTGTTCGCGTTCAACCAAACCAGCCGCTCGCTCCTGCCAAATACCGCCATTAACAACCTGAATAAAAAAGATGCGGGTTATTAATACAAGAAAAAAGAGGGTAATACATCCCCCTATAAGCAGTGTGCGCATCTTTATTCTTTTTACCATCGGTACACCTCTTTTGCTTCAGCACTTTGTATAGCTTGATACAAAATGTTCTACTTATTTGCTGTATCCGAGGACGATTCAGTCCCTGTCGAGTTCGTTGTACTTGTTGAGCGAGGTACAAAAATGACATCCTTGCCGGAAGCCTCAACGTAACCAAGTTTGCGAGCATTCTCGATGACCAGATTGTTCAGTTTTTCTTTTTCCACTTGCAAATCTGCAATCGTTTTCTCTGCTTCTCTCACGTCAGACAGCGTCGTCTGTGCCTGCTTATTCAGATCATAGATTTGAGCGTAACGCGACATCATTAAACCACCCACAACAATCACTGCAAACAGAGTAATCAGATACAAAAATTTCTCGCGTGCCGGAAGACCGGTACGACGGGTCACCACTTTGGTAGTTTCCTTGTACCGCTGCTGGGTCACACGTTCTTGGGACGCTTTTTCTTTCACTGCCAGATTACCACGTGTATATGCCATACTCCGATTCTCTCCTCTGCTCTTGATTTACAGTTTCTCGGCTACGCGCAGCTTTGCTGAACGAGCACGGGAGTTTTCGGCCAGTTCCGTTTCCGTTGGAATCAGCGGCTTTCTGTTCACTAAACGCAAGACACCCTTACCGCCGCAAACACATAACGGGAAATCGGGAGGGCAAGTACATTTCTCCAGATAACTGCTAAAAATCTGTTTGCAAATTCGGTCCTCAAGTGAGTGAAAAGTAATAACAGATACACGTCCGCCTGGTGCCAAGCACCGAACGGCCTGATGTAACGCTTCTTCGAACGCGCCCAGCTCATCATTAACGGCAATTCGCAATGCCTGAAAGCTGCGTTTTGCAGGATGTCCTCCGGTACGACGCGCCGCCGCCGGAATCCCTTCTTTGATCAATTCCACCAGTTCGCCAGTAGTCTCAATTGTGGACTGCTTTCGTTTTTCAACAATGACACGAGCAATTCTTCTAGAGAATTTCTCTTCACCATAGCGATACAAAATGCGGGCAATCTCCTCTTCCGGCCATTCGTTAACAATCTCTTTGGCGGTAAGAGACGCGTCCTGATCCATACGCATATCCAACGGAGCATCGTGGTTGTAGCTAAATCCACGTTCGCCTTCGTCGAATTGCGGCGATGATACCCCCAAATCGTACAAAATTCCATCTACCTGTGGCACGCCATCTTTCATCGGTACATCCAGTTCTTTCAATACCTGCTCCAGATCACGGAAATTGGTTTTGACCAATGTAATCCGCTCTCCGTATGGAGCCAATTTTTCACGCGCATTATCCAAAGCCCAATCATCCTGATCCAGTGCGATCAGACGTCCCCCTGGACCGAGCTTGGATGCAATCACGGAGCTGTGTCCGCCACCGCCTAAAGTGCAGTCCACGTATATACCGTCCTGCTTGATGTTTAAACCCTCTGTTGCCTCTTCTTTGAGTACGGTTATGTGGTGAAACAACCTGCACCCCTCCTGACTTTATAGATCAAAATTAAAATCGACCAGCTTTTCGGCAATGTCGTTGAATGCTTCTTCGGATTGATTGAAATAACTCTCCCATATGCCTTTGCTCCAAATCTCCACCCGGTTCGACACGCCAAGAACAACGCAATCCTTGTCCAGCTTGGCATACTCTCTAAGATTGCCCGGCAAATTTACCCTGCCCTGTTTGTCCAATTCACATTCGGTGGCACCCGAGAAAAAAAACCGGGTAAACGCACGAGCATCGGATTTCATCAATGGCAGTGCTTTGAGCTTCTGTTCCATGACCCCCCACTCCTCCATGGGGTACACGAAAAGACACTGGTCCAAACCCCGTGTGACAACGAAAGACGGTCCCAGAGATTCGCGGAATTTAGCCGGAATAATAACCCGACCCTTGTCATCAATGCTATGTTGGAACTCCCCCATAAACATTGGCCCACTCACTCCTCACCCGTTTCTCCCACTTTGCCCCACTTTCCACCACCTAAGCATAATAGATTCGCACAAAAAAATCAAAACCCTTCTTACGGGCTTTACTTTTTTTTAATTTAATAACCGCAAAAAAACGTCTTTGATCCTGTCACTCAGGATCAAAGACGTTTCCCGCTTACGGGCAATCGTACGTACACCCGCATATGAGCCATATCATTAATAAACTATTTTAAACCCTTTGTAGCACTTAATCAGCTTGTAATTAATGGATGACTATTAGAATTTCCAGCTGTCCAGATATTTTTCCTGCTCGGCGGACAGGGAGTCAATGGCAATATTCAAGCTTTCCAGTTTGTAGCTGGCAACCTGTTGATCGATGTCATAAGGTACATTAACAACGGTTTTACCCAGTTCCGCATAGTTTTCACTCACATAACGCAGACCCAGCGCTTGCAAAGCAAACGTTGTATCCATAATCTCGGCAGGGTGTCCATCGGCTGCACCCAGGTTTACGAGACGTCCTTCAGCCAGCAAATACATCTTACGGCCATCTTTGAAGCGATATTCTTCAATGTTGCGGCGTACGGTACGAATCGAATCGGAACGTTTAGCAAGTTCAGGTTTGTTTACTTCCACGTCAAAGTGACCCGCATTGCTAAGAATTGCGCCATCTTTCATCACATCGTAATGCTCTCCAGTGATCACGTCTTTATTGCCGGTAACAGCGATGAAGAAATCACCCAATTTGGCAGCTTCCACCATCGTCATGACACGAAATCCGTCCATATGTGCTTCTACGGCTTTAATAGGATCGATTTCAGTTACGATAACATTTGCTCCAAGCCCTTTGGCACGCATCGCTACACCTTTACCACACCATCCATAACCCGCTACAACTACGTTCTTTCCTGCAACGACCAGATTGGTTGTACGGATGATGCCATCGAATGCAGACTGACCTGTACCGTAACGGTTATCAAACAAGTATTTGCAATAAGCGTCATTGACTGCAACCATTGGGAAACGCAATTGTCCTTCTTTCGCCAAAGCTTTCAGACGAATGATGCCCGTTGTCGTTTCCTCTGCTCCGCCACGAATCGTCGCAGCTAGATCAGGACGTTCAGATGCAATAATAGTGGCAAAGTCTCCACCGTCATCAATAATCAGATCAGGTTTCACTTCAAGTGCACGGAGCTGCAGTTCTTTGAACTCTACAGGGTCTGGATTATGTTTGGCATACACCGTAACGCCGTCTTCCACCAGAGCAGCACAAACGTCGTCCTGCGTTGACAATGGATTGCTGTGTGTAATCGTCACTTCTGCACCACCAGCTTGAATGACTTTCGCCAGGTAAGCTGTTTTGGCCTCAAGGTGAAGGCAAATGGCTACTTTCAACCCTTTAAACGGAAGATCCTGTTCAAATTGGCGCCGAATGCGGTTTAACACCGGCATATGCGCTTCTACCCAATCAATTTTCAGATGACCTTCCGAAGCGAGACCCATATCCTTAACGATACTGTTTTGCAATGCAGGGGTAGTCATTCCTCATCCTCCTAGATTATCTATTCCTTCTATTATAAAAGGTCACTACAATGTGATCACTTGGTGTTGTCCACGGAATTCGTTCTGACTTTCAATCAGTTGTCCGATCCACTCGGTTCCATAACGGTTCAGGTAAAAGAGTACGTTATGTACTCGTTCCTGTGGTTTGTTCATGGGAAAGAGTGAGTTTTGCATCCCGTTCCAGTGTCTTAGACTCACATTGTGTTTATCTTTAATGGCTTTGTGGGTCTGCTGTTGCAGATATTGCATCTGTGCGCTGATCTTGCCTACATTGGTATCTCCAATTCGGTCCAGACCAGGGTGGATCTCTGCAATCTGATCAAGCAATGGACGATATAGATCGGCAAATGCTTGCTGAACGCGCTCGAACTGTTCATCGACCTGGAAGGTCTCCTGCTGTGCCAGCCATTGTTCCTTCTTTTCTTCCATATGATATTGAACGTCCTGGAAAGAAAGACCGTACTGCACCATATGTTTGTGATGAACATCTTCCATGATGGTAAAGGACAGACGTGGAAGCAAGATAGGCATCTGCAGCCCGAAACGGCCAAACGCTTCACGCGTCAATCCCCAATACGCGATTTCACCTTGACCCAAAATAACAGCCGCTACAGGTAAAATGGAATCCTGCATTAATGGCCTGGTCAATACATTGTTACTAAACCGCTCGGGATGTTCAGCCAGTTCCTGAAGCAGTCGCTCTTCTGTAAATGAAACCAGACCTTTACGGTCGCTGTACAAGCCGTCTTTCAACATCAGAAGCAATCGTGCCCCTTCATGTATGTAAAACAGATTGGCCCCATCTTCTGCAACTTCAGCAGGCATGGCATATCCGGCTTGTTTCAATGCGGAGGCCCCCTGTGCATAGGCTTGGCGTAATGTCCCATTTTCACGAATCAAGCGTTCAAATACAGGCTGCTCTAGTCTGCGCAAGTCTGGATCCGCAGCATCCAACAGAATAAGTCCACTGCTGCCAAATAACGCTGAGATAAACCGAGCAAACGCATCACTCAGGTTCGAACTCGCCTGATGGATTTCCGTAACCAGCTTCATCAAACCTGGTTTGTGCACCGTATCCGGTAACAGATGTTCCACCTGCTCCAGCACAGTCATCCAATGCTCTGTTTCCACATGGACATTACTCACAGAATCCCTGCCTGCAAACCGCCCTTGTAACTTGATCTTCGTCATATCACCGCTGGCGTCAGGCAAATATGTGTGGTTGACTTCATCCCAGTCATGGTCTTCACCTGCAATCCAAAAAACGGGAACGACCGGCCGTTGTAGCCTGTTCTCCGCTTCCCGCGCAGCTGCAACTACACTTGCTGCTTTGTAAATTACAAACAACGGACCTGTAAGCAGGCCGCTTTGCTGTCCTCCCGTAACAACCAACGCATCCTGTTCCGCGAGACGTGTGATGGATTCATGGACTGCACCATGATCGTTCACACGTTTATTATATATACGTAGATACTCTGCCAGACGTTGACGAGGAATACGTGTGTTCTCCGATTGGTCCAGCCACTCGGCACGCGCATGAAGCCCCGATTCCCAGCGAATGTCATACTCGTAAAGGCCACGCGCAGCATCCCTTGAACAGACATAGTCTTCTGCAAGTCGCGTTCCGCTGCGGAGTGCCTCGGTAATACCTTTCATGAGGTCTGCCTCCTATTCTGCTTCAAAGAGCCTTTCTTGATTGTACCGAATGAGAGCCCTCTTCGTCAAAAGAAAGTGCATCAAAAAATAAAAAACCGCCGAACAAAGTCGGCGGTTTGATATTCATGGATAAGTCCAAATGAAATTTGTACTTTTTATACGTAAGGTTCTGCAACCCAGTGACCTTTGGATACCTCAATCAATTGAGCGTTCTGCAGGTTGTATGGATCATTTACAGGACCACCAGATCCATTCTTAAGTGCTTGTTCTTCTGGAAGCAAAATGCGACGTTTGCTCGCTTCTACTTCCGGATCAGGTACAGGGATCGCAGACAGCAATGTTTTGGTGTAAGGGTGAATCGGATTCGCATAAAGTTCTTCACTTTCTGCCAACTCCACCACTTTACCCATGTACATTACAGCTACACGGTCACTGATATGTTTAACCATGGACAAGTCATGCGCAATGAACAGGTATGTCAGACCGAGGCGTTGCTGAAGTTCTTCAAGCAAATTAACGACCTGAGCCTGAATGGACACGTCCAATGCAGACAACGGCTCATCACAGATGATGAATTTAGGGTCTACGGCCAATGCACGGGCAATCCCGATCCGTTGTCTTTGACCACCTGAGAATTCATGTGGATAACGGAGTGCATGGCTAGGATTCAGGCCTACAAGATCCAGCAGTTCTTCAACGCGTCTCTTCCGCTCTGCCTTACTCGATGCCAGACCGTGAATATCAAGAGATTCACCGATGATATCCATAACGTTGAAACGTGGGTTCAAAGATGCATAAGGATCCTGGAAAATCATCTGCATATCTTTACGCATTTCTTTCATCTTGCGCGGAGACAGCTTGTAGATGTCAGTTCCATTAAAGTTAACATTTCCGCCTGTTGGCTCATAAAGGCGCAGAATTGTACGGCCCGTTGTGGATTTACCACATCCAGACTCCCCTACAACTCCAAGTGTTTCGCCTTCAAAAATATCAAAGCTAACATCATTAACCGCTTTGAGAATATTCCCTTTGCCCAAATTGAAGTATTGTTTGAGGTTCTTCACTTGAACCAGCGGCTTGTTGGCACCTTTGATAATACCAACTGGAGTAGGCTTTTCTTTTTTAGGCTCGTCCAGACGAGGAAGAGCATTCAGCAATTTAATTGTGTATGGATGTTGAGGATTACTGAAGATTTCAGCAGTTGTTCCTGTTTCGACAACTTCGCCTTCCTTCATAACGACAACACGATCACACATTCCTGCGACTACTCCAAGGTCATGTGTGATAAGCATGATCGAAGTTCCAAGTTTTTGTTGCATGTCCTTCATAACATCCAGGATTTGTGCCTGAATCGTTACGTCGAGTGCAGTTGTTGGTTCATCCGCAATCAGAAGGGATGGACGACATGCCAAGGCAATCGCAATCATAGCACGCTGGCGCATACCACCGGAAAATTGGTGCGGATAATGGTTCATACGCACTTCCGCATTTTTGATGCCTACAAGTTCGAGCATTTCCAATGCGCTTTTTTCAGCGTCTTTTTTGGACATATTCTGATGCTTGCGCAGTACCTCGGTAATTTGCTTACCAATTTTGATGGTAGGATTCAAAGAAGTCATTGGATCCTGGAAGATCATGCCGATATCTTTACCACGGATGGCTTCCATCTGTTTATCTGTCTTATTCAGCAGGTCCTGCCCGTGAAAAGTAATTTCTCCGCTTTTGACCTTCGAAGGCGGGGAGGGAATCAATTTCATGATGGTTTGGGCAGTAACACTCTTACCACTACCGGATTCACCTACGATCCCCAGCGTCTCTCCTTTGCCAAGTTCAAAACTCACATTTTTAACGGCATCAAACTCACCAGAACGCGTCGTAAATGACACACTCAGGTCTTTGACTGTTAAAATCGGCTCCATAATCCCACCTCCTATTTCTATTTACGTAATTTCGGATCAAGCGCGTCGCGCAAACCGTCACCAAGCAAGTTAAATGCAAGCATTGTCATAACCATCAAACCTGCAGGGAACCACATCCGCCAAGGATACAGCGTCCAGCCTGTAAGTGCATCATTGATCATAGATCCAAGAGAGGACTTAGGTGCAGATACACCCAATCCGAGGAAGCTCAAAAATGCTTCTGCGAAGATCGCATTTGGGATGGACAACGTCAATGTAACGAGAATTGGTCCGACAGCATTTGGCAACAAATGACGGAACAGTTGACGTCCAGTGCTTGCGCCCATCGAACGAGCAGCAAGGATAAAGTCTCTGTTTTTGAGCTGCATAATCTCACCACGCACAATCCAAGACATACTGATCCAGCCTGTGATGGTAAGTGCAATGATAATCGTTGTCAGACTTGGCTCCAATACAACCAGCAACAAGATAACAACGAGCATGTAAGGCAGGGAGTACAGGATCTCAGAGAACTTGTTCATGATGCCATCAACACGTCCACCGTAGAAGCCCATAATGGCTCCATAAATGACCCCGATAACAAGGTCAATCAAAGCAGCCGCCAAACCTACAGTAAGAGACACACGTGCACCTACCCAGGTTCTTACCCATACATCGCGACCCAGTTCATCTGTTCCAAACCAGTGTTCTGCACTCGGTGCAGCATTGGCATTCAACAAATCATTGGAATAATAATTATAGCTTGAGAACAACGAAGTTGGACCAATCATAGAGAAAATGACAACAAGGACTAGAACAGCCAAACTAATCATAGCGGCCTTGTTGGTTGCAAGTCTGTACATAGCGTCTTTGAATAGCGATACACTCTCTTGCGATTTCAACGCTGCCTGACTATCCAGGCCTGTGTTCGCCGTTTCATTATTGTTGTTATTCGTGCCAGACAACGTTATGCCCCCTTCCGGCTTTCTAGCTTAATTCTAGGATCAATCAACACGTAAGCAATATCTGTCAGGAAACGCGCAAGCATCAAGAGAATACCATAGAAGATTGTAATTCCCATGATCATCGTGTAATCACGATTCGTAATACTCTCTACGAACACTTTACCAATTCCACCAATGTTAAAGATTTGCTCAATAACAACGGAACCTGTGATAATATTTGCTGTCATCGGACCAACATAAGTAACAACTGGCAAAATACCGTTCCGTAAAACGTGTCTAAACATAATAGCAGGCCATTTTAAACCTTTGGCCTTGGCTGTCTTGATGTAATCGGCATGCAATACTTCCAACATGCTTGAACGCGTCAAACGAGCGATAAAGGCAATTGGCGATGCCGACAGTGCTGCAACCGGAAGCACATAGTCGAGTGGGCCATCGAAGCCCATAACGTTAAACCAGCCGAGTTTGAATGCAAAAACATACTGCACCAGGGATGCGAGCAAGAAACTTGGTACAGCAATCCCGATAACAGCGAGGATCATCGTAATATCATCAATCAGCTTGCGATGGTAAACTGCGGCAATAAGCCCTAACAACACACCAACAACAATTGAGATAATAATCGCAAAGATACCTAACTTCAGCGATGCTGTAAACGTTTGAGTGATCATACCGGTTACATCCTGATTCAGGTATTTCATAGAAACCCCGAAATCACCCTGAATGATTCCACCCATATACTTCAGGTATTGTTCATACATCGGTTTGTCCAAACCATACTTCACTTCCAAAAGTGCCCGGATTTCAGGTGATACTTTTTTCTCGGATGTAAAAGGGTCACCCGGAATGGCCTTCATCAGGAAGAAGGTTGCTGATGCGAGTATGAAAAGCGATAGCAGCATAAATAGCAGTTTTTTCAGCACGTACTTAACCAACCCTTGCACACCTCCACAAACAATATTTTGTATACAAATCGATTGTAGAATTAGACAAGAATAATGTCCAATCCATTTATCGGAAATTTCAAGAATTATAAGGAAAATCGGTGCACATACAAAAAAATCGGGATATATATGGAATTCCACATATATATCCCGAAGTAATCATATAGACTTCAGAACAACTTATTTCTCTTCCAGATATGCACGAGTGAAGTCAATCGCTCCACTGAAATCAAGTTGTACGCCTTTCAGGTAAGGCTTAGTCAAAGATACATTAGTGTAGTAATAGATTGGCATTACTGCCATTTCATCTTGAATCAGGACTTTCTCTGCATCAGCAAAAGCAGCCATACGTGTAGCAGGATCAGCCGATTTTACAGTTTCTTTAACATCTTTGTCAAACTGTTCGTTGCTGAATTTAGCATCGTTGTTTGTGTTGCCTGTTGTCCACATTTCCAAGAAGTTGTACGGATCGTTGTAGTCCGCAGACCAACCTGCACGAGCCACTTGGAAGTTTTGGTTTTGACGGTTCTCAAGGAATACGCCCCACTCTTGGTTTTCCGTTTTCACGTCAACACCAAGGTTTTTCTTCCACATATCAGCAACAGCAAGAGCGATTTTCGCGTGACCGTCACTAGTGTTATAGATCAATGTTACTGCAGGCAATGTTGTGTAGCCTTCTTCTTTCATACCTTCAGCAAGCAATTTCTTAGCTTCTTCTACGTTTTCAGTGAAGTAGTCATCTTTGTGCTCATCACGGAATTCGCCGTTTTCACCGCGGATACCTGGAGGTACAAAGCCGAAAGCTGGAATTTGTCCACCTTGTGTTACTTTGTCAACAATCAATTGACGTTCAATAGCCATTGCAAAAGCTTTACGGATTTTAACGTTGTTAAATGGAGCTTCATTAACGTTGAACTGGTAGTAGTACGTACTAGCAATACCAGTAGCTTTAAACTCGTCCGGCAATTCCGCTTTTACAGAAGGAATTTGGTCGGAAGGAATTTCACCGTTAGGTGCGCCTGTGTAGTCCAATTGTCCTGATTTGTAAGCTTGCAGTTCAGAAGCACTGCTGTTTGTCAGGGACATGTTGATTTCAGACAATTTGATATCGGAAGCTGCATGGTAGCCTTCGTTTTTCTTCACGACGATTTTTTGACCTTTAGCGTATTGATCCATTGTGAATGGTCCGTTAACGATCATGTTTTTGTAGTCTGTGAAGAATTTGTCATTCGTGTCAGCAGACTTGTGTACTGGGTAGTACGTGTAGAATGCTGTCAGACCCAAGAAGTAAGGTGTTGGGTTTTCCAACGTTACTTCCAGCGTGTGCTCATCAGTAGCTTTAACACCTACTTGAGAGAAGTCTGTGATTTTAGTACCTTTATATGTTTCGTCTTTGCTCAGGTTGTAACCCTCAGCACCTTTGATGTAATACAATTGGTAAGCATATGGAGAAGCTGTTTCCGGTTTCAACGCACGTTCCCAAGAACGTACAAAGTCTTCGGCAGTGATTGCATCACCGTTGCTCCATTTTGCATCCGGGTTCAGGTTGAAAACATATTTCAAACCATCTTCGGAGATTGTCCAGTCTTTAGCAACGCCTGGAGCTTCTTTACCATCAGCGTCGATACGCACAAGACCTTCATACAAGAATTTCAGAACAGTGTTGGTTTGGCTGTCTTTTGCTTGAGCCGGGTCTAACGTAGGAGGTTCAGCTGACAGGTTAATTTTCAGGACTTGATCTTTAGCAAGACCATTTCCTTCGGTTGCAGAACCAGTATCGGTGTTACCTGTGCCTTCGTTTTTCGATCCGCACGCTGCAAGTACGGTACCGAACGCCAAAATCAGCGTCAAAAGGACTAATAGACTTTTCCTTTTCATCTAACACTTTCCCCCTAAATTGATGTGGTATATGTTTATAGATTATACAACCACCGGTCAAAAAAATCTACATTACTTTTTCAGAAAGTAATGTTTTTTTCAGTTTTCGACAAAATCGACACATTTTTTAGCCTTTTTGCGTTATGTATCCTCACATCTGTTTCATGAAGTATCTAAATAATCCAAATATAGTAAACAAAACATACCCAAAACTCATTATGACAAAAGCCATGCGCCAAACGGCCCGGAACATTCTACCCCCATCGACCTTACCTTTGAGCCTATTTTGTGCTCCTCCGATGAATCCAAGCGCTATTAGTATGAGTATAAGTGTTAAATAAAATCCAAAATTCGAATCAAATGTTAAGTTGAATAACGCCGATACTGAGAAAATAAGAAATAAGGTTGTTACATCCATCGCCGAACTCAACGCCACACGCTTATCTTTCTTCCATCCGTACATGATCCAATACACAAGAATAAACGGAAAGAACGGCAGTATGCTCAGTACAATAAAAAATCCCATTAACTCACTCCTTCCGGTTGCATACCTTCAATCAGATGAAGCAGTACTTCATGCGTCGGAGCAAACAGGCCACACCGACACGCCATACTTACGATTTGCCCGTTAATGGATTGCACCTCCGTTTGTTGTCCATGCAAAACATCCGACAGCATGGAGGATGTATTCGAGGCTGTAGAACGACAGACGGAGAGAATTTGTTCCCATACATCCCCATCAATAAGTATTCCGCTGCCTTCATATACTGCCAATGCCTCATCATACAGCTGACGCATGAACCTAATTCGCTCTTCCCTTGTGATTAACTCACCGTTAGGAATACGCCATATTGCGGTAAGAGGGTTAATAACAGCATTGATTAACAACTTCCTATAAATCAGCTTATCGATTTCATTCGACACTGTACAGCCAAATCCTGCCTGCTGCAAAAGCCCCTGTAAACGAATGGGTTCATTTTGATCCATCGGCGTTAGAGATGAGATACGTACATCTGCACTTTTGCCCAACCAGGTCTCTCCTATACCCGCACGGATGACTCCATCTTGCTGACGTTTCGCCCCTTCTGTCGTTATGACGCTATATACATTGGAATGCGGCATATTGGATTGCACATAATCCAGATGTCCAACCCCATTTTGGAAACATGCGATGTTCATCACTCGCGCCTCCAATGGACCAAGTTCACGTATAACATCCTGTATCGCTGTCTGTTTCACCATTAATAGTAGCCAATCTCCAGGCGAGTGTTCCCACACTCGGGTTAACTCCGTAATCGGTTTTACCTGGATATGCTCAGATGATATCTGGATGGTTTTCTCTCGTTCAATGACCTTAAATCCTTCTAAACTCAGTTTATTTGCCTGCTCAGCTGTTCTGGTCCAAAATCGAACCTCGTTGCCTGCGTCCTGAAGCTTTCCTCCATACAAAAGACCCAGTGACCCTGATCCTACAACGTCAATGATCATGCTGCATCCCTACCTCTACTCCAATAGTTGCTTTTACTTATAATAGAACAAAAACGGCAAACAAAAAACCCGTCATACCCGCCGTTATGTAACGGAGGTGTGACGGGCCCTTATCTAATGCTTAACATCAAACACATTTTGTTATTCAATTCGTTCCAGATTCCCGTTGGCGTCCATTTTGAATCTCGTTTTGAGTTCCTCTTCTTCTTCTGTCAGAAATGCGAGTCTGCGAGCACGATCCATAATCTGAATCAAAGCTTTATAATCGTCGTTTACAACACGATAATCGGTCTGTACTTCATTTACTTCCTTAGACAGACGATCATTCTCGCAACGCAGTTCATGAAGTTCATCCTCTTTTTCACGAAGCTCTTTCTCAAGCATTTTAAGCTGGCGACCATTTTCCTGTACAGTTCCCTTCCATTGCCGCAAGAATCGTATAACTGCATCAATGGATAGAGAGTCTTCCGAAATCCCATCCGCTTTGTACAAATTCTCTTCTGTATCCAGTGTGGACAAAGCTGCTACCTGTGGTCCGAGCAAAGCCGGTTGTTTGCGGAGATAACTTCGTTTTTGTCGTTGAGCCTTAGCATTGCTAATAGCAGACTCATACTTCTTACGTACACAGCTGTTCCAGCGAAAACCGCAAGCGGCAGAAGTTCTGCCTATTTTTTCGCCAACCTCTTCAAAAGCGGCCAGTTGTGTACTTCCTTCCCGAATATGACGCAAAGTAACCTCAGCCAAAATCAAATCGTCCTCTGTACTCCAAGCATCCTGTCTCACTGCAGTCATGCTATAATACCCTCCTAACAACATCCTAAAATAACCGTCCGCATAACCGATTTCCCGGTATGTGAATTAGGTATAAAAGCTGCTTCATTCATTCTTATGCCTCTCATAGAGTTCATAGAATTGATTTCATACTAAAATGTATTTCCACATTTATGAGTACTCATACGTTACATATGCAAAACAAACCATACTTTAACTCTTTTTAGCCAAAAAAAAAGAATTCGCTTTCATATCCAATTTTGTTTACACCTTTTTCCTTTCCCGGTATAATGTTGTGTAGACAATCTATGATCGTACATAGGAGAGGAGGACTTACCGTGGCGCGCATGTTTCGGGTACTCGGGTTCTTCACGCTAGCGATTGGCCTGATGGCTTTTGCAGGAGACCTGGTCGAAATGGCTTTGCTTTTTTTCCTGCAGACTGCGTTTTTTGTCATTTTGGGATATTTGAAATTTACGGAACGTACGTACATATTGCTCTTCTGGGGTTATATGATCGTGACATTCACAGGGTTCAGCTACTGGACCGTATTCCAAATGGATTTGCCGCTCTAATCCGCCAGCAGCATCAAAGCGATCCGGCTAATGTCGGATTGCTTTTTTGTCGTTTTCAGATTAAATGACTATTCTTTGTGTTATGTAACCACTACGGATATTTCACGTATCTATTTCATATATTGTCTGGAAGAGCTAAACCCGTTCGCATTGTATGTACATATTACACATGGAAAGGAGAATGATGGGTGAAACGTCGATACGGCATTCCCGGCTTCATCGTATGCATTATATTTTTGATCCAGCTACCTTGGACTTATGCCTATGGAGAGCCTTCCTCTGAGGAAACACGCGAAATACTGCAACAGAGCCTATCCATCGTCGAAATCGATCATGAAATCGAACGTATTGCAGATAGACAAAAACAGCTGGACGAACAGCGTCAGACGTTATCCATTCAGCTCCAGGAACAGGAAGACCAGATACATACTCAGCAAGACCGTGCGGGTGCAGTTGTAAGATCCTACTATATCGGAGAGCGTGATAGCCTCTTGATGACGGTACTGGGAGCAAGATCCATTAAGGACCTGTTCATTCTATACGATTACTATCAGATCATTATTGGCAGGGATCAGGCTGTGCTGGACAAGTATCAGGATCGATATCGCAACATGCAGCAAACGTCTGCCCAGATTAACCAAACCTCTGCAGAACTGTCTGAACTTAAAAACAATCTTCAAAATCAACGTGAACGAGTACTTGCATTACAGAAAGAAGTTGACGGAAAAGTAGCTGCCAGCGGGGATGCTGCAGCCATGCAGAAACTGATGGATGAGTTGACCATCTATTGGGAGAACATCGGCATATACGAGGTCAAGCGATATTTCAAAGCATTGGCATCAGCCATGCAGAATCTGCCGCAATTTATCCAGGAACAAAACGGCGGCATCTCCACGACCGGAACAACGTATACCATTCAAATTGGACAAGATGAGCTAAATACGTTCCTACGATCGCAGAATCCGATCTTTAAAGACTTCGCCTTTCAGTTCGACAAAGATCGAATTACCGCCTCAGGGCAGCGTGATCAGTTGCAATTAAGCATTGAAGGTCATTATACGGTCGAGAATGAACCTCAGAATTCAATTCGATTTCATGTCGATAAACTTGTGTTTAATCAGTTAGAACTACCTGATACCACACGTCGTATGCTGGAACGAGAATTCGATCTCGGATTTTACCCACAGAAAATTCTGTCGTTTGTCAAAGCCACAGAGGTATCCACAACTGAAGGCATACTTGAAGTAAAGCTCGCCATTTCATTCTGACGAGCTTTGCAAGGCAATAATGCTTTTGACGTACTGATTAGCCGTGATCTCTCCGACGAGAAGTTGTTGGATCTTCTTTTGAAAGGCAGGAGCTAGTATAGGACTTTCAGTCATTACAGTCTGTGAAGATTCTGCTGGGAACCAGGATTTTACATCCGTCGTATCATATTTCGTTATTAGTTTCTGTGACTCAAGATCTAGTTCCTGTTGCTTTGCTGGTAAGTAGTTAGCCTGTTGGTACCATTCCGTTTGCACAGAAGAGGAAGTCATTCCTTCAATCCAGCGGCTGGCCTCTTCCGCCTCAAGTGAGCCAGCTGCGATAACAAGACTTCTTGATCTTAGAGGTTCCAACGCACTGAAAGCTATCTTCTCCGATGAATCCTGTTCACCTTCCACACCTTGATTTACGCTCAACAAACTTGACAGCAACGTTACTGCCATAGGAGCCTCCGTTTGTTCACCAGAAGCAGAAATCGTCGGATTCATTGATTCGGCCGTAATATGCGATTGAATCTGATCCAGCAGCTGTATAATCTGTTGATACGCCTCCGTTTGCGAAGAAGTTTGCGCTTTCTTAATTTTACTCGGGGACATGCCTGGCTCAAACTGATTCAACCACGCACTTACCGCTTGCAGGTCATTTAAGTTTATACTTAATAAATCCGTTCCGTCTTGCTTTGCTTGTTGTACAAGTTTGACCCACTGCTCCTTATTTTCGGGTAAACCTGCCAAACCGGCTTTGTCCAGGAATGGGGAACGAGCTGCGAGTACATAAGCGTCAAAATCAAACGGCATACCCCATTGGTAACCATTCCACTCTGTCAATTCCCGCAAGCCAACCACCGTTCCTCCTAACGACTTGGACAGCGTTGTACCGTTTAACGGATACAGATGTCCTTTTTTGGCATGATATTGAACTTCCGCACTATCCAGAAGAATAATATCGCCGCTCTCCCCTACCGAAAATTTATTATCAAGCACTCGCTTATATGTATCCGGCTCCAAATTCCGAAGACTGATTTCCACATGTTGAGAAGTCGCTACTTCATTGGCCATTTTTTTAAACGATTTAAAGTCTGCCTCTGACATCGAGACTACAATCTCTAAAGGGGCATGTTGGTCCTCGCTGCGTGATGACGTGTTGGGAAATGCATCTTTTTCCTGGTCTCGCTCCTGATTATGCTGTGAACCTCTAAAATCAAAGCTGGGAGACAGAATCGTTAACGAAAGCAGCAGTACTGCGAACAAAATAACCTGGTGTCCACGCTTCATTAACTTCCCCTCCTTGCTCACCTAATTTTTTCCTGCAACACTCATTGTAACAAATAAGTAGTGCTCTTGTCCTATCCTGCCAAAAAACAGTTTTCTGATATTTTGCATACCTCGAGCATATCGAGTTCTGTGCAATAACTGATTTTTATTTTTTCAGCAAAAAAAACCGGCTCGAAGAGCCGGTTCAATAGAAACATTTTCCGGGAAATAACTTCCCGTTTCCTTACAATAAATCCGCCGCAAGCTGCGCCAGCTTGGAACGTTCTCCTTTTTCCAGCATAATGTGTCCGCTGATTCCCTCTTGCTTGAATCGCTCCACAATATACGTCAAACCATTACTTGCTGAATCCAGATAAGGATGGTCTATTTGCTCAGGGTCACCCATCAAAATAATTTTGCTGCCTTCACCAACCCTCGATACAATGGTCTTCACTTCATGACGTGACAGGTTCTGTGCTTCATCGATAATGATAAACTGTCCTGGTATAGACCGACCACGAATATATGTGAGTGCCTCCACCTGAATACTGCCAAGTCCCATCAAAATTTTATCAATGTCGCCTGCTTTTTTGGTATCAAACAAAAATTCCAAGTTATCATAAATCGGTTGCATCCATGGTCTCAGCTTTTCTTCTTTCTCTCCAGGAAGATAACCGATATCTTTCCCCATCGGAACAACCGGACGGGCGATCAATAATTTTTTGTACTTATGATCATCCTCGACTTTCAGCAACCCCGCAGCAAGAGCCAACAAGGTTTTGCCCGTACCTGCCTTTCCTGTAATCGTGACAAGTGGAATGTCATCATTCAGGAGCAGTTCTAGGGCCATCCGCTGTTGCGCGTTACGTGCACTGATGCCCCATACATTATCATTACTCAGAAAAAGTGGCTCCAGCTTTGTTCCCTCTGTGTTTACTTTGAGCAAAGCCGATTTATTGGTTCCCATCTCATCCTTGAGAATTACAAATTCATTCGGGTAAAGCGAATAAGACAACTGTAACGGTTTGATCGGTAAAAAGCGATATGTGTAAAACTCATCAATGACCGAAGGATGAACCTTAAGGGCAGTATAGCCTGGATATAATTCACTGAGACCTGCCGTGCGATCTGACAAGTAATCCTGTGTGAAAAGACCAAGTACATCCGCTTTGATACGAACAAGCACATCCTTGCTGACCAGAACCACCTGGCGCTCAACAACCTCTTTCTCATTTTCCTCAATCTGATAATTCAGGGCGACGGCCAAAATCCGATTATCGTTAGACACTTCTCCAAACATTTCCTGTACTTTCACAAAACTGCGGTGATTCAGTTCCACTTTCAGATTGCCTCCGTTAGCCAAGGGGACGCCACTGTGCAGATGTCCCAGTTCACGCAACCCATCAAGAAGTCTGGATACGTTACGGGCATTACGACCAATTTCATCAGCATTTCTTTTTTTGGAGTCGATCTCCTCCAGTACAACCGCGGGAATGATTACCTCATGTTCCTCAAAGGCAAATATGGCATTGGGGTCATGCAGAAGCACGTTCGTATCCAATACAAAAATCTTTTTCATTCAATCCCCTCCAAAGCGGCGTCGTTAAAGGCATGGATAAGTGTGATCTTTCAGCAGCGGCATGGACAATCATGCTCCCATACATAAATGTATTCGACTAGGACAAAATAATTGTCAACCATTCTGAAAAACTCCAGGAAAGGATGAACATTTATGAAATATTGGGTTTGCACGCTGCTTCTGATCTTTATACTTACAGGCTGCAACAGTTCTACACGTAATGCCTCACAGCAGCAAGGTCAGCATGCCAAGGGTTACGGAGGAAATGTTACAACTCAGCAAGATCAACGGAAAGGATCTCACATGCTCAATACTCAGGAAGATCGGTTGCACCCTTCTGCTGTGGACCATCTGACCGAAAATACGGGTGAGGTTCATGAGAAAAACGTCACGGACAACACCAAGGCGGCTCGGATGCCAAACGAAAAAAGGGTCACCCACCTCAAAACACTTGCCAAGCAAGTGGAAGGTGTCAAAGATGCCAACTGTGTCATTCTTGGCAATACAGCCGTAGTTGGCATTGATGTTGACGGTGAACTGGAACGCGCACGAGTAGGTACAATTAAATACTCTGTGGCCGAAGCCCTCCGCAAAGATCCGGAAGGTGTAGATTCCATTGTTACCGCAGATGCTGATGTCACTGAACGCATTAAGGAAATTGGCGAGCATATTCGTCAAGGTCATCCAATATCCGGTTTCGCTTCAGAACTCGCTGACATGGTGGGCCGAATCATTCCCCAACTCCCGAAAGATGTCAAAGTCCGTCAAAATCCGGATGAACATCTAAAACGTGAACAACAAATGCAGCAACTGCATTCTTCAGACAAAAGACAACAAAAAGCCCAGTGATCTCTCACTAGGCTTTTTTCATTGCAGTAAAAACCTGCTCATCTAATTTCTCAGCAGCACGCTGATCATATATTTTGACAAATTGAGGCATAGAGGACAATTGGGCTCCATAAAAAAGGGCGTTTCTCACCGCTTCAATGGAAATGTCGAAACAGCACATGTTAAACGGAACATCCTGTAACGGATTTTGTCGTACGGAAGCACGTCCGTTTACCGCATACACCATCTCTTCTCCAAAAATGGTGACGGTAATGACCGGATTCTCAATCATATTGTTCACGAGACGCGAACGATGATCAATCGCCACACGAAGAGTAGAAGCATTCTCCGCATAAATCCAGGAGATTGCTGTGGATGTCGGACCTCCAGATTCAATGTCCACGGTGCTTAAGAGCACAAAAGTTTCATTCTTGAATTGCTGTAAAAGAGATTCAGTCAATTGTGTGACGGCTTCGGACATCCAACCAGCCCCCTAATCTTCTTTATGCAATTCTTGATTCGTTGTTGATGTTATTATAGCATACCATCAAACTCGCTTCCAATCCAAAAGAATGAATGTTATTCAGCTGTCGGAGATGCTGTTACTTTACCTGATAGTGTATCCTTCAACGCCTGTTTGGCATTAGCCAATTCCGTTTCGTTGATATATACATATGGACTTCTCCACTCTCCGGTTACAGGTGTGTAGTGCACATCCGATTTGGAAATATTCCAGTAGGTTGAAATGAAGTTCTTCATTTGCTCCGATTCCACGTCTGTTGTCATGTTCTTGTCAACAGCACCAATCACTTTACCAATCTTCGTGACGCCTCCCAGTGATTTCAACTGATCCAACATAGAATTCAACACTTGATTCTGACGTTTATTTCGGTCAAAGTCGTTGGATTCATCTGTCTTCGGCTTACAGTTCGATTTACGGTAACGAACAAAATCAAGTGCTTCTTTGCCATCCAAATGCTGTGCACCAGCCACCAGATTAATATCCGTGCCATCGGCCGTATCTTTGTAACACATGTTTTTATCCACTGTCACATCCACGCCACCTACAGCATTGACCGCATCCCGGAATGCCTGGAAATTCAGGACAGTCGTATAATTGATATCCACATCCAGATACTTGCTCATCATTTCTTTCATTTGATCCTCTGCATTTTTGCCAGAGGTTTTTTCCTGTGCTTTAAATTTAGGATAATAAGAATTCAATTTATTCGCTTTATATCCATCCAGCTGAATACGCGTGTCCCGAGGTAAAGATACAATGGTTGCCGTCTTGGTCTCCGGATTCAGAGAAGCTACCATAACCACATCCGAGAGATACGTACCTGTTTCCGGACGATTATCCGTACCTAACAGCAACATCGTAATGGGTTTGGTTTTGGCAGACATTCCAGGAGGAACCGGTTTATCAATGCCCGTATCCGCTACCTGATTATAGACCCAATAGAGATATCCGCCGCCTACCAAAATTGCAATAACCAATAAACTTAAAACCAGTCTGCCAAAGGTTCGCATCCGTTTCTTCTTCTTTGGTTGCTTGCCTTTGCCGTTCTTCGATCCAGAAGCGCCGGATTGAGTCGGTGCCTGTCTCCGTGGAGGCAGTCCGTTCGAATTCGAGTTCATATCTTCAACACCTTTATCACATCTGTTTTGGCCCATATATAAGACAACCGCTTTCCCTAAGGAAAACGGATGGTCTAAACTATACAGAATTTATGAGTTTCGAGCGGCAGCTTCCGCTTTTTTCTTTTGACGACCTTCGATAAAATAGCGCACTCTCACTAACAGCATCAAACCAACTGCGACCAGCAAACATTGAATAATGGGCAGCTTGTCGATTTGAAAAACAAGAAGCATGAATGTGCCCATCGCCATCAAGATATAGAGAACGATTTCCTTACCAAGCGGCAATTTCTGACGTACCCGAAACACCTTGTTATAAACGTAAGTAATCAATACAAAGATGACGATGTAGGCTACGATCGGGTTTGATGCGAACCATGCTTGCATGCACAGCCAGCTCCTTTCGTGTTCATGCTAGATATAAGTTAACCGGTTGATGGAACCATGCCAACAACATTAATTACAAAACTCTGCATGTGACCGTTTCGGATTCGGATCGTTCTTTCGGTCGCTGTTATCTCCAGATTTTTTTGATCCATTTACTCAATGGTAAAATCCGGGGATAAAGGCGAACGCTTCGCTCCTACAGAATCGATTCCGTATCCTCCACTACTTTAGCGGGTTGTAATCGACGTCGATGGTGTATATGTGTCCCCTCAAACGTTAACTTATATCATTTATTTTGTTGTTATGATTAGGCTTTGGAAGCCATTTTGCGTTGTTTTTCCGCACGTTCACGCTCGGATTTATTCAGGATCTTCTTACGAAGACGAATAGATTTCGGTGTGATCTCACAATATTCATCTTCATTCAGGTATTCAAGCGCCTGTTCCAACGAGAAGATAATCGGAGTTTTAATTTTAACCGTATCATCTTTACCAGAAGAACGAACGTTAGTCAGTTGTTTTTCTTTGCAGATGTTAACAACGATATCATTGTCACGTGTATGTTCACCAACAATCATACCTTCGTAGATTTCAGTACCCGGCTCCAAGAAGAGAGTACCACGATCCTCAACGCCCATCATTCCATAGAACGTAGATGTACCCGTTTCAGTTGAGATCAGTACACCTTGGTGACGTCCACCCACTTGACCGGATACTACTGGAGCGTAGCTGTCAAATGCATGGTTCATCACACCGTAACCACGAGTCAATGTCAGGAAGTTTGTGCTATATCCGATCAAACCACGTGCTGGAATCAGGAACTCCAGACGAACTTGACCACTACCTGTGTTGACCATGTTAACCATCTCTGCTTTACGTGCGCCCAGGCTCTCCATTACGGAACCCATGCTTTCTTCAGGGATATCAATCAACAAGCGCTCAAGAGGTTCCATTTTCTTACCGTCAACTTCTTTAACGATAACTTCCGGTTTGGATACTTGAAGCTCATATCCTTCACGACGCATATTCTCAATCAGGATACCCAAGTGAAGCTCACCACGTCCGGAAACGACAAATGCATCCGGGCTTTCCGTTTCGTCAACACGAAGGGAAACGTCTGTTTCCAATTCTTTTAACAAACGCTCACGAAGTTTACGGGAAGTTACCCATTTACCTTCACGACCTGCGAATGGACTGTTGTTCACGAGGAACGTCATTTGCAGGGTAGGCTCGTCAATTTTCAAAACTGGAAGTGCTTCTGGATTGTTAGGGTCGGCAATGGTTTCACCAATGTTGATGTCCTTGATCCCTGCAATGGCAACGATGTCGCCTGCTCCTGCTTCTTCTGTCTCAATACGTTTGAGCCCCTGGAAACCGAACAGTTTCTCGATACGTGCAGTTTTGCTCTTACCATCACGCATAATAACCGTTACCGATTGTCCTTGACGGATCACACCGCGGTTAACACGACCAATGGCAATACGGCCAAGGTATTCATTGTAGTCCATCAAAGTAACGAGGAATTGAAGTGGCTCTTCAACATTCTCTGTTGGGTGAGGGATATGACTAACGATCGTATCGTAGATCGCCATCATGTTGTCATCCTGTTTAGCAGGATCACTTTCCATGCTGGATGTTCCGTTCAATGCGGAAGCATATACAACAGGGAATTCAAGTTGTTCATCGTTGGCACCCAGTTCAATGAACAGGTCCAGTACTTCATCAATAACCTCAGTCGGACGAGCCGCTGGACGGTCAATTTTGTTTACCACAACGATTGGTGTCAGGTTGTGCTCCAGTGCTTTACGAAGTACGAATTTCGTTTGTGGCATACAGCCTTCATAAGCATCAACAACGAGCAATACGCCGTCAACCATTTTCATGATACGTTCCACTTCACCACCGAAGTCGGCGTGTCCTGGTGTATCCACAATGTTAATCAGGTAATCTTTATAGGTAATAGCTGTGTTTTTAGCCAGAATCGTAATACCGCGTTCACGCTCCAAATCGTTGGAGTCCATTGCGCGCTCCTGTACCGTTTCGTGATCACGGAAAGTACCGGATTGCTGGAGCAACTTGTCGACGAGCGTTGTTTTCCCGTGGTCGACGTGGGCAATAATCGCAATATTGCGAATGTGTTCTCTTGAATGCATGGTTTGTATCCATATCCTTTCCAATTTCAATTCTTATCTACTAAACTTCCCGCAAATTCGCAGGTTACTCACCCAAAATAAGCGTCGGTGATATCCCGACGCATCCTATATCCCTTATATTATAGTTGATCATAGGTAAAAATCAAGATATTTCGCTTGAAAGACCAATGGGAATGTTACCAGCCTCTCCCTTGACGTCCTCGGCCAAACAGCAACCATATCCCGCCTACAATCAAAATTACCGCCAGCACATAGATAATACCGGTGTGAAGCATTGTAAATCCGAACAAAATAATTGAAAGGATTCCCACGCCCAATGCAACCGGAAGTACCACTGCAGGTCTTCGATGATCAGCCAGTGCATATTCAAGCAAACCAACGGCAATTCCAAGCAAAAAAGCAGGCCACAGGTTGCTCATCAATCCGCTGCCCCATGTGTTCGTGATTCCAAACAACAGACCATAGACGGTTAACGTACCTGCTGGAACGAGTGACCATGATGGCGTAAGCCTTGCATAATATAATGCATGAAGAGCAATACCAGGCAACAAGATGAGCAAAGGCCAGAAGTGCCGGCCAATAAAGCCAAACACACCAAGTTTGCCGAGTAAAATTATTAAACCTGCAACAAAAATAAATATTCCGATTGCTTTTTCATTTCTCATCCTCATCTACAATCACCTCTTATAACATTTGGCTATGTACCCGCAAGCTAAAATGATAAACAATTCCATGATGACTGACTGTTCCCAGCCTTTTTCTAGTGTAGCCGATGTGTATGCAAAAAACTACACCTTATGTCGTACTTTGCCTCTCTCCATTATCCTGTATTACCCTAAACTGATCGGTCTATGACTTATTCAAGTTCGCCCATACCTCTAGAACAAATAAACACAGCAAAAAAACTGCCCCAAAAGAGCAGTTCGCCAGAACAATTTATATTTCCGTTTGTTCAAATCAATTTACACGTTTCGACGAACGAACTTATGCGCTCCTCCAATCGCGATTACAAGACAAGCCATAGCTGCAGGCAGCAAGGTATGCGCCTCAGCTGCCAAGCCGCCAAGCCACTGTCCCAGCTTCGGATCATTCATCACCATCTCACCTGCTGTGAAGGCCAAAATACCTGAACCGGCAAATACCAGAATCGGAAACCGCTTCAACAAACCGACAATTAATCCGCTGCCCCACACCACAATCGGAATACTTATGGCAATTCCGATGACCGTGAGCGCCAAGTCCCCATCCGCCAGAGCAGCAATTGCGAGAACATTATCCAGACTCATGACAAAGTCAGCAATCAAAATCGTTTGGATCGCTTTCCAGGTCGTGGACGCTTTACGAATATGTACTTCATCTTCATTCTGAAGCAGCAGCTTAACAGCAATCCATAGCAACAGCAGACCGCCAGCCGCCTGAATAAAAGGAATCCCCAACAGCAGCACAGCTGCAAAGGTTAACAAGCAGCGCAAAACAACAGCGCCGAAAGCCCCCCACCATACTGCCTGCTTGCGCTGTCTCGCAGGCAAATCCTTACTTGCAAGTGCGATAACAACCGCATTATCTCCACTCAGAACCAGATTGATCATTAATATTTCGGTCAACAGCCATAGCGTATCCATGCTTCTCATCCCCCCACTCTAACTTGTATGTCAAAGTTGTCCATGCTATTCTTAAACGTTGAACAAGCTTTCTCAGGTTTGGATATATAGAAGGAGTGACATCGTATGGAGTTGTTTAGCCCCGCTTTTTGGCTAGCGTTGTTGAACGTTGTATTTATTGATCTAATTCTGGCTGGCGATAATGCCATCGTGATTGGTCTTGCAGCTCGAAATTTGCACCCTTCTGTGCAGAAAAGGGCGATTCTTTACGGAACAGGCGGCGCACTTTTGATTCGCATTGTAGCCACCGTGATTGTGCTCTGGCTGCTTAAAGTGCCTTGGCTGCTCCTTGTTGGGGGATTACTCCTAATTTGGATTGCGTACAAGCTATTGGCAGATCAAGGGGAAGAACATTCCGATATCAAGGCTGGCAGTTCTCTCTGGGTAGCTGTGCGTACAATTGTTATCGCAGATGCTGCCATGGGACTGGATAACGTCATCGCCGTTGCCGGTGCATCACAGCAGCACTTGGTACTTGTTATACTCGGACTGCTGATCAGTGTGCCTATTATCGTTTGGGGCAGTACGTTGTTTATCAAGTTAATTAATCATTTCCCTTGGATCATTTATCTGGGAGCTATCGTGCTAGGGTATACGGCTTCCAATATGATTACAGAGGAACACCGTCTCGTGCCTTTCTTCACTGAGCATCCTGCACTGAGAATCTTATTTATCGTTCTCGTTACTGGTGGTGTCGTATTTGCGGGATATCGCAAACGTGCAAGCAGCAATAAACCAGGTGGAGAGCGTCAGCACTCCTATTCCTAAGCTTTAATTAAGTGAAATCCCCATCAGCCACAACTATAAAAAAGGACTGACCGATAACTACATCGGCCAGTCCTTTTTCTTCATGAAGATAACATAGTCCTTATTATGTTATTCAATCCAGAATACGGTTTCTCAGAACCACTCTTCTTTCATTTCATTAGCTTCATCCTGCTGATTGGTTACCATAAAGTTTTCACCTGCATGCAGCGTAATGGTTTCTGTCTTCTCCACCGCCTGCTCCACCCATTCCGGCAGCTGACTCATGGTCGCTTCGATTTTATCCACAATACGAAGATTTGGGTTCGTCGTGGGGGATTTTGGTACAAAAAGAGTACAACAATCCTCATATGGCAGAATCGATATATCGTACGTTCCGATCTGTTTGGATAAAGTTATAATTTCCTGTTTGTCCATCATGACAAGCGGCCGCAGCAGCGGCAGATCCGTCGCACGTCCAATGACATTCATGCTTGGCAAGGTTTGGCTCGCTACCTGTCCCAGACTATCTCCGGTAATCAGTGCAAGCGCACGTTCACGTTCAGCCAGCTTGGTTGCAATACGTAACATGGAGCGGCGCATCAGTGTGATGATCAAGTTATCCTGTCCCAGTTGGGTAAATGCTGTTTGAATTTCCGTAAAAGGAACCAGATGCAGCTTAATTGTGCCTGCATGATCAGCAAGTGCACGCGCCAAATCAATGACCTTTTCTTTGGCACGCTGGCTTGTGAACGGATAACTGTAAAAGTGTACACATTCCACTTCCAGACCTCTACGCATCGAAGACCATGCCGCTACAGGGCTATCTATGCCGCCCGATAATAACAGCATTGCTTTTCCATTTGTGCCCAGGGGGAACCCGCCTACAGCCGGAATCACCTCACTGAAGATATACGTGCCCTGATCCCGAATTTCCACACGCAGTTCAATGTCAGGTTGACGCACGTCTACACTTAACTGCTGGAATTTCCGAAGAATAGGAGAACCTACGAGATGGTTCATTTCATGGGAAGAATTGGGGAACTCTTTCCATACACGCCGTGCATTAACTTTGAATGTGGTACCTTCTTTGAATTCAGACTCCCTCTCATCCATAAAAGCGATGGCAGTCTCCACGATCTGATCAGCTTCAGATGGGGTCACTTTAACGGGACTAATCGACATAACACCGAATACTCGTTTCAGCACAGCAATCAGCTCTGTATGAGATTCACCACCCAGATCGACATACAACCGTCCAAACTCCTTACGCAGACTTGCACCTGGATAAGGTTTGAGCAGGGAACGTACCTGGGTGATGATTGTTTTTTCAAACCGGGCACGGTTTTTTCCTTTTAACATAAACTCTCCGAAACGGAGAAGCAGCATATCATATTTCATCTAAAATCACATCCGCCTTTCCAACGGGCGCAGCTGCGCCACCATCTGATGTAAAGCCTGCTCCAGCAGAGCCACATCTTCTTCTATATGTTCATCTCCAAGACTAATACGCAATCCACCAGCAGCACAAGCATTATCCCTGCCCATGGCGAGCAATACCCTGCTGGGTTCAGCCGATCGCGAAGAGCAGGCAGATTGTGTAGAAACAGTTACTCCAAGTTGCTCCAGGGTATGCAGTGCCACTTCTGCCTTCATTCCAGGATAGGAAAAATGAACAATGTGCGGTGCACCCTCTTTACGACTATTTAGCACAAGTCCGGGAATCGTATCTATGACCTGCATAATACGATCTCGCAAAATCGTTGTACGCTGCGCAAAGTCAGCCTGACGTTCCGCAGCGAGACGCATTGCCTTCGCCATACCCACAAGCAAAGGTACGTTTTCAGTTCCCGCTCTCAACCCCTGCTCTTGGGACCCCCCGGACAGTAGAGGCGTAAGCTCCACTCCACTTCGTACGTAGAGAAGTCCAGCTCCTTTGGGACCACGAATCTTGTGAGCAGACAAGCTGTACAGATCCGCGCCCCATTCCGCAGGTTTAGCATCCAACTTGCCAAAACCCTGCACACCATCCACATGAAAAAGCACCTTTGGCGCTTCCTTTTTCAGTCGTACTCCAATTTCAGCAATTGGATGTATTGCTCCCGTTTCATTGTTCACATGCATCAGACTCACAAGCACCGTATCTGATCTTATGGCATCCATTACCTGCTGGGCGCTAACCAGACCGTCGGAATCGACGGGAAGCCAAGTGACATCCCATCCCCACTGCTGCAACTGCACAAAACTCTCATATACCGAAGCATGCTCCGTTGCAGTTGTAATGATATGTTTGCCCCGGGACTGATACCTCAATGCTGCGCCTTTAATGGCAAGATTGTTGCTCTCGGTTGCGCCTGAGGTAAATACGATTTCCTCCGGTTTCACATCAATAGCGGCAGCACAACCAGCTCGCGCTCGGCGTAACAACTGATGAGCACGCTCACCATATCCATGAATCGAAGACGGATTTCCATATTGCGCCTCCATAATCTCAGCCATAGTTCGAACGACATCCGGATGAGGAGGCGTCGTTGCTGCATAATCAAAATATTTCAAATGAGGTTCCCCTCCTTGTCTCTTCGTTGTGGAATCTACAGTGAGCATTGTAACACGATCCCCGCTCAACACAAAAAGACCAAACAGGAACCAAGCACCTTTAAGGGTGCTGTTCCCGCGTTTGATCTCTTCCAGAACATACTGTTGTGTTGCCATTTCTTCGGTCTATACCATTTATACCATATATTTCGTCTGCGCCTTCTCCACTTTGGAAATATAAGCCTGAGTTTCTGAAGGAAGACGATTAAGTACACTCATCAGTTCAGCATCACTCGATACGCCCAGACTCGAAACCCGTCCCGGTCCGGCATTATAAGCAGCAAGTGCCATCTTCACCTCTCCACCAAAACGCTGGAGCTGGAGAGAAAGGTATTTGGTACCACCATCTATATTTTGAGCGGGATCGTAAGCGTTGCTTACCCCCAACCCTGCTGCCGTCCCATCCATCAACTGCATTAGTCCTTTGGCACCTGCGGAAGAAACTACATTCGGATTGAAGCCAGATTCTGTATCAATAACCGCCTTGATCAAAGATTCAGGCACCCCATATTTGGCACTTGCTGAAGCAATCAATGATTCAAAATCTGTAGGTACAGATGCACCCGAATCCACTGCTCCAGTATTTAACAGGGCAGATAAAGAAATCGCATTACTGTTCGAAGAAGAAACAGAACTTGCATCCGGGTTATACATGCTGCCCAGTTGCAGCCACAACAGACCGTCATTGGACCGTTTGGAGCTCACTGCAGAGTTCACGTCTTCGCCTATGGTACCGCTATTGTTCGAAGAATTTGAATTCGTGCCGAGCAGCCCGTCCATCATACTGGCAAAATCCACGGTTGAACCGGAATTTCCATCCGATGCATTTGTTTCGTTGAGACTATTGGACAATTGCAGTTCCAGCAACTGCCGCGACGCGCGCGGATCAATCTGCATGAGTTATATTCACTCCCGTATAATGTAAACGTAGATTATGACTTTATTCTACATTATTTTACAGGAAGGTTCCATTGTTTTCAAAAAAATAGACCGATTATACAACATCATTGCGCATATGCGAAAAAACCCTCTGCAATCCCCTTTTAGTAAGGTGGAAGCAGAAGGCTGCAAATAACCCAAAGCATATCCAGTTCGGTTATGATCTTGTATATCGCTTGTCAGATCATTATATGCTTTTTGCTTTATTAACGGGCAAATGGAATCATGAAGAAATAGCTGAGAGTTGCCACTGCGCCAAGTCCGATGGACCATGCACCAGCCGTTTTCCGGCCATTGACATAAGCATAGTAACCAAGTACCGCTGCGGCTGGACCAAGGACGATGGACCACATAAATAAGGATGCGATACCAAAGGCCAGACCCATATACCCGGAGATACGACCAGTAGATTTCATAACACCGTCATCTTCACGCTTGACAGGGGTATGATCTGTTCTTTCTGTAGGTTCTGTTCGAATAGAACCTGTTGTGGGGGCTACCTCTGCGCCATACTCTTCCTTGTGGCTACGTCTTGGATAATCTACACGTTGACGCTGCTTTTCATCTAACGGAGTCGTTTTGGGACGCTGTAACGGGTGATCATCTCTACGGTCATTATTCAATGCAAAGCACCTCCATATAAATGGGAATGACTGCTCATTTCGGTTTGAATGTGTGGCAGCATGTCGCTGATGAAGTACGTGCATAGTCTTGATGGTCTGAATCAAAGATCTCTCCGGCAAATTCCTCATGTAAGCGACGGGTGGCATGTTGGTCAATGTCAATCATAATGGCATCAGCCTGGCAGAAATTGTTTTCTCCCCAAAAGTTGCAGTTCGAGACACTGCATTTGACGATCGGCTTCTCTTGGCTCATTTTTTTATCACCTCGACATCTATTGTCTCCGCACCGTAAATCGGCTATTCTCCAACGAAATGCCAGATGATGACATGCTCCCTCATCCGCAATTCCATTAAAAAAACGCAAAAAAACCGCCACAAGGGCGGTTTTGTCCAATTCTCATATCGTTGAAAATGTATTTACGCGTGATTACGTTGGTTTTGCATCCGACGCTGCGTCAGGTAGTCACTTTCATAAAAGGCCAGATCATCACGCAATTCTTCGTACGTTTTTGATATTTCAAGAATAACATCCCGTACTGCACGAATGGGCTTATCACGGAAACGGATTGCATCCTGACCAGTGTAAGCATATCTTCCATCTTCGGAGTAACATTCATTTTTAGGATAAAAAAAGCTGTTGATGCTTTGATGGTATGTGTTATAGAGAGCCTTTTCGGCAAAATCAACATCAAAATTGGCACGACGCAGCACAACGCCAAGTTTTTCGTAAGAAACTTCAGAAAAAACGAGCAAATGACGGAGATCCGAAAGAAATCCTTTGTAGAAGGCTGATGACTCCTCCGTCTGATTCTGATCCAGTTCAGGCAAGGCATTTTCATTCAAAAATTTTTCAATCCGATCGATAGCCGGTTTTAACTTTTCCCTAGTTGACTCACATGTTTTCTGTACATTGGCTGCTGACATAAAGGTAGCTCCCCCTTAAATAAGTCCTTACATATAGATCGGCCAACGGGAGATTCTCCCCTGACCTTGAATTCTCAGGTACTATCCTACCATAAAAAGATGACGAGCGGTATCCCTTAATCAGGCTTTCCCGTTATGTCCCTGAACATGCCCATTACACACAGCTCACCTGATGTTCACCTGCATAAAAATAACCGCTTTTCCTAACGATAGATATATCCAGTGACAACGATGAAATCAGAGCACTGTTAGATGATTATCAAAACAAACGAGGAGGTTCCATCCCCTATGTCCAGACCGAAATGGGTTAACTGGGCCATTGCCGCGGGTGCGGGCGCACTTGCCTTGACGCTTTTGCTTCCGACGTCCAATCGCCCTGTTCCTGCTCCAAGTGCCATGCCCGATTCTCCACACGAGGAGCATGCGAGCAAACAACGTCTCAAAGTTCAGGATGTAAAGTCAACCGATATGCTGACCCGTGCGGATGCCAAACAGCATCTTCGCATCATGCTTGAGAAGACCTCCCAAATGAATGATGTGCAGATAAGTCAATACGTTAAAGAGCTTCAACAAACACATGATCATATTCGCTTTATTGATGTAATAAATACCAAAGAATCACGCAGTCGGCACTTTGACAAAACAGCAGCAAAAGGAAGCAAGTTGGAACAGCAAAAGCTGGAACATTCTCTCGCCTTGGCCAAGAAAGCCGTGAACAAACGTCAAAGCTTCGAATCTTCTTCGTTTCCTCTGGGCAAGGAAAAGTTTTTTGTCATGGGTCAGCCCTCTAAGGATGGAGAACGAGCCGTCATCGCTTTGTTTAGCCAAAATGTACTAAATGCCGTGGAGCAGCATCAGCGTAAAAATTTGCGTATGATTCCTTATCCGCGTGAAGGTAAATTCAAAATCGAGTCTGTACACCCCGACACCCTGAAAGAAATTACTGTAAAAACAGGGCATGATAACGCCAATGCCAGTCATTTTTACGAAAATGAAATCGTCATCCGTTTCCGTCAGGATCCAGGTGAACGGGATATGCGAATCATTAAATCCGATCTGCGGACTCAATCAGCTCGCAAGCTGGGATACACGTATGTTTTTCGGTCAGAACATATGAATTATGAGCAATTACATGCCTATTTCGAACGTAAATGGAATCCGCTGTATATGGAACCTCACTACTTGTATTTAACCAATGAAACCGTACCTGAACAAAAAGATGTAACCGTGCCCAATGATATTTTGTTTTCCGACTACCAATGGAACCTACCCGCCATTGAGACTAACCGTGGCTGGAATATTACGAAGGGAAACAAGGATGTTATCGTTGCCGTGGTGGACACCGGCGTCGATCTGACTCATCCCGATTTGAAGGGCAAGCTGCTGGATGGTTATAACGTTGTTGATCCAGCGAGCAAACCACTTGATGACGTAGGCCATGGTACACATGTAGCAGGCATCATCGGCGCTGTTGTGAATAACAACGAAGGTGTAGCAGGCATGAGCTGGTATAACAAGGTACTTCCTGTTAAAGTGCTCGACAATTCGGGTTCAGGCACAACCTATGCTGTGGCTGAAGGCATCATTTGGGCTGCTGATCATGGTGCCAAGGTCATTAACATGAGTCTGGGCAATTACGCCGATGCCCAATTTCTTCATGATGCCATTAAATACGCTTTTGATCGCGACATCGTATTAATTGCAGCGACGGGTAACGATAATACCGAGCGTCCGGGATACCCTGCCGCCTATCCGGAAGTATTTGCGGTATCCGCCACGGATCCGGACATGAACAAAGCTTCCTATTCCAATTATGGGGATTACGTGGATGTGACGGCCCCCGGGTCCAGCATTGCAAGTACGTATCCGAAAAACCAATATGCAGCCTTGTCCGGAACGTCTATGGCAAGTCCCCATGTCGCGGCACTTGCAGGCTTGATTCGCTCGTTAAATCCCGATCTGACCAACACGGAGGTCATGGATTTGATGCGTCAAAGCGTCATTGATCTCGGTGACCCAGGTCACGACAAGTATTACGGCTATGGTCAAATCGATGTGTTTAAAGCATTGGAGGCGGCCTCTGGGAACAGTGCCCCACTTCAGTTCTGGCCGCAGCATGTAAGACAGCAAATGGACAATGCCATGAAAAAGTACATCAAACACTAACCGTACACTGGATATAAAAAAAAACAAAAGCAGCTGCGCCCCGGGGCGTATGCTGCTCTTTGGTATGTTACCTATTCCCCCGGGGCACCCGCTGCGACTAGCGTTTGCGAGAAGTTGTGCGGGATTTGCCTGATTTTTTCACGGATTTTTTCTTGCCGTTGTGGCTTGAAACATAACACGGATCTTCTTCTTTGACCACGACAGGATACATGTGATGATGGATTGGTACACAGTGGTGTTTTTTGATGACTTCGATCGGATGAATTACGGGTACGATTTGTGGAATGTAGTAATCTTCAACAACCTGGATTGGGTCACATACAATCGGACAAAGCGGTGGACAGAAATGGTTCATTTCAAACCAACTCCCTTTCAAGTGATACTATAACGTATTGCACTGAGTCCGATGTGGATTGGATGTATGTCCGTGTTCCGAAAAATTATATAAGCGGGAGCCTGTCCGCCGTTGCCCCACCCTGTTGCGGTGTAATGTTCTTAATGACACTGCATAATACCCGCAGCCCTTCACATAACAGATCCTGTTTCGTAACCGTAAAGCAAATCCGCAGACTCGCCGTATCCGTTTCCCCCACATAACAGGCAGAACCCGGCAAAAAGGAAACACCTGCGGCAAGCGACTGGCGGTGCAGCTCATGCATATCCAAGCCATCCGGCAATTGCAGCCATAAGTTTAGTCCCCCATCAGGCAAAGTCCAGTACATCCCGGGAGGACCATGTTCCTCCAGTACCGTCGATGCCGCAAGCAGTCGGGAATATAACTCATCCCTCAATCGTGCTGTATACTCACTGTATTGATGCTGTATGAAAGATTGCAATGCTTTTTGTGTAAGCAGCGGACTTCCGAGATCCGCAGTGGATTTGGCTGCAACAAGTCGGGTGAGTACACTTCCATCTGCAACCGCACACGCCACACGACAGCCGGGGGATAATACTTTGCTGAAGCTTTTGATATATATCACATGGCCCGTCCCATCCATGGATTTAATGGAAGCAGGCGGCGGATCACGGAAATACAGATCGGCGAACGGATCATCCTCCAGAATGAGACAATGATAGCTTTGAGCAAGGTTAAGCAGTTGCGCACGCCGTTTGGCACTCATCGTAATACCTGTAGGATTGTGAAACGTAGGAATGGTATATATCAACTTGGGCGGGTATGTATCACATAACCGGGTTAACAAATCAATACGCATACCATCATCATCCATAGGCACCGTAATAATCTTCGCTCCTCTGCTTGTGAACACATCAATGGCTCCCGTATAGCTCGGTGCTTCCATGTAGACGACGTCGCCAGGACCAACAAACGTACGCGCGACAAGATCGATTCCCTGCTGAGTACCGCTCGTAATCAGCATCCGTTCAGGCATTACCCGCAACTCTCTTTCTGCAAAGTGCCCGGAAAACGTCTGACGCAGTTCTCGATCTCCCTGAAAGGAACCATAAGCAGCCATGCGCTCTGGATGATCGGAGGAAAGCCGGTACGCACTATCGATAATCTCTCGTGTTGGCAACAATTCAGGCTGAATTGCCGACATATGCAGCTCATATTTAACTTGAGGAGATGCGTCAAAATGTCTCCAAAGCTGTGCTCGAGGCAAATAATCTACAAGAGCCATCTGCCAGTTCCAGGGTGTGCTGGATTCATTCTTTGCATGGGTACGGTGAGTCTTCTCCATCTCCATATCCTCCGTTATCTCCAGCTCTTGCGCCCCCCGTACATAACAACCCTTCCCCTGGGAGCAC
Organism: Paenibacillus sp. FSL W7-1088; assembly: GCF_037969855.1. NCBI lineage: Bacteria > Bacillati > Bacillota > Bacilli > Caryophanales > Paenibacillaceae > Paenibacillus > Paenibacillus sp. FSL W7-1088. Next base: position 5,144,045 of record NZ_CP150216.1, read on the forward strand.
GTAACCAACTGTATCGCTTCGAGCTCGGCATAGGCTTTGGACACAGTGACCAGGCTGACGCCCAGATCTGCGGTCATTTTACGAACCGACGGCAGACGGGTTCCAGGCTCGATTAGTCCAGACCTTATTCGGTCAGCAAGTGTAAGAGCAATCTGAACATATAATTTGGTGCTGCTTCCCCGTTTCAATTCAATATGCACACATGCACCCTCCCAACTGTTATGATCAGCATTTTACTGTTATACAGCATTCAGTCTATGATAGTTTATAATATCAGTATAACAGTGAATAACAGGAGATGAGAATAATATGAATACCCCTTGGTCTAAAATGGCACAAAATACCCCGTCCTCTGTCGTTCGCGACATGTTGCAGGCTGCACAGGCGCCTGGAATGATTTCTCTTGCCGGCGGGTTACCTGCCCAGTCATCATTCCCGCTTGAAGCCATACGTGACGCATACGAAAAGGTATTCATGGGTGGTTCAGCGGCTCTTCAATATGCAGAGACGGAAGGTTTCCGACCACTACGTGCCAAAATTGCCGAACGTCTTGAATCCAAGGGCATTCCCGCTTCACCTGATCATATGCTTCTGACTACCGGATCTCAGCAATCCATTGACCTGGTGTGCCGCATTTTACTCGATCCAGGCGACAGCGTATTGGTTGAATCACCAACCTATCTGGCTGCCCTTCAGGTCATTCATTCCTATCAGGCTGAGGCGCGCGGTGTTGCCTGTGATGATGACGGAATGTTGCCTGAATCACTGGAGGAACAGCTGCAATTGCATCGTCCCAAGCTCGTTTACATTAACCCTACCTTCTCCAACCCGTCGGGCAAAGTATGGAGTCGCGCCAGACGCCAGCAAGCCGTAGATCTGTGCCGGAAATACGGGGTACTGATTCTGGAAGACGATCCCTATGGTGAAATCCGCTTTAAACCGGAGCAGCTGGATGCCCCTGCACTGGCGCAGCTGGATGCAGCATCCTATGAGGGTCCATCCAATGTCATCTACACCAGTACATTCTCCAAAACAGTAGCTCCAGGCCTCCGTACTGGCTGGATACTGGCTGCTCCGGATGTAATCAAAATAGCTGCCCGCGCCAAACAGGGGGCAGATTTGCACTCCAGCAGCATCGACCAAAGAGCACTTCATGCGCTTCTGGAGTCTTTCGATCTGGACGGACATATTCGCAATATCTCACTGAATTATGAACAACGGATGAAAAAAATGACCACACTCATGGCTGCAAAATCGTGGGATGGTATCTCTTGGAACTCACCTCAAGGCGGAATGTTCCTATGGCTGCAACTGCCTAAGGGCATGCTGGCCAGCAATCTGTTCACGTATGGAATTCAGGAGAAAGTATGCATTGTACCAGGGGATTCCTTCTATGCGGGTACACCGGAGCTGAACCGTATGCGGATCAACTTTACTCATACTGATCCAGATCTGCTTCCTGAGGCTGTAGAGCGTATGGATCGTGCCATTCAACGCTGGCATGCATCATTACAGTCAGATAGTGTAGTTACACTGTAACGAACTGTCATCCACTGTTTCATTCGGAACAGTTTCTCATTCCAACGAATAACAACAAAAATAAGGCGTCAGACCCGAGAAATCTCGAAGTCTGACGCCTTATTTATATGACCTGCGAGTGCAGGAAATCTTTTTAATATAATCGCGTCCTTCTGATCAGTCAGGCACATCAGATACAATTCCTTCTGTTTGGCCCTTGACTGATAGTGGACTGCACTTGTTACTGTTGTGTTGTAGTTAGGAAAGCTTACCGTAAGCCGGGTTCTGTGCTCTTCGTGGTTCAGACGGGAACTACCCTCCCACCACAAGCGACAATCATCTATCTAGGCCATACATTGCTGCACAGCTCAAGCGACCAACCTAGACACACCTCGGGCTAAGGCTGCCTTCTCCAAAGAGTCGACTGTGTCCCATTAGGTCTTGCTCCAGATGGGGTTTACCAGGAACGAAGTCACCAGCGTTCCTCGGGGTCTCTTACACCTCGGTTCCATCCTTGCCTGTGCCGGAAAATCCGGCCATCGGCGGTCCATTTCTGTGGCACTATCCTTCAACTCGCGCTGACTGGACGTTATCCAGCATCCTGCCCTGTGGAGCCCGGACTTTCCTCTCGTGGCAACGAAGGCCACCAGCGATTGTCTGTCAAGCTTTCCGAACAACATTACATAGTATACAGGCATTTGGGTTTACAAACAAGTCTAATCTTACTGGAAGCCATGAGCCCGAGTACTTTTAGATAAACTGAAATACTTCCGTGTTTACCTCGGATGCACTTACTTGTGTGTCATAACGTTTGTCTTCCAAACGTAAACGCAGCCAGTCCGCAGTTTTCGGTTTCATGATTTTCTCCGCATTATGCCCGACATCGATAATACACATGCCCGCCATCAGCGCATCATGAGCCGTATGATAATCAATGTCTCCAGTTACGATAACATCGGCCCCTTTGAACCGTGCTGGAAGGGTATAACGGCTGCCTGAACCGCCAAGCACGGCTGCTTTTTTGATCTGCCGATGGAGATCCCCTACCACCCTAACGTATGGCACATCCAGTTGGGCCTTAACGACCTCCACCAGCTCACCGAGTGTCTTTGGTTGTTTGAGTGGTCCCAAGCGCCCCAGACCCAGCGTACGGCCTTTTAAATCCATTGCATACAGGTCATAGGCCACTTCCTCATACGGATGAGCCTTCAGCATCGCTTGTATAACCTTGCTGCGCAGACTCTGCGGTACAATGGTCTCAATCCGCATTTCCTCTACACGCTCCATCTGTCCCTCTGTACCGATGAAGGGCTGTGTCCCCTCACCCGGTACAAAAGTACCTGTACCTTCGGTGTTGAAGCTGCACTTATTGTACTGACCAATACTGCCAGCGCCGGCTTCGAGGATCGCTTGGAGCACCTGCTCATGATGGGTGCGGGGTACAAATACAGCCAATTTAAATAAATGATCTGTATGTACATCCTCAAGTGATTCCTTGCTCTCTATTCCAATGGCCTCGGCCATCCAGTCATTCATGCCACCTTCAGCCACATCCAGATTGGTATGACTAATGTACACCGCAATATCATGCTTGATCAGCTTCTCGTACAATTTCCCCATGGGTGTATCTGTATTCAAGGATTTGACTGGACGGAAAATGATGGCATGGTGCGCAATAATCAGATTGGCTCCAATCCGAATGGCCTCGTCTACAACTTCGTTTGTAACATCAAGCGCGATAAGAACGTGCGTAATTTCCTTTTGCAAACTGCCAAGCTGAAGACCAATCCGATCGTCCGGCACGGCCAGATGTTTAGGAGCAAGCTGCTCCATCAATTGAATTACAGTTTGACCTTTGGCAAACATGAGAGTACCTCCTTCAAGTTCACAATAAGACGCTCCACCTCAGCCGCCTTGTCCCGTGAGGACTCCTGATCGGATTTGGAGATGGACTGCACAACACTTTGCAGCTTGACGATTTCGCTCTCCCATTTGGCAAAAAAAACATCCGTAGGACGGTCTGTTAAATAAGGCCCCATGCGCAGCAGCAAATCTGATGTCAATTCCACTCCGCCTTCAAGCGGTCGTGCGCGATACACTTCCTCATTGGCAATCGGACTGAGTTCCTTCGGCATTGCTGTAATAATCTCGTACACTTTGCCATCTTCCTCAAGCAGCTGCTCTGCAACAACCACCCAGTGATGTTCCAACAACCAACGTCTGAGAATATCCTCACCAACATTAGGCTGCAAAATGAGAAGCTTGACCTCATCCAGCTTGGAGAGGCCGCGATCCAGAATGGAGGCAATGAGTGCTCCTCCCATACCGGCAATGGTGATAACGTCCACTTCTCCTGCAGAGATGATATCCAAGCCATCACCACGACGTACTGTAATTTGTTCCTTCAGTCCAGCATCACTGACTTGCTTGCGTGCAGCTTCATAAGGGCCGGGATTAACTTCTCCGGCTATTGCAGTAACTGCTTTCCCGCTGCGTACTGCCGCTACCGGAAGCAAAGCGTGGTCTGAGCCAATGTCAGCCAAGCGGCTGCCTTCGGGAATTTGATCATGTATCCGCTGTAATCGATTCGAAAGTTTCATGAAGCACCTACACCATTCATTTAATTTATTGATTTGCATTGAACAACGAAAAGCGATAAAATGAAATCCAATAAAACATTTCAAGGATGAATTACCAAAACCAAGAAATTTAGATGTTCAATTTAAAAATAAAGGAGACCCCGCCGCCGCTTAAGCGTCTTGCGGAAAGTCTCCCATAGTGATTTATTCGAGGAAATCTTTAAGCCGTTTACTACGGCTAGGGTGACGCAATTTACGAAGAGCCTTGGCTTCAATCTGACGAATACGCTCACGCGTAACACCAAATACCTTGCCCACTTCTTCCAGCGTTCTTGTACGTCCATCGTCCAGACCAAAACGCAGACGAAGCACATTCTCTTCACGCTCAGTCAAAGTATCCAGGACATCTTCGAGCTGTTCTTTCAGCAGCTCATAAGCAGCAGCATCCGCCGGAGCCAGCGCTTCCTGATCCTCGATGAAATCACCCAGATGGGAATCATCTTCCTCACCAATCGGTGTTTCCAAGGAAACCGGTTCCTGAGCAATCTTCGTAATCTCACGAACTTTTTCCACACTCAGATCCATCTCGGCAGCGATTTCTTCTGGTGTCGGTTCACGCCCAAGTTCCTGCAACAGCTGACGGGATACCCGGATCAGCTTATTGATCGTCTCCACCATATGCACAGGGATACGAATGGTACGCGCCTGGTCCGCAATCGCACGGGTGATCGCTTGGCGAATCCACCATGTCGCATACGTACTGAATTTATAGCCCTTTTTGTGGTCGAACTTCTCAACAGCTTTGATCAGACCCATGTTACCTTCCTGAATCAGATCCAGGAACAACATGCCACGTCCAACATAACGCTTGGCGATACTGACCACGAGACGAAGGTTAGCTTCAGCCAAACGACGTTTCGCCTCTTCATCCCCGTTTTCAATCCGTTTAGCCAGTTCTACTTCGTCATCCGCAGACAACAAAGGTACACGACCAATTTCTTTGAGATACATACGAACAGGGTCGTTGATTTTGATTCCTGGTGGAAGGCTCAGATCATCATCAAAGTGGAATTCATCGTCTCCCTCTCTGGTGTTGTTCTCGGAATCCTCACTAGGGCGAAGGGTTACCTCTTCATCATTTTCGTTCACGACATCAATACCCAGGTCGCTCAGTTGTTCATAGAACTCATCCATCTGCTCAGCGTCTTGCTCAAATGGGGAGAGTTTTTCTATAATTTCCTTGTAGTTCAACGAAGCTCTTTTCTTACCTGACTCAATCAATTGATCCTTAACCTGATCCAGCGTCAATTCTGTTTCTAGTTCAGTATGCTGATCATTCGCCATAACTCGACTCCCTCCTCCCTAGAAACATCCAACATTCAGACGTTCACTGTCTCTCTAGGGCAATCATTTCAATTGCAATTTGTGCCGCGCGTACAGAATCACCTGCCCGCTCTGCAGCAATCATTTCTTCTTTTTTCAGGTCGTACTCTTTCTTACGCGGATATTTCAGCACTTCCCTGATGCAATCGTCGAGCACTTGAATACTCCATTCACCTGGACCATCCATCATCGAGATTGAACTGACCGTCTTTTCCAGTCGGTCGTCATGCAGCGAAGACATAAAACGGCTTGTATCCGACGGTTTGCCTTGCGCATAATAGGCATATAGATAAGCAGCAATAGCTGCATGATCATCCAAGTTAAAAGCTTCACCAAGATGCTCATTCACGTACTGGGCAGCCTCATCATCCTGAAGCATCCAGGCGAGCAGCTTGCGTTCAGCAGCGTGGTAAGCCGGCAACAAATTGGGTGTAGGCACCTGCCTATTTTGTTGCCTACCATTATTCCACCTTTTCGGGTTATTATCCCCATACTGGAGGTTATTTTTCATGGCCTCCCGTTCTTCATTACACTCCTGCTTCAGTGTTTCAAATGAGACATCCACTTCCGCAGCCAGTTCCCGAAGATATACTTCCCGTTCTGTCGGAGAAGACAAAGGAGCAATAAGTTTGACCGCTTCCTTGGAATAAGCGATTTGTCCGCCGCCTTCTAGCAGTATATGGTTTTTTTTTAGGTTTATAAGCTTAAATTTTGTAGTCGTTACAGCGCCGTCCACAATCTGGTTTCGGAACCGTTCACCACCATACTTGCGGATAAACTCATCCGGGTCAAGCCCATCCGGTATCAGAGCAATTTTGACCTGCAATCCGGCTTCCTCAAGAATAGGGAAGTTTTTGAGTGCTGCAGCCTGTCCGGCTCGATCGCCGTCATAACATACGATGACTTCATCACACATGCCTTTAAGCATCAATGCCTGATTCTCAGTGAGCGCGGTACCCATTGCCGCTACACCGTTCTGGATATCCTGATCCCAGGCGGAGATAACATCGCCATACCCTTCGAACAATATGGCCTGCCTTTGTTTGCGAATTGCATTTTTGGCATGATGCAGATTGTAGAGAACACGGCTTTTGTTAAATAACCGGGTTTCCGGTGAATTGAGGTACTTCGGTTGCCCGTCTCCCAAAATGCGACCCGCAAATGCAATCGGCTTACCGCTCCTGCCATTAATCGGAAACATGACCCTGTCCCGGAAACGGTCCACATACCCCTGACCTTCGTTTCGAGGTGACAGTAAACCACCCTTTTCCATCTCTTCAAGCGGAAATTCGCGCTTTTCCAGAAATTGTACCAAGGTATCCCAGCGATTAGGCGCATAGCCAATCTGGAATTGGTCAATGAGTTTGTCGCTAAACCCACGTGAGCGTAAATATTCCATAGCCACTTTACCGTGCTCTGTATTTTTCAATAAGAAATGGTACAGCTTCGCGGTAAGCTCATATGCTTCCAATAAACGTTCAGTCTCTGGATTAACATGAGCCGATTCACGCCCTTGCCAGTCCCCCATTGAAATGTGGCTTTCTTCTGCCATCGTCTTGACAGCCTCGGGAAAGGATAACCCTTCGATTTCCATCCTGAATTTGATGGCATTTCCACCCGTGCCGCAACCGTAGCAATAGAAAATTTGTTTCTCTGGTGTAACTGTAAACGAAGGCGTCTTCTCAGAATGAAAAGGACAGAGGCCTTTCATATATTTCCCCTGTTTGGTCAGATGTACAAATCGGCTCACCGTATCGACGATATCATGCTGCTGTAACACCGATTCAATAATGCTTTCGGGTATACCGCCTTGTCCGGTACTCATCTTGGTCCACCTTCATCTCTTTAACACGTAAATATTATTCGATAAACTTACACATTCTCCTGCAAATCTCTCAAAAGTTTTGTCAGTTTATGTTGAAAAATTTCCCGATCCTGCTCTGTGAAGGGCTTTGGGCCTTTTCCATAATGCCCTCTTTTTCGTGCTTTGGCTGCAGTATGACGGGAATCCAGCATGAAATCAATGTCACGATCATTAAACTCACGACCACGAAATGATAAAACATAACAACGTTTGCCAAGTGCGAGCGCCGCCAGTCCATAATCCTGTGTAATGACCACATCGTACGGCTTGATGTGATTGGCAATGTACAGGTCTGCACTCTGATCACTTCGATCTACCTGAACGGTGCGCACGCCTTCTCCGCCCTGAAGTAAATGGTCAAATGAAGAAACCATCAATACAGGAACTTTGAATCGGAGAGCTGTTTCAGCGATCTCAGCCTTGACCGGGCAAGCATCACCATCCACAACAATGTTCCGTACATTCAACTCACTCAAAGCCAGACCACCCGGTTTCATAAAATAGCTGCATATTGTAATATACGACCCCAGCCAGTCAAAATCCTTCTGACCGGTCTATGGAAATCAAAGGCTAAAATACGGAACGGCTGTAAATATAAATTTTTCACAATCCGTTCCGTATATTTATACCCTCATATATCCTTCTTTAATACTGAATTTACGCTTTGCTGCAGATCTGTCCATTCGGAGCAGAAAAAGACCAGACTACCAGACCAATTTGGAGAAATCAGCAAAAGCTTTCAGATCACGGTCAATGGCTGCAAGCAATGCCAGACGATTCGCACGCACAGCCTCATCTTCAGCCATAACCATAACCGAATCAAAGAATACGGTGATCGCTTCCTTCCAAGCTGATGCAATTGCGAGTGCTTCAGCAGCAGCATGCTGAGACAATACCTGACGATATTCCTCATTGGTTTTGCTCCATGCTTCATACAGCTGGCGTTCTCCTTCTTCAGTGAAGAGTTCTGCATGAACCGAAGCATTGGATGCTTTGGCAGCCAGATTACCCACACGGTTGAAGGATTCGACGGTTGTTTTGAAGGCATCTCCCGTTTGAACAGCTGCCATGAGTGCCTCACCTTTTGGAACTACCGCGCTGATATCATCAAATCCGGAAGAAATCACTGCGTCCACAACATCATAACGGACCGTTTCCGACAACAGTTTTTTCACACGAAGACCGAAGAAGTCCTGCAAATCTTTACGCACCTCTTCATCTGCACGTTTCAACAGGTTCATCTGAGCATGCACTTGAAGTGCCACGCCGAATACATCGGATAATGTCAGCGGAAGATTGTGATCCAGCAAAATTTGGACGATACCTGCTGCCTGACGGCGCAGTGCGTACGGATCTTGAGATCCTGTAGGAATGATATTGATCGAGAAACAACCTACAATTGTATCCATTTTATCCGCAGCACTCACTATAGCACCAACAAGCGAAGCAGGAGATTGATCCCCGGCGAAGCGTGGCTGATAGTGCTCAAATACCGCTTTGGCCACTTCTTCTTTTTCACCAGCTTTGCGGGCATAATCTTCACCCATCACACCTTGCAGTTCAGGGAATTCTCCCACCATAAGTGTAACAAGGTCGAATTTGCAGATATCTGCTGAACGACTCACCGCTTCGGCTACATCATCAGATACTTGCAGTTTGCTAGCCAAACCATCCGCAATTTTGCGAATACGGCGAACTTTATCTCCAACCGTTCCCAGCTCTTCCTGGAAGACGATACTTTCCAGTTTCGATAACGCATCCTTGATCTCCAGCTTCTGGTCTTCCTCGTAGAAGAACTTGGCATCAGACAGACGTGCACGAAGTACCTTTTCGTTCCCTTTTGCAATGACATCCAGTGAATCGCTGCCGCCGTTACGAACCGTAACGAAGTATGGAAGTAATTGTCCATCATTATCAAGCACCGGGAAATAACGTTGATGCTCACGCATCGAAGTAATCAGTACCTCTTGTGGAATATTCAAAAATGAAGATTCGAATGTTCCGAACAGCACTGTTGGTGTCTCAACCAGGAACAGAACCTCTTCGAGCAAATCTTCCTTGATTGCAATATCCCATTTTTTCTCGGCAGCCAGTGCCTGGATCTGGGATACAATCATCTGCTCACGTTCTTTGATATCTGCAATGACGTGCTCGGAACGAAGCACTTCCACATACGAAGCGGGATCCGAAATAACCGCCTCTTTACCTAGGAAACGATGTCCACGTGTTACATTGCCAGACTTTACGCCTGCAACTTCCAACTCAATAACATCGTTACCGAGCAGAGCGACAATCCAGCGAATCGGACGTACGAATTTGAAATCATACGAAGCCCAGCGCATGAATTTCGGGAACGTCATGGCATGCAGTATAGCCAGCAAACCCTGACCGATTACAGAGGCCGTTTCCACGCCTTTGCTGCTCTTGGTCGCGTAGATATATTCCACGCCGCTCAGTTCCTTGAATGTGAACTGATCCGGTTCAACACCCTGACTGCGGGCAAAACCGAGCGCAGCTTTACTCCAGTTACCACTGTCGTCCAATGCGATTTTACGGGAAGGTCCTTTTACTTCTTCCTCCACGTCCTCCTGTTTCTCGGCAACATCCTTGATCAAAACAGCCAGACGGCGCGGTGTAGCATAGGCATTCACTTCACCATAAGCAATGCGGGATGCATCCAGCCATTTCACAACACGATCCTGCAGCTGTTCAATTGCTGCTCGCATGAAGCGAGCAGGCACTTCTTCCAGACCAATTTCAAACAACAGATCCTTAGACATGCTCAGCTCCCCCTTTCTTGATCAGCGGGAAGCCGAGCTTCTCACGCTCTTCCACATATGTTGCAGCTACTTGACGAGCCAGATTACGCACACGGGTAATGTACCCGGTACGCTCCGTTACACTGATTGCTCCTCGCGCATCCAGCAGGTTGAACGTATGTGAACATTTCAACACATAGTCGTATGCCGGAAAAACCAGATTCTGTGCCATTGCCTTGTTCGCTTCCTCTTCATGCATGTTGAAGAGCGTAAACAACATTTTGACATCAGATACTTCAAACGTATATTTGGAGTGTTCGAATTCAGGCTGACGGAACACATCACCATATGTAATGCCGTCTACCCATTCCAGTTCAAACACATTTTCTTTTTCCTGAATGTATGAAGCAAGACGCTCCATACCATACGTAATCTCAACCGCTACCGGGTTCGTCTCGATCCCACCGACTTGTTGGAAATACGTAAATTGGGTGATCTCCATACCGTCCAGCCATACTTCCCAGCCAAGACCCGCACAGCCGAGGGAAGGGTTCTCCCAGTTGTCTTCAACAAACCGAATATCATGTTTGAGCGGATCAATGCCCAACTGCTTCAGACTTTCCAGGTAAATCTCCTGAATGTTGTCCGGTGAAGGCTTGATAATAACCTGGAATTGATGATGCTGATAGAGACGGTTTGGATTTTCTCCATAACGACCATCCGAAGGACGGCGGGACGGCTCTACATAAGCTACTTTCCAAGGCTCGGGTCCAAGCGAACGCAAAAAGGTCATCGGATTCATCGTACCTGCCCCTTTTTCCGTATCATATGGTTGAACAATAATACAGTTGTGCTCGGCCCAGAATTGTTGCAGCGTGAGGATCATCTGCTGAAAATTCATAATCATGCTCCTTTTCGATGGTTTGTGGTGAACAAGCCTAGAACGGTACAGACAATAAAAAGCCCCCGTCCTACGCCTGTTATACAGACATAGGGACGAGAGCTATTCCCGCGGTTCCACCCTACTTGGCTTAGAAATAAACAGGAGATCCTGTTCATTCAAGCCCACTTTTCCGTGTCATTCATGCTCCCGAGTGCCATTTCACAGACCGATTCAACCCGGCTCCCACCATCCCCGGCTCGCTCACACAAGATTAGTAAGGTCAACGACCTTTCTGCTCCTGAATGTAATAAATCCAATCTGCTACTTTCTCGTTCAATGCATGTCTCCAAAAGAGAAATTATAGTTCATAATATATAAAAATAAGTACGAAGTCAAGATATATTACTTATTTGTTATCAAGACGACTCAAATCCCGTACTTTTCCATTTGATCAAGAAAAGAACGGGATTTTAGATTCAAGCCTAGCTGATGATCCATAAAGGCCCGCATGATTTTTTTGATCTCATCCCGGGTACCTTCGCTCACCGATATATTACCAAGCCTTTGCAGATCCAATTGTGCAAACAGACGCAAGAGCTTCAACGCCTTCGGACTCACCGACATTGCCGGAGGATCAAAGTGTTTGCAAGCACGGCACAGAACGCCCCCGAGCCTTGGACTAACCAATAATTGCTCATCCGGACGCTCGTGACCACAAGAAATGCAATCATCAAGCTGAGGTCCGTACCCGGCTGCCTGTAATATTTTCATTTCATACAGACTTGTGATGACGACCGGATCCTTCTCTTCCTTCAACGCCTGAAGACAGGCCTTCAACTGTTTGAACCAGAACGTACCTGTCTCTTCATCCTGCAACACACGATCCAGCAGTTCACAAGCATAAGATGCATAGGAGGCCTTAATCAGATCTTCACGCAGCTCGTGATAAGATTCGATAATCTCACCTGCGTTTAGTGTTCCCAGCCCTGTGTTGCGAAAATATACATATTGACCGTACGTAAATGGCTGCACCAGTGCAGCATGTCGGCTTTTGGGCTTTTTGGCACCGCGGACGAGTACCCCTACTTTCCCGCCGCTTTCGGTGCAAAGCGTAATGATTTTGTTCCCCTCGCCGTAGTCCATGCTGCGGATGACAATCCCTTCCACCCTATATAGCATGCCTCGTCACCTAACCATTCCCGAATTAGCCAATTAACCTTCGGCTTCTTCATCTTCAATCACTTCCCTTGCAGGTTCAGACTCCTGTCCCACCGAGCCACACGCCTCGGCATACAACAGATAGGATTCCACATCCCCCGTCATCGCAAAAACCTTCCACGAAAAATCTCGCATCGGAATTTCATCCTCTCTTCGGAAATGACGTCTGCTTCTACCAGATAGGATGGAGTCCTGCAAGGTAAACTATGTGATGCAATTACTGGATACTACATTTATTATTCGCGACCGAATCCCAGATCTCTCAGCACTCGCTCCTGGTTTCTCCAGTCCTTCTTCACTTTAACCCAAAGATCCATGAAGATTTTGGAGCCCAACAGATTCTGAATATCCTGACGGGCACGTTTCCCCACTTCTTTGAGCAAGGCACCCTGTTTTCCGATAATGATCCCTTTTTGTGAATCACGCTCCACAAAGATGACGGCTGAAATATAAACGACGCCGTTGTCCTGTACTTTCATATCCTCAATCGTTACTGCAATGGAGTGAGGAACTTCTTCGCGCGTCATTTGCAAAATTTTCTCCCGAATTAACTCGGCACAAACAAACTGCTCTGGATGGTCTGTGACCTGGTCATCTGGATAGTACTGCGGACCTTCCGGCAAATACTTGCCGAGCTGCTCCAGCAACGTGCTTACATTGCTGCCGAGCATGGCAGAAACAGGTACGATTTCAGCGAAATTGTGCAGCTTGCGATATTCCTCAATCAGCGGAAGCAGTGCTTCCGGCTCAATTTTATCAATTTTGTTCATGACAAGAATGACAGGCGTCCGCACATTTTTCAATTGTTCGGCAATATAACGGTCACCACCGCCCATGCCTTCCGAGGCATCGATCAGGAACAGAGCAGCTTCGACTTCTCCGAGCGTGTTCAAAGCGGTCTGGTTCATGTAATCGCCGAGCTTGGATTGACGTTTGTGAATCCCTGGCGTATCCAGGAAAACGATTTGTTGTTGTTCCGATGTATATACACCATGAATCTTGTTACGCGTCGTCTGTGGCTTGTCCGACATGATTGCAATTTTTTGTCCAATGACTTGGTTCATCAATGTGGATTTACCTACATTGGGACGTCCAATAATGGCTACAAAGCCGGACTTAAATGCTTGTTTTTTCATATGTTCCTCCTCAGGCGCCTAGGCCTGGAATGTATTGGTTTTTACTTTTTAGCAGAGTTCAGATCAGATGGTCCAAAAGCCCATGGCAATAGTTCGGCAACTGTAGTTTCCTGCAGATCACCTTTCAAGTTACCCAGAATAACTTTCATATCCGGTTCACACAGCTCGTACATTACTTGACGACATACGCCGCATGGAGCAATCGGGCCCTCTGTATCTCCTACAATGGCCATGGCTTTGAAACTGCGTGGTTGCTTACCTCCTGCAATCGCGCTGAACATAGCTGTACGCTCAGCACAGTTGCCTGGCGTATAAGCAGCATTCTCAATATTACAACCATGATGCACATGTCCCTCACTGTCAAGCAAAGCTGCACCTACACCAAAATGAGAATAAGGCGTATACGCTTTCGTACGTGCCTTAATTGCTTCTTGCATCAATAAACCATTATCCATAATTAATCTCTCCCTTTGGGGTGTATATAAAGTTGCACTCAATGAGTTAAGTTTAACTTAAAAACATTTGCACTAGCCTCTCCGCTGTCAGAACAACCTTACGATCGCTGTTATCCCCAGATTTTATTGATTCCCTTTTCCAAAGTGAAAATCCGGGGATAAAGGCGAACGCTTCGCTTCTACAGGTTTTTTCTGACCTCTCCGTTATTGTGCAAACCAGAAGTCCAACTTAAAAATGAGTCCAACTTTATAATTTGTGTGTAATATTAAAATCAAAACAAAAACAGAATCAGAGCAAACCCAGCCAGCTCATCACCGGCTTAATGAAAACGACACACCCGATGATGACGGCGAACACCGCAGCCAGCAAAACTGCACCGGCCGCGGTGTCCTTCGCCGCTTTTGCCAGCGGATGTATATGCGGATGCGCCAGATCTACCGCAGCTTCCACTGCTGTATTCATCAGCTCCGTCACAAGAACCAGAAAGACAGCTGTTAATACAAACATCCAGTCCGTTCTGGAAATCCCGAAAAAAAAGCCGGCTGCACACATCAAAATGGCGACTCCTGTATGAACTCTTACATTCCGCTGAGTCCGCAGCCCGTATACGATTCCTTCCGCAGCATTACGGAATACCATCCCCCAGGAGCGCCTTTTCATTATCGTGTCAACCCGGCTTGGGCGAGTACCGCTTCCTGTTTGCCCATCATTTCGGCTTCGCTGGCTTCATCCTGATGATCATATCCAAGCAGATGCAAGAAGCCATGAACAAACAGGAACCCGAGCTCACGTTCAAATGAATGGCCATATTCTTCACTCTGCAGAATGGTCCGTGGAACAGAAATAATAATATCCCCCAGCACATCAGGCATTTCTTCCATTTCCTCATCCTCGTCCAGTTCGTAGATGATATCCAGCTCCTCATCCACAGTCTCATTCATTGCAAAAGACAATACATCTGTTGGACGATCAATGCCGCGATAGTCACGGTTCAGCTCATGAATCTGCTCATCATCTACGAAAGTCAGGGCTACTTCCCCGTCCGCAACACCCTCTGCTTCCCCTGCAAGGTTCAGCAGCTGTTCCAGCATTGCAATCATCGGTTCGGTAATTTCTTTATCCTGTTGTTCATTATTCCAAGCTAGGTTAAGACTCATTCTTTCATACTCCTGTCTTCTCATATTAGCGAATCAACCTGCTTCAGGCGAGGTTGGCTTCGGTTTCTTCATTTCTTCCGGATATTCAATCCTGGAGTGGAATATGCCCATAACGGTTTCCTTAAGGGTCTTGGCGACGATATCCAGCTCCCGCATCGTCAGATCACAATCGTTAAACTGATGATCGTCCAGCCGACCTTTAATAATCTTTTCGATCATGGACTCCACTTGTTCCACAGTAGGTTTCCGTAAGGAACGAACCGCAGCTTCCACGCTGTCAGCAATACCAACAATTGCCGACTCTTTGGACTGAGCCTTGGGACCCGGATAACGGAAATCATCTTCCGTAAAATCAGGTTCTACTCCTGCTTCCTCAGCCTGACGCAGTGCTTTGTGATAGAAATAATGCAGGAAAGTTGTTCCATGATGCTGCTCAGCAATGTCCCGAATAGGCCTAGGCAGCTTGTAGTCCTTCTGCATTTCCACACCATCGCGTGCGTGAGCCACTATAATGGACTTGCTCAGCTTTGGATCAATCGAATCATGCGGATTTTCCATATTGTTTTGATTTTCAATAAAATAAATCGGTCGCTTGGTCTTGCCAATATCATGGTAATACGAGCCGACCCGACATAACAACCCATTGGCACCGATTGCCTCCGCGGCGGCTTCTGAAAGGTTTCCTACCATCACACTGTGGTGATATGTGCCCGGTGTCTCTGTTAGCAGTTTGCGCAATAGTGGGTGATTGGGATTAGACAGTTCCACCAGTTTCAGCGCAGACAAGATGCCAAACGAGGTTTCAAAAAACGGCATCAGCCCAATAACCAATATGGCGGTCAGTACGCCACCGGCAAACGCAAATCCGATGCCGTACAGCGTTGTCGTCCGGTTCCAGTCACTTGAGTCAATCAGAGCCAGCGTGAAAACTGCGATCGATCCGAAAAGACAAACCATAATGGCGCCTTTCAGGATCGTAGACCGCTGACTTGCCCGATGGGTGGCGAAGATCGCAACAAACGATACTAACACGGCGAAGAATCCAAGTTCAAAGTCAAAAATCTGACCCTGATGTGTATTCAAAATAATGCTCGACAGCATGCCGATAATAATCGAGCAGACAAAGGCAAGCGATGTATCCAGCAGCAATGCAATTAGCATGGCTCCTACGGCAACAGGAGCAAGAAAGCCTACGTATGAATTCTCACTGGTCTGGAGTATCGCAGTAACATGCATAACCACAATCGTAATGATAAATATGAGAACAAGCATCAGCAGCTGAGCATTATTATATTTGAAATGCGTTCCGCTGAATTGCTGAATGTACATGAGAATCGCTGCAGACAACAGACAGGACAGCATAAGTAGTCCAAGCTGAGGCCAATAGTTCACTTCGTTTTTCAGCAAATCGTTCTCGCCCAGAAGGGTGTACATCTCCGGGGTAATCATCTCACCCTTGGCAACAAGCGTATCGCCTTGCTTGATAAACACCGTTTGAGTGTTCTCACGAGCCTGTACTTTAGCTTCTTTTGTACCCTCTTCATCGTAGAAGCGGTTGGACGTCACTACAAGACGAGCAAGCTCCTGCACAACCTCACGCTGCGTACGCTTGCTTAAGGAGCTCACACTCACCATCTCGGCCACTTTGGCACGAGCTGTTGTTGCCTCACTAATCTGGTCGGTCATTAATCTGGAGACGATATCCCGAGCGACGGCCTTCATCTCCTGAATATCATCCGAAGTCAGACGTGAAATTTTGATATATGTCTCTTCCGGGATGCGGTAGCTCTGCTCCTGTACCACATTTCTGATCTCTTCCAACAGCGTTTCGGAGTATGTACCCGCTTTCCGGTTGTTGTTGATAAAGTTGGAAACAAAGTCTTTCTGACGCTGTGGTATTTCATCACGATAGATGTCAATCTTGTCCTGACTGGAAATCTGATCATCCTGATTCAGTCGATCAATACGATCAAGCAGAGTCGTTATCAGATTTTCGTTCCGCATCTGCACGATCTGAAACATCGGCTGCACACGTTCAGCAGCTTCTTCTTGCGCTTTCAGTGTAGCCTTGGTATTCGGGATCTGCATGGGCGCAGCAATATTGACTTCACTCCGTGTGCCTTCCTGGATATCATACCGCTCAGGGAGCAGCTTGGAAGCAAGACCCACGTAGAAGAGGATCACCAGAAACAAAAACAGAAGATAGCGTGCCCACACGCTATACTTCCATCCTGTAGCTCTATTTTGAAAAGATTTGCCTTTTGACAGTTCCTTCGAGGTCATCGAGACAATCCCTTTCTATTCTTGATTTTCTGCGGCGTGGTTATAGGCGACGATAATTTTCTGGACGAGGGAGTGCCGTACAACGTCTTGCTCGGCAAAATAGACAAATCCAATCTCTTCCACTTGGCCCAGGATTGTATTTGCCTCCACAAGCCCCGACTTTTTGCCGCGCGGTAAATCGATTTGTGTCACGTCACCAGTAATGACCATTTTGGAGCCAAAACCGAGACGGGTCAGAAACATTTTCATCTGCTCCGGTGTCGTATTCTGGGCTTCATCCAGGATAATAAACGAATCATCCAGTGTACGTCCCCGCATATAGGCTAGAGGTGCAATTTCAATCAAACCGCGCTCCAGTGCTTTCGCAGTCTGCTCTTGTCCCATAACATCGTACAAAGCGTCATACAGCGGCCGTAAATAAGGATCAACTTTTTCCTGAAGATCACCAGGCAAGAAACCAAGACTCTCTCCCGCTTCAACTGCAGGTCTTGTGAGCACGATCCGCTTGACGCTTCCTTCCTTAAGTGCTGCCACAGCCAGCACAACAGCAAGATACGTTTTACCTGTACCGGCAGGACCGATACCAAATACAACATCACGTTTTTTAATTGTAGTTACATAGTGTTTCTGTCCAATCGTTTTAACACGGATCGGCTTCCCACGGTACGTCGTTGTAATCTCGCCTTTGAACAGATCCAGAAGCTGGTCTGCACGCAGTTCTTTTGCCAGCTCAATGGCATACTTAACGTCCCTTTCGGTTAACACGTATCCGTTACGTACCAATTGCAACAACACATCAAATAATTGTTCAAGCGATTCTACATTCTGAATGTTGCCATGGATTACAATCTCCGCTTCACGGGATGCGATCTGGGCAGGAATCTCGGATTCAATTTGTTTCAGAAAAATATCTTGGGGTCCAAAAAGAGATTGACCCTCTCCCGCACTTTGGAGGGAGATTCGTATGCTGCGTGTTTGCTCTGACAAATAGCCTCATTCTCCTTGACTATGGACTAACGGAAGTTCTTCCGCAATGCTTTCTTCCACTTCAAATAATACTTTCATATAAACTTTACCATTCTCTTTCTTCTCATGCAAAATTTTTTCGCTTAAAATTTTCGTTCCTTTGCCGTTTTTAGCGATAATATCGTTTCTTGCTCCTTCCAATCCTTTCGTTCTAGCCCATTCAACCGTGTGCTGCTCCTCTTGTTCCCGCGTTTCCAAATCTTTCTCTGTCAGCCATCCCATGGGAAGTGTGAAGGATCTCCAGGTCAGCGGCTTATGATCACTTTCGGTATCAAATGTGGTAAAAGGCGTATTCCCGTATCCCCAGAGTTGTACCGCCCATTTCCCCAGCACAATGTAAAAACGTTCCTTGCTTTCTCCAGTCATTGTATTATGTTTCTGCACAAGAGGGACTTCGACTTGATATTCACGCCATACCAGTCCGCGCACTTCCCCTTTGGCAACAATGGTCTTTGTATTCTCTTCATCTCCCAAAATACCGGATATCAGGACCTGTCCCTTCTTGACACGCATGTCCTTCTGCACGACAGGGCGCCCCTGCTCGGCATAAATTTGAGTGATTACAGCATCTGTTTTACTGACCAAGTGTCTCGGGTTCAGCAGTGGTTCACGCTTGGGCTGTGCTGACTCCACAACCTGGATGGTGATGGTTGTCCCTTCTTTGCTCACCCCGATCCAGGTTACATCTGGAAGAGCCAGCGCGAGCTGTCTGGAGAGCTTGTCCTGGCTTTGCAGCCGAAATCCCCACTGGAAGGGATAGATACCTTCTTTCTTTGCTGCTGCGAGCACTTCATCCGTGGGAATCGTCACATTGCCTTTCACTTCTACATCCCAAACCATCGATGACAATGCAAACAGAGCTGCTACAAAAAACAACATGCCGCCCAGAAAGAACTTCCTTCTTAGCAAACGGGCTGCAAAAAAAGGAAACCCACTTCGGTGTGTCACCTTTACCCGGCAGCCTGTCCGTTTCAGCAAAGGACGCAGCCTGAAAAAATGCGGTAGCAGAATATTCATTTCTGCCTTGCGTCCGTCATGGGCACGCAGGTCCCATACTTCCAGTCCCTGCTCTGCCAGCGTATTGATTAATGCTTCAATATCCCCCCCAGTAACCGTGATTCGGACTGCTCCGCGCAGTTTGTACAGACTGGGCTGCTTCATCCGTTCCCCTCCGCTCCATTCATATGAATATCCAGAATTGTTCCTTCAACAGCTACTTCATCCGGCAAAATATTTCGAATCATCAGTTCAGTCCCTTTGATCTCCAACTGACCCTGTGAGAGAGCCAGAACGATGCGATCCGGTGTAAAATGAATGACACCACGATGATTCTCTATATACAATTGCTTTGTGCCGATCAGGGTTAACCGTGGCATATCGTAAAGCACGTCCTGCGGCAGATCCAGAACTTCACTGGTCCATCTGCGCAGCTTGCGGCTGATCCGGGTCATTCGAAGGTCTTCCCCCTTCCTCTACAGTTCAACTTATGCGCAGATTCCTGAAATTATGAAAACTACGGAACGTGTTAGATGTGAAAATAAAAAGAGGCCTAAACAGAAAAAAGCCGTCGTCTGGGATTATGCTCACCAGAGACGGCTTTTCACTTATTAAAACCATATGAAGTTATAGTTTGCCTCGTGTCCCAAAGGGTTGTTTAGAGCGCGGAGAACCGAGAACTTCTGCCCACAACACACCAGTACGAATGTCTTCCCGGCGAAGCTGGGACGTTCCAGACTCACTGGATGAAACTTCATCCCAACCCGAGTCAGACACAACCGGTGTATTTGCAGTAGAAATACGATCCAGTCGCTCTCGAATTTCACGTTGTCGTTGCTCCATCACTTTCATTTGTTCTTCAAGCGAGTTTGCCATTCCACCCAAAGAACTCCGTCCTCCTAAATCGTCATCAACGGGACGAGCAGATGTCGTCGCCGGCTCTGAATAGGTTTGATCATAACGATCATCATACTGATCATCTTCATACTGATCATCTTCATACCGCTCATCGTACCGTTCGTCATACTGCTCGTCATAGCGGGGATCAGAAGGAGCCGATGACTGCTGCGGTGCAGTATTCCCCCGCGAGCGATCATCCCGATCTGAATCACCACTCCCTCCAAACGTTGGCATCCCGTTACTTGGACGCTTTTTATTCGGATCAGCCGACTTGGCTGCTTTTCCAATGAAGGAAAAGAGTGCAAAAGCGATGACTGCTACAATATACAGATTGTTAAAAATCCATTCAAATAGGCCCATATGCACTCACCGCCTATCTTCCGTTTTTGGAATCACCCTGATCGTTGGAGTTCGAACCTTCACCAGGTTTTCCCAATGTGTTACGCATTTGAGTATCTGCTTCAATGTTTTTCAGGTTCATGTAGTCCATTACACCAATTTTACCGCTGCGGAGTGCTTCAGACATTGCCAGAGGTACTTGAGATTCGGACTCAACCACACGCGCTCTCATTTCCACTACGCGCGCTTTCATCTCTTGCTCTTGAGCTACGGCCATAGCACGACGTTCTTCCGCTTTCGCCTGTGCAATACGTTTGTCAGCCTCTGCCTGCTCCGTTTGCAGGAAGGCACCAATGTTTTTACCTACATCCACGTCCGCGATATCAATAGACAGGATTTCAAAAGCGGTACCTGCATCCAGACCTTTGGACAATACGGTACGGGAGATGAGATCCGGATTTTCCAGGACGTCTTTATGGGAATTCGAGGAACCGTTCGTACTTACGATACCTTCGCCGACACGGGCGATAATCGTCTCTTCACCCGCACCACCGACGAGGCGGTCAATATTGGCACGAACCGTAACCCGTGCTCTTACTTTAACTTCGATACCATCTTTGGCTACCGCAGAAACAATCGGTGTTTCAATAACACGTGGGTTTACACTCATCTGTACGGCTTGCAATACGTCACGACCTGCAAGGTCGATCGCTGCTGCACGTTCAAATTCGAGAGGAATGTTCGCACGTTGTGCAGCAATCAGGGCGTTGACAACTCGGTCTACGTTACCACCGGCCAGGAAGTGACTCTCCAGTTGGTTCATTGTCAATTGAAGTCCGGCTTTAGTTGCTTTAATCAGTGGATTTACGATCCGGCTAGGCGTTACACGTCTTAGTCTCATCGCTACCAGCGTGATAATCCCCACGCGTACGCCCGATGCAAGGGCTGAGATCCAGAGCATCACCGGGAAAAAGCTGAAGAATACGCTCAATACGATAATCGCAACTACCGCAATGAGCAAAACCGTAATCAAGGTTGGTTCCATAGTCAAAATTCCTCCATTTGCAATTTGATTTTTGTAAGAAACATGATAAAAACGGTGTGGAACTTTGCTGCTGTGCATTGATTCACACCACTCCACTAGCAGCCTCCGTAGAATGGTTATGTACATTGCCGAAGCTTTAATCAACTCCGGCAACAGAGCGGGCTACACCGGTAACGCTTGTTGAACCACAATCCGGGTACCTTCCGCTTTGATCACAATAATTGGTGTATCAATCGGAATGAAATCTCCATCCGACACCACATCGACGCGTTCTCCGTTAAATATCGCTGTTCCCGAAGGACGAAGTGGAGTCAAACTGATACCCTGCAGACCGATCAACTCTTTGCGTTCTGTCGCCGAAGAGTATCCTTGATCAGCAGACAGCCTGTCACTTAATATGAATCGATTCCATATGCCTCGATCCTTAAACAGAATAACAACGATTGCAATGACTACCAGCGCGGCTCCAAAAGCAATACCTAACGATATAAATGCATCACTTGTATCATAGGCGGCTCGCACGACACCAGCGACAAGCGCAATCGATCCCAAAATACCCAGAATACCGAAGCTTGGGATAAACATCTCCAGAATCATCATGACGAGTCCGACAGTGAATAATACCCATGTCTCTGCTCCGGCAAAACCGGCAATGTAATTGCCTGAGAAATAAAGCACAAAGCACACGATACCAACAATACCCGGCACTCCGAACCCAGGTACAATCAACTCAATGATCACACCGGCTATTCCGAGGAATAGCAATACCGTCATGACGACAGGATTGGTGAGAAATGTGGATATGTTCTCTGCGGTTGTTCTCTGAACGGTGAACACATCATCCTGACTGTAACCAAGCCAGGCGGCGGCTTCTTCTGGCGTGTTGCTGATATGGTCCGCATAACCCACTTTCAGCGCTTCTTCGGCCGAGAGAGCAATAATTTCACCTTTTTCTTTGGTTTTATTAATCTCAGGCATCTCCACAACCATGTTAACATCCGTCATTCCGGCTGCAATTTTGCCGTCACGGCCACTTTTCTCAGCCGCGCCCTGCATCTTGCTCTTCCAGAATGCAACCAACTTCGGATCATCGACATGTTTACCCGTGCTGTCCACCATCGCTGCCGCACCAATCATGCTGCCTGGCGACATTACGATCTTATCTGCATTCAAAGCCAGAAAACTTCCGGCCGAGGCAGCATCTCCACGGACAAATGCAACGGTTTCAATTGGGCTTTCCTTAATTAAAGTACCTAGTTCTTCTGCCGTGTCGACACGCCCTCCCGGCGTATTGATATCCAGAACAATCAGGCCAGCATTCATCTCTTCTGCTTCCTTGAACCCACGTTCCATAAACTTGCCAAGTCCCTGCTCGATTGGTTTATCTACCGGAATGATATATACGGCGCCACTTTTCTCAGCTGCATGCGCTGACGGTGATCCAATCCAGACAGGAAGCAGCAGCGTCAGTAGCATCATGAGCATCAATGGCCCCGTAAGCTTCTTCCGGCGCTTTCCCTTCACAAATAGTCCCCCCTTTTCCATTAATGTTATACAGTCCAGCTTATGGTATTTATTACGTACAATGCAACATTTCGTTTCAAAATCTTAAAATTATATTTGAAACCGGAAGTAATTGCAACATTTTAAATCCATAATCATAAATATTATCCATTTAAAAGCAATATTTGTGAATTTCCATGAACAAATGAGCGCTTTCCGATCACATTTCAAATTCCTGTAGAAACGGAGTACCGTATCAGTGATATAAAATGGAAAAAACACCCCCTGACAAGTCAGGAGGTGTTTATTGATTTGCTTTATTGCAGAAATTGTTGAACTGCTTGATTCACCAGTTTGCCGTCCGCTTTGCCTTTAACTTTCGGCATAAGGGCCGCCATAACTTTCCCCATCTCGGCTTTCGAAGAAGCACCGGTTTCCTGGATGGTCTGCTGTACAATAACTTTAATTTCTTCTTCGGAAAGTTGTGCGGGAAGGTACTGGATGAGTACTTCAATTTCCGCTTTTGCATTTGCCGCGAGGTCTTCACGGCCCGCTTTGTCAAATTCTTGGAGGGCATCTTTGCGCTGTTTGATTTCACGACTCAGAATATCAAGCACTTCGTTGTCATCCAAATCTCTTTTCAAATCTATTTCAAGATTCTTGATCGTCGAACGAATCAACCGAATGTTGGAGAGTCTGAACTTGTCCTTACTCTTCATCGCTTGCTTCATATCTTCGTTCAATCGTTCGCTAAGATTCATGTAGTTAAAATCCTCCTAAAACTTTCTCTTACGAGCAGCCTCGGACTTTTTCTTGCGCTTTACGCTTGGCTTCTCATAATGCTTACGTTTCTTCACCTCAGCCAATACGCCATCTTTAGCGATGGAGCGTTTAAAACGACGAAGTGCAGCATCAATAGTCTCGTTTTTGCGAACTTTAGTTTCAGACACCAGTTTTCCCTCCCTCCGACCAGACCGTCCAAGAGCAATAACACGGTTCATCACCTTTCATTATAGGCGAAAGGTAATAAAGGTGTCAACCTTAACGTAATGATCATTTATTTTATGTGAACTTCAGCTCCATATTCATGCCTTTTATGCATAAATGGATCAGTCCTGATTTAGAGTAACTTTAATCGTTTATTTGTGAGAGTCTGACAAACTTGTCAACACCCCAAGTCGGGTCCCACCAAGCAAATGATAGTGCAGATGATGAACGGTCTGTTCTCCATCCTTGCCGCAGTTATTAATCAGTCGGTAACCTGTTTCTTCCACGCCGAGACGCTTGGCCGCTTCCTGCGCAGCCAAATGAATCTCACCGATCAATGGCAAGTCTTCCGCGGTTACTTCATTCATGGAAGCAATATGTTTCTTGGGAATAACGAGTACATGGGTCGGTGCAGCGGGATGGATGTCATGAAAGACGATGACATGGTCATTCTCCAGTACCTTATTGGAGGGAATGCTGCCCTCTACAATTTTGCAAAATAAGCAATCCATTGTTCATACCCTCCTTCGATTTTAAAATTATGTATACCCTTCTATCATACCGGAACTGAAAACTCACGTCCAATTTAACCTGTTCAGCTATGTGACTAAGATCGGAATTTTCAACAAAAAAACCTTTCACATCTTAGTGGACTGCTGAGCGTTCACCACAGATGAAAAAGGTCATTATACGCATCACACGTATTAATCCATCACACAATTCTATTAATAATAAGGTAATAATGTTAAGGCAGTGAGGCCAATCAGAGGCAGTACCAACCTATTGAACCTTCTGCGACCATAACCATAATAAGGGTAGGGGTAGGGGTAACCATAGCCCGGGAAGAATCCCCGTGCATGAGCAGGATAAGTAACCGGCATCATATTCGGTCCCCAGTTTGCGTTTGCATGATTAACCATGGCTTCATGCCCCACGGGAACAGCCAAATAAATCATGTCATCATCTACATTTTCCACGATGCCATCATAATGGGCACCGTCATGCATCTGTATACATACATAGCGATGCATGTGTTCCTTACACAGTTTCTTCGCTTCTACCTTTTCCACGATCAATCGCCTCCAGAATCTGTTCTGCTCTTCATCACCCTTTCATGGTATTCAGATCTGGGCGAAATGACACTGTGAATGACAAGAGTTCCAACATAAGTGCCTATTAAAAAAGAAAAAAGAAGCACCCCGTTGCAGTTTCCATGCGGAAGTCTGCTGTCGCGGACGTCTAACCAGGATTATTCCTGATCAGACGTCCGCCGGGGTGCTTAACATAAAGTTTGTCGGCTTAACTGTAGTATAACAACAGGATGAACCTGTATCTGTGAGCTATCTCACTCAACTGTTACAACGAATATATATAATGAGATTCAAACCAACAACACTCAATCAATCAGAGATCCCCCCTCAGGAACAACCTTGTACGGCCGGTTCCTGAGGGCATCCCAACCGAGGGTCATTCAATCGTATGTGTTCTGTGTTCAAGTTCCTATAATGTTTCCAATACTACGCGAGAGCCAGCTCCGGCTTCGCCCGCTGGAATAACTACAAGTTTGCGTGGCAAGCGTGCTCGCAGCTCCGGAACGTGGCTGATAATACCGACGGCAAGACGGTCATCATGCAGTTTTTCTAACGATGTAATGACGGTATCCAGCAATTCAGGGTCAAGTGTACCAAAGCCTTCATCCAGGAAGAAAAATTGCAGCGGGTACTGGCCGCGCAGCTGAATCTGGGCAGACAGAGCCAGGGCCAGTGACAACGAGGTCAGGAACGTCTCTCCACCAGACAAGGTGGACACCGGACGTTTGACTCCACCGTTTGCATCATCACAGATGACAAAGCCGCCGCCTGAATCCACCTCAAGTGAATAACGTTGTTTGGTCAGGAAGCGCAGACGCTGTGAAGCAGCCTGACTAACCTGCATCAGCTGTTCTTCTGCAATATACTCGACAAACGCATTACCTCTGAAAGCTGCTTGAAGTTTGCTAAGCATCTCACCTTGTCGGCTGACTTCCACCCGTTTGTTCTCCAACTCCGTCCAGCGAACATGTCGCTGCTGCACATCTTCCAGATCCCGTTCTGCACGCGCCTTGGCTCTAAGTGCCGCTTCATCCTCTGCACGAGACTGCTTCAGTCGCTCAGTGCATGCCAACCATTGTTCCTCGGATACAACAGCACCGCCCAGTTTTTGTTCCAGCTCACGCAATTGGGAAACAAGTTCACGATCACGCTCCCGATGCTGCTGAATTTCCGCCGCCAGCCGCTCTGCTTCCTGGGAAGGAAGGGCTGCTTCCACAACGGCACTCTCGGAGTCAAATGGCGATTGATCCAGCAATTGCTTCCAGCGTTCCTGTGCCTGCTGCAAATGCTCTGCTGCCGAGGCTGCTGCTTGATGAGCCATGACATCCCTCTTGGCCGATTCCTGTTTCAACGCATCCGCTTCCTTGAAACGCTGGGCTGAATCGGCAGCAATTTTCCGCAGCTCATCCAATCGAGTCTGAGCCGCAGCAATCAAATCCTCGACCCGCTGCTCGCCAACCCATTGGCGCAAACGTTCTTCCTTCTCGGCGAGCTGTTTGCTGTTCCCTTGCCATTCCGTTTGCCACTGGATCAGCTGTTTGTCCAACTCAACCAGCTTCTGCTGGAGGGACTGTACGAGCTGTTCCTTTTCCTCAAGGAACGTCACACTTTTGTTCAGCCGTTCCTTGATGTCTTCTGCGCGCGCGTCGCGCTCCTGCATCGCCTGGTGGAGGGCCATGGCCTGCTCTTGGGCGATGCCTGGCAGTTCCGCGGCCCAGCGGCCGTGCAATGCGGCTGCGGCGGCCTCGCTCTCGGCCAACCGGCGCTCTGCCTGGGCGAGTCCGGCTTGGCCGGCCTCCTGCGCAGCCGCCGCTTCCATGCGGCGCTGCTGCGCGCCTGAAGCCGCCTGCTGCAACGCGGCGGCTTCCGCTTGCAGCGGCGCTGCGGCTGCGGCCAGCGCCCGCGCGGCTTCGCGCAGTGCGGCGGCACGCTCCGCCCAGTCCGCCGGGGAGCGCCCGTGTACGGGCGAACCGGCGGACTCCGGCTCCGCAGCCGCAGGCGCGGCCTCGGCTGCGGCCGGGGCTTCGCCGGCCGCAGCGCCAAGCTGCGTCAGCAGGCTGCGACGTTCGTGCAGCTGCTGGCGCAGCCCAAAGCGCAGCTCCTGCAGCTCCGCATGCAGGCTGCGCAGCAGTTCCAGTCCGCATCGCCTGCGGGCGGACCTTCTCCCGGCGGCGCCGCCGGGAGCGGGTGGTGTGCGGAGCCGCACACCGGGCATGGCTCGCCGTCGCGCAGCTCGGCGCGCAAGGCGGAGGAGAGCCGATGCAGCTCCTGCTCACGCATGGTTCCGCGCAGCTGCTCCTCCGCCCTGGCCAGCAGGCTCTGTTCGCGGCCAATGTCCTGCTCACAGGCAAGCAAGGTCTCCAGACCCGTTGCCGCCTTTCCGATCAGATGCTGACGCTGTTCATTCAGACGGCTCTCTTCCTGGGCAGCCAGCTTCAGCCTGTCTGCCCCCTGTTCAGCCGACTGCTTATTAGCTTCCATCTCAGCCTTGTTTTGGCGCAATTGCTCCGCCGCAGTATCCAATCGATGCTTCAATTCCAGTGCAGCCTGCAGCTGTCTGCGTTCTTCTGACTTCACTTCATTCGGCTTCAGGCTTTCCTGTAATTCTTCCCGCCGTTTGCGGCCACGCTGCTGTAGTTCTTTTTCCTTCTCAAGCTGTTGTCCAATGACACTCTGCTCAGCCTGTCCTTTGTCCAGAAGCTGTTTAAGACGTGTACGATCCTCACGGAGCCCGTCACGTTCCCGCTGTAACTCCTTGGCCTGTTCCAGCTGTTCCAATCGAAGCAGCAGCTTCGGTTCTTCCTCAGCCATCTGTACACGGGCCTTCTCGGCTTTCTCGGCTTCCAGTACAGACAGCCGTTCATGTTCCACCGCTTGCTGGTGAGCAATGCCGGCTGCAGCCTCACGCAACTTCTGTTGTGCTGCTGCGTCACGCATCGTCTGCAATGAAGGGAGGATCGCGTCTGCCGCCCCGGCCAGTTTCAGCCATTGTTCCCCAGCTTCGATCTGTGGTGCACGTGCTTTCAGCTTTTCGTGTTCCTCCATACGAGCCCGGCGCTCCTGGCTTAACTCACGGACTTTACGGAGCTGCTCGGCTTCCTTCATCGCTTCATCAAGCGTTTTGCGTGACAATTCAGACTGTTTCACAGCAGCTTGAAGAAGAAGCTCCGTTTCCGCCAACGTCTCTTTGCTCGCATTCCCAAGCCCCTGCTGCTCGGCAGCCAATGACTGATGAACCATATCATTGTCCTTCACCCGCCGACTGAGCTTGATGGCAAGCTGATCTCCATACTTCTCCAGATGAAATAAACGTTGCAGCATCTGCCGTCGTTCACTGCCTTTCAGTGACAGAAACTCAGCGAATTTACCTTGTGGAAGCACAACGGCTCGCGTAAAATCATCCATTTTCAATCCGATTACATCTTCAACGCATCGGTTCACGTCTGCCAGTTTATCAGCCAGCACCTGTTCCTCTCCGTTGACGGTCTCAATGAATTTGCTGATGGTGTTGCTTACCGATACCTCATTGTTTCGTTTGAAGCGTCGTTCCACCCGAAATCTTCTTGTCCCTTCTGCCGATACAAGTTCAAATGTAAAAGCAACGGACAACGAATCCTCCGCGTGATTCATGATTCCCTGGGTACCGTTAACCGCACGTTCCACTTTTCCGTACATCGCCAGCGTAATCGCGTCAAGCAAAGAAGACTTCCCACTGCCTGTAGGACCAAAAATGCCGAATAGTCCCGTTTCCGTCAATACGGTAAAATCAATCTCCTGTGTCTCCCGATAACTTTGCAGGCCAGCAACTTTCAATAAAATCGGCTTCAATTTCCCTCGACCTCCTCACGCACACCTGGCTCGTCCTCATCGACGAGTTCCAGGAACAGCTGAACCAGACTGTCTTCAGGTAATGCCCCACCTGTCTGACGCTGATAAAATTTGCGGAAAAGCTCATGTACCGGAAGCTCGGATCGTTGCTCCAAAAGCCCTGCGGCTGCCATCTCGGGATACACCGGACGGATATGGATGATCCCGTCATGCGACTTACGGAGCTGCTGGATTTCTTTCAGAGACATGGCGTCATCCAGCCATACTTCCATATCAATAAAAGCCTGAGGATCACGCCCTTCATCCAGCCATCGATAAACCTCAGCCAGACCGCCACGCGCCTTCCAACGCACAAGTGGACGTCCGGAGGTCAACAGCACTTCTTCCACGCTTGCGGTACCCCCTGGTGCCAGATCAACCATGGTGACGGACTTGCTCTGCCCCGCTTCAGAAAAACTGTAAGCCAGTGGAGAACCACTATACCGAATCACACCGTCCCCTTTAACTGCCTGCGCACGATGGAGATGCCCCAGTGCTGTATATTGCGCACCTGTTGACAATGCAGAAGGGTCAACCGTATAGGCCCCTCCTACCTGAATGGGACGTTCCGAATCACTCTCCACTCCGCCCAGAACATAAATATGACTCATCGCCAAATTTACCGTATCCGGACGAAAAGAAGCAGCCAAACGCTGCATTAACATGCCGACCCGGCGACTGTAAGCCTGACGAAGCACATTCTCGTCCCCATCCGTTGTCAGCAGTTCATTCAGTCGCGCTTCCGAGGGATATGGCAATGCAGCAATCTGCGCAGTCTCTCCAGTTCGCTTGGCATGGATCGTAACTGCTTCTGAAGTAGGCATACCTACAAGTGTAATTCCCTGTCTGTTCACAAGCGGGGTCACCGAAGCCACTCGCTCCGGCTGATCATGGTTTCCCGCAATCACCACAAGAGGTCTCCCTTGTTCCGTCAGACGCGCCGCAGCCTCGTAAAAAAGCTGTTCCGCCGATGCAGGCGGATTTACAGAATCATACACGTCTCCAGCCATCAATATGGCATCTGCCTGCTGCTCATCCGCGAGCCTGACAAGCTCATCCACAAAATCCTCCTGCTCTCGCAGCCGGCTCCGTCCCTCCAGCGTTTTGCCCAGATGCCAGTCCCCTGTGTGCAAAATACGCATCGTCCGTTCAACCCCTCTCTCATGCAAAATCCGATGATACAAATTCCATCCGACCGTTTTAAAATTTCACTTTATAGTTTCACAGCATGTCCACCATCAAAAAAGTACAACCACTTCCGGTCGACTTTCCGACCCAGAATATCCTCAATAGCCCGGGCATACAGCTCCAGCTGAAAACGATAGTTTTCCGTCAGTTTGTCCAGTCCACCCCGATGCTCCAACACCCGATCAGTCTTGTAATCGAGCAAAACAAGCTCGCCATCCACCTCATACAGGCAGTCAATAATCCCCTGTACCAGCACGGTCTCATTTTCAAGTGATGCCTGCATCTTACCGTCTTCCTCCAACGTTTGCATGCCAGCATCTGGTAACAGATTACGGAGCCATTCCGCAGGAGAATGATGTGCCGGGAGTCCATAAATAAACGGGATCTCCCGTTTCACCCACTCCGCACGCAACAGTTCTGTCCCAGGCTCTGTATTGAAAAATCCGGCCAGTTGATCAGACTCAATAACCTCTGCCTGATGAGGGAGCAAAATCTGGAGCTCAACTAACCGCAAAAGTGTCTGCTCAACGATTTGCGAATCAACGGGTGAACCATCTACAGGAAGATGCTGCATCAACGTATGATACACCGTTCCTCGCTCGGCTCCAGTCAATTGTTTCTCCTCCATGAATTTGGGACGACGCAGATGCAATTTAAAGGACGAGCTTCCATCCTTCACTTCATACCCCTCAGAATCCACAGAAGCCTCAGATTGTTCTTCAACTTCCTCCATCATCTGTAACGACTGATGGTCTTGCATGGCTAGCAATGTCTTCAGTTCGGTAACCGATGTGCTGGCAGCTACTTGCGTTGCTGCTTGATGAGGATACGTCCATGAAAGCCGCTTATCTACTTCACGAAGCAGCTGCATATCCTCTTGCTCACCTATTGTAAATACATCTTCCTCACTGATGTCTCGTGGTGTTGCATCTTGTGTATCCTCCATCATCTCTTCTTCAGTGGAGGAAGGAAACAGCTCAACAGGCTCAACTGCTTTTAGGGCAGCAATTCGATGTTTCCGCACTTCTGTCATGCCGTCTTCTTCACCAAGCGTCTGATCCACAACTATTTCCCGGGATACTTGATCAGCAGAAATGACAGAAATACTCCAGCGTGATTCATCATTCACAAGACAGGCAGCATATGAATCAGCGCCTCCCGCAAGTTCACGCAGCAAAGCTGCGTCTGGATGTCTCATCAAGGATGGACCGATCCAGTCCAGATAACTACGTCCTGCTGCAAGCAGATAGTCAGGCAATACCCGTTCCGGACTGTCTTTAATCTGAGACCAAGCCACTGCCTTTTTAACAACATCTTTCACAGTACCGACCAAAATCATTTTCTCTTTTGGGCGGGTCAAAGCCACATAGAGCACCCGCATCTCTTCGGCAAGCAGCTCAAACTGGGCACGACGACGAATCGCCAGATTCGCCAAGGTTGGATAGGCAACCCGATTCTCACGATCAACAAACCTCGGGCCAAACCCCAGCTCCTTATGCATCAGAAACGGCGAATTCAGATCCTGCTGATTGAACATTTTGGATATGCCCCCGACAAAAACAATAGGGAATTCCAAGCCCTTACTCCGGTGAATCGTCATGATGCGTACCGCATTGTCCTGCTCACCAGAACCACTTGATACGGTGCCAAGATCTCCCCCGTTCTCACGTAGTCTGGATACATAGGTCAGGAAGCGGAACAACCCACGATTAGCCGTTGCCTCCTCATATTGCCGAGCGCGATCATACAGAGCCTTCAAATTACTTTGACGCTGTATGCCTCCCGGTAGGCCGCCAACCCAGTCCAGATAACCCGTTTCCCGGTACATTCGCCATATGAGTTCACTCAGGCTCCCTTGTCTGGCTTCAAGCCGCCACTGTTCCAACTGACGCAAAAAGCGAATTAGCTTTTGTTGCAGCTCTGTGCTGGTACCGTTGTCCCTATCCGCATCGTTGCTTATACGTCCACCCATACTTGCATCTATACCAGCATCCAGAAGCTCATCTGTATCTGCATGTACAGAGGATTCATGTATAAGTTCGATAACGTCTGCTTCGGCGGTTACTGCCGACTCCCGCTGCCCCTGTTCCATTTCTGACCAGACTTCGGGCCATTGCAGCTGGATTGCAGATGAATTCGAATTTGAAACTTTCTCACCATGCTGCCCGAAAACATTCAACGAACTAGTGAATGCTCCTGTAGCTGAAACAACAGCATCATAGAAAGACTGTCGCTTGTCCCCAAGGCGAATCTGAGCCAGTTCCTCTTCATCTAGTCCGACAATCGGCGAACGAAGCACGGAAGCAAGCGGGATATCCTGCCTTGGATTATCCACAATCTGCAGCAAGGACAACATCACTTCCACTTCCGTCGCCTGGAAATACCCTTTGCTTTGCTCCCCTCCGGCAGGAATACCCTGCTGTCTGAATTCCTCAATCATGAGTGGAGCCCACATCAGGGCAGAACGAAGCAAAATAACTATGTCTCCGTAACGCGCAGGTCGCATGGATTTGAGAGCTTTATCATAAACGTTAAGGGCTGGTTTATCCGTATCTCCAACCATTTCACGAATACGTCGAGCCATGGCCCGAGCCTCCAGCTGGGCGGTTTCGAGCTCGGCACTTTCCAGCTCAGCAGAAGGCAGCGCATCCCCATTCTCGTCCGTGCTTTCCGTGAGATCAGGTCCTCCGCCTTGACGATCGATCAGCATGAGTTCAGGTGTGTAAGCCTCATCTCCAAGCGTCTCTTCCGGGAAAGTAGCTCCATAAGCGAGCTGCGCTCGTTCATCATAGGCAATCTCGGCTACCCCTTCATTCATGAGCTGCTTGAATAACATATTGACCGAATGGACGACTTCTGCACGGCTGCGGAAGTTACGTGCAAGATCAATACGCCTTCCTGCATGCAATGAATCTCTCTCTACGTCCACTTCCATATCCGAATTCGCTGCGTATTGACGATACTTGTTCAGAAACAGACCGGGTTCAGCCAGACGAAAACGGTAAATACTCTGTTTTACATCACCAACCATGAATCGGTTTCCTGGATTTTCTCTGGAAATCAGTCTGACGATATCTTCCTGCACCGTATTGGTATCCTGATATTCATCCAGCAGCACTTCATCGAAACGTGCCCGATATTCCATTGCTGCATCCGAAGGCATGGACAGCTCGGGGGTTGAATCCTCATGACGCAAAATATGAAGACAGTAATGCTCCAGGTCACTGAAATCGACCTGACCGCGTTCCTGCTTGGCCTGTCGATATCGCTCTCCAAATGCACTGACCAGCTTGGACAGTTCCTGCATTAGTGGTGCCGCCTGCTCCAGCTCCTGCCAGAAAGAAAACGCACTTCTTCCAAACAACGAGCCTTTCAAATCGGTAACGGCTTTTTTCGCAGCCTCACGCAGTTCCTTGACCTGTTCTTGTAACCCCGGGTCTGTCTGGTCCTTTTTGCAAGGCTTCAGCTTGCCAAAAGCTGCTGGCTGAAACACTTCAGGCAATCTCTCCCACGGCATGACCTCAACAGCTGACAGAAGCTCTTCGACCATTGCCAAATCTTCTTTTAATGTATCTGCATAAGGTTTCGGACCTTCCGGCTGCATCGATATGCTGATCCCTTGACGCAGCAGACCAGCAGCACCACTCAGGGCAAGAGCAGCATCACGCAAAATACTCTGAACCCATGCAGAATGCCCAAGTGCCTCGACACTTTCCACCTGAAAAGCAGAGGCCATCTCCGCAAGCCAATGATCCGGCCAGGAATGACTGCGTGAGAAATCATACAAACGCTGCACAAGTCGATGCATGGCATCATCGTTTCGTTCCCCACTGAACCAATCCACCAATTCGCGGAATGTACTGCCTTCGTCTTCTTCCCCATACTTTTCTTCAAACAACTGCTCCAACAATTCCTGCCGCATAATCTCGGCTTCATTTTCATTCAGAATCCGGAAAGCCGGGTTTAGCGGAATTTGCTGATAATAACGACGAATGACCTCCATACAGAATGAATGCAGAGTCGTAATGGATGCCCGCCCAAGTAGTGAAAGTTGTTTGCGCAAATGTTCTTCGGCAGGCTGCTCTTCAAGTGCACGTTCCAGCGCTTCCCGTATCCGCTGCTTCATCTCGGCCGCAGCAGCTTTCGTAAATGTCGCAACCAGCAAACGATCTACGCTGAATCCGCGGGAAGGGTCTGCAATCTTACGAATAATTCGTTCAACCAATACGGCTGTCTTCCCGGAACCCGCTGCAGCAGCAACCAGGATGTCTTCCCCACTCTGTGAGATGGCACTCCATTGGTCATCACTCCAGAAGCTTCCCTCCGGTTTTGGCATATTCGTCATGATGTTTCCCCTCCTTTGTCATGAGACAGCATGTCCCAGATTTGCTGTTTGCCCGGTTTGGATAACAGATTATATTCATTGCCTTCGATGTTTTCATCAAATTGACAGACTGGCTTGTACGGACAGAAGGTGCATGCAACCTCCTGCTGGATACGGTAAGGTTCAATCGCCACATCCCCATCGGTAATCCGTGTGCCAATCTCACGTATATTGCTGCGAACTGAAGCCAGCAAGGTATCCCATTGCTCTGGGGTAGCTACAGCGGCACTGCTATAAAAGCTGCCATCTGCCTTAAGCGCAACCGGAATAATGGCTGAGTAACCTTTGTCCAGGGTATTGTCCATTTGAGCGATCGCATCCCGGTCCGCAAGCAGCAAGCCTTTCATTTTGAACCGTTTCAGCAGTTCTTGACCTGCCTGCTCAGAAGTCATGCCATTCGCGGATTGAAGCAACGGGTTATGCACATGGAAATAGAGTGTTCCTCCAGGCATCGCCGATTCTCCAAGCCACTCCTCGGCAGCACTGAGCAGTACCTCCAGATACGTGAGCATCTGTAATGACAGGCCATAATACACTTCATGCAGTTTTAGATCGGTCTGGCTCGATTTGTAATCAATGACCCGCAGCAGTAAGCCGTTCTCTCCTTCAGCCACATCCACGCGGTCGATACGCCCGACAATCTCCATCACACAGCCATTTTCCAATTCAAAACGAAGCGGTGGCAGCGGTTTGCCTGGTCCAAAATCAAGCTCCAGCCCAATCGGTTCAAAGCTTCCCCGTCTGGACTGTTCACCCAGAATAACCGAAGCCCGGCTAACGATATCCTTCAGCTTCCGGAAGATGTAACCATATCGTTTCGTGCTAAGCAAAATCTCTCCCTGCAGCTGTGGTGCAATCTGCTCCACGGTGTGCTCCGCTTCCTTCCGACATTCATCCGGAGACAGACTGCCCCAACTGCGATTCTGCTCACGCAAACGTATGGCAAGCTGACTCAAGGCAGCATGGAACAATTGTCCAATATCAGGAGCTTGCAAGCGGTACAGCTGGCGCTCTTTCAGCCGCAGCCCATGGGATGCAAAATGGGAGAAAGGACACGCCACAAACCGCTCCATTCGGGAGACACTCGTCCTTACCTCTGTACCATATAATCTACGGCTCGTAGCGGTACGCAGAGGTAACGCCCGATTGCGATAAAAAACAGATCCAAGCAATTGCTCCAGCTGAGGTCTGCTTGTCTCCCGAGAGACATGCCAGTTATAGATCGCCCACCACATTTCAGGGATATCTTCTCCACGGCGCCATCTTCGCAATTGTCCAATGAGATAAGAGAGGCTCTGACCAGGATGGTTAACATAAGACCAGTGTACCTCTTCAGCATCCGTAACCGGCGGTTGGGCAAGCAATGGCTGCTCATGCAAACCGAACATTTTCCGTACATGTCGTACAATTTCCGAGGGCAGTAATGTTTTCCCTTCATCATCTGCAACGGGATGACTCATCCATAACTGCTTGCTCGCCGCGGTCAGGGCTGAATAGATCAGAAAGCGTTCGTCCAGCATTTGTCTTGTTGCTCCGGGACCAAGCCCCAAACCTCTCTCCGTTAACAGCAGCCGTTCCTGCTCGGTTAATACACCATCATCCTGAGGCACGGCAGGCAGTTCACCATCTACTGCACCCAGAATAAATACGTACTTGATATCCTGAAGACGTGTACGATCCATCGATCCAACCAACACCTGATCAAGCGCTGGAGGAACGAGTCCCAGTTTCAGTTCGGTCAATCCGGTCTCCATCAGCCCTGCAAACAGATCGATATCCAACCGTTCGGCTCCCATCATATCAACCATCTGATCTAATAGATCTAGGACGGCACCCCACATTTGACGATGCTCTCTCGACCGCTCCGGATCACCCTGGGCCTTGGCTTCTGCAGACATCTGATCCAGCTTCCAAGGAATCTCGGCATCTTCCAGTAGTCTATATAGCGCCGCACATTGGTCTTTAGCTGTCTTTGCCTTGCTTATTCGTTTCTCAAAAGCACCCAACGGGTCAACAATCACCGTTCGGCATTTTTCCATTAAGGACAGCATCTGCTCCCGGCCCCGGCTGCGAACATCCTGGTCGTTGTCTTCCAGAGACAGGCTGGGTACATACTTCCATGGCTTGCCATCTGTCCAGCGGTATCCGTGAATTCCACAAGCCAATATATAATTTTCAAGCTGGTCCATATCTTCACGCGTGATGGAACCGTCTCGTGGAAGCAGCAGATCCGTTTTTACACAGCGAAATACATCCTCATAACGCCAGCGACGGCGAACGATATCGAGTGCTGAACGAATAAATTCCGATAATGGATGATGTAGTTCATTTCTTCTCCGATCCAGAAAGACAGGCACGCCATAGTCCCTGAATAGGGGCTCAGCAATGTCGGCATATGTATCCAACTGACGAACAAGCACTGCCATATCTCGATAACGCGCACCTTCATCTTGCGCCAGACGACGCATCTCACGAAGTGCTCCTTCCATCTCAGCCCGGCGGTTCTCAGCAGCGTAAAGTCGGACACCTGCATCACGCCCCTCACTCTTCCAGCGAACTCTGCGATCAAAGCCAGCCTCCAAATGGGCCAGTCCAGGACTGCCCTCATATCTCGGCAAAACTTCCGGTTGAAGCACCGTTGTCTCATTAAGGACACCCAGATCCTCGGCCATGCCTTTGAGACGTGCGTATGCACTTGCTGTGGGATGGAACAGTTCCAATTCTCCTGGAAGTGCGCCGTGGTCGTATGCATGATCCAACGTCAATGCAATTGTAACGGAAGAAGCTTGCAGCATCAGTCTTCCAATGACACTCATTTCCTGCGGGGTAAATCCCTGAAATCCATCGATCCAGATCTCTGCATCTTGCAGCAACCTACTCTCCGGCAATCGCTCTGTCAGTTCAGTCAACGTGTCTTCATCATCGATATATAGTTCGGTTAATTCCTTTTCATAGTCACGGTATATAAGAAGCAAGTCATGCAGCTTGTCTCCCAGAATCGGTGCAGAAGAGGAAGTATTCATTGCGGAAAGTCCTTCTTCCAGTGAAGTAGGGTCAAGTTCATAACGTTTAAACTCACTGTATAAATCATTTAAATCTCCTATAAATCCCAGCTGACTGCCCGATGCTCCAAACAGCTTCAATTCTTCCTTACGACGCTGGAGCACTTTGTAGAGCAGCATTTTTTTGCCTTCAGCTCCAATGGGAATACGGGCAGAACCACCTGCCTCCTGCATGACCCGATAGGCCAATCGGCGAAAACCAAGCACTTCAGCACGCATGGTACCTTTAATAGCACCAGAAGAAACCAGCGACTGTTCGGTTCGAAACGAACTCTGTTCCGGGACTAGCAGAATCAGTGGTTTACCTTGTGGTTCCTTTTGAAGCAGGGATGTGATTTCCCGGGTAATCAGCGCACTCTTGCCGCTGCCTGCCCGGCCAATAACAAAGCGTACGGACATGTTTAATCCTCCAAACCATCACGAACAAGATTTTAATTCCCAGTATAACATATCTGACTTGGTTCGGAACATACGTTTGCCACTATCCGGCAATTCCAGAGAGCTTTTGCATGAGCATAGCAAAAAGGGGATATCCCATAAGTCATGAATATGACAGAGGACATCCCTTGTTAGCGTTATTTTGTACTAATGAACCTGAGACACGCTATGCGCTCCCATTAGCCCAGATCTAAGATCTAACGAATCACAGAGACGTTATTTCGGCGATTCGATCCATTTTTTATGTTTTGACACCGTTTGATGACGGAATAGCGTGACTGAGGTTCGTTAAATCTGGCAACCGTTGATAATCCACCTGTTAAGATGTGATAGGTTCGTTAGCGCATGGAGCGAAGTGGAATTCCTTTTGAGACAGCCCCTCTTTGCCAAAATAGATGAACGATCCAATACTGATATCGCTCGATTAATTCTTTTTGCTGCGTACTTCGAAGATGGCAAATTTCAGGTAATGACCTTCGTCTACCCCCAAAATTTGTGGGTGATCCTTACCAGCTGCTTTCCAGTCGATTAGACGAAGCACTTTGCCTGCATCCTCGGCTGCATCCGCAATGGTTTCCAGGAAGAGATCCGGACGCATGTGGTATGAACAGCTTGCCGTTACCAAATACCCGCCCTCATTCACCAGTTTCATTCCTTGCAGATTGATGTCCTTATATCCACGGCATGCGCCTTTGACTGCTGATTTCGTTTTGGCAAAGGCTGGTGGGTCGAGGATGACCACATCAAATGTTTTGCCACCGGCTGCTAGCGCTTTGGACGTATCCACTTTCTGTTCGCCAGCACGTGCACGTACGTTACGCTCATCGAGGCCTTTCACCTGCTCACGCAAGTATTGGAATGCATCCGCAACGACAAATTCAACCCGGTCTGTAAACCCGTTCAGTTCTACGTTGGTACGTGCACTTTCAATCGCATGCTCTGAGATATCCAGGCAGGTTACTTTTTTGGCTCCATATTTGCAGGCGTTCAATGTGAAGCTGCCGGTATGGGAGAAACATTCCAGCACAGTGGCCCCATCCCAATAAGGGAACGTCACAACCTTGCCGCTTTTATTCACAGGAAGCAGCTGCTGCGTACCATCCTGCTCAGTCTGTTGGAGCGTAATACCGCTCTTGTAACCCCAACCCTTCATAAGCGGTTCGATGGCTGCACGATTCTCGCGCTGGTCGAAGAAGTACCCTGTCTTCTGGCCTTCCACGATATCCACCTTAATGAGCAATCCGTTCTCCGTTACCGTGACATGACGCGGGCAATCCCCATACAATGGTCCTTTCGTCTGCTCCAAGCCTTCGAGTTCACGAATGGACACATCACTGCGTTCATAGATGCCTTCCGGCTGCATCACTTCAATTAGAGCTTGTACAATCGCTTCGCGGCAACGGTCCATCCCCAATGTGAGCAATTGAACAACAAGGATGCTGCCAAAACGGTCAACGATCAGTCCAGGCAGAAAATCAGCTTCCCCATAAACAAGACGGTATGCCTCCCCATCCTGGATAAAACGCTCCCGGTGGCGTAAGCAATCGCGGAAACGCGCTGCAAAAAACGCGGTGTCCATCTGTTCAAACTCCAAGGGTTGATAGGCCACGACTCGCACTGTGATTTGAGATGCAGGATTATAGTACCCTGTCGCGAGATAGCGACCTTGGTGATTCATTACGTTGACCAGATCTCCCGGCTCGGGATTTCCTTCAACAGAGGCGATTTCATTGTTATATATCCATGGATGTGCATGTTCAAGCCGCTTTTTGCGGCTGCGTTCCAGTGTAACTGATGGCAAGATAGATCCACTTCTTTCATAGTTAGTTGAAATGATAGGTTTGGTGCAAAGGAGACCGCTTTGATGATGGATTGGACTTTCGATCGCTGTTGTCTCCAAATTTTATTGATTTATTATTCAGAAGGTTAAAATTTGGAGACAAAGGCGAACGCTTCGCTGCTACAGTTCCAATTCCATCCCCTTCGCTACGCTTGCAGAGTCTCCGTATCTTTTGAATAGGGGCGCGGTAATTTGGGTGTCCGCTTCGGGGATGGATCGGACTTTCGATCACTGTTACGTCGTTGTACAGATGAATCTCAAACCACACTTGCCACTGCGATGACAGAACAACCTTCCGATCGCTGTTACCCTCAGATTTTTTTGATTCCATTTCACTATAGGAAAAATCCGAGGATAAGGGCGAATGCTTCGCTTCTACAGTTCCAACTCCATCCCCTTCGCTGCGTTTGCAGAGTCTCCGTATCTTTTGAATAGGGGCGCGGTAATTGGGGTGACCATTAAGATAACTTATCGGTCTTTCAAACGCTGTTAACTTCAGAATTCCGTTAGCCTGTCATGGTTGTCCTTATTTACTCATAGGATGAGAATAAGGATATGCACGGAAGGAATGATGTTAACTCATGTTCAGAGATGTTGTGCTGCCCTTACTATACGGGCTTCTTATCTTTTTTGGCGGGATGAAGCTGATGGAAACAGCCTTACAGCGGATGGCCGGGCCCATGTTGGCTGGATGGCTGGGCCGTGCTACCTCTGCTCCCTGGAAAGGCATGGCTTTCAGTGCGGGCGCTACAGCCCTGCTGCAAAGCAGTACCGCCGTCACCGTGCTCACCATTGGACTCGCGAACGCCAGATTAATTAGCTACGGACGCACACTTGGCATTATTCTCGGCACCAACATCGGGACGTGCCTGACCACCGAGCTGGTCGGACTGCAGATCGGACGGGTTTCCCTGCCTCTGCTTGCCTTGTCACTTACAGGCTGGGCCTTCTTAGTTGTGCTTGGTGAACGAAATCAGCTCGCTCCTGAACGCACACGCCGGACGCTGTCTACCATGCAATACATCTTTCTCGCTTCAGCCGGATTTGCCCTCGTTATGACAGGCATTCAAGTGATGCAATCCATTGCCGTACCCCTGCGAAGGTTGGGCGTATTCCAGTGGTTTCTGGATCGCTCAGCCGACAGCTTGTGGTGGGGCTTTCTGGCAGGTGCCTGCCTGACGGCGCTCATTCATAGCAGCGCAGCCGTCATCAGCATGGCGATTACGCTTGCAGCCACAGGCGTACTGCCTGTGGAGATCGGCATCGCCATTGTGATCGGGTCGAACGTAGGGACCTGTATCACCGCCGTGATTGCTGCCGCTGGCGGAGCATCCGCAGGCAAATTTGTCGCAGCCTCCCATGTCGTACTAAACATTGCGGGAGCGCTGCTATTTATGCCGCTGATCGGCCAGCTGCATGCAGCTTCGGCCTGGCTGTCAGCGGATAACGGGGCGCAGATTGCGCACGCCCAGACCCTTTTTAACGTCACCAGTTCACTGCTTGCCTTGCCGTTCTGTTACTTGCCGATTTGGCACAAAAAACCACCGGTCTCCACCCCAGTGGCGAAGTCACCCATGGCCTGATGTTCGAAACTCTCTCACTCTCGACAAAAAGTAGCGATACGTCACTCAATAGAAAACAGCTATACGTTAATGCCTAATTTGTTCAGTGCCACTCGTAAAATGTCATCGTTATTATCGTATCCGCTATGCTGCTGTCTGGACCAAGCTTCTTCCGGAGCGTACCAATCTACACCTTTGATTTCTTCAATCTGAGGCTGCAGATCGCCGCTTTCCGCTTCAACGAGATAATAATGAACTTCCTTGTCCACCGGACCAAACTCAGCATGCTGATACGTATAAGCAATGATATCGACGGGTTCTACAATTCGGCCGACCATGCCTGTCTCTTCCAGAATCTCACGCAGTGCGGTTTGTTCTACCGTTTCTCCAGCTTCCATTTTGCCCTTGGCGAGAGTCGTTTTGCCGTAGCGATCTACAATCAGTTGAATTTGGAGCTTTCCGTCTTCTCCCGTGCGGTAGACGACTCCGCCTGCCGAAATTTCTTTTTTATTCATGCTGCTCTCCCCCATTACGGAATTGACTTCATCTTTTTTGGAAAAAGAAGGACCTCATCTCCACGGGTACGCTCCCCAAGGAAATGAAATCCTTGTTCCTAACGCCTCGATTACATCGCTGCGGACTTGAGATTTTCCTCCAACACACGAACCAACGTAGCCTGGCTTTCATTCACACCCGCTTCGGTCACTTTGACACGGCATACCTTGCCGACCATATCCAGGGAACCATCAAAGACCAACTGAATGTAGTTGTCACTGTAACCGTGCAGTTTACCACTGCCTTCACGGCCCTTGGCTTCACCTTCAGGAATGACATCCAGTACTTGGCCCACAAATTGCTTGGCGTATGCCAGCTGCATTTGCTCGGATAGCTCAATCAGTTCATGCACGCGCGCATTTTTGACTTCCTCATCCACCTGATCCTCCATACGTGCTGCCGGTGTTCCAGTTCGTTTGGAATAGGGGAAAACGTGCATTTCGGAAAATCCGATTTTCTTCATCAGTTCATAGCCATTACGGAACATCTCATCCGTCTCACCCGGGAACCCTACAATAACGTCGGTTGTAATTGCTACATCCGGCATTGCTTCCCGAATGCGAAGCATTTTATTGTAAAACTCTTCGGTCGTATATTTACGGCGCATACGTTTCAATACGGTATCATCGCCTGCTTGCAGCGGAATGTGGAAGTGGCGCACAAGTTTGTCTGAACGTTTAATCACATCCA
This sequence comes from Paenibacillus sp. FSL W7-1088, assembly GCF_037969855.1. Taxonomy (NCBI): domain Bacteria; kingdom Bacillati; phylum Bacillota; class Bacilli; order Caryophanales; family Paenibacillaceae; genus Paenibacillus; species Paenibacillus sp. FSL W7-1088. The sequence continues at coordinate 5,186,754 of NZ_CP150216.1, forward strand.
GCATCCGATCATCAATCTGACTGGCTTCAATCGAACTGATTCGAATACGTTCCAGGCCCTCTACTTTATCCAAGTCCCATAGCAGATCCGTCAGATCATAATTCTCCATGTCATCTCCGTACCCACCGGTATGTATGCCTGTCAGGACAATTTCCTTGTACCCGGCGTGTACGAGTTGATGAGCCTGTTGGATGATGCTGTTTGCTTCCCGGCTGCGGGAAAGTCCACGCGACCACGGAATAATGCAGAACGTACAGAAGTTGTTGCAGCCATCTTGGATTTTCAGAAATGCACGGGTACGATCGGCAAAATCCGGTACGTCCATCTCTTCAAACACCCGCGTTTTCATGATGTTACGCACAGCATTGACGGGTTGACGTGATTCCTGAATTTCATTGACATATGGCAAAATTTTGTCCCGGTCCTGTGTACCGATAACCAGATCCACACCAGGGATGTCCAGAATTTCTGCCGGTGAAGTTTGCGCATAACAGCCTGTAACGGCTACAATCGCATCCGGGTTGCGCCGAATGGCACGACGGATAATCTGGCGGCTCTTTTTGTCGCCGGTATTGGTTACTGTACAAGTATTAATCAAGTATACATCCGCTGTCTGTTCGTCAAAGTCTACCTGATCGTATCCTTCATTTTTGAACAATTGCCAAATCGCCTCTGTATCATAAAAATTAACTTTGCAGCCTAAGGTGTAAAACGCCACGGATGGCATAATTACATTCCCCCCATTTCTCCGGATTCATATAAGACACAAGTTAGCGCCGCCATTCCGGCTGTCTCGGCCCGCAAGATGCGTTTGCCCAGTCCAACGGATACAGCACCCGCCTGATCGGCTTCAATCGTTTCCCTCTCCGAGAATCCGCCCTCAGGTCCAACAACGATCAACACTTCAGCGCTCGCACCAGGTGCAAGCTGCTCCACAAACGGCTTCAATGCGTCTCTTAACTGCTTGCCGTTTTCCTTTTCATAACAATAACATACCAGACTGTAGCCCTCAAAAGAAGATAGCAGCCCTTTCCAGGAAAGTGGCTGCTCAACGGATGGAATGCGGTTCCGATGGCTTTGCTCAGCAGCTTCCTTGGCGATTTTACGCCACCGCTCCAACCGTTTGCCTTCTTTCTTGGCATCATATTGCACAATCGTACGCTCAGACAGGAAAGGAACAAATGAAACCGCTCCGATCTCTGTACATCTTTGGATGACCGTCTCCATCTTATCGCCTTTTGGCAAGCTTTGAGCCACGGTTACACGTATACGCGCTTCATGGTCCATTTCGAGGGGCTCCACAATATTCGCTGTTACTTGCTGGGCTTCGATGCTTTCAATCTCCACCAAAGCTTCTTTGGAGTTTCCGTCACTGACAATCAGTTTATCTCCAGGTTTACCACGCATCACTTTGCCGATATGGCGCGCATCATCACCCGTGATGACCACGGAATGTTCATTAAACTGTTCTGCAGATACAAAATAACGCTGCATTCGTCTATCCACCCATTCTGTCCTGTTATGACTGGAATTCACCCCGCCTGATGGCAGGCATGAATCCAATCGCCACAGATGATCATACAACTTTTATGTCTATCTGACCAGTATTTCAGTCCCATACACCATACGTTTCTAACGATATAAACCGATGATTATCCTTGCCAGATCCACATACATATTCTGGGCAAATTGATATAGAGGTTGAATCGTCGCATTTTGCAATGGTGGAATAACAAGGATCAACAGGAAAATAAATATGGACCATTGCTCCACCCCTTGCAGTTTGCGGCTGATTGAAGGCGGCAGAATATCCTCCAGAATTCGATATCCGTCCAATGGAGGCAACGGAATAAGATTAAAGAGAAAAAGGAAAAAGTTCGTCAAGTTAAATATGGAGAAAAACATGGAGATTGCCGTAAGCAACCGTTCATTCTCAATGCCACCCAATGCCCCCGAACCAACCAGGGACGCATAGATGATCGTACCGATGATCGCGAGCAGCAGATTGCTTAGTGGCCCTGCTGCAGAGACGATAACACCCATCAATCTTGGTTTGTCAAAGTTCGCCCGATTCACTGGAACAGGTCGTGCCCAACCGAATCCAGCAATAACGAGCAATAGCACCCCAAACAAGTCAAAGTGTACGACTGGATTGAGAGTAACCCGGCCCAGCAGCTTGGCCGTCGGATCACCGAATTTGTTGGCAAAATACGCATGAGAAAATTCATGGACCGTAAAAGCAATCAGGATGGTCAGCAGGAAGAACGGCAGCTGATCCAGCGGATAACGAAAGAACGAGTTTAAGTCCATCGGTTACCTCTTTCTCGCCACAAACGCGATCCAGTCCTCATCGCGATGCACCGAACTGATTTCGAAGCCGGAAGCAACGAGCGCATCATGGACAAGCTGCTCTTTATTTTTCCAAATGCCTGAAGTAATATAAATGCCGCCAGACTCAAGCGCATGATAGACATCATCCACAAACAGCATAATAATTTCGGCCAAAATGTTGGCAACGATAACTTTCACCGGGAGCTTCACACCCAGCGCAGGGTCCTGACTGCCCAGAACAGACAACAGATCACTCTCTTTCACCGTAATTTGTTGTCCCAGCCCGTTCAATTCCACATTTTCTTTAGCACTTGCCACCGCAACCGGATCGAGGTCCAGCGCCAGCACATGTTTTGCACCGAGAAGGACAGCTCCTATGGCCAAGATGCCAGAACCTGTACCTACGTCAATCACTTCCTCGCCACCCTGAATGACTGATTCCAGTGTACGCAGACAAAGCGAGGTGGTTGGATGTGTTCCCGTACCAAACGCCATGCCTGGATCGAGCTCAATAATTTTCTCATTCGGGCTTTCCGGCGTATACTCTTCCCATGTCGGTTTAATGGTTAGACGTTCCGAGACACGTACCGGCTTGAAATATTGTTTCCAGGCGTTCGCCCAGTCATTTTCGTCCACTGTTCGCGTCTCAAAACGAACCTCACCCGTTTGGATATCGAATTCGGAAAGTTGCTCGATGCGTGGACTTACTTCAGCTTGCAATGCATCCATGTCCGTACCTTCAGAGAAGTATCCTTTAATGACTGCAAAGCCTTCAGGAATATCATTCAAAGGAAACTCGTATAACTCCCCATACGTCGTATCCCGTTTTTTATTTAAAGTACCGGACTCTTCAATCGAGACCCCTCCAGCACCCGCTTCATGTAAAAAATTCGAAATCATCTCCACAGCTTCTTCTGTGGTATGTATTGTTAGTTCATGCCATAACATACTTCGTTTTTCCTCCTCATTTTTCAAACATCCCAACCATTGTACTACACAAGCGAGCAGGAGTACAAAACCGCGGCAGTAAAAGAAACAGCAAAAACAGGATACCCGCAGCCTGACTGCTCGAATACCCTGTTTTCATTATGACTACACTCGATTAACTTGTTAGCAAAAGCGTCCACCGTTCTGCGTAATCATCTCTGCAGCTTGCGGGAGAGAGTCACTGGATACGGATACGGTCAGCAAGATTTCTTGCTTGGGCTTGCCTTCAGAGCCAGCATCCGGATCGTCATAGACTTGTCCACCCGACAACACCTCGGTCTCATCGCTAATGAGAGAAAGGACATTCAGCTCACCACTGAATCCCCCAATCAGAGCCGTGGCCGAGTTATCCGTGCCCTCAGGTGCTCCCGATTCCACTGAAGACGATGAGTTATTCAAACTCTCAATACTCAATTGGTTTGGGTGCAGCAATTCCAGCGCTCTGCGTGCAGATTCAGCCTCGGACCAACTCGTAAATACCGCTTCGATAATTACTGCAGAGCGATCATCAGTCATGAATCTCCCGACCCTGACGACGATCGGCGGCTTCGCTTCGGCGCAAAGCCTCTATATCTTCATGATCTGCAGCTTCGGCACTGAATTCCACGTCCTCATTTTTGGCGGACTGCATTCGCTTCATCTTTTCCGTTTTCGTCAAAATCTTGCCTGGACGTTCATGTTCTGCCATCGTTATGCTCCTCCTTCAAAATAGGTATCTATATAAAATGAACTAATAATTGTTACACTATACCACTCCGATTGTAGTACCATCCTCCGATCGCAATTATCCCCAGATTTCTTCATCTCCCTTTCTTAAAGGGAGAAATCCGGTGATAGCGTATGCTTCCGAAGTAGCTTTCTTACGAAAGCTTTCAGGCGAACGCTTCGCTTCTTCAGATTGGTTCTACACTCTCCGTTAAAGTGTAATTCTCTGTCCATCTTATATAGATTTGGTGAAACTAGATCATACCGCCGGCTTGTTCGATAATGGATAGAGCGCGATGATGCACTGCCTCGTCAACAACAACGGTCAGTAATACATCTCTGCCTGTCGGACCCTCTTGTCCGCCATCGCTCATACCGCTCGCAGAAGGATCTGCTGCGGCCATGATGCCCGCGCTGGCATTTGTGCCTAGAGCACCTGGTACCCAGGAAGAAAAACTGCCTGATACGCCTGGTGTATAGGATGCTCCACTTGGCCCGACACCCGCATAACGACTGAATCGATTGATAGACAGGTCTTCCACTCGCAATGCCTCCAGTTTTTTGGCTGCTCCTTCCGCTTGCTCCGGGCTATGGAAATACGCCAAAATATTTTTTTCGGTCATCCGATTCACCTGCTTCCCTAGTTTCGGCACATCAGTAAACCACTGAATGCTCATGTCTGGTATCTTTCCGCAACCGTGCCCATATTATGCAAAAAAGGACACCCTGCGGAAAAACCGCTGTGGTGTCCTTTTTAAATAAATGATTACGACTCAGTCTCCACGGAAGGCCCGTTTCACCCGGTCAAAGAAGGATTGCTCATGCTCATGAGTTTGTTCTCCATCCAGCGCAGCGATTTGGCGAAGCAGATCTTTCTGCTCGTCATTCAGCTTGCTAGGCGTAACGACAACGACTTTCACATGCTGATCCCCTTGCCCCATACCGCGCAGGCGTGGTACGCCTTTGCCTTTGAGACGGAAGTACGTTCCTGTTTGTGTACCGGCAGGTACTTTCAGCTTCACTTTCTCGGACAGCGTTGGAATTTCAATCTCATCTCCCAATGCGGCCTGAGCAAAAGTAAGCGGAATTTCGCAATAGATATCATCGCCTTCACGCTCGAAGAAATCATGTGATTTCACACGGATGACAATATACAGATCTCCTGCTGGTCCTCCGCGGAGACCACCTTCACCTTCACCAGTCATACGCAGTTGAGCGCCGTCATCTACACCCGCTGGAATGCGAACATGAATTTTGCGTTGTTTGCGTACTTTACCGCTGCCGCTGCATGTTGTACATTTTTCCTTGATAATTTGTCCCGAACCGTTACAGTTCGAACAAGCACGACGGTTGACCATACGGCCAAACGGTGTATTTTGAACCACTTCCTGTTGACCGCTACCTTGGCAGACGGAACAGGTCTCCGGTTTGGTTCCGGGTTTCGCACCTGAGCCATGACAAGTATCACAGCCTTCGGTACGCGGAATGGTAATGTCGGTTTCCTTACCAAATACTGCTTCCTTGAACTCAATCGTCATGGTGTATTGCAGATCGTTCCCCCGTTGCGGAGCATTTGGATCACGTCGTCCACCACCACCGCCAAAGAACATATCGAAGATGTCGCCAAAGCCGCCGCCGCCAAAATCGCCACCGCCGCCGAATCCGCCCTGATTTGGATCAATATGACCGTATTGATCATACTGTGCCCGCTTCTGGCTATCACTGACCACATCATAAGCTTCTTTAACTTCCTTAAACTTGGCTTCCGCGTCAGCAGCCTTGTTTACGTCAGGGTGATACTGACGGGCAAGCTTGCGGTATGCCTTTTTGATTTCCTCGTCGCTGGCATTTTTGCCGACGCCAAGTACCTCATAATAATCACGTTTTTCAGCCACTCTTCCACCCCCATATCATTCACCTTATCGCACATCGTGACAAAAGGAAAGCCAAAGCGCGGGAGCCCCGGCTATGACTTTCCCTTCAATCCGAACGTCACCGATGTTTAATTCACTAAGAATCGTGAATTAGTTTTGTTTTTTATCTTCATCCACAACTTCGTAATCAGCGTCTACGACGTTGTCACGTTTTGCAGAACCTTGTTGCTCTTCAGCACCTTGAGCTGCTTGCTCTTGCGCTTGTGCTTGCTCATACAGTTTTACGGACAGTTGTTGAACGATCTCTGTCAGTTCTTCTGTAGCGGCTTTGATGTCTTCCAGATTGTCGGAAGCCAGAACGCCTTGCAGTTTTTCTTTTGCAGCATTCGCTTTTTCAACTTCACCAGCGTCTGCTTTTTCGCCAAGATCTTTGATCGTTTTGTCAACAGAGTAGATCAGTTGATCTGCGCTGTTTTTCGCTTCAACGAGTTCTTTGCGTTTTTTATCTTCTTCCGCATGCAACTCAGCATCTTTCATCATTTGTTCAACTTCAGCATCGCTCAGACCGCTGGAAGAAGTGATGGTGATTTTTTGAGTTTTGTTTGTACCTTTGTCTGTTGCAGATACGTTAACGATACCGTTGGCATCAATATCGAAGCTAACTTCGATTTGTGGCACGCCACGTGGAGCTGGAGGAATATCTCCCAGCATGAAGCGACCGAGGGATTTGTTACCCGCTGCCATCTCGCGCTCCCCTTGCAGAACGTGAATCTCAACGCTCGGTTGGTTGTCTGCATAAGTGGAGAATACTTGGGATTTGCTTGTAGGGATCGTGGTGTTGCGCTCGATCATCTTCGTGAATACGCCACCCGCAGTTTCAATACCCAGGGACAATGGAGTTACGTCAAGCAATACAACGTCTTTCACGTCACCTGTCAGTACGCCCGCTTGTACAGCAGCACCCAAAGCTACAACTTCATCCGGGTTAACACCTTTGTGAGGCTCTTTACCTGTCAGTTTTTTGATGGCTTCCTGTACTGCAGGAATACGTGTGGAACCACCAACCAAGACGATCTTGTCGATATCGTTAGCTGTCATTCCAGCATCGCTCAGTGCACGACGAGTTGGTTCAAGCGTACGCTCAACCAGACCAGCAGAGATTTCTTCGAATTTCGCACGGCTCAGGTTCAACTCCAAATGTTGAGGAACGCCATCAGCCACAGTAATAAACGGCAGAGAAATGGTTGTAGTCAATACGCCGGAAAGTTCTTTTTTCGCTTTTTCCGCTGCATCTTTCAAACGTTGAACCGCTGCTTTATCTTTGCTCAAGTCAATGCCTTGATCTTTTTTGAACTCACTTACAAGATAATCAATGATTACTTGGTCGAAGTCATCGCCACCCAGTTGGTTATCACCACTCGTTGCTTTAACTTCGAAGAAGCCGTCACCCAGTTCAAGGATGGATACGTCGAATGTACCGCCACCCAAGTCATATACGAGAATCGTTTGGTCTTCGGATTTCTCCATACCGTAGGCCAAAGCTGCTGCTGTTGGCTCGTTGACGATACGCAGAACTTCCAGACCTGCGATTTTACCTGCATCCTTAGTTGCTTGGCGCTGGCTGTCATTGAAGTAAGCTGGTACTGTGATAACCGCTTGAGTTACCGTTTGACCCAGATACGCTTCAGCATCGGATTTCAGTTTTTGCAAGATGATTGCAGAGATCTCTTGTGGAGAGTAATCTTTGTTATCGATTGTTTCTTTGTGGGATGTACCCATATGACGTTTGATCGAGATGATTGTACGATCCGGATTTGTGATCGCTTGACGTTTAGCCGTTTCACCGACAACGCGTTCTCCATCTTTTTTGAAACCCACAACGGATGGGGTTGTACGTGCGCCTTCCGGATTTGGAATAACGACAGCCTCGCCGCCTTCCATAACCGCTACGCATGAGTTTGTTGTTCCTAAGTCAATACCGATTACTTTGCTCATCGGAAAATTTCCTCCCTCGACAATTTAAATGGATCAGATTGATCCTTATTTGTATTTGTTGTTCCTAATCGTGCTCTATGTGTGTACTAACCTTTATATTAAACTTCGCTGGCATCGTACAATCAAGAGTGAACTCAATTCATTCTGTAATCGAAATTATGAGCTAACTTTGACCATAGCCGGACGAAGTACTTTATCCTTCAGCATATAACCTTTTTGGACTTCCTCAACAACGGTACCTTCTTCATACTCGTCGCTCTCCACTGACATGATCGCCTGGTGGAATTCAGGGTTAAACGGTTGTCCTACCGTATCCATTGACGTCAGCCCTTCATTGTTCAGCACAGTCTCCAGCTGACGGAAGATCATTTCGATGCCTTTGGAGAAGGACTCGACTTCCGTACCTTCCGGTACAGTAGCCATGGCACGCTCGAAGTTATCAATAACCGGCACCAATTCGGTGACCAGCTTCATCGAAGCATATTTCGCCAGTTCTTCTTTTTCTTTCTGTGTACGACGACGGAAGTTATCAAAATCAGCTTGCGCACGGACAAAACGTTGTTGATGTTCCTCAGCTTCCGCCTTCAAACGTGCGATCTCATCTTGCTCCTGATCTGTCATCTCTTCCGCCTGTGCTTCTGCAGCTCCGGCTTCGTTGACAGGCTCCTGCTCCGCTGCTGTAGTGGATTGCTGTTCCTGTTCTTCTGCTGCGAATGATTGCTCCTCTTTCAAGATGTTCACCTCCTTATAAGAATGAAATGGTTCATTCCCTTATTTGAAGCGATGCGTTAGCATGGCCGTCAAATCACGGGATAATGTATTTAAAATATGAATGACACGTGCGTAATCCATTCGCGTAGGTCCCAAAATCCCGATGGAGCCCAAAGCCTCTCCATCCAATGAATAGGATGCCGTTATCAGGCTGCAATTGGCGAAGGCTTCATGATCATTCTCGGTGCCTATTCGCACCTGAATACCAGATCCACCCTGCACGGGCATCATCAATTTCATGAGTGTTGGTGTCTCATCCAGCAGGTCAAGAATATCTTTTACCTTTTCAATATCTCTAAACTCTGGCTGGGTCAACATATTGGTGGCACCACTAAGGAACAGACGATTGTCATGCTCGTTGTCAAAGGCACTGTTCAGCACCTGCATGACTTCCTCATAACGTGTAATATGCCGTTCCATCTCTTGCCCAAGCTCGGTGTAGAGACGAGATTTTAATTTGTAAATCGGCACGCCGACCAGCTTGCTGTTTAATAAACGAACTACATTCTCCATCTCCGCTACCGAAATTTCGGGTGGAATCTGAACTGTCTTGTTCTCCACCTGACCCGTGTTCGTTACGATGATGGCAACAGCCTCGTTTTCATTAAGCGGAAGCAGTTGAAAATGACGAAGTGACGTGTGAAAAACTTCCGGCCCAAGCAGGATCGAAGTATAATTTGTCATATGAGATAAAATGACTGAGGCATGTTGAATAACTTGTTCCATCACGTTCAGCTTTTCTGCGAAAAATGACTTCAGATCGTCCAGCTCTTGCGGCTCAACCTGATTCCAGGGAACCAAATGATCGACATAATATCGATAGCCTTTGTGTGAAGGAATGCGTCCTGCCGAAGTATGCGGCTGTTCCAGAAAGCCCATATCTTCGAGGTCCGCCATTTCATTACGGATCGTCGCCGGACTGTATCCAACATCTCCCCTTTTGGAAATGCTCCGGGACCCTACGGGCTCAGCTGAACGGATATAGTCATCCACTATAGCGTTCAGAATCATTCGTTGACGCTCTGTTAACATGGTGAGTATTCCCTCCTTCTGACTGTACTGTCCCATGTCGTTAGCACTCCGGTTAGATGAGTGCTAAGCGGTAATACAAAAATACCAAAATGACGTGATCATTGTCAAGTCAGTTTGATGAGTACGTTCATCTATTTATAGTATAGACCAATGTCTCCAAGACATAACAACTTTACTGTACATCTCATGAATTAAAAAGAACCGCAGGTGAGATAGAGTATACTCGGCTCAATCCATACGGTTCATTCATTTATCAGGCTGAAATATTCAACTCTTTCAATACAGCAATCTCATCACAGCAATCCTGCTTGCTGCAATGTACACAGTCGGTCCATACTTTTTCCGGGAAAATCTCCTTGTTCACCACGGCAAAACCGTTTTTGAGAAAAAAGGACACCTCATATGTCAACGCCATGACCTTGGGAATTTGCTGTTTCTCCGCTTCCTCTACCAACCGATCCAGCAGCAGTGAGCCAATCCCCATGCCTTTGTGACCTTCGGAGATACCAAGCGATCTGACTTCCACCAGATCATTCCCCAGACGGCAGAGAGATCCACAGCCTACAACCTGACCATTCACTTCCGCTACAACAAAGTGCTCCAGCTGCCGTTGCAGTACTTCCCTTGAACGCGGAAGCATGATCCCACGCTCTGCATAGCCCTTAATCATTTCAAATAATGGTTCAACATCTTCCGGTACGGCTTTTCTGCATATGGCCGACATCCAGCTCTCCCCCTATAAGAAGCTTTCCAGAGGAAAGCCGACTTCGTAGTTGTATAAATCACACGCTCTGTAAAATCAATATGAATAAATATACAACAGAGCGTATAGAATTTCAAGCTACGAATTCAGCGATATAGACCCGATAAACTCGGCAAAAACGTCATTTCCGAACAGGATGCCCTGTTCACTAAGCCGGAAGCCGTCTGGCGTCTTCTCCAGCAGTCCTGCATTCAGCATTTTGCCCAAAGGCTTCGCAAACACTTCCTCCATAGGCTCCCCGAACTGATCGCTAAACCGTGAGGATGAAGCACCTTCCAACATTCTCAACCCAACCATCAGATAATCTTCCATGGCCTCGGCGCGGCTGATCTCAAAATGATCGAGACGCGGCAGACCTCCTTTGGAAGCTTCAACATACGGGTTTATACCTTTTATATTCATATGGCGTTCGCGGCCTACATATCCATGAGCACCTGCACCCAGACCGTAGTAGTCCTCATTACGCCAGTACGTGATATTGTGACGGCTCTCGAAGCCGGGTTTGGCAAAGTTACTGATCTCGTATTGTCCGTAACCTGCTTCTTTCATTCGCTTCATTAATAGAAGATACATTTGCAACTCGTCGTCTTCATGAGGAAGCGGTAGCTGGTTCTTCTGATACAACGTATGGAAAAGCGTATTCTCTTCCACCTTCAGGCTGTATATGGAGTAATGAGGCAAATCCAGTTCCAGCGCTTTGTCGATACTCTCGTTCAGCATCTCGACAGTCTGGTTTGGCAAACCAAACATCAGGTCTATGGACAAGTTATGCAATCCAGCTGCTCGTGCATTTTCCAAACTGCGGTATACATCATCTGTATTATGAATCCGGCCAATACCTGTTAGCAGATCATTTTGAAAAGCCTGTACACCAAAGCTGACGCGGTTCACTCCGCCTTCTTTCATAACGGCGAGCTTCTCCGCATCTGTTGTGCCCGGGTTAGCTTCCATTGAAAACTCAATATCGTCTGCCCAATTCGGGAAATAGGTCTTAACGGACTTCAGGAATACGGCCATTTCGTCCGGTTTCAGTGCAGTCGGCGTGCCGCCGCCCACAAATATGGTTTTGATTTCTCCCGGCGGATTCGCTTTAACTGTATGTTCCATCTCCCGTTCCAGCGCTTCAAGGTACTGCATAACCGGCTGGTCCTTCAATACGTAGGAGTTAAAATCGCAGTAGAAACATTTATTTGTACAAAAGGGAATGTGAAGATACACCGCTTGGGGTGCACCTGTTTTCCGGCTGTGTGCTGCCAATGTCATGGCAAGGTCCCCCTCTATTTGAAAAAAGGAAAGCCATCCGGCTTCCCTTTCAGCTTGGTTTATTGGTTATTCTGTGTTGTACCTAGTTTGCAAAGCAAACGTCTTTAATCTAGTTTGAATACACACATTCTGTGCTGTACCTCAAAAAATCGTTCATCCTTTCATACACAAATTATTGATGTACCGAAAGGCCTCACTTGACGTTTGCAAGCAAACTCTTTTTAAACGCATTCTCCGATACACAAAATTTGATGTATTAGGAGATTGCGTTCTTAATCATCAATTTTCAGCACCGCCATGAACGCTTCCTGCGGCACCTCTACGTTACCAACCTGCTTCATCCGCTTCTTACCTTCCTTCTGCTTCTCAAGCAGCTTCCGTTTACGCGAGATGTCACCGCCATAACACTTGGCAAGTACGTTTTTACGCATTGCTTTTACCGTTTCACGAGCTACAACTTTGGTACCCACAGATGCCTGGATCGGCACCTCGAACATTTGCCGTGGAATCAGCTCACGCAGCTTCTCACAGATAATGCGGCCGCGGTTATACGCACGATCACGGTGAACGATGAAGGACAAGGCATCGACTTGCTCACCATTAAGCAAGATATCCATTTTCGCCAGATTGGACTGACGATAACCGGACAGCTCGTAGTCAAAGGATGCATATCCTTTGGTGCTTGATTTCAACTGGTCGAAGAAGTCATATACAATCTCGGACAACGGGATCTCATACGTAATGGTAACCCGAGTTGTGTCCAAATATTCCATATTCACATATTCACCGCGTTTATTCTGACAAAGCTCCATAATAGTACCCACATAATCATTCGGTACGATAATTGAAGCTTTAACATACGGTTCCTCAACAAAATCAATTCTGCCCACCTCAGGATAGTTGGATGGGTTATCAATTTGCATAACTTCACCATTGGTCAACGTCACGTGGTAAATTACGCTTGGTGCCGTTGTGATCAATGGAATGTTGAACTCACGCTCAATCCGTTCCTGGATAACATCCATGTGAAGCAACCCAAGGAATCCGCAACGGAATCCAAAACCGAGTGCACTGGAAGTCTCCGGCTCAAAGCTGAGCGATGCATCGTTCAACTGCAATTTCTCCAACGCTTCACGCAGATCAACATAATCCGATGTTTCAATCGGATAGAGACCGCAGTATACCATTGGATTAATTTTGCGGTAGCCAGGCAAAGGTTCAGGTGTTGGATTTTTGGCATCTGTCACGGTATCCCCGACTTGTGTATCACCTACATGCCGGATACCTGCTACGATAAATCCAACATCACCGACGTTCAGCTCGTCCACGATGGTCATGCGAGGTTTGAACGCTCCAACTTCAATGACTTCAAACGTTTTGCCTGTTGCCATCATTTTGATTTTGGAACCTGATTTAATCTTGCCGTCTACAACACGTACGTAAACAATTACGCCTTTGTACGGGTCATAGTGAGAGTCAAAAATCAGCGCTTTCAAAGGCTGGTCAGGATCACCTTGTGGAGCTGGAACACTTAGCACCACTTGCTCGAGAATTTCTTTGATACCAATTCCCGCTTTGGCTGAAGCCAATACCGCATTACTTGTATCCAATCCAATGACATCTTCCACTTCCTGTTTAACCCGATCCGGGTCAGCACTTGGAAGGTCAATCTTGTTAATTACCGGTAAAATTTCAAGATCATTATCTAATGCCAGGTACACGTTAGCCAGCGTCTGGGCTTCAATACCCTGAGCCGCATCCACAACCAGCAAAGCACCTTCGCATGCAGCAAGGCTGCGTGATACTTCATACGTGAAGTCTACGTGTCCAGGCGTATCAATCAGATTCAACAGATACTCTTCGCCGTCATCGGCTTTGTAAGTCAGCGCTACCGCCTGCAGCTTGATCGTAATTCCACGTTCGCGTTCAAGTTCCATTTGGTCCAATACTTGTTCTTGCATTTCACGTGTAGTTAGCGCACCTGTGTACTCCAAGATCCGGTCCGCAAGTGTTGATTTGCCGTGATCTATATGTGCAATAATTGAAAAGTTACGAATTTTACGTTGTCTTGTCCGAATGTCAGTCATTCCTTACCCCCAGAAACAGCCTAGTGTCAATCACTTCATTATAACAGTTGATGCAGGGTGCATCAATCCCGCGTTGCCTCAACTTTATAATTATCGTCACAATTACGAACTCCCAAGGGTATATTTTGCCTATATTTCATAGCCTTTTATTCAGCGACTCCGCTAAATAAGGATACTACCCACTTCATTCCGTTATGGGACAGATTTTGAAGAAGACCTGCCGTTTTGTCAGCCAGCACGTCGACCGGCGCTTTGCTCTGCTCTGCGCCAAGCACCTGACTCGGTGACAGAACAGGTACCGTTGGAGGTTCTTTAACCTCCTGTTGTACAGGCGCGGTCTGAACAGACTCGGCAGCCGGTGACACCGGCTCCGTTTTCACCACTGCAGGGTTGCCGGTCGAATCATCGCCCCTATTAAAGTTGCTGCCTGCCAGCTGCATTCCAAACAGAACACCCAGCAACATTAATACACAGATGGAAAACAATCTTTTGCCGAATCTGGACACATTCCTCGCCTCCTGTTATATATCTTCGATTCTGCTATTCTTCCCTATCAGGAATACTAGCCATTAGCCACCTTGTGACGTCTTTTCCACACTCGCTTTGTCCACCTTCTGATCATCCCAATACACCTCTGCAATCATGTCAGCGAGTACTTTGGATGTCCGCTCCAGTTCAGCAGCTGTATTGTCGATGCCGCCAATCTCAATCAATATGCTGTTGGGAGAAAGCGTTTGGTTGTATTCGCCATTGTTGGCCCCGCCGCCGTCCTTACCCCAGACGCCCCGAGACACCCCTGGATATTTCGCTTCCAGTTTCTTATGAATTTTGGCCGCAAAGGCTTCATTCTGCTGCCAGTTTGGATTTTCATGTCCTATAATAAAATATACTTTGGCATAACCCAGATTATTAATGGTTGTCGTTGTTTTGTTATGACGCTGAGAGTCACGGTGGATATCGATGAGATACGTAAGATCGTCATTTTGAGCAAGTGCAGCTTTCACCGTCTGACGGGAGTATTTATAGGAATAATTCCAGTTATAATCCTTGACCTTGGTTGGATAATCTTCTTGCGCATGTTCCACCCCAATCCCCAGCTTCTCCAAACTGTCGGACAAGTAGGTTCCCACTTGAAAAACATTACCAGTCGATTTCCCAGAGGAAGGATTGTCACTCTTCGTGCCCAAGAGAGGATTGTATCCTTCACGTGGATGGGAATGATAAACAAGAATCGCTTTTTTCCCTGTCGTTGGTTTGCTAGGTTCATCTTTACCGCCACTCTTCGGTGGGGGATCACCCTTTACTTCGCCATCACCCGAATCCTGCGGATCGGATGGATCGGTATCATCCTGACCTGGTGGGATATGCTGCTCACCACCTGATTTCCCTCCGCCTGCCGAGGCCGTATCAATGAGTCCAGGACCCGGCTGATAATCTTCTGGAGCTTCAGCTTTTTCATTTCCCGACCCCGGTCGCAGCAGTACGGGTTGATTGGAACCCATGCCAGGCATTTCTCTAGCGATCAGGCTTTTCGGGTCTTGCGGATTCACATTCGTCAGCAGTTGAAATACAAACGAAGTCAGATTTTCACCAGAAAATGCAGATGCTTGTTCCTTCTGAGTTAGATGCGGCATTTCCATGCCGAGCATGTCCACAAAAAAGCTGCTTGATACGGCTCCCGCAAATCCTTTCATAGAAGAAACGGGGGAGCTATTCAAACGCTTCTCTGCCATGCCCCCTAGACCGAGTACAACAAAAAATAAGGCAGATATGATCATAAGCAACAACAACGTACGGCCCATGGCCAGCACGTGCAAACATCTCTTTTTCCATTTACCAATATTCCAGGCCAATATTTTGTTCATTGCTTCTGTCTCCTTCCCTGCTGGACAACGCTTATACTTCAACTCTATGAGCCTGCCAGATTTGATAGAACAGGAAAAAGAAGATTGCACAAAAAAAGAAAGTCCGATAGATTCGGACCTTCTTCAAAGAAGTCTTAAGCATTTAAATTTCAAAAGTTAATTAATGGGTGTAAGCAGCTACATTCTCAGCATTTACCGCATCATGGAGCGCGGCATTTAGACCTGTTGCAATAATATTGGCAATATCTTCGACAAATTCATCGATTTCTTTGGGGGTAACAATCAGATCATGTCCTAGCGGCTCCAGTACCTCTTTTACCAAACTGAGACGGTCATTTTCGCCGATATCGTCCAGCATGCCCATAATCTGCTTCGTTTGATCAGTCTCTTGCCGAAAATGAGTACGCATCATTTCAATAACGTTATTCACGATGGTCGACGCATAACATACAGTAGGCACACCGATGGCAATGCAGGGAACACCCAATATTTCACGTGTCAGTCCTCGTCGCTTGTTTCCAATGCCTGAGCCAGGATGAATGCCGATGTCTGCCACCTGAATCGTTGTATTAACTCGTTCGAGGGAGCGTGAAGCTAGCGCATCAATCGCAATAATTGCATCCGGCTTCGTCCGATCCACAATCGCTTGTACGATGTCACTGGATTCTATGCCCGTTGTACCCAGCACTCCTGGCGCAATGGCACTGACTTCCCGATAACCGGGTGCAACCTGATCCGGTACCAGCTCAAAATACTGACGGGTAACCATCAGATTCTCCACGACAAGTGGCCCAAGTGAATCAGGCGTGACGTTCAGGTTGCCCAAACCGACGATCAGCACCTTGGATGTCTTGTTAATTCCCGCCTTGGCCAAAAAATCTTCCATCTCCCGCGTGAATTCTGCCGCCACCCGTTCCTGAAGATCGGTATCCCCGTTACGAAGCGATGGAACCTCCAAGGTGACATAGTGCCCCTTCACACGTCCAATCGCTGTAGCGGCTGCATCATTAAGTACATCAATACGTGTGATGGTGATTCCGTCTTTCTCTTCCACATCTTCCCGCAGCCCGGGAATCGTCTGTTTCTGCCCGCCCTGAGCCATCTCCTTGGAGTCAATTGCCAAGTCGGTACGAACTGCATAATTTTGCAAATCCAGTGTCATCTGTCCCTGCCTCCCTTACCGCATTTGAGCATATTGTGTGGGAAAATGGTGAGCTTTATGCAGCGCTATCGAACATCATAGGAAAATCTGTTGCAATTTGCATGCCAGCGTGCTAGAATATTTTAAGTTGTGAAACGTTTGTATTCATGCAAATGCCTTACAGGAGGTGAATGTAATGCCAAACATCAAATCCGCTGTTAAACGCGTAAAAACGAGCGACAAGCGCCGCGCACTCAACGCTTCCCAGAAATCTGCACTCCGTACAGCTGTTAAAGCTGCTGATGCTGCTCTGGTAAGTAACGAAGTTGATACTGCAAAAGCTGCGATTCAAGCTGCTTCCAAAAAGCTGGACAAGGCTGTAACTAAAGGTCTGGTTCATAAAAATGCTGCAGCCCGCAAAAAGTCTCGCTTGGCGAAAAAACTGAACGCTCTTTCCGCACAAGCGTAAGAAGCGTTACTTATACGATCTAATGGAAAAATCCTGAACAGCACGAGCTTTCAGGATTTTTTAGTATCTGATTCTATAAGCACTCATTTAAACGAAGCGGCCTCAATTCCGATGATCTCACCATCAACGGAATTGAGGCCGCTTTTTACAGTTATATCTAAGTTACGCACCAAGCCTTAACAAGAAAAGCTCCAGTCCGAGGACCTTATCCACTGCCCCCGTCTTCATCTGATAATCTAGTTCGCTGAGATGACTCAGAATTAGCCTCAAACGATCTGCCTGAAACTTACGCGCCTGTTCACCAGCAATTTTGACAGCATACGGATGCAGACCAAGCTGGCTAGCAATCTGCTGTTGGGAGTAACTCTGCTGTCCTAACTCTTTTACCTGGATCATAATTCGGAATTGACGGGCGATCAACGCTGCAATTTTGATCGGTTCTTCGCGCTGCTTCAGCAATTCATAAAAAAGACTCAAAGCCTTCTCCAGCCTTAAGTTAGCAAGCTCCTCCACCAACGCGAACACATTCTGCTCGGTACTTCGCGCCACCAGTGATTCGATATCCGCGCGTTTGATTGTGCCTCCGTTACCAGCAAACAAACACAACTTGTCCACTTCCGCAGATAACGTCTGCAACCCTGTTCCAGCATAACTCACAAGCGTGTCAGCCGCTCCGGCCTCAAAAGATACATCCCGCTGCTTCGCCAGCTTGACAATCCAACTCAGCAGTTCCTCACTACTTAGCGGAGCGAACGCAAGGACAACGGCTTGTTTCTTGGCTGCCTTGACTAGTTTTTTACGCTCATCCAGCTTATCGCCTTGGGCCAGAAACACAATCGTACTATAATCTGCCGGATTGTCCATATATGTAAGCAGTCGATCAATCTGGTGATCAATTTTGGAATCCTTGCCTGCTGTAAACAAATTTGCATCACGAACGATAATGAGTTTACGTGGAACAAGAAAAGGAACCGTCTCTGCTTCTTCAATGACCACTTCCACAGGTGTCTCAGAGAGGTCATATGGAATGATCGCAAATTCTCGGTGCTCTTCTTCAATAACCTGTTGTTTTAACATATCCGTAAATTGCTGTATCTGGTACTTCTCCGTTCCGTACAGCACATATACCGGAGCCGTTTCTCCATTACGTATTGCCTTTGTCGCACTCTTTACATCCATCACGGTGCCCCCTTATCCCTCTTATCCTACCAGAAAACGTGACAGACAACAAAGGGGCCTTACATCCGGTTAACGGATGAAGGCCCCTGTCCTACATCTATATAAACGCTGACACCAACAATTCTAGAAAAGGCTGGTGCGCGGTCATACGACGTCAGTTATGCCAACTGAGATAGGACGTTGTTGTTAATTTCAATATATTCTTGATACAACAGAAATGTTCGGCAAGTCTTGAGGCCAAACGTATAATTTACAGCCTATTTAGTAGAATTTCCGCTTGGGGCAGTGGACACATTAAACGATTTCTTCACTGTTGTCCCATCTTGATCTGTTTCGTAATTAAATACGGTGCTATCCTGAGACCAACTCGCAGATTTTAGTGTACCCTCCACATTACGTTGCTCCACCAGATTAAGCACATCCGGGTCAGCGGCAGGCTTAGAGTAGATGCTGATCTGATCGCCGAGCAGCATGACCAGATAGGAGCCATCGGGTGACTTCCATTCTTTTGGAGTTGTGTTGGCAAGGTTACCTGAATCCGTGGCAGCCAATCCCTTATTTCCTCCCGATGCATTCATACCCGTCTCGGAATCAGGACTCGTTACGCCCTCTGTCGGCTCTTCTACCTTAACATCAGGCATATCCTGAGAAGTGAATAATTGCGACTCCTGATTTTCAGAATCCGTTGCTCCGCTCTCAGTAGAACCTGCCGAAGGTCCAGTAGTCGAAGGTCCAGTAGCAGTTTCTGAATCCTGACTTTTTTGCTGATCGGCACTCTTCGTACTATCAGCAGGATTGGAACTGGAAGGAGCGTTTTTCGTTGCATCACTCTTGTTCAATTCTGATCCCGTATCCGGCTGTTTAGGAGTTTGGCCTTCCTTCAGTTCAGGTTCCTGCACCTTCTCTGAACCGTTTTCTTCAGGACCAACCTCTTGAGTCGGTTCATCTTGGGCGGATGGCTGACTTTCCGAATTGTCAACCCACACACTGTTATCGCTCTGTAGAGAGGAGGAAGAATCTTCATTATTGATCTCTCTGCTCAGTGGATTTTGATCCTCATTCCCGCCTTCTTGAGTACTGCCTGTGCTCATTATCATTTCTGCATTTTCAACCTTCTCTGGCTGATATCCGAAAATGGCAACGCCCAATACAACAGCGGCTGCTGCTGCGCCCATGGACATCCGGCCTGCCATAGAATTCAACCATTTTTGCTTCGGTTTCCGCTCAATTGAACGCTGTAAATTCTCAAATGCAGCAGGGACAGGACTCATTTCCTGTATTGTACTGCTTTGTTCTCTTTTCGCTTCGTCGATTGCATCCAGCTGCGGCATAATGGCATCAACCAGACTGAATCTTGGGGTTACCTGCGGCAAATCTTCCAGTTCTCTGGAGAGAGCTCTGAGCAAACTAAAATTTTCGGCGCACTCCGCGCATTGGGCCACATGCTGTAGCATCTGCGCAGTTTCCGCCTCACCCAGATCATGATCCAGATACCGGTGCATCCATTCCACCACCTCTTCGCATTTCATCCTGTCACACCACCTTTCTGATACTCCTGTAGTAGATTCTGTAATTGCTGTCTGGCTCTAAATAAATAAGATTTAACCGTATTCAACGGAAGATCGAGGCAATCCGCAATTTCGTTATAGGATAAGTCCTGCAAATATCTTAGAACAATAACGGTACGATGATGCTCAGGCAGTTTGTTAATGGCATCCTGAATATCCTTTGCCACATATGTGGACATCACTTCGAATTCTACATCTTGATTGTCCTGAAAAACCATATCATGCTCGTCAATGGAGACGGAGGGCTTGGTTCTTCTGAATTTGTCAATACAGATATTCGTGACGATGCGCTGAACCCATGTCTTAAACTGGGCCTTTTCCTCATATGAATTAATCTTGGTGTAAATTCGGATCAACGCTTCCTGAGCAGCATCCAAAGCGTCCTGTTCATTATTTAGAATGTAATATGCGGTCCGATAAACATGCTGTTCAATGTCCCGCAATAGGGTAATTAGAGCGTCGCGATCGCCCGATTGAGCGGCTCTGATGAGTTCCGGCTCTACCACAAAGGATCCCCCTCTCCCTGCAACCTTACAGACGTGACCATCAATAAAATTGTTGCAAAGTTAAGTATTTTTTTTATTGCCATAACAAAATAACGGCTTATGTATTTGGGGCCGCTGAAATCTTCTCTTAGAATAACAGAAATTGCATAACGAGTCATCAAGCCTGCTCAAAAGTCATTCCAGTACTTACACGACTCAATTTAATGACAATGGCATACATTATAGCTAACAACACTTATAGCATTGAAAATGAAAAAGTTCAAATTTTGTACAAATTTAAGCTCATTTTAATGTAATTTTCATGAAAACAGTGTATTGTAAATTTACATTCATAACACGAGGTGATGAGCATGCCAGCTCTTGCAAAAATTCAAGCGTTAAAAGAACAAATGCCCAAAGAATATCAAAGCATATCCCATTTTGTGGAACATGCGTTGCAGTCTATTGATACCCTGGTTGAGGAACACCGGAAATACACCGCTGCACAGGCATTATACGGCGATAAAATCGTCGGATCGGAAGAACGCTTGTACAGAGAAACCGTGCTTGATGTACGAGCACAGCTCTTGCTGACGCTTGAGAAAACTGTAGAAGATCTGTTGCACAAAGGCGACAAACACTGGAGTAAACACTTCAAAGATGGCGTCGAATAATTCGTTGTTATAAGTCATTCCAAAATCAGCCCGCTTTCCGGTATTCTCCCCGAGGAGTATCCGGAAAGCGGGCTTTTGGTTTCATTCTACGAGCAAATGATGTACTTCATACATAAATCAATAAATGACAATCAGTTTTCCACCGACAAAACCTAATGCACGTATACCTGCCAGTCGGTATTTGAAAGGCAGGTAAGTGATTAACCAAAAATCTTCTGTTAGCTTATTGAAGCTTTTTCGCACTTTGCGTAACAGCAAGCTTTAGGTCCATCCTACAAAGGAAGGCTCTTTCGTTTTTTTAACTATCTATCCTTAGTTTATCTTCATTTATTTTCTTTACTGCAAACCATAGCTCAACGAAATTAAGCCCTTCTTTACTTCCTGTAATTTCAAATTCCATCCCATGGACCTGTTCGTATCCAGCTGTAGGAAGCCATTCGGAGAAGAAACGTTTATATAAGGTCTCAATTGTTTGATCAAATTTGTCCCATGTGAACGGATCAGAGGAAAAAATCGCCCATGTGTTAGCTGGTATTGTTATACTGGTGTACCCATCAGTTTTGCTTGAATCGCCTTTAAATGCAGACAGCATGTAAGGAAAACTATCTTCATCTGTTTTTTTGTAGCTACAGACAGCGTGTATTTTATGATAGTCCTGATTTAAAAAGGCTGGTATGTCGCCTGCATTTTCCTCAAGCCTTTCAACCTCGCCATTAGCATGACATTGTTTCCATAATTCTGCTGGAGTGTCTACTCCCTTTAATTGAAACTTTTTTTCGATTCCGAATACTTGAAAGGATTCTATTGTCTCGATACGATAGTTCATAGCCTTTTCCCCTTTAATTGAAATAAGGAAAGAAATCCGAGGATAGGCTTTGAGGGAAGTTCCTTCTTCTCGTGCCATTGCTGGATTAACACCATGCAACAATTGGAAAGCCCTTGCGAATGACACTGGAGATTCATAACCATACTTTATAGCAATATCAACAACTCTCATATCACTATTTTGCAATTCAATTGCAGCGAGAGTAAGTCTTCTTCTCCTTATATATTCCGCTAGAGACACATTGGTAATGAATGAGAACATTCTCTGGAACTGATATGAAGAACAACAAGCATATTGAGCAACTTCCTTCAGTTCGATCTCACCGGCTAGATTCAATTCGATGTAATCCAACGCCTGGTTCATCCTAATAAGCCAATCCATCTGCTCCCTCCTCTTAACAGCAGTATAGCTATACTAAGTTTTCATATCGCAACTATTTGTGCACAAATTAGTTTCCTTGGAGATTATCTTATTTCTAATAATTAATTATATAGCGTAAAAGATGTACTAATTGAAGTATGTTTTTCGGAATGCTGAGATAGTCTTAAACTATCACGCCCGTTAGCCAACCATGCCCCTCTCGGAGCACCACAGAATAATGAAAATTTCACGCTTACGTTCTATATTATTCTTACTGCTGGCGAGAGAGGTCAATAAACTATGGTGTATTGAACCCTTCCGTTAGTCTGACCCCAGCGACCTCGGTGCACCACGGACTGTTGCTCCTTTTTAGGAAGCACGTAGGGTAAATTAGCCCTTTTTTGGTTGTTGCACCAGCCCCCAATTTCTCTTTGCCGTAGAAAGGTGAGTATCATGGACGTTCTTATTGAACGGGCATGCGGTTTGGATGTTCACAAGAAGAACATCCAAACCGCATGCATCATTACAACTGAAGGAAAGGAGCTTTAGAGTTATGCTATGAGTTAATTTTCAGGGTAGTTCAATAAAATGAGCAGCTAGCATCCGCCGAGCATAGAAAGACCGCCATTGAAGGCGGTCTAAAAATTTTATCATTTCTGCCCGACAATAAGTCCTGGGGATATTAAGATTGCCTTTTAGGTAACAGCCACTCACACCTAATTAGAGCGTCTCAACCAATTTCTGAATCTTTGAGTGGGAAATTAAATATACAGGACCCATTATTTCTATTTTGCCGTCCTTTACACGTATAACACTCTCCTGTTCTGCCGCATAAACATCAATCTCTTCAGACAAGGGGAACAGGTAGCCTTGAACAAACGTGGTGTAGTCGCGTTGAGAATGAGATTCATAGGCAAAATGATCAAAGCCCATACCATCATAAATAGTACTTGTTTCGCCTTCAAAACCAGTGTTATTCAAGCTTAACCATTTGGCAGCCATGTTTAACGCACCAGCGCTGGCCCCCATTATAACGGCATTGCTGTTCTTAATCACATCCGATAATTCATATTCCGCCAAAAAATCGTTCTGCAAAACAGGATCCCCACCGCATAAAAAAATGACAGAAGCGTTGTGAATTAATCGCTGGGCATCTGCCTTCTGCATGCGGTAATCAATGAAATGATATTCCTCAAAAATAATGTTTGCCTGATTCAACCATGTCCATTCAGAAATATCATCAAAGTTAATTTGCTCATCTGTATAACCAGACGGGTCAGCGCTAATCATAACAAGCGATTTTCTGTCTGTTATATCCTCATGCAACAATTTGACCAGCTTCTCTGGAAAAAAATCTTTAAACCAACTGAAATAGTAGTGAGTCTTCAATCTTAATTACCTCCATATGTACTATTTGCATCCATCCATTCTTAACGATAAAACATATTATACACGCTAGAAAGATGAGCGGTTCTTCAGCCATTTCGTCTACATACCCTTGTACACTTTTCATAAGTCCAACTCTTTATTACCATAACATGGAATTGTATAATGAGTAATAGATTTTCATTTTTTCCACGGTGTACTGCCCGTTAGTTGAATCACTTAGTTTTTAGTTCTCAATTGTATATCTACAAATGCTACATATTTGTTTGGTAAACTTCTTTATATACGCGTACAAAATTGACACATTGTTGAGCATACTCTCCAGTTTCAATAATGCCTCCCGGCAGTTCCCATTGCTTTCTCCACTTATTATGCATGAAAACAATAAGAGCATGTGTTATTGGAGCATCCAATGCAGCAGTGGTGATGACTTTAGTCATGATTGCCATTTTTACTCCCTCCATTTCTTTTGTAACGACAGATTGTCAAACCAAGTGCGACAGTTCCTCTGTGAAAGATTCGTGAACGGTTCTCCACCCCAAGCATGGCTTTGGAACATTTACCGGTTGAGATTGAAGCTTTACGACGCTCCTCATAAGCCCTCTTAGCCTGCTCAGCATGATAGGATTGCGATGAAGTAGCACGAAAAATCAATAAATGACAATAGTTTTCCACCGACAAAACCTAATGCACGTATACCTGCCGAGCTACTATATACCCACACTCCAATCCAATACCTCTTTAGTATTGCGCACCTTTCAAGAAAGAAGAAAATTTTACATTAGTTTCACATAAACAGTATAATCAATTCCACTTCATACCCTAAAATAGAAAATATAGCTGCGTAAAAGAGCGAAATTAGTTATGTAACAGAAAATCATTACACTATTCTATAGTAATTCAAGCCGCACATACGAATTAGAACTCACAACGGCGCAACGAAATTCCTAAGCAGATATGAGGCAGATTAAATGAATTTAAAAATCTTTTTAAAATACTTTCTAGGATTTTTTCTACTCTGTAGTCTACTATTTATTGTATATAATATGATGATACGCCATAAAACTTGGGACCAAATCGATCACATGCTTAACTTATTTAGTGCGGCTATAATCAGCTTAATAGTTGGTATTTCAAAAGCAAGAGAGTAATCCATTTTAGCCAACTCCCACTGCTCACTCCACTGCACAAAAATTCATGAATCATCCATCGTCAATTTATAGCGCACATCAATCTCCCCATCCTTGATCTTCATCTGAATTTCCCCCATTTGATCTGTTCGATAGATCTCTGTACCCGAATCTGCAAGACGTTCAAGCACCCCAGGATTGGGATGTCCATATGTATTGTTGGCCCCGGCAGAGATCACGGATCCGGATGCATTCCAGTACTGTAACCAAGCTTCCGTTGACGATGTTTTGCTACCGTGGTGTGCAACTTTTAATACATCTATGGTGACAGGAAGCTCATGATTCTCCCCCGATTGACGTGTGAACATCTCCTGAACATAAACATCTGCTAATGCAGTATCCGCATCGTACTGTCCAAACGAGGCTGCAAGCGATCCATCCTGAATCATAAAGAGCAGATCCTGCTCGGCTGCAGCATCCATGTCTCCCGTGAACAATAAGGAGGCACCTGCCATTTCCAGCAAAAAGACAACCGAATCATGATTCTGATGTTCTGAGACGGGCAATCTTTCTCCTGTATCCATCGCTTTCTCCAGATCCGGATATATAAAATGCAGTCTGGTCTCCCCATCCGGAGCGTAGGACATCCCTTGGCGAATGGCATATAACGGAATCTGCTTGTCTATAACGATATCCAGCAATTTCTCGAAATTGGCTGTACCACTGGTTGTCCCATTGAACATGAATCGTTCCACCGGAATCTGTTCGAGCACGGCCTGTAATCCCCCAGCATGATCCTGATCGGCATGGGTTACGATTACCGCGTCCAGCCGATGAATGCCCCGCTTTTTCAATAAAGGAACGACCACCTTAGCCCCTACTTCGTATGGATCCCGTCGTGTCTTCCAGGATTGTTCAGACTTCCCGAATTGAACTGTACCTCCACCATCGACCAAAATATGTTTACCCTCAGGTGTTGTAATTAGAGTACTGTCCCCTTGTCCGATATCCAAAAACTGCACCACTCCGGTCCCCGCAGGCTGCGGTGTCTGGTACGCCCACCATAATCCCACCACAAAGCTGAAAGCCAGCAGCGCGCACATCCATTTGTGGAAGACGTTCATCCGTTCACCAGAGTTAAAACCCGCCCCACGCGCAGCAAATGCACTTGTATATTCAGGCCAGGCAATACTTGCACTTAATGTTGTCATCGAACCAGGACCAGCCTCACGTCCACCTTTATTTAATCCCTGTGAAGATACACTAGACAACCCAGACAATCCCAGAGCTGCTTTATTCATTCCCCCAACATATCGCTGATCCAGCGGAGCTGTGTCCTCTTCTGTGCCCTGAACAACAGGCTGGTCACCTCGGCCTCGATGAAGGAACCGCAAAAGTGCATAGAGAATGGCATAATATGCTGCAATCCACAGTAGCGAAGGGGTAGCCCAGATCAGCACAAAACCAGGCAAACTATTCATCCACTCCACACTTACAAAGGTCAATTTGTTCAGCATAATAGCAATCCACGCCAATGGTTTGGCCAGAGGCATCCAAATAAACGATAAAATCAGGGCAACCGTTCCGAGAGGAAGTACAATGGCACTGATCAAAGATACAAGCAGGAAGTTTGCGACAAATGAAAGCAGTGAAAACTGGTTGAAATACAGAATCGTGACCGGAAAAGAAATGAGCTGTG
The DNA here is from genome assembly GCF_037969855.1 of Paenibacillus sp. FSL W7-1088. NCBI lineage: Bacteria > Bacillati > Bacillota > Bacilli > Caryophanales > Paenibacillaceae > Paenibacillus > Paenibacillus sp. FSL W7-1088. The sequence continues at coordinate 5,213,344 of NZ_CP150216.1, forward strand.
CTGTTACCGTCACAGAAGCTGTTGCTGCAAGGCCCTTGGGCCAACCGCTAAATATCCGATTAATCAGTGGCATGTAAATCATCAGTCCAGCTGTTACAAGAAAAGATAGCTGAAAGCTCACGCTTAGTAAAAAATATGGGTTCCACCACATCATCAACAACGCTGCTGCACTGATCATCTGCAATCCATCTCTCGCAAGCCCGCGCCGCGCCATATACAAACCAATCATCGACATGATACCCGCACGAATGACCGATGGCGAACCGCCAGACAACAGTACATATGCAGGTATTAGCAGCAACACAATGGTGAGCGAGGTTTCTCGGGTTAACCTAAGCCAGGATAAAAGGAGCAGCAGCGATGCCACATATACCGCGACATGTGTTCCGGAGATCGCCAATATATGAGTTAAACCAAGCTGTGAAAATTGTCCATACGTATCCGGATCGATGTCATTAGCCATCCCGATAATCAAGCCTTTCATGTAGCCCGCATGAGGTTCGGGAAATATCTGTTCTACCGCTGCGCCAAGCTTATGCCTAAAGATGTCATTCCACCGGAGGATATTGAGTTTCCCCAGCCCTTCAGGCGGAATGGTGGTCACCGAGCTGGCCCCCTTCACTTTAAACAACCAATGAATATGAAGAGTCCTTAAGTAATTTCGATAGTCAAACCCACCAAAATTTCTGGCTTCGCCGGGAAGCGCAAGCGCACCCGTTAACGCGATCAAATCTCCTCGCTTCCACCCCGCTGCTACTTGCTGTTCTTCTTCCTCAGCCAGGCGAACTTGGACCATTAGACGTTCTCTCAAGTTAGGCGCAGTTCGCGCTTCCGAAGCCGGTGCCAGTGATGCATCGGATAGTGGATGCATCGACGTGGCCTGCATTTCAAAATCGGCCCGATCCCCATCTATGCGTACATCCGACATAAGGGTTCCTTCAAATGTAGCTGCATAACCGTCCAAATCCTCGGCAGCCATATGTGTGATATCGGGCAGACTGCTCCGATTCCGCGCATCATTCCATTCCCAGTGCACAGCACCGCCAACGAGTGCTCCAATCAGTAACAAAATGGACCAACCACGTAAATCAATCCATCGTAATAAAAGTGGTAGACAAACGAATGCCCCAATCATTCCCACGATCAAGGACCAACCCGATAAGGCACATGCCATCCCGCTACCGCATATCCAGCAGACGGTAAATACCAGTAAAGGTCTGCCTTTCATGTTCTTCCCCTCCTTTGCGTCACCCGTATGAACGCAGAAAAACCTCCGGCAGCTGATCCAGCAACCGGAGGTTCTTCCCCGCAAATTTGAATATTATATTGGTTCTAATCACTTACCGTCATCATCGTCTCACGTGGAGGCTGGTAATTTCCCAGCTGACGAAACGTAATGCCTTTTTGCTTCATCATGTTGGTCACCTTGCCTGTATCCTTGGGATACGGGCGATGAAACACGATTTCTGTAATGCCGCTATTCGCGAGCATATTGGAGCAAGTCCAGCAAGGTTCATCCGTGACATATACAGAAGAGCCTTCGCGATCAATCCGATCGGTGAACAAAAGCAAATTCTGCTCCGCATGAATGGTACGAATACAGCGTTGCTTTTTGACCATTTCCTCCTGACCGTCGGTTACCACCAGCTCGTATTCTTCCGAGATCATGCATCCTGCTTCAGAGCAGTCCGGAACCCCCATGGGCGCACCGTTATAGGCTGTTCCAAGCAGTTTCTTCCCCTGCACAAGTACAGCGCCAACATGACGGCGTGAACAGCGGGAACGGGTAGAGACCATATATGCGATGTCCATGAAATACGTATCCCAGTCTTTGCGTACGTCTGCTGTGCTCATAACCGTTTCCCTCCCATCGGATACAAGTTGAACCCATCCTTCGTTCTTATGTCATTTCCAATTCAACTTATATCCTAATCTTTAATATTGCGTGATTACCTGATCTGCACATAAGGAGCCATTTTCTCCAGCATCTTCATTCCGATTCCTTTCACTTTGGTCAGATCGCTGACTTTGGTAAAAGGACCATGGGAGTTACGATAATCAATAATGGCTTGCGCCTTTTTCTCCCCAATTCCAGGAAGGTCCATCAGCTTCGCTGCCGGAGCTGTATTGACATCAATTTTGCCATTGTCGCCTGCTTCATTGCTCTCCAATGCTTGGTTATTGTCTGGTGAAACAATCGCTGCCTCCGATTTCGTTTGAGTTCCAACAGTAGAAACGTCCGTTTGGTTGCCAGCAACTGTCTGATCAGCCACTTTCCCTCCTGTGTCATCAACCCGATTAGTCTCTACAGGGGCCTCTGCTGTTGACGGTCGCTGGTCTGCATCGGAAGCCTTCGTTTGTTCCTGAACCAAAGTAGCCGACTGTACAGCAGGGGTTTCCTGCTCTATCGTCGGCTTCTCGGTGGCGAGCTGCATAGGTTCCCAGCCAGAAGGCGGCTGTTCACTTTTGCCCGACCATAATATCAGTATACATCCGACCACTGCTGCAACAATGGTCATCCCCTTGTTCCATCTCATTTCTTCCACACCTCTCCCTGAATTCAAAATAAATCTATTCTGAACACGGGCGGTGCTTCCGAACCGTTGGACTTGCCTGGTAAACCAAGCTGTACTATTTTCATGTCATGTGAAGCAGGTCCTGACGCATACACTAGAGGGAAAGAACTGCGCCATTACCGTAAAGCATGAAAGGAGGCCTGAACAATGAAGGTTGGATTTATCGGAACCGGCAGCATGGGCAGCCTGCTGATCTATGCCTTGATTCAATCCGGTGCACTTGAGCCACGGCAGATCGCCGCCAGCAATAGAACCCCTTCCAAAGTACGGCAGTTATCCCTCCGTTACCCCGGTCTGCATGAATCACAGAGCAACCGGGAAACCGTCATCCGCAGCAATATCATCTTTTTGTGCGTGAAGCCACTTGAATTCAAACATGTCATTGACGACATCCTGCCTGTCGTGAATCCCAATCATATAATCGTCTCGATCACCAGTCCCGTGCAGCTGCGCCATCTGGAATCTTCACTTCCTTGCAAAGTCTCCAAAGTTATCCCCAGCGTTACGCACCAGGTCGGCAGCGGAGCGTCCCTGTGTATTCACGGTGAGCGAATGACTAACGAAGACCGCGCTGTGCTGGAAGGGCTGCTCAGTCATATCGGCAGACCCTATCAAGTGGATGAAGCCTGTACCCGGATCACATCCGACTTCTCCAGCTGCGGACCTGCATTCATATCGTTCTTTCTGGAGCAATGGATTGAGAGTGCCGTCAAGCTAACTGATATCAAACGAGCCGACGCCTGCGCTCTTGCCGGCGAGATGCTCCTGGGAACAGGCAAGCTGCTCACCGAAGGAGGATACACCCCGCAAGAACTTCAGGCTCGCGTGGCTGTACCTGGCGGCATCACCGCACAGGCACTTGCCCTGCTAAGGGTGAATCTGAATGGTGTTTTTGACAGTCTGATCCAGACGACTCATGACAAATATGATGAAGATTTGTTGAAGCTGGATGAATTATTCAAAGCCGGTGAGATTAACCGGCAACAATATTAACGAGTTTGCCTGGAACGGCAATGACCTTGCGAATGGTCTTGCCTTCCAGTGCCTGTTTCACAGGTGCCAGTTCCATTGTAAAGTCCTGCATGCCCTGTGCGTCCAGATCCTTCGCGATCGTAGCACGGGTTACAATTTTGCCGTTCACTTGAACAACAATTTCCACTTCGGCGTCCACCGTCATGGACTCATCATACTCCGGCCAAGCTACATAAGAGATTCCACCTTCATGACCGAGACGGCTCCACAGTTCCTCCGCCATATGCGGTGCCAGCGGTGACAACAGCTGTACAAAGTTCTCCATGGCTTCACGCGGCAGCGTATCTGCTTTGTATGCATCGTTGATGAAAATCATCAACTGGCTGATCGCTGTGTTGAAACGCAGATGTTCCAGATCCTCTGTAACTTTTTTGATTGTCTTGTGTGCAGTGCGCTTGAACTCATCGGTTCCACCATCTGATGTGATCTTGTCGTTGATTGCACCTGTATCTTCATTGATGAACAGACGCCATACACGTGACAGGAAGCGGTGCATACCTTCAACCCCGTTAGCGTTCCACGGTTTTGTAGCCTCCAAAGGCCCCATGAACATTTCGTACAGACGCAATGTATCCGCACCGAATTCATTGACGATCTCATCCGGGTTAATAACATTACCACGGGATTTACTCATCTTCTCATTGTTGGTCCCCAGGATCATACCTTGGTTGACCAGTTTGTGGAACGGTTCTTTGGTATGCACCACACCCAGATCATACAGCACTTTATGCCAGAAACGAGCGTACAGCAAGTGAAGCACCGCGTGCTCTGCTCCCCCGATGTACAGATCAACCGGCAGCCATTGCTGCTGTTTCTCCTGAGAGATCAGTTCCTTGTCATTGTGGGGATCGATAAAGCGCAGATAATACCAGCAGCTACCGGCCCATTGTGGCATTGTGTTCGTCTCGCGACGAGCTTTCATTCCCGTTTCCGGATCTACCGTGTTCACCCATTCTGTAACATTCGCCAGTGGTGATTCGCCCGTGCCCGAAGGTTTGATCTGGTCAATATCCGGCAGCAGCAAAGGCAGTTGATCTTCCGGCACCGTCTTCATCGTCCCATCTTCCAGATGCAGAATCGGGATTGGCTCACCCCAGTAACGCTGACGGCTGAACAACCAGTCACGCAGACGGTAGGTCGTTTTGCCTTGTCCCTTTCCGTTCTCTTCCAACCAAGCAATCATCTTCGCAATCGCTTCTTCGTTGTTCAATCCGTTCAGGAAATCAGAGTTCACATGCGGTCCGTCTCCGGAATACGCTTCTTGTGTCACGTCGCCACCCTGTACAACCTCGATGATGTCCAGACCAAACTGTTTCGCAAACTCCCAGTCACGAGCGTCATGTCCGGGAACAGCCATGATCGCCCCTGTGCCGTATCCAGCCAGAACATAATCGGCGATCCAGATAGGCACCTTCGCTCCGTTTACCGGATTGATTGCAAAAGTTCCTGTGAACACACCCGTTTTGTCTTTAGCCAAATCGGTGCGTTCCAGATCGCTTTTACGAGCAGCCTGTTCCTGATATGCCTTGATTGCTTCACGCTGTTCAGCCGTTGTAATGACTTCCACCAGCTCATGCTCAGGTGCCAATACAGCATAACTTGCGCCAAACAAAGTATCTGCACGTGTCGTAAACACTTTAATAACTTCTTCATGACCCTCAATGGCAAAAGTAACTTCCGCCCCGGTTGATTTACCGATCCAGTTGCGCTGCATATCCTTGATACTTTCCGACCAGTCCAGCTCTTCCAGGTCTTCCAGCAAACGCTCTGCATATTCCGTAATTCTCAATACCCATTGGCGCATCGGTTTACGAACGACCGGATGTCCACCACGCTCACTCTTACCGTCGATAACTTCTTCGTTCGCCAGTACCGTACCCAAAGCTTCGCACCAGTTCACAGGTACTTCATCTACGTAAGCCAGGCCTTTATTGTACAATTGGATGAAGATCCATTGCGTCCATTTGTAGTAGTCAGGGTCTGTTGTACTGATCTCCCGATCCCAGTCATAAGAGAAACCGAGTGATTTGATCTGGCGACGGAAATTGTCAATATTGCGGAAGGTAATATGTCGTGGATGCTCACCAGTATCCAATGCATGCTGCTCAGCAGGCAGGCCGAAAGCGTCCCAACCCATTGGATGCAATACATTGAAGCCGCGCATACGTTTGAAACGGGATACGATATCCGTTGCCGTGTATCCTTCCGGGTGACCTACGTGCAGGCCTGAGCCAGATGGATACGGAAACATATCCAGGGCATAAAACTTCGGTTTAGCCGGGTCCTCACCCGTTTTAAACGTTTTATTGTCATCCCAGTATTGCTGCCAGCTTTTCTCCATGACTTGTGGCTTGTAGCCGTGTTTCGGCTGTTGATTCTCACTCATCTATTGTTCCTCCTCTGGTTATTCGCATTTATTGCAACAAAAAAACCTCAGCATCCCGTAGCGTTTGCAGCGCTAGGGACGAGAGGTTGAATTCCCGTGGTACCACCCTAGTTAGCGGACGATCGTGCTTCGTCATCCACTCCCTTTGGACCTGTAACGGCGGTTAACCGATGCGGATTTCCATTCCTGATCCCGAGTGTTACTTCAGTCGGTTGCAAGATGGTGTAATCACCGCATTTCTCCAAGGCGAGTTCGTGAAATACTGTCAACCGACTTGCACCAACCGCCGGCTCTCTGTCATGTACAGGACTCACTACTGATCCTTATCATCGAAATATGTATACGATATGATCGGAAACATTATATAAAAAAGCAGCATTAAAGTCAATATTACACGGTCTGTTGACTATAAGCAATGCTATGCATCAGTATACACATTAAGACGACTGGAATCGCTGGATTCCTTCTTCTAAATTATCAATCGCCCACTGAATGTGTTCCTTGTTATCGTATTGACGATACGGACACTCGATTCTCAGCGCCAGATCAAAGTACAGATCATATAAACTTCTTCTTTTCCGTTCACTGTCTGTTGTAACTGTTCTTCCATAGCCTTTGAGGAATCCCGGCGTATTATTAAAATGACTGAAGTAGTGCTCCATCAGAGGATCTGCCCAAAGGGAACGCTCAAAATCGATAATCGCCGTGATTTGCCCAGCCTCCACGAATACATTCCCATCCCACAAATCCCAATGCACAAGCACTGGCTCTTTGACATCATCCAGCACATCCGATTTCTGTTGAATTAAACGCTCCAGCTCCTCATAACGAATTGACAATTCCACACCCGCTGCTTTGCCATCTGCAAGCATATCATCCATCAGGCTCAGGAAAGCTTCTTTCCACGTCGTATAATGCGGTTTCTTTGAGGAAAAGTAACCAAACTTCTCCCCTTTAATTTCATTGATCCGACGATTGTATGCACCCAGCTGCTGCTCTATGGATTCCTGCTCTGCTGCACTGTACTGATCTTTGACTTTGTTGTATGGCTTTCCTGGCATGTACTCCATAATAAAATATTCTGCCGGTACTAGGGTGAGCGATGGATCATAGGCCAATACCCGGGGAACGGGTACATCCTGAAGTTCTGCCGCGAGTCGCAATGCCTCAACCTCAGCAACCATGACATGCTGTTCACAGCGCATCAACTTAATGCCATTAGAAGGAGCTATTTTAAGTACTACCTTCTGTCCGTCGTTCTTGGTGATAAAATAAGCATGGTTTGCCCAGCCGTCGATCATCTCTTTGTATTCTTGGATACCTGTGTTAAAATGCTGCTGCACAATTCCGTCTAACTGCTCGGAAGTCAGCCTTGTTTTGTAGGTACTTTCCATTGTTGCACCCCACCCAGAATTTTAATTTTCAGGATTGCACTAATTAGAAAACGTTTTCCTTTCAACTATTATGGCTTCCTTTAACCTCACTGGCAATAACTTATTACATATAAAAAAACATTCTTATAGAAAAAGAACTGCCCTTATACATCATAAGGACAGTTCTATATCTTAATCCTATTTCACGGCTACATAGAATAGACGCTGTGCGCCTTCTCCCGCCTCTTTCCACTCAAAATCAGCATATACACATACATCTCTGAAGCCGGCCTTCGTCAGCTCGAGCTTCATCCAGTCCGGATCATACGCACGCTGAACATGAACCTCTTCAAAACGTTGGTACATATCCTTCCCGCTCTCGGCCACACGCGAAAAGATACTTAGATGATGCTCAATCTCACACCGATCATGATCCATATCACAGGTCCAAATATACGATACAGACCGTTCGTCCAATACAAATGGTTGCTCCTCTTCGTATCGAATTAGGGTATTCGGGTGATGTACATCGAACAGAAATGTGCCCTCCGGCTTCAGCATCTCGTAAGTACGCTGAAAGGTACGAACGACATCCTCTTTTTCAAGCAGATAATTCACACAATCACAGAACGATATCACCGAGTCCACAGGCTCCGGTACTCTCCAGTCCCGCATATCCTGCTGCACCCAGCGGACACTGCCTTCCCGATATAAGCGGTGACCTTGAGGCGTGGCCTCCATTTTACTGCGCGCAACAGACAACATGTCCGCCGACAGGTCAATACCTGTAACTTCGAAGCCGGAGTTCACCAGTGGGATCGTAATTGAGCCGGTTCCACAGCCCAGTTCAGCCACACTTTTCGGCATGCCATGTCGTTCCCAAGCCGTTCTCGCAAACCTTATCCAGTCCGGATAAGGCATATCCTCCATTAATTCATCGTACACATAGGCAAATTTCCGGTAAGACATGTCAGGCACCGCACTTTCAATTTCATTTTCAAATCTCTTTTGAACAAAAGAAAAAGCAGGGGCGTCCGGAGTTCACCCAGCCTTGCCCTGCCTTGACTTATGGATTTCAAGCTCATGCTTGATCCATGATACGCGTTTGCTTACTTATCTTCGTTCTGATCCTGAGGTACAGACTCTGTCAGATAGGTCCAGTTTTCCTTCTGCGTTACTAGACCATCCTTCATCAGTTTGCCCAATGCCCGCTTGAACGCGGATTTACTGATACCAAAGCGCTGCTTGATGATGTCCGGCGGGGTTGCATCCGAATACGGCATGCCGCCCGTAGGGCGCTCTTTCATGAAAGCAAGCAGTTTGTCTGCATCTTCATTGCGACCAACCTCTTTGAGAGGAGACATCGCCAGATTGACACGTCCATCTTCACGTACCATGGTTACCCGGCATTTCACCTTTTCACCTAGGCGCAGCATACGATTTCGTTCCGAGGAATGAATCATGCCAATGGCGCCAAAGCCCAGCACTCCACCGTCAACAAGCACAAAAGTACCCATCTGAAGTGGCTTGTACACCGTTGCTTCAACCCATTCGTTAACCCAGGAGGTTGGCGCATGGAAGGACAATGGTGCAAGCTCACGTTCCCCAGCCAATTTCGCCCGCAAACGTCCTTGCTTGTCATGTTCCATAAGAACAAAAACTTCATCGCCTACATGAGGACGTAATTCTTCCAACTCAGGCAATTCACGAATCGGGAGCAGCAATTGCCGCCCAAGCCCCATCTCGAGGAAACAGCCGAGGCGTGGGTGAATATCAGCCACAACCAGACGTGCCATTTCGCCAAGAGTGAGATATGGTTTTTTCATGGTTGCCGCCAGGCGATCTTCCGTATCAAAGAACAGAAAGACCTCCAGCGTTTCTCCAATTTTAACGTCCCTTGTAAGCTCCGTATAGTGAAGCAGTACATCTTCTGATCCTGTCGTCAAAAAGTAGCCAAATGGAGACACTTCACGTGAAACCGGCAAGTTGACGACTGTTCCTGCGATCAAACTCATACCGTTTCCACCACTTTGGCATCAGACCACAGTCGTTCAATGTTGTAATACTCACGCTCGTCGCGGTGGAAGATATGAACAACCACATCACCCATATCCATCAATACCCAACGTGCCGAATCCATACCTTCGATGCCTTTGATATTCACGCCGGCTGCATGCGCCTGTTTGCGAATCTCTGTTGCAATCGCCTGTACCTGAGTATCAGAATTCCCGTGACAGATAACAAAATAGTCCGCTACCAGCGAGATGCCAATCAGATCCAGTGCTACAATGTTGGATGCCTTTTTATCGTCAGCGGCAGCAACCGCCATATTCATAAGTTCTTTCGATGATACTGTCATGAACCAACCTCCATAATCTAATCTATAAATGTGCAATCAAGTCATTCCGCGACAACATGGTCAAAGGGTAAATGACACGGCGCTGCGAGATCAACAAGCTGATCGTCGAGTCGAAACCGGCAATTAAACCTTCTTCCAGACTGTGCTCAGCCTGTTCGCGAATATGATTTACTCCCGGGAAGTCTCTTCCCGGTTCAATATAATCCGCAAGACATACCACTTTATCCAGCAGGCTCATGCCCACTCGACCTGAGGTATGCCAGCGAATAGCATTAATAATTTCTTTATCTTCAATGCCGTAGTCACGCTCCGCAACAAAGGCTCCCACTTCGGAATGCCAGAGCTGCTTGTCATGCTGCAAAAGTTCTTCGTTCAATCCATTGTCACGGATGACCGCTTCCATCTCGGAAACGGGCCAATACTTGGCTACATCATGCAATATTGCTGCCAGGTCCGCTTTTACAGGATCAGCACCATATTTTTGAGCCAACAACACTGCCGACTCCATAACACCCAGCGTGTGCTTCCAACGCTTCTCCGGCATTTGACCGGAGACAGCGTGGATCAGTTCGTCACGGCTTAGTTCCATATAAACCGCTCCTTACAATATATTGATGGACTGCATCAGGAATCATAAAGCGCACGGAATGCCCTTTGGCGAACCGTCTGCGTACTGCTGTCGATGATATGTCCACCAAGGGCATCTCAGCCAACAGTACCCGATCCTGTAACGCATCCGGCAGGTCATCCAGATGTAACTGGAATCCCGGTCGTCCCACACCGATGAAGGTTAAGCGTTCAGCGAGTTCTTCGATCTGTTCCCATTTGGGTAGATAATTCACCATATCCGCTCCAACAATGAAATAAAATTCATGCTGCGGATAGCGACGCCAAAGCTCCTTCATCGTATCGATGGTATAGGACACACCGCCAAGCTCCATCTCAATGCCGAGCACCTCATAATGCTGTACATCTTTCACTGCCGCTTCCGTCATTTCGAGACGTTGCTGTCCCGATGCTCCGGCTCCGCGTTTGTGAGGAGGAACATGGGAAGGCATGAACCAGATCTCATCCAGTGCGTGCGAATCCCTGGCCGCTTCGGCTGCCAGCAGGTGCCCCATATGGATCGGATCAAACGTACCACCCATGATGCCGATCTTCACTCGCGCCACTCTCCCTTACCTAGGTAGTTCGATTTGTTTGTTATCGCGCGATTCTTTGTACAGGATGATTGTGTTACCGATGACTTGTACAAGCTCACTCCCCGTTTCACGGGCAACTTCTTCGGCCATCTCTTTTCTGTCCTCGTCATTGTTGTTGAGCACTTGCACTTTCATCAATTCGCGCTTCTCAATCGCGTCTTCGATGTGACGGAACAGATGCTCATTCGTTCCCCCTTTGCCAATTTGAAATACAGGGGTTAGATGATGTGCCTGTGAACGCAAAAAGCGCTTTTGTTTACCGTTTAACATGAATACTCCATACTCCTTATGGTGAGCAAACCTCAGCAGCAGCACAATGTCTGCCCTGGGCTTGACCGTTCAATTATATTTTCACATTCATAAAACGAACTAACAAAGTTTACACAGTGTGACTACGATTGCAGTACCATCTTACGATCGCTGTTATCCCCAGATTTCTTCTTTTCATTTTATAAAGGGGGAAATCCGGTGATAGCTTATGCTTCCGAAGCAGCTTTCCTACAGAAAGCTTTGAGGCGAGCACTTCGTTTCTTCAGATTGGTTCTGCACTCTTCGTCATCGTGTAATCTTGTTTTCATTTTACAATATTAAAAACTCTCTAACACAGCTCGCCGCATCGTCTCCACGGGAGCCGGGATGCCAAGCCAGTGTTCGAATGCTACCGCGCCTTGGTATATGAACATACCAAGACCACCATGCACAGTACATCCACGCTCTCTTGATTCGCGAAGCAAGCGTGTTTCCAGCGGATTGTAGATAAGGTCGCTGACTGCTGCGCCTGCTCGAATGAGTGCAGGATCAACAGGCACGTCATCTATATGCGGATGCATACCCGCAGCTGTTGTGTTAATCACAATATCGGCCGAAGCCAGTATCGCAGCAGCCTCTTCCATTCCACTACCTGTGATGTCACCCAGTCCATGAACGCGGAGATCGGAAGCAAGGGCAACGGCTCTGTCGGCTGTACGGTTAAGAATACTAATCCGTTCAGGCTTCTCCAAAGCGAGGGCGTATATTACACCTCTTGCTGCTCCGCCAGCACCCAGAACAGCGATGCGTTTACCTGCGAGTTCCGGAACAGCTTCCTCCTTCAAGGAACGCACATAACCGATGCCATCCGTATTATAACCTGTCAGCTTGCCCTCATCATTAACAATGGTGTTCACCGCGCCAATCAGGCGTGCACTTTCATCAATGACATCAAGATACTGCATGACCTGTTCTTTGTGCGGAATGGTTACATTCACACCACGATACCCCAGCGCCACTATACCACGAATGGCTGATTCCAGCTGCTCGGGACGAACATGCAGTGGCATATACATTCCATTCACTCCAGCAGCCTGCAGAGCCGCATTATGCATGGCAGGCGATTTGGAATGTGCAATGGGATCTCCCATAACGCCAAGCAGGACAGGGAGTGAAGGATTTGTTTTTTTCTGTTCCGTCATACTTCCGCCTCCGATCTGATGAACTGCTGCTGTGATTACATTAGATCAAGGATGGGCGGATCAGTACACGCACACCTTTTGGAGCATGAACAGCTACAAGTGCCCCATTCTCACCGTTAACCTTAATCCAGCCCAGTCCAGAAATGAATACATCCGACTGACTGCCACGTTTGATACGGAACTCATGTCTGGTCCATTCAGGCATGTCCGCTGCATCTTCACGCGTTGGTGGAGACAGTAATTCACCCAAATGGTCACGATACAAGTCGTCTGCACGTTCCAGCTTCGTACGGTGAATATCAAGCGCAGTGCTGATAAAGCAAGTGAAGGACTGACGATCTCCCTCTACAAAGTCAAAACGAGCCATGCCGCCAAAGAACAGCGTCTGACCAGAATTCAACTGATAAACCGCCGGTTTAAGCGGTTTTTCTGGCATAATGGCAGCCAAATCTTTACGGGATACAATCTCACTGAAACGCCAAGGGTATACAATTCCCGGCGTATCAATAATAGCTTTTCCATCGTCCAGTGGAATATTAACCATATCCAGCGTCGTGCCCGGATAACGGGATGTCGTGAGTTCCTGCTCGAGATCGCTGTAGTCACGAATCAGACGGTTAATCAGTGTGGATTTGCCCACATTGGTACCACCAACCACATATACGTCACGATCTCCGCGATACGTTCCCACAAGCTCAAGCAGTCGGTCGAAGCCCTGATTTTGCTTCGCACTGCACAGAACGACATCTACAGTACGTAAACCTTGTTCTTTGGCCTGTTTTTGCACCCAGTTGCGAACCTTGTTCCAGTTGGTTACTTTTGGAAGCAGGTCCGTTTTGTTCACGGCAAGCAATACTGGATTGTTGCCTACAAAACGCTGCAAACCAGAGATGATACTGCCATCAAAGTCAAACAGATCAACGATATGGATGACAAGTGCATCCTTATCCCCGATTTTGCTTAGCAGAGCCAGGAACTCGTCCTGATCCACTGTAACGGATGATGACTCATTGTAATTTTTGATACGGAAACAACGCTGGCAAATGACGGGTTCTCGATCCAACGCTTTTTCGGGGATGAATCCAGGTAATTCCGGGTTTTCCGTTTGCAGATGCACTCCGCATCCGCTGCACCTTACGGCAATATTGCCGTTATGCGGTTCTGTCATTTCTTCTTTTCCTCCTCAAGCCATAAGCCTTTCTTGCGCAAACTCGTTAGAGCAATCCGTTCCACGCGCCGATTGAAGCGGGTCATGAAGCCTTCATCTCCGATGGAGATTGGCAACACCAGAACCGTATAGAGTCCTAGTCGATTACCTCCAAAGACATCTGTAAGCATCTGATCGCCTACGACAATCGTTTTTTCAGGAGTTAACTCCATCATCTTCATTGCTCTACGAAACGGAACGTTCGATGGTTTGCGTGCACTATGCACAAACTGGATATCCAGTGGCGTCGCAAACAGGGATACACGATTCAAATTGTTATTGGACACAATCATGAGCTGGAAACCAGCCTCTTTGACACGTGCGAACCATTCAATTAGTTCGGGTGTGGCGTCAGGAGCTTTGGCCCCAACGAGTGTATTGTCCAGATCAGTTATAATTCCACGGTAGCCTTGAGCGTATAGCTCTTCCAGATTAATGTCAAAAACCGTGTCTACACGCAGCTTGGGCATTAACATTTCAAACAAAGAAGTCACCTCAGTTTCATACGACACACTATATCACAAATCCGTCTTTCCTGAAAATGCATACAGCGCCTGATGGTATAGGAAAAAAGGAAAAACGGGACGGGCGACATTACGCCCGTTCCGCTTTGAGTTCCTTACGCAGCTTTGAAGCAGTCTGATAGACGGCCTTCCAGTCGTCTGCAGTTACAGACGCTGGACTATAGCGAGTCTGTTCAAACTTCGCTAGAAGTTCATGCAATGTCGCTGCTGCAGCTGGTTTCGCCTGGCTCCAGCGGGTTACCGATTCACGAAGTGTCTCGTCCCCGCTCCGAGTCAAACCTTTGCGCTTCGCATAACGTATCCAGCGCTCGGTCTCTGCCACTACCTTTTGTTCAGGCGTTAGCGGTCCACCTGTCCGCAGACGAAGCACGAAGAATCGAAGGGAGAGGCGATTTCGCCAGAACATATAAGCCACCCATAATACGATAATGGCTCCCGCAGCCCAGATTACAAAACCAGGGATGCTGGATGAAGCCTGTTCAGGCGCAGGCGTCTGTTCTTCCTCTTTTACCGGTTCCTCTTCAGGTTGTTCTTCAGGCTCATCTACAGGCTGTACATCTGGTTGTTCCGTGAGCAGCGGCATGTCAAAGCCCGGCGTCGCTTCAACCGGAATCCAGCCATACTCGCCAAAATAAACTTCAGCCCAAGAGTGCGCATCTGCATTCGTTACCGTGTACGTCGTCTCGATCTCAGCCCCAGGTTGGCGCGGAGCCTGCATGTCAGAATTCAGTGACAGTTGTCCAGGCGCGTACCCTTTCACCCAACGAGCGGGAATCCCCTCGGAGCGTGCCATCATAACCAGCGCAGTCGAGAAGTAATCACAATACCCCTCACGAATGTCAAATAAAAAACCTTCCACAAAGTCACTGCTTACTTTTCGGGATAAATCCGGATTGTTGGTGTAATCAAAATTTAGTTGTAAATAGTTTTGCAGTAATGCCACTTTTTCATACGGCGTATTTGCCGATGCTGTAATTTCAGCGGCCAGATCCGTCACCCGATCAGGGAATCTGGATGGCAGCTGCAGGTACATATCATCTGCCGGATTGCTCGTATACAGATCATCAAAAGATTTGGTGCGAAGCTCATCTTCCACAATAACCGGAGCCTCGGATACAATCGTATACGTCTTCGGATATTGCGGTTGCTGGCGGTCTGTTACGACATGCAGCTCTGCCTGCGCCGAATTCCATAACATCCGGTCGGAATTCGCCTCACCATTGACAGATGTAACTTCCGAAATGGAATAAGCACCGAAGAGAATCGGATACACGTTGTCATTCAACATCGTCACTTTCTGAGTGACTTGCTTGGTGGTTACATTTCCGGATTCATCATTCTCCAGAGCCTGTCCCGCCTCAACATCCTCTGTCGCACCTCGTCCGCGATCATCCCAGCCTGTTCCCGTATACTCTGCGCGCGTCTCACCACGCCAGTAGCTGCGCTCATTGGTAGTGACAGACATGACAGGTGTATAGTCGAAGTTAAATCCTCCGCCAAGCTGGTTGTCTTCCCTGCTGTATCCCGACTCGGTTGCTGTCGGAATGTCCAGTGTTCCGTTGCCTGTCTGACTCGCCGAACTTCCGGTGTAGTTACGCCACGCGGTATACGGGTCCGTTAAGGTAGGAGGAACTTCCGGCATGTTCACACTGGCTACGATAATCAAAGAAAATATGATTGCAATGTTGGCCAGAATTTTGTAAGGATACCGGATGATTCTCTTCCAGCCTTGTGGATATTGCAGTTGGAAATTACGGAAGTGCTGGCATACCAGCCATCCCATTCCCGCAAACATAACCCAGGCGATTTCAATCCAGAGTGGAATTTGGGTGAAGGAATCAAGAATTCCCATCGAGATAATGTTGATACCCAGAAATACGAGAATTCGGCGCGTTGTGGTCACCAGGCGAAGGGCTGCTTCAAGCATGACCCAGGCGCACAGGGTGAACCAGATGTAAGGTGTCAGGTGCAGTATGAATTGCTCCGTACGCTCCATTAACGTGCCGTAAGGAATATAAACGGTGTAATCAATTAATGTCTTATGCAAAATATATACAAGGACAACTGCCTTGATTATGGTTCGAACCCATATTTTGAAAGGCAGAATCACTTCCAGAATGCTGACCGCTGCGAGCGTCCACAGCACCAATGAAGTGGTCTCGGTATACCAGGATTCCTGTGTGAATGATATCCACTGCATGCCAATCAGGAAAATCCAGAGCAACGAAGCTGCATGATACCAGGATCTTCTCCCCACTGTCAGCTCTTTGGCTTTAGTACTCATACACTACCTCCCCCCATTACCGTTGGAAGCTCCTGCAAATGGGAAACGGTGAAGGATCTAGTGCCTCTTCCGCGCAGCATCGCATTCCACTCGGAACTCCGGCGGGAGTCGCTGGGTTCAATCAGAATATGACAAGGAGTCATCCCTCGTGTGTCAGCCCATCGGAGCAGTTCGAGAACTTTTTCATCTTTCTGGGGAGAAATCACTACAAAATAAGCGCCTTGAGGAAACTGACGCGACATCTTCTCGACACCGGGCAGCAGCCGATTCTCCTGGCCGCTATATTGGATATCCACCAAATGATGGATCATCTTCTGCCGTTCCAGCGTACTTTCGCTGGGAGCAAAAAATGATGTCTTCTCCGACAATGTCAGCAGTCCCATACCCATTCGTTCTCTTGTGCCATATTCCAGCAGGGAAGCAGCCGTAGACACGGCCAGTTCAAAGGACTCACCATGATCATAGCTGCCTGACAGCGCATCCAGCACCAGAATCGTTTTCGGCACCGACTCATGTTCAAACTCCTTGGACTTCCACGTTCCCGTCTTTGCCGTTGCATTCCAATGAATGCGCGAAAGGCGATCCCCATATACGTAGTCACGCACACCGTTAATCTGGGTCGTTTCCCTGCGCGAGCGGGTCAAGGCCGTCTGTGGACCGGATAACCGTGATTTGCGATCATACAGCTGCCAGTACGGTATAAATACCGTGCGCGGCAGCACCCGAAATTCCCCTTTGGCTTTGAACGTTCCCCGATGCTCGATCAGACCAAAGATGTCCTCGCTGGCACATTCCGTTTCTGAAAAGACATACTTTCCCCGCTCCAGTGGCGGGGTTTGAAAAGACAATTCACCATACCCTCGCATGCTCGGAATGAGACTTTCTTTGAAAGACCAGGATTCACCGTTATGCCGATGCAGCATTTCGCGCACAACCACATAAGGAAGTGGTAGAAATCCCGGGATGTTCAGACTTAACTGCACCTGTACCTGGTCACCGGCATGCAGCAGCTCTTCATGATCCTGACCGGAAGAGAGCTTGCGCACGCCGTGAGTACGCCGTACACCGCTAAAGCCAGCAAGCGCAAGGTAAATACAAAGCAAAGTCACCATGGACAGCAGCATCAGGGAGGTCTTCCCGCCCTGGAACAAAACATAAGCCAAACAGCACATCCACACCGCCGCGATGCTCCATACGCGGGGGTGGCGTATTCCCCTTCTGACTGTACTCAAAAGCGGCTTCATCAATTATTGCCCCATGGAGACGGGCACTCGAACCTGCTGAAGTACGGAATTTAATACAGCCTCGGAGCTCATGCTGTCCAGTCTCGATTCGGGACGAAGCACGATCCGATGGGAGATGACATAAGGCGCCATCGTTTTCACGTCATCCGGAAGCACGTAGTCACGTTCCTGCAAAAAGGCAAAAGCCTTCACGGCCATCATAAATGAAATGGCTGCCCTCGGGCTGGCGCCCAGCAATACGGATGGGTGGGAGCGAGTTTTGCGAACCACATCAAGCAGATAATCCATGACCGGATCACCGATGAATACGTCCTTGATTTCCTGCTGAATGGCTGATATCTGATCCATATGGGTTACGGATTCAAGCCGGTCAACAGGCTGACCCGACTGATGCTGCTTCAGCAGCGTTTTCTCGATATCCTTGTCCGGATAACCCAGACTTATTTTCAACATAAACCGGTCCAGCTGCGCTTCCGGCAATGTGTACGTTCCTTCAAAATCGATTGGATTCTGGGTTGCACAGAGCATAAATGGATGCGGCAGATCATACGTATCACCATCTACCGTTACACTGCGCTCCTCCATGACTTCCAGCAACGCGGACTGCGTTTTTGTTGTGGCCCGGTTAATCTCGTCAGCCAGCAAAATGTTGGTCATCACCGGACCCGGACGGAAGTAAAAGCGCTCGTCACGTGGATGGAACACGGATACCCCCGTGATGTCACTTGGCAAAATATCAGGATTACATTGAATGCGGCGGTACTCTCCGCGCATGGATTTCGATAACGCTTTAACCAACTGCGTTTTACCTGTTCCCGGTACGTCTTCAATCAGAACGTGTCCGCCTGCAAGCAAAGCTGTGAGCAAAAGTTGAATTTCAAAGGATTTCCCCATTATGCATGATTCCAGATTAGAACGAACTGCTGATATGATTTGGATCGACTCTTTGCGCACAGGCATGTGGTCTAACCTCCTAAAAAAGCATACAGATTTCCTTTTATTGTACATGATCCAACGGCGCGAGTACACTCGAAGGAACTCATAATTTGTTTCCAGCCGTCAGGTTCGCCGCAGTTATCGCATGATTCCGACAAAAAGAGGCCCGGATAGAAGTTATCCGAAGCCTCCGTTGAAACCATATATATGGCTAGGTCTGCCATGCTCTGTTATCCTTTGGGCCGAACCACCAATGCCGCGAGAAAAGAAAAGATAATCGCTGAGGAAATACCCGCCGCGGTCAAATCGAATATCCCCGTAATGACACCGATCCATCCCTCTTTCTCCAGCTCCGTCAAAGCCCCGTGCACGAGGGAGTTACCAAAGCTGGTAATGGGAATGGATGCTCCCGCCCCGGCGAATTTGACGAGTGGATCATACAGCCCGAACGCATCCGCAACCGCACCGGCCACTACAAGTGTACTCATCGTATGGGCAGGAGTCAGCTTGACACCATCCATCAGAAGCTGTCCCACAACACATATCAACCCGCCAACAATAAATGCCCATAAAAACTGCATCCTTTATCCCTCCTTTTCTATGGCTACGGCATGTGCAATACAAGGAATGCTCTCACCCTGCTGGTATGAAAGTGGAGACAACAATGCACCGGTAGCGACCACCAATACCTTATTGAGCTCACCCTTTTGCATCCGGTTCATAATGTGACCGTAGGTTACGGTCGCTGAACATCCGCAGCCGCTGCCTCCAGCCACAACCTGCGGCTGCTTTTCCAGGTTATAGATCATCAAGCCACAATCATTGAAAACCGTTTGTTCCATCGGAATACCCTCTTTATGCAAAAGCTCCTTAACGATGGGCAACCCAACCGAAGCCAAATCACCTGTAACGATCAGATCATAATAACCGGGTTCCAGGCCTGTATCCCGGAAATGCGAAACAATGGTATCCGCTGCCGCAGGAGCCATTGCAGCCCCCATGTTAAACGGATCTTTGATGCCCATATCCATAATTCGGCCAATGGTCGCTTTGGTGACTACCGGACCCTGACCTGTACGGGATATCACACTACACCCCGAACCCGTAACGGTATACTGGGCATATGGCGGCTTCTGGGAACCATACTCTGTTGGGTAGCGAAATTGCTTTTCCACCGTACAATTGTGACTTACCGTACCCGCGAGTACATAATCCCCTGCGCCCGAATCCACGATGAGCGAGGCCAGAGCCAACGTCTCCATTGAGGTTGAACAGGCACCAAATACCCCCAGATAGGGTACACCCAACTTGCGGGCAGAAAAGGAACTGCTGATAATCTGGTTCATCAGATCCCCGCCAACAAAGAACTGAAGCTCTTCCTTCGTAATATTGGCATTGATCAACGCCATTTGAGAGGCCTGTTCAAGAAGCTTGCGCTCTGCCTTTTCCCAGGTCTTCTCCCCAATCTCCAAATTGTCATATATATAATCGAAATCAGATGCCAGAGGCCCTTGGCCTTCATCGGGCCCTACGACTGCTGACCTGCCGATAATGCGTGGACGGTTCTCAAATAGCCAGGTTTGTTGTCCCAGGCGCTTCATAGATGTCCACCTCCGAAGCCAAGAAAGGCGTATACAATCCCCACGACAAAGGCGGCAACTACACCAAACACGATGACCGAACCAGCCAGTTTGAACATGTTCGCACCTACACCCAGCACCAGTCCCTCTGCACGATGCTCCAGTGCTGCCGAACACATGGAGTTGGCAAACCCGGTAACAGGAACAGCCGTCCCGGCACCAGCCCATTGCGCCATTTTATCGTAGACACCAAGGCAAGTCAGGATGACTGAAATGAGGATCATGACCGCAACGGTTGGACTCGCTGCTTCCTTCGAAGTCATGTCAAACCCGGCCATAAACGCTTCCTGGATAGCCTGTCCAATGACGCAGATGAATCCGCCGACGAAAAATGCCTTTATGCAGTTCGCCCAAATTGGACGGGCAGGCTCATGTTTTTTGGCGACTTTTTTATATTCCTGTTCACTGATGGACAGGGATGACGATGATTTTTTTCCATTACCCTTCGTTTGAGCTGGCAAGATACAGAACCTCCCTTGAAATGAAAATGAGTCAACAGATGTAACTGCATGACTGCATATACTGTGCGTAATCCTGTATTCAGTGTTTGTTAAGGTTGGGAAAGTTATGTACCCGGCGAAAGACAGCATTTGTTTCCAGCACGATGAAGCAGCCGAATCAGATGAGTCGCTCAGCGCCGGATCAGAGGGTCTGATGAAATTTATAAATAAAGCAGAATGATCACGAGCAAAATAAAAAGGACGATACAAAGGATGGTTTCATTGCCTTCATCGGGTGGCGTCATCTATTGTCCCAGCTCCTTCCTGTTGTCAGGCAAATGAAATTAGTGGCTTATTGAATACCTTATGGAACACTGGTTAAGCAAAACGGTTCCTCACTATATGCATATTCAATGCAGCTGCTTTGCGACTGTGTTTGGTGCGGATTTAATGTCCCGATGCATCGTCAAAGGAGCAACCATTCATGCCTGAGATACGTGACATAACCATGGACAATTACTTGCGCAAGGTTCATACTGTAGTGTGACCAGTGGTTAAATAAAAGGTTCTTCTCTTCCGAAGGACAACAGTCCGGCAGCCGTTCTGCTGAGACCTGATCTACATACAAGCAGAGGAGTTGTCGACACATGAATCAAAAAACGTTGGAAATGTTTCGCACGTTAACGGAATTCCCTTCCGTTTCCGGGTTTGAACGCGAGCTTCGCGGATGGATGAAGGAACAAATGTCTCCTTATACGAAAGAATTTGTCCAGGATCGCCTGGGTAGCCTTTTTGGCGTATTACGAGGAGAGGCGTCCGGACCCAAAGTTATGGTTGCAGGTCACTTCGACGAAGTTGGCTTCATGACCACAGGCATTACGGAAACAGGCATGATCAAATTCCGCCCACTCGGTGGATGGTGGAGTCAGGCTGTGCTGTCTCAACGTCTGGAGCTCATCACTCCGGATCGCCGGATTACAGGAGTTGTCGGTTCAACACCTACTCATCTACTCGATGAATCCCAGCGTAATAAACCGGTTGATCTTAACCATATGTACCTGGATATTGGTGCAGATAACCGTGCAGAAGCAGAGTCTTGGGGCATTCATCCGGGCATGCAGATCGTTCCGATCTGTGAATTCACACCGATGGCCAATCCGAAGAAAATTATGGCAAAGGCATGGGATAACCGTTACGGCGTAGGCCTTGCACTGGAGCTGGTCGAAGCATTGCATAAGGAAAAATTGCCAAATACCCTCTACTGCGGTGCAACTGTTCAAGAGGAATTGGGACTTCGCGGTGCACGCACGGCTGCCAATCTGATTGAACCGGATATTTTCTTTGCACTGGACTGCAGTGCTGCGAATGATATGACAGGAGACAAACAGTCCTTCGGACATATTGGACAAGGCGCTTTGCTGCGTATCTTCGACCCGGGCATGTTCACCCATCGCGGTATTGTTGAATATGTTCAGGACACAGCATCAACGAATCAGATCAAAATGCAATATTTTATCTCTCCTGGTGGTACGGATGCCGGAGCGGTTCATTTGAGCGGTATCGGTGTGCCTTCAACGGTAATTGGCATCTGCGCACGCTACATTCATACCTCTTCTTCCATTATTCACACGGATGACTATGATGCGGCTAAAGAGTTGCTCGTGAAGCTGGTGAAGGGTCTGGATCAGACAACACTGAATACGATTATCGAAAACACGTAATTGTGGATTCTAGGGGTAAAGCTTGCTACATGCACTTCATTGCTTAACCTTCATTGAAATGAATATATGAATTTAAGAGATATCCTGATACATCAGGGTATCTCTTTTTTTGTTCAACTAGTTTAATAGCTAGAACATATATAGAAAAGAATCATAAGATATAACAACGGTAGAAGAACTAAACATAAAACAACGGGGGACCTATTATGGCAATGAGAAGGAATGGAAAATCGAATAAAGGTTCCACCAAAACAAATGCTGCCAACACCCTTCTCAATGGCAACCTTAAAGGAAAGAACCTGGAAATTATCGTCGCAGCCTTGCTGGTGAGCGGGAAATTAAGAGTGGATGCCGTTACGTTGTTTAGAGAAGCAACATTGGTGGTCGAGTTGACCGGAAAATATAAAACGCTGCAAAATATAACATCAACTAACACGGATAAGCTGGTCGATTTCATGAACCAGAATGGAGATATGACTTTGGATGACGTGATGCAAGCTTTCCAGAAAAGAATGAATTCCTAGATATTATGAAATGAGGTTGATATGATGTCTGACTTTGACGGAACCGGCTTTGCCGAACTGATCATTGTAGTTATCCTTGTAATGCTGTTTGTATTTGGTTCAACAGATATTGAAGGTTTGTCGAGTACACCCACAACCACATGAACCTCTCCATTTTGATTACAGTCATGCGTATGAACCAAAGAACAAAGAAATACCAGTCCTATTGCAGGACTGGTATTTTTGAGATATCACAGAAATAAAGGGGAGAACGCAATCCAGGCCAAAATGAGAGCCAGCACAATGCACACATTTTCCACAACGGCTCCATGTTTCGTGCCCGTACTCATGAGATTGATCCTTATACGCCACTTGAGTGGTGGCAGTGGACGAATGCCGCGATTCGTCAACGAATCTGCCAATAGATGCATGACATAGGCTGTACCTCCGGCTACCCAAATCTCTGGCCCCTGCAGATGAGTTGTACTGTAGAGCAAACCAGTCCATACGGCAGTTCCATATAATGTGTGTGTTAATCCCCTGTGGGTTAACGTGGTACACAGCATTAACAGACTGCCCGCGATCAGATTCCATGGTGCGAAGGCATGCCCATAAAATACAAGTCCCAATCCGATCGCAAACATCAGCACTTTGCGTAGGGAACGTGACGGCAGGAAAGATACCATCGCAATCAAAATGGCGAGCAGCAGATTCCATGGTTTTGCCTGTACATAGAAGTACACAAATACGGCGACTGGCAGCAGGATTGTCTGTAACAGCCGAATGAGGCTGTTCGGCAACGCCTTGGATACCAATAGCGAATTGGGCTCGTCAATGTCTGGCAGCAGCGAACCGATCAGGGCCACGGTAACCGCCGGTGCAGTCACGGGAATGCCGGCCAATTGCAGAACAGAGAGGGATACAGTGGTCCCGATAATCAGGTGGGATCTTCCCATCATGGTGCCAAAACTTCCTTTCGAAGAAATAGGGAACATAAACTGCCCACTCCAGATTTTACAACGAAAACAATATAAGAACAATAGTTCGCATTTCTTAATTTACTTACTCCATGCCGTGTAATTACGATCGGATCTATGGGCAGACTAATATGCGAACTGATTTTACCTTTGCCTCATACGGCGTTAATCCTGTGTTAACATCACTGGTATATAGTCGGTTCATACCCAACCAACAAAGGATGATTACTTATATGGGAATTCATACGTACTTTAGATCACTCAACGATCTCGAACGCATTATTCGTACCCCGGGAAAATTCAAGTTCGAGGAGCACAGCGTATCTGCCCACTCCTGGAAAGTCGTGCAGTATGCCAAAACACTCGCCGATATTGAGGAACAGCATGGGGTCGCCATCGATTGGAAGAAGCTTTATGAGATCACCAGCAGTCATGATTATGGCGAAATCTTCATCGGTGACATCAAAACGCCGGTTAAACATTATTCACTGGAGCTTCGTTCGATGCTGCAGCAGGTAGAAGAAGGCATGGTTGAGCATTTTATTAACGAAAATATACCTGAAGAATTGCAGCCGATTTTCCGCAGACAGCTGCGTGAAGGCAAAGATAACTCTGTCGAAGGACTTATTCTTGAAGTGGCCGACAAAATGGATCAGGTGTACGAAGCGTTTGCTGAACTGCAGCGTGGCAATACAGAAAAGGAATTTATCGTGATGTACCGATATGCCCTGATCAAAATCAAAAATATTGACCTCCACTGTGTACACTATTTCCTCGAGCAGATTCTCCCCGACATTATTGAGGAAGGCAACCGTTCCCCATTTGATATCCGCCAAATCACGGAAGATGCTTTGTCACAATAATCAGCTCCGGTCATCGTGGTTCTTCAAGAGCCATGGACAGGGCTTTTTTGCGTTATTGTAACCTTTGGCGATACTCGCTGGGATACAGTCCTGTCTTGTTTTTGAAAATACGGCTAAAATAATGAGAATCACTATACCCCACCGCTTTACCCACCGTCTTGATATCCATATCTTCAAAGGCCGCGAGCATGCGTTTTGCTTCGTTGATTCGAAGCCCTGTCATGTATTTGAGCGGGGTTTCACCCGTCACCTTTTTGAAACACTTCCCCAGGTAATCCACACTAAAATGCATCTGTCCTGCCATGTCCTGTAACGTAATTTCATGCATATAGTTCTGTTTCAAATACAACTTGACGGCCTCTGCAATATCCTCCGGCTTCACCTGTTCATCCAGCATTGCACTGACATGTGCCAGCGAGTCCTCTGCACTGCCTAGCTTTAATTCCATCGCATCCAGCAGTGACCGAAGCTGTTCTTCCGTGAGGGGTTTAAGCAGATAATCCTCCACTTTGTAACTGATCGCCTGACGTGCAAACTCAAACTCATGATGGCCGCTCAGGATCACGATCTTGACATGCGGATAAGCAAAATACAGATGTTTCGCCAGTTCCAGCCCATTCATGACGGGCATCTGAATATCGGTAACGACCAGATCCGGCACCGTATGTTCAATCAGTTCCAATGCTTCCTGCCCATTCCTAGCCTCACCGATAACCTCGAACCGTGTGCCCAACTCGCTGAATTTCCGGGATACGTTGCGACGAATTAACGCCTCATCTTCCACAATAATGGTTCTATATGTCATCACCATGAGTTTAAACTGTGCTCCTTTCGAATGGAACCGCCAATCGTAATGCTGACGCCGCCAGAAGGTTTATTTGAAATATGCATATGTGCCGCGGAACCATACCATAATTTGAGCCTGATCCAGATGTTTTTCAATCCCATCCCGTTGATCTCAAGTTCAGGCATACGCTCCCATTCCTGTGATTGTTGTATGTACTGCTGGATGAGCTTGAGCGCCTCGGGTTCCATGCCAGGTCCGTTATCTTCGACGGTCATTAGCCAGGTCTCCTGCAAGGTATCCAGCTCTCCAATGATATGCAGCTTCCAGGGTGGTGTATCACGCAGTCCATATTTCATGACATTTTCCAGCAAAGGCTGAATCAACAGCATGGGCACCTGAAGATTTTTCATCGAGTCCGGGACATGGAAATCATAAAACAGATCATCTTCGAACCGAATTTTCATACACTCCAAATATCGCTCACAGTAGTCGATTTCTTTTTCCAATGGAACACCGCTTTTGTTCGGAGCCGAGATGTAACGCAGCATGGATGCGATGTGACCACAGAACGCAACGATCTGTTCATTCATGCCCTCCTCCGCCATGATGCTGATGTTCGTAATGTTGTTATACAGAAAGTGAGGGTTCATCTGGGACTGCAACGCCAGCAACCTCGCATCCGTTTCCTGAGATTTAATCGCCAGCATGTCTTGAAAGGACTGCACAAGCTGTTGATTCAATTGGATAAACGTATCATTCAACTCATCCATCTCACGGATGGAACCCGGATATTCCAACTTGAATAACTGGCCAGAGTCCTGACCCGTGCTCAGATCGTGGACGCCAGTTTTCTGAATTATGCGCTGCAAACGATGAAGCGGCAAAGTCACTCGTTTGGAGATCAGGTATGAGAGGAGCAGAATAAGAATCAAGGTAGCTAAAGTTGCCCCCATAAACAGAAAAGCCATGCGATTCAGATTCGCAAACAGGGATTGTTTGGACTGCATCACGATAACCGTCCATCCGGTCTCCTGCGAGGTCGTGTAGGTCATCATTTGCTTTGAATTCCCTTTGGGATCTACCACTTCTTGCATCGTTCCTGGTGGATAGCGGTCGTTACGAATCAAGTTAACAACGTCAGAATGGAGTGCGTTTAACGGGTTTTCATTGGACAATAAAGGATATAAAAGCTCATTACGTTCATTCAATACATAGAAGCTCAGATCTTCGTTCCCCGCTTGCACATCATTCAAATGCTGGAACACGGTTCCAGCATCCTGCAAGATTTCGACTACACCTTGCGAGACATAATTTCCATCCTTGTACACCCGGGTAAGAGAAAGATATGGTTTGTCTGATTCCCCCTGCCCTGTTGGCATCGGTAAAGCCCCACCATCCAGTAAACTTATGACACGCCAGCCATTGCGCGCCCACGTTTCCTCGTACCACGGTCTTTGGGTCAGATCTACGGACAGCTGGCCATTGAACGCACCGGCACCCAGCATTTTACCGTTTACATCATAAATATTGGCTTGTTTGGCTGTGTTGGAGCTGCTAATGATCGCCAGAATGACATCAATCAGCGTTGTTGTATCCTTGTAAAACGCCGGGTCACTTGTCAGCGTCTGTTCATTGTCCTCCGCTGGAGATAAATAGTGACTGAAGTGCTCCTTGACCAGATTGGAATATACGATGTTCATGGAGAAATTATTCATTTTGACGATTTCCTGATCCAGATTGCCAACCATCGAATTCCCCAGCTGTTTCTGCTGTTCCGCACTTCGACTACGAATGTCATTGGCAAGAAAAACATACAAGAGGCTGGCCACAATCAATGAAAAAACAATAAATACTGCAGAGTAGTAGGCAAACAGGCTTTGCTGAAGCGTTCTGAATCGGTACTTAACCATCTCACACCTCGTTATCGATGATGTTTTGTAACTTACTCGAAAATGTCCACCCAACAGGACGCTTTTGTCTATTGAGCACATTCTTCGTTCCGCGTAAAGTTATCCACATAAGAATACGCTTACATGAAGCGTTTCGGCAAGAGCCATTATTCTTTATTCCATGGGAGGTTTATTGATGAGAAAACGATTTCTATTATCCTTCATAGGTACGCTGCTGCTGTCCAGCCTGCTTCTTGCCGGGTGCAACTCCGGTGACAGTTCCGAAGGTTCAGGGAAGGTAACGCTAACGTTTGGAACAAGCCAGAGCGGCATTCCACGTACGGGCATCATGCAAACGATGGCTAAAGAATATGAGCAGGAAACGGGTGTGAAAATCGACTTTCAGGTGGTCCCTGATGCCCAGTGGCGTGACCTGATTAAGGTGAAGCTTGCCTCCGGTGAAGCTCCTGATATTTTCAATGTGGATGTGGACCCGCTGAGCATGCCTGCCAATGTAAGACCTGAGGAAAATGCAATTGATCTGACCAATGAGGAATTTACAGGACGCATGTCTGAAGAGATTTTACCAACGGTTAGCTATAAAGATAAGGTGTACGGGGTTTCTTTTGCACCATCGAAAATATGGTATGTGTACTATAACAAACGCATCTTTGAAGAGCTCGGCATCCAGCCACCAACGTCCTACGCCGAGTTCAAGGCCATCAGCCAGAAAATCAAGGACAAGGACATCATTCCGTTCTATCAGGCGCCTGCCAGCGGATGGTATCAGGTACTGCCTTTATTTGAAACCGGTCCAAACTATGAGCAATCTACGCCGGGAACGTACGAGAAGTTGAACAACAATGAGATGAAAGTCGCGGATTTGACGCAGCTCAAAACGGTCATTGAACAGTTAAAGGAATTCGCGGATCTGGGTTACTTCGGCAAGGATTTTCTGTCCAACACGGTCGAGGCTGGCATTGAAGCCTTTGGTCAGGAGAAGGCAGCGATGCTGCTTCGAGTTCCGGGCACCGAAAAGGAAGTGTCTGAGGCGTATCCGGACATGAAGGACAATATGGGATTTTTCGTGATGCCATGGGGCGATAATCAGACGATTGGTGTGAATCCGGGCGGTTCGGCTGCGATGTTTGGCAACAAAAACAGCAAACACCCGGAAGAGGTACTAAAGTTTTTCCGGTGGATTACGGAGCATGATCATCTGCAGCGTGTATTCGATGGGGGTGAAGGCAACCTGACCATATGCTGGCCGGAAATCGAACCGAAGCTGACACAGGACTATATCGACTACGAGAAAAATCATGAGAAAGGTACGGTCATGCAGGCCGCTGTAAAGTATATTGATCCGCAGTGGATGGATATCGGCAAGGATCTTTCTGGCATGTTCGCTGGAGCGATGACCCCGGATCAAATTCTGCAAAATATTGATAAACGCAGGGCTGAACAAGCCAAAGTGCTGAAAGATGATGCGTGGCAATAAGAGCGCGGTAAACACATGAGGCATGTAGCTGACCACCATTACATACAGCGAGGTGAGGCGCCATGCACTCATGCATATTGGCAGGAAGGACAGGTGTTACAGATTATGAATGTGAACAAGATCTATCCCTGGTATTTTTCATCCGGAGCGATTGTGTTGTATCTGCTGTTCATCGTCGCTCCCGCCCTGCTGGGCATCTATTATTCCTTCACCGATTGGAACAGCTACAGTTCGGAGAAAAACTTTATTGGTCTGGAGCATTTCCGAACCATTCTGGCGGGTGATCCAACGTATTTACTTTTTATTAAAAATACAGTCCTTTTCACCCTGATTACTTCGATCGCCAAGACGGTTCTGGGCCTATTCCTAGCTCTGTTGCTTGTCAGCGGTGTGAAGGCCGCCAATCTGCACCGGATGATCATATTTTCACCCCAAGTCCTTTCGTTCCTGATTGTTGGCCTGGTCTTCAAAAGCCTGCTCGACCCCAACAACGGCTTCGTTAACGTGACGCTGCGTTCGCTGGGTCTGGACGTTCTGGCCCAGAACTGGCTGGGCTCCTTGACCTGGGCGATGCCATCCATTATGGCAGTGGATACGTGGAAAGGCATGGGGTACATTATGGTGCTGTTCATTGCCGGACTGCTCGCCATTCCTCGTGACTATTATGAAGCGGCATCGATTGACGGTGCCGGCTTCTGGCAGAAGCTGTTTCGGATCACCATTCCGATGCTGATGCCGACGATCACCATCGCTACGGTGCTCAATATTACGTATGGGCTGCGGGTATTTGATGCGGTATATGTACTGACCAATGGTGGACCGGGCAACGCAACAGATGTGATTAACACAGCGGTGTATTCCTCTTTTGCTAAAGGGTACTGGGGGCTTGGCAGTGCATTATCCACAATTCTGTTTGTCATTATGGCGATCATCTCCTTCTTCATCATCCGCTTGATGAACCGAAAGGTGGAATACTAGATGCGAGTGAAAAAACGGCTGGTTTCCATCGGATTAAATGTACTTGCCTGGCTGCTTAGCCTGGTGGTCCTGATTCCTTTTGCCGTCATTGTGCTGAATTCATTCAAGTCCGATGCCGAAGCCAAAGTGCTCAAATTGACCCTGCCCGAGAAGTTCATCTTTGAAAATTATAAAATCGTCTATGAGCAGGGGCACCTGGGTGGTTCCTTTTTTAACAGTTTGCTGCATTCAACGGCTTCCTCCCTGCTGCTGGTATTTGTTGTCGCGTTCTCTGCCTTCACGTTATCAAGAAATTATTCGAAGTTAAGCAAGTTCCTATATTTCTTTCTCATTCTGGGCATTACACTGCCCTTAAACTACATTCCATTAATGGAGGTCATGAAGTCGCTGGGCATGATTAACTCGCATGTGGGCATGATTCTGCTCTATACCGCGATGGGTATCCCGATTTCGCTATTCATCACATATGCGTTTGTATCCAATATTCCAAAAGAACTGGACGAAGCAGCGATCATGGACGGATGCAACGGGATCAAGCTGTTTCTCCGAATTATTGTGCCTTTGTTAACCTCTGTACTGGTTACGGTATTTGTTCTTAATTTCCTGAGTGTCTGGAATGAGTTTACCGCCCCACTCTACATGCTCAATACCGTCGAGATGTGGCCGATGACGCTTGCTGTCTATAACTTCTTCGGACAATTCAGTGCTCAGTGGAACTTGGTGAGCGCGGATATCGTGCTTACGTCCCTGCCTGTGTTGATTGTGTTCCTGATTGGGCAAAAATATATTGTGGGTGGTTTGACTTCCGGGGCAGTTAAAGGTTGAAAAATATCCGAAATGAGAATTCATTACACCTGCTACTTCGAAATTTATCATTGACATCACGTTTATTTGTAACTATTATAGTTACAACGGTGGTGATCATCCATGAAACAAATCAGCAGTCGCTTTTCCATTGCGGTTCATACGCTGTCTCTGATCGCTGTTGTGCCCAATGAGTGCACGGGAGATTTTATCGCCAAAAGCGTGAATACCAATCCCGTCATTATTCGGCGCATTATGTCCAAACTGAAACAGGCCGGCCTGATTGAGGTCAGACCCGGGGTTGGCGGTGCTTCTTTGTTGAAGGACCCCGCGGACATTACCCTTTTGGATATCTATCGTGCGCTTGAGGTTGTGGAGGATGGCGAGTTGTTTAACTTCCACAAACATCCGAACCCAAATTGTCCGGTTGGCAGCATGATCGAACAAACCTTGCGCGCCGAACTTATTGAGGCTCAGCTAGCTATGGAGCAGCGTTTGAAACGTGTAACGATACAACAGATGATGGATCAGGTTCACGTCTCTGAATAAAAAAGCTCATTACGAGCTTTTTTTAAACCTTTCGTTGTAATCACACCTGTTATAACACATACGATTACATCTTTTCATGTAGTTGACATTTCACTTTTGTGTCGACACAAAATATACCTTATAGGAGGAAAATACAATGAAAATTTTAGTTACTGGCGCAACAGGTCATTTGGGTTCACTGGTCGTAGAGGCACTGTTACAAACGGTATCTGCTGGGGAGCTCGCTGTAAGTGTACGCAACCCGGAGAAAGCGGAAGCATTGCGCACTCAAGGTGTGGACGTTCGTCAAGGTGATTTCGATCAACCGGAAACGCTGGAAAAAGCATTTGCAGGCGTGGATCGGCTTCTGCTGATCTCCACAGACGGTGACAATGAAACGCGTATTCGCCAACATCAAGCTGCCGTGCACGCTGCCAAGAAAGCAGGTGTTGGATTCATCGCTTATACCAGCGTTGTGAATGCGGAGAAAAACACCCTTTCACTGGCTGAAGTACATCGTGCCACAGAACAGGCTATCCGTGATTCCGGCATTCCTTATTCCTTCCTTCGTAACAACTGGTACCTGGAAAATGAAGCAGGCAGCGTTCAAGCAGCTTCCCAGGGCGCACCTTGGGTGCATGCAACTAACGCCAGCCAAGTGGGCTGGGCTACTCGCAGTGATTATGCACATGCTGCCGCTGCAGTACTGACAGGTGAGGGACATGAAAATTCAGTATATGAGTTGTCTGGTAAACTTCGTACTCAAGCTGAGCTTGCAGCCATCGTTGGGGAAGTGCTTGGACAGGATATCAACGTGCAAAACGTGGATGATGCCGCGTATGCAGACATTATGAAAGGTGCAGGTCTGCCTGACTTTGTAGTCTCCATGCTTGTTGATATGCAAAGTGCTATCCGTGAAGGGGCACTGGCTGTAGAGAGCGATACATTGGAGAAATTGCTTGGCCGTCCGGCTCAACCATTGAGTGAGGGTGTAAAAGCCATTTTGGGCAAGTAAGTTTAAATAGAAGAAGGGGACACACCAGCGAATGTTGGATGTGTCCCTTTTGGTGTAACAGCGATCTATAAAAAGATACAGTTGAACGTACTCTTTATACTAAACTAGTTTAATTGTGACTTACATTCGATTTAGATATCGGTAGTCTCCATCAACGTTACATCGATCATTGCTCGATATATCGTGCCGGAATGTGATCGGCCAGCCAAATATTTTCGTTTCCATGATAGAAGAAAATACCTTCTTTGGCCGCTTGAGCCGCGTTAATTTTCAGTATTATTGGCTGGTCATCACGTCTTCGTCCCACCTGATTGGCGGTATCCATATCTGCAGATAGATGAACATACTGCCTCTGACGAGGCTGCAAACCTTGCTCCATAATGGAAGCAACCGACCGCAGTGGCGTGCCATGATAGAGTATCTCCGGTGGATCGGCAGGTGTTTTGGATATCTTTTGCGGAGTCGAATGACCATATAATGCCCGGATGCGGCCAGAATTGATCTCATGTCTCTTTTTCTCAGAAGCTTGAATCATCTGCTCCAGATCCGCTTCCGTGACGTCCTTCCACTGTGGACTCTCATGTAAAGCCACCAGCAATTGCGGAATCTCCACCCAACCCCCTTCGTCCAGCTCCAGCTCATACTCCCAAGGGGCGTGACGCAAGGCGTAGGAAAGTTCCTTGCTTAATTTCATCAGATCCATTATGCTCTGCTCCTTAGTTTCTTTCTGGTTGTACCGCTGCTAAAATCTCCTGAATGTTGCGGGCCAACCCTTCATCGTCTTCCTGATTGAATTGGCGGTGTCCATCAATCCCACGTTGGATAATCGTATTCATCACCGGATGAACCTCACGATCGGAAGCCACCCGGATCAGATCATCGGCAAAATCCACCGCCTGCTGCTCACTATAGTTAAACGGCTTGATCAACATCCGGATGCTCAGTGCATGAGCCTGTGGCTCCGCAAGTTGATCCCGATGGGTTATGCCATATACAGCGCCAAATCCAAAAGCAGCGATCACCTGACGCTCCAGCTCTGTTGTCTGTTCCAAAGGCGTACCGATCAGTTCACAAATTTTGTCCACCATCTGCTCCAGCTCTGAAGCCGCCGCAGCCAAAATTACGTCGTTAATATCGTCAGCGTTGATAAAATCAGTCATATTGTATTTCTCCATTTCTGCTCCGTATTTGATCCATTCTCTTAGACTC
This sequence comes from Paenibacillus sp. FSL W7-1088, assembly GCF_037969855.1. NCBI lineage: Bacteria > Bacillati > Bacillota > Bacilli > Caryophanales > Paenibacillaceae > Paenibacillus > Paenibacillus sp. FSL W7-1088. The sequence goes on from NZ_CP150216.1 coordinate 5,246,770, forward strand.
TATGAGAACATTGTATCGGAGATAGGGTGTTCCTTTCAAATCACCCATATGTCGTCGACACTTCTCTTACTCTCCTATTACCCTTAAATAAGTAGAGTCGCTTGGGATTTAAAACGATTTTTTGCGAGCCTGAGCGCCTTATCCTTTTCACCATGTTTCATATAGTACTGGAACAATATCTCTTCATAACGTTCGGCGAGATATTGGGAACCAAGTTCACGATAATAAGGAAGAATTCGCTCTTCTATCATTTCATAATACGCTTGCTCCTGCCCTTGTAAAATGACAGACTGGAGTTCCAATTCCATATAACTTGCGTCTGCAACAAGTTTAGAGTTGTGCAAGGCTTTCAGAGACATATCCAATAGCGTGTTTGCAGGAATGAGCTTACCCAGTCTACACGTTTCTATGTAATTATTGAGCACCATCAGGTATAACGGTTGTTTCTCCGGTATAATATCAAGCGCTTGTCTGTACCAGTAAGCAGCATCCTCATATTGCTTCCGCCGGTTATATTCATAACCCAGATTGTTCAGCAGCTTGGCCTTTCGGTCAATAAAACCACAATCCTCACAAATCCGAATGAGATTCTCATATCTGCGTTTCGTCTCAGAAAAATCATGATACTCACGAGAATTGAGCTGAACCAGCATAATGGTTTCGGTATCAATGATCCGCACCATATTGAGAGTTTTCCGAAAATGCTGGATAGCTTTCTCAGCGTAATAGTAAGACGTAATATTCGAATATATCGAGTGATAGGCCAGAGACAAATGATAAAAGTATTCATGATTCGTATATTTGGATTGATTTATTGAAGTCAGGGTCTGGATCGATTTCGTATAATGCCCTGTGAGGAAATAGTAAATCCCCATCACATGGTGATAAAAATAATGCTCATACGAATGCTCCGATTCATCCGGAATTTCCATCTCGGCAATAAGCCTTTCTGCTTCATCCATATCATTCATAAACAAGTAAAATCGGATCTGCAGCAAGTCATAAGATAAACGCAAGTCAGGTATACCTTTTAACGGTTCTTCTTCCAACTTGTCTTTGAGACGAATAGCTTCCGCTGTTCTCTGCATAATAATGGCCTCTTGCCATGAATCCAGAACATTGTTCATCTGATGATATCTTGTTACTTCCCTTGCCATATCAATGTACAATCGCTCACAGAGCATATCCATAATTTCCTGTGAATACTCTGTCATTCCCCGCTCAATTTTGCTCAGATGTGTGACTGAACAGATTCCTTTCACCAGTTCTCCTTGAGTTCGTCTATGTTTCTCCCGGTAAAATTTAATAATCTTCCCTTCAATCATCACTACACCTCTTTTTATCCATCGTATTATCCCTAATTATAGGGATCGAATATGGACTCTACCAGTTATATATTGGAGTCTGGCGTACTTGGGAAGAGAATTTCAGGATAGAAAGACAAGGTCCAATGATAACAAAATAAGAGGCTCCCCCAAAGCTGGAGGAACCCCTTATACTTGTATATCTTATTTGAGCAACGACAATAAATTGTGAACCGTTTGGGCCGTTTCGGCACGAGTAGCACTATTTTTGGGTTTAAATCCCCCTCCAGTTGAACCTTTCATTACACCGAGCTCGGAAGCTTTAACGACAGCTTCTTTTGCCCAAGATGCAATGTTTGCTTCATCCGTATAACCGGCTTTAGCCAACTTGGTATGGTTTGATTGGGTTTGGTATTCGTATGCTCTCATCATGAGCACTGCCATCTCTTCACGAGAAATGGTTTGGGTCGGAGCAAACTTATCATTCGCTATTCCCTGTACCAAACCTGCTTGATATGCAGCAGCCACGCTATCTGCGTACCAGGCATCCTTACTCACATCACCGAATGGCAATTCGTTATCTTTCGCCTCTAAGCCCAGGGTTCTTACGATTAATGCTGAGAATTCGGCACGAGTCGTTTGACCTTGTGGATCAAACGCAGTCTCTGTTTTACCCGTCAGCACATGTTTCGCCGAAAGAGACTTGATTGCTTCACTTGCCCAATGCGTTGAAGCCACGTCCACGAACGATTTATCGTAAACCCATGGTGCATACGTGCCCATATGAGACACGTTGGAAGTGACGGTACCTTGCTGGGTATTTACAACCCCACCGGCATAGTCCCAATTATTATTAGTTGAGTTTTCATTGTACATTCCAATGAGATTACCATTAAGATCACTATTGTAAAAGAGTGTCAGCGTAATATCTTCCGGGAGTGTGGACAAGGATAACTTCTCACTCGAAACCTGAAGGTACAGTTCGAATTCGTAAGCCGTACCTGCAAGTGTCCACGTAAGACCTTGTTTCGTTTCTGGTGCTTGTACATCTTGTTTCTTCACATCCAAAATGATCTTGCCACCAGCAGCACCAGGACCTCCTTTTGTTTGCAGTTCTTTCAATACGCTAGATGGAATGGTGAGTGATAGTACACCTTGCTGAGATAGTGTGAGTGTATTCGTACCTAACAAATCCCCCGCATTGACAGGCAGCTCAATCTTCTTACCCACTGTAATATCCACTTTTGCGGTCCCGTTTGTCACAGCATTCAAATCTTTTTTCGTTATGACCTGATTTTGATTAGTTTCTGGTTGTGGCGTTGGCACAGGTGCAGGAACAGGTGTAGGGGATTGGGATGTCGAAGATCCACCGCCATTTCCCGAACCGCCACCGTTATTACCAGAACCACCACTGTTCATTTCTTGAATTTTATTGAGGAAGTAACCCAGGTCTTTGTCACCAATTTGCAAAACAGGCTCCTTGGTAGAATAGTTAGCGGTCATTCCAAAGTTATTCGTAATATAATTGACTTCCGTGTCTCCTACATAACCATCCTGGTCGATATCAGCGATTTCATCCGAAGTATGATAATGTTTCGTTACAAGCTCCATGTCATAGATATCGATGGCTCCATCCCCATTAATATCTCCTGCATACGTAAAGTCAGACGAATTCAGTTGATTGATGCCATAATATTCGCCATTAATCGTCTTGCTCAGAACCACTGCGAGCCTGGAAGGTAAATGACCGCGAACACGTGTGTAGATGGTCGTCGTTTCACCTGTTGCCGGAATGCCATCGATGAGGAACTCACCCTGTCGTTGTATAGTCCCCTCATATCTCTCCCCGGAAGCCGTTTCTGCATAAACTTCAATGCCCATCTTCGAGTAGTCGTTTGCAAAATCCAAATACTCTCCATTGACCATAAAAGCTTCGGGACGTACATAACCATATGTTCTTGAAGATTTGGAGATCACTTCATAGCTGTCTGTGTTAAACGCGGTTAATGTCAACTTCTCTTCGTTCTCTTTCATGCCAACCGTCGTGTATTTCACTTCAAGCAATGGTACGTCACTTTTCTTAAAATAGAATTCATCCTTGGGTACATCAAAGACAACCTGGAACAAATCAAGATCCCCTGTGATTCCTTCAAAGGACCCACCTGAGATGGATGCCTCAAAGCTGAGTTCTCTTTGGTCCACTACAGGATCACTGAATTTCACCTCAGCACCTGTCTCATCCAGTAATGCCTGCAGCTCAGACGTTGGCTCAATCCGGTTAAATTGTTTATAGTCATACATCGATTCCAGGGTAAACGAAATACCGTTTAACTTCTCCACATTGTTCAATTGAATAGTCTGGGTAATCGTATCTCCTTTACGCACTTCGTCTTTGTCATATGTGCTGGTCACATAAGGTTTGCCTTCGGAAATAAAGCCATAGCGGTGATCCTTGACGGGATTGGCCGCTGTACCCACATCCATTCCAAAGAGTCGAAGTTCGTAACCATTGTCATATTCTTCTTTGGTAATACCAAATGATATGTTTCCTTCTTTGGAAACAGGCAAATCACCGGAATAGAAGGGACTGCCATTCTCGTAGAAAATGACACGGTTGGAAGATTGATCATAATCCGTGATCCCATTATCAACAAAGGTTTGGACTGTTGAATCGATAGCTGTGCCATCATACCAGACGCCCTGTCCACCTTCCCTTTCCGTCAGCATACTATCATTGAGTTCGTATACACCAGGCTCTATACCCAAATCAATCTCGGGGGCTGTATTGTCCACAACTACCAATCTTTCGTATGAATACTGCTTGGAGTCCGAATCGGTCCCGATGAATTCAAGTGTGTAGCTGCCTTCAGGGACAAATCGTGCAACGTTGGAGATCTCCCCGTTTTCAATCGGAAATGCATAACCTCTAAACACATTCAGGATCAGATATTCCACTCCCGGTAGCAGGGACTGCGAATTCAAGGTACCTACAAACCCGATTTCCTCGCCAGTTTCGCGATCCTTCAGCAATACATCTACAGAATCAATGGGACTGCCCAAAAGAATGGCACTCAGTGTCATCCGGTTCAGAAACTGATGGAATGGGGTATCGTTTGTAACGGATGGCGGAATCATCTCCACCGAAGTAATGCCCTTTTCGCTAATGCGGATGGAGAATGGGATCTGAATATGATCCGCCGCATTTTCCGTATCCAGATATACATATCCTTCATAACGGCCGCTCGGCGTGTCCTGTGGTATATCCACTGAAACAGTCATCTCTTCCGTACTTCCGCCACTTACAGTAATGGATTCTGGAAGATGAACATTTAAGTTCATATCGTTTAACAGCTTCATGGAAGTGTTATACGTCTTGGCAAGGTCCCCTTTATTCTCTACCTTAACTGTCCGGCTGTCAGATACGATTCCCTGGCCGTCTTCTTCCAAATATGCACTATCAAATACGATGGAACCTGTAATTTCATCAATCAGGATGGATTCGTCATTGGAGAAGTGAATCGTTTTATCCTGAACTTTGGCAAATATGGATGTGTGGACTGCCCGGTAAGGATCTACTCGGCCTGCCCCTACTTCATACACGGAATAATTCCCGTTCAGATCGACAGCTGTATTCATTAGAGCAGTCTTTACATCAAAAGGTGTATATTCTTCATGTGCCTGGAGCAAAAGTGCAGCAATACCCGCCATATGCGGGGTTGCCATGGAAGTACCCGAAATTCTTGCATAGGCAATGTTATAATTCTCACCCGTATGATCATTCACAAATACAGGATAGGTCGAAAAAACAGCTACGCCCGGAGCTACAATATCGGGTTTAATATCATCATTCACGGAAGCTGGACCTCGGGAACTGAAATCGGCCAGTTTATTTCCTTCCGTAACGGTTTGGCCTGCTGCGCCAAAGGTTACCGTCACGCCGTTCAACTCTTTTAGTTTTTCTCCAAGCTCTCTCATCATTTGGAACGTAGGAATATACCCGTTCATTTCACCCAAATAATTTGGGATTGTTCCTTCAACATTATTATAAATAATTGCTGCTGCCGCCCCTGCTTTTCTTGCGTTGACGATCTTGGCATCGAGTGCAATTTCCCCCCGAGAGATAAGGGCCACTTTGCCTTGTACATCAATACCTTCAAAATCAAAAGCATTACCAAGCCCTGCATAAACAAGTTCGTAGGTTTTGCCTTCAAGGGTGGTCAGATTATCAGTAAAGTCTTTACCAAACAGAGGTAACTCCTCAGTATAAGTTGCAGCAGGTGCTTCTTTCGTTGGCGCTTCTTCTCCTACTGCTGGTACTTCTTCTTCTAATGCAGGTGTATCTTCTGCTGGTGGAGCTTCTTCATCTGCTAAAGAAGGTTCTTCTGCTGTTGGTCGAGCTTCTTCATCCACTACAGGAGTTTCTTCTTCCTCTGCGGATGCCTCATCTTCTACTACAGGTGTTTCTTCTTGCTCCTCTACAGATGTTTCCTCACCCTCAGAAGATGCTTCTTCTTCCATTACAGGTGTTTCCTCTGTCTCTCCCGCACCTGAATTGCTATACACATCCAAAGTCACAGTAGCCGTAGGAATAGTTAACGGAACATCGGAAGCACCAATCGTAATGGCCAGTGCGCTCGCTCCTGGTGTACCTAACGTACCTTCATTGGGTCCATCATTACCTGCGGCAACCATACTCACCACGCCTTGCAGCATCGCATTATTCAGTGCAATCGAAGAAGGATCCAGCGGATCATTCGTAGCAGCCCCTAACGATAGATTGATAACATCAAGTTCATCTTCAATGGCTTTGTCTATTCCGGCAATAATGCCACTCATGTCACCACTTCCACCAGGGCCAAGTACACGATACACATATAAGTCTACATCTGGAGCAACACCTTTTACAGCATACCCCACGTCATTTTTGGCTTGGCCAGCGATGGTTCCCGATACGTGTGTTCCATGGGAAGTATAATAAGCTTCTGCTAATACACCTTGCTCCTTATAGCCCGAATTTTCCCAATCTTCATAGGTCGTCTCCATCGGGTCAGCATCATTATCGATAAAGTCCCAACCTTTAACTGTAGCCGGATCCACTTGTTTTGGATCTTCACCCGCATGAGCACGATACCCTTTATACGCTCCGGTTAGATCCGGATGATTATAATCAATTCCGGTGTCCAGTACACCGACCTTGATTCCTTTCCCTGTAATGCCCTCTTCATGAAGTTTGTCGATGCCAAGATAAGGTACACTATCAGCCATTCGAGGTTGCATTCCACCTCCCGTGGCAAATTGACTTTGTGTGTCTGTCTCTGGTAGATCAAGAGCCACTTCCTGATCAGCCCACACTTTTTTTACTACACCAGATTTCATCAAATCCTCTACGGCTATGCCAGGGATGGTTAGAGCAACACCATTTAGTGCGGTTTCATACTCCTGAGTGATTTGGATCGAAGCAGCATCATAAGATAGATCTCTCTTTTGTTGCAAAGACTTCATGTATTGCTTGAATTGCTGATGATTTTGTTTCACTTTACTTGTCGCCGTAAGCTCGGACATCTTCTCATTGTTCAAAGCAGCCCGTTTCAAGGCGACCGCAGCGGGTTCACTTTTGAATTGGACAATCACATTTACCAAATCTGAACTTTTAGTATTCACCTTGGCGTCAATAACTTCTCCATCCATCACTTGAAGCTGGTTTAGAGCTTGTCTTTCCTCCTTCGTTAGAGATTGCAGAATGGACTTAGCGCTTTCACTCGGCTGGAGAGCGCCATAGGCAGGCGCTGCATAAGCAGGCATGGAAAACATAGAAGACAACAAGACTCCTGTTGCTATAAAACCGGATAACAATCGGGCTGATTTACGTTTCATTTCATACCTCCTGCGGTTTCCTATTAGATTAGGATTATCGTATTCCGCAGCGTATGGAATGTAAATTGGGGTAATTGAGTATGTTAATAGATTGAAATGTTCTGATAATCTTCGAAAAAATTTACATATAAATAGACCGAATTATCTAATTTACATACTTTATTTTACAAATCCAGGATTCCGCTCTTTTATTTAAAGAAAACTTTGCGAAACAAGTATCTTTAGACCTAAAATCACTTTCGAAAATGGATAGTTTTTTCAGAAGGAAATTACTTTTTATGCTAATTTCTTATTACATTCAATACAAAACTTCTGAAAAAAAGCGCAAAAAAGCTCACATCATTCTTCTAAACAGAACGAGATATGTGAGCTTTTATGACCTTCCGAAAATTATTCTTATAATATCCCTTTCCCCTAAGTTACTCAGTTCTTCTTTCGTAATACGTTTAAGGGTGAGGTTAACTAATTCTTTACTTGTTATACTGTCATAACTAGATAGTATATTACCTTTGCATCTTACCTTAATGGCATTATTCAACCGCATTAATGATCAGTAAGAAAGCGAAGAAAACAAAACAGGTCAATCATGGTGGTATCTGACCATAATTAACCTGTTTGATGTAACGGAAAAGTGATATTTAGGTTATAAAATTAAAACATATGAAGTGCATACAAACATATTTAGTAAAACTTTAGATGGGGCTCATAAGTGGTAAGTCAGATTGAGCATTGCTACCCATTCCACTCGGCACTGGCAACCAATCCTCTTAGCCACCTACTTCACATTTTTCTAACATCCATTTCTTTGCTTCATCTGATTTCAACAAAAATGGTTTATCCAACGTACCAATATTAATACTTTTAATATGAGCTTCTTCTATACCTTTAATATTTTTCAAAGTCACTCCGCTTAATAAAGTTTCTTCAAACGTCGCTACACTTATATCTATATTTTCCAGTATTGCCCAACTAAAATCTGTTAAGTAAAACGATACATTATTCAAATTACAATCTACTAAATATGCATTTCTAAATATTGCTTCCCAACAATCACCTTTACTAAATCTACTGTTTTTAACGACGCAACCGGAAAAATTTGTATATCTTAGATCTGATTTATAAAAATCACATTTATCTAAATATGCATTTTTAAATGATGACGAGGCTAATAATGATGTGTGAAAATCGATATTTTCCAGTTTGAGATCATCAAAAGTACACTCTATTAAATATGCTTGTTCAAGCAATATATGGGATAAATCAAAACTTCTTAAGTCCACTTCATCTAACTTTAACATTTCCCCTTCTTTACCAATTGTCTCAACCCATTTTTTATGCAAATCAAACTTCCTATTAAGATTTCCTTCCATTTTCCCACCCCTTCAAGGATACCATATTATTTTATCTGTTACTCCTTCTTCATCAATTGCTTTCTTGAGTTGTTCAACATGCTTAGGCTCCATTTTTCTCGTGTCAATAATTACATTGTTCCCATTATCAAATTCTTTTTGCAGCTTTTTCATACCTTGTTTGATAGTAAAGGCACCCTTTTTGGGATTTGTTATAGGAACTCCATTGTCACCACTTGGGTATGATTCAAAGCTTTTCACGTCCCACTTTAAACCTGAAGAAGTATCATTAAACTCTGCTCCATTTTCTGCTTGAGGATCACGTATTAGCTTTCCTAATTGACCTCTTTCTTCTACTGCTAATCCAACTTCCCTTTCCCTTATATTTTTAGGTTCTATTTTCCCATTACTTGCTGGATCTCGAGCTAAGTCTTCCAACTCCTTCTGAGTTCTACCGCCCGTATAATTTCCATCCTTATCATAAAGGTTAGGTTTGTTACCTTTACCCGTCCCCTCAGTGCCTTCCGAATCATCCTTCGGTTTGGTTGTTTTGGGATTCTCCTGCGGTTTCGTATCGGCTTGCGGTTTACCTTCGTCCTTTTTCTTCGTTGGCGGCTTCCACGTATTCACATCATTCGGTGTTTCTTTTTTTTCTGGATTCGTCTTTGGTGTCGTGCTTGATTTCGACGTTGTCGTTGAATTTCCTTCATTCTTTTTCGAAGAAGGTGAACTACCCGAACTTGTTTTCGACTTCGGCGGGTTCTCTACAGGTTTAGAGGTTGATCCTCCCCCACTGTTTGCTGTCTTTCCATTCCCCGAAGCCGTCTCACCTGTTTTGTTCGTCTTATTATTGCTCCAATGACTTCCTCCACCCGACACGATTCGCATCTTCTGACTTTCTTCCCAATACTTTTTCACAAAGCTCTTCACTTTGGGCACTATGGGCGAAGACGGGCTCGTGCTCACTTTGGGCGGCGTTGTTCTACTTGCCTGCGGGATAGACCGGACCGGGCCTACAAGGCCACCTGCCGAACCTCTCTTGTTCTTAAAATTAACTTGAGTATCCAGGCCTTTTAGCGTCGCATCATATTGATTGTATTCACCCCATAGTTCAGCAAAGGCTTGTTCGCTCATGGGAGCCTTGAGCCTCCAGGACAGATACTTCATTTCATCTAGGCTTAGCTTGAGCCTTCCAATAGTCATAACTGCACTGAAGGCTTGAAGGAGCCCAGCTTAGAAGCGCCCCGATGAGCCCTGTGGCGGCAATGGTGGCTCCGACCAGTCCACCTGGTATCATAACTGTAACGGCACAGTTGTGAATGATTTCAAAAAAACTGTAAGAAAACAAACATTATAATAAAACAGGTTAATCATGGTGGTATCTGTCCATAATCAACCTGTTTGATGCAACGGTATAGCTTTATTTAGGGTATAAAATTAAAACAGTTGATGTGGTACAACCGAAATGGAGAAATCCTAAATCTTAATACGGGTATTACATGGGTCGTATGTGTTATTAGTTGAATGATGGGTTCATTCAGCACTGGTTAGCTCCCAAACTTCAATCCATATAATCTATAACATTTAATATTGTATCTCTCAATGCAATATAGTTCGCAAATCTTTTAGCCATTTTTTCATATTTTACCTCGCTGAAAAAAATCATAAAGACTCTTATGTATCATATGGATGAACAAAGTTTCGAACCTCAAGACACAAGATCCCCTCATAAAAACCTAAAAACAAATGAGCTCCAGTTATATAACTGGAGCCTGTCTTACTTATATTTTAATTAAATGTATAACTGGATGTGACGCTCTCTTTCAGGAATATCTTCATCTTCTAATAAATCCACCTGGGTTAGCGCACCCACATGCTTAAGTTCAGCAATAAACAATACATAGAAGTCTCCTGCCGTCGGATAAGAAAATAAACCATATCCTTTTGGAGATATCAGCTTATTCACCTCCCTAATTTTCTCAGGGAGATATTTGTAGTCAAACTCTCCCAACACCTCTAACTGATCTGCAGTTCCCAATTCGATGTCATAGGCGTACTCATAGTCTAAAACATAATTAACGATTTCCTGATCCACTTCTCCCTTGTAGTCCAGAAATAAAAACCGTTTGGTCGCTAAGCCATGATTCAGCATACTATAATACACCAGTGATTCATCCGGATTGTTCAAAATCATATCGATATCCTCTGCATCATCGAAAATTAAGGGCACCAAATCTTTATCTGCCATGCAGTCTTCCTCCTCTCCTACCCAAACAGAACTCCATGGTGGTTCGGGATATACTCGGGATAGTTTTTGCGATAAAAGTCATCAATCATTCGTAGAACGGGATCCCACTCTGGATACGGTTCAGGATCATGAATGTTCATTTTAGCCTCCGGTGAGTTCATCAGGAAATCATCAAAATGACTTGGATTGGGCAGACCTTGTTTTTTTCTCACATGAAGCAAATACAAAATTTCATAAGGATAAAAAGCGTAATCATAATTTCCAAACTCAAGCGATTTTCCTAACTCTGAAGCGAGCATGGAATGATGTTCAGACATTCTTCCAATCAAACGCGTAATTTCATTCAGATTAGGCGTATGCCATTGTTCCAATACTTCTCTATATATTCCAAGTTCTTCTGGAATCAAATCACACGGCTGCCCCTTATCTGCTAATGCGGACTTCACAGTCAAGTGAACATTTTTATTAGTTCCTTCTATTGTTTGATTGGTGTGTTGTAGATACAACTCTACTAAAAACCAGATATGTTGATTCCAATCATTTGCTTCCATTAAATTATCTCCAAGATATTTGACTATAAAATCAAAAAATATCTTTTCCTCTTTTACCCATCCGTATAAATTGAAACTAATGCAATGATGCTATACTCCAAAGAATAATCAATCAATTTCATATTCGGATAACGATCTTTATAAATATGCCTACCCATGCACTGATAAAATTTTGTTTGTTGAATTTTTTTAGTGCACTCACATCTCGACCGTTTTTTATCAATACGTCATTTTTCCAGACATCTAACCAAAAGGAAGATATATTATCCATATCAATTAATAGGATATGATCACTCTCTGTATCATTAATATCGACGATTTCAACTTTTTTTACCTTCTTCGTATTCATTTACAGCATTACTATCAACAAAATTTTTGACATACCTTTTGTAGGCCAATTGCAATTTTTTTGAATTAACCATTGTTTTCTCCTTCAATTTTATTTGATTTCCTTACTCCAATCTTTTACTTCTCTACGAATTTCTCATCGCTGATCGGATTGTAAATTAACTGTGTCAGATATTCCATCTGTTCCAATGTCAGGTTCTGACCCAACCAGTAGTTATAGTCTCCAAGCTCATCAGCGGTGAGGTCTAATCATCTGATATCTTTCGCAATGCCATTAAAAATGGGCCGAAAAACATCTCATATTCGATATCATTCTGTTTTACCTTCTAGCGCTTCATTCAACTGCCGGCATGTTTGTTGATCAACTCAATTATCCCAAATTAGCTCGGAGCCTGATTATATGTCGCACTAAATTCCATACCCCTGTAAAGAATCATATTCTCTCTATACCTGAGTAACTCGTATTCTATTAAAAGAAGACTCATCCCCCTTTTGTTGATTAAGTTGGATGAGTCTTGAAAGTTTAGACGTTTTTTTATCAAGTATTTACGTGTATGATTATTAATTGTTATTATAAGGTCTTACTTTAAAGATGTATTATACTCTTAAAATAAGTTCAACAAAAACTCTTCTCTATATCTTATCAGTATCTTTAACAATACTTATATCACATTCTTTTTCTATAATTACAAACGCATTATTTATTTTTTGTAAAGTTATATCCTTAAATTGAACATTTAATTTTTCTTTTAATTTTTGTAGAACAGGTAACTCATTAACATATAAATATAAATCTTGAATAATTAAATGTTTTGCATCAATGTGCATTACAACTTTAGTCAAATCATCATCTTTCCGTTCAATTTTTTGTAATTTCCATATTATTCTTTCTTCTTGCTCCCCCTCTTCAATTTCAACAAAACCAAATAAAACTGCTAACTTTTTGTAATTTGGATTTCCTTCTCTAAATATCTCCACTAATTCTATAATCATCTCATCTAAAGGGCTCTCATAAATTTTTTTTCTAAGCAACTCTGGGGTGTTATCATCAAACCAGGAACCTATACTATCAAATTCGTCTCTTGATTCTAACACTCCTATAATACTTGGCTTGGTGTAAAGATAACTCTTATTCATGTCTGTCACCCTTCCTTATTAATAGCGATTATAAATTCCGCCTATTCGTTCTGCTATTCTTTGAAAATATATATCCATTGCCTTATCTATCATTCCTGCTTTGTATAGATTGTTGAATGTGGGGTCCGCTTTCAACTCGGTCTGTACGAATTGATAAACAAATTCCATATGTTTTCCGTCAACTTTCCACCCCTCAGTTCCTCTCTTCATAATATAGATCTTCCCATTCGGAGTTACTGCCCTCATTTCTGCCATATTGAAATCCACAGCAGTTTCCATATCTTGTATACTAAATGACCCATTTTTGGGATGATTATGAGTAAATATTGCAACCTTACCTAAATGCCTATAAGGGTTAAGATTTATAGCACTTTCAGTACCAATAATTATATCTCCTAGTAAATTTCCGTGTTTATCAAAAAATTGACCATGTTCTAACGGTAAATTTTTAATATTGTTCTCTGTTTCAGTAACATTTTTTAGTATATTAGCCGTTCCCGTCCCCGCAGTGCCTTCCGTATTTTCCTTCGGTTTGTTTGTATCCTGTTCTCCCTCTGGTTTTGGTGGCTTGGGTGGTTTAGTGTCCGCTTCAGGATTACCCTCAACCTTATTTGGCAGAGATTTCTTCCATGAATTCACTTCATTTGGAGTCGCATTTTTTTCCGGATTCGTCTTAGTTTCGGTACTTCCTGGTTTCTGTTTTGGTGGCTTCTGATCACTACCCGTTTGGTTAGGTTTAGTTTCAGGTTCACCTTCTATTTTACCACCAGAACTTGCTTGTCCCGTTTTTTTTCGACTTATCCCCGCTCCAATCGCTTCCTCCACCAGAAACAATCCTCATTTTCTGGCCGTCTGTCCATTTCTTCTTCGCAAATGTCGCTGCTTTTTTAAATCCGTTACCAACAACTTGCATGACCTTTCCTTCAATGTCTGGCGTTCTTACCCTTAGATTACCGCCAATCATCGTTCCGTTCTCTATTAAATCGCGATGCATCTCATGATCGTAGATCATCTCTACGAATTTCTCATCGCTAATCGGATTGTAAATCAATTGAGTTACATATTCCATTTGTTCCAATGTCAGGTCCTGACGCAACCAAAAATTATAATCTTTTACCTCCTCGACGGTAATATTATGATATATGCCCGCCCTGTCTAATGCCCATGAAATTTCTTGGTAGTAAGGGGAAAAGAAGGTTTGATGTTGAACATCGTCTTTCTCCACACTCTCGAAAAATTCCAGCGACTTCTGCAGGTCACATTGGACTTTTTCACGCGCCCACTTCTCACGGAAGTAACTCGGAATCTGCTCATAAGCAAGACTAATCTCCTTGTTCTGTTGTTCCAACTTCTTAAAGAAATCGGTCACCGAAGTCGATGTAGTCAGCTCTTTGGCGGCCGTCAGCATTTTACCAAGCATCGCCCATTTCGCTTCGTTCTCCTGCTTTGCATTTCAGCAAAACCATTCATGAGTCGTTCCAGCAAATTCAGCCCTGAAGGCTTGAAAGAGCCTATCTTCGGCACGCTCGCGATGAGACCCGTGGCAACGGCAGCAATGCCTACGCCGATGGCTGTCTGGGCAGCAATACCCCCTAGCGCCCCCAGGATCGGAATCATAGCAGTGATGGCCAATGCAGCTCCAGCCAACGATCCATCTTTCGGGTTCGTCGTTGATGCCTGCGTCACTCCAGCAGCTTCTGCGGCTGCTGCGGCCTGAGCCGCTTCGTACTCCTCAATCGGCATCAGCGGTGGCTCTGGCTCTGGTGGCAGATCCGCCACATGAACAGGCGCTTTGTTGCTGCCCTCCTGTTGCAGCAGGCCAGCTCGCACATTGGCCTCCTCGTCCAGAATGAAGCTGCCACCTCCACCAAGCAGCCATTAGTTATTTCGACACGCAAAAAGCTCTCTCCAACTCATAATTCAAATGGGAAAGAGCTTTTGAATATTAATCAAATGTTTGAATCATTTAATATTGGGTTCGTTGGATATGGTTGTGCTATACGATTTAATTAGCCTGGTATCAAATTGCAACATCTTGGTATCCTACATCAGCTATTTCTTCATTTAATAAACGCACCCCTAAACCATTCTCTGAATCCCATGTACAACTAAAAAGAACTCCAATGTCACGTTCTTCATTAATGTCTCCATACGGAACAACAATCCCCTCTAAAGTAATCATCTTCATCAGTTGAGCTGTTGTTTCAACTAATGGATAATTCCCATTAAACGCAACATCATAACCCAATTCAATCCTTTTTTTCTGTAATAATCTAAAATAGGTTGTAATAAGTTATACTGCACTTGTTTCCAATCTTGTATTAATGATTGATATGCCGTATATTGTTTTTCATCAAATCTTCCATCTTCATCGCCATCAATCATCAATGTAATTTCAAGTTCTTCTCCGAATAATTGAAACATAGTCTTCCTAGTCCAACCATAGTTATATTCGAGCACTCCAAAAACAGGATCATTTTTTATCATTGTGTAATCTCCTCTTTATCGTTTATTAGAAAATCCCCCAGGTTCAAACGCTCCTGCATTTATTTCTCCCACACCTCAAAGATGCCCAAAAGTACTATTTATCTTTGTTGGTACTAGCTGCATTGTTTTAACATCATTTAATTCGTGCCATGTTAGTTTATTTTTATCTCGATAAATCTTTATATCTTTAGCAGCAATTTTGCCAGAATCCATACCAAATTGACGTGCTATTTCAGGAGAATTATTAAGTTGTTCAGCTAACCTTTGATCTGATTGAGCAAAATTAGCTCTTTTCGTTGCTCCTCCGTATGTGCCTTTTCCACCTAACATATACTCAATTTGCACTTCTTCTTTAGCTACTGGTCAAAGATCAGGGATCAGACAAATGAAAAAGCCAATTTCGACTTATAATTCAAGTTGAAATTAGCTTTTCTGCATCCGTCATTTTCTAAAGATTAAACTTCATATAAATTATCTAAAAAGCTATCAAAAGAATCAGATATAAGAAACATATTGCTCATCTTCTCAGTAGGTTCTATATCATGAAGGAAAATATATATTTTCCCCGCATACTCTTCGCTAGTTCCCAGACAAATTTGATTTCCTCCAGAATCATCACCTATAGATATAAATTCGTTTGGGATTTCGCCATATAATGAGTCAAACACACTTGATAACTCATCGTAGGATTCATTGATATCTAACCCATAAAGTGTGTTGAGAGCAGTCTCTCCTTCATCATCTGAAATTTTGAAAACATTTGGCTTTACATTACCACCGTTATACTCAAGCAAAAAATCGCGATATTGAACCGGAAGCAAGACAGCATATTTTGCTTCAAATTCCTCAATATTTTTTAATTTAATTTTTTTATTTGTGTTATAAACCGTTGCCATGGTAATTCTCCTTTATAATCATTTTTTCCGTTAACTGTAGACTGACCACCTATGTGTCTAAAGTCCCTATGGATATCCTTCTGAACAAGAACCATTGTCTTTCCATCTTCATGATGATGCCAAGTGTACCCAGTTGGAGGTTGATTTAGTTCAGTAACTGGTGAATCAGAATCCTTATTTAGTCCTGCTTCTAAGTTCGCCTTCTTGGAGTCCGCCTGAGGGTTTTTAGGAATAGTAATTTCTATTGTTACTGCTGGTTTAATAGTTAGATGGTAAAATGCTGAAAAGTCAGGACAGCCATTAGGATAACTAACCGATATTCCATTTTTGTTAGTATATGTCCATGTTCCATTCCCATCAATTGAAATATGTCCACCTTTATCCTACCATTTTTAGGGACAGGAAATTCATTGGCTTCGTTTCCATTAATTCTTATGTCAAATCCGACAGTTCTAACTTCTTACCTTTACCCGTCTCCTCAGTGCCTTCCGTTTTTTCCTTCGGATTGTTTGTATCCTATTCTACCTTTGGTTTTGGTGGCTTGGGTGGTTTTGTATCGCTTCAGAATTACCCTCCATATTTGGCAGATATTTATTCCATGAGTAGCATTTTTTTTGGATTCGTCTTCGATGTCATGCTTCTTTTCGGTGTTCTCGTTGCATTAGATTCATTCGTTTTCGAAAAAAGTGTTATCTCTTTTTCTTATATTTCCACCCCTATCAGGTGCAAGAGTGGCCTCATATTTGGGTTTAGGTGGTTTAACGAGAAAACAGCATAGTCTTTTGCCTTCTTATCTCCATTCAAACTACTATGTGCATAAAACTCTTTTTTGTCTATTCCTGTTGTGTTTACTACGTAATATGCAAAATCAAGCTCATCTACAGTTGTGATAAATTTGAAACGCAAGAAAACTAAGAAACAAAAAACAGGTCAATTACGGTATACCTGACCATAATCAACCTATTTAATGTAACTAAAAAGTAGCCTCCATAACATAAAATTAGAGAAATTCAACTTGCTTATAATCTGGAATGGAGAATAATTACCACAATGGCATATCGAGATCAACCAGCGATTTATGATCAAGCTATTGTATTTTCGCCATGCGAAAAAGCTCATTCCTACTAAAGGTCCTAGTGGGAAAGAGCTTTTGAAAGTTTATCAAGTGTTTGAATCATTTTGTATTTGGTTTGTTGGTTGTGTTGTACGATTTTGTTGTTGGGCTTGTAAATAAGTTCATACTAAGTGTCTTATTACAGCCAATGCTAGCCTTTAATATAAATTATCAAAAAAATCATTAAAACTGTTATTTAATAAGAACATATTATCCATTTCTTTATTTGACTCCATGTCATGCATCCAAAGGTATACTTTTCCAAAGTATTTCTCACTAGTTCCAATACAAATCTCGTTCCCCCCTGGATCACTAGCAATCGAAATAAACCCCTCAGGCAGCTCACCATCTAAAACCTCAAATACCTTAGACAGATTCCCCTTCATATCACCGATCCCATAAAATTTATTTACAACACTTTCACCCTCTTCATCAGAAATTTTAAATGTAGATACTTGAGGATACCCGCCATTAAATTTAAGCAAAAAATCAACATACTGCTCAGGAAGCTTAAGATCATACTTACCTTCAAATTCATTAATATCATTTATAGTTATTTTCTCGTTTCCTCGATCTATATTCGCCATAACTATTCTCCTTTTTTATTTTTTCCATTGACTGTAGACTGGCCACCGATATGTCTAAACTCCCTATG
Organism: Paenibacillus sp. FSL W7-1088; assembly: GCF_037969855.1. Lineage (NCBI taxonomy): Bacteria > Bacillati > Bacillota > Bacilli > Caryophanales > Paenibacillaceae > Paenibacillus > Paenibacillus sp. FSL W7-1088. The sequence goes on from NZ_CP150216.1 coordinate 5,264,733, forward strand.
AATATCTTCATCGACAAGGATCATCGTCTTTCCATCTTCATGATGATGCCATGTATAACCCTCAGGAGGTTTATTACTTGCTGGCACAGGTGGATCAGAATCCTTATTAAGCTTTGCTTCTATATTTGCTTTTTTAAAGTCTTCTTGTGGATTTTTAGGCACAGTTACTTCAATTGTTACTGGTTTAACAGTAGGATGATAATACTCTGAAAAGTCGGGGTAGCCATCTGGATAACTCACAGACTGCCCTTTCTTATTAGTATATGTCCAAGTTCCATTCTTATCTATTGAGATGTAACCACCCTTATTATACCATTTTTGTGGAACAGGTGAATTCATCGGTTTAGGTTCCATTATTTCTTTACTAAAATCCGACAGTTCTAACTTCTTACCTTTCCCCGTTCCCTCAGTACCTTCCAGTTTATCCTTCGGTTTATTTGTATTCTCCTGCGATTCTCCGGTTCGGATGATTTAGGCGGTTTAGTATCGGCTTGCGGTTTACCTTCGTCCTTTTTCTTCGTTGGCGGCTTCCAGGTATTCACTTCATTAGGCGTTTCATTTTTTTCTGGTTTCGTCTTTGGTGTCGTGCTTGGTTTCGACGTTGTCGTTGAATTTCCTTCATTCTTTTTCGAAGAAGATGAACTACCCGAACTTGTTTTCGACTTCGGCGGGTTCTCTACAGGCTTAGAGGTTGATCCTCCCCCACTGTTTGCTGTCTTTCCATTCCCCGAAGCCGTCTCACCTGTTTTGCTCGTCTTATTATTGCTCCAATGACTTCCTCCACCAGATACGATTCGCATCTTCTGACTTTCTTCCCAATACTTTTTCACAAAGCTCTTCACTTTGGGCACTATGGGCGAAGACGGCCTCGTGCTCACTTTGGGCGGCGTTGTTCCACTTGCCTGCGGGATAGACCGGACCGGGCCTACAAGACCACCTGCCGAACCTCTCTTGTTCTTAAAATTAATTTGAGTATTCCGTTACATCAAACGGTTAATTATGGTCAGATACTACCGTAATTGACCTGTTTTTTGTTATCTTTGTTTTCTTGCGTTTTTTAAATTTACTCGGAACTGTAGAATAATCCGCCCCGATAGGAAGGATGGAATGGAAATAAATATCATTGTTTGGATAAATACCGCTGCAATTAAGAGTATCGGCTAAAACCAAGGGTTTACATGCCATCCCTAACTTAACTGAACCTTTCAGTGATTGTTATTATGAAGAAAAAACTCTGCCTTTGGTTGAACTATAGGGTGGATACGATCAACATGATGCGATGCTAAATTACAAAATATTGTTTCTGTAGAAGGAAAAGCTTCATCGTTTTCTCCTAAATGACTCATAATATCAAACAATACACCCCGATCATTCATGCTTAAGCCGTAGCATTTTCGAAGCATATGAGGATATGGAATGTAGTATTGATTTCGTTGGAATTGAACGTTAAAGTTATGCCATTCCATATCTACCGCCCATTCAATCAATCTTTCTTGAATACTCTCTGGCATTGGAACTACGTCCTCTCTGAAAGAATTTTCTTAGGTGACAGAAAACCCGATTTCCCGAAACGTCACTCCTTACTGTTCTATGTCAAACTGGTCGTCACCAGGTTTATTGACTTGCACAGTAACTATCACGGCAAATAGCCAGATTGTTGCATACAATTTACAGATAAGTCCTGACAATATGAATAGTCGATCTATCCATCCAAGAGGGTGCGATGGTTTAGACAATTATCTATCGGTGCGGCGTATGCTAAAGTTGCATAACATTTTGAAAATCCTATGAGAAAACGAACATAACAAAAAAAACAGATCAATTATGGTGGTATCTGACCATAATCGACCTGTTCAATGTAACGGAATAGCGTCATTTAGGTTATAAAATTAAAGCATTTTATGAGCGTACAACAGATATGAAGAATTCTTTATACGGGTATTTCATGAGTTATATGTGTTATCGGTTTAATGATGCGTTCATTCGACACTGGGGTAGCCCCACACAACAAAAATTAACTGTGTTACAACCCTTAATAATCCAACTATTCTTCTATCTCATCGTGTAGCTTTTCTAAAAACCCCCCAAAATCCTTAGCAAGGAAATACATATTGCCTAAATCTTCAGGGTCTTCATCATGAATCCAAAAATAAACATCTCCAAAATGCTTTTCAGTAAGACCTAAGCAAATCTGATTACCACCAGAATCATCTGCAATCGGAATAAATCCTGCGTCTAATATATCATCAAATATATCAACTTTTTTGTCTAAATTATCGTACATTTCACCAATACCATAGAAAATATTTACCATACCAATGCCTTGCTCTTTAGAGATAGTAAAGTAATAGGGTTTAGGATATCCCCCATTGTATTTCAATAAAAATTCTCGATATTGTTGGGGAAGTTGAACTCCGTTTATTCTTTCAAAGTCTTGAAGTCTAGATTCTGTTAAAACCTCATTACTTCCTTTAATTTCCAATTTTAATCTCCTCCTGTTCCATTTACATTGTACTGCCCGCCCATATGCTTAAATTCGTCGTGTACATCTTTTTCATCTAGTACCATTGTTTTTCCATCTTCCATATGGTGCCATGTGTACCCTTGTGGCGGCTTATTTTTTTCAGGTACAGATGGATTAGATGTTTTACTAAGCCCTGCCTCTTTATTTGCCGCCTCATAATCTTTCGGATAATTTTTAGGCTGTGCATACTCTATTTTTACTGGGCCTGCCAATATCGAAGGTGATATTCGCAAAATGGGGACCTACAAAAAGAATATTGTATTCCTCCGGGTTTTTCATCACTTTGTTGAAATAATCCAGCGAACTTTTCAGGTCCTGATCCGCCTCTAATTTTTATACAATTTACTAATTTTTCAATTTGTCTGTTACTACCTGTTCACACTTAGTCATTCGTTTCGTCCTCCTTTAATAGTGGGTAAGTAAAAAAAGCTCATTCCTACTCGTATTTCAAGTCGGAATAAGCCTTTGGAAGTTTATTTGGCATTGTTCCAATGTTTCGAGTTTCTTGTAATAGCTGTCTTCTTGTTCAACGTAGCCATTGTAGATTTCCATCTGCTCCATGCCGCCACCGCCTATATAATGGCTTGATGAAGCCCATTGGCTTCAATGCCACCATAGAAATAAGTACCTTCGTACAACGGTCGGCGATCAAGGATGCGTTTAATCTGTACCTTTGTAAACTTCTTGCCCTGTTGTGTCGTAAAGCCGTCATCCTTCATTTGATACGCTAATTGAGATAATGACCAGTCAGGAAATAACTCCTTGAGTTCAAACAATCGCTGTACAGCGGTAGCTTCATCGAGATTAATTTCGATTGCCTTCTGACCTTTCTTCGCTTTGTAGCCGAACGCCACCCGACCTCCTGCGTAGCCGCCTTGCTGTGCCTTCTTGTTGCGTCCTCGACTTAACTTCATCGAGATTTCAAGCCGTTGGTATGCGTCAAGCAGTTCCATCAATCCGTTAATCAAGAAGTCTGACGGGTCTTTCTTGTAGATAGAGTAGGTTGGCTGTTCGATGCTCTTGACATCAACGTCATGCTTTTTGAACTCTCTATGCACTAAAACCTTCACAATGTCAGACCGCCAGAGACGGCTTGTATTGAGTACGACTACCGCATCTATAGATTGAGTAGACAGAGCGGTTAACATGTCTTGAAAGCCGATTCTATCAACCTCAAGCGTATCCTCATCTACCTTCGCCCCACTGATACCCTCATCCGTGAACATGCAGTAAGTTCCATCCTTGCCCTTCACAATACGAACGGATTTCATCATATTGGTAAGATAAGCTGTAGCCGCCTTTGGCTTGTCCTTGCGTCGATACGACATAACCGATGACATTCATTCCGTTCGGGGTTAGGAAATCATATAATAGAGGTAATCAAGTCTGTTCGGAAGTTGGTGTCAAATTGCCCGTTGTCGTAAAACTCAAAGAGAGTTGCTTACGGTAGTAAGGAGTTGTGTCTTGCGGTAGAAGTTCTCCTTGCTGAATCTCCTTCACAAGCCGCCCCACCTTCGGACTAAACTTGGACAAGTCCGTCAAAACTGCACATAGATACTTGCTGTTAAACTGCGGCGGATACTGAACGAGTGTAGCAAGCGATATCTTCTCCTTCGAGGCATAAACAATTTCCATTCTCGTTCGTTCCCCTCTGATTTTCTCCCGCCCTGTCTCCAACAACTGACGTTTCTTGTCATACACCCGACAATAACCATCCTCCTGACGCTGATGCTTGCCGTTGTAATAGCGAGTGCCTTTGAACAGACGTAGCTTACGACCCTTCGTAGACATCGTGAACAGATCACTTATGCGAACAGGAATGTCAAAAGCTACATCACACCGTACAAACAAGACCTGATCGGCGTACTCTCGGATTTGTTCGAGCCAATGACGGAAGTAAACAAGCGACTTCGAATAGACTTCTATCCTGAGCGTGTTCTTACGAGTTTTCGGAGCAAATACCAACTTATAGGAGATATGTAGAAACTGTTCTCCAGTGTTGATTCTGATACGGTATTGAAATCCTCTTTCCCCCACCGTCATCCTGACCCCGCAATAGTGACAGATTCGTTTATGGAACTCATTGAAGAAGTCCCAGTACACGTCTGTAAAGTCAATAACTATACGGTCTATGGATACCGTTTCCCCATTCATGTTCCGCCCCCTCCCCGAATTTTTTCATGAATTTCGGGCTTAATTAGAGGGCAGGCGGCTAGCCTTATACGTTCCCTGCCTGTTATATGTTAACTGCTCGTCAGCAGAGTTCTTTCTTCGCTGTAACAATCGTTGAAAGGTACAATTAAGTTGCGGACGATATGAAAACAACTTCGTTTTAGCCGTCCTACTCTTAATAGTGGCGGTATCTATCCGAAAAGATGCGATTTACTGTTATTTCATCCTCCCTATCGGGGCGGCATATTCTACAGTTGCAAATAAATTTGAAAAAAAGGTAAGAAAACGAAGATAACAAAAAACAGATCAATTATGATGGTATCTAACCATAATCAACCTGTTCAACGTAACGGAATAGCGTTATTTAGGTTATAAAATTAAAGCATTTGATGTGCGTACAACCGAAATGAAGAAATCTTTATACGGGTATTACATGGGTTAGAAGTGTTATTGGTTGAATGATGGGTTCATTCGGCACTGGGTAGGGGTATAAAGAAAGGCCTTGAGGATTTGCCGCCCCCAAGGCCAAGTTAAACATCACCATTAATTATAAACTTTATATCCTTTAGCGATTACCCACCCATTAAGACCATACGAAGCTGAAATCACGTAATAGTTGTACTTTTCATTTTGTAAATGTTCAAGCAAATCCTCTGCTTTTTCATAATGCATTGGCCACCCGTAGTTCTTCTGTTTCTCCAACAGTTCCTTGTTATTTTTGAGAAATCGGCTTACTTCAAATGTGCTAATATCAAAAATAATACTTCCCTGTAGTTGTGTTTCAAACATATGAGCCAGGACATCACTAAACTCGATATTGGTGGTAACTGAATCTTCGTTACCATCTAATGTTTGAATTGTAATTCTAGATTTACGAAAATCAACTTCATAGGAAACAATTTCATTGTCATGAATATTTAGCATTTTCCCTCAAACCCCCTATCATAAAATGAGATGTATTATTTGCTTCTTTTTGGAGAACCACTAGTCCAATCCCAAGTATGTCTATGAGGGAATTCATGGCTATTGTCTCCATTTGAGTGTTCATAATCAATGTCTTCTATAGCTCGCCCGTTTTCGTCGTAATATCTTCTCTGCGTCAGTGTACCGTTCTCATCATAAAAGTCTACTGAGGAATTCGGTTTACCAGTCGTTGGCAAATTTCTCGCCGTATCAGTCTTCTGTACAGTTGTATGATTTTCATATGGCTCACCTTGTGAACGAGTAGAAGAAGCATTTCCCGTCCCCTCAGTGCCTTCCGGATTATCCTTCGGTTTGTTTGTATTCTCCTCTGGTTTCTCCGGTTCGGATGATTTAGGCGGTTTCGTATCGGCTTGCGGTTTAACGTCGTCCTTTTTCTTAGATGGAGATGGCTTCCACGTATTCACTTCATTCGGTGTTTCTTTTTTTTCTGGATTGGTCTTTGGTGTCGTGCTTGGTTTCGACGTTGTCGTTGAATTTCCTTCATTCGTTTTCGAAGAAGGTGTACTATCCGAATTTTGTTTCGGTTTCGACGGGTTCCCTACAGGTTTGGAGGTCGATCCTGTTTCACTGTTTGCTGACTTGCCATTCCCCGAAGCAGCCTCACCCGTTTTGTTCGTCTTATTATTGCTCCAATGACTTCCTCCGCCAGAAACAGCATGCATCATCTGGCTTTTTTCCCATTGTTTTTTGAAAAAACTCTTCACTTTGGGCATCATAGTCTTAAATGCATTGTTGCTAGTTTTGGGCGACATTGTTCCTTTTGCCTGCGGGATGGGCCGTCCGAGGCCTGCAGAGCCACCTGCTGAACCTCCTCTGCGATTCATACCAAATTGCGTATCCATCCCTTTTTGCATGGCGTCTTGTTGGTTATATCCATCAAGTAGTTCAGCTAATTCTTCATTGCTCATCGTCGTACGTTTGATTCTCCAGGATAAAAACTTCTTTTCTTCGAGACTTAGCTCTTGAGTCTCCCAATAGTCATAACTGCCCAGTTCCTCTACCGTGATATGAGGCCTGCCTATGTCGAAGGTAATATTTGCAAAATAAGGATTTACGAAAAGGACATCATACTGCTCCGGGTTTTTCATCACTTTCTTGAAAAAATCCAGCGAATCTTTCAGTTCCTGATCCGTTTGTTGATATGCATATTCTTTCGCCCATTTCTCCCGAATATGACTTGGTGTCTCATAATACGCCTTGCTGTATTCCGTGCTCTGTTGATGCAACTTCTTCATGAAATCCGTCAGTGAAGTCGCGGTAGACAATTCTTTGGCAGCGGTCAACACTTTACCAAACAGTGTCCGCTTCGCTTCGTTCTCCTGCTGTTGCAGTTCAGCAAACCCATTCGTAAATCGGTCCAGCAAATTCAGAGCCGAAGGCTTGAAGGAGCCTATCTTCGGCACGCTCGCGATGAGACCCGTGGCAACGGCAGCAATGCCTACGCCGATGGCTGTCTGGGCAGCAATACCCCCTAGAGCTCCCAGGATCGGAATCATAGCAGTGATGGCCAACGCTGCTCCAGCCAACGATCCATCTTTCGGGTTCGTCGTTGATGCCTGCGTCACTGCAGCAGCCTCTGCGGCTGCTGCGGCCTGAGCTGCTTCGTACTCCTCAATCGGCATCAGCGGTGGCTCCGGCTCCGGAGGCAGATCCGCCACATGAACAGGCGCTTTGTTGCTGCCCTCCTGTTGCAATAGACCTGCTCGTACGTTGGTCTCCCCATCCAAAATGAAGCTACCACCCCCGCCAAGCAGCCAAATCGCTTCTGGTGCTGTAGCTTCGATCTGTCCGGCCGCAAGCAGGATATTGCTGCCTTGAATGGACAGATTGCCTGGACTACTCAATACGATCCCCTGATCATTCAAGGTAATCGTTAACCCCGATCCGGCTTGCAGTGTAACCTCCTCAGGCGACATCCCGATAGAGCTCCCGGCAGGATGCCCCCAGACTTTATGGTCTGTCCCTCCGTTAGTGGAACGTTTACCCTCAGAGATGGAATGACGAATGTACGCTCTGGATTCCAGACTACTTGGAAAATATAATTCCACCTGATCCCCGATCTCCGGCATCATGTATAATCCGCTATGCCCTTCCGCAGCATAAACTGGCGCGACCGGATAGGGGCAGGCGGAGCCTTGCGTCATCGGGCCCTCGTCCATGGGCAATTTGATCTGAATGTGATCATGAATCACGCGGACCACCTCGCCGTACAGCGATAACCCAATGAGGTCCGATAGATTGCATCTAGGTACATGAATGTGGTCTTCGAGTACCATGCGGTAGGTCGTCATGAGCAGCCCGGATTCCAATCGCGAATGGGCATACACCACGGTCAACTCTCTGCCATCCGGAAGTTCGACCTTGTCTCCCAATGCATAAGTCTCGACACTTTCCACCGTATATTGCAATACGCCTTGCGATCCCTTGGGGCCCTGAATGATATATCGATCTTCCGTTCCGGAGCCGTGCCAGTCGATTCCTGTCAGCTCCTTACGAACCTGATAAGGTTGGTCTTCTGGCCATTTCCACAACTTACCTGCGGGCAAACCGATATACAATTTGGGTGATGCCGCTGTGATTTCGGGGATCAGCACTGTACCGAATCGCGAGGCAAGTCTGCGTAGGAACATCCAATCGGTCTCTTTATATTGTAATACAAGTCCGCTCAATGAGGTATTTCCGGTAACCTGATCCATGACATCCGAATAGCGGTAAGAATTCATAATGAATTGAATGAGTTCTTTGAACGTCCACCCTCTGTTTTGAAAGGCTCGTTCCTCAATTCGCATATCCATTTGATAGGAGTTGGACAAAGCTTCAAGTTCGAATCGATAGACCCCTCCCGACAAATGAACCGAGAGCGAGATCATTACGCCATGGAAGAGTCTTCTCACTGATCTACCATTTTTATCGACTTGTCTGAGTACGATTGATTCACCATCAGCCTGAACCTGAAGAATTTCAGGTCCATCCTCTTCCGGAAGAATGCCGCTGACATAGAGCTTCGCATGCTCGTTCACCTGGCGGGTAATTTGTACGCCCTCCAGCCACTGTGCACGATAAGGCCAATATAAACGAATTTGCTCATAACCGATCTGGTCGAGTTTCTTCTCCGTAATTTCATTCATCGTCAAAAGTCCAATTGCTGTCCGTCATTTTCTATGACGATATCTCCGCCATATAGACACTTGTGCGTACAGTGACTGAGCAGTGCAGCTTTCCCTTCCACCTTGGTATCTCCCTTTCCATGAAGCCAAGGCATGGTCAGCACGGGAACGCAAGGCGCTTTCTTAACCCCATAGATGTCAACCATCGTGCTTGCCGCTACTGCTGGATTAGCTGGATTGGAACAGTTACCGAATGATCCAATATGAATACCTGGAACATAATCCTCGACAGTCATCTTCGCCTTCCCCTTGATATACACGCCATGACTGAATGGTATCTTCAATCGTGTACGCTGCGTCCCGCAATCGCATTTAAGTATTGCTCCTGCAACGACATAGCTTTTAGAGGCTTCTCCAGCCGTATGAATCTGGGCATCCTGATCTTGACTTTGCGCCATCATAACCTCTCCTTTCTAATTCGTTTGTTCCAAGTCCAACGGAATGAATTGTACTCCTGCGACATCTCGCCGCAGAATGCTCTCCGACAACGCCAGATTGACTATGATCACGGTTTCGCGCAGCTCCATCAATTGGAACAGGGGTACCTCCGGGAAATCTCGCTTCAGTACGATCCGCTCCAGACTTCCATCCATGCGCCGACGAGTATGAGGAGATAATACGTTTGCCAGTGCAGGAGGATGAATGGCCCAATACGTCTCTTGGGTCATTCGCTCCTTGTCCGTTAATACGGTAGCCCTTCGCTTGAGCTGAGGACAATACAAAATAAGTGTTTCAAGCAATTGATCTGAAACCAAGGGAACCGGCTGTTCCAAATAATCCGTATAATCGACATGGAATCCGCTTCGCACATAAAAGTTAATGGCTGTATGCTCACTGCCTGAATCATGAAAAGCCTGATTCCAGGTCCTGCGTTGCAGTTCACCAACAGGCTCAGTCTCTACGCGGTGTGTCCATCTGGGATCGGCCATTAGGCGAAAGTATCGGATAACCCTCGCCTCCTCTCGGCATCGTCAAAAATTGCACCCTCCACATCAGCACCCTCCCATAACGTATCGGTCAGATTGGCTCCACGGAACTTGGCTCCACGGAGGCGTGCCCCTCGGAAGTCAGCACCTGAAAGGTTTGCATTTTCGAAGTTAAGCGCATCGTACCCTGGCCCCTGAGCGAGTCCTTCCGGATGTCCCGTCTCCCCGATTACCTCCCTGAAAACAGCTCTTTCCAGAGAACAGCCGCTGAAATCTGCCCCATATAAAATACTTCCAGTGAAATCAGTATCCTCCAGACTACAATTGCGCCAACGTGCCCCTATCAAGATACAGCGTTGAAAATCGGTAGAATGCAGATCGATACGATCAAAACGGCTGTAACGAAAATCCAGATCGCTGCATTCCATTTCGCTCATATCCAGTCCCTGAAAGTGCGCGTACATGACCTCCAAACCATCACTTTCTTCCAATGCTTCACCAATCTCCTCAATGCTCCTATTCCTTCGATCAAGACGAAATACGCACTCACTGGCATCCAAGTATTCTCCTACACGTACTTCGAATATCTGTTCCAGATCCATAAGGGAGTTCCATTCGAAGTCCTCCAGCGCACGACAGCTATGGCGTATAAAATGCACAAGATACCGATTCACCAACGCCGCTTCCTGTAACATGATTCGGTCCAGTTCTACTGCTGTAACGGTTCCTTGATAGTGAGGAAGTTCTTCTCTTAATCCATTGAGCATCCGTTCAAGACACTCATAGGCCCAGTGGGAAGAATAGAATGAACGGATGGGTGTTCGATCCAGCAACCACAAAGCATCATACGCTTCGACCAGGACATTCATCGCCCCTCCAAGAAGTTCTGTTCGCAACATAGAATATTGAATGTAAGCGATCGGCCTTTTCGCCCCACGCTTTTGGGCGTCGCTGACTTCCTGAACCATCAACCTGAAATGACTTAGGAACTCAGCTGTCAATTCCGTATACCTTGTATGCAGCGTATACTGCAAATCATCCATAAGTTTGGCCCGCGCAGGTTTTACCTGATGGGTATAAAAATGTAATATAGATTCCTTGCGATCCATTGGAAATTATCCCTCCTGCCCATACGTCACCCTATACTAGTTGGCTTTCACTTCTGATCCACTCATTTTTGCTTGTCCATCCAATTTGAATGTCCCTCCCCCGCCTTCCAGTAACAATTGCGAATCGGCAGATAACGTTATTTTCTTCCCGGCTTTGAGCGAGATATTGCCCCCAGCAGACATCCGAACCTGCTGGCTTCCTATGATCTGAATGCCCTCGTCCCCGCTGAGACGAATGAACACCTCGCCCTCTTTGCTGCTAATGGAGATGGAATCTGGGGTCAGTCTGATTTCTTTGCCATAAGGCGTACGGAAAATTTTATGATCCGGTTTGTTTAATTGGTTCGTTCCAGTTACCTTGTTATCCAGACGGGGTGCTCCTGTCGCATAGGCCTCTTCTTCGTTTTGCGTAGGAAAATATACGGCCACCGGATCACCCACTTCAGGCATGACATACCAACCTGTCTGCCCCTCTGCGATGTATGGCGACTGATACAACAGCCACAACGCTTCCTCTTCCTCCTGTTTTTCATCACAGTCCAGCTGAACTCTTACATGACCACCATGCACTGAAAGGATGCGACCAAGTAATGAGCTTCCGGCAATTATCGAATTGTAATATGTCTTTTGTCTTAGTCCTCTATGAAGGCTAAGTACATATTGGTGCTTCACTATTCCTCCCACAAGCTCGGTATATGCCTCAGTCACATATAGGCTTCTGCCTCGGAAGGTAATATGATGTCCAAGCTCCATCACCTGATCTGTCTCGATTTCGTATATAATGAAATCTGATTCGTTGACCTTTAACGTATCGTTTTCGTTAAAGTACATGAATGGTGCCATGTTTTTGCGGATTGTATAACGTGTATTGTCCAGATCGATTGAGTTTCCGTGCTCAAAGACGCCAAAATAAAATTTGGGGCTGTCAAACTGAGCGGCCGGCATTAAGCTCGTGTGAAAGCGAGAAGCAAGTCTCCTGAGAAATGCCCAATCCGTTTCTTGATATTGCACAGCAACCTTAGCGATCTTGGCCCCGCCTGTTCCCTCATCAATTACATCAAGTCCCGGATAATGCTGATCCAGTTCCTTTAGCAAATCGGGCAACGTCATTTTGACATTTTGAAACGTTCGCGTCCTTTTTGTAATATCCATCCGGTATGTATGCGAGATAGCCTCCACTTGGAGCGTATATACACCTCTCACAACCTGCACTTCAACAGATAACGGAATGCCTTTGAACAACGGACTTTTGTTTCCATCCTCATCTTTTTGCCATACTTCAATGGAAGTATCACGGTCCGTTACATCGACATAGCGATCTTTCCATTCTTCGGACACCATACCCTTAAACACGAGCCGAGTGTGCTCATTCATCTTTTTGCGGATCGTAAGTTCTTGCAAATGCAGCAGTTCATATGGTTCAATAAGCAGATTCTCATAAGTCAGACTCATGTTGCCCATCTCCTTTCAACTTCAATGGATCGCAAGTGAATTTAGAATCGTCTCGCCAGGCTCCAGCCAATCGCGCTTTTCTTCATCCGTGCAATTAAATCCGTAAACAAGAACGGACTGGTCTAAAATCGAAAAACCGATATGGTTATATATCTGATTATTCAACCCCTGAGCGGAAAACTGACAGTAGCCCGTGAACTGTCCCGTTTCAGTAATTCGAACGCCATGTTTCTCCCATTGTCTGATAGGCTGCGTTCCACGAATGACATTGGCCATCGTTTCGGTAAAGGAAGTAAGTTCCTCTTCCGAAATTCGATGCTCCAGTCTGTTAAACGTAAAATTGACTGTCCCTGAATCATTGGTATATATCCATTCCGGCCGATGAGACGAAGGATACTTCATGCTCGCTTCCTTCTCTGAAATTAAACGCAATGAACGTGGAAGGGATATGGCTACCCTACTATCGTACAGCTCAGTTCGTTTTAGAAATACGCTTTCCTTTCCAATACGGAGCCTCGCTGGCAGCTCTGCTGAATTAATAGCCTGGGATGTATGTGCTAATTTAACCGTCTCTTCTACTTCACTGTTCTGACCATTCTCTTCATTTTCACGATGGTTATATAATATGGGAATTACTTTGCGATCAAGATATTCCATATGAAAAACAACTTCCTTTCCTTGTGCTGAATCAATCCACAATCATTCGATGTGGTCCACCTACCGGGTGTGAGCGCCCCGTCCCCCGGCCTGCATTCGCCAAGATGCGATCCAGATATCGATGAATCTGCGCATTATCGTATTTTCTGTACTCCAGCCCCAATCGACTGGCAATGTGATGCAAAATGACGCTACGCGCAACCGTTCCTTCATTGAGACACATCATGGCGAAGACCAGATCCTGGGGATCAGAGGTCCCCGTTCGAAGCAATCTCTCGGCATAATCCTTCATGACAACAGGGGATAAGGTGCTTGCTTCCTCGGCTGCATAAGGGGTATGAATGACATGCAGCGTGTTGAACTCCGTCGCCAAATCGGCAAAGGTCTGGTAGTCTCGGCGCAGCCGGGCCCCTTCCTTCAGCTTGAATCGAGCTAGTTCCAATTCACCCGATGCACATGTTGTCTCTTCATCCAACACCAGTTCCGAATGACTTGTAGTCATGTCACTCCCCGTTTCATCCGCTGCAAATCGAAGTTTGAGCACATTGACTCGGCCGGTAGCTTGATATACCAGTTCCATAGGCTCTGTCAGCATATAAAGCCTTCCTTTATGCAGCACCATTCCAGGGGAGACGACCAACTTGTCCGGGAACACTTCCACCTCTGCACCTGCAAGGATGCCGTCTGCATAACCACGATAATACAGCTCGATGTAGTCTCTGGGGAAATCACGTAGTCCCTCCAACATGGATGTTTTCAGAATTCTTCCCTTGTTAAAATGCGGATATGAATATGTGAACATGAGCACTGTCCCTCCCTTCTGCTCGTCGTCCTTACTTCATTCCGTCAAAGAAGTCCAGTTCCGACAAGTCCGTTTCAAACGGAAGCAGCTTCTGCGGCCCCAGATACAATCGTTCATTCATGCGGGCAACCGGTAATACATGAAAACCCCAATGGCGGTCATCCGGAAAAACAAAAAACTTCGTCTCTCCATTCACGATGGAATCCGTATCATCCTGTGGAATCTTATCTCCGTACTGATCCCGGATATTTTCGTAGAGCACCTCTTTATAGAAATCCGGACGGTTGGCATATACAAATTTCTGTCTTAATTGACCATCGCTTCCACTCAAATATAACTCCACTTCTGCCGTCTCGAATGGACGAGAAATGCTGCCAGGAATGCCATTACTCCGGTCCAGACTGTTGATCAGCATTTTTTCATGTCCATTATGCGTGTAGGCACTTACGGTATACGGAATTACAGCGGCATCATGCGTGATGTCGGCTTGAACGCTTCCTGTTTTGCGTGCACTCAGATAACGGATTGCCCCTCGAAGGCAGGCAAGTTTGAGATCAGGCACACGCCCTTCCGCAGGTTTTTGCCGGAACTCAATGCTTCTGCCTGGAACAAACTCTTTCAGCGCTTCCCGAAATACATCAATGCGGCAGGACTGACCTGTCAACTTGATAATTGAGTACTGGCTCATCCGCCCCTGCCGATAGAAATCATCCAAAAACTTACGGACCACCTCATAGATATCAGCTTTAATCAGCTGGGTAATTTCCTTGATATTGAACACCACATCGGGAAACTCATACTCATCCTTCAGCTCACCATTCCGTTCTACCGAGAGGAACCAACGCTCCATGGTGGTGATCTGCAAATCACTATCCCCGTCGCCCTCCATCTCCGAGTGGAATCGGTTTCGTAGGATGCCGGTTTTGCGGAAAAATTGCTGCTTCATCTCTTCTGCGATTTCCCACAGAAAGTAGAAGTTGCCTCTTACCCGCAAATACTCATCCCGTGAACGATTCTCTCTACGCGCAAACGCAGTAGGGATGATGTGTTCTGCCTCCTCATATCGCTGCTCCAGCTTCTGATAAACGGACTTCACACCCTCTTCGTCCACCTGACGGAACACATCCGCACCGGGTGCCTCGATCAGGCTATCAATATCCGTCACCTGACGACGTCCGCTGTAGTAGTCGGCAAACACGATTTTCATGAATTGCATGATACGGTAGGTAATATTGTGACCTCCGAAGTTGGTATCCCCATTTTCGTAAGTGGTATGGATGTCCAGTTTATACGCCATATGACCGTCCTCGATCGTAAACGCACAGGATGACAAATCCGTCGTTCCACCGCCACAATCAATCACGAGTGCATGATACGTCTGCCCTTCCATAAAAGCACCGCGTTCCATCCCGTCTGCAAGGGTGTTATAGAGCACAGCCATTCCTTCATCCAGCGCATACGTCTGCTCAATCCGATAATCGGGAAGCATCTCTCCAAACATCTGCAAAAACTGTGTTTTCATCTTCACGGGACTGGTAAAATGCACATGGCGAAATTTGCACTTGAACTGATGTTCTGCCGTTCGGATGATGTAATTCATGTACGCACGCAGCAGATCCATACGAGAAACCATAGCTGCATTCCCATGAACATCGACGATTTCTTCCATTTTGTTGTAATTGTTTACCCAACGCTTCATGCTGCGGAAGACACTCGCCCGGCTGCTGTATCCTCCCCGACGCATGCTTCGCAGCGCTTCATAGCCGAACTCGTAACGAATGTTCGCTGGATCCGAGCACTCAGCCACACCGATGGCCGTAGGCAGGACTTCAATCCAGTCCGTATCTTTGTATGAAGGATCGGGAAAAGAAACGTAGTTGATGGCATCCATACGCACTCGTCCATTCAGCAAATCCTGGCTGCTCGGAGCCTGAATATAACCGTTATGCAAATAGGCGCCTGCCGTCGTATTGGAGGTGCCAAAATCAATCGCAAGCACTGCTTCTGTCGGTTCAAGTTCCCGGATGTCCAGATCGGCCAGTGGGATTTGAGTATATTGAATATGAACCGGTGGAAGCGGTCCGCTGGCATAATAGGTCTGATATAAATATTCCGAGTCGCGTTTACGGAAAAAGAGAAGACTGTACTGTCTGTTTCCCGATCTCTTCCAGGTCGACCCACTTCCTGCTGTCAAATAAAAGGTTCCCGTTACGGATTCGTCCTTAACCAGGTTGAAGATACCACACAGCTCCATGCTCTCATTGACTAAAAGTACGTTGGATTCGGTTAATCCACCCGGTGCGGTGACCACATAACGATCCAGCTTGTCCACGTTCAATCCTTCGTATAGAATCAGTCGCGCAGGCACACTAATGCCTCCATCACTGCTCATGGGAGCCGTCATATGACGAGAAATGGCCTTCTGTATACGCTCGAATCCGCCTTCCACAGACTGATCAATCCACAATACATCGTCCGCTCCCAAAAATTTTAAAATAATCCGAATTAGTTCTTCCCGCTCCGTCCGAGGCCCCAATCCCTCAATCAACCGTTCCTTGTAACAGATGTTCCGTAATTGAAATGTGGTCATGTCCATCAATTCTTCGCGCGTATAACGCATGGTCCCTCTGGAACGTTCCCTGCTGGTGGCGTCAGGATACAATCGGTATGAATAGCCGTTCATCTATACTTCCTCCTTACAACTGCTGGTGCTGCTTAATATAGGGCAATCCCGTCCTGTATCATCGTATAGTCCACATCCAGAATGCCAAAATGATGACCCCAGTATATTTCTGTGTCAAAACGAACCGGCAGGAAGAGTTCAAGAATCAATTCCAACTTTTCCTTTGCTTCCGTCCGTTCTGCCTGACCAATATATAAGAGCAATTCATCCTTTTCCTCACAATTGGCATAAAGGGTTGAACGCGGGAACATCCGGACAAGGGTATCCCTCAGCAGATGAACGGCCTCTCCCGTATCGTACAGACGGAGCATATTGCAGGCGATCACTTCCTGTTCCTCTCGTCCGAACAGCTCCAGTCGCCGCCGTATCCGTTTCCCGTATACACCCGAATGCATATCATTCAAAATGAAGCGAATGTAATACTCCCTTTTATTCATCCCCTGCATCAAATCCATATCCGCCAGAAAATGAATGACCAAATCAAAGAGCGTCTCCCGCAATTCCACCTGCTCTTCGTTATTGATATCGAACAGATCCCGGAAAATATCAAAAAAACGATAATACGGATTGACTTCAATCGTACGTTCCACGTCTGAAGCATTCAGGTTCGTATGACTTAATTCCATGTATGGCGAATATACACGTGCAGGAACAAAAGTTACGTCCCTCAGATCGGTTCCATTCCGTTTGGCGCGAATAATCAAATCCCATATATAATTCATGTTGAGCTCACATCCATTCCCCTTCGCAGCGATATTCAGGGAAAGCCAACTGGATCTCGGATACCAGAAAGCTCAGCAAATCATCCAGAAAAATAGCCTGTTCTGGCTGAATTCCGTGTTTGCTGAACCTTAAAATCATTCGATGTTTATCTGCCTCAACACGGACATGATCGCTAACAAATCCATTAAGCGGGTACGTGATGCCCAAGGCGGGTCCAGGTGCAACCACCTGCACATCTTCAAGTTCCAATCCCTCTGCTGCCTGAAAAGCATGAATCATGCGGGCAATCTCACCTTTGGAACGCACAGAACGTCCTTCCTGACGTGCATATTTACCGGCAAACCCTTCCCGCTTGTTGTTGGAAAAGAGCGGAAAGTCCATCCTCCCAATGCGGGTTGCGACGGGGCCGGCTATTTTCAACACCGTCCATGAATCGGATTTCTCCAGCGGAGATACGATGGTGATATCTTCTTCCGATCTTTTGATATATCGAATATGCGATTCGTCTCCATCCACTAAATATCCGTGCTCAGTCCCTGTTTTGCGGAGCGGTAACACATGTTCATAATTGATGCGGTCCGAAGCCGGGACAGGGAATCCACCTGTTTTCATATCAAGCTTCTGAATATTCCAAAGGGGGATCATGTTCGTTCTTTTATATGACTCAAACTCCTCCAGATGGATTGAAAGTTCTTTGACCACATGCTGTTTGTCCCATGCATCTCCATCGTCCGAACCCACTAGAACACAATCAACGAATTTGAACACATAGGGAGCATTAATCGATTTCCATGGTAGGCTGTTTTTACGAAATACTCGGTACAGTTCTTCAATTTTGGAGATATACGTTGTACTTGATTTCAACCGAACCGTTATGGCATGTCTGCCTTCACTCGTTACAATCTCCCCGCGAAATGTCCGATTACTTTTCAGCAGGGATTGGAGTTCCTGCTGCCCACATTCCATGTAGAACGTGAATAAACTCATCTCTTCCTTACGTGCCAGCGCTTCTGAAGCCTCGCTCAAATAAACAGTCTGTGGTGCAGCATCCTCCGGCAGAATCGGATACAGAAATTCATGAATGGGGTCCAAATCTTCCCGCGGACATAATGTGACATATACATCGTGGCGTTCCTCCAGCGGTACCACCTCGTCAAACACCCGTTGCTCGATCTGCTTGTTTAGCGTCTCCTGATACTCGACCAGATTAAGAAAAACGCCTGTCATGAGATCTTTGAGTATGCGACGTTGTTCCAGATCCTCCATCTTGTTTAGACGGTCACGAATAATATCTTTCATCACGAATCTCCTCCTTCCGTTGCTTCCTGTTCATTCGCTTCAGTCTCGGTGGTGTCGGTGCTTCCATCAGCCTTCGAGGTGGATTTTTTGCTCGTATTGCTTGTCGTTTTCCCTGAAGAAGAACCAGAGCCAGAAGCATCCGCAGTCCCACTTCCGGCCGAAGAGGAAATACCCGTGGAAGAAGTGCTTCCCACTGAATTGCCTACGTTCATTCCTCCCGCATCCCCGGTCCAATCCGAGTTCAAACCAGACGTATCTGTTGTTCCTAACCCTGCCGCATCCTGAGTAAGATCAACTGCCGGTACAGGGGGATTCAATTTCTCATCCAGTTTGTTAATCTTTCGCTCCATGGCCAGCACGCGTTCCAACATATCGATCTCCTGGTAAATTTCCTGCGCTGAAGCGTAGGCATCCATCGCTCCACTGTAGTCTCCGGCTTCATTGAAGCGGTCACCCTTCTGTTCCAGCGTATCCGCCTGAAGCTGACGGGCTTGCCGCTTGATGTCCGCCCGTTTGGTTTCGGCCGTCTCCAGTTTGGTGGCAACTTCCTTCAGTGCTTCCTTATATGCTGTTTCCGTAGCCGCTGTTCTGGCCCTTTTATACAAAATGATCGCTCCACTGTAGTCTCCGTTCTGGAGTTTCAGATCCCCCTCGGTGATCCAGTCTTGTACTTGCTGAAAGGTGGTCATCTGTTCCAAACGTTCCTGAATGACTTCACGGTTGAACATATTGTAGGACTCAGACAATTCCAGTGCTTTGGTGTAACTGGCGGTTGCCTTGGGAATATCCCCTTCTTTCAGATGAGCCTCGCCGTCAACCAATGTCTGAGCAGCAGCCATCTTCGAAGTCAGCAACTTTTTGTGCACAGGGTCCTTTACTTTGATCGAATTGTTGCGAGCAAGACTGTAATCTGAGACGGCCTTGGCGTACTCCTGTTCCTTCACGTACTGGTCAGCGTTCTGTTCGTATTGCAGCATATCTACGACCAGCTCGGCTTTTTTGGCTGCGCTTTTCACCGCGTAGAATATGCCGGCTCCGCCAAAAATCAGGAGCATAATCAACATGATGGCAATCCGTTTAATCCACTTCTTACGGTTCTTGGGTTCTTCATGAAAAATCTTGTTCACATAGATGGCTGCCGCACTATAATTCTCAATTCGCGAACGTTGCTTGCTGAGCATCACTTCTTCCAACGTGTCAGCCAGCGCCTGCGGATCATTGGCACCTTCCACCGCATCAATCATCTCGGCATCCTGCACGCCCTCCCATAATCCAGGGGTGCATAGAACAAGCACATCACCATCGGCAAGCTTGACCTTATCGGATACATACGGTTTGATCATGCCAGGTTTGCCCGCGTATTCATTCAGATTGCCGCGTTCATCATGCTGATCCACACGATCCTCTGCAATCTGGCCTTCCGCTGCCAGTTGGGCAGCTACACTGTGATCTTTGCTTTTTAATGCAAGCCTATTTCCCCGGAAATGATACAAGCGGCTATGTCCGGCAGATGCCCACACCATGCGTGTATAATCCGTTACAACAATAACGAATCCAGCTTTAAGCCTGACTCGGCGGCTTTCATACTGCAACCATTCATGTGCAATCTTGATATATTCCGTCAATCTGCGTTTGGACATGGTTGGCTTTTCCAAAAAGGATTCCAGAATGGTCTGTACTGTGATCTGTGCACTATTCACTTCCGTATCGGTGTCCAGACCATCTGCAATGACATAACAAGCCCAGTCTTCCAGTTCAACGCAGCCGTAGAAATCCCGATTTTTCAGGAAAGACCCCGCCTCTGAGACAAAAGCCGTCTTGAATTCACTGTTCTCCTTCCTCATCTGTCTCCCCATTTCCCGTCCCTGTGCGCTGCCCGATCCGTTACCATCCTTGCTCCAAAATGATAATCGTGGCATTATCCTGATGCACGAGCTGTTTTTCTTCAATCAAATCAATGATGGCCTGGGCTGCATCAAATGGCGGAATATCTTGCGCCAGAATGGTCTCCAGTTCCATCTCCGTGAGGGAGTTGTATACCCCGTCACTGCATAACACAATCTTGTCCGCCGGCTGCAGTGCAAACGGCTCGTCCGCGATTTCCATTTGTTTAAAATGGTCGTACCCCAAATAGTTGACCAGCCTTTTGCGCTGCGGATTGTCAAGTGCCTCCTGCTCCGAGATCTCTCCAGACATATACTGTTCTTCAAGTTGGCTTTCCAGTGTATGCTTGTGATTGATGGCAAGCAGCTCTCCATTGCGAAACACGGCCAATATGCTGTCTCCTACCGCACCCCAATACAGATCCCTGCCCTTGATCATGGCAGACACCAATGTTGTCCCTCCGGGAACGCCCAGCAAATTCCGAAGGATGGCCTGATTTGCCGCATGGGAAGAAGCATCCCAGAACTCTTCCGGATCAGGAAACCGCTCCAACTCTTCAAACTCCCGGATAAATGTTTCCACGGCAGTCGTACTCGCCACTTTTCCACCGGACAATCCACTGATCCCATCGGCAAGTACAGCAAGTACACCATGCGACTGCACGGCACAGGCAAAATAATCGTCCTGTTCATTGCGAGCACCAATGGTCTGTCCATTGCCAATCTGAACTCCAACCGGTCTATCGTCACGCTGCCTTACCGGAATCCGGCTTCGTGCGAATAACAGCAACCAAATCAACAAACAGCCACCCGCAAGAACCCAGTAGGGCGTTAGCTCCTTGTCGTTCCACAAAATCATGAAGGTGTTCACTGTTGCTCCCATTCAAAGTGCACACCGCACAATGGAATGAAAATGAATTTACTGCGTCCCAATTGAATAACATCGTAGGCAGCCAGTTCCACCGGAGAATAGACTGCTTCATTATTGTGATATGCGAGGCCAGAAGCATCGCCGGGCAGCAAATAGAAATTCCGCTTTTTGGGATCGTACACAATCACCGCGTGATTACGTCGAGAAATGGTGTTATCCCCGAGGATGCGAACATGCATCTCTTCTGAACGTCCAATAAAGTTCTTTTCAGCCATTATTCGATAATCCTGGCCCATCTGCGGACCCTCGATGCACACCATCCATCCCGTTACCGGTTCAATTCCTGTCGTTTCGCCCAGGTATGGCATCGTTCTGTCATCCTCTGCCGTACGAGGTGCGCGTGGGACTGCACCCGCTGCCTCACCATTACTGGTAGCTGGCGATTCAACGGCCAGATTGCAATATGGACACGTATTGCCGTGCCGTCTCGTGCTGAACATATGTCCGTTTCCACATCTAGTCAGACTCATTTCGTTTCATTCCCCCGTAAGCTTGTTTGATGTACGCCAACGTTATTTCACCAAAATGCGGGTATTGGCAATATAAATTAAGTCCCCTGCCTCAATCAGGCTGGGTTCTTCGATTTCCAATTTGGATGCTCTGCTTTGATTTCCTTTACGTACACCTACCCCACTGGCGGAGTCGATATCCTCGATAAACCATTGACCCGAGGCTTTGTTTAATACGGCATGTTGCGAGCTAATGAGAGACGCATAGGGCGTATCGGACAGATCAATGTCAGCCTCGCTGTTCTTCGAACTTTTCCCGATCAAAACACTCGTTTCGCCCTGAATATACCATTCCTTCACACTTGTACCGTCGTCGTCCAGAAGGACAAGCTTCACGACACGCGAAGACAATTTCTTCTTTTCCGTCTTGGTGGCTGGCATGTATTTAAAATACAGGTATGCTCCTCCAGAGAGGACCACGATAATTCCAGTTACCCACTGGGCACTCATATCCCGGTTGATGATAAATATGTAATACAGCACGGCTAACGAAATCACGGCGACGCAAGCGTCAAGCCCCATCGTCAATACCGACCTTCCTCGTTTCACTTCCATAACCTCCGCCTGAACCGGCATGATCCATAACGAGCTACCGGTCTACTTTTTTCGAACTCCGAAATATCGGTCAAACATGGCGGACATATCCATTCCTTTATTGGGACCGGCTTTGCCACCGTTTGGACTTTCCTTGCCTTTGGGGTGATAGCCAAAAAATTGTTCGAACTGTTCCTGCATCCGCGACGGATCCGACCATACCTTCTCGGCATTTGCACTCCCAGACTTCGCATTGCCTTTACTGGATCTGGCAGTATTGAATGCTGATCCCTTCGCTTGACCTGTATTACGTCCAGTGAGAAGCTGCTGATCATAAGCTGCTCTAAGCTCGGAATTTCCGAGTGTACTGTATGCCTCATGTACTTGCTTGAAACGTGCTTCTGCCTGTACATCTCCCCCATTAACATCCGGGTGAAATTTCTTCGCCAATTGACGATAAGCCTTCTTGATCTGCTCCGAAGAAGCTTCATGTTCCACACCAAGCACGGCATAATAATCTTTCATGGTATTCTTTCCTGCCTCCCTGCCGTATTCGGGCGTAAATAAAGATTAAGGGGCACCAGGGCCCCTTAACATGACAGCGTTGTTCCGGACCAGAACGAACTGGCCCAAGACAACAGTTGTTCCCTTTTATACAGGGAAGCCGCCCTCAATTTTAGTGAATTCAGTTTTGTCTTTTTTCTGTTTGATGAACAGGCTGAATTCACCTACGCCTTCGGTATCACCGAAACGCTCTGTGTAATCCACAACGAATGCGTTAGGCAAGTAAATTTTGCGTACCACTTGATCCGCTGCAACCACTTCCAGGGTTACTTTGCGGTAGCAATCCGCTTTTTCAGCAGGCACGAGGGACCACAAAGCAAGTTTCATCGTGTCATCTGCATTGTCACCGTCGGTTGCAGTGATAATTTTGCCGCTGATGCGAAGTGTTGCGCCTACATCTGTGGATCTAGCGTTAGAATCATCTGGTGTATCCGTGTCATACACAACTGTACGGATATTATCCATTCCCAATTCGATTGTTTCTGCGCCTTCTACTTTCAATACAAAACCCATTAATAAAAACCTCCTTAAGATTAGGAAAAAATGTGCCCGGTATGCTCCCCATCTCGGGAGAGGTACCGGAATATATGTATAAAGGCAAGACGATGAAGTCTGCCTCTAACACCAAAATAAATGTCTATAATACGTTGTTTGATGAATCATATTTAATAATCAGACTTGTTCAAATGGTATTCTTACACTTTCATCGCACTGGTGCCTTTGGTAATCATGACCTCCAGGTTCTTCACGTTGCCGTTAAATACCAGGTCAATATGGCACATATTGCTCTTTTCATCGATGATAAAGCTCATGTCGTCGCCTTCCTGAATGATCGAATTGATCGACCCTCGAGTTCCCAGCCACCGGCTCTTCTGACTGCTCGGATTGTTGCTGAAGAATTTGACGATATTTTCATGCTTGAAATCACCGGTTTGGAAACGGAGCAAACGCTCAATGTAAGTACTTACAAGTGTTTTGTACAAGGAATCGAAACCATCTTCGGACATCGCCATGCTTCTCGCTTTATAGACCGTGATCCGTTTGATGTCGCTATCCTGGATTTGGGCATTTTCCGATGAGAAAATAAATCCAAAGTTTTTTCGGTTAATCAAATCCTTGATGGTATTTGTAAATCCGGAAATTTCTTTGGTCATCGTTGTTACAACACGCAAGCTGTTGTCCCCTGCCTCAATGTCAAAACGCACACCTGGATAATCACGGTTGACGTTCTTGAAAGCCCCTTTCAGGTATTCCGGACACTGATATGCAGCAACAATCCCTGCAGATACATAGGACGCTCCAACATACACGCCTTCAATCCACAGTTTCAGAATGTCTTCCTTTTCCTTGGAAAGTTCCACACCATTCTCCGTCTGAAGCATGCGACTGTCGATAACAACTCCCGACTTCTCCTTGGGAATAATCGTGAAGTTTGGAGCACTCGGAATGGCAAATTCGCTGTATTCCTTACGGGTCAACACTGAACATTTATCGATATACTTATCAATACCTGCGGTAGCCATGCTGCTGAAGGTGGTTTCTTCCCCGGATTCAAAGCTGAAGAACACCTGCACCTTGTAATCCTTAACGACTTGCAAGAGCATTGCCAGAGATTCCATGCTGTTTCCGTCTTGTTTAACCACTTTCTCGTTACCACGGAAACGGGTACGGCTGACTTTAACTTGGCCTGTATTTTCCAATTCTACGGAAGGAACGATACCAAACCAGATGGTGTCGGTAAAATCATTCTTCGCGTTGACAGTGTTGAGATATGTCTCAAGCCGCGGAATATTACTGCTCTTGACGAGCATATCCAGTTTGGCATTTGAGATCAGCATGGAAGGAAGCATGCCTTTATTCTTAATCGCATATTGGTCAAAGAACATTTTGACACCCAATATTTTCTCAACCAACGGTTTTACCGTTTTCACAAAATCATCCTTGGCGTTTTTGTAAAACTCCAGGTATGTATTGTAGTTCTGCACTTCTACAGCTGTATCCACTTCAGACTGAACCGCAGGAAGCGGGCAGAATGTACGGACCACCAGATCCTGTACATACGGCGAAGGTGTCTCGGAGAGCGAGTCATAATCTTCGGCAAATACTTGCGTCAAATCAGTGCTTGTTGCTTCATCAAGAAGCATCAGCTCGTTGTTATCACTCTTCGGAGCTTCGATAATTTTCAATTCTCCGCTCTCACCAATCGTAAGTTGCCCTACCTGAATCGCTTCTGAAGAAGTTTCTTCTTGTGCACGGCCCAGCAACAAACGGGTCTTAATATCTTCAATGGCGAGTGGAAGCATGGCCATGACATTGTTATAGTTCCGGCTTGCATCTTCAAACATGACGTTCAGCTTATCTCCGATATCCAGCTTCTTCGGATCGCCGTCATCCAGCTTCTCATGCTGACCATACATGTAATGGATTTCCTTCCGTACCTGACGAATGTCATCCATAACTTTTTTCGGTGAGATCATATCGAGCAGATTTTCAAACTTGAAATCAACGTTCGTAATACCTTGACTGCGCTTGGTATCAATCAGGGTGAACAGCATTCTCAGAAAGTCGTTACTATGGTCGATCTTGATCTCCGAAATCGCTTCGTCCGGGATACCTTCCGGCTTTTTAAGCGTATACATGACTTTCTGGTTTACCGCATTGAAAAAGGAGTACACGCTAGGTGAGAACTTGTCCAGGAACTCATCGAAGCTGCGAACAAGCAAATGTTCGTTAATCTCCTTGATCTTATCGTCGCTCAGACTGTCGATGCCCTTCACATCACCAACAATGGTGATCAAGTCCAACTTCTCGGGATTGATTTCTTCAAAAAGCATCGTTCGGTTCGTTTGATTAATAATGTCCATTCAGGCAACATCCGCCAAGATGATGATTCATTCGGGCGAATGCTTCCCCCCCTCCATCAATTTTTGACACTCCGCACGTCTCTATCAGCCTTCGGTCATGATCCAGGAGAATCACTACTCCCAGCAAACACAAGACCAATAGAACGAGCTGTCAACATACGACTGGAACTTATGCACCAGATTATGCCGTTTGCTTTGGAGATTTATGGAATTCATCTTAATCATCAGCGATATGTTTTGTCAATATTACCCACTATAGGTCTAAAAGCTCATTTTGCAACCTTCGATATACCTATAGAACTAATTTTTGGAATTCGCTTCACTTCCTTACGAATCATTCCGATGATATAGAATATCCTATAATTTGGATGATGTTCAATGATTTAAGACTAGTGGGGTTTTCCCCCTAATCAAGAGTAAAAATACTGAAAGTATGCGGTGTTGCATTATTCTTAATTCATGAAAACTACGCATAACGGCGTTATACCGTGAATAATCAAAAGTTTTTCAAAGAAATTTAATATTCCCTAACAAGTGAACCGAAGTTTTTCAAACCAGAAAGGAGATTCGAAGCCTCACATGATATTAATTAAATGCAAAAAAATACTGCTTTCCCTATTGATGATTAGCATTTTAATTCCAGCAGGGAACATTGGCAGCATGTACGCGGAATCATCTGTCAAGACCCACGCGTATGAAGGGCTCGATGCCATGTTTGTCCTGGATGTTAGCTACTCTATGAATGAGACCGACAAAGATCGCATCGCCGAAGAAGTTATACATATGTTTATGGATATGAGTAGTGGACCTAAGACCCGATTGGGATTCGTAGCTTATAATGATCAAATCACTTCATCCGTACCTCTAATGGACATCTCATCCTCTGGGGCACGAAATAACCTTCGTAGTCGTGTTGATGGCTTAAAACGCTCAGGGTATACAGATCTTGGACTTGGCTTGCGCCGAGGTGCGAGTTTGCTTGAACAGTCCCAGACGGACAAACGAAAGCCTTTTATGATTTTGCTCTCTGATGGGGAAACGGATTTGCGTGGATCGTCGAGCAGAACACCAGCTGATTCATCCAAAGATGTAGACAAGGTGATTGAGATGGCTCAAAAAGCTAATTATCCAATCTATACCGTCGGACTAAACCGCGATGGTACGGTTAACCCCGCTGAACTGGAGCGGATAGCTCAGGAGACGGGTGGATCTTCCTTTATCACGGGAAGTGCAGACGACTTGCCTGAAATTTTCAACCGGATTTTTGCAGATCAGATTCAATCTGTTCTTGTGTCTGTGGCGGCAGTAACAGCAACAGGGGCAATGCAGGAGGTAACTGTGGACATTCCCAATTCAAGCATGGCGGATGCCAACATTATCATGCTCTCTGATCATGCTGTCTCTGAAGCTCAGCTCTATTATCAGTCCAGCAATGTCAGCTTCATCCGATCTGATAAATATGCTCTAATGAAGATCATTCGTCCGGTCAAAGGACAGTTCAAGCTGAAATTCAAGGGGCGCAGCGGAGATTTGGTGAAGATCAACCTACTTGGAAACTATAACGTGTCTGCGGTTGCACATATGGCAACGGAACAGCCCGTAAAGGGGAAAAGCATCACATTTGAAGCCTCTCTCTACGATCAGGCTGTGGACCCTAAACCCATTCAGGATTTGAATGTTTACAAGGGACTTGAAGCAGAACTCATTGTGACCCCATCTGATGGAAAAACAGAGCGCATCCCTTTGACCAATACAGGCAGCGGATTTACGGGAAAATACACTTTTCCAAAATCGGATCTATACACATGGGGTCTTCGAATTGATGGTCCTGACTTTTATCGGGAAATCACTCCCGTTGATGTAGATATTACGAATCAGGCCCCCGTAGCAACCGGGGAGTCCATGGTGTTATCCAAAGACGATAGCAATACAGAGGTTGACCTAAGCAACTATTTTAAGGATGCCAATAATGATCCATTAACGTATGCCCTCGCAGAAGGTGGGAGTGAGCGCAAACTCGGAGATGCTGTTATTGAAGGCAATATACTGCGTTGGTCTTCGCTTCACACCGGTAGTTCATCCATCAAGGTGACCGCAACGGATTCCGAAGGCGCGAGTATAACCACAGACATCCAGTTGAAAATTCATTCTTTACGTGAAAAGGTATTGCTATATACGGGGCTCGGTCTCCTCGCAGCCGGGGGAATCTTCGCCCTGTATTGGTTTGTACTGAAACCAAAACCTGTATTTCGCGGAAGACTGGAAGGATACTTCTTGGCCACTGCAAACGGAGAAGATATTCCCGTGACGAATTGGCCACTGACTTCATTGGAGCGACGAAAAGTAAGTCTCAATGAACTATTTGATCGTATGGACATTGGGGTTAAGGTACCAGAGTCGGGACGAATCTGGCTGGAAGCTGGTAAAAAAGAAACGTTATTGGTACGGCATGACACGAACTGCACAGTCGTTCGGGGACGAACACCAGTGAAGCCCAGACATACAGAAGCTCTGGAGTATAATGAAAAGTTGTATATTACGTTTGAGGATGGAGTCACGGAGATTGAAATTCGATATAAAGCCATCAAACCAAGTACTAATATCTATGTAGGACAAAAAAAAGACCCACAGCAGGCCATGGGATAATCATCGCAGAGTTGATGAGAACGATCATCTGCAATGGCACTATTGTAAAAACAGATGCACAAAAAGAGTTATTCGACTTACAGAAAATGATTCCTGTTCAGAACAGGAATCATTTTTTTATCCCCTTGGTATCTCGAGCGCTTATGTGTTGTGAAGATAGCAACGTTCTCTTAAAAGTCTATCTAACACTCCCCTGCCAGTTCCGCTTCTGTCCAATGAAGCTGAACACCCTGCCAAATCAGCTGTGCCTGATAGGCGTGAAGATGCTTCGCCGAAGCCCTCACCTCTGAGGGCTCTACTTGCTGTGCAATGGCATAAGCGGCAAGGGTGCCAGCAGCCTCGCCAATATTCCATTCGGTGGGATGCAGACGGTAACAACCGTTCGCAATCTGGGTCATGGAGATATTTTTGCAAGCTGGCAGCAAGTTCTTGACTCGCACCGGGATGAGTGCACCCAGCGGAATCTCATAGGGATGGTTCGGTATATAAAAAGTCCGCTGGCTCACGGTTGTTGGATGGAGATCCAGATGATAACTGCCGACACCCACACTGTCCTCGTAACGTTTGGCTCCCTCTGCTCCGCGCAATTCCTTGCTCACATCCTGCTCGGTAATGGTATATACCCCTCGGATTCGCCGTGATTCCCGAATATACGGTGCTTTCGCGAGACCGTCTTCCGTGCCGAGCACATCTCCACGCAGCCTTACACCCGGATAACCCTGTCCGCCGTCCAGGCGGGGAGCTGCCGTCTGAAGCCAGTAGACCAAAGAAAGGGTTAGTTGCCTCGCCCCTTCCAGATGCCGCTCACGTTCCTCCGGCGATACGCCAATGATCGGCCCAGCGTAATAATCGTTCAGTGCCCAGTTGAGCAGCGTGACTTCACCATCATTCAGTGACTCTGTCCATATAGCCGGGTCAACGATCCGCCGATAATCCCACAGGGAGGTTATGCCCTGATCATTCGGGAACATCGTGAACTCTTTCAGCTTGGAGGTATCATTGGCATCCGAAGCGTACCAGCTCAGGATCGGATACAGCGAGAACGAGGGAACATACTGTCGCCAGTAATCATAATCCCTCGGGAGGGGGATCGTGAAGTCTCCACCCGGCACATAATCTACTGCCGCCACATGGGTAATCGACTGCATGTCTAGTGGGTCCGCTTCGTCCAGGGCATGTGGTTCACCCGTTTCCCGCCGAGATTCCGCTCCACTTACATGCTCTACTCCGGCGAGGGGAAGCAGATCGCTGCATTCTGTGGCATCTAGATAATAGGCACCCCGGAGTTTAATTAATCCCCCACTTGGCTCTTCACGCACAGTCACGCCAGTAACCCGGTCACCTGCTGTATCTACCTGAACTGGCACGGTATGATAGAGCACCTCGATTCGACCGGTGTTCACGTAAGGCGCAAGCATCTCATGCAAAACGGCAAGCGCGACCTTCGGCTCATGCGCCAAGCGGCTCACCCAGCCATTCCCGGGGTTAAGAACAGGATTCCTCTTGGCGACATCCGTAAGCGGGTAGTTCCGTCTGTAGTAATCTCTGACCCGGCTGCGGAACTCACGGTACGATGCTGTACTGCCAGATTGTTCAATCCAGCGGTGCTCATCTGGCGGTACTGCCTGTGAGGTCAATTGACCGCCAAGCCAGTCCGTCTCTTCCGTCACAAGTACCCGTAGACCTGCCTTGGCTGCAGCCAGCGCAGCTGCAGTCCCGCCAAGACCACCGCCTATAATGACGATATCACTGTGTTTCTCCTGTTCAATCCTCATGCTTTGTCTCCTCCCTGTCACTGCCTTTAGACCAGCCAACGCCGTCGTCCTGGCGCAAACATTCCAAGGCCAGCTGCGCCGCTCCGAAACAGCCTGCCCTGTTACCGAGTTCAGCTACTGCAACCCGGTCTTCTAACCCGACACTGGATAACTTAGCGGTAAGCATCGGCCACCATATAGCCTGATCCTGGGTCACACCGCCACCAAGAATAATCAATTCCGGATCTATCGAGGCAGATATATTCGCAATAACCAAGGCCAAATCAGATATGTAACGCTCTAGAATGTACAACGCTATTGCTTCTCCCTGGCTTGCAGCGGTCATAATCTCTCGGCCGTGAGTATACGTGTTGCCCTTTTGTTCCCGCGCCAGCCGCTTCAGTGCACTACCGGAAATGTATTGCTCCACGCAGCCGCGTTTGCCACAATTGCAAGGCCGACCGTCAGGCACCAGCACACTGTGCCCCCAGTCCCCACCGCGCCAGTCTACTCCCCGTAACATCCTGCCAAATGCCATATTGGCCCCACCGACCCCAGTTCCGAGTGTCAGCATAACCAGGTTCTGCTTACCGCGGCCGGTACCAAGCCCTGCCTCACCAATGAGTGCAGCATTGGCGTCGTTATCGGCAGTCGAAGGCAGTCCAAATTCCGCTGTTGCCCACTCTGTCAGCGGCATTCCCTGCCAGCCAGGTAAATTGTTCGTTGCATGGATCACTTCACCCGTTTCCACATTCACTCTTCCTGCCGAAGCAATGCCCAGTGCCTTCACATCTCCACAGCTAGATAACAGTTCACTTACTAACCTACGCAGTTGTTCAAGTATGCCCTTCCGACCCAACCGGGCCTCTGTTGCACACCTAGCCTCCACCCGAACGACTCCGGCTTCATTGACTACAAGCCCTTTAATGCCTGTGCCACCTACATCCACGCCAATGACCTGCGGCATTCGCTTTCCCCCTATTCACACAAACCCTTCAATAAATACGGTCGATAACCGCCCTGGCCGTTAATTCCTTCATCTTTTTAGTCTCTTCGCCATGCTCGCGCTCCAGTCCCTGGCAGAGCAAGTCGATAATAAACAGCTGAGAGATTTTAGCTCCTACAGAACCGCCTTCAAGGGGAGACTCCTTCCCCGCGGTCAAGAGCAAGATATCTGCAATAGAAGCAATGGGGGATTTGGCATAGTTCGTCATGGCAATCACCTTAGCTCCGTTTTGTTTGGCCTTCATCAGCATATCATTGGTATCCAGCGTACTGCCGGACACGCTGATGCCAAAAGCCACGTCACCTTCTCCCATCGTTACCGCCATCATGGACTGGATATGGCTGTCGGAATTCGCTTCCGCACGCCGCCCGATACGCAGAAAACGGTTCTTGGCATCCATAGCGGTAATGCCTGACGAGCCCACGCCGAAGAATTGCACATGTCGTGCGCTGTCCAGACACTTCACCGCCTGCTCCAACTGGCTGCGATCCAGCATACCCAAGCTGGATTGCAGCACCCCCACCATCGAGGCATATAAATGGTCGGCATAATCGTCCTCTCCCTGATCGCCGTCTGGCTGGTTCTGCCGTTTCGGCAGCCCCTGGGCCAGCATCAGCTTGAAATCCTGATAGCCTTTAAACCCGATTTTACGGCAGAATCTCATCACCGTGGTCTCTCCGGTACCAGCAAAATCAGCCAGCTCAGTCACAGAAAAATAGATTATATTATCCGGATTGTCCCGTACGCACCTGGCCACCTTCTGCTCCGACTTGGTCATGGAAGGATAATACGTATTAATTCGGTCATTCATCTCCATTTCTTTTCATCCTCGCTTTTCTGGTCACTGCTGCGAACTGTCGGGTAATTAGCTGTGGCCGAGTTATCGCGGAGCCCACCACAACAGCGTATGCGCCCAGATCCAGCGCCTCTTCCACCTGTGAGGGCTTACTAATCCGTCCTTCGGCGATGACCGGAATCTTCAACTGCTGTGCGGACATTTCCAGCAGCTCCAAATTCGGCCCTTCCTGCTGCCTGGAATACGTTGTATAACCCGATAGAGTAGTCGAAACACAGCTAACTCCAAGTGACTCAGCATATAAAGCTTCCTCCAGAATGGAGATGTCTGCCATGGAAACCGCCTTATTTGCGTTCAGATAGGCGGTGATTTGCTCCAATGTATAATTTTCCGGCCTGCTCTGGCGGGTCGCATCAAATGCAATGATATCGGCTCCGGCCTCCAGCAGCTCGTCAATTTCTCTGAGGGTTGGGGTGATATATACAGCAGAATCCGGGTAATTGCGCTTCACGATGCCAATAACCGGCAATGAGACGGTCTGCTTGATGGCACGTACATCTGCTGCCCCATTCGCCCGAATACCCGCGGCCCCTCCTTCCTCTGCAGCAGCCGCCATGCGGGCCATCATCGCCGCACCATGCAGCGGTTCGTCAGCCAGCGCCTGGCAGGAAACAATCAGCCCCAAATGCAGTTTCTCCAGCACTACCTTTGTCAGGGTTCTCACCCTCTCTCTTATATTCTGTTTTCCTTACCAGGGTTGGATGGTATGAATCTTACAGATAATCCCACTTCAAACATCCGGTTCCATGGCATATAACAGTCGGTAATTTGGATACTCCCCGCTGCATTATCGATCCGCACAGCAAGCTCTTGACGCAGCCTTTCCTCTACGCGGGCGGCCACTGAACCACGAGACCCATCCAGCAAGTATTTTCCATAGCCCATCTCCTGCACCGGGCCATTGCTAAGTTCTCCCCGAACGACTGAACAATAGCAGACATCCTCAGCATAGCGGAGGGCGAGGAAATCAAGATGCGACGGTGTACGACCATAGAGCAGATAGATCATAGCCTGCGAAATGACGGTACCAAGTGAGTTGGAGCTGGTATTCCAGGCCGCGTATCCAGCCAGATCAAATAACATGTCTTTTTGCCGCAGCATCTTGACCAGCTTCTGATCCCCACCATTGGCATATCCCACATCCGCTACAGCCACCGGCTTCTTCTTGCTCCTGAGCAGAAAGTGTCCATATTCCACCAGTTCCATCAGGTTTCGGTATACATCATAGCTGTAAAAAGAATGCTGCTGCGACACCGCTTCCGCCATCGTCTCTCCGGGTGTGCTAATCAACAGCACCAGATCTGCTTCAGTCTCACTGGATACAATCAACCCACCTGCAGCCAAAATCTGATATTTGAGCGTCTCATAGAAAAATCGATCCTCGAATAGCGGGGTAACGAACGCCCCCTGAACAGATGATAATCGCGGGTACACCAGCGGCATACGGCCGCGAGCCTTGTTTATCATTCTGGAGAGCAGTACGCAACCAACTTCGTCCGCACCAGGGTACATGTAGACTTTAAGTTCCAGATCAAGGGCGGTAATACGGGCTCGCACTTTCTCCTGATCCTTGGCTGTATGTCCATAAGGCGCCGAATCATCCTGCGGCACAATCATGAAGTCGATAATTCCTTCCTGAACCAGAGCTAGTACCTGCTTGTTTGCTTCAATGTTTACCGCCCTGCGTCCCAGGTAATCTTCCAGTACTTCTATTGGTAGACGGTTATCGATATCGGCCAGCTCGCGGATCTCCTCATCCGTCGCAATCCCCAGCTCCAGCCGATGGCTGATGAAACCTTTGCGAAAAATCTCCCGTCCCCAGTCGGCGTAATAATCCGGCTCCTCATCTGACAAGGAATATTGCGGGCATCGCATAATTAGTTGAAACGCATACAGAGTTAGCTGCGGGTACCGCTGCTTGATCCCCCGAAGGCGCTCCAGCCGGGCCGTCAGTTCATCCGGCTCCAACTGATGCAGCCGGGAAGGTATAATCCCGCCGTAGAGCAACGTATCCAAAGCGACGACTGCTCCATCTGCCCCTGCACAGCTCTCCTCAAACCAGGTCCATAACTGTTCCACATCGCCCGGGCGCTTTTTCAGGCCCATGATTTCAAGTGGCGGACGCTCTACTGTGAATTCCGTTCCCTGTGCCAACAAATAAGGAAACTCATAATTGCAAGGACGTTCATCTAACGGAACAAAGCTTAGCTTATACTGCTTCTGCATGAATACCATCACCCTTTCTGTGTTTTTTATCCTTTAATCGCTCCGGCGATGCCTTCCATATAGTATTTTTGGGTGAAAAGGAACACGATGATAATCGGCAGCACCGAGATCATGGTGCCGGCGGCAATCCAGCCAAAATTATACGAGAACTGGCCGTTCAGATACGTCAGGGCCGCAGCCAGCGGATATTTCTGCGGATCATCCAGCACCACAATCGGCCACAGGAAATTGTTCCAGAATGCCATAACCTCAAGCAAACCAATGACAGCAACCCCTGGTTTGACCAATGGCATGACAAGCTGCACGAAGATACGGAATTCGGAGGCTCCATCCATTTTGCCAGAATCCCGAATATCCGTCGGTATGCCCAGAAACGTTTGTCGCATCAGAAAGATGTTAAATACCGACACCGCGGCCGGAAGCACAACACCAAGAAACGTATTGCCCAAGTGAAACGCCTGAATGGTTAAATAATGCACAATCATCGCCGTTGCCGACGGAATAATCATGGTCGAGATTAGCAGCGTGAACACCAGATTACGTCCCCTGAACCGAAAGGTCGCGAGTGGATACGCCGTGAGGCAGGACAAGAAGATGTTAAATACCACCCCAAGAA
Organism: Paenibacillus sp. FSL W7-1088; assembly: GCF_037969855.1. Taxonomy (NCBI): domain Bacteria; kingdom Bacillati; phylum Bacillota; class Bacilli; order Caryophanales; family Paenibacillaceae; genus Paenibacillus; species Paenibacillus sp. FSL W7-1088. The sequence continues at coordinate 5,299,620 of NZ_CP150216.1, forward strand.
GCGTAATCACCACCGTATTTATGATGTAGCGTGGAAAATCCATGAACTCCCACACCTGCACGTAGTTATCGAAAGCGATGAAGGTAGGTAGAATTGCTGGTGGATTCGCGAACACATTACGACCAGGCATCAGCGATACGCTGAGCAACCACAGAAAAGGACCCATCATAAACAGGGCAAGCAAAATCAACAGTACATAAATGATCAAATGACGAAGGCCTTTTTTCATTTTTTTAGACAAAAGCGTACGCCGAATCAATAGGTATTCACCCCGCCTCTCCGGTTCAGCCGGAACACCAACACACTGAGCGCTGCTACCATCACACTGACGATCAAGCCAAGTGCCGAGGCATACCCGAAATTGAATTGCTCCAGCCCTTTTTGAAAAATATATACGCTCGAGGTCAACGTGGACGTTCCCGGCCCGCCCTTGGTAAGAATATAGACCTCATCGAATACACGAACGGCACCCATCACCGAAATTACGGTGCAAAAGAGAATATGCGGCCGCAGCAGCGGAAGCGTTACATGAATAATCAGTCTCAGCGGTCCTGCTCCATCCACTCTGGCGGCTTCGTATAGATCTGCCGGAATTCCCTGAAGCCCAGCCAGATAGAGCATCATATAATAGCCGAGACCCTTCCACATGGTGATGAACATCAGCACATACAGCGCCGTACTGCTTGTGGAAAGCCAGGAGACCTGCTCACTGAGAATGCCAACCTTCAGCAGCAGGTAATTGACTACACCGTTATTGCCCAACAGCCAGCTCCAGATCAGCGCCACTGCGACCATGGAAGTTACAACCGGTATGTAGTAGGCAGCTCTGAACATTTTGACACCCGGAATCCGGCTGTTAACCAGAATGGCCATGAGGATCGAGATGATTTGAATCACCGGCACAACCAGCACATACACCAGCGAATTCCACAGCGAAATCAGGAAATTGTGATCTTGAAAGGCCCGGGTAAAGTTATCCAGACCAACGAAATGTGTCTCTGTAATGACAGAATAATCGGTTAATGAGAGGGGTATCCCGTAAATAATCGGCCAAAAGGTGAAAATCGCCAGAAACAACAATCCCGGTGCCATAAACGCCCATGCAGCAAAAGATTCGGATCGAATCGCCTTGTACACAGCTACGCCTCCCTCTCTTCTAGGATCGAGGGGGAGTACTCCCCCTCATCAGACTGTACCGCATAAGTTCAGGAATCCTGGTTAAGAATTTGGTTAACTTCCTTCTCCACTGCGTTCAACGTTTCTTTAATATCTGCTCCGTTCATCAAAATTTCCTGCAAGCCCCGTGCCAATGCGGAGTTGATATCTCCTGCATTCGGTACGCCGACCATGTAATCAGTGGCCTTATCGAGACTTTGGGAGGAAGCTACCTTGGCTTCGGCTTCCAGCGACCCGTCGGATTGCGTAAAGAACGGATCTTCAATGGAGGCTTTGCTCGATGGTAGCGTGTTGGCTACCTTGGAGAAGGCAGTCTGGTTCTCTGCATTGGTAATAAAGGCGGCAAATTCCACCGCTTGCTCAGGGTTTTTGGATTTCTGTGGTACAACGAGATCCATGGAATTGGAGAGCCGCAGGTTCGCTTTGCCTGTTGGGAGGGTTACCGCAATCGTATTCTTGTAAACATCCGGTGCAGACTTCTTGATGAAGTTGATAAAGGTTGGACCCGACAACTGGAAAGCGACCTGCTCCCCGGAAAAATACTGGATCTGCTTGCTGAATTCCGCATCCTCCTTCAGCACCACGCCTTCGGCCATCAGATCACGCATTTGAGCGATCATCGCCTCTGCTTCCGGCGTATTGAAAGCGGCGGCCGTTTTGTCCTCATTTAGAATCGGGATGCCGTCGATTGGAAACAGCTTGGAGACAAGCTGCTGCGCATAACCGGCCACTCCTGTCTTTTCATGGACCTGACGGGCCCACTCCACAAGTTCCTCTCGGGTCTGCGGCGGATTTGCCGGATCAAGGCCTGCCTCTTTCACCAGCTTGGTATTCATGAACAGCACTTCGGTACCTGTGTACCAAGGGAGCGCGTAAGCTTTGCCATCGAAAACAGTAGAATTATAAATGCCTTCAAAGTAACTCTTCGCTTCCTCATCTGTCAGGTATTCATTCAGATTCAGCAGCGCTCCCTTACTTCCCAATTGACTGGCGAATTCGGTATTGAGGTTCACAACATCAGGGCTTTTGCCACTGGCCGTGCTGGTCAATAAACGCTGTGAAATGGCATCATATGGATAGTCCTTCCACTCAACCTTCACGCCAGGATGACTGCTCTCATACTTGGCAATCAATTCATTGAAGTAATCGTTGAACGTTGGCTGTAAAGCAATCGTCCAAAACTCCAGCGTCACCGGCTTTCCAGCTTCCATACCCGTCTCCCCAGTGCTTCCCGGACTCGGTCTACCAGCCGTATTGTCATTTCCTCCGCAGGCGGCAAGTAACATAGACATCATAACGACTAGCAGCAAAGATACTGTGAAGCCCTTTCTGTTGGTGGTCACACAACATTCCCCCTCAGTTTGGTGTAAGACGGGAGCCGGCGCTTACGTCAGATTTCCTGGCTAATTACTCCATCTTTCCAATGGAGTATATGCAGACCCTGGAGTTAGAATGAAGTATTCTTCCAGAAATAAATTAAAAAAAGAAATAATTTTTCTTTTAGGCTAATAAAACACAAAAAAAAGCCAGTTCGATCCGTGTAAGGACCAAACTGACTTGTTTGTTACGACTATATGTATAAGACCAGGCTGCAATCAAGCCGTCTCATGCTGTTTTTTCGGCTCTGCTTCATAGATTTGGGTATGTTCATTCTCAGCCAAAGCCCATTCAACCGTGCCAGGTTTGCGTATTTTCCACATCCAGGCTTGTACTTGAAGTGATCTCTTAACCCAAGCGAGAGAAGCACAGCGTTGCTCGGAACGAACCGATAATCCCCAGTGAATAACGCGTGCGAGCCAACGATTCACATACTCATTATGAGAACGCACAGATGGCAATTCATCGCGAAACAGTCGCTGTTTTACATCCATAGGTGGCTGCCCGCATGTCCAATAATGAAGCAACGCTGCCAGGCTATATATGTCTGACATCGGTCCCTGACTGGATTTCTCGGAGTAGAACTCAAGCGGCGAATACCCTGCCGATGTAAAGATCGCCTGTTTTTCCCCGGATTGTACAGGCCAGCGAGCTGCTGAACCGAAGTCCAGTAGTTTGGGCGTACCGTCTTCCATCACCATAATATTGGATGGCTTCACATCACGATGAAGAATTCCCTGCTTATGAATATAGTCCAGTGTATCTACCAGCGGAAGTAATGTCTCCGTAATAAACGCCGCGTCCAGCGCATGATTTCGCTCAATCAGATATTCGGTCAAGGTTACGCCTGTGCAGTATTCCATAACAAGATACCCTGTATCATTTTCTTCGAAATGATCCACGTACGTAACAATATGAGGATGATTCAACGTGGATAACAGCTCTCCTTCTACCAAAAATGCAGCAAGAAGTTCCTGATACTGACCACTAAACCCTCGTGAAGAACAGAACACTCCCCGTTTGTCAGCCTGACGTGCTGCCAACCTTTGCGGGAAAAATTCCTTGATCGCTACCTTAGCACCTGTATTCCGATCTCTTCCTGCATATACAATAGCCAGCTCACTGCTGGCTATGAGATGTCTTACCTGATATGTATCGTTTAAAATTACATTGCGCTGCAATGCCATTTTGCAATTGTCCTTTTTCATAACAGACCCTCTTTTCAACCTTGTCGATCGGAAGACTTGCCGCATGTTGCATCATTCAGTCCAACCAGACAGGCGTTTCATCGCCAACCATCTATATAAACCAAATGATGCAATTTGAATCACAACCATGCGGAAAAATTAAAATTTTCTAAATTTAATAATTCTTCTGTAAAAATTGCTGAATTTCTTGGTTCATCTGCATCAACACATCTTGAGATGGGAAATGACCTGTGTCGTATTTGATTGCTTTGACATTCGGAATAATCTTCTGAGCTCTTTCAATGACCTTATCTGCCGGGAAAAAGACATCCTTCTCTCCCACCAAGAGCAGTGTTGGCGATGTATAATTTACCAATTCCTCCTGCTCCGTAAGCTTGGGCATATCCTGCTCCAGACTGACGTATTTGAAGATTTTCCCGATTATATTTTTATCTATTTCTTTCATACAACTGCATGACATGATATCCGCGATCTTTTGCAAAGAAGTTGGAGAAGAAGTCATTTTGTACGTTACGAGTGGCAACACGATATCCTGAGCCATTTTAATTTTGGATCCTACGGCCAGTCCAGCGGGTGCTACCAGAACAGAACATGCAATTCGGTCCGGAATGTAAGTTGCCAGTCTTAGGATAATTCCGCCTCCAAAGGAAGGACCGATAAACGCACTTTTTTCGATCTTGTAGTGGTCCAGCAAATCAGAAATCCACAAAGCCAAACTATCAAACCTTGCCGAAATTCGTGTTTCTTCACTGTAGCCTGGATGACCGATCGTATCCGGCGCGATAATCCGGTAATCTTTGAATAGGGAAGAAAACCATGACAACGTCATCGGATTCACACAATTTCCGCCCTGGAGAATAAATAGCGGCTTACCGTCTTCTGGACCTGTTAATAAAACATGCGTTTGTCCAAAACGTGTCTCGACGTACTCTCGTGTAAAACCTTCGCCCAATTGCTCAACATACGCTTCGTATTCCTCAAGTATGCTGTTCTTGCCTTCTTCACTTCTATAAATGGAACTCATGTCTGCCTCCTGCAAAGTATACTCTTTCAACATGTTATGGATTTTAAGGTCCATAAATATAAAAGAGCCCGCTGATGACAGGCTCCTTCATATGTGTAACTTATCATAATGAACTGATTATAGAATGGAAACTGGAAATTGTAAACATCGTTTCTCATAGAAAATTAATAATACAGAAATTGTAGAGAAATAGGGCTATTTTCGGCCATAATCCGCCTTGATTTCGCCCCACTGCTTGGTCTGCCATTTTAGCACTTTATTGCTGTACGTATTCGTCCGGAGCCACTGCTCTGCACGGTCAATCATCAGCCAGATCTCTTCGGTGGAAGCATCCCTAGCGAGTGTGGTGGATACCGCTTTTTGCTTTAACCATTTCATTGCATTGACGGAGTCCGTATAAACCGTCTTGTTACTGCCCTCTTTTTTGAGATACGCCAAGGCATGTACGATTGCCAGAAATTCACCCAGATTATTCGTACCTTTGGAAATTGGCCCAACGGAGAAAATAATCTCACCCGTGCGGGTATCCACACCTTTATATTCCACTGGCCCTGGATTCCCACGCGTACCAACATCAACTGAGATGCTGTCATAGTCAATTTCTGCAGAGGTCTCCATGCCCGCGCTTCTTCCGCTAGTGCCTGACTTCGTCTTCGAAGAAGCGCCTGAACCACTGGCCCCAGTACCCCAGTTTCCTTTCCATCCCGCACGATATGCCTCTTCGGCTGCAGCTTTCGATTCATACGATTTATATTTTGCTCCGGTAAAATGATCCGTCTGTGCTTTGCATTCCGCCCATGTGCTATATATGCCAGGCTGCTTTCCTGCCCAGACGACATAGTATTTCTGCTTTGCCAATATGACCCGCTCCTTCGTTTGCTGCATTCAATTCCTTATTGTAAACGATAGCGAGGTCAGATTGAAAGAAACGTGTTCATCTATTTTCTACACTTGATACCTCCATTTCTTCAACATGTCTAATGCTACTTCCAGAAGCTTGCTTTGGTTATGTGAGATTTGCATTTCAATAAGTTGTTGACACCTAAGGTTTTGTAAATCCGATAACTTATCCATCATTTGCTCCAGCAACATGAATGACTGCGCGCTCACTTCCAGACTGGAATCACCGATAAATGGAATAATGTTCTCTATATGTACTATGTAATTCAGGTTTTCAAGAGCGTATAGCAATGTGCCTCTGCTTCCTGATGTCTTGGGGTCTGTGATGACTTCAATTAACGGTTCAACTGCTCGATCATCTCCAATGTCAGATAAAGCAATAGCAATTTCGTTTCGTAGTATTTTGTTGTCCGTAGATTTCAGGAGTTCAATCAAGAAAGGGAATTGGGTGGTATCCTTTTTTTCGCCAATATATGCAATTTGTTTAACAACGCCTTCCATATCTCCTTGGGATAGATGCTTTTGGATCATGTTTGTATACATTGTACGTTGTATCACTCCTCATTTTGTTAGAAGAAAGCTCTCCATAATAATATCGGTCATTTCCTTATTTTAGGATGTAGTATAATGGTCCTTATAATGTCGGGACTATTTTCCTCATCCACATCTCTTGTCCTAAACAATTGTAAATTTTTAACCAGATCAGGAACAGGCTAAGAAACGGCCACGATGGAACCAAACGGGCAACTCGTTTACGTGAGGCTGGCCGCAGGTGGCCCCTTTCTACAGCATGTAAAAAGACACCCGAAGGATTCATTCAGGTGTCTTTAGTTGTCTTAATCGGTTATGAAATTAGGACTTGGAGGTAACTTCGGTTTTGACCATGTGGTCCGGGATGTTGTTATTGGCAATGATTTCTCCAAATGGACCAACAAAGGAATGATCGCCGTTTCCTCCATGTTGCGAGTACTGAAGCTTTGGAAACAGCAGTTCAGCAGTACGATAACATTCTTCCAGATGCGGATAACCGGATAAGATGAAGGTCTCAATCCCCAGTTCTTCATACTCTCTGATTCTGGCTGCGACCTGATCGGGATCACCAACAAGTGCGGTTCCGGCACCACCTCTAACCAAGCCGATGCCCGCCCACAGATTGGGGCTAATCTCCAGGTTGGAACGATCACCATGATGCAGCTTGGCCATTCTCTGCTGACCCACGGAATCCATGCGGGCATAGATCTTCTGGGCAGCGGCTATCGTCTCCTCATCCAGGTGGGAGATCAGTTCATTAGCGGCCTTCCATGCTTCATCTGCTGTGGGACGCACAATCACATGCATACGTATGCCAAAACGAATGCTTCTTCCTTTTTTCGCAGCCAGCTCCCGCATTTGATGAATTTTGGCTTGCACCTGACTCGGAGGCTCACCCCACGTTAAATACACATCGACATGGTCTGCTGCCACTTCCATTGCTGCTTCCGAGGAACCTCCAAAATAGAGTGGGGGATGTGGCTTTTGGATGGCCGGGTACAGGACGGAGCCACCCTTAACCTTCAGATATTGGCCTTCATAGTCAACCGCCTCTCCCTCCAATTCCTTGCGCCAGATGGTCAGAAATTCATCGGCTAACGCATAGCGCTCATCGTGGTCCAGGAACAGCCCTTCTCCTTCAAGCTCAATTGGATCTCCACCAGCCACCACATTGATCAGCAGTCTTCCTTTGGAGAAACGATCCAGGGTTGCGGCCATGCGTGCAGCAGTGGTTGGCATCATCAGACCTGGACGCGCCGCGACAAGAAACTTGAGCCTGTCCGTGGAAGAAATCAGCGATGAAGCCACAATCCAGGCATCTTCACACGACTTTCCCGTAGGTAACAAAACACCGGCATATCCAAGTTCATCCGCGGCTTGCGCCACCTGCTTGCAGTAATGGTAACTGACTGCCCGGGCTCCTTCTTTTGTTCCAAGATACCTGCCATCCCCGTGTGTGGGAATAAACCAAAACAGTTCCATAGGTATGACCTCATTCCTATTTTTTATATTTTATTTTTCCGATTGATTTGGTATGTTTTATTTATTATGATAGCTATTATCCGTTGCATATCAACGATCAATTACGCAGAATCTGACGGTTAAACAACGCATTTGACCGATGTGTTGCGAGATGTCTTAATAATCTACATTCCCAAACCATTTGAAGGGTCAACAAAGTTGATCAATCCGTTGTTTTCGAGGTGATGAGAAGTGAATGACTCCCGTGGAGTGGATCGAAGAATTTTACGGACCCGTGTGATGATTTCCAAAGCTCTCCTGAAAATTTTGCCACGGAAAGCCTACACCGAAATTAGTGTCGTGGACATCGCCGAACAAGCGAATATCAATCGCTCTACCTTTTACGCCCACTTTCTGGACAAGGATGATTTATTGGATAGCATGGTGAATGAGAAATTTCAACTGCTTGAGCAGTTACTGGCGGAACGGAATGCTCACCTTGGGAGCCTACCTTCATTTAATGAGCCTGATCCCATTTTCATCGTATTGTTCGAGCATATATTGGAGCATGATGAATTCTATCGGGTGATGGTACTCATTAATCCTGCCGGGAATTTCAACAGCCGGTTGAATGAAGTGATTAGAGAGATGTTTTGGGATCGGATATCCCAGTTAGGCCTGGAGCAAAAAGAAGTGCCTCTGGATTTTTTACTGGATCATATCAGCTTTTCCACCCTTGGAATTATTCACAAATGGCTTGCTGATAGTAAGGTAAATTCACCTCATCATATGGCTCTTCAATTAACCCGCATTGCCCTGTTAGGAATATATAAAGCGATGGGAGCATCGATTTAGCGGGAGTGGCAGAGCCTCCAAAAAAGGTGATGTACGGCATCTGAATACACGTGACATGTGACATTTGACTCTAGAACAAAAAGAACTGTCATTTAAGCATATATTCCGCTTAAAGACAGTTCTTCTTTTGCTGCTTACTCCATAATTGTCTGCGCAACCGGAGTTATAGTGGAAGAGATAACGAGAGAACATGTGTGAGTTTCAGTTAAGACAGTTCCCTGTCTCACCGTGTACTCAAATAGGCAATACCCAAGCCACCGGTAACCGGATTTTCATAGATTTCACATTCCACGTCGAATACTTCACCGATCATTTCACGGGTTAGGATATCGGCGGGTTTGCCATGAACCACAATCTGCCCCTGCTTCACAACATAGAGGTAATCGCAATACGCTGCGGCGAGTTCGAGATCATGAAGCGCAGCCAATATGCCGATATCCAGACTCCGCACAATGTTGAGGATCTGAAGCTGATATTTGATATCCAGATGATTGGTAGGCTCGTCCAATATCAGAAATTCGGGCTGCTGCGCCAGCACTCGGGCGAGGACCACACGCTGCTTCTCCCCGCCGGACAGGGACACGTAATTGCGGTCCGCATGTCCGGTCAGATGTACCTTTTCCAACGCCTGTTCCACGATTTCATAATCCCGTTCATTATCTGTCTCCAGCAGCTTCTTGTGCGGGGTGCGACCCATCATGACCATTTCACGCACCGTAAAATCAAAGCTTAATTCGTTAAACTGACCCACAACGCCCATATGCCGGGACACGACCTTGGGACTAGATTTCAGAATGTCCGTATCATCAAGAAATACTTTGCCTTGCTGCGGCTTGATCACTTTATAGATGCTCTTGAGCAGCGTTGATTTGCCACAACCGTTTGGGCCAATCAGGCCGACGAATTGCTTGCCTTTTACCTGTAAAGAAATGTCCCGGATAATATCCGTGTTCAGCACCGATATGGATACATTTTCTACATTCAGTTTCATGTTTATTTTCCTCCAAAACCGTAGCCTTTTTTGACTAACATATACATAAACATCGGCGCACCAATCATCGCTGTAATGATCCCGATCGGCAATTCAACGCTGGAAATCAGTGATCGTGCAATAACATCCGTCCAGATCAGGAAGATGGCACCGAACAGAACGGATACAGGCATGACTTTACGATGATCCGATCCGACCAGCCCTCTCACGATATGTGGAATAATCAATCCGACAAAACCGATCATACCGCAGCTTGCTACCATTACACCGGTGACGAGAGCCGTTAACAGCATATACAATCTACGATATACACTGAGATTAATTCCGAGTGTAACCGCGGCTTCGTCACCCAGCAGCATCGTATTAAGGACCCGGGACTGCAACAGGAAGAACAAAATGGCTACGAGCACAACGATGCTAATCAGCGGAAGCTTGTTCCATCCGGATGAGGCGAGACTGCCCATAGTCCAGAATGTTACCGTCTTGATGCCTTCGGCATTGTTGGCAAAATAAATGATAAAGTTCGAAAAGGCACTGCACAGCGCATTAATGACCATCCCTGCAAGCACCAGCTTGACCGATGTCATTTTCCCCCGAATACCTGCAAGAGCCAGGACCAGCAAGGATGCACCCATCGCTCCGGCAAATGCCCAGAAGGCCACCCCGGTCTGACCAAGCCAGCCAATCGCGCCGAATCCGATCAGAATGGCAAACGTAGCCCCGAGCGAAGCTCCAGAGGAGATCCCCAGTATATAGGGATCTGCAAGTGGATTCTGCACTGCAGCCTGCATAACTGCACCACACAAAGCTAACCCTGCACCGATAAACATGGCCATCAATACACGCGGAAAGCGAATCTGCCAGATAATATCCGTAAAGGACCCCGCCTCAATCGGCGTAGAGCCGAATTGAAATCCGGTTAATTTGTACAACAGAATGCGATAAGACTCGGCGAGCGGAATGCTCACCTGCCCAATGGATACAGCAATCCCAACCGAAATAACCATGACGATGATTAAAGCGGCAATCAATACTGCAAAACCGGATTTGCTGTGAATCAGGGACTCCCTTTTTCCCATAAGCTGCTTCTGAATCTGAGCCGTCTGTGCCATCTCTTCCCCCATCAATTCCACTTGAATTTGAATAATAAAAATTTAGCTATTTACAAAGCATTTTCTCGGATTATAATTGAGAATGATTATCTTTGTCAATTTAAAAACATAAAGAAAAGGGGCTCGTCGCTAGATGAAATTCAAATACAGACCCACTTGGTTCGCTTCTTTAAGTCTCCTGTTGCTCTTGCTTGCAGCATGTTCCGATGCATCCTCTTCCACCACTACCACCCCCGCTGCGGAGGGAAGCCATTCATCCGAAACAACAACTCAAGTAGAAAATACAAGCAAAACATCCTATCCGCTCACGATTGAGAACTTCACCATCTCAGGGGAAGGTGGTGAGTGGAAACCAAAATCACAAACATTCGAGAAAGCCCCCGAACGTGTCGTGGCGAATACCCAATCTGCGGCAGAAATGCTGATCAAGCTTGGGCTGACCGATAAAATAGTTGGAGTCGCCGCATTGTATGGCACGGTTCCTCCGGATGTCGCAGATGATTTTGCGAAAATTCCTGTCTTGTCCAAAGATTATGTGGGCAAAGAGCTCGTTGTAGGCGCAAGTCCAGATCTGGTACTGGGACGTGGCGACCTCTTCGCAGACGCAGACTGGGGTGTAGGTACCGTGGATGGCTTGAATGACATGAACATCCGCACCTTCCTGCAAACGACGAATCATCAAGGGACATTGGACAGCCTCTATAAGGATATTGCACAGTTGGGCCAAATCTTCGATGTACAGGACAACGCCGCAAAATTCACAGAAAGCCTGAATGCTCGGGTTGAAGCCATCAAGACAAGTGTGGCGGATCAATCTGAGCATAGTTTTGCCTATATCGTCCCTGCTACGGAAGACACGATTACTGTGAGCAGCATGCAAAATGATACGTATCAGTTGGATGCACTGAGCCTGTTGAAACTGAAAAATACGTTTGATGGCGTGCAAGGCGAAGTCAGTGTGGAACAGCTAATCACGGCAAACCCAGACTACCTGCTCTTATCCGCCTATGCCGGTTCCCCGGATATCGACAAGCTGATTCAGAATCTGTATGCCAACCCTGCACTGCAAAGCATGAATGCCATCAAAAACAAACAAATTTACGTAACGGATTTCAGTCAGTTCTGGGGTTATGGATATCAAATTCTGGACGGCATTGAGAAGATGGAACAGGAAATGAGAGCAAATCCGATCAAGTAATTGCAGGGAATCTGCTTCCAGGTTTAAATGAAAAAATCGGAAGAGCAGGAGAAAATGTTTCTCGCTGCTCTTTTTGTTCTCCGCTTATGTGTCAGTATTTGAGATCCGAGCTTGACATTAGTTTGATAACAAACTATATTACTCGTATGAAAACGACAGACGCTATATCACTCATATCCAAAATTAAAGAGAAGGTCAACCGCTTCATTTTATCCGAGATGGCTGGGCAGGGAATTCAGGATCTGGCTACGTCGCATGGGGATATTATCTACGCCCTATACAACAACTCCAGAATGACCATGGCTGAAATTTCCAAAAAAATTGGCAAGGATAAATCCACAGTCACAGCACTTGTCGACAAATTGGTTCGCAACGGTTATGTCGTCAAAGAGCGCGATGCAACTGATTCACGGATTGTCCACGTGGCATTGACTGCAAAAGGAGAACAACTTAAACCGGCCTTTGAGGAAATCTCGCAGCGCTTGCTAGACGCGTTTTATACGGATGTTACTGATGCGGAGAAAAAGGAACTGCTTCGAATTTTAATGAAAATTCACAGCAACTTCTAAATTTTTTTTGGATAAATAGTTTGATATAAAACTAATTTTGGAGGTTTGTCCTAATGATCGATTTTACTCAATTGCTACCTAAACATGAAGTCAAAAAGATAGGAAAACATGATTTGCACCTTGAAATATATGAAGGTCATACGGCTCCCCCCATGGTAAATTCAGCAAAAAGGCCTCCCCTCTTGTTTGTTCATGGCGCATATACAGGCAGCTGGATGTGGAGCAAATATATCCCCCACTTCGTTGAACTAGGCTGGACCTGCTTCGTCATGAACCTGAGAAGTCATTACAAAAGCCGGGTAATGGACATGACGAAAATTACGTTTGAGGACTATTTGGAGGATATCCGGGAAGTTCTGGCGGAGTGTGATGAGCCCCCTGTTCTCATCGGTTTCAGCATGGGCGGAATACTCAGTCAGAAGATTGCCGAGGCGACTGCTTTAGCTGGATTGGTCGTGATTGATTCCAGTCTAAGCCAGGAAGTTCATCAATTGATTCCCTATCCTGAGAGTGATCGAATGATACCTGACATTGTCATCCCTCCCCCGGCCCGCGAAGAGCACAGCAGTATTGACGAATCAGCAGAGGATATTGCATTTCAGCGTAAATATTTGCAGATGGAATCATCGAAGGCATTTCTCACGTTCTCGGCGGCATTTGGGTCAAGCGGAGGTGTATCCATCAACGGCGATTTCATTACATGTCCGAGTCTGGTCATCAAAGCCGTAGAATCCGATGATGAGGAGCGAAGAGGTCAATTGACTGCAGAACAGCTTGACGCTGAATATGCAGGGCTATGGGATACAACCCATACCGGATTGCTCGTCGGCCAGCGGTATATGGAAGCTGTGGAGATCATCCTGAAATGGTTAAATCGGGGAAATTAAAATTAAAGCGAGCAAAAACACGCCGCTACTCCATGCGTGATACATGGGAGCGTGAGATCCAAGTTCCCTCGGCACTCTCGCGTTGGGTGGCTCTCTTCCCCGCCTGATTCCAGGCCGAATCGGTCAAGCAAAAATTCCATCTCCCGATCTTCTAAGATGTCTAGATTGCGATCAATTTTGCTTTTTTCAATCTTGAGCTGCATCTCATCTCCAGTAGAAAGCATTACTCGTTGATATGATCAGCAACTAAAAACAAAAAAGCAACTCATCCGCAGACAAGTCGCTTTCTATACAGTCTATTGTTATCCGTACTACCTTATAGCTTCTAATCTCACTGCTTCGCCTTATAAAACTCGTGATACAGCTTCATCAGCGCCCGCTTCTCAATCCGTGAAACATAGGAGCGTGAGATGCCAAGTTCCTTCGCTATCTCGCGCTGGGTGCGCTCTTCCCCGCCTGCCTCCAAGCCAAATCGGCCAATAACAACTTCCTTCTCCCGATCATCCAAGATGTCGAGATTGCGGTAAATCTTGCTTTTTTCAATCTTGAGCTGCACCTTATCTACAACATCGTCGGCTTCTGTTCCGAGAATATCGATTAATGTTATTTCATTGCCCTCTTTGTCCGTTCCGATTGGATCGTGTAGGGATACGTCTTTACGTGTTTTCTTCAGGGAGCGAAGATGCATAAGTATTTCGTTTTCGATACAACGGGCTGCAAACGTAGCGAGTTTAGTCCCTTTGCCTTGTTGAAAACTTTCGATCGCCTTAATCAAACCAATCGTTCCAATCGAAATCAGGTCTTCCTGATCTTCGCCAGTATTGTCAAATTTCTTGACGATATGCGCGACGAGGCGCAGATTGTGTTCGATAAGCAAATTACGCGAATGAGCATTGCCTTCGGCCATCAGGCGTAAATGTTTGGCTTCGTCATCCTCAGCGAGGGGCTGAGGGAAGGCGTTGTTTTTGACATACGAGACAAGTAACGTTAACTCTTTAATGAAAAGAGCAATTGCGGTAAACAATCCGGGCACAGATGACACCTCCTGCAGTTTTACAACGATCTGGCCTGAGCACATGTGGGAACAGGGTCGATTTATTGTATGTAGGCGTGTGCCCAGAAGTGCACGTACACTTGAAAAAGGAAATGTTTCCGCAGGATTTCATACACTCACTGAAACGATAGACCCCACCTTCTGAAGGATGAGGAATTCTTTCTCAACACTTTCGATAAAATACTTCTTCTCGCCAAATATCACGACATCATTCTCGGCTAATTGAACATCGCTTTTGAAATAAATAAAATTGTCCGTTTCTCTGAACGCACCCTTATAGTAGTACATGTCATCGACTCCCTCGTAGCTCCACCCCTTGATGCGAGGCAGTAATATCTAAAGAACCCAGTACATCTTATTTGGAAACCTAGCCTTCCTTTTCAAACGTAAGGAACACCAAACCCGCACCCTCTGTGAAATTACCAGACTCTTAAAAATCTCAAAATGTTGCCTTCCATTTAAACAGAAAACAAAGGAAATTTCCACCTTTTATCTTCTACGTATGTCTGAAAGATATGTACCCTTACCTCTCAACACATAGATGAACAGGGACGATCTACTGAGTCGTAGGCAGAAGCCTAGAAGTTGTACGTATATTCGAAAAAAGAAGGCTCTATTCAACATGCGCTCAGCAACATTAGAACCCGCCATTCAAGACTGGGAGAAACAAGCCGACGGCTTAACGCACATACCAAAAACCTCAGCTCTGTACCATACAGAACTGAGGCTGCTGCTCATTACTACCTTTTATGAAGGCTTACTGATTACTTGAAAATACGTTGAGAGAACTGGTACAGTCCGCTGTTCCAGACAGACGGCTCATGCCCTCCTACATCCTGATACCAGGTATGCGGAATGTTCATGCTGCTCAAGCCGTTTTTAAAATTCTGGCTGACCCATAACAGACCGTCACTCGATCCACAAGATAACCACAGCAATTTAAGTTTACTTGCGACTTGTCCCGGATTCGTGACCAATTCCGACACCGACTTTGTATTCGGTGCTGCGGAGAAAGCGCCGACCCAGGCGAAGGTATCCAGATTCTTCAACCCGAAGTTGAGAGATTGTCCACCACCCATGGACAGACCCGCCAGCGCACGACTATTGCGGTCTTTATATACCGGATAATTCGCTTCAATATGAGGGATCAGATCCTTGAGCAAGTCTTGTTCAAATCGCTCAAATGCAGCCACCTTATCCGGCGCATAAATGTCACCGATCGGACGATCATCCTTCATAGCGCGGCCATTTGGGAAAACTACGATCATGTCTGACAGCTTACCTTCGGAATACAGGTTGTCCAGAATGTTCTTCGGTTTCATAGCGTTAACCCACTCATACTCATCCCCGCCAATGCCATGCAGGAGATACAGGACGTTATACTTTTTATTCGGAGAATATCCTGGCGGTGTATACACCATTGCTTTGCGTGCATTGCCAACCGTTGTGGAATAATAGGAGATCAGATTGGTATTTCCATGCGGAATATTGTTCCGATATGAATCATAGCCAGGTGGTGCAGGCACAACCGCACTTGGAGTCAGCGCATTTTGACTTTCAAAGCTTGAGGCATTCACAGCTCCATGATTTCCAATTTCCTGGAGAGAGGTTGCGGTGACCCCTTCATTGGACTCAGTGGCAAAAGCCATCGTTGGCACAAGTAATGCAGCGGTTATTGAAAGACTCAAAATAGAAGACAAACGTTTTTTCATATGATTACTTCTCCTTTACCCATTTTATTGTGGAGCATGCAAGCATAGTTCGAAGCGGGTCTTACATAGAACATACGAATTGAAAGCACTTACAACAAAACGTGAAGTTCACCCCCTTTCAGCATATATTGCCTGAATCCTTACGATTTCTCGGGCAAAAAAAGAAAAGGAATTTCGCATTTATTTACAATTGATTCCATTATAACGTATAAAATAACTCATAATACTTAAATATCCATTGTTTTTTCTTTAAAAAGTATATCTCTTTATCTGTTACTCTGAACATTTGAATATGTAAACAGGGCTATGTGCAACTTAATGAGATTGGAATCGATTAAAAAAAGTAGAGTACAAAAAAGCCTCAGCTTCCCTGTTTTAGACAGGAGGGCTGAGGCTTTCTTGACGATCTTTTAGTGTAACGATACTGGCTTAACCACGTCTGGATTTTCGGCCGAGGTCTGTTTACGTTCCATCACCTGACTGATACACAGTCCAAGCAACCCAAGTGCTGCAATAACTGCTGCATACAACGGTACCGAGATGAGCCCCGTATGTGTAATTGCAAACCCGCCCAAATAGGCACCACCTGCGTTGCCCAGATTAAAGGCCGAGTGACTCGACGTTGTCGCCAGCAGCGGTGCTTCGCGGGTCATATTCATAATTCGAATTTGCAGGCCTGGCATGATACCAAAAGCCGCGACTCCCCAGCAAAATATGGTGGTTACCGCGAGATATGGATTGTCCAGCGTCAACGTTAAGGCCGCCAACAGAACTGCCAATATACCGAAGTTAACCATTAACGAAGGCATCAGCTTCCAGTCTGCCAGACGACCACCAAGCATATTCCCCAACGTAACGCCGACACCGAACAGCACCAGAATCCAGGTCACGCTCTGCTCGGCAAAACCACTAATATCAACAAGCATTGGTGTTATATAGGTGAACACAGCGAACAGACTTCCACAACCTAACGCTCCAATCAGCAATATTAATAACACTTGGGGGCGAACCAAATTCCGGAATTGCTGTCCCAGGTTTGCTGGCGGTCCCTGCTGAATCACCGGGATGAAACGAATGATACCAAGCAATGAGATGATGCCCAGAATGGTAATGGCTCCAAATGATGACCGCCATCCGAGTTGCTGCCCGATGAAGGTACCAAACGGCACACCGATAATGTTGGCAATCGTTAATCCAGCCAGGACTACGGATACCGCCCCCGCCCTTCTCTCCGGTGCAACCAATCGTGTTGCCATCAGCGAACCTACACCCAGAAACGTACCGTGGGCGAATGCCGTCAGAATACGCGCCGAGATGAGCAGCCCGTAAGTTGGAGCAATAACAGACAATGCATTCCCGATGATAAAAATACACATCAGCAGCACCAGCAGTTTTTTCTGCGGAATCTTGTGCGTGAACACGGTTAGTACAGGCGCACCCACCGCCACACCAAGCGCGTAACCCGTAATTAACTGCCCTGCTTGAGGGATACTCACATTCAAATCCGCAGCCACATTGGGCAGAAGGCCCATAATAATAAACTCTGTCATGCCAATGGCAAAAGCCCCTACCGTCAGGCATAACAGGGATAAGGGAAACGCCCCTCGTTTAGCGGATGTCGGAACTTCGGATTCCGCTTTATTTGATTCTGTCTTACGCATATGATGTTTTATTCTCCTGTCTCTTCTATCTAGCTTCCGCCTTTAACCACAATGCCTCCGACAATTCAACCAGCGTATCCTGCATGGCCAGCTTCTCTCGCCAGTGTGCCGGAATGCCACTCAATCCATAATACGCCCCGGCAATTTGCCCATATACCGCTCCCGTTGTGTCCGCATCATCCCCCAGATTCACTGCCAGCAGCGCACCCTCTTCGAAGGTCGATGATTGATGGAATGCCCATAACGCTGCTTCAAGTGAACGAACAACATAGCCGCTCCCCTGAATATCAGGCGGTACTTTATCTCGGTATGATCCTTGAACAATTTCTTCAATCGCTGGTGAAAAAGATTTCTCTTCCCTCCACTGGCGGCAGGTATCAGGCCGTAACATCACGTCCTTGTCCGCTCCGCGCATCCCTGCAACCAATATTGCCGCCAGCACTTCACATGCTTCCACACTTTCAACAGCGGCATGGGTCGTTCTGGAACTCAACCCAGCATACCGCACTGCTTGATCCGGCTGGTTGGCATATGCCATGGCTACAGGTGCGAGCCGCATGATTGAACCATTCCCCGCAGTCATCGGATTGGTTGAACCACTATACGCTTCACCGGTTGCTGCAAACCGTTCAAGAGCACTCCGAGTAGCGCCGCCAATATCAAAGCAGGTTCCCGTACTGCTCATGTAACCCACCTGATACCAATTCGTATATCTGCGCATCTGGTCCCCGGGATCAAAGTTCTCTTTTCTCACCAAGCTTTCTGCCAGACACAGGGCCATCGACGTATCATCCGTCCACTGTCCAGGCGCCAGATTGAACACCCCGCCGCCCACAATATCGGTAACAGGCTCAAATGTGCCAGGACTGCTGAATTCCACTGTGGTTCCCAATGCATCTCCCGCGGCAAGCCCAATGAAACAACCTTGGAAACGATCCTTATGCAGCATCGTCCATCCCTCCTCCGCGATTTAATTCTCAAATAACTTCTTCCATTCTCCCACATGGCTTGATATGCCGTAAAGAATTTTATTAACAATAGGTCAACGGGTTGAATTCAGCAAACTGAATAGACATACGGCCAAAAAGCCGGGAGGAACCTATGCTTATCGCATCGTTCCTTCCGGCTCTTTTCAAATGATTTTATTCAAATGTTTTAATGAAATTTTTCTGATCCTTTGTAAATACATATCCACGTCGTTCATAAAAGTGGTGAGCATGGGTACGACTCGGATGAGACAGCAGCTTAATTCCGGAGTAGCCATTATTCTTTCCCCATTGCTCCAGAGACTCTATCAACAGGCTGCCTGTACCCTGATTTCTAGCCTTTTCCTTCACAACAAATCCTAAAATGTTGAGTAGAGAGTCGGCAAAAAGCAACTCATATCGACTTCCATGAATATAACCAATGACTTCGTTATCCTGCTCACATACCAAAATCATATCATTCGTTTTCGTTAGAATGACCTCAATCTTTGCCTTAACCTGCTGCTCGGAAAATCCACGCAGACTCGGGTTAAATTCCTGATTCAGCAGATAAATATCATGAGCATCCGACACCCTGATATGTCTTATCTTTTTTCCTGGCATTTGATAAACCTCTCAATTCGCTACAGGATCATGTTACAACTGAACTAAATGGTAACTCATTTATTTTTGCATCCCTTATCAAAGCACGCTTACTCGTTCATGATGGAATTGATGGAGGCATAAACCATAGGCAGGAAGCCCTCTGAAGGTTCGCCAACCGGTACATGGATATGGAAAGCGAATCCATTGCCATCCAGCTCTTTTACGATGAAATACTCCGTTTTCTTATTGTTTTGAGACATCATGAACAATTTTGCCTCTTTCATCGGTCCATTGCTAAGCTTTTCCTCGCTCAATTGTTTGACAATTCCAGTTTCTGACAGTTCTTTCTTCGCATCTGACTTCAGTTCATTCAGGTTATAATCCGAAGGCAGTTTTTCAATCTCGACCTCGTAATCCGGATCAATCTTCATGGTCAATTCTTGATCATCCGCATCGTAAACCATCGGTTCAAACACATATAATGAGTATCCTTTGCCTTGAGCCAGTGTAACTGCGCGCTTTTCGGTCATGCCTTCCACGGTCACTTCCAGCTCGGATGTTTTGGCACGATTAGATGTAACATTACCGCCTGCATTCGTACCGTTACCGTCATTGGACTCGACCTTGGCGATTTCCGTAAGCACCAGCTGTTTGGTCGTTGTGTCGCCTTCAATGGCTTTCTCTACATATTTGAATTGAACGGAATCTTCGTCGTCAATGTCATCCAAAGATTTCTGCAGATTTTCACCCACCTGGAAAGACATCGGTTCCTCTTTCACACGAATTTCAACCGTGTGCGGATCTGCCCATCCGGTCAAAATGCCTTCCGCTTCAATCACAGCACTTTCCTCAGGCTGCTTCCCTGGTGCCGGTGTCTGTTCTTCTGTATTATTCGCGGGTGGTTGAGCAGTAGGGCTACTATTGCCGCAGGCCACAAGCGAGAATCCCATAACCAAAACAAGTAATGATGCACTAATATTCATCGTATTCCGCATATGAACACCTCCGTTAGCTTATACGCAATGATGCTTGTCCATGTTGCCTGACTTGTTAACTTGACAGCTTAGTATTACTTACACGGCTGACCCGTCGCTCAATCATAGAAAGTGTTCAATGCTTCTTTGACACCATGAATACTCAGCTGGCTTGCTCCATTTGCACAAGCTTCGCGTTGGCTCCGTTAAAAGCTTTTGTCTGCTTGTTAAACTGCTGTCTTAACTCGGCAACTTTGGCATATTGGCTGTTCCGTTCCCGAATCGCACGTTTGATTTTAACCAAATTGGGCTCCACACTGCCTCTCATCAATGCATATAACTGCTCGTCCGCATCAAGGCTCTGCCTGTAGGAGGCAACAAACGCTTCAAATGACGCAGCTCTTTGCTCATACTGATCCAATACCGTGTGGGCTTGAGCCAGGTTCTCTTCCTTTTCAAAAGATAACTGATCCAACGAAGTTCGCAGCTCTTCCATCTGTTCTTTAGTCCGGCTCATCACCGCTTCAGCTTGTTCCAGCAGTGTTCTTCGCTCGGCAATATGTCCGTCTGCCTGATCGAGCAAGGCCTCCAGATTACTGTTTTTGTTCTTTCCTTTACTCAGTATCGATCCGTATAATTCCATGTCTTCCCGTTCATGGCGTACAAGCTCCTTCAGGCTTTGATTCATCTCCTGATCGGTAAGAATTAATTGATTGACTTGATTTGCCGCAGGTTCCTGTGGCTGACCGCAAGCACTGACAAGCAGAGCCAGCAATATGCTGACCCCGGCCAGAGCTATCTTTTTTCTTCTAAGCACCTCGGGGTGCCTCCTCTCTTGCAACTGCTATGTTGTTATTCTTACAGGCGGGTGTCTGCGCTAAAATTGGATACCCAATGTGCATTGGGATCGTAGACCTCAAACTCATAACCCCGATCTTCAAGCAGTTTCAAAATGCGTGGCAGCGCCTGTACCGTTTGCTCGCGCTCATGCATCAGAATCACTTCCTTATCCCGATGCACACTTCTGCTAATCCGTTCTACGATTTTGTCCGGCTGACCTGGAAGATTCCAGTCGAGGGAATCGGTAGTCCAATCCCACATTTTGAACCCGGCCGCGGCAATATCCCCCCTGAATTCTTCTCCGATCTGGGGACTGCTGCCGTACGGAGCACGAATCAGATGCGGTGTAAAACCGATCAGATCCTGGACCATCTTCTGCTCCTTTTTGAACTCCTTCACAAAGTTAGAGGAGCTTCCGCTCTTATACAATTTGTTATAGTTATGTGTCATGCTGTGAAGCCCCGGATAGCTGCCCTCTTTGACAAGCCGCTCCACCGCTTCCTTGTGTTGATTCAACTGACGTCCAATCATGAAAAAGGTTGCCTTTGCCTCATGCTGTTTCAAAATATCCAGCAGTTGATCGGTATATACACTTGGTCCATCATCAAACGTTATGTATGCCAGCTTGCGCACCTGACCCTGGAACCGTGCAGGCTCCTCTTTGGACTCCGGTGTCATTTCAATCATGCCAAGCTTGGTTGGCTGTTCAATTGCAGCGACTGGCGGAGGTGCTACATAACCCTTGATCCAGTGCGTCATGCCAATGAATGCATATGTTAAACCGATAATGAGCAGTGCCAGAAGCACCAGCGCAGCACTCAGTCTCCCATACCGGATTTTTCTTCTTCCATGCGTCTTGGTTCGGCTTGTTCTATGCGGAATGCCGCCACTCTCTCCCGCTCTCTGTTGTTGAACTCTCACTTCCAGGCCACTTCCTTACTTTCATTTTTTCCCGATTATTGGTACATTATATCGTTTCATGTCTCTATATAGAAGACTAATAGAAAAATGGCCTTGGAGAATGACAGAATAGTTACAAGCCCGGTTACAATCTACTTATCTATTTTCTTGCAACGCTTTTCCTGCGGATGCATTCTCCTGTATAATAAATTGATTTACGCCATTTGACTTCAAGAAGGAGCTACACCCATGACTAGCTTGAACCGTGCCGGCAGATCGGTCTTTCTGCTATTCTTTGTCGGCATTATTGCCATTTCGTTTTCTTCCATCTTTGTACGTTGGTCCACAGCCGATGTCGCCGTCATCGCGATGTACCGACTGTTCCTCACCAATCTGTTAATGCTGCCTTTTGTGTGGAAATACCGGCACGAGATGATGCGTTTAAACTTCAGACAGTGGGCTTTACTGCTCGCATCCGGCGTCATGCTGGCACTGCACTTCCTGCTCTGGATGGGATCGCTTCGGCTCACGAGTGTAGCCAGTTCAACGGTGATTCTCGCGTTGGAGCCGATATTGATTCTTGCCGGTTCCGTCTGGCTGTTCAAAGCCAAAATTAACCGCATGATGATCATCGGTATGGGCGTTGCCCTGCTTGGATCGATCGCTATTGGAGCTGGAGATTTCCAGTTGGCAGGCACAGCGCTGCGGGGGGATATTCTTTCTTTGCTCGGGACGATCGCTGTGGCGGTACACATGCTGCTTGGACAGTTTTTACGTACCGGACTAAGTGCCTTCTCCTATAACTTCTGGGTATTTTTCGTAGCTGCCTGTACGCTTGCGGTATATAATCTGGTTAATGGTCTCCCGTTTGGCGGTTATGCGGCTTCCGAGTGGGGAATTTTCCTGTTGCTCGCAATCGTGCCAACCATCTTTGGGCATTATCTCTTCAACTGGCTGCTTCAATATATGAATGCTACGACCGTATCGATGGGGGTTCTGGGGGAGCCTGTATTTTCCTCTCTATTGGCCTGGATGCTACTCGGGGAATCTCTCAACGGGCTTCAGATGTCTGCCGGGGTTGTCATTATTTTCGGGGTATGGATCTTCATTCGGTATGGCAAAACCAAACCACAGCCCATTCCCTCAGATGCTCCTGCAGCTGGAAAAGGGCCAATCGAACCTACAGTGGTGTAACTTGTGTTTGTATTCGAATATTTGTAAAAAAACAACCGGAACCTGCGCACCTGCATTACGCAGATTCCGGTTGAATCCATCCCACTACATATAAGGCGGTGTGTTTTCATGAAAAATATTATATCCATGCGCTGGCTGCTCGCCAGAATGTATGAACCGGATGTGGTCATTGCCGATTGCCGATTCTTACTCGGTCAACCGGATGCCGGACGACAAGCTTACGAGGCTGGACATATTCCAGGTGCTGTCTATCTCGATCTCGAAAAAGATTTATCCGCTCCCGTATCTGCGCACGGAGGACGTCATCCGCTTCCAGATCCGGCTGCACTGGCAAGTCGCCTCTCCAAAGCCGGCATCGGCTCAAATGCACGTATTATTGCCTACGATGACCAAGGCGGCATGAACGCATCGAGATTGTGGTGGTTACTTCGTTATCTGGGACATGAACAGGTGTATGTCATGGACGAAGGGTTCTCTGCTTGGCAGAATGCCAAGTTTCCAGTGACTACGGATGTGCCGGTTCAGATTCCGGCTTCGTTTGAGGTGAACATCCAGCCGCTGATGCTGGCTAGTGTGCAGGATGTGCAGCAAGCCTCTGCCAATGGCAGTGCCGTGCTCATCGACTCCCGCGATGCCCGCCGTTATGCGGGGCTGGAGGAACCGATCGATGCCAAGGCCGGACATATTCCGGGTGCGGTGAATTATTTTTGGAAAAACGTGCTTGGTGCAGATGGTCGCTGGTCTGGTGTTGAGGCATTGGAGGAGCGGTTCGCGAAGCTGGGGAAAGACGATGCCATTATTGTATACTGCGGCTCAGGTGTCTCCGCCTGTCCGAACGTCATTGCGCTGGAGGAAGCAGGATTCTCGAATGCGAAGCTATATTCCGGAAGCTGGAGCGACTGGATCAGTTATGAGGGGAATCCGGTGGCAACAGGTAATGCTGAAGCGGACAGAGACGTATAGTAGTGTATCGATGTTGAATACATCGCCAGGTGGCTTATCTGCCCCGGCGATGTATTTTTCTATGTTTGGCGTTAACATCGAGTCAACTACAACACCCTGTAAGCATTAAAAGCACACAGAAGTAGACATCAAGTGCAGCTTTTTCTGATTCATGATAATAAAAAAACCGTGATGGACATCCGTCCACCACGGTTGAATAATCAATTCTATTATTGCTTTTTACTTAACGATACATTTGCTGTCAACGTCTTGTCGATCGTCGTCCAGTTTACATAAGCACCTAGTATTTCATTAATAACAGACACCGGAACTACGGTTTCCCCATTTAACAGCTTAGGTACTTTACTATTAAACACCAGTTTATCGTTAATTGAATACACATCTGAACCAATTTGAGCACTTATATTTTTCGTGCCTAATTTGATTTGCGTGGTACGCGTCTTATGATTCCATCCTACTGTACCGCCCAATAGCTCCGAAATGGTTCGAATCGGTACGTAGAACTCATCATTATGAACAACCGGTTTGATCGTCGTACCACCTACATTCATGGCAACGTCAACATATTCAAGGAAATCAGTCTTTCGAATGAGTCCATGAACCCCTTTGGTTCGATCCACGACCTGAGATACTTCGTAATCCGTTGCGGCCGACAGGTACGCATAGGCTACACTTCTATCCATATCAAGCTTATCGGATAAGAATTGAATCGATTCACGCACTGATTCTTTCATCCCTTCATCCAAATCAGGGTCCAGTCCAATTGGAATCCAATAATCCTCTGTTTCAGCAAAGGGTTGCGTGAATTCTCCATCATGTGGGAGTGATGAATCACCTTTCTTTAACACCGTTAACCGAACTGTCCCCCTTAAGGAAGCTTCCAATGCAGTTAACGCTACTTCTCCATCTCCTTGAGCAAAGTGCGGATCTCCAGTATAGAATAGCCCGCCTTTAACTTGGATCGGATAATAAATAGTTGCACCAACACCCAACTCATTAATATCCATATTCCCTCCTGTTTCAATAGGTGGGATAGAACTCACAACTTCGCTGGTATTTGGTGCAACCCCCATAACACCTAGAAACGGGTTAATTGGGAAACGTACCTTCTTGCCAGCTTTTGTTGGTAACAAGCCATACCAGTTGCCGTTGATTTCTTCAATGGGCGTAAATATAGAGACATTATTATATAATTCCGGTTTTGTTGCGCTGGCTTCCTCTTGCGGGCCTGTATTTTCTGGAAATTCGTTTGGAAGGGCACCTTTACCATGGCGGTTAGAAATGACACCATATGGAACTCGAGTTTGCAACGAAAGCACTTCTACTTTAAGAACATCTCCTGGCTCCGCTCCCTCAACCGCTACTGGCCCAGTGATAATATGAGGTCCGTCTTTTACAAAATCATGCTTCATCTCAGAAGCTGTAATTGCCTTCGCATCATCCAACACTCCATCGGATGAGATACCGAACTTGCCGAAGTATTCCACTGGATTTCTCCCTTGATCCTCCATCAGTCC
Source organism: Paenibacillus sp. FSL W7-1088 (assembly GCF_037969855.1). Lineage (NCBI taxonomy): Bacteria > Bacillati > Bacillota > Bacilli > Caryophanales > Paenibacillaceae > Paenibacillus > Paenibacillus sp. FSL W7-1088. The sequence goes on from NZ_CP150216.1 coordinate 5,325,295, forward strand.
CTCATGCGATACCGTGTCAAATGTTACAGCACTTCCTGATGGTACAGTAAGAATTGGGGAGCTATCTCGATTAGGTAGTGATCCCCATCGAATGTTCTCAATCGCAGACGTTACATAATAATCACCTTCCACCTTATCGATGGTTGTTGGTTGCAGTGGCATACTAAAGCCCACTGAAGGTAGAGCACATGTAAACATACCTATAATCCCTAGTGAAACCCCAAATTTTCTAATGGTTCGGTTAATAAACATAACGTTCCCCCTCTATACTATGTAATATTACCTAACATAAATACACAATAACATATAAATACATTTACAACAATATTTTTTCGTTAGAAAAATTAACATTCTATAGCTGTATATCAAGAGTGATATTATAAACGCAAATAATATGTCAGTATACTTATCATACGAAAACCGTTTGAACATACGAAATTAAGTTGCAGAAAAATGATGTATTTCTTTCATGTGCCTGATCCCGCCACAGGCATACTCCTGCACTTCGGTTAAGGCTTAAGCACTTGTACGCACGTGAATGCGCTGGAAGAGCGGGATATATGAATGTGAAGTTGTATTCCGGAAGTTGAAGCCGACTGGAGTAGTTATGAGGAAAATCCGGTGGCTACGGGGGAAGAGTAAGTTCGTAGCACAAGTCTACAATTTCTTCTACAATATCTCAAAGACAATACACCGCCATGCAAGCTGATGCTTGGGGGCAGTGTATTTGCAGTGCCTGAGCGTCACCCGGGAATACGGGAGAGATATAGGCATCGTTGCACGGGAAGACAGATCCAACCAGATCCTTTCCCCTCAATGAAACAAGACCTGCAACAGAAAATAAGGGGATGCATTTAGGATTCCATGAATCAGGATAATTACCCATACTCTACGATAGCGGGCCCATAGATAACCAAGAAACAGACCCGTAACCCCATGATTTGCAATCACTGTTGCCACATCAACATCCCACTGACCCTTTCCTTGAATGGCGACATGCCAAATGGACCATAATATTGAAACTAGTAGTATGGCAGGCCATCTTCCAAGCAATGCCTCCAACCGGGTTTGCAGCCACACCCGATAAAAGACTTCCTCCAATACGCTATTGATCATAAAACCTATCAACACCAAGAGAAGTAATTCTGTCATATTGGTTGCTTCGATTGCTCCTTCTGGTTGTGCAATTGGGGAATAGAACTTTAGATAACACCAGACCACAATAACGATCAGTGGTGCAATGACGTGTCCGCGAGAGCGAGGCTTTTTCGAGATCATGTCTTGTTGCCCGCCAGTCATTTTGCGATAAACCAGCAATAAAATCAACGGGATGAACAATAGTGTCGTCAACTTGAACGTCAAATAATATAGCTCGAAATGTAACCCATGCTGGTCCAACATGATAAGAGCAGCCGTAAATAAAACGCCTGACAGCAATAATACAATCGATTGAACGACCAAGTGCTTTTTCTCCATTTGTTGATAAGACGAGGGATCTTGACTTTGACTTTCATAAGGAATCATACGGATTAGGAAAATGCCAAAGAATGCCGGCAATATACTATGCCATATTGGAATCACTACCTCACGATCGGCTGTGTACCTTATATTCAAGTTTCCGGTACATACCAACCATAATACAGCAGCAAATATAATGATCACGCATAATAAGCCGATTGCCTTTCCCCATCCTGGAAACATTACTTTGAATTGCTGATTCATTCCAATCCCTCTCCTTTGAGTGGTATGTCGCCTTTGCTTTTTTTAATTCAATTGAGTTAAATAAACTCTAGCACATCCCATCTTCAACGTCTATTTATTTCAGTTGAGTTAAATAATATGATATTCTGTGTGTATGCCAAAAATCGTGGACCATGAGAAAATGAAGAATATTATTGCTGAAGCTACTTGGAAAATCATTAGTGAGCAAGGCATTCATCATGCAACGTCAAGAACGATTGCGAAGGAGGCCGGACTATCACAAGGCGCTTTAAGACATTATTTTTCCAAACAAGAGAGCCTGCTAGCATTTGCAATGGAGTTAGTTAAAGAAAAGGTACTTACTCGGCTGAGCAATCTGAATGCAAGAGAACTGGCGCCTCAAGAAAGAATTGTTGAATACTTGCTCGAGCTAGTGCCGACTGATGAACAAACATTATTGGAAATGGAGGTTTGGTTTGCATTTGTAAGCTATGGAAAAACGCAAAAAGGGTTCGATGCCAATTATGTGGACCTGCAAAACGCAATCAGGAACTGCATTATGTACTTAAAAAATGAAGGTCTTCTGCGCACTACCGATGAAGAGAAGGAACAAGAAAAATTGTATGCCTTTATGAATGGGATGGCTCTCAATTTGTATCTCGAGCCGCATAAGATAAATCGAACACGAAGCAAAGAAATGATACAAGACTATATTCATTGGATTATACGTTGAAGGAAAGCATGACACACAGATCGGGGAGTTAAGTTAGCTTGCCAAAGCGTAGCAGAATCCAATCTGCAGCAGGAGCGACTGAATAAGTTATGAGGAGAATCCGGTGGCTACCGGGGAAAAATAAAGATTAAGAACCCGCGTCTGATGCGGGCTTCTTTGTGCTTTCTTTGTATCCATATCCATGCATTTTAGGGGCTTACCTCTCCGACTTCTGTAACGTACAGATTCAGCTTATGTTTACGGCATACTTCGTAAAAATCTTTTGAAACAATGGGTTTGAAGATATTGATATAATCCAGCATAAAAAATTCATGCTCGCCAATTCGCTCTTCATGAAGGCAGATGCGAGATACAACTTTGACGATCTTACGTGGAGGCTGTTGTACAGATGCAGCAATGACCGCTTTGCGCCCATATTCCGAACGTTCATAATCAAAAACATCCAAACGGTCAAACTGATGTGCAGTCCAATAGGTTTTTTCAACCGAACGACCGTCGTGGTAACACACCGTTGTCGGAATAAACTGGGTGTTTGTTTTCGTTTCCTCCAACAGCGTTTTAAAACGATCTGATACGTGTCTTGTTCCTGTGATCGTCTCGAAATAATCTACATTCAGGTTGCGCACCGAAGACAGTAGCTTAACCTCTGCGGTTGTCCCCTCTGGCAACGGATTCTCTATCGCCACATAATTCATATCTAATTGGGGAGTGAAGGTCGTTCCACCACTAATAAACCCTCTACGTGGATATTGAGATTCCAGAAAATAATAGTTCAAAGAATGATGTGTCCTTTCAAAATGAAGTGCTTTTCATCCATTTTACATCTTAAGAGGTTTAAGTTTCGATTAGTAGGGAATACAACATAATTGAAGTGTCTTAATTGATGTCGATAGAGAGTCAACTTGCATGCAAAATAGGGGCCGGGTCACTCACTAACATGAGTACCCGGCCCCTTGCTTTGATGTACATATGAATATACAGACCTTAATCAACACTTTAACAGATCGAAAAGAAACAGTCTATATTTTTGGAAAAATGTTCTATATATTTAGGTTGCTGGCCGGCAAACTACAGATGAAACGGAGTATATATCAATGATGTCCAACAACCATCTTACTCGTGAAGAATTACAGGGTTATGTGTACAATGTATTTGGCTCCGGTTACCACATAACGCAGAGCGCAAGAATTCATGGCGGCGCGCAAAAAGTAATTTACAAACTTGACTGCAAGAATGGTTTTACTTGTATGCTGTACGTTTGGGATATTTCCAGCAACTATTTTCAGGAAGAGATCTTGAATGAGCCCACGTTCCACAGTGCCTATGGCAGCGAAATTTTCTCTTTAAATACTCGCTTTCTCGCTCAACATGGAATTCGAACACCAACCTTATATGATCTGAATAACGATAGAGGCCGGCACGCTTATGATTTTGCTCTTGTTGAGTACGTAGATGGACAGAAAGCCGAAGCCTATTTCCAGCATAAAAATCACAAAGATCGAGATGCGTTGTTTCAACGGATCAGGGATATGTTGTCCAACATGCATAACATCCAAAGAAACGTTTATGGAAACGCCAACGATAACAGAAAAAAGGCTGAGCCTTGCTACAAAGTCAAGCGGTTGGATGCCGAAACAGCCTTATCCTATGCATCCAGGCACATGTCAGATATAAGGAAAAATGACGAAAGGCTGCTTGAGAAACTTTACGAATTGGAAGCAGCCATTCAACCGAGAGATCTCTATAGTTTCATCCATGGGGAGCTAGGTCCGGATCATATATGGATAGATTCTGCGATGCAACCATGCCTTATCGATATTGATGGCGCAGGATTTTTCGATCTCGAACATGAGCATAGCTTTCTGGAGTTTCGATTTGGAAAATTTTATCATCACTTGAAAAGTAACGATCTCGACCCTGAGCGGATGACATTTTATCGATTTTGCCATCATTTGTCCCTGATATCAGGAGGATTGAAACTGCTTCACAGACAATTCCCCGATCAGCAATTTGCTAGAGGTCTCGCGGAGTATCATACCAGATGCGCAGTTCAGATGCTTGACCAATAAACATGAATATGGATATAAGCCTGGAAGGAGATTGGAGCATGGAATTTATTTACGAAGACGAAAGACTTGCAATGAGCGTTATTCAAGCCATTCACACTGGAGATATTCCATCATTAAAGCAACTGTTGACACAGAATCCAGGATTGGCAAAAGTAAAAATATTGGAGAGAAAGCCTGACAACGTAGATTCAGATTCCAGAATCTCTCGAACGCTGCTGCACGTGGTAACGGATTGGCCGGGGCACTTCCCTAATGGAGCGGATACCGTGCGAGTACTGACCAGGTTCGGTGCGGAAGTGAACGCTCCTTTTGTCGGTCCAAACATCGAGACACCTTTGCACTGGGCTGCAAGCTCCAATGACGTCCAAGTACTCGATGCCCTTCTTGATGCTGGCGCAGACATTGAAGCCCCTGGCGCAGTCATCGCCGGAGGCACACCGCTGGACGATGCTATTGCTTTCGCACAATGGGATGCAGCTCGGCGCTTGGTTAAGCGCGGTGCGACCTTTGCCCTTTGGCATGCAGCCGCCCTTGGAAATATTCACGCCCTGCAAGAACATTTTAAAGGCGTCCAACTCCCAGAACGTTATCCTTGGGGAACAAGCACCTCCCCTTCTCCTCCCGATGCAGTAAACGTTGCCTTCTGGTGTGCTTGCCATGGTGGTCATAGAGAAACAGCCGAATACCTGCTTGACCGAGGCGCCGAACTGAACTGGATAGCCACCTGGGATGGAATGACTCCACTGGACACAGCCAAACGACATAGATGGGTTGAACTGATCCCGTGGCTTGAGAATCAAGGTGCCAAATCTGCTAGCGAGATTCACAGGTAGATGAATGATTAATGGTTAGTCTGGAAGTGCCAACTGCTGATGACTGCAAACATGCAGAGGTGCAAAAAAGCTGAAATAACTGGATCAGCAAGTCAACAATCCGGTAGCTAACAGAAGGGACGAGAAGATTAAGCGTTTGTTTTTGTTTATTTGCATATGTATAAAAGGAAAAGCCCGTGATCTTTACGGGCTTTTTTTTGCCATGCGCTTCATACCCGAATGTTTACCCCAAGGAATCGATTTTCCGAAGTTCGGAAGGGTTTGGCCCTGCTTCGCCGTGCAGCTTCTCCATATGCTGCACATGCCCTGCTCCCCAGTCGCTCATTGTCTGAAGCACAGGTTTCATAAGCTGTCCGTACTCCGTAATCGAGTATTCAACCTTTGGAGGAACCTGCGCATACACTTCGCGATGCACAATATCATGATACTCCAGTTCTTTCAACTGCTGGGCTAACATCTTTTTCGAAATATCGGGAATGGCTTTTTGTAATTCGCTGAACCGCATTGTGCTATTGCTTAGCAGGCGAAGAAGAACTAAAGATTTCCATTTGCCCGTAAGGATATCCAGCGCCGTTCCAAATTTGCAATACACCGTCATTTGCATTCCTCACTTTCTAGTCATACGAGGGTTTACTTTTGGTTACCTGGTTAGGTTTAAGTGCCTACTTCCTGATTGGACTTTCTCACTTTAGTATAGAGGCAGACATCAAAATTGAACAAGTGAGGGGAAAAGAAACGATGGATATAACGTTATGGATCATACAAATCATATTGGCGGCAGGCTTTGTATATTCGGGATGGATGAAAACCATTCGTATCGAGTCATCAAAAAAGATGTGGGCCTGGGTCGATGATGTGCCAAAAAGTCTGGTTGTTCTGATCGGAATTGCGGAGCTGCTCGGAGCGTTGGGCCTCGTTTTGCCGTGGGCGCTGAACATAGCTCCGCTGCTTACGCCGATCGCCGCAATGGCTCTGGCAGCGGTCACGTTTCTTGGGATGCTGTTTCATATTCGGCGCAGTGAGTATCGGGAGCTTGGCGTGAATCTCTTTTTTATGGTTCTGGCATTGATCGTAACCTTTGGAAGACTATGAACACGGCGCTCATCAGACTTATTCGTTCTCCCACCCAACCCAATTTTATATACGTCTCCTTTTGGATAGGTTAAGAGTGCCAGACTGTTACCAACATGTCCTAAAAGCGGTCATACTAATCTATGGTAACATGTGTAGCTATCCTTTTACCGGTGTAATCACATATAAACAGGGACCTCTCATCAACATGATAAAGGTCCCTGTTTAACAACTTGATATATAATTTTCCGTTAAGTGATGGTCAGACCGCCGCTTGCATATCCGGCTATGGTTGTAGCCACATCAACTCCGGCTGTTACAGATGCCGAGAAGACCATAAGCAGGCGGTCACCTGCGGCTACCGGAATGCTCAGTCCTGTAGTCAATCCGCTGGATATTGTGCCCAGTGCCAGAATTCCGGTGAGTGGGGGAGCCAAAGTGACCAATGCACCAGGTACAGCTGTAAAGGAGTTATTCGGTGTAGTGGAGCGGAATAATTGTGCAGTTATGGTTACTGTAGATCCAACCAAGCTCAGTCCGGCTGTCGTGCTGAAATATGCAGCCAGTGAAGTAATCGTTCCTGTACGCGATGCGGAGAAAGCAAAGTTAAGCAACGTTCCAGCAGCGCCTGTGAGATCAATAATTCCTCCATTAACACTTACCCCTGTAGCACTGTTGCCAAAACCAACTAAACTGGAGGTATTCAGAAGGCCGCCCAATACCGTAGTCAACGCAACCGGAAGTCCTGATGCATAAGGAATAATTGCTCCAGAACCTGTCGCACCAGTAGCCCCGGTTACCCCTGCTGTGCCTGTCGCTCCCGTTACTCCGGTTACACCTGCTGTACCTGTCGCTCCCGTTACTCCGGTTACCCCTGCTGGGCCCGTTGCTCCCGTTACCCCGGTTACACCTGCTGTACCTGTCGCTCCCGTTACTCCGGTCGTACCTGCTGTACCTGTCGCTCCCGTTACTCCGGTCGTACCTGCTGTACCTGTCGCTCCCGTTACTCCGGTTACACCTGCTGTACCTGTTGCTCCCGTAGCTCCGGTTTCACCTGCTGTACCTGTTGCTCCTGTTGCTCCGGTCGTACCTGCTGTACCTGTTGCTCCCGTTACTCCGGTTGTACCTGCTGTACCTGTCGCTCCTGTAGCTCCGGTTACACCTGCTGTACCTGTTGCTCCGGTCGTACCTGCTGTGCCTGCTGTGCCTGTTGCTCCTGTTACCCCGGTCGTACCTGCGGTGCCTGTTGCTCCCGTTACCCCGGTTACACCTGCTGTACCTGTCGCTCCCGTTACCCCGGTCGTACCTGCGGTGCCTGTTGCTCCCGTTACCCCGGTTACACCTGCTGTACCTGTCGCTCCCGTTGCTCCGGTCGTACCTGCGGTGCCTGTTGCTCCCGTTACTCCGGTTGTACCTGCGGTGCCTGTTGCTCCCGTTGCTCCTGTGGCCCCAGTAATGCTTGGGATTTCGCCTAGCAATTCGGAAGAAACCAAACGATGGGCTGTTACCAAAGAGCCTGTGCTGCTCTTACCCCAAACTGATACTTGAATAGGATCATTAATCGTCGCTGTTGTTGTAAAAGTAAACTCGAAGGCATCCAGATTGGCAAAGTAGTTGTTGGTTATTACCTGATTGGGTGCAAGGTCAAAAGTCTCACTGATATACAGAACTCTCACTCCACCACTCATATAATACCCTTGTATTTGTATGGTTGAGGTAGCCACATCACTGCGGTTATCGATCTTGATTGTAACTGACTGAGTCGGTCTTACACCACTAACAGCATTATTTTCTATCGGCCCTGTCGATAAAAAGCTCATCGCTACATCTCCTCTTCATGGGATTGGGATATCTTATTTCCTAAGTGTTTTGAACTGTTTTTTCGTGCTCCACCACCCGGTGTGCATCTACCAATTGTCCCGACGCTTGTTTGCCCCATACTGAGATCCCTACTTCTTCCGAACCTTCTGTACTGGTTTCAAAAACAAATTCAAAAGCATCTAAGTCTGCAAAATAATTTCTGGTCAGTGCTTCGTTAGGTGCAATACTGATCATTTCACTCACATACAGCGTTCTTGTTGTGCTTAGCACATACCCCTGAACGGATACTGTTACAGAGTCTACAGCAGTTCGACTTACCAATCTAATCGTTACCTGTTGTGTCGGTCTAACACCAGAAAACGGATTGTTTTCGATCGGCCCAGTTGATAAAATAGCCATCTTCCCCATCCCACCTTTTCATGAACCTCTTAGTCTCTTAAGCTCACATGAATAGTAATATTCATACATGAAAGCAACGGTGTGGACAAAAGACAGGCGTCAATTCACCAATATTCATAAGACATATAAGATTAAGGCAAGAACAATATATGAATTTCGTAATCTTGCGTTTAAACAAAGGGGTAATATGAATATGATGAGGGATGAGTGGCAGACCATTTCATTTATTTATTACAAGAACTCAAAAGAACCTTTTCCAACAATCGGGAACAAAAAGATGATTTAACATAGCTTTATACAACAAACCAGCCTTGTGTAGTCTGGTGTTTTCGTGTCAAAAGGGCTGTCCCAAAAGTCATGCTCATGACTTTTGAGACAGCCCTTTTCATAGTTATTTAGGTTTAATCCATCTGACACACGTTTTTTTGCTCCCGTTTGCACCGTTCTGAATTATAACCTATTTTAACGACTGCATCGCTCTGTTTAAATCGATAGATTCCTAACCTCATTCTGATACTTATGGATATAACGGATATAATCTTGTGCACTTTGGTTAATTTCTTCATTGGTAGCTTGAAATGAGGCACCAAAGACTGCAAAATACGGTAATGCTACGGCACCAACATGATTTATGCTCGCTTTGAAAGGCGTAACAACCTCATCTACAGTAAAGGACACTGAGCCACCCCGCGTGTAATTTTCCTTCTTATCGCCAATCGACATGGCCAAACCCATCTTTTTCCCATGCAGTTTGTCCCCTGTTGATCCATACGCCCATCCGTAAGTAAACACATCATCTAACCACTTTTTCAACAAAGGTGGATAGCTGTACCAATATAACGGAAACTGCAAAATAATATGATCATATGCTTCGAGTAACTTCTGTTCTCTGGACACATCGATGTTCCAATCAGGATAGGCTTTATAAATCTCATGAATTGTAATATCGTTCGAGTGTTGCAGCAGCTCCTTTTTCCAGCGTTGATTTACTCTTGAAACCTCTATATTGGGATGCGCCAGAATGACGAGTGTTTTCATGATTAACATTCCTTTCTCAGTTCAGCTATAGGTTTTTTTGAATATGGCCATTATCATATAAGCTTGAAATAAAGAAAATACACACTCGAAAGTAAGATGGTTACTTCAAAGTCTGTATGGACTCATCAACTCTATTGTGAGAAAATAACTAGTTATACCACATCCGCAAGATGTAACATAAACGAGGTGATATGTCATGAAGCAATATAACCTGGGAATCGAAGCGACACTCGAAATTATTGGCGGCAAATGGAAAGCGCTAATCATATGTTTATTAATGTCCGGTGTGAAAAGGACAGGCGAGTTGCAGCGCAGTATAGACGGTATCTCGCAAAAGGTCCTGATCCAGCAATTACGCGAGCTTGAGAGCGATGGCCTTGTCAGAAGACATGTTTATCAACAAATGCCGCCCAAAGTCGAATACAGCCTTACGGAGTATGGAGTTACCGCCAACAAGATCGTGGATGTGATGTGCACATGGGGGCGGGAAAATATAGCATTAAGGCAACAACAAGGACAAGACATTATATTATTGGAAAAATAAAGAGCCTACTTTTTGAGCTCGTACCTATAGGCTGACACTTTGAGAAGAAGGAGCAATTAAATTGAAAAACTATCTTGTATTTGGTGCCAGCAAAGGGTTAGGAGATGCATTTGTCAGGGGTGTACCTGAGCAAGGTGATAAAGTCTGGGTTGTATCTCGCACAAAACCTGATAACTTGAAGCTGGAGGATGGCGTGGAACGCATATGGATACAGGCAGATCTGTCTGATCTCCATGCATCCGAACAGATCTGCGATGCGCTTCAGAACGAGACTTTAGATGTTCTCATTTACAATGTGGGCATTTGGGAAAAAGAGGGGTTCGAGGACCACTATACGTTCGATAAGGACACCCCCGCCGAGATCAGTAATCTGATTCATGTGAATGTAACATCCGCTATTGTTTGTATTCAGGCATTATTACCCCACCTCAGGCAATCAACAGCTGGAAAAATCATTCTTATTGGCTCGACTGCAGGTCTGAACAATGCGAACAGTACTCAAGTTTCTTTTGTCGCCTCCAAATTTGCCATTCGTGGAGTTACAGAAGCCTTGAGAGAACATACAAGAAAAGACCGGATTGCGGTTACGTGTATCAACCCGGGAGAACTCGCAGCCGAAGTTCCATATAAAGATGGCATTGACCGCGCTCTTTCCGAATATAATGGTACACGCATCCCTCTTCAGGATATGGTTTCTATCGTAAAATGCATCGTCAGCCTGTCCAATGCAGCCTGTGTAAAAGAAATTAATATGCCGGCAATTACGGATATAAACGCTTAATCGAAATTCCAACAGAATTAAAAAGAATTTCCGTGACAACCAGAGAAGAACAAACATAAAGAGCGCGTTTGAAACGTGCTCTTTGTGCTGCTAAGGAAGTTAACATTTTATAAAAAGGGCTTTAAAATGGCTTAAATTCACTTCATTTTAAAAAAACGTCACTATACTTTAGTCCTATCCTCCCTGGGCTAGGGTCTTGGACAAAGACTGGGCTTGAGTTTGTTCTGATCAGGATAGATCCACTGTTATACTGCAAAGCGACATACATATTTTGATTAAAGGAGCTATCACAATGAGCACAAATTTTAGCACCATGCCCAGCTTGAATTCAGAGGAGGAAAAGGTTCTTATTCAAAAAGCCAGGCGAGGACTGCTCGTTTTCTTTGCCATGCTCATCCCGCTCTCCATCCTCAGTTATGTACTGATTACGAAAGCACCTATTTTCGGCCTGCTTCTCATGTGGACACCTGGCTTGTCCTCCATCTTCGCCCGTATCGTGCTGCGTGAAGGCATCTCGGATATTTCCCTGCGGATTGGTGGGAAGCAGACACTGAAGTCGTTGCCTTTCATCTTGCTTTTTCCAGTCGTCATTGGTTTATTTGCTTATGGAATCGCATGGGTTACGGGACTTGTTCAGTATGTTACACCAGACTCATTCATTGAGGGTCCATCTGGTGTTATCCTTGCAGGAACGATACTTTTTCAAATGATTGCGGGTACTGCAATCGGTATAATCAGCAGTTCAGGAGAGGAGCTCGGCTGGAGAGGCTATATGCTCACTCGACTAATCGACGCCCGTATACCCAGACCCGTGCTAACGAGCGGAATTATTTGGGGGGTCTGGCACCTTCCCGTAATGCTTTTTGCAAATTATTATTCCGGTCCGTATCCGGCCTTATCGGTTATCCTGTTTATGATTTCAGTGACCTCTTTCAGTTATCTGATCAGCCGCTTGCGCTTAACAACGGGCAGCATATGGCCTGCGATTCTCCTCCATGCCTGTTGGAATGCCGTGATCCAGGATGCCTTCGATATCTCTTCCAGTGGCAAGAACGTTCTGCTATGGACTGGAGAATCCGGAATATTGGTGGCGCTCGCCTTGCTGATTGCAGCATGGATGATGTCGAGAAAGCCTCTTGTCATAAGACAGCTATAAACGATTGCTATAGGTGAGGATGTATAAAACTTTTTTTGAAAAGAAGACGCTAGAATTCGGAGAAATGATGAAAATCTATTCATAGGGAAGAGCATCAAACTTAAGATTGACAAAAGCCCGCAAAGTAGCAGGCTTTTCGGTTTTTCATGCTCTATCTTTTATCTTTGACTTTCAAGCTAGATCACTTGTAAGAATGAAGGTTGGCAAATGCATACGAGCTTTTGAGCTTTTGAGCTTTTGGATAATTTCATTGCCCTGTTGAACAGCTCATCACTGACAAATCACTTCGAGTCTGTCATGCACTCCACCAGTGCCCTCAGTGAGTAATCGGAGGTTGAACACAGCAGAATGCATCCGGCTGTCTGCGGCAGTGCGGCATCATCATAGGGATTGCGCAGCACCAGATTTAGCAGTGGCTTAACCGCAGCCAAGGCCATCGCCAGTTCCAGTTGACCTGTGAATAGATGGGCATTAAAGGTGCCCTGGATAACGACATCCGCATCAGAAGCTTGCAATACCAGAGATTTTATCTGCTCGGCATCCGGCTTCATTGCACAGTAGCATGTTTCCACAGCCAAGCCTTCATCCTTCAATAGGAAGGCTAACCGGATCTCCGCAGAACCACTATTATCTGCCTGAGTCAACTGCTCCTGCAACGGCAGTATCAGCAAATATTTCATGGAAGCCTTGAGCGGCATCAGGCCCTGCGGGTCTCGGCTAACTTTCACGGTCATACGAGCCAGCATCAGGGCCGCCTCTCCCCACTGCTCTCTGGGAATCGGCTCTGCAGCCGCTTGGTACTGCCGGAATTGGTCATACAGCTGCCGAATACGAAGAACCGATTCGTCGATTTGCTCCTCATTGATTCGCCCATCCCTTACAGCGGCCAGAATACCCGCGATGACCCGGCTCTGAAACTCCGGCGTATGGCACATCAGGATCATATCGTTCCCCGCCTGAACAGCCAGCACACCCACGTCTTCCGGGCTGAAGTTTTTGCGAATGGCCCCCATTTCAATATCATCGGTGCAGATCACCCCCGTATAGCCCAACCGTTTCCGCAGCAGTTCCGTGGCAAAAAAAGGACTGAGTGAGGCTGGAAGTCCGCCGGATTCCGGAATGTTGGGAAACACCAGATGCCCCATCATGATTGAATCCGCACCAGCTTGAATTGCCTCAACAAAGGGAAGCAACGGCCCCCCCATCAACTGTTCAATCGTCAGCTCACATTCAGGCAGAACAATATGCGAATCTCCGCTCACTTGCCCATGCCCGGGAAAATGCTTTGCTGTCACGGCCACACCCGCTTCATGCATCCCCTGGATATAGGCTACGCCGAATTGGGCCACCAGCTGCGAGTCCTCTCCAAAGGAGCGAACACCCACAACCGGATTGTCTATATTCGTGTTCACATCCAGCACAGGTGCCCAGTTCATGGGAAGGCCAAGGGAGTGCAGCTCACTGCCAATGATTTTACCGAGCAAACGAGCGGCTTCCGGATCTTCACTTAACCCCGCTGCCCGGTTGCCAGGAATATAGGGAAAAAAGGACTTAAACTTGGACAAGGTGCCGCCCTCTTCATCTACCGAAACATAATAAGGCATAAGGCTTCCGTTGCCTTCGGCTATGTTCTTCACTTCTGCAAGCAGCGCATGTGTCTGCTGCTCGCTCTCAATATTATGGGGAAAGATGCCGATGCCCCCGAATCGGTGCTGTGCCATTCTGCCGCGAAACTCCGGCTCGGCTCGAGTCGATGGTGTGCCTACTACGCACATCAGGGCAATTTTGTCTTCCAGGCTCATTGCCGTCAGATCAACTGGTGGATGGATTGCGTTCAGACCCAGCTCTTGATAAAGCGTACGCTCGAGATAATCATGCAGATAGAACCTGGATTTCACAAAATGCTCCGCCATATCAGAGGGCTGGTAACGCTCCAGCGCAGCCTTCATCCGAGGCAGGACACCCTCACGCCCGCGGCGGTTTCTCGTATAGTTGTTTTGGAGTGAGCGCCACTCCGCATCGTCTCCGGGATACAGCTCCCAGCGGTAAGCGTACTTATGGATCGCCCTCGAACGATCTGTCGCCACCTCAAAATCATGCATAATCGCGATCAGTTCCGCTTCTTCCTTATGCTCGCGCACTTCGTCCATCAGCTTCCAGATCACATCATAATAATCCTCTACCCTGTAATTGCCGAGAAGGTTGTGTCCGGTAACAGGATTGATGCCATGAAACCGTTCCAGAAACCGGTCGATGAAGGTGGAGGTATTCGCTTTGCGGTTCCAGGCCAAATCCGCGTGCAGCAGCATGGGATACCAAGTGGTTTCAAAAATACCATACGGAACACCGAGGCTGAAAGGCCCCGTCCAGTTGGTAGCAACCACGCAGCCAAGCTTCAACTTGTCGGCTGTCTCTGCCCACTGGAGCAAGTTGTCCGTCCGGTTCGGCAGTACTGGATAATTCTGATGCTCAGCCCAATCAAAGCTGCGGACTGCTGGCGCTCCCATCACTTCAATGCCGAGCGCCCTGAATTTATTGGCATGCGAAGTAACCTCCGCTTCGATATTGCGCCCGTTGTAGATCCAGATCATGGCGACACTTCGCTGATCCAGCTTAGCCAGTTCCTCTGGCGGGCATTTATCCAGCATGTCATGCCAGAAAATCGGCTGTTTCCCCCGGTCTGCCGTAAATGCAATCAGACGGTTCAAAAAGGCGATAAAAGCTCGTTCCCGCACGCCTCCAAACTCAGTTTTGCAGCGTTCGCACTCGCATAGGCTGTAGACCTCGTCACACCCAAGGTGAATATAACGCGAATCCGGGTGGGCGTCGATCATCTCCTCGAGTAAAGTGGTTATCAGCCCAAAGGTTTCCGGATGCGAAGGGCAGATCTCTCCGGTGGACTGCTCTGTCTCGCGTAGATGCCGCCAACCTTCGTGGCGTAATACATATTCCAGATGTCCGAAGCTCTGCTGGAGGGGAATGATCTCTATAAAGTTCTCGTGGGCGCTCCGCTTCAGTTCTTCCAGCTGTGAACGACTTAACGCATGCTGTGGATGTGCGAACTCGGGATGTGACTGAAACGGGAACTTATCCTCGTATTCAATCAAAATCGCGTTCGTCTTATAACGGGCAAATTCAGCCAAATACGCTGTCAACAGTTGCGGCTTCGAGAACGTCTGACGCAAGTCAAAGTTCATTGCCCGCAAAGATGTATCCGGCCAGTCGGTGATGGACACCGCCGGGATGACATCATCCGGTCCAAGCAGCTGTACCAAAGTCTGCAATCCATAAAATAGACCCGCCGCATCCAGTGCGTAGACTTCAGCCCTTCCGGCGGACACCTCCAGCTTATACCCTTGTGGACGTCCGGCAAGCCCCACGGGTTCTGTCTCATCTTCTCCGGGGATGGAGCTAACATCAGAGATGACCAGGCCCTTCTGTTGTACGCCCATAACTTCAAGAGCTCCATAAACTATCTGTACTTCTTGGATTTCTTCGGTTTCTTGCGCTTCTTGCGTTTCTTGCGTTTCTTTCGCTTCTTGGGTTTCATGGATTTCTTTCGCGTCATAAACCGCAAGGGCTGGTTGCACCCCATCGACTACCTGCTTCGTTTCCTGCTCTGAGGGACGTTCGATTACTAATAAATAACCTTTTTCTATTCTGGAGCAAGTATATTCCATCCCAGGAAATGCACGGCGGCAATGAATTTCCAATCTGGGATCATCCTGTTCCATCAAAAGACTCCATCTTTCCTCACCATTCAGCCGCAAGGGTTCTCCTTCGCTCGCTGCAATCTGCTTCGGTAGTGGTATCAAGCTCTGCATCGCTCTCCTCCTATTCTCAGCTCTGTGGACAGATCCGGCCATTCTTCCAGCACTGCAAGACACTTAACTTTCCACCATCCATGTTGAAGCTAACGATATCGGCAGGCGCGCCGACCTCAAATCCTGCGGCCTGTTCAAGCCCAAGCAGCCGGGCCGGATGCACCGATGCACAGTCCCAGGCATCGGGAAGCCCGGACAACCCCGCTTCCACAAGATACCCCACCTGATCCGGCAGCATCATCGCCGAGCCAGCCAACAGGTCAGGCTGGCGGGCGAGGTGCAGCCGACCGTCCGTCGTCAATACCACATCTCCGCCGATATGCAGGTGGTAGGAACCTGGTGGCATACCGCTCAGCGAGACGGCATCACTGACCAGAATGGCGCGGTTCCGTTTCATCCGGAGAATTACGGCCAGCACGGACCGTGGAAGATGATGACCATCCGCGATCATGCACCCATACACCTCATCGGCCGCCAGCTGTTCCCACAGGTAGTTCGGATGACGCGGAAGCATCAGGTGTGCGCCGTTGCCAAGATGTGTAGACATTACCGCTCCTGCGGAGACCGCTTCCCTGATCTGCTCTGGCGTAGCTGCCGTATGTCCAATCGAGACAAGAATGCCGGATTCGCAGCACCGGGCAATAAATGAAGCTGAACCAGGCCACTCCGGGGAAAGAGTAATGATGCGAATCAACCCATCGGCGGTATCCTGCCAACGGCTGAAGGCCTCCCAATCAGGCGGAACAATGTGCTGCCTTGGGTGGGCGCCGCGTGGGCCATCCTCCGGCGAAATGAATGGGCCTTCCAGATGAATGCCCACAATTCCCTCGGCAGCATCCCGGTTCAGCCGAACGGCTTTTGCAATGGCGGAAGCCGCCTCAGTCATCCGTTCCGAGCTGTTCGTAATCAACGTCGGGCAATAACTTGTAACACCTTGGCTTTGCAGCTTCCGGGTCAGCTGTATTACCGTATCTGGATACAGTGGTGCTGTGTTTAGATCCAGCCCCCATCCGCCGTTCACTTGTAAATCTACCAGTCCGGGCCCAAGCCAGGGCAGGCGATCTATGGGAGGCGACATTTCAAGTTCAGTAACAGCAGTGATACGTCCCTTTCTGACCTCCACCTCAATGGGCAACTCTGTTCTGTAGTGCTTCCCGATCATTGGCACGTTCACAGGCCGTAGGCTTCCCGGTCTGTGAACATCGTGATTCGAGGATGTGTACGCAGGATGGTGGCAGGACATGCTGTGCTGATCGGATCATGTAAAGCTGCCGCAAGCGCACGTCGCTTGGATGCTCCCGGTACAATTGCGAACAGCTCCCTTCCAGCCATCAACGTTGGCACAGTCAGGGTCAACGCCTCCGCAGGCACATCATCCAGATGGGCAAAGCACCCATCGTTCACCTGCTGACGGCGACAAGCTTCGTCCAGTTTTACCGCTTTGACGATCCTCGAATCTTCAAAATCGGCAACAGGCGGATCATTGAAGGCGATGTGCCCATTTTCTCCGATCCCAAGGCAAACGATATCAATAGGAGCCGTACGCAGCAGGTCTCCATATCTCTGACACTCCTGCTCCGCATCTTGTAGCCCACCCAACAGCTCCACCCGCCCAGGCTGCACCCGACTGAACAGCCGATCCGTTAAATATTGACCAAAGCGCTGGGGAGCCGTATCCGCCAGATCCATATATTCATCCATATGAAAGGCGCAGACCCTTGACCAATCGATACCTTGCTCCCGTACCAGACCTTCATACAATTCGTTTTGCGAAGGAGCCGCAGCGAACACCATGCGTACCTGACGCTCCGGATCCTGAAGCAGCTGTCTTAATCTGGCCCCAACCGCAGCCGCTGCGGCTGCCCCCATCTGATTCCGATCGGCATAGACCTGTACAGACATATGCTCAACGATATGATTCCTTAGCGGTTCCACCAAGTCATTCACATTCATGTGCTTCCTCCTCCTTCAAGCCATTGCTCGCCTGCTTGTTCAATTGCTGGCATTCAACATCAGCAGCGTTGTATGCGGCGAATCATGGCCTGCTGCGTAGTAATAGCCGTTGTAACGGATTCTGCGAGGTTCAAAACCAACCTGTCTGCCCGGTCCCACCGCTTCCGAGACAAGTGTCACGCTCCCATCCATTCCGGTTGTCCCGCTGGTGTAACGCCCCGCCGAATAAGTAAATCTCCCTTCGACTTTCGCCCCCGAAATTATTACGCCTGTATCATAATCTCTGACCTTCAGAGTGACAGATACCCCTGATCCCCCATAGACCAGATTCATGTCTGTTACAATCAGTGGCTTCAATGGGGTACTACCAGTGGTCGCCGATACTTCATCGGTGAGAGGCCCGATATTGCCACGCAAATCGCGGGCCGCAATACGATAGTAATATGTCGTATCCGGCAGCAGTCCCTTGTCCTGGTAATTCAGGGCGCGGGCGAATCCGACGATATCCGCAGGAGCAGGCGTGAAGCCCTGCACGGTGCTCCGATAGATCACATAGCGTTCCACTTCCATGTTATCCGAAGCCATTCCATAATTCAGATGTACAGTCTGATCATCAGTGGTCTTGATGGAAGGAACCCCTGAAAGGGCTGAAGGGGCTTCATAGTCATCGGGCGCTGTCCAAATTACGCCACCTGGCCCCCAATACGAAGGAAGTGCCCGGTAGGAATCATAGTGATGGACGGCAATGCCGCCAAAGGCGCTGCTCTGCCCGTAAGCTGCATATACCTTATCCAGCTCGGCTTCCATGTGGATGCGCCCCTCCTCCCAGAAGGTAATGGTCTCCGGGTCTCCGCTATTGGCGATATCCAGGGTTTCCACACCAATCACAACGGAATTCGGCTTGCCGATCTGATCTGCATAAGCCAGCTCTCCAGCAGCTCCGGCAATAATGCCAGCGGAGCCATCCGCCGTATCCCGGTAATCCATAATGGAGATATAGTCGGAGAGATCCTGAACATGCTCGGACAGCCATTTGTTGGAGCCATTCCATGAAATATTTGCTGCTTGATCCGATGTGTCATACCACTTGGGCACAGCAGGGCCGAACGGAAGCCGAATACCTGCGGTATCCCGGCGACTAATCATCTTTTGCAGGCCATCCAGATATTCCTTCTGCAAGAAATGACTTGGGTCTTTAAAGTCGGGAGAGATATAAGGCTCAATATCCACATTGATGCCGTCAAACTTCTCCGTATCCCCCGCTGCAAGATTGTAATTGATTACCTGCTCCATTTCCTGCACGGCATGATGGTGATATTTCTCGTAAGCGCCCATATAGGCCGGCGTAGTGCCGCCTGCAATCAACGCATGAACCTGCAGATTTTTGCTGTGCGCCCAGCTCACGAAAGAACGCAACTCCACTTCCTGCGCCTCCAGTGCATCGTATCCGGCATAACCGCCCACTGCAAAATAAAGCGTCTGGACCGGTGTTTGGCCGAATGTCTGCGTATCGGCAATGAATGATTCCAGCACCTGGCGCGATCCAGGGTTCAGCAGCAGCTTATAGCTCTCCGGTTCCCAGATCCACATGGCCCGCTCCTGTACAGGAAGAGGAACGGCAGTCTCATGCGTCCCGGTCCCCACCTGAGCATACACCGTCGGGCTATAACCATAACGCTCCGGTGCACTGGTCGCCCTGGCCTCCAGACTGACCGTGCGATCGCCAAGTCCCGCCGTGTCCCAGGTGTATACATACGCAGAGCCTTGCTGAACAGCCTCTTCCCATGGCCCGCGATTCACCCGAACCTCTACCTGTAAGATCGGCAGAGGCGAGCTGGTTTCGACAGAGATCTCCACCTGACCGCTAAGAGACACGCCCTCAGATGGCCCCGTGATCGTTACTTCGGGAACAGCAGCTGCCGGGTTATTAACGGTAAGGGTAGCAGGCGCTCCCCATACCCCGTAACGGGTGGACGTATCCAGTCCACGAACCACCAGTTCCACAGTCCCGTTATAGGCTGAGGTATCCAGCATATAAGACCAGGTGCCGCTGTCATCCCCATCCGGATCATGTAATACCACTTCGAATTGAGCCGTTCCGTCCACAAACAATCGAATGTCATACAAGTCGGTATAACTGCCCCCAATTTCCACCAGCCCTCCATCCGACACATACCCGCCCGCCGGCGCGTCCAGTGAAATTGAACCCGCCGCTTCTGCCTTGCCAGGGACAGCTATTCCAATCGTCACCATACAGAACAACAGAAACAATCCCAGTCTGAATCCGGAGTACACACGCAGATGCTGCTTTTTCATAAGCGAAGCCTCCTTTTGCCATTCTGTAATGGTCTAGGATTCCTGTGCCGTACAGTCGCTCATTTCGCGCTCAGCTGAACATTCTGAACACGATCATACGCTTCCTTATAGGTGCTCAGCAGCTTATCTACTCCGAGATTGTTAATCTCCTCCACATACTTCTCCCAATCTGCCAGACTCCGGGAACCCGTAACAAATTTGGCAAAGCTCTCGTCACGGTGCTTCTTGATCGCCTGACCGGTAATGGATATGACCTCATTTTCCACTTCTGTAAAAGCAGGTCTTGGCTGCATTGCGGGGGGATCATATTTGACCGCTTCTTCATAGGCATGCTTCAGATCGTCCGAGAACAGCGATAAGTGCGCATTGAAATCAATCCAGGTATAGGTCCCGCTGGTCTGAAGCCCTGTCTGCTTGCGCATTTCAATGACATCGTTATACTCCGGCTTGAACTTGATCGTATCGCCTTCCTTTATAAAGGTCTCGCCCTCTACACCCCAGCTGCTCAGCGTACGTCCTTCCTCCGAATAGAAAAAGTCCATGTACTTCATCACATCATCAATGTTCTTGGAGGTCGAGGCCACCGTCAATCCGCCTTCCATATAATGAAAATACGGATTTAATTGTTTGCCACCTGAAACGCCTGCCGGAGGGGCCATAAACTGCATGTTGAACTCCGGATTCTCCTGCTGCATGGCATTATTGAAAAAATCAATCCGGCTGATATAATCAATGGTCACAAATGATTTTCCAGTCGAGACCATATCCTGCCACTGCTTGGTTTGCAATGATAAGAAATCGGGTGGGACCAATCCTTCATCGTAAAAACTTTTCCACATCCCTACCATAGCCTTATAGTTGTCTTCAGTGGGTCCATACCGCCATTGCTTCTGGTCAAAATCATAGTAGGCCCCTTCACCCGTTCCGTAGTTTACCGTCATATTGGCATTCATCTCATCCGGGATCTGACCGTAGCGAATCGAGAGCGGGTAACTGTCCGGGTATTTCTCCTTCAGCTTCTTCAGCGCCGCATGCAACTCTTCATAGGTTGTTGGAACCTGAATGCCTTCCTTGTCAAAAACATCCTTGCGGTACATCCAGATCATGCGATTCGTCTCGCCGAAGCCCTGATTCGGGAACATATACATTTTACCGTCGGCGGACAAGGCAGCCTTTGCCTCCTCAGGATACTGCTTCATCCACGCCTTCAGATTTGGCATACTGTCCATGTACTCCATCAGATCCACCAGTGCGCCCTGCTGACCAAACTTGTTCGAATCCTTGCGATTGGGCATATACATCAGATCAGGCAGCGCTTTGGAGGCAATCGCCAGGTTCAGGCTCTCATCCAGCTTGCCCGAAGGTGTCTGCACTTCCAGCGTGACACCCGTCTTTTCCTTCAGCCAGCTCCAGATGGGCCAGCTCTTGGAATAAGGGAACGTGGCATTGTTGTCCAGCAGGGCCGTGAAGGTCTTTGCTGCCCCGGTGGAGTTATTTCCAGTGCTGTTCCCCTTGGTATCTGTTTGCGGGTCGGCACCGTTGCCGCCGCTGCACCCTGCTACCATCGTTACTGCAATCAGCAGGGGAAGTATTACCGATTTCCATTTGCCCATAAGCTTCTCTCCCTTAATCTGAATTCGTGGTGCATTTCTAGCCTCACTTAGCCTTTGACCGCACCAACCATGGCTCCCTTGACGAAATACTTCTGTACAAACGGATAGATGACCAGAATCGGCAGGGTTGAGACCATAATGGTCGCATACTTGAGCGATTCCTCCACCACCAGATTATCACCCCCAATGGATGTTACGTCGCCTGAGCTTGCGCTGCCGGCCAGCACGAGATTACGCAGCAGCACCTGAAGCGGAAATAAATCGGGAGACCGTAGATAGAGCAGCGGAAAGATAAAGTTGTTCCACATGCCCACGGCATAGAACAGGGCAATCGTGGCAAAGGATGCCTTGGACAGCGGCACAATAATACGTATGAAGATACCAATATCGTTCAAACCGTCCATCCGGCCCGATTCCTCCAGCTCTTTGGGGATGCCTGAGAAAAACGTGCGCATCAGAATGAGGTTCCAGGTGCTGACTGCCCCCGGAAGAACCATGCCCCATACGGTATCCACCAGATTCAGAGAACGGACCACGAGGAAGGTCGGAATCATCCCGCCGCTGAAAAACATCGTAATGACAATCAAGACCGTAAAGCTATTACGTAGTGCCATGTCTTTTCTGGACAAAGCGTAGGCTCCGGTGGAGGTGACCACCAGTGAGATCAGTGTGCCAAGCACGGTATAAATGATCGTATTTCGATAAGCAGTCCAGATTTGCGGATCGCCCAGCACCAATTTGTACATGCTCAGATTAAAGCCCTTGGGCCAGAAGGAAATATTGTTTTGGATGACGTTTACGTTGCTGCTGAGGGAAACCGCGAGCATATGAAGGAACGGATAAAGTGTGACCACCACAACGAACAGCAGAATCAGGGATGCCACAACGTTGAACCAGGAAAATCGGAGTGAGTTCACGCCACACCTCTTTCTACCATAGACTGGTCTCACTTAATCGACGGCTGAGCCAGTTGGCCGTATAGATGAAAATCAGGCTGATGACTCCCATGAACAAATCAATGGACGCACCATAGCTGAAATTCCCCTGTACCATGCCTACCCTGTAGACATACGTGCTGATGATATCCGCTGTATCGTAGATCGCCGGATTCTGCATCAGGAAAACTTTCTCGAAGCCGATCTCCAGCACTTTGCCGATATTCAGTATCAACGTAATGACGATCGCAGGAGATATACCGGGCAGTGTAACATGCCAGATTTTGCGCAATCGACTTGCTCCGTCCATATCCGCGGCTTCATACAACTGCGGGTCGATGGCCGTCAGCGCGGCCAGATAAATAATGGTCTCCCAGCCGATATGCTGCCAGATTTCCGACAGGACGTAGATGCCCCGGAACAGCCCGGGTTCATTCATGAAATTAATCGGTCCAATGCCGATACCTGCGAGCAAATTGTTAATCAGCCCTCCGGTTGGGGACAGGAACATAATCACCATACTCGCCACGATTACATTCGAGATGAAATGTGGCAGATAGCTGACCGTCTGTACAAAACGCTTGAATGCTGCCTTCCGTACCTCATTCAGCAGAATGGCCAGCAGGATTGGGGCCGGGAAGCCAAACACCAGCTTATACAATCCGAGCAGAAACGTATTCTTCATCAGCGGCCAAAAATCGGGATTTTCCAGAAACATCCGGTAATATTTGAATCCCACCCAATCGCTGGCCCAGATTCCTTTAAACAGATTGTAATCCTTGAACGTGATGACCAGACCAAACATCGGCGCATAGCGGAAGATCAAATAATACAGGAGGCATGGCAGGAATAGCAGCCATAGCGCCTTGTTCCTGTTCCAGATTCTGATCAAACGCGAATTCCGCCGAGGCGGCCGGTGCGCTTCCTTATGCAGTGTGCGCTGCGTTACGCTAGCATCAGCCATCGGCATGCCCCCTCTTGCTTAGATGAGTTAAATTGTCTGATATGTCAGCTAACTTACCCTGAAATTCCGGGGTTCGTATTCGAATTATAGCTATAAACCTTTAGAAAGCGCTATCTACATGTTATATAACTTTTCGCCTTTACTCCTTTTTTCCAGATATCCGCGTATAATTCAGTAAAAGTGTATATTGTTTGTGTCAGCTTTATGCCGCTATGATAGGATTAAACCACTCGATCCGGGGCTGTACTCAAGGGGGAATGTCATAATGAAGGGACTGCTTACAAGCAAATTTGCGCTGAATGGACTGTTTGTCAAGCTAATGCTGAGCTTCCTCAGTGTCATCCTGATTTTGGCTTCATTTAATCTGTTCTCCCATCTGTACTTAAGCAACAAGGTCTATCAGGAGATGGTCAGACAAAATGAACTGGGCCTTGCCCAGACCGTTGAAGGGTACGAAAATCACTTCCGACTAACCCAGAACATGATTCTGGCTCTCACTCAATCGGATACCTGGACCGCCAATCTGGGCATTTTGAGCCACATCAAGGAGAACCGCCGTTACGATATTCCCGCAGAGGTGAAGTCTGACCTCTCCACGCTGTATTCCAATCCTTTTCTGCATATCGACAATTTCATTCTTTATTTCAAGCAAGAAGACTATGTGCTGGAGAAGGAAGGTCTTAGCAGTGCCAGCGATATGTTCGGTAAATATTATTATAGTAAAGAATACCCTCCGGCTTACTGGAAAACGCAAACGATGAACAACCAGTTCCTGAAAGTCATGCCTGCCGCAGCTTTTACGGAAAATACCGTTCACTCATCCCGCTCTCTCGGTCAACTGATGCCGGTCATGATGAAAGCCATTCCTTACGAAGATGTGTACGGCATTGTTATGCTGGATCCACAGCGTATGCAGGACACATATGGCGATGCCGCTAATAATCCGTTCTACATTCTGGACAACGAGGGACGCCTGCTTTTTACCACGATGGAGGGGGAACTGCAGAATCCGCAGCTCCCTGCGGACGGAAGCAAACATGAACGCATTGGGGATCAGTATTACTTCTATGAAAAAGGCAAACAAACCGGGTTTACTTATGTCCGGGTCACCCAGGCCGCGGTAATCGCTGCGGAAATGCGAGGCATGCAGCTGCTGCTGGCTTTCCTGCTTGGCGCTGCTGTACTGATTAGCGTGCTCTCCTCCCTGTTTTTCAGCTTACGATTAAACCAGCCGCTCCAGCGCCTTATTGCCGCTCTGGACCGAAATCCGGACAGCAGACCTAACAAATGGAGCAGTGTAAAAGAATTCGCCATGATTGGCGACCGCCTAAGCTCCATTCTGGAGAATAGCCGTTACATTCAAAGCGACCTTGCGCAGAAGAACTCTCTCGTACGCCAGTACGCTTATATTCATAAAGTGAAGAATATCCCGCTCAGCTCCTATCTGGCGGAGCTTGAGGATACCCAGCAATCCGAACAACCCTATGTCTCCATTCTGTTCAAGGTGGGCTTCAAATCCCAGCCGGATGAATTCGGGCAGCATACCCTGTTATTATGGAAGCTGATTCAGAGCCTGTTCACCAGCCACAAAACTAATAGCGTTGCCATTCAGCCTGAGCAGGACCAACTGCTCCTGCTGCTGTTCGATCCGGGTCCGCAGAGCGGTATTTTGCAGGCGCTCGATACACTGAAGGAGCTGCTGGCTGTCGAAGAAACCTTCTATCTCACCATCGCGGTAAGTCCCGTATATTCCGGTGAAATTCCGTTTACCGATGCGTACAGCAACCTGTCCATGCTGTTGAAAGAGCGCAGGCTGAATGGGGAGACGCAGGTTATTGTGGAGCCGCGGGCTTCTTCGTCAAATGCTTTTCATGTGAAGGTCACCTATGGGGAGGAACTGCACAACCTGCTGCAATCTGGCAATGAAGAGGCCGTATTCGCTTGGCTGGACCGCCAGCTGGAACAACTGCAGCATAAGGATGCAGCCGCAGAAGACTTCCGCACATTTGCAATCGGCGCAGTCGAACAAATGGGCAAGACAGTGATGAAGCTGAATTTGACGCATATCGAATCCGAGCTTCGCTCTTCTCCTCCGGGAGAGGCATTTGCTGGTTTCCATTCCATGCAGCAGTACAGGGAATGGCTTCAGGCTCTGGCTCAACCGGTACTTGAGGCAGTACGAAGCCAGCTGGAAACGCGTGATCCGGTCATCACCTTTGTGCTGGACTACCTGGATCATCATTATGGAGAAGATATTAATTTGAATATTGTCGCCGACAAGTTGAATTTAACATCGGGGTACCTCTCCAGTATTTTCAAGGAAAAGACGAATATCAACTTCAGCGAATATCTGAACAATCTGCGGGTTGAGCGGGCCAAGGAACTGCTTGTGAATGTAGATCTGCGAATTCAGGACATTGCGACACAGGTCGGCTATCAAAATGTGAATTCATTCATCCGCATGTTCAAACGTCGGTATGGGCTGACCCCCGGAGAATACCGCAAGCGTCATGCGGGTAATGAGCCATTCATCTCCTCCAGCCATGGCTAACCAGATGTGAGCGGGCAAGAACCGAAGATTGTAAATACACCAGCGTCCGCTCGAAAGCAGGCGCTGGTGTACTGTCTGTCTACATTAGAATTTTGGACAGGTGCACATGAGCCATCGAAGGGATTCGCTGTTCTTCAGGAATATTCTCATAGAGAAGATGTCCTTTCCCTGCTTTAACCATTCGTTCACGCATGGCAGCAATACGGCCTTTACTGTGATCAATAAAACGAAAATCCACCTGTCTCAAATTTTGCATTTCGGTCATACGCTCAAAAGTTTCTGCCTTTATCCCCTTATGTATTTCTTTAAGTTCCAGCACCTCCAACCCGTCCGCAGTCCACAGGTTCTCAATCTCTTGCAGGGACTTCATGAAATCCAGTTCAAGCTGCCGCAGATTCTTCATGTGTGAGAAGTCACACAACTGCTCAATTTTGGGCAATGACAGATGCAGAAAGACTAGATGATGTAGTGCCCCCAATGCATCAATCTCGGTCAGATTCTTCACGGACGACAACCTTAGCATGCGGATATTCGATTCAGCCAGTACTTTGAGTGAACCATTCAATGTACAATGATCCATTGCCAAGTAATCGATCAACGGCAGGTCCATAACAAAATCAAGCTGATCAATAGCACAGTTCAAGACGAGGGTACTCAGTCGAATACAGTCTTCGATGGGAGACAGATCGGAAAATTTCCCGCTAAGTGCAAGGTAATTTAAGTATTTATAATTCTGGATAAAGTCCAAATTTTGCTTTTTAGGTGAGCGAATGTTCAGAAACTCCATCTTTTGCAGCGCACTCAGTACATTCAAATCCTGTGGCTGTTTGATATCCAGCTGCAAAGCGGTGACATGTTTTAAACCAGCAAGTGTCTCCAGAAACTCTTCTGAATACCGCTCCTTCACATCTATGTTGGATACATTTAAAATCAAATCGGGTCGTGTGGCAAACACATGTTCATCCAGTTTCCTCAGATCACGCACCTCGTCCAGCCCGACAACAAAACTAATCGTTGCCCGATTCCGCAGTTGAATGATAGCCTTGTTCATTTTGTCCTCGTTCCAGGGAACTCCCCTCATCGAAGCGGCCCAGGGTTCGTTCATTATTGGTCACCCTCCATTTCAATAAATTGATTTACCTATTCCCAATTCGTCCCATATATCGGGATTATCAATAATCTGATTTTCTCCTCTCACAGTGGAATCATAGCTATCCTTTGCACCAGTATACCAATCGACAATAACTAACTTTCCATTCAAATTTTGTACAAGAAATTCAGTAGGTTCAGCAAAGTTACCCAGGTCTTTTTTGACATGTGCATTCAATTTAAAATAGAAAAAACGTTGATCCCTTTCATAAAAGTCTGCTTTTTCAGCATCAATATCAACGTCTGTCACTTGGTTATAAGTAAGCTTGTTTTTGCGAAACAAACCATATTGAGATGTAATTTTATTTTGCGTATATTGCTTAAGGTTCTCATTGTCGATGTAGGTATCCAAATCAATGTCCGTGCCGTTCCAAATCGCCTTATAATACTCAGATAGAGCTTGCGCACACATTTGATAAGCCGTTTCAAAGTCCTCAGCAGATAGCACACTTTTGTCTTCAGCTACAAAATCGGAGGCATTTTTTGTTGAACCACCTTTTGTACTCTTCGGAATTTGTATGTTTTTAGCATCCTTCACATCGATATCTCTCACAGCAACAGCAGTGTCATCTTGGTCGGTACTAGTATTAGTCTGCTCGCATGCGCTAAGGGTTAATAGTATTAACAGTAACAGGTAAACACGTTTCATTCCTTCTCCTCCAGTAAACATAGATAATTACCACTAATCGTTGAAGCAGAATTTGACGAATATAACGAACAAGCTCACGCCATAAGTTTCATACTCTTCTATTTTAAGGGTAATTGCACGAAAAATCATATCATTTATACCAAATAAGTTGAGGCGAGCCTTGGCCCAGCTCCATAGAAAATGAATTAAACCCCCGCATAGCTTCATGCGAGGGTTCAACATTTTAAAAAGAATGGTGCCTCATGCTTCAATTACTCTACACGGAAGTAGTCGAAATCAACAAACCCTCCCGTGGACTTGGTTGCATAATTGAACAAAGCAAAACGGTAGCCCATAAAGTGCGGCAGCGTATAAGACATCTGCAGCGTGTTTCCGATGGTTGTCCAGTTAGTACCTTCCAGACTATACGCAAAGTAGGCTTTGTCCGTTTGATTGGTGAAATCGCACATCACCCGGAAGTACACCCTGTTCTGGTTCAACGGCACACTGGCCACCTCGGTCGTCGTTCCCGAGCCAGCATTGACCATGACGATGGATTTGGCATTCCCCGACACCTTCACGCCGACGAAGCCGTACCTCGCTTGAAAAGCGGCAAGCCCGGCATAATCGCCGTCCTTCATGCCTGCTGTTTCCATCGCCACCATACCTGTGCTTTTCGGTCCGAACGTTCTTTGGGTCAATGTATTTCTGGCCTCCAGAATGCTGGAACTTACTTTACCCGTTGTCAGTCTCATGAAGCCGGAGCGCTGTGTCAGCGACCAGTTGACCGGATCAGGATTGTGATTCCACTGCCAGAATTTCGCAAGACCTGTGCTTGTTCCTCCAGTCGCAGCAGTTGTATTGAATGAAACATCGTCTACATAGAAATCCATCAGATCATTGGCAGGGTCTGGATTCGAGCTGTACGGCGTCTCAAGAAATACGAAGGTCTGTGACAGGTCCGCATTAGCCGGAACCGTGTACGTTCCCTGAATCGTACCCCATTGCCCCCGGGTCAGCGTCGCACTGCCCATAATGGAAATGCCCATATAGCTTGGCCCATTCTGAATGCTCAAGTTGAACGTTTTGGTTGCGGGACCGGTCGTGTATTTTACTTTTGCCGAAAAGGTATACATGCCGCCCTGCGTCACCTTGCCCGTAATCACCTGTTTCACCCCGCCAGCCGTCTGTTGTCGGCCACTGACCAGCAAGCTTTTGGAGCCGCCAAAAAACTCTGAGGAGGTAGCCGCAATGGATGCCGTATTGTTGCTGGTCCACGGACTCAGGCTGGCCTCTTCGAAACCACCGTTGACTAATAACGGCTGCACCGAACCCGTATCTGTGCCCGATCCGGCGTTAAATTCGTCAGAGCCATAAATCTTTTTCGCCGGATACCCCTCCACTGGAACATTCATCGTCAGCGGAACCTTGCCATTCACGCCAAAGACAGGCCAGTTGTCAGACCATGTTACCGGAACAAGGTAAGGAATACGTCCGACTGCGCCGCTATCTCTGAAGAGCAGACCATACCAGGAACCTGCGGCTGTATCGACAATTCCTCCCTGGGCAATGCCTGAATCCCTTAGTACAACACGGCCTGTATACGGCCCGGTCAAGCTGTCCGCACGATAGACAATTTGAACGCGACCATCCCCTGTAGGCCAAGCGATCAGAAACACATAATACTTCCCGTTAATCTTCTGAATGTGGGCACCCTCAGCCTTCACAATGAAATTCGAGCCAGCCACATTGCTGGCATTAGCAATAAGAACTTGATTCAGGCCGCCCGCTTTGACTGCCGTTGCCTCCGCATTAAGCTCAACGATGCTGATATTGTCAGTACCATGGACCAGAAATACCCGCCCGTTGTCAAAAAGCAGGGAAGCATCGTGATAATAGCTGCCCAAAGTAGCTATTGTCCATGGGCCTGTCTCAATATTGCTGGTCTTATAGATATAGGTTTTGCCCGTAGAGAGCGAGCTAAAGGCTACATAATAGACACCGTTGTTATATCTCAGACTGCTCGCCCAGGAGCCTCTTCCATATTCATTCAGACTATTGTTCAAATTATGGGAGTCGGTGTTTGCATACGTATCATAGACATAATTCACAATTTCCCAATTCACGAGATCGTATGATTTCATGATTGGTACTCCCGGGTTCATATGCATCGTGGTACTGGTCATATAATACGCATTGCCTACCCGAATCACGTCGCTATCCGGCACATCGGCATGAATTACGGGATTGCTAAACGTCGTAGCCGCCGAAGTGGGAGCCACGGGGAACGACATGACAAACAGCGGTAGAACCAGTAATAAAAGGCCTATCCTCTTCCACATTCGCATGCCTCCTGATCGTTCTCAGAATCATTGAACCAATGCCACAATCAAAGGAATTTCAGATCTTATAATAAGTGATCACAAGGAATATTCGATATAATCCACATACGCATCCCATGTCCCGTTGTCCGTGGTCACGATCAGCTTGACCTCCTGGTTACCCGTTGCATGTGTAATGTTGGACAGGGTTTGAACGGTTGGCGCCGTTCCAGTGAAATAAAAGGAACCATGTGTTACACCGCCAATGACCAGATCCACTCTTGCTGTACTGCTGTTATTGGAAGCCCCACGAACCGAGAATTGATGAGTTGGATTGCCAAAGTATTGGTTATACGCCACAGCATCCTGATTAGCATATAAAGCTACCCCGTTGAAGGGGGAACTGATCGTTCCCGCATATGGACCACTAATGGTCATACTCTCGGCTTCAACCTTGGTGACCGGATTGCTGGATGTGTTGTTGCCAAACTGCCAGTAATCCAGATTGAACAGATTAGCACCGCCTGTACCCGTGAACACCAGATACAATCGGTGTACACCTGTGGCATTATTTACGGTGGTTTGAACTTCCTTCCAGGTCTGTGCACCACCCGTTGAAGCTACATTAAGCGTGCCTACAAGTGGGCCTGTCGCGCTGTCGAGACGAACTTCGATTTTGCCGCCTACGGTTGAAGCGACATTGGCTTTGAAGGTATTAGCGCCAGCAGAACCAAAGTCCACGTTACCCACGGCAATCCAGTCGCCATTATGAATATTCGTGACATTCTGGTTGCTGAACGGTCCACCACTAGCCTGAGATGCCTCGGTTGTGATTCCCGCTTGCCATCCAATCGTCTCAGCCTCCACCCGGTTATATGGGTTCAGATTGGCGATCTGCGAAATGCCCGCTAGGTTGCCCTGCACCTCCTGGATCGTGCCATCCGCATTATGCACCACCCTGTTGATATTCGGCGAACGGTATCCCTTGCCATCACCATGCTGAGCTTTACTCACCGTTTGGGCATGGTACACGGTGTACCACTGGTTATTGAAATTAAATACAGCATGGTGATTGTTCCCGCCAACACCGAAGAAGGCATACGGATTTTTCAAAAAATGACCTTTGTACGTAAACGGACCCATAGGACTGTCACTTACCATGTAACCAATCTCTCCTGCCGGATAGGCAGCCGGGTGTGTGCCCGAAAAGTTAATGCAGTACGAGTAATAATATTTACCGTTGTACTTATGAATGCCCGAATCCTCGAACAAATAAGGCGCATCAATGGTGACCGCACTGCCAACGACACTGGTCATATTGTCTCCCAGCCTGAGCACACGGGCCGTTTTGGGATTCGCAATCGAGGCTGGATCGGAAGTATTCGGTATGCCCCCACCGACATACAGGTATCCTGTACCATCATCATCAACCAGCACTGCCGGGTCAAAAAGCCATGTCACACCTGACATGCCTGGCGTACCGTGTGTTACCAGCGCCTTGCCAAGCGGGTCGCTCCACGGTCCAATGGGTGAATCCGCCGTAAGCACACCAATGCCTGATGCACTGTTCGCAAAGTAAAGAAAGAACTTGTCCTTTCCTGCTATGCTTTTTTTGGCAACGGCCGGAGCCCAGGAGCCCCAGGCCCACTTGGCAATACCTTGCCCGTTATTGGCATTATTGCTGCCTGCCACCGGAATGGCCCCGTGGTCTGTCCAGTTCACCATGTCGGCAGAGGATATGACATGAACTTTATTCAGCATGCTGAAGTCATTTTCTTTTACCGTACCATTACTGTTGTACACATAAGAATCACTTGACATATAGACGTAGACTCGGCCGTTGTGTACCAGCACATAAGGATCGGCTCCCAATTTATGATCCATGAGCGGGTTCGCGTTTCCAGGAAGCTTTGCTAGAGGCTGATTGGCAGCATGGGTGATTCCCATAGGCAAACCACTAAATATCAGAACAAATGCCATTAAAAATATCAACCGTTTTCGAATCATTCATTTCCCCTCCAATTTGAATTGAATTTGTTTTAAAGACGTGAATCCTTGATCGCTCACCTCCCTTCTCGCAGAGTGCCTCCTGGAAAAACGTTAGCATATATGGTTTAAGTCGAGCCTCTCTCAACCGGTTCTGCAAGGTTCATCATGGCTCAGACAATAACCCTTGAATAAATCTGAAGACCGGAGAATGAAATCACAGCAAGTTATATAATTGCTCCGGTTGTTCAATGCAAACGCTTTCAATATGATGGAATAAAAAAACGCTTTTAGCGGATTTGATACAGAGTGTTGTTTTAGAGTGTTGTTTTAGAGTGTTGTTTTAATGTAATTATTTTCTATATATAGAAAATAATTCTTTAATTAGAGATATCATAACATACTATATTCAAAATACAACTATTTTCTAAGCTTTATCTTCAACGTTTGGAAGTGCGGTGCATGAAGATCATCTGCCTCTCTTCTCATTTGACCTTTCTCCATTTATGATAGAAATAGTGAGAATAGAAAGACAGAATCAGTTATGGGAGCTGTGTAATCATGAAGTTTGCTAAACGTATGGAACATTTCAGTGAAGGGATATTCACCCGTTTGCTGGAGATCAAGAGGCAACGACTGGAGAATGGAGAACCTGTCATTGATCTAAGTGTAGGTACACCCAATATTCCCCCGGCCCAACATATCATGACGGCTTTATGCGAGGCAGCAGCAGATGCTTCAAACTATACATATGCTGTAAATGATCAGAGCGAATTGCTGCAGGCAGTCAGTGAATGGTACAAGCGGCGTTACCATGTTGAACTGAACCCGAAAACCCAAATTTGCTCCTTGCTTGGATCACAGGAAGGCCTTGCCCACATTTCGTTGGCGATTGTTGATGAAGGAGATCTGGTCCTTGTACCCGATCCTTGTTATCCGGTCTTTGCTGATGGACCTCTACTGGCAGGAGCCGAGCTGTATTATATGCCCCAAAAAGAAGAACACGGGTATGTTATTCAACTCCAGGACATTCCTGAAGCGGTTGCGCGCAAAGCAAAATTCATGCTTGTATCCTATCCGAACAATCCGACGACAGCGATGGCACCCGATCAGTTCTATCTGGATCTGATTGAGTTTGCCAAGAAATATGACATTATCGTTCTCCATGACAATGCCTACAGCGAGCTGGTGTTCGATGGGAAAACGTGCGGAAGTTTCCTAGCTTATCCCGGCGCGATGGATGTTGGTATTGAATTCAACTCGTTATCCAAAACCTATGGATTGGCCGGGGCACGGATCGGCTTTTGTGTGGGGAACCCGGATGTGGTATCTGTGCTTAAAAAGCTGAAATCCAACATGGATTACGGCATGTTTCTTCCGATTCAAAAGGCAGCCATTGCTGCAATCACAGGGGATCAGAGTGAAGTTGAGCGGGTTAGAGATATCTACGAGGAGCGCAGAGATGTCCTGTGCGAAGGATTCACCAACCTCGGTTGGCATATCGCCAAATCCGAAGCCACCATGTTCATCTGGAGTCGGATTCCAGACCACTACGATACCTCAGAACAGTTTGCCATGGATTTGGTTACACAAGCGGGTGTAATCGTAACGCCAGGAAGTGCCTTCGGCCCTTCCGGTGAAGGATATGTGAGATTCGCTTTGGTTCAGGATAAAGAAACGTTGCAGCAAGCGATCCTATCGGTAGATAACAGTGGAATGCTGAAAAACAACTCCGTTATACCACAATAAGAGTTCTGCGTTACTTGTCAGAGATATCCCCCACTGTAGATCAGGGGGATTTTTATTATTTTTAGGCCGGGTAACAAAAGGGGATACCTGACTTGATCAGACATGCGGAACAAACAGGTAAACAATGAAAAGCCTGCTCAATGGCAGGCTTCCTGAATTTAAAAATTATATTGACTTGCGCAAGTTGGAACGATACATCAGATACAGGAAATACGGTGTGCCAATGATCGCAATGAGTATTCCGGATGGAATCTCTGTTGGCGCCATGACAGTTCTCCCGATCGTATCGGCCAGCACCAGCATGACAGCCCCCGCCAATGCGGATAAAAACATCGATCGTCTTAATTTGTGTCCCGTGAGCAAGCGAACCATATGGGGTGCAATAAGACCGATAAAGCCGACAGTCCCTACACAGGCAACAGCCCCTGCTGCTAGTAACACCCCTGTCGTCATTGCTAGTAATCGTGTTCGCCGCACGCTCAGTCCAAGTCCTGATGCGCTATTGTCGTCGAATACCAACAATTCAAATCTGCGAGCCAACCACCAGGCTACCGGAACCAGAATAATTAAAAACAGGCCGATAATTTTAACCTGATCCCAGGTCCGGGCATAGGTACTCCCTGTTAGCCAGATGTATCCACTACTACCGTATACCGCACCACGGACAATCAGAATCTGAATTCCTGCTCCTGCAATGGCAGACATCGCAATTCCCAGCAGCACAACCGCAGATGGGTTCAGCCCTTTTTTCCAAGAGAGGGAGAAAACAACTACTGCGGCGATGGCTGCACCGATGATTGCCGCGATCGGCAGCAAATACATAGGAAGACCCGGGAACAAAATGATGACCATCATTGCTCCAAGCCCTGCACCAGAGGATACCCCAACAATTGAGGCATCCGCCAGCGGATTACGTACCGCCATCTGAATGAGCACACCGCTGATCGCCAGTGCAGCCCCTGCACCTGCGGCAACTAGCGTACGCGGAATTCGAAGTTGAACCAACGCAGAGAATAGTCCATCTGATTGGAATAGACTTGGTAACAGATCAGCCAGCGGAATTCGCATACCGCCAAACATGGTACTTAGCAAGATCAGCACTACAGTGATGACCGAAAATATGACAGCCACTGGGCCGAATGCAAAGCGACGTGAAGGTGTTCCTGTGCTCATTGAAGTGGACATGCCCGACCCGTTCGCTGCCTTCATGCGTGTGAGTACAAGCCAGATCAGCCACGGTGCACCAATAATCGCCATTACAGCACCTGTCGGCAGCTCCATGCTGGAGTTATGCACCATCTTGGCGAGTACGTCCGCACCAACCAGGAGAGCCGCTCCCCATATAAAAACACCGGGCAGCACTAACCGATTGGAGCGTACTCCACTCAATCGGACTAAATGTGGTGCCACTAGTCCCACGAAGCCAATTGGCCCGATTACACTGACAATCACCGCAGCCAGCAATACCGCGATAATCAAACCACCGGCACGAGCGAGTCCAACCTTTTGTCCCAATGAGGACGCCGTTGATTCATCCAGCTCCAGCATATCCCACTGTCTGGACAAGATTAGCGCGAGAATAGTAATACCAATCACCCATGGCCATGCATAAGCTACGCCACTCCAGTCATTCTGGACGAGTGTTCCTGAACCCCAAAGAAACAGCCCCTGCGTTTCCATGGAGAAAAAAATATGCAGTGCGCTTGTAAATGAACCAAGCACCATAGACACAATCATACCGGACAATGCAAGTCGTACCGGGCTGGATCTTCGTCCGCCACCCATGAAATAAGCTGCGAATGCTGCCACCAGACCACCAAGAGCTGCAAATAGAAAAGGTGACTGACCGAGCAAGCCCGGAAAAAGAATGGTTCCCAGCACCACGATAAAGTACGCTCCTGCATTAATGCCCAGCGTGTCTGATGCAGCGAGCGGATTTCGAGTAATCGTCTGTAACAGCGCTCCCGCTACAGCCAAAGCCCCTCCTGCAATAATACCAATAACCGTACGTGGCATACGCAAATCCCAAATCATATTGTGCTCTAAAGTATTCTGTCTGCCAGTAAGTGCGTCCCAAACGGTGTGTAATGAAATGGCTGCTTCACCATAACAAAGGCTTACAAAAAAAAGCACGATGAGAGCGGATAGACCGCCCCCATATATGCTTATTGTACGCCAGTTCATTGCTGGCCTAGTTGCCTGAACCGAACTCATTTGGTAATCGCCTCAACAACGCCATCAACCAACGCTTTGGAGGAAATGGGTCCACCAAATGTCCATGTCGTGCTATCCAGTTGATATGTGCGTTTTTCCTTGACAAAGTTGAGTCCGTTCCACACCGAATTATCTTTCATTGCTGTGCCAAAAACATCATCGTCTGGCTGTGTAATATAAATGAAGTTACTATCCTGTACATCAGATAAGGATTCAATCCCCACTGTAGAGAAACCATAACCTTCTAATTTTTCCGGCTGCCAATCGTTAACCAAACCAATCTTGTTCAACGTTCCAATCACGACCGAGTTATCGGTAAACATGCGCAGACTGGCCGCATTTTGATACGTGAATGCCTGTGTCAGAGCAAAGTGGAAATTATCTTTACCTGCAGCAGCCAGTTTTTCTTTGGCTTCTGCATAATGCTGATCCAGTTCATCTAGTACTTGCTTCGCTTTGTCCTCTTTACCAAGGGCAGTTGCGATGTTATTAAAGATCTCTGTCATTTTGTCATAATTATAGCCATCGCCATCATACGGGTCGTATTCGATCGTTGGTGCAATTGCATTAAGCTGATCGTAAACCGCATTATTATTGTCTGCATTGGCAATAATGAGATCCGGCTTCAATGCAGCGATGGCTTCCAGATTCGGCTCACTCCGAGTTCCAATATCCGTTACACTGTCATCCAGCCCTGCTTCGGATGATACATATACTTTGTAATTGGCGTTATCTGCATTACCAACTGGTTGAACGCCCAATGCAACCACATCTTCGGTGTATGTCCATTCCAACGTAACCACTCGCTCTGCAGGCTTGTCCAGCGTTAGCTCTCCGCGTTTATGCTTCACCGTCACAGGACCTGCTGTCTCTTCTGCCGGAGCACTACCGGAATCAGCATCCTTACTTGCATCTGTAGTAGTATTGGCTTTACCGCATCCTGCCAGGACTAGCACAAACGTCAGCATGATCAAAAGTCCTTTTAATCCTTTTTTCATATCTCTTTTCTCCCCTATTTATATGTATTTATATGATAACAATTATCATTATCACTAATGGATTATCCAGTAGAATTGCGATTTTGTCAATTCAAAAGAGTTATTATTTTTCATGTTCAAAACCTTCCCTGTCATCGCATGAACAGGAAAAAATGAAAGAACCCGCAATTCAAGGCGGGTCTGGATCACATCGAAAGTTTTGAAAAGATGATAGAATGCACCGTACGACGTTTTAACTCAACTGCATCGTTGTGATGCACGTATTATCTTCTTCATAGGTAGATAGCTGTGTCTCTGCAACCTTTCCATCATGCACCACACGAATGAGGTATGATTTATCTCTGGCTAGCCAAAAATCCATAAAACCGTTGGAGCCGGCCTTCATCTCAGCATCCTTCATGAGCGTATTCCCTTCGGAATCATGAATCGTCACAATGAACTTCTTATTTTTCATTTCGCCCTGACATCCGGTTAGGCTATGAATTGCACAAGGATGAGTCTGTTCCACATAGGGTGCAATGGAAAGGAAAAATTCATTTTGAGGCAAGTCGTAGGTTGTCGTTTGGTTACCTTTATCCGTGACGATTAACTGGGTGGCATTAATGGAGGCCGATTCCGGTGTCTCCTTGCCTGTACTGATATCTTCTACTATTTTCTTGATATTGGGCGCTTCCGCCTTATCTGCTTCTTCTTTCCCCACAAGGTTTGCTATCAGATAGGCCCCCAACACAATTACAACTACAAAGCCGGTAATGATCCACATTTGTTTTTTCAACTGGAGTTCATCTCCTCGTCCGTTTTGGTTTATTATAATGTAGAACGAACCATCATGGACTGAAAGCGCATGTAATTCACCATTTATTCACATATTTGTATGCTTCTTTCGCATCATGTTAGATGTATCATTGATCAGCAAAGGAGGATGTGTATAATGCATAAATCCCTATCTATACCCGACATGGATCGCAGAGTCCACAGATCCAAACAGGCCCTGAAAGCCTCATTGTTAGAATGGATGTCGCGTAAGCCGTTCGAGAGTATTACCATCACCGATATCGTGAAATTGGCCGATGTGAACCGCAGTACCTTTTACAAACATTATGTATATAGAGAAGACTTGCTCAACGAAATTTTGAAAGACGTGATGGCAGATCTGATCTTCGCCTACCGTGCCCCTTACCAGCACTACCGGGATTTCGGAATCATGGACCTGAACGCTTCAGCTATCAAAATTTTCGACCATGTTCTTGGCCATGCCACCTTCTATGCCTTGCTGGTTAACACAAACATGCTTTCAGGTTTTCGGGATACACTCTATGAAACGCTCAAAACTCTGTATCTGGAGGATGTAACCGATATGTCGCCAGACCCCCGAGTGAACAAGGAGCTTCTTGCCTGTTACCAGGCCAATGCAGTTCTTGGTTTAATTACAGGATGGGTGCAAAGCAACTTCAAATACAGTGCCTCCTATATGGCGGAGCAGCTGCTGGAATTTACACGCATGAATCGCTCCAATGAAGTTTACCGTTCGAATTTGAATCCATCATTGGATGAAATGGAAAGAGGCACCGCCTCTCATGACAACTGAGAAACCAGTACCTCTTTGAATGCTTCGATCACTTTGCTATTAGTTGCTGATCCAGCCACCATCCACTGGCAGCTCCACACCTGTGATAAATTTGGATTCATCAGAAGCTAAGAACAAGTAGGCATAGGCGATATCCATGGACTCTCCGGCATGCGGAGGCAGTGGGGCGAGATTTTTGTAATGCTCTCCCATCTCCACTTGGGACTTGATGCCCGCTTTTTCCACCATGCCGGTAAACACAGCCCCTGGATGTACAGAGTTCACACGAATGTTATCTTTGGCGAACCATTGTGCACCATGTTTGGTCAGTGAACGCACAGATCCCTTGGAAGCACTGTATGCTGCGCCCTGGGCATCGGCGATTCCGCCAATGATGGCAGCGATGGAGGACGTATTTACGATGGAGCCTTGTCCATTTTGCTGCATATAAGGGATAACCGCCTTCATTCCCAGCCATACACCTGTACCGTTAATGGACATGACCTTGTCCCAATCTTCCAATTCTGCTTCCAGAATGCCTTTGGCGATGTGAATGCCGGCATTGTTGACCAGAATATCAATTTTTCCATAGTTTGCGATGGTTTCTTCCACAACTGCATTCCATGATTCCGGACTGGATACATCCAGCTTTACTGCAATCGCTTCGCCGCCGTCAGCTTCGATCTGTTTCACTTGCTCCTGCAAAGCGTCAATCGCTACATCGGTAGCAACTACCTTCGCTCCTTCTCTGGCAAACAATTGAGCCCCAGCCAATCCCATACCACTCGCGGCACCGGTTATAATTGCAACTTTTCCAGTTAATCTTCCCATGTCCAATCATCCTTTCCAAATGAAGATGGATGCTCTATAAGACACATCCGACCTTGTTGACACCTTTAGTATACGGATGAAATGAAAGCTCTTTCAATCAGCAAACGAGCAGGCTTTTGTAGGATAACCGATAGTTGTGTGCGGCTCTGTTCATTCCCTGTAAGTAATCCCACAGATGAAGGGTTATTTGTTGTTTAACATCGAGGTGATCCTTCTGCATCTTGGTGACATTGTAAACCTATCATGGCTTGTCCCTGTGCAATCCTATATAATAGACGTAAATTATGGGAATCATTTTGAATATTTGAATTCATTTTACGAGTCTAACTCATTCTAGCTTGAGGATCAGGAGGAAGTGCCATTGAAATGGAACCGTATACATAAAGAAAAACCTAATACCATCCATTCCATCGACTGGAACGGATTCATCCCGAAGCATATCGCAATTATGATGGATGGAAATGGAAGATGGGCGACGAGAAGAGGACTGCCTCGAAGTGCCGGGCACTATGCAGGAATGCAGACGATGCGGGAAACGATAAGCATGTGCCACAAAAACGGGATTGCTTCGCTCACTCTTTACGCCTTCTCTACGGAAAACTGGAAAAGGCCCAAGGATGAGGTCGACTACATCATTAGTCTGGTGGTCGAATTTGTACAGGATACAACTGTTCAGGAACTGAATCAGAATAATATCAAAGTTAATTTTATTGGAGATATCTCAAAATTCCCAGACGAAACACAGGAAGCGATGCGCAAAGTGGTGGAACTAACCCAAACGAACAGTGGGATGGCTGTGTATTTTGCGATGAATTATGGGGGTAAAAACGATATTGTGCAAGCGATCAAAACGTACATCGTTGAAAACAATGAAGAAAACAAAGAAACCCCGGAAATCTCCGAGGCGGAATTCGAAAAGTTTTTGTATACCGGACTCAATCCTGCCCCCGATCTGCTAATCCGAACCAGTGGGGAGAAACGGTTAAGCAATTTCCTATTATGGCAAGCCGCTTATTCCGAGCTCTGGTTTACGGATGTGATGTGGCCGGATTTCAACGAGCAATTGTTATACGAATCCATTCTGGATTATCAGCAGCGCAAACAAAGAGCATTAGACGATGTAACGCAGTAATCCAACATTGTTTCTGCTGATCC
Source organism: Paenibacillus sp. FSL W7-1088 (assembly GCF_037969855.1). Lineage (NCBI taxonomy): Bacteria > Bacillati > Bacillota > Bacilli > Caryophanales > Paenibacillaceae > Paenibacillus > Paenibacillus sp. FSL W7-1088. Next base: position 5,366,195 of record NZ_CP150216.1, read on the forward strand.
TCAGCTTAAATGAGCTTTTAACCAGGGAAGGATAATAGGGAGAACGGTACTGGGCTGCATCGCTTTGGTGTGATCCATATCCGCTCCCTTGATGATGTCGACGGTCCAGCCGAGGTTTTCAAGAACGGGTTTATGCTTTTGCAATCGTCCAGCGATATCCACCGTCACACTGCCAAATTTCTCACCATACACAATCGTATCTCTCTCTCCTGCAAAAGCCAATCTGGGGATATTCAACTGAGTTTGAATACGTTGGTCATCGAAATCAATTAAACCTTGATACAAGGTCGCAAATTGTTTCGTTTGAGCCGGATCGATCTTTAACTCCACGTTGTCCCAATCCAATTGATCCGGACTCAATTCTTCTACTTTCATTAGAGCTTCTGCTGAGTGTATTTCTCCCGATTCTTCATGCTGCTTCAATGCTCCCTCATATGTCTTTGTGGTCACTACTCGCATTTCATCATACGGCCCTTCGTATGGCGGGAATCCTCCCATAATGAGACTTTCCATGCGGTCAGTCCGTAGGGCTAACTGAAGCCCGACAAGAGCCAGCCAGGAGTATCCATAATAACTAAATCGATTCACATTCATCTGATCCGCAATTCGTAACAAATCCTGAGCGATATATTCAGGCGTAAAATGTTCCGGATGGGGATGTGCCATGTAGTGGCCTTCATAATCAAAATGCAGGATCTGAAATTCACCGGAAAGTCCGTCGATAAACTTTGCACTCAATTCAGGATCAACCCCCCATAACTTTAGGGTTTCGGCTTCTTGTCCGGTTACGGGCTTTTTGGCTGTGGGCAGCATAATGACGCTACGATCTTGCGCTCCCGTCAGACCCACTTCAAGCTGCGAACCATTTAACAAAGTAATCATTTTCTGCAATTGAACCAGTCCTTTACTGTTGATATCCTCAGTGTATAACATGGATGCAATCTTCCGGTTTTCAATATAAAATGTGGATAAAATATGGACTTTGGCGGGTTGTATGTTAGTGTAGCACTTGAAGGTTTTACTTGAAGCATGAGGAGAAGAAACATGAACCGAGCATATACACCTGGGCAGATTGCCACAAGGCTGGATGTAAGTACGACTACACTGCGACGGTATGAAAAGGAGAACCTCATTCCCGACGTTCCACGGACCGTCAGTAATCACAGGTACTATACCCCTGTTCATCTTCAGTCTTTTGTTGCCATTCGTTTATTATTGAAAGGATATGAGATTCCCGTTGTATACGAGGTTATGAGAAAAGTAAAACAGGGCGATACGATGGATGCTCTCTGGCTTATGAACCAGCAGCTGTACAACAGCCAACTGGAGAAGCAACGAATGGAAGACATATGGAAGATGGTGCAACAGGTGGATTTTGCTAACGATCAAAAGAGGGGAACGACGGAGGCGATGACGATTGGAAAAGCTGCCGAAGCAGCCGGGGTCAACACTTCTGCTATCAGGCATTGGGAAACCGAAGGCTTAATTTGCTCCGAAAGAGACCCTAACAACGGTTATCGAATGTATACCCGAGCCGAGTTAAGAAAGATATTGGTCATTAGCAGTTTAAGAAAATCCGTCTACTACATTGAACATATGAAAGAGCTTCTGAACACTGTCGGCACGCAGGATTATACACAGATCAATAAAGCCTTCCAGCTGGCCCTGCAAAAGCTTAACAACCAACTGACTCTGCAATTTGCAGGCGTGAAGGAACTTATGACATATATTGAGTTACTTCAGGAATCACAAGGATAACCTATTGGTTAGTTCTGGTTGGAAGTTTTAATGAAAGAAGCCCGACCATATCCGAGAAATTCTCAACACGGGTCGGGCTTCTTACTATTACTTCACGTTCTACACATGCTGATTTACAAGGTAGAAATAGCTTTGTTTTTCTCAAAGAACCTTGCATTATGGGACGATACCCCTGCCATATCGGAAGCGGTCGGCTCCAGATAGAGCTTGGCACTGTTTACTGCCAGTACGGCATCATTAAATGCACCAGCAATCAGACGGACTTTGCTTCCATAGGTAATGAAATCACCTGCTCCGAATATTCCCGGCTGACTTGTGCACATTCGCGGATCAACCGAGATACCGTAATCTTCACGTTCCAGTCCCCAATGGACCAAGTTACCGAAATCACGATCGTATCCATGGCTTACAACCACTTCATCCACTTCAATTGGCATGATTTCTTCATTGTCTACATGGACCAGTTCAACACGGCCTATTTTGTCTCCTGTACCATATAGGCGCGATATGCTGTAAGGGGTCAAGACTTGGGCAAAAGCTTTCATCTGGGCAACAGGCAGCTCATGTGCCGTAAACTCCTGTCGTCTGTGCACTACGATGACCTCTCGTGCCAATCCCTCCATTTCATTCGCCCAATCTATTGCGGAATCCCCGCCTCCAGAGATCAGCACACGCTTATATTTGAATCTGGACAGATCCGTAATGGTATAGTGCAGGTTCGTCAGCTCATACCGATTTGCGCCCTCAATGTCCAGCTTCTGAACCTGCGTCATGCCTCTGCCTGCACATAACAAGATCGTACGCGTGTAATGACGCTCTCCTGTCTTTGAGGTGAGTACAAACACTTGATCATCGCGTCGTTCCATCTGAGCAATTTCCTGGCCGAATACAATGGTTGGATCGAAGGTTCTTGCCTGTCTTTCCAGGGAATCGATCAATTTCTCACAACGAATCGGATCAACTCCACCTACATCCCAGACCAGTTTCTCCGGGTACGTACGCATAAATCCGCCCAATTCCTGTTTGGCTTCAATGATTTTGGTACGCATGGCTCTCATCCCGCTGTAAAATGCAGCATACATTCCTGCAGGTCCACCACCAACAATCGTAATATCGTAAATGTCCAATTGCTGCTCCGCTCCAGTATTCATTTAGGGCACCAACTTTTCAACGACATAATCCAACAAATTGGCCGACCCAATCGGACCCACACCTGTTACAAAATCACTCGTTTTCAGCGGAAAGACATGATTGTCTTTCACTGCGTTCAAGCTTGCCCACACTTTGCTTTCTTTCAGATTATCCATGGATTCCTTCGTATCATAGCCTTTCAGCGTCCTGTCTTCTAGAAAAATATAATCCGGGTTCATTTCCGGCAAAAATTCCAGGGAAAACTGGCTAAACCAATCTGTAGTGTCTTTGATGACTTCAGGGCTGTTCAGACCCAAGGTTTCATAGAAAAAGACACTGCTGCTTCCTCCTTTGGGACCCATGAAACGGTAACGATTGTGCTCCACTCGAAGAACCAGCACGGTTTTGTCGCCGATGGCTTGAGAAATTTTCTCCTGTGCCTGCTTCGCCTTCTCATCAAATTCAGCCAGCACTTTGGCAGATTCCTCTGTCTTGTCAAAGACCGCAGCCAGCTTCGGCATGGCCATCTGCATTTCACTGTTGGAATCCAGAGCGACCGTTGGAGCAATCTTGGATAGTTCATCATATACGCCTTGTTCCATGCCTACGCCCGCGCTAACAATCATATCAGGTGACAACGTGAGCAATTGTTCATAATTATATTGATATTGTTCCGCTTCAATCATTTGGACCCCATGTTCCTCAAAATAAGACGCACGATATTCCGGTTCAATCTCCGGAACAAATATAACCATCTGCGGTGTAACGCCCATCTCAATTAAGTACTCGGCATAGATAGAATCCAGTACAAGCATATTTTGAGGATTCGTAGGAATCGTCACCTCTCCAAACTGATCCCGAACAACCTTCGTTTCATTTTTCCCTGCCGTTTTTGCTGAAGCTTCCACTTCCTTATCAGAAGTACCGGAACAGGCGGAAAGCACCAAACTTAGCGCCAACAGCACCATTCCAAAACCCTTAAACCTTCGTGACATGGTCTACTCGCCCCTTATGTAATATTGATAATGATAATTATTATCAAATACTAGCAAATAGGAAGCGTTCCTTCCATAGGAGATGGTGCGTATTCCGTTGGATTATTGTGCTCTATCATACATTGGTGACCAGACTATTCACAATTTCATTCAAAATCATTTGGTGTCCGATAATTCCACGGCCATCCACCCACAGGCGAGTATCCACGAGAAATACCCTGTTGTTTTTTACAGCCTTCAAGTCATTCCATTGGAAGCTCTCCACCAACTTCTTCATATTTTCTTCAGCACTAAAGTGCTGCATGACTCGTTTCTCCACAAAGAGGTAATCGGGATTGGCTTTGGCCAACAAGTCGAGTGAGCAAGGATTAAACCACGCCTCCCCTGATTGCAATGGCTGCGGCAGAGTTAAACGGAGCTGTTCGTACAGTAAATGGGATACCCCATTAGAATGACCACCCATATAACGATAACCAAACGGTTCTACCCTCAGTACCATCACGGTAGTGGAAGATTGGACAAGATGCTGTAGTTGCTGCTGTGCTTTGTTTACTTCCAATTTCATCTGCGTATGAAGTTTATGGGCAGTATCTTCTCGATGAAACACGCTTGCCAGTTGATGGAGCAGAGCCTCCACATCGTTATTTAAACCGGTTATAATAGGCGAAATTGTGCGCAGTCTTTGCTTGATCTCTTCTGTCCAAAAGTTTCCCACAATCCATTCGGGCTGAACTTGCCGAATCTGTTCCACATCCAGCTCATATTGCGACACTTCCATCATCTTCACCTGATGCATGTCAAATAGTTCATGTTGATGTTCAGGCAAAAGCAAAGGAGTTACCACAACGGCATGTGGAATAATCCCCAAGTGAATCATCATTTCCGCACAAAGCGGGGAAAGACATACGATTTTACGCTGGGGCAGCGTTTGTGCATAATTTCTCGGGGACACACCCGTTAACTGCTTGAAACGACGACTGAAATAATGTGCATCCTCGAATCCAGTCTTCTTCGCAATGTCCTGAGATGTCGCCGTTGTTAACAACAGCTCCTCTTGAGCACGATAGATTCGATAATAAGCGAGGTAATCCAGAGGCGGCTTTCCATAACGCTCACTGAATTTGCGGGAATAATGCCAGGGACTGATGCCTGCGATCTCAGCCAATTGCTTTCGTGTGATGACCTGTTCATAATGCTGCTGCATGTAATCCACAGAACGAAGAATGCCTTGTTCAACAGTCGGCTCCTCTTCCATCAACTCCCGGTATACATGTTGCAGCAGTTCATACACCAAAAGCTGATTTCTAACCCGGATGGCATTGGGATCAGGAGAACCCGCTTCACTCCAATGTAGGCTGAGACTCGCCAGTGTGCCACCGGTTAATTTCACTTTTTGATACGTGTCTCCTGACGGTACATGCCATTCATATTTTTCCACTTCACCTCGATCTGGGAACATCGTGTATGTATCAAACTGAACATGCCATCCGGCCAGATCCAGATTGCCACCCTCAATCACTTCAATCACAGAGTTTTCTTGTACAGCAATTAACTCCCCATAAGATACCTGGACCCTATGACCATTAATATTCCAGATCGCTTTCCCGTCGAGGATAAGTAGCAAGGCATGACTTGAAAAGTGATGCAGCTTGCCCCCAGTCATCCATTGCTCTGTCAGTGGCTGGGTTGACTTCCATTGAGCCATCCACTCTATGTTGTTGGGCATTTTTGTTATCCTTTCTGCGGCCGTCGTGTTATTAACTCTACAATACACGAAAACCCGCACCATCAGGTACGGGCTTTTCTTAATTTATACGTGTTTCCGTTCCTTTCCTAACATCCAGTAGGTGAATACACCTGACACACAGAAGGAAACAATTATACCCACACAGACATGCAGCAGATTCAGACTCCCTACTTCCATAAATAGCGGAAGTTCCAGTAGACTTCCGGACCCACCCAATGCAACTGCTTTGACGGACAACAGCCCGAAATACAGCCCTCCTGCAGCACCGCCCAGCAATGCCGAATAAAATGAAGCCCTCTTTCTCATATTGACCGCATACATCGCAGGCTCTGGAACACCTAATAGAGCTGTTCCTGTTGCCCAGAAAGCCAGCTTCCTGAATTCCCGCCGTTTGCTTCTCAGCCCAGTAGCCAGTGAAGCTCCTGCTTGTGCAACGAAGGCAACTAACATGACAGGAAGAATGAGGGAGTAACCATTCACCATCAATTCATTGATTATCATAGGTAAAAGCCAGTAATGTAATCCAGCGATCATCATTAGGGAATAAACCGCTCCCAGTAGCATAATGGCAACAACCGGGGCATCATTCAGTAATGAATCGACAACATCCGGTAACTGCTGATCAATCCAAGTACCGATTGGACCAAGTATGATTAGAACCAGTGGAACGAGAATCAGAAACGTCAACAATGGAGCAAGAATTCCTTTAAAGACTCTTGGGCTTATTCGCTCAACGACTCTTTCCAGATAGGACAACGCACATATCGTCAAAATCACCCAAATGGAAGCTGAAAAAAAGAACGCTTGTGACACGATGGGTACTCCCATAAAGTGAACATCCTCTTCACCTGACAATAAAGCGGTCATTTGCGGGTAGAACATTAGTCCACCAATCGCTGCGGCAACATAAACATTGCTTTTTAACCGATAGGCTGTACTGATGGCTACCAGGATGGGCAACAGATAATACACACTATCTCCAATGGATTTAAATATCAGGAATGTCTGACTGTCCATCAACGAAGAGGAATCTGTAGAACTGTAAACGTTAAATAACGTAATGATGGCTAGCACAATCTTGAGCACTGCAGCGCCCAGGATGGCGGGCATCAGAGGCCTGAACACATCGGAAATAAAATATAACAATGATTTTTTACGGGTACGCCTTATTTCTGGCAGTGCGCCCCCTTCTGCTTTCCCCACTCCCATGCCCTGTAGCGTATTATATAGTTGGGAGGATTCGTCCTCATGTGATATAGAGCAATACTCTCCTGTTATACGAATATCGACGCCAAGATCCAATACATCAGATACTGATATATCCATTCGATTGCGGTCACGCAATATCAACGTAGTGGTATCCATGTCACGCTGCACTTGACGAATATTTTCCTTTCCCCCTGCGAGTTTCAACAGTGCTTCGATTTGCTTGTCATTCATATGTACCTTCTCCTTATGCTGCGGTAAACCCGAGTTTTATGATGTGCCCTTTTCTATATACACATTTCCATGAAAAAACTTCAATAGGATAAAAAAACTAATTCCCCTTTTATTTCATGGTTTTTGCGCAAGGTATATTAGCCTAAATTCCTCATGGTACAACAAAGAGCCCGTTCAACGGGCCTCTTCATCTCACCTCTCAGAAGTTATAATTCCTTGTTTTGTTCACTACTGAATGCTGCTTCCTGAGTATCTAAACCATGTTGCGCCTTCGACTCCAAAGCACTAAAGAAATTATCCAATTCCTCATAATTTTGGTTCTCATTTTTCTGTACAAGTTCCCGATAAAAGCTAACAACATCAAGAGTGATATCTGAATTGGACTCCATTAAACTTTTTATTTTCTCAAAGTTATAAGTCCTTTCTTCATCTTCGCTGGAAACAAAGTATCCTTCGATATAATCTTTTACTGCATCCAAAGGTTTATCCATTTCTTCCAACACACCTGCCCGATTATTGAGAATAACTCTAACTGATGGTTCCCATTCAAGAGCCTTCGAAAATGCTGCCAAACTTTCTTCCAAATAATTCGAATGTTCCGTTTCGTTCGTCGAATTTTTCATAAGTTGTGAGTAACAAATACCTTTATTATTATACAACCATGCCAAATTTTCTCTATTTTTATCTTGTATAAATATTCTTCTGGCTATTGATTCTTCTAATAGAGAAAGGCTTTTAAGTAACCAACCATGCCTTTCTTTTTTACTGCCTTTCGATATTTTAGCTTGCTCTAGATATGCTGTTCCAGCGTTTCCTGTATACAAAAAATCATTACTCGTGTCAATCTCAATCGCAGTCTCAAACATAACGGTAGCATCCATAAGAAGTCCTAAATGAAAATAACAGACTCCCCTCCAATTATGATATTTAGCCGGAATAAACGTATTCCCGGCTATACCAAAGGCTTCATCATAATACAATCTGGCTTTATCGTATTTTTGCTTCGATCCAAATTTTTGTGCCAAACTCATAAGCGGCTGAAAATCTGTTTTTTTGAGTTTCAGCAACTGTCCTTCTTTTCTCTGAAGCAATAAATCACGCTCAGGTTCCTCACGTTGGTCCAATACATCAATGATCTCCTCCACAAGATCCAGCACCTTCTCTTCATCATCAAACGATGGTATCACATCAATCATGCCATCCTCTGATATAATTACAATTACACATTTCTTTCCTTCTGACTCCAATTTGGAATAATATCTATAGGCAGAATTGAATCTTGCCCCTCGACTTGCATCTCCGAGTTCCGGCTGTGCAATCCCATCAAGAATGACTCCAATCGCATGACACTTAGCCTCCGTGTCGAAATAAATTGCGCCATCAATAGCGGTGAGGAACTTGATATGATCGGGATGTACTACACACGGTTCAATCAGAGTAGATTGTTTTCTCAGAATATCAAGCTCTTTCTCTGCAGTTGTAGAATCCGTTATGACTACCATCGTTCCATGACGCTGCTCACGTGCTTTTCGTATAATCTGTTCTAACATGGGAATATTGTCTGAAGCTAAGGGGGCACCCTCCCCCTGAAACGTCTCTCTCAAAATGGCGACCATACGCTCAGAAGTATACCCTTCTTCTCCAATTTTAGGATTTTTAAACATAACCGAAACCAGAGTTTGGTAAGTGAGTTCATAGTCTGTATTGGAACGATATATCGTCTTTTCACCTTCAAGAATAAGTTCCCCAGCAACATTTGGAGATTGATCAAAATTGATCGAGACAAGATTGTATTTTGAGATCCCTTTGAAATCAATACGGAAACTAGTTGTTTCCTTGAGTTTGTCCCACTCGATTTCTCCCACACCATACACCCAGTTTCCATCGGAAATCAGATATAGATGTTTCTTCACATTGGTCATTTCGAGCAATTTTCGAATTCTTTTAGCATCTTCTATACTAATTAAATCATCAGCTTTGAATTCGATTGCAAATTTAACAGGTCCTTGCTTTACTTTGATATCGGAATTCCTCAAAAACAGCATGGAACCAAATGGACTAGCTCCTTCATAAGTTTGTGTGGAAATGTCGTCAATGTTCTCTAATAAATTGTTGATATAATATTCACTTTTTACTGTATTTGAATACTCACTTACAATATTACTACTGCTTTGTTGGAGGATCATTTGCATTTTCCCAAAAAATAAACGGTTAATTCTCCTTAAGAATTGGACTTCGTTCTCTTGATATTTCCTTATAAGTTCATACTTACTACTATTTTCAGATAGAACCTTTAGCTCAAGTTTACCTTCTGTAAAAAAATCCAAAAAGAAATAGTCCAGGACCATTCGTATAAACGAAACCTCTGGCTTGCTGTAATACGTATGCTGCACATTTGGCTCCAGATTTCTGATTCCCAACAAATAGATAACAGTATACGGACCCTCTGTCTGCTGGCTAACTTCGAAGGTTCCTGCGTAAAGTAAACGATGATCTTCTATGTATTCCTTTGTGAGTTGAGCAGATTCGTCATTTGAAGCAGATTCTATGGACCCGGATGAGATTGGTACCGAATGAAACTGCTCAGTATATTGCTGAACATAGCTTTGCTTGCTTGCAGTGATGAGTTCATGCAGACTTTCCTTCGTTAATGTGTCTTCCTGCTGCACAAGTAATCCAAGCTCACTGTATACTTGCTTAATCTCTTGCAAAGGATCATTTACATACTCATATCTGGTAGTACATTCTGTTGGGTTCTTGTCGTTTTTAGCTTGAGTAGATATCGTTTTTTTGACTCTGCGAATTTCATCAGCTTTGTTATTATTATCAATGGCAATCGAGTATAACCGAAAATGAATCCGGTGGTTTAACCTTTTCAAAATAGCTTCAATATGTTGATAGATGATCGTGTTGATCTCTTCAAGTTGATTATATTGCATTTCACAACTCCTATTTTGGTTTTTTAACCCATACATCCTATCACGTTAATCGTAACCTCCGCAAGACATATCACATATGCACCTTTCTCTTAACAATGTAAAAAAAACACCATTTGACGGGTATCATTCTAACATTGATCCGTTCGTCTTACGACAATGCCAGCATGGCGCTCATGTCTTCCTTTGCCGTTGTAATCAGCTTCAAGCCAAACATATCCACAAATACATCCAACACACCGGGCGATATTAACTCAGGAGGTTTTGGCCCAATCCGGATATTCTGAATGCCGAGACTGAACAGGCCGAGCAGGATGGCAACTGCTTTTTGCTCAAACCAGGACAGGACAATGCTGACTGACATTTCTTTCACAGTACAGCCAAAAGCATCAGCTAATGCCATCGCAATTTTCACTGTAGAACCAGAGTTGTTGCATTGCCCCAGATCGATAGGCCATATCCAGATGTTCCTGCACATTAAAGTTGGAATTGGTCAACGACATGTACGAAGCCTCATGTGTAATGCGATCGACCTCTGGATCGTGATAACCGAACTGCCGTGCATGTGTTGGTGCAACGCACAGAAGATACCACACGTAATCATAGCAAACGAATGAGATTCACCAGACGCGGAGATTCTACCTATGGAGTTCATCAATTTGATAAAGTTTCACTGATTCTTAGCCGCCTGCAAGGTTATATAGACAAAGAAATCTAATATCCGAAATCTATGATCCAAGGAGCTGGTCATTTGCAATATTACAGACACAGTGCAGAGGAGACGCTTCAGGACGTTCAGAGTTCCACGGATGGGCTCACAACTGCTGAAGCTGCGAAGAGACTGGGGACGGAAGGCTATAATGAGATAAAAGGAAAAGCTGCAACACCCGTCTGGAGACTGTTTATTGAAAATTTTAAAGATCCCATGGTGATCGTGCTGCTGATCGCAGCCGCTGTTCAGATCGTCCTTGGACACCTGATCGAATCGCTAATTATTTTTCTCGTCATTCTGTTAAATGCGGTAATCAGTGTTGTACAGACCAAAAAAGCCGAAAGTTCTCTGGATGCACTCCGGCAAATGTCTGCTCCCGAAGCCAAAGTCATTCGTGACGGGCAGAAAAAAACGATTCCCGCGCGGGAACTCGTTCCCGGCGATATTGTCTTGCTGGATGCAGGGGACTATGTCCCGGCAGACGGCCGCATTTTGGAATCAGGCAGCTTGCGAATCAACGAAGGCATGCTGACAGGAGAATCCGAAGCAGCGGAGAAACACGCAGATGCCATCCCGGAAGAAGCTCCGATCGGTGACCGTCGCAATACGGCATTCAGTGGATCACTAGTGGTGTATGGTCGGGGTACGCTCGTCATTACGGGTACAGCGCTGAAAACGGAAATCGGTAAGATTGCCGAATTGATTGAAAATGCAGAAGCGAAGGAAACCCCGCTGCAACGCAAATTGGAATCGTTTAGTAAGAAGCTGGGCTTCTTTATCCTGGGCTTGTCGATCTTGATTTTTGCCATCGAAGCAGGACGTGTCTGGTTAACCGAAGGGACGGAAAATATCGGGCCATCTATTGTGAATGCTCTAATGTTCGCAGTTGCCGTCGCTGTCGCCGCCATCCCGGAAGCCCTTTCCTCCATTGTAACGATTGTATTGTCTCTGGGAACGAATAAAATGGCCAAGCAGCACGCCATCATCAGACGTCTTCCTGCCGTGGAAGCTTTGGGTTCTGCCAGCATCATCTGTACCGACAAAACCGGAACGCTTACTCAAAACAAGATGACTGTGGTGGACTATTACATTCCCCATGGCACCAAAGACCAATTCCCCGATGATCCCAAACAGTGGTCTGCAGAGGAACGCCGTTTGTTACATATTGCAGTACTCTGCAATGATTCGAATATTAATCAGGAAGGCAAGGAACTTGGTGACCCAACCGAGGTGGCGCTCATTGCCTTCAGTAACCGGGTGAACAAGAATTACAATGAAATTCGTGACCAGTTTCCGCGTGAAGCCGAGCTTCCTTTTGACTCGGATCGGAAATTGATGAGTACCGTGCATACATTTGAAGGACAGACGGCTTTGCTGACCAAAGGTGGCCCGGATGTCCTGTTCAGTCGCTGTAGTCATGTGTTTATGAACGGAGAAGTTCAGCCATTGACACCTGAGATTCGCACCCAGTTTGAAGAAAAGAACGAAGCGTTCTCCAAACGCGCCTTTCGTGTGTTGGCCTACGCCTACAAAAAGTTTGATGACAAAGATCAGCTCACGATCGAGGATGAACATGATCTAACGCTTGTTGGTCTGACAGCCATGATTGATCCACCGCGTGAAGCGGTATATGGTTCCATCGAAGAGTCCAAAAAGGCGGGCATTCGCACCATCATGATTACAGGCGACCACAAAACAACAGCCCAAGCGATCGGTGTGGATATCGGACTTGCAGGCCCGGACGATCTGGCCCTTACCGGAGCAGAGCTGGACAAACTTTCCGATGAAGAACTCGATCAGCAGCTCGAACATATCTCGGTGTATGCACGTGTATCTCCTGAAAATAAAATCCGCATCGTGCGTGCGTGGCAGCGCAAAGGCAAGATTGCAGCCATGACCGGAGATGGTGTCAACGACGCACCTGCACTGAAACAGGCTGACATCGGCGTAGCGATGGGCAGCGGGACGGATGTCGCGAAAGACGCGGCAGCCATGATTTTGACAGATGATAACTTTGTCTCCATCGTGAATGCAGTCAGTGTCGGGCGGATGGTATTTGATAATATCAAAAAAGCCATTGCGTATCTGTTTGCAGGAAACCTCGGGGCAATTATCGCCATTTTGTTTGCACTAGTGGTCGGTTGGGTCAACCCCTTCACGGCTCTCCAGCTGCTCTTCATCAATCTGGTGAATGACTCCCTGCCTGCCATTGCACTGGGTACGGAAAAAGCTGAACCGGATGTCATGCGGCGCAAACCGCGGGATATCAACGAAGGCATTTTTGCCGGCGGAACGTTGCAGGCTGTTATCACACGTGGTGTTCTGATCGGGGTGGCTGTCATCGTGTCCCAATATATTGGACTTGGGATCTCGGAGGAAATGAGTGTGGCAATGGCCTTTACAACCCTAATTCTGGCACGGAGTCTGCAAACTTTTGCAGCGCGCTCCAACACACAGACGATTTTCCAGGTCGGCTTCACCACTAACAAATATGTCCTCGGCTCCATCCTGGTTTGTCTCTGCCTGTATGGAATCACGCTGATTCCAGGGGTTCGCAGCATCTTCGCCATCCCGGCAGCCTTTGGCTGGAATGAGTTCTTCATCGCAGGAGGACTCGCTCTTGCCGCGGTCATTCTGATGGATATGATCAAATGGATTCGCAATCGTGGCACACAAGCTACCGCGTCCTAAAATGAATACATGCAAATGGTCATATGCAAAAAACGGCGTCCTGGTCAGGACGTCGTTTTTGTATAGCCACTCAATGAATCCGTATGACATTATTGCCATATACATAGATTGAGCGTAAAATGGTTTATTGAATTCATAGACAGGAATGGTTACGTGAAAGATAAAATTGTAATGCCTCTCTGGACTTGCTGCCTGTTCATCGTTGTGATGAACACCACCATGTTTAACGTCTCTTTACCCGTTATTATTCATGATCTTCAGATTACATCGGACCTGGGATCCTGGGTCATTTCAAGCTACTCGATTGGTTATGCCTTGTCCACGGTGATTTACAGTCGATTGTCTGACCGTATTCCGATACGCAAACTGCTGACGGTGGGCTTGCTGATCTTAGGCTTGTCTTCATTACTCGGACTATTTGCGCACAGCTTTGCAATCCTTTTGCTGACACGCATTTTGCAATCTGCGGGTGCAGGGGTCATGGCCGGACTTGGGCTTGTCATCGCGAGCCGCTATATTCCAGTGGAGCGGCGCGGAGCTGCCATCGCACTGATCTCATCAGGCAGTGCCATGGCGTTTGGGCTTGGCCCCATTGTAGGTGGACTCATTAGTGAATACTGGGGCTGGAATGGACTTTTCGCCATTACGGTGCTTGTCCTGCTTGCACTGCCCGTACTGCTCTATTTTCTCCCGCGCGAGACGGCCAAACCAGAGAATCCTTTTGATATGATTGGTGCAGCATTAACCGTGATTAATGCAACCACCCTTCTGGTTGCCATCACTCAGCAGTCTTGGTTATGGCTGGCCATCGGTGTCATTTCACTTGTTGTGCACATTGTGTATATTCGCAGGGCGAGTCTTCCTTTTGTGAATCCACATGTATTCCGAACACCCGGGTTTACCCGGCTGCTGATCATCGGCTTCTGTGTTCTGGTCGTAAATCTGGGCAATCTGTTCCTGATGCCGCTAGTGCTCGCTGATCTGTTTGGCCGTTCGTCGCTGGCTATTGGTCTGCTGATTGCTCCTGGAGCTATCGTCTCGGCATTCTGTACCCGTTTCGTAGGTCGCTGGATCGACCGGTACGGCAATATGCGTTTTCTGATGATCGGGCACATTTTGCTAGCCGCAGTCCTTGCTCTGTTCATGCTGGGTCTGAATCAGTCTGCCTTGATTATCACCGGAGGATATCTCTTCTTCTCCCCGGCACTCTCTGCCTCGATAGCTTCACTGAATAATGAAGCGTCTCGGGTGCTGCCCAAAGCGCAGATCGGTTCCGGTATGGGCTTGTTACAGTTGATACAGTTTTTTGGCGGTTCGGTATCCGTGGCTGTCTGCGGGCTATTGCTGCACAGCATTCCGGGTGTTCGAGTAGAAGAATCCTATCATGTTGTATATGGATGTCTGCTCATAGTCTGTCTGATTTCGCTTGTCATCGTGGTCTGGCATAACAAAGCTGCACGATCAACTTCTACGGCTACAATGACTGAGACTGGATCGGTCGCAAACTAGGATGTATTCTATATATCATTTAATCAAAACATTCATGTATTCGATTGAGTAAAAGGCCCGCGTATAGCGCGAGCCTTTTGTCGTTCACGAGGATATTCAAACGGTGAATCACTCCACTGAATCACTCGGTCTGGCTTTTAAACAAGCTATGAACGCATTGAAATTGGAAGCGATCTCTCGTACATTTTCCTCCAGAAGTTGCTGGGCTTCCTCCGGCGTTTCTGATTCACACTCAGCATCTTCGCGCACCATCGCCTCTTCATGATCCATAACCAGTACGGCAGGAGATTCTGAATTCGTTCGGTAATCCAATAAATAGTTGTTGCCGCTGCTGACACTCCAAGCAATTGGAATAATCCGGAGTGGATCGGGATTCACGTCGTCTACCAGATTGATGTTATTCGCAATGAACTGATCATCGAGAGCAGAGAAGCGAATTTCCCAATCGACGACCTCTCCATTTTCAATCATATCAAATGCTTGACCGTCGGCCTGCTGTTGAAACTCCAGATATTCGTGCGGAAACACAATGCCGTAATGCTTCTGAATGTTATCGATCTGCATATTATTCACACGCTCCCTCCTATACAGCCCTGTCATCGCACATCATTTTCCACCCAATGCTGCTTTCCAGGCTTCCTCCACCGCTACAGGAGATTTGCTGCTGCTCTCGCCGCCGCCCTCCTCCGTCCAAAGCGGTGGATAATACGCAAATACTTGTCCTGTCTGAAGCTGTCCCACGTCGTTCTGCCACCCCTTCCAACGAAAGGTCTGATAGTACTGCTCCAGATCACCATTGGCCAACCAGTTGATGAAGCCTGAATAAGCCAGTTCTGTCGATTCCCATTCCAGCGTGTCAGGGGCAAAATAATATACATGTCCCGTACGGCCATACTTGCCCATATCCATACCGAAAAATCCACCCGCAGCATCGTAGGCGACGATCATCATGCCTTCCAATGCAGGTACACACGGCTGGTCACCCACACCATTCCAACGGGTCAGACTCCCGAAAATACGGTCACCACCCGATCCAAGTAACGTAATCCAGCCATCATCCAACACAATTCCCTCTGTCTCATAGGCAACGGCTCCCAAATAGGATTTGGTGCTTACTTGGAGGTGATAGAGCGCATCCTCTCCGGCCTCCCGCTGTGCAGGAACATAAGTGTATTTATTTTGTCCATGGTCCAACAGCTCCTTGAGCTCCCCCCAAGCATGATGTTCCCGATCCACTAATTCGCTTACGGATAATTTATGCATGATCATTTCTCCCTTCGATCTACTTTAAATCCAATAAGGCAGGCCGTAGTTGCTCCATACGTTCACACTATTCCTTTTAAGTTTCAAGCTTCACCCAGATATGCTTGTAATCGATTTTCCCCCATGCATTTAAGGCAATGCCTTCAAGCATGGGGTGATGCTGGGCTCTCTGAAGACTGTGATACAGAAAGATGACATTCGAAGAACTTTTGAGCTTTTCCTGAATGTCCAAAAGCAGCTTCATTCGCTCGTCCGAGCTTGGTTCTCCCATGCACACTGTTAACTTGTCATCCACATATGCGATCAATTCCGGGCTGAGGTGATTACGCAGGAAACTGAAACGGGATTGATACAGCTCGAGCAGGGTCAGGTCTGCCTGCTCACCAAGTACTTCTCCAGCCATGACCAGATCGGCCCGTGCCAGCACTTTCGGGTCAGCCAAATGCTCAATCGGGAGCTTCACCACATTCAGTTGAACCCCCATCTCCTTGCATCGCCTGCTAATCCATGCGGCCGTTTTTTCATTCTCCAACCATTCATACGTGTACAGGTTCAGAGACTCCCCGCTATAACCGGATGCCTGAATCCGTTTTTTTGCTTCATCCAGATCAGAACCCGGTATATAATCCTGCTCAGCTCCACTGAGCACAAACCCCTCCGATGCACACTGCCTGATACCACCCAGTTCCTTAATCATTCGTTCTCGATCCAATCCCAGATGAATGGCCTGACGAAATAGATTATTCTGCTGAATCCCTGCTTTGTTCAGGTTAAAGGTCATATAGGTGCTGCCATTCTCCAACTGGCTGAGAGATGGTTCACTCGCAGATCCACTGCTCGCACCCCAATATAACAGCTGCATATCCCTGCTTGTCTTGTGTGATCCAGGCTGTCCTTCATAGTCCGGCCACACCCACATCTCAATCCGATCCAGATGAGGACGCCCTTCAAAGTAATGATCATTCGCCTCCAACACAAGCAGGGATTCATTATTTTTGATTATGCGGAAAGGACCCGTGCCAATCGGCAGTGCTGAGAAATATGGAGCTTTGTCGGCCCCCCCAAAATCTTCAGGCACGATCGAACAGCGATCCGTACAAAGAAAAGCTGGAAATACCGCATTGGGCTGGGCAAAATAAAAATCAATACAATAACTCCCATGAGTCTCTATACCTGTGATTAAAGAAAACATCCACTCCGAGGATGTCCTTCCTGACATGCGGGCAAATGTAAATCTCACATCCTGTGCAGTCATTTCCTGACCATGGTGAAACCGTACTCCCTTACGTAAGTAAAATCGCCAGCGGCATGATGATTCGTCCCATTCCCAATGATGAGCTAGTCCGGGAAGAATTCGTTTTTCCTCCGGATCAAATTTGAGGAGTGTATCAAATATCTGTCTTACCCAATGCGATTCAGTACGCCGCTGAACCCACGCGGGGTCCAGATGAGGGACTGGCCTATAAAAGGGAAAACGCAGCACCTCCCGTTCCTCCTCCTCGGTGCGCAAGATGCCCAGCTGTCGTTCCAGCCAATCGGTAAAGTCATCCTTCATTCGCTGCGTCCCTGAAGAATCAATCAGACGCCATGCTTCATTCAACTGCTCATTCTCCACAAGCTGCTTCGCTTTGGCTGCAAGCAGATCGGACACCGATACGTGAAAAGACATTCGGGATACATTGCCTCGTCCACGACCGGGTATCCATGTCAAATAACCGGATTCCGTCAATTTGTTCAACACAAACTGTGCATTACGCCTCGAGCAATCCAGTAGTTCAGTAACCTGCTCCATCGTGACTTCAATCATCTCCTGCTCAGCCACAGCCTCAAAGTGGGTGCGCAAGATTAGATAATGCTCTTCTGCGTCCATCTTCACTCTCCTAAAAGGCGAAATCGAATTGGTGAATGCTTCGCTTTTTCTTCCTCTTTTCCAAAAGTATAATGGACCTCATTACCACACGTAAAGAGGAGATTGTTATTCATGTCTGAAATCAACGTACACACTACACCTGTCACTACGTCCGCCCCATCCGTATGGAGAAATCCAAGCTTTATCATTCTGTTTGCTGCCAGTGGCATCATTGCTCTAGGGAATCAAATCTATGAATTGGCCCTGCCTCTTATTTTATATGAACTCACAAAGTCTCCTGTAGCGATGTCCACCATGCGTGGCATTGAATTTCTGCCGAACCTGTTTCTTGCCATGTTTATCGGTGTACTGATGGACCGGGTGCATAAGAAATGGTGGTCTATTGGCTCCATCGTGTTACAGGTTATTCTTCTGCTCGCGCTGTTTCTGTCTTTTCAATATGGTCAACCTTCCATTTATGTACTCTACGGTTGCGGCTTTATTCTGATGACACTGAGTTATGCTTTTCGCAATGCATCAGCAGGCATGGTCAAACAATCGGTGCCCACGCCACTGCTAACGTCAGCCAACGCGGCCTTGGGTTTCACCACAACGTTAATTACCATTATGGGCGCCGCCTTATCAGGAATGCTGTTGATGTTATCCAACTTGTATACGGGACTGTTAATTACCGCCATTCTGCTTGCGATATCCTGTATCATTCTATTACCACTGCACTCCGCACCTGTGTCCAGAGGAACATCTCCTCAGGGCTTCTGGGTGGACTTTAAAGAAGGCTGGATCGAGCTGCGTCGTAACCATATGTTACTGGTTATCAGCATTACGGTCATTTTTCTTAATGCGACCTCAGGTATGGTGGATGCAACCGTCATCTTTTATGCCAAAGACACTTTGCAACTGCGTAATCTAGAGCTTGGACTTGTATTATCTGCTGCCGGAGTAGGCGGTTTAATCGGCAGTCTGGTGGTAAGCTCCCTGCGCCGCAAATATTCGGCTGGTGTGCTGATTGTGGTGACCACACTGCTTCAAGGTTTCGCCTTTCTGATCCTTGGTTTGTTCCACTCCACCTACGGACTTGCAGTGGGTCTGTTTCTGTCTGGTATTTTTCAAACTATCAGCACGATCTGCATCTGGACATTCCGCCAGGAGTCCACACCACATCACATGATTGGCCGGATCAGCGGGATTACCGGATCTCTGTTCAAGCTCGGCATGCCCTTGGCTATATGGGGGAGCGGCTGGATCTCCGAGCTGTCCAATCCAGCGTTGGTGTTTGGCATAGCCGCAGCAGCGAATGTCATCATTTTTATCTGCTGCCGCTATAGTGTACTCTGGGATCGAAAAGGAACATAACTAGCAGTATCTACAAACAGGTGGCGAGATCACACTCACCACCTGTTTCTCTGTTACTCTGTTTTTTCTGCGTTCTCTACCTCTACTGAAATTCTATGAGCATTTTACACCCTATTTAACCATTCAAATCTGTTATAATCAAACTTCGTAGCTATTTATGAAGGAGGAATCATCTTGTATCGTATAACTACAATTGCACTCCTGGCCCTGATCCTGTTCGCAACGGGTTGTCAGAAGGATGACGCTTCATCTGTCCCTTCTCCCGAGTCTGTGCAGGTACCGGATACCCAGAAGATATATTACATATCACCACAAGGAAACGATTCGAACAAAGGAACCCTTAAATCTCCCTGGAAAACGTTGCAGCATGCTGCCGACCATGCTACCCCGGGAAGCACCGTTTATTTGCGTGAAGGTGTCTATCACCAAAAGGTAAAAATCACTCGTAGCGGCAATTCATCGGGCAATCCAACCCTCTTTTCCAGCTATCCACAGGAGAAGGTCATCATTGATGGTGAAGGTCTGTCGGTACGCGGCATAGAGGGTTTGATTGAAGTTGACAATGCCAGCTATATTACGATTCAAAATCTCGAAATCCGCAACTTTACAACCTCACTCCGGGGACAAGTGCCTACTGGAATATATGTTCACGGGGCAGGAGAGCACATTCAACTCCTGGGCAACACGGTTCATTCCATTGCCAATGATGCTAAACCTTCAGGACCGGATTTACAGGGCAGGGACGCCCATGGAATTGCGATTTATGGTACGGAGCATCCCCAAGCATTGCGGGATATTATCATCAAGGATAATGAGCTGTATGATCTCGTGCTCGGTTCAAGTGAATCACTCGCAGTCAACGGGAATGTGGATACGTTTGCCATACTGGACAATACGATCCATGATACCGACAACATCGGCATTGATCTGATCGGATATGAAGGAACTTCGGAGGACGACACTTACGATCAGGCGCGAAACGGGATTGTACGGGGAAACGAGGTCTATAATATCTCTTCCAATCTTAATCCGTCTTATGGAACAAACCTCCCCAATGACAGCAATTCTGCCGGGGGAATCTATGTCGATGGAGGCAAAAATCATATCATCGACCACAATCGGGTATACCGTAACGATATCGGCATCGAGATTGCTTCGGAGCATGCCGGGCGTTCAACCAGTCACATTACGTTGCAGAATAATCTGATTTTTCATAACAGGCTTACAGGCATCGCCATGGGCGGCTATGATGAGGAACGCGGCGCTACCGAGGACAGTACGGTTATGTACAATACGTTAGTGAAGAACGACCTGCTGGATGCAGGTAATGGGCAGTTATTCCTGCAAGCTCGAACGAAGAACAATACATTCAAGCGGAACATTCTCGTATCGGGCAGCGCTGAAGTGCTCATTTACAATGAATACACCAGTAATTCGGGGAATGTGTTTGATTATAACGTGTACTACTCCCCTGCACTACAAGAAGAGGCGCTGTGGGTCTGGAAAAACACAGAGTATTCCGGCTTCACCTCCTACATGGAGGAATCAGGAAATGACGAACATTCATTGTATGTGAACCCCCAATTTGTGAATGAGGCCAACGAAGACTTCACTCTCCAAGCTGGTTCTTTCGCCGAAGGATATGGCTACCTTGCACCGCGATAATGAATACGGAGGAAGAACAACTAATTCAAGTCAGCTTCTCCCGTTTCACACTAAATAAAAGAGCTTGCGCCTAAGGGCATTTCCCTTATGATGCAGGCTCCTTAATGTTTTCCTGTTTAACTATATAACCCAGCCTTTAATTTCTTACAAGCTCTGCAGCATGGGTCACCCGATTTCTCCCGCCCGTTTTGGAGGCATAGAGCGCCTTGTCCGCTTTTTGAAACAAAGACTGATCTGTATCCTCCTGCGAAACCGTAGCCGCGCCAATGCTCACTGTAATGTTATACTCGCCCCAATCGGCAGAGGCGACCTGTGAACGATATCTCTCCGCTGTAGCCGCAGCTTGCTCTCGATCACAATCCGCAAGAATAATGACAAATTCCTCGCCGCCATAACGCGCCACCACGTCCGTGCTCCGTGACACCGATTGCAGCAGGCCTGCCAGATTGCCCAGCACCAGATCTCCAATTGGATGTCCATACGTATCATTAATATTTTTGAAATGATCAATATCAACGACGAGAAGGGAGAAAACATACTGAGTTTCCCGGAAGAGTCCGAGGCTTTCAAGCATTTTATCCTGAAAAAACCTGCGGTTCTTGAGTCCGGTAAGCAGATCCGTCGAAGCCAGCGTCTCCAACTGATCATTTACCTTGATTAGCGCCTGCTGCTTCACCTTATATTCTTCGTGCAGTCGTTCAAGCTCTTTGTTCGCCTCATTTGTAGCTTGATACAGTTCCTGAAGTTTGGTTTTGGTATTCATAATATCCTTTTCATGCTCAATTCGTTTGCGCATTACAACTACGACACAGTCGATGACACTTTCTCCATTGCGAGTCTGGCGAACCCCGTTCAGAAGAACCGGAACATCCTGCTGATCACTGGTGCGGAAGGAGAAGTACATCTCGTCCACATGTCCATATAACTGAATATAGGGGTAGAAGTACGTATGAAAAAACAGCTTGTTAGTCACCGACATGGTGGACTCGATATGCCGGCCCAACATCTCATTGCGTTCATACCCCAGCATGGTCAGCAGGGTTTGATTAGCCGTTTTTATGATGCCAGCGTCAGAAATGGAGAAGTATCCACAGGGTGCCATATCTAATTGTATATCCATGGATGAACTGCCTTTCTTCCGAGTTTTATGCAATCGTTAAATAATTCTTGATTAATCGGATCGTTTCTTCCGGTTGACTGAGATGCGGGTAATGCCCTTTCGCAGTCATCTGCTGAAGCCTGCTGTTTTTCAGATGAGCATGCAGGTAATTTCCTACTTCAACCGGAGCAATGCTATCATCGGAGCACTGGAGAATCAATGTCGGTACCGACGCCTGATCCAGATCGACACGACAGTCGGATAAAAATGTTACTTCTGCAAATTGTCTCGCAATGTGCGGATCTCTCGAACAGAAGCTCTTTTCCAACTCTTCCGCCAGATCTTTCCGTTCCGGGTTCTGCATCACGATTGGAGCAAGATAACTCGCCCAACCAATAAAGTTCATCTGCATCATATCCAGCAACTCATCAATGTCACGTCGATCGAAACCCCCATAATAACTCGGTAAATCATTTACATAACGAGGCGAAGGCCCCAGCATGACGATTTGCCTGAAATAGGTGGGTTCATGAATGGAAGCGAGCATACCAATCATGCTGCTGACCGAGTGTCCAACAAATATAACATCTCTCAAGTTGAGCGCTTCCATAATTTCCAGTACATCCTGGGCATATCCTTGAAGATTGCTGTATTTGTCTGCATCATAATAGTTAATTTGAGATTCACCCGAGCCTACATAATCAAATAAAACAACCCGGTAGTTCTCCGTAAAACTCGGTACAATATAGCGCCACATATCCTGATCACACCCAAACCCATGTGCAAACATAATCGTTTGGCTGCCTGTTCCCAGCACATTCACATTGTTACGCACGAGGACGTCAATCGTCATCCAAATCACCTCTCTGAGGTCGTATTCTTTTGCTTTGATCCATCTGGTTATTATATCGGAAATATTTGGGTTATGGATAGAAATATTAATTTTCATTACTTTGGATACATAAATCATCATGCACACTGTATGCCAAAAGGCCCTCTCATCACGAAAGGGCTCTTTGTTCTTATTTTTTTGATCCTTGGCTATTTTACAGTGAGAATCACACGTTGATAATGCTTCAACTGATGCTCTCCATCATCCTGTACTTCGGCTACAATATGAATTGTATCACCGGACTTGGCATCATCAGGCACGGTGAACGTTACAGCATTGGTGTCGCTGCCCGCTAATTGAATCGTATCCAGCTTCTCACCCTTGGCCAGTTCACGATGCAATCCAAGCTGCAGGTCACCCGCCATCTCAGGCTGGACCTTCTCCTCCTGGACATTGGAATCTTTGTACGTATCTGCTTCAAAATATCTCCACCATCTGTACGTCAGTTGATCCCCATCCGGGTCCTGACCTTCTGCATGAAGGGTTACTTTCTCGCCCGGGCTGACGGAAAGGTCTAATCCTTCCTTAATGGTGAGTGTCGGATTATGGTTGGCTCCTTCAAAGGTATCCGCGACGGCCCAATCGGCACGAGCCGCAAAATCATTCTGAATATCGTCAAACCATCTCATCAGAGAGTATTCAGCCTCATATCGTTTGGTATACGGATCGTAATCAAGAACGTTGTTCCTAAACAGCTTGTCATTTACCACACCGAAGCGACCACCCCATCCACCGTAGGAAGGGTCTTCCATACTGCGCAGGCCATTATCGATCAGATAGAAGAAGGATGGCGAATCACCTTCGGAGATAAAATCGTATTTGTCATACTGCGGATTTTTCTTCAAATATTCAGCACTACCGCGCTGCTCTTCGTCCAGCTCGCCTTCAATCATTTTACCATCACCCATGGTTGCATACATATCCAACAACTTGCCATGACCATCCAGAATGTTTTTGACCATCCAGTCGCCATGCAGCTTGCTATTGACTTCCTCTGTATGGAATTTCCACGCATAGGCAAAATGCCAGAAGTTCGATTGATCGTTCAAAATGCGAATGTCCGGCCAATTTTTTGCAATATAGTCGTTATAGCTGTCATCCTGATCGAGGATAATGTATAGCACCAGTTTATCACTGACCTTTTTGCGAATCGTTTCCCACTCCGCGGTGTCCTTGTACTGTTCTTCAATCGATTTCAGTGCTCTGGCTGTTGTATTCGTACCGCCCCAGGTCTGCACAATCAGATCTCTGGAATCATCGTCGAGGAAAAGCGTTTCGAGAAATTCGGAACCTTCCGTTTCTTTCGCCATCTCCCCTTTGTCAGAGATATTACCGATTTTGGTCATCTTGCGAAGCTGCTCCGGCTCCGGATATCCCTCTGCATGTCTGGACAAGTTGGGATAGATCTCACCATAGGCATCAATCATATCGTACACCCACTGTGTTCCTGTCCAGCGGAAAGGTTGGATTCCTGCTTCCTCGTCGCCTGCATAATGATACACTGAACTGGTCAGCACAATGCCCGCCAGATCCATTTCATTGGAATATAAGAGAAAACGAATAACCGAGTTCATATCATCCACTTCACCATCGGTTGTAATTACCGTTCTGGCTTTGGTTGCAGAATGATCTGCCGTTTCTACAGGTTCATTTTGTTCCTGTTCTGCCGTCTTGTTCGGCGTTTCAGTGGCCGTTTGCGGTGTTTTGGATGCGCACCCACTGACAATCAGAACCATACTGAGGCAGCCAGCCGCCAAAACGTTTAACCATTTTCCTGTACTCATGTTCGTGATGCTCCCCTTTCTTGTGTTCCACGCGATGTGTTTTGGGAATGTCTGCGATGTCGGCCTGCTACTTAATATGGACCGTAAAATGCAAAAAAACCCAAACATCAATATGAGCTGGACGAAGTCCACACATATCAACATTCAGGTTTTGCCTGCCAAAGCAGTAACAATCCTCATTTGAGAAAAAGTATAACATGTTCGCCGTTTAATGTAAACGCATTCAACATTAAGTATATCAATTGATCTACACATTTACACGAGAACCGGAGAGGACAGAAATAACCTGAAGAAGCGGAGAGGACAGAAATAACCTGAAGAAGCGGAGATAAAAGCTTTCTGAAAGAAAGCTACATCGGGAGCGTACGCTTCGCCTTTATTCCCGGATTTTCACCTTTAAAAGAGGAAATCAAAAAAATCTGGGGATAACAGCGATCGGAAGGTTGTTCTTCATCGGAGTGGCAAGTGTAAATATTCTTTAGTTCAATTTATATAACCAGAGGGTGTAAGCCTTTCCCATTTTGATATATGATTATGCTTATGACTATAAGGGAATGTAACTGCTTGAAAACAAGCCTAATACAAGGAGGAATCAGCCACCGATGGAACAGCTAAATGCCGCCCTTATCCGTTTGGTAGAGCAGCAAGATTTATATAATGAAGCATATGGACTTTTTAAAAATCATGATCTGCGTCCTCGTGAACAACACCGCCTGCCGGAAGTGGATGAACGAATCCCGCTCTCTCCAGAGCTTCAATATCTGTACAGCCACTACGAGATGATGGATGAACTGGCCAAAGGCACACTCAAAATGAAAAGTGCAGCCGTCGAGATCGGTGATGCGGCTCTGCTCTTCTTTGTTGCACCTGAACATCTCCATCGTCAGCAACTAGGTCACCGCTGGATCGGCATGAACGAACCCTATGAGGAGTCAGCCTCGTGGCCAAAAAATCATGTCGTCATTGCGAATTTTAACGATGATCCCTTAATCGTGGATACAGCAGCACCGAACTCGCCTGTATATGCGGCCTTTGCGGGTGAAGAACCTCAGCTTGTTGCCGATTCATTAACAGACTTTTTTAATGCACTGGCCATCCTGATTGAAGCTGCACGGGACTATGACGGCGAATTGAAGGACGAGGAAACGTATGAAACCAAACCCGAATATCTGGAGCATGTTGAACCTATATTGAATGATGTACTGGGAGAAGAGCATACTGCACATTTATTTGAGTATTTGTCATTTCGTTAGAAGTAAAGGATCACAGAATACGGAGGGTTGAATCATGATCTATGTTGCTCTGCTTCGGGGTATTAATGTGGGCGGTAATAATAAAATCAATATGAAGCAATTGAAAGAAACGTTTGAGCAAGCGGGCATGTTGGATGTGGTGACGTATATCAACTCCGGCAATATTATCTTTGCCGACCATCAGGAACGCTTGGATGCAAACGCTGAAATAGCCCAAATTCTTGAACAAGCCATAGCTGTTGATTTTGGCTTACAGATCAAGGTGATGGTACGTAATCTGGATGAAGTACGGACGGTTATTCAGGCACTGCCGGAGCAATGGACGAATGATGCCGCGGCCAAAAGTGATGTCATGTTCCTCTGGGATGAGGTAAATGACGTTTCAGTTCTGGACAAACTGCCCATCAAACCGGAAATCGGCACATTGCTATATGTTCCCGGAGCCATTTTATACTCCGTCAGTAAAGAACTTGTCACCCAAAGTGGCATGAACAAACTCATAGGCTCCAAGGTCTACAAATATATGACGGTTCGGAACGTGAACACCACCCGCCAGATTTACAAGCTGATGCAGGCAGCAGCAGAGAAGTAATGTGAATCAGCCGGGATCATGCTGTGCGCTTTGTGATGAAACTGAGGTCATCCAGCGAACAAGAAATGGACTGTACATGTCCAATCAGACCCGTTAAATGATGATGTAAAAAAATCCCCGGGCTAAGCGCCCCGGGGAATAACATCAGATACGTCTACTGCTTGCTGACTGCCATGAGGGAGGAAGAACGCCCCGTATTTACATGTTACATGTGTCAGTCAATCTGGATGCTTTTGCGGCTGTGATCTTCGCCCGGACGCTTCGGAATGTCGAGCTTCAACACGCCATTTTCCAATCTGGCCTTGATGTTTTCCTCATCAATATGCTCCACATAGAAACGTCGGATAAATTCACCTGAACGTCTCTCTTGCCGAATGATTCGATTCGTATCATCCTTCTGCTCAGTCATTTCATTCCGTTTGGCTCGGATGATCAGTTCATTACCTTCAACGTGAATGTCTATATCCTCTTTAGCGATGCCGGGAAGCTCGGCTTCTACCAAGTATTTGTTTTGTTCCTCGCGAATATCGGTCCGAAATGGCTGTAAGCCAGTTCCGAATGGAGAGAGGAATGGAGACTCAACCATGTCATTGAAGGATTTCAGCATGTGTCCGAACAGGTCTTCATTTCGTTTGCGAAACGGAATCAGATCAAACATCAAAATCAGCTCCTTATGTGTGGTTGGTTTAGTTGTTGCTTACATGTCTTATTATAAGAGCGACCCCAACATTGCTCAAAATTCGTTAAAGCTCAAAAAGAACGATTTTTCCACGCCACGATTCATTCCCTTAAAATAGATTCTGCTTTCTTTTATTTTGACCTTTTTTGACCTTCTGGCTTTATCTGACTATGATACAGAACGTATGGCTTCCTTTGCCTTCGCTGGACCAGATTGATCTTTTCTGATGCCCAGCATAATAATACCCATGATTAGAACCAACAGAGCTATCAGCATGAACGGAATATGTTGATCCACCTGATACAGTGTTGTTGTCAGTAAAGGGGTAATCACGGCTGATATGCCTTGAATCGCTGCAACCAATCCGGCTGCGCCACCCTGCTGTTCTTTGCTGACCGAAAGAGAAGCTCCTGCCATAAAACCAGGCATCATCAGACCCGAGCCCATGCCGAACAGGAAGAAGGATAGATAATAGACAACCAATTGACTGGAGATCAGAAACAATACCATGCTTGCGAGCAGAAAAAGGGACCCGAGCAAAATCATCGGCCGCGGCTGCCATTTCAACCACTTCATCTGGATCACCTGCATGATCAGCATCGCAGCTCCGGAGAACATGAGTCCGAAGGAGACCATTCTGGCTGTAGCTCCTGGAGATAATGCGAGCTGATCCTGAAAATAAAATCCACCGACAACCTGTAAAGTCATAATGCCCATCATTGTAACCAAACCAGCAGCAAGATACATCCGCAAACCGCGTTGAAGCGGGTTAACCTTGGGCGCTTTCTTCTGAATGACCGGCTTGGCAGCAGGAATGAGCAACAAAGCGATAATAAACGCCGCTAACGCAATAAAAATACCAAAATAAAGCGGCCACAGCAGGCCGATTATGGTAAAAGCACCTGCAATCGCAGGGCCTAATACAAGTCCCAGCCCATTGGCGGCACTAATAATCGCCATCCCGCTTCCCCGCTCTTCCCCTTCCGTCACATCGCCCATATATGCCTGAGAAGAGGATAACACTGCCGGAATGAACATACCGATCAAGCTCCGCGTTACAATGAGAAGGGTTAACAGCAGGCCTCCTCCGATCCACGCATTTAATCCACTATACATCGCCAATGCAAACAACGCACAGCTTATGGACATGCCTATGAATCCAATCAATATGATGGGTTTTCTGCCTTTCAGATCACTGAATCTGCCCCATACCGGACCCATTACAGCCATGGCGATGGACCCGAGTGAAATAATCAGCCCGGAATGACTTTCTTTCATCCCCAGCTCACGAATAAGCGGCGGCATAATGGGAGCAATAAGCATAAGACCCAACATGGCTGCAAATACGCTAAAAAAAATACTTCCTCTGATTCTGTTCACGCTCATACACTCCTTTATTTTTCAGTACAGTAACCACTGTACCTGGAGTATATAAGGTTGAAAGAATCTCGACTGCCTCCATACGGAACAATTAACGGTTAGACGGATTAATTATTAATATTTTTTTTCATTTCCGATGGCTTCACACCGAATTTGCGATAGAATTGCTGGGAAAAGGCACTGATATTGCTGTAACCAACTGCGATCGCTGCCTCAGTGACGTTGTTCTCTTGGCTGCGCAGCAATTTCATGGCGTTATCCAGACGAATCTGACGCAAATATTCAAAAACGGTAGTGCCGAACAGCGCTTTGAAGCCTTTTTTCAATTTGAAATCATTCAGACCCACCTGTTTGGACAACGCCAGCAGGGATGGAGGGTCCACCATACATGCCTCCATAATCTCCCGGGCGGTATGCAGCTTCCGTATATCCTCTCTGGAGAATCCTAAAGGGATAGGTGCCAGATCAAACAGCTGAATCATAAACCGATTCAATATCTCCAATGCAGTCGCTTCCATCATTAAGGAAGATCGGAAGGGGTTATTCAATTCGCCAATCAGACTGTCAATCATCGTTCGAATTCTGTGATCCAGCTGAAATATGATAGGCTTGAATACACAATGCCCCAAAATGTCCTGAAAACGAATGGACTTGCTGGTTGCCAATTGTGCACCCGCATAATTGAACAATGAGATCGGAATGCCGATGGCAAAAGAAGTATAATTCTCCTGCGCAGGCGGGTGGAACCAGGCTTCAAAATCACGCATCATAAGGAGTGCTCCCTGTCCAGTAGACAGCGTATATTCCTGACCGGATATGTCTACATAACGCGCACCTGACAAGGCAAACTGCAGCTCAATGATGGGAATATTCGACGCAAAGAATGTAGGACACGGCTCACTATAATTAATCTGAGAATACACAATTTCGATACCACTATACGTGGTAACTCTTTTGATATTGCCACAGCCCGCTTTAGCAGAGAGCAGGTACGTATGTTCATCCTGCTGACGGAATGGTTCCTGCGTTAAATAATGTTGGTATACAACGGCTAACGAATCGAAACCCATGAGTTTTCACCTCGCCTGTATTGATCATGATCCTCGAAAAGGAAATGGATTCAACCTTATTGAGAACTATTCTCAATTAATTTTACCGCAATTTCACATTTTCGACCAGTCCCATGACGAGATCGTTACCCTTCATATTGAAGCGGTCGTCCCAAGGGGCATTTTCACATTTTTTTCGCGTAATAATTGAATAGGAAGATGCCCAGCCCAATTTGAAAAATGAAAACACTCGCCAGTACAGTCACGACAATCGGTTCTACACCGATCAGACTAAATAGCACGGTTACGGCCATCAGAATATAAAAAATAGTAATATTTGTTTTCCAGCCTGCTTTTTCCTTCAACCGAATAGTGCGTTCATCTTGAACATCGATCTCCTTCTGTCTCAATCGCTCAGCATACATTGCCTGATTAGAAGACTTGTTCATCCATATGGAATGCACCGTATTGCCAAGCCCCAGAACCAGAAGCACCGAACCTGAACCGATCAACAAACCCGAGACTCCGCTTAATGCTTCACCTCTCAGAGCAAACCCACCAATACATGTCATAACCAGACCTGCCATTGCCAGTAGTACATGCACCCACTTATTGGTTGCTTTCATCATCCTGCTCCTCCTCGTAAATGAAAATTTCTTCGATGCTCATGTCAAAATAACGGGCAATTTTGAATGCAAGAATAATGGAAGGATTGTAACGACCGTTCTCCAATGATCCGATCGTCTGTCTGGACACCTCCAATCTGTCGGCAAGTTCCTCCTGCTTGATTCCATTTTTCTTTCGAATTTCTTCCAGTCTGTTTTTCAATATAATAGCTCCTTCAAAAATGGAAAGTTAACTTTCCGTAAATATATCAAAATTTCTTCAACATGTAAAGCGAGCTTTCCATTCCAGGGATTTGTTGTTGATTTCCCGCTATCTCAGCTGTTATTCAGATGAAAATCGTTCCTGTTTACGATTTTACACAACTCACTTTGTGTTTTTACCCTTCCGTAACATTTCATCCCTATACTAAAACAATTGTACATACCATCACACACGAAACGGTAAAGGGGATCTAGAACATTGAAAAAGAGAAATCAATGGCTCGCCGTTATGTCCATGACAGCCATACTCACTACAGGAGCAACAAGCTACACGCCGATGGCCTATGCGGCTAACACACTTGAACCTGCTAACGATCATGTCGTACTACGAACAGCGATACAAAATATGCAGGGAAAAGTCACTTGGGACGGAAGCAAGCAAAGGGTCGATATTCAGCTAGGAGACATACAGGCACAGCTCCCGGTCGGGACGGCCACAGCCACCATTAACGGTGTAAAAACTCCACTGGACAGCAAAAGCTATATCGCCAATGGAATAACGTATGTATCTCCCAAAACGCTAAAGCTAATCACGAATCAATTGATCCTGAACCAAAATAAAACCGGATTTGAACAGACTGCGGCCTTTCAGATGCCCGGAGGCAAGGCTGAAATATCAGCCTCTACTCCTGATGGTCAACGTCTGTTGGTAACCGAAGCGGACAATGGCAGCATTTCCGTGCTGGATATTGCAGACCTGAATAACATCAACGTTTTGAAGACCGTCAGCTTCCATGACCTCTCCGCCAAAGCGGAAGTAACGAGCGTAACGGTATCCAAGGATGGCAAATACGGGCTTGCCGTGATTCGTACAGGCGATACGGACACTGAAGCCAATAAGGGATTGCTGGCGATTGTTGACCTCACAACCTACAAAACCGTGAAGACGTATGAACTTGGCATCGGTCCAGACTCCATCGCGTTGTCACCTGACGGCCTGCATGCAGTTATTGCCATTGAGGATGAAGAACTTAACAAAGCCGCCGATGAGATTGATTATGCCAATGCGAAGCGTCCAGGCAGCATCATGATTGTATCTTTTGCTGGCGGAAACGTACTTGAAGGTGAGATCACCAACTTGCCGGTAGCCCTGGAAAATGTAGCTGGAGCAAGCTATCTGCATGATCCACAACCAGAGTATGTTGCCATTAGTCCTGACAGCAAAACAGCAGCCGTAACGTTGCAGGAGAACAATGCCATTGCTGTTGTTGATCTGGAGACGAAGAAGATCAGCTCGATCTTTTCGCTAGGCACCACTTCACATCAAGCCGATCTGAAAGATGACGGCATTGTCCAATTTACTGAGAGTTTAACCGCTCGTTATGAGCCGGATGGTATTGCTTTCTCTGCTGATGGCAAATACCTGTTGACTGCCAATGAAGGTGATTTGGGCAAGGATGAATTTGACGATGGGGTAAAAGCAGGCGGACGCAATATTGCGGTCTGGGATCTGCAGGGAAAGCGGATGTACGATAGCCAGAACCTCATTGACGAAGCAACGGCCAAGACTGGCTTGTACCCGGATGACCGCAGTCCCAACAAAGGCAGTGAAGTTGAGAATTTGACGGTAGCAACGATCGAAGGCAAGACCTACGCGGCAGTGGCTTCCGAAAGGGCAGATGCCATTTTGTTCTTCGATCTTGCTGATCCGGTAAATCCGGCTTACCTCGGGCTTATCCCCACTGCTGGTGAATCGCCGGAAGGCATCCATCGGGTTAATGGGCGCAGCCTGTTTGTAAGCGCGGACGAGAGCACAGGAACACTTAGTTTTTTCGCAAAAAAATAGGTCGAGCAACCTTTATGTAGAAGGAATTAGCTTCACAACCATAAATAAAAAGGACAAGAGAGTATGCTTTCTTGTCCTTTTTATTTTACTGACTCCTATATGCCGGACTTATTCCCAGAAGAATCGGCCTGCAAATACTTTTTCCGTCAACAGCTTGTACGTTTCTTCAGACAATTCTTTCTTCATCTTCGCCATTACCGCTTCCTTGCCTTCGTTATACTGTGAGGACATGCCAATCTCTGCTGTGGTATTGTTCGCATCCAGACGCATGATCGGAGTCTTGGCATCTTTCGTCCAAGGTGTCCATGCCGCCAGTTCAGTCGAGCCACCATTACCCGGGTTGCCCGTGTACAGAAACTGTTTCAGATAAGCTGCCATGGCTTCAGACAATTGCTCACGACCAGGTTTGTTCGTTTCACTGAAATAACCTTCCGGGAAATAGGCTGCTATACCGTCCGCATGCCCTGTATAAAAGTCCATGTCCGCTCCATGTGGTGCGCCAAGCAACGTTTGCAACCGTTCGGAGATGACGCCAGGCTGTGTGCCCCATGCAAAACGGTAAGCATATACCGGAGGTTGTCCCTCCTCACTGGTCAAACGTTCAGCTACACGCTCTGCATTAAAACCTGCATAAGCCTCGCTGCCGTATTTCAGGGCTGCAGCATACTGCTCCGCCTTGGTCTTATCGGTAAACAGGGTTCCATCGTCAATCGATGGAACAAAGTTCGGATCACCAAAGGCAAATCCGGAGAATTCGGTTTCCAGACTGCCCAGCAGTACAGGCACTTGTGCATAATTACCGCTGTTGATGGCGTCAAATCCTTCTTTTGGAATGACTGTACCATCACGGAACAGGTGAGGGAACGGCTCCATACGGATCGCCGTGGCACCGAATGCAGTGACCAGCTTGTCCGCAGGCAACTCGCGCAGATAGGTCTCCAGCTGTACCTGAGATTGTTCAGCAATCCATGTTTTGGCTTCTTCATCCGTAGTCGCTTTGCCCTCTGCCACGAGCAATTTTACGAGCGCATTCTCGGACCTCTTCTCTCCATCTTCCGGTGCCGCTGTGGTCAAGCCTCCACTGAAGGCGACGGCTTTCTGGTATAGCCCTTTGCTGAGTGGAGATATGAGGGTTGCGAGAACATCACGGGCTCCTGCAGATTGTCCGGCCAAAGTCACATTGCCCCTGTCTCCGCCGAAACCTTCGATATTATCCTGTACCCACTGCAATGCACGGAATGCATCCAGCAAACCGTAGTTGCCGGAATCATCCAGGGCATTGCCGGTTTTCAGCGCCGCGTTTTGAAAGAATCCAAGTGCTCCAAGTCTGTAGTTCACGGAAATGATGATGCTGTTCGTTTTACGCGCAAGCTGTTCACCCTGAAAATCCTTGCCTGATCCGGTCATATTCCCGCCGCCGTGCAGAAACACCATCACCGGAAGTTTCGAGCTGGTTGTATCGGGACGCCAGATGTTGAGGTACAGCGAATCCTCGCTTCCTGCTGTATTTTTACCGGATAACTGCAAGCTGTTCGCAGCAAATTGTTTCGCTGGTCTGGTTTCCGTCCATGCCTCCGCTTCACGCGGAGCTTTCCAGCGCAGTTCACCTACCGGAGGTGCGGCATAAGGAACACCAAGCCAGCCGAGCGTACCGTATTGTTCATAGGTTATGCCATCAATGGCGCCATATTTCGTCTGCTGCAACGTTTGAGGTTTGAATGCCTGAACCTGTTTATGTTTCATCCAGTGCTTCTCCAAGGTCTCGCTGCCATTCTTGAGCTGTGCCTGCAATGCCTGTGCGGTTGCCTCCGCCATCTGGCGATTGGTAAGTTCGCTCGTACCCTTACCTTGAAGCGCCTTCACCCCCTTAACGGATGCATAAGTGGAAGCTTCTCCTTGATTGTAGTCTGTACCTGCCTCATATCCAAGTACCTTCAGCAGCATTTCGGCATATCCTTCCGTTGTCAACGGTGCATTGGGTTCAAAACGTTCGCTTCCTGCTGCAATTCCAGACAGATACGGATGCAACTTCAAATACCCAACCACCGGTTGCAGCAGCTTGCCTGCTTGTGCAGCATCTTCATACGTATCCGTACCGTTGTAGGCGAGTGCCTCCTGTTCCAAACCTGACAGACGCAAGTAGAGCACAGCAGCCTGTATACGGGTTGCCTTTTTGTTCAGATAGGCTTCATTAACGCCCTGACCATTGCCACGAATCAGCTGGGATTGAATCAGTTTGTCCATGGCTGTGGAAGAAGCGGAACCTGACATTCCGGCCGCATACGCAGGCAGACCTGATACACATAAACCCAGAATGGTTGCTACGGCGATCGTACGTTTGATAGTTTTCATGTCTTAAATCTCCTCGCTGTCTAATAGTGTGTGATGGAATGAGTCAGGCGTTTTTTATATAAAAAAACCTGAATCAAAGGCAAACAGACGTCGCTTAACGCGGTCTTCTGCCCTCAATCCAGGTTTTGCCTGCAATCAGTAACAACCCTGAGGATTAATGAGGTTAGATCCATTTTTCAGTTGTAAACGCAATCAATAGTTTGATAATGAAATCATAAACGAATGAACCGTACAGGTATTGCCCGAGAGATCGGTTACAACCCTGTTGTTATGGAGATGTTAGCACGAAATGAAAGCGCTAGCAATATTTTTTTTAATCATACTCATTATGAACTCCCCTAGGGACCCAAAGTAAAGAGCCACCCATGACTAGGAAGTGATCCCTACATGTATGGCTCTTTTGAATGAAGCTCAATTAATCCAACGTTCGTGCCAATCTTTCCAGCAGTTCCACGGCCGAAGCCAATACCGCTTCATCGATATCGAATTCCGGGTGGTGATGTGGGGCAGGTAGTTCGCTGCCAACGATCATATACGTAGCTTGATCTTCAACTCCAAATGTTGCAGCGGGTAACGCTCAGTGGATTGTTCTCCTGCCTCATGCAGCCGATCGATCTCGATCATAAGCACACCGATCTGACTGTCCTTGAATGCGGAGCTGCGAATCTGTTCAATCAGCATGCGAACGGCCTGCACCGTCTCTAACTTGGTCGAGTCGATTTTGAAGACTGGAACCCCTCTCTCGAAAAGTCCTTCATATACTGCATACAGGCATGTAATCGCTGCCTTGGTGTGCCCTTCTGCCAGTGACGAACGTGGAATTCGATCATTTCCTGTACATCATAGTGTATGGAAAACACGTATTTGCGTAACTGCTCCTCCGAGAAATTCAGCTCTTCCAGGCTGTCCATCAGCCCCCAGCTCTCATTGTCAGTCATATCAATAGAGATGTCTTTCACGGGGCTGTCCAATGTATAAACGGCTTGGAGCATAGCTTTATATAAACTGGCCCCTGTAGGCGGACAGTAGATGGCATCTTCTTTTTCATGCAACACGGCTTGGGCTGTCAGATAGGGAATCGGACCCGTAAACACCCACCCGTGTACATTCTCTCGGTTCCTGGTAATAATGTCCCCCGTTTCCCTGGCGTGTTCATACGGGTATAGCTCAAAGCTCGCCCCCAGATTCTGCTCGTGCAAAGCACGCATGGTGCGCTCGATGGACGGCTTCGGCCCAACAATTCCGATACGGTAATACATTCGCACACCTCCTTGTCCACACACCGCTTCTTCAGACACATATTTCAATACAAAAATCATACCGAACTGAAGTTCCGCTGTAAACCTCTCCATAAACAACCAGTGTAAACCTTAATATATACAGAACGGTTCCAACCTTACTCATCTTCATTTTTTGATTCGATTCCTTCTCCCTAATCGTAAACTTTACATTTACTTAATCCAGTGCATACGCTCACTTATCATTCATTGTATACACTGGGTTTTGGATACCAAACTATACATATTATTAGGAGGATGTGTTCATGTTAAACCGATTCAATACCCGTGCGGCCAAAATGATGCTCGCGGTAACGACGATTGTTACGGCTACGCTGGGAGGCAGTAGTGCAGCTTGGGCTGTGGAAGACACCATCTCAACAACTTCTAGTTCACCAATCAAAAATGTCATCATACTCATTCCTGACGGTATGGCTAACGATGCCACCGCTCTGGCCCGTTGGTACAAGGGTTCCTCTCTTACATTGGACTCCATGGCTAGTGGCATGGTTCGTACACACTCTGCGGATGCGCCGATTGCGGACTCGGCCCCTGCGGGAACAGCCTTTGCTACAGGTCATAAATCACATACAGGGTATGTCGGAGTACTGCCTGATAAAGCAACGATGCCTGGACAAAAAGCCATCGCACCGGGAGATGCCAAAAAACCGGTCGCTTCTATCCTGGAAGCATCCAGACTTGCAGGCAAAGCAACTGGCATCATTGCGACATCTGAAATTATGCACGCCACGCCGGCTGACTTCTCGGCCCACTATCCAGATCGCAAAAACTATGATGCACTGAGCAAACAGCAGGTCTATAACGGTATGGACGTTGTTCTCGGTGGAGGAAGCAGCTATTTGGAGCCTGCGGGACGCAAAGATGGCGAAAATCTGGTCTCATCCATCAAGGCACTGGGCTACGACTATGTGACTACTCCGGCGGCGATGAAAGCTTCCGCTTCAGGCAAGCTATGGGGCATGTTTGCCCCGGCAGGCATGGCTTACAATATGGATCGTGATCCAGCTAAACAGCCAAGCCTCGCCGAGATGACAACTAAAGCGATCGAGGTTCTTTCCAAAGATGAAGATGGTTTCTTCCTGATGGTTGAGGGCAGCAAGGTCGACTGGGCAGCACATGCCAACGATCCAATCGGCATTATCAGTGACGTGCTGGCGTTCGACGATGCCGTCAAAGTAGCCACGGATTTTGCCAAAAAAGATCAAGAAACCGTTGTTGTCGCTGTTACGGACCACCAGAACGGTGGATTGACTATCGGCAATGCCTCAACTACAGGCACTTATGATAAAGAACCGTTGTCCACATTTATCGGACCTCTGAAAAAGGCCAAGCTGACAGGCGAAGGTTTGGAAACCAAGCTGAATGCCAAACGAACTAATATCAAAGCTGTGATGAAGCAATACTATGGCATTACCGACCTGACTTCCGAGGAAATCGCTACCATTAAAGCGGCCAGTCCTGGCAGCCTCAATTATACGGTTGGACCGATGATCAGCAAACGTTCCGGCATCGGCTGGACCACTGGCGGTCACACGGGCGGAGATGTTGTGCTATATACGTACGCTCCGAATAATGATCGCCCTTTCGGTGTTATCGACAACACGGATGTAGCCAAATACATGGCACGTGTGCTGGACCTTGACCTCGATAGCGTTAGCAAACAATTGTTTGTGCCTGCGAAACAGGCTTTTACTGCCAAAGGAGCAACGTACAAGCTGGATCTGACAGATGCCAAAAATCCAAAGATCCTCGTAACAAAAGGCAGCACCAAGCTTGAACTGCAAATCTACACAAATATCGCGCTCGTTAATGGTAAAAAAACAACCCTGGATGGCGTTATTGTCTACAATGGCGTAGAAGCCTTTGTGTCACAGGATGCGATTGAGCTGATTCAATAAAAAAAGTGCCTGCTCATTGAACGGCACTCTTAACTAAACTGCCCAAGAATATTCTTGGGCAGTTTTTCGATTTCACTTTTAAGTCCAACTTCTATATACAAAGGTAACGTGTATGGTAGGCCCATGCACAGGCTTATCGTATAATAAGTATAACGTTTATGAATATTGACGCCATAAAGGAGAGGTTCACCTATGTTGATCAGACTAAACTGGATCACACTGCGGGTACGCGATCTGGAAGCATCGCTCTGCTTCTACCACGACATGCTCGGGCTGCCGATTCAGCGCAGATTCGAAAGCCGTGGACGGCAGATTGCCATGCTGGGCCCAGAAAATGAAACGAAGCTGGAACTGATTGAGGGCAGCGAAACCACTCTCAAGCCAGAGGCCGGCGTTTCAATTGGCTATGAGGTAAGGTCACTGGACGAAGCCATGGAGCAGCTCGCTACATTAGGCATCCCGATTGCACGAGGCCCCGTCCAGCCCAATCCGCATCTGCGGTTTATTTACATTACCGACCCAGATGGCTTCGAAGTGCAGTTGGCCGAACATGCATGATTAAGGCTCGAGCATGTGGGGAGCGGTTCCAAATAAGTGTACGTTTCAGGATGACTGACCTGTTGTGTGTGGAGTCAAACCTACACGTACACCCCACATAGTACGGCGTCAGCGTGCTGTTGTACAAGTTTACAGCTTCATCCGACGCATTAGCGGTACACCCATGCGATTCAAAAGCCGTTCAAGCAGCAGCCAGCACCAACGTCTGCTCATTGGCAGATGGCGCTCATACACAGCGGAATACTCGAAATTGGGCACAGCCCCACGGTTGCGCTTGAACTGCGCAGCACCAGCACTCTCATGCAACAGATGGCCGTTCTCACGGGCCTGTCTAATCAGGCAAGCTGACAGCATGCGGTACAGCCCGATGGATTGGGGTAGCGCCGTATCGTAACCGAACAACGGCGTTGTCATCACCCCATTTCGACAGAAGTATCCCATAACCGCATCTAAGCGTCCTTCCTTCCGCAGACCATACAGGGCCAGCGCTCCAGAAGCTTTTGCTGTGGCGATGAACTGTTCACTGAATTGCGGATTATTATAAGAGTATTTTTCAAGGTATAGCAGCTTGTACAGCTCCGCAATTCGTGGAATATCTTCCTCCGTCAGATTCGCTTCGGAAACGAATTCATATCCGTGCTTGGCCAATAATTCGTAATCCCGCTTCAGCAGCCAGCGCGACTTCGCATTACCAAAATTCGGATCATTCGGCTGGTACAAATAGATTTGACGGCTCGGAATCAGTTGACAACCTGCTTGCTTCAGCTCTTCCGTCAGATCAGAGTGAAGCCCGGGGCACAAGGAGCGAAATACGACGGCATGCTCAGGATAACGCTCCTTTACTGCTGCAAGCAGACAAACCGCCTGCTCTCCTGACATGGCTGGATACAGGTTTGTTGAGAACAGCCAGTTGTTGACATGTACAACCTTGTTTATTTGTGAATGCCGCATTCCCCACCCCACTACACTCAGCAGCGCGGAGAGCCCTTTTTCCAGTAATGGTTTCTGAAGCAGTATCAACTCCTGCTTGGCATACCGTACATAATGCGTATAAGGCGAACAAACGTAAGAATTTTCATACTCTGCCTCATTTACCGTCAACGGAAGCACAAGATCGTCGATCCGTGCGATAAGCAGGTTTGTGCTTACATTTATCATGAAGCCCCGCGTCCCTTGCAGCATCAGGGGTTCCAAATATGCTCTTGCATATCTGCCGTCCCCGGTGTTAGGCCAGTCCATATCTTCAAGCGAGTTCCGATCATAGAAGCGAACGCGACTACCGTAATTTTCATTCATCGATTCATCTGTCTGGTCGCATCTCGCCTGCTTTTGTTCCGTTATTCCAATCTTCACGTTCTGCTCCCCCACGAGATAATATTGGCGCTTCATTGATAAATATCGTTCTGCCTCCTTATGTAAGTAAAGAATCTCGTTCTCTCCAACGTTTTTATGTATTCCTATTCCTCCCATTATAGTGGGCCTGGATGAACATCCACAATGATTTCGTTGTTAACAGCCAGAGATAGATCATCCCATCCAAAAAAAACAACCAAGCCTGCCCCACATCATGGTTGGAGACAGGCTCAGTAACTGAACTTCGAATATAAATTGGTGTAATCAGATGACTCCGATGCAGTAATCCAGCTTCGGCCCTGCTTTATTTTACAACGTATCAGTTGTAGAACGTATCTCGTTCTTGTCCGATACCAAATCGCTCAGGTCCACAATCAGTTGCTCTAATTCTCCGAAGCTGTCCACCATCTTCTGGGTCAGATTGCGCTGTTCTTCCATACTGGCAAGAATTTCTTCCGTTGCAGCACTCGATTGCTGGGTCACACTTGAAATTTCCGAAACCTCATTAACCACTTTTGTAGAAGATTCTCTCATGGTGACTGAACTGCTCTCGATATCTGCGGCCTGATTCAATACTTGCTGCGAATTGCTGTTGATCATACGGAAAACCTCTTCTGCCGTTTCAACACTGTCTTTCCCTGCTTGCAAAGCGAGGCGAATGCGTTCGAATCGATCCGTCAACGCCTGAGTCTGTCCTCTCAAACGGAACAAAATGACTGCAATATCATTAGCCGATTGACCGGAGTGTTCCGCCAGCTTGCGAACTTCTTCCGATACGACTGCAAACCCACGTCCATGCTCTCCTGCACGGGCTGCTTCAATCGCTGCATTAAGCGCAAGCAGATTCGTCTGATTTGCAATATCCGAGATGCTGTTCAGCATTAGAGACATGGACTCACTTTCCTCGTTAAACTTGCTCATATCGCTGGCTGTGGTATCAATCGTTTCATACAGCTCCTGCATCTGGACATTCAGTTGCTCCATCTGTGTACTGCCTGTTTCCGTGCTCGTTGCCATGCTCGCAGACAGTTCTTTCATCTGATGCGAGTAGGAAGCTACATCGCGTATATGCTGATCCGACAAGGACAAGGACTCTGAAATTTCAGCCACACTGGTGGCCTGGAATTCGACCCCTTTGGCCACCTCGCTGAATCCAAGCGTCACTTCATGGGTAATGGAGCCGGTGTCGGTTACTTTTTGCTTCAGTTGGTCCGTATAACGAGATAGCCCCTCTACAGATTCTTTGACCCTTACAAGCATGGTTTCCACTCTCATTTTGGAATGCTCCACCTCTTGCCAACGGGCTTCGCTATCCCAAAAGAGTCTTTGATTTAACTGGGAAACCATCATCAGAATAGCTCCGGTAAGTGCAAACAATCCTACATCAACAATATGGCCAATAAATTCCTCGGAGCTCTTTGTCTCCACCAGAACAACCTGAAGAATACTAATGGCAAGCAGAACGAGAAATCCGGTTGTGAACAGTTTCTTGTCAGGATAGAGCAATAACACTGAAGTGATAACCAGACTTAAAGTGATGTTAACACTTCCCCAGCCTGCATAAACTCCACAGACCGTAATCAGGAGCGTACAAAGCCACGGGATCACATGGATATATTTCTTTTTGATGTTTGCGTAGGTTACCCAACCCGCGAATAAAATAGCTACCCCATTCGAAACGAGCAGCTTGGGTTCCAGAAAGGCCATACCAAAACCGATGGCAACAATAACCCACAGGATGATACAGATCAGCTTGTTCCTTTTCCAGATGATTTCATCATAACGATTCATGAATTTCCCGTCCTTTTTATCAATTAAATACCATGGCGAAACATTTTCTGTACTATCTTTTATCAGTCTATGGTCCTTGCTTATGAACGAATCGCAAAATCCTAGGGCTTTGTTATAGTACATTAGGTCTTCATAAACATGAAAACACACTTAATGTATATCGGATTTTTATTATAAATTTTTAATATATGAAGGAATATAATATGTACTAATATTTCAGGGATTTTATTTGGTTTTCTCCATAGTAAAAACATAGTAAAAACCCGCATCAGGGATACGGGCTTTTACATGCTAATCTATTCAATCCACATCATCATTGGGGGCCATGACTTCTAATCTGTTATTCCAGAAGGAGATCAGCTACCTTTCATTTCCCGAACACAAGTGTGTTGTTAGACGAACCTGCATACTTGGTGACAAACTCGCGGGCATAACTGGCTGTCTGCACTTCATAGCTGTAGTTGGAGCTTGGTCTCCAGTTCGTTTTTGGAGAAGACGGACTGCTTAAAGCAGGTGTACTGCCTGTATCCGTAAATTCCCCGTTTCCTTTATCATCCAGAATACCGCCTTTTTCAGCACCAGCACCGAAATAATTGTTTTCGGAATAAATACGAGCTTTCTCTCCAATGGTGATCGCCTGGTTAAAGTTGTTGGCGTAATTGTTTTTGATATGGAAATAACCGTATCTCATGAGACCAGGACCACGTACATACAGATTTTCAAAATAATTATTAGCCATAGTTACATGAGGTACACCATTATAGCTGCTGTTGCCATCATTCGGATATCCGAGAATAATTCCGTATTTGTGGTTTGCAAATTTGGAATTGCTGATCGTAATATAATCTGCGCGATCCCCAATGTACAGCAGCTTGTCCAGATCACTACCGCTTGAGCTGT
Source organism: Paenibacillus sp. FSL W7-1088 (assembly GCF_037969855.1). Lineage (NCBI taxonomy): Bacteria > Bacillati > Bacillota > Bacilli > Caryophanales > Paenibacillaceae > Paenibacillus > Paenibacillus sp. FSL W7-1088. Next base: position 5,408,816 of record NZ_CP150216.1, read on the forward strand.
AGCTATGGCCGGAGAACGTCACGTGATCGATCCAGTAGTTGGAGCCTGAAGTAATATACATCTGGATATCGTCGTTAGCATTAATATTGGAAGCGTGTTCAAAAGTCAGGTTCTGAAAAATAACATTGCTTGAGCTGGACGTCGATCTGAAATGAATGTTTGTCAGCGTGTGTTTATCAAAGGAACCGACCAACGTTTTGTTCGATCCAAATTCGACTTTTTGCAACGTAGAAGAAGAAATATTTTGTTCAATAACTACAATCTTGGCAGTTGAGCCTGCCATATGCGTTCGCAAATCATTCAGATTGCTGACGTAGACAACCTGACCGTTCTTGCCACCTGTCGTGGCTGATTTAGATACACCACTCTCATTTTTGGCGTTACCGGCAAAACCCGTTAAACCATTCGTGCCTGTGTTGGGATAACTGGCCGCACCATATGTAGCGGGTGCCGTGGAGACTGCTAACAATAACAGTGTTACAGCGAGTAAAAGAATCGAAAATTTCTTCAAAATTTCACCATCCTTTATAATTTTATCCTGCAAGACAAGTAGATTATATCGTGTAACATCGGATGTGACAATACAAAAATTGCAATTTAACCATTATTTTTATTTTTTTGCAACAGCAGTCCCCGTATAAGAAAAATGAAAGGACGACACAAAGTCATCTGCAAAAACCATGAATTTGTATCGCCCTTCTTCTGAATCCTATTTGATTCTCAGTTCCAGCATATGTTTCTCGGCTTCCTGCCAATCATCGTAAACTTTGCCGGGTTCACCGCGAAGTTTTAATACCAGAGATTGTGGGCCATCCAGCAGATTACTACTAAAGGAATAGATCATTCCATCTTCCGTCCCATTACCTGATACACCGGACAATTTGGTCTTCTGCCCGTCCTTGGTCGTGGATACAATCTCGATAGGGTTAACCACATCACTGACGGAGAGTTTAGTTTTATAATCAATTTTTTGATTAGGTTCATAGATAAATCTTACCCGTGTCATAAGTGGTGATACCTCTGCTTCAGATAACAATACCTCATGACCCCCAATCGTAAATAACTGATTAAGTTTGATCTTTTCTGTCTTGGGTACCGAAAATTTAGGGTCCAGATCGAAGCTCACTTCCATCGGTTTCGAGAATTGGTATTTGGGATCTTTTTTAACCTTATTCGTGTCAGCCAACAGATCAGGAACTACAGATGAAATGCGAAAATCGAACTTCACTTGATCAGGAAGCGGTGTATTCCCATCCATTTCAACGGTGCTGCGTCCGTAAAGTGTATACTTTCCATTTGGGGTGTACAAGCTGCTTATACCGCTATAGCCAAGCGATTGGTTCGTCATGCCATTGACCACATTCGTTTTGGGAACTGAATATATCTCCTGGGAAGCATCCGTCTGGGCTGTGTACAATACGATCATCTTGTTTTCATCCGCCATCACTGCATTGACGGTTAACTGATATATTCCTGATTTCACAGAACGATTCACGAGCTGTACATAACCATTGTTAATTGCGGATGAAATCGTGTTTCCGTCTACCTCTTTTCCAGCCAACTCCCGAAAAGGTTCAAGAACTCCCCAATTCTGTGCGGGCTGGCTGTACATTGCCTGTTGTGGTGTAGAAGCGCCAAGTGGACCCATCAGCAGCCAACCGGCTGCCAGAGCTGTTACGAGCACCGCCGTAATCCACTTTAATTGCACATGACCTGTCATTCGCCGAGTTCTTGCCTTTGCCAGACCTCGCTGAATGGCAAAGGCCGTGTCCGCCGGATTCAATTGCTGTCTCTCCAGCTTAGCCTGGGAAGCATCTGCGAAAAGTGCCTGTTCCTCCGGACTAGTTGTCATGCCAATCCCCCCTGTTCTTCATCTGTTTCCGTAACAGTTCCAACCCTTTATGCTGCCAGGTCTTGATGGTGCCCTCCGGTTTGCCAAGAATGGAGGCAATCTCAATCGACGTCATGTCATTATAGTATTTCAGCAGTAATACATGGCGATATTTAGGTTTGATTTTCTCAAGCATGGTCCACATCGCAAGTCTGTTGTCGCTGCATTCTGCACTGCCAGACTCGGATATCGCCTCTTCCAACCCTTCGCTTGGCAGTGGTGTGGCCCGTTTGCGACGTCTTTGTTCATCAATGCACACGTAGATCAGAATACGAATAATCCACGATTTGAACGCCTTCTCATTTTTCAGAGAGCGACGCTTGATCCAGGCCCGGCATGTCATCTCCTGTACGGCTTCGAGCGCATCATGACGATTACGCAGGTAACTGTAGGCAATGGAGATCAGCGTGTCCTGATGCTCCATGATGGATTGGACAAATGCCGTCTCGTCTTCGCTCTGTACAAACAGCATCTTTTTCATCTCGGCTTTGGTTTCCACCCCGCAATCCCCTCCTTCTCTCTTTCTGTGGTTTAAGACGGATGAACAAGCCAAACCGTTTTTTATTTATTTTCCATCACAAAAAAGCCCCGCCTAATCCTGAGGAGGAAGCTCTTGTATGGATTTCCGCATCATTATTTAAAGTTCAAACCATTCCAGCTCAGTGTCTTCCTGATTCGCAGCTGCTTCCATCTGCCTTAGCCAGTTTGCTGCGATGTCACCCCAAGTATGGAACAGACAATAGATGTACAACTCTCCCTCCACAATCTCATCCATTCCCGATGCCACTTCAATCGAGACTTGTAGAGCTTCAGGCCAGGACGAATCCTCCTGTAGCAACGCAAACCCATCTTCATAATGCTCCAGCTTATACAAGTCGGAGAAGGTTAAGGAGTCCGCCAGTCGCTTCACAATCCGAGGTAAAATGACAGGATTTGTTGTTCTGATGCCATATTCCCAGCCCATCAGGGTACCTCCTTCCATCTAAAAGTTAGCTAAAAACCACTAATCTTCCTCATTCAAGTCATTGATCGAGCGGTCCAGCCACAATTCATACCAGTCCAGAAAACCCAGCCGCTCCGTGTTGCCCATATAATGATCCGGATAAATCCCATTACTGTTCGCTCGATCATCGGTCCAGATCTCTCCGTAGGACAATCCCTTCACAATCAGATTAAGTGACACGCCACATCCAAAATCACTGATTCGCAGCATCCCTGCCGACCATTTCGGATCATAATACTCATGTTCAAGCGCTGCCCACTCGTCCTCTTCCTTGCTGTCGTCGTACCAGTCAACATCCCAATTCCAGGATTCCACATGTGGGAACGGCTCGGAAATCGCATTCAACTCATCCTCATAATCCATCACCAAATATATGCCGTTTTCAGGCTTTTCCAGCCCATAATAGGGACCTGTTCCACCACTGCCAACCCCAAGCAGAAAAGCTTGATACTCTTCAGGCAGCTCTATCTTCCATTTCTGTTCAAATGCCTTAATCTCATCCAATGTCCATACCGGAGCCATATCATATTGATGATTCTCTGCCCCAAACAGATTCCGCTCCGGGTCCAGAGTCTGAAGTTTGTTCAACTTTCCCTGTATGCGTTCCAACTGGGCCTTGTACATTTCCATTTCCATTTCCATTTCCATATGCCTCCTTCCATTGCGTACCCATAATATTAGATCCGGATCAAGTCATTCAAACTATTTTCGCTTTGCAGACTGGGTGTGATGTTAATCGAAATTTGGTTGTCTTCCTTCGTTACCGTACATGCATAATTTCCAGGTTTCAACTGGAGCAATACACCGCCACATGACTCATCCGGCTCCAACTCACCCCCAGTTACATCATCGGCAGCTCCCAGATACACGTTACCGGAAGGGACACGTAAATGGTATACCTGTGCAGTCTCCAGTTCCTTCCCCGCATCATCCAGACTCCATGTCACCTCATACTGTCCATCTTCACCCAGGTTCAGAAACAAACAGTTGCCTGCATTTACCTCAGTCAGTTCATCCTCTGCAATAGACCACCAGTCCGGTGTATCTTCAACACGATGTTTTAGCGCCGCCAGATCATACAGGCACAATGCTGCCGTATCCGTGAAGAACTGAAATTTCCCGTTCATTCTATATCTCACTTCCTTATTCAAAATAAACAGCTTGACCTTAGGTCAGACCTAAGGTTTATAGTGAACCTATTCCATCAAATCAGACAGGAGTGAGCACGATGAACAACTACATCACAATTCGCGAACTATCCAAATTAATGCATGTTTCAGTCCATCAAATTCGATATTTCGAGGAAAAAAAGATACTTTTCCCAGCTTATGTGGATACCAACCACTACCGTATGTATGGAATGGATGAGATCTACCAGCTTTCTCACATCCTTTTATTGCGTAAGCTGAATGTCCCTGTTCAGCAAATCAAAGAGTGCCTGCTCTCCTATTCCGCAGATGACTATTACGGATTATTAACCGATTCGCTTCAAGATGTACAATCACAGATTGATTCGTTGATCCATATGAAGCAATTTATTCAGAGCATATTGCAGGAGCAGCAGGAATGGATCAGCCAATCACAGCAGGATCAGCGTATACCCATATATGTGATGAAGGAAATTCCCGTTCGGCACTTCACCACTTGGATCACCATCCAACCAAACGAATCTTTGCATGCCCGTGCACTGTATCAGCATCGTACGGAACAACATGCATTGTTTGAAACTGATTTTCACTACCTGTATAGCTCAGATCAGGTTGCTGTCTGTGTACCGTCTTCTAATGCTATCAGCGATTCTTTTGTGGAAAAAGGTTTGTATCTAACCAGATCCTTCACAGTGACATCCGAAGAAAATATTGCCCAGGAAATTCATCACCTTAACGAACACGCATTTCAAGCTGCTTATGTGCTGGTAGACCCAATAATTTTAATTGAAAAGTCCTATCTCTCCATGTTAGGAACTGATCAATTACACTATGAGATCCAGGCCAGAATTGAGGTCACTCACGCTGAAGTGAAAGAAAGGAACCAATCATGAACCTCACGACTCCGATTCAAATTGTTGACTATGATGATCACAATCAACATCAACTGGCTGTCCGAACGTTAATAGTCCATTCTTTTGCAGCCAAGTTTGAGGCTCTTGTGCCGCTCGCCCCAACAGAGATAGTTGACTTGCTTGGCGCTATATGGGTTGAGCAGGGAAACTCACTATCCAGTAGGCAGTTCATTGCTATGGATGGAAATCAGGTTGTGGGGGTTCTATACCTGAAATGGTACCTCAAAAAAAAACTACATATAAAAAAAGAGATCCACCAAATTCCATTCCGTAAGCTTTGCAAGCAATACGGACTACGCAATGTCTTCACATTTATGGTCGGGATGATTGCCTTGGACTATAAGCCGGGTCCACAGGAATGTTACATTGAGCATCTGGCTGTAGCCACAAGTCACCGAAAGCGTGGAATTGCCAGACAGCTGCTGATTACAGCTCAAAAATTCGCAAAACAACGTCTTCATTGTGAATATATATCTTTGCATGTATCCAGCAAAAACACGCCAGCCATTCATCTTTATAATCAAATGAACTTCAGAGGGAAATCATCACATACCAGCCCTTTCAGAAAATTCCTGTTCCGTGAACCCGAATGGATTTTCATGATCAGCCCTATCTCAGACATCGAGGAGGTATTCCATTGTTCAAACATTTATCCCCTAGATTAAGATTATTCACACTCCCACTTTTCAGATGGCTGATCACTGCGCTGATCATCATTCTGTTCATTGTGTCTTGGGTGCTCGTTCAGAACACATTCAACATGAAAGAAACACGCATCTCCATTCCAACCGCACATGGACAATTAACGGGTATACTCGCACTGCCCAAACATCATTCAGATAAGGTTGGCCTTGTCGTTTTTGTACATGGAGATGGTCCAATTAATGCCAGTTATGACGGTGGATACCGACCTTTGTGGGAAAAGCTTGCCATGGCGGGATATGCCTCCCTCTCGTTGGATAAACCTGGTATTGGTGGTTCCTCGGGGAACTGGCTTGACCAAACCATGGAGGATCGTGCACAGGATGTCTTAACCGCCCTTGAATGGGCCAGAAAAGAAGCCTCTATTGATCAAGATCGAATTGGTTTGTGGGGTGCCAGCCAGGCTGGATGGGTCATTCCATACGTCGTGAAACAAGATGCGGGTATTGCATTTAGCATTTTGGTTTCCCCCGCCATCAACTGGATTACACAGGGCAGATACAACACCCGGCAAGAAATGCTCCAGGAAGGATATACCAGGGAAGAGATCACTGCAAGACAGCTCTATAATGACCAGGTTCTGCAGCTGATTCGAAACAAGGCCACCTATGATGAATACCTGCACATGGCTAATAAGGAGCAGCTCATTTCCAAGGAGCGCTGGACGTTTATCGTCAACAATGTGGAATCGGATGCCACAGATGGGCTAGCTTCGTTTCATAGCCCTGTTCATCTTGTGCTTGGAGGTAGAGATATAAATGTCGATGTTCAAGAGACAGAACGTGTGTATCGTCAGATGATTCCACAGTCACTGCTCAGTGTAACCAAACTACCGGATGCAGATCATTCGATGCTGCCCTCTTCACTGGTGCATTCTACGTTCAAAACCTATGCAACCGCCTTGTTCTCTCCACGAAAGCTTATGGACGCACACTATTTGGACGATATCGTTCAATTTTTGAACTCTATTAGGGATAAATCTTAAGATTGATTACATTCATTGTATAAGCCACTCCAGCCGACGGATCAGGTCGTTGTCCAGTTCAGGTCGACACCATTCCAAATATTGATGAAGGCGCTCCAGCTGTACAATGGTCAATCTAATGCCATAACTGCGATTTGGGAATTCAACCCAGTTGTGTAATTGACGAAGAAGCGTGTGCTTCACCCATTCAGGTTGGGCTGTTGGTAGCAGTCGAAGTAGGAGACCGAGTTGAGTCCATCTATCCATAACAGAAATGATACGTAGCACATTTCGGATTACATGAGGCTTGGCAGCTTTATCCCCCAACAGCTCTGCGACTTCATCTGGAGGAATGAGATGAGGATGACGCCTCAATGCTCGGCAGGCTTCACGCGAAATACCTGGTTGAGGATCTTGCAGCATATTTATAAAATAAGGACCGTAGGAAGAAGGGTTTAGCCGCGTCAGTCCTCTTATGACAGCCTTCCTTACCGCAACTACTGAGTGCTGCGCATAATCAAACACAACCTCAGCGTCTGCCTTTTCCCCTGTCTCTCCAAGACCGGCAATAGCAGCAGCCAGGTGGCCTCGCTCCTCACTCCAGATCATATCAAGGTACCACTCCGCATAACTCCCCTTCATCCATTGCTTCCCGTGCCTTCGAGCTGTATCCCTTACCGAGAGGTCCGGGTCCAACAGCCGATCAGCTATAATCTCTTTCGCATCCTCAGGAAACATGGTAGCCAAAGACGCCAGACTTTCCCGGCGGATTGAAGGTATACTGTCCTGTTGCATGCGAAGAAGCGCTTCTTTCAGATTCTGTCCTGACAATATACCATCCACCTGCCACGCCGCCCACCTACGGATGGATGGATCGTCGTCACGCAGTGCCTGCTCTATAATCATGCCGTTATCTGTTCCATTTTCTTCAATCGAGATGCGAAACGCCAGGCGACGAATATAGGCATCCGGTGATACCCTTGCCGAATGAATGACATACCTGCATTCCTTTTGACGCAGCAAGTTATGAATAGATTCAATCCACTCCTCGAACAAATCCCGGCCACAGATTCGAAGTCGTTCCACCAATATGATATTTTCCATCCATAGCTTAGCATATTCGGGCTTGCGCTTGCGCTCGAGTGCCAATTTGGCCAAATCACGGATTTCGGGCACCCAATCATTTAAACGAAGCAGCAAATAAGGAAAGGTATACGGTTGATCGTTCTCGATCATTTTTCGAACCGCTGCCTCTCTAATGTATCCACTCCAATGCATCGTCAACACAGAAAGTCGGGTAGCACTCGCTAGATCCATGGTACGCATTTCTCGTTCGACAGACTTCTTCCATTCCAGTGGAGAAGGACGCCATTCCCTTACATGTTCATTCAACCAAACCAGTTCCGTAAGAGGACACACTGCAAGCAAAGTGGCGACCGCCTGCTCCGCTGCTTGAATAATGGCTGAATGACGATTATCCATCATCCGTATTATGGCCGGAATTGCTGCATAGACCCTGGACATGCCCACTTCACGCAGTTGTTCAACTGTTTGTTGAACATTTCCGGTTCCCAATCGATTAATTTTTTCCTGAAATTCCGAAGAAAATTGACGCAACCTAATCCGCTCCTTCCCATTCTGATCCAGGTGAAAAATCAGAACCATATCCAACCATTATATCAAGCCCGGCACACTGGTTAAAGGCATTCAAGAGCTAACTAGGTTCATGTTATATATGTGAAAACTGAAGGTGTTAGAAAACAGCTTAATCTCTTCATTTTTTTAGCAAAAATGACGATATAATCATAACTGACTTTTTTTGATTTTGTGGAGGAAACCATGGCTATCAACCTTAGAAGAGAACCTTTTCGCTATACTTTAAAAGAACCAATAACGTTTGAAATTTTTATACTCAGCATTAACGGCGCCTCTGCACCACCCAAACCCATTCAAGCGGAATTATGCGATATCAGCCGATCCGGCTGTCAGCTTTCTTTCCCGTTAAATCTGCATGTGGAGTCCAATAACATCCGAATCGGCATGAACTTGCTGCTTTTTGAAGACCCCTTGTATTTGGAAGGAACGCTGCGTTGGGGCAAAGAAGAGAATAACCAATGGCACTACGGGGTACAGCTGGAGATCCAGCAAGGCAATCATGAGCGTTTATCCAGAGAAATGAGAATGCTTGCGGGGCAAGGCAAAATTATGGTGAAGTAACCGGGAGAGCTACCAACCCAACAAAAAAACAGCCCGATGTACCGGACTGTTCCAATATTTTAGATATTCAGGCTGCTTTGGTAGCAGTAGTTGTATTAGTTGTATTGTCCATTTTGGACCAATCCACTGTGATTTCGAGCAAAAGTGACACCACAACTCCAATGACGAGTCCATTGCTAATGATCGGAATGAGATACATGGGCAGAGCATGAAACGCTTCAGCAGGGATGTTCATTACAGCAACACCTGTAAGAACCGGAAGTGCCACACGATAGATTGTTTTGGAATTAAAGGTGGTGCCTTCGAGTGTTCTTAGAGCTGTACCAAACATTTGCAAATAGGCTACAAATAGCACGGCACTCCCTACACTTGGAGGGATTTGTGCGAAAAAGGCTGTCACGGAAGGTGTAAGTCCCAACATACATAACATGCCTGCTCCAACAACAAACGCAGCCCGTTTCAGAATACGGGTGCTCTCCAGGAATCCGATTGAAGAAGCAAATAATCCGAACGGCAGCACACCTACACATGCAGATAACATGGTGAACAATCCTGTGAGCATGTACGATCGTTTATATTGTTGGCTGGTCGTTTGTACTTCATATATTTTTTCGACGGAGCTTAACGTGGTGATGGAGTTCGTCATATTCACCAGCCCGACAAAAAAAGCTGTGATAACAATACCCGGCTCCCACTTCGGCGTCCCCCACGGAAACCAGGAAAACAGGTTTAAATCTTGTTGACCGGATGCTCCTGCATGTTGTCCAGGAAACACAAAACTATAGGCAATCCACCCCGTCACGATGCCAATCAGGATGGAGTAGTTGCCGAGCTTGCCTTTTCCCTTAAGCTGGATTAAGGCCACAAGAAACGCTATAGCAACGGACAACGCCGCTACAGGCAGGTTGAATGTGCCAAACTCGGTGTATCCAATCATGCCTTTGAAGAAATTCATGGTCAATTGAATCGTCATCAGGAATAACATCGCACTCTTGACCATTGGTGTGAACAGCTTCTGAAGCACATGCGCAGCTCCAAGTCCGCCAAGGATCATCATTGTCAGACCCGCTAACAGAAAACCTGCAGCCAATCCTCCCCCGATACGTTCCAAACTCATGCCTGCTGATGAAGCCGAGGCCGTTAAGCTTAGTGTCAGTCCCCACCATAATCCTGAGGGACCATCCATCACGGCATAACGATGTCCAAAGAACGCCTGTAATATACACACAGCCCCAGTAAGCAAAAAGGCATGCTGCATCGACGCAGCAATGGCCTCCGGTGAAAGCTGAAAATTATGTCCGATGGATAACGGCACCACCACTGTGTTGGTAAACAGGAAGAAGAACCACTGAATGCCTGCCAATGCAAGCGATGACGCACCCTTGATATTATTTTGCAAAGATTGCTCTTGATGTCTGTTCATGATTGAGTTAACATTCGCTCCATTTCTATATAATGATGCCTCCGGGCATGCGCAAGTGCTGTAACGCCGTCCCGGTCCGCAATAGAAGGATCGGCACCATATTGCAAAAGCAATGCTACGATCTGCTGATGGCGAGTGCCGCCATCCCCCAGAATGACCGCTTCCAGCAAAGCTGTCCAGCCCAGATTGTTGATATGGTTCACATCCACATCCGTGTCTTTCAGAAGGATCTCCACAATATCGACATGACCTCGATCTGAAGCAGGAATCAGAGCTGTGCCACCAAAGCGATTCGTAATCCGGGTATCAGCACCTGCTTTTATAGCCAGTTCAACCATTTCACGCAAACCTTCCGCACTGGCATACAGCAGCATGTTGTCCAGTCGTTGATCCTGGATGTTCACATCCGCTCCCGCTTCAATAAGTGTACTTGCCGTCTCTGGCTTGTTGCCATATACCGCGGCCATCAGAGGTGTCCGTCCTCGCGCATCCCGGTCATTCACTCTGGTTCCTTGTGCGATAAACCGCAGCACATCATCCGTATGTCCAGCTTCAGCAGCTGCATGTATTGTTTTCAGCATCGCACCTTCACCCTCCAATTCTTCGTCATCCTCACGGCATATATTCAATACATCATAATCTACATGTGTGATTTGAAGTGTTTAAACCTTATGTATGTTAACATAGGATAATAGTATATTGAAAATACATGTTTTGTTGGTTTTCCATATGAAAAACATATCGCTGCGAATAAGGAGAACACACGTGGATATCAAACAATGTCGCTATTTCATCGCGATTGCCGAGGAGAGACAGATCACGGCAGCAGCGCGCAGATTACACATGGCTCAGCCTCCTCTAAGCCAACAGCTCAAGCTGATGGAAGACGAGCTCGGCGTAGCTTTGTTTGAACGCAAAGGACGCAGCATGGAGCTGACACAGGCGGGTCGAAGCTTCTATGATTATGCGGTCACAATGACCAAATACATGGAGGAAGCTGTCATGGAGATGCAGAGCTTCAGGTATGGCATTCGGGGCAAGCTGTCTCTTGGCATTAATACGATTTCAGATCGTTTGATCCCGCAGGCGCTCCAGCAGTTTCGGACAACACACCCTCAGGTGACGTATAAAATTCAGCAAAATGAATCTGCACAGCTCTGCCAGCTCTTGGGTGAAGGCAAAATCGAGCTTGCCTGTGTACGGATGCCTGTCAAAACAGAGCAATATGAAGTGCTGCATCTACCGCAGGAAGCTCTCTTCTATATTTCCTCCACACCGCTGAAGTCAGCGGATGAGCGCGGGATTTATTTTCAAAAGCTGACCGATATCCCTCTCTTGCTTCCTAGCACTGAAGGACTCGGGATGTTCGAACTGATATTACAGAAATTCCGTGAGCATCACGTGAATCCTTCCATTGCTGGCGAATGCTCGGATATTAACATGTTGCTGGAACTTGTACGACTCGGTTTTGCAAGCTCCATCGTGCCTCATACGGTTCTTCAGCTTTATCATGAGCATCCTTTTCATGTCTATCGTATTCAAGATGCGCAATCCACCGTAGATTCTGCGCTTGTGTGGCATCGCAATCGTCACCTGTCCAAGCCCGCGCAGCACTTTGTGCAATTGGTTCAGGAGCTGCTGCCTTCTCGCTCGCTTTAGTGTCCAGCAGACATCGACCATGAAGAATATCGCCCATATACTAAAAAGCAGCAGCCTTGCCGGAATAATTCCATCCGGAAAGACTGCTGCTTTTTGACGTTCGTTAAGCTTTTGCCGTAAACAACAATTCTTTTTCCTTAATCGTTGTACGTCCGGCAGACTCAATTGAATGATATTGATGCATGTTCGTAATGATGACCGGTGTAATCGTTGTGTAACCGGCTTTTTCGATTTCTTCCCGGTCGAATTCCATCAGCACATCACCAACGGCAACCTTCGCTCCTGCTTGAACTTTAGGCGAGAAGAATTGACCTTTCAGTTTCACGGTATCAATCCCGATATGAATGAGCATCTCAGCGCCATTGTCACTTACCAAACCGATAGCGTGTCCACTCTTCGACAGCGAGAATACTGTACCGTTAATTGGAGAAACCACACGGCCTTCCGACGGCTGAATCGCAAACCCTTTACCCATAATCTCTTCGGAGAATGCAGGGTCTGGAACTTCGCTCAATGGTTTAACTTCACCAGTAATTGGGCTGAATACGTCTTGATCCAATGCTTTAGTTTCTTCAACAGCAGTTACTGCGGAAGCAGAAGTCGTTGCTGCTGGTGTTGTAGGTTCAGCAGATGGTACTGCTTCAGGAACATCTTCGAATCCAAGAATGTACGTCAGAATTGCTGAAACTACAACAGCAATGGCAATCCCGATCAGAGCGTATACAAATGTCGGACCAATAATCATCGGAATCCCGGAAAGACCTGCCAGACCACCGATGACATAAGCTTTGGTTTGGAAGAAACTAACGAACGCTCCACTAATTGCTGCACCGATTAGGGCTGCGACAAATGGTTTCTTGAAGCGCATGTTAACCCCGTACATTGCCGGTTCTGTAATTCCCATAAGCGCAGTAACACCCGTTGATGCAGACAGGGACTTGATTTGTTTGTTCTTGGATTTTAAAGAAACACCCAGAGCACTACCTGCTTGTGCAAAGTTTGCCATCATCATAAGCGGAATCAGGTAATCATATCCCAATGTTGCAATGGAACCGATCATGATTGGAACCAGTGCATAGTGCATACCTGTAATAATCAGGAGCGAGAATGCACCGCCCACAAGCAAACCTGCAAACAAACCAGCGTTGTTGAACAACCAGTTAATACCATCTGTTAAACCGTTACCGATAATAACACCAAGCGGTCCTACAGCAATCATCATTACTGGAACAATGATAAGCAGTGTAACTGTTGGTACAACGATCAATTTAAGTGAAGCATGTGTAACCTTGTCGATGGCTTTTTCCACGTAAGAGGCTAGCCAGATCGCAATCAGAATCGGGATAACCGAGGACGCATAGGTCGCTGCTACAACCGGTAAACCGATGAACGATACATTTTCTCCTGGTGCAAGCAAGGCTGTAATGGTCGGGTGCATAACCGATGCACCAATTGCCGCACCGATGTACATGTTGCTGCCGAGTTTACGAGCGGTACTAATCCCGAGAATGATCGGCAGGAAGTAAAACGCACCGTCACCGATTGCCGACAGAATGATATACGTAGAACTTGTAGCATCGATCCAGCCAAAGGTCAGGAGCAATGCCACAATACCTTTAAGCATCCCCGCACCGGTAATTGCTGGTAGGATTGGTGTAAACACGCCTGAGATGAAGTCAAATACAGCACTCAGCGGATTTTTCTTTTTACTTGTTCCACTTGAAGCAGCTGGTTTGGCATCAGGGGATTTGGACATGTTGCCTACCAGTGCATTATACACAACAGGCACATCGTTCCCGATAATGACCTGGAACTGACCGCCATTCTCCATAACGCCCATAACGCCAGGTGTATTTTTCAGCGTCGCTTTGTCCGCTTTTTTGTTGTCATTCAAGTTAAACCGCAGTCTTGTCATACAGTGTGTGACTTGATCGATGTTCTCTTCGCCACCAACAAGCTTCAGAATATCCTTGGACAATTGTTGTTTATCCATTGTGTTTTGCTCCTTTTATGTGTAATGAAGGTTAAAAAAAAACCTAAACACTGAATAATGACAAAGCAGTTTCAGCTTATCATTATTCAACGTTTAGGTTTTGCCTTTTGTGCAGTAACAATCCCAAATTATTCGATTGTTTGTTCAGTTCTGACAACTCGTTCAATATGAATGGTCAGATATAGGATTTCTTCCTTGGATAAGACCCGGCTATAGATCTTGCGAGTATAGTCGTTAATCTTACTAGCACAAGCATGTGCCTCAGGATATTGTTTGCTCACCAGGTCATGAAGCGGATTATCTGCTTCTTTATCTTCAATCGCTGTACCATGTAATACGCGCTGAGCAAAGAACTTCAAATGTGTGAGGAATCGATAATAACTCAGCGAATCCTCATCCAGCTCAATGACAAAGCTGCGTCGTACAATGTTGAGTATATCTTTTACGATATTCGTAATGCTGATGGTTTCTCTCATCTCACCGTTCATCTGGGCATTAACCAGATGCATAGCGATGAATGCGCATTCGTCTTCAGGAAGCAGGACGCCCAATGTTTCTTCAATAATCTGAAGTGCCTTGAGCCCAATGGCATATTCCTTGCGGTACATGCGCTTGATCTCCCAGAACAATGCGTTACGAATCTGCAAGCCTTGACGATGCCGGTCAATGGCAAAATGAATATGATCCGTAAGTGAAATGTAGATGCTCTCATGAAGCTTCTCACCCAACACGGTCTCGGCATAACGGATAATCTCATCCGAGCATTCAACATATTCAACTGGAATATCAGACAGAAGCGTTTTCAGTTTCTGCGATACTTCCTTGCTTTCCAATGAGAATATTTTTTCGACCAGACTGTCGTCTATCGTTTCACCAGTATGCTTTTTGAAGGCTATGCCCCGCCCCATGACGACCAGTTCGTTTCCTCCTGGATCAATCACAGTAACTACGTTGTTGTTCAGCACCTTCTCAATTTTCATTTCTTCACATCACCTTGCACCGTCAAAGTAGTAAAAGGCAAAACCAAAGCAGGTCATAAAACATATGCCCCGCTTCTGGTTTTGCCTGATTGAACAGTAACAATCCAGTATTCATTAGCCTTAGGCCCATCTTACCATATAATTATCCATCTGACAATGTTTTTGTGAAAGCGGTTAATGTGCTTGAATATGACACAAGAAGATGCTGCACACATATGTCTTTGGAACCAGAAATTAATGGTTGTCGAATTTCAGACTTGCGCCGTTTGTACCAATAACTTCTTTGTACCAGTGGAATGATTTTTTCTTGTAACGGTCCAGGGTACCCGATCCATCGTTGTTGCGATCAACGTAGATGAAGCCATATCGTTTTTTCATCTCTGCTGTAGATGCACTCACCAGATCGATGCAGCCCCATGAGGTATAACCCATAACTTCAACGCCGTCTTCAATCGCTTCGCCTACTTGTACCAAGTGATCATTCAGGTATTGAATCCGGTAATCATCATTGACCGTTTTATTGCCATTTTCGTCTGTGATCAGCTCATCGACTGCACCCAAACCATTTTCGACAATAAACAGCGGTTTTTGATAACGGTCCCAGTATTTATTCAGCGTTACGCGCAGGCCTTGCGGGTCAATCTGCCAGCCCCATTCACTTGCTTTGAGGTAAGGGTTCTGTACACCTGCAAACAGATTTCCTTTGCCTTCAACACGCTTCTGTGGGTCACCTGTTTCACAAATACTTACATAGTAACTGAATGAAATGAAGTCCACGGTATGTTTCAGAATTTCAGCATCGCCATCTTCAAACTTGATATTGATATTATTCGCTTTGAAGTAACGATTGATGTATTTCGGATAATAGCCACGTGCATGAATATCGGCAAAGATGTCATTCCGCTGTTCTGCATGCATTGCAGCTACCACATCATCCGGATTTGGAGTCAATGGATAGGTTGGCATACTGAGTACCATACAGCCAATTTTCGCTTCAGGCATAATCTCATGACCCAGTTTAACCGCCAGCGCACTTGCCACCAGCTCATGGTGGATTGCTTGGTACAGATCCTGTTTGGACAGTTCCGCTTTCGGTGTAAAGATGCCGCCACTCATGAATGGTTCTTCCAAAATGGAGTTAATTTCATTAAACGTCAGCCAGTATTTTACTTTGCCTTTGAATCGGTTGAACAGGACGGTTACATAACGCTCGTAGAACTCAATCATTTTACGGTTAACCCAGCCGTCATACGTTTTGGACAAATGCAGCGGTGTCTCATAGTGAGAGATCGTTACGAGGGGTTCAATCCCATATTTGTGGCACTCGTCAAACAGATCATCATAGAATTGCAGACCTTTTTCGTTTGGCTCCAATTCATCACCTTTAGGGAAGATACGGGACCACGCGATGGATGTACGGAATACTTTGAAGCCCATTTCAGCAAACAATTTAACATCCTCTTTGTAGCGGTTATAAAAGTCAATTCCGATCAGTTTCAAGTTATCTTCTGTTGGTCCTTCCGTTCTTGGCGTCGTAATCCCATGCGGCATTACATCCTGAACAGACAGGCCTTTGCCATCTGTATTGTAGGCTCCTTCGAGCTGATTAGCTGCGACTGCGCCGCCCCATAGAAAATCCTTCGGAAATGGTGTTGTCATATCTGTCATTCCTCTCTGGTTACGTTATCTTCATTCTTTGTTAAAACAGTTGACCCTATGCCCGTAAGCACTTGTTTCGATCAGTCCCACATCAAAAAGCGGACAACACGCCAACTAAAGGGCTTCAGATCAGATAATCACCGATGGCCTGCTTTATGCTGGGTTTTGCCCGCTTTATGCGGTAACAATCCTCGAATAGCCTAATTACTACAGCGATCCGGGTTTAAGATAAAGGAGTCAGACCAAATTATAGTTGCTCACCATTGCTGGCAATTACGTTTTTGTACCAGTCAAACGAATCTTTCTTCGAACGTTTGAGTGTTCCATTACCTTCATCGTCCAAATCCACGTAGATGAAACCATAACGTTTGGACATTTCAGATGTGGACATACTCACGAGGTCAATCGGCCCCCATGCTGTAAATCCAATCAGATCCACACCGTCTTTGATCGCTTCTTTCATTTGTTCGATGTGTTTCTTCAGATAGTCCACACGATAGGAGTCATGGATTGAACCGTCTTCTTCAACACGGTCATATGCACCCAGACCATTTTCTACGATGAACAATGGTTTCTGGTAGCGATCCCAGAAGTTATTCAACGTTACGCGCAGACCGATCGGGTCGATCTCCCAGCCCCAGTCGGAAGCTTCCAGATAAGGGTTTTTCACGCCGCCAGTCAGGTTACCTGCTGTTTCTTCCTTGTCTGCGGATGCAGATTTGGTTACAGACATGTAGTAACTGAAGGAAATGAAATCAACCGTATTGTTCAGCAAGATCTCATCATCGCCTGCTTCTTTCTGAATTACGATGTTGTTTTCTTCAAAGTAACGAGCCATGTAGTTCGGGTATTGACCCCGAGCATGCATATCCGTGAAGAAGAGGTTAATCTGATTCTCATGTTGCGCCAGACGAACATCTACCGGATTACAAGTCGCCGGGTACGTTTCCATCCGAGCGAGCATACAGCCCACTTGGGAACCAGGAATAATCTCATGGGCAAGCTTGGTTACCAGTGCACTAGCTACAAATTGGTGATGCAGCGCTTGATATGTCGTTTGCAGTTGGTTGTCCACTTTATCGATCAGGATACCGCCACCTGTGTATGGGCTAAACAGCATCACGTTGATTTCATTAAACGTCAACCAGTATTTCACTTTATTTTTATAACGGTTGAACACAGTTTCTGCATATCTCACATAGTGCCCAATCACTTCACGACCTGCCCAACCATTGTATTTCTGTGTCAGACCCAGCGGTGTTTCGTAGTGAGACAAGGTTACCAACGGTTCAATGCCGTATTTCAACAGTTCGTCGAAGACGTCATCATAGAATTTCAAGCCAGCTTCGTTCGGCTCTTGATCGTAACCGTTCGGGAAAATACGTGCCCAGTGAATGGACAAACGGAACACTTTAAAGCCCATCTCAGCAAACAAAGCGATATCTTCTTTATAGTGATGATAGAAATCAATACCAAAACGTTTAGGGAAACGTTCTTCAATTTTGCCGGAAAGGATCTCTTCAATTCGTGTAGAGGAGATTTCCATGGCATGTCCGCCTGTACGCTTCTCTTTGGGAACATGCGCAATCATATCCGCAGTAGAGAGACCTTTGCCGTCCTTATCGAATGCACCTTCCAATTGGTTGGCAGCTGTAGCGCCTCCCCACAGGAAGTTTTCGGGGAATCCTTTTTTTGCCGTGGTCATAACGAACTACCTCTTTTCGAATTTTATTTGGGTTTTTCCCGAATACAACGGCTGTATTTCAGGCCAAAAAACAAGAAAAACCTAAACTCAAGGTAAAATAGCTCGCAAAAAAAGAGCCTTCATTTCACCATCAGTTTAGGTTTTGCCTGTCTGCACAGTTACAATCCATCAAAAGATGTTATTGTGTATTCGGTTGTTTTTCTCTTGTAATGTAAGCGTAACATATCTATTTTGCAAAATCAACTTTCCGCTTAATGCACTCGCTGACCACCTTTAAGTTATCGAGGCATTTGCATAATTGCTGCTCTTAGGGCATTCGTATCCCCGCTTTTGAGGTAGCTGGCAGGACTTTCGTCGCCCAATGCAGGAACTTTCATGTCTATCCAACGCAGCTCATATTCACCCATTTCACATAATATAACCTTGCTAATATCTATCGGAATCCCCCGCTGCTCTGCACATTCAGCCCATTTTGGTTCCACATCCAAATATGATTTTTCGAAGAGTCGCACAAATGAGTCCCAACTGCTTTGATTGAACTCCGCCAGATATAAATCTTTCATACTCATGTAAATTCCCTCCCTGAAATAGACATCGTAACCCCCAAGTCCTACGATAAGCAATTCATCCTTAAGCCGCTTGAAACCGATTTTGAAAAAGGTAGACTTAATTTTAAATGTTTTTCGGGAAAATGGATAGCCAAGGAGGAACACAACAATGACTGAAGAAGCAAACACATCCGGTTGGGATGCCATTGATGCAGCAGTTGGTGAATTATATGGAGATCAGGAACCACTTCACTATGGTACAGCTATTCCCTATATGCTCGGTGGACCTGATCCGCTAAATGGAATTAGCGTATACAAAGTGGATACCCCGATCCCTCACTGGCATTTCATTACCTATGGTTTTTCGGAACTGTATGAGAAGGAATCGGAAGATCTGGAGCATAGCGGTTATGGATTTGAAATGACTTTTCGGCTTACCCGGAGTGAAGAAGAGACTGCTCCCCCGTCTTGGGCTCTGAATCTATTACAGAACGTTGGACGATACGTTTTTACTAGTGGGAACGTATTTCATGCAGGAGATTACATGGATGCAAATGGCCCCATTTGTCTCGGCTCAGATACGTTACTAACCGCACTTTCTTTTATTGAAGATCCTGATCTGACAACGATATCCACACCCAATGGAACGGTGAAATTCATTCAGATGGTGGGAATTACCGGTCCGGAACTCGAAACGATGCAGACATGGAATACACGTGGCTTGTTAGCAGCCTTGGTTGAATTCATGCCAAAATACGTTACGGATCTCATGAGAAATTCATATTTGGATATCCCCTCAGTGATTCAGGCTGTTGAGCGCGGAATTGAAGAGGAAGGTTCCAGTACAGCATTTTTATTCATACAACAACTAGCCTGGACATCTCCCCGCAAGAGAATACTGCAAAAAAATGTACCGGCTGAACTCCAGATCGGAGCAAAACAGGCCCAAATTATCGGAAAAATACTACGCAGCCGCTTTTCAAAAGGCGCTCCACTGTCCCTAATCGGATCAGGATTGAACATTACGTTTGAAGCCGGAGGAACACCCTCATTTTCGGAGGATGGCAACCAGATTAAGGTGATTGTGCATGAACAAGCCGTATTGGAGTTGGCCGCAAACCTTCGCCCTGTCGAACAAACATTTGAGATTGCTTCATTGCCCGGCATTCTATTT
The DNA here is from genome assembly GCF_037969855.1 of Paenibacillus sp. FSL W7-1088. Classification (NCBI taxonomy): domain Bacteria; kingdom Bacillati; phylum Bacillota; class Bacilli; order Caryophanales; family Paenibacillaceae; genus Paenibacillus; species Paenibacillus sp. FSL W7-1088. Next base: position 5,428,796 of record NZ_CP150216.1, read on the forward strand.
CGAATTGCCCGCACTGAAATTACCGATCAGGATGGTCATGTGATCGAAACCATCGGTTGATCACGAGGAGGTAACCATATGTCAAGCACATCTTCCTTACGGAGGAGCTGGTCCGAGAATGAAATATATCCCCACGGTATGTCACATATCCAGTATTTAACGAAAACCAATCTGGACAGGATACGCAAAATCAATCATTTTTTGATTAACGCCTTCCAGCAGAGTCTCTCGGATATCAAAGAAAACCTGTCAAGCACGTATCTCTTTCTGCTCACCGACGCGCATGGAGTCCTGCTTGCCATGGATTACAGCCCTGATCTGGAACAAGTGGTGAAACAATCACCCATCCGTCCGGGTATGATCTTTACAGCTAGAAGTTGTGGCGTCAATGCTATATCCGAATCAATGGATAAACAGGGGCCTGTTCAGCTGTCCCCTGAGCAGCATGAGAATCCACTTTTTCAGAGCTGGCATTGCTATGCTGCACCTCTGTCTGTTGGTCTTCAACATGTTGGCTACCTGGACGTCTCCACCATTAATGCAGACATCCAGAGTGAACTGATTGCAATCGCCAAGCTGATCCCGGCCCATATGCAAAATCGGTATCAATCTAACCTTGCCTCATCGGTAACGGAGCACCCATCGATTGAATTCACCAAGCGACAGTTAACCATTCTGAAAATGATCTCTAGCGGACTGACGGTTAAAGCCATTGCTGTGAAATTGAAAATAAAGGAATGCACCGTAAATCATCATAAAAAAGTGATTTTTAACAAATTAGGTGTACAATCCAGCACGGAAGCTGTTTCAATTGCCAGCCGTCTGTCTTATCTATAAAGGTACCCCTATAGATTCCTATAGGTGGTCAACACGAACATCTGTGCTAAGATTTTTAGGTACACATGAATTAGAGAGAGAAAGAACAAACACACACATTTTCAGGAGGGTATTATGTCTATTTCAAAAAAAGCTTCATTGTTTGCCATGTTAATTATGATTCTGTTGGTTGCTGCAGCCTGCGGCGACAAGGCGGATAACAACGCCAAAACGAATAACTCAACCGCAACAGAAACCACTGCCGGCAGAGATACAGACACAGCCAAGACAGAAGACACGGACAACACGGAAAACTCCGAAGCATCCACTTCCGAGTCCAAGGAAACAGATAACTCCAAAGACGTTGAATTGGGAACTACGGAAAAAGGCTCTTATAACAATGATTATTTTGGTGTTTCACTGAAATTCCCCGAAGCTTGGGAGTTCCAGGATGCCGAGGGCATGAACGAACTGACTAACGCTTCCTCCGAAGTGATTGCTGGAGACGATGAAACGAAGAAAAAACAAATTGAACTATCTCAGGCCAAAACACTGAACCTGTTGATGGCTTCACAATATCCATTGGACGGAGGTCAAGTCGGCCCTTCCGCTATGGCGATTGCTGAAAAAGTAAGCCTGCTGCAAGGCATTCGTACAGGTAAAGATTATCTGAAAGCAACGAAGAAATTCATGATGGACAGCCAGTTCCCTTATGAATACAAGGAATTCACAACCGAAACCATCGGTGGCAAAGAGATGGATCTGATGCAAATTACGATGGATGCGGGCGATGGTTCAACCATTACGCAAGATTACTACAGCACCATTATTGAAGGTTATGCATTCAACTTCATCTTCACCTATTTGGATGATACTACAAAGGCCGAGATCGACAACATCAAGAAATCCGTTCAGTTTAAATAATACACTCACTGTCACAGTGTCTGCTGTGCATGAAATAGGACCCCGCGCAATGATCTTTCACAGATCACTGCCGGGGTTCTTTTTTGAATAAAAGTAGATGGTTCAATTTATCCGGAAATGGCCACCCAATGTCCCTCTTTTACTTCCACCCATCGGGACTGTTCCAGATTATAGCGATCTTCCACTTCTACCGTCTCTCTTGGGGCTTCGTTTACAGCATGACGTTTTTTCTTCGCTTCCACAGCCGGGTCCGGAACCGGAATAGCCGATAACAAGGCCTTTGTGTACGCATGCTGAGGGTTCGAATATAGTTCTTCACTTTCTGCTAACTCCACAATCTTCCCATTATACATGACAGCTACACGATCACTGATATGTTTAACCATGGACAAATCATGTGCAATGAACAGGTATGTCAGACCGAGTCGCTGCTGCAATTCTTCAAGCAGCTGTACGATCTGAGCCTGAATGGACACATCCAACGCAGACAAAGGCTCGTCACATACAATAAATTCAGGTTCCACGGCCAGCGCACGAGCGATTCCGATCCGCTGCCGTTGACCACCCGAAAATTCATGAGGGTATCGCTGGGCATGAGCCGGATCGAGACCCACCATCTCCAGCAATTCCTCCACACGTTTTTCCCGCTCAGCGGGGCTGCCGGCAAGATGGTGAATATCCAAGGCTTCCCCAATAATGTCCATAATTCTAAATTTCGGATTAAGCGAGGCATACGGATCCTGGAAAATAATTTGCATATGTCTCCTCATCGTTTTCATCTCTGAGGCAGAGAGGCGGTTGAGCGGCACTCCCTTGAACAGCACATCCCCACCTGTTGGTTCATGCAGTCGCAGAATGGCTCGACCAGTAGTCGATTTCCCGCTGCCCGATTCGCCTACGACCCCAAGCGTCTCCCCCTGGCGGATCTCGAAACTGATATCGTTCACCGCTTTTAAGGTGTTGCCTTTACCCAGATTAAAATGCTGTTTGAGGGACTTCACTTCCAGCAAAGGCTGATCATCACCCAGATCGCGTGGCACCAACGACACGAGTTTCGGTTTCTTCTTCTCGTCTAATCGAGGCAATGCATTTAGCAGTCTGGACGTGTATGGATGCTTCGGATTCGCAAAAATCTCTGTGGTTGTCCCGGATTCCACAATCTGCCCGTCTTTCATGACCACGACCCGATCACACATCCCCGCCACGACTCCGAGATCATGGGTAATCAGAATAATGGAAGTGCCCAGCTGTGCCTGCATATCTTTCATCAAATTAAGGATTTGGGCCTGAATAGTAACATCAAGTGCAGTTGTTGGTTCATCCGCAATCAGCAATTCAGGACGGCAAGCAAGAGCAATAGCGATCATCACCCGCTGGCGCATACCTCCGGAGAATTCATGTGGATACTGGTTGAAACGTATTTCACCCCGGGTGATGCCAACGAGCTCCAACATGGCTATCGCCTGCTTCTTCGCTTCCCCTCTGGAAAGCTTCTGATGTTTAATCAGACTTTCGGTGATCTGTTTTCCGATTTTCACGGTCGGATTAAGAGAGCTCATAGGGTCCTGAAAGATCATGCCGATGTCACGGCCGCGGATGCTCTCCATCTCTTTTTGCGTTTTATGGACCAGGTCTACCCCTTTAAACAGGATCTCACCTTTTTTCATCTGCGAAGGAGGAGAGGCAAGCAGCCGCATAATGGAACGTGCCGTCACACTCTTCCCACTGCCGGATTCCCCTACAATGCCAAGTGTTTCCCCTTTCCGCACTTCAAAACTGACTTCTTTCACCGCCTGAAATTCACTCTCTCCGGAATGAAAAGAAACGGACAACTCATTTACTTTCAACAAAGGTTGCATGTGATCACCAGCCCTCATCCATATTTTCACATGTACTCATATGTATACTCTTCCATACCTTGACAATCAAATAGACACTAAATAATATATACTATATCAATCGGAATAATGCAATTTAAAATAAGATGAAAGGAGGCTCGCATGGTTTGAATCTTGCAAAAGGCAGCAAAATGTCACAGCTTGTTTACACCCTGGGATTTAATTATGGCAAAATGCTGCTTCATCCCTCCTATCGATATGTTCTATTTATTCTCGGACTTCCTGTGAATTTGGTTGTGCTTCTGATCTGGCAATCTAGACGAAAAAGGGATGGCTGGGCCTTGGTTCAACAAGCTGTTGAGCGCGATATGCTCTCCACCTCTTACCGGGATAAACTTCGGATGGACGTTGAAGAACAGTTGAGGCGTAAACACCGTTTCTTTCGGCAGCAAGTTAGTGAGGCAGAATTCAAGCGTCAGACGGAAGAGTGGCTGGAGGAATCCGTTCAGAAGGAGTTAAAGGAACGAACGTTCAGCAGGCTTCAGGCAGAGGGAAAACAGCGCCTGACGATGGCCGATACATTCCAATCATTGATTAATATACCGTGGTTCCTTGCGATATCGGTTATCCCGGGCTGTCTGATGTACGCCATGATGTTTTTGTACGGCAATCCTTATCTAAAGTACATATTCGAAAGAATTCTGATGACGGTATTCGTCATTTTGGGCGTAGCTACACTTGTATTCACCATCTTGTACCTGTCTCCATTCAATCCGGCCGCCAACATTCTCGGAGAGACAGCGACACAGGAACAGATCGCAGCTTTTAACCATGTCTATGGCCTGGATCAGCCCTATCTTGTCCAGCTCTGGAACAATATCAAGGGCATAGCGCTATTTGATCTCGGCAAGTCTTTTTCAGGGAATGAAGATGTCACGGCTACGATCGCCAGAAAGTTTCCAATCACGTTAACACTGGCCGTTATCTCCTTGCTGCTTGCCCTTGTCATTGCCTTGCCAATCGGCATCATCTCGGCGATCAAGCCCAATTCACTGTTTGATTACACCTTCATGTTTATTGCATTGATTGGATTATCGATTCCGAATTTCTGGCAAGGACTCATCTTCATCCTGAATTTTTCGATCAAGCTGCAGTGGCTTCCGGCTACCTTCAATCCACAAAACTGGCTGTCTATTATAATGCCAACGATTGTTCTGGGAACGGGATTAACCGCGGCGGTGGCCCGTATGACCCGGTCTTCCACACTGGAAGTTATTCATGAGGATTACGTGATGACTGCTCGTGCCAAAGGATTAAGCGAAAGACAGGTTCTGCTGAAACATGCTGTGCGCAATGCGCTAATTCCAATCGTAACCGTTGTAGGTCTTCAATTCGGCGGCATGCTTGGCGGGGCGGCTGTAACGGAGAAAGTATTTAATATCAGCGGTCTTGGCAGCTACATTGTGGATAAACAGTTTATCCCTGATATTCCGAGCATTATGGGCGGGGTCATATACACAGCAATTACGATCTCCATCATCAATGTTGTGGTAGATCTGTTGTACGCTTTTGTCGATCCCAGAGTTCGTTCCAAGATGAAACAATATTAAAGCAGGTGCACTATGACAAAATCGGGTTCACTTACACAAGAAATGCGTTTTCGGCTTAAGTCTTCACAGGAGTACAGTCAGGCGAGCTTCGCCTGGGTCACTTCCCTTCTCTTGTCAGTGTTACTGTTGTTCAACAGTTATGACTGGAGCCTTCAGGAGTTCAGACCATTTATAATGACTGCGCTCGGAATCTACCTATTTTTCACGCTGGTCCAGAGTATGCTGACGCTCCGGATTCGGAGAGACCTGATTCGGCAGGGAACAATCTCTGTGCTGACTCGCAGACTCGCCTGGGTCCAGCTGTTGGGTATCATTTCAGGCAATATCTTTATCGTGACGGCCGCTTTTCATCTGATCAAGAAAACAAAAAGCATTGAGTATACATTTGCGGTGTATATGCTGCTGACCCAGCTGTTCGTTATTGGGGTCTCGGCACTCAATATGTTTAAACCCTATGTTGCGGATACGTTTTTGCCAGCCATGGCTGCGCTCGTACTTGTGCTTGTGATTGATCTGGTGGTGCTGTTTATCGTATCCCGGTATACGTCAGCCTCGATCATCCCACGCTGGATGCTGGGAATGAGCGTGATCCTGATTCTGACTTCGGTCACAGGAAATGTATTCGCACTGCTGCTGGGTATCTCCATCATTGGACGAATCCGCAGACAGGGTAAACAAAAATCCAACTTCTGGAATGATCTGTGGGAGCGTCTTGCTCCGAATGTCACAGCAATGTCCGGTTTGTTTTTTATCATTTTCCTGTTCTCGATATCGATTTGCAGCTTCTTTACTTTTGATTACAGCATGGCTGTAGAAAATAACTACTCGGCCTTGCTTCAGTCTCCATCGCTCGCTTATCCCTTGGGAACGGATGACTTTGGACGATGTTTATTTTCCCGGATTGTATTCGGTGCCCGTATATCGTTGATCGTAGGCTTCATGTCAACTCTGATTCCGGTACTGATAGGCGGTATTCTCGGAGCCTTCTCGGGATTCTATGGAAGACACACGGACAATATTATCATGCGACTGCTGGATATTCTCTATGCCATTCCGGGTATTCTGCTCGCTATCGCCATCATTGCGGCTTTCGGGGCCAATACGGTCAATCTTATTCTGGCACTCAGCCTGGGTTCGATCCCAACTTACGCACGAACTATGAGAGCCAGTGTACTCTATGTATCTACATTTGAATTTGTTGAAGCTGCACGTGCACTGGGTTACAACAATCGCTCCATTATTTTCAAACATATTATTCCGAACTCGCTCGCACCCATGATTATCAAGTCTACACTTACGATTGGCGGAGCGGTCATTGCCACAAGCAGCCTGAGTTATCTGGGACTCGGCGTGGAGCCGCATATTCCCGAGTGGGGCAACATTCTCAAGCTGGGCAGCACATATCTGGAAACCCATTCATATCTGGCCATCTATCCAGGTCTTGCGATCATTCTGCTCGTGCTCTCGTTCAACTTTCTGGGTGACGGACTGCGCGATGCGCTTGATCCGAAGCTCGAAAAGGCTTAACCGCTGCTACAATATTCAATTCAAATTGAATTCCATTGATTATGAACTTATCTGGAGGTATTTTCATGAAAAAACGTATGCTGATAGCACTGCTATTAACTTTTGTCCTTGTGGTCTCCGGTTGCAGTGTGAAGACCAAGACGGAATCCCAGTCAGAAACCGCACCGTCCGATACAACAAAAAACACGCAAAACCAAAAACCGGTAGACATCGAATTACTGGCTCAGAGCTCTTCCGAAAACGACGTGAACATTATCCGCGACCAGCTCACCAAGAATGGCTTCAATGTTAAGCTGAACCTGCAGCCGGATTACGGCAGCTACAAATCCCAGCAGGATGCAGGCAATTATGACATTGCACTGTCCAGCTGGACAACGGTAACCGGGAATCCGGACTATGCAGTTCGTTCACTTTTCAAAACAGGCGGAGACTACAGCATTCTGGCTGATGAAGAAATCGATAAACTTATTGACCAGGCTGCTACCCAGACTCCGGACGAATACAAGGATACGTATAAACAATTGGAGGACCGCTTGGTGACCGATCAGGCCTATATCGCTCCGTTGTACATTTCCTTGAAAAGTCAGGCTTTGAACAAAGACATTCTGAATGCAGACACCGTTCGCTTGTCCAAATCCCGCGCCATGGCTTGGGAACCAATTGAATTCAAAGACAGCTCCAAAAATACCAAAGAACCATTAATTCTGACACAAAGTGCCTCCGTCCTGACTTCCCTTGACCCGATCAAAGGAAATGACGGTTCCATCAACCAACTGAACACCAACATGTATGTACGTCTCGTTAACCTGACAGATGACGATCAACTTACACCAGAGGGTTCCCTCTCCCACAATTTCAGCATTGCTGAGGGTAACTCGGAGTATTACTTCATTCTCAGAGACGATATCAACTTTGCCAAGATTGATAACAAAAAAGCGGTAGATACGGGAGAACGTGTCGGTGCAGATGACGTCATCTTCTCTCTCGATCGCGCCAAAAACAAAGATTCCGTACCGGATCACCGGACATACAGCCTGCACGAACATATCAAGGAAGCCGAGTTGGTAACAGACCTGGGCGCCTTGGAATCCGTTCAGCAATCTAGTGGCAGCGGTACGGTTAAAGACGCATTAGAACAAGGGCTGGGCACCAAAATTACGGAACTGGTCACGGACAAAAACAAAGCCGATAACGCTGCCGGGAAGTATCAGGTTGTGAAACTCACAACCACGGAACCTTTCCCGCAAGTATTGAATTATCTGGCTCACCAATCTGCTGGTATTGTGTCCAAAAAGCAGGTCGAGAGCATCAATACGTATGATGTAGCTTCGTTTGACGTGAATAAAGACATTCCTTACGGCGATCAGAATACGGTGACTGAAGGTGCTGCGTACAACAACACCCTGTATGCCAGCGGCCCCTATATCTTGGCATATAAAAATGATTATGAAGGTGTATTCTATCAGAATCCCGGCTACCGTAAAGGCTCTGAGTATGCACCTAAAATTTCTCAGGTGAATGTTCGATTCATCTCCGATGCCGACAGTGCGTTGTCTGCTCTTCGCAGCAGTGAAATCCACCTGTACTACGGGGTACCTGAAACGAAGTACGATATCATTAAAAATGACAGCAAATTGCAATTGCAGAGCATTCCGAGCAATGCGGTTTCCTATCTGCTGTTCAACACAGCCAATCGGGAAGTTGCCAAGAGCAGTGACCTGAGAAAAGCCGTACTGTACGCCATCAACCAGGATGACATTTTGCAGTTCTACAAAAACAACAAACTTAAGGCGTACTCTACAGTAAGTCCACTCGTTCAGACTGGGAATGAATTGAAGTCCGATCCGGCAAAAGTAAAAGAATTCTTGAGCGCCTACCAGGCTTCCAAGTAGCAATAAAGATAAACGGCTGTCATCCGGATCACTCCAAGATCCGGATGACAGCCGTTTTATATGCTGAACAATATATTCTATAAATTGAACAATCAACATTGTACAATCTTCCTAGAATATCTGCGCTGTACACCAGGCAACAGAGTGACGATCTGAATCCCCACTCCCCAGGAAAAATAGACCAGATGGATCACAGATACATGCTGGATCCAGTATACCTGCACCATAATCCAGATAATCAGAGCAAATCCCGTATATAAGGAGAATGTCCATCCCCAGTATTGATTCGGGTAGAGATTCAGTTTTTCACCTATTTTCCAGTGAATGCGACGAAGGAGTGAAATGGCAATGATCATTGGCATAACACCTAGAACCAACAATAGTATAATTCCCGGGATCAGAAAACTGCCAAACGGGGAATGTTCCAACAATGAATCCGGCATTTGGATAAGGTTTCCCGATGGATCGATAATGAGTGCTCCCCCTCCAACCATCGCACCAATGCCCAGTAACCCCTGCATCACAATGATCACCCACGATCTTTCAGGTCCAACTTCGCGCTTTATTCCCTCATCACTAATCCTCATCCCTCGCCCTCCAGACATGTTATACCGATTTTACTGAACGATCTATTTTTCCATTTTCACATACGGAGAGGGTTGAATCCTGTGCTCTTTCTCACTAAAATCGTTCCAAAAAATTCGATTATGGTAAAACTTGATAAAAGAACGTACGTTCGGTATAATGGAAATATACTTAATGAGCGAGAGGCAGATATGGACGACAAATTTATTAAGGAACTACGCGAAATTAGTCGGGATGACAGAAGAAGGTCCGAATTTATGATCCAAGGCATGAAGGAAACACTGCAGGGAAGAAAAGAAGAAAGTAGATTCAAGCGCTGGATTCGGCGTAAGAAAACAGAGAAGAAAATTTCACAACGATTCAATCAGGATCCCTCTTCGGATCAAAAGTAACCACATAAAAAGGAGGCGGAATACGCCTCCTTTATTATTTATATGAATGCCTATTCGTCTAGATATGCAAAATAAAAACAATACTTATTTCGCACCCGCCCGGACCAACATCGCTTCGATTTCCTTGAAGCCTTTATTCTTAGCATGAATAAGCGGTGATACACCATCACGATCCGAAAGGTTTACGTCTGCTCCATGATCAATGAGTAATTGAATTGTCTGCTGCTGATTTTTATTTCCATCGTTCAAAATGATCGCTTCAAGCAGTGCTGTCCATCCCAATTGATTAATATGGTCCACATTCACTGAAGTTTGGGTCAGCAGTTCTCGTACCACATCCACGTATCCATGCTCCGAAGCTGGAATCAGTGCAGTTCCTCCATATCGATTCGTTATCGCTGGATCGGCTCCCGCCTCAATCGTCAGCTTCAGAATATCCAAGTACCCTTCAGCGCCAGCGTACAAAAACGGGTTATTTTTCATATCATCCTGTACATTAACATCTGCACCCGCTTCAATCAACATTGTGGCTGATGCCAGATCATTGTTGTACGTTGCAATCATAACAGCTGTTCTTCCGCTCTGATCCTGAGCATTGATATTGGCGCCCTCTTGAATCCATTTTTTAATACTCTCGGTGTCTCTTCCCTCTGCAGCCTTCAACAACAGCACATCCGGAGAAGTTGATAACTTCTCCTCCACCTTCGAGTCGTTTCTCACCTCAGGCACGCAGCCCTGAACGACGAACATACTGCTTATTAGGATAATGATCATCAGCGACTTATTCATACTGCCTCCCTTACTACAGTGTCACCGTTACCGAAGAAGCGACACTCCAATTCCCAACTGGATTTATTGTATAGGTCGTGCCTGGGATTAACTTGCCATCATTAACAAGATCGAATACGCCCGTGGCGCCTTTCCGACTTGAATATTTATATGTCGCTGTCAGAACGTCACCGTTAGGTGATGTTAATGTTACACTTCGACCAGAGAACAGCTCATCTCCAGGATCTTGGGCCAGCGTAACTTCAACTGAAGTTTCACTCACACCTTGGGCACTCACAACCTCCAACGAATCAAACGACCTTGCGGTGAAAGAAGCGTTATTGATGTTCGCCCAGTCAGAAGAAACCGTATATGTCACACCGGATTGCAATGTTTGTCCTTCGGGCAAACGGAATTTCGGTTCTTGTTTGCCATCTGTCGATTGCGTGAACGGAACATATTTGGCAACGATTGGCTCGCCACCTTCTGGCGTAATCACGACTTGTCTTGCCTGCATGGAGGAGATAATTTGATACGTTTTGCCTTCTGCTTGTTCTTGGTCATTCAACACAAACGCATTAGCCCCTCGACCACCGCTGTATGCTGAAATGATATAGCCGTAATCCACTACACCCTTCGCTTGCAGCGCTTCAATCTCGAACGTATCATTTGTTATTTGACTAACCGTCGTCATGTTTAATTTCGTGCCGCTGCCTTCAAAGGAACCAGCATCTTGGCCTTTATAAGTGAGGCTGTATACTTCACCTGCACGTTGAACGGACGTTGGAACGATGTACGTCGCAACGGACCCTGTTTTCAGACGAGGCATGTTAGTCAATGTCAACCCACCACTGAGGGCAAAATCGGTTTGTGCCTTGGCAAACACTTCATCTGCTGCTGTCAGCGGTTTGTCGAATGTGACAATTAACGTAATGGCATTCAGCGATCTAACGCTCTGAATTTGAGCCTTCTCCGAAGGAATAGCCTGGTGGGCCGTTTGCAACAGCACCGCTGTTTCGCCGCGTGTGGTCGAATCGTTCTCGGAGTAGAACGTGCTCATCCAATGGTGAACAGATTTCACATCACGCTGCATCGCTTTGGATACGACTTGTTCGAGTTCTGCATCCGTCACTTGACTGTGTGGATTGAATTGTCCGTTATTCGCCTGCATGATGCCAAGTTCAACGAGCTTTGATGCATACGGTGCATACCACGCGTCAGGATTAACGTCCGTTAATTCTACGCTTTCTCCCGTCTTGCCCTCCAGATTAAACGTTTTGAATACCAGTGATGCTAATTCTGCGCGGGTAATGGCTCTATTCTCACCCATGGATTGATCGGCATAACCGTTCATGATCCCCAGGCTGTTCAGTTCCTTGATGGCAGCCTCAATCTGCGGGTTAGTAAGCTGTGTCGTTGTAGCTGCAACGTTAGTAACGTATGTAGCTGCATATGCTTGATTCGCAGTTAGCGGGAATACTGCTGAGCCTAATGCAGTTATGGTTAAAAATGTAGCTATTTTTCGGGTTGTAGGATTCATGTATGAATTCCTCCTCTATAGGTTGAAGTTGCCTGTATCTATAGAATAGAGGACAAAAAGAAACTCCCAAGGACAAAAATATTAACAAATTATAAACTGAATCTGATTTTTCTCGAAACTTATACGGTGAATCGGTAACCCGCGCCCCAAACGGTTTCAATGTACTCCGGATTTTTGGGGTCTGCCTCCAGCTTCCCACGCAATTTGCGAATATGAACGGTAACCGTCGCAATATCCCCGCTGGAATCCATGCTCCAGATCCGCTCGAACAGATCCGATTTGCTGAATACACGGTTGGGATGACTCGCAAGAAATACGAGTAGATCGAATTCTTTGGTTGTAATTGCTACCTCTTCGCCATTAGCAAAAACGCGGCGCGCTCCCTTGTCGATATGAAGCCCGCGAATGTGAATTTCATCCTGTTCGGCTGGTTTGCTTTTGCCAAGCAATCTCTCGTATCGGGTCAAATGAGCCTTCGCTCTTGCAACCAACTCGCTTGGGCTGAACGGCTTCGTAATAAAATCATCAACACCCAAATTGAACGTTCTAATCTTATCGATCTCCTCCTTTTTCGCGGAGACCACAAGGATCGGCACCTCTTTCACTTCACGAATGCGCCTGCAACATTCGAAGCCGTCCAGTCCCGGCAGCATCAGATCAACTATAATCAGATTGTAACTCCCCTCCAGAGCCAGCTTCAGCCCTTCATCTCCGTTGTGGCAGAGCTCTACAGAAAACCCGTTGAGTTCGAAATAGTCCCGTTCCAGTTCCGCAATCGTTGTTTCGTCCTCAATAATCAAAATGTTTGTCATTTTCCCATCAGCCCCTCCTCTTCATTTAGCCGTTTTAGTTTGATATAAATGATTGTGCCGTCATTGGGTTTGCTTTCGGCCCAGATGAAACCTCCGTGTCCATCGATGATTTGGCGGGCAATCGCCAGTCCCAATCCACTTCCGCCTGTTGAGGAGTTGCGAGATTGTTCTGCCCGATAAAAGCGTTCAAATATATAAGGCAGCGCCTCTTCCGGTATTCCGCTACCATTATCTTTAAAGGCCATCGTAATCCACTCTGCATCTGCTTCAAGTGTAATGCCAAATCGTTTTTGTTCATTCTCCATATATTTAAGTGCATTATCCACTACATTGACAACGGTGCGTTTTAATTTATCCAGATCCACAGAAGCCATGACCGAACCAGAGGCCCGATTATCCCAATCCAAAGCCACTCCTTTGTCCTCCAGATCGTATCTCAGCTCTTCAATGCTGTCTTCCAGGAAATCGACAAGATCTACCACTTTAAACAGGAAGGGTTCCTGATTCAAGTCGAGCTTTGAGTACAGAAACAGTTCATCCACCAGCTTATCCATGCTGACTGCTTTGGAGTGAATGATATTGACGTATGATTCCATTTTTTCCGGAGTGTTGGCCACTCCATCACGAATTCCCTCAATATAACCTTTAATATTGGTGATCGGGGTACGAAGGTCATGCGAAATGTTGGAGATGAGTTCTCGGCGGTTCGCCTCGTCCTGCTGGCGCAACTCATTGGAGCGTTGCAATTGATTCCGCATGCTCTCAAACGCTTCGCTGAGCTGTCCAACCTCATCATTGGAGTTAAGCTGAAGCTTGAAGGTCAGATTTCCGTCCTTGATATGTTCGGCTGAACTCCGTAGTTGATTCAATGGTTTAATGAAGCTGCGGGTGATCCAGCGGAACAAGAGCAGGTTCGCAATGATGAGGACCCCGATGAGCAAAACTGACATCACAGGCAGCAGCTTGCGAGTAAGTTCAGCAAATGGGCTTCTCTCCCGAATGACGAAGATACTTCCCCGTTCTCCATCTGAATATTTAAAATCAAATTTCGCATACGCATAGAATCGTTCACTGATGTTAAAGGTACTCCGAATCTGATAATTGTTAAGATCATAGGCAGGCAGTGCTTGCTTCAGTTCTGGCTGGTTGAAGGTCAACGATTCGAAGATCTGGTTATTCTCCCGTCTGACGTAGAGCCCCGACTTCTCGGCTCGAAGCTTCATGTCGTACTCGCGCAGCAAAACCTTGTTCTGCAGCTCGTCCGGATCATTTTTGGCCAGAAACTTCATCTCTTGAAAGATCGATTCTCCCTGTTCCGTGAGTGGATTCACCTGATAATGTACTTTGTAAATATCGCGAAACCCCTGCAGATCGCCTGTTGCAGCAATCGTATACAGACTAGCCGTAAGCAGGATGAACAGCAAACTTATGACGAGCATACCCGTAAAGGACAGCAACATTTTTATTCGAATGGACATGGTATCCCCTTCTTAATCATGCTATTGGGTTAGTTAGTGCACATGTTAACACAAGATTGATCCAAATGCCCATAGGAGTATTCCATATCAGCAGTGCTGCCTGAACAGAAGAAAAACCCAAGGTCGTAAAAATGACCTGGGTTTCTCAACAATCAGAGGAGAAATACACCTCCCTAGTTATTTACCTATGCGAATCATTCGGAAAGAACTGTGTGTGAGTCCTTTGCAATATATCTATGTTCAACTTTGTTTTACGGTAAAATGGCAAACGAGCGTACTGGAAAGCCGGACGCCTTTTCTGCCTTAGGTACGATATTGAAGATCACCGCACCTTTAGCTGGTACCTGATCCAGATTCGTTAACAGCTCTACCTGATATGTATCCCGGGCAAGTACATAATATTCTGCCAGAAGTGCCCCGTTCTTTTGATAGTCTACAGCTGAATCAGTGTCGAAGGTCTCATGGCCGATCGCCTGTATTTTTCTTTCCTCGAATAAAAACATTAGCGCACTGACTGACCATCCGGGTGCATGACTGTTGCCCTCAGCATCCTTGTTGTCGAATGCTTCATGACTGGGCCAGCGTCTGCTCCAATCGGTACGCAGTGCTACAAAGCTGCCAGCTTCAATAACGCCATGCTCTTTTTCAAACTCAAGAATATGCTCGACATCCAGCGTGAAATCCGGATTGCTCTCTACAGCCTCAGATTGATCAATGACCACCAGCGGTAGCACAAGCTCCTTTAAGCCCAGTTCATCGAGATACCGGGTATCCCGCACAAAGTGAATTGGCGCATCGAGATGCGTCCCATATTGACCGGGAAACCTGAAACTCTGGGCGAAGAAGCCTTGATCGTGATTAAACAACGTATCGAATTGTGCCGCATCAAAAGCTGAGAAATGTGGAGATTCCGGTCCAAACGTATGGGTCAGATCCACCCACTTCTTTTCTTTTAATAATTGAATCGCTTGAATGAGTTCATTGGACATCCGAATCACCTCATACATAGAATGGAATAAATTGTTACTATTATATCGTATTCCACTCCATGCGAAAATATCGAATGTCAGCTATTTGATCGAATTCATTAACTCGAAGAAGTATTTCGGTTCATGAGTCTGATATAGATTGAACCAAGAATCTAAAGTCTCCGGTGTAAATACATCTAGCACCTTTAATACATGCATCGCAAATTCCAACGGAGCTATGCCTGATGCTGTAACTAAATTATCATCCGTTACGGAAGGTACCATTTCATAGTATTTTTCTCCAATATAATGAGGACAAATCATTTTCAAATATTCCAGATCATTGCTTGTATGCCTTCTGGAGTCTAGCAATCCTGTCCTCGCAAGACCAACGGTTGCACCACATATTGCCGCAACAACATGACCTTTTTCCAAAGATGTCGAAGCTTTTTTCAATATAGGCTCGTGAATGGATTCCATCCAAGTATTCCCGCCTGGAAGAATCAACACATCCGTACTTTCCACCATACACTCAGCAACTGAAATGTGAGGTAATATTTCCAATCCTCCCATGGTAGTCACTGGACTTTTATCAACACCAACAGCAACCACCTCTATCGGCGCCAGCCCCTTTTTAAAATACCTTCCCGAGTTTAGTTCAGCAATTAAATAACCAACCTCCCAGTCTGACATCGTATCAAATACATAAAGATATGCTTTTTTGGTATGCATCGTGCACTTCCCTTCTAGTCGATACCCCTAGTATAAAAAAACTTCACTGACATCTTCCGTCAGTAAAGTTTTTAAATTTGATCATAATCAATTAGCTCATATAGTGGGTTCAATCCCTTTTTGGTTTGAATACTCCAGAGTATAGTCCCCATTATTTTTAGAACTCCCCTTTTGCGGGCGGCCTTCTCTTCGAAAAAAGGTACTGTAATTCTTAATTACGAAACATCTTAGCTTTATAAAATTCACTGTTTCATGGCTATATCCTCAAACTCGGTTTATGTAAAATGATTCGAACTCAGCAACAGAGTCGAACTGGTTGATAGATACGCCTTCTCTTTTGAGATGATTCTCCAACTGATCTATAAGCTGCAGGACGGCTAATCGTAATGGTTCAAAATCGTTTGGATTTAACAGTGCAACCAGATCTGGATACCCATAATTAACGTAAAATTCGCGATGCTCACCCAAGTCCATCATACCAGGCCAACGCCCCTTTTCCGCCGCATACAATATTCGGGATAACCCGTCTTGCAGCCCAATAGCAACGAAGAAGGCTGTTTCGTAATGGCCTTTTTCGCACGCAGTTAACAGTTTATTCATCATCCCTTTTTCCTCTTCGTAGTACCCTCGCAGTTGCTCTTTATAAGAGCGAGTCTCTTCTTGGCTGTTTTGTCGCTCCGATATGAGACCAAGTGTATCCGCTGTCAGATTCTCGCACGCTGATACTATTTCATCTGGAGAAAGGCTGAACATCATTGTATCAAGGTATGGGTCCAGTTGATCCGGTTTAATGGGAAGATTTCTAACTTGCTCACGATAGTGACCCCAACTGCGTTTATAGTAAATTTGGTTCAAAAAGCCAAGCGACATGAAAATGTTTCCCGCAATCTTTTGAGCGTGGGTTCGACAATAGGACAGGTCCTTGGTGTTTTTGGAAAGACGCATTTTAGCTATGCTGATAAAGCATTCCTTTAATACGGACTCAGCTTTGCTGATCATATCCGATGCGTTGGATTTACTCCCCATCTTGGATATTGTTTCGCGAAGTTCCATGAACCTGGCCAGATCATCATCTGATCGGACATATAACAATTCACAATCTGCTATAATCGTCGTATTCCATTCTTCAGATGTTGCCATTCTTTCAGCACGACCCCATCCGATGGGCCAGAAATCAAAACTTATGCCTTCGATCATAAACTGGCACTCCACTTCTCTACCCCTGGCCGTCGCCGGAATGAAGAAGAAATCCAAATCCGAACGTTCAGTCGCTCGCCCCTGCAAATATGATCCGTAATATCCGACAATTGCAACATCTTGAGGATAATGAGTCTTAATATGTTTTACAATAATGTCTGATACAGCAAAAACATCAATCATCAGATAACCTCCTCATTGTATTTCAATTTCAGATTGGCTACCTATACACCTTTATTAAAGTAAGGGTTAGCTTAATCCCATTCTACAAATTTTGGGACATCTATTTTATTCGAGACCTAGTACCAAGACCCCTTTTAGAGGATCATGTTCTGAGATTTACATTTGAAAATGAACATCAACAAATCGCCTACATCCCGCCTCAGAGTTAAATTTTCGTTTCCCGTTATTCGAAAAAAGGCTACCGCTAGGGTAGCCTACTCTCATATCTTCATTCTCGAGTACTCACTTTTAGTCAAACCATATAGATATTCATCGTAATGCTGTCCATTAGTGAATACCATATTTCTGAGTTTCCCTTCTTGGACAAATCCAAGACGCTCATGAAGTTCTAGTGAACCTTGATTAAAAGCATAAACATGTGCAGTAACTTTCTGATAGCGTAACTCTTCAAAGTAATATCGCAACAATATTTTTACAGCTTCTGATGCATAACCATTGCGCCAGAATTCTCTGAAGATAGCAACACCGTACGTAAAAGTTCCATTTCGGGTATCACAGTTATTCGAACTTATGCTTCCCACTAATACTCCATCTAAAGTCTCGACCGCGAGCATAATTTTATCCCCATCAGGACCACGGGATGCCTCGTGTTCAGCCCAAGCTTTTGTACCCTCTTCCGATCTTGGGAAATTTATTACATCGCAAAGTCTAGCACAGTCAGAATCAGAATCATTATTGTGGAACTTATCCCAATCAGTTGGGAGAATTGCACGTAATCTAACTTTATGACCTGTCCAAATATTATTTTCCATTATAGATCCTCCTAAGGTTTATTTACTCCTACCTCACTCATATATGAATTAAGGCGGAGATCTGGCCTTGGGATCTAAGTCTTCATATACTACATCGTTCTCATTCCTTTCAACACTTACTTCAAGTATATACCGTAATATTCCATTCTTTCAAATTATATTATTCAGTGCTCTTTTTCCGCATACAAGATACACCTCCTAAAATATCACTGGTTCCCCATATGGGTATTTTCGTGTGAATTTTAGGAGGTGTACATCAGAAACAAAAATCTAACTTGAAACATTTAACGTCAATCCTCGTTTATTCTACTCGAATGACCAGTTTCCCGCGTGTGTGATGGGTTTCGTTTTTTTCGTGCGCTTCACGCAGTCCTTGTTCACTCAAGGGGTATATCTCATCAATGATGGGTCTCAGCTTTCCCTCAGCAGCGAGCTCGGCCAACTGATCGAGTTGATCCCCTTTGGGTTCCATCATGAAGACGTTGGCGGTTACACCAACTTCCTTAGCCAGCGTTTCATCCGGCTGTTCCACAAGCGATACCAGATGTCCACCGGCCTTCAATACCTTGAAGCTATCACGCTGAATGTCACCACCCATCGTGTCCAGCACGACATCGTACCCGGAGAGAATCTCCGAGAAGTCTTCTTTTTTATAGTTGATAAAATGGTCCACTCCCAGCGAACGAAGCAATTCCTCATTCGATTCACTTGCGGTGGAGGCCACTTCAGCGCCAAAATATTTGGCAATCTGGATGGCATAGGTTCCTACACCACCTGCTCCCGCATGAATGAGAACCTTCTGCCCTTTGGCAAGTCGTCCATGGTCGACAAGTGCCTGCCAGGCCGTCATGGCTGCTAGCGGTATGGCAGCTGCTTCCTCGAAGCTCAGATTTTCTGGGATACGGGCAATGATGTCCGCATCCACGGCCACATATTCTGCATAGGTCCCGAAATGACGAGGACGGGCAAATACACGATCTCCCGCTCTGAACCTTGCCACATTTGAACCCGCTTCAGTCACCGTACCGGCAACATCCCCGCCCAATATTAGTGGGAAAGAATCCGCTGCCTCTTTCATATGCCCTTGTCTGACTTTGAAATCCACCGGGTTCACAGAAGTAGCATGAATGCGGATCAGCACCTGATTCACTCCACATGCCGGCTTGGGCATTTCCTTTTCCTTCAATTGTTCCGCTCCACCGAACTTTTCAATCACAATTGCTTTCATTAGAGATCCCAGCCTTTCCATAGAATTATCGTTATGCTCTCCTTCTTCATTACCCTTCCCGGACGTTCAGTTGACCTATATTCATGAATTCGCAGCAGGTTTGGGTTCACAATCCAGATCAGGAACCGTGATATAATGGAGAACGGTTGAACCTAAATAACTGAACAAGCGAGGTAGCGATGTGGAAATTGAAGTAAGTACATTACATGCATTTTCGGACAAGCCTCTCGGTGGAAACCCCGCAGGCGTTGTTTTACAAGCAGAACATTTATCAGACTCTCAGATGCAGAAGATTGCCAGACAAGTCGGATTTTCAGAGACCGCGTTTGTTATGCCATCGGATCAGGCTGATTTCAAAGTTCGTTACTTCACCCCTAGTGATGAAGTGGATCTATGTGGACATGCAACGATTGCCTTATTTTATTTAATGAAAGCACAGCATATCGTTGAGGTAGGTATATACACACTGGAGACACTGGCCGGAATACTTGAAGTGGTTGTCCAGAACAATGGTGAAGTCTATCTGTCTCAGACACTTCCGGAGTTCGGAGAGCTCGTTGACCGACAAGACATTGCAGATTCTCTGGGTATTTCTATACATGATTTACATGCCGAACTGCCTGTACAGATCGTGTCTACCGGATTGCGGGATATCCTGATTGGGGTTAACCATGTTGATGTTCTGTCAAAAATCATTCCTGATCTTCAGCTTATCGCCAAAATGAGCAAAGCTAACCATGTCGTAGGTTTTCACGTATTTGCACTTGAACCAGATGAAGAGAGCACTCTGGCAGAATGCCGGAATTTTGCTCCCCTCTACGATATCCCGGAAGAGAGCGCAACGGGTACATCTAACGGTGCTTTACTCTGTTATTTACATAAATACAACCAACTTTCAGATCCCCACGATTCAACCTATACGATCAGACAAGGATACACCATGAACCGCCCCTCGGAGATTCGAGCGAGATTAACACTGGGCATTTCCAATGAAATCACAAAGGTTCAAGTGGGTGGGGTCGCGGTTCATATAGAGAACATTCGAATTCAGCTTTCATGAATGCTGTGCTTGAATCTTATGTAAAAATCGTAACACGGCTTGCTCCAATTGATTCAGCCCTGGCTGTTCTATAGGGAAGTGGCCCGCGCCTTCCAATATTACGCATTCCTTTTCCACCTTCAATCGATCAAAAAAAGATTGGCTGAACCGTAATGGTGTCATCGGGTCCAGTTCGGGGTGAACCAGCAGTACAGGACATTGGTCAAACTGTTCCGGGTCTACCTCCGGATTCTTATTCAGGAATGTTCTTAACAGTTCCAACGGTACACGTGTCGCTGCCGCCTGTGGATCATTCATAATAAGTCGGGTCAAATCCGAATTATTGGTAATCAGCTGCATACGTGATACTTGCTTCACAGAGATCCGCATATGATCCAGTAAAGCAGGAAACTGATCCATCATACGTTTGCCCCATCGGCTCACCAGACGGTTTGGTGCAAGCTGGTCACGCATATCAGCATCACTCGTGTCCACAAAAGTGGTTACGATCAAGCCTTGTACGTGCTCACTGCGTGCACTCGTGTGATAAGCCAGCATGCCTCCGATGCTGCTTCCCAACGCCACGATCGGCTTGCCGTCTTTCCTAAATTCCCGATCAGCGAGTGAAACAAGCAGCTTGATCCATAGTTCATAATTGAGGCGTGTCCCAGGCAACGGATAGCTCAGTCCATACGGTGGAAGATCTGGCGATATGACCTCATAGCCTCGGAGCTGCAACATTCGAGCATAAGGAGCGAGCAACCTGCCATTGCCTCCGGCTCCATGAATGAACAGAATTTTGATCGGCGAATCGGGCGCGGGCAGACGATCGATGTGCAGATGAACCCCGTTCAATTCCCACCACTCCTCTTCAGGATTCGCATGGTCCCCTAGCCTGAATTGTTCCGGGAAGAAGGCTTGATACTGTTTCCAATAATGATGTGATGAATGATATGAAGGCAGATTATCCATGCTGTACATTCTCCTCTTGTCGTAAAACCCATTTAATTCAGCTGCATGAGCATCATCTTATATAACCAAAAAAAGCCGTGCATTGCACGACTTTTCATTAAGCACACTTTTGAGCATGATTCTTTCCAAGAAATCTTCCTACCTCTGTCAATCCGAAAACTGTACATTACCCGGTACAATATAGGCTCCACCCGATCCACTTTCAGGCAAAGCCGGAAGGGTATCACTCACTATCTGCCCGCGAATATCGGTGATGCGAATGTTCAATTTTTCTTTACCGAGTCCAGTTCCCAGGAAATGATTATAGTCCTGTTTCTCCAGATTGAGCCATGTGCCGTCCTTTTGCTTCACTTCGAGCTTCAGCACCGGATATTTATGATTCCGAACCTGGATCGCTGCCCACCACTGACTGCTGCCTTCTTTGATCCGATAGGAAACGTTACCTTTGACCGGAGCTTTTACGACTTTCCAACTGATATCGATTTTGCCTGCCTTCGGGTCCCCGATCAGGTTAAAGGCATTTGGTGAAAGATCCAGCGCACCACTGGCTCCCTCAGGATACAGATCCGTTACATATACGGTCGTTTTGCCTTTGGGACCTTGCACCTCCAGATACGCTCCGGCCAGCGCAGCCTTGATGCCATTATAATTAAGCTGATATGGATTAAGTGCTGTAATTTTCATGTCCGCAGGAATAGGGTCTAATAGCAAAGCCCCTCCCGAGTATCCTGAACCTGTGTAAGTAGCGTAACCTTTGTATGTATCATTCCATGCGGCAGATGCCGGCAATGCAAACAGCACTAAGCCTAACAATAGCGTGGTACCTACCCATTTTAACCGTTGAAATCTGCTTTCTTGATTCATGTCAAAATCCTCCTTGTCGTCAGATACATTGCTAGATTGCTAGATTCAAATATAACATTATTTTACATATATAATGATTATTTTCAATCTAATTAGCTAAATTGCATCCAAAGTCCCGCCCTAATCTCAGCCCTTCAATGAGCATGAAATAGCATGTTTACCTCACTTGAATTAGGTGTTTAGACCCGCTAAGGCACTCATCTATTCCATAAAAAGAAAAGCGCCACACCGGGGAGAAATTCACTTCTCCATGTGGTGTGGCGCTTATGGACCCGAGCCCAGAAACTCAATACAGAGTCACATTTGTTTTTGGGCTATCCTGTCCTCTTCACAAAAGCAGGAACAGTTCGCATAGATTCACTCTGTCTGCCTTCGTTTCATTCTTTTCCTCAAGCGGGCATATTGACTGTAGATCCAGGGTGATTCTTTTGTCAGAATCGGGCCGAGCACCGCCAGAATTAACACATATAACACGGCAAAAGACTGTATGGAAGCCATCAGGCCTCCTGCCTTGCCGATGTTCGCCATAATGATGGAGAACTCTCCACGGGATACGAGCGTGAACCCCACATTGAGAGAAGCCTTGGGAGTCATCCCCGCCAGTCTTCCAGCGATCATTCCTGCTCCGTAGTTGCTGGCAATCGTCAGAACCACCGCTATGAGCGTCATGCCAACGGCTCCGCCGAGGGAAGAAGGTTCAATGGTCAGGCCAAAGCTGAAAAAGAAGATGGCTCCAAAGAAATCTTTGAACGGCATGATCTGATGCTCAATGCGGCTGGCATGTCTCGACTCCCCCAGAACCAGCCCCATCATCAGAGCTCCAATCGCCTCGGCTACATGCAATGTTTCCGAGAAACCCGCCACCAGAAAGAGCAGCGTCATCACCGTAAGCAGAAATAACTCCGATGACTTGATGTTGAGTGCCTTATCGATATACTTGATGCATTTCCTGCCTATGATCAGAAATAGCACAATAAATAGCAGTGCGGACAGGGATACAAGCAGGACGCTGAGGAATGAGGTAGCCCCACTAAGCACAAGCCCCGTCAGGATGGAGATATGAATGGCGATGAACAGATCATCAAACATGATCATGCCCATAATAATCTCCGTCTCCGGGTTCGCCGTTCGCTTCAGATCCACGAGTACTTTAGCCACAATAGCTGTGGAAGAACTCGTCATGATACCACAGATAACTAATGTCTCCTTGAGCGGCAGCTCCATGAACCATCCCAGCAGCAGACCGGAAGCAAAATTTAGGCCAACGTAGAACATACCTCCGGTCAGAATGGCTTTGCCTGACTTCAATAGACGGGATACCGAAAATTCAAGTCCCAGATAAAAGAGTAAAAACAGAATGCCCAGCCTGCCCATAAATTCAATAAAGGACGAGCTTTCGATAAAACGTAAATCCACAATGCCAATCTGTGGTGCATGCGGTCCAACAGCCATACCAATCAGAATATAGAAAGGAATGACCGAGAATCGTAATCGTGCAGATATGAGCCCCGTAAGTGTAATCAGCGCAACGGCAATTCCCACTTCGAATATGAGCATATCCATAGGCTAGAGCCGTCCATTGGTTAACAACTGTTTTAACAGTTTGATCTGATCCCGTTCACCAGCGACAACAACCGTAGCCCCCGCGGTAAAGATA
This sequence comes from Paenibacillus sp. FSL W7-1088, assembly GCF_037969855.1. Taxonomy (NCBI): domain Bacteria; kingdom Bacillati; phylum Bacillota; class Bacilli; order Caryophanales; family Paenibacillaceae; genus Paenibacillus; species Paenibacillus sp. FSL W7-1088. The sequence goes on from NZ_CP150216.1 coordinate 5,452,630, forward strand.
AAATCCGGACCCGGATTAAACTGCTTCGTCCTGTTCTTCTCCACCACAGCCAGAATAACTGCTCCTGTTGCCTGGCGAATATTCAGTTCTCCGATCGTTCTCCCTATACTCTCAGAATTCGGCTCAATACGGAGCCACTCAATTAACAGCCCCTCCAACATAACTTCACGTTCATCCTGAAAGGTTGGTTTGTACGTCATGCCGCCGACAATAGCCGCTACCGCACGGGCCTCATCATCATCTAATGTGATCAGTGACACCATGTCTCCAATTTCTTCTGGCGAATCACCTGATTCCATGTGAAACAGGTCACGCCGCTCATCATTATGGATGACGATGACCAAATGCTCACCGCTGCGTGTATGCAGCCAATATTTGCGTCCAATTCCCGGCAAATCCGTCTCTTTAAAGTGCATGATCTGCACCCCCAGTGGACATCCGATTCAAAGAGTCATTGTTTAACGCAATATCCATAATGCGTACTCGCATCGAGCCAGCCGGTATATTAATCGACCTCACTTCTCCCTTGAGCCCAAGCAATAACTGCCGTCCCACAGGGGAGAGAAAGGAAATATGCCCCGCATCCGGGTCCGCGTCATCCGGCATCACAATGGTGAACGAATCAGCTGTATGAAAGTCAACGTACTCAAAACGGATCAAGCTACCGATAAGTACCACCGAGTCCAGAGCTTCATCCGAACCGAGGAGCAGCTTCTCCACACACGTTGTATAGGTGGCAAGCAGCCGTTCCATCTGCGAACGTTCCGGATCACGCACGTCAAAATAGGCGTCGAGAAATGTTCTTTTCTCTTCACCGAATATAATGAGCTGGTTCACCAGCATTTCTCTGCAATTTTGAAAGGAGGACCTATGGTTCATAATAAATCTCACCTCCTATACAAGCCTTGTTCTCCATGTTGATTCGCATGTTTTTCTTCATCATGTTGCTCTCCTCCTTCATATAGATAAAAAAACCACGGATACCGCGGTCTTACTACCATCTTACCAAAACTAATTTTTTAATCCAGTATATTCGGTTAACTTCACGTTATATAACGCTTAAAGGAATGTTCAGCCTGTCTTCAATATCTAACCTTCACATCGTATGACAGATCCATAGAAGATTTTAATAAGCCTTAAAAAACATTTTATGGCTTTTTATCTCGTATTTTTATTGGGTTTCATGTATATTTAACTACAAACTTTTATGCAATTTATACAAATAGCCATCCCAAGACTTTAACACAATAAAGGAGTGCATTGAAAAAGTGTCGACTATAACTAAGGATTCAACTCAAGTATCTGCAGCAGAGTATGTTCATTCCGTTTACGAATCGGTTATCGCCAGAAATCCACAGGAAAGTGAATTCCATCAGGCTGTCAAAGAGATCCTGGACTCGCTTATTCCGGTCATTGCAGCTCACCCGAAATATCGGGAGAATGGCTTGCTTGAACAGCTTGTTGAACCAGAACGTGTCATTACGTTCCGTGTGCCTTGGGTAGATGATCAAGGCAAGGTGCAAGTAAACCGTGGATTCCGTGTTCAGTTCAACAGCGCAATTGGACCTTACAAAGGCGGACTTCGTTTCCACCCTTCCGTTTACTCGGGAATCGTTAAATTCCTTGGGTTCGAACAAATTTTCAAAAATGCACTGACTGGCCTGCCAATCGGCGGTGGTAAAGGTGGTTCCGACTTCGATCCAAAAGGAAAATCAGATCTGGAAGTCATGCGTTTCACGCAAAGCTTCATGACTGAGCTGTACAAATATATCGGTTCCGATGCGGACGTACCTGCCGGCGACATTGGTGTAGGTGCACGGGAAATCGGTTATATGTTCGGACAGTACAAACGTATCAGCGGTGGACACGAAGCTGGTGTACTCACAGGTAAAGGCTTGCTGTACGGGGGAAGTCTTGCTCGTAAGGAAGCTACAGGATTCGGATGCGTGTACTTTGTGAAGGAAATGCTGGCATCCAAAGGACTGAGCTTCAAGGACAGCACCGTAGTTGTCTCCGGTTCGGGGAATGTATCCATCTATGCCATTCAGAAGGCTCAGGAGCTTGGAGCTAAGGTTGTGGCGTGTAGTGACTCTGGGGGTTACATCTATGACGCTCAAGGAATCAATCTGGATACCGTAAAAAGATTAAAAGAGGTTGATCGTCTGCGGATCAGCGAATATGTCAAAGAACATCCGCATGCCGTCTACACCGAAGGCTGTGAAGGCATCTGGTCTATCCCTTGTGATATCGCGCTGCCTTGTGCAACGCAAAACGAAATCGACGAACAGGCTGCTGCATTGCTCGTGCAAGGCGGAGTTAAAGCGATCGGTGAAGGGGCGAATATGCCTTCTACTCTGGCTGCGATTGACGTTTTTCATAAAGAAGGCGTTCTGTTTGGACCAGCCAAAGCGGCTAATGCTGGTGGAGTCGCCGTGTCCGCACTTGAAATGTCGCAGAACAGCATGCGGTTGTCCTGGTCATTTGAAGAAGTGGACGCCAAGCTGCATGACATTATGTCGAACATCTACACCAGCTGTGTTCAGGCAGCGGATGAGTACGGCTGTGCAGGTAACCTGCTTGCCGGAGCGAACATCGCAGGCTTCCTGAAGGTGGCAGACGCCATGCTCGCACAAGGTATCGTCTAACTTAGGCAAACCCATTCACCACAGGAATTTTCCAGCCAGTGTAATGGCATTTTTCCTAAGATAATAAAGGGCAGTTCTCCCCAGGGAGAGCTGCCCTTTTGCTACTTTTACACATGCAGAACCTCGGCATACGGACTAACCCAAAAAGCCGCCAAAATGGCGGCTCCTAACGACGATATGGCTTAAGAACGAATGGTTTTCAGGGCTCCGCTCCAGGACAGCACTTGGTCAAGCATACCGTTTAGGTTCGTCAAATGCAGATCAGCCGGTTTGAAGGTTCCGTTATCAAAATCGGTAAATAGCGAAAGTGCGGGATGAACACGAACATCAGCAACCGACAACTCACCTAGAATGCCCCGCAGATGTTCTGCAGCACGTGCACCACCTACTGAACCGTAACTGACAATCCCGGCAGCTTTGTCATTCCATGCCTCACGGGCATAATCCAAAGCATTTTTCAGTGATGCGGAGATGCTGTGGTTATACTCCTGTACAATGAATACGAACCCGTCCAGACTTGCCAGCTTCGCATTCCAGGCAGTAGCCTGCTCCGTTGCATCCGCTTCTCCCAAGAGAGGCAGCTTGTAATCAGCAATATCCACGATCTCATAGTTGGCATCTCCACGTGCATCCGCAATCTGTTTTACCCATTCTCCAACCTGTGGACTCAAACGCCCCTCACGTGTGCTCCCAAGAATAATTCCAATGTTAAGTTTCGACATCGTTTGTTCCTCCTCTTGTGTGTTGTTGTTTGTTTTTCCGAATAATTTATCCATAAAGCCCATATTGACACCATCCTGTATCCGTTTGGTTTAATTTCTTCTGTTGATATTGATAATAAGTAATTAAATTCATTTAGTCAAGTAACTTACGTAAAGTTTGTATTTATTTTTTTAACTTTATCTTTATCATACAAATATTGTTATGAATTTATTCTACATAGCAGCATATTGATCGAAATTCAGCCTGATGGTAAAGTTGTAATGACCTTAAAATAGCAAGTCTTTTAATTAAAGGAAGTGTACAAATGACTAATCAAGCATTCAGTAGCAATCAGGCTACTCTGCATTTAAGTGCAGACTGCGAGCAATGTTTTGGTCTATGCTGTGTTGCCTTGCCGTATGGCAAATCCTCAGACTTTGCTTTTGATAAATCCAGCGGTACCCCCTGTCCCAATCTCCGTACCGATAACCGCTGTGGTATCCATACACAGCTGCGACAGAAGGGGTTCAAGGGCTGCACAGTCTACGATTGTTTCGGGGCTGGTCAGAAACTATCACAAATTACATATGCGGGCAGGGATTGGCGTAATCATCCCGAATCTGCTGCCGAGATGTTCGATTGCTTGCCTGTCATGAAGCAGCTTCATGAGATGATGAGCTATATCAATGAAATGCTTCAGCTGCCGGAAACATCATCCATCCATGCCGCGTTGAAGGACGTATATCGGGAAACGGAACGACTAACCGATCTGGAGCCATCTGCCATATTACGTCTCGATATTCCCGCACATCGGGCGGTGGTGAACGAACTGCTTGTACAGGCCAGCGAGATGGTGCGGGCAAAGGTTCCAGCTTCGGGTAAGGGACCATCCCAATCGAAGACCAAAAAGCGTACGGGAAGAGACTTTCTGGGTGCCAATCTTAAAGGCGCTGACCTTCGGGGTGCAAGCTTTAGAGGTGCCTTAATGATAGCGGCTGATTTACGAAATGCAGATATGAGAAACACCGATCTGATCGGGACCGACTTGCGGGATGCGAATCTGGGCGGAGCAGATCTGAGAGGCAGTATCTTTCTGACACAATCCCAGCTCAACTCGGCAAAAGGCAGTGCAGATACCAAGTTGCCTTATCATTTAAACCTTCCCTCACACTGGCTGTAGGGAAGACTAACCCAAGATGAAGTATGAATCAGGAATGAATATGAATAAACCATGAATAGGTACTCATTCGTTTGTGCAACAAATAGCTCGTCCCTCTTTTTAGAAGGACGAGCTATTTGTGTTGTATTACATTTTAGATATAAATAATCAGTACTTACAACTGCGGTAATGAATTAACGGACTACAGCAAGTCGCGGCGAAGGTCCTCAGCCGATTTAGGAGACAGGTGACCGAGTGGAATATCAAATACCGTCTTAGCCCCTTTGTATCCTTCCAGACTCAAACGTTGTGCGGCTCTTGCATAAGCCACCAGTACACTTGCTGTAAATTCAGGATTGCTGTCGAGCTTCAGACCAAATTCAATAATTTGTTTCTGGCCTGCGCCTGTAACTCCACTGCGAATGACAAACCCACCGTGTGGCATACCTTCATGCTCAGCCTTTAATTGCTCTTCAGTAATGAACGTCACCGTTGTATCGTAATCCGAGAAATAGTTCGGCATGGATACAATCGTTTCACGAATTTCGTCCTGATTTGCACCAGCTTCTGCAACTACATAACATTGACGCAGATGCTTCTCACGTGTGGTCAATTCTGGGGTCTCCCCAGCACGAATGCTGTTGATTACTTCTTCAACAGGTACAGTGTATTGCACACCAGCCTTAACGCCAGGAACACGACGGATCGCATCGGAGTGACCTTGGCTTACTCCTTTACCCCAGAACGTGTACTCTTTACCTTCTGGCAGGATCGATTGGGCAAGCAGTCGGTTCATGGAGAACAAGCCCGGGTCCCAACCTGTGGAAATGACGCTCACGTGGCCACCTTGCTCTGCCGCAGCGTTAACTTCTTTATAGAATTCAGGGATTTTGGCATGTGTATCGAAGCTATCCACCGTATTGAACCATTTTGCAATTGCAGGTGTCTGCTCCGGAAGATCGGTTGCCGAACCTCCACACAGAATCATCACATCAATTTTGCCTATGTATTGCTCAGCAGCAGAGATGTGCTCGAAACGAACCTCCATACCTTCTGCAACCATCTGCTCCGGGTTACGACGTGTAAATACAGCAACGAGCTCCATATCCGGGTTTTGAGTAATCGCTTTCTCTACACCTTTGCCCAGATTTCCGTAACCGACGATACCAACTTTGACCATGTTCAATCCTCTCCTGTCTTCATCTAATGTTGCATACTCTGTTCAGTATAATTATATAACATACCATGTAAACTGTCAGGTTTCCAGTGTGAAATAGAAATACCTTGCATGCAGAGCAGCAAGGCCTGATATATTCCTTTTATTCTAATCACGTCCAACCGAATGGATAAAAGGTATGTCATCCACGGAAGAGGTAGCAAACAAGACGGAGACGGACAACACCGTTAGAGACAACAGACAGCTTGCCAGGAGTAAGGAAAGGAATCTTGATGCAATTCTGATCTTTTTCATCCATTCTACCTCCTCATCCTGTTTGCTATATTTTGGCTGGATCATGTTCTTCATAGTTCACCGGACCGCTTCACCAACTCCAAAATTTCACTAGCGACAATATCCGGCTGACTATTATGAATATCGTGTTTGGCGTGTGCCACAGTGACCTGTGTTCCTTGACTGGACCATGAAGCAAAATCGGCTTGATCTGCCTGCCATGCCCGGCTGCCTTCGCTTGATTTCTCTGAACCGGCCGTCAGAATGGTTAACGGGAAAGAGAATTCCTTTTTATGCTCCAGGATACGGGCTGCGTTCGTCTTGGAATTGCGCATCTCTCCAATCAAGTTGTCATTGTAAGCATGCTTGAGCGTGGAAATGGTGGCTGCCTTTCTCATTGACTCCGTAACGAGATCCGGGTTAACGACCAAGGATTCCGTTATCCGATCCGAATGCAGCAATGTACGCGCAATGCCTGTTTTCACCAGAAAACGTGCTGAATCGAAATACCAATCCGATGGCTCCATGGCCACAGTGCTGTAATATTCGGGACTTCCTCCATCAATCATGACCATACCTGCTACCTCATCGGGATACATTTGCGCGAATCGCACGGTCTCCAGCGATCCAAGAGAATGACCTACCATGATATATGGCGGACGTTGGCCGGATACTCGCAGCAGTTGATGAATTTCCTCCGTAATGGTATCGATATCACGTGGCCGATCCGTATAATCGCTATACCCGTAACCGAACCGGTCATACACCGCAATGTTCACCTGGGATTTCAACTTGTTATATAGCGGGCTGAAATCAACATACGGATTAGGCGTACCCCAGCCTGAAGCGAGAACAACCGTCGCATTTCCTCTTCCCGTTGTATAGAGATGCATGTTACGTCCGCTCACCTCATACATTTTGCCCGGTGCAGTGTAAGATTTCATGTCCTGTGTCGACTGATACGCCTCGTACGCGGTTCCTGCCAGCAGCAGAAGTCCTGTTGCCAGCATCAGGCCACCCAGCCCCTTCAATCCTCGCCGTAACCCCTTCTTCATCGTCTCTACCCCTTACCCGGATCATCTTCTATATGTATTCTTCAATCTTACCCAAGTACGGGTGGAAACGGAACGATCCCGGGTCCAGTTCTTTCCCCAACCTAAGTCTAGTTCCATCCCCTACCCGCAGGATGAAAAATACCACTGAGACCTGTACCTAAGGAAAGATAATCATATAAACAACGTAAATAACCGCAAATTCCCGATAACGGAAACCTGCGGTTTGGATGATATTCATTTTGTAAAAGGGGAAATACACCCTCTGCAATCTACAATTGCAACGTGAGACCGACCGGGCAATGATCACTGCCCATGACATGGCAATCAATATGCGCATCTGACACCTTCGGAGCCAGTTGATTGGACACAAGAAAATAATCGATCCGCCATCCAACATTACGCTCTCTTACCTTGGGCATGTACGACCACCAGCTGAACACATCCGTGCGATCCGGGTACATATGGCGGAAGCTATCCACATATCCGGCAGCCAGCAGATCGGTCATCTTACCTCGCTCTTCCAGCGTGAATCCCGAGTTGCCCAGATTCGGCTTCGGATTCTTCAGGTCGATCTCCTGATGGGCTACATTCAGGTCACCACATACGATAACCGGCTTGGTCTGCTCCAATTGCAGCACGTACCCTCTGAATCGATCCTCCCATTCCAAACGGTAAGGAAGTCTGGTCAGATCCCGCTTCGCATTGGGGGTATATACGTTGATTAGATAAAAATGATCAAACTCCAGCGTGATCATTCGGCCTTCCGGTTCGCTATCTTCCTCGATTCCATACCAGACAGATAGCGGTTTGATCCGGGTAAATACGGCTGTGCCGGAGTATCCTTTTTTGACAGCATAATTCCAGTATTGATATACGTCTTCACCCAGATCCATTTCGATCTGTCCTGCCTGCAGCTTGGTCTCCTGCACACAGAAAATATCGGCTTGACTCTCGTTATAATAATCCATGAATCCTTTGGTAACACATGCCCGCAATCCATTTACATTCCAGGACACCAGCTTCATATCCTCATCTCCTCACATCTCCCCAATATAGCATGGGCGAATTCGGAAGGACAAGCTGAGGTGTGACGATATCCAAACAGAATGAGCGCTTACTAAGCCCTATGCTCACTGAAACAACCAGGTTAATGCTTCAGGCAGATGCTTGGCAAAAAATAAAAGATCATGCGTCCCGCCCTCTTCCTCCACGTAATTCAGCCGCTCGGCAGGATAGCCCTGGGCCAAAATCATGCGACACGCAGAACGTGTATTTTCCAGCATTTGTGCTTGGGCATTAGCCTTGTACACACCTTCCAGACTCCCAACGTACATATACAACTTCAACCCGCGGCGTTCAGCCCAGCAATAGTCACTCATATAATCGAGGAAACCTTCATACCACATTGAGGCTGATAACGCCCCAACCTTTCCAAAGATATGAGGGAATTCCATCGCCGCAAACAGAGAGATCAGCCCACCGAGCGAACAGCCAAGTATACCTGTATTCTCTGAATCTGTAAGAGTACGGTAAGACGAGTCCACATACGGTTTCAGCTGCTCAGTGATCGCCTTCAGATATATGATTCCCTGACCGCCAAAGGCCGAAAAGGATGCATGCAGCGCTGGTACAGGCCATGGCGTGTAGTCATCGTTGCGATGGTGAGGTTCAATACCGACCAAAATCAATTCAGGCAGTTTTCCGGAGCGAAAAGAATGATCCAGCAGATTGCTGCAGGCTTTGGCTACCGCACCTCCATCCTGAATATAAACGACCGGGTAATGACGATCTCCCTCTGTGTAAGATGGCGGAAGCAGCAGATGGAGCGTCCAACCATTAACCGACTCCTGTACCCATTTACTCATGATATGGAACCCTTCCCTCCTGTTTCAAATCTGGCTTGTTACATCCGGTTCTTGAGCAGTAAAAAGATGAAATAAGGAACGCCAATAATGGAGATAACGATGCCCACAGGCAGTTCTGCCGGGGCAAACACCGTTTTGCCAATCAAATCCCCTACAACAACCATCGCCATGCCGACCAACCCGGATATCGGAATGACCCGTTTATGGTGAAGCCCCACCAGCCGCCGTGCAATATGAGGAGCGATTAACCCAACAAATCCGATACTCCCGGATACGGCAACACAGGCACTGACGAGCCCAACACTGCCCAGCAACAATATTTTTCTCTCCCGATGGACATCCACGCCGAGTCCCATGCTGCTGGCCTCCTGCAGCTGCATGACATCCAGCACACGGGATTTAGCCCAAAGCAAAGGAATCAGCAGAACCAGCCATGGAATCATCGCCGATATGTATCGCCAGTTGGCATTATAAATGCTGCCTGTCAGCCAGACGGTAGCCATCTCAAAATCGGACGGGTTCATCTTTAGGGAAAGATAAAGCGTAATTGCACTAAAACCTGAACCGATGGCAATCCCGACCAGAATAAGCCTTTGGGAATCCAACTGACCGCGCTCCTGTGCAAACCACAAGATGAGAATAACTGCCGTTAATCCACCCAACAGGCCAAACAGTGGCATCGCCATAATGGACAACCATCCTGTACCTGTTATGGACCCATGAAACAGAAGCATAAAGAGCACCATTGCTGTTCCGGCACCTGCGTTAATCCCAAGCATGCCGGGGTCAGCCAGTGGATTGCGGGCGATGCCCTGAATAACAGCTCCGGCAATCCCGAGTCCCAGGCCAAGCAGTAATGCAATGACAATACGCGGCAGCCTGAAATCAAAAATGACCAGATCATGCTCATGGACAGGGTCCAGCCGCAATAACGTTTTGACCACATCCATCACCGATATGTCAAACGCACCGTTAGTCAAACTGATATAAACGGCTGCTGCAATGATTATTGAACTTATGAAAATGACGGCCCATAATCTTCCCCGCTGCGGTTCAGGCATGTTTTCCCCCTCCTTTGGTTTTGATCAGATAAAGGAAGAAGGGAACGCCAAATAATGCGGTGACTACTCCAATTGGTGTTTCAAACGGAGAGTTAATGAAACGACTCAAGATGTCACACCAGGCCAAAAAGAATCCGCCCAGCAGAGCGGAACACGGAATAATCCAGCGGTAATCTACCCCGAAGAGAAATCGGGTAATATGCGGAACCAACAAACCGACAAAAGCGATTTTGCCCGCCAAAGCCACAGATATTCCAGTCAGGATAACCACACTCAGTATCGATAAAGCCTTAACCCATCCGGTACGCTGCCCCAGGCTTGTTGCCACATCATCGCCCATCGACAGAATGGTAATAGACTTGGAAAGAATGATGGCTAACGCCAGTCCCACCACAGCAAATGGAATAATCAGCTTGATCATGCCAGGGTCCATCTGATGCAATCTGGCGTTATACCAGAAACTGATCGTTTGAGACACCTGATAATAGGTAGCCACAGCCTGAGATACACCACCGAGGAATGTACCGATAATTGTACCCAGAATGGCAAGCCGAACAGGCGACATGCCACCCGGCAGTAACCAGGCTATGAGAAATACCAGTCCTGCTCCAAGTGCCGATCCCGCCAAAGAGTAAAATATAAGACCAAGAGATGACGTATTCGGCATAAATACCATACATAAGGTGATGACCACTACCGATCCATCGGATACCCCCATAATGGAAGGGGACGCAAGATAGTTTCTTGTCATCCCCTGCATGAGCGCACCTGACACCGCCAGAAAAGCCCCGATTAATAAAGCACCAATAACACGTGGGAGCCGGGATGATACGATGATCTGGTGATCAATGCTGTCTGTATCGAAATGGAAAATGGCTGCTGCTATGGTCGAAACGTCAATGCTCTTGGCTCCGTACATGACGGACGCCAGAATGGTAACTGCAATGAACAGAGGTGCTGCTGCGAACAGCACCACCGGATTCAATCTTCTTTTTTGCATAGGAGTATACACGCCTTGCTCTAATTATTTGGATAACTGCTCAACTGCTGCTTTCAGGAATTCAATACGACTCCATGCCGGACCGCCTTCAGCCAATGGATCAATGACATTGACAAAAGCATGATTTTCCTTCAGCGCAGTTGTCTTCTGGATAATCGGGTTATTCTGCAGATCCGTCAGAGCATTCGGGGTGTCGGAGTTCTCGGATGTCTCAAATTGTACAAACACATAATCCGGGTTCATCTCTGCAAACTTCTCTACCGAAAGTGCTTCCTGTGCTTTGGCTGCCTGAATCTCGGCCGGAACCTGGAATCCAAGGTCTCCATACAGGATCGGGTTCACAAAGACAGACTCAGGATACACATACATTTGTCCGTTACGGATACGCACTGCCAGCACTTTTTTGTTTTCCAGTTTGTCCCCCAGTTCAGCCTGAGCAGTAGTCAGAGCAGCCTTATACTGTTCAATCTCCTGTTTGGCCTGATCCTGCTTGCCTGTCAGCTCAGCCAGCAGATTCAGGTTCGACTCCCAATCCGTAGCAATATGGGATACCTGAATAAATGGCGCAATTTTGCTTAACTGCTCGGCCACTTCAGGCTTAAACTTCGTGGAACCCAGGATAATATCCGGTTTCAAGGACAAGATGGTCTCAAAGTTAGGCTCAATCTTCTGCCCAATGGACTCAGCTTGATCCGTGATAGAAGCATACATCTCCGGGAATTCGCCGCCAAAAGTAATAGCCCCTACCGGATGTACATCAAGAACCAGCGCATCCTCCATCGCTTCCATGGAACCAGTAATAACAATACGGTTAACTTCTGTTGGGACTGTGTACTCTTTATCTAAGTATTTAATAGTTCGTGTGCCTTCAGCTGCTTCAGCTGTATCCGTTTCATTGGTCGTCGCCGTGGTTCCGGTCGAAGCCGAATTCTCCGCAGTCCCTGACGCGTCCTCTTTATTGCCGCACGCTCCCAATACAGCGAGCATACATATCATTACCAACCATAACCCCAATTTCTTTTTCATCTCTGGTGATCCCCCTTCAATAGTTCGATTATTCTAATTGAGAATAATAATCATTATTGAATGATAAACAAGATTGACCGACAGAACCATGGACTCTGTCCTGAATCTCTATGGATTTTTCACCGATAGCGATCCATCAGATCGTCCAGGATGCGTTCGTTGGCGAGGGGCGAGTTCTCAAGCCAGGGATCAGCCGGGATGATGAACAACCGGTTATTCTGAACAGATTTTATATTTTGCCACAAGGATGTTTTCTGCACATCCTCCCAGAAAGATAACGTCTCACTCTCCTGACATACCATCAGAAATATCCAATCGGTCTGCATTTCAACCAGCTGTTCCAATGTAATCGGCTCGTTATATATTTCCCCTTCTTCACTGACATGGGCTGGTTTAACCGCCAAATCTCCATATAACACTTCCAACATGGAAGGTGAACAATAACGTGTGAACTGATGTTTTAACAAACGGACAACGACTACCTTCTCGTTGCCAAGCTTTCGCTGCATCATCGTTTTGACCTGATCAACCTTATGATCATAAGTTTCCAGCCAACTCTTGGCATCCTGCTGTGTCCCCAGATGTTCAGCCAGAATCTGAAGCTGTGATCGCCAGTTGTGATCTGAGACCGTGAGGTAATGAACCGGTGCAATACCTTCAAGCTGTGCTTTTTCCTCAGGTCGCAAGTGGTCGTAACTGATAATCAGGTCGGGCTGATGCTCCTGCAGAGCCTGAATTTTGGATTGCCATTCCATGTCAATCCGATAGGCACTCAGATGTACAGGGATGTCCTTGCCATACATTCGATAATAATACGATGTCCATTTCGGGTGCAGCGGTGCCGCATAGGGAATCATGTTCAGGGCCAGCAAATGTCCTGTAATCGCAATGTGATAGGCCGCAATTTTACGGCGGCGGCTGTTCATATATACCGAAGGGGATATTCCCATGGCTTTTTTAAATTTGCGACTGAAGTAAAATTCGTCCTGATATCCAACCTGATGAGCAATATCCCGCAGACGCATTTCAGTACCGGCCATAAGTTGTTTTGCCCGGTTAATGCGGAGTGAAGAAATATAATCAGTTGTACTCATTCCATATCTTCGCTTGAACAGGTCCACATAATATTTCGGACTCAGCCCGGCCATGCCTGCCAGATATTCCACGGTTAGATTCTCATTGGAATGCTCATCGATATAATCTTTGGTACGCTGGATCATCATCTGGGAATCTTCCTTGAGCGGAGGTGATGCTTCTGTAAGGCTTGCGAGCAATTGGAGAAACTGCACATGTGCCTGAAAATGCCCCATGGCCCTGCCACTATGCCACAGGTTGTGTATTTCTTCGCACATAAATGAGAGCTGAACGGTTGGTGACACCGCCAGCTCCTTTCCAGATCTGAACATCGGGGTATCTTTAACCACATGCAAGGTGTCAGGATCATCATGCAGCTCTTGATAAAGGTCAAACCGCATGATCGTTACTTCGGCTCCTTCATCTCCGAAAGAGGTCAGTCCAAAAGTGGATTCGGGTACACAGGAATATACGCCTTGTGCATGGATATGGATAGACCCCCGATCCAGTGTCAGTAAGGCTTCACCACCTGTGACCAAGACAAGCACATAAGACGAGGTATGCTGCTGGGGAATGTTCCAGTCCGAAGTGGATTTCATTTTCTCCATGTCACGCAATTTTATAGTCAATCTGTCGAGCAGATACGTGGAATCCACCTCTTGATTAGGGTATAAGTTAGGGGAAATCATCTATTTATAGGCCTCCATTTGATAACCATTCTCAATAACTATCATCAGTATATCAAATTTTCGGAGACCCCCGCATCTACTAGTTCTTTCATGATGGTACTCAACCCGTTCAATCTCTGGATGCAAATCGCAGTGCCCTGTTGATCAACACAGGCAATACCGAGATGTGACCTTCATCTTCAAAACAGATAAAGTCAGCGCGCACTCCACTTGCATCGCTATGGTTCAACCATTGAGTAAACGCTCGGGAGCGTTCAATCACCCCGCTGGGATGACTCCCCTCCAGTTCTCCTGCTGCAAGTAAAACATGAATTTCCGTACGGTTATCTTGCATGCGAGAAGCAAACGTCTCTTGCTGCCGGGCGATCCAGGCTGAGTTCCAATGAAGAGACGGACTACCTGCAATGTAATTTCGGTATGTTCCCGGACGTTCCAGTAACAACTGCAAAACAAATAATCCGCCCAGCGAGTGCCCCACAACGGATTGTCTGCTCCGGTCAATGGCATAGCGTCGTTCAATATCTGGCTTCAATTGTTCCTCGATAAACAGGGTGAATGCTTCAGCGCCGCCATGCTCCGGCCAAGTTGCTCCATCCGGTCTCCGGGGTAAATCTTCTTTGGGAACCGGCATCATAAAATCATAGTGTCTGTCCGGCGGAAAGGGTTCTCTGGCAGTATACCCCACACCAACAATAACTGCTGGCACAACCCCGGTCTTCTCCGGGCGTAAAGATTGTACACGCATGGCCTCAACCATCGTACCAAACACCGCATTGGCATCCAGCAGATAGATCACGGGATATCCGGAAGCTGGCGGGGCGCTCTCCGGCACCCAAACTTTGATCTCGTAATCTCTTTTGGTCTGTTCTGCACGCATGTGGTAATAGGCAGTTCCCGGCAACGTTACCTCCGGTTCTGTTCCATCTTGTCTCATCATTGGTTTCAATGAAGTATACCTCCTGGTTGCTACAGCTTTAGTCTCCGATTATATCCAAGGTCGGTCCGGCCTTCCATGGACGAATCACCCATTTCCATATGGAAAATGCACCGCTTCATTGCATGCATGGCTTTCAATTTCTCATCAAAACTGAATTTAGGCAAAAAAACTGCACCTCCATTGTTAGTCGTGTCTAACAAATGGGGTGCAGTTCACTGACGGGTAACCGGCTTTGTTTTTGTCTGTAGTGTTTTGTATTGTTTAAAAGAAATGTCTGATGCTTTTGCTATTTGAGCTATTTGAGACCCGTTGTAGCAATGCCACGAATGATCTGCTTCTGAAAGCACAGAAAGAGAACGATCAATGGCAGAACCGAAAGTGTTGCTCCAGTCATAATCTGTACCCAGTTGCTGCTGTCCTTGGCCTCGCTGGAGAAGAAAGCCATTCCGACAGGAATCGTGAACATCTCCTCACTCTGCGTAATAATGAGCGGCCAGATGAATGAATTCCAACTGCCCAGGAATGTCAGAATGCAGAGGGTGGCAAACGCTGGCCTTACCAGCGGAACAGCGATCCGAAGGAAAATGCCCCATTCTCCCATGCCATCAATTCGTGCCGCGTCCAGTAATTCCGAAGGAAGGGATTCCATGAATTGCTTCATTAGAAAAATGCCAAACCCGGATATTAAACCTGGAAACAAAATCCCCCAGTATGTGTCCATGCCGTTGAAACTACTGGATACAAGATACCATGGAATAATCAGCATTTCAGTCGGCACCATTAATGTACTCAGAATGAGTACAAAGATAACCTGTTTCCCCCAGAACGTAAATTTAGCCAAAATGTATCCCGTAATGGAATCAAACACGCAGACACTCACCGTGGCAATGACGGCTACATATAAGCTGTTCAACATCCAGCGGGGAAATGGGGTTCCCTGAAAAATGGCCGCATAATTATCCCATGTGACTCTGGAAGGGATGAGGCTTAGAGAGTAGATTTCATCCAGCGTCTTGAACGACGTCGATATCATCCATAGAAACGGAAACACCATCAACCCAAGTCCGAGGGTAAGTAAACCATAACTGATCAGTGACCCGGAACGTTTCCAGCGGAGTGTTGTTCGGGTATCGGCCCATGCGGCAGATCTGCTCATGCTTGAAAAGCACCCTCCTTTCCTTTTACTCCTGTTGAAAACGGCTGCCCAGCACTTTAAGCTGAACCAGAGTCAGCATGAATATGATGACAAACAGAATGACGGTGGCTGCCGAGGCCAGACCCATATCAAAACTCTTAAAAGCCAAATTGTATATATGAAGCACAACAGATATGGTGGAGTCCAACGGCCCGCCTCCTGTCATATTCAGCACCTGGGTAAAGGATTGCAGGAACCCAATGCTTGCCATGACGACGGAGAGGAGCATAACCGGGTTCAACAGAGGGATTGTAATATGCACAAAGCGCTGCCAACCCGTGGCTCCGTCTATGGCAGCCGCTTCATAATACAATTTGGGGATGTTTTGCAGACCCGCCAGGAAAATGAGCATCTGAAATCCGATATTTTGCCATACCATCACCGCAATAATCCAGAAGATGGCCTGTGAGGGCGAATACAGGAATGATTGCGGCCCAAGACCCAACTCTATAAATAGAGTATTTACAATCCCGTTCTTCATCAGCAGCCACCGGAATATCCAACTTACCGCCACTACACTGGTAACATACGGGATAAAGTAGGCCGTCCTGAACAATCCGCGCAGCTTCACCACTTGCTGGAGAAGAAGAGCCACGATTAATCCGGCAATCAACTGTGCAGGTACACCAACAACGACGTAGATTCCTGTGTTCACCAGCGACTTGAGAAATAGAGAGTCACTTAGCAACGTCGCATAATTATCAAAGCCCACAAAGGGTTTATCCGGTGACAGCATGCCCCATTCGCGAAAGCTTACGTTAAAGGAATACAGAATCGGTAAGATACGGATGACTACAAAATAGAGCAGCGGAATCAACAAACCGCCATAAATGAATAACCGCTGTTTATGTCTGTAATTGAGTCTTCCTATTCCCGATCCGAACCATAAACGCCGTTTCGGCCGCGAAGGAATCACCCCGGTAGTCCTCATAGCTGCACAGCCTCCTTGAATGAGAACTTATTTTTTCTTATCCTGTTTCGCCCAGTAGTCGTCATAGAGCTTCTGGGTTTTGGCCACCAGATCATTGAAGGCCTGTTCTTCCGGCACATGATTAAGAAGCACCTCATCCACAGCGTTCACAAACAACGTACGCTCCTGCGTCTCATCAATGAAAAAGTGGGCGTTAGCATCGTTCAGTTGAGAGATAAAAGGGCCAAGCAGCGGGTCATTCACATACTTATCCTGAAGAGCCACTTCTTTCTGTGCGGGAAGTTCACCGACCTTCTCCACCCATTGTTCCTGAACACCCTTGCTGATCAAAAACTGTAAAAAGGCCGTAGCTGCTTCCAACTTCTCTCCGGTAACATTGGCTGGAATCGCATTAGCCCAGAATGAAGCCTGTGTGGATTTTCCTTTATAACCTGGCAGCGGGGCGACAGCAAAATTCAAATCGGGAGCGTCTTTTTTGATAGATCCCAATCGATATGAACCATCCACGTTAATTGCGGCATGGCCGGTTTTGAATGCATTGGCATCATCGGTGTAAAAGCCGTTAATTCCTACCTTATGCACGGTTGCAAAATCAACCAGATACTTGAATGCTTCAAGCCCTGCGGGTGTATCATTCCACAGGATTTTCCGACGATCCTCGCTTGTATCCTTGCCTCCCGCTTGATATAACAATCCATCTCGGAACCAGTGATGAAGTTGGGAACCCGGTTCCCACGCGAAACCCTCTGTCACCAACTGGCCGTTTTTGTCCGTTTCCGTTAATGCCTTGGCATCCGAGACAAGCTCTTCCCAAGTCGTCGGCGGTTTCTCGGGATCAAGTCCAGCCTTGGTGAACAAGTCCTTGTTATAAAACAACCCCAGCGTTCTCACGCCTGTAGGCAGAGCATAATAGCTTCCATTTAATTTGGCTGTATCCACAAAAGGGAAAAATGCCTCGGCGATGCCCGGAAAGCTGCTTTCAGGCAGCGGCTGTAAATAACCGGATTGCACATATTTTGGCAGCCAGCCGTAATACAGATTGATGACATCCGGTCCTTTTCCGGCGGGAACAAGTGTAGCAACCTTTTGATTGTACTGGTCGTATGGAAAATTGGTTTGTTTGACTTTGATGTTAGGATGTTCAGTCTCAAATTCCTGGATTAAGGTATTGATCAGTTCAACCTTGGCTGGAAATTCGTACTGCCAGTACTCAATCGTGATGGGCTCCTTCTCCGTCTGAACACTCGAAGCTGTTACAGCTGCTGAACCAGACTCTTCGGATGGCTTGGCTGAACAAGCTGTTATGCTCAATAAGAGTAAACCTGCAATCAAAAATTGCAGGGTCTTGCTTGGCCTGAATGAAAAATAACCGGATTCCGTCAAGTGAAGCCACTCTCCCCTCTTTTTCCAACAAAAGTGTTATAACCCGTTCTCTATCTCCTTGACTTACGCGTTGGTGGAACCAACGGCTTTATCAACAGGCAGCTTCAACAGATGTCTTGCGTTATTTCCGAAGATGAGTTCAATGTCCGCTTCAGGGAAGCGAAGTTCACGGCATACACGCACCTGATCCTGCAAATAACGATAAGGATAACCACGCGGAAATCCGCTCGCATCCGTTCCAAAGATGATTCGCTCCGGACCCAACAGTTCGTAGGTTTTGCGGAATAACGTCTCCAGGTTCAGCTCATAGGGCATCCAGCGTACCCACTGATTGGAACCCGATGTGTCGATGTAGACGTTAGGGCAGCTCCAGCTTAGATGGAGCAGTTCCTGGAAGTACCCTGCGCCAAAATGAGGGATGATGAACGGAATATCCGGATAGGCACGGGCCGTGTTAAAGATGGCAAGCGGATTGATGTTGGGATGATGAACGATGCCTCCGGCATGACCAAGCATGCCAAAATGAATCAGCACAGGCAGACGCCGCTCTGCAAGAAATGTCCACACCGGATCGAGCGAAGGGGAGTCAAAGGGAATCTGGGTGAGAGGACCAAATAGCTTGTATCCTCGCAACCCGAGCTCATCAACCGCCCGACGCAACTCGGTGGATGCATCTTCATTTTCAATGGAATGATAAGCGAAGCCGGTAAACCGATCCGGGTATATGGATATTTGTTCAGCCAGATTGTCATTATCCAGAGCCGTCAGAAAGTTAAGTCCAGCAATATTGTATTTGTCCAATTCATCTACCCACCGTTCGATTAACGGCCGTGCTGCTTCCTCTCCCTGCTCCTCCACCGCCGGGAAGTCCCAGGTTAGTCGCATTCGCTCACTTCGTTCCTTGCCATATCGCGTCACCAATTCATGGTTTTTATATGAGGAAAGCAAAAGTTTATAGGGCAGGTGGGCATGGATATCAAAAACTCGAAAGTCGGGATTGGAGAACATTGTTTTGCTCCTTCCGTTTAGGTTTGGTTAAGCCAGCCGTTTAGAATTAAATCCAGATTCGCATCTACGGAACGGAGTTTATTGGTGGTGCCAAGATTCCATTGTTCCTGTGTGTCAAGACGGAGCGCTTGAGCCTCCAATGCTCTTGCCACTTCTTCCGGATTCGGTCCACCACGCACATGCCGAATGTGTACAAAATGCTCAGGGGATATTGCTTCCTCTAATTGCTCAAAGGTTAGGGCAAGCGGCTTGGCGGCAATTTCCTGCACCGCTGTGTTCACAACCTCCCAGTTCAATCCCGAAATGGAAATACCGGATTCCGTCAGCTGTGTTACAATGCGGCTCACGATGGAATGAGCTTGTCTAAACGATAATCCTTCTGTGCGGACCAGCGTATCTGCAAGTTCGGTAACCGTAGCGAAGCTATGCTCTGCCCGTTCCCGCAGCAATGACACATTGACCTTAAGGGTATCCATCACTTCGGACAGCAAGCGATATACGGATTCAAGTGTATTCAGACTTCTCCATACATAGGGCTGCATATCATCTTCGGTATCTACAATGTCGCCAAAGGGCGTGTTATGCATCATGTTAAGCGCAGTTGCTGCATCCCCTTTGGCACTTGAAAGGAGTGAACGGGCGTGTTCAATCGATACCGGATTCCGTTTTTGCGGCATGATGGAACTAATCTGAACGTAAGGGGCAGCTACAATTAATGCACCATATTCCTGTGTGCACCATAACAGCAGATCCTGAACAAAACGTCCCAGATTGATAGCTGCCAGTTGGGCTACAGAGGCGGCTTCACCTGCATAATCCACACCGCTGACGGCATCATAGGCATTCTCAATCATGCCATCAAAGCCGAGCAGTTCTGCGGTCCGGTCTCGACAGACTGGAAATCCAGAAGTGGTGAGAGCAGCCGCACCAAGACTGCTGCGATTGCAGCCTGTATAGGCTGATCTCAACCGATTAAGATCCCGTTCAAGGGAATCGCTAACGGCACAGATGTAGTGGGCAAGTGTTGTCGGCTGGGCTTGTTGGGTGTGCGTGTGAGCAATCATGAGGGTATCGATATGACGTAATGCAAACTCTCTTAGGCTTCGGTGTAATGACAGCCCTGAGGAAATCGTTAAGTTCAGATTCTCCCTCAGCACCATACGATACATGGCGATTCCCATATCATTTCGGCTTCTGGCTAAATGCAGATTTCCGACAGAGGGTCCGCCAAGCTTCTCTAGTTCAGCTTCGACTTGGTAGAACAAATCTTCAACGTGGGAGGAATACTGACTCGTTCGGAGCCCATCTACATCCAGACTTTGTATAGCGGAAGCGATGTGGCACGCCTCTTGCTCCGAAATGATGTGTTGTTCACGGAGCATAATCAGATGTGCTTTGTTTACGGCCATCATGGGGTTCAGCAGATGCTGTGTGGCCTGATTATAGGCGGGTTCAAGTACAATTTCGGCATAGGTTTGACTGGGAAAACCAGACGTTTGTGTTGGATTCGTTGACGTTGACTTCACCTTCCTTGCTCTTCATCTGAATATACAGAGATCTGGAATACCGACTAATCAGGTCGGAATGTTTAGTTCAAAACTCTACCACTATTTTGATACACATACAACTTTATCCTTAATCAAAATTTTCTATTGTCGTATCGGCTTTCTCTATAACCTGTTCTATTGACTGCTGTAGATTTGAAGACTAGATTATCCTGTATAAGATTGGTCTGTGAAAAATAAGCGGAGGGAGGGATGGTTATATCACATTCCTATGATGTCATTATCGTTGGAGCCGGATCGATGGGCATGAGTGCAGGTTATTATCTTGCGCGCAGTGGATTAAAAACGTTGCTGATTGATGCCTTTGATCCTCCCCATTCGGAAGGCAGCCATCACGGAGAACCACGGCTTATTCGCCATGTGTACAGCGGGGGACCTGACTATATAGCGATGGCACTTCTGGCGCAGGAACTGTGGGAAGAACTGGAGGATACTACCGGGGCCAAATTGCTTGTACGTTCGGGTGTCTTGAATGTAGTTGACCCGGACATTCATTCTTTTCACAATCGTTTAACCCATGCTGACGATGCGGGGATTCGGTATGAAACCTTGCGCGCAACCGAGATTATGAAACGGTGGCCAGGCATTGAAGTCCCTGAACATTACGAGGGAATGTATGAGCCTGATGCAGGATATTTGTTCAGTGAACGCTGCGTGCTTGCCTTCCGTCAGGCAGCCGAAGCATCGGGTGCCACTCTCTTAACGCATACACGTGTGGAACATATCGAGTGCAGCGCAGATTCTGTTGGAGTCATCACATCTGCTGGCGAAACGTATTATGCGAACCAGGTCATTCTCAGTGCCGGAGCATGGTTTCAGACGCTGAAACCGTTCGTGAACCTTCCCATTCGAGCTGTACGCAAAACCGTGGGATGGTTCGATGCACCGGAGGCATTGTTCGCCGAGGATCACTTTCCCGGTTTCACGCTGGCTGGAAAAGAAGGCGGATATTATGGATTTCCGAGCATTGACGGGTCGGGTCTGAAGATTGGACGTCACGATACGGGGCGGGAGTGGACACCAGGGAGTACACTGGCTCCATTTGGCTCTGATGAGACGGATGAGGGTGATCTGCGAAGATTGCTTGAACTTCGGATGCCACTGGCAGCCGGAAGGCTGAAGCGTGGTGCGGTATGCAAATACGAGTTCACACCGGATGAAGATTTTATTATCGACCGTCACCCTGCCCATAACCATGTATGGCTGGCAGGCGGATTTTCCGGTCATGGCTTCAAATTTGCAAGTGCAGTGGGCAAACTATTGTCTGACTTGGTGCAAACAGGACATACGGATCAGGATATCGGCCGATTTGCCCTTTCCCGATTTGGTAGCATATTTCAGGGTGATCTCCTTTCTTGAACCGTGCCATGTGGTATAGCGCGCCATGTTTCAAGAAAGGAGTACCATAAACCAAGTCTAATCCAAATAAACAGGCCGCACAGTCATTTCTAATTCACTTTGACCAGGCTCCATTGCTGATTAGCCCCGCCATTGTCTTCCCATTGAATGGTCGAGGCACCGGCGGTTGTGGAGCTCTGGTTGATATCAACGGTTAAGCCGCTATTGCGATTCACGAGCACAAGATATCCTCCGACATCCACCGGTAACCACTGTTGATTGTTGCCCCCGTTATCCTGCCACTGAATCAAGGCTGCGCCTCCTTGAGTAGAGCTCTGATTCACGTCCAGCAGCAGACCACTGCCTACGTTACGGATTTTATAATAACCGTTGCCCGCAGACTCCAGCTTCCATTGTTGGTTGGCCGCGCCATTGTCGTTCCACTGGATGATCGTTGCACCCCCGGCAGTGGAAGCCCCATTCACATCCAGAGCGAGACCACTGTTCCGATTGATCAGCTTATAGATCGCCCCGGATTCATATCCTGTGCTGCCATTATACGTCGCGCCGGATATGACATAGGTCGTAACCGAGCCCGCTTTGGCGGTCGCTGTAAACTTTTTATTCTGAAGGTTGATGTTGGTCAATTGCTGCAACTTCTCCGTAGAGGATGTCCGGTGCACTTGAGCCGACGATCCAACACTTGTAAACTGACTCAAATCATACGTCACCGTTGTATCACTCGAATCCGAATTGGTAGTCACCAGCACCACTTTACCTGAAGCAGCATCATAGGCGGCAAGTGTATTGGCATCACTCATACCAATGATCTTGAATCCAGGACGAATAAACTTGCTGTAGTTGCCCATGACATAATATTTCTGATTCACGGTGTAGCTGGTCGTTTGCGTGTTATTCAGTACGTTTTTGAAAAATCCCCAGCCATCCGCACTATCTACGGCCTGCCAGTACACCCATGCACTCGCCCCCATGTTGCGTATATCCTTAAGGATCGTGCGTGACATCGTTAGTCCGCTGGCATCTCCGTCTCCATATTCTGAGGTCCAGAGATGTTTCCCCGCAGAAGTCGCTGTATTCCGCAACGATGCACGGTTGCTTCCGCCATAGGTATGTGTGTTAATCTGACTGATCGCAGACTTCACTGCACTGCTGTAACTGTTGAAGGAAGTGGTTGTGTCATCCAGACTGTATTCTTCTGGCGCGCTCAGCTTTGTGGATAATCCCTTTGCATTGAGCGAGGCTTGCAGCTGACTCAGAATCGTGTTCTGGTCTGCCCGATCAAAGTGCATGCCCTCCTGATCGTTGCCCTGCTTCCACCAAGTGGAGATGGGTTCATTGAGCGGCGTTACGGTGTCGAACGTGATGCCCCAGTTATCTCTGAAATGCTTCACGACCTCTGTGAGATAATCAGCAAAATCATCATAGTAATCAGGCTTGAGATTGTTGCCACCATTCGCGGCACCGGACACATTTCCACTAATGGTCATCCAGTAAGGTGCCGAGTTCGCAAAGGCTTCAAAGACGTTGACTCCATATGATTTGGCGGCTTGGAGCATATAACGCTGATTGGCATCTGCATTCCAGTCATACACACCCGGGGAAGGCTGATATCCCGGCACGGCTTTGCGATATTCCAGAATATTCGATGAAGGATTATCGCCGCCTCCAATGTTGTAACGCAGGACGTTTAGACCTAGTCCGGTTGTTGGGCTAAACATCTTTTCCACATATTCATCCCGGTTGGAGTACTCTCCGACCACTTTCCCCCACCAGGCAAGGGACGTTCCCCAACCTTCGATGGTCTGATATTGCTTCGAGGGATCAGCGGTGGCTGTATAAGAACCCGCAGCGGAAACTTCTGAGCCAAGACCCAGACTGCCTGTCAGCAACCCTCCTGCCAGCAGCAGGGTGCCCAATCGTTTCAACCAGTTCATTCGATTCACTCCTTATGAATTTACACTTGCACTCCGATGTCAGAACAACTTTCCCCGGATTTTCCCTTTTAAATAATATTAAAAAATCTGGGGCCTACGCTTCCGATGCAGCTTTCTTTTAGAAAGCTTTTAGGCGCACGCTTCGCTTCTTCAAGTTATTTCTGACCTCTCCGTTATCGTGTAAATAGTGTAAAAAGTTTAACTTATTTATATCTCCTTAAACACGAACACCAATTATGGTGCAACCTCTCGGAAGGTCGCGTCTGACTTATCGAGTGCGGTAACGACAGCTTCCAATTTCAGCACATTATTGTAATGTCTAAGATACAAATTCGGGTTGCTGAAAGAAGCGTAAGATGTCCAGCTGGCGTTTGCGAGTCCACTCACTCGTTTGAACGTGGCATCATTGCGGAAGGCTGCGCTGCCGTCATTTTTCACCAGCACGATTGCACCGTTATTGTTGCGCAGATAATAACCCGGATAATTCATGGCCTCAAACGAAATTCCTGCGTTATTCGACAGACCGGGCACGATTCGGAACTGTGCGTCCTCTGCGGGACTGACACTGGCATCGATTCGGGCCACATAGTTGTAATGGCGAATGAAGCTGCCTGGCACATTATAGGACTCCAGCTTGCGGATATCGCCAGGCTGTCCGGTTTCTTTCAGGACGGTCATATGCCGGACGAGTCCAGTCAGACCGGCAAGCTCCTGCTTTGCACTCCAGGTCTGAAACCCGTCGGCAGAGTCGCTGTAATAATATTTTTGTGCAGAGTAACCATCAAAATAGATTCGCCAGGAACCGTTATCCAGCTGGACAAGCGCAGGTCCCTCTACCCAGGAGCCCCAGCCTGCCCAATCCCCTGTCCCTTTGAACGTGTAAGGTCCGGTGAGGGAAGCAGCTGTAGCATATTCGATATACTTGGTGGTCTCATTCTTGGTGAAAGCGTGATAGGTTGAGCCGGTCTTGACGATGAAGGTATCGATGTAGTTGGGTGCAATGCCTGCAAGCTCTGTGGCAGCAGACCATGTTGTGGAAGACAGGGTTGAATTGGTCGCCGTGATGACATAAGGTTTGAAGTTTTCATAGTTGCCTGGGGAGATGGACACGATGATGTTCAGACTGCCGTTGCTGTCTTTGAACCATTCCGGTGCCCAGGTATGTGCAATCGTGGTGGGTGCAGATAGGGTAATATTGCGGACAAACGTCCAATTCACCTTATCTGTACTGGATGCGATGCCGATCGTATTGCCTGACCAGTTCGTGGTATAAACGACATAATACAGCCCATCCGTATGCTTCATGATGCTGGGATCACGGATCAGATTGGCCGGGGGTGTATAGGCAGGCCCTTTAAGCAAACCGTAATTAGTCGCATTGTAGGATTCGTAGATATACAAATTGGATTCGCTCGTATTGGTAAAAGCCGAAATCGTGTAAACACTTGTTGCTGCTCTGGCTGTATTCGGGAACAACGTGATGAAGAGAAGCAATGCTCCAAGCAGCATGATCATGCCAGACTTACAAGTTTTGAATAATCTTGTGCTCCACCTTTTCCTTGTGTACATGGGTCATCTCCTTATCCAAAATGTGTGACAGGCATACCTTTTTGCCAAACATCACCCCTCTCACAGATCACGTAGCCATATAACACCTTCGTTATGTAAACGGTTTCAACAAACGATACAAGCTATCCTCGTCGTCCATTCCCCGTGCAAGAGCTGCCCGGAGGTTCAGAATCTATAGATTCAATCAACCGAGCAGCCTCCACAAGGAGAACAAATACGACGAGCTAGAACAGGACACGACTGATCAGAACAAACTATTTTCCATTATACAGGTACAATTAAAGGCGAACTATTCGACCACAACCCATGGATACTGGGACAGGTTATCATACAAGAAATGCACCCGTTCTGGCGTTCGGCCTTCCTCATCAAATAACAGCAATTCATTCTCATCCTGCAGCCAGGATACCGGAATTTTGTAATCCTCTTGCGGACCGATCTGCCAATAACGGCCCAGATGGTGCCCGTTCAGATGAAGTGTTCCCTTGCTCATCCCGGTAAGACGAAGCATCAGGTTCACTCGGAAGTGTTCCAGCACAGCTGACTTGGAGAAGCGCCACCGGTACCAGACGGGTTGACCGTACGAATCATTTCCCACAGAGATGGCATTCCAATTGCCACTATAATCCGCATCCTGCCGATAGGTATGGAGATGACCTGAATTGTTCGGTGGCTCATATAATCCCCATTGTCGTGGAAGCAAAGCATCCGTACCTGCCATGCGCCAATCCTGCAGCTCATCTTCACTCCGGTACAGGATCAGTTCCAGCCGGTTCAGCGGCGTTCTGCTATAAGGCATCTCCAGTGTATTGATCTCTCCAGGCCGCAAGTAAAGGGAAAGATCCAACGTGTTGAACGAAAACCAGTCCTGATACCCTTCCATTGGCACATCCATGCCATTCATGCGCAATCCCTGGCTCACCGCTCCAACGAGAATCGCACGGTTCATGCCATCCAGCGTAAAGCTTCTGCTCAGAAGCGGGGCCTCCTCAAGATGATTCACTTCATCGAGATGCACCACCCCATGCTCCGCATGCCAATTCCGGCGTATGTCCTGAGCGGAACCACCGATGTACACAGATCCTGTCAGACCTTTGCTTTCACCCAAATATGGAGAAAAATTCAGCCTGCCCATATGCTGTACCAGCACCTGAAGTGTATTCTTTCCTTTCGTCGTCTGCACCTGAACACCCGCTGCACCAACTTGACGAACCAATGCCTGTTCCACACGATTGACATATATTCTGGCCGTGTCCTGGAGATCCGGCAGAATAAGGGTGGTGATTCCATCCACCGAACGGTCGAAATCGCACTCGTATAACAGATACCCGAAATCCTGTCCGTACTGGGAAAAATGCTCTGGTTGACCACTCGAAGTACGCTGTTCCGCTGTTAATGTCACACGAGACAACTCTGGGGAATCCGACAGTTTCGGTGGCATAGGCAGCGTGGTGAACAGATCATGCTGAATTGCTGCGGATGACTTCTGAACATGTTCATCCTCTATACCGCCCTGTGAATCGTTTGCTTCTCCGTATATGAACTCACGTCCAGTCAACGACCGTTCACCATCCGCCCAGCTGCCGAGAAGCAAAATATTCCGATTTGGATCAGAGATCATACCGGTGACCTGCCCGGATAGAGAGACATCTAGATCATCGAATCCGATTGCGTAACGCAGCTGATACGGCCCTCCCTTTCCATCGATTCTCCACGTGCGATCCATCGTTTCCTTGTCCAGAACCACGAACCGAATAGGGACACCACTCGCCTCCAGATGAATGATGCCTGGTTCACGGAAATGTACCAGTTCGAAGCGATAGGCTCCATTTAACGGATCACGTTCAACCCGTACTTGCATGCTGCTGCCTTGTACATTCAAGACGTTCGTCTCCAGTTCAACAACCGAACGCTGTCCCGACTCCGCAACAATGAACAGGGTCAATTCTCCATTTACCACTTCATTGCCCGTAATCATCGCGCTACCTGTCAGGTATACATTCTCGGCAATCTCTACCCTGTCCAGTACCGGAATAATCTGTCCCGGGTTCAGGGCAACGGGAAGTGTCCGGCCTTCCTCCAGCGTGACGTGAAACGTCTCCCGCTCATCCTTGTGACTCTCCAAGAACCATATCTTCTCGCTGCCTTTAGATCTGCCTCGTACAGAGATGCCTTGTGGATGACGTACCTTGATCTGCTCTGATGGTACTTCCTCCGTCTCCATCAGCAATGCGCCAAATGCATGGACAAAATAGGATAACGTCTTCGATACAGCATACTTGGCCGTTGCCCGCCCGTACTCGTTAAGCGGCGCATCATAATCGTAGGAGGTAATCATGAAAATATCGCTGCTGCCCACGGTTCTGCCACCGTATCCGCCAAAGTTGGTTCCGCCGTAGAACATGTAATGACTGATTCCGGTATAACCGGTGCGAAGAATTTCCATCATACGTTTCTCAAACAGTGACGCCGTCTTCTGAATGGCAGAAGGGCCACCCCAATTCTCAAACCATCCCGTCCAAAATTCCGTAACGAGCTTCGGTGTATCCGGCTGCTTCTCCCGAAGCTTCGCATAATGCCCGTCAGCCCCTGACCAGAAGTTGGCCCCTTCAATCGTGCCCTCCGCACCACCTACACAGGTGATAAGCGGAACGTCGATCCCTCGCTGAAGCAGGCTGTCCCGAAGATGGTTCATATGGGCACTTGCTGCTGCATCATCCATCAGATACCCGTATTCGTTCTCGACCTGTACAAGAATAACAGTGCCTCCGGCAGATAGCTGGCGCTCACGAATGATTGGAATGATCCGGTCAAAATACAGCTCTACAAAATGCAGATAGACTTCATTATTTTGTCGGAACTTGATTCCCTGCTTCGTCTCCAGCCAATACGGAAAGCCGCCGAAATCCCACTCTGCGCAAATAAACGGACCCGGCCTCGTGATTACATACATGCCCAACTCTGCACACAGGTCCAGAAAGGCTCCACAATCATTGTCTCCTTCAAACGACCATTGCCCTTCCTCCGGCTCATGCACGTTCCAGGCAAAATAGGTATCAATGCAATTCATGCCAGCCAGCTTTGCCTTCATTAGAACCTCCCGCCATTCCTCCCTTGGCATACGGAAATAATGAATGGTGGCACTGTTCAGAAATACTCGCTCTCCATTCATGATGAAGCTGCGCTGATCGTAAGTCAGTTCAGAACGAACGCCGTGCTCAGCCCTCGTCTGTGTATTCTTCTCCTGCTCCTGAAGCAAAAGGGATGTTTTCTCTGTCAAAGATAAGCCCTCCTTCTCTGTGTTTGAGTTCATCACTGCGTTGACAGAACAACCTTCCAATCGCTGTTATCCCCAGATTTTTTTGATTCCTATTTCAACAGGCCCTCAGTTCGCCTGCAACGTTACACCTTCCAATACTACGGTGGTGATGGAATTGTCCGCAGTCGATACTTCCAATCCATTGGCATACACCGGAACATCTTCAAGCTGCTCCATATTGCGATCCGGCGACGTCTGATAAACCTGTGCTGTAAAAGTACTGCTGTGGTCAAACGCCTCCAGTTCAAATGCTGTAGTTCCGGCAGATAACTCATTGCGAATAACCAGTACCAGTCTTTGATTAGCTGCATCATAGGCAGCCAGTGTTCGCCCATCATCTGTTGGAATAATCGTTGCGCCTGGACGGATGAACTTCGTAAACTGGGCCATGCCATAATACTGTTTGGTCATCTCGTACTGCTCTTCTCCATTAAAATTGGCATGAATGAAGCCCCAGTTATTGTTGGCACCTTCATCTTCAACGGCCTGCCAATACACCCAGGCAGAAGGCTGCATGATTTTCAGATCGAACATGATGCGCTCCGCGAGCTCCTGCACGGAAGTCATATCTTCATGATTATGCGGTTCACTGCCACCTGTCCCATACTCGGACATCCACAGTTTCTTGCCATATCGCTCGGCTAACGTGCGAAGCTCTTCCATTTTGCTACCATTATAGGAGTGGGTGTTAATCTGGTCGATCACATCGAGCGTATCCTGATCATAGAGGCTGAAATTGTGCACCGTCTCGTCAATGCTATTATCGTCCGCAGCACTGATGACCGTACCGTCCAGCCCTTTACTTTTGAGCGATGCCGCAACCTTCTTGATAATCTCGGCCTGTTTCTCATTGGTAAAATGACTGCCTTCCTGCATGTTGCCTTTCTTCCACCAATCAGAGGAAGGTTCATTAAGTGGGTCAAGTGTACGGAACGTAATGCCCCACTCATCGCGATAATGCTTCACTACTTCGGTCAGATAATCGGCAAACGCGTCGTAATGATCCTCTCGCAGATTGTTGCTGCCATCTACAGCACCCGTGACCGAGCCGCTGATCGTCATCCAGTAAGGGGGTGAATTGGAGAACGCTTCAGCAATGTTGACCCCACGTTCCAGAGAGCCCTGTAATACAGCTCGCTGTCCTGCATCTGCCTCCCAGTCCCACACGCCGGGTTCAGGCTGGAAGCCGGGAACATCTCCTCCGGGCCGAAGCGCCTTCATGTCGGGGTTCTCCTCACCACCAATATTGTAGCGAACAATGTTCAGGCCTAGTCCTTTCTGAGCATCAAACACCAGATCCATGACTTCACTGACCTTTGCTTGATCCTTCCACCCTCCAAGATCGTTGGCCCACCACGCGAGCGACGTGCCCCAGCCTTCAAAATGATCATAGGATTGCTCCAGCTTCAGATGTACCGGCTCACCTTGGAATGCAAGTGTTTTGGATGATTCATTGGCAAAATGATTGATGATAATTCCTCCTCCCACGAGCAGCGCGGCCAGGGCCACACCCATCAGGATGTAGCTCCGGCTGCGCCACCTGCGCTGCTTGTGATGATTGTTGTCATTGTTGTCATGGTTGAAATGATCCTTGTTGTTATTCATAATTCATGCAGCCCTTTACCGATGTGCGATGTAGACGGTTCTTGGTTTTCACAACTGGCTTCAACACTGCGTTCACCTCCCGTTACTTGATCCCGCTGCTGCCACCACTGATATTCGCTTCATAGACATAACGCTGTCCGAACAGATATACCAATACCATCGGAATAGTCAGGAACAGAGAAGCAATCATAACGAGGTTCCATGGCGGCATCTGTCCGCCACCAACCGTGGTCAGAAGCTGTACACCGAGCGCCAGTGGCATTTTCTCCGGATCATTGATGTAAATGAGCGGCCCCATGAAGTTCCCCCAGTTATAGGAAAACGAGAAAATGGCGATGGCGGCAAGTATCGGATAGGTGAGCGGCATAATGATCTTCCAGTAGATTCCCGGATGTCCCATGCCGTCGATCATGGCAGCTTCATCAAGCGACTTTGGAATGCTCATGACGAACTGCCGAATGAGAAATACGTTGAAGGCTCCAGCGAAAAAACTTGGCACAATCAGTGGATAGAATGTATTGATCCAGTCCAGATGACGGAAGATGATAAACTGCGGCACCATCGTCACCTCACCCGGAATCATCATCGTACTAAGCAGTACAATGAACAGGAACCGACTGCCTCTCGCCTTGATCCGAGCGAAGCCGTAAGATACGACCGATGCTGACAACACCGATCCGATAATGGTAATGACAGTAATAATGACTGAATTTTTCAGATAAGTACCCAGATTATTATTCGTGAAGATCGTGTAGAAATTGGACCATTGGAATTCGAGCGGTATGAAGGTAAAGGCTGATTTTACGGTTGTAGCGTCACTCGCCAGTGCGATGGAGATCATGTACAGGAAAGGGGAAGCAAGCAGCACCCCGACCAGAATCAGAAAAATGTAAGATATCGTTTTCTCCACAGTGGATGGATTACTCATTTGCTTTTCCCTCCTCGTAATGCACCCATAGCGCCGACGAACGGAACACAACCAGGGTCAACGCCATGATGATGATGAACAGAACCCAGGCAATGGCCGATGCATATCCCATTTTGTAGAACTGGAACGCATTTTGGAACAGGTAAGGAACAACCATCTGGCTGGCATTATCCGGTCCACCCGCTGTAACGATGAATACCTGTGCGAACGTCTGGAGCGCCCCGATCATCCCGGTGACGAGATTGAAGAAGATGACGGGAGTCAGCATTGGAAATGTAATGTGGAAGAACGATTGCGAGCTCTTCGCCCCATCAATGGCGGCGGCCTCGTACAGCTCCTGAGGAATACCTTTCATACCCGCCAGCAGTAGTACCACGCCACCCCCGACGCCCCATAGCGACATGAGGATCAAGGCTGGTTTAACCCAGTTCGGATCAAGCAGCCAGGCAGGACCTTGAATGCCGAAGATGGCAAGTGCCTGGTTGATCAAGCCTTCCGTTGGAGCTAGCAGATGGATAAAGAGCAGTGAGCTTGCAACTACCGGAACCACAGATGGCAGATAGAACAGGATGCGGAAGAAGGTGATACCTTTGATTTTTTTGTTGAGGTAATACGCAATCCAGAGCGAGATGGACATGCCCAGCGGAATCGATATTAATGCGTAGAAGAAGGTATTGCCTACGGATTTCCAGAAGATCGGGTCATCGGTCAACAGGTTTTTGTAATTGTCTATACCGATGAATTCAGGAGACTGGAACAGATCCCAATTGGTGAAGCTCATGTAGATGGAAAACAGGATCGGACCCAGGGTAAGTCCAAGGAATCCAATCAGCCAAGGCGAGATGAAGATATAAAACCATTTCCCGTCCTTTTTTCTCACGTTAAGCCCTCCCATAACGAAGCGAGCAGACGAAACCCGGATTCATTCATGCCGAATTCCGTCTGTCCCCTGTCGATGCTATTTATGCATGTGAACAACCTCTATTTGTAGATTCTTTCCAGTCCGCTCTGAATTTCAGTCACGGTATCATCCAGTGAGGCTTTATTGTTGAAGTAGACACCCAGCTTGTCGTTAATGAGCTTCATCATTTCATTCCATTGCGGATTGAACGGCTCGGCGTAGATGGTGGACTCGCTGAAAGCAGCCATGTTGATTTTCTTACCGCCATATTCCGCATTCAGGAACTCATCACTGGACAGACCTGCCTTCGTTGCCGGAGCATCCTGACCAGCCTTGATCATCGGTAATTGTGCTTCTGGTGTAGTCAGCGCTTCTATGATTTTGAATGCCTCTTCCTTATGTTTGGAAGCGTTCGTAATTGTGAAGCCATTGAAGAACGCGTTGGTCTCTCCCCATATCGGAGAAATGTCCCAATTGATACCTTCCACCTTGGCAAGTGAACCGATATTCCAGAATCCCGTCGTCTCCATGGCAATCTTGCCTTGGGCGAACAATGGGTCAGCACCGATATTTCCCATGTCGGCAATCTCGGTTGGTGTTGGTCCCACACCATGGGTGAAGGTCAAATCATTCATGAATTGCAATGCTTTACGTACTGGCTCGGTATTAAAAGTAGGTTTGCCGCTCTCATCGAACAGGGAACCACCGTTTTGGTAGATCAACTGCATCCATTGCGGCCACCAGCTGCCTGGGTAGTACCCCCATTGAACCGTTTTGCCGTTCTCCTTCACCGTCAGCTTCTGAGCTGCAGCGAGCAGGTCTTCCTGAGTCCATTCCTTGGTCGGATATTCCACCCCAGCCTTGTCGAACAGATCCTTGTTATAGAAGAGCACCATTGCGCCTGCGCGGTCAGGCATTCCGAACTGTTTACCATCGAATTTCATCAGGTTGGCGATGTCGTCAGAATAACGCTCTGACATGTTCACATTGTTGGCCTGGATCATATCATCCAGCGGAACAATTTGGTTTTTGGAGGCGTACGCCTGATAGTTCTCGGCAATCATCATGATGTCCGGTGCGGTTCCTCCGGCGATCATCGTCTGAACCTTTTGGTCATAGTCTCCGGCAACGACGTTCAGTTTCACATTAATATCAGGATAAGTCTGCTTCACAATGTCGAGTCTCTCCTGATAAATCTTCTTCTCGTCCTCCGAGCCCCAGATCGTCATGCTCAGATCAACCTTGCCGCCAGCTGCACCGCTGTCACCCTTGCTGCAGGCTGTCAGACCCATTACCATGACCAGCATCATTAACGAAATGACCTTTAAACTTTTTCTCATACCGTGCGCCCCCTTGAAATATGAATGGAAGATCAGATAACTGAAACCCGTTTCATGAAATGGGTTTCATAAAGTTTAAAATTAAAACCCGTTCCAGTTTATGAAAGGGGTTTCATTTACGACCTCATTATATTTCACCCTCCGAAGGAATGTCAACGCTTTCTTTTTCAAACATTCCCCATTTATCTTGGTGCGGGTCCAGTACTCTGGCGGATAACAAGCTCTGGTTGCAAAATGGTCTGTTTCTTCGGGTTACCTTGATTAATCAATTCATGCAGCTTGTCCACAGCCAGCTTACCCAGCTGATACGTATTCTGGGACACAGTCGTCAGTTCCGGTATAACGGCACTGGCGAGCGGCGTATCATCAAAACCGACAATGGAAATGTCCTTCGGAATCGATAAGCCATGCTCAATGGTCGCCTTAATCGCACCAATCGCCGTGTAGTCGTTCACACAGATCACCGCAGTTGGAGGATTTCCACGGTCCAGCAGCTTAGACATCTCCCGTTTGCCGTCTTCAATGGAGAAGCTGCCAAGCAGTTGACGCTCTTTCGGAATTTCGAGTCCATGCTCACGCAGTTTTTTCTGAATGGCCTTGACCTTAACCATCGTGGTGGACAACTCCTTCAAACCGCCCACAAAAGCAATATCCCGATGTCCCAGTTCGAGCAAATGTTCAGCAGCCAAAACGGCTCCTGCTCCTTCATCCGTGTACACCCGATGGAATCCGCCTTTGGCAATGTTGCCATTGACCAGCACGATTGGCATACGTTTGCCCATATCAATCAATTCCTGAGCCATATCATCCGGACAGACCTGCATGTTGATTCGTCCACCGAGAAAAATAATGCCATCTACCCGCTTCTCGCGCAAAATGGACAAATACTCGGACTCCCGGCTGTAATCCCCGGCCGTATTGCACAGGAAGAACGTATATCCCAATCCACGTGCCTCGTTCTCAGCCCCCCAGAACACTTCCGGGAAGAACGGATTTGTAATGTCTGGCAGGATGATCGCAATGGTTCCCGTCTCTTTCTTGATCAGACTGCGCGCCTGCGCGTTGGGTTGGAACTGGTGTTTTTCAATGATGGACATGATCTTCTCTCTTGTGCTTGCACGCACAGGTGCCGTATCATTCAGCACTCGGGAGACCGTGGATACGGATACGTTAGCTTCTTTGGCTATGTCATATATGGTAATCGGTGTCATATGTGGAACCATCCTTTTTCTCTAATATTCCTGCTTATCATACCAGATAAGGAATCGGGATGAAATGGGTTTCATTCCGAGGCACCATCACAGCGTCTCCGCGATGATATTCAGGTAATTGAACCGTTCGGTCGGATGGTCCACCAAAGTTATAATTTTCATCGGATTCAGCCTGCTTTCCCTTCTATTTCACACCTTTGTTCCATATATTAGATTGTAAGCGAATTCTTAAGGTGATTAGAGGAGTGTGAACGACGTTATGATCATTCAGGTCAGTCCGCTGGCAGAATCAAGACTTAACGCGATGCTGGGAGATCGGCCGGGCTATTTCAAGCTGTTTTATGACACCGATGGATGCGGATGTGATGGTACTGCTGTGCTTCTGATCGTTAACGAGCCGGACAGTGATGACATTCGGATTGAATCCGATTCGCTTCCTTTCCTTATCAACAAACAGCAGCAGATCTATTTCGAGCCTTGCCTTCGCCTGCAATCAGAGAACAGTTTCCCTTCCTACCGATTGAGCAGTGATTCCATGATCTACGGCAATCATGTCAAGGTCCATGATCTTCGGGATACCGCAGACACTTCGCCGCAGCCGCTCAGTTGGTTCGTACGATAACCTCACTGATCTTGAAACTACACATAGGACAAAAGCCGGAACCCATAAGGGTTGACCGGCTTTTGTTGTGGATTTCTCATTATAATATCTTTCATGGAATTGATATTTGCCCCGCCCAATCCAAGGCATAGGTAGCAGAATCGTAAGCTAAGACTCCTATGGTGTAGTTACCCGTTGCAGTTGGCTTAAAACTGATCGTTTCCTGAGGAAGATCTCCTGCACTACTTTGGATAGCCAAATCTAGTCTTAGTTGACCATTCTGAATAGGCTCAACTCCCGGTTTCCATATAAACAAATCCAAATCTGCACCATTTTCATTATTAATAATCAACGTGTTGGCGAAATAAGCGTCTGTGCTGTTAACCTTAATATTATATAAATTAATGTTGCTCGCTGCTATATTGGTCTGTGCTCTAATATGATTACGATAGTTATCAAAGGAACCTGTTGAAGAACCAGAAGCAGCTTTAATAGTTTGATGTCCTAGGATGAGTCCATTGCCATATACTTTATCATATCCTGACATCCCATAATCTTCTATCTTAAAATCATAATTAAGACTCCCATTACTAGCTTGAAGCATAAGTGCTGCTAATCCGGCAATCATAGGAGACGCCATTGAAGTTCCAGAGTAGGTAATATATTCGCTAGTAGAGTTCGCCTTAGCCGCACGGATAGAAGTTCCAGGTGCTGCAAGTGTAGGACCTACCGATCCTGTTCCCCGGTTGGAGGAAGGATTTAGATACCAGCCTCCTTCGTAAGGGTCAGCCACATTTGCAACGGACAACACGTCTGAACATTTGGCAAAAAGATTAAGTGAGCCATAGTCAGATCCTCCTGATGTATTCCCGGCAGCAACTACTGTAAGTATTCCATTATTTGCTGCACTAGACACCTTATTGCAGAAACTTGCATTAGCCGAGCCTGAACTGCCTATACTCATATTAATGATATCAATTCCATATGTGTCCTTATTAGCAATAACCCAATCCATCGCATTCAGTATGTTCTGGGTAGAACAATTCGTATTACTAGAGCATACCTTGATTCCTACTAGAGCTGCTCCTGGGGCCACTCCGGTTTCTACTCCGGGATCTCCTGCTCCCGTTCCAGCTGCGATACTGGCAACGTGTGTTCCGTGACCCAGATCATCATAAGCTGTAGTTGAGGATGTATTCACAAAGTCCTTCCAGCCTAAAATTTTTCCTCCACTCAAATCAATATGACCACCATCAATACCCGTATCAATTACTGCAATAACTGAATCATTTTTGGAATATGACGCCTTTCCATCACGATTACCTGTTACGCCATAGTCACTTCTTCCCTTTTTGATTCCAGTCATCTCGGTCGCACCATTCAAATAGACCTCTGATTGATGTTCATCCGGCTCACCATATACAGAAACTACATCGTCCGGGGTTGAAAGGGATGCTATTTCCTCTAAGTGAACCAGTTGTTCAATTTCGTCTGTTGTTAATGCGGCAAAAAAACTGTAACCACCAAAACCATTCAAATCTGTGATATTACCATTGAATATTTCCCATTCTCTTTCTATGAATTCTTCCTTCGTTACAACTGCATCATATTTGAGCATGATACTTACTTCAATTTTTTCTTGTGCATATAATGCTTTAGACTGAAGTCTTTCTTTCAATTTGTCCAGAATTTTTGAAGGAACTGCCAAGGTGTTATATTCCATCCTATTAAGGTTGATAGACAGACTAGTCTCCGTCAGATCGGATTCAGAATCCATTAGATTGACTTGTACTTCAGGAGTGGGCAGAGATTTGATAAAGGGAAAATGATCTGGAGTAATTTGAACCCCATTCGCACTAACAGTTGCAGGCAAAACAAGAAGACAGGATAAGATGCAAAGACTAATACGCTTAACAAATTTCTTTGAATTCATGGACTGGACTCCTCCTTACTAAACATTTTGGAATTCAAGTACTATTTCGAAATAAAAACTAGAAAACCAGGGTTCCCTCCTTTCTTGTAAATGAGTTCAGTAATGATTTCCGTTCGATTAGATGTGTAATTAATTTTTTACAAAACAAGCATACATTAGATTTTTACTTTTAAATCTCACAATTTGTTTAGGTTATCAACAATTCTACATATCCTTCCTAAAATTCGTCAAACAAGGTCTTTCCAATCTAAATTCTATCATCTATAATACACTTATGGAAAATAATGTTTATAGATTATAACGAGGTGAACAATGGATATTTTATCGACCAAGCCCATAATCCTTGATAATCACTGTTATATTGATATCGATCAATCTATTCTCATGAAAAACGGTCTTCCTTTCTCCCTTTCCAGACTAGAACTCCGTCTTCTCCAACGTCTCGCTTATAACCTTGATGAAACAGTCCCCTTGCTTTCGATTTATAAGTTCATGTGGCTCTCAGAGGAAAATATAGATCTTCATCTGCTCTATGTATACATAAACCGAGTTCGTAAAAAAATTGAGGACCATCCAAGAAAACCTCGATTTATTATCTCTGTCAGAGGAACTGGATATATGCTGCGCTCCTATAGTTCTGAAAAATCATAAAAGAAGCCCTTAACTCCGCCAAATCCCCTAGAATCAGCGTAATAAGGGCTTCTCAACCTAATTAATAGATGGACACCGTGTCTGATGGGAGTGAAATGGTAGAGATCGCATCCCATTTACTCACTTCCTCTATTTCGGTGATCGTCAACTTGGCAAAAAAACTGTATCCTCCGAATCCCTCCCTGTCAGTGACAGCGTCCTTGAACGCAGAGAACTTCGTTTTCAAAAATTTTTGTTTGGAGATGTTCAGATCATATCTAAGCATAATACTCACTTCAATCTTTTCTTCTGTTTTATTCAGTTTATATTCGTCTATGAGCGTTTGAAGTGGTTCAAGGATCACTATGTCTTTCACGGTTCTATCTCCATCTTCTTTTTGTTTCTCACTTTTCACCTTATTTGAAGGGCAGTTTTTTTTCACTTTCACCGCTTTGACCACGGGTGCCCTCAGTTGATCTTCTTGAGCTGAAGCTACTGAAGGAATGAATAAGAGACAAGCGATGAAGCCAATGAATACTTTTCTTCGTGTTTGCATCAAGTTCCCACCTTTTCGCTCTAAATTTACAATACTTTCCTATTTAGACGTAGATATAACAGTAAATGTTTCGTTGTTAACCTCACTTTTCCCATAATAATTTTTCCTAATTGATGTCATTGGGTCTCTATTTTATAAAAAAAATAAAACCTCCTCGCCCTTAACTAAACAGGCTTGGAGGTTGAGTTGTATTCTGGTTCAAACTGAACCAAAATCGTTACGCTTTTATTATGCCTTCATGTCAAATGACATCATGCGCTTATTTACTTTGTTTTGAACCGGGAGGATGCTTCAGCAAGCTGTTTGGTCAACCCATCGATGGTCTGTACCATCTCTGCCAGATGCTCGGTCATGCCTGACTGTTCCTCCATCGTCGCGGTTACTTCCTCCACGGATGCGGACACTTCTTCACCCGAAGCAGACAAGTTCTGCGCAGCTCCAATGACGTCATCCTTATCGCGTTCAATGGATTCAATCTCGGAGGCAATGGCCTGAACCTGGTCCATCATTTCATTCATATTTTGGGTAACAAAATTGAACGTTTCCTTGGTCTGGCCTACACTGCTCTTATGCTGTTCAGCAATCGCCTCAATGGCTTGTACACTCCGGTTATTCTGCTCGACATGATCAATCGTCTGCATCACAATCCGCTTGATATCCTCCGATTGGGCTGTAGTCTGCTCCGCCAGTTTGCGGATCTCCGATGCAACGACGGCGAAGCCACGTCCATGCTCACCCGCCCTAGCGGCTTCAATGGAGGCATTGAGTGCAAGCAGTTTCGTCTGATTCGCAATCTCGGTTATCGTACCTGTAATTTGGTGAATGCCGGAGGAACTTTCAGCGAGCTGTACTGTGATTTTGGAAATGTTGGCTACTTCGGTCTCATTCTGTCCGTTTACCGCAATCAACGCATCAATGACCTCATGGTTGCTCCTGAATGCATCCGTGATTTCATCTGCCTTGACCTTCACCGACTGTGACATCTCATTGACGTTCTCAATTTTATTGCCCACATTCATGAACTTATCCACGATCGCTTCCGTATCATTGGCCTGCGACTCCATGGCTCGTGAAATTTCAAACGCCGTTGTCGTGGTTTCGGCAATAGAAGTCGAGGTCTGCTGGGTGGAGTGATCCAGTTCGGTTGTACTTGTTTTCAGCACACTGATGGAATGGTTCATGCTGGAAATCAGTTGTTGGTTGCCCGCCGCCATCGTATTAAAGCTGTCCACCAGTTGTTTGAATTCTCCGCTATATTTGCCCTTAGCCTGCACCGTCAAATCCCCGTCTGCAAGTTGTCTGAACAATGCTGTCAGTCTTGTAATGGGTTTGGTAACTAGCAAAGAGATCAGTATTCCTGCAATGACAGACACCGCTATCGCGCTGAACAGGACGATATACATCTGTTTCGCCATTGCCCCTAACGGCTTCTGCACATCACTTAGTTTATCTTCAACAATGATGGTCCAATCCGATCTTGGAATTTTGGAATAAAAGACGACTTTGTCCTCTGTGCTAACATCGCCTTGCTGCAACTGCTTGTTAGAGGGCAGATCAATCAGGGACTGATATTCATTAGACTCAAGCTTCTGCCCCGCCATCTTCTCATCCGCCGAATTGAACATCACTGTACCTACGCGGTCCAGAATAATGACTTTCCCTTCTTCATTAATGTTGATATTCTGAAGCTGGTCAACGAAAAATGAAGTCGAGGCAGTAGACGCGAGCACGCCTTCCACTTCCTTGTTATCATTGTAGATTGGCATTGCAAAGACCGTTCCCAGCGTCCCCAAAGATTCAGAGACTATACCCTCACTGATGACATTCTGTCCTTGCATTGCCTGTTGAAAATACGCACGGCCGGCGCGTTCTCCACCGACCACTTCGGGATTATTCGCTGCAACAACAACGCCGTTCCGGTCCAAGAGAATTAGAACGCTGTTGCCTTCCATCCCTGCGAGGCTGTCTGCCAATATCCCATTGGCTTTATCCGCGAGTTCACTATTTTCCGAGAAAAAAACATCATCATTCTGTCCTTCGCTATTTCGAATCTCCAGCAGGTCCTGGAATGTGCGATGTTTTGTAATTAGGAATGTGGACTGTTCTTCTAACGTCAATGAGGTGAACAAGCCCGCACCAATCCGGTCAGAAGTTGCTTTAATCTCATCCTTGCTTTTGTCGAGGGTAATCACTGCTGCTACAGTGTAAGATAATACCGCAGTTACCGCCAATACGAGGGTTACCAGTAAACTGATCATTAGCGGCAATTTGACTCTGAACGACATGTTGATCATGCGTTCTCTCGCCTTCGCGAATACCAAATGAATCCACCTTCCATTTCATCCTTGATTATGTCCAATATTGTTTGGGTTAACTTTATATCGGTAGATATCAAATATTCCATCAGCAAGGAAAGCGATTTCAAAAAAATATTATTCATGTAAATGGTAAGGTGTATATGTTATGTTTATATATTGATTCTCT
This sequence comes from Paenibacillus sp. FSL W7-1088, assembly GCF_037969855.1. Classification (NCBI taxonomy): domain Bacteria; kingdom Bacillati; phylum Bacillota; class Bacilli; order Caryophanales; family Paenibacillaceae; genus Paenibacillus; species Paenibacillus sp. FSL W7-1088. The sequence continues at coordinate 5,493,745 of NZ_CP150216.1, forward strand.
CCCAATTTAGGCAAAGTGAAATTTTAAAAAAAGAGCATCTTATCGTAGCTTTATCGTGAACAGGTGAAAAGGATGATGAGTTATGAAGGAACGTTTTCCGATTCAAAAATGTATTCCAGTCTTCATTACTCTGCTTCTCTTCATTACGGGATGTAGTTCAGGAAAAGAAGCCCATGAATATCTTTCAATAACGAACACGGAATATGTTAATGGAACAGATCCCGAAGAGGGTATGATCATGCGAGTATACACATACGACATCCAAACGAAGGCTCTAGATAAAATGGCTGATTTGCCTTATAACTCTCAATATCCCTTAACTGTATCTTCCTTAGCAGATGACATCATCTATTATTCAGGAGCAGGAAAAGATAAGGGTAACGAGTTGTTTTCCTATGATATTCAGGCACAAACCACTCAACAATTAAGCTCAGGCTTATTTGCAATTAATTCAATGATTCCGAATACCGTCGATCATACTTTGGTTATGGCTGCTGTTAAAAAGGGGGAACGTCCCGTCAAAGTCATTTTCTTTGATCAGAAAACGCAAGAAATGAACATCTTGAACGATGATGATTCGGATACAACTACATGGGACATATCTTATAACCCAGATACGAATAAAACCTATGCCATCCAATATTCCGAAGAAGAGCAATATATTCATATGGAGCAGTCCAATAAGGCCCAAACACCGATGGTTCCTCCAAACCATACCATCATTGAAATAGATCCTATTTCCATGCAGACGCGTAAGGTCATTGAACTGGATGAGGAACAAATCTTAACTCTGTCCGCGCGTGCAGATCAGATCATGATTGCCACGGCAAAACATATCAATAAATATCCCATTGAATACAGTATGGTGAATATCAGAACAGGGGAAAGAACGAATATTCCCCTTCCTATCAAGGCCAGCAGTGAATTGTACTTGTCCAAAGATGGGCGAGGTTTTTATTTCCTTGGGCAATATGTAGATGCAAACGTCAAACATGAACGAGGAATCTATTACTATGATTTGAAAACGCAAGAAGTCGAAGCTATATTTCTTCAAAAAGAGGGATTCATTAATAATTTTATGCTTCTATCGAAGCCATAACCATTCTGTAATTAGGTTTTTACCAGAAAACACTAGTAAAATAGGGACGTGGGGCGTTCCTGAAAAATACAAGCCCCCCCTCGTTGAATAGATTCACCAATAAAGTGAATGTTCCAATTGTAATTGCAGCGAAGCTCGGTAAACTAATCAACTAATAGGCGTGAAGGAGATAACAGATGAGTAAGGAATCTATCACAGTACAACAATTAATAGAACAGACCATTAATCAGTATGTATCCTCGGATGCTCACATCCTAAACATGGAAAGTAACCCTATCCAATTGGGACTCCAGGCCGTGGAATTGCTTCGACATCATATCGAATTCCTAGTAAATGGAGTACAAAAGGACATTTCTCTCATTACGAAGAAGGCTACGTTCATTGAACGCTCTACATTGTCCAGATTATTTTCACAGGGCGCCAATGTGCCCTTTAGCCTATCAAACGAACCTCCTACTGAAGATCGCAGCTTGATCTGCATTCAGGATGTGGATTACCAAACCGATTATAGCCATCTGGATATGGATCTGCTTCACAATAAAGAATTACGAGCGCTGGCTTACATACATGGAACGAATATGGGGTTAAAAAAAGAAATGCCCTGGATACCCACTGTGGATCTGAATCATATCATCGACATGATGGAAAACCGTTGGAGACCTTCGTGGAACGCCGCCATAGAAAGCCCAGCGTTCATCGAGGAATTTGGATTACCGATCATATCGGAAATTGAAGCTGTAGCCAGTAGCATCTTAGATGATCTTGAAGTTCTAATCAGAGATGAACATATGCATACGATGATCCATAATGATCTGAATCCAGGAAACGTACTGGTACATAACAATGAGGATGTCTATTTTATTGATTGGGAGGAAGCAAGGTACGGTTCCTTGTTCTTCGATATTCCTCTACGCTGTAGCCATATGAGACAAGTAGATATCTATCGGGAGGCCCTAAGTTCCCACGGATACGATATTCCACAATATCAATTCGAAAACTATTTCTCCCTGGCATCCCGATACCTCGGCATCCGCTATATGAGTTGGAACCTTGGGGTATGGGAACAACACTCATATGCAAAAGATGACTTAAAAAAGTATATGAAGATGGTAACTCAACCTTTGTTTTCCTGATCCCCTCCTCATTCCAGGTTAAGCATAAGATGAATTCACTGTTTTGCTGGACAAAAAAGCTCCTGCCACCAGAAGTGACAGGAGCTTACAGGATAGGGATTCAGCATTAACATTGAACATCTATGTTTCCATGACCTACATGGCATACATTTTTCACAGATAATAATGAACTGATGCTTAACCCAGATTTGCAATTCGCTGTTTAATGCGCGGAAATAAACCAAAAGCATTCTCGTAGAATACCTTCTCATGATGCTGTTCCGGCACAAGTCGGCGGACGAATTCTGCATACAGATCGATCGGCGCAAGCGGCCAGTCGGTTCCGAACAGCATTTTCTCGTAATGATCCGAATACACCAGCGCCCGGCGGAAATGATCCATGAACAAGGGCTCGTTCATAAATCGTTCAAAATGGGGCCGATCACCAACAACAAGGCCTGACAAATCTGCGTAAACGTTAGGATTCTTCGCTACGACTTCAGCGGCATCCATCACCCAAGGATCACCCAAATGACAGATCATAAAATTCACACCGCGCTGTTGAAAGGCTAATTCGTCCACGGTCAGCGGATGTGCATACTTGAGCAATCCATTCATCGAATACGTATCCCCTGTATGAATGACCACCGGCACGTTATACTTGGCTGCGAGTTCATAGACTGGTGTGTAGATTTTGTCATACACGTAGTGATGATAGTACCCCGCATATAGTTTAATTCCGGCTACCTCAGGAGCTTGTAATCGTGCTTCAATCCGGTCCAGTTCGTCCTGAGCGTGTTCACCGCCAAGGTGGTTTGGATTAATGCCGACGCATTCCATGAGGAATGAAGGAACCTTTTCTTCCAAATCAAGTCCCATCGGGTTGGGAGAACTGGAATCCGGGAATGCTCCCTTCGTCTGCTCCGTAACCCCCATACCAATGCCAAGAATCACGTCGTTCTTATCAAACTCCGCCTTGAGGCCAGCGGCAGAGTAATCCACTTTCGATAAATCTATTGCCGTTCGATGAAAGCTGTCGATATCCGACAGATGAATGTGAATATCAATAATCGACATGTTAAGCCTCCTTTTTACCTTTTGAAGTTGCAAAGTCTAGCTGCAGAAGGCCGCGTACATCCTCTGGATTCAGAGGCATTTGCCCCAAGATTAGATAGGTCGGCTCTGTCCAGACTGTTTCCCCGTTCAGCAGTGGCAGATTTTGATACACATTGTGACCAAGCACCACATTGTTCACAAACCCCCCAGCGTTCTGATTAGGGTAACGATTCACTGCATGCAGCATGTCTTTACGCGAAACTGCACCCATTCGCAAGAAACCCTTGGCCTGAAAATATCCGTCTACCTTTCCGAGAGGGTACCGCCCTTGCTCGGGGTGTTCCAGCCAACCATCGGCAAAGACAGGCGAGGGTTTGAAGAAATGTTCCTCGGCTAGCGAGTAATCCAGCGCCAATCCACTTTCGTTCGTAACCGAGTGCAGCTCACAAAGAACAGGAACGCCGGGCAGCATGAGGTAATGCTGCTGTATGGTGATTCCCCGATTCGCTTCATGCTTCTCGATACGGGTCGTGAGCTGAATTCCTTTCCAGACGTTACCGAATTCATCCTTTCGCTCCGTCCATGCCGCGCTTCTTTGTTCCAACTGACGGCTGAAACCGTTCATACCTGGGATACCTACACCAAGTCCGCCGTACCACGGATTCCACCAGGAACGCGGGGCTGCTTCCGGATACGTGCTGTCCAGCCATTCTTGACCCTGGTACTTCAAGGAATGCACGACACTTCCGAAGCCGGGGGCAGCTGCCATCGAAAGAACTCCGTTGCTCACCGTGTACACAGGGCCTGCTGGACCTTCTTCAATCACGCAATCAACGGCTGTTCCTGTCTGAGGATACCAGAGGGCGGTACGTTCATGAATCCGATCCTCTCCTCGATATACGGCCCGAACCTTCCAGCCAAATTCACGTTCTTCTGTCGAATCCTTTTCCTCAGGGGAGAATTCCAATTTAGCGGAGCGCAGGTCCTGCTCTCGATTTAATTCCATATCAGCAGCTACGTGCTCTGGTGTGCCACCATTCTGCACGTACAGTTCCAGGTTTCCAGCGAGCGGAACCATTTTCCGTTCAATCAGTTCTGCTGTCAGCACATCCTGGGCGAACGGATTGCCACCACCCAATGCCAGCTCAAGATGGTTGTCCAGCTTCGGTACAATCGGGCTATGCCGTTTTTGGGCGAAAGATCGGAAATCCTGCCATTTGGCAAAGGTATTCAGAGCAAATACGGTCGCCTTCGTTTGCACAACGGCTCCTGCTGGAATACGGCCTAGCTCATGCTGTAACCCCAGCGTGTGTTCCGGACGAAGCAGCTTCAGGGAAGGGTCCCAATAGATACCGCAAGCACCGTACTCTTCCTTACAGAACAACCAGTTCTCTGTAATTTGGGCGCTGTCCCAGTGGCTCGGATCGCCAGAGTACGCATCGCCCATATCTACATAACGGCCTTGGTAAGGGAGAATAAGCCGATTGCCGAAGAAACCAAAGTTCGTCATCAAGAACATATTCTCTTCCAGTTCCGCACTGCGCTTATTCCCAATTTCATGGTGGAATTCCGCAATTCCGTTGGCAAACAGCTTGACGACGGTCTTGATCTCTATACCAGGGAAGTCTTCCGATTCATACAGTGCTTCGAGAACCTGGTTTTCTCCCTCCGGATAGATGTTGACTTCCTTGGCTTGTTTCTTGGAAAACTCTTCTGCAAATGGCTTACCCAGCTTCGGATAGGTCCACCAGAACGTGTGAACCGAGCCAGGGTATTCAATCCACATGTTGTTCTCTTGCTTGCTCATATGGAGGGAGAATGCACCGTTCACGGCCACCCACTGTTCCCCGTTTTCCCCACCATAACGTCCTTGTGTTCCCTTCATTAGAACAGACAGCTTGGTTGTAAAAGATACCGCTTGTCTATCCGTCGGAACAGCCGTTACCTCTACTTCTCGCGAATAGAGACCATACGAACGCAAGGTAAAGGCTACCGGTACAGAGGCTTTCCCTTTTGCAGGAACCGTGAAGCGCACCGAACGTTCTGCCCACTCCAGGAATTCTTCTTCTGGCAGGTCAAAAGTGAACTCTGCTTCGGCATCAAAATTATTCTCCACGTTCAGGTATAACTCAGCAGGAGTGCCTGTATAGAGCTCTCTTACGGGCAACACCGTGTTGATCTTGGCCGGGAATTTCGGGGCAACCCCCATACGAAACTCGGCTTTTCTGCCACCGATCAGCCATGTGCTTGTGACAACGGGATGGGTCTTATTCTGACTTTGCTCCTCTTGAACAGGATCAAGATGGAATTCGCCCTCCACGATTACCGTTTCTCCCGGAGCAACCGCTCTTGCAGCGTCCAGCGCAAAACGAATATTTTTGTTGTCCTGACCCTTGATCTCGAACTTCAGCTCGGATGCTGAACGGTTCGTGATCCGGTAGCGAACCTTGTATGCGGAACCAAATACGAGATCATGATCGTCGATCTCTGTGGAAATCTCGTAATCCGGTGTTTCGAGAGCTGTCAGCCCGCGACCCGATTTCTCGAATTCGGCTCGCAAGGAGATATCTCCCTTTTGCCAGGAATAATCAAAGAAATCGAAACCACGCTCCCGTCGGCCATCCGGCTCGATGAGGAGTTCGCGGGTGCTGTCTGCGTACCAATCCAGCTCCTCCAAATAAGGAGCAAGCGCTTCCGTCTGCAAGATGGTCGGGATGAAGTTCATCAGATGCACATTATCATCTTTTTTCTCCCAGAAGAATCCGCATTTCTTGTACATCGGTACAGCCTTGGTGTTACCTGCCCAAGTGAACAGATCCAGGCGAGGCCATCCCGCTTCCACGGTCTTGCGAACGGCATTCAGGATCAGATTACGTCCGACCTTATAGCCATGATAATCGGGACGAACATTCAAAAGCGGCACATACAGGGCATTCTCGTCATAGCGGTAGTGGGCAAAACTGCAGAAGCCAACAACCTCTTTCTCATGAACGGCCAGAAATACATGAAGATTGGACGAAGTCTCCATCTCCCGGCGAACGGTATCCTCCGTTCTCTGGTTGGTGCCACCTCCCCAACTTTCATTGCTGCGGTTCCACATATCAGCAAGTGCGGCAGCGTAGGAGGGATCGTATTCGATAATGCGGATTTGTTCGATAATCGAAGTTATAGTCATATTTGGATCTCCTTATCTTTATCTATAGGATGGTCTTCGTGGTCATTCGATATGGCCTTTGCCCGATAGCCGCAGAGATAATACAGGCCATGTTTGAAGAAGCTGGCGATAGTCTTATCATACTATAAATGGAAAGATTTTCAGAGGATTAAAAATCTTTCTTTCCAACTTATCAGTGCCTTTTGGAAGCTCTTGTTCGAAGCGTCAAGAATGGACGAATCTATTTAGGTATGAAAGAAAAAATCCACGTCTTTTAGTTAGACGTGGATTTAGGAATATGATCAGCTACTAATTTTCAATTATGCCAATATAGAACGGACATTGCGTAGAACTGATTTCATAAATTCAGAGGTTGATTCGGCATGCCCCGCAATTTGGATACGTCGTTGCCGCACATCAAGACTCTTCAACTGATCCGTCAAAACAACACCTGAAAATGGCAGGTCTTCTGGTAGTGTAACTTCAAAAGGATAATCCTTGGCTTGGCTCGTTATGGGACATACAACGGCAAAACCCGTTATTTCATTGAATTCAAGTTCTGATAGAACAATAGCCGGTCGTCTCCCGGCTTGCTCATGACCCGCTTGAGGATCAAAGTCAAGCCATATCAGATCGCCTCGCTTGGGAATAATCAAAGTAACTCGTTCCCTTCAGTGCCAAAGTCTATTTCTTCATGTCTTGTATCCTGTTTCACTTTAGAGAGCAAAGTCTTTAGATGGTTACGTAGTTCCTCATTGGACTCTACAGGCTTGGTTTTTGGACGCAACAACAATTCATTATCTTCTGTCACCAAAATCTCAATTTCCGAGCCTTCTTCCAGATTAAGACGTTTAAGCAATTGGTTAGGAATGCGAATTGCACTGCTATTTCCCCATTTGCTAAGTGTGGCTGTAGTCATGGCAATCCCACGCCTTTCGTTTGATTGATGCTCCAATTATACCTCACCTCCCTACAGTTGTATATCTATATGATATACATAAAACAATAAAAGGATACATTGTATTCAACCATAAAATAATGATTGTACAGCCTATGATTACGAATAGATATACCATTGCTATAAAGCAAAATGAGCATATACAAACCCTCGTTTGGTCGAAACGAGGGTTCCCAGTCAGATCATCCCCAACAATGAAAAACAGTTGTAAGCCTTAGACGAAAAAAATGAAGTCCAGACTGCCCCTGTTTTATGGAGCTATGTCCCTCGGTAGCTTACCCTTGTATAATGTGAATTCAATATAGGGTTAGTCACAGTCAATGTAGTGTGCTCAGGTACGTCAGAAACACCAAAAACGGCTCTTTCCGCCATATCGGACGGAAAGAGCCATTTTGATAATACCGGGGTACTTTGCCATCAGCTCGCCTTCGCGAGTTTCGTGCCGCGAATCGATGCCGTAGCGTATACGACGAGCGCTGTCCAGATGAGCGCAAAGCCAACGAGCAGAACCGGCGAGACCGATTCCTTGAATACGAATATGCTCAGTAACAACATGATCGTCGGCCCGATGTATTGAACGAAGCCGAGCGTTGAAAGCGACATCCGGGCGGCTGCTCGCGCAAAAAAGAGCAGCGGCAGCGCCGTGACTACACCGGAAAGAAGCAGTTCGATGAAGGTCGGCGCAGGCAGCGTCCATGCCGTCGTTTTCCCCGCAACTGCCAAATAGATCCAGTAGCCGAGCGCGACAGGCAGGACTACAGCCGTCTCCGAGAATAAGCCTATAGAAGCGTCCTGCTTGATCTTCTTCTTCGCCAGGCCGTATAAGCCAAATGACGCAGCCAGCGAGATTGCGACCCACGGAAACCGTCCATAGTCAATCGCGATGATAAGCACCGCTACGCCAGCAATGGCAATCGCGAGCCATTGACCGCGGTTTGGCTTCTCCCGAAGGAAGACGACCGCTAACAAGACGTTCAGCAACGGATTCAAATAATAGCCGAGACTTGTCTCGACGACATGGCCGTTGTTGACCGCCCAGATGAAGATGAGCCAATTGGAAGCGATTAGCAGTCCGCTCGCAGCGAGCGACAGCAAAAGTGAACGGCTAGTCGCAATCTTCTTTATATCACCCCAGCGTCGCTGGGCGGCGACCAGAATACCCATGAAAACGAACGACCACACAACCCGATGCGACAGAATCTCGCCTGCCGGCACTTCGCTAAACAACTTCCAATAGAGCGGGAGAACCCCCCACATGATATACGCAATAATAGCGTTGACCAACCCACTATTCATAACCTAATTTCCCCTCTTCTTGCTCTGATGTCTGAACTCGGATTATACGTCTTGATCCCTCTCAAGTAAAGGGAATATTGATTAGTTTGATTTAATTATTACTTATACTTATTAGTCAAGATTAATAATCTTATCAAAGCAGTATGAATCTTTGTCATACCCATTATGCTCATAGAAAGCATGAGCGTCGGTTCGCTTGAATCCGCTGCACAAAATAATACTAGATATTCCGAGTTCTTTAGCATAATTTTCAGTATGTCTTAATAGTTTTGTGCCTACGCCATGATGCTGAAATTCCTTTTTTACGGCCAGAGCTTGTATATGTAAATAACCAATCGTTACCCCTACAGATAATGCCTGAACTATCGTTACAAAACCAACCACATCATTTTCAAATAATGCAACAAATGTTTTGTAATTCCCGTCCTCAATCATTTTTTCTGTAGTAACTCGAAAGTTTTCATCATTAACATTGCGAATCTCAAGGACATCGTTCCATAAAAAAACAACTTCAGTATAGAAACTCCTTTCCCCATACTCTTATAGAATCGATGATACTCGACAATTTATTTCCTTGTTCAGTGAGGGAGTATTCTACTTTGGGTGGCACAGTGTCATCTACTATCCTCTTCACAATTCCATCCGCCTCGAGTTCCCTGAGTTGTAAAGTCAACATCCGTTGTGAAATCCCTGGTATTAATCGTTTAAGTTCATTAAATCTGACTGATTTTTCGGATAAAATGTCGACTATCCTCCCTGTTTATTGAACAAAGAAGCCGATCGTTTGATCAGCTGCTTTCTTTGTTTTATAACGCTATTATTTTCCTTTAGTTGAATTAGCTTGAAGCGTAGCGCTCCTGATACTATTTAAGTCTTTTTTGGGTAATCCATATGTGTTAATATCAAAAAATTGTTTTTTTCAATAAAAATGCTCCTTCTCCTTATATTCTCTGTATTATTCATCAACATATTTGTGGTTGAACTTTATATGGACTTTGCGATAGCTTCGCATTTTTGTATAGCCCAAATGTAATGATTTGAAGTGTTTGCTGCAAAATAGCTGTATAAATTACTTGTTTTGGTCCATTTATAGTATTTCTTTGTCATGATTTCTTCATTTGTATGTAATTTAATTAATTCCATCACTCTTTCATGGCTTAATTTCAATTTTTTTATAGCTTGATTCAATGTTACATCTTGATATTTTTCCCATATTTTCATATTAAGTATTTTAATCGCACTCCATTTATAACCAGCTGCCGGCATAAAAGGAATATCACCGTCCATACCTTCTCTATACCACCTCTCAAGCATGGCATGCCATTCATATAGATGCATCAATACATCCCGAAAATTCTTATCTCTCTCCTCAGTTTCAACAGAACTACTCCTTTTGCTTCTGGGTACAGATTCGATTATTGCAAGCATTGATTTAAAATTCATGTCGCTATTTAATAATAAAGTTTCTTTTTCATTTTGAGTCACTGTTACAAATACCTCCTTTTATCCGGTATATTAACATATGAATATTCATTCTGATACGTATCATTTTATAAACTGTTTTTACGCTAACCTGCCCGTTAGTTCAATAAGATAGAGGAGCAGTATCCGGGTCTGAACCAGCTGATCCCCATACTTCCCCCTCAACCCTATAACCGCCACCGCTCCATTGAAGCAAGTAGTCTCCAGTACGCATGCCTTGCGTGAAACCTTCATTAATATTTATCCAATCTAGAGATTCCCCGACAGCAATCGTTCTAGCGAAATACACTGTACTAGTATCTAAGTGCGTTAAACTAACATTGACTTCGTGTCTACTATTGTTCTTCATTAGAAGTTTTATATGTACAAATTCCGGATTTATTGAAAAGGGTTGCTGTACCGTTGCGCCCCCAGAAGCAATATAGTGGGAGGGTTTATCCTCTTCTTCACTTAAAGATAATAATACCAAAATTAAGATCCAACTACTCATGTTTGTCACATCATATCACCTCTCTCATACTACAACGGATTTATATCGAATTTGTTGCTCTATTTCAAGGATATAAGTCATTCCGCTTTCATAGTCTACTTAAAGTCAAATATAAAATAGGCCCCCATGTAAGGTGGCAGCCCTAATTGCTTTCGTTTTCCGTTAGTTTGAATTTTCGATTCCATTTATGTTAATTTTCTCTCCACGTTCATTAAATATAAATCCTCTTATTTCCACCTCTAATGTACTTTTCATCAGCCTCATGCGTGCAGAATTGATCACCGGGCTAGCGATTTGCATTGGCAATATTTACTCATTAAACTGTGTTCTCATCTTTGTTAAAGTGGATAAGCATTATGAACACAAAGACGGGAGCTTTAATAGACATGAATGTTCTTACCAAATCCATCATTGGTCTGCTCTGCGCGACGACATTAGCTGGCACGTATTTCAGTTATACGGAGCATCAGAATAATCGACAATGGGAGCAGCAACAACAGCGCAATACGCAATACTGGTCGCATATGCAATCGATCTACTTGCGCAATTTCGACTATGCGCTTGCGGAGTCCCTTGCGGCACCTAAGTTTGCAGATCGGCAAGTAGCACTTCAATCTGCGATTGAAAATGCCAATCTTATATTGCAATTAGTAAGGAGTGCATCCGCTACAACGAACTTTCAATCTTGGCCAGCGTACGAATCGTTTATCACGAACGGCAGCCGCTACTTGGCCTATCCCGCCAACGAGAAGGAAATTTCGCTCAACCCGGATCAATTAGACCAAATTCAGCGTCTGAGAAAGTTCGCGAGGACCGCCCTACCATATCTTGATCTGATGAGAGAGAAAGGCGATGGTACTTCTTTATCGGATATAGAACGGATCTCGACCGAAATGGAAGAGGCCTTGTCTCAACTCGACTCGGTCTCCACGTACGGCAATAAAGCCTTTAACGAGTTCGTGTACAATCAGAATCCTTACGCACCTCCGAAGCCAGGAACCGTTTTCGCCGGTGAACCCACTTATAAGGCTACGGAGCTTGCGGCCAAAGCGAAAATCTTCATGGGCGAAGCTTGGAATACAGGAGCAGGTAAGCAAATCGTCAACATGGTCTCAGGCGGGAGCAGCCCCCAATTAGGAGAAGTCATGGATTTTAAGTTATCAGACACCGCTGGAAGACCAACCAGCTCCTATATTGCAACACTGAGTAAAAGCGGACACGTGCTCCAAGTGACACGCGACGGCTCGACCTCCGAAGAAGAGGCTGTGGAGCAATCTATGGACTTAAAGCAGGCTATCACGGTTGCAGACACCTGGATGGCGCGTTGGTCTGACGAACGTCTGACAATAGTAGCAAAAGAAATAAAAGGTACCTCAATTCATATCACTTATATACCGGTTCGGGAGCAAGTTTCCATTCCGCAAATGCAAGTCTTATGGGAGTTTGATCGCCGTACTGGTGCGTTAAAGACCTTTAATGCGTATAATTATTTTTACAATTACAATAAAACCTTTCCACTTCACCCGAAACTGACAGCGCAGCAAGCCTCTGAAAATCTCGGACCAAAAGTAATCGTCTCGGGTAAGCCAAAGCTGGAGATCTACAACAGCAAGCTTGTATACGCATTTTCTGTCACTGGAATCGAAGGCGTTTCTCACGTGTACATAAACGCCCTCACAGGCGCTTACGAAGGCATCAATTACCGCTTGTAACCACAACAAAACTAGGCAACCCCACGACCACCTCGCTGCAGGTAGCCTTCTCAATGTACCACTTAATTCAACTATTTTGTCCGTTAGTTGAACAAAAAGCAGCCGATCACGTGAACTGCACCCCAATTGTTAGACACCATCTAACAATTGGAGGTGCAGTTTTTTTGTCAAAATTTAATTCAGACTTGAAAATAGAAGCTATTCATCAATATTTATCAGGAAATGAAGGGATTAAAAGCATTGCGAAATCCTTAGGAATTAATCATGAAATCCTGCGTATGTGGATCAAGCAATACGAATATCACGGTTTAAAAGCTTTTGAAAAAACCTATACAGCTTACTCTCTAACCTATAAACTAGACGTACTCAACTATATGAACGAAAATGGGACGTCTCCAAATGAAGCTGCGGTCATTTTCAATATCTCTTCTCCAGGGGTTATTCGAAGGTGGCGCAGTCAGTTCAATGAAAATGGGATCGACGCCCTAAAACCAAAGATAAAGGGGCGTCATTGTATGACGGATAAGAATAAAAAAGGACTTCAAAAGCAAGAACCTGCTGAGGGATCGACTGAAGCTCTACAAGCTGAATTAGAACGTTTGCGTATGGAAAACGCCTACTTAAAAAAGTTGAATGCCTTAGTTCAAAACAAGGAAAAATCACCAAACAAGACAAAGCGCAAGTCGTCTATGAATTAAGGCTTGAATTCCCGGTGGTTGCATTATTAGCGTTCGCTGAAGTCCCACGTAGTACCTTCTATTACTGGGTGAAGCAGTTTGACAAGCCCGATCTAGACGCAGACCTGAAACTCCTTATTCAATCCATTTATGAGGAACATCACGGGCGTTATGGATATCGTCGTATCTGTGATGAACTAGTTAATCGTGGACATCGAGTTAACCATAAAAAAGTACTGCGTATCATGAAAGAATTAGGCTTGAAATCAGTGGTGCGTATGAAGAAATATCGTTCCTATAAAGGAACTGTAGGTAAAATTGCACCCAACGTACTGGATCGTAATTTTCTAGCAAAAAAACCAAATGAGAAATGGGTTACGGATATTACAGAGTTCAAGTTGTTTGGAGAAAAGATGTATTTATCACCTGTTCTGGACTTGTATAACGGTGAGATTATTACGTACACAGTAGGGTCTCGCCCTACGTATTCCTTAGTCTCCGAGATGCTAAATAAAGCCTTTAAACGCTTGTCCAACGAGGATAAACTCCTCCTGCACTCGGATCAAGGCTGGCACTACCAGATGAAACAGTATCGACAGGCTTTAAAGGGACAAGCGATTACCCAGAGCATGTCACGCAAAGGGAATTGTTATGATAACGCAGTAATGGAGAACTTCTTTGGCATTATGAAGTCAGAGTTTTTTTATCTTCATGAATTTGAAAGTGTAGATCACTTCAAACAAGAGCTAGCACGATACATGGATTACTACAATCACAAACGCATCAAGTCAAAATTAAAAGGCATGAGTCCGGTACAATACCGGGCTCATGCCCAACAAATTGCATAAAATATTTGTCTAACTTTAAGGGGTCACTTCAACGTTGGTCAGCTGCTTTCTTGGTTTTATTAAGCTATCATTACCGTTAGCTCAATGAGTATCCCCCCATTTTAGTGGTTCATAACTCATCGATCAACGAGATACCTTTAGTAATCCTCATTCTACTATCCTGCAAGAAATCGCGGGTCCAATCATCTGGTTTGCTTAAATCCCAGCTCCGATGCATACCGACAACCACAATGATTTCGCGAAGTCTAAGGAAAAGCTTCAACAAATCCTTCCAGTTGTCTGGCATTCTTCGGCCATCCTCTGTATAGCCTAACTCGAAGTGCTTTATGAAAAGTTCATACTGTTCCTTTCGTTCGAACTTCGAATCTTCTCCGAATACATATAGCAAGTAATACAGCTGGATAGCAATATCCTCGACATACCAACTGTACTGGCACTCGTCGAAGTCAAAGAGAGTTAATCCCCCAGCTTCATCGATCGTGAAGTTTCCTACATTAATATCTCCGTGGATCAAACCAAAATTATCCGCATTAACAGGCAGACTCGCCAATTGTCCTTTAAGTTCATCAAGAGCAATAAGGATTGGTCGAAATTCTGACGGCAAATAATCCTCGGCTCGTAAAAGGTATTCATTAAACTCCCAAGTGTGCCTTTTGGCTTTGGTAGGCTTGTAAAGCTCCGCTAATTTATGAAGACGGCCCGTTATACGTCCACACTCTTCATAAAGTATAGAATTACCTAGACATTCTGGATATCCGATTTTACGGCCTGGTGCATATTTAAAGGAGGTTACGTAAAAATCAATTGAATTTCCTTGAATTAATTCGTAATACTCTCCATTAATTGAAGAAATCGGTTCTGACACTGATATACCACTCTCTGAAAGATAACGAATCCAATCTATTTCTGCTACTAGTACTTCCGATGTGCGAAGAGTGCTTGGAGTGAAACGGAGAATATATTTCAATTCATCGCGATTATAGGAATAAATAAAGTTTTGAAAACCTCCAATGAAAGTGAGTTCCTCTTGGCTGACCCCATAACGCGCGGCGCCTTCTGAGGCATGTTCGTCCAAGAACAATAATTTTATTTTGGGGTCCATTAGTTCTCCTTAGTAATAAAGATTAATTTATGGCCTAACTCGCTTAATAAAATGACAATAAAAGTTCAATGCCAATCTCATTCCAAGTAATAGTGAAGATTAGGCCCCGTTAGAGCCTCGCGAACGTGATGTAATCGACTTGGACAGGCTCTATCGATTCGATCCGAAGTGCCCGATTGATCTGTCCCCGGTGATATTGCCCATGTAAGAGGACCTGCAACAGGATGTCCCGGACGGATGTTCGGTATGAAACCCCGCTCTGATTCGCGTAGTCGATTATTTCGTTCAACTCAGATTCCTCAAGCCCTTCGATATAGACGCGATATTGCTCAGCGTTTTCTTTGAACATCGTCCGGATCGCCGTCAGCTCTTCCGCTTCCTCCCACAACGAATACTGCGCACTGCCCTTGCCCTGCAATCGAGACAGCCAGACTCGTTCCGCGACCGCAACGTGCCGAACGAGTTTCAGAAGGTCCATATTCTTCGTCTCACTCTCTTCCAGCGCGTCCAAGATGCGTCCGTCTGCCCAGTAAAGGTGGTCCATCATACACTTGATCGTCTTCATTTCGATTTCCCCCTCTTCGTCTCGTTGATTAATTTAACCTGTTGCCATCTGATAGTTTCATCAATGAAGCTTTTAATTTGTTTCGCATAAGCATAGTGCCGTGAACTAGCCTGCCCGTTAGTTGAATAATTTAGTTAGTTACATCAATGGGAATTGAACCATCATTATAACGATAAGAGAAGAAATACAGCTTAGTATTGCAATCAAAATATGAAGACAACTGAATGAGATTTTTTCTATAAAAATTCTTTCTTTTCTTTGAATGAAGCACGAGTAAATTAACACAGTGATCACAATGGGCAAATATTGATGAAGATTCGGTCCATCCTTACTCGGTAATACTTCATGAATATATCCACCTATAGTTTCATCAATGATCATAAATGTATATATAACTCCGATTAACGCCGAAATAAAAAACTGAGATGCTAACTGAACTAGATTCTTCTTTAAAAGGAAAGGACCCATTTTTCGGTATAGATCATTGACCATTATGTATTGGTTGCCTCCTCATTTTTTCTCGTTTCCCGTTAGTTCAATACACGATCCCTCGTACAACTAAACACTCCTTTGAAGCTTGACATTAAATTCTGTCGTTGACGCAGTGACATACTCCATATAATTCACAGAGCCATTAAAGTTCAAATAAGCTTCATAACGCATGCGGATTCCAGGTAAAGTAATCAAATCCAGAACATGTTCCTTTGGAACCCACCTGCATTCGCTCGTTTCATTAGAAGTAGCTAACGCTCCACCCACAGCTTTACATACGAAATCAAACATGACCTTGGTAGGGACATCAGTCACACCGTCATACCACTTATGGATTGCTGTATTCGAAACAACACTAATTAAATGGCTAACCGTGGCGTCTATTCCACTTTCCTCTTTGATTTCACGAATGACACCATCAATCAGATTTTCTCCAACTTCAGTTATCCCACCAGGATACACCCAACCGTCGTCATGGGCTTTTACTAAAAGGATATTTCCAGTTCCATCTTCTACAATTCCGCCTGCAGATACAATATGTGTCGGGAACCCCATTTTACAACCTCCAAATAAGATAAAGTTGTATATTTATTCCACATGATTCCCGTACTTCCCTGCCTTTGTATCATTCGGAATTAATTCATACAAGGCACGAACATCACAACCGATGGAAGCAGCGATTGATATGGCAATTTTGAGTGGCATTACTCTTTTGTTTTCAATAAAGTCGTAAACTCGTTCCGGTTTAAAAAGTAATTCTTTTGCCAGCCATTCCGCTGACTTTCCGGATTCCTTCAATCGTTCATTCAGTAAGCAACGCCCTAATTCAAATTTCAAGAAACGATGACCTCCCTTATAAGAACATATTTAACCTTAAGCGTAATCCATTGCCAGCGTGAATATACTTCCTTTTTTTACAATGAAAAGTGATTCTCAATCTGGTCTATATCATCTTTTTCTAATTCCCATCCTAAGGCATTTAGATTATCAACAATGTGTTTCTTGTTCGCAGCTTTTGGGATCGTAACTAATCCTTGCTGTCTTAACACCCAGTTTAATGCAACCTGATATGCTGTTTTACCGTACTTGTCCCCTATGGTGTCGAGTATATTTCTTTCTATTGAGCCCACTTCAGGAAAACCTTTCATACCAAATGAATGTAAATGAGGAGCAAATCCAAATGGTGAATATCCCATAATTGTGATCCCATTCTCTTCTGCAAAGGGTAAAATCTGATTCTCTATGCTTCTATCGTTTAAATGGTACGGTACTTGATTACATATCAAAGGCACATTTCCTAAATGGTACTGAGCTTCTTTCATTAATTGAATGCTAAAGTTACTCACCCCGACATATTTGACTAATCCCTTATTAACTAATTCAGTCATGGCCCCCATCGTCTCTGAAACATCATGTTGTTGACTAGGCCAATGCTGTAAATACAAATCAATATGACTTGTTTTTAAACGTTCTAAACTTGCCTCTGCCGCTCTAAGGACACCTTTGTAAGAACAATTTTTTGCAGAGACTTTAGTCACAAGAAAAACATCATCTCTAATACCATGGATGGCTTGACCAACAATTTTCTCTGCTCCACCATTCCCATATTCTTCGGCAGTGTCAATCAGAGTAAGTCCATTCCTAATACCAAAATGCAACGCCTCTACTTCCTCTTTTTCTTTCTGCTTATCTTCACCATATTTCCATGTCCCTTGGCCTATAACAGGAATGCTTACTTCCGTGTTACCTAGCTTACGATATAGCATCTACTAACCTCCTAACAATAATGAAAACTTATTCGCATAATAATATTCTTTGTTCACCGATCACAATGAATGCTTGGGCTGGAAGAGAGCCTGAAGATAAGTTAACCCTCATGCATCCTGAAAAGGAGCATTGAGGGTTAACTTAGTTTTATGACGTTTAAATTAAGCGCTGCTTGGGCAAATGCAAAATAACGTTGAATTGATCGCCATGAATTTCAATTTTGATCTCACCGCCGTGCAGCTCAACGATGCTTTTCACAATGGACAGCCCTAGTCCGGAGCCTTCTGTCTGGCGGGATACGTCTGCTCTTTTGAAACGTTCGAACAATTCTTCCGCAGCAAAATCAATTTCATAAGCAGCTGTGTTTTGAATTTTGAATAATACCAGATCATCAGACTCGTCCAAATAAATATAAATTCTGGTTCCTGGAAGCGAATATTTCTGCGCGTTGCCAATTAAATTTTCGAAGACACGCCAAATTTTATTGCCGTCCAAATGTGCATGGATCGGGAATTTCGCGATCCTCTCCCGAATCACGAGCGACGCTTGTCCCATACTGGTATTGGACTCGGCAATCGCCTGTGTTAACAAGGTTGCGACATCGACGTACTCCATATCCAGCTCTACTGTACCGCTGGCCATCTTTGAGATTTCGAACAGGTCTTCTATCAACAGCTTCAGCCGTAGCGCCTTCCGGTCCAGGGTTTCAATATAGGCTCGGGTTGTCTCCGTAGACAGATCTTCTTTTTTTAATAAATCGACATAGTTGATAATAGAAGTAAGCGGGGTCTTCAAATCATGCGATACGTTGGTAATCAGTTCAGTTTTTAACCGTTCGCTTTTCATTTGCTTCTCCAGCGCGCTTTGATATCCGGCTTTCATATTGTTAATATAGCCAGCAAGTTCAGATAGGGCGTCTTTCCCGGTATCTTGAATTGCATTTTGAATATTCCCTTCGGCAATTTCTTTGCTCCCGTTGATGATCGCGATAAAGCGTCTAATCTTGGAAAGTATATACGGAACCAGGAAAAGCACATACAGCAATACATAAAGTATGTGCCAGTCACGTTCGTAGTAATATGTGGCTGCCTGCCAAACATAAATACCCGCTATCGCGGTTAGCAGAAGCATAACGATGAGGCCTAACGTTAGTCTCCAGTTCTGCAGACTGGCTCTAAGACCAGTTCTCCAAAAATGAAAGTAATCCATCAGCACACTGCCATGCCAGAAGGAACGCCTACTAAGGGGTGCCTTAAAATAAAGAAACAGTCTGCTCACCAGCAAGCAAAGAATCGTAAAGGCAAGCAGTGCCTGGATGAAACTTGAAGTTGAATAGCTCAGACTCAACCCCACGTATGAATACTCGCTTATGAGTATGAGGCTCCATAAGATCGCGGCAACAATTATGACAATAAGGTCGATTCCAACCTTTCGATCTGCTTTACTTTTTCTCGATTTTGTATCCAATTCCCCATACCACCTTTAAATATTTTGGGTCTTTGGGATTGATCTCAATTTTTTCACGAATATTTCTCACATGTACGGCAACCGTATTCTCTGAAGCGAAGATCGGTTCATTCCACACGCGCTCATAAATCTCTTCAATTGAAAAAACTCTACCCTTGTTCTCCAACAACAGCTCCAAAATTTTGTATTCCTTCGCGGTCAGTCTGACGTCCTCTCCATCCACTTCAACAGTCTTCGAGCTTTTGTTCAGCACGAGTCCTCTTACTTGAATGATCTCTTCCCCGTTTGACTGGAAGGAACCTAAATTCGTAAACCGACGCAGCTGAGATCGGACTCTAGCGATCAGCTCTAGCGGATTGAACGGCTTCGTAATATAGTCATCGGCCCCAACGTTGAGTCCCAAAATCTTGTCGCTATCTTCCGATTTGGCGGAAAGCATAATGATCGGTATATTTTTGTTTTCACGAATTTTAAATGTCGTTTTAATTCCATCGAGCTGTGGCATCATGTTGTCCATGATAATAAGATGAATTGTTTCTTGTTCTAGGATTTCCAGCGCCTCCAATCCGTTAGAGGCCGTTAATACATCCACATCATCGCTTTTCAAGTAAATAACGAGCGCTTCTCGAATTTCCGGTTCATCGTCTACAACAAGAATGTTATTTATAGCCATTATTTCTCACCTTCATCACAATATTTCTTATACTTGCCCATCCGGAACTCATGTATCCCGGAAAATCAACATGGCCGGAGGGAACGTCTGCAAGCATCAGCTCTTCCGGTGATTCTTCCTGATCCGTGTAAAATCCATGCACCCCGAATCTGTCCAGAATCTGCATAACCGGTCTGCGATTGACGGTGTGAACATAGCTTTTAACCCCAAACTTATTTAGTGCTGGAACTAGATTGGGGTTGAGATACACACGGTATACGGGCATGGCAACCGCTGTCAAATGTTTGTCCCTTACGAATTCTACAATACTTTCGGCAGAGGCGCCAGTTTTGTAAAGTGAATACATTTTGTTTGGAAAGGGGTAGATTCCCATAACCGTGTCATACATTTCCGGGCTGAAAATTTCAGGTATAATCCGGTTGAGCAGTGCAGGATCCGTTCGGTGCGCCTCATTGACTAGATGCGCAAACTGCTGCTGAATTTGCTCTTTACTGCCTGCTTTCGTATCCACGATTAAGTCAAAATCAGGATATTGCTGCATCAGCTGCAGTATGTCCTGCAGTGTAAGCGGGTGGAATCTGCCCATGATAAGCGAGTTTGCAAACTGAAGCGTTGTTACGTTTTGTCCGCGATGAGCGGCCAAATCCGGCTGTAGCCTGTCAGACCAATCATGTCTGGCTACAAGCTCCCTGTCCGTCGTCTGCACAAGATCAACCTCGAACAAACGGTACCCTCTATTGTAATTGGTTATAAATGCCTCATAAGAATTTGTGTAGCTAGCGCCGTTGACTCCACCAAATGCATGCGCAATAAGCCTATTTCCCTGCCAGCCGCTGGTGCCAGCTGTAGAGGCAGGCTGATTCTGACCTGACCAAACAAAGCCCCAGCTGCACCAGATTATTCCAGCCGTAATGACTATGAATAAGCTTAACATAATCGTTTTCTTCATTCGTTCTGCCCCTTTGTTATCCCGATGTAAGTCATACTACAAGACTCAAATGAAGAAGGACTGGTATAAAAACGAATGAATTTATGAAGTTTGTATACATTGAAATCCATATAAAAAAAGAATCCCCGTTTGCCAAAACGAGGATTCCCATACCATCTTGCGCTATTCATATCCATTAGAATGATAACTAAATCAGTTCCTGCTTCCGCTTCAAATACACATACAACACTACGCCAGATACCGCACAGATCACTGCACATAAACCAATGAATCCATATCCCGCCTGAAGTCCGCGCAGCAGCCCTAACTGAGTGGTTGCCCCATACATATTCTTCACACCTTCAATCACCCAGCCGATCACATAGTTACCGATGACACTACCAACTCCCATCAGGGTAACCGTGAAAGTAATCGCGGTGTCACTGCCGTTTGGATATCTGCGTGCGATAAACGCCATAACTGTAGGATAGATCATCGCTATGCCCGCGCCAGATATCGCAAAGAAAATCGCAAGACGCTCTCCCCCTGCAAGCGCCACGAACGTACACACTCCCGAGAAAGCCGAGAACAGAATCAGCGACAATACAAATCCGATCCGGTCCGTCAATGGTCCAAGCAGCAGGCGGCCCAGCGAGAACGTGAGGAAGAACGCAGATAATAACCCGGAGGCTTTGACCGTGTCCCACGTATAGGCTTTCTCCAGGAAGTTAACGAGCCAACCCCCAACCGCCAGCTCCGATACCACGCCAAAAGAAAGAATGAGCACCATCAACCAAAGGGCAGGATCACGTGTTAACGTCTTCAGTGAAGTCCGATCTTCATGAGGAAGATCGTCCCCCGGAAACTTGCTGCGCAGTGCTGCAATAATCGGCAGCAGGCAGAGTGACAACATCACCAGATACATGCCGCGCCAGTCCAGCTCGTGTCCAAACACGCTCAACGACATGACACCAGTCGCCAGCAAAGGTGCTACCGTTGAACTCAGCCCATAGAAGAAATGGGACAGGTTCATCATCGTACCTGTGTTCTTCACAAAGATCCGCGCACCCAGAATCGCCAATGCAATCTCCAGCATGCCGTTACCGATGTACATGAAGAAGTACGATGAAGCAAAGAGTGGATAGGTATGAGACACATAAATGAACACACCCGAGAGGATCATCGAGGCAAACGAGATGATGCTAACCGCCTTGATGCCCCATTTGCGAACCAGAATAGCTGTGAAGGAGCAAGCGATCAGATAACCCAGTGCGTTTAGGGACAGTAACGTCCCGAGCTGTTTCTCATCCAGATTAAAGTCGAATTGAATGCGCGGAATGGCCGGCCCTTTAATATTTTCCGATATGCCAAATACGATAAATCCCAGAAAGATCGTTGCCAGTTGCATGGCGTACAGCTTGTTGAACTTTCGTTTGTTGCCTTGCGTACCTGCTTGCTGATTCAAAATAAGTTCCTCCATTGTGTTCAGGAAAATGATTGCACGTTATAACTACGATTGCAGTACCATCTTCCGACCGCTGTTATCCCTGTATTTTTTTGAATCGTTCCTAAAGGTGAAAATACAGTGATAAAGGCGTTCTTCAGATTGGTTCTGCCCTCTCCGTTATCGCATCAATGATTTGTACATTTGAAATAGGTAACATGGTTAAGCTTTATTCCTAAAAATAGAATACTCGTAAAAGCTCCTTTTTCCTTTACCACTGCTTCTCAACCACCTGAATGCGGTAGGTCAGGCTCTCTAGCGTTACCGCGACTAGCCCAGTCACATATTCGCGCCGAGTGTCTCTTTGGATGATTAACTCCGGCATATGCTCCTGTGGGATCAGGTGATCCAGACAGCCTTGTAACAGGTCATCCCGCATAGCCGGGTCCATTGTATCGCCCGTAACAACAATCGCTGCCGGGTTAATAATTGCAATGATGGAGATCAGCGTCTTTGTGACGAGTTCCTGCAACCCTTCCGTCGATTTCAACATTCGCAGCTGCTCTTCCCGTGACACGCCAAAAGGTAAGAAGGACACCTCGCCCCCAAATTGCGTATTCCCGGTCAGCGGCCGACCATCAATGATAAATCCTGCACCCGGAAAATGGTTCTCTGGAAACGTCACCACCGCAAAGTTCTTCTCTTCCTCAAATTGCTGCTGGTTATACAGTCCATAGACCGTGAGGTTCATGTCGTTGCCAATGACCACTTCCACGTCTTCATATTGTTCCTTGAGCCTTGGCCCGAGTGGCTGATACATCAGCTCCGGTAAATCGCAAATCCCAATAACGCCGTTGTGTGCCACACCAGGTATGCCGATACCAATCGCCTGCACATTGTGGTGTTTTTCAATCAGGTTTGCAATTAGATCCTCTACCACCGGGACATTAATCTCATCCAAAAAGAGTGTCTGTTCGTCCGCCATCTCTCCGTTCAGATTGGCATATGTATGTGTGATTGAGTGAATGCCGCCCTCTGTTCGAATAATCAGGCAAAGTACGCTGGCGTAGTCTGCATTAAACTGATACCTACTCGCCGGTCTTCCACCGCTCGATTCATCTGGACCCAAGTCGATAATCTCACCCGTTTGGAGTAATTCGTTCAGGATCGTGCCGCATGTCGCTACGCTAAGTTTGGTCAGGTTCGCGATGGAAGCCTTCGTGCCTACGCCCATGGATCGGAGCGTGTTCTTGACCAGTTCAACGTTAATGCGCTTCACCTGCTGGGTGTTGTGTGATGTGGGTAACATGGTAAGTTATATGCCTCCTTTCGTTCATTTCGAACCATTCAATGAATGTTTTTAAAAGTATTTTAATAATTGAAGTGTAGGGGGATTTGGGAGGAAAGTCAATGCTTAATTGGGAGAGGAAAACGTTTGGATGGGAAGGCAAAAGGACAGTAGAAGATCATTGGTTACGATCCTGCGCTGTCCTTTGGTTAAGGTGGTTTTATGTAGACTGGCTTAGTTGATGGGCCAAGATGCTCTTCTCCAGCCGGACTTTAAATAACTTTCGGTTCAGATCCTGTTCCATGGAATGAAGGTGATATGCTGCTTGCTTCACGGTACTCATGTCTAGCACACCTGCCTGCTTTGCGATGATGTCCATGGCGTCCAATATGAGTTTGTTGCATGTGACCAGTTGATCGACGTAATCGTCTTCTTGTTTGATGAGTTGTGCGTACTGCGAATTCAGGTCTTCGCTGTTTGTACTTGTCATGTCACCACTCTCCTTTGTTAAGGAGAGGGTAACATAACTATAGAACAGATGTGGTACGCGTAAACGTACCAGTATATTCCTATTCACATCATTGTTTATTAAAATAATCATCTATTTGACTGAATTTATAGTAATCTTTAAGTTTTGCCTGCTACACATGCGGCTTTATGAAGTATTATTAAAAATCATTAATTAAATTTTTTTATATAAAAATGTTAAACATTTCTATAAGTTCCACCGTCTAATTATTGGAAAGTACATAAATTTAGATTGGAGGTTAGCTTTATGAATAAAAAATTAGTTTTTTCAACAGTCATACTCTCTTTAATGGCAGGTGGAATGATTTACTCAGGTACACTTGATCAAAGGAATTCAGGATCAGTCGTTAATGGGGATGCCCAGACTTCAGGACCTATTAATAATCAAGAAACGGATGAAAAGAAAACCTTCAAAGGTCAACTAGAGGTTTTTCCCTTCGAGGATGGGGTTATACAAGCAGATTTAATTGTCAAAGTAGTATTACGTGAAAACCTTGGTGAACTTACCGAACCCGTGCCTAAAAGTATATTTAATGCTCAAATTCTAAGTACACAAAAAAGTGACCCTACACTAGTATCAGAAACTATTAGTATCATGCAACAAGGTAATAGTGAAGTCTTGTTTAATGATAATCCGTTATTCCAAGAAAATGAAGAATATATTCTATTCTTGAAAAAAGCTGTTGGTTCTGTGGCAGAAGAATATCCAAACCTTTATTGGATACTGGGTGAAGATACTAATATGTATAAAAATATTAGAAATAACACTGTTGAAAAATTAGGGTATATTGACAAAGAACTTTATGATGTTGAGAACAACCATACTTTAAATCTCAATGAAACGACTAACACTCAAGTGCTCAACGAAGAAGCATTCATTAAGAGAATAGAATCAATAACTAAATAATTATTAACAAAGAGAAAGAAATGGGTTATAGATTATGATAAAATTCCTAGTAAAGTTGTCGATAACTTCTCTTCTTTTATCAACTCTTGTTCCTATAAATGCATATGCACATAAGTCTCCTAATACTTGTCACTCGAATGGAGAATCTTCTGGATACTCTGTTGATTGTAACAATCATCAAGGTTCTTCAAGTTTCACTTATAAAGCTGCTTAATTTTTCTTGTATTCGAGTCCGACAATATAAAAAATATCCACTTAGCTACAACTTAGATAGCATATTTGTTACATTATTGTTGGCATTTCCTCCCCTATTTGACACCCACCTCAAAAAGGTCTATCCTAATAACGAATAATCCATTCACTATTAAGGAGTCGTTCCCGATGGTGCAAGCCAAGAAAGACGAAGTCAGGAAAGAGATTGAATACGCCGGCACTCAAAGTCTTTTTTGAAAAGGGCTATGTGGATGCCAAGATGAGCGATATCGCGAATGAAATCAATATTTCCGTGGGCAATATCTATACTTATTTTAAGAACAAGAAAGAACTATTCTACGCCGTCGTGCCGCCGGATCTAGTGGATTATCTGAAAAATGTGCTGGTGGAGACGATTCACTTTGATAACCAGACCTTGTTCGAGGAAACGGATAGCGAGCGAAAGTCGGCGCTGTTGCAGGAACAGGTGGACGTATTACGGAAATACCGGAATCAGATTGTCATCATCTTTGAAAAGAATAAAGGCACCATCTACACCAACGCCAAGAACGAGCTTGTCGAGCTGATGATCGAAACCAAGAAGGCCTATCTCAAGAATCAATATAAACGGTATGAGATTGGCACCGAGGAGAACTTGATCTTACTGAACATCCTCGCATACAACGTGATCGACATGAACCTGGATCTATTGAAGCGGGATATGAGTGAAGACAGCCGGAAGCAAATTTTCGAAGCTTTGTATGTATACAGACTGTATGGTATGAAGAGTCTCAACGAATAACACTCCATCTCATCATTTATGCCGGATAGACAAAGCGTGCAGATCAGATCAACTTCACTTGGTTTGCACGCAAAAAACTTCATCATAGATCAGCCTATTTTTTTAACCTAAAAATGAATTAATTATTCACTATTGAAAAGAGTATCTTTTTTACCCCAACTACTCACCTCACCCACATTCTAAGGAGGAACATACATGAACACCGCTTACGCATTGAAAAATGTCAATCTGATTCACGGCGACTCCAGCCGCAATCTGCAAAAAAACATGACCATTCTCGTCAATGAGCAAGGTCTCATTCAGGATATCGGCCGAGATCATGAGTTGCATATCCCAAGTCACTACACAACCATCGACCTCGCTGGTAAATACGTAATGCCTGGACTGATTAATGCTCACGTGCACCTCTTTGCAGATGGTAAACCATTCAGTCTTTCGGTCAGTGAAGGTTTGTTGCAGTTTGCCTATGATCGGATATTGAACACGAAGTTCGGCAGAAACGTTTTGAAAAAACGCATGAAACGCAACGCGCTGACCGCACTCCATGCGGGTGTAACGACGATGCGCAGTGTAGGGGAATTCTTTTACACGGACGTCCAGCTGCGGGATGAGATTAATAACGGCGACTTTGTCGGCCCTAATCTGCTTGTCTCCGGGTTTTTCCTAAGTGTCACAGGCGGACATGGTGCTCCATTCCTCACTCTGATGGGCGACTCTCCGTGGGAAGCACGAAAAAATGTACGCATCAACGTGAAACACGGTGTGGATTTGATCAAAATCTGTGTGACGGGAGGCGTGACGGATGCGAAAATGGTGGGCGAAGCTGGACGTTTACAGATGACGGTGGAGGAAGTTGCGGCGATCTGCGATGAAGCGCATAAGATTGGCCTGCGGGTGGCAGCCCATGTGGAGAGCACGGAAGGAGTAAGAGTTGCGTTACAAGGTGGCGTCGATACCATCGAGCACGGTTCGGAGATGGATGACGAAATCATTCGTTTGTACAAAAATAATCCCAATGCCCTGAATGGCTATACCGCACTTATCCCCACCCTGCAAGCCGATTATCCATCCGCCACACTGGATACCAGCATAACGAAGGTAAGTGCAACGGTAAAAGAGAATTCCAGACTCGTCTACGATTCCATGCTCAAAGGCGTGAAGCAAGCGATCGAAAACGACATCACCGTTGGTATAGGCACTGATGCCGCCATGCCTTACGTGACTCACTATGATATGTGGAGAGAGATGGACCACTACATGAGACAGGCCAACCTGAACAACAAACAGGTCATCGACATGGTGACCCGAACCAATGCGAAGATCTTAGGCGTTGATGATGTTACAGGGACGGTGGATATCGGGAAACATGCTGATCTGATTATGATGGAGCAAAATCCGCTGGAACATATCGAAGCCTTGTCTGACATCTCTATGGTCATGGTCAAGGGAAATCTAATTCAAACACCATCTGTCACAAGAATCAAAGAAGTCGACGATGTTCTAAACTCAGTTTGGTGAATTCAGAAGTGAAATCATGCTTGGTATACTGATCAATTGTTTTTCCATTATATGTGCGGGAGTACCCTTGGGGCCATCTCCAAAAAGTTCATGAATGACGGTTATAAATCCATACTCAATCAAGTGATTGGGATCAGCGCACTCATCATAGGCATGAGTACAACCATGAGCAGCATATCCACCAGCCAATATCAGATTATGTTTATCATCTTCCTCACCTTAGACGGGATCATTGGGCAACTGATTAATTTCGAGAACATCTTGTCCAACATCATGACCAAATTCTCGTCGGCTTAAATGAATGATTAACGGTTGCCATCTCGTTGTTGTGCGTAGGATCGATCCCGATTCTGGGGCCACTACAAAGTGCATTACAGGGGGATAATACCTTTTTGCAAATTAATACGATTTTCTCGGGCATTACGTCATTGATTCTGGCATCCACCTTCGGGATCGGCATCATCTTCTCAGCGTTCATTCTATTGGTCATCGAAGTGCTGGTCTTCTTCTCGGCTGATTTCTTATCCGTTTTCATGACAACGAACATCATGAATGAAATCACTCTGATTGGCGGCATCCTGGCGCTTTGCACGGGGTTAAACATCTTGAAGATTACGAAAAGATCAAAGTATTGAATCTGCTGCCTGCCTTATTTATTCCGATATTTTTGCTATAAGTTCGGGTTGAGAATGATATGTAAGAACAAAATTAACTTTTTCGTGTCTGTAGCTTAAGACAAACTATCACAGAAATATATAAAAGTCGACAACATTTAATTGTCGACTTTTTACGATAATTATGATTGGGTAATTCCACTGTATGAATGCTTATTAATGCAGTTAATGGTGACTTTCCCGTTCTCAACATGAATATATTTGGCTAAAACAGCTACTTTGGTTTCCCTATTTAAGGTATTCCAATAAAAATCAAGCGTTTCGTTGATATCGTCAAAGACGCTGACTATAAACGGCTCGCCCTCAAAAGAAGGAATCGGGTCTCCATTTGCCGCATAGGTTGTTATACAGTGGCCAAGCCCAGGAATGGCTTTTTCGTAATTATAGATATTTCTTATACAGTATTGCGGATCATTATAAAACGATTTTAATATGGATAACTTATAACGAGGTACGGCTGTTCCGATTTGCAACAATCCAGATATTCTCGGAGTAAAATTAGGTGGGTCCGGCTCAAACTCTCGTTCATCCAGGGCATTCTCGAAAGTTTTCCCTGCACTCAGAGCATGATAAATGGTTTCTGTCTGATCTCCATTCGATATAATATGATGATCTTCATAGAATTTTATCGGAGAATAAATAATTAATGATGGATCTGTCAGTTTGGAGGAATCAAAAGCCTCCGTCCGAACGAACCCATTTTCCTCCACGAATATACGATTCTGGCTGTTCTCGCTTCTCCCCATTATCCAATAAATCTGAACGTAATGCAGCTGATCAGGCGTAAGACCGATGACGATACCTCTTCCAGGATATTGGTTTTCTCTAAGATTGTTTAAATTACGTTCCAAAACTTCATTAACATGACTACTCATTTCTGATCTCCTTTCGAACGTATGTTAAGGCAAGAATGTAAATTGATAATTAGACAAACTTGTATAAGCTTCTTTCAGTTGCTTGTCCGGACTAAACGTATACGAAAAAGTCCCTTGATCCAAATTAAATATCTTAGCTCCCTTTTGCAATGTTTTACCTCGGATAAACAACGTTATGCAATGCTCATCATCGCTATCATTAATAGTTTGATGTGCGTAATCAAGCAATCCCGAATTGGTATCCCCTGTATTTAACATATATTGATCTAACAGTTCCAATTTTGCTTCCATCGTATCTTCATTGGTTTCAAGAACTTTCCACAGTTTTTCTCTGTACGAACCGGCAAGAATGATGGTTGAATAGATCCACTTATGACTGTGTACTTTAGGGACAGACTCTCCATTATGCTTTTTGGATTTGAACCTGTGCAGTCTCACACGAAAGCGATCTTCAGTATCCATATGCAACATGAATTTATCCATCGTTATCCGTGGATATTGATTATGGGGTTTATAATCGTTAAAGAGTTCTTCATTCGTTGCAATTTCCCGACAACGTTGCTGAATTTCCTCAGGATATTTAATGATTTTTTTTAAAGCTTCTTCCACTTTTAAGCACTGCTCTTGCGTAGGTTCATCCCAATTAATCTCCGTTTCCAGATAGGCGATAAATTCATTCCAAGTTGTCAACTTCATCGTCTCCTTTACAAATGAACTGGATTTGCCCTGATTAGTTATTTTTAACATCCATTTTTTTGGATAAAACCGCATGACTTCCCATTCCAAAATACTTAAGTATCGGATGGTAACTAAACCTGTCCAATTTTCTCATTAAAGGCAACCAAGCATTAAACCATGGCAGTGGAATCGCATCCGGACCAAATTGGACAATTTCAAACCCGCCCTCTTTCAGGCTCTTTCTCATCTTCCATGGAAATCTCCACAAATGCTTGTTAACCCTCCCGAATTCCTCCATGTCTTCCGCCACCCCCTCGTCACCTTTTACCGCATGGTATAACAATCTCCATGAACCATAAATTAACGAGAAGGGGCTCTTCCAGGAAAACTCGAAATAATGGGCACCACCGAGTCGTGATATTGCACAGAAATTCAAACATGTTGGAAGCGCAACGATAGCTTTGTTTTGACTGACCCTTCTTATTTCTTCCAGACCTTGTTTGAAGTCGGGGAGGTGTTCCAAAATATGCAATGCAATTACGTTTTGAAACGATTGATCCTTAAAAGGAAGTTCAAAAGGTAACGCTTCCACAAATGTGATTTGTTCTTTCACACCTTGAATCTCTGCAAATTTTTGAATCACTTTCAGATTTTTCTCCGACACATTACTTATGGTCACATTCAATCCTTTTTTGGCTGCTAATACGCCAAGTATACCATCTACAGAGCCGCCTCTCCCAATATCAAGCAGACTCTCTCCAGTTGTTAGGTGAGATAGTAACTTGTCAAATTTAGCTCGATGAATATATTTTTTCAACTCATGGTTTGAATTCCACCTACTGTCCAATCGCTCATACAAGCTTTCGAAACTGATATTGTCGAATACTCTTAAATCCACAACATGTGCAACTCCTTTTCTTATCGTGTATTGAAGATGGGTCTATCTGCGTTAATTTCATCGACCCATGACAGTATTTTCTCAATATCACTGTCCGTATTATCTTCAATATATAAAATGTGCTCCGAATCTCTTAAGCCGGAAAAGAATTGGCATATATTTTCTATGAACTCATAGGAGTCCTCACTCAAAAATACGTCGTCCCTTGTTTTTCTTGTTCCCTCTTTTCGTCTTCCATCGAGCCTTCCAGCCACCACTTCAGGTGGCGGATTTAACACAATGGTATACGGTTGATAACCACTATGCTCAAGAATGAACTTCAGTCTCTCAAAATGTTGCTCTTCGAACCAGTTTAATTTCCGATAAGTCGATATATAAGCAGCTGAATCATAAATTCCCCGAGATGTAATGATTACGTTTTCAGGTTTGGAGGCAGCTAATGTGTCTGCATAATTAGTCAGGTAGATTCTGTGGTAAAGTCTGATTAAGCAACGCTCAAAATCAGACAAATTCCTGATGTTGGGAAACTCTTTGAGAAAATCAATGTCAAAATCGTTTTCGTAGAAAATATCATGTTTTTCATTTAATTTGTTTAACAACGTCGTTTTGCCTGACCCGTGCGGACCTGATAAAAAAATGGGATGCTTCATTTTCGCCTCAAACCTCCAGTGTAGATTCTCTTATAAAATTTCATTCAATATGTCGATCTTGTTGAATTCAGCAGAGTTTGGTCGTGATCTTTGAACAAATTCAAACTTTCTGTCCCCAGATGGAACCATGTCTGAGCCAATCACTTCAAACAGATCATTTGCCGTAAGAACCAAAGCATCAACCACCTTAATTTGGTTGTTATCCGAAGGTTTCATTTTTGATGTATATCCGTTATATTCAATTTCAAATTGGTACTGAAATTGATTGTATGCTTCGCAGATTGTTACTGCCAATGAATATATCCTTCCATCCGTTGTATTGAGCAAAAAATCTTTGATACGCCTCTTTGTCATACACCCCATATAGTGAACATGGTTTTTCTCCAATTCCGATTTGATAGCATTTAAGTCATATAGAAATGTCTCATCATTACAATAGACCTGGAACGATTGCAAATGTAACACTTCGTGTCTCTTTTTCTTTAACATCAACCTGTTTTCATATTCAAAGATGGAGTACTCTACGTCGTTATCAGAAAAAAAATGCGTTGTCATTGTGCTTCGTACTTGGACGGGATCAATTACATATCGACCACTTCCTTTAAGTGCATTCTCTATAAGCGCTAAATAATGAGATAATTCCAAACCCTTTTGCTGAAATTCAAACTTAATCTCAAATTCCCTGTCGGGGAATTCTCTTCCAATTCGTTGGCAAGACAAAAAATCTTTTTCTTTTTCCAAATCATCACCTCAGGAAATTATTATTTTGATTACATTTTCAGATTCATCCCTCCTTCATATAATCAACACTGGTAAACAATATCAATAAAATAAAAATTGCTACTAACGTGTCTCTCTAGATGGTGTTCAACAAACAGAATGATATGATCATAATGATTACTCATTAGGTCAGGAATATCCTCTTGGCTGATTTTGAATTCCACAGCATATCCTCTATCCGTCCGATCATATTTGACAACATCCCTAGAAAAATATGCAAATTTGTTTCTCGTCAGCGTTTTTCTAAACTTCCCTATTTGGATATGAATAACATCATCGTCTATGTCTGAGTCCGTATTCACATGTACAGTGACGGATAATATATCTTTCATTAGGACTTCCATCTCTATCTCAGGTGATTCCCCGCCATTATTTTTCTCAATTCCCAATAATGGATATTTTATACTCTTATTGGAATATACATTACGTGCATGACATGAGACCTTAGCCTTCGAAGAATCCATAACCCTGAAGATAGGGTCTAACTTATCTGTCACTGTAATATCCTGAATTCTTTCAGGAATAAACCATGTGTTAAATTGCCAGAAAAATATTTGTGGGTATTTTGAGTAAGTTCTTAACCCATCCATATAAACTAGCTCCATGCCGAATAATTCCTGGGTGATATAATTAGTGAAAGACACAGCATCTTGAGCCCCATAAAGATTAACCAACTGTGCAAAAACACCTCTGTTAAAATTCTGATGATCTATTAACTCGATAACTTCAATGACCTCGATCAGCTTCATGGATGGAGCTTTGGCGAAACCCGTCACATAATCATTGAATATATTAATGCAAGCGATTAAAGCTGACATCGTTACTGTAGGAATCAGACAATCCGGCAATTCTACCGTATGATGAATGATCGAATCGTAATCCAAATAATTTACGAACTGCAATGGTTCATTCGTAGTTAATTCTTTGTTCAACTCCCTCTGCCCCAGATCTCTCGGATATGAAGCAATCGGAAAATGCCGATGCAAATCAATTTCAATAGAATCTTTAGTTAGCATGGAATATTCATGCGGATTGGGTGACTTTATTTCATTGAAACCATCCTCCAACAGAATCCTGACAAATTCGGAAGGATCTTGCGCAAAAACATCAACATCCTTGCTTTTCCTTAATAAAGCGGTATTCCCGGTCAAGTAAAACGCTGTAAACCCCTTGATAACTAATGGTTTTATTCCTTGTCTTGAATGAACTCTTTTCAAAAAAGCTAATTTATCCTCATTCAACTTCTTGATGTTATACAGATCAATTTGTAACTCTTCTGTAAAATCACCATCGAATCGATCACTAACGAAACTCTCTAATCGATGTTGCCTGACAAATTGGATGGCCCCCATTTTGTCCGTTTGAGGTATAAGATTCGAGATGGCCTCCTTTATTTGTTCCACAGACTTAACCTCCTGCACCTTGATATTTATTCACGCTGAGCATCCACAGACGGTAACCGAGTAAATAAACCAGAGGACCTATCACAGGTACAATCCACATGCTCCATGATGACAACAGCGCTGTGCCTTTGGTAAGCAAGAATGCAGCTGGATAGAAATTGATGAACGCAAATGGAATGACAAACGTTAAAAGTACTTGTATGAATGTGCCAAATACAGGGAGTGGATACGATATGAACTCCTTAAATTTAAAAAATAAGGTGAACAAAAAATTTGTTCTAATCCAAATAAAAGATACGGCTCCGATTACCGACATGAATCCAGCCTGAATCATGGCCCCGCCAATAATACAGAGAATAAGGTACAGCACTTCAACCTCGGATAAATTCAGATTTAACTTAAAAAGTGCCCAGAGCAGCACAGACCCGGATATCGCCACATGTGCAAGGTATCCCAAGTTGAATCCCCTGCATACCAAGTATAGGTATGGATTAACGGGTTTGATCAATATGGAATCAAATGTCCCATTCTTCACTTGATTCTCAAGATCCCGCATTTGCACAAATGAAAAAGAGGCTCCTAGTGCATATGTGAACAGCCCCAGACTGTACAACAACGCAATTTCAGGCCAAGACCAACCTGCCAGAGTATCAAACTTTCTTAGGAAAAGCCAAATAATAATATAATCTCCGGTATAATTAATGATTTGAGCGATAACTGCAAGGAGGAAGTCCCCGCGATATTCCATTCTTTCTTTGGTTAACAAAAAGACTAATTTTCCGAAAAGTTTTAATGTCATTTAGTTCAACCTCTCTACAGCTACATTATCCACCTTGGACCACCAGACGTTTGATCGCCCTATTCCATAACCAGCACACCAGAAGAGTCAGCCCCGCAGTCCATGCTAAACCTGTGAGAATAAAAGTTCCTATCTCCTGAACCTTGATTGTTCCTAAATAGATTGCAGCAGGAAGATATCCCAGGTACAGGAAAGGAAGCATTTTGGTTATGGTCACCCACGATTCCGGAAAAAACCATAAGGGTAAAAACGAACCAGAGAAAATCGTGATGAATCCGCCCAACATCCAATTTAATGCAAAGTGATTCATGAGCCAAAAAGCCAGTAAAGATATAAGGTACCCCAACAAAAACGAAATGGCCAATGCCAGGATTAAAGCAATCAAAAAAAACAGAAAATGAGTTGCCGAAGCTGGAGGAAGAAAACCAAAGAAAATCCATGCGATGAATAAGGAAGGAATAGAAGTAAACACCAACTGATAGAATGAATTCCCTAGTCCCTCAGATAATAGGTGAAGAGGATAAGAAAGAGGTTTAATAAGTTCCGAAGCGATGGAACCTGTTTTGAGGCTGTTATCCACTTTTGTACTAATTCCGGTAAGTAACAGGGCAGCAAGCAACGTGTTGATAATGCTATATGTAATCATTTGCTCTACACCTACGCCTTCAATCTCTCCATTCCCTAGAACTGCTCTCCAGATCTCAGTCAGAATCAAAATAGCCACAAAATTCCCCAATAATCTTAGCCATACTTCAGAACGATATGAAAGTTGATTCGAGAATGTTTTTACACCGAACATAATATACGTTTTCAACTCAGGCCCTCCTTTCACAACTCATTCGTTCTATTATCTTCGTCCAATTTTCTATAGAGTTTCCGAATGACTGTATCTATGTCTGCGCTTTCAATAGAAACATCTTCAATCAAATGTTCACTGGCGATCTGATTTACGCAATCAAATACGGTCCTGTCGCTTTTTTCAAATAGGTACGTTTTCCTTAGCCCTTCGTCCTTTATAAGTTTAATCCCTGGTATTTCAATCACTTTTGGCTCTTCCCGGAAGTAAATGATCACCTGCCGCTGATCACCCAACGTTGTTCGAAGTTGTTCGACAGATCCGTCATAAACCATATTGCCTTTGTTCACAACAATCATTCGATGGCAAATTTCTTCAATATCCTTCATGTCATGAGTCGTCAGAACAATGGAGACTTTCTTCTCACGATTAATCATCCGAAGAAATTCCCTAATCTGTTCTTTGGCAATGACATCTAGACCAATCGTTGGTTCGTCTAGAAACAAAATTTTGGGATCATGCAGTAAGGCCATTGCGATTTCCACTCGCATTCTTTGACCCAAACTTAATTGTCTAACAGGCTTTTCAATAAATGAGGATAACGCTAGGAGGTTGGAATAATAGTTCAGATTTTTTTGATATGTAGAGTCTGAGAGCTTATATATGTATTTATGAAGATCGAACGAATCACGGACAGGAAGGTCCCACCATAACTGACTCCTTTGTCCAAAAACAACACCAATATGTTGAGAATTGTGCTGCCTGGCTTCATGCGGGGTCAAACCAAGAACCCTCAGCTCTCCAGAAGTTGGAACCAGTATTCCCGTCATCATCTTAATCATGGTGGATTTGCCCGCACCGTTTGGACCTAGATAACCCACTGCTTCTCCTTCCTTTATCGAAAAAGTAATATCACGTACCGCTACTTCCTCCGTATACTGCCTAGTAACTAGACTTCTCAGAGAGCCAACTAATCCCGGAAATCTTTTGTATTGCCGATAAACCTTTGTGATACCGTTTACATCAATGATGCTCATCAATCACACCTCGTCCACTTCATTTAATGTAACACAACACAATTTATTACAATTTCCACCATTCTTTTTAACATATTACCTTTTTGTAAAATGAAAAAATACCATGTTTATTAGATATTTTTCCATATAATAATTAGATGTATTTTATGTGTGCAATTTTTATTGTAAATATAATATATATATCTACTCACTTTTTGTGCTATCCTTCAACTCAGATTGCGTTCGCCTTCACCAAAGTCATCTCGTTAAAGCTAATAACGCTATAAGGTCGAAGTTTACCTAGAAATCCCCATTTGACACCCATCTCAAAAAAGCCTATTCTAATAACGAACCAATTATTCACTATTAAGGAGTCGTTCCCGATGGTGCAAGCCAAGAAAGACGAAGTCAGGAAAGAGATTGAATACGCGGCGCTCAAGGTCTTTTTTGAAAAAGGCTATGTGGATGCCAAGATGAGCGATATCGCGGATGA
This sequence comes from Paenibacillus sp. FSL W7-1088, assembly GCF_037969855.1. Classification (NCBI taxonomy): domain Bacteria; kingdom Bacillati; phylum Bacillota; class Bacilli; order Caryophanales; family Paenibacillaceae; genus Paenibacillus; species Paenibacillus sp. FSL W7-1088. The sequence continues at coordinate 5,530,364 of NZ_CP150216.1, forward strand.
GATTAATATTTCTGTGGGCAATATCTATACTTATTTTAAGAACAAGAAAGAACTATTCTACGCCGTCGTGCCGCCGGATCTAGTGGATTATCTGAAAAATGTGCTGGTGGAAACGATTCACTTCGATAACCAGACCTTGTTCGAGGAAACGGATAGCGAGCGAAAGTCGGCGCTGTTACAGGAACAGGTCGATGTCCTACGTAAATACCGGAATCAGATTGTCATCATCTTTGAAAAGAATAAAGGCACCATCTACACCAACGCCAAGAACGAGCTTGTCGAGCTGATGATCGAAACCAAGAAGGCCTATCTCAAGAATCAATATAAACGGTATGAGATTGGCACCGAGGAGAATTTGATCTTGCTGAACATCCTCGCACACAACGTGATCGACATGAACCTGGATCTATTGAAGCGGGATATGAGTGAAGACAGCCGGAAGCAAATTTTCGAAGCTTTGTATGTATACAGACTGTATGGTATGAAGAGTCTCAACGAATAACACTCCATCTCATCACTTATGCCGGATAGACAAAGCGTGCAGATCAGATCAACTTCACTTGGTTTGCACGCAAAAAACTTCATCATAGATCAGCCTATTTTTTTAACCTAAAAATGAATTAATTATTCACTATTGAAAAGAGTATCTTTTTTACCCCAACTACTCACCTCACCCACATTCTAAGGAGGAACACAACATGAACACCGCTTACGCATTAAAAAACGTCAATCTGATTCACGGCGACTCCAGCCGCAATCTGCAAAAAAACATGACCATTCTCGTCAATGAGCAAGGTCTCATTCAGGATATCGGCCGAGATCATGAGTTGCATATCCCAAGTCACTACACAACCATCGACCTCGCTTGTAAATACGTAATGCCTGGACTGATTAATGCTCACGTGCACCTCTTTGCAGATGGTAAACCATTCAGTCTTTCGGTCAGTGAAGGTTTGTTGCAGTTTGCCTATGATCGGATATTGAACACGAAGTTCGGCAGAAACGTTTTGAAAAAACGCATGAAACGCAACGCGCTGACCGCACTCCATGCAGGTGTAACAACGATGCGCAGTGTGGGGGAATTCTTTTACACGGACGTCCAGCTGCGGGATGAGATTAATAACGGCGACTTTGTCGGCCCTAATCTGCTTGTCTCCGGGTTTTTCCTAAGTGTCACAGGCGGACATGGCGCTCCATTCCTGGCTCTGGAGGGCGACTCTCCATGGGAAGCACGAAAAAATGTACGCATCAATGTGAAACACGGCGTGGATCTGATCAAAATCTGTGTGACGGGCGGCGTGACGGATGCGAAAATGGTGGGCGAAGCTGGACGTTTACAGATGACGGTGGAGGAAGTTGCGGCGATCTGCGATGAAGCGCATAAGATTGGCCTGCGGGTGGCAGCCCATGTGGAGAGCACGGAAGGCGTAAGAGTTGCGTTACAAGGTGGCGTCGATACCATCGAGCACGGTTCGGAGATGGATGACGAAATCATTCGTTTGTACAAAAATAATCCCAATGCCCTGAATGGCTATACCGCACTCATCCCCACCCTGCAAGCCGCTTATCCATCCGCCTCACTGGATACCAGCGTAACGAAGGTAAGTGCAACGGTAAAAGAGAATTCCAGACTCGTCTACGATTCCATGCTCCAAGGCGTCAAGCAAGCGATCGAAAACGACATCACCGTTGGTATAGGCACTGATGCCGCCATGCCTTACGTGACTCACTATGATATGTGGAGAGAGATGGACCACTACATGAGACAGGCCAACCTGAACAACAAACAGGTCATCGACATGGTGACCCGAACCAATGCGAAGATCTTAGGCGTTGATGATGTTACAGGGACGGTGGATATCGGGAAACATGCTGATCTGATTATGATGGAGCAAAATCCGCTGGAACATATCGAAGCCTTGTCTGACATCTCTATGGTCATGGTCAAGGGAAATCTAATTCAAACACCATCTGTCACAAGAATCAAAGAAGTCGACGATGTTCTAAACTCAGTTTGGTGAATTCAGAAGTGAAATCATGCTTGGTATACTGATCAATTGTTTTTCCATTATATGCGGGAGTACCCTTGGGGCCATCTCCAAAAACTTCATGAATGACGGTTACAAGTCCAGACTCAATCAAGTGATTGGGATCAGCGCACTCATCATAGGCATTAGTGAGGTCTTTTATGTCCAACCTGAGACTGAGAACAAATTCAATCTGGCGTACGATTGGAATCAATGACGAGTCAAGTAAGATAGAGTTATGAGTTTATGAACAATAATCACTTCAAGACATTGAACCAGAGGAGACATATCCTATGAACAAAATGAAAAAAACAGGTTTGTGGCTTGGCATTACGACTCTAACCCTATCACTCGCAGTTCTTCACTTTCCAACATGGACGCCAAAAATAAAAGGAACAAACCCTATTCATGTATTGGAACAAGTTAAAATCAACGGTACGGGACATGAAATCATGATCAGAGGGCAGGATCTAGACAACCCAGTTATCCTTTATTTACACGGTGGACCCGGTGCATCTGAACTTCCGTACGCCAAAAAGGTCCAAGATTTATTAGAATCTCAATTTACGATTGTGAACTATGATCAGAGAGCAAGCGGCAAATCCTATCATTTTTTCGAGGATTATTCCAATCTCTCAGCTAACTTGCTAGTTGAAGATGCACTGGCCGTCACGGATTATATTACTCAACGTCTGGGGAAGAAAAAGGTGATCCTGATGGGTCATTCGTACGGAACATACATAGGAACTCTTGCTGCGCATCGAGCACCCGATAAATATGAAGCCTACATTGGGATCGGGCAGATGGCAGATACACAACAGAGCGAGATGGATGGATGGAATTACGTTATGGAGCAAGCCCAGTTGGCTGATAATCATGAAGACGTAGACCAGTTGGCTGATAATCATGAAGACGTAGACCAGTTGGAGCAGATCTATGAACCGATCAAACAAGGACAGGCATTCACGCCGCGAGATATCGTTAAACGTTATGGGGGCACATCAAGGTTGATGGACAGCCCTGACACCAGCTTTCTGGGAATGACGTTCAGTCATGAATATAATATGCTGGATGCCATTCGTTATAATAAAGGAATCATTTATTCGCAAGAAATACTGATAAGTGAAGCCATGAGCCGTCCTTTGCCTTCCTTGATTACGAAGCTGGACCTTCCCTTTTATTTTGTCATGGGAGATTACGATTTAATGACTTCATCCCATGCCGCCAAGGTGTTTTTTGACCAGATTGAAGGAAATCAAAAGCAATTCATTGCCTATAATAACTCGGCCCATTACCCACATTATGAAGAGAAGCAAAGATTTTTGGATTGGATGGTAGATACCTTTATCAAGTGAACCGAGGTGATCAAAGGACTTTCATTGGGAATCCAGCGTCTTCGAAAATGTAATATCAACGGTGGAGGATTTGATTATCCGTAAAACCACTACTGAAAGGTGTATGTCAGTAGTGGCTCAAGATATTTTTGGCTACTTCCTGCATTCGGAAGCGTAAAGACTCCGGCTCCAAGACCTCGATATCCCCACCCCAGCCAAGTAAATAATGCAATATTTCCTCCGGATAACGGACACGAAAATGAAAAACAACACCTTCCTCCCGCTCCTCAAATGCATCCATATAAAAATGAACTGCCTCCATAACTTTGTCAGCAATTTCAGGTTTAGCCCTGATTAATACTTGTTCGTTACGGTCGTCAGGAGGTCGATAACTATTTAGATCAAAATCCGGCGGCAAAAGGAACTGATCCTCCAGCACGGAAAGTTCAGTCATGCGTGACAAACGAAAATGACGGATGTCTTGTCGCATATCACAACGTGCAATCAACATCCAATTCTCCTGAACAAGTGAGAGTCCATAGGGAGAAACCTCACGCATGTTATATCGATTGCCATCCGTTCCTGGCATTTTTTTCAGGTACATGAAGCTGATTTTACGTTGCTCCAAAATGGCATTACGTATTTGGTTAAGGTATGTTTTCACGCTCGCTCTGGTTAAAGGTTCAGCCGCATGAAGCAGTCGCATCGTTTCACGAACACGTGTTGATTCGTTACGAACGACTTCAGGTAAAATCGCTTCAATCTTTCGTTGAGCGGACTTAGCCTGCATAGCATATTCTGTATCCAATCTCTGTTCGATAAAATCGGATCCCATGAGCAGGGACACAGCTTCTTCTGCCGTGAAGCTTACCGGGGGTAAGAAATATCCTTCCATTAGAGAATAACCATGACCCGGAGCTCCCATAATCGGAACACCAGCCTCACTTAATGCCTGGATATCGCGATATATTGTACGTACACTTGTCTCAAATTGAGATGCCAGATCCTCAGCTCTGATCATCTTACTTCTCTGCAATTCAAGCGTAATAGCAAGCTGCCGCTCCGTTTTGTTCATGTTCTAAGCCCCCACCATTCATCATCCAAACCTAACTCATTCTATCACAGTAACTGGTCCTTTAGTTTCGTGAATTCAAGCAATGGAATGTCTTAAATGTCACCCGAAGATGAGAAAGTCTTAATCCCCCAAAAAAACTGATATCCCCAAAAGGATATCAGTTTTTTATCTACTTTATATACGGTTAATTCTCTTCTTCACTTCTAGATCATTGTCGCAGCTTCCGCAGGGGTAGTCATATTCCCTGAACGAACTGTATTGTCCGTATATCCGCTCACAATTTTGGCCTGAACGGCTGTATTCAGTGCATCTTGCTCCCAAGCCGGAGTTTGCGACTCGTCAGTGAAGTTTGGTTTAATGGACGTATTGTCAGACATTCGGCTGCATGGCAGCGGCCATTCCTTTTTACCCAGTCTGGCAGACTACTGACATCCGTGTGTACAGCTCTTAAACTGGGTTTGGACCATTGTAAAATATAGATACAATTCTCTATCTGTATAAAAATAGTAGATTAACAATAATTAGAATCTAACTAATTTATCGATTTTATATACAAAAACACTTTAACTCCGACTTAAAAGAAGGTAATATATTCACATATAGGAACTAGCGTTCCCTTTTTTGGCGAAATTGGTTTCAAATTCTTTAGATATAGTTCCTAGATATTAGGTATCATTACACTGCACATGAAAGGGGGAGAATCCAATGAACGAAGTACAAATTAAAGAAATAATTGATGTCGAACTCCAGCGGATGGCATGGAGACTCCAGTATCACGGTAGGAAAGCAGCGAAGCAATATCCCTTCACTTTTGATTTCACAAGACAAGAATCCTTTGAAGATGAAATTATTGATGAGTTAAACGTCAAAGATATATTAAGCTTGATCGATAAAGAGAGTGGAAGAAAGATAATACATTCACTTTACGTGGAGGACAAAAGTGCTAAGAAAGTCTCGGTTGAAATGAATATTAGTGTTCAGGGGGTGAATAAATGGAAAAGAAAAACACTAGAGGATCTACGAAAGAAGATCTCACCCAACTACTTTTCCAAGCTAGAGCTGGAGAAGAACAGGCGATACTTAAAATATTAGAACTTTATCACCCAGAAATGGAGAAATTAGCAGAAACCATTAGAATGCCAAAAGAAGATACCATACAAAGCTTACGGCTCGAACTAATCGAGTTTATTAAAATTTTTCCAACTCAATAAAATTCAAGAAAACAATACTATGGATATTTTTAGCCATAGCTTCTTTTTTTGTAACTTTTTTAATTATTGGACGTCTACATACTATAGTACATTGAGGAAGGATGAAAAATTTGAAAGCAAAAAAAAAATGGCCCTTCGTCGTAATAAGCAGCTTTGTCGTAATACTTCTGGTAATCGTCTATTTCGTTTTCTTTTCGGATTATATGAAAGGATGGTCTTCACCAGCAAAGGAACAGCAATATTACACTGGCACCATCGTTGAAATAAAAGAGCAAAACAGTAAAGTAGACGGAGACAAGGTACTTTACTCAATCGTACTGGATAATGGAGAATATCTGAATGTAACGAAAAATTCGAGGTTTTATGTTACTTCTAGTGATTTTTATCAAGCAGATGCAAAATTTAGTAAAATGCGAATCGAGGCTGATTTCGATGAAGTTAATGTAGGTGATAAAATTGAAAGTTGGACGAGACAAGTAAATAATCATTTATTTGAAATATATGAGTTAACTATCAAATAAACCATATTCCATACATATCTTCCCGGGCTCGGATCTGTACCATCTGCTTTGATCAGCTCACCATTAGCGTACACTTGCATCTGAACGGAACCATCACCATCCAAGAAAACAGCGTTATTACAACCAAGATCATCTTTAAAGAAATCTCTTAAATTGTACAGGGTTTTCCATACTGTTGATGTCACTAAGTATGCATACACACCATTGCTTTCATTTTTAAAGCCTAGTCCAGCCCGTCTTGTTGCAGCAATACCAGCGTGTACGTTCCACACTTCATCTTCGTGGATGGTCTTAAACTGGTCTTCTGTTCCAGTTAGATGAAGGCTTCCCCCACCAATAATTGTTTTGAACTGTAAATTACCAACTTGTTGCTTCAAATTTGGAATAGTTGTACAGCGGGTAATTCCTGCTTTAGTAACACCATTATCGAGGTAAGTAAAAAACGTACCACGATTCCGTGTCCCCCCAGCATTGCTTCCAGGATCTTGGGTTGCGCCATCATAACTGATTGAGAGACCGCCAGTTGGAGGCGCAGTATATAGATTTGATGCAAAAAACCCCCCATTAATACCATAATTGTTTGTAGAACAAACGGGTTTCTTAATAACTTCTGAGACAATATTACTAACATGAGTCTTGATTACACGATATCCACTACTTTCAAAATAAGTATAGTTAATAGCCATTTTCTTATCCCTCATTCTTAATTTAGTAAAGACGGGGAGCAAGAGGAAACGACCGTCCCAAGCCTTTCTATCCTCTTCGTCTTTCACTAACTAAGGAGTTTTTACTGTGTAATTTGAAACCTATACTCAACTTTTTTTTAATTAATAGACTGTACTAAACGTTGGAATAAACAGAGACCATCCCTCTCAGGATGGCCTTTCATTCATTCTATTGAGATTAAATGTACATTGCGAGCAGCAGCTTATAGATCATTGCCGCGGCTTCCGCACGGGTCGTCATATTCCCTGCACGAACCGTATTGTCCGTATATCCGTTCACAATTTTGGCCTGAACGGCTGTATTCAGTGCATCTTGTGCCCAAGCCGGAGTTTGCGATGCGTCAGTGAAGCTTGGTTTTACAGCATCATTGCTCGTTCCCGACTGTACATCTGTACTTAACTTCAATGTATTTGCCATCATTACAGCCATCTCGGCACGAGTGATTGTTTGATTAGGTTTGAACGTGTTGTCTCCATAGCCCTTCACGATTCCGGCTTGCATGGCTGCGGCAATATCACCTTTCGCCCAGTCTGGCAGACTGCCTTGATCTGCAAACGTCGTATCCGACTGCACGGACTTCAAGGCCAGTGCCTTACTGATCAACGTAACAAACTCTGCTCGTGTAATCTTCTTGGATGGTTGGAATGTATTATCTGTATAGCCCTGGATAACGTCCATGCCAATCAAGCGGTCTGCATAGTCGGATGCCCAGTGTCCGTTCAGATCGGACAGATTTGCTGGTGTGTAACTGGACACAACAAAGGTACCCAGATGATTCACATTTGCCGATACTGTTCCTGCTGCATTCATCTTGCCACCGATGAATACCCAGCTCTGACGGGCTTCATTATAATAGTAGATTGCTGGCTGTGTTCCTTGAGGCAGCTTGGAAGCGTCATATTGCAGGATCAGTGCTACCTGATCGTTCAATGTCCGTCCTCCGCTGCGAGTAATCTGTACGGCTTGACCCAGTACATTCAGCGAAACTGCATTCTGCAATTGGTTCTGGGATACAACAGACAGTTGCAATGTATCTTTTTCTCCAATGGCTCCAGCTGGAGCGTTGAATTGCACGATGTCTTTCAGACCCGTTTGTACTGGCTGATTCGCTTCGACCCCTACCTTCACTTCAGTCGTTGAATCTGATCCCGCATCCGGGTTGGTTGGTGTGGTTGGAACGGTAGGCGTTGTTGGCACGCTTGGTGTGCTTCCACCGGAATTCCCTCCAGCGTTGCCTCCATCACTGCCTGAGCCCCCGCCGCCATTGACCGAACGGGCTTGTACGGTAACCGTACGTGTGACTTCCTGTGCAGCATTGCCGGCAATATCTTTCACATTATAACGAAGGGTGTAGATCCCCGCTGATTGTGTGTTCACTGTCCCGTCCATCTGCACGGAACCACGGATGCCCACATTATCGGTAGCCTGTGCTCCAGGCTCGTTATACGTATCTCCCACGGTTAATGTCATCTGGCTGCTGCCTTGCAGGGTGATGACAGGAATTTCGCGGTCTATTTTGACCAACAAAGGTAAAGTATACGTTTGTTCCAGATCGTCTGTCGCTCTGAATAAAAGGTTGTGCTCTCCCGGCTCCGTTACCTCCAGAGGTGTATTCTCCGTATATGGTTCGTACGTTTGTCCTCCATCACGGGATAACTCAATCGTCGCCGAAGTGGCTGGCGCGTATACTGCGCCGGTTACACTAACCGTTACGGACTGATTCGTCCATGTATCCGTATGATACGGCTGGCTGTCAGCAGTGGTCATGTTGCCTTTTAACACCAATACCTGATTATTCGTTCCTTCCACAATGACAGTGAACGTTCTGGTATCCGTTTCGCTGCCACGTTGTACCGTTGCCGTCAATTCCAGTCGCTCATTATTCTCAGGCTGTGTAAGAAGTTTCCCCTGTGCATCCATCAATTCCGGGTTGGAGCTGGACCAGCTAATCGTGGCTCCATGTTTCCCTTCCACAGGAAGGGTAAGGTCGGAAGTGACCGTGTTCAGATTACCCAGATCAATTGCTTGAAGCGTATCTTTTACCGCCTGTGCATCACTGTAAGGTGTGGCACTCACGAAGATCGGATTGGAGTAGAACCACAGATCGCCATAGTTCTTGTCATTGATCTCATTGAAGCGAGTCGTTGCATCAGCTGTTGTAATTTTCGGATCAAGCTGTGGTTCACCATTTACGGTTTCACCTGTAACGTTCATACCCAGATTCGTACCGCGCAGACGGAAATACTTATCCTGGTCTGTGGCTTTGATCTTGTACGTAATAACATTGTAACCTTCGGCGTCTGTCGTCCAATCGTTGGACGTGAAGGTAGCCAGCACTTGGGTGGAGTCGTTGGTGTCTTTGTTATATGCGGGTGTGCCCTTCTCAGCCTTGCCCGTCACATCTCCGGCGATGAGATCTACGTGATCCACCACTGGAACTTGTCCAGCAGACGTGCCGCTGTTGATTGGTTTTTCATAATTGTTGCTCGTGGTTGGACTCTTGAAACGGATTTTCAGTTCCACTTCGTCACCTTGGGTCACACCCAGGTCTCCGCCCATTTCAGCCTGATTACCCGCTCCGGAAGCCGTGAAGTCCAGTGCGTTGATCAGATCACCGAATACGGAAAATGATTTCCCCGAACGCAGTCCTTCCAGCACGGCTTGCATTCCTGTACCATCAACCCACGAATAGGTCTTGGCATATTCGCCCGGAAAATAACCGCTGGAATTCGTGTCAATCGTCTTGAAATGGTAATCCGAATTACCATAGTTCCAGAAGTGACGCCCTTCTCCCAACAATGCATCCCACAGACCGCCCACCTTGGCGACCATATAGTCCACACCGCCGTATGTACGATATTTGTATCCATCATCTGCGGTCGGATTGGCTACGTTGTAGCTTGTGTTATACCCGCCACGATCCGGTTCCATCTGGTTGCCCAGCATACCTTCGATACCAAAAACAACTTGTGGAGCCAGATCGTTGAACTCCCGGAAGTCCGCGATGGTATATTTGTTTTTGCCTCGTGAAGGGTGATTGATCATTGCATAACTCGTCGTTGGATACTTGGTTGCCAGCCAATTGATAGCAGCTAGTGCATCCTGATGAGTTGTATAGGCACGTCCACCGGTCTGATCCCAATTCGCTACGTCAGCCGCATTGAACAGGTTCGCTGCGCGATTCGTAAAACGATATTCAAATTCGTTCGCAGCTTCCAGCGCTTCGGTCGAATTCGGCTCATCTGTGAGAATCCCTACCCCAACGTGTTCATGTGTCGGCATGTCCCATTCGAAACCGGAGAAAATCGTTTTGCCTGCGTATTTGCCTGCTTCCTGAAGGGCCTTGATCTGTGGCACCTGATATTCGTTCATCCCTTTGGACATCGGAATCGATCCGCCTGGAATGTCTACTCCGTTGTGATCCCGCTTGGATAACCGCAAATGATCCGTAAGCGCGATCCAGTCCAAACCATACTTCGTCAGTCCCGCGTCAAGTACATTTTCAAGCGAATTCTGCGCATCATCGGACTCAAACGTATGTACGTGCAGATCGCCCGTTTGCCATGAACCTGTTGCCGAGCTGTTGGTTGGTGTATTATTTCCCGCATCCGCATAGGTTACCGCAGCAGGGAAAGCTCCCATGACAAGGCCCGTAGCCAGTGGTATAAGCGTAAGCATAGCAAGCATTTTCTTTCCTTTATCGTTGAACAAAATCATCCCACCACCGTTCTGAGTTGTTGTGTCGGGAGTAAATATAAGAAACTTTGAGGGCAGGGTCAACGCAATGAAAGCGCCTATTAAAAATTTGACATATCCCTGCATTGCTTTACATTTCGTTAACGATTTCGTTTACTGTGTCTATAAAGATCATGCTCTATCTTCCTCCATATTGAGATGCTGAAAAGGACTAGAGAACGGTTGCAAGAGGGTGAAGAAAAATTCAGATTTTGTTCACCATTCAGGAAAGTTCCACCATAGCTAGTGGAGCATTAGGAAGAGAATTAGCATAACAGGGGTGATAAAGAAGTATAAATGAAGGTCTTTGTAAACATCTGAGGACGGAACATTTGCCGAATATAGAAAAAAGAACCCACGAATGCACAGGCGTAAGCGCCCTGAATCCGCAGGTACTCTGGGCTTGACTGGGTTTTGATTTAGCTTTTACATGTTTACTTTTGTGAAGGGGAAGTTAACGGGTTGTGAAATGGCATCTCTCCCTAACCATTAAACCCATTAAACCGCCGAAGCATAGTGGTGAAACGTTCCAGTTCCTCATCATTCCATCTCGATATGCGTTCATAAAAAGTTGACTCCTTCTCCTTGAGCGCACCCACCGTCGATTGTTGACCAAGCTCCGTCAAAGACAACAAAACGCCGCGTCGATCTTCGGGGTCCGGCTCCTTGCTTACATACCCTGCCTTCTCAAGTTGTTTAATCAGACGGCTTACCGAACTGCGGTCCATAGCCGTCGCTTCTGCCAAAGCTGCTGCGCTTGTAGGACCGTAAGAGTACAACCACCGCACCAGATGAAAAGCGGCAGGCTGCATAGTCGCATCAAAACGCTCGGCAGATCGGACATTAAGCGCATGCGAGGCACTAATTAGTGCATGGATCTGCTCACCAAGTGCCAGTTCCAGAGTTTCTCTATCTTTGGTTTTAACCGGGTTTTCACTCATTATTGTTGTTCCCCCTCTCCTCGATACATCAAAACAGGATTTTGAATATATAGTTGACAAATATCAATTAAATTATATAGTTGATTTATGTCCATTATATAATTCGACCCTATTCGTGTCAAAAGGAGACCTCATTATGAAAACAACACAACCCATTATTGTAATTACCGGAGCAACAAGTGGACTAGGGCAGCTTGCCGCCATTGAACTTGCCAAACGCGGTGCACATCTTGTGCTCACAGCCAGAAGCGAAGAACGCGCCGAGACGACCAGAAACAAAATCAGGGAGATCGCACCATCCACCAAGATCCGTGTTTTCTTCGGAGACCTATCCTTACTGAGCGATGTCAAACGTATGGGGCTTGAAATTGCAGCTGCTTATCCGCGTATCGATGTTCTTTTGAATAACGCGGGACTTCATGCTTTTGAACAGAGAGTCACTTCCGAAGGGTTTGCCGAGATGATGACCGTAAACTATTTGGCACCTTGGCTGCTAACACACACATTGCATTCTTCCCTGATTCGGGCAGGCCACGCCCGAGTCGTCAATGTTGCCTCTGAAGCCTCGCGGAATCACGGCAAACTGGTGCTGCCCGATGATTTGACGGATACCGATCCCTTTACTGCACGCGGCTCCTCTGCCATCTATGGCAAAACTAAACTGCTCAATATTATGTTTACTGGCGAACTTGCCCGTAAATGGGAAGGAACAGGAATCCGAGTGAATGCTTTGAATCCAGGTTTTAATGTTACGGGTCTTGGTCGGAAGTTGTGGTTTGCGAGTGTGCTTGAGCGCATTTTAACCTTTTTACACATCGGCGACCCACGGCGGGGTGCGGACATTATGACCCGGTTGGCTGTGGAGCCGAATTTCGGAGAAGTTACGGGAGGGTATTTCAATGTTGGAAGCGGGGCTTCCATTACTCCTGTGTATCCGGGTGGGGATGCTGGAATGGAAAACAAGCTGTGGAAGGTTACGACACAATTACTGGAGCAACGCAGTCTGTTGAAATAATCGAAAATAGAAAAAGCCTTTCAGATCATATCTGAAAGACTTCCACCTCTTGCCGATCCACCCTCAACCAAACCGACCACTGATATAATCCTGCGTACGCGAATCGACGGGCTCGGCAAACATATCTTGGGTCGCAGAGTATTCCACGACCTCTCCATTCAGGAAAAACACCGTCTGCTGGGAGACCCGAGCGGCTTGCTGCATATTGTGTGTGACCATCACAATGGTATAACGTTCCTTCAACTCATGAGCCAACTCTTCGATCTTGAAGGTGGAGACGGGATCAAGCGATGCCGTAGCCTCATCCATCAGCAGAATGTCCGGCTCCACTGCCAGTGCCCGTGCGATGCAGAGGCGCTGCTGTTGTCCTCCGGACAGACTTAACGCGGAACGCTTCAGGTTATCCTTTACTTCATCCCACAGGACAGCAGAACGCAGGCTCTGTTCCACGACTTCATCCAGCTTCTTTTTGCCATGAATGCCATGTTGTCGTGGGCCGAAGGCCACATTATCGTAGATGGATTTCGGAAAGGGATTTGGCTGCTGAAAAACCATACCGATCTTCTTGCGAATGGTCTCCACATGCACTTCGCCGCTGTAGATATCCGTCCCCCATACGGCCACTTTACCATCGATGCGTGTTCCGGGTATCCGGTCATTCATGCGGTTGAGGGTCCGCAGCAGCGTCGATTTCCCACAGCCGGACGGTCCGATAAAAGCAGTAATGGCCCGCTCCGGAATTTCAATGGAAACATCCTTAAGCGCCTGAAACTGACCGTAATATAAATTCAATTGGTTGATCTCAATGATTGGCTGCACAATAGTTCCTCCCGGTGTTGAAATTGATCTTGTTACTGGATCATTCTGATCTATCAGGCTCGATTTTTGCGTGCATTCAGCCACAGTGGCACACGGAACAGAACATTAATGAGCAAGGCCACAAAGATCAGTACAGCCGTTGTCTTTTGCGCAATCTCCTCGGCATCTGGAACAATCGCTTCGGATTGGATGTACCACAGATGTACCGCAAGGGTTCCTCCCGGCGATAGCAAATTGAAGTCCCACATTTCCCCGGAAGTAGACACCCCTGCGGTCAGAATAATGACGGCACTCTCACCAAATGCCCGACCTGCTGTGAGGCAAATACCTGTCATGATTCCGTTTATAGCTACCGGCAGCAATACATTACGGATCGTCTGCAAATGGGTAGAGCCAAGGGCAAAGGACGCATTACGAAGTTCAACGGGAACCGCCCGTACTGATTCCTCGGTTACCCTAGTCAGCACAGGCAGATTCAGAAAGGCAAGGCTGACGGCGGCTCCCAGAATGGTAAGACCAATTTCGAAGAACTCCACAAACAAGGCAATACCAAACAATCCAAAGATGAGGGATGGAACAGATGACAGTCCCTCCACGCAAATTCGTACGATCTCCATAAGTTTGTTGTTTGGAGCAAATTCCGCCAGATAAATCCCGGCCGCCATGCCAATGGGAATGGAGATCAGGAGGGATAGGATTAGCACATAGAACGAGTTGAACAGCGCCGGCCCAATCCCTCCTCCTTCTTCAATCTCGCTTGGAACACCATATAGAAAGTCCCAGCTCAGCAAGGGCAGCCCTTTTTCCAGAAGAAGAAATAACAGTCCAACAATGAATAAAATGACGACAATCCCTACACCCCATACCATGCCCGTAAAAATCCGGTCCATCAGCGTGGATGCACCTCTGCGTTTGCCGAACGAATAGGCGGGGACAGCGTTCGCCTGCTTCTTCATACTCATGAGTAGCGTCCCCCTTTCTTCTGAAGCATTCTTACAGCTACAATCATCAAGATGGAAATGGCAAGCAGGATAAAGCCCATCATGTATAGCCCGTGATTCCAGGTGGAATCGAATTCGACACTTGAGATTTGCATAACGATATTACTTGTCAGCACCGCTGTTGGCGTAAACAGACTGTTAGCGAGCTGCGCCGTATTGCCGATGACCATCACCACCGCCATCGTTTCTCCAATGGCACGAGTCATCCCGAGAATGACGGCGTACATGATTCCGCCTCTTGCAGCAGGCAAGACCACACGAGTTATGGTTTGGAATCGGTTTGTACCCAGCGCATAAGCTGCATCCCGGTATTTGTTCGGCACAGCAGATATGGCATCATCACTGATCCGGCTAATGGTAGGCAGCACCATAATCGTCAGAACGATGGACGCTGCGAGCAAACCGTCCGCCAGATCATGTCCACTGATATCCCTAAGCCAGGGGATGAGAATCGTCAGTCCCAAGAAACCGTATACCACAGAAGGAATCCCCACCAATAGATCCAATACGGGTCGCAAAATATGGCGAAGCCATTTTGGCGTCATTTCGGCCAGAAACACGGCAATAATGACGGAGATTGGAATAGAAAACAGCATCGTGAGCCCCGTCAGTGCCAGCGTTCCCAGAATAAAGGTCAGTGCACCGTAATGCTCATTTTCCGGGTCCCAGTTGGTAGAGAAAAAGAATTCGCTGAGCGAAACATCCGCAAAGGTCAGAACGCCCGTACGAAGCATAAGGACCAGAATGCATAACAGAACGAGACAAACGAACAATGTACTGCCAATACAGACCATGCGAAACAGTTTATTGGACCATCTTAAACGCGCCTTACGGTCAAACCGGGTTCCCGATCCGGGAGCCTTGCCGATGCTTGAACCAAGCTCACTCGGAGCAGGGCTGTTCGAAGATGGATTCAAATCGATCATGAAGGGCTCTTCCTTTCACATAGAGAAGCCAGCTTGGCGACCGTGCGCAGAAGCTGGCTATCCCTTTCCTTATGAAATGCGAGAATGATAAACGTTCGCAGCTTTCGTTATTTAACGGCAGCAAGCGGAATGAATTTCAGTTTTTTCAGGGAACCGTTCTGGAACTTGCTGCTTTGGATATACTCGATGAACGCTTTGGTTGCTCCCGTAGGCTGACCTTTGGTCATGTAATATCCAATGCCCCATACTTTGTATGTTTTGTTCAGGACGTTTTTCTCTGTTGGTGCCACGCCATTGATGGATACAGCCTTCATTTTGCTAGTCACGTACGGAAGGTCAATATAACCAATTGCATTTGGTGTTGTTTCAATGGTTGTTTTCATATCACCGCTGGAGCCAACCTCTTTGTAGTTGTCCCCTTTGCTCATGAAATCCTTGCCATCCAGAGCTTTTTGTTGGAAGTTAACCCGTGTACCGGAACCAAATTTACGGTTAACCACAACGATGTTGGCATCCGATCCGCCGACTTCCTTCCAGTTGGTCACTTTGCCGGAGAAGATGTCCTGCAGTTGTTTTGTTGTCAGATTGCTTACACCCACATTGGTATTAACGACAGCCGTGAAGACTGTTACAGCTACCGGATTGGCTACCAAGCCATCAAATTTTTTGAAGCCAGGTACATCTTTGGATGCATCCCAGTCTACAGCGCCAATGTCCGCGATCCCTTTACGAACGGATTGAGGACCTGTGATGGAACCTGCTGCAGAAGCCGAGATTTTAACTTTTGGATTATCTTTTTTGAATTCGCTGGCAGCTTGAAGTGTCAGCGGAAGCAATGCCGAGGAACCGTTAATGACAATTTTACCTTTCTCTGTGCTCTTGGCAGCTGATGCTGTCGTTGCGCCACCAAGTCCACCAATCAGAGATACAGCCATAAGCATTGCTGTGAAGGGTTTGATCCATTTTTTCATGTTAATTAAACTCCTCTCGAATTAAAAAGCTTGTGATCATATTTGATATCAAATATTACTTTGTAACGGCTCTCCAGCTTCCGCCAGCTTGTACCAGAACACGGCCGTTCTCAACCACAGAGATTTGTGATCCGGCAACCGCGATGGATGATACATCGGAAGATACCGTGTACAGCTTGGTTTGTTTTCCGGTTACCGGGTCGATTGAAAGGATCACGCTGTTGCTGTCATCCTGAGCCGCCAGTACATACAATATGCCACCCGACAGAATAGCTTGTTCTACATCGTACTCGGTGTACACCGGCGTAGACTTTTGGGATGAATCCACAGACAGCAATGATGCTTTACCGTCTTCGGAAGGTACACTCACGTAGTAGGCTTTTTGTCCATCAGCAGACCATACAAATACCTTGTCGTCGGTTGAAGTTGTGAGCTTCACAGCCTCTGGTTTTGAATCTGCTGTGTTATACGAAAATATTTGCTGTTGATTGGATGAGAAATCAATGGAGACATTGTCTTCATCCACATTCGTTGTATCCGAAGTTACGGTACCAAGGGTGGTTACGGTATAGATGAATTTCTTGCCGTCAGCAGAGACATTCAGGTTTTCCTTATAGTCCACCTTGTCTTCGACCACTTTCGTAATCGCGCCATCTGCCAGATTCAGCTTGGCAATCACGGACCCTTTATCCCCTTGCAGGAAGTAGATTGCACTCCCGTCAGCAGACCATACCAATTCAGGCTTGATGCTGTTGTCGCTCGTGATCAGTTTGGAAGCCTTGGTCTTCAGATCAATAACATAAACGGCTCCTTCGGCATTCGTGTAAGCCGCTTGATCACCACTTGGCGAAATAACGAGATCCGATCCACCGTCTGTCGTTAACAACAACTCATATTTGCCGCTTGTTGTATTCACGAGATAATCGTTTCTGCCATTGTTGTCACTCTTGGAGACAATCAGCTTATCCGCTCCGGCAAAACGAGGATTCTCGACTTCATCGATCAAGGATACCGTACTGATCTCAAGCAGTCCGTTTCGCTTGACAATCGTACCGCCAACGCCCGACACCAGTGGACGAAGAGCGATGTAACTTGTACCACCGATGATGGTGACCGGTTGATTCAAATTCACTTTGACGTCATCTACAACGATTTGTTTGCTATTGTTTTGGAGCGTCACGCTGTGATCATTCAGCTTGATCACCGTCGTTCCGCTATGTACTTCGGCTTGTGCACCGATGGCTTTGATCACATCACGAAGGGAAACGAGTGTCTCGCCATTTTTAACGATGGAACGAACGACGACGCTGTTACCGTTTATTGTAAGCGTGGAATTTTGCACCTGAGCTGCATTAGCCGCAGGTTTCACTGCAGGAGCAGCCGATACTGCACTAACCACAGAAGTACCTAACACTGTTGCTACCATGGACACCACTAACACCTTTTTCATTGACATTGGCTCTTGTCACCCTTCTCTGTTCCATTTAGATTGCCTTGTTTTGTCATGCCCTGCTGTCTGGTATTCTGCATGTATCGTCTTTATGAGAGCTTGTCCGGCTCATCCCCCCAAACTTCCACGTTCATAGTAAAAATGACCTATCACGATTGTAATTATAGGAGTGATTTGTAAACGGGAAATCCTGGAATTGTTAACGAATTGTCAATGTTTTCATAAACACAAAAAGAGTCGATGGAATATGATCCATGACTCGTTTTTTTGAGAGTTAAAATGCGGCTCCAGTATCAGAACATTTCCATTCTTCAGACCTCAATCTGTTCATATAACTGTCTCGTGACAAGGGAGGGCTGAATGTTAAGCTCGGTCAATCTTTCTTTGAGATTGCGATAGATCCGCAACACATGATCGTGTTTGCCCATGTACAAGTACGCCTGCATGGCACGACGATAGGCTTCTTCTTCATATGGCGATTGACTGATTGCACGTTCTGCTGCCTCTGCTGCTTTTCTGCCGTTATGGGAATCCAGATATTTCTCGGAAAGCTTCAGATTAAGCTCCAGTGAAAATTGCTCCAGCCGATGACTTAGCTCCACTATCCATGGGTAATCCTCCTGAGGTAACAGTTCGTCTTGATACAAATGTAAGGTTTGCTCGATTAGAGATATCGGCATATCTACTTCCTGCTCCATCCTGAACGAAATGTCCAGAAAATCATATACGTCTGCTCTGATCCGTTCCTTATCCAGGATATAGTGCTCACTTTTATATCTCAACAAATGTTCAATACCCATGTTACGTAAGTTTTTCCGTAACAGGCTCACACAGGTGTGCAAATAAATTTTGGCTTTCTCATAAGGTTCATCAGGCCATAACTTCTCGATAATGCGATCCCGGTGAACTGCACTTGTCGCAGGGTTATTCAGCAGCAAATAGGCAAAAAGCTCCTTCTCTTTGGCTGTTCGCCACATCATCGTCTTTCCATTAGTAATTGCAACACGGAAAGTTCCAAGCAATTGGACAAATAACTTGTCCGTATTATCCGTGTTGACGACAACGGGCTCCGAGGGTCTGTTCTTTTCCTTTGTCAATCGCTCAATGGTCCGTGACAAGCGCTCCATCTCGATCGGTTTGAGCAGGTAATCCAATGCTTCATGTTCGAAAGCGGCCACAGCATACTGATCATAGGCAGTCGTGAACACGATCAAGGCATCCGGTTCCACCTCGTGTATGTTTGCCGCCAACTCCAATCCGCTCATTCCTGGCATCTCAATATCCAGAAACCAGATGTCCGGGTGAATGTTCCGAAGTGCAGCAAGCGCATCGAAGCCATTTGCCGCACGCCCTGCGACGTGTACTTTACCTGTTCGGGCAAGGAACATTTCGAGCATATTCAAAGCATGCGGCTCGTCGTCCACCAAATAGGCCTGCAACACGGTACGTCCCCCTCTGTTTTAGTTATCAGCATTGTGCATAATTCGTAATTCGATTCCTACCGCTCTCGGGTAAAAAATAGAGACGAACAAAATCATTTCGATCTATATCTTTCTGATTGGAAGACGCTAGGGGATTGATGCAAAATGCTCTCAATATTGATATGGAAATCTAATGGTCACCTTGGTACCTACACCTTGTTCACTCTCGATCACAGGCGCTTGTCCATTCATATGTTTCAGTCGTCTCTGTACATTTTGCAGGCCAATGCCTTGTTCTGCATGACTTCTGTTCATCATAAAAGCAACCTGCTTACCAGACATGCCAACACCATCATCCTCAACCACCACCTGAACGCTATCCTCATATCTTCGAATGAACAAGTGGACGGTTCCGCCGTCAATCTTCTTGGATACGCCATGTCGAATGGCGTTTTCCACCAGCGGTTCGATCAGGAGCGGCATGACTTTACAGGAAGATAACGAGCTGTCCACGTCCAGTTTAACCTGAAGTCGTGAACCAAATCGCTCCTGCTCTATCTCCACATAGGCTCGAATTAACTCCATCTCTTTACTAAGCGGAATCAACTCCTCCGTGTTATCCAGATGGAAGAGTATACGCAGATAACGACTGAAGCTGCCTAGCAATTCCCCGGCTCTCGGTCCATCCGTAAAACATAACGACATGATGGTGCCTAGTGCATTATATAGAAAATGCGGCTTAATCTGTGAACGCAGAAAGGCCATCTCGTTATTCGCCGCTTCTTTCACCAGTTGCTTCATGCCAAGCAAGGTATGTATCCGGACAAGAATTTCGCCAGCATCCAGTGGACGGGTAATAAAATCATTGCCGCCGGCCTGAATGCACGCCTCGATATCTGCTGGTGTACTGCGCATGTTAATAAACAGAATTGGTAAATCTACCTGACTGAACTCCATCCGAACCTGCTTGCACAGCTCATACCCGGTCACCTCAGGCAGCATGGCGTCGACAATCACAAGATCGGGCAACTTCCCACCAGCCAGAGCAGTCCGAACCTTGACATCAGAGTCTGCGAAGCTCAGATGAAAGCCTTCTGTAGTAAGCAATGTATTTAATTGTTCCATATCTACGAGATCAGATGTCGCAATTAATACGTGGGCTGAAATCACGCTTCCCACCTTTTTCTCCTCCTTCCCATCAGTCTCCTGTGTTGCGGCTATCTCCGCCAAATTTTCCATATTGGTGCTAGCTGCACAAGGAAGCTCAATCATGATTGATGCAGCTTCATCGTTCATCACGAGTTTCCCTCTCATTGCACCGACCATTTCCGCTGCAACAGCAACCCCCGCTGCAAGCTCATCCGCTTGCTGTAGACCAGGGTCTGCACCCTGACTATGTCCAGTACTCCGATCTGAATCGGCTTCCATACGAAGAATAATTCGCACATGATCCAGATGCCTTTCGCACGCCAGTACCAGCTTACCATTATGATGTTGTCCCATCATGTGGTAGACCAGGTTATACAGCACTTGCAGCAGCCTGCTCTCATCCGCCATGACGTAGCGTGCTTCAGGCTCCAGCCTGCGAATCATAACAATGCTTTTGCCAGAAGCCAAAAATCCTAGCACTTCCGTAACCAGTGAAAGGCAGGATACCAAATCAACGCTCCCCATGGAGAGCTTTATGCTGCCATCCCTGAATCTGGATATATCGATCAGATCATTGACCAGATTGGACATCCGGTAAGCCGTATTGCGGATAAGCTGAAGCTTGCCCCGGATCTCCGATTCATTGGTACGTCTCAGTGACGTTGTCAGAAGGGAACGGGACAGATGAATAATGCTATGGAGCGGCGAGTTTAACTCATGCGAAGTCAGCAGCAAGAACTCATCCTTGGCTTTGTCCGACAGTTGAAGTTGATGGGTCAGTTGCTGCATTGAAGCATATGCCTGCGTGTATTGATAGATCAGTAACATGGCAAAGACACACAAAATCACAAGTGTAGTACAGTTCAGCAGCACCTGGCTGATCGGGTACCATGTCACAATGATTCCAAGCACATAATTGACCAGCATAAGCCAGATGCAGATGATCAGCAATTGCGCCTGGGAGCGCCTCCGGTTACCGTACCTTGCCCGAACATACTGATGTATAATAACCATGAAAGCCACTGCATAGGCACACAGATTAATCGCGTACATACTCTCCTGAATATAGGAGTAGACACGAAATGGTGCCAGCGCAATAAATGCCAGATAGACAGTCAGTACCATGCTGGGTACCTGAAGCCACCTTTTTAACACGGGCGCGAGATCAGGAGTAAGTCTCCAGGTAATCATGCTGACAATCACAGACACTCCGTATACCGATATGTATTTCAATTTATACGCCAACTCAAAAGGAATGTCTGGCAGCAGCTGCAACAGCAAACGCTCCCCATTGGTCACTACCGTCAAGGCAAAACCGATGAAGAACAGCGCATACAACAGCTGATTTCCATCCCGATGCAGGCGAACATACAGATACAGAAACAACAATCCAAAGATCACCACAACGCCTATAATCAATAGCTCAAGTCCGGATTGAATGATCGTTCTTGCTTCCATGTGACTGCCTGCTCCCAGATCCATCGAATTATAGATGCCGCCACTACGAAAATCAAAATTGGCTACCTGCAGCACAACTTCAATCTCTGTACGTTCAGGGTGAAAATAGATCGTATAAGGTTCATTGCGCGGTACGTACGATGTGGCAGATGTTCCCGGCTGACCGGAACGACTCATCAACTTGCCATCCACATACATCGCATCCGCGAAGCGAACATAACGTTTGGCAATGGCCAGCATTTCATCTTGCGGCACATTTCGCACAATCAAGCGGTAGGTTCCATAACTTTTGCCTTTCATGGGATATCCATGACTGTTTCTCTCGTCGTCCCAATTACCTGGCACTTGCATCATGACAGGTTTATTATGCGTGCTATGAATCTGCTGTGGTGAGAGCAACTGTTCCGGATAGAACTCCCACTCTCCATCCAGCGGTATGACGGATTGGCTCGTCCACTCCATACCTGCCAAGTCCAGAATGCCCTGCCTGGCCACAGGCTTTTCGTGTCCACCTGAGATCTTCCATGTAACCACTAGCGCAAGCAGCAGGGTCATGAGTCCGATCCCTAACATAAATCGATCCGTTCTGATGACTGTCATCTCTCTTTCTCCAGTAAACGTCTGTCTTGCAGCATAGCGTTATTTTCCCACTCACACCTGAAGCTGTCCATCCTTTTTGCAAACCACAATGTAACGATGAAAAAAAGGCATCCGCAGATGCCTCCTGGACTTCATCTGATGCTGCTTGTCCCCAGTTGAAGAGGGGCAAGCAGCATCAGCACTCACCATTTTAATTCTGAGATGCAGCCTGAATTGCGCCGTAAGCCCAATGACCCACAGGTACATCCTTCCATCTCGATGCACCGGACAGATCAGGCTCGATCTTCACCAAACGATTCAGCAAAGTAACGGCCTCCGCTCGTGTCACAGCATCGTTCGGACGGAATGCTCCGTCTTGCGACACACTCATGATCCCTGCTGCCAATACACGCTGAACTGCTTCGCGTGCCCAGTGCTGTGTAAGATCCGCAGCTTCATTTGGCACAGCCGTTGTTGCTGCAGTTGCTTCTGCATCTACATCTGCAGCTGATTCCTGGGTTTTCAAAATTCGCTCAATAATGACAGCCATCTCGGCTCGTGTAATGGAACGCCCTGGCATGAAATCCCCGGCAACATTGCCACGCATGTAACCTGCCGCAGTAGCCTTTGTAATCGCTTCGCGTGCCCATTCAGCAACCGGCATGTCCCGATATGATGTATTGAGCGCAACCTCGTCGCTGCCAGACGGCAGTATCCGAGACAATAAGGCAGCCATTTCAGCACGCTGAACGGCTTGATTCGGTCTGAACGTGCCATCCGCATAACCTTGAATGTAGGCTGATGTATTGCTGCCATTCATGAGAACAATGGAAAATGTGCTGAACTTGGTGACTTCAAACTCAATTCCCGGTTGATCTGTTCCATTAAACTTAACGATTTTCCCCTTAACGAGCTCCTTCGTTCCATCGCTATGTTCAATAAATACTTGCAGCTTGTCCAGTTCCTTCTGCGTCAGGTTCATATCTCTGATGGGCAGCACAACCGTCACTGGACGACTGCTCATATTCGTCTCGATGGTCATTGGACGACCTATCAAGCGGAAATCAGCGGTATTGGTTGACTGTTTGACGAATAATGGATCTTTGTGGATACGTTGCTCTACCACTTCACGTCCTGCTGCATCCTTGATCGGCACAAGGTGGAAGTATACTTCCGAGTCCAGTCCCTGTAAAGTATTCGGCGAAAGTTGCAGGGATGCGTTATCCGTTTCAATATACAGATTCATCTTCTCGTCTGCCATCAGTGAAGCAGACTTGGCAGGCAGCTTCACATTCAGCTCGGATACCTCGTCCTTCTCATCCGGAATCAGGATTCGGGCAATATTCGAACCGGCCTTCTTCAGGCTTGCAATTGCACGAGAAGTCTGCTCGGCAGTTAGATTCACCTCGTCTTTTTTGCGTCCATCTGCCCCAGTTGTTCTTTCAATCGTTGTTGCCGAGACAACGGCAGTTGCATTCCGCTCATTGGTCACATTTACGGTAATCTTCTCGGAAGTGCTTGCAGGCGTGGATGGTGTTGACGAACCACCGGATGAACTTCCTGAACCGGACGAACCCGGATTGGATGGCGTTGTTGGCGTTGTTGGTGTTGTTGGCTCACCAACGACCGTGATATCGCCTGATACTGCCTGTTTCATCATTTCAATCCCATCGGTATCCGTCACGGTGAAGTTTTCGAGTAGCGTCTCGTTGACGAACTGCACCGGATACACACCTGCGACAGCACTGGAGGTGATCTTGAATTCAATATTGAACAACGTTTGGTAGTTCTCGGATGCTGGAATAGGACTCAGTCCTCCATTTTCATCACTCCAGCCCACGATAAGCGATCCTGTCTCATTATTCGCATGATGTCGTATTCCCGGACTGCCTGTAACATCAGTCACCTGCAAAGCTGCAGGGTTGAACTTCAGACGTACCCCATAAGAGCCAATCGGTTGAGAAAGCACCGCCGTATCAACCGTTAGCGTTACCTGGTCACCTGCTTTTCCTTCTTCTGATCCGATATAGACAACACCATACCCAACCGGCTTCTCATCGGCCAGCACAGTAACTTGCCCATTTTCCCCAGTCACCTGAAACGGATCATATTCCACTACCAATGCGCCCGTATGCAAAGTTACTGAACTTGGACCGGTAGTCGCATTCTCCTTGATTTTGAAATGAAGGGAATATAATGCCGCAGATTCCTGAATGAAATTTTGTGTCGTCATGATCACTGAAATATACCCTGGAGCAGACGTATCTTCAGTCAGGCTGACCCCCTGATAATTTTCATAGGCTTGGCGGTTTACAACCTCGTCCCCTTCAACGAGTTCAAGTACAGCCGAATCATAGGCAAAGGACAATTCAGAGTGAAAAAAAGAAAATTCTGAGCCTTTTGAATCATAGGATACAGGTACTTCGACGATGTCTCCTGGTTTACCGGATACTTGACCAATATGAATTACAGGATCTACACTGGCCTGTGCCTGAGGAAGCCACGAAAAGATCATGGAGACCATAAGCAGCGCAGCCAGAATAGCCTTGATGGATCGTTTCGATTTTGCTGAAATTAAAGATGAGTTATGATGTGACAAAGTATTCACCCCTTCCTAGTTTTATGAGTTGATCCCCAAGTAAACGCCCATAATCAGCGCTGAATCCTTCGCATCCAGTACACCATCATCATTCATGTCCAAAGCTTCAATCTGACCCGGTGTTAACGTGATTAAACCTTTGATATATTTATTCACCAATAAGGCATCTGCAGGTGTAATCACACCGTCTCCATTCGCATCACCTTTAATTCGCAGCATGATCGTTACCGTTGCTTCTTCGGAGAAATCACGGCCATCCTTCGCCTGCCAATTGAACGTAACTTTTTCTCCCACCGTTGGAGCTATAAATTTCAGGTGAGCCAATTCAGTGACAGGAATCACTTGATTTTGCGTTACGTCTGTATCATTCAACTGTAACTTGCCACTCAAGGGCAAGGAAGTAATACGAATATCAGACAACGGTTCCCCATCGGCATCGGCAAAGTTATATTCAAAATCCTGCTTTGAAAAGATAACGGGCTGCCCTACCTTTATCGTTTTTGAGAACGAGCTCACGGTCGGGATCTGATTAATGTCCCACGCAAGTTCCAGAATTCGATTAAAGGTTCCGTTTGGATTGAATACAACAATCCGGTCATCCGCTGTATCCGCCATATAGACTTCCCCACCCGGACCAACCGCAATTGGGTTCCCTGCACGAATTGGATGTTCTGGGCTTGAACTTAACCACGGGCTCAGTACAGGCCGATTAGTATAGGTCGCTCCTTCGTAGCTTGTCCGCATAATTTGATCGTCGGTCACAACGTATAATAGCTTGTTTGCTGAATCTGCGGCCAAATCTCCGTAATTAATTGAATTGTTAAAAATATTGGTTATATCCTGAAGGATAACCCCTCCTGATTGGGTATACCACCTTGACTTATTGTCTCCTCGTATCACACTAGAATTTTCTGTGTAACCTCCACTGCCTCCGCTCGTTCCTGAACCATCTAAATAAATGGTGGATAACCAAACAGAGCTCTGTGGATCATTTCCATTCTTACCATATGAGCTATAAGCCATGATCAGATTATTCTTATTATTTTGCTCAATCATAGCCATACTTTTTATGTACGGTTGCTTCGCATCATCTGCAGCAGGTTGAAGTGAAAATTTGGACATCACATCGATGTATGGCGAGTGCACTGTACCGTCGGGGTTAAAAATATGTACCTTGGCCGCTGCTCCTGATTCCGCTGCATAGATTAAACCATTGGGTTCTACGGTGGCAGCCGTCAGATGGTTGACCACCATGGTGGATAAAACCACACCTCCCGCTGTTGCACGGATGACACGATCGTTCCCGCTGTCTGCGATTAGCATTTCGGTTTTCCCATCAGCCGTTTTATAGAACTCAATGTCCTTAGGTTGACTTAGCGAAATAGGAACCGCAGCAGCCAGTGCCGATGAAGATGGAAAACTCACGCTTGTGAGTAATGTAATGACAAGGGCAAGTACACTCCATTGTGTAAAATTCACTCTTACATCTTTTCCAGTATATAGATTCAAATGGTCTCCTCCTTAACCTTTCTAATTACGTACTATTTCAATATACATAGCAGTTCTTAACAATCACTGAAAACTTAAGAAGCAAAAGAATAGGAAGGAAGCCCTATTTCTTCATATAAAAACGATAGGAATTAACGGAAAATCCGTTTATCCCTATCGCTAATGTTTTTTCATATAAAATTAGATATGCCAATGCAACTGATTGCTTCGTTTTACCTAACGAAAAGTTTCATCAACACATTAAAAATCGGATTCACAATATAACCTGTCGGATGGATCGAATACCTCTTACCCGAGTTTAGGCTATTGATCTTCTCCATTTCCTCAGCCGACAGCTTAAAATCAAAGATTTCACTATTCTCTCTGATCCGCTTTGGATTGGATGATTTGGGAATCAGGATAACGCCCCGTTCCAGGTGCCAACGCAAAATCACTTGAGCCACCGTCTTATGGTGATGATCAGCGATTCCCTTCAATACCGGATGCTGCAATAACACTTTATTCCCCTGTCCCAACGGACCCCACGCCTCATGCAAAATCTGATGTTGATTCATATAGGCACGCAGTTCGTTCTGCGGAAATTCCGGGTGCGTCTCGATCTGGTTGATCATCGGCAAGATTTTCGCATGCTTCCTTAATTCTTCCAGATGCTGAATCTCAAAGTTCGCGACCCCGATGACTCTGATCTTGCCCTCCTCATATAATTCCTCCATGGCTTTCCACGTTTCGATATACTTGGGCGAAGCAAAATGGATTAAATACATATCGAGGTAATCGACACCCAGCTTGTTTATCGTTTTCTGGAAAGCTTTCTGGGTCGCTTCATAGCCATGATCCGTATTCCAGACTTTCGACGTGATGAAGAATTGCTCGCGCGGAATTGGACTATGCCGGATTTCTGCTCCCAGCGCTTTCTCATTCCCATAGATCCGGGCAGTATCAAAATGTCGGTACCCGACCTGAATGGCCTCGCGAGTCGCTGTTGTAAATTCTGCTTCTTTCGTTATTTTGTAAACCCCAAAACCCAGTTGAGGAATGGGAACCCCGTTTCTGGCTTCAATCACTTTAGTATGCAAATTCATTTTGATTGCTCCTCTCAAAATAACGAAACATACTTGATATTTCTTATATCTAGTTTAGTCCAAAAAAAGAGGTTAACCCTTTCTTTCTTCATGAAACAGATCGGTTAACCGTATGTCTTTTAAATAATTCTGCATGGCGATCTCCGTGCCATCAAGATGGTGAATAATCTTTTGTTTCACGTCGTCCACATCTTGTCCCTGGAGTGTTACATCGGTATGAACTTTAAACAAGTCTTTGCCGGGTTCAACCGCCAGGAATACATCCAGCATCGTGATTTCCGATAACGGCTGAGCAAGCAAGATGCCGCCCTTGGCACCTTCTTTAGCCATCGTCAGTTTGGCGTTATTCAGGTTGCGAATGACTTTTACTGTCGTAGGAACCGGAATATTTAGCTGCTCCGATATCAACTTGGTGGACAAATAATTCGAACAGTTCTCCTCGGATAGAGCGTGAATATAGAGCAGAATCGAGATTCCCTGTGATAAGGCTGTAGAGTATGCCATAGCATTCATCCTAACTATTTCTTTTCTAAATATACTATATATCTTTTATGTTTAGTTAGCAACTATCAGCCTACTCCCACTCTACCCTCGATTTCATCGCTGCATATTTACTGGGAGTGATACCTACAGCAGCCTTGAAAGACCGACTGAACAGATGAATACTCGAAAAGCCAACCTCCTCGGCAATCCGGGTTAAATTATGTGTTCCTTCAATAATTCTTTTCTGGGCCTGCTCTATTCGGATATGTGTCACATATTTGTGAAGGGTAATGCCCAGCTTGCTTTTGAACAAATGCGATAAATGGTTCGTCGATACACCGACATATCTACTGATGGCAACATTATTTAATTGAGGATCGGCGTAGCATTCATGAATATAACGAATCGACTTTTCAATGAATGCCCATCCCTTGGTCATGTTCCCCTCTTGGTCCTGATCAGCGGATTGATTTTTGAAAAACAGATGCAGCAACTCCAAACATATGGATTTCGTGATTAAAGAAGATCCTCCCCGCTTTTCCTGAAACTCCTTATGCATGAGCGCAAATCTCTTTTTCCATTCGATTCGATCGGCTAACTGCAAATGAGATATTGGGCGTATGGAAGCCAGCATCATTTCCCTATCCGCCAGATCGGGACTTTCACGATGAGCTGCACTCGTATTCTTCAATAAACTACGCTCTTCCTCATAGTACAGATCAAAATGAAAAATATACTGAATCAATGGCTGCGTGGAGGTGGACCGAATGATATGAGACATGAATGGATGCATCAGCACAATGTCGCCTTCTTTGACCAGGTATTTCACGCCACTCAAGAAGAACTCCGCTTCCCCTTGTTCGATGTAGGTATACACATGATCGTGGTCTATCCATTCCCCTGCCAAAGAAAATGATTCCGTCACTCTTGCCGCTCTTACGAATGGCGAAATGCTGTTCATCCATGCCTCATACACATGTATTCCTCCCCGCTGACTTCTCACTGATCCGGTTATATTGTCGCAAACACTTTATCGAAGCCCGCCTTGGACTTGGCAAACAATTCACTTGAATCGACGGTTGGCGTTGGTGCCAGCACCTCTTGAGATACAACGCCATTGTATCCAATGGTCTTCAGGTTCTTCAAGAATCCCTGCAGATCAATTACTCCCTCGCCAGGGTATAAACGCTCATGATCCAGCAATTCTTCAATGGGCAGATCATAAGCATCATTGATATGAACATGGACAATCTGTTCCTTCTTAAGATCCAACACCTCTTCGATCTTTAATCCATTTGTATGCCAATGATAGGAATCCACCAATAAACCTACATTCGGAGCATGAATTGTTTCGATCCAGTCAAGCGTATCCTCCACACTCCAAATGAATGGATTCTTCCATTGAGTGCGCAGATGATGGCAACCCACAAACTCCAGGCCCAGTCGAATTCCATAAGCGTCCAGAATATCTGCACACAATCTCAATCGTTTGGTAGCTGCCGCCATAAATGATGCTGCTGGCTGATCTGTGGAAGGTAAAATATAGGTACAACAGCTGTAACAGTTCAATGCAGCAGAGGCTTCTGCCATTTGAACCAGCGATTGAAGTCCTTCACGAAACTGTTCATCTGTGGTTCTCCAGTCTACGGTCAGATCGGATGAACCGATGATCACCTGATTGCTTTCCAGCAGGTGTATAGCCTGTTCCTTGCCAACCTCTTCAATCAATGAGAGCGGATTCAAATCTACAGACTGAAATCCGTATTTTGCAGCATTCGTAATATATTGTTCATTGGACTCGATGTTCCCCAAGCCTGCTCTTGTTAACCCTCTAATCATCCCAATCTCCTCCTAGGACCAGTCAAACAGTACACCGTTATACTGGTCTTTATTCATTCTCAGGCCCTCGTATGCTTCCTGCGCTTGATCCGGCTTCATCACATGACTGATCAATGGTTCGATATGCAGCTTGTTCTTTAACATCAGTTCAAATACAATGTTCGAATTTCTCACCAGGGAATGCTTCACGAATTCGTTCGGCTCAACCGGGAAGCGCCATTCATGTGCCCCCTTAAACGTAATGCAGCCTCGTCCATACAGGTGGCAGTAGTTCAATATATCGGTGACATCCGTGTTATATTCGCCTCGTGGACTGCCCAGGAAAATAATCTCTCCCAGCTTCCCGATCCACTCCAGACTCTGAACACCTACACTGGGTACACCCGTCGCCTCAATATGAGTGGATACCCCTGCTCCATTCGTTAGGGCATGTATCTTTTCTTTTACTTTATCTTCTCCGCCATGGAGCGTATAGTCAACCCCACATGTCTGGGCAGTTCGAATTCGTTCTGGTGAGAGGTCCACGCCAATCACAGTTGCCCCTTGAAGGCGTGCCAATTGAGCCGCCAGATTCCCTACCAATCCAAGCCCCGTCACGCCAACAACATCCCCAAGTTCAATATTGGATACACGAACGGAGGTGAATGCCACGGTTGCCATACGGGTGAAGGGAACCCACTTCAAATCCAAGTGCTCAGGTACCTTGATGAACACATGATCTGTGGATACCACTTGATATTCAGCATGTTGACCATAATGGAACACAGCGTCCCCGGGCTGAACATCGTGTACACCCTGTCCCACCTCGATCACTTCACTTACACTTGCATACCCCGGACATACGGGGAGCTTGGCCCACTCTTCTTTTCCCGATAACATGGCCAACTCCGTTCCCGGACTGATGAGGGAATAGATCAATTTTACCAATACGTCCTTCTCCCCTAGAGCTGGCAAAATAAAATCCTCTTCTACCGTTTCCACTTGCAGCGGACGAGCAAACATGATCTTTCTATTCTTCATCACCTTCACTCCTTTCTTATCTTTTCAACTACAATATAAGACTTTTCATTAACATTGTCTTTGATTGCAAAACCGATTTTTTATCTAAAACAACGATTTTAAAACCTTTGTAAGCGAATCCAGCATAAACGTAAAAAGACTCACAAGATCCAATGATCTGTGAGCCTCATATTCAATCCTATTCAGTCGTAGTCTGATACAATGCGGTACACCCGTTAGACGACGGGATATTTCAGGGATATCCAGCCGTCATTGAAACCGGATTGGCCGCATGGTTCCTTTTTTGCTAATTTCACAGCTACACTTGTCACTTCTCAACCGCGAACTACGGCTGCAACCCACGAACCTCAAACTCATAGATTCGGGCTGCCGTATCGCCGCCCTGCGTCGGTTTCAGCACATTCAGCTTCACATAACGAGCCTTGACCAGCGCAATTGCATCCGAGGTTTCGGCTGCGGTATTCCCCTGTACATGAACTACATCAGACCAATTCACGCCATCAGCGCTGACCTGGATCGAATAGTCGCTCGTATTAAAACCAGACCATTCCCCACCGCTCTCCGCATGTTTGATGACAAAACCACTGATCTGATGTTCTTTGCCAAGATCAACCTGCAGCCAATGCGGCTGGTTCCCCAGTGCGCACCACTTGCTGTTGCCCGTCACCTTGCCGTCAATGGCCTTTCCCGCATCTTCAGCAGGTCCGCAGGCATGGTCGGCAGTGGCCGTTTTGCCAAGTGCGACATTTTTGATTCCCGAAGCGCCCTTGCTGACGGTGATCAAAGCTTGCTTCGTTACCGTATCCTGCCCCGAACTGTTGGTAGCTGTAAGCGTCACATTGTACGTGCCTTCCTTGTCATACGTTACCACTGGATTTTGCTCCGTGCTGACAGCCGGACTGCCATTCTCAAAAGTCCAAGACCAGCCTTCCGTCACCTCGGAAGAGAGATCAGTGAAATGCACCTGCTGACCCGGTGTGATCAGGGTTACATCGGCCTTGAATCCTGCTTCCGGCTTAGGATACGCCGGCCATTGGATGGTCACGCTGGCAGCCTGGCCGCGCTCATATTTTGCATTCACTGCCACGACTTTCAGTACAGTTGCCTGTTCCGCGTTGATTCTCTTCATCTCAGGCACATAGAAGACGTTATTGGTGGTCGCACCCACCCAAGTCTCTTTGCCGTCGGGCAGAACACGGTAAATCTCATATTGTTGAACTTCCTTGTCGTTGTCCAACGCGTTCCATTTCAACCTTGCATCACCGTATATACCGCCGCGGAAATCGGATTGGATGACATTCAATGCTTGAACTGCTTCAAGTGGCTTCACTGGATTAGCATTCTTCTGAATGGATATCTGACCAATATGGATGTCATAATCCGATATGATTTCCTTGCTGTCAAAATACAAAGACAATGCCACAATCCGCTTTCCTTTGTAAGGCGTCAGATTCAAGATGTCCGTCGTCCAACCCGATGCCTTTTTGTCTTTTACATCCAAAAAGACGAACTGATCAGGACGGTCTGCAAAAGCCAGGCCAACCTTCATGCTTGGCTTGTTCTGCGTTTTGTACGTGATCGACAGCTTGGTAGCTGGCTCAAT
Source organism: Paenibacillus sp. FSL W7-1088 (assembly GCF_037969855.1). Lineage (NCBI taxonomy): Bacteria > Bacillati > Bacillota > Bacilli > Caryophanales > Paenibacillaceae > Paenibacillus > Paenibacillus sp. FSL W7-1088. The sequence goes on from NZ_CP150216.1 coordinate 5,562,858, forward strand.
CTTCAGATCGGTTTGATACAGCTTCAGGTGGGTTGCATTTGCCGAACTTAGCGTACCCGCTACCTTAAGGGAACTGCCACCATAGTAGGCATCTGACCAATCCAGGGACGGCGTAAGTGCTTTACCCTTACTCTCTGTCAGCCAGCGCCATGTCGGAAGCATATCCTGTAAACTGCGGTTATTCCAACCGCTATCCCGTACCTGCTGGCCATGGACATAGAATTTCTCGCCACTGCCCGTGTTGAAATTGGTTGTGAATGGCAGTTGGTCCACCGGCGATGATTCAACCACATTGTTCGCAATCCCTTTCCAGGCCTGGCTTGTCGCCGTATTGGCCGGGTTGCCGTTCTGCCCTACCCAGAATTTATTTTCACGGGCAAAGAAATCGGTCATGCTGTCCGCGCTGTTGTACGACCAATCCGGTCGATATATGCCTAGGGAAGTCACAGCCGGTTTCCCCTCAGGAAACAGCAAGTTCCATTTCAGACTGGTATCGTATCCTTTCGCTTCCACATCAATACCTGCGAACAGTTCAAATGGTGATCTGCCCAGGCTTTTGGCTTTGGCCGCAGAACTGCCAAGATCATTCCACCAGAAATTCAGGAACATGCTGTCTGATACCTTGTTCCCGTTATCCTGAAGGAACATTGCATTCCGGTCCGTCAGCGCATTTTGCCATGAAATATTGCCTTCCTTCGTCATGGAGTCATACCAGATGATCTCCATACCCGCGGGCTTATGATCCTGAAGATAACGGAGGAATGTCTTCATTAACTGTGCGTCAGTGGCCGTTCCACCTTCAGTCTCCTGGTTGATAAACCAGCCGTCAAAACCGTAATACTCCGCTACCTCAATTAATTTATCCGCGGCAGGGAAGGAGCCATCGCTGTTCTGCTGAAGCATTTGCTTCACCCACTCATATTTGCCACCGTATACGGATGGCGGGAAGAACACTGTGCCCATGATGGGCACTCCGTTCCGGTGTGCCGCATCAATCGTGTCGGCGCTTGGTGGCACAATAATACCTTCTCCCGCCGAGCCACCCCAATATATGAGCTTGTCGACATACTGCCAGTAAGAGAACGTATTTGCGGAAAATGTATCCGATCCCTGCGATGGAACGCCGCTGGTTCCCTGATTCAGTGCAGACAAGGCCATCACTTTGGGATCTTTCGTTGCGTTCGGGTTAACTGCCTCTCCTGTGAATCGGCTCTGGAGCGGAATGGTGCTCCGGTTGAATGCCGCATCCGGGTCGGAAGCTGGATTCCAGTGAAGCAATTGTTCAGGCAGCCAATAGGATGAATAAGGTTGCTTCGCCAAGGCCGCCGAGGAAAGAACAGCGCATACCAATATTACAAATAGGAGACTCGCACCAAGTTTTTTCATACCATACCCTCCAATCCATTTTCGGCAAACTAATCAGGGTAAAAAAGAAACGCCCGTCAAACCAGGACAGACGTTTCCATGTCTACTTTATAATTCAGGTTATTTTTGATTTGCAGCTTTCCATTCGTCGTACTGCTTTTGCGCTTCTGCAATCACTTTATCCAGACCTGCCGCTTTCAACTTCTCGATCGCTTTCGGCAGATGCTCATCCGGATCAACAGCTCCCGTCATGATGGATGGGTAGAATTCCTTCACGATGGCGGAGATGGAAGCCACTTCCGTCTTCACCGGGTCAGGATTGAAGTTGAAGCCAAAGCTTGGAGCAACCTTCGCGGAATTGTTGAATTCCTTGAACGCTTCCCACTTATCTGCTGGATCTTCCTTGTGCATGTAGGTCAGGAACAGGTTACCCAGTGCAAAGCCAGGCATTTGGAATCCGTCCTTCATTGCTGGCAGATCCTCAATGACATTATCTGAAATCTTATTGTAATGTGTTCCTTCAATGCCGTAGTTGATCAGGTTACGCAGATATGGATCGGTATTGAGCAAGTTCAGGAACATCATGGCCCGTTCCGGGTTCTTGGAGTTCGCCGAGATTGCATGCATAGCGCCTGTTGCCGAGCCAGTAAAAATAACCGGATCCTGCATCGGTGTAGTCACGATATCATAGCCCGCACTTCTGGACCATCCCAGTTCGGCGTACGGCTGCGTCTGTTCACGGTCAACAAACCATTTGCCTGTTTTGATGTTGTCGATGCCTTCCAACGTTGCTACATCCTTGCGCAGATAACCAGCCTGATAGTATTTACGGATGGTTTTTAACGAGCTTTTCAGCTCTTCGGATTCCAGCACATTAACGTATTTACCGGTGTCACCATTCATGTTGATACCCACCGGGAATTCGTCACCGAGCAGGAAGTCGAACGCCAGATAAGGCTTAAAGCCCTTCGGAACAGCCAGCGGAGTAATGTCGGCTGGTTCATTGTCCTTGATTTGCTTCAGGTAAGGCTCCAGATCTTCTAATGTACGAATCTTGCTGATGTCCATGTTGTATTTATCAACGTACTGCTTGTTGAAGCGCCATACCCATTGCGAAGCCAACTCTTTGTTCACTGGCACAGCATAGTTTTGGCCATCGATCTGCGATCCTGTGAGGAATCGTGGATCAAGCTGCTCTTTAATGCCCTGACCATACTTATCCAACAAATCATTGATTGGCAGGAATGCTCCTCTGGTGGCATTTGGCAGATAGTCATAAGCCCAGGAAGAGGTGAAAGCGATATCATAATTTTCGCCCGAAGCGGTAATGACTGGCATACGTTTGGAATAATCACCCCAGTCAATCATCGTGATGTCGACAGTTGTATTTATTTTCTCCATTAAGTATTTGTTCATTTCTTCCTGCACCATTGGCAGATCGCGCTGTGGACCACCAATCAGATATACCTTGAGCTTCACTGTGTCCTTATCGCCGGATTCTCCCCCGGATGCCGCATTCCCGCTTGTATCATTGGTATTACTGCCACCGCAACCTGCTAGAACAGTAGAAAAAGCAAGCAGTAAAGTAACCATGAGCAGAGCGATTTTTCTTGTCTTCATGTGTATCCCCCTTATCAATGTTATTGTTACTGCCCTTTGAGGGCAGGCACAACCAGACTTATTCTTTGACCGAACCAATGGTCAGGCCTTGTATAAAATACTTTTGGAAAAACGGATACGCCAGCGCAACCGGCAGTGTAGCCAAGACAACCATCGCCATGCGGACGGTCTCCGTTGGCAGTGTCGAGGCAATGTCGTAGGACACGACCCGGCTGCTGTTTTGCACAACAAAATCCATATTGTTCTGTATTCGAATCAGCAATGTCTGGAGTGGAATCAAATTCGCATTGTCGATGTAGAGCAGCGCATTGAACCAGTCATTCCAGAATCCTAACGTACTGAACAATCCAATAGTCGCGATGCCCGGCAACGAAATCGGCAGTACGATGCGCGTATAGATACCGAACTCAGTAGCTCCGTCGATTTTGGCCGACTCAATAACCGCATCCGGCACAGTGGTCGTAAAAAATGTACGCATAACGATAATGTAAAAAGCGTTCATGATTGACGGCAGGATCAGTGCCCAGATCGAATCCCGCAAGTGCAGCACCTGCGTAACCACGATGTAACTGGGAACGAGACCGCCGGAAAATAGCATGGTGAAGAAGGCCAAAAAGCTGAAAAACCGACGCTGCGCAAAATTTTTGCGCGAGATGGCATACGCATACGTGGTGACCAAATACAGTGTTAGCGCGGTTCCGACAACCGTCACCGTTAAGGTAACCCCAAACGATTGGGCCATCTGCTGCCCGGATTCCATAAGGAATCGATAGGCATCCAGCGTCCAGACTTCAGGGAATAACTTAAAGCCATTGATCGCCAGCGTCTTCTCATCGGTAAATGAGATGATCACGATGAACAGAAACGGAAAGATACAAGATAAGGCAAACAGACCGATAGCTATATTAAAAATCACATTGGATAACGGCGAAATGGCATTCAGATCTCTCGATTTCTTTCCGGTCCTCCTCGTATGGGCAGATGCCCGCTTTACCGGTTCGCTTAAATTACTCATGGAAGCACCCCCTTGCCGCAGCCTAGAATACGGCATAATCCTTTTCAATTTTACGCACAGCATAATTTGCCAGCAGGACAAGAATCAAACCGACAACCGATTGATACAATCCTGTAGCTGTACTCATTCCTGTATCACCCATAATGGTCAAGCCGCGGTATACAAACGTGTCGATGACATTGGTGACCGGATACAGCGCACCAGAGTCCCGCGGAACCTGATAGAACAGTCCAAAGTCGGAACGGAAGATCCCGCCGATCGCCAGAATGGTGAGGATGATCATTAGCGGTCTGAGCAGTGGCAGCGTTATGTACCGGATCTGTTTCCACTTCGTAGCACCGTCGATCATCGCTGCCTCATAATAAGAACGATCGATACCTGCGATTGCCGCCAGATATACTACACTGCCATAACCTGCACCTTTCCACAGGCCGAGCAGAATGAGAAAATACGGCCAATACCCTGTCTCACTGTACCAACTAACCGGATCTCCACCAAAATAGGTAATGATCTGGTTGAACACACCCTTTTCCACACTCAGAAACGAGAAGACGAAATAACTGATAATAACCCAAGACAGGAAATAAGGCATAAACATCGCGGTCTGGTAAATCTTCGCCAGCCGTTTGTTCAACAGTTCGTTCATGATGATCGCAAGCGTCACCGCGAGTACCAGCCCGAGAAAGATCAGACCCAGGTTATACAGAATGGTATTACGTGTGATGATATAGGCGTCACTGGTGGAGAACAGAAACTCAAAGTTCTTGAACCCGACCCATTCGCTTTTTAGAACGCTTTCAAGAAATCCGCCCGGATGAATCCGGAAGTCCTTAAAAGCAATAATCGTTCCGAACATTGGCAAATAGGCAAAAATGATAAACCAAGCTGCTCCCGGCAGTACCAGCAGAAGAAACGCCTTGTTCTTCATCAGACTTTTGAAGATGCCCTGCACGGCTGTCCCTCCTTATAATCTCGTTCATTATTGCTTTAGCTGCATCCAGCATTAATCCCCTATAATCAACACTGGATCTAAGCCCTTTTGGTGCTTTGGATTTCCTCGTTCACTCCTACTTCCATTATGCAAGCGCTACCAATTTTGAGATAGTTGAAAAACCCAATAAATTGATGGATTAATTAAAGATCGTACATTCATTCCATAACAAAAAAGACACCCCCACATGGGGAGTATCTTCATTCAGCCGGAGCCCCGGCTTACTTTTTCATGTAGATTGAGCGCAGCTCCGTAGGAGAAACGCCAGCATATTTCTTAAACTGTCTGTAGAAATAAGTAGAGTCCCAATAACCCACCTCGCCCGCTATTTCTGCCGTCTTTTTGTCCGAATATAACAGCAAATGAGTGGCACGCTCGATTCGGTACTGGTTCACATAATCAGAAAAGGTGGTACCGACCTCTTGCTGGAACAATTGGCCGAGGTAGTTCGGATGAAGCTCCAGCCTCTGACTGAGCGTCTTAAGTGACAGCTCATCCTGATAGTGATTTTTCACCACCTCCAGCACAGACATGATATGCGGGCTGTACGTTTTCTCGGCGGTATGATATGTATCCAGCGTGCGATGAACAACCTTTCTGACCAATTGTTTCAGTTTGCTGAGCGTATGAATTCTGGACAGGGGCCCGAAGATGTCCCCATAGTCAGGCGTTTTCTCCAGTTCCTTGGCGGCCAGCATAAGCTGGATCGCTGAGTTGAAGAACGGTGTTCTCGGGAGGCAGGGTTCATTACCCTCAACAATGAAGAATTCGTCGATGAACCGGTCCACCTCAGGACCTTCTCCATCCCGCAGCAGCTTGTGGAACTGCTCCATCGCAGGCCCTGGCTTCTCTTGATACTCATTGACAGCTTCTTCGTTCTCCACTTGCATGATGAAGGTATCGCAATCCATAAACAAATGATTCTGAAGCCACAGCTTTACGGACTTGCAGCTCTTAGGAAAACCCAGATAGGTCGACTCGGATTGACCCATGATCCCCCATACACGTGCACCTGTGTCCTCGGCGACCGCTTGCTTCATCCTGGTGAGTGCCTGAATCTGCCATTCAGCACTACTTTCCGTACCGGCTGAAACGAACAGCAGCATGATGTCTCCTTCCTGATCGGGAAAGCAGATAACACCACAGCCATCCGGGAGGCCTTTGTTTCCAATCTGCTCACACTGCTCAGCAATTCCCGGCAGATACATCTGGGGATCATCTCCCTTGTCATCCCCTACAATCCGCAGCGAAGCCGCACAATATGTGGACTTGTTCATCGGAATCTCAAGCATCTGCGCACGCTCACGGAACTCTTTGGCGTCAATGGTCTCGTTCGCCCAGCGCTGCAAAATATTGTTGCGCAGAATCCTCCAGCTCTGATCCATTTGAATCTGGCGCATCTCTTCGTGCTCCCAATCCCGCTGCATATGCTTGATGGTCGCTTCCAGTTCATCCATATTGACTGGCTTGAGCAGGTAGTTCTCGACGCCCAGCGAGATGCCCTCCCGCACATATTTGAATTCTTCGTAACCGCTCAAAATAATGAATTTGGTATATGGATTGTGCGCTTTCGTCTCCCGGATCAATTCAAGTCCGGTCATTTGTGGCATCATGATATCCGTAATAATCAGATCGACAGGAACCTCGTCCATCATTGCTAGCGCTTCCAACCCATTGCATGCCGTTCCGGCAATCTGCATGTTATTCTGATCCCAATCAATGATGGCTTGCATTCCTTTCACAATAAGCGGCTCATCATCGACCAACATTACACTTCTCATCCCGTTTCCTCCCTTGTAACTGGAATGCTGATGGTCACCTCACATCCTTCGCCCTCCACACTGTTCAGGTGCAGTCCATAATCACTGCCATAATTCAGACGTATGCGGTCGTGCACGTTCTTAAGACCCAAAGATCGGTCAGATGTCTCAGCAGCTTCATCACCCTTATGCAACCCATGCTGCAGTTCAAGCAATCTCTCTGCGGACATCCCCTTTCCGTTATCCTTCACACGGATGTGAATCACGCCGTTCTCTTCTTCGGCTGTGATGGAGATCCGGTTATCCTCATCATTCGTACGAAAACCATGCACAATGTAATTCTCAATAATCGGCTGGACAAGCAACTTGACGACCATGCTTCCCGCCGCTGCATTCTCGATATGGGTCTCCACGTGCAGCTTGTCCTCATACCGATATTGGACCAAAGCCAGGTACATGCCGCACAGCTCTATTTCCTCCGCCAAAGTTACATGGGTCTGCTTTTTGATCAAATGACGGAACATCGTGGCGAGAATATAAATCATCTGCCCAACATCCCTGGCTCCCATACTGATGGCTTTCATGCGGATGCTTTCCAGCGTATTGTACAGAAAATGGGGATTGATCTGGGCTTGCAAAGCGACAAGCTGCGCGTTCTTTTGCTTGATCTCTGACACATATACCGTTTCTATGTAAGACTCCAGCCGATCACACATATGATTAAATCTCTGCGAAATCTGCTGCAGCTCATCTTCCCCCTCCATCTCGATACGTTTACTTAGATCCCCCTCCTGCCAGCGACGCATGTAAAGCACGAGTCTGTGAATTTTTTTGGAATAACGGCGGATGATGGTGAACGTCACCGCGATGCTAATCATGATGCACAGAATCACAATCCCAATGAGGCTGAAACGAATCGCCTGAAGGCTCTGTTTGATGTGCGACTCCGGAATAATAGAAGCCACGACCATGCCCGTATTCCCGATATTCAGCAGCTGCACCTTGGAGCGCTCCTCCAGATCCACCCAATCCTCCGGCAAATTCATCTTCCCCCAGTATGGGTAGACGGTGTTGTCATACTTGCCCTGCGAATCGAAAATCACCTCACCTTCCCCGGTCATCAGCATGATCCGACTGTTCTTGCCGCCCGGTCTGTCTCGAAGAAGCCCTTTGATACGGTCTGTATTCAGCTCAAACATAATTGCTCCGTACTGCTTCAATGTCACGGAGTCCTTGAGCACATTCGCGTAGCTATATGGAGTAGGCTCATCATCCATTTTCCCTTCGAAAAGCGGTTCGCTGCCCATGTACTGCCAAGGTGCACTCCTCAGCCGCTGGAACCAGTCCTGATGCCCTGCAGACAGCTTGGGATGATCGTAAAAGTGCTGGGTCTCCCGATTAAGAACATAGAAGAAATCCTGATCCGTGCTGTATAAGACGACATTTGCAATCGAAGCCTCATCCTTTAACAGCAGACGTAATTGATAATCGAAGTTCCCTCGCTCCGTGCGGTAGCTGTAAGCATATTGATTCAGACGCCAATTGAGAAAATCCTCGTATTCATGAGTCAAAAAATACTTCAGATCATCGCCGATCATGGCGTCGGTATAAATCTGCTGCACGGCACTATACAGCCGTTCGTACTGCTGATTCAGGTTGATGCTGACAATATCCAGCTCCTGCAAACTCGCATCCATTTGTTCCTGTACCACTCGCTGTTCATAGTAGCGGTAGGCCAATACCGCGATGCTGATGAACAACAGGACCATCACCATGGAATAAAACAGCAGAATTTTGTTGAACATTTTTTTCTTCAAGTAGTTCTTATACATGGTTCGTATCCTGGACATTCGCGCCTGAACACCTCCTCCAGACCCATTTCCAACTCAGTGTATCACCGTTTGGTTAAATTCGACAATCACCAGCGCATAGAACCAGTAATCCATATTATGATTTGTCAAAATTGAATGGAAGCGCTATAATGGGCGCATTCCCCTATAAAAGTTATGTAATACATACTCGCTTTGGATGCTCTCTATATATGAATCACTCCCCGATAAAATGAACTGGGGGTTTTTATGATGTTTCTTACTGAAAACAAACTACAAGCACGTATTCATGAATTATCCGAGCTCCGTTACCGGGATCGTCTGCCTTTAAATCATTTTCTCGCCTGCGAAGACCGCAGGGAAGAGATCAACCCGGTCCTGCCTGGAGACGATAGCCATTGGAAGCCTATGCATACAGGAGAAAGTTGGTCCGGTCGAGATCTCTATTTGTGGCTGCGTACAAAAGTCGAGTTCCCTGCCTCCTGGGAAGATAAACGGATTGTCGGCCTGTTTGATTTCGGCGATACCGGGGGTGGTAACAATTCCGGCTTTGAATCCCTGTTCTACTGGGATGGCAAGCCGTTTCAAGGCGTGGATTCCAACCACAAGGAAGTGTTCTTTCCAGCCTCTGCCGCAGGCAGCACCAACGAGCTGGTCTTCCGCTTATGGTCCGGTCTGGAAGGTGGCGGTCAGCCCCGCAACCAGACGCATACGTTCAGACAAGCAGAACTGTGCTGGCTGGATGAAGCTGTTGATGATCTTGTATTTACAGGGTCAGCAATTCTGGAAACGGTCAACATTCTGGATGCCCATGCACCGGAGCGCACAAAGCTGCTTCATGCACTCCAGCAGTCCTTCCGACTGATTGACTGGTCGCAGCCTAAGTCCGATGTCTTCTATTCCTCTGTGCACGAGGCAAGGGATGACTTGAGCACCCGACTAAGTGCGATGGACAAAGCCTCTGATGTGACCGTTACTTGTATCGGCCATACTCATATTGACGTTGCCTGGCTGTGGCGGTTGAAGCACACGCGCGAGAAATGCGCCCGCTCCTTCTCTACGGTCATGCGTCTGATGGAGATGTTCCCGGAGTATGTTTTCCTTCAGACACAGCCGCAATTGTACGAATATGTGAAAGAGGACTACCCGGAACTGTACGAATCCATCAAGGAACGTGTCGCTGAAGGTCGCTGGGAAGCGGGCGGTGGCATGTGGCTGGAGGCTGACTGCAACCTGACCTCGGGTGAATCCCTGGTCCGACAATTGCTGATTGGCACTCGTTTTCTCAAAGAAGAATTCGGGACGGATTGCCGATATCTATGGTTGCCCGATGTTTTCGGCTACAGCTGGTCCTTGCCGCAAATTCTGAAAAAATCCGGCATTCATACGTTCATGACAACCAAAATCAGCTGGAACCAATACAACCGCATGCCATTCGATACATTCCACTGGCGCGGCATTGACGGCTCAGAGGTGCTGACCCACTTCATTACTACACCCGAGCCTTGGTCCGAGCCAGGTTCATGGTTCTATACCTATAACGGGAAAATCATTCCGAAGACGGTCAAAGGCATCTGGGATGCCTACCGCGATAAGGAGATGAACCAGGATCTGCTGCTGTCGTACGGATACGGAGATGGCGGGGGCGGCGTTAACCGCGAAATGCTGGAGATGAGACGACGGCTGGATCAACTGCCCGGATTGCCCAAGGTCAAGACAGGACGTGCAGATGATTATTTTGAGAAGCTGCAGGAGACGGTGGAGAAAACCGATTCGTACATCCATACATGGGATGGCGAACTGTATCTGGAGTATCATCGCGGAACGTATACCAGTCAGGCGTACAACAAACGGATGAACCGCAAGCTTGAGCTGGCTTACCGCGAAGCGGAATGGCTGAATGCATTGCAAAGTATTGTGCACAATGACTGGAATCTGTATCAAGCGAAGTCTCTGACTGCGGGTTGGAAAATCATTTTGCGCAACCAGTTCCATGACATCATTCCTGGTTCCTCCATCACTGAGGTGTATGAGGATAGCCGAATTGAATATGCAGAAGCTGAGCAGATTGGCAGTCACGTGGACACGCAGGCTCGGATGGCTATCGCTGGCAGCGGAGGATCTCCGCATACGTACACCATTTGGAACTCTTCCCCATGGGTCGTTACAGAAATCGTGAGCATTCCTGCGGCATCAGGTGAATTGGAAATAGGAACTTGGCTGAGCGATTCCGGAGAGATCCTGAACGCTCAATACCAGGATGCACGTTGGTCCGTCGAGGTGAATAATATTCCTTCGCTGGGGTATACCACCATTCACTTCCAGAGCAGTACGGTAAACGACATCCCTGAGCAATCGCCATTCATCCACACAGTCAATGGAATGGAGACACCGTTCTATCTGCTCGAGTGGAATGAGAATGGGCAGTTGACTCGCCTTTACGATAAAGAGTCACACCGTGAGGTGCTTGCCAAAGGCGCCAGAGGCAATGTGCTTCAGGTGTTCGAGGACAAACCGCTTGCCCACGAGGCCTGGGATATTGATATCTTCTATCAGGAGGATATGCGAGAGATTACGAAATGCACCAGCATTGAAGTCGTAGAGACTGGACCACTTCAGGCCGTGATTCGCTTTGCTTGGGAATACCTTGGCTCCATCATTACGCAGAGCATGACTGTATATACCGGGCATCGACGAATCGATTACGCCACTGAGGTGGATTGGCATGAACAGCAGCAACTGCTGAAAGTTGCCTTTCCTGTCGGCATCCGCTCTACGGAAGCCACCTACGATATTCAGTTCGGTAACGTTAAACGGCCGACGCACTGGAACACAAGTTGGGACTGGGCGCGTTTCGAATCCGTTGGCCATCAATGGGCTGATCTGTCCGACAGAGGTTATGGCGTCAGTTTGCTGAACGATTCCAAGTACGGTTATGACATTAAAGACAACGTCATGCGGCTGACCCTGATCAAGAGCGCGACGCACCCTGATCCACATGCCGATCAGGGACTGCACAGCTTCACCTATGCTCTTCTTCCGCATCAGGGAGATTGGCTCGTTGGCGGAACCGTGCAGCAGGCCTGGCTTCTGAATGCTCCAGCTCGATATACACAGGGATTATCAGAGCAGCCAAGTCGCTCCATGCTCACCTTGTCCGGCAGCACAGCCATGATCTCGGCAGTTAAGAAGGCGGAGGATTCCGATCGTGTCATCGTACGCGTTCATGATTATTCCGGCAGCATGAATACGCTTGAACTGACAAGCGATCTACGGATTCATGCGTGGAGAGAATGCAATCTTATGGAAGTGCCGGAGGGCGAACTCCTGTATGATACACCGATAACTTTTGCTCTTGAACCTTATGAAATCAAGACGTTTGAGATTGATCTGAGAGTATAATCGTATAAATGCAGCATCTTAACCAAAGAAACCAGCAAGTCCCCAGATGATGGGCGACCTGCTGGTTTTTTTGTGTCAATCGTTAGGATAGGAGCTTTCTGGAGCGCTTATAAAGCATTCTGAACTGGAAGCAAGTTCGATGCACCATCATTGTGATTTTATTTATTTTACCGTCTCCAATGTATATCGATTGCGTGGAATCTCAAGACCCAGATTACCGCGCAGTGTCTCATGCTCATACTCGGTACGGAACAGGCCGCGCTCTTGTAAGACAGGTACGACCAGATCCACGAAGTCCGCGAGTCCGTTCGGCACAACGGTACGAATGTTGAAACCGTCCGCAGCTCCGCCTTCGAACCACTCCTGAATCTGATCAGCGATCTTTTCCGGTGTACCGATGAAGGATGTGCGGGGCGTTGATGCAAGCAATGCCACTTGGCGGAGGGTCAGTCCCTGTTCTCGGGCCTGCTGCTTGATCTTGTCTGTTGTACTGCGGAAGGTGTTACTGCCCAAATCACCAATCTCCGGGAAAGGCTCATCCAATGAGAATTGGGCGAAGTCATAATGATCGAAGTAACGTCCCAAATAATTCAGTGCATGGTCAATATCGACCAACTCCGCGATTTCCTGATACTTGCGCTCCGCTTCTTCCTCCGTTCTGCCCACAATGGGACCGATGCCAGGGAAGATCAGGATATCTTCTGCCTTACGACCATAAGCCACCGCTCTTGCCTTCACATCCGAATAGAACTCCTGGGCTTCCTCCAACGTCTCGTGCCCCGTGTATATAGCATCGGCCGATCGGGCCGCCAGATCCTTGCCGGATTCGGAAGAACCTGCCTGGAAAACGACAGGATGTCCCTGGTTCGAGCGTGCCACATTGAGTGGACCTTGGACAGAAAAGTGATCTCCCTTGTGGTTCAGCGTATGCAGTTTGGATGGGTCGAAGAAAACACCGTTCTCTTTATCCCCGATAAACGCGTCATCCTCCCAGGAATCCCATAGCCCTTTAACCACATTCAGATGTTCTTCTGCAATTTCGTAGCGCAGCGCGTGGTTCGGATGTTCACCTTTGCCAAAGTTCAGCGCCGAGCCTTCCAGAGGTGAAGTAACCACATTCCATCCGGCTCTCCCTCCGCTTAATTGATCCAACGAGGCAAATTGTCTTGCCACTGTGAATGGTTCACTATAGGAAGTAGACAATGTAGCAACCAACCCAATGTGGGAAGTTGCCCCAGCGAGTGCGGATAGAAGCGTCAGAGGTTCGAAGCGATTGAGAAAATGAGGATTGGACTTCTCGTTGATAAAGAGACCATCTGCAATAAAGAGCAGATCGAATTTCCCTTCCTCCGCCTTAATCGCCTGCTTCTTGTAGAAATCCAGATTTACGCTGGCATTGATCGGAATATCCGGGTGTCGCCAAAAAGAAATGCTATTTCCGACTCCATTCAAGTTTGCTCCCAATCTCAATCGTCGTTGTGACATATGAATTCCTCCCTATGGTGTGGTGATGAACAATTAATTCAGTCCGAGTACCTTTTTTCTCTGAGAGCCGTTTCTTCATTCCTCATTTCGTTATGCTTTTTGCGCCTGCATCTGCTGCTGCCATACCCAATCCCGGTTTATTCGCCTGGTTCCTTTCGCTTGCCCGGACTGTCCAGGCTGCTCCCAGAAGGACAATGCCTGTCAGGAGAAAAACAAAAGGAATCCCCGTCCATCCGCCGAGAAAACCGCCGAGTAACGGGCCGAGTACAATACCGAATTGATTCGCAGTCTGACTCAGACTGACAGCCCTCCCCCGGAAATCCCGGTCAGCATATTGGATGATTAACGCATTCAAGGCCGGATACACGGCAGCAAAGAACAGGCCATAGACAAATCGCAGACTTCCAAAATAAATGAGGTTAACCGCCGTTAGTTGCAGTAAACTGCCAATGCCACCGCCCAGCAGGCCGATAAACAGCGTTTTCTCGTATCCAATTTTTCCGCCAATTCTTCCCCAGCGCGGCCCCATGATTACCGTTGCCACGCCGATGGCCGAGAAAACGATTCCTGCACTAAGTGTTGCAGTATTGACATCTCCACCAATCTGGACCACATAAAGCGTCAGTACAGGTTCAATAATGAGCACGGAAGTTGAAACGAGCAAAATCAAACCATAGATCCGCATTAATCCCGGAGTGGAGGCTGCTTTTTTTAGATCACCCAGAATACTTGTGCGAACCACAGTGCGGGGACCGCGGGCTTCTTTTACCCATATCACCATCACAGCCGAGAGCAGCGTAATGATTCCCGAGGCGATAAAGCATCCGCGCAGCCCGATCCAATGGCTTAGTACTCCACCCACAAGTGGTCCCAGAATTCCTCCGGCAGCCGTGGATGTGGAGATGACACCAAGCGCATAACCTACATGCTTTTCCGGAGTATTGGTGCCAACCAACGTAATGGATGCAGGATTGAAGCCGGCCATGAGTCCCTGAAATATCCGCACAGCGATAAACGTGTAAGGATCATAAACGAAATAGTTAGCCAGGTGAGCAATGGCGAGACCAACGCCTGAACGAATCAGCATCAGTTTGCTGCCGTATCTGTCAGCCAGCGATCCCCAGAAGGGAGCACATAGTCCGCTAATCAGAAAGCTAATCGAGATCGAAATGCCGGACCAGACTTCCAATCCACTCTGAATACCGAGATCATTTTGCAGAAACAGCGGAAAGAACGGCACAGACAAGGTGTAAGCCATATGATTGAAAAATAGGCCAAACCACAGAATATACAGATTTCGCTTCCAATGCGGCATCTTGGCATTCTCCATACTATATAATTCCTATATAAAAAGTAGGTTATTATCCATATTAGGATACCGTAACTGGAAAGTATAATAGAAAAGTTCAATAGACCCATTCAAGAATTAAATGAATGGATCTGTTATATGCTGCTTTTTTGACAGTAACGATTACTGCACTTGAACGGACATGAATACATCCACCTCATCTTCACTGTCCAAAACAAACCCAAAGCGTTCATACAATCGCCGAGCCGGACTGCCCTGCAACACATTTAAAATAACACGTTTGCCCCGGACGTCATCCCGTTTCAACAGCATATCCAGCACTTGGGTCCCTATTTTCTGACCTTGATAATCGGGATGTATGTAGAAATGTTCCAGCAGCATCTCCTCCAACTTGGGCTTCAACGCTACACACCCCACCCGTGCACCGTCGACTTCGATCATCCACGTGTGGACTGGGTCGAATGTATGACGGAAACGTTCACGTACCTTCACCTCGTCGTACCTTCCCAACCTGTGTAGATCATCATATAGAACCAGGGCACGCAGCTCTGCAAGGTGCTCCTGATCTGCCTGCTTGGCTTGACGCATGGTTATTTGGATCATTGTAAAGGCTCCTTTTATGCGTTAATTTATTCTGAACTCGTGCTCCTACGTTCTATCTTCCTCATCCTTTTCTTCTATACATTTCTGAATAAATTCAAATAATCCCTTAGCCTCAACCGAACGATGTCCCCAATCATGCCAAAAGTACAACACCTGTCCTACCGTTCCCGCACTGGATGGGTCAGTGTCCAGACATAGATAATCCCCACCACCATTTTCCGCGATCGGAATCCATTTGCTACTCCACAGTACTGGCTTAATGGCATCATCCTCAATCTCGGGCTCCATCTCGTCCGGGTCGAATTCTTCCTGCAAAAAGGCCCAGTTCTCCTTCACCTGATCCAGAGGTGACAACGTCAGGTTACGAACAAAGGAATCTACGCCAACATTCCAGGCTTGTCCGTTATGCACACGATAGAGAGCCTTCATCTCCTCAGGCAAGGTCACACCAAGTTCGTTTTCTACGGATCGAAAATCTTCATCGCTCACACCAGGTTGAAGATTGAGCGCTGCTTCAACGTCTGCATTTGCACCCGTCCCTTTTTCAATAATACGTTGCCACAGCAGCTCTGCTTGCTTGATCATTCTACATCCTCCTTCTTGTGCGCTTTATAGTCGCCTCATCCGTTCATACAGAAAGTCTATACTTCACGCTTCTCCCCAGATATAGATGATGCGCTGATAATCATGATAATCCTTATCTTTCAACAGTACGATAAGAGGTCTGAAAAATACAAGGGAGCTTATGCCCATCTTGCCAAATAGCCTTGTCCACCAAAGAAAAAAAAGCACTGCCCAACGGATCACTCCGTCTTGGACAATGCTCAATATAGTTGTGCTTTGAAAGGAAACATCCTTCTCGATTACGGATTACATCTCTTTCAGAATACCTTTGACCAGCCCAATGAAGGTTGTTTTCACTTTTGCCGCGACTTCAATGACTTCATCATGACTTAACGGCTGATCCAGTATGCCGCAAGCCATATTGGTCAGACAGGAAATGCCCAGCACCTTCATGCCGCCATGAATGGCTACAATCGCTTCAGGTACCGTCGACATCCCCACAGCATCTGCACCCATTGTACGAATCATACGAATCTCGGCTGGAGTCTCATACGCCGGACCACTCCACCATGCATACACCCCTTGCTGCAAACCAACATTCTGCTCCTCCGCTACCTTCAGGGCGATACTGCGAAGTTCGCGATTATATACCTGTGATACGTCCGGGAAACGCACACCCAGCTCAGCATTATTCGGCCCCATCAGCGGATTATTGCCTACCAGATTGATATGATCGGTAATCAACATAAGCTGTCCGGGTTCAAAGCTGGTATTAATTGCTCCACAAGCATTGGTGATGATCAACTGCTCGACACCCAGTGCTTTCATAATCCGGACAGGGAACGTGACTTCATCCAGCGTAAACCCTTCATAATAATGAAGACGTCCTTTCATCGCTACGACAGTCTTGCCCATCAGCTCTCCGATGACCAATTCGTTGGCATGACCAATCGCCTCGGATTGAGCAAAATAAGGAATGTCCGTATATGGAATGACGGTAGCATTCTCGATCTCGTCCGCGAGCGCTCCCAGCCCTGATCCGAGAATCATGCCCACGACAGGTTTGTCATTAATACGGTTTAATATGTAATCTCTGGCTTCCTGAATATGTGCGGATTGATGCATAAATATATTCCCCCTGAATATCTGAGTTTGGATTAAATAAGTACTATAAACCAAGTGTAATGAACAATAGCGATCATGTAAATGGGAGCCGGATAAAGAGATATTCGTTTCGGATCACGAAAAGCTCCCCCACCTTCTGACTCAATCAATATTCAAGCTATTCATGCTTCAACTGTACACAAAAAACCGATCCTCTGTCGAGAATCGGTTCTACTATTAAAATACGGATAAGGTATTCCGAATGACATGTAATGATATGCTGGCTTACTGCTGCTCCAGCGAATGCTGATTTTTGCTTTTCATGAAATCCATTCCCATGCTCAGCAGCAGCATCAGTGAAGCAAACATCACGGATTTACCAATAGTTCTTTCTGGAAAGATTATATAGGCAGCTAGAAAATTGCCTGCGAAGACAAACAGGTAATTGCGGATGCGATCCATCTTCTCATCTCATTTCGGAATCAAATTTAGAATTCACTATATCTGCTGCTTTACTCTATCACATTATTCCATATTAATCCATAACACCACTTATCTTTCTCGCTCAATCCCCTCATAGACAGCCTCGCAAAGTTCCGTTGTGAACCTGCCCGACATGCCCTCCAGAGCTGTATTGGTAAACGCGACAACGCTCAGTTTTTCTGTTGGATCAACAAACCACGAGTGACCATACGTTCCTCCCATACGCCACGTTCCAGCAGACTCCGGTGTACCTGCTTCTACCGGATCTTTCAGCAATGTGAATCCGAGACCAAATCCTCTGCCTGGCCAATAAGGCATCTCCAGATCGCCAATCTGATTGGTCGTCATTTCGGTGACCAGCGCTTTAGGAAGCAGCGAGCCTCCACCTTGACGCAGCGTTTCAAGCAATACCAGAAAGTCTCCCGCACTTCCTACCATGCCCGCACCACCCGAGAGATAGGCCGACGGATCAAGGTATCTACCTGGAGCGAGTTGGAAGCCCGCCGTTCCTTCAATAAAAGGAACCTGGTCTTCATCACGCAAGCGACGAGGTTGCCCCGCACTGTCGGAACTGTCCGCATAGGCAGCCGTCATTCTCATCGAATCCACAGCGACAAAATCCGTATCCTTCATGCCTAGTGGATGAGTCACGAGCAGTTGTACGGCCTCTCGCAGTGTCAGCCCGGTCACTTTCTCAATGACTGCACCGAGTACATCAGTTGCAATCGAATATCTCCACATCTTCCCGGGCTCATACAGCAGTGGAGCAGAAGCAATCCTCTGCAAATTTTCTTCCAGCGTAATGCCAGCGATATCCATCCCATCTGATACTCCGGCAAGTTCGTAAGTCCCCCCGTTCTCCTGGAAAAAACGATACGTTAACCCCGCCGTATGTGTCATCAGATGATGAACCGTCATGGAGGCCACTTCCCCATTTGGCTGTTTGGGACGGAATTCAGGCAGCCATTTCATAACCGGGTCATCCAGCTTTAATTTACCCTCGGATATCAATACCATTGCAGCGGTGGATACAATCGGCTTGGTTACAGAAGCATACCTGAACAGTGCATTTTCTTGCATGCGTCTGTTCTGTTCCCGATCGGCGAGGCCATCTGCGCTGGTATAGACTACCTCCCCTTTCCACGCAATCTGAACAACGGAACCTACAATTCTTTTTTCTGCCAACGTACGGTGAATCACTTCTTCCACAAATGCAGGGTTAAACCTCATATCTTTGTCTCTCATTTCACTCTTCTCCTCCATGTGTCACGTGCTTGATTATTTAAAGTAAGTGTGCTTATTATATAAATGATCTCATCCGTATTACATAAGACAACCAAGTTATCCACTATAATCCGCGAAGAATATAAAGGCATTTACAAAACATTTCCTATAATTTAAAAGGAGGCCATCTTATGGACCAAATCGATACTAATATCCTCTTTCATTTGCAAAATCAGGCAAGGCTGTCCATGACGGAACTGGGTAAGCTGGTCGGTTTATCTCAACCCGCCGTAACGGAACGCGTGAAGCGCTTGGAAGAAAGCGGCGTAATCGAGGAGTACCGTACCATCATTTCCCCGCAGAAAATAGGGAGATCGAGCACTTCCTATGTTCTTTTTCGCACACGGGATTGTCATGCCTTTCTTGATTTCTGCCGTTCGTCACCCGAAGTGGTCGAATGCCATCGCGTCAGTGGAGAACATAATTACCTGTTGAAAATCATGACGGATTCGATTGCTGGTCTTGAAGCATTTGGGGACCGATGCGATCAATACGGTACTTACACCACCCTCGTCGCGATGTCCTCACCTATTGCAACCAAAAATCTCATCGAAGGAACGAATCCGGTGTAAATGTTTCATCGATCATCGGTCCTTAACCTGCCTTGGGAAACCATGTTTACTGGCGGACCAGGCGACGAGTAAGGCCATAACGATCAACAGGATCAGGGAAATCGGCAGGAAACGAGCGCCTGTCTGGTTCAGAAGGATGGCTCCGACGATCCCTCCCCCTCCGATCCCCAGGTTCCATGCTGTCACCAGCATGGATTGGGCAACATCGGCACTTTGGCCGCCCGCCTGCGCAATTGCAGTCTGTAATAACGTAGCCGCCCCTCCAAATGTAAGCCCCCAGGCCACTACTCCCAGAATGATCATCATCGGTTGATGGATAAAGATCCCCATCGCCAGCGAGGCCAGCGCAAATAGAACAAGGCTAACCAGAATCAATAATCTCATGTAACGATCAATCAACAGCCCAATAATCCAAATACCAATTACCGAAGTCACTCCAAAGATCATCAGAACCAGATCTACCCGTTCGGACAGCATCGTCTCGCCCAGATAAGGTGAGATATACGTGTACAGAATGTTATGGGCCAGTACCCAGGTCAGAACAACAAACAATATGGGACGAACCCCTGGTATAACAAAAATCCGATGAAGCGCAATCTGATGACGTGCAGGCTCTCCCTCATAGTCAGGTACTTTCCAGAGCACCCACAATACAAGCACTACCGTCAATAATGAGACTGTTCCAAAAATAAGACGCCATCCTGCGTAATTGCCCAAAAAGGTACCCAAGGGAACGCCCAATGCAAGCGCGAGCGGTGTGCCTACCATAGCGACAGCCATCGCTTTTCCCTTTAACGAGTCTGAAACCATCCGGCGCGCATAACCCGCAGTCATTCCCCACAACACTCCAGCAGATACGCCCGCCATGAAGCGTGCAGCAAGGGTCAAACCATATACCGAGGATACGGCCGTAATCGTGTTGAAAATTAGAAAACCGAAGATGCATAATAGCAGCAGCGGCCTGCGTCTCCATCCACGAGTTGCTGTCGTCAGGGGAATTGCCGCCAGAAGAGATCCCACCGCATATAAAGTGACGAGCTGTCCAGCCAAACCTTCCCCGATCTCCAGATCTTGTGCTATCTGCGGCAGCAGCCCCGCCGGCAGGCTTTCTGTAAGAATGCATATAAATCCCGCCATGGCCAAAGCGAGCAGAGCTGACCAGGGGAGGCGTTCTTTTGCCAATGTGTTCTGGTTCACGAAGACTCTCCTTTATCCTTTAATTTGGTATAGTCCAAAAAGGTGTGGCCTACAAAATAAGCTTATAAAATCGGACCCACATTTGGCATACATAATCAACGGCAGATCAATCGTTATAGGAGGATAATCCATTTAATTTCGGTGTTTCACTTCGAATTTCAATGTAAACGCTATTAAACAGTTATCATCGCATGCTGGATCATGAAAGAGGATGGAAGAATAACGAAGGGAACATCGAAGATGATTGATAGCATTTCTGTTACTCGCTAGAATGATAAGATAATACATAGGCTTTGACTCCAATGCCTTTAAACACACACTCCAATCGGCTACATAGAGAGGGATATGCCAATGTACAATCTTACATCCATTGAGCACCACACCAGGCTGCCCTCTAACGGCAACCCGTTCACTCATACCGAAGGACAACTATTGTTGCTGCTGGAGGATGGAGAGATCTGTCTGACTGTGAATCGTCAGCATCGCGATCTTAAGGCAGGATATTTTATTTTTCTCCAGGATGGCAGGCAGCTGCAGATCAGGCAGACTTCCGCAGATCCATTACGCATTATCGCGTTGGAGATCGAGGGGCAAATCTCGCATGTAGAGGAGGCCGAAGAGACTCTTGTTCTGCCTCCCCTTTTTAAGCATAACCGTGTGGGTATTCTCCAAACCCATGAACGCGAGTTAATAAAAGAGCTGCATATTCTCTGGCAGGACCATAATCATTGGCAGCGGATTCGTATCCAAGGACAATTTCTGCAATGGGTCGCAGATGTAGGAGAGCGGCTTGAAGCCACCTCCGATTATGACTCGGCCAGTCTTCTACTGGACGCGCTGCGTTACATGGAGCAGAACTATTCGACGCAGATTACTCGCCAACAGCTTGCTGAACGGGCAGGTTTCTCCGAGGGGTACTACTCCCGTTTTTTCAAGAAAAACGTGGGTAAAAGTCCGCAGGAATATCTGACCGACATTCGAATGCATCACGCCAAACGGCTACTCACAAGGCAACAAAGCTCCATACAGGATGTAGCCGCCCAAGTGGGTTATAACAACCCGTTATACTTCAGTCGCATATTCAAAAAAACCGTGGGCCTCTCGCCCACCGTCTATATTCATTCGAATCCACGTCAGATCAGGGTGGCCGCTCTGAATAATCAATATACAGGGCATCTGCTGGCACTGGGACTTGAGCCTTGCGCCGCAACGGGTCCTTCTTTCAAAGCGGTAACCTCATTGCTGGATGATACCCTTTTTATGAAGGCCTATGAAGGTGAAGCGCCCGATTCAACTACACTGTTCCGGGCTGAACCGGATCTGATTCTGACCAGTGAATATAAACACGATACACATGTTCAGCAGCTGCACCAGATAGCGCCTACACGGACGATTGCTTTTCAATCCCAGGACTGGCGCAGTCAGTTTCTTGAGATTGCCGAGGCTACCGGACAAAATCAACAAGCTTACAGCTGGCTGGATGAATATGATGAGAAATCCCATCAGGCTGCAGCCCATCTTCGTCAGCAGATCGGTTCTGCTTCCATCGTGTCATTACTCGTTCGAAGTCAGGATTGTTTTGTGGCCGGCTACCGCCATATGGGTGCGGTCCTGTATCAGGATCTGCAATTGTGCACTCCCTCCCTGATCCATGAACAGCAGAGCCATTATATTGCTGAGGATTGGAAGATGGACGATCTGGACGCCGATTACATCATGCTGGTGTTCCACCCTTCGGTCAGTGAGGCCGAGCGGCAGAGATGGTTGAACTCACCCTGGTGGAAAGGGCGAGAAGCGGTGAAGAGGGGGCGGGTTTATTTGGATCAGATGAATTATGTACTCGGCAGCTATAATGCCTTCTCGCATGATCTGTTATTACGGGAAATTCCCGCGCGCCTTCGGTCACAATCATGCATGTGAATGGTTCCTTTTGTGCCTCGACGCACGGAATCTTCTCTCCTATACTAGTAATTGAGAATGATAATCAGTAAAGGGGAACATGCACATAATGAATACAGATCGAAGTAACCAACGAGGATTTAAACCCCATTTGAAGGCAGGCATCCTACTAATGCTGCTGCTTATTCTGGTCGCCGGGTGCGCCAAGGCCGAACAGACCTCTACGGGAGAATCCACTTCCGCAGCCAGTGAGTCTACAGAGAGCAGCAGTAGTACTCCATCGTCGGATAGTGAAGCAACCAGTACGGTGACACGCACCGTTGAAGGTATTAAAGGTCCTGTTGATATTCCTGCTGAACCCAAGCGGATCGCTGGCTTGACCTATGCGTATGCCGATCACCTCGTGGCATTGGGCATGAAACCATATGCCATGGTGACCCAAGTCGGTCAGGAGATGCCTGCCTATCTGAAGGACAAGCTCGAAGGCGTCGTACCGCTTGGTTCTGTCAATGAATTCAACAAGGAAGCACTTCTGGACACAGAGCCGGATCTCATTCTGTCCAATGAGGTACTTGTTGATGAATACGACGCGATCAGTGCCATTGGACCGGTCTATATGAGCAGTTACTTCAGCAATTCGCTTGAATGGTTCAAGGACACAGCCAAAGTATTAGGCAAAGAAAAAGAGGCAGACGAAATCGTGAGTCAGCTGTATCAAAAGGCGAAGGATCTGGGCACCAAGGTTGCTGCCAGCGATGCCGCAGATGATACCATTCTGATTTTTCGTTTGACTGATAAGCAGATTCAGGTATTTGCCCCAAGTGACAAATCACCCGATGCCTTCTATTCTCCGAACCTGCTGTACGATATCGCCGGACTCCATGCACCTGATCTTGCCAAAGCAGGCATCGTCATGAATGAAGTTATTGAAAATGTGTCGCTCGAATTGCTGCCCGAACTGAATCCGGATCGTATTTTCATGATCATCTCCGGCAGTGAAGCAGATAACGAACAAGCGCTCACCAAGCTGCGTGACAATGCGGTCTGGAAAGGCTTGAAGGCTGTGAAGAGAAACCAGGTTTACCTGGTGGACAACACGGTCTGGGTAGCTGGATTTGGACCGATTGCCTACGGTCAGGTTCTGGATGAAGTAGAACAAGCTTTGCTTGGAAACTAATTTTATTTTACTTTTAAGTACGATAGGTCTGTCGGAGATAACAAGCCAGCTGCAAATGGAGCATATGCTCCTGGTTATTCAGGGACATGCCTAGAATCTCTTCGATTTTATGAATCCGCTGATATAGTGTATTGATGTGAATATGAAGGGCGGTTGCAGCCTGAACTGCCGATCCTCCGCAAGCCATGTACGTCATCAGTGTTTCCTCAAGTCCGCCGGCCTGCCCTTTGGCAGGCCTCAGCGGCTCAAATACCTCCGCGATAAAAGCACTCAGATCCTCAGCAGATTGCCGAATAAACAGACGATTTACGCCGATGTCTGTATAACGGATCATACCCTTTTCTCCCCTGGTCTTCTGATACGCAAGTGCCTTATCCGCTTCCTGATAGCCCGTATTAATTGCATCCACTCCAGACCTTACAGAACTTAATCCTCCAAACAGTTTTACGTGGTTTCGACTCTCCCAACCAGGTAACAAAGAGCTGAGCTGTTGTTCCAGCATGCCCGGCTTGTTCGATTCATTTATCATAAGCAGCACGGTAACCCTTCTCTCGTTGCCAAAGGCAATAGGCAGCGTTCCCGTGGGCATTTTCTCCCTCAAGTACGAAATCAGTTGAACAGATAACACACTAAGCGTCGAAGGATTGACCTGATCCGCGAACTCCATCAAACCCACGACAATGGATGTTGAAGGACCTATCCCGATCTCTCCAGATTTATTCCAATAATCCTCTGAAGCCTGACTAAGTCTCAAGTCGTTGAACAACTGCTGGGTTTTCTTGAAATAAAACTCGGCTAACGACTGCTTGCGCATCAATTCAAGTGCCAGTATGGAGCTCCCCTGTTCCAGTGCGACGAGTTGCAAAGGTTCCAGTAAAGTATTCATCTGAATGATGAGATAACCGAGACATTGATTGGCCGAAGCGATTGGATATAAATATTGATGGGCCTGCTCGTCCTCACCCTTGATCCATGTTAGATAGTCCGGGTGCTGCAACGATTCGTACAAGCTGCGCAGCTTTTCAACACTCCAGCCATGGATAACCTTGCCCCGTTTCGGGGTCCATTCATTGTCAATAAAATCCACAAAGGTAAGCGCCACGCCAATGACACGAGTCAATTCACTTACGATGGAGACGGCTCCCTTATTTTGCAGTGACAGGCGCATGAGTGAGGAATGGATTTCGTCCCGCTTGATAAGTGTTTCATTTTGTCTGCTCAGGCTCTCGTACAGCTTGGCATTCGTAATCGCGATCGAAACCTGATCGGCAAAGCTTTGCAGGAGCCTTACATCCGACTCGGTAAATATAGGGACTCTCCCTTTTTGATACACGATGAGAACACAATCCGGCTGACCTTCCACCTTGATGGGGACTGAGATGATGGAACCTATATTATGAAAATCGTACGCTGAATTCAGATGATATTTATTCTCCAATGTCATGTTACCAAAGTCGTCTTCCACGTTGGAAAGACTGTTGTAGAGCTTGGGTGTACCTCGTTTGAACGTGCTCCCGATAATCCCTTCACCCGGCTTCAGCTTCATTCTCAGCATACCCTCGCCCATCTCCCCTGCTCTGGCCTTGACCGTTAACGCATCGATCGCAGGATCATATCTCCATAGAACACCAATGCATTCATAAGGAATAACCGATAGAGCACTTACAAGAATCCGGCCCAGCAACTCATTCAAATCCAGCAGTTGAGTCACATCCCGAATGCTGTTCATAATTTCATTCAATGCTCGTTCATGCTTGCTCGCCACAGCCTCCGAATAGTACGGGTATAACAGAGACGACAGTGTAACTAAATCTTCCGCAGAATATTCCCAGCTCTTAAACAAGCGAATAGCCACACATATATTGTTGTTATATGGAAGAAAAACTAACATACAGTCTTTTGATTCTTGATCTACCTTAGGATGTTGAAGTGGCAGGATTTCAGTGAATCTTGGCGGTGTACTTTCCCTGCTACCCACTACCTCAATCAGAACCCAATCCGCCCAATTACTGCTGCTCCATACCTCATAATCGCAGTCTCCCAAACGTTCTCGCAAAATTTCATGTAAGATTCCATTCAACATTGCCGCCCCCAAGTCAATGTAGGTTTTCACATCATCATACGGATAATTATACAGAGATATACATTGTGTTGAAAGCCTTCATCCTGTAACTTTAAACCAACAAAGAATTTTATATGACAATCAATGAGAAAGAAGGTAACACAATGTCCAAAATCATGCAAAGCAAACACTTCAAGTACATTGTTCTCGTTCTCTTGTTTCTTGGCTGGTGCCTCGGCAATCTGGATCGTTTCGTGATTAACTATGCCATCGTTGGTATTACGCAAGACCTGGGGCTGAGCGCTTCTGCACAAGGGGTCATCCTTAGTAGCTTTTTTCTCGGGTATGCCATCATGCAAATTCCAGGCGGAGCACTTGCTGACCGTTTTGGCTATCGGAAAGTCATTCTCGTCTCCCTGTTCTCCTGGTCTGTGTTCACCATTCTGACCGGCTCCGCCTGGTCCTTGTTCTCTCTCATCTTTGTACGTTTTCTCTTTGGTATTGGCGAAGGCAGCTTCTTTCCATCCGGCTCCAAAGCCATCGCGACCAACTTTCCCGTCAATCAAAGGAGTGGAGCCATGTCCATCATGCTGGCATCCGGAGCCATTATGGGCGTAGTCACTCCACTTGTTACCGGGCCCGCGCTTGTCTCTATTGGCTGGCGAAACTTGTTCTATATCATTGGTGCTGTGGGCATTTTCATTACAGCTCTGATGTTCTTCCTGTTAAAAGAGCCTGCTGTCAAATCCAAGCTTGCGGATGGAACCTCAGGCCAACAACCTAAAATGTCGCTAAAAGCCGTCCTAAAAACGCCCATGATCTGGAATCTGTTCATCAGCTATTTCAGTATCTATGCGGTGAACTGGGGACTTCAATCCTGGATGCCGACCTATATGGTCAATGTCAGAGGCCTGGATATGACGCAGATGGGCGTGCTCGCCGCCATTCCGGCTTTGGTCAGCATTTTCACCATGCTCCTCAGTGGATACGTGCTTGACCGAATTCCGGCAGGCAAAGATCGCATCATTGCTTCCGTATTCGGTGTACTGGTTGCGGTGTTCCTTTATCTCATGAGTCATTCCGGTACGATTACAACCTTCATTACGTACATGACCATCGTCACAGTTATGGCTGGATTCATCTCCACACTGATCATTTCGAAGTCGCTCAAAACGATGCCCGAATCCGTGGTCGCTACCGCCAATGGATTCATTAACACAGGTGCTCAGCTTGCAGGTTTTCTGACCCCCATGTTGATCGGATTTCTGGTTCAGGCTTCCGGAGGATCTTATGCTACAGCCTTCATCATGCTGATTGGCTTTGCCTTGATCTGTTCCATCACCCTGATGTTCTCCCGTCGTACTAATTCGGATCAAGATACCACGCCAGAGGTGCAGGCCACAGCCGTTTAGAGATAAGGGTATAGCGCTATAATGTCGCTTCGTCAATCGTCTGTCGCTTATATCAACAACACAACAACTATACAAAAAAGAGGTGCCCATTCTTATGACTACAACCCTAAATTTAACCCAATATATATCCAATGTTATTGAAGGAAAAAGTGCACTGTTTACCGATGCCAGTGATCGTATCTGGGAATTCGCAGAGACACGTTTCGATGAGTTTCAATCGGCAGAACTGCTTATGGAGCTATTGGAATCCGAAGGTTTCACGATTGAGCGTGGGGTAGCCGGTCTAGAGACTGGATTTGTCGCCTCCTATGGTACAGGCCTGCCTGTTATTGCTCTATTAGGTGAATATGATGCACTGGCCGACCTTAGCCAGGAAGCTGGAATCAGTACCTATCATCCGGTTCAGCCCCGCGGAAATGGTCATGGCTGCGGGCACAATCTGCTCGGGATTGGTGCTTTGGCTGCGGCGGTGGCGGTCAAGGATTATCTAGTTGAGCACCCGGAGACAAAAGGAACGATTCGTTTTTACGGTTGTCCTGCAGAGGAAAGCGGATATGGCAAAACGTATCTGGCTCGCGAAGGTTATTTCAAAGATGTGGATGCAGCACTCTCGTGGCACCCTCATTCCTTGAATGCAGTGATGCACGGAAGCTCCAATGCCGTCATTCACGGAACGTTCACCTTCAAAGGCATTAGTGCTCATGCCGCCGCGGCTCCTCATCTGGGACGAAGTGCTCTTGATGCTGTGGAACTGATGAACATTGGTTCAAATTATATGCGGGAGCACATGATTGATCAGGCGAGAATCCATTACGCGATTACCAATTCAGGCGGTTTTGCCCCTAATGTCGTTCAGGCTGAAGCGGAGGTCACCTATCTTGTTCGTGCTCCCAAAACTGCACAGGTCCGCAGTTTGTTTGAACGTCTGGTGAAAGTGGCCGAAGGGGCCGCCCTAATGACAGAAACAGCAATGGACTTTAAATATGAAGGGGCATGCGCCAATCTGATTCCGAATAGTACGCTTGAGAAAGTAATGCATCGGCATCTCGTTGCCTGCGGCGCACCCGAATATGAAGAGAAAGAATACAGCTATGCCAAAGCCATCTATGACACGCTGCCCCTGCAAAATCAGCAGGAAGCCGGAGCAATGGTGGGACCTGAGCTTGCCCCTCTTCTGGCTGAGCGGCCACTGCCTAACTTTATCGCTCCCTATTCAGATGAAAAGGAGACATTCATGGGTGGCTCAACAGATGTAGCGGATGTAAGCTGGAATGTACCGACTGCGCAGTGCATCACGTCCACGATGGCCTTTGGCACGCCGCTACACGCCTGGCAGACCGTAGCTCAAGGTAAGAGCACTTATGCACATAAAGGTATGCTTCTAGCGGCGAAAGCAATGGCAGCTACGGCCATCGAATCCATTCTTCACCCGGAGATCGTGAAAGAGGCGAAACAGGAGTTGCAGGACAGACTCGGTGGTGAAGTCTACGACTGTCTTGTTCCGGCAGATGTACATCCTCCGCAGCGAGGAGAATGAGCAGGTGAGGTTCAAAGACGTTTTTTCCATTATCGGTCCAGCCATGGTTGGACCTTCAAGCTCCCACACCGCAGGAGCAGCTCGCATCGGACGCACGGCGCGACAATTATTCGGAGAATGTCCCTCCCATGCGGAGATTATCATGTTCGGTTCCTTTGCCGCTACCTATAAAGGACATGGAACAGACACCGCGATTGTTGGCGGCCTTCTCGATATGGACACCGATGATCCCGGATTGCCTGAAGCATTCGCTCACGCAGAAACCGCTGGGATGGAAATCATCATTCGTCCGGGTAAAGGTCTGTATCCACATCCGAACACAGCCGAGCTTGTTCTGACTAATGCCGCAGGAGAACGCACATTGGATATCGTGGGTACCTCCATTGGTGGAGGAAATATTGAGATTGTGCGCATCAACGGGTACAACCTGAAGCTGACTGCCCTCTATCCCACACTCATCATTCGTCACAGCGACGAGCCGGGTGTAATTGCAGTCGTCACAAGATTACTGGTGGACAATCACATCAATATTGGTCATATGTCGGTTGATCGAAAAAACCGGCGCGGCGAAGCGATGATGGTAATGGAGTGTGATGGCAGAATAGATCCTGCCGTGATCAAGGGGATTGAGTCCATCCCTGAAGTACAGGAGGTTAACCTGCTCTGTCTGTAGCTTCAGTTACAGATAACCAAGTACGAATTCGTCTGTACTGAATTTTAATAAAAGGAGCACACATCGATGAACTTCCGAACGTTAAAACAACTTGCCGAATTGGCAGAGAGCCGCGAGCTTTCCCTCGGCCAGCTTATGCTGGAGGAACAGTGTCAGGAGTCGGGCGAAGATATGGGCGTCGTGTTCGAGCAGATGCAGGAATACTATACTATTATGAAAAGCGCCGTCCATCAGGGGCTGCACACCGATACGACATCCAAAAGTGGACTCACCGGAGGCGATGCCCGGAAGTTGATGACATACCGTTCGGATGGACAGTCCTTGCTTGGTGATCATGCCAGCCTATCCATGAATTACGCGCTGGCGGTGTCGGAGGTAAATGCTTCGATGGGACGGATCATAGCTACACCGACAGCGGGCTCCTGCGGTATTATCCCCGGCGTATTCATCAGCAGTCAGGAACGCTTCGGCTGGACGGATGAGCAGATGGTCTATGGTTTGTTTGCAGCCGGAGCGATCGGTTACGTCATAGCCAACAATTCGTTTATTTCCGGTGCGGAAGGGGGTTGTCAGGCCGAAGTGGGATCTGCGATAGGCATGGCAGCCGGGGCCTTGGTGGATATTCGGGGTGGCTCCCCTTCCCAAGCGATCCATGCCGTGGGGCTAGCCCTGAAAAATACGCTTGGCCTGATCTGTGACCCGGTAGCGGGACTTGTCGAGATTCCATGTATCGTTCGCAACGGCTTCGGCGCAATTACCGCTCTGGGAGCAGCAGATATGGCTCTAGCCGGAGTCCGCAGTATTATTCCTTCGGATGAAGTCGTTCAAGTCATGCTGGAAGTTGGATCGGCGATGCCGGAATCCTTACGAGAAACGGCAGGTGGCGGTCTCGCCCAAACCCCGACAGGACGCAAAATTACTAGAGATTTGCAGCATAAATAAAAAACAGGCATGTGGTTTACATGGAGGTAGAAGGAAGGCCCTCAAGGTAAATGCATGCCTGTTTATGTTTATAATTTCTCATTTTAATGTATAGCCCCCGAGATAGGTTTCCATCAGTTCATTAGAGAGCTGAATAGCTTCGGAACGATTCGTTGCGGGCATGGAGAGCATAAGCCCATCTTCGGAGCTCCAGCTTCTACTGCGCTGCTCTCCGCTTGAATCCTCCTCCGAAATGGCGATGGTGAGTTTGGTGAATGCACGATCTACGAATAGTGTTCCGTACACGAAGATATCCGTTTTCTCATTTTCATCAATGATGTATTCCATCAATCCGTATCCTTTATGAAAACGAATTTCGAGCCCCTTTTGATCTTCGGGTACAGGGAAAGACTCACCTTCAATATCAATAGTTCCTCTGAATATGTAATCACCCGAGGTCGTTAGATAACGCTTGCCATCCATGTTGATATGAACCTTTTGCTCCGGTTCCCTGTTGTCTTCTCCCAGCCGATATTTTACAGCCACACCATCAAGATGGATCGTTCTGGGCAGAAACAGAAGAACCACACTGATCACAATCATCAATACCCAGATGGCAAGCACGATCGAAATGATTTTTTTCTTCATGGCCCATCTCCTCAATTTATCGGTCTACAACTCTTGAAGATATACAGTCTCTTCCTGAACTTCATTCCAATGAATATGGACAGGGATGGGAAAGTCTTCATTTTCTCCCCTCCCTATCAAAGATGGCACATGAATTAATTACAAATTATAACATATAAACTACTCGCATAACTTTTTCAAAGTATTCCGTTTGTTCTTTATTCCGGCACTGAATCAGGCCTATGCTTACAGATGTTTCAAAACTCTCGACTGGAATTTGTACTACATATTGCCTAACAAAAAAAACCGGCCACCTCGTGACCGATTCAATTCGCTCCTGGGGGAGCGTTGGATATATGTGCGAATGAAAGAAATTATGATTGCTACTCCTTAATGATAGTCCAGAAGGCTCCTTCGGCTGTAACTGCTGATCGAACACAAAAAGCCAGCTTTTGCTTCATGTACCTATGAAATTGTCCGGTTACAACTTGTCCACCTGTAATAATGTTACTGGCTTCACCGTACAAGCTGGACTAATCTGCTCCTCAGTCAGTATGTTCAGTTTGATCAGGCTTTTCAGCTTATGACTGTCCACCTTGGACAGCAGTCGCCAGATGTCCGGATCGGGAAGGGATGCGTACAGCTTCTGATCATCATATTCCTTGCGGTGCTGAAGCACCGCTTTCACAGCGTATCCGCCAACTTGCGTCTCATAGACGCCCTGCTCTTCACAATATCCGACAATCTCATCTCGTAACACAGATAGTCTTTGTTCAATTTCTTTTTGCTGCTGCTTTAATTCAAAATAGGTTTGCACCTTCTGTTCCATACCCATCACGCTCCTCTATACCATAGGTATGCAGTGAAGGACAGTTTAGGACAATACTACAGCAGTTCATCATTTAAATATGAATTATTGCCAATAATCTTTTTGATCCGCTGCATCACACCCGGGCCCATTGGAACATTAGACACTCGCTTTAATAGAATCCAGCGCAAACAAGCCATCGCTTCAAAAATCTCCGCATCGTCTGGTGTGTATTCCGTCAGACCCTTGAATAGAGCACTGTACATCTTACCGTTTCGTTCCCCTGTATAGACCGTCATCAAAAAAATGGACCACGCCATATCGTACCTCGGATCACCGCGCTGCCCATTTGTCCAATCGATGATCGTATATTGATCACCTGCCTCCAGAACATTTCCCAGGTTATAATCACCATGGATCAAATGATCCTGCCTAAACTCAGTCCGTTGAAGAAGACTCGTCAGAATCTGATGCATATCCTCATGCAGTTCAATGGAGGGAAAAAAATATCCAACGAAATCATATTGGTGTATGAAATTTGCATCCGCGTTACCCGTATCATTTACATCATAACCATGGACTTGAATTAACTTTTGAGCCAATTGCTCCAGCTTGGTTTTGCTTAACTTGGCTATAGGCTCCCCGTCATAACTCGTTAACAGGACTTGATTAGAATCCACATCCATGCCCCAACCGTACGGTTTGGAGACTTGTATTCCCCTCTGGTATAGTTCAGATAATAGTCCATACTGGTTGCAAATATTGGGTTTGGAGTCCTTGTTCCATATCTTTAACACATAAGAGTGATCAACGCATTCTATCTTCACAACGTCCGCTTCCAAGCCTGGTGAGAGGGGAAGCATCTTGTATGGTTTTTCAAGCAGGCAGCGAATTTCTTCGCTCAACTCGACCCAGCGGATACTTTCCAGCGTTAACCTCATTTTGCCCAACCCTTCTCTGTGAAATTAGAATTTGGATCTTTCTGTCTCCTTTTCACTCTAGTTGTCAGGTGTAATAAGTCCTTTACCAATGAAATTCGCAGACACGGGCTTCTTGTCCAGTTCTCTGGACCATACCGATAATTGCCCCATATGGTGAATCTCATGAGCAATCACGTGACGCATCACTTCTCCCCACGATTCCTCGGCGACGGAGCTATCCAATTCGGGATCGATGTAAGGTCTCTTTTCCATGCTAGGATCCCAGGATAGAACAAATGCCTCCACATCAGGTCGCAGCTTGCGGTCGAATTGTCGTACGGCTTCCAGTGTTTTATAGTTATCAAAATTCTCCATACCATCCGGTTTGCCCTGCAATAATTGAAGCCAGCTCCACTCTACATCAATAATATGAAAAAACGTTTGCAATATATTGCCTACCCCGCCTGTTCGAGGCCGAAGCAGCTCTTCCAGCGGTACATCCTCACACCACTGAAACCATTGCTCACGCACGATCCAGTTATAACGAAAGAAAGATTCCATTTAACCATTCTCCTTTTCTATATAAATTGAACTAAAGATATTTACACTTGCCACTTCGTTGACAGAACAACCTTCCAATCGCTGTTATCCCCAGATTTTTTGAAATTCCTTTTTCAAAGGGTAAAATCCGGGGATAAAGGCGAACGCTCCGCTTTTTCAGGTTATTTCTGTCCTCTACGTTCTCGTGTAAATGTTTAGTTCAATTTATACATCATGCTTTTTAAGTGTTTTGATCAGTTCCATATTGGCAAAAGTTTTGTCTGTATGTTCACGGTCTCCGTAAATCCCGCTAATCTGATCAAATCCCGATTTGGTCCAAAATCGTAATGCAGGCCAATTTTTGAGCGCCACATTGATTCTGATTTCCTTATAACCAAGTTCGGAAAACAATCGGGTTAACGCATGCATCATTTCTTGTCCATAACCCTGCTTCTGGATTTCACTATGGATATACAAAAATTCGAGATAAACCGAATCCTCCATGGGGTAGCCATGGTACAGGCTCAACACACCTATACTTTTGTTTTCCTCATTCGTACGAATAGTCTGAATTCGGTAGTTCTCCAGCTTTCCCCCAGGAGGCAGATTGCCTTCTTCAAAGCACGTTCTCACATAATCCGGCTCATGATCTCGTCCGTCCCATTCCTGTACATAGTTACTCGTATCAACAATGGATTGGATATCGAAAATCTCAGCTTCTTTCAAATCGGAAATGAAAAGTCGCTCTGAATTCCATGCCGTTGGAATCTGTTTCATATCATCATCCCCAATCTCTTCGTGCCTTCTATCATAACCCATGATATGGTAAAAATAAAAGAGCCGCGATTGTCGCAGCTCCCTACTCTTTTGGCTTCGTCATCCTCTTCTTTACATAGAGTAAAACGTGAATTCCAGCGTATATAAACAGGACATTAAACAGATAAAGAAGAGCATTCACATTTATAGTGGAAAGAAACCAGATTGTATCATCCGGTTTCTTATAATGATAATCAGTAAAGAACCGCAAAGGAAAACCATACTCTGTTCGTAAAGTCCCCTCCGTATAGGCTGTTCCTGGAATACAGATCACAGCTAACACGGCAATCCAAGCCGAAAGATTAAATATTCTTTTATTAAACGTCAATTCATCTCATCCATTCAGTATATTTTCGGTATCCACCACATTCGCAAACATGCTCAGAACCGAATTGTGATGTTCTATAATCTGTTCAGCCTGAAGAATGTTGGAATTCCATGTGCTGTGAGCATCACGAACCAAGGTTAGTGCATAGCCAAGGCTACTTGCTCTACGACAAGTCGTATCCACGCATATCTCCGTCTGCATGCCAGTCAGAATAAGATCCGTCACTCCGTTTTCTTGCAATTTCAGATTAAGATCTGTTTCGTGAAACGAATCCGGTGTTTGCTTTTCAATAACAAGGTCACCCGTGATCGGCGCAATGGACGGATGAATCGCCCAACCTGCCGTTCCACGCTCAAGGGGACTGCCTGCTCCTTCACTATGCTGAATGTAGATAACGGAGTGACCTTTTCCCCGAGCCTTGGAAATGACGTGTTGTATTTTCTGAAGCAATACGTCCCCCTGATATACGGGATCTGATTCATCGAACATGGCTACCTGAACATCGATAACAAGAATTGCACAGTGGGTTGGCATCTTATATTCCTCCTGAAAAATAATATTAAATCAGCAATTGTATGACTACGTCTTGCGTTTTCGCACCGTTAACAAACCTTCCAATCCCAGATCGATCAACACAAATAGTATAGCAGCTAGAACGCCAAATAAGGTCAATACTATCGACTCTTTAAAATTTATAATTTCTTCTCCCGCGCCCATGAGCAAATAATAGATATACATACCTAAGACTCCAGCACATGCGTAACCCAGTATTCTCAAACTTAGATAAATGACATAATTTCCGAAACGAGATCTGCTCAACAGATAATCCACCAATAAGGATAACGGTAGCCCGATCAATGTGATCAGGGGAGTCGCATATACAAGATAAACAAGAATATAAAAATCAAAGCTGTAAGATTGATTCATGGATATTATACTTGCAATTAAAGTAAAACTAATGATGGTTAGAACGGTCGTCAGCAGCTTTCTTCCAATGTTCATCTCACCACTCCCGTAAGGTTATCCATATACAATGAATGTTCCTATGCGTCAGATTCTCCCGGTTGCCACCCGATTTCTTGGGACCATAGATGAGCTTTCTCTAATATGCTCCACACCATCGGTCCTTTGCCTTCCACGTATTTTGGCCGCTGGTCCTTGTATAATGCCATAAGCCTGTGCTTCTCTTCCGCATATTTCAATCGATCCGCTGGATGTTCCCTCAAATAATCTCTAAAAAGCAAGTTCATCTGCTCAGAGAAACTCCCAGCTTTCCTTACGTGTATATGTGTTCTCCTGCTTCCGGGTACTTCACGAAAATATCGCTTGGTTTTATCCGAATTTTCTTCTCTGAATATGAAACCGACCGCTTCAATTTCGTTTTTGTAGTTAAGCAAACCATCATAATCAGATACGGAAATTTGTATATCTATGATTGGCTTGGCATCCATGCCGAAGACGGAAGTTGATCCAACATGGTCAATCCGCACAACCTTTTCACCCAACGCCTCTCTTAATTTTATCCCGGTATCAAGGAACATGTGCCTCCAAGAAGGATCATACGTTGCAATTCTCCATTGATCTTCCATGCAGTCCTCCCTTAATTATCTAATCCAGCTATATAAGGAACAACAAGTCTTTCAATACTTTTGTCGCAATTTAAATTATTAAATCCACTAGACTACACCTGTCATCCGAAAACTAAAAATCATCATCATATATTTCTAGTTTTATTTGTTTCTTTAACTCAGTAATGTATTCGTATACATCATCAATATTTACTATACCTTTGACATTCCTCCTTAATAGATCATTGATAAAATTACTATCATTCTCTCTCAACCTTATATCTTTTAAGTAGTTATCATTATAGTCATTAATAAAATCTAATTTGTTCTTATAAAATCGAAATCGTTCCAAAACATAAATTTCCTTGAGATTAATGAATACAGCTAAAAAATCCTTGAGATTTCTGGCTACTAAAGTTACTTGATTACCCGATGCCATTGGCTGAATAAAAATAATAGGAGCTTTTTCCAGATCGCTAATTGATCCGTTAAACGTTAAAAAAGCAAAGTGATCACCATCTACCCCTGTTTTTCCAAATACGATGGCATCATCTGGGGTACAGTAGTACCTATCATCATCATTATTAAAACAAATATAAAAACCCACATAATCCTGTAAGGTTCTATCATGTCGTTCACGTAGTTCCTTATCTATTCGGACGATGTCTACTAATGATTCAGGCATTTCATATTTTATTTTCACGTTTAAACACCTCTTCCTGATATCATAACGATGTGCGAGTCTATCGAAGATTCTTTGATTATATTTAGGCAAGACCCACATCGCTATCATTACGCTTCTCTTTTTACAACTAATACCTTTCCTATTCTATATATTAACGCAAGTAAAAAAAGAGAAGGAACAAAAGTCCCTCCCCTTACCTTTTCAAAGATAATCACACTTAAATTTAGAAAACTCAGCCACAGAACCTTCGCCACTCGCGTATAGACCAATTAGCACCCCTGTAAATCCCCCGGCAACTTCTGAGGAAAGGTATTTCGTCTGCGCTGTCCCTAGGAGGTTGTCCTTGCCATCCGCATGAATCAGGAAGCTGTAGCGCTCATGGCTTGCCTGTATCATTAATGTGGCGTGGTGATCATTTCCCAATTCCACTTCATTTTCGACTGATTTGATATCCCCAATATTCAGACGCTCAATTACCTTATACACGCCCTGTTCTTTGCGAATGGCCAAGTCATAATGGTGCTGTTCATCCATGTAGATGGTGATGCCTGCCTCGCCATTCGTAAGCCTAACGTCAACAGAGATAGTCGCGTCAAAGTCTTTTTGACGTAGCCCAATGAATGTCGGGGATGCTGGAACATCCAATGTCACTTCGGTTCCTTTTAACTTTATGTTGCCTTGCTCTAACAAATAATTTTCTGTATTGGGATGACGAAGAAAACACCAGTCCAGATTCCAATCCGTGTTCTCAAACGTATAGCTTTTCTTCTCTTGTTGAATGACTATGTCGGAAATACGATCAGTGTCAAAACTCATAAGCGTTGTACCTTTATGTCCTGCCGTAAACCAGCCTTCCTCGTCAAAGGTAACTGGCGTAAGGAATACTTCCCGGCCCAGATGATGATAGGTTAGCCACTGTCCACTCTGACGGAATCCCAAATGGAAAATCCACCAGTTGCCTGCCTCGTCCTGAATCAGGTCGCCATGGCCAACCCCCTGCAGTTCATAACCACCTAGATTACGGTTGGTCAGAACAGGATTCTTGGCATAAGGCTCGAAAGGACCGGAAGGAGAATCTCCCCGCGCATATGTGACCATATGACCGTATTCGGTTCCGCCTTCAGATGCCATGAGGTAATAGTAACCATTCATTTTATACAAATGTGGGCTTTCCAGATAACGTCCGCCTGATCCTTGCCATACTGAGCGACTTGGGGTCTTTTTGTGACCTGTTTCAATGTCAATTTCACACTGAATGATTCCCCCAATTCCTTCATCGTCGGTTCCGTTGCTCATAAAGAAGGCCTTACCGTCTTCAAAATACAAATCCGGATCGATTCCCCCTTGATCCACCATAATCGGTTCTGACCACTCCCCGTATATATCATCAGTCCATATATAGAAATTCTGACGCGTGGTGTCGTTCGTCGTGGTCATATAGAATCGCCCGTTGTTGTATCGAATTGTAGGGGCGAAGACACCTCCCGAGCTGCTCACCGTTTCCAGATGAATCTGGCTTTTTCGGGTTAAACAGTGACCGATTTGCGTCCAGTTCAATAAATCTTTGCTTTCAAAAAGCGGGACACCCGGAAAATACTGAAAAGAACTGCACACCAGATAATAAGTGTCATTCACCTTGCAGATGCTTGGATCTGGATAAAACCCTTTAATGACCGGATTATTGTATTTCATTTGAGGCACCTCTTTTTCTCTAATTCACATATTTAAGAATCCAACTTCATAAGCAGATAAAAAAATTAAACACTATCGCAATCATTCTTTCAATGCGTTAGAGTTGAAGGGTCAAGTTAATTTCGTTAAATTAATATATATATGATTTCAATAGATCGGGTTAGGAGATGGTTAAGGATGATCAAAGCGAACGGAGATCCAAAATTCATACCGTTATACGAAGCGCTGGCAAGCGAGGTTAGATGGAGAATCATGGATATGATTGCAGATAGCGAAATGAATGTGAAGGATATTGCGGCTGCGTTAGAACTTAGCCCCTCCATCGTCACGATGCACATACGAAAGCTTGAGCAAGCTGGACTGATCGATAGCCGTAGGATACGCCTGAATGGAGGCACGCACAAATTATGTTTCCTCAAACAAAATAACATCGAGATCGAACTGCCCTCCGCCAGTCGGACAGCAAGAATTAGAGAACAGACCATTTCAGTGGGGCACTATACTGCATTTGAAGTTCATCCTACCTGTGGTCTTGGGACGCACGAGAAAGAAATTGGAGTCTGGGACGACCCACGCTACTTTCTTGATCCTGAGCGGGTTCACGCTGCCATCCTCTGGTTCGGAAGAGGTTATGTCGAATACAAAACGCCTAACTATATGCTTCCTGATGAGACTGCTAGCGCCATTGAGATTTCAGTGGAACTGGCTTCTGAAGCCCCGGGTTTAAGAGATCATTGGCCATCCGATATCCGATTTACGTTTAACGGTATTTCGCTAGGAACGTGGACAAGCCCAGCTGACTTCGGAAGAGCTGCTCGAGGCAAATATACGCCAACATGGTGGCATCGTAATGTGAATCAATATGGATTATTAAAGACAATTCGTGTTGATAGCTCGGGTACGTATATGGATGGAGAGTGGATGTCAGACGTGAAGATTGAGGATACCCAACTGGAGCAACCCTGCTGGACACTTCGTTTCACGGTTGACGAGGAGGGGACTAACGTCGGGGGATTAACACTCTATGGTTCCGGGTTCGGCAATCATGACCAAGATATTGTCATACGCGTACAACGCTAATCTTTCTTTATGTAGTAAAGATTAATCCCGTTCTTCTCTTCAAACGCATTCCCTTGAATGAACGGGATACTGCTGTACGCAGTTAAAGAAGCTTTCTATATTCAACACCATGAACATGAATCAACACGTTCTGGGCTGCCAACCTTTCAAAAAAATCCAACATATCCCCAAAGGGATTTTCGAAATAGGCAATCAGGTGTTCATAATTTGCAGTGGATTTCAAATAGTTATAAAAAAAATAAGGGTCCATGTTACCCACATCATCTATACTGCCGAGGGAAACCTCCAACGTTTGCCCTGTTTCTGCATTCTCGAACATGCAATGCTCTCCATGAACATCGAAATGCCATTTTCCACTCAAATATTCTTCACCGTTTACTACTTCTTCATTGGATAGCAAGTAGTACGCTCCATTGATGATCTCTTCCTTTTCAGCCTGGCTGGTTTCCGAGATCAATTTGTCGATCAGTTCTTGTGCAATTCTTTTGTACGTGTCCATCGCTTCCAATAATGCATCTGTTATTTCTTTGGTTAAAGCGTGCATCTCTTGCCTCCTGCCTTCTTCTCACCCTTACTTGGTTCTTATATGCCTTACCATAGACCCATTTTCCAGTTCTTTTTCCAATAACAAATCCAGCAATCCATCAGGTACCAGCTTTACATCATCCATTGTTGTTGAAAAATAAGTGATCGGTTTCCAACATGCCTTATAGCGAATAGAACCTTCTAATCCAACAAATTCTTCCTGATTATATTGAGATTTATCTATAAATGATGCTTCATAGATAAAATCAATTTCATGACCTAATTCATCTTCTATTCCAAAAATATTTTCAATAACGGAAATTAATCGAGGCTCTTCGATCTCTTGATCCAACTCTTCTTTGAGCTCCCTGATCAGAGTTTTCTTACTGTTCTCACCGAACTCTATCGTTCCACCAATAGGCCTGTAGAAAGTAGTTGAAATATCCGGGAAGTTAATTTCCTGAACCAAAATGCGGTCTTCTTTCCTCAAAATAGCTAGTGAGACAGAACGAATATTCATTTTTTTCTCCTTAACCTATGTTTGTTTTTATTCCTTCGTACTAAATGTCTGAATATACTTTCTGGCATCGTCTCTGAATGTTTCCGTATAATGATCATTTGTATAATCTTTTAACACCTTTTGCCAGAACGCTATTGCAGGAGTATTACTCTCCATCTGAGCAAGTGCCCAATTGGCTTTGTATAACTCAAATATCTGCATCGCAGCAGCATATCCAACCCCACTTCTTCTAAACTTCTTCAGGATCATAAAGTCATAGATTACATGTGTAGGATCTGGATCGGTATCTAAATTTTCAAGTAGTACAATCACAAAGCCGGCTATAGTGCCAGAAATCATAATGAAATATGGCCTCCACCTTTTATCCCCTTCCCAAATGAAGTCAATATTCACATCGTATTTACCTTCTTGATTGATATCCTCGCTTGTATATTCGCTGAAATCATAATGGTACAGTTGATACAGATTCGATAACATACTTTTCTCTGCCAATGTTACTGGAGTGAGGTCTACTATCATACTGCCTCCCTATAGTTCTCTTTTAAATTCTGACTGCTTAGCATTGGTGCTCCAACAAATAGAGCTATTGACGGCTCGAACGCATCGCCTTTACATGTTTTAAACTACTATCGTTTAAGAACTCTTTATATGCTTCGGATTCAACGGCGTAGATCGCCACTTTTCCTTGTGAATTATGATGAATGCCCCAACCGTAACGTTTACCCAACGAAGAAGTACGAAGACAGGGTTGTCCCTTAGAGAAAAACTTGGTTCTCTCTATGGATCTTTTTTCGTCGGGTATATCATTGCGCTGTGCGAACACTTCAAACATGACATCCTCTTGCGTATATTGATAAGGGTGGTTTGCTATCATTTCATATTGTATAACTGGAACGGTTTTACTGCCGTTTTTGGCTTTGGGGATCTCTGCCACTTTAACAGGGCAATCTTCTGCTACTGCAATAAAAGTTTCATAGTAGTTCATGTCTTTCATCTATATATCCTCCCATCAATTCAGAAAATTAAAGGATACGAATATACGATCAAGCTTGAGCTGTTTTATAAATATTTCTTAAAAGCCTTGCTGGATTCCCCATCATATCCTAACTTCGTGTAAAAGCCATGTGCCTCGTATCTGGATGAACCGCTGGTTAGAAACACTTTTATACAATTTTTCTGTATGCATACATCCTCTATATACTTCATAAGTTCAGATCCATATCCCTTGCTCTGCACATGCTCCGTAATGATAACCCGCTCAACCACGCCAAACGGTCTATTCTCCACCAATGCATCCAGACAAATATGTAAATGCGCAGTCCCAATAACCTGATCACCAACTTCGTAAACGAATAAGAAACTGTTGGGATTATTCCTTACTTCTTCTATCCGCTCTGCCAGTACCTTCGTATTCAGGTTGTTCGGTAATAATTCTTTGTACAACCTTTCAATAACCTCGACATCCCTTGCTTCGGCCTCTCTGATCATCAGGTTCCACTCCTCAACTTATATAATAACTTAATATGATGTCACCATTTTCCTCGAATTCACCCGTCTCCTGAAACCCGGATTTCTTATATAAAGCGTTTGCCACCTTGTTGTGCGGCACATGAGATACCCTGATTTGCTTGCAATCGGTTCTCTCTTTTAACTTATGAATGACTTCCTTGATCGCCAGTTTGGCGTATCCTTTCCCCTGGTATTTCTCATCAATCATGAATCGAAGTATCCAATAATATCCATCATTATATATCTCATTATCAAATAAAATAAAGCCTACCATACGGTCCTCTGCAAAAATTCCATATGGCTTCGAGGTGATCTCCTTCGTCGCATGTATTAAGGAATCTGCATTGCTTGCTACCAAATTTAGTTGGTCTTCGCGCGGTTGAAGCTGAATGCACGCTAATTTGTTTTCCTTGGTTATACGTTGTAGTGTTACTTGCTTTTCATTCATATTCACATATTTCCCCTTGAATTAAATGACTAGATTTTTTTGATCAAAATAATCT
This sequence comes from Paenibacillus sp. FSL W7-1088, assembly GCF_037969855.1. Classification (NCBI taxonomy): domain Bacteria; kingdom Bacillati; phylum Bacillota; class Bacilli; order Caryophanales; family Paenibacillaceae; genus Paenibacillus; species Paenibacillus sp. FSL W7-1088. Next base: position 5,605,243 of record NZ_CP150216.1, read on the forward strand.
CCAAAGGCTGCGTTTCCAGCAATAGAGAGCCTGCATCAGCATACCCCAATTTTCTATAAAAGTGTTGTGCATGTTCATCTGACTGTGTAGAAGTCATTACCGTATCAAACCCTTTTTGCTTCATCAGGTGCTCCCAGTGCTGTACGACGGCTCTGCCAATCCCTCCACTCCGATAGGGCTCGTCGATCCAGATCATATTCATGAAAGGAATGTTATCCCAAAAATACCCGTACCTCATCCATCCAATTCTTGATTCTTGCTCCCATATCATCAGGATTTCGTTCTCTTTGATCTTTGTCTCCACAAGCGAAGGATGGATATGTCGATCTCGTTCAAGAATATAACTGTAATCGGTTTCATCAGCATGTATAATTTTCATTGTCATTGCTCCTCCCATTAAACTACGTCCATCATAACCCAAAATGTGGAATACGCAACACAAAAAACCACGAATATTCGTGGTTTCATATGTCGGTACCATTTCCCTATGACCTACAAAGATCCGCTCACCAACTGCCCTCTGTACCATACCGCCTGTCGTGCAGATCTTCTGGCAACAGCTTCCGCAGAACAACTTGCGTGAACTAATATAAAGCTAGCCGTGTCCCCTACCTTCGGCCACACCTGTTGTCCCTTAGAATCTAACGTTGTCATCCCACCTGTGACAAATGCAAGCGACTGAGACAAGGACAGCTCATCGTTAAACCCGTACAGTTCGGCGAAACGTCCCGCTTTCTCCAGTTGATCTCCATTGCCAAACGGAGACCAATGATCCGTCAAGCTATCTGTCGCCAGCTTCACGTTCACCCCATGTCGATGGAGCATCGGAAGGGGCATCATCATTTTACCGATAGGCACGGTCGAAGCAACGCTCATACCAAGGGAGGCCATTCGTTTGGCCATATCTTCCGTTTCCTGCTGTTCCGCGCGGGCGAACCAGAACGCATGGCTTACGGTAACTTTGCCCTGAAGTCCCGCTTCTTCAGTCAAATCAGCCAACCGCAGCAATGTTTGTTTACCCGGTTCTCCGGATTCATGCAAATGAATATCGATGCCTGCCTGATACTGAACAGCCAGTTCGACCATTGCATTTAGCGATTTCTCGATATGCTCGTCCACAGTGTGAGGATCAAGTCCACCTACATGAGTGGCCCCTTCCGCCATGGCTTGACGCATGAGTTCAACCGATTTAGAGCGGAGAAGTCCATGCTGCGGGAAAGCGACGATTTCAGCGGATATTTTGCCCGAAAATGTCTCCAATGCCTGCTTCGTCGCTTCCAGCCGTTTCAACCCGCTAACCGGTTCAATATTGCAATGACTGCGCACATGAGTCGACCCATACCCTTGAATCAGGCTCAGAATGCTCTCCGCCTGACGTTTGGCATGGGGTAACAGCTTGGGCAGCAATACTTCCTCTTCTTCGATCCGTTCGAAAATGCTGGAGATGCGTCGCACCGCTTTCCATGGTCCGTCGTAATACGTTTTATCCAAATGAATATGTCCTTCCTCGAACGAAGGCAACAGCAGCAGTCCTTTACCATCAACCTGTGGCAACTCGCTTGTTAATTCCATATCCCCATCCACAATAGCTGCAATGACTCCATCTTCAATCCGCAGATGACCAAGGCTTGTCCGGGTGCCCGTTACCTGCCCGTCTTCCATTACATAACTTTGCTCCAATAATACGTTGGTTAACCAGTATTCCTGCTTCAACATGGTCACTCCCTCTTTCCACTCGGTCTATCGTGCATCGAGTACCGATTCATCTGTGGTCAATGGTACCATAGGACTTCATTCAGCAAAAATAGTTAAAACGTTGGTGTTCCATACGATTATCGTTTAGATATTATTGGACCTCCCCGTTAGTATATGAAGTGTGATATATCCCAAAGCTTGAATCACAAATACCAAAGCCACAAACTCAACCAGAATGCTGTTGCCTGCACTTAAATCATTCATGATATCCTTCAAAATGAGTCCAGGCTGCTTCAAGACATCCCAACTATTCCACCGATTAAATCTCCCGATGTATACTCCTAGACTGCTCAGGAGTAAAATAACGCCTACAACTACCATGCTGCTAAATGGGTTTAAACGTTTATTTAACAATCTGTGGATTTGATGTATCGAGCAAATGGACAGAATTAAACCCAGTATAGCTACGACAAACGTTAGGCTGAGGCTATACCAAAAATCAATATTAACCCAGAATTTAGTTTCCTCTTGAGAATCAAAGTATCTGAATGCATGCAGAATTTCTGTGAAAAGATATGCCGAATTCGGTAGCAAGAACAACCAGCCTGCACACATCACCCCGACCAATGCGATACTCGTTTTTGTAAGTTTCAGATGGTATACATAACTAATTGTTGATGAAATGATGAATGGAACCCATGCTAAGAAAATGTCCCACGTCAAAAATTGATACATGTTTGTGTCTGATTTGGTACGCAAGTAGACAGCAACAAGCAGGCAGCCTATGGTAGCAATGATTAAAACACTACTCAATTTTAAATAAAATGTATTTTTATGATTGTTCATTTCTTCGCTTCCATTTTCCTTTCCTTGGTGGTATGCGTGTGTAATCCCGATCACCTGATCATCGATTCATAAACGAATCGTGACTACGTCTCCTAGTAATCCACGTCCATCATAACCCAAAATGTGGTATATACGAAAATCTTAGGATCGTTTAAGCCATTTACAGTGACAGCTCTCAGACAATCATTATTATTTTAACGAATCCAGAACACCCTATTTAGCGAAATTCCACGGATCAATCATCGTAATGAACCATAGACAGCTTATTCCCTTGCTTTGTGAGTCTTACCACATCAATATGCTGGTTTTTAATGGAATAAGGCGCCTGACGTTCGTTAGCTTTTGCATATCACGCTATTGCTCACAATAAGGTGTAGGAGATTCGGTAGCGTCGTGACTCAGGTTGTGACCCAGAAGGAAAAGAAAACTTCCGCGATAGTTCCGTTCAGCATCCTTTCTTCTAACCGTTAACCGTAGAGAATGCAAAAAAACAGGCACTAGGGAGTGCCTGTACATATGAGAACCGAGCGAAGCACTTAGCGATAGTTCACTGCTTCTTTTTTATATGAAAATATGATGATCAGAAATTAAACCGCGCATGCCCGCCATTGGTCACGCCTTCGATCTGTTCAATGTCCAGCAGTCTTCGCTTCATCTCCAGTCCTCCGCGAAAACCGGTCAGCTTGCGGTTGGCACCGATTATGCGATGACACGGCAGCAGTACCGGAACGGGGTTGGCTCCATTGGCTGCCCCAACAGCTCGCACCGCTGAAGGTCTTCCCACCGCAGCCGCAATGTCGCCATAGGTTCTTGTCTCACCATAAGGAACATTCCCCAACTCCGTCCATACCTGCTGTTGGAATGCCGTTCCAATCAGATCGAGCGGGATTGTATCTGTAAAAGCCACTTTGTCTCCGGCAAAATAGGATTGCAGCCAATCCATCATGCCTGTCTGCTTCAACGCTGATTCGTTCTCTTCGAGCTCCACTCCAGGAGCAATTCGTCCAATCCAGCTGCTCCAATCTTCCAGCGTTTCATTGGGCATAATGACCCGGCATAACCCTTTTTCGGTGGCAAGCAATACCCACGGACGACCGTCTAATTCCATTTTGGTCCACATGATGCTCTTTCTCATACGTTTATCGTCCTTTCCCCTGCAGGTTTATATCTGGTTTCTTTTTTTCGTTATGCACACATACTACACACGAACCGTTTTTTTCACTTTTCGCTTCATGCTGCGGATGATCTGCTTCGTCTCCGGATCAACACGATAGGACTCCGTTATTTTCTGAAGAGCCTTATTATACGTAAAATCGTCCAAGGTGTTGTCCTGCAAATAACGCATCGTGGCTGCTGGCTGTTTCACATAAGCGATGGAAATTGCCCAGGCCACTGCCATTTTCACATAGTACCCTTCGTGATGAATGGTATCTAATGAAGCAAGCACTCTGCTGATATATTTTTCTTCCATATAAAAGTTCAACAGCATCACAACCCCGAAGCGAATGTCATACTCCTGGTTGGATACCAGATAGGGCTGCAAGAAATGCCATACCTCATCCAGATGTGTCTTTGTATATTTCAAACCACCGCAGAAGCTGTCACATACCGACCAGTTATCTATTTTGGGAACAAACCAGGCAATATGCTGCAGAAGTTCCTCAATATCCGCTTGGGCATGACCGATAACCATCGCTTGCAGCATCACTTCTTCAAAATAATCATCATCAGCTGTTTTCAGATAGGCACGCCAGTCCTCTTTGACGATTTGTTTCGCCATCTTGCGTATTTCAGGCAGTCTCACACCTAGCAGATTCGTGATATTCGGAATGAGCGCAGCCGAGAATTTCTGATATTCCGGTTCGACCAGAGATAATAATTGTGTTCTTACAACCGATTCCACATGTCTCCTCCTCATCGGGTTTTCTAGATCAAGTATATCCCGGCAGCATCCATTTGTAAGCCCATATCGAATGTTTTAGCAAGATTACAATATCCTTTTCCGGTGGTCGTTGTTTAACTGCCATTCCTTTTCGTTTAAGAATACGGAGTTGAATCCATTTGAAATATGTTCAACCAAACATTTACACAATAACGGAGAGGACAGAAATAACCTGAAGAAGCGAAGCGTTCGCCTTTATCCCCGGATTTTCCCTTTTCAGAAAGGAATCAAAGAAATCTGGGGATAACAGCGATCGGAAGGTTGTTCTGTCATCGGAGTGCCAGTGTAAATATTCATTTGTTGAACCCATCTAGAAAGGAGACTACATATGAATCGATCCCATCCCAAAAAAGATTTTTCGGTTGAAGAGATTACGGAGCTCCTTGTGCAATTCGTGCAAACCCAAAACTTGACCGAGTTTTACAAATGGGCCAAAGAACTGCATCCCTACGACCTTTCTCTCGTATATAAAAAGTTCCCTGAACAAGAGACAAAACGATTCTTACTCTTATTCAAACCGGACGTTCTCGCCGACATGGCAGAAGCGCTCACGCTTCACGAACAGGTACATCTATTCGAACAGTTAGGCCCGGAACGCACCCTTGAAGTCATGCAGCAAATGGACAAAAGTGATCTGATTCGCTTCATGCATGATCTGCCTCTCAAACGCAGAGAAGAACTGCTATCTACGATGAATCTGGATCACTCTTCAATTATCCGCTCCGTGCTGAACTATCCACCGGAGACGGCAGGACGAATTATGACCGATCGTTATCGTACCCTGTTATCGCATGAAACTGCAAAGGAAGCGCTGAGAGAACCACAGGCTACGCTGATTCCTGCAACCAGTTATCTGTATGTCACCGACGATGAAGGTAAACTGGTTGGAGTCGTGAGCTATCAAACCCTTGCCCAGGCAGATGACAAGACCAAAGTAGAAGAGCTGATGACCCGGCGTGTCATCCATGCAACAGTTGATATGGACCAGGAAGAAGCTGCACAGCTGCTGCAGCGTTATGAGTTTATGGCTCTACCTGTCGTGGATGAGAACCGTAGACTATGCGGTGTTATCCAAATGGATGATGTCATTGATATTATTATGGACGAAGCCAGTGAAGACATCGCCAAGATGGGTGGCGGCAGTAAAGACATTGATTTTGATACCAAACCGTTAGTTGCCGTCAGACGTCGCCTTCCATGGCTGATTTTATTGTTATTTATCGGACTGATCTCGGGCAGTATCGTGGATTTTTTTGAGGACACGCTGAATCAGGTTGTGGCACTGGCGTTCTTCATGCCCATGATAGCCGGTATGACGGGGAATACGGGTACACAATCCCTTGCAGTGGTTGTACGTGGCTTGATTGGACGCAAGCTGGACAAGGCCACAGTGCTCGCGCTTATTGGCCGGGAGATTAAAGTAGGCACAATGATTGGACTTGTATGCGGTTTGCTGATCACGGTCATCGCCTATTTCTGGCAAGGTGACTGGCTGCTCGGAGCCATTATTGGCGTATCCCTTTTCTTCACTCTCGTAATTGGAACACTGACCGGTACTTGCATTCCTCTTCTGCTCAGTCGTTTCAAAGTAGACCCTGCGGTTGCCTCCGGCCCATTAATCACAACGCTGAATGATATTTTGTCGTTGTTTATCTATTTCGGTATCGCCACTCGTTTTCTGGATGCCTTAATGTAAATATTCTGTTTCATACACGAAGAAGTGCACAGAGAAAACAGACCACGATCCAGCGGATCACGGTCTGTTTCTGTATTTCGATATACCTTTCCATCTATCCTAGAGGCTAGAGGCGTCCGCTTCAAAACAGCATTTCAACACAGAACTACGCAGATCGTTTGTTTTTATTATAAATATCGAAGGCTACCGCCAGCAACAGTACCAAACCCTTGATGCCCTGCTGCCAGTCTATACCCAACCCGATCAGGGACATCCCGTTGTTCAGAACCCCCATGACCAAACCACCGATGATCGCACCGAATACGGTCCCAATACCTCCGGAAGCGGAAGCTCCGCCGATAAAGCAGGCTGCAATGGCATCCAGCTCAAAGTTGGTACCGGCTCTTGGCGTAGCCGCATTCAGCCGCGCCGCGAAGATCAGGCCGGAAATGGCGGCCATTACACCCATGTTGACAAATACCCAGAAGGTCACTTTTTTCGTTTTGACCCCGGACAGACCGGCAGCCTTTTCATTGCCTCCCAGTGCATATACATGGCGCCCCATCACGGTGCGGTTCATGATGAAGGAGTAGACTACAATTAATACAAACAGCAGAATCAGAATATTCGGAATGCCTGCATAGCTCGCAAGCATGAAAGTGAACAAATTCGTCACTACAGCCACGACCAGCAGCTTGAGCAGGAAGAGCCCCTGAGATACAACCTCGAAACCGTATTTTCGCTGGGAACGGCGCTCCCGCAGTTCATTTACGATATACCAGACCGTGAGAACAAGACCAACAATGATCGACACCAGACCGAGGCCAGATATTTGAATATCAGGCAGGAAGCCTGAGCTTATTTTCTGAAACCCTGCTGGAAAAGGAGAGATTGACTGGCCCTCCAGCACAATCATCGTCAAACCACGGAAGAGCAGCATGCCGGCCAGGGTAACGATAAATGCCGGAATCCGTACATATGCAATCCAGAAGCCCTGCCACGCTCCAATTAATGCACCGACCACCAAAGCAGCAATGACCGCCAGCCAGGCCGGAAGCTGCCAATCGACCATCATAATGGCGGCAACCGCCCCTACAAAAGCAGCAATCGAACCTACCGAGAGATCAATATGTCCGGTAATGATGACAAGCACCATACCGATGGCAAGTACAAGAATGTAACTGTTTTGCAAGATCAGATTCGTAATGTTGATCGGCTTGAGCAGCAGCCCCCCGGTCAGTACCTCAAACAGCAGCATAATGACAACCAGCGCGATAATCATGCCGTATTGCCGTATATTGTTTTTGAACAGTCTAGTTAACATTTCCATGCTTCCCGCCTCCTGACTTGGTCATATATCTCATCAACGTTTCCTGCGATGCTTCTTCCCGGCTGACTTCTCCCGTGATTCGTCCGGCATTCATCACATAGATTCGGTCACACAGGCCCAGTACCTCCGGAAGCTCGGATGAGATCACCAGCACACCCTTGCCCTCAGCGGCCAGCCGATGAATAATGGTATAGATTTCGAATTTGGCTCCGACATCGATGCCGCGTGTCGGTTCATCCAGAATGAGAATATCCGGTCCGGCAAAAATCCATTTGCTCAGCACCACCTTCTGCTGGTTCCCGCCGCTCAGATTGCCGGTTTTCTGCAAAATGCTAGGTGCCTTGATATTCATGCTTTTTTTCATATCCTCGGCTACCAGCACTTCCTCCCGTTCATTCACCACCGCATTTTTGGTCAGCTTGCCAAGACCCGTCAGGGAAATGTTCCGCTTGATATCGTCCATCAGAATCAGACCATATTCCTTGCGGTCCTCTGTCACGTAAGCGAAACCGTTCTGAATCGCCTCCGTGACGCTGTTGTTCTGAATGGGCTTGCCCTCTTTGATGAGCTGGCCCGATATGCTGCGACCATAGGATTTGCCAAATATGCTCATCGCAAGCTCCGTGCGCCCTGCTCCCATCAGACCAGCAATGCCTACAATCTCGCCTCGTCTGATGTTCATATTGATCTGATCCAGCACCTTCCTGTCGGCATGATGCTCGTGATATACGGTCCAATCCTTTACTTCCAGGATGACTTCACCGATGCTCGCATGACGCTCTGGATAACGGCTGGTCAGGTCACGCCCTACCATCCCGCTAATAATCCGGTCTTCAGTCACTTTGTCCTTCTTCATATCCAGTGTCTCGATTGTCTTGCCGTCCCGCAGTATGGTCACCGAATCCGACACCTTCGACACCTCGTTCAGCTTGTGCGAAATGAGAATACAGGCGATGCCCTGCTTCTTGAATTCCAGCATCAGCTGAAGCAGATTTTCACTGTCATCCTCGTTCAACGCCGCGGTAGGCTCATCCAGAATGAGCAGTCGCACTTTTTTAGAGAGCGCTTTCGCAATTTCAACCAGCTGCTGCTTACCCACACCGATGCTGGAAACCAGGGTGTTCGGATTTTCATTCAGGCCCACCTTGCCGAGCAATTCCCTTGTACCTACAAACGTTTCTTTCCAGTTGATAATGCCTTTGCTAGTACGCTCGTTGCCCAGATAGATATTTTCCGCAATTGAAAGGTAGGGAATGAGCGCCAGCTCCTGATGGATGATGACAATCCCCAGATCCTCGCTTTGCTTGATGTCCTTGAACTCACACGTTTTGCCCTGAAATAAAATATCCCCTTCATACGTTCCGTGCGGATATACACCGCTAAGCACCTTCATCAGCGTGGATTTGCCTGCGCCATTCTCACCGCATAACGCATGAATCTCGCCTTCTCTGACCTTGAGATTGACATTTTCCAGCGCTTTTACACCGGGAAATGTTTTGGTGATGCCCTTCATTTCCAGAATTATTCCGGCCATGGGATGTGCTCCTTTCACTTTTTATTTCAGTCCGATTTCTTCTTTCGTGTAATATTGACTGCCCACAATATCCTTCTCCACGTTGGTGCGATCCACAGAAATGGGGTCAAGCAAAAAGGCAGGAATCACCTTTATCCCGTTGTTATATGACTTTTCATCATTCACTTCTGCCGTTTTTCCTTGTAATATGCTGTTGGCCATCTCTACCGTCTTCTCCGCCAGCTTGCGGGTGTCCTTGAATATGGTCTGAGTCTGTTCCCCGGCCACAATGGACTTGATCGAAGCCAGTTCGGCATCCTGACCGGTAATCACCGGCAGAGGCTTGTTCGCTTTCCCGTAGCCAACCCCTTTTAACGATGAAATGATCCCGATACTGATCCCGTCATACGGGGATAACACCGCATCCAGGTTATCTGCCGAATAATAGGCACTGAGCAAATTATCCATTCGCGATTGGGCCAAGGCGCCATCCCAGCGCAGCGTCGCAATCTGGGCCATCGTGGTCTGCTTGCTTCGTACAATCAGCTTGCCGGAATCCATGTATGGCTTCAGGACCGACATCGCGCCGTCGAAAAAGAAGTAGGCGTTGTTGTCATCTGGAGAACCGCCAAACAGCTCAATGTTATAAGGACCTTTACCCTCTTTAAGCCCCAGCTTTTGTTCAATGTAGGATGCCTGGAGCACGCCGACCTTGAAATTGTCAAAGGTCGCGTAATACGTCAAATAGGGAGTGTTGCGTATCAGGCGGTCATACGAAATGACCTGTATGCCCTGGTCATGCGCCTTCTTGATGACATCCGTCAGCGTATTGCCGTCAACAGACGCAATCACCATCACGTCCACACCCTTGGTGATCATGTTCTCAATCTGTGAGATTTGATTCTCCACCACGTCCTCTGCGTACTGCAAATCGGTTTTATACCCCTGCTCCTGGAAAAGACGAACCATGTTCTCCCCGTCGCCAACCCAGCGTTCGGAGGATTTCGTTGGCATCGAGATGCCGACATACCCTTTTTCCTTGCTGCCAGTTTCACTCTCAGCCAGGTTGCAGGCAGAGAGCATCAAGGTCATCACCAGCAGCCAGATGATCAGTGCTCCTTTTTTCATATGAACTTCCCCTTTCCTCAAATCATACGGACTTGAATGAATGATAAGATAACGCTTACAATGCATCCGATACATACAAGCTGTTGTTCCTGTCTGAGACCCATCTTATCATCACGGAACAGGAAGGTCTTTGCTGCATTTGAACCTTTTTTATAAATTTTTAACTTTTGTAACCAACGGGTTCAAGGATCAGGTGAAGAACAGGCCTGTTGTACGGAATAAATCATTCAGACATCGGCTAACAACAAAAAAGGACCCGCTCCGCTTGATACAAGCAGAACAAATCCCTTGATGAGAAACCCTTTTTAAACCAGCCTATTCACACTCCGATGAGACGCCCTCTCTTGTACCACCGCCTTTGCGATACTGTACAGGCGAGATGCCCATCGTTTTTTTGAACGCGGTACTAAAATAATGCTGCGTATCGTACCCTACATGCTCTGCAATCCGGTGGACAGGCAATGACGTAGAGTCCAGCAGCTGCACAGCCTTACGGATGCGGGCATGCGTGACAAGTGTCACGAAGGAGTCGTTCAGCTCTTTCTTGAGCACCCGGCTCAAATACACAGCAGATACTTGCAGGCGGGAAGCGAGCGACTCCAGCGTCAGATTCCGATCCGTATAGTCCTCTTGAATAAGCTGGCGTGCCCGGCGAACCAGCGGGGACAAACGGGCTTGTCCATATATAACTTCACGACACTCGCGATAGGTATCCGGCGCTTCCTTCAACGTACCCATGTGCGTCTCCATATGGACGTGAACGGCAATGTTCAGAGCGGAACTGACGGACTGTTCAATCGTGGACTCCATATCTGCCGAAGCCGCCTGCCACAGACATATGCCAATTAACCCGTTCGGTTCCCTGAACAGTACATGAGACAGGTCCGTCAGCAGCTCACTGATAATATTTTCCACAGCGAAAAGGAACAATTGACGATCATTTTCCCGCATTATGGTCTGTCTTGCTTCTGCCGCAGGCCAACGCACGATTCCGATCTGCACTGGCGGCGCAGAGGGCAGACGCAAAAACGAGAGCTGCTCGGTCAGCTTCTTTTCCTCCGCCTGTCCTTCCAGCCACTCCAGACAAAAGCGTTGGCGCAGCAGTGGGATATTGCGTTCAATCTGATCCGCAGCCTGTCTCACATACGCCGTACGCTTCCGTTCTTCATCCAACCGCTGACGCAGACGTGCAAGCGCCGAATACAGCTGTTCTGCCTGTACAGGCTTCAAAATATAATCCTCTACCCCTAGCCGAACCGCCTCCTGGGCATAAGCAAATTCATCATGTCCGGACACGATCACACAGCGGCAATTCGGACAGTCGACCTGAAGGCGGCGAATCAGATCGATCCCGTTCAGAAAGGGCATGTTCATATCAACCAAGATGATATCCACACCCAGACCTGTAGCCAGTTCCAGCGCTTCCTCGCCATCCTCTGCTTCTCCGGCAACCTCCATGCCCAGTGCTGTCCAGTCGGTTGAATCCCGAATCCCCTCCCGAATAATGGGCTCATCATCGGCAATCAGCACTCGGTAACGCTTCTCCAAATTCCCTGTCTCTGTCGTAGCCAAAGCTGTCATCTCATCCGCTGACGTCCATGTTGTCTGTGTATTGAACTTTTTCATTCGATCTCCTCCCCCTCTTCCCTGTCCAGTGAACCCGCTGGCGGAAGCTGCCGCAGCAGCGGGTGAATGATCGTCACACTGGTGCCTTCTCCTTCTCTACTGCCCAGCATAATGCCATATTCTTCACCAAAGGAAAGCCGCAGACGGGCCTGTACGTTCAACATGCCATAGCTCTTGCCAGCCTTCCCGGACGACGACGCGGTTTCCATACTTTCCAAAGGCGCTGCTAGCAGCTGCTCCATCTCCGCAAGCCGTTCACCGGACATGCCCGCTCCATCGTCCTGAACCAATAGCACCAGTTTTCCGTTTTCTGTTTTGGCCTCCACCCGGATTTTGCCTGGCCCTCGTCTGCCTTTGATTCCATGATAGATGGCATTTTCCACGAGGGGTTGGAGCAGCAGCTTGAGCACAAACAACTCACGCATATCCTCCGGTACGATCAATTCGTACTGTAGACGATCACGGTATCGGGTCTGTTGAATTTGCAAGTAACTGGTTATATGCTCAAGCTCGGCATGCAAAGGGATGAAGTCATTGCCTTTGCTAAGGCCGATGCGAAACAGTCTGGAGAGAGCGCCAACCATCTCGGATACATCGTCCGCGCCTTCTTTGCGAGCCATCCAATGGATCGTATCCAATGTATTGTATAAAAAATGAGGTTTGATATGCTCCTGCAGGCTGCGCATTTCGGCCTCCCTTTTCTGCCGTTCCTTCAGTTCATTCAGGGATATAAGCTGCCGGATCTGAACCAGCATTCGGTTAAAGCTTCTGCCCAGCATACCGATCTCATCGGCGCGGTCGCTCCAGCGGCCCGCCATGAGATTGCCCGTCTCCGCTCTGCGCATGTAAGACATAAGCCGGAAAATGGGCTGCGCAATGGAACGCGAGAACCACAAGGAGGCGCTCAGACCGAATAAACACACCACAAACACAAAGCTGACCACATAAAACTGAATCTGACGCACCTCCGTGGTCGATTCCCGTGCAGGAAATACGCCTACCGTTCTCCACCCCGTAAACGCGGAGGACTGATAGAGGAATAACAGCTCCCTCCCGTCCGCTTCAGCATTAAACGTCCCGCTGTCACCGGATGGAAACCATTCTGCGGGAATCTGTTCCACCAACGGATGCTCCGGCATATAGACGCTCCGTCCTTCTGCATCCGTCACCATCACATAACCGGATTTCCCCAAAGTGACATTCCTTGCAGCCTGAGAGACGGTTCTCAGCTTGAGGTCAATCATAATGACGCCCAGTACACGTCCCGAGGCTTCATCCGTTATGGAACGGGCAACGGATACGATCTCATTATCCTTATACTGTACGTGTGTTGTAATATTGCGATCCAGCGGCTGACCCAGCACTGTAAAAATGCCCGGATTCGCCGCAGCCCTCCTGTACCAGTCCTCCCGGGTCAGGCTTTGCCTCCCACGGGGGTACATCTCATTACTGATATAGTCACCGCGTCCATTAGCAAGAACGATTCCGGCAATCTCAGGATACAACGTCGTGAAGCCCTGCAAGGTTTGCTTAATTCCATACAGCTGATCCTGATCCGACACATTTCGTTCCTTCTTGGAAGCAATTGTGTCGGTGCCGGTGCCGGTACCTGGATCGTTATCCGATGTTGTTTTTCCTTGCATAAAAGCGATAATATCCGGATCAAAGGCAATCAGATACGTCATGTTTTGCAGGTTCTCCATCTTGCTGTCGAGTGCTTCATTCACTTTGCCAATGAGCTGCATTGTATGACCCTCCACCTGTCGCTCAACAATCCGTTCCACCGTCCAGTTCACTAACAATCCCAGACCTACGGAAGGTACGATGGCAAATAACAAAAAGAGCAGCATCAGCTGATAACGCAGCTGCATATTGCGTAAGCGCAAACGGTACAGGCTCCTCTTCATCCAGAGGCGAATGGGTGCCCGTATCAAGGAACTATTCTGTTGATTCTGTTTATTTGGCATAATAATCATCCACATTCACGCTTGTCACCACGGAAATTCCGGTGTCCACCGTCACTGGCAGCGGTGCATTCTCACCGGAGGAGGATGGCGCAGGTACGGTTAGCTGATGATGCAGATGGAACAAATATTGAAGCGACCAGTATCCCATGTTCCAGGTTCCCTGCGCAATTGTAGCCGAAATCGTGCCGCTCTTAATCATATCCAGTGTAGCCTTGTTGGTATCAAAGGATATAATTTTGAGCGAACGGCCTTCGCTTGAATTTTGGACAGCTTCACCTGCACCTGCCCCTCCGGTCGCCTCGGTCACAAAAATCCCTGCCAGCTTCGGATGAGCCTTCATCATTCTAAGCGTCTCGTCTCTCGATACGATCGTATCTCCGTGTCCATCCGCGACTTCAACCACCTTCATTGAGGGATACCGCTGCTCAATCGTATCGCGGAACCCCTTGGTCCGTTCCTCATGATTCTGCTGCCCCGGCAGGGTCAGCACGGCGACTTCACCTTCACGGGCCATCAGCTCGGCCATTTTATCAGCAGCCGTCACACCCGCCCTGTAATTGTCCGTCCCGAGAAAAGAATACGCCCGGCTTCCCGGTGCATCGGCATCAAACAGCACCACCGGTATATCCGCGTCCAGTGCTTTATTAATGGCCGGGATCAGCGATTGCGGGTCGATGGCAGATATGGCGATTCCCGCGGGCTTGCGTGCAATAGCCTGCTCAATCACCGTTGTCTGCTCCTTCGCATCATACCGGGTCGCTCCACGGTATTCTACGGTTACGCCAAGCGCATCCCCGGCATCCTCGAAACCTTTCAAGGGACTCTTCCAATATTCCAGGCCGGACTGGAATGTAATCATGATGTACGTTTCGCCGATATCCCCGCGCAGCCCCCGGTCTTCCCAGGAGCCATTCACCTGACTGGAATATTCGAACCGAAGTACATACAATACAAACGCCGAGATTAGCAAAATATAAACCAGCAGCATTTTTTTCATTCCATTCACTTCCTCAAGTGGTGTCGCAGTCAACATTCTGCTTAAATTGTAAACGCAATCATGTAAAAAGGAAACAGCCCTCCCTATTCGGAATTCATCTTTCTTTTCCTGCTCATGTGCACTCTGCTGCAATAATGTACTATAAGCCAATGCCTCCCCGCAGTATGATCATGTAACTACAACTTGGGGAGGCCCTATGAATCTTACATCTTTTTTCATCTATTGTATTGTCGTTACGTTTACACCTGGCCCCAGCAATATTGTGATTCTCACTTCCGTCGGGCAGGTGGGTCCCCGGAAAACGATGGAGTATGTGTGGGGAGCCACCGTTGCATTTGGCGGGTTACTTGCTGCTTCTGCTCTTCTCAATCACCTTCTCGCTGAGATATTGCCTGGCATTCTCCAAGTGATGCAGATCGTGGGTAGTGTTTATATGATATATCTGGCTTATCAAGTCTATAAAATGGGTTCCACCGAGACGGCATCGAAGCAAGTTACGGGGTTTCTGAACGGTTTAATCATGCAGTTTGTGAATCCAAAAGTAGTTCTGTTCACGTTCACAGTTATTCCCAGCTATGTGCTGCCGTACTACGACAGCACCATGTCCACGTTTTTGTTCGTAATCATCATTACCATCATCGGCTTCTTCGCCTATTCCAGTTGGGTCGTATTTGGCTCCGTCTTCAGAACGTTACTCAATCGTCATCAAAAAGCAGTGAGTATCCTTATGGCTCTTTTTTTGATATACTCAGCCATTATGGTCTCGGGAATCATCTAACGCGCGGGAGGTGTGTACAGCATGGAATTGTTTAACTATAAGAAATCACAGGACGTCTTGGCTCTATCCGCCAGCTTTACGGATTTCACCTATAAAAAACATTGTCACGAGGAATATGCGGTTGGAGTAACGCTTCGCGGTATTCAGCAATACCATCTGGACGGACACTATCAGGCCTCCCACAAAAACGGCGTGATGTTATTCAACCGGGAACAGTCCCATGATGGAAGCTCCTATGACAAGGCTGGCATAGACTATGTCATGCTTTATCTGAAGCCCGATTTGGTCGAAGAGGTTCTAGGGAAAAAGGAATTGCGTTTTAATAGCCCGATTGTCTATGACCCTGTGCTTGCACGAAGCATCCTGATGCTGAATGATGCCGTTCAAAACGGACAGGATGAAGCCAAGTGCAGTGAACTGCTCTTTGACCTGTTGCAACTGCTGTCCCAGTCGGAAATGGACACCAAGCTATGGCGGCCTCAGGACAATCTGGTGCGAAAAGCGAAAGAAATGATGTTTTGCAGTATAGAAGATGTGCTGAAGCTGGACGACCTGTGTTCAGAATTCAACATGTCCAAGTTTCAATTTATCCGCGAGTTCAAGTCCCATGCCGGCATTTCGCCTTACCAGTTTTTTCTGAATTGCAAAGTGGAGCGTGCCAGACAGTCCATTGAAACGCACAAGGATGTTTACTCCGCTGTAGCCGAATGTGGTTTTGTTGATCTGACTCATCTGAACAGACACTTTAAACGAGTATTCGGGATCACGGCTTATGAATATATGCTGCAGTTAAACTAATTGAATCGGTACGATTATCCGACCAAATGTATAAAATCCCCGCATGGAACGCGAGCTTATCTCAAACGTTCCACACGGGGATTTATTTTTTCGTTCGTTCCCGTTATACCATTTCCCCTTGAATCAGATCTTAACATCAGGCGCGCTTCTTCCTTCTCCAGATCCAGCCACTTACCAATATAAGCAATAGAATAACCCCACCATATATTATGAAATAAAATGACCAACTTCTTCCATGATCCGCTTCTCCAAAATCATCCTGACTCACTGCTTTTCCTGCTCCCAGCAGCTTCAACGCGTCTCCAGCTTGATCAACGGAAACATTGCCACTGCAAAGATTCGTATGCAGTTTATTGTCCATTTTATTCTGATAAGCAAAGATCAGATAGGACTGGTCTTTCTCCAATTGAATCCCACAAGATTCCGAACCGGCATCATTTCCCATGACGGTCATTCGTTTAGAAGAAACACCCTTCCATGCAGTGTCCACGTCAAAGGTATATGCTCTCAACCTGTCAGGGCTGAATATTTGTGTTCCGCCCTTCTTTACCACTTTACCTGTAAAAACCGCCGTGGACGTCTTCAGTTTCTCTTGGGCATTCGCTTCTACACAGCTGCAGGCATAAGCTCGGCCATCCGGTACCAACGCCAATCCGGCTGTAATAAACAGCAGAACGAACGCTACGATCATTATACGCTTCATTACTTTTCCCCTTCTGTTTTTGAATTGAACGCCACTCGCTATCATTATGGAATAGTATAACACACCAAAAAATCCCCTTTATGGGGATTTTTTCGATCTATCGCTTGGTTGGTGATCCACCAGCCTTTTCATTATTTCAGAAATGACTGAGAAATCTGTTTTGCCGTTTCTGTCATAACCGAGTCACCGGACATCACGGTTAAAATACTCGCTCGCGTATTTACATCCATTTTCTTCAAAATATCTATCGTTTTGACGGTATCGGTCTGGAATAATTTTTGAATCAGCTTGGCAGCACGTGGGGAAGGCATTTTTGAGAAGGTATGTACTAGTTCCTGGACTGATTGACTGGCGATGTCGCTGTTTTGCTTATTGATTTTACGCTGAATGAGCGCAAGCTCATGATCCGTAACCACCGAACGAGGTTTCATTTGCACCGAAAGGATGCCAACTCGATCCGGGTCCATTTTACTCCATATTTTAGCTCGCTGTTCTGTGGACATCTCGGTCATGGCATACACAATCTCCAGATCGGTCAATGGTGCAAGTGCCGCTGCAGCCTTGCTTGGAGGCATATCGGCATAAGTTCTGGCGATGTCCTTAGCTGCCGCAATATGATCTGTTGAAGGTACAGTTGGCAGCGTCGAGGTTATGGAAGCTGTAGCCTGTGACTGAACGGATTGCTGTGCTTTCGACGAAGCTCCGGGTAGCGTTTTCTGAGCTTGACTGACTGGTTTGGCAGATACAGCAGGCAATGTGGCATGGACTCCAGCTGCATTCTCTACGGTATGCAGCACAGTGTCCTTGACCGAAGGAATCAGGAAAAATGCCGCTGCTCCTGCAGCGCCAATGCAGATCAGGGCAATAAGCCACCCCATCCCGGATGATTTTTTCTTTCTTGAAGTTTTGGATGCACTCTTAGCTTGTTCAGGCTTGATATTGGACTGGCTCATTATGACCACTTCTCTCTCGTACTGGGGTTAAGTCCAGTCTAGACATTTTTCATTAAAATTTGATAAGAAAACTACATTACTTTTTTTAATGTTTTCCAATTTGAATGTTGTACACTGGACTTGGTAAGCTTAACCTGTAAGCTCGATCTGATGCTTCCAAATTTAAGGAAGGACCGATTCTGATGAGAAATATATTGCTGATTGAAGATGAGAAAAATCTGGCTCGTTTTATAGAACTGGAATTGCAACATGAAGCCTACACGGTCAGTGTAGCCTACGATGGAAGAAGCGGACTTGAACTGGCACTGGAACAGGAGTGGGATCTGATCCTGCTCGATCTGATGCTGCCCGGCCTTAACGGCGTAGAGGTGTGCAGAAGAATACGCAATATCAAACAAACACCCATTATTATGATTACGGCTCGGGATGGTGTCATGGATCGGGTCATGGGACTCGACAGCGGAGCCGATGATTATATTCCTAAGCCCTTTGCCATTGAAGAGCTTCTGGCACGGATGAGGTCCTTGTTTCGCCGTTCCAACAGCGGCAGCGAGCATTCCGTACTGATTCATCATGGATTGCATCTGGACCTGGAGGCGCGCATGTTCAAGAAAGACGGAGAGGCTGTTGAATTAACCCGGCGTGAATTCGACCTGCTCGTCATCCTCATGCAAAATATAGGCCGAGTCATGACCCGGGAGATGCTTCTGGATCTGGTGTGGGGATACGATGCTGACGTGGAGACCAATGTGGTAGATGTCTATATCAGTTATTTGCGCAGTAAAATCGATGGTGTGGGCTCCAACAGCTTTGTGCAAACGATACGAGGCTTGGGTTATGGAATTCAGAAATGATGCGCTGGATTCGAACATTCCTTCCCCGCTCCCATTGGTCTATCCGCTGGAAATTGACGATCTGGATTTCACTGCTGCTGATCACGCTGTTTATTGTGTATAACATCGTTCAATACTTTGTAATTAATAAATGGCTCATTGATCAGGAACAGAAAAGTATGGAAAAAAGCATGAATGAGATGGAAATCTACCTGCTAGAAAAAGATGTGTCAGCAGCAGAAATTGCAGATTACCGTTCTTTTATGACAAAGTTCAATCAAGAGAATCAGATGATCCGCATTCTGGATCAGGAAGGAACGGTGCTTCTTAAAGTAACCGATCGTCTTCCTGAACAGTGGGTGGAGCCGCAAGCAGTGCAAAAACGCGTTCTGATTAATGCCTGGCATTACGAAGATCATCTGCTCATTATGAGATCACCACTCATCACCACGAATTTTAGCGGAACGATTGAGATGGTAACCAATCTGGAAAATACCGATAAACTAAGCGATATGCTGCTGCTGGTCATGTTTGGCGGGGGAATTGCTGCTGTCGGTTTAAGCATTCTGGGCGCAAGTGTCCTTTCACGACAGTTCGTGAAGCCTATTACGACCATGAATGCAACGATGATCCAGATTCAGCAGAAGGGACTTCATAAACGCGTGGATGTGCCGGATCAGCATGATGAGTTGACCAACCTCGCTCGAATGTTTAACCGCCTAATGGATGAGCTGGAGCTTTCGTTTCAGCAACAAAAGCAGTTTGTGGAAGATGCCTCGCACGAGTTGCGTACACCAGTGGCCATCATTGAAGGACATATTAACCTGTTGAAACGTTGGGGCAAGCATGACCCGGATATTTTGAATGAATCCCTGGATGTTTCGGCTCAGGAGCTTACCCGGTTAAAAACGATAGTGAATGAACTGTTATTACTTAGTCAGGCCGAGTCTGGACACATTGCAATGGAAGCTGCTGTCGATCTTCGCCAGACGGTACAGCATGCGCTTGCCAATGTTGTGCAGCTGCACCCGGATGCTGCCTTTGACATTCATATGGAATTCATATCCGGTATTGAAGTGAAGATACTTCCTCAGCACATGGAGCAGATTCTAAGGATTTTGGTTGATAATGCCGTTAAATATTCACCGGTTACCAAAGAGATTCGGGTTCAAGGAATACGACGTGACAACGATGTATGTATTCAGGTTACTGATAAAGGCATGGGCATTCCGGCAGAGGATTTGCCGTATGTTTTTGACCGCTTCTACCGTGTTGATAAGGCACGTATTCGCGAACAAGGGGGGACCGGCTTGGGACTCGCCATTGCAGAACGCCTCGTTAAACGATACAACGGGCTAATATTCATCGATAGCCGTGTGGATGAAGGAACGACCGTAACTGTCCTGCTTCCCACATCTGCATTCTGAAAGTCGGACACCAACACCAGACAATAATAAAGAGGGTAGCACTACAGCCCTCTTTATTCACCAGTGTGGCGTCCTTACTTCCGGCAGAATAGCGGATTCACAGCTTCGGGTGAACAACCGCTCACTTGCTGTCTTCAGAATGAAGTGTTCTGGCCTGATGAGGGATGAACAGGGCTGGAAGTTTCATACGGATGAAAATACGCCCGATTCCCCAGGCGCTTGCCATACCAATGAGAGCCCCGGCAGCTACATCGGAGGGATAGTGTACGCCAGACCATACACGGCCAATCATAATGAAGGTGGCGATGAGAACCCAACCCCACCGATACCTGACGCGACCCAGCCAAAATGCAGCGGCACATGCAAAGGCAACCGTCGCATGGTCACTTGGAAAGGATGCATCAGCGCTATGGCTGATTAATTGAATCACCGAATGGGTCACAAAGGGCCGGTCTCTGTGCAGCAAGTGACCTATAACAAAGCTGATAGCAGTCCCCGCACATGCTGCCAATATGGCTTGCAGCACAATCATGCGTTTTTTTTGACTCTTCGATATCCAATACACAAACATTCCCGCAGGATACATAAAAAGGGCATATTTCGCAAAAAATATCATGATGCCATCCAAATACGAGAGGTGCATCGCCTGTTGATTAATCCAATGAAAAAGCTGGTAATCCAATCGTATAAAAGACATAAGTAATCCCCTTTTCCCAATTTAATGAACCTAGATCTAATCATAGCCCATTATTCTGGGAGCAGCTTTAAGGGTAAATTAGAAAACGATAAGAAAAAAGACACCCTGGAGGAACATAACCATTGAAACAAAATTTAAAAAAAAATATTTCCATTCCGCTGCTCACCGCAGCGCTAAGCCTTGCTATATTTGCAATCATCGCTCTGTCCATCAGTGATAATCAGATTCACCGATTTGACGACACCCTAATAACCTGGATTCAGGGCATGGAATCCCCTAGCATGACCCGGTGGATGGAGCTGTTCACCTGGATTGGCAGCGGCTTGCCCGTCGTCGCTATTACCCTTATTTCGATGATCGTTTTGTATGTCTTTTTAGGACACCGACGGGAGCTTCTTTTTTTTGGCTGTGTCATCGCAGGCTCTGCAATACTAAACACCCTGCTGAAGCTCGTGTTTCAGCGTGCGCGCCCCACCATACACCGGATCATTGAAGCGACCGGGTACAGCTTCCCCAGCGGACACTCCATGGCAGCGTTCAGCCTGTACGGCGGACTGGCCTTCCTGATCTGGAAGCATGTACCTACAACAGTCGGACGAATAGCGATAATAGTTGTAAGCGCAGCCTTCATCCTTACCATTGGCATGAGCCGCATCTATCTGGGCGTGCATTATCCCAGTGATGTAGTTGGAGGTTACTTTTTGAGCGGATGCTGGCTGGCAACATGCATATGGTTCTACCAACGCTATCTGGAGCGAATCTCCCTTCTACAGTCTAAACCTCTGACTTGAGCAAGCTGTAAGATTTACCAGAATGTGCATTCACAAC
The DNA here is from genome assembly GCF_037969855.1 of Paenibacillus sp. FSL W7-1088. NCBI lineage: Bacteria > Bacillati > Bacillota > Bacilli > Caryophanales > Paenibacillaceae > Paenibacillus > Paenibacillus sp. FSL W7-1088. The sequence continues at coordinate 5,626,979 of NZ_CP150216.1, forward strand.
TTCACATCATGCGCATAGCACATTGCGATGACCAGCCGTACGAACAAGCCTGCTTAGTCCTGCCGGAGCCATCGCTGAATACATGAAAGAACCTCACGTGCGCCATCCTGCGCCAGTGAGGTTCTTTTACGTCATTAGGAATCTATTTTACAGTGGAAACTTAGAGATCTTCACCATTGGATTCAATGACTTTTTTGTACCAGTGGAAGCTCTTCTTCGGTGTTCTGCTCAGATCACCATTGCCATCATTGTCCTTGTTCACATGAATGAAGCCATAACGTTTCTTCATCTCGCCCGTGGATGCGCTGACCAAGTCGATACATCCCCACATCGTGTAAGCGATAAGATCTACACCGTCGGCGACGGCTTCTTTCATTTGTTCAATGTGACCTCTCAAATAATCAATCCGATAGTCATCCTGAATGGAGCCATCTTCCTCCACAACATCCACTGCACCCAATCCGTTCTCCACAACCATCAATGGAATCTGGTAACGATCATACAGGTGGTTCAGGGTGTAACGCAATCCTTTCGGATCGATCTGCCAGCCCCAGTCGGAAGCTTCCAGATACGGATTTTTGATGCCGCCCAGCAGATTTCCCTCTGCTCTATCCAACGACTCATCCGCACTCTCGACCAAGGACATGTAATAGCTGAAGGAATAGAAGTCTACGCAGCCTTCACGCAAAGTCTGTGCATCTTCCGGCTGCATCTCGATCTGGATGCCTTCTTCGGCGAAGAAACGTTTGGCGAATCCAGGGTATGCTCCACGTACCTGTACGTCTCCACAGATCATGTTGGACAGCTGGTCCTTCTTCTGCGCGAGCAGAATATCGTCCGGGTTGCATGTATTCGGATATGTTGTCATGAATGCGACCATACAGCCGATTTGGAAATCAGGATTGATTTCATGTCCCAGCTTCACCGCTTTTGCGCTTGCAACAAATTGGTGATGCAGCGCCTGGAAGCGGGTCTGTGGATCATCAACGCCATCGATCAGTGTCTCTTTACCTTCAAACAGGATACCTGCAGCCATATAAGCCCCCATTGGCATCGTCAAACAGTTAATCTCATTGAAGGTCAGCCAGTATTTCACCTGATCTTTGTATCGGGTAAAGAGGGTTGTACAATATCGGATATAACAATCAATCACTTCGCGGGAAGCCCAGCCGTTATATTTCTGGGTCAGACCAAATGGCGTCTCGTAGTGAGAAATGGTCACGAGCGGTTCAATGTTGTACTTTTTCAACTCGGCAAAGACGTTGTCATAGAACTGCAATCCCTCTTCGTTTGGCTCCAGATCATACCCGTTCGGGTAGATTCGGGACCAGTTGATGGACATGCGGAACATTTTGAAGCCCATTTCGGCCATCAGGGCAATATCCTCTTTGTAATGACCATAAAAATCAACCGCTTCATGGCTCGGATAATACGTGCCCTCTTCCAGTACAGGCGTAATCCGCCGCGGTGTCGTGTGCGTTCCACCTGTCATCATATCGGAAGTACTTGGGCCTTTCCCTCCCTTGTCCCATCCACCTTCAAACTGATTGGCAGCCGTTGCGCCACCCCAGAAAAATCCTTCTTTCATCGCCATCATTAATTCCTCCTTCATGCTCTTCGTAACACTGTACATCCAGTGTACCACCCATACCCTGACACCTATTGTCATGGTATAATACAGGCATGGAAAATAACCGATTATTCAGAATGCTATTGCTGTTATTGGAGAAAAAGAAAGCTACCGCCCCCGAGCTTGCGCGTTTGTTCGAGATATCCGTACGCACCGTGTATCGTGATATCGACAGACTGAGTGCGGCAGGTATTCCTGTGTACACGACAACCGGAAAGCATGGCGGAATCCATCTCATGGACAACTTTGTCATGGACAAATCCCTGTTGTCCGAAGATGATCAGAATGAAATTTTGCTTGGATTATATAGCGTCAGCGCCATCCCTCACCTTAACACTGCCCATATGCTCAAACGTTTAACCGCTCTGTTTGATCATAAGCTGGATTGGATCGAGTTCGACTTTTCACCATGGGGCAGCATTCCACAGCAGGAGAGGGAACTGTTCAACCAGGTCAAACAAGCGATCTTCACCAATCAATGGATTACGTTTCACTATGTCAATTCGGATGGAGAGAAGAGTGTGCCGACGGTTGAGCCGCTCAAACTTTTGTTTAAGAACAGTACCTGGTATTTCAAAGGATACATTCACGACGAGCCCGACCGAAACGAATTTCAGACGTTCAAAATGAAACGAATTACCCAGTTGAAATTTCTACCCAAGGTTTCCAGGAACAACATAAACATCGGATCACCGGAAAATGAGCCTCACGTCACAATCAACCAAATCGCTCTGGAACTGTCGTTCTCCAACTCTATTGCGTATAGGGTGTATGATTTTTTTGAACCTTCCCGCATCGAAAAAGAGCCCGATGGCAGGCTGCGCGTTGCCCTAGAACTGAATGAGGGAGAATGGCTGTACTCCTTCCTGATGTCGTTTGGATCTGACCTGACCGTAATCAAACCTCCACACATCGGACAGGAACTGCTCAGACGACATATCAAAGCGGTAGAGCATTTGCAACAGGACGTTAACAATAGGTTGAAGAATGAATGATATAATTGAGCTCTGATCATCTGTTGATTCTTTTGCTTGGCTATCGATCCATTTCCTGAAGGAGGTTTGTCCATGCAAGACATTAGACGTAACAATGTGGAACGATTCAAGGGTTTCGGTACGTTATATGACCAGAACCGGCCTGCTGCGCCCACCGAGGTCGTAGATATTCTGACGAATTATTTGGGCAGCAAACCTCGCATGGTTGCGGATGTTGGCTGTGGTACCGGCTTATCATCATGGATCTGGCTAAATGAGGCAGAACGTGTTATTGGCTTCGAGCCAAGCGATGATATGAGAGCTGTCGCAGAGTCCAAATGGGAAGCGGCAGGCAAACCGGACCATCTTCGCTTTGTCTCCGGCCTGTCGCACGAACTGGGACTGCCTGATGGCAGTGTGGATGTTGTGACCTGCTCACAGTCGTTCCACTGGATGGAGCCCCAGTCCACACTGCTCGAATTTGCGCGTGTACTGCGTCCAGGCGGCATATTTGCTGCCTACGACTGTGACTGGCCACCCGTGGTCGATTGGCAGCTGGAACAAGCCTATCTGCAGTTGAATACGGAGGCAGATCATCGAGCTGCCAGTCTGGCTCCCCAGGAAAATCAGGCACATAAATGGAATAAAGACGGTCATTTGCAGCAGATTCAGCAGTCCGGCTTGTTCCGTTATTCGCGTGAAATTGTGTTTCACCACTGGGAAACATTCGATGCGGACCGATACGTCAATCTGGCACTGAGCCAAGGCGGCCTGCAAACGGCAGTGAAACTCGGTGCCACTGATCTGCTTGAGGTAGCTGACGAATTCAGACAGCTGGCTGCTCGCATTTTTGCCGGAGAATCGAGACAAGTTCTATTCTCATATCGGATGCGCCTGGGCATCGTCTGATTTTAAGCTAAGCTCATCCAGATTCCCCCTAAAATAAAATACACAAAAGAAACCTGCCCATCACTTGAATCGTGATGGTACAGGTTTTTTGTTCAAACAGCATCAGGATGAGAACAAATTGCTTAGTTGTTCTTCCTGTACACTCAGTGCCAGCATCAACTTTGACGGGTCCTGCTTCGAATAGATCACGTTAATAATATGACCTTGCTGAACCTGAGGTAGGACAGATGGATAAATTTCCTTCGGTATCGTCACCTTAAACGTCTCTCCATTTGACTTCGTTACACTAAGCGTTAGCTGAAGTTTTATTTTGCCATTACCTCCGCTTCCAAGTGGAGTAACATCCAAAATTTTGGCCATCGCTTTCTCGCCCGTTCGTGCAATATCCATCATCTCAGGTGCCACGCCATGCTGCACCATCTTCTCATCCAGCAATTGCTGTATATCTTCCTGCGATAGCCTCCCCTTCAGATCAAGCCCTACCTTGTGTTCATCCTTCACAGAGACCACTAAGGGAATTAAGCTGCCCGGCTGAAACTGAGACATTGAAGTCAACGGTATGATCGTTCTCAACTCGGTATCGTATTTCTCACGTCCTTTACGCGAGACGGTCAGGCCCAGTCGAACTTCCGGCTGCTCATTAATATACGTACCCGTCTGCTGGATGCTTTTAATGACACCAACCGCTGGTAATCCTGACTTCACTCTCCCAACACCGAAGATATTAGCCAAAATGGAGGGAATAAAGATCAGCCCAAATCCGGCAAAAATCGCTGGTGTATACCACCATGCCTGCATCATGATAAAAGGATCATTCCACAGCTGCTGTGCCAGAAATGGGGAGAATCCCACCCCAAACACAGTCAACACACCGACCAATCTCAGGAAACCTACCATCTTCCCCACCCTCTCTATATCTCTATTGTTCGTTGTTAGTTGTATTCAATACATAATAACCTGCCCTTTTGCAGTTCGAACACCTTCTAGACGGACAACAGCCCCATGTAGATCAACTCTGTCGGATTGGCTGGATTTTGCCCCAGACCCACCCGATCTCCCACGCGCGGAATCTGCATCTTGGACACCAGTGTTTCCAATGTTCGCTGATACTGACTGCCATTCGTCTCTGTTACATCCAGCACAAGCACAACAATCGGATCAAAATTGATCAGCTTGCCCGTATCGGTGATCGTGATTACCGTGGCTGTTGCGGTTAAGGGAAGGGAACCACTTGCCGCCAGTTGTGCCTGCTTCGCTGAATCCAGACTCTGGTTGATGGCTTCCCGATGCTCCTTCGATACAAAACCTTTCATCATCATGCCCGTAAGTCCTTTATTCATCATTTTATCTGCCTTTGCAATCACATCTTCCTGCTTGTTCTTTTTACCAAACCATCCCATAATGAACACCTCGTTTTTTTTGTTTTTGGTTATAGTTAAAGTATAAACAGGACGGCTTGTCCTTGAATACCCTTCTGGCCGCATACAAAAGAAACGAAACTTCCGGCAATTGAACCGCTTGATTTTCGTTTCTATAACACGTTTTTTGGCTGATTTCGCAAAAAAAGAGCCGTAAAACGACTCTTAAATGAAAGGTTGTGATGCATATTTTGTGCCTATCGCACTGATATTGAACAAAATCTTGCAAAAAAACGGCGGTTCCACGCCGATTTTTGATCTATTTTTTGCGTAACAGGTAGACCAGCTTCCGATAATACATGGCGGCTTCCTTATATTTTCGCTGATCCTCGGACACCACGGCCATTCCCTCATATAGAGGTTCAAGACGCATGACATGCTGCACGGACTCAAAATAAGGCAGACACGCGAGCGCACGCTCCATGAACACTTCACGATCTCCATGTGCAAGGGCCAGATGGCTTTGGTAGAAGGTTGCACTCATCTGCTGATCCTGAGTCGTTGCACTATTCAGCAGTTGATCCACACTCTGCGCGAGTACCCCCCAGTTCTTTCGAGCCAGTGCCACTTCACAGCGATACACACTCACTAAAGGCTTCATGGCCTGCTGGGTTTCTTCGGGTTCCTGCTGCAACAGGGATTCGAATCGCTCGATCTCCGACTGCGCCTGATCCAGTTCACCCGTCATGGTTAACATAACAATCCGATTATTCGCAATGGCGGTGACCAGATCGCCCTGATTACCGGCATACACCAGATTCGCCTCTGCCATGGTCAATGCCGAGAGCGCCTCCTGTACCAGTCCCATCGCAAAGCAATATCCGCTATACGCCACATATAAACCGGACAACCGATGAAACAGCCGCTGATCATAGACATGCCGCATCGTAAGCTCGAACACCTGCTTGGCCTCTTCGTACTGTTTGACCTGAATGTAGCCTTCCATCTTGATATTTTGCACAGACAGCCAGAATTCACTGCCAGGAAGGGCCAATTCACTTAGCCTGGTTGCGTGCGTTAACACATCCACATAAGCAAGCTTGGAACGATAGTACTGCACTTTGTAAAATAATAATGCCTTCGCTAACGGACGTGGCAGATCTACATCGTCAGGACGACCGTATTTCTCCAGATAAAAATTCAGATAGGACATATGTATATATTCATGAGCCGATGCATCATTTAATTGTTGGTAATAGACCGCCTTCATCAAGGCCGTGGTCAGCTCAACTGTCAGCGCATCATCCCGATCTTCAAGTGCATGGACCGTTTCTTCGGAGATGGCGGAAGCTGGAACTGACATTTGTTCAAAAACAGCCTCTGCCCGCGCCAGGGTTTCTTTGTCCTGTGCAGCAGCATTTAACAGATAGGAAGTCGTAACGCCAAGACGTGACGCAATAGCCTCTGCCAGATCTTCAGGGAGTGGATACCGATCGGCCAGAATATTGGCAAAGTGAGCCTGCGTAACCAGACCTTCCACGAGGTCTTTGCGAGAAATTTGCTTTCTTTTGCTCAGAAATTCAATCCGTTCCTTCAGCATGACTAGTCTTCCTTTCGTTTGGATCCTGGAATCTACTATATAATATCATCCAGGGTACGAAGCCGGATACCGTCTTTTAGCCAAATCCATCGAAACGGTTTCCGTTTCGGAGGCAATTGTTTTACAATAAGGTGGTATGTACAAGAGCATTATCCAACAATGAAGAACAAGAGTTGAATATGAAAGGATGCAAATGAATGATTATTAAACCAAGAACACGTGGTTTTATTTGTACAACTTCCCATCCTGTAGGCTGTGCTGCACAAGTGCAGGAGCAAATTGATTATGTAAAATCCCAACCGCAATTGAACGGACCGCGGAACGTACTCGTTATCGGAGCTTCCACTGGATATGGACTTGCATCGCGCGTCGTATCCGCATTCGGTGCCGGAGCCAACACCATCGGCATTTACCGCCCAAGCAGCGCCACTGATAAACGTACGGCTTCAGCTGGCTGGTACAACTCCGCTGCATTTGAAAAAGCTGCGGAAGAAGCAGGACTGAAATCATACAGCATCACAGGCGATGCCTTTGCCAACGAAACAAGAGAAAAGACCGTTGAACTGATTCGCAGTGAACTCGGTCAGGTTGATCTGGTGGTCTACAGCGTAGCGTCGGCACGCCGTACCGATCCGAATACTGGTGAAGTATTCAACTCCGTGCTCAAACCGATTGGACAATCGTACACCAACAAAACCGTCAATTTCCATACGGGTGAAGTGACTTCCGTTACGATTGATCCGGCATCCGATGAAGAAATCCGTCAGACGGTAGCCGTGATGGGCGGAGATGATTGGGAACTGTGGATGGATGCCTTGCAACAGGGTGGCGTACTCGCAGACAACGCAACAACCATTGCCTTTTCTTACATCGGTCCTGAACTTACGCATGCGATCTATCGTGATGGTTCCATCGGTCAGGCCAAAAACCATCTGGAAGCGACAGCCCATAAGTTGAATGATCGTCTGAGTGCAAAGGGCGGACGTGCTTACCTGACCGTAGCCAAAGCGCTGGTCACCCAATCAAGCTCCGCAATTCCAGTGGTGCCGTTGTATATCTCCGCATTGTACAAAGTCATGAAGGAAAAAGGCTTGCATGAAGGCTGCATCGAGCAATTGCAACGTTTGTTCGCTGATCGCCTGTATGCGGGAGGAGAAGTTCCGACCGATGAAGCAGGGCGTATTCGTATTGATGATTGGGAGATGAGAGCAGACGTTCAGGAAGAAGTGGCGAAGCTCTGGAACGAGCTGACCACTGAAAACATCTACGATCTGTCCGATTTGGCAGGATACCGTCAGGAGTTCTTCCAACTGTTTGGTTTCGAAACCGACGGCGTGGATTATGAAGCAGATGTTGATCCAAATGTTGAAGTCCCACATCTGCGTTAATTGAAAACTAAATTTGCTGTGAGACTGGAGTAACAAGCTTATTACAGGTCCAGATTCAGCCTTAGGGGAGCGAGCTTTCGCTCCCTTTATTGACGTCTACCGATTCTATAAAATCGACTTAAGCTGTTTTTTCAACCCCTTTGGTACGGTCTTCTCTACCGTGATGGATCGCGCTCCATGCATCGTTGCAAAGAAACGAAGTCCCTCCCGAAAATCCGCAATCCATTCCTCCACAGGCGGAGCAGTCTCTTCCATCGATAACAACCGAACCGTTAGCACGCCCGTTTTACGATCGAGTCGCGGGTCCATGCGTCCAATCAGCCGATCGCCGTGGAGAATGGGCATGGCGTAATAGCCGTAAGTTCGTTTCACCTCTGGTGTGTATATCTCCCACTTATAATGGAAATCAAATAAATCCACAATCCGTTCCCGTCTCCACAGCAGGTTGTCCAGCGGGGGCAGGAATCGTACCGGACCTGATGGATCATAATGCGGCTCTTCCCTTTCCAACTCACGCAACAAACCCTCATCTTCTGCACGGATGTAATAAGGCGTCGCTACGTCCTCAACCTCCAGCGGGATCATGCGACCATCTGCGACTCGTGCTGCCATCTCATTCCGACGTTCAGCAGCGGTGGATTTCATCCAGCCCAATCGTGGATCTCGCACGTCCACGACCCGATAAGCATATATGTACTTGTCCATGAGAGCATGCCTTTGAGTCAAAAGATCGATCTCCGCTGTCATGGATTGGCCCTGCTCCAGCAGTCCGGATTCCGTAATATGAAAATAACGCTCATTGCCCTGCCTTGCCACGACACGAATGGCAGCCGAATCCAGCAGCAAGTTCAACGCTAACGAGGTGTCCTTCGTTTTAGGCACATCTGCACTGTCCCAATATCCACTCACCCGTTCCACCGCACGAAAAGCTCTTGACGGGAGTGGTCCCTCTTCTTCCAAACGCTTCAGCACATGCTGCACCGTATTCTCCAGCCCTTGCAGGGAAGGAGCCAGACGCTCCCGTAATCGGGCACGTACAGGTTCGAACAGAGCATAATCCTCCATCGGAATGACACAGGCGGCATTGGCAAAATATTCGAACACTCTATGATCACTTAGCAAGGTATGTAAATATTCGGAAGTATAGCCCGGATCACGAGCGCCCAGCACCAAATGCTGATTTCCGGTTACAGCAGCGACAGGATCAATCTGTACGCAGCCAAGGGTGCGAATCAGCTGCATCACCTGTTCAGGACCCGAAGGCAAGGTAGCTGCAGGCCAACGTCCCAATAAAGATTGTGTTTGCAGCAAAAAACGCCGAACGATTTTCTTATTCATGCGAAGCGCTGTTGTCATATGTACAATTCTTCCCTTCATCGAAGATAGGAGGATGTATAGCTATAATGATCCAATTCAAAAGAGATACTTGATTTTAACAGTCTAAGGGATGTCATTCCAATCGAAGGAAGAGCTTTTTTTATAAAAATGTTGATGCCTCACACAGCTCTCCGCACACCATAAACAAAATAAAAAGAAGCACCACCATCCTGGGTCCGCTTCTTGTGTTTGACCTTTTGCAATTTTTCCTGTTTGGTAGGCATGAGCCGAACGTGCTGGGATAACGCTCCATAATCTCCGTTTACTCTCCGACTTTGCTCCGGACACCATTGTCCTGACCGCTCTGCTTTGCGCAATGCTTTTTGCGTTTGTGTACGTGCCATGATAATTGAACACACTCCCTTGATTGGTATGCACTCAATATATCATGTGCAGGCAGACAAGTGAAGGTGATTAACGTGGAACTCTTTTCCGCCGTGATTGCCAAGTTTCCACAGGCTCCTGATCATCCTCCTCAATCAATTCCAGTGCCTCTTCCATTCTTCTGGATTTAAACAGCGTGATCAGGTCCAATAGATCTTCCCGGTCCAGCAGCTTCACCCCGTTGACCGCGGCCAGCGTCCGGCATGCTTCCGTATATCTGGCTGAGGTGAGCACGATGGATCGATCTGCTTCATAATAACGCATGGACGTGTAAATCTCCTGTACTGCGCTGAGCCCAACCGGATGATTCGCTCCGTAACGCTTGGCCTGAATGACATTACGTCTGCCTGCTCTATCCACAAATACAAGGTCCGCACCAAAATCTCGGCTGCTTGTCGTCTTATGTACTTCGGCATAACCGAGTTGTTGGAATAAATGATACAGGTACAGTTCAAATTCCGACCCATCCTGCATTTTATCGATATCCTTAATCGTAATCTTACGCGGATTGGCCTCACTTCGTATGCGCTGTCCTCGCCGAATTACACGGCGAATGATCCAGGCAATGAGCAGTAGAAGGACAATAATGCCTATACCCACAGTGGTCATATTTTCATTCCAATTCATGTCTGTTCTCCTTGTCGTTCCTCTAATCTGGCAGAGTTGTACCTTATTAGCCCTCGTCACCCGACTAAATATAGCAGACTTCTCTCGTAACAGAAAGAAGATGAATTCCCTGTAACCCTCGAACTTCTCCAAACAACAATAATATTATACCTCTATTATAAAAGGTTACAGACACTCAGGTTGAATTTCATAGGTATGAAATGGTAGAATTCAACAATCGGTTCTATTTTGAATCGAAGAAAGGTGGTTTATAACTTGCATACATCCAACAAACGAAAGTCCAAAACATGGGCTGCGCTTCTTCTCAGTGGCACGCTCCTCTTCAGCCTGCATACACCAAGCTACGCGGCCGCAGAACAAAATGCACCATTGCCTAAGCCTTCATGGACCTCATCTTCTCTGTCACTCACACAAGTGAATACGGAGAAAGACGTTATCGTCAACGAAGTGAACGCTGTACCTGCGAAAAATCTGGTGTATGTGCATTCTTCCCAGCCCGTGACCAAAACAAGCAGCAATACGAAGCTGGATTGGCAGCTGGATTCGCTTCAGGCGCTGGATGCCACAACCGGACAATTGAAATGGAACGTTATTTTCCATGAGAAAAGTGGGCCTTATACAACCTACTCCAATTCACTATATACCAGCAACGGCACAGCTTATGTATATATGGAATATTCGGATGGAACCAAAAAGGTATACTCGTTCAACACTTCCGGCAAAACCAACTGGGTCAAAAACGTGAGTAATTCATCTTCCATGTACCTTCTGGACGACGATACGGTATTAATCGCTTCAAGCCCTGGTGTTCAATCGAACGGTTCCGTCCGTTCAGCCATCTCGCTGTATGACAAAAAGGGAAAACTGATTACAGAAAAAACAATCAATGGTTCTGTGCTCAAAGCAGGCAGTGATCGAATTGTAGTCGATGCCAGCAAACAAACAAAAGTCGGCAGCTTCTGGCAGCCGGCCGCTAATCCCAAAGTCGAGATTTACGATCGTACGCTGAATCGTCTTTCCTTCTATCAGTTCCCGAGCAATGCCAACACTCTGGGAGACGGTGGCGGTGAATCGCTGGCCATTCTGAAAGATGGCTCCGTGATTATGCGTGCCAATTTTGCGAACACGGGCAACAAGCTTATGGGCTTTGGCACCGACGGCAAACTCGCCTGGGGCCGTGCTATTGCCGGTGATGCCTATGTTCAGACCGCAGGCAACAGTTACACTCTGTTTACAGGCCAAAAGCTGGAGCTGTACACCATGAAAGGCCAAGTGACTGAACGTACATTTAAGGAAGAGCAGCCTATTCTCATGCAGGTTGATCGTACACAGGACGGACAGTACAAACTTGATTTCGCCAAAAAAGGTTATATTCTTGATCCGCAAACATTGGATACGGTACATGAATATGAGTTCGCATCCTCTCCTGGATTGCTCGATGGATATTCAACGTACAATAATCATATTATTTATCAGATCAATGACGATGCCTTATCCAAGTATGTATTGAAGACAGCCTCAGCAAAATAATAAATCGAGCGCTCTGGTTGACCGACTGACGGTTAACAGGGCGCTCTGTTATTTCACACAACGATGAGAATACCCTCCCTTTTATCCTCTCTGCGCAAACTGGTATAATAGTACCGTTCACTTTTTCACCCTACTCTTGATTGGCAAGGAGCGTAGCCCTCCCATGATTATTCAATTCATTCGATACAGATAACTTAGGGCATAACATAAACCTCTTTTTTCAAAAGGTTCGATAGAGGTTTATTTGTTATGCCCTTTTCTTCAGTTATCCAGATCTGAATGAATGGGGTGCTATTCCATGTCAATCCAACGCAGAGAATGTAGTGCTGCGCTTATTTATCCATACATCCATATGCTTAAATGTCCCATCTGTCATCACACAATGACAACGATTAGTCGGGACAATATTCAATGTAGTTCCAGACATACCTTTGATTTGGCACGACAAGGCTATATCAATTTCATGACACGTTTTTTCAAAGGCAGCTATGACAAACGTTTATTTACGGCCAAAAGGAATATTTTATCTCAAACTGCAATCTATACACCTCTGATCGATATCATTCGCTATTGTATTGAAGATTACTCCAGTGGCAGCAGTCAGCCCTTGCATATTCTAGATGCAGGTGCAGGAGAAGGATCTCTTTTGCAGCAGATTACACAGAATACTCCAGCTGTGGGCTGGGGGATCGACATCGCCAAAGAGGGTATTGCCATGGCTTCTTCTACCTACGACCAGCAAATCTGGTTTGTTGGTGATCTTGCTTATAGTCCCTTTGCAGAGGGGCAGCTAGACGTGATCCTGAATATCCTTTCCCCTTCGAATTATGAAGAGTTCGGGCGAGTGATGAAAAAGGATGGCTGGATCATCAAAGTGATTCCCCGTGACCGATATCTAATGGAAATGAGAGAGCTTTTGTTTCCGGACCAATCTCATCAACTAGACGGCAGAGAGTATGTATTGGACCGATTTACCAAGCATCATCATCTCATAGAGAGCATTCCGGTGACATACACTCTGCCCGTTACGGAAGTCAGGAAAAATTCACTCATTCATATGACACCACTCTCCTGGCATGGGACAGAATCAGCTATAGCCAGAGTTCAAGAATCCTTATCCCAGATTACGATTGATTTAGAAATACTGGTGGGAAAACGGAGATAAGTTATGTAGCCATTGAGATAACATCCTCTTGATCATTGAACAATCAAAAAAAGCCGGTGAAGTTCCTGTTGGAACTCTCCCGGCTTTTTCAATAAGTTCTGATACAAATTGGTCTAATATAAATGGAATTAATTATTCCAGTTTTCTTCAATAAATTCATCCCGTCCGGATATCGCACGGTCTTCTTTATAATGTTTCTCATTTTTCTTGTGGTAATCCTGATGGTAATCTTCTGCTGGATAGAACACAACTGCATCCCGAATCTCCGTCACAATCGGTTGATTGAATCGCCCGCTTGCTGCAAGCTCCTGCTTGGACTGTTCTGCGAGCTCACGCTGACGCTCATTATGGACAAAGATCGCTGTCCGGTACTGACTTCCACGATCCTGAAATTGCCCTCCGTCATCGGTTGGGTCCGTCTGGGGCCAATACAGCTCCAGCAGACGTTCATACGGAAATACCTCTGGATCAAATGTAATTTCAACGACCTCAACATGACCGGTTTCCCCGGTTTTGACCTGCTCATATGTTGGATTATCGACGTGACCGCCGGTATAGCCAGATACAATACCATGAATACCTGGTTGCTCTTCAAATGGTGTAACCATACACCAGAAGCATCCGCCGGCAAATGTAGCCTTTTCCATGCGCACTCATCCCTTTCTGTTGTACCTATATCTTAAAACAAAAAGAGGTTGATGGAAAGCCACCGCAGTGGACTTCCATCAACCTCTTCAGAAGCATCTGTTATATCAACAGTTATTCAAACTGCTTGTTGCCAACTCGCTGTAATTCAAGAGATCTTGAATTCGTTACCCGCGGCTGCGACCCATAGAACGGAAGATCAAGCTCACGATCGCTACAAGTACAATGGCACCTATTAATGCCGGTACGATATAGAATCCGCCCATTTCTGGACCCATGTCTCCCAGGATTACTCCACCTAACCATCCGCCGATAAAACCGGCAATGATGTTACCGATAACGCCGCCGGGAATGTCACGACCAACAATCAGACCTGCCAACCATCCAATGATACCACCGATAATTAATGACCATAACCAACCCATATCATTCACCTCTAATTAAAGTTTTTGTTGTTGTCTGTCTACTATTAACCGCTACAGAAGCATTTAAACAACTGGCATGAAAATTGTTGTATATTACCTTTTGTTCATATGCTCTTTTCTCTGGTTAACATCATCTAACACGGCTTTTTGAACATATCGACTTACTGTCCGGCATTTTACACAGTTCAGGACTGTGTTATGTACCTCCCGAAAGTCATTGTATGTTGGTTCAGACAGCCTTAGTATAACCAATTGAGGTAAGAATATTTTTGGTCTATTTTAAAAAGTTAGCGTACAGATTAGCAGCCGTTCCGGTTACGAATCGTTCTTCCGATCGCTGTTATCCCCGGATTTTTTGCATTCCCTTTATAGAAGGGAAGATCCGTTGATAAAGGCAAGATCATGCTTACGAAGTAGCTTTCTTGCAGAAATCTTTTAGCTTCGCTTCTTCAGAAGATTTCGTAACCTCCACTACATCGTCCTCATCTGTACAAGAATTTTTAAGATCTCCAAAATATTTAGATATTAATAAAATCCTGCGCGGCCTTTACCTGGCTGGGTTAGCCAGTTATGCTTATGACTCTTGTCCAGCTCTCCTCGCATCGACTGAATGATCTGCACAATGTCCGTCCGGCCGTTCTGGTGCCATTCCAGCGCTGCGCTGACATACATCTCTCCAAGCTGGGCAAGAGAAAAGGTATCCGTCAATCGTGCAGCTTCCAGCGTACCTTCTTCCCCTGCAAAGACCGCAAAGCCACGTTGATTCAAATATTGCAGGCGCAGCCCTTCGTCCGGTAGTGGTATTTCATATGCCCGATCGAACCGTCCGGCACGGTTCATGAGCCCCGGGTCTATTTTCTCCGGGTAATTCGTGGTACCAATCAGAAAGATACCCTCTTTGGACGTTGCCCCATCCAGTGTATTCAGGAAAAAGGAACGAACTTCATCCGGCATGGAATCGATATCTTCAATAATTAATACCATGGGTGCCAAACGTTTGGCTGCTTCGAAGACTTCACGTACCGATTCACTGTTTGTGTATTCGGTAATTTGCCAGTATGCCGCAGGCCCCGGAATGCTACCTGCAATGGATTTGACGAGAGTCGTCTTGCCGTTTCCAGGATGACCATACAGCAGGATGCCGCGTTTGTACGGAATATCATAGTCTCTATAAAAAGAGCGATCCGCCTCGAAAAACTGGTCCAGCGAACGGAAAATATCCTGTTTAATTTGCGGAGAAAGCACGACCTCATCTCTCCCCACAGCGCGGGTAATGGATTCCACATGACGGTCACTGCCATTGCGGGCATCTGTGTACACCGTGACCTTTTTCATATTTTGCTGCCGTTCCCGTTCCCTTACACTGCCCAGAAATTGCTTCAATTCCTCTTCTCCTGTAGCAAAAACAAAATCCTCATTGTATATCCCATTCTCCCGGAAGAAAGGAATGCGGACGAGAGCTACGCCCCACTGGGGATAGGCAAATACATTGTTGCGAATCGAATCATGCACCCCATAAGTTGGTGCATCTCCATCATCCTCATAATGCAGAGTACGTAGCTCCAGATCTTCGAAAATCCGGGCAACCAATTCCACTTCCGTGCTGTTGCTTTGCAGATCTTCTTTTAGCAAATCCCAGTATTCACTGTTTGGATCATCGCTGGCATAGAGTTCATAACGAACGCCGTATCGATTGCCAAGCGCTTCAATGATGCCGCGAATCAAGCGAGCATATATGGCATAACCTTCGTTTCGGATTTGACTGTCTTGTTGCTCTTCATAGGAATAAATAACTGTATTATGATTCAATTGTTCTTTCTCTATCGTCATTACTTAGCTCCCTTCACAGCGGCAAGTGGTTTACATTTGGCTACAACTTGAGCCAGACCTGCGCCGGTAACACTATCTATAATTTCATCGACATTTTTATACGCTTGCGGTGATTCATCAATAATGGATTCAAGTGAACGCTGATTCACCACAATCTCATCTTCAGTTCCCACGCCCAGCGCCGAGGCAAAATCCTCCACGGTAACCAGGCGCTTCGTTGCTGTACGCGAACGTATGCGACCTGCCCCATGACAAATCGAATAATAGTTATTCTTCCCCTCGGGTTGACCTACCATGATATACGAAGCAGTCCCCATTGAACCGGGTAT
This sequence comes from Paenibacillus sp. FSL W7-1088, assembly GCF_037969855.1. Taxonomy (NCBI): domain Bacteria; kingdom Bacillati; phylum Bacillota; class Bacilli; order Caryophanales; family Paenibacillaceae; genus Paenibacillus; species Paenibacillus sp. FSL W7-1088. The sequence continues at coordinate 5,643,150 of NZ_CP150216.1, forward strand.
AAGCGCGGGATGACCTGTTGCCAGATATGGCTTCGGATTATCCGGATGACCGGCAGGTAATGCACGTGTAGCTCCTTTGCGGTGTACAAAAACGGAACCTTGATCCGAGTGCGATTCCTCCCATGCATAGTTGTGCATCAGATCATAGAGGGTACGGAACTCGCATTTTGGACCAAATACATCCCGAAAAGCTTCGCGAATAGCATAAGCAATCAGATGGCGATTCACAACGGCATAATTCAGCGCAGAATACATCATATTGACATAATGACGCCCTTCCGCATGTTCAAGCGGAGCAAAAACCAGTCTTGGATCGGATGTTCCCAAACCATTCCGCTGCATCACTTTCGCAATCGCCGACGAACTGGTTTGGCTTACATACCCGCCCCAGGCACGGGAGCCGGAATGAATCATAACAACAATTTGTCCATCGTACAGACCCCAGGCTTCCGCAATCTCCCGATTTTCCTCGGCAATCTCAATCGCTTGAATCTCGGCAAAATGATTGCCTCCACCCAAAGTTCCCAACTGGCGATGAGCCCGATGCCAGGTCATATCCGGTACCAGATTCAACACGTCCTCATTAAAGGCAAATTTGCTGCTCTCCACATGAGTAATCGATGTTGATTTTTTCGGTGTATAGCTGTCCGGGATATATTTTTTGGGTAAGCCATGCAGACCCTTGCGCACAATATGTTCCAAACGAATGTCCGAGTAATGACCGCGCTGATTTGCCTCCATCGGCAGCACTTTCTCAATGGCCTTCACGAGTTTACGGCGCAGCTTTACATCTTTGAGATCGTCCTTATGCAAATTGGTCATATGCACCCGCATGCCACAACCGATATCACTGCCTACAATGGATGGAGATACATAACCACTCTTGGCATCCCATACCGCCGTTGTGCCGATGCAGGTACCTACACCGACATGTACGTCAGGCGTATAGCTCATATAGGAAATACCCGGGATTTGAAGATTGTTGTTCGCCATCTCGAAAACCTTATAGTCCAATGACGAGAATAGTTGTTGTGCCGCATATACCGTTAAGTCCCCGGCTGGCAATTTGACTTCATGTCGGTAGCCACCTGTGAGTTCATTTTGACTTGTAATTAAATGAGGTTGTGTATTCATAAATGTTTATTATTCCTTCCTGTACGTTCCGTTAATTCGGTTCATTTCAAAAATTGAACCTAATGTTATTCCGAATTCATATCCATATCCATATTCAGTACAACAAAAAAAGAAGCCACGGACAGTTCGCCCGTGACTTCTTTATGACAATAACAGATAACAAAAGCAGCATGAACATGCCGCATCTGTTCTCCATTGCAATATACGCCGAGAGTAGCATATCGATTAATAACGTTCCCAGGATAAACGATATGCATCTTCCCCTATGTCGCCCGTATGAGGCCAAAGAGACGATGAACTGGATATACAATTGTGTCTGTGCTTCGTAGTGTCTTCGTGAATTTCAAATCATAACCAACCATCATCTCTCTCGGCCTCCTTTCATCAATAATATGTTTATATTAAGCGGACTCGTTTCAATGTGTCAACCCTTTTCTTGGAAAATCCCCTATTTTGCATATGCATTAGCTTTAACTTTGTGCGAATAATTCACATAAAAAAAAGCAGGGTCTGTAAGGAACAGACCTTGCTTACTCAAGCATATCATGAGATTAGATATCGATTATTGCTGGTACATGTTTTGACAGATTCGACTTTGACTCTTATCATTTCCCAGCTTGTTTTTCCAGTTCTTCCACAGGATTTTCATCTTCTTTTTCAGGAACTTTGGAAGAAAGGAACCAGCCGCATACGGCAATCGTAATCAGGACAATGTAGAATCCAAATTTCCAAATTTTATTTTCCGGGAAATGTTCATCCAAAACCCCTAGTGAAGGGTGAGCAAGTGTTATAACAGCCAACTTAACCCCTACCCAACCAACGATAACGAAGGCTGCAACTTCAAGCCCTGGACGCGAATGAAGCAGCTTAACGAAGAAGGAAGCCGCAAATCTCATGATGACAAGACCAATAAATCCGCCGAGGAAGATAACGATAAACTGTCCACCGTCAAGTCCACCGATCGGAGGCAGACCACTTGGCGGCAAGGCAACAGCCAGCGCCACAGCTGCGAGAATGGAATCGACCGCGAACGCAATATCCGCCACTTCTACCTTGAATACAGTCATCCAGAAACCAGATTGTTTTTTTGGTTTTTTGGGAGTGGAGTCTGCCGCTTCATCTGTTTTGTTTCGGCTACCCATAACCTTCTTGATAATGTGGTTAATCGAGATGTACAAGAGGTACAGGGCACCAATCGCTTGAACCTGCCACACGTCCACCAGGAATGAGATCAGGAACAATGAACCCAATCGGAAAATGAACGCTCCCATTAAACCATAAAACAACGCCTTTTTGCGTTTATCATCAGGTAAATGCTTAACCATAATGGCAAGAACCAATGCATTATCCGCTGCAAGTAATCCCTCCAGGACTACTAATACGACGAGAACCCACCCATACTCCAATAATAATGACAAATCCAAAATTGACTCCTCCTTAGTATCCTTATGATGTACAAAAAAAAGGACCTTTACCATTGCTGGTAAGGTCCTTTTTATTCACAAAAAGAGACCTTTACCCAGTATGAAAACTTGGTAAAGGTCTCGCTAACAACAAAATTGCTGCCAATAAAGCCGGGGATATGATCCCGAACTGACGACTTTACTGTGAAAGCTACTCCCCTTTAACATCAGGAATATTTAGTTTTAAGTTGAAACAGGTTCAATAATCTGTTCTCATCATATTCATAACGATAAGCAAAGTCAAGCTTTATTTGACTGACTGCGGTCCAGCTTGCGAAACACCAGCAAATCATAGATGAAATTGCCCAGCGGGATAAACGAGACAAAAAATAAAGCAATTGGACGACGCAAACGCCATTTTTGCGTGGTATAAAGACTCACCATAAATAATAAATACATCAGAAATAAAAAGCCATAGATGTTGCCAAACCACGTGACTGCCTGAGGCATAATCCCCGATTCCCGCAATGGAAAAGCAACAAATAACAACAGCACATAAGAAAGCCCCTGCAACCACAATAGCAGTCGAAAGCGGCTGAGTGTTGAATGTAACATTTTTTTCCTCCTGCTTCTAAATACGCGCAACGAATTCATTGCATCCTGTTCAGTATATCACAAAAACGAAATTTCCCCTCACGCACAGTTCCACAGGAGCCAAATCCATCCAATGCACATAGGATATATGACCAAGATAGATTGTTGTGAATATGGACAAGGAGGAGCCTGTTGATGAAAATAGCCCTGATCGCACCGGAAAAATTGCCAGTCCCAGGTAACGGATCAGTCGAAATCTGCATCCTCGGCATTGCTCGCGAACTTGCTCTCCGTCACCAGGTGACGATCATAAGCCGTCAGATGCCCGGTCTTGCCATCACAGAGCAAATAGATGGCATTACGATCCGTCGTGTGCCAGCAGCCAGTCCCAGCGAGTACACAAGGGCAGTAATCCGTTTTCTAAAAATTCAACCCTTCGATCTGATCCAGGTAGACAACAGACCACATAGTATGGCAGCAATTAAACGTGCCTTCCCTTCGTTGCCTGTGGTGCTCTATCTTCACTCATTAACCTTTGCACAACCAGGGCCCGCAAGATTAGCGCTGTTAAAAAAAGCGAACTGGATTGCCGTCAACAGTCAATCCCTCAGACAAAGGCTCGGTCGTCGATTCCCATCCTTGAAACGACGGATGGGTGTTGTGCCACTTGGTGTGGACCTAAGCCGTTTTTTGCCTGCAACTAAAGGAGAACAGCAGCTTCTTCGGAAGCAGTTCGGTATTTCAGGGCCATTCTCCATTCTGTATGTAGGCCGACTGATCCCCGGCAAAGGTGTGGATGTGCTAATTCGTGCCGTATCTCTTATTCAGCAGCAGGTATCGGTGCAACTGATCATTGCAGGTAAAGGACCTCCTGTTTACGTCCGCAAGCTGCGACAGCTTGCCCGAAAATTAAAGGTTGATGCTGCCTTCCGAGGTCAAATCCCCCATGAACGCATTGACCTTTTGTACAGGGCTGTAGACTGCCTGGTATGCCCTTCCCAACAGCATGAGGCCTTCGGGCTGGTTAATGTTGAAGCTATGGCTTCAGGACTACCCGTCATTGCTTCAGACAATGGAGGCATTCGTGAAATCATTGTATCGGGGAGTAGCGGCTACCTTGTGAGACAGTATCAGAACCCCCGAAGTTTCGCTGCTTGCCTGTATAAACTGGCAGACAATCCTTCTCTCGCTCGTTCGCTTGGAGAAGCTGGTCGTGCCAGTGCAGTTGAAAAGTTCAGTTGGGCCCGAACAGCCATGCATCTTGAAGCAGCCTATACAAGACTCATCCGTGGATAAATCTTATCCCAACCTAGCTTTCGTCAGGCTTTTTCACGTGACTGCCAGTCTGCAATAAAGCGATCCATATACGGAACAGGAACATACATCATTTCAATTAACTCCACAATAATCATATCCTTCATGGCAAATCTCACCTTAGCACAGGTCTGTTGGCGGAAAGCATCATAAATTCCCGAGCCTGTCCAGCAGCCGTGAGGAGCGAGCAGCGGATTATTAACAATATATCCAACCGTCCCAATGGGGGGAACCACTACCTTAATGGCTCGGGGGTCCACCCGATTGTCAGGGTCTTTGACCAGAAACAGGATATCACCTACGTTTAAAGCTTCTACACCATGATAATGTTCCATTCCATACATGGCTGCAAATAATTTGGTACTCATCGAAAAAGCTCCTTTTACATTTTTTTAAATTTAGATGGGTTGAATTATTGATCTTCCTCATAATGCTTCATCCACTCTATGAGTTGTTTACGAATTTCTTTACGATATTCGCGGGGTTCAAGGACCTCCGCTTCGGGGCCAAATTGATATAACCATTTCAGGAATTCACGACTACTGTTCAGCGTTACTTCAAATAACAATCCGCCATCAGGCAAATCCGTCATTCGTGGGCGAACAAACATCTCTTCTTCTTTTATGTAGGGGGCCACTTTCTCAGTGAATCTTACTTTGAAATGGATAAGTTGATCCCCACGATCAATGGACCATGTGTTTTTCATGAATTGCGTTATGTTGAAATCACCCATAACAAAACGGGTATTGGTCTGTATAACGTCCAGAAAGCGACTGATCCGAAACAAACGGACTTTCTTCAGCAAGTGGCAATAACCAATCAAGTAGAAACGCTGATCGCGCGGAATGAGGTAATAGGGGTCAATGTCCCGAACCGTTATTTCATTTTTCGTAAGCGTGTGATATTGAGTTCTAATCGTTTGTTGATCCAGAATGGCTTCAATCACTGGAATAAGCAAATTGGGATACTTCCCTTCTTCCCGGTATGCAGGTGTGCCCATACGAATAATACCTGCGATATTTTCTACAATGTCACTGTTTCTCGATTTCATTTTGGTATGGGCTGTCATTACCTTGTCAAAGGCTGAATCGAATTCAGCCGGGAGCTGCGAAGTATCCACCACGGATGGAAGCATGGAGAACACCATCGCTTCCTGTTCGGTAAAATCCAGAGGATACATGGCAAATTCACCAATGAATCGATACCCTTTGCCATAACCTTCATTCATGATAGGGGCAACCCTGTCCAAAATTCGGAGATCGCGATAAATCGTGCGCACAGTTGTACCGCATTTCAACGCCAATTCTTTGGCGGAAATTCCGGGATTCGCTTGTATAGCCTGAAGTATACGCAGAAGACGAATTAATTTCTCTGTCATGTAGTTTCTCCCCTTCGATATTTTATCGGCAAGGAAAACTAGTTCCTTTAGTCCGGTACTAAATCTTTAGTCCCAAACTTTTTTTCGCAATTTCACCTTATGTATATAGTTCAATCGCACTTATTCAGCTTATTAAATATACATTCTCTTACTTGCTTGCGTAAAATATTAACCTCAAGTCCTTATACCTACGCCTGATAGCCTATTAGGAATTCAAAAAAAAATAAAAAAGTCTTGCCTCTTTGACCAGAGACAAGACTTTTTCGCTTGTTTATTTGTGCAATTGCAATAATTTAGTCAGCACATTGACCATATGGTCGCACAGATCAGGGATATCTCCCATCTGATCTTCATTCACAGTGCGGTCAAAATGTACTTCAGCGGTGGCAGCGTAAGTTGCTGGCTGATCTTCAAATATATAATGAATATGCTGCAACTTTCGTTGTTCTGGCCAGCTCTGTTGTAATATGGTGCTAATCGCCGGACATTGAGTCTCAGGCTCCTTAATAACCATCCTGAAACGCAATCGCAAACGGCAACCTGATGGACTACCTGGCGTCTCCAGAATCTCAGCCGCGAGATCCTCAAGCGATGTACTCAGTACCACTTCACCTGTTACTTCAGGGCAAGCTCTCAGACAGAATTGCAGCACGAACTCTCTGGACATACGTGCCATCTCAAGCTGATCCTTCCGATCTGTTATGGAAATAAGTTCATCCAAATTATCGAGATCATACAGGTGATTTTCGAAGCCTACTTTCAAATTGTCATAAATCGTCGGATCAAACATGTTGCGAAACCTGCTTTCTTGTGCAAATTATGCCGATTACTTCGCTTTTCCATGGCAAATCATGCTGCCATTTCTGCCGAGTAGAATTGTTGCTGCTCCGAATCATAGTATACTGTAATGCTGTTTCACGCAAACAGATGCCCGCCATCATACCGAATAACGAGACTATACGGCAATCTACACCAGTCTGGACGGCATTCGATACAACGCCTCTTCCGAAACTCCACTTGGGTCCTTCCCAACATCAAAAAGCCCGGTCATTACGACCGGGCTTGGTTGAGGTACAGAATAATACATATTCTGCCTGCTTATTCTTCTTTAGCTGATTCTTCTGGTGCTGCCGGTGCTGCTTCATCAGCAGAAGCCGTAGGCTCTTCCTCAGCCGCTTGTGGCGGCATCACGGAAGCGATGATGGAATCACCTGACGTCACCAGAGTCAGACCTTTATCAAGCTTAACATCTGCAGCTGTCAAACGATCGCCAATTTCCAGTCCGCTGACATCCACCTCAATAGAGGTTGGCAGATCAGCCGGAAGTCCTTCGACCTCCAGTTGAGTTTCCTGTGTCTGGAACACACCGCCTGCCTTGGAGCCGGCTGCGGTACCTTGGAAGTCGATGGAAACACTAACGCTGATCGGCTTGTTCTTCGAAATTTGCAGGAAGTCCACGTGCAGCAGACGCCCGTTGCGCTCCTGCTGATCCTTGATCAGCACTGGAACCGTTTTGCCACCCTCAAGATTGAGGTTGAACATTTCGGAGCGACCTGTACGTGCTACTTTCAGCATTTCTTTTTCATCTACATGTATCGCGGCACCTTCTAATCCCGGACCATAAACGACAGCCGGAACACGTCCGCCTTGTCTTAACAGGCGCAATGCTGCACCTTTCTTTTCAGTTCTTGGTGTTGCCGTAAGTTGAGCCATTTTTCCGTTGGATTTCATGATTGAACATCCTCCTTCAAGGGATCCTTACTTCATATTTGTTAGGAAGCCATAAAGCTTCTCTCTTAGACCAGAATGGCCTTTTCAAGCGTGGCCGAATCTGGGGCCATATCTATATTTACCCCAATGAAAGACCATCTCAAACACTGACATGTACCTTTTTTTTATTTTTCGGGTGAAAATGGTTCTTTCTGATGAACAAAAAAGCAGCCGGAATCCCTTCCGACCGCTTGTTAAGCCTACATATTTTATGAAGTTATAACCTGGCCAGCTATGCGCTGTTACGATCATCCTCGTCATCACTTTCACGGATAACCTGCATCTGATCCGTCCCACTGTGAACGATAATGTGCACATCTCCGTCTTCAGGACCGATATCAACATAACGATCTCCGCAGGTATCTTTCGCTTCCCATTCATTCAGCCGAATGATGAAACCCAGATGATGCAGTCCTGCAGCCACCCGAAAACGGGCTTCAGCTGCATTGCCCACTCGCTCAAAGGGGACAGCTCCATCCTCCATGCCTGTGCCCCATACCCAGACATCCCATCCCTCATAATGCTGATCTTCCCGTTCATATCGGAGAGTCACAGTTCGCGAAATAGGTTTGTGGATTTTGATATTCAGCGATGCCTGAATCCCTCCAGCCTCCGCGATAATCTGGGTGGACCCTGGCGCCAGAGCACGTACGATTCCTGCTGTACTGACCGCTGCATGCTCCAGATGAGACGAACTCCACCGTATATTCATACCTTGCATAGGCTGGCCGAATTGATCCAGAACCAAGGCGCGGAATCGACTGACACGTGTCGTGTACATCACGGTTTCTCCGATAATTTCAATACGCTCCGGATGGAGGTGATCAACCTGCAGCGTACACTCTGCGGTAATTATGCCACATTGGACACTGATCTTTGCTTCTCCGGTCTGCCCCGTATGAATTGTTCCATCGGATTGAATGGCAATAATATGTGGGTTCGAAGAGCTCCAGGTCACAGGTGCGTTCTCCACCACATTACCAAAACGGTCTCTGACCGATGCTCGCAAACTGGCAATCTCTCCGGCACTGTACACAAGACGCGGCGAATGAATCTCAATCACAGCCGGTTCAGCACCGCCAGCATACTCTGTGTCGTACAGTACCATCAATGACCATCGTTCTACCACTGCGGTTCCGCTCACCGTCTCAATGACATCTGTACCTGCCTGGTGATCATTCACAACAATATGCCAGTCACCCTCCGGCAGACCCACTTGCTGCTGCTGACTCGTTCCGTTGTAGATCACCACGATCTGATTCCAGGTATCCTGATTTGCTCCGTGATCCAGTGTAAATGCAACCACATTGCCTTCTGCACGCATCATGCGAAGATGATTCCGTACCTGCTCGGCGTTAATCATGCGAAAGGCCGGATGTGTGCGGCGCATATGAATCAGGCCGCGATAATAATCAAACACAGGTCTGAATCGAGCTTTGTTAGCCCAAGTGATCGTATTCACGGCGTCCCCGCTGCGATAACTATTGTGATCTCCTGCTTTGGATCTCAGCATCTCATCCCCTGCATGGAGAAATGGAATTCCCTGTGAGGTAAGCAAAATTCCTGTTGAGAGCAAGGAACGACGAACCATCTCATGATCAAGTACATCATCCGCATCGACATACCGATAAGGGTCCGCCGCTTTAACCGCTGACTCCGCACTGCCTCCTTCCACAGGCTGTCCGTCCCTCCATACCGCGTAACCGAGATCATGCCTGAGGTACATCGTTGTTGCGATTTTGTCCCACAGGTTGAGATTATCATGTGCCGTCACATAATTGACGGATTCCACAGGTGAAGATGTGAAATCATCCAGCGCTCCGGCTACACCCATGGCAATTTCGTACTCCCTACCGTCTGCTCCGGTAACAAAACCTTTCCCGATGCCATCACTATCCCCTTTGATGGCACTGCGGAAATGATCGTTGAATACGGCAAATCCCTGACCACGTTGTGTCCCTTTTAACGTTTTCCGCTCCAGAGGTGATTCTCCACCTGTCCACGGCTCCCCGTAGATCAGAAAAGCCGGATCAATCTGTTCTCTTAGCTCGCGAGTCACTTCGTTCATCGTGTCCGTATCAATCAGACCCATGAGGTCGAAGCGAAATCCGTCCACATGATATTCCTCTGCCCAGTACAGGAGAGAGTCCAAAATATATTTCCGCACCATCGGGCGTTCTGTAGCCAGTTCATTGCCCACACCCGAGCCATTGCTTAATGTGCCGTCTTCACGGTAACGATAATAGTAACCCGGTACAATCCGTTCAAAAGGTCCATCATCCACGCTATACGTATGGTTATACACCACATCAAGCACGACACGAATGCCTTGTCGGTGCAAGGAATGAACGAGAGCCTTGAACTCCCGGATTCGAACCGCAGGATCACGTGGATTGGTGGCATAGGAACCTTCCGGCACGTTATAGTGCTGCGGATCATATCCCCAGTTGTATGGCAGTTTGGCATTTGAGCCAACGTCCGTTGTCACTGCCAATTCATCCACCGTCTGATAATCCGCTACAGGCAGAAGGTGCACATGCGTGATGCCAAGTTCGACAAGATGATCTACTCCGATAGAATTGCCACCTCTGTCCGTCAACCCGGAAGCTGTAAATGCCAAATATTTGCCCTTATACGGAATATCGGCATGGGGGTCAGAGGAGAAGTCGCGCACATGTAATTCGTATAGAACTGCATCTGCCGGACGCAAAAATACGGGCTTCACATCCTCTTCCCAATCCACTGGATTGGTTGTATCCAGGTCAATAATGGCTGTTCGCTGTCCATTCACCGATACAGCACGAGCGTAAGGATCGGGTGCCACCGCAATATGCTGATCATCATGCGTAATGTGATACATATAATAATGTCCGGCCCAATCCCCTTCAAGCTGTATACTCCATATTCCATCCGGGTCACGGGTCATCGACCGTTTCTGTCCGTCATCATGTTCGGTTACTCTACCATTTGCATCGTAATGTCCCTCATTATCAAAAATGAGTAGGGAAACCTGCTGTGCTGTAGGTGCCCACAGCTTGAATGTGCTTGCTGTATGCGTATATGTTAAGCCAAGATCGTTGCCTTCATAACGAAAAGATGTCCATTCCGGCATCGTTCCCACCGCCTTTATATCCATTGATTTCGTGTTGTCCCGATGTTACGGAGCGAGACGTCATTTGTCAACCCGGGGTTGTCTGTACTCAACATATCGGTTGAGCAGAGGCTTTCAATTAGCATATTGAATGTGATGCAAATCTACACAGCAATCGCTTTCAAGATACAGCATATGTAAACAAGCGCCATAGATTGACAGCATTTGTACCTGTCCTGATGAAAAAAAGATGGAGAAAAGCAAAACACCCTCACTCCAGAATGGAGAAGGGTGCAACATTACTGTTTTTAAACAACTAATTTGGGTTAGGTCGGCAAGGTACCTTGATGCCTGTTGAGGTTTAGCAAGTGGTGTGAACGTCATTCACCTGAATACATCACCGTCATGGATATAGCGGGAACGCTGACCTGACCGTCTTTGGCTGTACGCAGCGTCTCGGTGCCAGCCTGCCCCTGCTCTACAACCACATTCCATGTACCTGAAGGAACGGAGGTTGTACGGGGTTCTTTGGAAGCATTGTAGATAATGATCATCCGTCCCCATGAATCTCCCACAGCCGTTCCTGACAGTTCATAGGCCAACAGCCCTTTTCCTTTTTCAAGCAATCGAACATACTTCTCAATCTCTTCCCGGGTGCGAAGACGAAAAGCAGGATGCTCGCGCCGAAGACGGATCAGGCCACGATAATAATCATAAACCGGCTTAAACTGCTGCTTTTGCTCCCACCGAATGGCATTAACCGAATCTCCACTCTCATGACTGTTGGCATCACCATATTTACTTCGCAGAAATTCATCCCCAGCCGCAAGCAAGGGAACCCCCTGGGAAGTCAACACGATACCATTAGCAAGCAGACAGCGCCGGACCGTTTCGTTCTCCAGTATGCGATTCGGGTCAACGAGCAAATAGGGCTTCGCCTGCTGTACAGCCTCTTCCACGTTGGCGCTGCCTTTCACACGACCATCCTCGCTATAGGTGATAAATCCCAGTGTATCGTGCAATCCTTGTGTCTGGGCGACTTTGTCCCACAGGTTGAGATTATCATGTACAGTTACATAATTAATCGTTTCAGATGGGCCAGCGGTAAAATCGGTAATGGCTCCCAGTACACCTGTCCAAATATCGTCTTCTTTTTCCTCCGCTCCTGTAGCAAATCCGGTTCCCGTTCCATCACTATCGCCTTTAATCGTTCCACGGAGGTTATCGTTAAATACAGCAAATCCGGCTTCACGTTGTGCTCCCTTAAGGGTCATTTGATCCCCAAGTGGTGATTCCAGCGCTCCCCAGGGTTCACCGTATAAGAGGATGGACGGAGAAACTTTGTCATGCAGTTCTGCTGCGAGTTCTTTCATCGTTGCCGTGTCAATCAGCCCCATCAGGTCAAATCGAAACCCGTCCATATGGTATTCCTCTGCCCAGTACCGTACGGAGTCGATAATGAACTTGCGCACCATCGGGCGCTCCGTAGCCACTTCATTGCCTGTACCTGAGCCATTGCTGTACGTGCCATCCGGATTCTGACGGTAGTAATATCCTGGAACAAGCTTTTCAAATGAACTGGCTGCCGTGTCAAACGTATGATTGTACACCACATCCATAATGACTCCGATTCCCTTCTTATGAAGAGCGAGTACCATAGATTTGAACTCACGAATTCTTGTCTCCGGCTCATCTGCACGGGATGCATAGGAACCTTCTGGAACGTTGTAGTGGAGCGGATCATAACCCCAGTTATAACGTGAGCAATCGGAGGTCCCGTCATCTGTCTTCGATTCGTCCACTGTCGCAAAATCAAAAACCGGTAGCAGATGTACATGAGTGATTCCCAGCTCAGTCAAATGATCGATTCCCAGTGTATTCCCGTTTGAATCACGCAGACCTGTCTCGGTAAAAGCCAGATACTTTCCTTTGTGCCTCATGCCGGATGACTCATGGATCGAGAAATCGCGCACATGCAGCTCATATAAGACCGCATCTACGGGGCTCGTCAGTTCTGGACGAATATCCTCATTCCAGCCATTCGGGTGGGTCTGTTCCAGCCTGACGATGACTCCCATTTCTCCATTCATGGTCACAGCATGTGCATAGGGATCAACCGCAATCTCCTGTCGTCCGTCCTCAAAGGTGGCTCTGTACATATAACGATAACCGTTCCACTCGCCTTCGAGCTTCAGGGACCAGATGCCCTGGTCCTGTTGGTTCATAGGTATTTCTTTCTGTACATCCTGATTCTTCTGTTCATTGGGACTTCCCCCTGTTGAAGGCGGGTATAACAGCACATCCACCTGCGTTGCAGCAGGCGCCCACACTTTGAAACTACAGGCTTGTGGTTCCATCGTGACACCCAGATCTCTTCCTTGGTATGTATCCACTACATTCAATACGTCCAGCTTGTGATGGTCATCAATCATGCTGTATATTCCCCTCTCGATGAGCAATAAAATGGATGTGAACAAATGCTCCTTACCTTTTATACCCCTTCTGTCACCTAACCATAATCTCGGGAATGAAAAAGACCATAAAAAACAAGCCATGCTTCACGTCATTTCACGTAAAACATAGCTTGTTCTTCAAATTACTTTCCGTTTAGCTGGGCATAAGACGCTTCAAATTCGGAAATGAGCTGGTCGCCACCGGATTTTCTCCAGTTCGCCACTTCCTGCTCCCATCCAGCATCATCGATTTTGCCCATAATATATTTGGTCTGTGCATCCCAGATCATCTGGTCCAGCTCCTGGCCACGCTCAGTATAAATGGCAGAAGACAAGGTCAGCGCCGGATTTGGAATGGCATACTGCTCATTCTCACGTGCCATCTTCGTGCCCTTCATACCGATTGGTACATCGACAAGCTCAGGCACATTATAACCTTCAACGCTTAGAAGATTGTCACGATAAGGCTTCACTTCACGCTGGTATCCATCGAAGTCCTTGAACTCGGTTTTGCCATCCGCAGTCTTCGTATAGTGCACATCTTCCAGACCACGCAGCTGAAGCGTACTCAGTGGTTCGTCCATCAGTTGATCCAGGAACGTCAGCACCTGTTTTAACTGTTCTTCGTCCGGTACGGAAGCTTTAGGAATAACAAGCATGCCGTAGTTTCCCGGTTCCCCGGCAATTCGAATGCCATCCGGTCCTTGGAACGGGGCCACATCAATCTCGCCATCAGGCACATTTGGTGTCAGCCGCTGCTGGAACGACTTTCCGTTCTGAGCAACACCGTTCAGCTTCATGGCTACGAGACCAGAGTCGATTTTTTTGTCCGCATCGGAAGGGTCCAGCGCTGGGAAGTCACTGTTGATCAATCCCTCACTGAACAGACGCTTGAACAGCTTCATCGTATCCACATATTCTGTGGTCAGGAATTCAGGGGTAAGTTTACCCGCATCGTTCACACCCCACTTGTTCACCCCACCAATACTTACGGCGATTCGTGTCAGCGGAGAGGATACGCCTTCATTGTACTTTTTGAACAGTACCGTTCCATACGTATCTTCCTTACCGTTACCATCAGGATCATCCTTGCGAATGGAGCGCATCACTTCGTACCAGTCATCCAGCGTTTTTGGTACATCCAGCTTCAGCTTGTCGAACCAGTCCTTGCGGTACACGATGGCTGTACGCCCGATATCGCGAAAGTTGGGTACCCCGTAGACCTTTCCTTCGATCTTGATGTTGTCAAAATAAGCCTCGGATTGAGCAGACAGGTTTTTATAATCCTTCAGGTAGGGTCCAATTTCCCAGAACAGCCCTGTTTTGGCTGCGTTGAATGTTGTGGGTACATAATTCACGCGCATAATGGTCGGCATCTCGCCCGAAGCAACCATGACATTCACTTTATCATCAAAAGCAGACTGCGGAATCCACTGTACACTGACATCCGTATTCGTATATTCCTCAATCTTTTGTTCAATTCCGTTCTCCTTGGCTGGCACATCACCAACCTGCATCAAAGAAATCGAAATAGGAAGCTTGCCCTCCCCTGCCGCAGGTGCTTTCTCTCCCCCACAGCCTGCAAGCAGTCCGGCGGACATTGCACCAACCACGACCAATCCGCCTAAACGAGACATCCGACCTTTTGGACTCATGAACCATCTCTCCTTTGGATAAAGGTTATGTACATAAGCACTCCGATGACAGAACAACCTTCTGATCGCTGTTATCCCCAGATTTTTTTGATTCCCTTCTTCAGAAGGGAAAATCCGGTGATAAGCGTATGCTTCCGATGCAGCTTTCTTTCAGAAAGCTTTTAGGCGAACGCTTCGCTTCCTCAGGTTATTTCTGTCCTCTCCGTTCTCATGTACATGTTAGTTGGGCTTGTAAAGTTCCATCTCCACTCCTGCCAAAATAAATGGAGCTACCGATTTCGGATCATTGATCCGAATGGATTCCGTCACATAATACTCGTATGACCCGTCACGATACGGGGTACCGCCCAACCCTGCCCCGCCGTTACACTGCGTCAGGGACAATACACCTTCACGGTCCGTTTGCAGCAGATGCAGCAGCAAACCCTGATAACCCTTTTCTGCGATCGCTTTGAACTTGCCACTCAGATACCCCTTACGTACGCCCTTCGCCAGTGCATATACAAACATTGAGGTTCCCGAAGCCTCCAAATAATTACGCTCACGCCCTGGCTGATCGAGCAAATGAGGCCATAACCCGGACTGTTGGTCCTGTACATGTACAAGCGCATTCGCTACACGTTCGAAAATCCCTACGATCTGACCCCGCTGCTCATGATCTACAGGCAGATGATCCAGTGTATCCACTACTGCCATCACATACCAGCCCATCGCCCGGCTCCATACATGCGGAGAACACCCGGTTTCTCCCGAGCTCCAGCGCTGTTCCTTGCTCTCATCCCAGGCATGGTACAGCAGACCGCTGCGTGAATCACGTGTACGTTTCTCCACCAGCAGCAGCTGTAATGCCGCCTTGTCAAACCACTTCTCCTCGCCAGTAACCGCACCATACTGCGTTAGAAACGGCGTGGCCATATACAGCCCATCCAGCCACATCTGGAACGGATAGATTTTCTTGTGCCAGAATCCGCCTTCACTCGTCCGGGGCTGTCCCTTAAGCTGTACCATGAGCAAATCCGCGGCTTTACGGTATTTCTCTTCACCCGTTTTGTCCAGCAACAGGAACAGCGATTTCCCCTGGTTAATCTGGTCCAGGTTATATTCCTCGACCGCATACAAGCGAATCGAGCCATCTTCCTGAATGAAGTTATCCATCAGTTCACGGATGTAGTCGAAATATTTCTGTTCTCCAGTATGGATGTACAGCTCTTCCAGCGCTTTCAGCAGACAACCATTTTCATAATGCCAGGTCGGATACAACTCATGATTGCGATAACTTTCCATGAACTGTTCGGCCATCCGTACCGGTGTGAATTGCAGTGTTTCTTTCATGATGTTCCTCCGCTTCCGGCTTTTTATTCAGCCTGTTTTTTGTAGTCTTCGGCATATTCCTCACGAATTTTGGTACCGCCCGCATTGCCCCAATTCTCGATCTCCTGTTTCCAGCCATTTTCATCGATCTTGCCCATAATATATTTGGTCTGCGCATCTGCAATCATCTGATCCAGATCTGCCCCACGATCGCCATAAGTAGGCGAATACAAAGTTAATGCAGGGTTTGGCACAGCATGTTCCGCCAATTCTTTGGCAAGTTCCGTCCCCTTCTCACCCAGTTCGGTATCTTTCAATTTCGGCACATTGTATCCTTCCACGTAAGGCAAGTTATCACGATATGGCTTCACTTCCCGCTGGAATGCATCGAAGTCGCTCATCTCTACCTGGTCTTCGCCAGCCTTCTTGTAATGTTTGTCTTCAATACCACGCATTAGCAGCGTCGCCATCTCCGGGTCCATCAATTTATCCAGGAAAGACAACAGGTTTTTCAACTCGTCTTCCGATTTTACCGTCGCTTTCGGAAAGGCCAGAATACCGGAGTTACCCGTCTGCCCCGCTACACGGTCACCACTCACGCCAAGCAAACCGGCAATGTCTACTACGCCATCCGGGTCATTCTTGGACAAACGCTCTTGCTGGCTCTTTCCGTTCTGGGCGACACCGATACGCATGCCGACAACCCCTGTATCATATTTCTTCTCCGCTTCTGTGGAGTCAAATACAGCAAAGTCCTGATTCAGCAGTTTCTCGCTATACAAACGTTTCAGTAAATCCAGCACCTGCATATATTCCGGTGTCATGAATTCCGGCGTAAAACTGCCGTCATCTTCTACCTTCCACTTGTTTGGTGCACCAAAACTTACACCAAGGCGTGTAGTGAAGGAATATTGATCCTCGTTATACTTTTTGAAAAGCATTAGTCCAAACGTATTATCCTGACCGTCTCCATCCGGATCGGAGGTCGCCAGCGTTTTGATCGTTTCATACCATTCATCCGGTGTCGTTGGTACTTTGAGATTCAGCTTATCAAACCAGTCTTTACGGTAAATCACCGTTGCACGAGCAATATCAGAGAATACGGGTACCCCGTAGATTTTGCCTTCCACCTTGATATTGTCAAAGAAACGCTCGTTCTGTGCAGACAGATTTTTATAATCCTTCAGCAAAGGTCCAACTTCCCAGAATACATCGTTACGCATCGCACTGGTTACGGTCGGGTTATACTGCACTTTCACAATTTTGGGCATATCGCTGGATGCAATCATGACATTAATTTTGTCATTGTAAGCCGAAGCCGGAATCCACTGAATGTCCAGCTTGGTGTTCGTATACGCCTCGATCTTTTGCTGGACCTCATTGCCTTTGCTCGGTACGTCGCCCACCTGTGCTATTGCAATGGACACATTCTGCACGCCGCCCTCGGCAGCCTGACCTTCATCCGATCCGCATCCTGCCAGCAGGCCTGTTACCAATGCCAGTGTGCTCAAGACAGCTACGGCTTTCTTTTTTGTTGCTTTCATTAAACGAAAACCTCCCCTTTTTATACAGTCGATAACCCGTTCTGATGTTCAACCTGGTGCAATTTCAACCTTTTACCGATCCCAGCATCACTCCTTTGGCAAAGTGCTTTTGCAGGAACGGATACACCAGCATGATTGGAATCGTGGAGAACACAATAACGGCCATGCGAATAGTGAGCGGCTGAATCTCAGTCTCTTCGATACTGGTGTCCCCGATGCGGCTCTGAGCCAGGATGACAATTTCCCGCAACCATACCTGTACGGGCCACTTTTCACTATCGTTGATATAAATGACAGCGTTGAAGAAGCTGTTCCAATGAGCCACCGCGTAAAAGAGAGAGAATGTAGCCATTGCTGGCATCGACAAAGGCAGAACAATACGGAACAATACGCCCACATCGTTACATCCATCGATTTTGGCAGCATCCTCCAGTTCGTCCGGAATGGCTTGGAAGAAGTTCTTAAGTACGATCAGGTTGAACGCACTAATGGCGGTAGGCAGCATCAAAGACCATAATGTATCCGTCAGGTGCAATGATTTTACGACAAAGTAGGTTGGGATCATCCCGCCGCTGAACAACATGGTGAACAGTACACCCAGCAAGATCGGCTGACGTCCACGCAAGTATCTTCTGGAGAGCGGATACGCCATCAGCGACGTGAACAACAGGTTAAGCAGTGTTCCTATTACGGTGATATAAATGGATACACCCAGACTGCGAATCAATGTGTCTGTAGAGAAGATGTAACGGTAAGCAGCGAGGGAGAATTCTTTTGGGAAAAGAATGAATCCTCCCTTGGCCACTTCATGAGGACTAGTAAACGAGACGGCCAAAATATAAATGAACGGGATAACGGTCACGATTCCGATCAATAACAGCAAGCCATGATTGAGGATATCAAAGATCCGATTGCCCCACGTTTTATCCTGTTGCATCTTAATGTTCACTCCTGTCTGGTGAAGAACGTCTGCTGTCAAGTGTTAGTAGACGCCTTCCTCCCCGAATTTTTTGGCCATCGTGTTGGCACCCAATACAAGCGCCAGTCCGACCACCGACTTGAACAAACCGACAGCAGCACTATAACTGTACTGTGCTTGTGTGAGACCTTTGGTGTAGACGTAGGTATCGAATACCTCACCCACATCCCGGTTCGTCGGCGTGAGCATCAGGAAGATCTGTTCAAAGCCTGTATCCAGGAAGTTACCTAGACGCAGAATGAGCAAAATAATGATTGTACTGCGTATGGCAGGCAGCGTAATATGCCATGTCTGACGCCAGCGATTGGCACCATCCATCCGTGCAGCTTCATAGAGCTGTGTATCTACACCGGAGAGTGCCGCCAGGAAAATAATCGTGCCCCAGCCTACCTCTTTCCAGATGGATTGTCCAACAATCATGGTTCGAAACCAGCCGGGCTCAAGCAGAAAAGCTACTTTTTGTCCCGTCAGGTTATAAAGTAATTCGTTAATAGCTCCACCCTCGGTTGTGAAGAGCATGTAGAACACACCAACCACAACAACCCAGGAAACAAAGTGCGGAACATATACCAGCGTCTGAACAAAGCGTTTGAACCTTTCACGGCGAACTTCATTCATCATGAGTGCCAATACAATTGGCAGCGGGAAGAAGAACACCATATTATAAATCGCTAACAAAAACGTATTCCGGAATAAAGTCCAGAACTGCGGTTCCCCGAAGAAACGCTGGAAGTGCTTGAACCCTACCCAGTCGCTGCCCAGAATGCCCTTGTAAGGCGTGTAATCCTGAAAAGCCATCGTAATGCCGTACATGGGTATGTATTTGAAAATAACAAAGTAAAGCACGCCCGGTATCAACATAATATAGAGCCACCGGTTTTTGATGATGTCCCTCCACAGCAGGTTTTTGTCACTGCGGGTAGCGGGTCGTGTCCGAGCCGCCGTTTCGGCTTTCATAGTGTCTTCCTCCCCACATTGGAAACGATTACAAAATATCACTTCCTGAATTCATGTCTTCATTGTGGAGGATAAACGGGTAACTGGCTATCGTCTCGTTTTAGCTTCTTGTTTTCCCTTATGCAGCAAGGGTTTAAGGCATTTGTAATTCTGGGCTGCTCCCCTGAATGAACCACTTTTAACCTCCGATATTCCTGTCTTAACTCTGCTGCAAACGCAGAATAAAGGCTGACCCTGAAACAAAGAAAAACCTGCCTGCCATGGCAGGCAGAGCAGGTTTCTTTTATCGCTGCTGCTCCCGGTATTTTCCGGGGGTGGTTCCCGTAATTTTACGAAATGTACGGATAAAAGCGGTAGGGTTGGTGTAATTGAGTTTCTCGGCAATTTCCGATATTTTCAGATTGGTCGTCTGCAGCCAGGTTTTGGCTTTTTCCATCCGGTATTCGGCAAGGTATTCCGTAAAGTTCACACCAGCCTCCTTCTTGAACACACGGCTCAAATAAACCGGATGAAAATTCAGTTCTTCTGCGCAAGCTTCCAGCGACAATTCGCGATCATATCGCTCTTCGATCAGCCGAATCATGCGCCGGGCAATATTCAAATATTGAGACTCTTCCTGTTCGCGCCAGAATCGAATGACGGGTTGAAATAAACATTTGCGGAACCAGTTCGTCATTTCATCCAATGTGGACAACTTCAGCAGTCGAGCCATAGAGGCCTTTTCGCCCAACACTTCCGCAACATTCCCACCCTGCTCCTGAACAAGCTGATACACACGGGACAACAGCTGAACCATGATAACGGGGTATTCGCTGAAGTGCAGCTTCTTGTCTGCGAGCAGACCGAGGTATTGCTTAAAGTACACATCGGTTTTCTCCTCGTCCCCTTGCTTGAGTGCAGAAGCCAACTGGTCTTCAATCATCCTGAGCTGTGTATATAACGCTGCCTCCGTCTGACCGCGCGGCTGAATATCCTCATAATGCAAAATAATACGGCTGCCCAGACTTACCCTGCCTTGCAGCGCCTCACGACTCTCCTGGTAAGCCCTTGGTGAATCACCTATTGCAGAATAGGAGCGACTAATACCGATACTTACAGGCAGATTCAGATAGGTCACGACCCGCTCACGAATCAATTCCGCTTGAGTGTGCATCCACTCTTTTAGTTGTACTTCATCATCCAACACGGATGCCAATACCGTAACCTGGGCGTCATCAATCATGACAGGTGCGAAACGAATCTCAGAGGGCAGCAGCTCACCGACCATATTGTTTAACGCGAACAGCAGCAGATCCCGGTCCTGCTCTTCATATCTTGTCCCTTCAAGAGTATCAATCTGAAGTGTAAGTACCCCAAGTCTAGACCATGAGGTTGGAAAATCGTATAACTGACCCTGATATCTGAAGTCATCTTCCGATATTTTGCCTGTAAGCAGTTTGGTCATAAAAAATTCCTGCAAATGAACATGTTGGCCCTTCATCTGCTCACGCATCGTTTTCTCCGAGCTGAACAAGGTCGATAATCGCTCTTCAATGTATATAAATTCATCCTGGCGGCGTCCCGACGGAGCCATAGGAGAATCCAGTCCTTTCGTAAACTGCAGAAGTCTGGAAATGGGAGAGTACATCTTGCGACTGCCATAAAAGGCTACTAGTCCCGTTAAACATAACATGACCAGCGTAGCCACACCTGTAACCAATGCAATTTTCTGCGACTGGGCGGTTATCTGACTCAGCGATACAACAGATACATACAACCAGCCATTAAGTGGGGACTGCCTGTAGCTAACCGCCACCTGGCTTCCTTCCACCTCTGCGCTGAAGAAACCCTCCGACTGTCCCGTCGTTTGTACCTTTTCGTGGATTTCCTGATTCAGCGTGTCGTATTTCCCATCTTGTTCTGTATCGTTGAGAAAATATTTCTGCTCCCGATCAAGGACGTACATATCCCCTGAATTCGGATTTCGGCTTAGAAATGTACTTAGCTCTGTATCGGCTATGTCTATAACCAGAAATCCCTTGGGTTTCACATTCGTTGGTATCATCGGAATCTTGAATACCATGCTGACCACGTTGTCGGATGAAATAAGGGTAGGCGAGTGTTCTGGTGTCGCTTCACCAACTTCCGCCGATCCCGACACACTTTCTTTGGTTGAACTCACATTTTGCGTTACCCAGAACAGGCTGTTTGTATATTTCAAATAAGAGCCTATCCGGTCCCGAATACTGAAATCATCCAATTTTCCAAAGGATCGCATCGAAACAACCCAGTCTTCATCCAGATTCACAAGGTAGGCCTGATCGATATTTGTAACCGATTGCAGATTATTAAATCCGGAAGTCAGATCACGAATTTCCTGAAATTCGCTGCTGTCCAGCGGTTTTTTCATCGCTTGTAATACCAAGGGAGAATTCACATATTGGATGGACGATAATTGCAGGCTGCGCAATACTTGTTCTACCCGCATTTGGGTCTGATGCAGAATCTGCAAATTACTCTCCCGCACCTTCTGCTCAATGTCACGTGAAGCAATCGAATAGGAGACTGAACCAATAACAATGACCGGAAGGGCTCCGAGAATCATCGTAAAACAGAGCAAACGCAGCAGGTATTTAGGCAAATAGAGCATCCTCCTTTGTGCATTTTGCGTGATTTGAACGAGAACGATTTCGAAATCACTTCCCGATCGAATGCAAAACGTATGTATAATATCGCTTTCATTGGATTAATTTACTATTGTTATTTTAAAACCCATTGTTATTCAAGTCCACTATTTATTCTTGAAGGTTGACTTCAAGGCAATTTCCAGTTTATATTGAATGCATATTCCTCAATCAAAGGAGAGATTTTGATGTCGGTGAGCGTTCTTAACTAACAAGTTTCATATTCAGGAGTTTGGCCTTCGATTCACTTGTGCCTTGTGGCATACGTGTGTTTCATGATGCGCCATTACCCTGTACTTAGTTAAGAACAGCGGATATCATAAATCGCCTCCGGGATTGTACTTGTCCGGGTCTATTTCCGCGCTGTGTTCAGCGTGGATTTTTTTGTATAGACCTATAACGGGCCCTACTTTCCCGTACGTTAAGGGCGGAGAATGACGTTTGTTCATTCTCCGCCCTTTTTGCGTTTTCCAGGAATATGTTCCATCGCTTTAACCGAAATTCCATTTTATATCCAAGGAGAGATCAAGCATGAATGAAAAAACGTTAACCAGTCTGGGTTATCCCCAAATTCAAAAAAACGTTGCCGCCTGTGCCCTATCCTATTTAGGCAAACGTTACGCAAGAGACATGAAGCCAATGGTGGACGCTCCTCAGATTCAAATGCGTCTGGAAGAGACCGCTGAAGCGGCTGCTTTGATTCGTAACGGCGCCAGTGTGCCCATTCCATCACTGGATGGCATGGAGACCATTATGGATCTGCTAGGTACCGGTTATTTATTTACGGAACGTGATTTCAGCCATCTTGCCCAGTTTCTGCGCAGCTGTGCACAGCTGATGAAATACATGGAAGGCAAATCCGAAGTGGCACCCACAGTAAGTCGCTACGCTTCATCCATGATATGGATGGAATCCCTGCTGAGCGAGATTGAACGCTGTATCCATAGTGGACGCATTCAGGATCAGGCGAGCAAGGAGCTGATACGTATTCGTAAAAAAATGACGGTGAACGAGGAACGAATGAAGCGCAAGCTGGATTCGCTAATAAGCAAACACCGCTCCATCATGCAGGAAAATGTGATTAGTCAGCGTGGTGGAAGAACAGTGCTGCCCATTAAGAAAGAATTCCGCAAACACGTTAAAGGCAGTGTGCTGGATGAATCGGGAAGTGGCCAAACCGTATATATTGAACCTGCTGAATTAGTAGGTCTGCAAATGGAGCTGGCTTCACTGCAAGCCGAGGAATCACGGGAGGAGATGAAAATACTCGGTGACTTAACCTCTCTTGCAGAGTCTTATAATCGAGAAATCTCACTAAACACGGAAACGGTAGGAATTCTGGATTTCCTGTTCGCCAAAGCGAAATATGCGGCGACCATGGACGGACGGACTGTACGTGTCAATGCCAATGGACGGGTTCGGCTTCATCATGCCCGCCATCCGTTTATGGGCGCATCCATGGTTCCGCTTGATTTTGCAATTGGTCAGACGTATTCCTCACTAATCATTACAGGGCCGAATACGGGTGGCAAAACGGTTGCACTCAAAACATTGGGTCTGCTGACATTGATGATGCAATCCGGTCTGCTTGTGCCTGTCGCTGAAGATGGCGAGATGGCCGTGTATCATGAAATTGCTGTGGATATCGGTGATGGACAGAGCCTGGAGCAAGCACTTAGTACCTTTTCTGCACATATTCGCAACATGATTGGCATCCTGGAGCAAGCCGATTCATCGACGCTTGTGCTTATTGACGAGATGGCCTCCGGTACCGATCCCGGTGAGGGAGTGGGACTCTCGATCGCCATGCTGGAGGAGCTGCACAGCCGTGGAGCTACCGTTATCGCTACAACCCATTTTGGGGAAATCAAACATTTTGCTGCAGCCACGCCTGGATTTGAGAATGCAAGAATGGAATTCGATACGGTCTCTCTTCAACCTCTTTATCGATTGCGGATCGGAGAAGCCGGGGACAGCTATGCCTACTCCATTGCACTGAAATTGGGTATGCCACAGCGCATTATTGAGCGATCCAAGCTCATCTCAGATCAGGGTGTCCCGCAAAGTGTCTCTTCCATCTCCTCTCCATCCGTGCCTAATGTAAGTTCAACGTCATCACAAACAAACAGCACGGTTGAACAAGAACGATTGAATGAAACAAGGAACATGATGAAACCTGTCAGTCCGCCCGTACAGACTGGAACAAAAAAGAAATTTGCTGATCGGCCTGAAACATTAGAACCCACCGCCCCTGTTAAAGCATTCCGAAAAGGGGATCGCGTCTATGCAGCTTATCTGAACCAGTCAGGCATCGTCTGTGATGTGGAGGACAGTCGCGGAAATATCGGAGTCATGCTGCGTGGACGTAAAGTCAAAATTCACAAGAAACGCCTGACTTTGCATATTTCTGCACAGGAACTTTATCCGGGCGACGACTATGACCTCGACATCGTGCTGGAGACCAAAGAGAACCGCAAAAAACGCAAACTGATGAGTCGCAAGCATGTGGAAGGATTGAAGATTGAATTGCCCCCTGAAGAATAACCACAGGATTGATATAATGGATTGAGTTGCTATACTTGAATAAACCTGTCGATCGTTCGTGGTTAGAAATTTATCGGGGAAGGAAGACTCGTATGTCTGTTGAGCAGGATACAAAGAAAGTCACTCCAGAAGTTCTTGTATGTCCTTTATGCGGTGAGGCCAATGGTTGCTCCTATGCCGCTGGTCGTCCTCATTCAGAATGCTGGTGTAACCGGGCTGTGTTCCCAGAAGGGGTATTTGACCCCATTCCGGCAGAACAGCGCAGGAAGTCCTGCATCTGCGAGGCATGTCTGGATACGTATAAAAAGAAGAAAGAGCAAAATAAAGAGCCCCACAGTTAACCCTGTGAGGCTCTTCTTCTATCGATATGATTTTGTATTGAAATACAGACCGTTACTTCTGCATTTGTTGATAATGCGCTACAGCCTGCTTCAGTACAGGATGACTCTCATCCATGGACGTATACTGGCTGAGTGCTGCTTCAATCCCTTTTTGCTGGATCGTAGTCTGGAGTTCCACTGCTTCTGGGTCTTCGGAAATGTCAAACTTGCAAGCAGCCGCCATACCCATTGCCAAATGTGTTGTCTCCGTTCCATACTCGTAAGCCTGGAGAGCCGGGCGAACCAGACGATCATTCGGGGACAGTTTCCGCAGCGGCGAACGTCCTACACGAGTTACTTCGTCCGTCAGATGCGGGTTAACGAACCGTTCCAATATTTTGGCAATGTACAACTGATGATCGTCGGCATTGAATCCAAAACGCTTCACCAAAACAGCTCCGGTTTCCTGCAAGGCACCATATACGATGGATTTGACTTTTTCATCGGCAATAGCCTTCTGAATCGTATCATACCCGTTCACATATCCAATATAGGCAGCAATACAGTGTCCGGTGTTTACGGTAAACAGCTTCCGTTCGATATAAGGCTCCAGATCATCCACATACATTACACCCTCAACCGGTTTGAATGCAGGGGCCATTTGTGAACGGTCAACAACCCATTCATAGAAAGGCTCTACCTGTACATGCAATGGATCTTCATGATGCTGAATCGGCACAATCCGATCCACGGCAGAGTCCGGGAAATACACGTACTGATCCGCAAGCTGGCGAGTACGCTCATCAAGTAGACCATATACATGTTCTTTCAACTGCGTGCTGGCTCCAATTGCATTTTCACAGGCAATAATGTGAAGCGGCTGGAAGACATCACCCGTTCCCAGTCTGGACGTAAGTCCTTTTGCAATACCCGGAGCAATATGTTTCAGAATGTTCACACCCACAGCGGTTGTGATCAGTTCAGCTTCTGCAACGTTCTGAGCAACGGTATCCAGATTGGTTCCATCGATTGCACTCACACCGGTAACTGTCTCCAGATCCTTGGCCTCGTTAGCCAGTTCAACCGTATACTCTCCACGCTGCTCTAGAGCCTTAACCAGCTCCTGGTTAACGTCCGAGAAAACGACATTGTAGCCTGCACGGGACAGAATCAACCCGATAAAGCCACGTCCAATATTACCTGCTCCAAAGTGAAGGGCCTTCATAGTTCCATTTCGCTTTCCAAAATAGTGATGACTTCTTCAGCGGTTTGAGCATGACGCAAAGCTTCCATGTTCTCTTCCTCGGCACAGATGACTGCGATGCTGGTCAGGATCTCCATATGTTCTCCACCTTGAGCGGCGATACCAATGACCATATACGCTTTCTCTTCCCCAAAATCAACACCTTGCGGGAACTGAATCACCGATATACCTGTGGACAAAATGAATGATTTGGATTCCTTCGTGCCATGTGGAATTGCAAGTCCGTTGCCGACATACGTGGAGACAATCTCTTCACGCTCCAGCATTTTGTCAATGTATTCAGCGGTGATATGTCCCGCATCTTTCAAAATTTGACCTGCCATACGAATCGCTTCGTATTTGTCCTGAGCCGTTGCATTCATGATGACTTTATCTTTAGTTAACACACTCATGTTTGAATACCTCCAATTTCGGTTTTGCTGCGGTAAAATCCCGCAAGTTCTTGGGACAAGTAATGAATAAGATCATCCCGGTTGCCTTTTTCAAGTAAAGTGATCATTTCTTCCTGCAACAATAGTGCACTGATCTCACTCAGTACCTCCAAGCTTTCCTTCGATAACTGTCTGGGTCCTAGCATCAAGAGCACATGGCTGACACCTGTCGGGTCTTCCGTCGTGCGTAGAAGCGGCTCTGTCAGTTGGAACAGTGTAATGGATGGACTGTGAATGCCATCACTGCGTGTATGAAACAAAGCGAGGGAAGTCCCGGGAATTTTCTGGCTTCCAATCGCTTCACGCTCCTCCAGCAGCCTGGCAATCTCTTCTGGATTATTTAACACACCGGATTGATGTAAAACACTGCACATCGCGTAGGCCGTGTCAAAAAATCCGATCTCCTGATTATCCAACGGGAACACCTGAAACTTGCCGATAATCTGTACGATTTCAATCAGGGTTGCTTCCAGTCCAACTGGATCGGCAATTCGTCCTATTGTCCTTAACTCAGCTTCAGGTGGGGGGCTATGTTCCCGCTGAAGCGTCGTTGTCCTGATGAAGTGCCTTAAACGTTCACTTTCTTCTGCCGTCAGCAGTGGACTCACCTTGTAGTATTGATGTTTATCCATCGGCAGATCCACAGTAGAGAGAACCAGATCATATTCCGTCTTCGGTATACGTGCGGCTTCATACCAGGACACACTGTCCACAATCCGAATCTCGGGAATTTCCTTGGACAGACGGCTCGATAACATCCGTGAAGATCCGATCCCACTCGTACAGACGACGACTGCTCTGATCTCACGTTTCAGCACACGCAGCCGTTCAATGGAAGCACCGAAGTGCATCACCAAAAATCCGATCTCCTCGTCCGGCACATCCGTATGGGGCCAAGCCTCTCGCACCGCTAACTTTACATCCTCAAACAGTGATTCATAATCCTTGCGGATCTGTTGAAGCAGCGGATTACGGATGAGCTGCCGCCCATCCATTCGTTCCAGCACCGGCTCCATATGGGCAATCAGACCTTCACGGAGCATACGATCCTCATGGAACGAATAATGAGTTTTCTGCTGCATCCGATCTGTGAGGGAACGAACCATGTCAAGTAAGACCAGATCGTCTACGGGCAGCAGACGCGAGGAATGAATCGATTGCGCGATTTCAATCAGCAGCCTGTGAAAATAAGCCTGCTCCTCGCTCACAAACTCCAGCCCAAGTTGGGCAGATAGAATACCGCACAGTCTGGAAGCTAAATATTCCGGCACCTTCTGCTCACCATGTAGAGGCATTCCAACGTCTTTTTTGTCCTGTTGAGTACCCCGACCTATGCCAAAGCCTTTGCGAATCCGCACAACCGCTACAGACAATTGGATCAGCAGCTTCATGTATTGACGCTCCGGTATATTTTCCAACCACTCAATATCCGGCTGCCATAATGCATTTTCGACCGTAAGTACATCCTCATGCCCTATCATTTCCAGAAGCTTGCTGTTTACTTTGGAAACTCCATGCTCCGCTTGTCTACCGAACAAATCGGATTCATCCAGATATTCAAGAGCAAGCGCGGAAATAGCCATGCGATGAGCCAGCTCGCTTCCATTGATTTTGACCCCGTATCCACGCCTGCGAACCAACTTCAAGCCAGCCAGCTGAATGCGCGGCTCCAGATCGTCCAGATCATTGCTTGCCGTCGACACGGTTACCTTCAGATCTGAGGCCAGCGCAAGCAGCTTCACAGGCTCGGCTTCATCCAGCAAAATACAAAGCATGAAGAGTTTACGCTCTTCGGGCGTAAACTCCACATATTCGTTAAGCTCAAGTTGTTGACGCAATACGGCCAAATCATCGGAACCGGGATCAATTCGAACCCCGGTTCCCGATTTTTTTTCCAATCTCATACCAAGGGGCTCAAGCCATTGTTCAATCATCTGCAACTCCCGATGTACGGTACGAGTGCTTACTTTGACCGCAACAGCTATATCGCCAGCAGTTACCTCATGCGGATGCTCCAGCAGGAACTCCACGATTTCACGCTGTCTCCTTGTAATATTACTCATCAGGAGTCGGATTTGAGGCGCTCCACCAGTGCCTCATATTCAGGACTCTTCAGGAAGTTATCGATGGAAATATGCTCTGCATTTGGAGCCACGGATTTGGCCCGGTCAGTCAATGTTTTCTGTGTGATGACGATGTCGGCATCTTGTGGAATCTCACTGATCGCCGTATTGGTTACAGCAACATCCACACCGGCTGCCTTCATTTTCTTGCGCAGAATGGAGGCCCCCATGGCACTCGAACCCATCCCTGCATCACAGGAGAATACAATTTTATTGATATCCGTTTTTACTGCCGAAGAAGCAATATCGGCTGCACGGTCAGCTTCCCGATTGTCTTTATCAACAGTGAGGTTGCCTGTTTTGCCCTGATTTTTCATATCCTTCATGCGGTTGGACGCACTGTCCAGATCTTCGTCGTCCTTCTGTTTACCTGTTTTGAGCAGTATAGATGCTACGAGGAACGAGATGATTGCAGCTACGGCTACCCCTGCAAACATGCCAAGATATCCACCCTTAGGTGTTAACAACGAGTATGCAATGATGCTTCCCGGTGACGGTGCTGACACCAAACCAGCTCCAGTCAGCATGAAGGTCAATGTACCCGCTACACCACCAGCCATTGCAGCCAGAATCAGTATCGGTCTCATCAGAATGTAAGGGAAATAAATCTCGTGAATCCCGCCAAAGAAATGGATAATTACAGCACCTGGAGCGGAAGATTTGGCTGATCCGCGACCGAAGAAGCAGTATGCCAGCAAAATGCCGAGTCCAGGTCCTGGATTGGATTCAAGCATGAATAATACGGATTGACCCAGTTCTCTTGCTTGATCCGTACCAATTGGCGTCAAAATCCCATGGTTGATCGCATTGTTCAGGAATAATACTTTTCCTGGCTCAATGATCAAATTGACCAGCGGGAGAAGTCCAGCATTCATCAAAGCTTCTACCCCGGCCGATAACACCTTGCTAATTGCTTCAACAAAAGGCCCGATGCCTTTAAGGGCTAGAAGGGCCAAAATCCCACCAATAATACCAGCGGAGAAGTTGTTAACCAGCATCTCAAACCCTGATTTGATTTTGCCATCAACAGCCTTGTCAAATTTTTTAATGACCCAGGCTCCCAATGGTCCGGCTATCATGGCTCCAAGGAACATTGGAATGTCACTGCCGACAATAACCCCGATGGTCATAATTGCACCGACTACACCACCACGTTGGCCGTGTACCATGGTACCGCCTGTGTAACCGATAAGCAAAGGCAGCAAATATTTGATCATTGGATCAACCAGCAATGCAAAATCTGCGTTAGGGAACCATCCTTTTGGAATGAACAATGCCGTAATTAGACCCCAGGCGATAAATGCACCCATGTTTGGCATAACCATACCACTCAGGAAACGTCCAAACTTCTGAACGCCGACCCGTATTCCTCCGCTTTTCTCGGACTTTGCGTCCACTGAACTCATACTGAAAACCTCCTCAACATATTAAACCTTAATTCCACTGAATTTTGACAACGATGATCCAGACGAACAAAGGTACAAATCTGCAATAAATCTTAATTTACAACCATATCGTAAATGAAAACGGTATCTTCTACAACGAAATGAAAACCTACTTCCGTCATGAACGTTGATGACAAGATTTAAATTTAAAGGATTTTCTAACGTTTGACCTTGTATATGGAATGGAACCTGTTATTCCCTTTCATGTATCATACCCACGAATTAGCCCATTTTAATGACAAATAAAATGGTAAATATATTCTATTTAAACGAGCCATTTCTATTTAATTTAGAAATGATATTGGAACACATTAGAGTGATAAACATTCCATCCCATTCATCATTTAACAACGGCAAAAAAGCGCAATCACCTCACCCTGTCTCAGGTGAGGCCATTGCGCCCAAGTATTCTCCGAATAAGCAGTGTCACTATCCGGATCTATAAACAATCATTTCATTTTTTTCAAGCTAAACGGACTTTTACATCAAGCTATAGCTCTCGATCCAACCAATGAATTATACCTTCATATTATTCCGTATGTTTACGATACGCACCCGCATTCATCAATGTGGATAGCGCTGCTGTCAGGTCGCCTTCAACACGAATCTCGATCATCCAGCCTTCCTCATAAGGAGAGTTGTTAACCAGCTCCGGGGAATCCTGCAATGCATCATTCACAGCAATAATCGTTCCACTGACAGGAGAAAACAAATCTGAAACGGTTTTGACGGATTCAATCGTTCCAATACTGTCTTCCGCTTTTACATCCGATTCCAGGTCAGGCAATTCTACAAACACAATGTCACCCAGCTGATGCTGCGCGAACTCGGTAATGCCAATACGTACGGTATCCTCCCCAACGGTCTGCACCCATTCGTGCTCTTCACTGTACAGGAAATCACTTTTCAATTCGCTCATCGATATCCGCCTCGCTTTTCATTAATGAGTGCATGCGTTTCTTTGACCTTAACCTTTTTCCCAGAACATAGCGTATGATATTTTCGATTCAAATGTCAAGATACCTCACAATTTATTTGATTTTCTTCCTTATATACCTGTAACTCAAATGGGCCCTCCCTGCATATAATGGTGAATATTAGAAAAGTAAGCGCGATCTTTATAAATAGACGAACATTAAGAAATAAAATAAAAATATCATTCGGTTTTTTTATTCATTTCTATGATATCGTTCTTGACATCAATAGACGATTCAGGCTTTAATGAGAGTAGTCAATGTGTTTAATTGGTCTATGCAATACCCGCGGATGAATGTAAAGGGAGAGATTACCCTTGACACCCGAATCAGGGTGTACATGCGGTAACGCCGAAGGAGTAAACCACCGACAAGCGGAGGTGAATCTCTCAGGCAAAAGGACTTTTACGGGACGCAACTCTGGAGAGCATCTATTCGCCCTGTGCGGGCGTTATGATCACCCAAGGGGAAACCTGCTGCATCAGGCGGCGGGGTAACTCTCAGGTACCAAGGACAGAGCCTAAGAATACAGCGTGCTTCTGGCATGCCGGTTCTTTGGCCTGTCCTTTTCCTTTTTCCCAAAAAAACGAAAACAGGTTATAGAGCGGCGCTGCCTATAGCGTCCTTGCCTTACTTTTATAATAAAATGTGATGCCAGATTCATTGATCCACGGTTATACACTCGGCCGGTTGACGGCCCATGACGAGGTGATTGGATGTCCGATTTGCTTAGAACCCCACTCTTTCCACTCTATCAGCAATATGAAGGCGTACGATGCATTGATTTTGGCGGTTGGGAGCTCCCGGTACAATTCAGTGGAATTCAGAAAGAGCATGAAGCGGTGCGAGAACGTGCCGGATTATTTGATGTATCCCACATGGGCGAATTCACCGTCCAAGGTGAACACGCGGAAGCTTTTTTACAGCACATGACCACCAATGATGTAACAACACTCGTTCCCGGTCAGGCCCAATACACGTTAATGTGTTATCCGGATGGCGGCGTGGTCGATGATCTGCTGATCTATAAACTGAAAGACCAGCATTATATGCTGGTCGTTAACGCCTCCAACATCGACAAGGACTGGGCATGGCTGCAACAGCACATGACGCCAGGCGTAACGATGACCAATGATTCGGATCAAACGGCGCTGCTTGCTCTGCAAGGTCCGCTGGCAGTGGATATTCTCAGAACGGTGACAGACACCGATGTGTCATCGATTGAGCCTTTCCGCTTTGTGGCAAATGCGAAGGTATGTGGCGTTACATTGCTGTTATCCCGCACCGGATACACGGGTGAAGATGGCTTTGAGCTATACGTTCCTGCAGAACAAGCCGCTGAGGTCTGGAACGGATTGATGCAAGCCGGAGAAGGTCACGGACTCGTTCCGACTGGACTAGGAGCTCGGGATACGCTGCGCTTTGAAGCCAAGCTTCCTCTGTATGGACAGGAATTGTCTGCAACCATCTCACCGCTGGAGGCTGGCGTTGGCATGTTTGTGAAGCTAAATGCAGGCCCGTTTATCGGACATGAAGCCTTGTTGCAGCAAAAAAATGATGGGCCTGCGCGCAAGCTGGTCGGCATCGAAGTACTGGAGCGCGGCATCCCTCGCCCTCATTATCCCATTTACGCCGAAGGCGTGCAGATTGGTGAAGTGACCACAGGCACCCAGTCGCCTACGTTGAAACGTAATCTGGGGCTGGCCTTGATTGACAGCAAATATGCTGCATTGGGTACCCCGCTGGAGATTGAGATTCGTGGCAAGAAACTAAAAGCCGAGGTCGTGAAGACCCCTTTTCATAAACGGACACGTGAATCAAAGACACCTACTCAAGGAGCTGATCAAGCATGAGCAAGCATCGCTACATTCCCATGACCGAGCAGGATCAGAGTGCCATGTTGGCAACCATCGGTGTGGAAACGATTGAGGATCTGTTCCATGACATTCCACAGGAGATTCGCTATCAGGGTGAACTGCCCGTTTCCTCCAAACTGGATGAATATGCACTGACACGTCATATGTCGAAGCAGGCGGGAGCCAATGCCAACTTCGAGACACACGCCAGCTTCCTGGGCGCAGGCATTTACGATCACCACGTTCCCTCTGTCATTAATCATGTCATCTCCCGTTCCGAGTTCTACACTGCCTATACACCCTATCAACCCGAGATCAGCCAAGGAGAATTGCAGGCGATTTTCGAGTTTCAATCTTACATTTGTGAGTTAACAGGCATGGCCGTAGCCAATGCCAGCATGTACGATGGTGCAACTGCATTTGCGGAAGCAGGCAATCTGGCCGCAGCAGCAACCCGCCGCAAACAGCTGATTGTGTCACGTACCGTGCACCCTGAGTCCCGTCAGGTATTGCAAGCTTACGCACACGGCCTCAATCTGGAGATTGTTGAGATTGGATATCAAAATGGAGTAACAGACTGGGATGCCCTGCAAGCCGCCGTTTCCGATGACACCGCAGCCGTCATGATCCAGAGCCCGAACTTCTTCGGCGCCGTGGAAAATGTAAAACAGGCCGCAGACCTTGCGCATGCGCACAAGAGCCTGCTCGTGGTCAGCGCCAACCCGCTATCGCTGGGTCTGCTGGAAGCCCCAGGCAAGCTGGGTGCTGACATCGTTGTTGGCGATGCACAGCCCCTTGGTATCGCCGCTTCACTCGGCGGCCCAACATGCGGATACTTCGCCGTATCCCAGGCTCATATGCGTCGGATTCCTGGCCGAATTGTAGGCCAGACAACGGACCGCAACGGCAAGCGTGGTTTTGTACTCACGCTGCAAGCACGGGAACAGCATATCCGCCGGGAAAAGGCGACGTCCAACATCTGTTCCAACCAGGCGTTACTCGCGCTGAGCGCCTCTGTCTATATGTCTATTATGGGTAAACAAGGCATGATCGACGTCGCTGATCTGAATTTGCAAAAGAGCCATTATGCCCTTAACACGCTTACCGCAATTCCAGGCGTCTCTCTTACATTTACCGCCCCTACATTCAATGAGTTTGTGATCCAACTGCCTCAAGGAACAAACGTGGAACCACTGCAACTGAAATTGCTCGATGCAGGTTTCATTGGCGGGTATGAACTTGGACGTGATTATCCAGAGCTCGCCGGACATATGCTGATTGCGGTTACGGAACGACGCAGTAAGGAAGAGATCGATGAATTCGCACGTGTATTGGAGGGATCGCTGTGACTCAGGAAACGACAACAAAGACAACGACAACATCGGCACAAGGACAATCTGAAACGGTAACCTCTATCTCCACTTCGGGCCAACCTGAAACTATCACAACAGTCACTAATCAGACTGCCTCTCCAGCACCGGAGCAATCGTTGATTTTCGAACTCAGCAGTCCGGGTCGGGTCGCTTATTCCTTGCCTGAATGCGACGTTCCCCGTCAAGCTGTGGATTCCCTGATTCCCCGGGAATTGCTCCGGTCTGAAGCAGCAGCATTGCCTGAGGTTTTTGAAGTTGACGTCATTCGCCACTACACTGCCCTGTCTCGTCGTAATTTCGGGGTAGATAACGGATTCTATCCACTGGGTTCTTGTACGATGAAATATAATCCGAAGATTAATGAGGATGTGGCCCGTTACAACGGGTTCGCCAAAATTCACCCCTATCAGCACGAATCCAGCATTCAAGGTGCACTTGAGCTGCTCTACACGTTGCAAAATGACCTTGCCGGACTAACCGGTATGGACGCCGTTACGCTGCAACCTGCCGCTGGTGCACATGGCGAATGGACCGGGCTCATGATGATCCGCGCCTACCACGAAGGCCGTGGTGAACAGCGTACAAAAGTTATCGTACCGGACTCTTCTCACGGGACCAACCCGGCAAGTGCAACCGTAGCAGGTTTCGAAACGGTAACGATCCCTTCCCGCGCAGACGGGCTGGTGGATCTGGACGCACTTCGCGCAGCTGTTGGTTCGGACACCGCAGCGCTCATGCTGACTAACCCGAACACACTCGGCCTTTTTGAAAAAGACATTCAGGAGATTGCCTCCATTGTGCACCAGGCAGGTGGCCTGCTGTACTACGATGGAGCCAACTCCAATGCCATTATGGGCATCACTCGGCCTGGCGATATGGGCTTCGATGTGGTGCATCTGAATTTGCACAAAACAATGAGTACTCCGCACGGCGGAGGTGGACCTGGTGCCGGCCCGGTTGGCGTGAAGAGCCGCTTGATTCCATTTCTGCCGAAACCGATGGTCATCAAAAATGATGAGGGTATATATGCATTGGATCGTGAAGGTGATCAATCCATTGGCCGGGTCAAAGCGTACTATGGTAACTTCGGTATTCTGGTCCGCGCCTATGCCTACATTCGTACTTATGGACCTGAAGGCTTACGTCGGGTATCTGAATGTGCGGTGCTCAATGCCAACTACATGATGGCTCGTCTCGCACCTTACTACGAGATTCCGTATCCAGGCGTGTGCAAACATGAATTTGTTATGTCTGGCCGGGGGTTGAAGCAGTACGGTGTGCGGACACTGGATGTTGCCAAACGATTGCTTGATTTTGGGTATCACCCGCCAACCGTGTACTTCCCACTGAACGTGGAGGAATGCATCATGATCGAGCCAACGGAAACCGAGAGCAAAGAAACCCTTGATGGGTTCATCGATACGATGATTCGTATTGCCAAGGAAGCAGAAGAGACACCTGAACTGGTACTCAATGCCCCTTATAGCACACCGGTTACCCGTCTGGATGAAACAACAGCCGCCCGTAAACCTGTATTGAACTGTGCTTGCAGTTAGACCAGTCTGACAAAAATCGCAATTCCGATATCGGCACATATAGACACAGTAACAGCCTAGCTCTAAGCCGCTGTTGCTGTGTCTTCTTTTATTGAATTTGTCTGCTTAAGACAAACCTTACAATAGAAATAACCGGCTCAAAACAAAAAAAGCCGGTATCTGCTGTAGCAACAGATACCGGCAAAATCGCTGCACGACTGCAGCTTTTTTATCGGAAAAAGAAACCCTTAAAATCGGGTGGAAACCCCTTAAAATTACATTACGCTTGAATGCTTTGAACCAATTCAACGACTTGTTCAGCCGTTTGCATATCCAGTGCTTTGGCAGCAAGTTCTTGCATGTCTGCACGGGACAGCTTGGTGATCTGACTGCGAGCTGGCAGAATGGATGTTGCGCTCATGCTGAACTCATCCAGTCCGAGACCGAGCAGCAATGGAATTGCTGTTTCGTCTCCGGCCATCTCTCCACACATGCCAACCCATTTGCCTTCACGGTGCGCTGCATCGATAACCATTTTAACCAAACGCAAGATAGCAGGGTTATATGGTTGATACAGATACGATACACGCTCGTTCATACGGTCAGCAGCCATGGTGTATTGAATCAGATCGTTCGTTCCGATACTGAAGAAATCCACTTCTTTGGCAAATTGATCTGCCAGAACTGCAGTCGAAGGAATTTCGACCATGATTCCCAGTTGGATGCTGTCTGAAACAGCAATACCTTCAGCAACCAGCTTTTCCTTCTCTTCGAGCAGGACAGCTTTGGCTTCACGGAATTCACCCAGTGTTGCGATCATTGGGAACATAACACGCAGGTTACCATGTACACTTGCACGCAGCAATGCACGCAATTGAGTACGGAAAATGTCCAAACGGTCCAGACACAGACGAACTGCGCGGAAACCGAGGAATGGATTCATTTCTTTTGGCAGATCCAGATATGGAAGCTCTTTGTCTCCACCGATGTCGAGTGTACGAACAACAACAGGTTTGCCTTCCATTTTTTCCAGTACAGCCTTATAAGCATTATACTGAATGTCCTCAGAAGGAAGCTTGTCTCTGCCCATGTACAGGAACTCGGTACGGTACAGGCCTACAGCCTCGCCGCCATTCTCCAGAACACCGGCAACATCATTCGGTGTACCAATGTTGGCTGCCAGTTCCACATGAACGTTGTCCACCGTTACCGTTGGCTCATCACGCAGTTTTCTCCACTCGGCACGTTGTGCATCGTACTGTTCCTGTTTGGAGCGATACTCAGCAATCACATCATCCGTTGGATTAACCAGTACGTGACCGTCCAAACCGTCAACGATAATCATATCACCTTGTTTCGCTTGAGCCAGAATGTCCTTGGTTCCAACGACAGCCGGAATTTCAAGTGAACGAGCCATGATCGCGGAGTGAGAAGTACGTCCACCAATATTGGTTGCAAAACCTTTAACATATTGACGGTTCAGTTGAGCCGTGTCGGAAGGCGTAAGATCCTCCGCAAGCACGATCACTTCTTCACTGATCTCCGCCGGACTCATGAATTCGATACCAAGCAAGTGATTTAGCACACGTTTGGTTACATCACGCATATCCGCAGCACGTTCCTGCAGGTAAGCACTCTTCATGTTTTCGAACATTTCGATAAATTGCGTTGCTGTTTCGTTCAATGCGAATTCTGCATTAACCTTATCATCTGCAATTTTCGCTTTAACCGGATCAATCAGTTCCGGGTCATTCAGAATGAGCAAATGCGAAGCAAAAATCTCAGCTTTTTTCTCGCCAAGCTCTTGTAAAGTACGCTCTTTGATCGCCTCAAGCTCAGCCTGGGACTTGCCCAGTGCTGAGTCGAGTTTCGCGATCTCTGCGTCAACGTCGTTGATTTCGCGTTTTTCTACAGAGTAATTGGGATGCTCCAAGATAAACGCCTTGGCGATAGCAATACCCGCCGAAGCCGCGATCCCAGAAACATTAAGCATTAATTTCGCCCAGCCCTTCGTTAACCATAACGTCTGTCAGAGCTTGAAGAGCTTCAGCTTCTCCTTCGCCTTCAACGATGATGCTGATAGTGTCGCCTTGTTCCAGACCAAGGGAAAGTACGCCCAGGATGGATTTCAACGTTACTTTTTTACCGTTAGCTTCTGCAAAGGATTCTGCACCTTTGAATTTGTTTGCTGTATTAACCAGGGCTGTCGCCGGACGTGCGTGGATACCATCTTCATCTGTAATTCTGAATGTTTGTTGCATTACAATCATCTCACTTTCAATAATTTAGTTTTAGGCATTGCATATATTTACACTTGCTTGCCATTGTTGTAACACTTCTTATTTTATCTCAATAATCGGCTGATCGCCAATTTTCAGTAACCCACTTTTCGTTAGCGTTACTGTCGAGCCTTCTGGCAGGTTGGTGAAAATGATCGGAGAGATGATTGACGGAGCATTAGCTTTCACATACTCCAGATCCACTTCCATAATCGGCTGTCCTGCAGATACCAGGTCGCCTTCCTGCACGAGCACGTTGAAGCCCTGTCCTTTCAGCTTCACCGTGTTGACACCTATATGAACAAGCACTTCCTTGCCTCCGTCAGACATAATGCCCACGGCATGTTTGCTTGGAAATACGTTAAACACCTTACCATATACAGGAGAAGTGATCTTGCCATCATGAGGCAGAACAGCAAAGCCATCACCTGTCATTTTCTCAGCAAAGACCGGATCAGGAACGTTTGTGATATCCATCAATTCGCCGTTAACTGGCATAACGATGTCTTCCGCAATAATACGTTCGCCTTCTTCACCTTGCGCCTTTTCCTGTTCAGGAGCTGGCTTAGCCACAGCTGCTGGTGCCGGTGTCCGTCCTGCAATGATATCCTGCATTTGGGATTTAATCGTATCTGAACGTGTACCGAAGATGGCCTGTACATTATTACCCACTTCAAGTACGCCAGATGCACCCAATTGTTTCAAACGATCTTTATTTACACTGGATTTCTCATTTACTTCAATCCGCAAACGAGTAATGCAGGCATCCAGATGTTTGATATTCTCTTGTCCGCCGAATGCAGCAAGAATGTTGTGAGGCAGATCATCTGTTGAACCTGAGCCTCCACCGCCCGAAGTTGTTTCAGGTGTCGCCTCTTCACGACCTGGTGTTTTGAGGTTGAATTTGCGAATGATCAAGCGGAATCCGAAATAGTAGATCACTGCAAGAATCAAACCTACGATGATAACATCCCACCAAGGCGTGCGGTTCGGGATAATCCCGAAGATCAGGAAGTCAATGAATCCACCGGAGAATGTCATCCCGATTTTGACTCCAAGAATTTGCATTGTCATGAAAGACAAACCTGCAAAGATACAGTGTACTGCAAACAGGATTGGCGCTACAAACAGGAATGAGAACTCAAGCGGTTCTGTAATCCCTGTGAGGAACGAAGTCAGCGCAGCTGATCCCATGATCCCTGCAACATACTTTTTGTGCTCCGGTCTTGCTTCATGGTACATCGCAAGCGCCGCAGCTGGCAAACCGAACATCATGAACGGGAATTTACCAACTTGGAACGTTCCCGCTGTAAGGTTCACGCCATCACGCAGTTGATTGAAGAAGATTTGCTGGTCACCACGAATGACATCTCCAGCTTTGTTCACATATTCACCGAACTCAAACCAGAATGGTGAATAGAAAATGTGATGCAGTCCGAACGGAATAAGTGACCGTTCTACCACTCCAAATATGAATGCCGATAATGTCGGACTTGTATCTACCATGAAGTGAGATACAGCATTCAGCCCATTTTGAATTGGAGGCCAGATGATCACCAGAAGCAACCCGATTAAGAGGGAAACGACTGAAGTGACAATGGGAACAAATCGTTTACCTGCAAAGAAACCGAGGTAAGACGGCAGTTCGATTTTGAAAAATCGATTGTAACATAGCGCGGCGGTAATACCAATGATGATACCCCCGAACACGCCTGTACTCAATGTAGGAATACCCAAGATGCTCGCATAACCTGGTACTTCACCGATCATGGCTGGTGTAACACCAACAGCCGTACCTAGAGTCACGTTCATGACCAAGTAACCGATGATGGCCGCAAGACCTGCGACACCTTCGCCT
Organism: Paenibacillus sp. FSL W7-1088; assembly: GCF_037969855.1. Taxonomy (NCBI): domain Bacteria; kingdom Bacillati; phylum Bacillota; class Bacilli; order Caryophanales; family Paenibacillaceae; genus Paenibacillus; species Paenibacillus sp. FSL W7-1088. Next base: position 5,683,398 of record NZ_CP150216.1, read on the forward strand.
CCGGCCAGCCCGACGGCTACACCGACAGCGAACAGCAATGCCAGATTATCAAATACGATCTGACCCGCATTCATCATAATGGTCGCGATTGAGCTTACCCATGGGGTATCTAGCACTGTTGCATACTGCAAGAAATCCGGATTCACAAGCATGTTACCGATCCCTAGCAATAAACCTGCCGCTGGCAAGATTGCTACAGGTAGCATAAGAGCTTTACCTACTCTTTGCAATACACCAAAAAGCTTTTTAAACATTGCGTCGTATCCACCTTTCTCTTAAATTTTTATGTTGTGATGCAAGCAAGGGAAAACAAAAAAGGCACGAGTTAACAAAGCTAAATTGGTCCAACCTTCGGGTATAGCATACCCGGTATAAGGTAAGAACAATCATGCTCTAGATAACTCATGCCTGATCGAATCAGTAACACGTCGTTTGTGTTTATTCAGTTGCTTGATTACGGAGACCATTGTAGCATCACTTCAAAAACGATGCAAGCCTTTACAAGAAATTTCTCAAACTGCAATTCCACTTGTGGAAAAAATTCACTGGTTGTCTTCTTCTTTCCTTTGATTCAGTCGCTGCAAATGGATGGTCAGATACCCTACTTCAGCAGGATAGACTGGAAGATTCAACCTTTTTTCCATCACCTTCGTCAGCTTCCATGCAAGCGAGTACATTTCAGGATATTCTAACTTCAATAGGGAATCCAATTTGTGGATTTCTTCCACTTTATCTCCCCGACGGACTCGTTCCAAGGCAAACCGAAGATGAGTCAGTAACCGGGAGTAATCCAGTGACTGCGTCTCAAACGAATAATCCAGTTGGGTGGACACCAGGCTCACCAAATCGGTAATCAGTTGGGAATGCTCGCGAACTTGAGAAATATTTTGGTTGGTCATCGCACTGTAGATGTGGAGCGCAATAAAACCGATTTCATCCATTCCCAGATCTACGCCCAGTTTTTCTTTAATCAAACGAACTGCATATTCGCCCATGCGATATTCGTCAGGATAGATTTCACGGGTCTCATATAGAAAAGGATTCTGAATGACAATCCCTTGTTCTTTTCGTTTTAATGCAAAAGAAATATGGTCGGTCAATGCGATATGAATATGTTCATTTAAAGGAACGTCTGTATGTTCTGCAATATACGTAATGACTTCGTTAATAATTTCGATCAATGCTTCATCCACTTGTGGAAGAAGCTGTTTATACTGCTCCTGCTCCTGCTGGTTTCTCAAAATGAACATCTTCTCCACAGCCATCAGTGGAATAATGTCTTTCGTCTTCCGATTGAAGCCGATGCCTTTACCAATCACGACAACTTCTCCATGCTCAGGATGCTGTGCAATAATTACATTATTATTTAGCGCTTTGGCTACTTGCAGGCTACTCAATGTTTGCACCTCTTTTTTCACACCATCTTAGGTGTGATTCAGTCACACCCTATTAAGTAAGAAAAGACATCCGGAAGCGGGCAAACCGCGCCGGACGTCTCGCTTAAAAAGTAACAAAAATTTGCCTTAAGGTCAATAGAGCATGAGTGCGTTATGATTCGTTGTCTTAATCTTCAACTCCAGCTTTTTCCACAATCTTATCGATTATCGATGGGGTTGTAACAGGTTCACTCTGTTGAATAGCAACCGGTGCTGTTGTTTTAGGTTTGGTGAGACCTTTAATTAACTGCTCCACATCAATGCCGGAGACACTTTTGAGCATCTCAGGAGCCGTCGCCATGAGCTCAGTTACATAATTACTTACACGAGTGGCGCCTTCACCTTTACCTGTGTCCACAACAGTCAGCTTATCAATCGAGGAGATCGGCTCCGCAATTTTACCAGCAAGTTCAGGCAGCATTTTGACGATGATATCGAGCACGGCAGCTTCGCCGAACTTTTGGAACGCCTCGGCCAGTTTTTCCTTCGCTTCTGCTTCCGCCAGACCCCGGAGGCGAATAACCTCTGCATCTGCTGTACCTTTAGCGCGTTCAGCATCTGCCATCGCCTGACCTTCGAGACGCTTCTGCTCGGCAGTAGCTTTTGCATGCGTTTCAATGGAGTACTGTACCGCATCGGCTTCACGCATTCTTTTGGCTTTATCCGCTTCGGCAGCCTGCTCCACCGCATAACGGTCTGCTTCTGCCTTTTTCTTCACTTCAGCATCATATTGCTTCTCACGTACGATAATTTCTTTCTCTTGCAGATCGATCTCACGTTCTTTACGAACGAGCTCAACCTTCATCTCTTCTTCCACCACGGTTTGTCTCGCACGTGCTTCGTGGATATGGTACGCCTGATCTGCTTCGGCTTTAGCTGTATCCTGATCCCGCTTAAATGTCGCTACTTTCAGTTCCTTCTCTTTTGCAGCTTCAGCGATATTCGTATCACGCAGCAACTCGGCTTTTTGCCCTTGCTCTTCCGCATTAGCCTTCTGAATACGTGCATCCCGCATCGCTTCTGCTTCCGCAATTTCAGCATCCCGCTTGACGGCTGCTATCCTCGGTTTACCGAGGGCATCCAGATAACCTTGTTTGTCACGAACATCTTTGATGGTAAAAGAGACAATTTGCAGTCCCATTTTTTTCAGATCCCTGGCAGCTACACCTTGAACCTCTTGCGCGAAGCGATCGCGGTTACGATATACTTCTTCCACCGTCATCGTTCCGAGGATGGCCCGCAAATGCCCTTCCAGAACTTCCTGCGCTTCACCTCTTAACGATTCTACCGGCTTACCGATAAATTGCTCGGCTGCAGTAGCCACGTCTTCTACAGAGCTTCCGACCTTGATAATGGCGACACCATCGGCAATGACCGGTACCCCTTGTTCCGTGTATACTTCCGGCGTGGAAACGTCCAGCTTGTGGGACAACAGCGAGATAAACTCTGACTGCTGGAACACTGGCAAGATAAATGCGCCGCCTCCACGAACAATTTTAATTTTTCGTCCGGAGTCATCGTCGGATATATTTTTACTTCCCAGGAATGAACCCGTAACGATCATGGCTTCATCCGGCCCAACCGTTTTGTACCTCGCCCAGAACGCCAAACCAAGAATCAGAATAACACCTACCACAACTGCAGGAATCAACAATACATCCCAATCCAAATTCAAATCCATTCCACATCTCTCCCCTTATTCATACATGACTGCTTACACTGCTAACGGTTAAACTACCTTAAACATTTTTAAGTACATCTTCATCCCATTCCGATACTCGCAGGACACCTTCGGTTACATCCACAACTACAACACGCGCTCCCGCCGCAATGGGACGATGTTCAAAGCTGGATGCCGTGTGCACCGTATTACCGGCAGCAATTTTGATCATAACCTCACCAAAACCTTTTTCCGGTACCGGAATGGTAATTTCTCCAATTTTCCCAGATAGCTCTTTCATGGAAAACGCTATGGAGACGTCACTGTTACGCATCGGCTTGATATATGCGAAGAATACCAGCATGGCTGCAGCAATACCTATAAGCAGGGATAGTATCAATGCCGAAATTGCACTTAACGAGCTATAACGTGTCAGCATAATACCGGCTCCGCCAAAGGTTGTTATGGAACCGGCCAGCACAACAGGTTTGAAAAAATCAAGGCCTGGCAATTCAAAGGCCCCGTCCAGCAAGCCATCAATCAAGTCACCTAGTACAAGGCTGACAACTGCAAATATGGCTCCTCCAATTAGACACCCCCAATAGATTGACTCCATTCCCCGTTCCTCCTCTCTTCTGCCGCAATTCCATCCAACTGGGCATTCCTCATGTAAATAAATACGTAGCAAGGTGCCGTTATGTTTCAAAATCTTTCCTCATTTGGTTTCCAGACCCGATAATGGTTATTCTCCTCGCAATATGGCCCCGTTGCTGGAACAATCTCCGATTGGCTCTTATTCACAACAAAAAACCGCAAATCTCCGTTAAAGGAGACGTGCGGTTCCAGAACACATTGCTGTGCCTTTTGCGTTTTGTTTTTACAGAGAAGCCTTGTAGATGGATACAACATCTTCACGTTGCAATTTTTTGAAGTTACCAAATGGGCCGAAGAGCATGGCTTTATCAGCCATAACTTCGATTTGGCTGTCATCGATATCATAATCAGCCAGACGGTTAGGCGCACCAATGGATGTCCAGAATTTGCTCAACGCTTCAATTCCTTCTTCAGCAATCTGTTTGTCCGATTTACCTTCAGGGTTAACTTCAAACACATTGATCGCGAGACGTTTGAACCGATCCACATTGACGTCCACATTATGCTTCATCCAGTGCGGGAACAGAATCGCGAGCCCTCCGCCATGCGGAATGTCATACACTGCGGATACCGCGTGTTCGATATTGTGAGTAGCCCAGTCACCCGCGAGACCCATGTTCAGTACGCCGTTCAATGCCATCGTTCCGCAGTACAGAATCGTTTCACGCAGTTCATAGTTCTCCAGGTCTTCAACCAGACGAGGGGCTGCATCCATAACTGTGCGCAGAATCGTCTCACAGAATCCGAGCTGAACCGGTGTGTTGGCATCCAGATGGAAGTAATGCTCCAGTACGTGGGACATCATATCAACCATGCCATAAACCGTTTGGTCCAAAGGAACGGTATATGTATTTACCGGATCAAGGATCGAGAACGCAGGGAACGAATACGCGCTGCCCCAGCCCAACTTCTCCTGTGTATCCTGATTGGTGATAACCGATCCAGAGTTCATTTCCGAGCCCGTTGCAGCCATTGTCAGCACGGTTCCGAGCGGAAGAGCATCCTGTGCAACGGCTTTACGCTGAGCAAAATCCCACATATCGCCATCATACTTGGCACCTACGGCAATCGCTTTGGCACAATCCAGTACACTGCCGCCGCCTACAGCGAGGACCAGGTCAATGTTGTTCGTTTTGCAGAGGTCTACGCCTTTGTGAACAGTCGAAAGACGCGGGTTCGGTTCTACACCAGCCAGCTCTGTAACCTCAGCTCCAACTTCCTTCAGCAGTCCGATCACCTGCTCGTACAAACCGCTGCGTTTGATACTGCCGCCACCATATACAAGCAGAACCCGTTTACCGTATTTCGGTACTTCGGTTTTCAGTGCTTCCAGCTGACCTTTACCGAAAATCAATCGGGTTGGATTATAAAATTGAAAAGATCTCATATCTATGTCGCCTCCAATGGAGTTTAGAATTTTTAGTGCAACTCCAATTATAGTACCCCGATTATACAAAAACAAATCGATAGCCACTCACTTTATAGCAATCCATTAATTTGCAAGTGTGCACGGAACATTTCACTGGTTGAAGGCAGACTTTCCTTATCCACCCATGTCTCAGAAGACCATATTCCCGCCTGTTTAAACGCTCTTGGACAATGAATGAAACATTCTTCCACATCCACAATGACAGCAGCCCCGATGGTTTTGCCGCTCCACCCCATGCTCGCGATAAATTCCTCATCCTTCGTAATTGAGGCCCTCCCATTGATCCGCAGCACTTCATTCATACCCGGAATTAGAAAAATCATGCCAACTCCAGGGTTGGACAGGATGTTCAGCAACGAATCGATACGGCGATTACCCGGACGTTCGGGATAGACAAGCCGATATTGATCCAACACTTTCACAAAGCCTGCCTCATCGCCGCGAGGGGATACATCCCTTTTACTTAAACTGTCTGAAGTGGACAGGAAGAATAATGGCGACATGGACAGAAAGTGCTGTACATGTGTGTCCACAAAGGAAATCACCTTGTTGAGTACTTGTTCGCTTGGTTCTCCTACCATGGTCTGCAATTCCTCTGCATCGGTAACTAATGGTAAATTCAAAACCTTTTTTTCCATTTTCGTATCCCCTTTTCTTCAAATGATAAGGAGTGTCCATGACTTTTCTTCTAAGATTATACATGTGTGCATAGAAAAGAAGTACCAAAAACACCAGCCCTTGTATGGGCTGGTGTTCCTCGTTATCATGTTTATTCGGTGTATCCCATGCTGCTTACAAAACGACGGAATGCTTTACGTCCTGCCTCATCATATTTGTAAACACCCGCATGCTCCAGAATCTCGGCGAATTTCAAGCCGACTTCCTGTTGCACAAGCGCAACAGCTTGCTCCTTGTTCAGGTTGGGACCGAAACGTTCGATCAATTCTTCTGCCCAGCCCAGATGTTTATTCAACACATGTTCGGAGGCTTTGGCCGCCTCAGCAAGTTGGGTATCCCCAGCAAGAATATCCGCGATGCTGTCCAGCTCTTCTTTCAAACGACCTGGCAGAATTGCAAGCCCCATCACTTCGATGAGTCCAATGTTCTCTTTTTTCAGATGATGCATTTCGCGATGCGGGTGGAAAATCCCTTCGGGATGTTCATCATTCGTGCGATTGTTCCGCAGAACGAGGTCCATCTCATATCCACCGTCCGCACTGCGACGAACGATTGGCGTAACCGTATTGTGCGGAATCCGCTCTCCATCAACCTCACTGAATGCTTCGATCTCCACCGTAGAATCACTGTACACCTTCCACGCTTCATAAACGGCATTCCCCGCTTCGAGCAACTCAGTCGGATCCTGTGAGGCCAGCCGCAGTACGGACATTGGCCATTTCACAAGACTGAGCGTAAGGCCCGGTGAACCAGCGTGGCGGAATACAGCCTCTGGCTTCGCATTTTGAATGGCAAAGGTATGACGTCCACCCTGGAAATGGTCATGAGTCAGGATGGAACCGCCAACGATGGGCAGATCGGCATTGGAACCGATAAAGTAATGCGGATACTCTCCCACAAAAGCCAGCAGCCTGCGCAGCGTATCTTTGGTCAATTTCATCGGCACATGATCGTGATGGAAAATAATGCAGTGCTCGTTGTAGTACACATATGGCGAGTATTGGAAAAACCAAGGTTCGCCGTTCAATTCCAATGGAATGACACGCAGGTTTTGACGTGCCGGGTGGTTGACCCGACCGGCATAGCCCACATTTTCACGACAGAGTTGGCATTTCGGATATACCGGAGGCGGAAGCAGCTTGGCCATCGCGATTTCCTTCGGACTTTTCTCCGGCTTGGAGAGGTTGATCGTAATCTCCATATCTCCATAAGCTGTATGCTGTGTCCAATACACATTCTTGGAAATGCGGTCCATCCGAATGTAGTTGGAATGAATCGAAAGCTCATAGAATTGCGAGGTAGCCGCTTCGATGCCTTCGGTCTGCTCGGTATAACGGAATGCGCGCACCACCTCGGATGGACGGGCCATCAATTGACCCATAATTTTCGCATCGAGCAAATCACGGTACGTGTCGGTATTTTCAGGTATAAGTCCAATTTCGAATCCATAATCAATCAGCGTGTCCAGCAATGGTTGGGGTCCATCCAACACCGTCTCGTTCAATACTCCAGCATACGGCTCGGAGAACCCGAACTGTTCCAGCAGAAGATTACGGCTGTAATCCCGATCCGCTTCTTCAATCAATTTGTTCTGCAAGGCAAATGCTACCAGACGTTCAATGGCATGCAGTGCTTCCTGCTGCTCCGGTGTCCGCTCTGTGGCGCCTGTTGCAATATGAGTCTGTGACATATCGATGTTCGCCTCCTAGTTTTTTCCGTAGCCGTCAGGGTGAGACTGATGCCAGCTCCATGCGCTTTGAATAACATCTTCGAGATTCGTCCATTTCGGATTCCAGCCCAGTACGGATCTTGCTTTGGCAGATGAAGCCACCAGTACAGCCGGATCACCCGCACGACGTGGTTCCTGTACAACTGGAATGTCCAGTCCGGTTACTTTCTTAGCCGTCTCAATAACCTGTTTAACAGAGAAGCCTTGACCGTTGCCCAGGTTGAACACGTTGCTGTTCTCCCCTTTACGAAGATAATCTACGGCCCGCAGATGCGCATCCGCCAGATCACTTACGTGGATGTAATCACGTACACAGGTTCCATCTTCTGTTGCGTAGTCGTCACCGAACACGGCGATGTGCGGACGTTGTTTCAGTGCGGTTTGCAGTACGAGTGGAATGAGATGGCTCTCAGGCTGGTGATCTTCACCGATTTTGCCGCTCTCATGGGCTCCGGCTGCGTTAAAGTAACGAAGGGAGACGTATTTGATTTCCTGTACTTTATCGAACCAGGACATCATGCGTTCCATCATCAGCTTGGTTTCACCATATACATTCGTAGGCTCTGTGCGGTCGCTCTCTTCAATCGGCACTTTCTCCGGCTCGCCGTAAGTCGCAGCTGTGGAGGAGAAGACGATGCGACGTACATTCGCTGCATTCATCGCTTCCAACAGACAGAGTGTGCCAAATACGTTGTTGTCATAGTATTTAACAGGATCTTTCATGCTCTCGCCAACCAGTGAGTTAGCTGCAAAGTGGATGACTGCATCAATGGAGTTCTCAGCGAACAGCTTCGCCAGAAGTTCCTTGTCACGCAGATCACCTTCATACAATTTTCCGCCCAGCAGAGCTTCACGATGCCCTGTCTGCAAGTTATCCAGTACAACGACCTCTTCGCCTCGCTCCAACAAAGCCGCCACCGTATGAGAACCAATATATCCTGCTCCACCTGTCACCAAAATCGCCATCTTACTTCGCCTCCTTCAATTCTTTAACGCCGTCGCCTACTCCGCATACATAGAACTCGCCTTTGAGACTGGTACGTGCTTCATATGCCGCTCCAACTTCACTTACAAAACGCTCTACATCGTCTTCATGCACAAGAGATACCGTACATCCACCAAATCCCGCACCAGTCATCCGAGCACCCAGAGTGCCTGGAATACGTTGAGCCTCTTCAACCATCACGTCCAGTTCTTCGCAGCTCACTTCATATAGATAACGAAGGGATTCATGAGAAGCATTCATCAGCTTGCCGAAAGTTTCCAGATCGTTATCACGCAGTGCATCCACTGATGCAAGTACACGTGCATTCTCTTCCACGACGTGCTGGGCACGCTGTCTTACCTTCTCATCCTTGATGTGATCCTGCAGTGTAACGAATTGTTCAGGTGTAAGTTGCGCCAGATAGTTCAGTGCAGGCAGTTGTTCTTTCAAAATGGCAAGTGCCTGCTCACATTGGGAGCGACGTTCGTTGTAAGCCGAGTCCACCAACCCCCGACGTTTGTTCGTGTTACCAATAACCAGCTTGTAGGCGCCGGTACGGAATGGCACTTTTTCATATTCAAGAGTGTCACACATCAGCAGGATCGCGTGATCCTCTGCTCCATTGGCTACAGCGAACTGATCCATGATGCCGCAGTTGACGCCGACGAATTCGTTCTCTGCCTTTTGGGACAGCAGCGCCAGTTGAACCGTGTCAATATCCTTCACACCTTCAAGCGACTGGATGGCAAACCCGGTAAGAACCTCCAGCGATGCGGAAGAGGAAAGTCCTGCGCCGTTCGGAATTTCTCCATGATAGAGGAAGTCACAACCTTTGGTTACTTTTACGCCTTTGCCTTGCAGTTCAACCATGACGCCAACCGGGTAATCCGTCCATTCCCCTGTTTTTTCCTTGCCAATCGTGGATGTATCCAGCGTTCCTTCATAGGACATATTCGTGGAAGCCAACTGCAACTTGTTGTCCTCACGCTCACGGATAATCAAAGTGGTACCGAATTCAAGCGCTGCCGGAAGCACGTATCCACCGTTATAGTCAATGTGCTCACCGATCAGATTCACCCGCCCAGGGGCATGGAACACACGGATGTCCGCTCCACTCTCTCCGTACTTGTCAATAAACTTTTGTTTCAATTCATTTATGTTCATTGCTGCTGCACCCCATCTCAATGTTGTTGGTTTTCTTAATGTTATTATACAAGAAGGCGGTTCCCCTTGAAATGAAACCATGTGTGTTCCATATGGATAAATGTGACCTTTCGACGTATAATGAATGGAACATCCAGGAAGGAAAGGAATGTCATCATGACTGAACAACGTAAGGAAGGTCCAATGGGGGCTTCGGTAGATCCGATAAAACATATTCCGGAAACCTCTGGAAAAAGTGGAGCACTCAGCTACTCGGTTGCCTCCAATCCTGTTTATTATGAAAAAGGGGCATTGCATGTCCTCTTTGCAGGCGCAAGCCAGACCCTTCCCGGTCACGCCCTTGGACCGAAGCTATACGATTATTATCTATTGCACTATGTAGAAAAAGGAGCCGGTACATTCCGTACTGAACTACATACCTACGAACTATCCGCAGGAGATTGTTTCCTTATTCAACCAGGGCAGCTTGTAAGCTACCAATCCCATACCCGGAACCCCTGGCAATACCGCTGGATGGCCTTTACTGGCAGCCAGGCTGCGAAGCATATAGAGGAAGCAGGCTTCCGTCCGGAGAAATCCGTCTTTCATGCCGGTCCTTCGTGCGGTATTTCCGACTGGTTATCCGTGATGCAGACGGCTTTTGCCGAGCGGAAAGAAAGCTCTCATTTTACATCATTGGGTACGTTATATATGATTCTAGCCGAGGCACAAAATCACCTTTCTCAGGGGCAAACCTTAATACCAGGTGAATCTTCAATACGACGAACTGTGAAACAGATGATTCAATACATGTCTACCCAATATGCCTACCCTGTCTCAATTGAGCAAATGTCGGCCAGTCTTGGCTATAACCGCGCGTACCTGTCCCGCATTTTCAAACAGGAAACCGGGCTATCCCCAGTTACCTACCTGCTGAAACTAAGGATCGACAAATCGCGCCAGCTGCTGCGTGAACGTCCGAATCTGTCCATTGAACAGGTATCGGCCTCCGTGGGGTTGCCAGATGCGCTGTATTTCTCCAAACAGTTCAAGCGATTCCATGGGGAAGCTCCTAGTCTGTACCGGGAGAACATTCTTAACAGGGCCATGCATCAAACGACACGCCAAGTACCACCGAACCAGCGATAACCTGTAATCAAAAGCAGGATCTTCTATCCCGTAGATCAGCTTAAATAATAAGAGACAAAAAAGGTGCATCCAGCCATTATGGCTAAGATGCACCTTTTGAACTTTATTTATGATCCGGTTCCGGACGGAGAATCGATTCAATGCGCTCCAATTCCTCTGAGGAGAATTCCAACTGGCTGAGAGCAGCCACATTCTCTTCAATCTGCGAAGGGCGACTTGCACCAATCAGTGCAGAAGTTACCTTGCCATCACGCAATACCCAAGCGAGCGCAAATTGGGCCAGACTCTGACCACGCGATGCTGCAATCTGGTTCAAAGCACGTACTTTGCGTAATGTCTCTGGTGAGATGTTGTTTTCATTCAAGAATACAGACGGGCCCTTGGCACGTGAATCTTCTGGAATACCATTCAGATATTTGTTGGTGAGCACGCCTTGTGCCAATGGACAAAAGGCAATGCTGCCTGTTCCATACTCATCAAGTACATCCTGCAACCCACCTTCAATCCAGCGATCCAGCATGGAATATTTGGGTTGATGAATCAACAGAGGTGTACCCAGCCCTTTGAGAATCTCTGCCGCCTGCTTCGTCTGTTCAGCAGGATAGTTGGAGATGCCGACGTACAATGCTTTGCCGGAACGAACAATATGGTCCAGCGCCATCATCGTTTCTTCCAGAGGTGTTTCGGGATCATAACGATGAGAATAAAAGATGTCTACGTAATCGAGACCCATGCGCTTCAAGCTCTGATTGAGACTGGAAACCAGGTTTTTACGAGAACCCCACTCACCGTAAGGTCCAGGCCACATATAGTACCCGGCTTTGGTGGAGATGACAAGTTCATCTCGATATGGCTTCAGATCCTGCGCCAACACCTGACCGAATAACTGCTCAGCAGAACCTGCTGGCGGACCATAATTGTTGGCAAGGTCAAAATGCGTAATGCCCAGATCAAACGAACGGGTGATCATATTTCGGCCGTTCTCCGCATTATTAATGCCACCAAAATTATGCCATAACCCAAGTGAAATCGCTGGCAGTTTCAATCCTGAACGTCCAACGCGGTTGTATTTCATTGTTTCGTAGCGTGCATCGCTGGCTACGTAGACCATCATGAATCCCTTCTTTCCCCAGGTTCCGCCTCTAGTACCCGGTCCGTATGCCGGAGAATGCGGTTATTCGGACAATGTTGACTTACATTTAACCAAGAAGCTGGTCCATCTTATTCATTACCTCACCAATAGGGTCTGTAATCAGCAAATCAGCCTGCCTGTCGTAAGCCGTAGGTGTAGCATTCAGCAAGACCGTGTGTTTCCCTTGAAAATACGTAATCAATTGAGCGGCAGGATACACCGTTAATGAAGTTCCACCTACCAGCAGCAAATCCGCCGAGGACAGTGCATCAACCGAACGATATAAAATCGTCTGGTCCAGCTCCTCTTCATACAGTACGACATCCGGCTTGATCACGCCACCACACGCAGTGCAGCGAGGAACCGTATCTTTTGCCGTAATAATGTCATCCAACCCGTAAAACCTCTTGCAATCCATACAGGCGTTTCGATGGATCGAACCATGAAGCTCCAGGACATTGCTGCTGCCAGCCTTCTGGTGCAACCCGTCGATATTTTGTGTGATAACCGCCTGAAGTTTTCCTTCCTGCTCCAATCTGGCGAGCAGTCGATGGCAGCCGTTGGGCATCGCATCGGGATGAAGCATTTTGCCTCGATAAAAATCATAAAAAATATCAGCATGCTGGTCAAAAAAATGTCGGCTCAGCAGCTCTTCGGGTGGATAAGGTGAATGCTGCTCTGTCTGGTATAAGCCAGCGGCAGAGCGGAAGTCGGGAATCCCGCTTTCCGTTGAAGTTCCGGCCCCTCCGAAAAAAACAATATTTGAACTTTCCTTAATCCAGGCAGCCAGTTGTTCTGTTGCGTTCATCCTCTCTCCTCCTTTACGAGATCACCCCTGTGAGGAACGTTCAGAGATGATTTTTAACTCATCATAATTTTGGATAATGGCATCGGCGTCATATAAATAGTGGCTTCCCTCGACTTCTGGACAGAAACCAATCCTATAGGACACCCCTGCGTTGCGTCCCATCTGCATATCCCCATTGCTGTCACCGATCACAACAGCCTCCTCAGGAAGAATATGTAATTCCCGGCAAGCCAGAACCGCAGCCTCTCCATCCGGTTTGCCCCGAGTCACCCGGTCACTGCCAACAATCGATGTAAAATACGACCGGATTCCCATCCACTCCATATGCTCCTCGGCAGCAGCTGTGTTGTCCGAAGTGACGACTGCCATGGGAATCGATGCTTCCTTGCAGCTCTGCAAGAATGCATTTAGTCCAGGCAGCGATTCTGCCATTTTTCTCTGCCTTACCTCACCCATGGCGACACTGGAAAAATGGCGGATCGTAGTGATTGCTTCATTCCAAGGCATGCCTGCTGCATACAACTGCCCAGCAAGCAAACCATTGCTCTCGTCCACCGTGGCAATAGCCAATGGCCCTTGAAGATCATATCCGATCAGATGACCTTCGCGATTGCGAACCGTACCGAGAACTTGCTCACGCTCCACCGTGAACGAGGCCCCAAGCTCTGACAGTTGTGACTCCAGCTGATTCAGCAAAGACTCCGCCCACGGCCCCCATAGCTGTAAGAAATCCAGCAGCGTACCATCCTTATCAAATAGAATGCCTCGGCACGTAACTTGCTTACCACGGATTTGAAGCATGGACATACGTATCACCTCCACTTCCCGTCTGCTATGGATTGGTGACATTCACCAATGAACTTGCAGCTTACTTAATGGTATCCAGCCAACCTACAGTCGTTTTAACCGTTTGGGACAGCTGCTCCTCTTCACTGACCCCAGCTTCGCCGTCACCGCTCTGGTGGCCATAGTCACCGAACTGCGAATGGTTACCACCTTCGATGGTGTAATACACCGTATCTTCTGGCAAATATGCCCGACCATTCTGATACTTCGTGGCATTCACAACTTCATCATTAGTCCCCAGGATGGATAACGCGGGTATTCCCAGTGACTTCACACTGCCTTTTTCATCCGGATAGGATGCGAGGAAAAAGATGCCCTGAAGTGCATCTGGATGGGAAGCCGCATAACGTGCCGCCATCGATCCACCAAGAGAATGCCCTCCCATAACAAATGGTTCATCCGGATAGGCTTTAATAATGTCATCTGCGAGATTCTGCTTGAGTACCGCCAGATTTACCGGCATTTTCGCAATAATGGTATGATGTCCTGCTGCCGCAAGTTCATGGGCAAGAGGTGCATAACTTTCCGGTTTAACCAATCCGCCTGGATAAAAAATAACACTCACCCCAGCAGATTTGTCCGGCACAAAATCAATCCAGCTGTCTTTTTCAGTTACTGTCACCTGATTTGCAGTTTCCATAGCTGTCTGAGCCATCTCCTGTGGTCCATAAGGCGTAAACAGCTTCCAGGCCACAAACCCACACCCAATGACAATGAGCGCCAGAAGAACGAGCAGGAATTTCCCTATGCCCCTCTTCTTGCGCCCTGTATTATATCGGTTTCTCAACGTTCATCACCTTTCTGCACTTCCGCAGGTTCCGCGGCTTGCAGAACGGGAGCCTTCATTCCTGAGGCTCCCCTTCTCCATCATTCATTGCTATTCGGCCTTGGCCTTGCGGTAAGCATCCATATATTGTTCTGCTTTGCGGCGAACATGACTCAAGTCCCCCGTCTTCACTGCTTCCGTTGTAAGGTCAGAACCGATACCTACAGCAACGGCGCCTCCCTTGATCCAGTCACCCAGATTGGACAAGGAAACCCCACCAGTCGGCATGAAATTCGCTTGTGGCATAGGTCCCTTCATCGTTTTGATTATGGACGGATCGTAGAGATTACCCGGGAACAACTTCACAATATCCACGCCAAGTTCCAGTGCACGTTGTACATCCGCAATGGTCATCACACCTGGGAGAATCGGAATCCGGTATAGGTTGCAAATTTTCACAGTGTCCGGGTTCAGGGAAGGACCCACAACAAACTCCGCCCCTGACATAATTGCGGCACGCGCTGTCTGGGGTTCGAGCACTGTTCCAGCTCCAATAATGGCAAATTTCTCTGGATCTTGTGTGTTCCAATGGTATACACGGCTTAATTTCTCGATAGCTTTGAGGGCACTAGGCACCGTCATCGTAATCTCGATAATCTTGATGCCACCCGCGATGGCTTGCTCGGCCATGGCGATAACCTGATCAGCAGAATCTGCACGCAGAACCGCTACAACCCCACTGTCCGTTATTTTTTGCAGCAGCTGAAGCTTCTTCATTTCATTCTCTCCCTTGTCAATGTGGTTGTGTATTACAAGCCTTACATTAATGAACGAAGATGAGACATTATGATATCAGCAGCGACTAGCGCTCAACATGAGCTACATTGTTCAGCTTGGCCTCGACCTGCTCCCACGTCGGAAGCGCCTCCCAATCGCCAACAGCCTGTATAACCATGGAACCGGTCAAATTCCCCAGGCGGGTCGCCTCCTGCGGGGAATATCCTTTAAGAAGGCCGGACAGAAAGCCCGCACAGAATCCATCTCCTGCCCCAACCGTATCCAGGACATGATCTGCCTTGAAGTACGGAACTTCCGTTAGGGTACCATTCACCAATACGTAGGTCAAATCAGGGCCGCCCTTCACGATACAGACTGCATTCATGGCGGACAAACGCTCAAGTACTTTTTGATCATCTTCTTCGTTATACAGAAGTTTCATCTCGTCCAGACCCGGCAAGAAATAATCGGCTTGCTCAGCCAGACGAAGCAGAACAGGACGCGCTTCTTCAGCCGACCACAGCTTAAGACGCAGATTCGGATCAAAACTCACTTTCACACCAGCCTGCTTGGCTATATGTATAGCAGCTTCAACAGTAGCAAGTCCCGACGCGCTTATTGCTGCGGTGATGCCTGTAACGTGAAGGATCTGCGCACCCGCGATATAATCTGTGTCCAGATCCTCAGGAGTAATCGCACTTGCAGCGGACAGCTTCCTATAATAATGCACCGAGGCTTTCCCGGAAGCGTTCTCACGAATCATCAAACCGGTAGGTTCTTTGTCGCTCATCCTTGCTCTGGATACATCTACACCTTCACCACGAATAGCCTTCAAGATCATGTTACCGATCGGATCATTACCCAGACGGCCAAACCAGCCGCTGGTATGTCCAAGCCGGGATACACCAATCGCCAGATTACTCTCTGCGCCACCAAATGATTTGTCTAATGTCGCGGCATATTCGAGACCTCTTGTATCCTTTGCTGTCAGCAAACCCATGCTTTCGCCAAACGTAACAATTTCAGGGCTTCGGCGGGTATTCGTCGACATGAATTCTCCCCTCCTTATATTTACAATTTCTCATCTTCTTTCCCCATTGTCAGCCTCTATGCAACCGTTGTCAATCCCGGAGCGTTCATTTTGTTGTCACAGCTTTGAGAAAGGATAGCGCTTTCTATTGTGAAATATATCACAATGAATGATACACATCCATATTACCCTTATTACAGAACCAGATTGCAATCGCCAAGGGTTATCAGGGGGGCTACAACATGACCAAACCGGCCATCATTCACGAAGATCAGGATTCCTTTTTTTACAACTTGCGCTTTATGCTCATTGTCTGTGTACTCGCGGGCAATGCTCTCGAACCAATCATTACACGTTTTGCAGGAGCAGAGGCTCTGTTTCTGTGGATATATACGTTTCACATGCCGCTGTTTGTATGGGTAACCGGCTACTTTGCCAGACATACACTCAAAGGTGCATCTGGCCGTAATGTGCTTATACAGATTGCACTACAGTACCTTCTGTTTCAGTCTTTGTATGCAATAATGGATTTCACCGTATTCCACACACCGCATATGCGTTTGTCTTTCTTTGCACCTTATTTATTGCTCTGGTTTCTGGCAAGTCATTTCTGCTGGCGGCTGCTGCTTCGTCTTACCCTCTCTTGGAAACCGCTATACAGACTACTCGTTGCCGTGATGCTGGGAGTATGTGCAGGATATTTACCTATGGATGGTTTCTGGCTGAGCTTCAGTCGAACATTTGTATTTCTACCTTTCTTTGTTATCGGGTATGACTACGGAGCATCTATCCGCTCCCGTTTACGATCCGGATGGGGCCGTAGAATTGCTGCTACGTTGTCTGCTGCTCTTCTTGGTTGGATTGGACTCGGAGCGTTCAACATTTCACCAGGCTGGTTACTGGGGAGCATGACTTACGCAGAGCTTGGACACCATGAGTGGTTTGCAGGAATATACAGACTCGGCATCTATGCGCTTGAAATCGGATCGGGAGCTTTATTTCTCGCCTGGGTCCCTTCATTAACATCCAGATTGACCGATCTGGGAAGACGTACTCTTTATGTATTCCTTTTACATGGATTTCTCGTTCGCCTGGCGGTCTGGTCCGGGGTTTACAATTATATAGAGACCAGCTTGTACATTCCGGTGATTGTTTCCATTGCATTACTGTTCGCTATAACGCTGGCCCACCCAGCCGTCCGTCATGCCTTTCGGCCGCTCATTGAGCCCGACATTTCCCGCGTTCACTTCAATCGTCAGGGGGGATTAAAACGTCCAGCCTCCTGGTTCAGATGAACTGAAATCCTGCTCCTTTCCATTAGAATTGCCTTGTTTCAGGCTGGAAATGTTGTGGTAAGTAGCATTACGCGCTACAACAATCTACTTATGATATAAGGAGTGATTTGTAATGGCACGTCCACAGACGTCTGAACACAAAATGAGTCGCGAGGAAGCGGGTAGATTAGGTGGCAAGGCCACATCCAAAAAGCATGATCGGAGCTTCTACCAAATGATAGGTAAAAAAGGTGGAGAAGCGACTTCAGATGCGCACGATTCTCAGTTCTATAAGGAAATTGGCCGCAAGGGTGGAGAAGCAACTTCCGAAACTCATAATAAAGAATTCTATCGGGAGATTGGCCGCAAAGGCGGGAGCAGTTAGCCTATCCCCATAGCAATGGTGAAAGATAGACTGATATTGTGCAGCAAATTAAGAAAGCTTCATTCCACTAATGGATTGAAGCTTCTTTCTATTGAATTGTAGAAATATGATGACGGTTGTGATAGACTCTATAGAAAAACCGGGTTGTTCACGGGTTTAAAGCAGCAAAGACTTTCACAAACTACGGGAAGCTCGAAACCAGTATCACTGGTCAATTTTTTTAGAGTACGGATGAAATTAAACGACAGATGCACTGCCATTTATATTTCCATTCATGTTGCTCAATATTATAAATTTGGGGGGAAATACACCATGTCAGCCAAGAAGATGCGTTCCGATATGATCAAAAAGGGTTTTGACCGTGCACCGCACCGCAGTTTGCTCCGCGCAGCGGGCGTTAAAGAAGAGGACTTTGGCAAACCATTTATTGCCGTATGTAACTCATACATTGATATCGTGCCCGGACATGTTCACCTGCAGGAATTCGGTAAAATTGTTAAGGAAGCTATTCGTGAAGCCGGTGGCGTTCCATTCGAATTCAACACCATCGGAGTTGACGACGGAATTGCCATGGGACACATTGGTATGCGTTACTCGCTGCCAAGCCGTGACATTATCGCGGATTCCGTGGAAACCGTTGTATCTGCACACTGGTTCGACGGCATGGTATGTATCCCGAACTGTGATAAAATTACACCCGGCATGATGATGGGTGCACTCCGCTGTAATATCCCTACTGTGTTTGTCAGCGGCGGTCCAATGAAGGCAGGTCGTGACAGCAATGGTAAAGCTCTGTCCCTGACTTCCGTATTTGAAGGCGTAGGTGCTTATCAAGCTGGTAAAATCGATGACAAGAGCTTGCTTGAACTTGAACAGTTCGGCTGTCCAACATGTGGATCATGCTCCGGTATGTTCACAGCGAACTCCATGAACTGTCTGGCTGAAGCGATGGGACTGGCTATGCCAGGTAACGGAACCATCCTGGCTGTTGCTCCTGAGCGTCGTGAGTTTGTTAAACAATCCGCTAAACAACTGATGGAACTCATCAAAATGGATCTGAAACCACGCGATATCGTTACTGTAGAAGCCATCGACAACGCTTTTGCACTGGATATGGCTATGGGTGGTTCCACGAATACGGTACTTCATACACTGGCACTGGCTCATGAAGCAGGCATCGAGTATCCAATCGAGCGAATCAATGAAGTTGCTAACCGCGTTCCTCACTTGGCAAAATTGGCACCTGCTTCCGATCTTCACATCGAAGACGTGCACAATGCAGGTGGCGTAAGTGCTGTTCTGAACGAATTGCTCAAGAAACCAGGTGCAATTCATGGCGACTGTATCACGGTAACAGGTAAAACGATCCGTGAGAACGTTGAAGGTCAGGAAATCCAAGATACAAATGTCATCCACCACCTGGATAACCCGCATTCCGAAAAAGGCGGCTTGGCTGTATTGTTTGGTAACCTTGCACCACAAGGCGCCATCATCAAGGTTGGTGCTGTTGACGCTTCGGTTGGTGGATATCACAAAGGTCCTGCTATTTGCTTCGATTCCCAGGAACAAGCGCTCGAAGGTATTGCGAACGGCAAAGTAAAAGAAGGACATGTTGTTGTTATCCGTTATGAAGGACCAAAAGGCGGACCAGGTATGCCTGAAATGCTCGCTCCTACTTCCCAGATCGTAGGTATGGGCCTTGGTGCCAAAGTAGGTCTGATCACCGACGGACGCTTCTCTGGCGCATCCCGCGGAATCAGTATCGGACATATCTCTCCGGAAGCCGCTGAAGGCGGTCCAATCGCTTTTGTTGAAGAAGGAGACATCATTGAACTTGATCTGAACAACCGCATCATCGAATTGCATATCAGTGACGAAGAATTCGAACGTCGTCGCGCAGGTTGGAAAGGCTTTGAACCGAAAGTAAAAACCGGTTACCTCGCTCGTTATTCCAAACTTGTAACGAATGCAAGCAACGGTGGCGTACTGAGTATCTAATTCATGTACAAGATATCCGATGAATTTCTTTTATCGGAAACATAAATAAAGGGTTGCTCTTCTGCCAAATGCGGCGGAGGGCAACCCTTTTCTTTATTCATTTCGTGATTAGTTTCGTTCAGGTACAAGATCCTGTTCGGAAACCAACAAATGCTCAGAGGAATGTTCCGCCGTCGCTGCTACCAGTGCGTGCTGACCATATCGATCCAACAGCACGTCAAGCGGCATAGCAATCATTTTTGGAACCAATTGTTCGGATCGTTGCTTCAGACGTTTCGTTCCTGCCGGATGAATGACGCTTAGCAGAAGTTTCAAATACACTTTGGATGCAGAACTGAACGGACCAGGAGCCAGTTCCCGAACCGTAAACCCGAATTTCTCCGGTCCCCGGTTAATCATGCTCACACCGTATAGAGCCTTAGCCGAACGGAGTTCAGGTTGAAGGGCGACCTGCCGAGCCAAATCAGGAAGTTGCTGTTCCATGGCCCGAATCATGCGAATGGCCAGATGCATACTTGAGCGTGAAGTCATACCTAGATCGAAAAGCTTTTTATTATCAAAATGAAGTTCAATAACTGGATCCCCGTTACGAATCACATGACCATCATCCATTTCGACCAATGCTCCATGATATACGCGGGAGCGGTAATGCAGCAATGGGTCCTCCGGTGACGCTGTATGCAAATGGTATACCCAATGAAACAACTTCTCCCAACCTAGCCATAACGCAACAACCATCCGTTTCCAGGGTGATAAATGTGTTTGTGGTTGACTTGTAGTTTTAGATTCGCTCACCGTAACGCCTCCCATCAACGTATCGATGCGTACACTGTGCAACTGCTGCCTGTTTGCTTCCTGCAATACGACTTCGAGCGCCTGGAGCATCTGCTCCGGCGCGTGTGCATCAGCGCCGAGGGTAGTCCCTCGATCATGCAGCAACATGACCTCTCCGCCCCTTAGCTCCTTCAACATTCGTTCCGTCAATTTTTCAACGCCCACACTGCTTCTCCAGTCCTCAAACATGGACGACCACAGGATAATCCGGCGATCTTTTTTACTGAAAAAATCAAACAGATTCATAATGCCCCATGGTGGACGATAATAACAAGTTCTTACCCCCGTAACCTCCTGAATAATCTGACCTGTTCGTTGAATCTGATCTCGAACCGTACGAGGCCGCATCAACCAATTGGTTTTATGAATATAATTATGAATTCCGAGAAGGTGACCTTCCTCATGTATGCGCTGGATGAGCTCAGGATGACGGGCTGCATGCTCCCCGACTACAAAAAACGTTGCCTTTGCTTCATACTGACGCAGTAAATCAAGCAATCTGGGTGTGTATTTCGGGTCCGGCCCATCATCAAAAGTTAAAGAAAACTCCGTCTCACTTCTCCCGCGCCTGAACACACGAAAACCGAAAAGTCTGCTAACTAAACTCGGAATAAAGGCGTAAAACGATGAAATGTACAATAACCACAGTAATATGCTCTGAAGTAAATTTGTCATGCTACAAACTCCCCGCTTCTCATGCTGAATTACCGTGCCATAATATAGCACTAACTAAAATAAACCGCCTTTAATTTTATCATAATTCAGCCTTTTCTTAAATCCTCTTTTCCCAAAAAGATAGCTATCGTGTACAATTAATGCATCCTAATTTTTACCTTAATGACGTACAAAGGAGCCCTGCCCATGCTGCCGCTTTACAAAAAATACGGGCGCACCGTCTTTGACATTGCGCTGCTCGTTTTAACCGTGTACTTTATCATGTACGGATTCAGCCGATTATATCAATTGGCTGCGCCAGTTTTTCTTTCATTTATAGTGTATTGGATGATCGAACCTCTGGCAAGATTTCTACATCGCAAAGGGTTGCCCAAAACCCTGGGCGCCGCCATTTCGGTGTTATTGTTTCTTGGGGTTATTGTCGCTGCCTTTTTTGGATTGGGATTAATTATCGTATCCCAAATTTCTAATTTGCAGGATAATTTTCCTTATTATATTGAGATGATTCAGCGTGAATTCACCAATCTGGTTTATTTCATTCAGGACAAGTCGGATGCTTTACCTGACGGAATAACCGAGAAGGTTAATGACTATTTTGCTACACTGACCGGATTCCTGTCCAAATGGGTGACCAGCGGTGCACAAATCGTCATCGGTTTTCTCAGTTCGTTTTCTTCCTTTATTACCAATTTTGGCATTGCCATTATTCTCGCATTCTTTCTCAGTATCGAGATTGAATCCTGGCGGAAATTTGCCCGGGCAAAAACACCAAAAACGTTGAAGCTGGCTCTTGAATTTATGCGTAATCATGTGTTCAAGACGATCCGTTCGTATTTGAAGGCCCAGATGATTATGATGCTGATCACTTTTGTATTGATTTATGCAGGCTTGTTGATTCTTGGAACTGCTAATGCCTTCACTATCGCAGCCATCTGCGCCGTTTTTGACCTTGTGCCTTTGCTGGGAGTTCCAGTTATTTTCATTCCGTGGATTGTGTATCTGTTCATAGTGGGCAATAGCAGCCTTGCGATTGGCTTAATTGTAGTCCTTGCTGTAACCATGC
The DNA here is from genome assembly GCF_037969855.1 of Paenibacillus sp. FSL W7-1088. NCBI lineage: Bacteria > Bacillati > Bacillota > Bacilli > Caryophanales > Paenibacillaceae > Paenibacillus > Paenibacillus sp. FSL W7-1088. The sequence goes on from NZ_CP150216.1 coordinate 5,705,849, forward strand.
TGACACGCCAACTGCTGGAGCCGAAAATATCGGGTAATTCAATCGGGGTCTCTTCCGCTTACTTGATGCTTTCTTTTATGCTGATCTCGCTCTCCGTCTTTGGCCTGGCTGGTGTGGTATTGTCTCCGGTGCTGCTAATTCTGCTTAAAGAACTGCTGCAACAAGGATATCTCCAGCAATGGATTCACTTGCCGAAGGATGAATTCGAATCTTCACCACTCGTGATGGACACACCGGGTGGAGCCGCACCTGGGATGAATGCTGAGCCTTCGGTGCAAGAACCTGCTCCTCATGGGAATCATGAGGATTCGGCCAAATAGTCCATCACTTTTCTGAACATCGCCGTTGCTTGGTGACGGCTGCTTGGAGCAACGTTTTGGACAAGGACAGCTACGGCATATTTGGGTTGGTCCGTAGGTCCGTACCCAATGAACCATTGATGGTTACGCTTCTCTCCATGCTGCTGTACCTGTGCTGTACCAGACTTCCCTGCTACTTGCCAACGTGCATGTTGCAGGGATTTTCCCGTTCCGTCACTAACTACCTTCTTCATCCAGGATAACAGCTGATGCGCCGTAGCTGGAGAGATCCGTCCTGCTGAAGATGGTGAATCATGCATCGGCATATCCAGCATCGTATCGCCATCGGCATATCGGATACGCTGAACAAGGCGTGGAGCGCTCACCTGGCCATCATGCAAGAGCGTGACGATCAGATTGGCCGCTTGCAGCGGGGTCACCAGAACGTCCCGCTGACCGATAGCTGTTTGTACCTTTGCTCCTTCATCCTGTGGGGAGACAGATGGAAGTCTGACTCTTCCTGCATCCTCATGATCGAAATGATGTAGTACCGGCATACCTGCAACCAGCTTTCCTTCCCAGCCAACTGGACGTGCCAATCCCAAAGCAACCGCCGTACGTTCCAGCTGCTCCATACTGAGCCGACGAGCAGTTTCAGCAAATACAATATTACAGGATTCGGCAAATCCTTGCTCCAGATTCAATGTCCCATGCCCATGCTCCTTCCAGCAGGACAGACCATATTTTCCCCATTCGCCACCACAATGGAAAGTCTCCCCTTTGGATACAGCGTGATATTCCAACGCGGCGGCGGCTGTAACGATTTTGAATATGGAACCAGGCACAGCCCCCTGCACGGCACGATTTGCCCAAGCCGTTTGTTTGGGGTCCACATGCTGCGGATTATAGAACGGAGCCGAAACCATCGCACGTACGTCTGCATTCGCCGCATCCAGCACAACGATAGCCCCTTCCTTCATACCGGACTTCCTCACCATCTGCTCTATCCCTTGCTGCAAATCGATATTTATCGTCGTCTCCGCACGCAATGGATAGTGTGTATTCGCGGGTGCAATCACGCGTGGCTGGATATCCGGAATAACCTCTCCTGAACCTGTAACCATGCGTGTTAACAGGGTAGGTCCAATGCCCATCAATAAAGGTTCCATTGTTCTTTCCAGCCCAGCTGCTCCAGATTTCATGGCAAAAGGCTGCTTCACCTCATTTTTATGACGCGACTGTGCGTTCGGGAATTCAGGCTGTTCAGCAAGATAACCCAACCATTGCATGCCTGTAGCGGCTTGTCCATAACGTGTCATAAGAGGATACACACTCGCTCCGTCTGTCTTCAATTCACGTAGTCGGGCAACCTGAGACTCAGTCAATGGGTTCGGCTGGTTGGCACCTGCAGTCCAGAAGTGGGGTGCGTTCCCTTGATTCCATTCCTTTTGTAACGAATTCACATCAGTATGTAAGAGAGCCGCCAATTCCTTAACTTCCGATTTTGTGGATGGGTATGAATGACTTGTTTGATCTGGATGCGGAAAAAGGACCAACCCCCATTCCAGCTTACCTGTTAGGGGCCGCCCTTTGTAATCGATAAACTGTCCTCGTCCCGTATCCAATACCACTCCACGCTCTCGCTGCAATACGGACATCTCACGAACGGTACGTTGAAATCCTGGCATCGTGCGATTGATTTGAACGACTTGAACCCAAGCCAAACGAATCATCAGCAAAGAAAATAAACCCGTAAAAAGAATACATGCAATATAAATGCGCCGCTTCAGTTGTACTTGCATCAGACCACCCCGTTCAGCGTTTTGGCATAGTATTCTTCATTCGGAATGGAATTATCCGGTAACAACAAGAAAACCTGTCCCTTATTAGGGACAGGCTTCTCAAATGAAGCAAACAGGTTCGAATTAGACTGTAAAGCGAGACAATGTATCTTTCAATTCTGTTGATACATTCTCCAGTTTTGCTGACAAATTCACCAGTTGGTTGCTGATATTTTGTTGTTCACTGCTCAAGGAGGCAACTTCCTGGGATGTTGCAGATGATTGTTCAGCTACTGCGCTGACATTACTCATCGCTTCGGACAACGTTCCTTGAGATTGATTCAAATCTCCGATTGAGCCAGTGACCATGCTCAGACTCTCAACAAACGCACCCATTTGTTGCTGCACTGAAGCAAATATTACATTAGTATCTTTTACGGCATCCATCTGTTCCTTGAATAACGGATACGCTGCAGACAATTGATCCACTGTCTCATTCATTTCGGTCATAATCTTGTCGGTAATGTCGCCGACCATATCAATGGACTGTCTGGATTGTTCAGCCAACTGGCGAACCTCATTCGCGACCACCATGAATCCACGTCCAGCTGTACCGGCACGAGCGGCTTCAATGGTTGCATTCAAGGAAAGAATGTTCGTTTGCTTGGTAATATTTTGCATGACGTCAAGCACCTTCAGAACAGAGGACGTACTGTCTTTCAAGGAATCCACCTTGTTTACCAACGCACCGATCATTTCTTCTGTCTTCTGCGTTTTGGTCATCAACTGATTCAGATGCTGTGTACCTGTCTGACTAGATTTCTCTACATGACGGGCTGAATCACCCATTTGTTCATTCGCGGCAACCACACTCTCCATCTGACGGGAGATATTGTCGGTCAATTCATTTCCACGCTCTGCTTCTGTTGCCAGACTACTTGCTCCACCTGCAATTTCTTCAGTGGCTACGGCAATCTCGGAAGCAGAGACTGCTGTTTTCTTGGACGCACTGCTCAGCTCAGAAGCCGTATCCAATACTTCCTGTGCAGAACGGTTGGTTTGCTCCACGAGTTTCGTAATTTGCTCCATCATCAGATTGAATGCAGCCGATAATTGACCAATTTCATCCTGGGAGCTATAAGGTGTACGCACCTTGAGGTTCCCTTTTGCCCCTTCTTGCATCAGATCTTTCAATTTACCCATTGGACGGGCAATCATACGAACCATCCAAATACCGATCAGAATCGCAATAGCCGCATCAACCAATGCCATCCACAGGGTCAACGTCAGAATACCCTTAGCATCTTTCACCAGAATAGATGTTGGAACCATCCCGATCAGTTTCCAATCGGATGAATCCATGGTGCTATATGAAGCCAGCATATTGGTTGAATTTCCATCCACCGTATACTCCGTATTCGTGCTGCCGGATTTTTCTTTCAACTCTTTAACAAAAGTCAAATCCGTATCTTTCCCTGTACGATCAGCAATCGTTGAAGCTACAACCTTGTTGTCCGGAGCAATGAGTTGAAGAACTGAGCCTTCACCCAAGTCAAGAGATTTCAATTGCTGCTCCAGAACCTCCAATTTCAATTCAATGATTAACACATAGGACTGGGTAGTCCCTTGCAGGTTTTTCATCGAACGGGCAATGCGGAACGTGGGTGTGCTGCCATCCTCTTTGGCTTCTGTTGGCAGCCAGCGATATCCACCCGCCTGAACCAATTCATCATACCAACCTTCTTTACGGATGTCGCCCATGGCAGAGCTGTTGCTTCCTGTACCCATTATCGATTTTGTTTCGTCTGTCGGCACAAGATAAATCGCTTCCATAGATTTATTCGTAAAAGCAATATTCGACAATTGTTTGTTGATGGAGCTTGAATTCACAAACGTATCATATGCCGACAAATTCTTATCAGACATTTTCTGAAGCAAGGACTGCATTTCCGGATCGAAGAAAATTTGAGTGGATGTATCTACAAACCGCTCCAGAATAATGTCCATTTTTTGCTTGGTTTGTTCAATCGTTTCCTGATTTGATCGGGATGCATTCTTCTCAATCGTATCCTTGGCTTTCGCATAGGATAATAGACCCAAACTAACGACAAAGATCATGATGCCCGCAAAAAAGATCAAAAACAGCTTAACGCCTACCGATTTAACGGGATTAGCCTTCTTAATCTGTGTAAACGTTGTTCCCCCAATATTTTTCCAGTCCTGCTTTTTCAATTGGGTTTTCGTTTTGTTCCATCCCGACTTCAGCTTACTCCCGTCCAATTTAAAGGGCTTTTGGCCTGGAGTATCCCCTGTCTTACTCTTAACACCTTTTTCTTTCTTCACTTTCTGAACCTTCTCGGGCTTAACCTTCTCGGGTTTTGTCAATTCTTCCCCACTGTCATTCTGCTTCTTTTGAACCAATCCCATTCACCTGCCAGTAATTTACTTGTTGGATTTTTCTTTCTCTCCCCTATAAATATGTAGTATTCGACAGCTTTCTCCTTTCCCCTCTCATTTTTTCGAAATTTATTACAACTTTTTTCCTATTTTTCTATAAAAAAAAGACCCCCATATACCGATATACGGAGGTCGAATTTGTAAATTTTATAACACTATATTGTTAAATCATAGCATTATTTTGTTAAAAACTAGGCATTTGAACCTATTTCTTTTTTCTCATCATATCAAAGTAGGAAACAGGTTGATTCACCTTCATTTTTACACGCTGTAACGGGTGACGGGCTGCATCGATCACGTTGCCGTCTTCATCCTGCAATTCCCCAACTACCTGTTTGAAAAAGTGGCCGCCCGGACCAAAAAATTCGATTTCCTGTCCTGGCTTGAAATGATTGCGCTGTTGAATGGTCGCCATTCCTGTAGCCGCATCATAGTCCATAACCAATCCGGCAAAGTCGAAAGGTACCGCTTTTTCTTCCGGTTCATAGATGTGATCCTCATGATCCGGTGTATCATAGAAAAATCCGGTATTCAGTGGACGATTCGCTGCCTTGTTCATTTCCTCTACCCACTCAGGCTTCAATACATAGTTCTCCGGGTCAGCCATATAAGAATCGATGGCCTGACGATACACGTTAACCACGGTAGCCACATAGTGAATGGACTTCATGCGTCCTTCGATTTTGAAACTATCCACACCGACATCAATCAGCTCAGGAATATGCCCAATCATGCACAAGTCCTTCGAACCCATGGAAAAAGAATTGTCCTGCTCCTGGAATAGGGGCAGCTGGTTCTCTCCCAATTTAAATGGTGCAGGTGCCTGCATTTGCATTTCTTCTTCGCTGACCCACACAGTATCTTCCCGGGCATCTTCAAACAGATCATACTTCCAGCGGCAGGATTGGCAGCAGCCACCCCGGTTGGAGTCCCGATCCGTAAAATGGTTGGACAACACACAACGTCCGGAATATGACGAGCACATCGCTCCATGAATAAAAGCTTCGATCTCGATATCCACATTGGCCTTGATTTCTTCAATTTCTTCAAAGCTGGTCTCACGTCCGAGAACGACGCGTGGGAGCCCTTCATCCTTCCAGAACTTCACAGCTTGCCAGTTCAGAGTGGATTGTTGTGTGCTCAAATGCACTTCCAGCCCCGGTACGGCACGCTGAGCCACTTCAATAATTGCGGGATCTGCTACGATAATCGCTGCAATTCCTGCATCATACAAGTTTTGCAAATATGCTTGAATGCCTTCGATATCCTCATTATGCGCATAAATATTGGTTGCCACGAAAACCTTGGCTCCATATTTTTTGGCAAATTCCACACCTTCACGCATTTCCTCAAAGCTAAAGTTATCCGCGTTGGAACGCAATCCGTATGCCTGTCCACCGATATACACAGCATCTGCACCATAATGGATAGCAAATTTAAGCTTTTCCAGATTGCCCGCCGGAGCAAGTAGCTCCGGTTTGTCCAGACGGTTACGTTTACCCGAGAACTTCCGCTGTACCGCCACTGTTTCCATGTTGTTCACCTCGTCTATTAATACACCTGTTCTTTATAGAAAAATCCAAACGACAATTCCCGCTCAGGGTCCTGCAATTGACGAACCTCGTCCAGCCATTCTTCACAAAATACATAAGCATCGGCATCAGCTGCATAACTGTCCAGAGCTATACGGTATGCACGTACAACAGCTTCGTTATACGCAAGCGGTTTTAATATGCCTTCGATTTTGAAGCTGTGTACACCAGCCTCCATCAACAGATGAAGATCCTCAAGAATACAGATATCCTCCGAGCTCATGATGTGAGTTCCGTTCACATCTTCATAGATCGGGAATTTCTCATCCCGCCGTTCGGCCTCAATCAGAAATAAACCACGCTCTTTACCCAAATGCCCTTCTACTGGGCGCCCCTGATGGGACATATAACTTTGCACCAGACTCCGTTTGGAATGATAAATGTTCGTCATGCCATGTACCTGCACCTGAGCTTCCACCTTCAGAAATGGAACCATCTCTGTCAGCTCGTCCATATTCAGCTCCCGAGCAAGCACAACTCGACTCGCGCCTTTGGTTCCCCAGTAGTTGGCTGTTGCATAGTTGGTCGATGTCATCTCAGCGTTCCAGTGCAGCTGGATATGGGGAGCAAACTCCTTAATAGCGGCGAGCACAGATGGGTCGTTGAACTCCACCCCATGCACACCGATTTTACCCAATGCTTGAACATATTCAGGTAATTCCTTTAGCAGCTCGTTGGACATCAGATTGTTCATGGACACGTATACACGAGCCTGATGTTTCGCTGCAATGGCAGCGACCTCTGCTGTTTCATCTAAACTGAAGCTTCCGGGAAGACGCATGCCGAAGCGATCATCCCCAATTAACAAAGCATCTGCTCCTGCTCGGAGCAGCACCTCTGCTTCTTTCACATTTGCCGCCGTAACGAGCAGTTCATGTTTCGTACTCATATACATCCCCTCCGCTTATTGCGCAGCCTTACTTTTGGCTATATTTTGCTGATGTTCCTTATACGTTTTGGCAAACAGATGTCCAAAAGTACCGTCCTTCTTGGTCACATAGAACAGGTAATCCGAAGCTTCCGGTTCCAACGCTGCCTCAATGGATGCCAGACTTGGACTAGCAATCGGTCCTGGTGGCAGCCCTTTGTTCAGATACGTATTATAGGGGCTCTGTACCTTCAGATCCTTGAAAAGCAATCTGGCCTTCGGCTTATCCAATAAATACTGTACTGTCGCGTCGATCTCCAGTTTCATATTCTGCTTGATCCGATTATAGATCACACCTGCAACAAGCGCCCGTTCCTGATCTACCACGACTTCTCTCTCGACAAGCGATGCGATCGTTAATACTTCATGCAAAGACAGGTTTCTCTCCTTGAGTTTGGACGCCAAATCAGGGATAGAATCAACCTTGGTCTGGAATTCCTCAAGCATTCGCTGCATGACCTCTTGAGTAGAACTTCCCTCTTTGAGCTCATACGTCTCCGGGAACAGGTACCCCTCCAGTACATATCGCAGTTCTTCATCCACGGGAATGTCCTTGATAATGTCGATATCAAAAGCAGTTGGATCATTCGCAAGCTTGATAAATTCCTCACGATCTACAATTCCTTCAACAGATAGTTTGTCTGCCATTTGTAATACTGTATATCCCTCAGGAATCGTAAACTTGACCATGGATTCAGGCACAACTTCACCGTTACTCAGCTTAGTAATAATCTCATCGTATGACACACCTGGATTTAAGGAATATGTACCTGCCATAAAATTCGATCCTTGTTTCTTCCATTTCAGGTATCCCTTAAAAGCTAAACCACTCCGAATCAGACCTTCCTGCTCCAACTGGTCCGCAATTTTGGAAGTCCCTGACCCGCTCTTGATCTCGAAAACGATCGGTTCTGTGGATGCTTGTACCGGACGCATCATGTTCCAGACATATACGCCTGCGCCTCCGGCAACCACCACGATGATAAGCAGAAAGATTAGTATCGCTTTTCCTTTCAAAAAAGACACAACTCCTTTACACAACCAAAAAGAGCGGACTTCTCCGCCCTTCCGGTTTCTTCAATTTGAAGCTGATTCATCAATCTTCATCAATGGGGAGTGTACACTCATCATACAATTCTGAGATGTTCTCCCACTCATCATCATCGTCAATCGTAACTAATTCCGGCATGATCTGGCCTTCACTTCCCGGTAAAACCCGCAAAAGTTCAACTTCGTCATAAGGACGTAATGAACTGCGGAGCACCGCATACTGCTGGCCCTTCACTTCAAACTCAGCCAGCAGGTCATACGGATGCGATTTACCGTTCTCTTCTTCCAGCTCAACGTGAGCACCAAAAGCCAGACGCAGCGAATCTGTCCATTTCAAGTCTTCGCGGCTGTATTCTGTCATTTAGTTCGCTTCCTCTTCATCTTCTGCAAGAAATGTATTAAACGTCTCCTCGACGATATCCCATTCGGCATCATCTTGGATGACGAAAAGTTTAATATCGTCGCCCTCTTCTTCATAACGGAATGCATAGACATCCGTCTCTCCATCTTCGGGTTCAACCGGAGCAACCATCATGTACTTGGCCTCCGAACCGTCCACTTCGAATTTCATGATGACTTCGAATTCCTCTTCATTACCCTCGTCATCCGCAATGTAAATAATCTCCGATTCTTCTTCCATACCCAGTTGATCTTCAGCCATTGTTGATCCCCCTCACCTTTTACTATTGGCATCCAAATAATTTTGCAAAATCAAGCTTGCGGCCATTTTGTCCACAACCTGCTTGCGTTTTTTGCGACTGACATCCGCTTCAAGCAACGTTCGTTCTGCTGCCATGGTTGTCAGTCGTTCATCCCAAAGGTGAACAGGTAAATTCAGTTCGCCCCGCAGGCGTTCGGCAAAAGCGATGCATATTTCACCACGCGGCCCTACGGTGCCGTTCATGTTTTTGGGAAGTCCGACAACAATCTCGCCGATCTCATGCTCACGCACAAGCTCCGCAATCCGAGCGAACTCACCTTCATCCCGGCGGCGTTCAAGTACTTCCAATCCCTGGGCAGTCCAACCGAAGGCGTCACTAGCGGCAACTCCGATTCTTCGGTCCCCATAATCCAAACCTAATATTTTCATCCATGCTCTCCCATCCTCAAGCCTGCTCAGGTCGAACCATATTCGCCTTCTCAAGCTTCAGGCTGTCTTCTGTCGGTTCATTTCCCGCTGCCTGCATAGCTGCATCACAGCGGAAGCGATGTACATTACCGGTGATTGGCCAGATAAGAACGAACAAGCTCTTCAATCAGCTCATCGCGCTCTTTTTTACGGACCAGACTGCGTGCATTGTTGTGACGAGGGATGTATGCGGGGTCTCCAGAAATCAGATACCCGACAATCTGGTTAATAGGATTATACTCCTTATCCACCAGTGCATCATATACCGTGAGAAGAATCTCTTTGGAGGATGCTTCCTGCTCGTCGGCTTTCACATTAAATTTAACCGTCTTATCCATGGAGTCCATTGATGACACCTCGCTCCTGCATGAACATGGGGACCATGTCCTGCCGAATTGATTTCTGCTTATATAATAACATATTCTGACTGCCACAAGTAAACAAAGGATAAGCCAATTGTGTTTTTTGCTTGTCCTTTACTGGCTTCAGCATATTGCATCATTCAGTTCCACTCGCTCTCGGGTACAAAAGTTGGACGGGAAGAAGCCTCCCGATCCAACCTCCATATAAACGAACAGAACCATTTCGAACTATATTTTGGCGTTTGAAAGCCACTCGTTCGATTTATGCAGTATGCCCGCTAACCAATGAAACCGCCAGTTTCAACGCTTCATCCAGCTTGCTTGCGTCCTTGCCTCCGGCTTGCGCCATATCAGGACGTCCGCCACCTCCGCCGCCGCATACTGCCGCAACTTCCTTGACGATTTTACCTGCATGCAGCCCTTGTTTTACTTGTTCAGCAGGTACAGCTACAACGAAATTCACTTTGCCGTCCGCTGGAGCACCCAATACGAGTACCGCGTTAGGCAATTTTACTTTCAACTCATCTGCCACTGTACGCAGTACATCCATGTTCGGAGCATCTACGCGCGCTGCCAGCAATTGTGTATTTCCTGCTTGTACTACTTGATCAGTCAATTGACCAGCTTCCATGGCACTCAGCTTACTTTGTAAGGATTCAGTCTCTCTGGCCGCTTCTTTCAGTTGCAGGTTCAGACCTTCAATCCGTTTAGGTACATCAGCCACATTTGCTTTGAGCAGTGCTGCTGATTGCTTGAGCAGTTCCAACTGGCTTTCCACATAAAGATACGCGCCACGGCCAGTCACAGCTTCGATCCGACGTACGCCGGAGCCGATTCCGCTCTCGCTCACCAGCTTGAAGATACCGATCTCTGATGTATTGTTTACGTGACAGCCGCCACAAAGTTCCAAACTATAGTCTCCGACTTGTACTACACGTACGATATCCCCGTATTTTTCACCGAACAGTGCCATTGCGCCCATTTCTTTGGCTTCATCAATAGCTTTCAGTTCAATGTTTACGTTCAGACGATTCCAGATCTGTTCGTTCACCTGACGCTCGATCTCCGTTAATTCTTCCGGCGTAATGCTGCCGAAGTGCGAGAAGTCAAAGCGCAGACGTTGAGGCTCTACGAGTGATCCTGCCTGATTGACATGCGTTCCGAGCACATCTTTGAGCGCTTTGTGCAGCAAATGGGTTGCGGTATGGTTTTTGATAATATCGCCACGTTTGGATGCATCCACTTCAGCTTTAATCACATCACCTACACGCAGTTCACCGGACTCTACCGTCACCAGATGTACATGCTGTCCCAGCGGAGCTTTGAACAGGCCCTGCACTTTCGCCGTTACACTGGCTCCGCGCAGCAAGCCCTGATCACTCACTTGTCCGCCACTTTCTGCATAGAACGGAGTCTTGTCAAGGATGACCTGGCATGTCTGTCCTTCGCTTACGGAGTCTACCAATGCGTCACCAGCAACGATGGCTACCACTTTTGCTTCCGTCAACAGGTCATTATAACCAACAAACTCGCTTTTAACCTCCAGATCAGCAAGTGGTCCACCTTGAACTTTCATGCTCTCGTTCTCTTGACGCCCTGCACGTCCTAGCTCACGCTGCTTCTGCATGGAAGCATCAAAACCTTCGCGATCTACCGTCAGACCATGCTCTGCTGCATAATCTTCTGTCAGGTCAAACGGGAAACCGTACGTATCATACAGTTTGAACGCTTCAGGCCCGCTAATAACCGTACGTCCTTCGGACTTGGCTGTGCCGCTGATATCCGCAAGAATAGCCAGACCATCTGTGAGTGTTTCGTGGAAACGTTCTTCCTCGGTTTTGATCACTTTGGCGATAAACTCCTGTTTGTCCACGACTTCCGGGTAGTACATCCCCATCACTTCACCAACAGTCGTTGTCAGTTCATACAGGAATGGACGGTCAAGTCCCAGTACTTTTCCGTAACGTACGGCACGACGGAGCAAACGGCGAATGACATATCCGCGTCCTTCATTGCTTGGCAGAACGCCATCACCTACAGCAAAAGCAACGGTACGGATATGATCGGCAATGACTTTCAGTGCAACGTCAATCTCTACGCTGTCGTTATATTTCACACCCGCAAGAGCGGCTGTTCTCTGAATCATTGGTTGAAACAGGTCTGTGTCGAAGTTGGAATCCACATTTTGCAGAATGGAAGCAAAACGCTCCAAACCTGCACCTGTATCAATATTTTTGTTAGGAAGCGGTGTGTAGCTACCGTCCTTGTTATGGTTGAACTGGGAGAATACCAGATTCCATACTTCCAGATAACGTTCGTTTTCCCCACCTGGATACATTTCAGGATCACTCATGTCGTTTCCATAAGCTTCGCCGCGGTCATAGAAGATCTCGGTACAAGGTCCACACGGGCCTTCGCCGATATCCCAGAAGTTTTCATCCAATTTAATGATACGCTCAGCAGGTAGTCCCACTTTTTCGTTCCACAGTTTGAATGCTTCCTCATCTTCCGGATATACCGTAACGGACAGGCGCTCCGGATCGAATCCGATCCACTCTTTGCTGGTCAAGAATTCCCACGCCCATGTTACGGTTTCTTCCTTGAAGTAATCTCCAATAGAGAAGTTGCCGAGCATTTCGAAGAACGTATGGTGACGACGCGTTTTACCGACATTTTCAATATCATTTGTACGAATACATTTTTGGGAGTTGGCGAGACGCGGGTTCTCCGGTTTCTCCCGACCGTCAAAATACGGTTTCAACGGCGCCATACCTGCATTGATCCAAAGAAGGGATGGATCATTATGAGGTACAAGCGATGCGCTTGGCTCGATTTTGTGACCTTTACTTGCAAAAAACTCTATCCACTTGGACCGGATTTCACTGGCTTTCATACTGGATGCCCCCATTAAATTATAATAGTCCGTTGCGTATTCGCTCCGGTTGGTCAACATTGTTTTTGTAAAAAGAAACACAAAAAACGCCCCTGAATAATCAGGGACGATGTTATCGCGGTACCACCCTGGTTATTGCTGTTCATCCGCAGATAAACAAACAATCTCCTCGTTGATGCGAAATAACGGTCGCTCCCGGCAGGGTTGTCCTGCACTCCGAAATCAGCTTTCCGCCGCTTCAACTTTCAAGACTCTTCCAGCCATCGGGCTCAGATTACATCTGATCCGAAGAAGTCTATTCTCTGAGGAAAGGAACCCTCGGCGTACTTCATTTCATCATCGATTTCTTGTTCTAAACATACCCCTCCATTATATCGATATGCCTATATGGTGTCAACGCACCCTTTTGGATCAGACTGTTGCTGTGATCAGTCCGTTCTTCGTTTGATGTAATAGGCAAAAAAGTGCTGCACAATGACTTTCAGAACAGCAAAAACCGGCACCGCAAGAATAAGACCTACTATGCCCGCCAGTTCGCCTCCCACTAGGAGCGCGAAGATAATCGACAACGGATGCAAATGCAGCGTCCGCCCTACCACCTGAGGGGAGATGACGTTGCTCTCCAGGACCTGGCACAGTGTGTTCACAATGACAACGAAGAGCACCATTTTGAACGATACCGTAGAAGCCATCACCACCGCAGGAGCTGCTCCCAGAAACGGGCCAAGATAAGGCACGATGTTAAATACAGCGACAATGCTGGCGAGCAGCAGTGCATAAGGCATATCAATGACGATGTAACCGATATACGCAAAGATGCCCACAATCACACAGACGATAAATTGTCCGCGAATATAGTTTCCCAAGGCCGTATCTATCTCTTTCATCACCGAAACAATGGCCTTACGCCGTGAGCGGGGCAGGTACGCCACAATCGTACGCTCGAATACCTCAAAATCTTTTAACATATAGAAAATGAGAAATGGCACGATAAACACGTTGAACAATACATTAATGGTTGTCCCGATATTATCCATCAGCTTCGTGATGCCTTGGGTCAGCCGATCCTCCATCTGGAAAAACCAGCTGTTCATACCTGTGCGCACACTTGGCGGCATTAATTTGTGATCCATATTGTTCATCAGACTCTGGGCACGCATCGACAGCTCAGGCATATGCTCGTTGAGTTCCTCCAACTGTTCAATCAACACCGGAATGACATTCATCAGGATGACTGCGATGCAGGTGAGGAAAAAAGCATAGATTAACAGCACGGCAATGGTTCGAGGGACTTTGCGCCCTCCCAGCATGCTTACAATCGGATTGAGCACATAGGATATGATGAGGGCCACGATAAATGGTGCCAGCACTGTTTTCAAAAATCCATATATATGAAGCAGCAATGGCCGCAGCAGCCAGATAAAGTACAGAATAATCAATCCGAGTAGCAGCCAGATGGCATAACGGAACAGCTTGTTTTTGGTTAATTGCTCCACTTGCATCTCTCCCTTTTGGACTGGCTCTGAAAGTCAGTATATGTAAGGAAGGGAATATTTATTAACGCACAAAAAAAGCGCCCCCTTCATGATGAAGGAGACGCATCTTGTGATCCGGGTTAGCATATATTCATACAAGTTCCCTTGAACCACTATGTAACCGCAGCTATATACAACTGTCATCATTTTATGACAGCATTCAATGACAGTCTTTGTCATGAAACCGCATATAGAAGAAGTTATGCTGCTTATTAAGAAGAAGCATGAAGATGAGGGAAGTCTTGCGGCAGCTCTTCCCCGAAGAACAGATCATCGAGGGAACTGAGCGTGCCGTCTTCTTCCACTTGGTATACAGACATTTTCTCACCGTTCACTGTTAATTCGATAAAGCATCCCCAGCAATAAAACTGGTGGGAACCAATTTTCCCAATATCTTTGGAACTACAGTTTGGACATTTCATATTCATTCACCTATCCATTAACAGAATGAATGGCATTTTCCAAGCGCTGTTCACTCAGCGGCGGCACCATAATGGCACTTTCCCCAATAGACATATCGCTTGTACATGGCAGCCATTTGCGGCCCTCAATCAAATCGGACACAAAACCGTCCGTAATTTCAATCCCTATTATTGTATTTCCCAACTCCTGGTCAAAATAAACATCAGAGACACGTCCAAGCAGCAAACCTTCTTCGGTGAGCACGGACATCTCCTTCAATTTAGACTGGCCGAGGAGGTACGTGTGTTTTATGTCGTCGGCTCCCGTTTTGCGGACAGCCTGTTGATTACGGATCATGACGGCATCTTCGCCGTAGGCAACGATATCTTGCCACTGCACGATTTTGACATGACTGGTAAACAGGCCTTTGTTTTCAAGTTCAATGCCTTCAATTTTCCAATCGTCATTCACAATGAAATCCTGGATTTTACCGACCTGCTTCCCATCCTCAACGTCAAAAACGGCAAGTCCGATCATTTCCTGAAGCTTCATCGCAGGGTCCCCCTCATCTTCTTATCATTAAATAGTCGCGGCGCTATTGCTAGGTATGCCCAAAGTTGATGAGTGGCAATCAGACGCCGACCATCAAAACCGCTTCTATCCAACCGATGAAATGGAACTTCTTCCCTCCTTCTGTTCCATGTGCAAAGAGCCCCTTAGGCTCTATTACGCAGTCGCCCCAGAATGGTTCCAATTTTTTCGGCGGTTATCATGATTTCTTCCGTAGTATTACCCAACCCCCAGCTAAAACGAATCGCGGAATCCAAAAATGTCTCGGACAGCTTCATCGCTTTGAGCACATGGGATACTTCGAGGGAACCGGAAGTACAGGCCGAACCACTCGCAACTGCGATGCCTTCCATATCCAGATTCATGAGCATCGTCTCTGTGGATACTTCCGGAAAGCTGATGTTCAAGATATTAGGCAACGTAAATTCCGGATGTCCGTTGACGTGAAAATGCTCCGACCCTACATGCTGCTCCAGTTGTTCCAGAAGTAATGCTCGCAATGCCAGGTCATGTTCACGGCGCGCCTCCGCCTGTTCTCCTGATATTTTCAACGCCTCCGCAAAGCCAGTGATCCCCGCAATATTCTCGGTACCTGCACGTCTTTGCCGTTCCTGAAGGCCACCATGAGATCTCGCTTCCAACACAATTCCGCGCCGTACGTAGAGTGCACCCACGCCTTGAGGACCATTAATTTTATGAGCAGAGAAGCTGATCATATCCACAGGCAGTTCCTTGCAGGAAATTTCCTGAGTGCCAAGAGCCTGAACTGCATCGGTATGGAACAAAATATCATGTTGACGAGCCAACTCACCAATTTCGCGGATGGGCTGAATCGTGCCAACTTCATTATTAGCGTACATCATGGTGATCAGCACTGTATCTGGCCGGATAGCATCTTTCAGCTCTTCCAGACGTATTCTTCCGTATTCATCTACAGGCAAATAGGTCACGTCATAGCCTTGCCGCTCCAGTTCCTGACAAGTATGCAGTACCGCATGATGTTCAACAGATGTTGTAATGATGTGCCGTCCCCGTTCTTTTCTCGCTGAAACTGCGCCAAATATCGCCAGATTGTCACTTTCCGTGCCGCCTCCGGTAAAGACGAGTTCATCTGGGAAGCAATCCAAAGACGCCGCAATGACATCCCTTGCTCCACTGACGGTACGTTTGGCTTCACGCCCAAAGGCATGAATACTTGATGCATTGCCGTATTGCCCTGTCATCACTTTCATCATCGCTTCCGCGACTTGTGGGTGCATAGGTGTCGATGCGGCGTGATCCAAATATATTCTTTTCATTGATTTCACCCCGTTATAT
The DNA here is from genome assembly GCF_037969855.1 of Paenibacillus sp. FSL W7-1088. Taxonomy (NCBI): domain Bacteria; kingdom Bacillati; phylum Bacillota; class Bacilli; order Caryophanales; family Paenibacillaceae; genus Paenibacillus; species Paenibacillus sp. FSL W7-1088. Next base: position 5,722,164 of record NZ_CP150216.1, read on the forward strand.
GTTGGACTTCCATCTTTTCATGTTGTGTAATTGAAAATTTAAACCAATGCTATTGTGTCGCATCTTCGTGTATAATGTTTAATATCCATTCAAAAAGGAGAGATCGGCATGAGTGACCAGGTTCTCAGTCAAATTCTGAATCAGCTTCAACAAATGGACAAGCGTTTTGACAACATCGATGGACGGCTTGAAAAGATTGAAGACAGGCTTGATACCGTGGATGGCAGACTTGATACCATGGATGGCAGGCTGGATACCATGGATAGCAGGCTTGGTACCATGGATCGCAGGCTGGATACCATAGATGGCAGACTTGACGCCATCGAGGAACAAACCAAAACCATTCCTCTGCTCCAGCAGACCGTTCTGGAGACACTGGAAGTTACCAAACGTCTTGAAGCTTCACAGATCACGTTTGAACGTAAAGTAAATGCCGAATTGAACACCCATCAGCACAGCATTGATATTTTGAACCGTCGTCAATTGCGTATGGAAGCAGATATAGAAGCACTCAAGCGTCGCTAGATTCTCGAATTTCTGACTACATTATTCCGGAAGGGAAACCTCCAAAACGGTTTCTTCTTCAGCACATGATTACATAAATCCTGTTCATCACAGGCTATTCTAGAATTAGAAGAATCACAATGTAGCTTGTTGCACGGCTAAAGCCCCCAATATGGGGGCTTTAGTGTGTCATCTGAGATGTTCATCATCAACTATGTTAGATATAGAACATATAGCTGTCTTTTTGTTCCTGATCCTGGAATGTAATCAGATCCTTCAGCGTTGTTGAATCCAGTACTTCTGCAATGCTATCACGGATGCGCAACCACAAGTCGCGCTTCGCCGGATCATCTTCCTCCGTGAAATCTACTGGGGAGATTGGACCTTCCAGTACACGAATCACATCCCCTGCCGTTACGGTAGCAGGATCGCCTGCCAGAATGTAACCGCCGTAGGCGCCACGGATACTTTTGACCAGTCCTGCATTACGCAGGGGAGCGATCAATTGCTCCAGATAATGCTCCGAGAGCTGGTTGCGCTCGGCAATACTTTTCAAAGATGTCGGGCCTTCGCCTGTTCTGGCTGCCAGCTCCATCATGATTGTGAGCCCATAACGGCCCTTTGTCGATATTTTCAAAGGAGTCACCTCTTTCCATTTTCGAAAAAACAAGTTGTGAAACATAAAATAACAGGATGTGGTCCAAGACCGTCTTTCCAGGATCCGCCACAGCGGGATATGAAAAATACAGGCCTAGTCCTGCTAATCCTCCGTATTCCGATCATAACCCTCAGCTAATGTTAACATATCTGCATGCTTTATGGAAAAGAAAGATTGACGAAATTCCAAAATGTGCGCCTGTGGTGGACACTATCCAAAATTGGCCGGGTGTATCGTAACTTGAGTCCGGTTATGCTAGAATAGAAACGAAACACATTTATATAGAGAAATGGTGATAACGATGTCCAAAACAATTGAAAATACACGGGTCGTCGTTGGCATGTCCGGGGGTGTCGATTCTTCCGTCACCGCACTGCTGCTTAAGGAGCAGGGTTACGATGTCATCGGCATTTTCATGAAAAACTGGGATGACACGGACGAGTTCGGCCACTGTACCGCTGAAGAAGATTCAGAGGACGTACGCCGGGTTTGCGAACAGATCGGCATTCCTTACTACACTGTCAACTTCGAGAAAGAATACTTTGATAAAGTATTTTCCTATTTCCTTGATGAATATAAGTCGGGTCGAACTCCGAATCCGGATGTCATGTGTAATCGTGAGATCAAATTCGGCGAATTCCTGAACAAAGCACTGGATCTCGGCGCTGACTATGTGGCTACAGGCCACTATGCTCGCCTCATTGAAGAAGATGGAACGTTCAAACTGCTGCGCGGTGTGGACAGTAACAAAGACCAAACATACTTCCTCAATGCACTGAATCAGAACCAGCTGTCCAAAGCCATGTTCCCGATTGGTCATCTGCCTAAACCGGAAGTGCGCAAGATTGCAGAAGCGGCTGGCCTGTACACCGCGAAGAAAAAAGATAGCACAGGTGTGTGCTTCATCGGCGAGCGCAACTTCAAAGAGTTCCTGAGCAACTATCTCCCTGCCAAAGGCGGAGACATGGTTGATATTGCAACCGGAGAAGTGAAGGGCCGTCATGATGGTCTGATGTACTATACGCTTGGACAGCGTCAGGGTCTCGGCATTGGCGGTTCCGGTAATGGTGAACCCTGGTTCGTGGCAGACAAGGATCTGGAGAAAAATCAACTGCTTGTCGTTCAAGGCGATGCACATGCAAGCCTGTATTCAACCGGTCTGACTGCAACAGGTGTAAACTGGATCGCAGGTGCAGCACACATGCCTAACGTACCATTCCGTTGTACCGCCAAATTCCGATATCGTCAGCCGGATCAGGGTGTAACCTTGAAATGGCAGGAAGATGGCAGCGTGGATGTACAGTTTGACCAACAGCAAAAAGCGATCACGCCTGGTCAAGCCGTTGTGTTTTATGATGGAGATGTGTGTCTCGGCGGGGGCACGATTGATCAGGTTCAAAAAGTGCCTGTACCGGCGCTGTAATAGATTCAATGACAGAAATGAATCCATCCCCATATGGATTTTGCACAATACCCTGTATTCCTATAACAAAAGCCATCTTTCATGTATACCATGACGGATGGCTTTTTTCCTTCTTTTTCCTGCAAAAAAAATAATTATCTTCACTTATGCAGCCAGCCACACTCCTGCAAAAGAGGCCGCAACCCCCAGCAGTACCGAACTGGTGACGTATATAACTGCTCTTGAGTAACGTTCCTGCCCAAGCAGACCAAGGGTTTCATATCCAAACGTAGAGAATGTGGTATACGCTCCGCAAAATCCAGTACCCACTATCACCCAGACTGCGTCCGGGATTGAAGCTGACTGATGCCAGCCATAGAGCAGTCCAAGTAACAGAGAACCACTGATATTAATGACCCATGTCCCCCATGGGAAGGCCGTTCCGAGTGAACCGGATATGCATCGACCCAAACTGTAGCGAAGCACCGCACCCAGCATTCCTGCAAGACCAATCCAGATGATCAAGGTGCAACACCGTCCTGCGTCGGTTTACCCAGCATTCGCTGACCAACCTTAATCCCCAATACACACAGTAATAACCCTGCGAGTATACTCACAACGAGGTATATAACAGCCTTCCCCCACATTCCTCCTTCAGATAAACGGACCACATCGAGAGTAAAGGTGGAGAAGGTGGTGAAGGCCCCGGTAAACCCCGTTCCAATCGCAAGACGAAGTTGAGGCGTTATTTTACCTGGAACAGCTATGGTGAAAAACCAACCCAAAAACAGGCTCCCGATGGCGTTGATCAGCAGCACTGCCCAAGGAAAGCCTTCATTGGCTGCTGGCATCCATAACTGTATCCCATATCGGCATAATGTACCCAAAATTCCGCCGATTCCAATATAGAATATTTCTTTCATTGTTCAAGCATCTCCCGGGTTATCGATCTTAAAGCACTCTGTGCCGCTGCTGGTTTAGACGAATCTTGGATTCATTGCCTTGTTCCGTTGCTTCATAGAAAATGCGGATTGTAATATGAAGTGCGACACCTACTGGAAATAAATAAAAAAGGGCCCATAGCCGGATCGTGTAGAATGAGGTTCCTACACCACATTCACACAAGGAGAATCCACCATGAGCTACACACATCTTAGCATAATTGAGCGCAGCAAGCTAGAAATCCTCCGTCGACAATGTCAAATTTCAAGAGCCATCGCAAAAGAATTAGGAAGGCATCCTTCGACGATTTGTCGTGAATTGGATCCTGCTACTTCATCGAAACCCTATCATGCAGAGCAGGCTAAAAGCGCTTATGAGGAGCGTCGTAAAGCTTCGATCTCACTTGGTAAATGGTCCGAAGCCATACGACATGATTGATGACGCCGTCGTGATTCGTATCGGAGAAAACCAAGTCTCCCTTCTGCAACTGATCATTGGACACCAGCGTACCTACCTGCGATTTCTGTCTTGATGAGCGGGGCAGATCGAAGCCGTTTTGCTTGAAGACATACTGCGTGAATGAGGAACAATCGAATTCGTCCGTTCTTCCGGAAGGTGCACCAAACTGGTAGCGAACGCCTAAAAATTGTTTCCCTGTCGAGATGACCCGATCCGCCACGGAGCTGCCGGGTACGGAAGCCGCGTGAACCGGATGGGTCGGCAGCATCATGCTTCTGGAAAAAGCAATGGAGAGACACAAGCCGATCTGGGTCATTTTCACAGAAAATTCTCATTTTTAGCTGTTACACTCATGAACAAAACCGAATCAACATGGACAGTATGAGCAGTTGATGCCGGTGGTTTCTATGACGGTAAAGGAGGATGGGCAAATGGAACAGTATACGTATAATTAGGAGGGCTTGATCCAGCCGCTCATGAGCCCGGGAAGATGGATGTTAAACAAAGTCCTGCAAGTCACCATTTTTTTGGACCATTAAAATCTTGGCAACGACCGTTGGGGATACGGCAGCGGACCTGCTGAACCAATGTGGGAGAAACAACGCAGACTTCCTTAAACTTGGATCTGGATGAATATTTTATTTAGAGAGAATGAAATATAACAAAGTTGTGGGAAACCACTTTAAAGAAAGGAAATTATATATGCAAGAAAACCAAAATAAAATGATAATTTTACTTAACAAAGTGCCCCAAGTGACAATTTTCTTTTGGATCATCAAAATTTTATGTACTACTGTTGGTGAAACATTTGCTGACTTCATCAATTTCAACATTGGACTTGGTTTAACTCTTACTACCATTACTATGGGAGTTGCATTCTTTATTGCATTGTTTTTTCAACTTAAAGCAAACAAGTATGTTCCAGCCATTTACTGGGTAACCGTTGTTCTTATAAGTGTATTTGGAACACTGGTAACGGATAATTTGACAGATAATATAAGCATACCACTTGAGGTTAGTACAACTGTTTTCTCGGTGCTACTAGGACTGACTTTTCTATTTTGGTATCTTAGTGAAAAAACACTATCGATCCACTCGATTTTTACTAAAAAAAGAGAAGTTTTCTACTGGCTTACGATCCTTTTCACCTTTGCACTTGGAACTGCAGTCGGCGACTTATATTCAGAACAACTTGGTTTTGGTTATCTTAACACAGGAATAGGCGTTGTTATTATTATTACTCTTGTGTTCTTAGCTTATAAATTTTTGAAACTTGACGGGGTATTAGCTTTCTGGATTGCATATATTTTAACTCGTCCGCTTGGAGCGTCACTTGGAGATTACCTATCTCAACCAAAAGTAAATGGCGGATTAGGACTCGGGACAACCGTTACGAGTGTCATTTTTCTTATCGCTATTTTAGCGATCATCGTTTTCCTTGCCGTTTCAAAAATTGATACAAATGCTAAAAGTGATAAAGCGGGAACAAATCAAAGTAATGCAAATAAGAAACATGTGCTAACACAAACGATTGTTGTACTCGTAATTTTCTTAGTTGTTGGTATAGGTGGTTATAACTGGCGCAGTAATTATATTGCATCACAAGGTGCTGCTGAGCAAGCTTCGTTAGGAGGTGAATTAAACGATTTTGTTAATAATGAAAATGATATGCTAAACGCTATAAATAAAAACGACTTTGCTACAGCAAAAAAAGGCGCTGATAATTTGGAACATCAATGGGATACACAAGAACCTAAGCTTCGAAAAATGGATAGCACTACATGGACGAAAATTGATGGAACAATAGATGTTGTATTAGCAGCAGTTCGTTCATCAAATTCTGATGTAAACAAGTGTAAAACAGCACTTAACAATTCACTTAGTACCATAAACGCAGCAAATAAATAATAATCTTAGGAATCGCCAACCGCGATTCCTTCTAATATGGAACTTTTATTAAACTAAATTCAGTTAAGAATATCCCTTCACAACATCGATAAATTAACATACTTCATTTGCTAAAATATAAAAAAATGCGTTTTGAAAAAGGGTTATGGAAACGTAATGGGCATCTTTAAGATGATCAGGCACATCGCCGGTGATCCCCTTGCGGACGTCTCCCCAAGCCCTGTCCAAAGCTGTATATGCCGTGTTTGATTTAGGACCGGGTATCGATCTTACAGTTCTCTGCGCCGCTGCTGGTTTAGACGAATCTTGGATTCATTGCCTTGTTCCGTTGCTTCATAGAAAATGCGGCGTGAGAGCTGTTTCGGTAAATATTCCTGTTTCACATAATGGCCCGGATAATTATGCGGGTATTGGTAGCCTTCATGTCCGAGCTTCACTGCACCGGAATAATGGGTATCCCGCAGATGAAGAGGGACCTCGGCCGATTTCACCTCATCAATGGCATTCATCGCTTTTGAGATCGCAGTGTACACCGCATTGGACTTCGGACTTTCAACAGCAAACAGGATCGCTTGGGCAATGTTCAGCTTGGCTTCAGGCCAGCCATTATTGCGATAAGCATCCAATGCCCCAATGGCCTGGGTCATCGCTTGCGGATTCGCAAGTCCAATATCTTCACTGCTCGCTGCAATTAGACGACGTATAAACGTCATCGGGTCCATGCCCAGCTTCTCTACCGCATACAAAAACCAGAACAATGCCGCATCACTGGAACCCCGAATGCTTTTATGAAATGCTGACAATACATCATATTGTGTCGATTCATCTGCCTTCACAATCGGACGACGTATAGATTCTTCCGCTACATCGAGCGTAATGTGAATCGAACCATCCTTCTCTGGCGGTGTAGTCAGTGCAGCAAGTTCCAAGGCGTTCAGCGCACGCCGAATATCGCCATTTGCCATCGTTGCAATATGCTCCAATGCCTCATCATCTGCCTGCAGGTCCATGAATCCCAAACCTTTATCCGCATCCGCCAGCGCTCGGCGCATCGCAATCAGAGAATGTTCTTTGTTCAAAGACTCCAGCTGAAACAGCGTCGAACGGCTCATCAAGGCCCCATTCACATAATGAAAGGGATTCTCTGTCGTTGCGCCAATAAAAATGATCGTGCCCTTCTCTACTGCGGGCAGCAGTGCATCCTGACGTGAACTATTAAAACGGTGTACTTCATCGAGGAACAAAATGGTTTTTGTTCCATACAACTGCTTGTTCGTTTGCGCCTGCTCGATGACTTCACGTACATCTTTGACGGAAGCATCCACCGCATTCAGACGAACGAACTGTCCTTGGGTATGCTGGGAAATAATATGTGCCAGTGTCGTCTTGCCACATCCCGGAGGACCGTAAAGCAAGATGGACGAGATCTGATCCGCTTCAATCGCGCGCCGAAGCAATTTTCCAGGTCCAATAATATGCTCTTGCCCAATATATTCATCAAGCCGCTCTGGCCGCAGACGGTCAGCGAGCAGTCTTGCTTGAGGTACTGAATCCTGCTGAAACGAAAATAAATCCATTGCTCATCACTTCCTTAACGGATTGCCTTTACTTGTTCCTGATAAATTTCTGATTAATCGCTATTCTCTATCATATCATACTCCCGCGGCAGCATACCCATAAATGCGCCAAGCGCACTGCTGACAAAGGCATCCTTGCGCGTAATAAAATGAGTCATCATCCGATTCATGCCTACCGGGAGTGTGTGCTTTCGCAGTAATCCATTTTCAATCTGGTTCCGAATGACGATCTCGGGTAACAATGAAATGCCCATGCCGGATGTGACCCCGCTAATAATCGCTTCAAGAGTTCCAAATTCCATAATGACCGGACGGGTTACACCGCTAACCGATAACCATTCCTCCAAAATCTGACGATACGAACATCCCATGCTGTAGACCAGAATCGGTTTACTGGTGAGTTCCTCGTCTTCCGGTCCCATACCGGAGGAGACAACGAATAGTTCTTCGTCGAATACAGGAGTAGCAGCAATGTCGGGGTGGTCACATGAACAACCGATAAATGCCCCTTCCAATTCATACCCAATAACCTGATCCATAAGCACTTGGGAGTTACCTGTAGTCAAAGATAAGGAGACAGCCGGATGCTGTTTATAATATTTGGCAAAAAGCTCAGGTAAACGTACCGCTGCGGCAGTCTGCGTGGAGCCTATGCGCAGTGGTCCAGAAGGTTCATTTGTAGAACTCAACGCCTTACCCGCCTCATCGAGCAGGCCTACAATTTTATCCGCATACGTCAGCAGCATCTCCCCTGCTGGAGATAATGTCATCCCCCGATTATGACGGATAAACAACAGTGTCCCTACTTCGGATTCCAGATGTCGTATCCTTGCTGTCACATTGGACTGCACGTAACCAAGGCGCTCCGCAGCTCGGGTCAGATTCCCTTCTTGTGCGACACATTGAAATATCCTTAAATCCCCGCTCTCCATTGTAAACCTCCCAACTATGCTATATCCATCCAGGCATCATTTAAAATGATATCCAATCTATTAGCAATCATTATACAGTATAGCTGCTTCGAGCTACAATCGGGGTAGATCAGAACACAGCAACTCCCTGTTCGCTGAGTTCAATTAAGGAGTGTTCACGATGATGAACTGGACCAACACTGTAGCTTTGGTAACCGGAGGCGGTACGGGTATAGGCCGAGCTACCAGTATACTGCTCGCTAGTCGTGGAGCAACCGTTGCCGTCAATTACTCCCGTTCCCAGGATGAGGCCGAAGAGACTGTACAACAAATTTTGAATGCGGGAGGTCATGCTTTTGCAGTTCAGGCCAATGTTGCTTCCGATGTCGAGGTTCGTCAAATGATAGCCTCTATCACTGATCAAGTTGGCCCTGTGACAGCACTCGTAAACAACGCCAGCATTACGCATCATATCCCAATGAAGGATCTGGAAGCCGTAACGGATGACATATGGAATGAACTATATGATGTCAATGTTAAAGGCATGTTTTACTGCGCACGAGCTGTAGCGAAAGGAATGCAGCAGGCAGGTCAAGGCGCAATCGTTAACCTCGGCAGCATAGCTGGCAGCACAGGATCCGGGTCCTCCCTTCCTTACGCAGTATCCAAAGCAGCAGTACACGGTTTGACGAAGTCTTTGGCACATGCTTTATCCCCTGATATTCGGGTTAACGCCATCATTCCGGGTGCAGTCGCGACCCGTTGGTGGGCAGGAAAGGAAGAACAGATGCATCGTCTAGGTGGTGAATTATTGTTGCAGCGAATAGCGGCAAGCGAAGACATTGCACATATGATATGCGCCGCGTTGGAGCAACCATCCATGACCGGGCAACTGATTACAGTAGATAGCGGTCAGATGTTATGAGCATGGGAAGCGAAAAGGAGGAATTCTGATGAAGCCTTTAAAATATACACTCCTGATCCTTGTTACAACTCTTATCATGGGAACCTCGTTTCCCGTAGGCAAAATCGGCATGATGTATGCTCCTCCCTTTTTGTTAATGGGACTTCGCTATATATTGGCAGGAGCATTACTAGCGTGGATCATTAGAAAACGTCCCATGCCTGTGGGGTGGAAACAGTGGATGCAAGTCGCCGTAATCGGTCTGTTCCAGTCGGCAGGAGTGATGGGCTGTGCCTACTACAGCATGAACTGGATCAGTTCGGGAGAGTCTGCTATTATCACCTTTACGAATCCGTTGCTTGTCATCATCCTGAGTGCTGCTCTATATGGAGTGTCCTATCGTTTTAGCCAGTGGACCGGTGTGGTGCTCGGATTGGTCGGAGTGGCGTTAACCTTTGGATTCCATCTGAGTATGAGTCCTGGAACGTGGATTGGCTTCGGCGGCGCTGTCTCTTTTGCTGTATCTACGTTGCTCATTAAACGTTGGGGAGCTGCTCATGATACATTTGTACTTACCGCTTACCAAATGCTCGCTGGAGGGGCAGTACTGCTTCTACTAAGTGTGTTTACAGAGCAGCCTCATTTTATCGTAAATACAACATCCATCGTTGTCCTGGTATGGCTGACCACTTTCTGTTCCATCATTCAATTCACCCTCTGGTTTTATTTGCTGCAGAACACCGATCCGGCCAAAACCAGTTCCTTTCTTTTTCTGGCGCCGCTGTTTGGACTACTGTCGAGCTTCGTCTTGTTGGAAGAGCATGTCGGCTGGATTGTGGGTGCAGGCGGGGTAATGATCTGTCTGGGCATTTTCCTGGTTAACCGCCATCCCGCCAGTCATAAGTCAGTTTTGGATAAACCGGGGTCGCCCCAACACACACCTGCAAGTTGACCAGTAGAAGAACAACAGCGAAACTTGAGGTGAGCCACTCGAAAATAAAACTCATATGAGAACGCAGAAAGAGCATGGCGTTTTAACAGCGCCATGCCCTTTCTATATTAATGCTATGTTCAACAACAAGGATTCACTCTGCCTCGCTGTCAGGCCAACCCTGAATGGCAACAGACTCGCCTTCCGGATTGTGGGTTGCAGCAGCATAGTCTGGCAATGGGCCGTCGTGGAATAACCACAGTTCGTGCAGCGCCCTTGTACAGCCAACGTATAACAGCTTCGCATCACCCGCATTGGGCAAATAGTGTTTCTCATCCGCGTCCGCTACGATCACTGCATCAAACTCCAACCCTTTCGACAAATAGACAGGTAAAACGGAGTGACCGCCTGTGTACTGTTTTTTGCCGCCGTCAATCAAGTTCAGATCCCAGCCTGCTGCCTGAAGTTCACGGTGAAGCTCCTTTGCTTCATGCAGTGTACGGGTCAGAATGGAGACTGTGCGATAATCTTTGACTGTTAACAGCTTCAGGGCCTGTTCGAGGCTTGCTGTGCGGCCTTTACCACCGTAAGCTAACGTCCGTACAGGATCACCACTCCGGAATACAGGAATCGCCGTAATGCCGCTCTTGACACCCCGCTCCAGAATCGTATTGGCATAATCGATAATTTCCATCGTTGAGCGATAACTTCGCGTCAATGCAAAGTATGCATTCTGTTCCTCAGGAAACAGCGAACTCATCTCTTCCCACGTATGAACACCACGGTACTCATGAATACCTTGGGACAGATCCCCGAGTATGGTGAAGGAATGCCCTTTGACAAACTGATCCAATAACGCCACATGAAAAGGAGAAAAGTCCTGCGCTTCATCAATGACGACGTGATCGAAGCGCTCGGAGCCTTCAATATCGTGAACCAAGGTATGAACGTACACCAATGCAGGCAAATCCTCTTCACGGATGATATCCTGCTTCAGATCTGCTGCCGTTTGTTTCATCACCAATTTGGGAATTAACCCACTGAGCGAGGCAGGAACCGAACCGCCTTTAACAACCTTGAACAGCTGTTTGTACAGCGTAAGCGGTTCATATTGAGGCCATTTTTTGGCGTAAGCCTTCTCACGGGTTGCCGCTTTCTTTTTACGCTCTTTGCGAACGGCTTCCGGGCAAGGTTTCTTGAGTTCCATCTCAATCCAGCGGTGAATACGCGCCATCACCCGCTCTTTGCGTTTTGCCAGCGGATAATGTTTGTACTCTTCCCCAAACCAGTTCTCAATCTCCGCTTTGCTGAGCACTGCACCATCCCATGGACTAAAGTCCATATCAGGTACGGATTCTTCTTCCATTCCGGATAACCACTCCCGGATCAGTTCCATGAAGCGGATCGAGCCTTTGTAGCGCCCTGGTACATCATCATTAAGTTCAGGACGTGCATCCGGCGTTTCAAACCAGGTGTACAATGTCTCCGACGTGTCTGCCAAAGGTAGGTCCAGCCCCAGCAGGTTCATCGCCCAATCCGGGAATGTACGCTGCTGAATATCCCCTACACCGAGCTCCGGGAGTACATCCGATATGTAATCCAGGAACATATGGTTGGGTGCGAAAATAACCATTTTCTCCGCAGATACCTGCTCCTTATACTGATAGAGTAAAAAGGCGAGGCGATGCAGCGCGACGGTTGTTTTACCCGAACCGGCCACACCCTGAATGATCAATGCGGTGTTTCTCGCCGCACGAATGATCTGATCCTGCTCCGCCTGAATGGTGGATACGATATCACGAAGCTTGTTGTCTTTGTTCTCACCCAATCGATACACGAGGAATTCATCCGATACGGCTGGCTGGTCGCTGTCCCGATTGTACGTATCCGCCACACGTTCCAATATACGCTGCCGAATAACAACGTTTCGTTTCAGATAAACCAGGCCCTCAATGAGTCCCTCCGGGGCTTCATACGTTGCGGAGGCTTCCCCTCCGGTAAATGAGTAAAACAGGCTTGCGACAGGAGCACGCCAATCAATGACGAGCGGATGCTCTCCCACCTCTTCGCGGTCTACGCCGATTTTGCCAATATACAGCGGTTTCCGTGCACCACTGCCCTGTTCTTCGAAATCCAAGCGTCCGAAATAGGGTTGCTGCGCGCTCTTGGACAAGGCGGTGCGGCGCTCTTCACGCCCGGCCTCCAGCACTTGCTCTGTGAAGTCGTGGCCGGTATACACCGGAATATTCCGCAGCCGTTCCAGCTGACTGTCCACTTCCTTCATCGTTCGCTCTAACCTGTACTCTTCTTCTTGATAGGCACTTTGAAAGCTGTCTGACATGTTTCAGTTACCTCCTAAGAATATGTTTTTCTGCATAGTCAACACTGACGACACAAAAGGATACCCACTATATCATATTGATGTACAAAAAGCTACAGTAACCTGGATAGCCAAATGAAAGAAACCGCTGTTCCTGTTCGCAAAGAACAGATGAACAACGGTCTTCCTTTTACATCATTCCGGTTCCGAATCCGGCTTTCCATCCTGTGCCACAAACTGTTTCTGTGCCAGTTCACGGTATACCGGGTGGTTGCTAATTAGCTCCGCATGTGTTCCCGTTCCCGTCACATGTCCCTGTTCCAGAACAACAATCTGATCAGAGTCGACGACGGTGGACAATCGGTGTGCAATAACAACCGTTGTTCGTCCTTCCATCAGATTGGACAGGGCTTGCTGCACTTCATGTTCGGAGGTGCTGTCCAGACTGGACGTCGCTTCATCCAGCAACAGAATATCCGGGCTGCGCAGCAGGGCACGAGCAATGGCAATCCGTTGGCGTTGACCACCGGAGAGCTTGATCCCGCGTTCTCCCACTTCCGTGTCGTAGCCCTGAGGCAGTTTATCAATAAAAGCGGAGGAATACGCCATTTCTGCCGCCTGTCTAATTTCATCCATACTCGCCTCACGGCCCAGCCCGTATGTCATGTTTTCCTTAATTGTGCCCGCCATCAGAGGGCTCTCCTGTGATACATATCCAATCTTGCTTCGCCAAGAGGCTAATGAATAATCGGTTATGGCTTGTCCACCATATGATATACTGCCCGACTCTGGAAGATAGAACTGCTCCAAGAGGGAGAACAGCGTTGATTTCCCGCTGCCGCTTGGCCCCACAATGGCGGTCACTTTACGGGCAGGAACGGTCAGATTAATTCCATGCAGTACCTCTTCCCCTGTTACATATGAGAAATGGAGATTGTTAAATGTAATCGTCTCATTGCCCTTGGGGGCAATTGCTGTGTTATGGCGCGGTTCTTCTTCGTGTGCCAGAATAGCCTGAATGCGTTCTGTCGCACCGACAACCTTTTGCAGACGTGAATACAGTGTCGTAAATTGCCCCATCGGCATAATCACTTGGAACAACAACAGAATGAAGGCAACCAGTTCACCCGGAGACAGCAATCCAGAAGCTACCCGCATGCCGCCAACACCCAGAATAACAACCAGCACAGCCGTCATGACAAACGTAAAGAGTGGACCGATCAACGCCAAAATCCGAGCTTCCTGTAGTCCAAAAGCAAACATCTTCCCAATACGGGAATCGCCTGCTTCCGCCTCCTGTTTCTCCGTTCCATAAGCTTTCACCAAACGAATCTCGCCAATGACTTGGCTGAGCACCGAAGTAAGACCTGCCATTTCGTCCTGCTGCTTTTTGGAGATTTTGTACATTTTACGACCAACAGGCAGCAGGATCAGCAGCGTTAGCGGCACCAGACTCAGAATAATGAGTGACATAACCCAATCCAGATAGAAAAGCAACGCTACCCCGCCCACAACCGCAACGATATTGGACACAAAAGAAACGAGATAATCCGCAATTAGCGTCATAATCTGACTCGTATCATTCGTAATTCGACTCATCGTATCCCCTGTACGATTCCGGTCGAAATATGGCATCGGTAGGGATAACACCTTGTTCCACAGCTTCGTTCGCAGTGTTGCAACCACCCGTTGACCTGCATAGTTCAACATATAGATGCTGATGCCTGAAGCGATGGCCTGAATAACAAATGCCCCCAGCAGCAGGAAAATAACGGACTTATTCAGCGCAGACATTGTAAGCCCATCAATCAGGCCTTTGGTCATCAATGGGACAATCAGTCCGGCTGTCGTCTGAATAAGTGTCAGGATCAACGCGATGATCAGAATTAGCTTTGGTGGATTTGTGGCAGCTATCAGCTTCACAAAATCCTTGAATCCTTTTTTTCCTATTTTCGATTCAGCTTGACCTGTCTGTTGTTGCTCTTCCATTACCGTTCCCCCGTTCTCCCCTTGTTCACCAGAGATCATACGTATGAACTTACATTACGTTTCCTGTCTTTTACAATATCCCATGCAGCACAAAATTGGCCAAAAACAGGATGGCAATGCCGTACATGACTTTAGGCACCTGTTTGCCCTGACCCGCCGCGAGCTTCGCCACCGGATACGCAATAAATCCAAATGCCATGCCGTCCACGATGCTGTACGTAAATGGAATCATGACCATGATCAGAAAAGCAGGAAAAGCTTCCGTGAAATCACTGAAATCCATGTCCTTCACACTTTGTACCATCAAGCCGCCAATAATGATCAAAATCGGTGCAATAGCACTGTCCGGAATATAACCCAATAGTGGAATAAAGAAGAACGTTGCACCAAACAGCACTGCGGTAACCAGTGGAGTCAAGCCTGTACGTCCACCAGCCGCTATGCCTGCAGTTGTCTCCGCCGCAGCTACAGTAGGACTGCTGCCAAAAATTCCGGCAAAAATATTCGAGATCGACAGCGCCCGCAAACTGCCCTTAAATCTTTGGGGGCGACCAATGAGATGGGTTTGGGCTGTGATCAGGCCGATGTTTTCAAATACAACGATCAGCAACAACAAAAATACAGCAATCCAGAACGATAGATCCACCAGATTTGCGAAGGACAGCTGGGCAAACAAACCGCCGTATTGATGCAATGCTGCTGTGGCAGACACCGGATCACCCGGTTTTACAGCACCAAGCACATAAGCTAGTCCTGTTCCCGCCAGAATACTAATCAGGAGCCCGCCTTGTACATTGCGTATAAATAAAATCAAGGCGATCACAAGAGTAACACAGGCGGTGATCACTCCAGGATCATTAAAATGGCCGATCGCCACAAATGTGGTCTGGTGTGCGATGACGATTCCGCTTTTTTGCAAACCGATAAACGTCAGGAACAGGCCAATCCCCACCGTAATACCATGCTGCAGGTTTTTCGGAATGGCTTCACTGATTATTTTATATAACGATGTAAAGGCTACGACCGCAAACAGCAAACCGGTGACGGACACAACCGCCAAGGCTTCCTGCCAGCTTAATTTCATCGAATGTACGAGTGTGTAGGTGAAAAATGCATTAATCCCCATGCCAGGTACAACGATAATAGGCGACTTACCGCCAAATGCCATCAGCAAACAACCCGCAATGGACGTCAGCAGTGTACCCACCATTGCCGCCTGCAGCGGCATTCCGGCATCGGCCAGAATTGTTGCATTGACCATTATGATATAGACCACGGCAAAATAAGAAATGGCCCCCGCCACAATTTCCTTCTTCCACTGGTCTCCCGGCTCCAGGCCAAGTCGTCTGGTCATCCATCCTTGTTTCATTCGTTCCGTTCCCCTCTCTCTATCTAAGCCGAACAAAAGTATTTTACACTCTACCACTGCGTGGACAGAACAACCTTCCGATCCCTGTTATCCCCAGATTTTTAGATTTATGTTTTAAAAGTTAAATCCGGTGATAGCGTATGCTTCCGATGCAGCTTTCTTTTAGAAAGCTTTTAGGCGTACGCTTCGCTTTTCCAGGTTTTTTCTGTCCTCTTCGTTCTTGTGTAAATCTTATATAGCTGCGATTTCTCTATGTATTTACCATCATTTCGCGCAGCACCACATATCATACACGGTTTTGGGATTGAAGTACATCACGTAACCCTGACATTTGTTAAGGTTTCGCGCATGCAAAAAAGCGCAGGTACCTAGTCGGTACCTACGCTTTTCCATTCACAGCAGATTACTGCTGCTTGTTCTCTGCAATTTCGATCAGTTCCTTGACGGCCACACTGACCATGATCAGTCCGGCTACCGGAGGAACAAAGGCGTTACTCGCTGGTGGCTGTTTCGCCTTGCGAATTTCCGGCGCATTCTCAGGAACGATTTTTTGCGTCACATCTGCGCGAGGTTTCAATGGTTCTTCGGTGGAGAAGACCACTTTCACACCTTTTTTGATGCCTTCTTTCCGCAGTTTTGTGCGGACAACTCGGGCAATCGGGTCCATGGTCGTTTTCGAAATATCCGCAACCTGGAATTTCGTAGGGTCCATTTTGTTTGCCGCACCCATGCTGGAAATGACCGGAATCTTCCGTTTCAAGCATTCCTTAATGAGATGGATTTTGTAAATGATCGTGTCGGAAGCATCCAGCACATAATCCAGCTCATATTTGAACAATTCCTCATACGTTTCTTCCGTGTAAAACATATTCAGTGCAATCGCGTCGCACTCCGGATTGATGAGCTTCACCCGCTCTACCATCAGATCTGCTTTTTTCTGACCAACGGTCGTAGTCAAAGCATGAATCTGACGATTGATGTTGGTGATGTCCACCACGTCTTTATCAATCAGAATGATACGCCCAACACCACTGCGGGCGAGAGCTTCCACTGCAATACCGCCCACGCCGCCGATGCCGAGCACAGCTACTGTACTATTTTTCAAAGCGTTCAGACCTTCAGGTCCGATTGCCAGTTCTGTTCTTGAAAATTGATGGAGCATTGAGAATCGATGCCTCCTTTATTTCTTTTCCGCCACCGGTTTACGGGCTACGCGGATGTGAAGTTGTTCCAATTGGGAGTTATCCACTTCAGAAGGTGCATTCATGAGCAGATCCGTTGCACTTGCCGTTTTCGGGAAGGCAATCGTTTCACGCAGATTCGTGCGGCCTGCCAGCAGCATTACCAGACGGTCGAGACCAAAGGCGATTCCGCCGTGTGGTGGCGTTCCGTATTCGAACGCTTCGAGCAGATATCCGAATTTCTCGTTGGCTACTTCTGGAGAGAGTCCCAGAGCAGCGAACATTTTTTCCTGAACATCACGTTTGTATATACGCATCGAACCGCCGCCTACTTCATAACCATTCAGAACAAGGTCATAGGCTTGTGCGCGAATGGCACCCGGATCTGTATCAAAAAGATGTACATCCTCATCTTTAGGACGTGTGAACGGATGATGTTCTGCGACATAACGTTTCGCATCTTCATCGTACCCGAGCAATGGGAAGTCCACAACCCATGCAAATTTGAATTTGCTGTCATCGATCAACCCCAGTTGACGACCGATTTTCAGACGCAATGCGCCCAGTACATCTGCAACCACTTTTTTGGTGTCAGCAGAGAAGAGCAACAAGTCGCCTTCTTCAGCGCCAGTACGTTCTTTGACTGCTTCGATCTCTTCCGGCGTAAAGAACTTCACGATTGGCCCTTTGAACTCGCCATCTTTTACTTGAATCCACGCCAATCCTTTTGCACCGTAACGTGCAGCAAATGGTCCGAGGTCATCGATTTCTTTACGGCTCCATGTACCACAGCCTTTGGCGTTCAGCACTTTCACTTCTCCACCTTTTTCGATGACAGAAGCAAATACTTTCACACCACTGTTTGCTACGATATCGTTCATTTCTACCAGTTCCATACCAAAACGCAGATCCGGTTTGTCTGAACCGTATTTACCCATTGCATCTGCATACGTAATCCGTTGGAAAGGTAGTTCCAGCTCAATGCCTTTTGTTTCACGCAGCAATTTGGCCATCAGCTCTTCCATCATTGGCAGCAGATCATCCTGCTGCAAGAAGGAAGTCTCGATGTCGACTTGGGTGAATTCCGGTTGACGGTCCGCACGCAAATCTTCATCACGGAAACAACGAGCGATCTGATAGTAACGCTCAAGTCCGCCAACCATCAGCAATTGTTTGTAGATTTGTGGGGATTGCGGCAGGGCGAAGAATTCACCTTCATGCACACGGCTTGGTACGAGATAATCACGTGCACCTTCCGGGGAGCTCTTGGTCAGGATTGGTGTTTCTACTTCAACGAATTCTTCTCCATCCAGATAATCACGGAACACTTTGGATGCTTTGGAACGCAATTTCAAGGTTTCAAACATTTCCGGACGACGCAGGTCCAGGTAACGATACTTCAAGCGAAGCGACTCGTCGACTTCCACACCATCTTCGATGAAGAATGGAGGAGTTTTGGCCGCGTTCAGTACTTCAATCTCGGTAATTTGCACTTCGATTTCGCCTGTAGGCAGGTTTTTGTTTACAGTCTCTTCGTCACGTTTAACGACTTTACCTGTTACCGCGATAACATACTCGCTCCGCACTCTGTCAGCGATTTGCAATGCTTCGCCAGAGTAAGCAGGGTTGAAAACAACTTGTACAATTCCGCTGCGGTCACGCAGATCGATAAACAGTACGCCCCCCAGGTCACGGCGGGTCTGTACCCAGCCGTTCAATGTTACGGTCTCACCGATGTGTGCGGGTGTTAATGCGCCGCAATGATGACTTCTTTTCATAACCAAACTCCTCTTATGTGAATTTCCGTTCTGTATGGGCGGGCAGAGCCCGCTTTTCAACAGTGCGGTTGCGTGAAGACGATTTTATTTCGAAAAGGCATGTTACCTCTGACTCGTCAACTTCCGATTAATCGGAAACATTGGTGAACCTCAGTAATCTTGCCGGATCCATTGTTGCTATTTTACAGTTTCAGACTCGTGCTTATTTACTTCCGCGTACAGCTGACACCAGATCATCGAACTTCACGGTTTGTTGTTCACCTGTATCCATGGACTTCAGGGCAATTTCCCCGCGCTCCAGTTCATCATCACCCAGAATGGCAGTGTAACGGGCTTTGAATCGGTCAGCAGATTTCATCTGGGCTTTCATCTTGCGACCGAGATAATCGCGTTCACCGGACAGGCCGGATTGACGGAGTTTGAACAACAGTCGGTTCACTTCACGATCAGCAGCATCTCCCAAAGCAACAAAGTACACATCCAATGGAGCCAGTGTAGTAACCTCAATATTTTGGTGCTCCAGAATCAGTTGAATACGCTCCAGACCGATACCGAAACCAATACCAGGCTGATCCGGTCCACCGATATCTCCAACGAGGCCGTTGTATCTGCCGCCACCGCCGACTGTATCAATTGCGCCAATACCTTGGGCTTTCAGTTCAAAAGCAGTCAATGTGTAGTAATCCAAGCCGCGTACCAGACGATTGTTCACCGCGTAATCTACGCCAAAATCATCCAGATACTCTTTCAGCTTGGCAAAGTGGTTCAATGATTCTTCATCCAGACTATCCAGTATGGACGGTGCCCCTACGAATTTGTCCTGATCGACTTTGCAGTCGAGCACACGCAGCGGATTACGTTCCATCCGGGATTGGCAGTCCTTGCACAGGCTGTCCTTCATCGGTCTTAGGAATCCAAGCAATTTTTCGCGATATTCTGCACGGCTGGTTGGGTTACCTACCGAGTTGATCTCGACTTTGACATCTTTCAGTCCCAGTTCTACGCACAGCTGATACCCAAGTGCAATGACTTCAGCATCGATGGCTGGATCAAGGGCTCCGATAGCTTCTACGCCGAACTGGTGGAACTGCCGCTGGCGACCTGCTTGCGGACGTTCGTACCGGAACATCGGACCGATGTAATAGAGCTTGCTCACATCTGGTTCGCCATAGATTTTATTTTCCACATAAGCGCGGACAACACCCGCTGTACCCTCCGGACGAAGGGTCATGCTGCGGTCCCCTTTATCATTGAAGGTGTACATTTCTTTTTCAACAATATCGGTTGTTTCCCCAACGCCTCGTACAAATAAAGAAGTCTGTTCGAAGATCGGTGTGCGAATCTCGCGGTAATTAAAACGGCGGCACAGATCACGCGCTTTTTCCTCTACGAACTGCCACTTTTCCACAACACCAGGCAGCAAGTCCTGCGTTCCAGTCGGTTTTTGAAAAGCCATCTTTCATCCCTCCAGCATCTATTTTTCTCTGTATAACAAAAAAATCCCTCGCCCTGTCGCTGTATACACAGCAAACAAAGGGACGAGGGATTGTGTTTACACATTCACCCGTGGTACCACCCACATTCCGGAATCCCTGACACTTTCGCCGTTCAGGTGATCATGTGATGATCTAAGATTGCTCCAGGCAATCCGATCAAACAGATCATTCCGCTCTACGTATAACGCACGCCCTGCGCAGGCCAGCTAATGACCATCAGATGTAAATCTAATGTGTTCGCTGTCTGTTCTCGGGGAAGTCATTCGTCCGCTCATCAAGAGAATCCTTACAGCCAGGGGATTCCTCTCTGTTCATGTGGGCACGGAGTACTTGGTCCCGTCATCAAATCATCAAGTTATATGATTACATGTTATTATATAACGTTTAAAGTTAATTTATTTTCTGATTGTAATGAACCGCAGTGCTAAAGTCAAGGGTTAACACAAAAAGATAGCATTAGAAAAAAAAATTCACACGCCGTACGGGAGGCGGAGTCCATAGAAATCAAAGCTAATAGAAGCTGGATTCATCAATGAATTCCAACTTCTATTGCTTTCTTATCTCTCTATTGTTTCAGCATCCACTTCAGCAGATCCGGCACATTCGCCCATAGACGGGAGTGTATAATGACATATTCAACCGCTTCGTCGGAATTGCCCATTCCGACAAAATCAGGGAGGTTATGTGGCAGCCGCTTCAAACCCAGCAGATAATCAGGCACATGTTTGTTCACACCCTGGGCCACACGGTACAGCCTTTTGAGCTGGGAGGTGATTCCGTTCCTCTTATACTCCAGAATGATCTTGTCATAGGCAAAGGCGGCTGTGGCGTCACCTTTCCCATACTTCTCCATCAGTTGCTCTGCCTGCTCCAATTGGTTGCTGTACAAATACACAGCAGCGAGCAGGTAACGCGCTCCGGTATTGTCTTCCGTATTAAGCTCCAA
This sequence comes from Paenibacillus sp. FSL W7-1088, assembly GCF_037969855.1. Taxonomy (NCBI): domain Bacteria; kingdom Bacillati; phylum Bacillota; class Bacilli; order Caryophanales; family Paenibacillaceae; genus Paenibacillus; species Paenibacillus sp. FSL W7-1088. Next base: position 5,743,439 of record NZ_CP150216.1, read on the forward strand.
AATATGCTCCAGGATTTGTGCCGCTTCTTTGGTATCTCCACCAAACCAGCAGGATTCGGCGTAGCTTTTGCATATCCGGATATATGGACGAGTCTCATGAAGCCCCCAGAAGTCCCCTTTGTTCTTCTCAAAAAACAGTTCGCCCAGTTCGCGTTTGCCAGCAGCGATTCCGGCCTTGAGGTAAGATCGTGCATCAAGCTCATTGTCCGACTCCTCAGCCAGAATACGATATGCATCAGAGCTGTCAGAATACATCTCCAGTGCCATTTTCGCCAGCTGTATTCTGCGTTTGGAAGAACTGGCTTCCATCGCCTTATGTAGCAGAGCCTGCGCTTTGTCCTTCGATGTACCTGGGCTGTTCAGAATCATCAGCTCGTCCGTTTCGCCACCCATGCCGTATTCTTCGATGTACTCGAACATCTCCTTAACTTTTCGGGAAATCGTTGATGTCGTTACCTCATATTTACCTGACAGCTCAGCCTTCGAAACATTGAAGCCGTATTCCTCAGACAGCAAATACTCGATGGCGGCACAGAACGAGCCTGTCTTCTTCACAGTAGGGCGGGTCTGACGAGAATAGCCATTCCATAGCACCAGAGCTTCCAATATCAGCTCCCGCTCGTAATGGTCCCTCATGTTCTCAATAAGCTGCAGGGCCAGCTGTTCGTGAGCCTGATGCTCCCATTTCAGTTCGCGCTCCACCATCTTTTTCAGTTTGGTCAAGGTCAGTTTGCTCTCAGGCTGAATCGAGGCTTCCTGGGCATGCTGCCCCGTTGATATCAGCCCCAGTATGGATTCTACCGCAGAAGGCTCCTTGCCCAGACAGCATTTCTTATATTTTTTCCCGCTTCCGCACGGGCATAAATCATTTCTTCCAACCTTACTCAAAACTAATTCCCCCTTAAATCTGTCACTAGCCATTTGCATGAGAACACTGTTGCTTTAGCATTATAGGTGTCATTTCTCCTACAAGGCATTCTATATAATTTACAATTTCCAGCATCAAGCAGAAACGGTTGCCCCGCTCTTATATAAGGGCGGGGTCGTTCAGCGAGTATATGTTCATCTGGAATATGACGATCACTCTGGCTATGAATTCCTCACACTCTTTATCATAGGATTGGATTCGCCTGAGTCCAATCACTGGAAGCTTGATTTACCGTCCAATGTAGCCCAACTATGAAAACAATTCGCTTTAAAATATTCAAGTCCATTTCTCTATTCTAGCAAAAATTTAAATACGGGGTAAGTTTCGCCCAAAAGATATACATTCTCATCTCAAAAAAAAAACCTGCACACGGTGTGCAGGCTCAAAGGATATATAAAAAAAGGGGGTCATGTGTGTTATTATAAACGGGCTATGTTAAAGGCTTATGTAACTAATATTACAGTAATATTACAAAAATGATAGCGCTTTATAATTTATTATTTTCTACATCACAAAAGCCCCTGCAGACGTTCCTGACATGAAAGTCAGGCACTGCAAGGGCTTGATTCTACATATTAATTCAATTCTTCCACATAAGCTTGGTTGGAACGAAGTTTATGAACGATTTCCTCATAATCCTCATCCCTTACTTTGGCAGACAAAACATAACGCAGATCGTCATAGTCAGCCGAGGACACATCCGCAGCATCCAGTAGATCGCCATCCTCATTGACATTATCTCGTGAACCTCGCTCGGTATCGCGATCCACATTGCTGACGACCGGGATTACATTTTCACTGGCAGGAACCCCAGGGGCAGCACCCACACCCATGGCTCCATTGGTTCCTACGCCACCTGCTGTGTTATAAGGCACCAGAGGCACCATAATCCGTTTGTCTCTGCCAACCGCACTGTCCAGTTGTCCTACTTCCAAATGCTCTGTACGGAACGTCTGAAGTGAGGTTCTTGCTCCCTCCGCCTCGTCCTCGGTCCGAAAATACGCCTGAATATGTTTTGTCATGTCAAACCCTCCTTTATCGGAATAAATGCTTGGTAATGAAAACTTAGAAGCTTTGAGCTTCGACTTTCGAACTTCAACCTAATCTCATTAACACGTACGGCCCGTCCCAAGTCATTAAATGACTTTTAACAACTCGCGGACAAATGCCGGTTCATCGGCAGGCGTACGGGATGTAATATAATTTCCATCTACTACAGCTTCATGATCCTTGAATTCTGCCCCTGCGTTCACCATATCATCCTTGAGCGGTGGATAGGATGTAATCGTACGGCCTTTCAACAAATTCGCACTTGCCAGAATTTGCGGGCCGTGACAGATCGCAGCGATTGGTTTCTTCGCACTATTGATCTCCGTTACGAATTTCAGGATATGTGCGTCTGTACGCAAATTTTCAGGAGAAGATCCACCTGGAATGACAACTGCGTCGTAATCTGAAGCCGAAACCTCAGCGATCGCTTTGTCCGAAGTATAGGAGGCTTTACCACCTTTACCTTTCAGCGTCTCTCCTGCTTTCAAGCCGATAATTTCCACGTCGTGTCCGGCTTTTTTCACCTCATCATATGGAACCTGCATTTCCGAATCTTCAAAATCATTCGCCAATAAAAAAGCAACTTTACTCATAACGTATGTTCTCCTTTCCGTGTTCGAAATTTCTTGAAATCGGGTATTCGCAGAAATTGTTGGTGTACATTTCTTGTTCATTGCCCGTAATAAATACTGAACCTGGCACGCCATCGTGCCTCGTTCTGTTATTACCCTAACCAGAGCCGTTTATAACATGACGAGTCTGTATTATTTTGACTTTGATCAGACGATCCGATTCAGCACCAGATAAGCTCCATAACAAAAAAGCCTTGATTCGATGATCGAATCAAGACTTTTCATTCATTCCAAATGGTCAGCACTCAGTCACGCGGAAGACGGCTCTGCTCCCTTTTGTCCAAATCCTGAAGGGCCCAAATCGTTGTTGCACACTCGGCAGCAGCGCGGGCAAGCTTCAGGGACTCATACAGGTTTCCAGGCAGAAGCAGAGGTTCTAGTCGGGAACGTGTTTCCTTGACGGATTGGCGCATAATGGGTGGGATACTCCTTTGATCATCTTATGTTAATGAGCCGAATTATCCCTCATTATGGCCTATTCCCCAACCAATTATGCATGCGTTTCTTGACGAATAGGGCTTTCGAGCATTAAAGTCACCGGTCCCCAATTCGTGAAAGTCACATCCATCATCGCTCCGAAACGTCCGGTTTCCACCAGAATCCCTTTATCACGTAACAGCTGATTAAACGTTTCGTACAACAATTCTGCCGCTTCAGGTCTGGCTGCAGCTGCAAAGCTTGGGCGTTTTCCTTTACGACAATCTCCGTACAATGTAAATTGTGAGACAGATAATACAGCCCCGCCCACATCCATCAAACTGAGATTCATCTTTTCCTGCTCATCCTCAAAGATTCGAAGTCCAGCGATTTTGTCTGCCAAATAGATGGCATCCTTCTCCGTGTCCTCATGTGTAATTCCCACGAGCAACATCAAACCGGATTCAATTCTCCCAGTCAGCTCGTCTCCAACGGTCACCTGAGCCTCTTTACAGCGTTGTACAAGCACCCTCATCTTACAGGCTCCTTACTGCATAATCCGATGCACAGAATAGACATCTTTCACCCGTTTGATCCGTTCCACAACCGAATGCAGATGCTCCGTATTGCGAATCAGAATTGTGACGTGCACCAATGCTAATTTATTTTTATCTGTACGTCCGGTGACGGCAGATATATTGGTTTTACTTTCCGAAACAGCCTGAAGCACTTCATTGAGCAAGCCATTGCGATCATGGCCCGTAATCTCAATATCCACGCTGTAGTTGGCTTCAATATTCTCTTCCCACTCGACTTCAATGACGCGAGCTGCTTCTTCCCCATCCGTACTGGACGGAATATTCGGACAGTCACTGCGATGCACCGAAACCCCGCGTCCACGTGTAACATACCCGATAATAGCATCCCCTGGTACAGGGTTACAGCAGCGTGCAAAACGAACAAGCAAATTGTCTATACCTTTGACACGAATGCCATTGGTTGGGCGGTTTTTGCGTTCAGGTGCTGGCTTCAGCTCACGCATCTCGGAGTTCAGTTCAAGCAAGCTGGATTCTTCCTGCTCCTTGCGAAGTTTCTCCGTTGCTTTGGTCACGATCTGTGCAGCCGTAATGCCCCCGAATCCAACAGCTGCGAGCATATCCTCAATATCATTGAAGGCATACTTTTTGGCTGCTTCCTGCAACTTGTCGTCCGTCATCCAGGCAGATGGATCAAGTCCCATACGCTTGAGCTCACGTTCACAACTGTCGCGTCCTTTTTCAACGTTTTCTTCGCGCCGTTCCTTCTTGAACCATTGCTTGATCTTCGCTCTTGCGTGAGAGGATTTAGCAATTTTAAGCCAGTCCTGGCTCGGTCCGTAAGAATGTTTGGACGTCAAAATTTCGATGATATCGCCCGTCTTGAGATGATAATCGAGCGGAACGATACGACCATTCACTTTGGCACCAATCGTCCGATTACCCACCTCTGTATGGATTCTATATGCAAAATCCAATGGAACAGATCCAGTCGGCAATTCGATAACTTCACCTTTTGGCGTAAATACAAACACCAGATCCGAGAAGAAATCCATTTTAAGCGATTCTACAAACTCAGACGCATCCTGCGCTTCATTTTGAAGTTCAAGGATCTCGCGGAAGAACGTAATTTTATCTTCAAAATTATTTCCGTTCGCAGCGCCTTCCTTGTAGGCCCAGTGGGCAGCAATCCCGAATTCAGCAGTGCGGTGCATATCCCACGTCCGGATTTGGACTTCGGTCGGTTCACCATTCGGACCTACGACCGTGGTATGCAGCGATTGATACATGTTCGCCTTCGGCATCGCGATATAGTCCTTGAAACGTCCAGGCATCGGTTTCCATAACGTGTGTATAATGCCGAGGGTAGCATAACAATCCTTTATGTTATCCACAATAATACGAATCGCAAGCAGATCATAAATCTCGTTAAACTGTTTGTTTTTCGTTGTCATTTTTTTGAACACGCTGTAGATGTGCTTAGGACGTCCTGACAGATCTGCCTGAATTCCCATCTCATCCAGCTTGCTGGTAATACCGTCCATAACCGTATCAATATATTGCTCACGTTCTGCACGCTTTTTGTGCATCAAGTTTGCAATTCGGTAATATTGCTGCGGATTCAAATAACGGAGGGCGATGTCCTCCATTTCCCATTTGATTGCAGAGATACCCAAACGGTTTGCAATCGGACAGAAAATCTCCAACGTTTCGTATGAAATCCGGCGTTGGCTTTCTTCCGACTGAAACTTGAGTGTCCGCATATTATGCAGACGGTCAGCCAATTTGATCACGATGACACGGATGTCCTGCGCCATGGCGATGAACATTTTGCGGTAGTTCTCGTTCTGCTGTTCTTCCTTGGAGCGGAACTGAATACGTTCCAGCTTCGTCAAGCCGTCAACAAGCATGGCACACGTATTGCCGAAATGATTGCGGATTTCTTCAAGTGAAACCGTAGTATCTTCTACTACATCATGAAGAAGCGCTGCAATTATGGAGATGGTGTCCATCTGCATGTTTACAACAATATCGGCAACCGCAAGCGGATGCAGAATATACGGTTCTCCCGATTTTCGCGTCTGTCCATGGTGGGCCTGATCAGCAAATTCGTAAGCTTCACGTATGCGCACCAGATCGGGTTCTTTGATATATGCCCCGGCCTTCTCGAGTAATTGCTCTATGCCCATTCTGATCTGTTCCGTGTCCTTTCTATACAAAATGGAACCCGTGACATGATATCAACACAGGTTCCCCGTAAAAGTAATTTCCTATAATTATGACGCTTCGCCCGTTTCCCGTCAACTACTGACGAATAAGAGCACATATCCAATTTTTTTTATACGTTATGTGTCATTCCTCAAAGTTGTTGCCCGATATTCAACAGTAGGTGGAATTCATCCTCATTTATTATGTATTATTACCGTTATTTGCCGAAATAGAAGGATCAATTCGCAAAATAAAAATGGATTCGTCATGCTTAATGGAAAAATGTTATTGCTAAATGAAGAGAAACTCTGTACTATATTGAAGATTTGTGTTTCGGAAAAAGGAGATGAACATTCATTGCAACGTGAAATTCAGGTTAATCAAAAAATGCCGCTTGGCTCAGGATCGCTGCTGAGTCTTCAGCATTTGTTCGCCATGTTTGGCAGCACGGTACTTGTGCCGAACCTGTTCGGTGTGGACCCAAGTATGATCTTGCTTATGAACGGTATTGGAACATTGTTGTACATACTCATGTGTAAAGGGAAGATTCCGGCCTATCTTGGGTCAAGCTTTGCTTTTATCGCACCTGTTTCTTCCGTGTTACTCGCACACCCTGATAATGGATACTCCATGGCACTTGGAGCGTTCATCATAACGGGAGTTGTTTTCTGTATTGTAGCTCTTATCATCAAGTATGCGGGGACAGGCTGGATTAACGCGGTATTCCCGCCAGCGGTTATGGGTGCTATTGTTGCCCTAATCGGTCTCGAGCTTGTACCAGTAGCAGCCGGAATGGCTGGTCTAATCAATTCGAACCCTGCTGAGAACCCCAATTGGGTTCCACAGGCCAAACCAATTATTTTATCCATGGTTACACTTGGTATCACTGTTATTGGTGCAGTAACCTTCCGTGGGTTCCCCAAGATCATTCATATTCTGATCGGGATTGTATCCGGTTACGTTCTTGGATATTTTATGGGTGAGGTAAAAACCGAGAATATAGCGAACGCTGACTTTATCTCGCTGCCTACCGTAACAACACCGACATTTGACTGGTCTGTCATCTTCACCATTTTGCCTGTCGCCCTTGTGGTCATTGTTGAGCACATCGGACATCTGCTTGTAACGAGCAGCATTGTGGGCAAAGATCTGTCCAAGGACCCGGGTCTGCATCGCTCCCTGCTTGGGAACGGCGTTTCAACCATTCTTTCCGGTTTTGTAGGTTCCACACCGAATACAACTTATGGTGAGAATATCGGTGTCATGGCTCTGACCCGGGTTTACTCGACGTATGTTATTGGCGGCGCTGCTGTTATCGCGATTGTGCTTTCGTTCTCAGGTACGTTCTCGGCACTTATAGCTAACATTCCCGTTCCGGTTATGGGTGGTGTATCTTTGCTTCTGTTCGGAGTAATTGCGGCATCCGGTTTGCGTATTCTGGTCGAACAGAAAGTGGATTTTGCCAAACCGACCAACTTGCTGCTAACGACCCTTGTACTCGTCATCGGACTCAGTGGTACGGAGATCACGTTTTATGGTATTCATCTCAAGGGAATGGCTCTGGCAACCATCGTCGGAATTCTGCTGAGCTTGTTGTTTAAGTTATTTGAAGTACTGGGTTGGTCGAATGATCAAACGGAGAAACAGCCTTTAACGGAGAAAACTCCGGATTGATTTTTTGCGACTATTTCGAACGAACAATGTTTATTCATTCTTCATCTTATACATCGTACAATGCAAAAAGCCTGCTCTCCAACCTTAACGGGTTGAGGGACAGGCTTTTTTTGCAAATAGTTAATGCTGTATATTATTTCCCGGGAAACGGGAGATCCAGTTCACGTGATTTAACAGCAATAAATGCCGGAATTCTAGTAGTTCATCAATGTAAATACATCAATTCCCGGCAATTTTGCACGTCCATTCAAATCAGACAGCTCAATCAGGAATGCTGCACCTACAATCTTGCCACCCAATTGTTCAATCAGGTTAATGGAGGTAGCAATAGTTCCGCCTGTCGCCAGCAGATCATCCGCAATCAGAACATTTTGTCCTTTTTCGATCGCATCTGTATGCATAGCAAGCGTATCCTTGCCATATTCAAGATCATAACCGACTTCGATCGTCTCTCCAGGCAATTTTCCGCTTTTACGGATCGGAGCAAAACCGACACCCAGAGCGTACGCCAGAGGAGCGCCCACAACGAATCCACGTGCTTCAGGTCCGGCAATAACGTCAATTTTGAGATCTGAAACCATTACTTTCAGCTCATTGATCGCCTTGCGGTACATTTCTCCATCCTTCAACAATGTCGTAATGTCTTTGAAGCTGATTCCCGGTTGTGGAAAGTCAGGAATGACACGAATATAATCTTTAAAATCCAAAATAATCTCCTCCTAAAATAAATAGCACAACTTCTATCTAAGATACGCCCTTCATCCGGGATATCATCCATTGTGTCAGTTGAGGGGTCGATGCATCCAGCATCACCTGCTCTGTCTCGGCCATGCTCTCCAACGCCTGATAATGACGCGAAGCGGTTAGCTCACGCTTGGGTGGGTTATCCACAAACACAATCTTTCCATCTTCTCGGGTAATGAACGATAACTCCTCAAAAACATCCAACATCATGGTAATCATGCGCGGCGAGCAGCCACACTGACGACTGAGCACAGGAGTGATCTCTTGTTCCTCCACGGGTTCAGCTCTCCATTTGGACACCAGCATATAAATACGCTTGAAGAGTTCTCTGGAGGGCATCTGAAGGCGATCTCGGCGGTTGCCTGATCCGTGCAGAAGGATGATATTCTCGGCTCCGCTGAATAAAGCCAGCATTGCATCAAGTTGTTCCGGGGTTTCCGGCGTATCAAACACAAATAACGTCCGGACCTGTTCCTGCCCATAATGCTGCGCAGCAGCATTACACGGAAATAACCCGACCTTTCTATCATATACCCAAAGGCACGGTTCATACAATGAATTTCCCTCGGAAACATTCGTTTCTTTCCGAACGATGGCACCAATAGAGCCTGACTTGTATCGTAAATGTATTTCAAGCGAACTCAGGAACTGCTTCATCGCGTTCAGAGGCTCCGTACTGCCTCGCAAATCAAACACTTGCGCATGTGGGACCTGAATGTCCTGCAGCATCAATTGTGGTTTCCTCATCCCGTTCCACTCATTAACAGACAACTCGCCCATAACATCAATGATAGAGCCTGGAGGAAGAAACTCCGCCAATGCTCCTTTGCCAAAAGCGACCGTTTCCAGTTGCTGGCCATCCTGCTCCAACACCAATTTCAGATGACGTTTTTCACGTCCCATCGTCCGTGTTTCTTTTACAGTCACATTGCGCAGCACAAAACGAGGAGAAGGATTGCTCATGCCAAATGGCTGGAGTCTGTCGATCTCTTGAATGACCTGCAGGGGCACATCACTGATTCTACACTCATCATCCGCAAGACGATGGGGAACAAAGTCCTCCTCCGTCAGCACGGATGCCGCAAACTCATTCAATCCGGCTTCCAGCTCTTTTAGCTGATCACGATGCAGGCTCATGCCTGCTGCAGCCGGGTGACCACCATAATGGTCCATCGTGTGTTTGCAAGCCGTTAATGCCTCATAGATGTCCAGCCCCTCTATGGAGCGTGCTGAGCCTTTACAAGCGCCGCTCTCCGGGTCAATGCCCAGGATAAGCGTTGGCCGATAATACCGTTCAAGTAACTTGGAAGCCACGATACCTACAACTCCAACATTCCAGCCTTCTCCCGCTAAAACGATGACGTCCGGCACTGCTCCGGAATTAAGCTGGATTTTCTGCTCCAATTGGGCTGTCGCTTCCAGAAGTATACCCTCAACAACCTGTTGCCTTTCACGATTCAGCAAATCCAGTTGACCTGCCAGAGTATGTGCCTCATCCAGATCCTCGGTTGTAAGCAGCGATACGGCTCTGCCGGCATGATCCAGACGTCCGCTTGCATTAATACGGGGAGCCATGGCAAAGGCAATATTGATTGAAGTGACCTGACTTTGATCCACACCACTAATTTCAAGTAGAGCACTTACACCGGGCAGACGTGTACCACGCATGGACTCAACACCATAACTGACGATAACCCGGTTCTCGCCTTCCAAAGGCATCAAATCGGCAACCGTACCAATAGCGGCAATTTCCATCCATTCTCCAGGCACTTCTCCGATCAATGCCTGGGCCAGCTTCAACGCTACACCCGCACCAGCTAACCCTTTAAAAGGGTATGGACAGTCCGGAAGCTTAGGATTGATGAGCGTATAGGCCTCAGGCAAAACTTCAGGTGGCTCATGGTGATCCGTCACAATGACTTCCATTCCCAGTGTTGCAGCATAAGCAATCTGCTCTACCGCACTGATTCCGGTATCTACCGTAATCACCAGCGTGACTCCTTGTTGATGAGCCCAATCCAAGGCATGATTGTGTAATCCGTAGCCTTCATTGGAACGATGAGGAATATAGATATCGTAGGAAGCCCCGAGATAACGCATCAGATGGATCATCAGGGATGTACTGGATACGCCGTCCGCGTCGTAGTCCCCATATATTAAAATATGTTCTTCACGCTCAATGGCCTGCTGGATTCGGGGCACAGCTTCTTTCATACCTAGAAGCAGATAAGGATCATGCATCTGATTCAGATCAGGATGCAGAAATTGTTCTGCCTCTGTTTCATTATGAACCCCCCGACTAACCAGCAAACGTCCTACAAGTGATGAAACGGAAAGCGCCTGCGAGAGTCCCGCAGCCGCCTCCAGATCGATATTCGGTGTGTTCCACCGGTATTGCGAATAAAGCAATGATAACGCTCCTTTCCTGATCTACTGGATCAAGCTTCATTACTGAATTAATGTCGCTTCAGGATCTGGCAGTTCATGATTGGATTTATAAGGATACCCAGGATCATAAGGTACAGCCTGGATCTGTACTTCTTTCACATGACTGAAACGAGTTAAGAGAAGTGTCTTCGCCCGATTCGCAATCTCCTGTGCCTCGAGCACAGAAATTCTAGGGTTTACACTTATGACCAGTTCAATCGTAACATCATGTTCCTGTTCACGTGCTACCAGATGTTCGATCGTAATAATGCCATATACACGCTGTACCGTTTCTTTGAAGTCAATTGCTTCTTCCTGTTCCAATTCCTGAACAAGTGAACCATATACGGTATCCACAATCATTCTGTACCCTTTGTGCAGCACAAAACAGGAAGCTATCAATGCAGCTGCGGGGTCCATATATCGAAGAATACTCCACCCCATCGTTTCTCCTGTCATGGAACCTACAATGCCGACCAAAACGATAAGTGAACAGTAGAGTGCCCGACGATGTTGCTGTGCATAAGCCAGAGCCTGCGATTGATTTCGTTTACGAAAATACCGGTATTGATATTGAAAGATCGCTTCCTTCACAGCCAGTGCTGCAAAAGCTACTACAAGTGCATGGGTATACTTTTCTAACGATTCTGGTTCCTCTCCAGACAAACTACCCAAAGCGGAGATGGCAATCTGCAAACCTCCCATAAGGATGAGCACAGATAATAATACCGAAATTCCAGGTCTAGCGATACGTGAATGTTCCTTTGACTGCTCCCTACGAGCCTTTGTTTTTGTTTGTACAGACTTCGAGGGAAAGAGGCCGGACAATGAAGAAGCAGCTTCTGAAGCAGAGTGCAGGCCGTCTGCAAGCAACGATTTGCTGTTTGCCATATAACCGAACCCAGCCTTAATTACTGCAAGTGTCAAATTCCCGGCGATCCCGCTCCACGTGGCAGCGTGAACAGAAGGGAAACGTTCTCTGGTCATGGCGATGCCCCCCTTAATACTGTACCTAAAGTTGCAAAACCGCGCCTGGCAGACGCGGCTTGACAATACAATGTTTAGTTGGATGCTTTGGCAGCTGCTTTAGGTTTCTCTGTTTGTTTACCTTTGAGCGCCAGCCACAATGGAGCGGCGATGTAGATCGAAGAATATGCACCGAACAATGTTCCGATGACCATAGCAAGTGAGAACATGCGAATGGATTCTCCACCAAAAATAAACAAGCAGAGCGAAGCGACAAACACGGTGAATGTTGTATTCAGGGAACGTGTCATCGTTTGTGCCAAACTGCGGTTGACTACTTCACGCAAATCGGCTTTGGTAGTCTTTTTAGCAAAACGCATATTCTCACGAATCCGGTCGAAGATAACGATGGTATCATTGATCGAGAATCCGACAATGGTCAGTACCGCCGTAATGAAGGTCAAATTCACTTCCAGTCGGAAAATCGAGAACACACTAATCACTACAAATGCATCATGGAAGAGCGCAATGACAGCAGCCAAGCCAAACCGCCATTCAAATCGGATCGCTACATAGATCATAATCCCGATACTAGCGATGAGAACCGCGTATATGGCATTGCGTTCAAGTTCTTTAGCCATCTCCGGGTCCACCGTATTGACTTCATAAGAAGCGGTTGAATCCAGCTTGGTGAACTCTTGCTTAAACTTGCTTTCCTGATTTTCATCCAGTACGTTCGAGAAACGAACGTTAACCCGATCAGCACCAGGTGTAATATGAACATCTTTTGTGTCAACACCAAGGTCACTAACGATGGGCTTAATTTGTTCTGTTGTGATTGCTTTAGACACCGTAATATCCACATTTGAACCTGAACGGAAATCAACCGCATAATTCAATCCCAGAGCCAAAATGCTGATGATACCTGCAATCGTCAAAATGATGGAAAAAGCATAGGCAATTTTACTGCCTTTAACATAATCAAAATTCCAATTAAAGCGCACGAATTTCACTCTCCTTCACTCCGAAGTACTTAGGCTTCTTCAATACGTTAGCCCGCACAAGCAGGGTCAACAGGAAGCGGGAGAAGAAAATATTCGTAATAATGCTGGTCACGATATCAAAAATCAGTACCAGTGCGAAACCTTTAACCGCACCTGTACCCATGAAGAACATAACGGCGGCAGCAATGATGGTTGTGATGTTAGAGTCAATAATCGTACGGAATGAACTTTTACCACCAGCTCTTACCGAAGACAATATCGACTTACCACTGCGCATTTCTTCCTTGATCCGCTCATACGTGATGATGTTGGCATCCACGGCCATCCCTATACCCAGGATAAATGCCGCGATCCCCGGAAGGGTAAGTACGAATTCTCCCATATAGAAGATTGCAAGTACAAGCCACGTATGTGTAATCAGGGCAAAGCTCGCAATAATCCCCGGAATACGGTACAGGCCAATCATGAACACTAGAATAATTACGGAACCAATTAATCCCGCTTTAATCGTCTGGTCCAGAGATAGTTTACCAAGCGTTGCACCAACACTTTGAGAGTACTTCTCTGTCAGTTTCAGCGGCAACGCACCCAAATTAATGGTATCGCGAAGCTGATTGGCTTCCTCACGTGAGTAGTTACCCGTGATTTGCGCAGAGCCGTCACTCAGCTGCTGCTGCACGGTTGGAGCGGATAACAGTTGATCATCCAGATAGATAGCCAAAGGTTGTCCAATCAAACGTTTGGTGATTTCAGCAAACTTCGCTTTGTCTTTAACCTGGATATCGATCATCGGTGCGTTCAACTGGTTAAATACCACTTTGGCACCATTCTCCACGAACTCATTTCCCCGAAGCTCGATTTTGGTATATTCGCCTTCTTTGTCATTCTCAGCTTTACTGCGGAAGGTCATGACAGCAGGTTCTTTCATTTTGGCTCTGACTTCAGCCTCGTCGGTAACCCCGGCCAGCTTCAAACGGATCCGGTTCGTTCCTTCAGTTGTTACTTCCGGCTCGCTTGTTCCGAGCGCATTGGCACGGCTCTCCAGACTTTTTGCTGTTTGCACCAAAGATGCTTTGGTGACTTGTTGTCCTTGTTCCAGCGGCTCTGCTTCATATAAGATCTCGTAGCCTCCTTTTAAATCGAGGCCCAAGCGTATATTTTTGAGCAGCCCTGGACTTGTGCCCAACATTACTCCTGCGGTCACAAGCACGACCAAAATGAAACTGACGATTCTTTTCATGCCGTTCCTAGATCCCCTTTCGTTCTCAATATTCCTATTATAGCGATGCCGTAAAAAGCAGTCAATTTCCAACAAAAAAGATCCCTTTCGCTAGAAAGAGGACCCCCGGTATGCAGACACGGTCATAAAGTTCATAAAGCTTGTTGCTTTCAGTGACAATATGTCGTTCACCAGTTGGTGAAGCGGTGGAATGCCCTGCTTTTCATATTTATGACTGATGCAATTCCAGACATCTTTGCTGGTGACATATTCGTAACCGACAAGCCTTAGTTCCTCTGCTTTGCTACGGCAGAGCATCTCTATAGACTGTTCCAACTCCACATCATTCATTTCTTCCAACGGGGAGCCTCCCTTCATACATCCAAGCCTTTATGCGGCATCAATATTACATCATTCGACTTTACCCGATCATATTCCTTCTTGCTGTTGATGGATCTTTTTGTTAATCGTGTCCAAGTTGTCATGAGAAGATATTGGACTGGCATAGGATGAAGAACGACGGCATTGTCCCGTTTATGAATATCTGTACTCCAACCGGGAAAGAGGGGTAGTCTTGAAGAAACAGACATTTATCCAGGGAGCCATGATCCTGCTCGCCGCAGGCATCATTAATCGGATTCTCGGGTTCATCCCGCGCATTGCGCTGCCACGGGTTATCGGTGCAGAAGGTGTTGGCATCTACCAACTGAGCTATCCCTTTTTCATCGTACTCGTCACCTTAATCACTGGCGGTATTCCATTGGCTGTAGCCAAACTCGTAGCCGAGGCGGATACAGGTGCCAACCGTTACTCACCCCAACGGATTCTGCAAATCAGCCTGAGCTTCACATTGACCCTTGGCGTTGTGTTTATGTTTCTGTGCATAATCTTCGCTCCATGGGTCACCCGTTATGTTCTGACCGATGAGAGGGTCTATCACACGTTTGTCAGCATGAGCCCTATGATTGCCATTATCGCCGTATCTGCAGTCTACAGAGGTTATTTCCAGGGAAAGCAAAACATGATGCCTACGGCTGTTTCATCAATCGTAGAAACGGTCATTCGTATTATATGTGTAATCTGGTTTTCCTGGCTCCTCTTGCCCCGAGGAATTGCACAAGCTGCAGCAGGGGCCATGCTGGGGGCGCTTGTCGGTGAATTCGTCGGCATGCTTGTATTACTGTGGAACTATGCTAGACAGAAGAAATATATCGATCAACATCAGCCCATACTCGAATCTTCAATCGAAACCAAACCTGCTGTTTTAAAAAACTCAACCGGATCAGAGCCTGGACTCCTTCGTCGTTTACTTGCGATTTCCGTACCCGTAACTGCCGGACGATTAGTTGGCTCCCTATCCTATCTTGCTGAGACCATTGTAACCGCACAGAGCCTGGCAATTGCAGGCATCTCCAAAGGGCTCGCCACGGCCCAGTATGGAGCACTACAAGGCATGATTATCCCGCTACTTCTTCTGCCCGGAGCATTAACGTCCTCATTAGCAACGTCCCTTGTCCCTTCATTGTCTGAGGCCTCGGCTCAAGGTGATCGTGCGCTCATACATAAACGGATGCATCAGGCTTTGCGGTTAGCACTCGTAACAGGAGCCCCATTTTCTGTATTTATGTATGTGCTTGCCGAACCGATGTGTCTTGTCCTGTATAATGATGCATCGATTGGAAGCATGCTTAAGCTTATGGCTCCTTTTGCTTTGTTTATCTACATTCAAGCTCCTCTTCAAGCTGCTCTTCAAGCACTTGATCGTCCGGGAAAAGCACTGCTCAATACATTTATTGGTGCTGTCATCAAAATTACATTGATTTTGGTACTCGCCTCCCGACCGGAATACGGCATATTTGGTGCGGTGATTGCCATATGTGTGAATTCAACGGTCGTTACCCTTCTACATGCAAGAAGTGTGCGCAACCTTTTGCAGTTCCGTTTCAAGCTGATGGATTGGGTCAAAACAGGTACGGGTATGGTCATCATGGGCGCCGCTACTCTGGTCATTTATGAGCAGACCGCATCTTTGCTTCCGTTTTGGATCAGAATGCTTCTTGCTCCCCTTGTTGGTCTAATTGTTTATTTCATGGTTATGGGCTGGACCAAAATGATCGATTTTCACGATCTTTCCCGTGCCCCCATTATTGGTTCCTGGTTTAAACGCCGTTCTTAGACGTCAGTTATCTTTATCATCTTTGGAACTTACATAAACTTTCTCGTTATGATCAATGGAACAGATAAACACATCTTTGAAGTCCATAATCCCTTTCTGCTGAATCTGATTTTTAAGCCAAAATCTGGTTTTCTGAATCAGTTCAAGGTTCTGATCCTGAACTTTGCCATCCATGATCAATGGCAATGGTAGGCCTTCATATTTGATGTTTTCAAATCCATCTATTTTATTTTTCCGTCTATTTTGTTTGGAATTAAATCCTGTCGAACCAGAACCTGATGAACCGCTGTTACCGCCTGAAGAACTCTGAACTTTTGGAAAAACAGTCAGCTTGCCTGTAGTCTCCAATATGGCGAAGTCAACTTCACCAATGCTGTCTATATTCTGTTCACGAAGTTGCTGTAGCAAATCGTCGAGATTATAACGCTGCTTGCGCATCTCATCTCGATGCAATTTACCTTTGGAAATTAACACGGTCGGCTTGCCATCAATCATCAGCCGCAGCTTCCGGCTCTTGAGACTGAGAAAAGCTATGGCAATCTGCACGACCAGGACCGTTAGCATCGGTACAATACCATGGAATAACGGCTTATTGATATCTTCAATGACAAATGCCGCAATTTCTGCAAGCATGATGGATACGACCAGATCAAACATGGACAGCTTCCCAATCTCACGTTTGCCCATAATCCGGATAGAAGCATAAACAATAAAATACATGAGTATGGTTCGAAAAATATGTGCTCCGACATCTGAGAAATTCACAACAGGGTTCCTCCTTCGGATCTGAATTTTATACAGGTACCTGAAGCGTAATCCCTATTTTGACCTGAAGCTTACATGCTCATGCAAATATAAACTGTTCATTTAATGGAAAAT
The DNA here is from genome assembly GCF_037969855.1 of Paenibacillus sp. FSL W7-1088. Lineage (NCBI taxonomy): Bacteria > Bacillati > Bacillota > Bacilli > Caryophanales > Paenibacillaceae > Paenibacillus > Paenibacillus sp. FSL W7-1088. The sequence continues at coordinate 5,760,299 of NZ_CP150216.1, forward strand.
TCAGTTCATAAGTCCGAAGGCTTGACCATACACTGTATTAATTTCAAACTTGTACAAGGGGGTTGCTTCATGCAGTTGATTCGCCGAATGGTTTCATTTCGAATGTCTAACCCGGTTCTTTCGGGCCTCTGTCATGCTTTTGTATGGATGATGTTAGGCGCACTGATTCTATCCTTCTTTCTCTGGATGACCGGAATGCGGGAACAGGATCTTTCCCTGTATACGTACGTTGTCCATGGCTTGTCTTTGCTGGTTGGTGGATTTGTATCTGGCAAGAGGTCAGGTGAGCGAGGCTGGTACCACGGAGGTATTACCGGAATCGTTTACGGATTAATCGTATTGCTCATCGGATTTCTGGCACTCGATGCCTCATTCAATTGGAAAGACAGTCTGCAGCTTGCAAGTGCATTCCTGATTTCTGCACTAGGCGGTATATTTGGAGTCAATACACGAAGATCATAGAAGATTGGGGAGTAACGGTTATTTGAGCAAAAAAGAAAAGAGAACCGGGTCTCTATGGAGATCCAGTTCTCTGATAATGAAGAATACGCTGCAAACGTACTCATTGCCTTACAGGCTTTTTGAACTTCTATGATTTATTCAGCCGTTTCACGGGCAACTGCACTGCTAATCGCATTACGATCGAATGTCAGTTTAGTAACATCGTTTACACGCAATACAACTACATCATCCGTGATTTCAGCAATTGTTCCGTGAAGACCACCGATTGTAACAATTTTATCGCCTTTTTTCAATTGACTTAGCATAGAATTACGTTGCTTTTGTTTTTTGTTCTGTGGACGAATCATCAAGAAGTAAAAAATTGCAACCATGAGTACCAAAGGTACAATCAAAGATACAATTCCACCACCCGCATTAGCGGTTGTAGCTGGTAATGCTTGGAACATTCAAACTCCCCCTTATCGACTATACGTTCAAATAATACTTGTTACTGCGGTTCCGCAAAAACCTGATCAGAAACCTTTGTCATTGTCATGAAGACCATATTGATCGAAAAATTCATCCCGGAAATCAAGCAAACGATCTTCCATTATGGCTTTACGCACATTGCGCATCAAATTCTGCAAGAAATGAAGATTGTGGATGGTCGTCAAACGTAAGCCAAACGTTTCATCCGCTTTGATTAAATGACGCAAATAGGCTCTTGAATAGTTACGACAAGTGTAGCAATCACATTCAGGGTCCAGTGGCCCAAAATCGGTTGCAAACTTGGCATTACGAACTACCAGACGTCCTTGGCTGGTCATCGTTGTTCCGTTACGGGCAATTCGGGTAGGCAAAACACAATCGAACATGTCCACTCCGCGAATCGATCCCTCAATCAATGCATCGGGTGAACCTACACCCATTAAATAGCGTGGCTTATTGGAAGGCAACAAAGGAACAGTATAATCCAATACCCCATACATCAAATGTTTCGGTTCTCCAACACTCAGTCCACCAATAGCATAACCCGGGAAATCCATGGAAGTCAAATCTGCCGCGCTCTGACGACGAAGATCTTCATGCATGCCTCCCTGTACGATGGCAAACAGTCCTTGATCATTCGGACGAGCATGACTTTCCAGACAACGTTCTGCCCAGCGGCTCGTTCTTTCAAGCGATTTTTTCACATATTCATATTCAGCCGGATACGGCGGGCACTCATCAAATGCCATCATAATATCGGAGCCCAGTGCATTCTGGATTTCCATTGCCACTTCAGGCGAAAGGAATTTTTTATCTCCATTTAGATGAGAGCGGAAGTTAACGCCTTCCTCCGTAATTTTGCGCATCTCACTAAGAGAAAACACCTGGAAACCTCCGCTATCCGTCAAAATCGGACGATCCCAGTTCATAAATTTGTGCAACCCGCCTGCCTGACGGATAATTTCATGCCCAGGTCTAAGGAACAAATGATAGGTATTGCTCAGAATGATCTGTGCATCCATCTCTTTCAGCTCTTCGGGACTCATCGTCTTCACTGTGGCCTGTGTTCCTACAGGCATGAAGGTTGGTGTCTCAATAATACCGTGAGGTGTATGTACACGTCCCAAACGGGCTCCGGATTGTTTACAGGTTTTGATATGTTCGTACGTAATTGCTGCCATTGGTTTTAATCATCCTCTAAAAATTAATCGTAATACCTTCATATCTTAATAAATCAACATGGCATCGCCAAAGCTGAAGAAACGGTATCGTTCTTTAATCGCTTCCTCATACGCATGCATGATTTGTTCTCTTCCCGCAAGCGCACTGACCAGCATGACCAATGTGGATTTGGGGAGATGAAAATTCGTAAGCATCCCGTCAATCACTTTGAACGTATATCCCGGATAGATAAAGATCTTGGTCCAGCCGCTGCTCTCTTGCAACTGCCCGTCTTCAAACTTGCTGCCTACCGTTTCAAGTGTTCGACAACTCGTCGTTCCTACTGCAAATATACGGTTGCCACGTTTTTTCGTTTCATTAATTAGATCCGCCGTCTCTTGAGACAAGGAGTAGTATTCCTCATGCATGACATGTTCTTCAACATTGTCAACCGACATCGGCCGAAATGTTCCAAGTCCCACGTGAAGCGTGATGAAAGCAACATTAACCCCTTTATCCCGAATCCGATTCAACAGTTCTTCTGTAAAATGTAATCCTGCTGTCGGTGCAGCGGCCGATCCTTCGTGTTTTGCATACACCGTTTGATACCTTTCCCGGTCATCCAGTGTTTCTCTAATATACGGAGGCAAAGGCATTTCACCCAAACGATCCAGAATCTCCTGAAAGATTCCATCATAGGAGAATGTAAGCAAACGCGCACCCATTTCGCCTTCCTCGTCAATGACGGCCCTGAGCTCGTCACTAAAAACGATAACTGACCCTGCTTTCAGCTTCTTGCCTGGTTTGACCAGAGCTTCCCAGCGATCGCCCTCCACGTTTTTGAGCAGGAGCACTTCCGCCTTTGCTCCAGTGTCCTCTTTGGTTCCAAACAAACGGGCTGGAAGAACACGTGTATCATTCAATACCAGTGTATCCCCAGGCTGAAGAAAGTCGATAATATCAGGGAACGTGTGATGGTTAACTTCACCGCTCTCCTTGTTTAAGGTAAGCAACCGGGATGCCGTGCGGTCAAGCAGTGGCGTCTGTGCAATCAATTGCTCCGGCAATTCAAAATCATATAAGTTCACATTCATATTCAAATCATTCCTTAACAATAGTCGCATTTTGATAATAGTGTTTCAATATTGTCTGGTAATCATACCCTTCATCTGCCATGCCTTTGGCACCCCATTGGGATAAACCCAATCCGTGCCCGTTACCCTGACCGATGAACATGAAGCTTTGGCTCTGAGTTACAGCTCGGGCTTGACCATCACCACTCATAACCACAAGAGCATTACTGGATGAAGTCCCTGTGCCCGAGGCAGATAGAACAGCAGCCCCCTGTGAGCCGGTTTTGCTTGCTGTTTTGCCGTCAGCGCCTAATACAGTATAACTTCCGGTCCCTGCAATATCAAATAAAGTACTTGGTAATCCACCTAGAGCAGAGCGGTATGTATCTGCATATTTTACCGTCATGGGCTGGCCGTTGGCTGTAACTTCAAGTGCTCTTCCTGATGGCCCGCGCTTGGTCACTTCGAGCGTTGAGATTGAGGATGGAACAGCAGAAGTCGTTTTACCCTGCAGGGTTTTAACCAACTGGGCTGACGTGAATGGTCCTCTTACCCAGGCATAATCATTGGACTGCGGCACTTTGGCCAGGACAACAGCTTCGTTGCCTGGATTCATTTTCGCTACCGGATCAACATTGGATTGAATTAACGGAACGGGACGCACATTGGTATTTTGGGCAGTAACCGTTACTTTGGCTAAACCCGCATCCGTTTTGGTTGTTAATTCTTTTACATTATCCTCGCGGAGATAGCCGCTGACTCCTGTACTCAACAGCACATGATACCAGGTTTGCAATCCAGCTTGAGCCGATGTATCTCCATGGCTATCCACATTACTGAACACATCCCCGCCTCCGTTCCATACTTCGGATGGATGTGCAGTCTGTCCCCCCGCATTGGATGAGAATACAGCTTCTACGATTTTACCACCGCTCTTGATAACTTCTCCAGAGGTGGCATCAACCGCGCTGGAGACTTTATCATTCTCTGAACCCATTCCGTTGTATGCCTGACTAAGGGTGGTATCCACGACATTGGCAATTTTGAAACGGTCTCCCTGTTGAAGCGCATAAGAGCGTGCAGCGACAGCCTGTACTTTCAGCGCTTCTGCTGGCCAGGATGAATACACTTCTGCACCGACAACAGAGTATAGATATTGCTCCAGTGGAACTACATTAACCAAAGCCAAATCGCCGCTTACAATGCTAATTTCCATGTCACCGCGATATGTCCGCCCGGAACGTTCCACGACTTTGATTCCACTGCCGTCTCCTTGTACAAAGGCTTTGGCTTCACTGCCGGCAATGGTGTAATGCGGGGCTGTTTTAAGTGCATCAGTGCTTAACCCGGCATCCTGCCGGATAATAAGCGCAGCACTATTACTGTTTACCGGAGACAGGTTTACTCCTGGAACACTGGCTTCCACACTCTTTTTGAATGCAGACAGATCAGCATCTGATGAGGCTTCACCCACCCATACGGTATACCCTTGACTCCCTCCATCCAGTTGAAGAACGGTATAAGAACTAACTCCTGCCGATGAAAGAGATGCTTGTACCGCTTCTGCCTCTTGGAGCGAACTGTAGACTCCTGTAGATAAACGCTTGCTGCCCGTCACCACTGGTTGTTGTCCACCCAACTGGGCTGCAGCCACTTTTTGTACACGTGCAACCGCTTGTCCAGCCAACGCCTCTGTTGCATAGTTTCCGGTGTATAGTTGATAGGTCGCTTTACCATTCAGAGAAGTTGTAAACAACAACGGCTTATCACTAGTGGCCTGCAACAATTTTGCGGCGGCGGCTGCCGTTTTGAAATCCCCTGTTTCCAACACTTTGACGCGGAATCCATCCGCACTGAAACGGATTTGTCCTGCTGGAAGAGTTATACTTGCCCCGCTTTCCGAACCGATATTCCATTTTCCACTCGACTCAAGCGTAATCAGAGGGGTAGTCGATTTATACGTACTTCCCAGGTTCGCAAACATGGCTACCCGGATCATCTGCCCATCACTTTCAGCGGCATAAACCGGCACTTGCAGGCATCCTACCGTCAACAGAGCTGCGGCCAATACCTTCAAACGCCGACTCCACTTCTTTGTTTGTATTACTTTCCCCACGATCAGTCTCCTCTCTCTGTTTGTCCCAAGTTGTATATTAAGATGAATCTCATTGATATATGATCACAAATTATTTGGCGTCTCTCGGTGGAACTGGCAAACCCAGATGATGATAGGCCAGGTCTGTTACAATTCTGCCCCTCGGTGTACGTTGAAGCATACCAATCTGCAATAAATAAGGCTCGTAGACATCCTCAATGGTCTGACTCTCCTCACCAATCGTAGCGGCAATCGTATCCAGACCCACCGGGCCTCCCCGGAAACTGTTAATCATTGATTTGAGCATCTTGTGATCGATTTCGTCCAGACCGCGCGGATCAATCTGAAGACGTTGCAGCGCTTCTTCCGCCAGAGCCTGTGTGATGATACCATCCCCCCGTACCTGGGCAAAGTCACGCACTCTTTTCAACAGACGGTTGGCAATCCTCGGTGTCCCACGGGAGCGCAATGCTATCTCTTCTGCGGCATTACCAACAATCTCCACTCCTAGAATCTCTGAGGCCCGTGAGACGATGTAGGCCAGCTCATCCACCGTGTAGAACTCCAGCCGACTGATAACACCAAACCGGTCTCTGAGAGGCGCAGACAGCAAGCCTGCACGGGTTGTAGCACCAATCAGCGTAAAAGATGGCAGATCAAGACGTACGGAGCGGGCACTTGGTCCTTTTCCAATCATGATATCCAGCGCAAAGTCTTCCATGGCGGGATACATCACTTCTTCTACCGTACGATGAAGGCGATGAATCTCGTCAATAAACAGGACATCCCCTTCTTGCAGGTTTGTGAGCAACGCAGCCAGATCACCTGGGCGTTCAATCGCGGGTCCCGATGTTGTGCGCAAGTTAACACCCAATTCATTGGCAATGATATTGGCAAGTGTTGTTTTACCAAGTCCAGGCGGGCCATATAACAACACATGATCTAGCGCCTCATTGCGCATCTTGGCCGCTTCAATGTATATTTTCAAATTCTCCTTGACCTGGTTCTGCCCGATATATTCATTCAAATACCGGGGACGAAGACTGAGCTCGACAGCTTGATCCTCCATCATCAGGTTCGCGGAAATAATCCGGTCATCCATGTTCATCCCTACCTTTTTTATGCGGCTTACTGCTCTATTATAGAGGCAAAATTAATTATCCCGTAAACAGCATTTGCAGTGCCCGTTTCATCAACACATCAACAGAATCGGCCGAAGTAACATCTTTCTTCAGTTTGAGCCAGACTTTATCCAGTTCACTGTCGGTATACCCCAGCGCTTTAAGCCCTTCACGAGCCTCATCCCAGGCAGAGCCGCTTCCTGCTTCTTCCGAAGGAGGGGCAAACAAACCTGTTGCATACGTGGCAGCACCGAAACCATCCAATTTGTCCTTAAGGTCCAGTATCATGCGCTGCGCTGTTTTCTTGCCAATCCCCGGCAGTTTGGTCAGGAACGTCAGATTCTCTTGATAAATTGCAGTCACGACATGGTCCGGCGTACCGCCAGCGAGTATACCCAGAGCAACTTTAGGTCCAATACCTGATACCTCGATCAGCTTGCGAAATAACTTCTGTTCCTCACGAGTAGCAAAGCCAAACAGCAACATCGCATCTTCACGTACATGGTGATGGGTATACACCATAATTTGGCCTTCTTGCTTCGCAAATGCAAAAGGATTCGGACAGAATACACGATAACCAACGCCATGAACATCAAGCACAATATATTCATTCTCCAGATGTACGAACTGTCCTCTTAGGAAATCAATCATTTTCGCAATACCTCATTCAACTTGGAATTTAATGTATATGAGTGTGCATGACACACTGCTACAGCCAAAGCATCAGCTACGTCATCCGGCTTCGGAATCACCTGTAAACGCAAAAACATTTTGACCATCTCCTGCACTTGCCGCTTCTCTGCTTTTCCGTATCCCACAATCGCCTGCTTAATCTGCATCGGCGTATATTCGGCAATAGGCAGTCCCTTCTGGGCAGCAGCCAGTACCATGACACCTCTAGCCTGACTTACAGACATCGCTGTTGTGACGTTACGATTGAAAAAAAGTTTCTCCAGCGCTACCGCGTCCGGTTTATATTTATCAATCAGCTGTACCATGCCCTCATAAACATGAAGCAGCCGTTCCTCTTCAGGGGTATGAGCTTCTGTCTGAATACAGCCATATTGTACTGGGGTTACCTTACTGCCGATTTTATCCACAAACCCAAAACCGACAATCGCAATCCCCGGGTCAATTCCCAAAAAACGCAAATCCATCTCTCCCTTACAAAAGCGAACATATGTATCGTTCATTTTATTATAACAAAAGATAGACCCTACGGCAGGAAAAACTTTGTCCTTCCATATACTCGCCTCAATTCGTGAATAACCTAAGTCGTTATCTCCCATATTCCGTTGTAACTGTCCTGGAACGACAAAAAGGACATCTTTCGATGTCCTTCGGTTCACTTCGTATGTTGTATAGACTCTGAATGTCCTTCGACAAGGCACTTCTCTTCTACGCGATGTTAAGAATACATTTAATGCAGATCAGCCTGTCTGTTATCCGCCATTACGGATTTCTTTATTGGCCTCATCCACTGCATAATCGCTGAACGTAGAGATTACGCTGTCGTACTCATCCTTGTCCTGGATACGGATACCCTGCTGCAACTGCTCCAACACACCTTCAGGCAATGATGTCTCCAACGTGCCTACGTCCATTTGAAAAAAAGTACGAATGACTTTCTCTTCTGTAGGCCGTCCTTCGTAAAGATTGAGATTACCCACAGCATCTATGCTAATATATGCCTGCTCTTTACATAATGGAGAAAGATCATCCACATGTTGCTTAATGCGTAACACTTCTGCCGATTCAACCTGAGCATCCCAATCCGGATGTTGTACGAGCAGCATCTTCAATTGAGGAATCGCCATCTTACCCAATTGTTCCGTTTCTACCCCACAAATATATTGCGTCTCCAATACAACACTCGTTAAATGGTCCGGATCAGAATTGAGTTGTTCCATCAAAGTCTGAATTTCTTGCTCAGACCTTTGCTCACTCGTAGCAGGTCCCATTACAGATACAGCCTCACTAAAATTGGTTGTTAATAAACGCTCGATCGCAGAAGAAATCGGCAAACCACTGTAAGCCAGTATGGCTACGGCAATCAATGATGCAGTCATCCACACTGTTCGTTTCCACCGACGCCAGCGTCTCTTGAATTGTTTTTTGAAGTTAAACGTGTTCACATGAACCCCTTCTATCACTTTTTAAACCTATTGTGACCGAAAGAACTGGGATTTATGCAAAATTAACCTAAAGCAACCACAATGCGCTGAGTCTGAGCACTAATAAGATGAAGCTATTATTATTCCTTATTAAGAGGTTGTGATGCTTAGAATACAATTACTTTTAAACAAAATAAAAATACGGACTATCTATGAATAGATAGTCCGTATTTTTTGAGATCGGGATGACACGATTTGAACATGCGACCCCCTGGTCCCAAACCAGGTGCTCTACCAAGCTGAGCTACATCCCGTTATCTATACCGGCGAGAGGACTCGAACCTCCACGGTTTCCCACTCGATTTTGAGTCGAGCGCGTCTGCCATTCCGCCACGCCGGCGTATGAAGTTATAATGGCGCGCCCTGAGAGATTCGAACTCCCGGCCTTTTGATTCGTAGTCAAACGCTCTATCCAGCTGAGCTAAGGGCGCAAATAATATTGGAGCGGACGACGGGAATCGAACCCGCGACCCTCGCCTTGGCAAGGCGATGCTCTACCGCTGAGCCACGTCCGCAAGCGGTAATTAAGATAAAAATGGCGGAACCGACGGGATTCGAACCCGCGATCTCCTGCGTGACAGGCAGGCATGTTAGGCCAACTACACCACGGTTCCAGATCACTTTCTTCAAAGAAAGATTAATTGCGGGGGCAGGATTTGAACCTGCGGCCTTCGGGTTATGAGCCCGACGAGCTACCGGGCTGCTCCACCCCGCGTCGTTATTCAGAAAACTATATGGTGGAGGCTGAGGGGATCGAACCCCCGACCCTCTGCTTGTAAGGCAGATGCTCTCCCAGCTGAGCTAAGCCTCCATAATATATGACCCGTAGGGGATTCGAACCCCTGTTACCTCCGTGAAAGGGAGGTGTCTTAACCCCTTGACCAACGGGCCTTAATGGCTCCCCGAACAGGGCTCGAACCTGTGACAACTCGATTAACAGTCGAGTGCTCTACCAACTGAGCTATCAGGGAATACTAAGCATCTGCAGTGCAAATGCAATTCATCATACAACGCTAACATGCAGAGCCTGTTTTCTATGTAAGATGAAAGAGTTCGCTTGGCGGCGTCCTACTCTCCCAGGACCCTGCGGTCCAAGTACCATCGGCGCTAGAGGGCTTAACGGTCGTGTTCGGGATGGGTACGTGTGGAACCCCTCCGCCATCGCCACCAAACGCATAGCTTAGCTTACATTTCAGAGTGTATTCTCTGAAAACTAGATCCGAAACGAACTTTGCGAGTTACAACCTGCATTTCTTGGATAAGCCCTCGACCGATTAGTACTGGTCAGCTCCATGCATTGCTGCACTTCCACCCCCAGCCTATCTACCTCGTCGTCTTCAAGGGGTCTTACATACTGGGAAATCTCATCTTGAGGGGGGCTTCACGCTTAGATGCTTTCAGCGCTTATCCCTTCCGTACATAGCTACCCAGCGGTGCTCCTGGCGGAACAACTGGTACACCAGCGGTACGTCCATCCCGGTCCTCTCGTACTAAGGACAGCTCCTCTCAAATTTCCTACGCCCACGACAGATAGGGACCGAACTGTCTCACGACGTTCTGAACCCAGCTCGCGTACCGCTTTAATGGGCGAACAGCCCAACCCTTGGGACCTACTTCAGCCCCAGGATGCGATGAGCCGACATCGAGGTGCCAAACCTCCCCGTCGATGTGGACTCTTGGGGGAGATAAGCCTGTTATCCCCAGGGTAGCTTTTATCCGTTGAGCGATGGCCCTTCCATGCGGTACCACCGGATCACTAAGCCCGACTTTCGTCCCTGCTCGACTTGTAGGTCTCGCAGTCAAGCTCCCTTATGCCTTTGCACTCTTCGAATGATTTCCAACCATTCTGAGGGAACCTTTGGGCGCCTCCGTTACTCTTTAGGAGGCGACCGCCCCAGTCAAACTGCCCACCTGACACTGTCCCCGCACCGGATTACGGTACCAGGTTAGAACCTAGATACGATCAGGGTGGTATCCCAACGGTGCCTCCACGCAAGCTGGCGCTCACGCTTCAAAGGCTCCCACCTATCCTGTACAGATCGTACCCAAATTCAATATCAAGCTGCAGTAAAGCTCCATGGGGTCTTTCCGTCTTGTCGCGGGTAACCTGCATCTTCACAGGTATTAAAATTTCACCGGATCTCTCGTTGAGACAGCGCCCAAGTCGTTACGCCATTCGTGCGGGTCAGAATTTACCTGACAAGGAATTTCGCTACCTTAGGACCGTTATAGTTACGGCCGCCGTTTACTGGGGCTTCGGTTCACAGCTTCGGATTGCTCCTAACCGCTCCCCTTAACCTTCCAGCACCGGGCAGGCGTCAGCCCGTATACTTCGCCTTACGGCTTCGCACAGACCTGTGTTTTTGCTAAACAGTCGCTTGGGCCTTTTCACTGCGGCCCCCTCGTGCTATTCACACTACCGGGGCACCCCTTCTCCCGAAGTTACGGGGTCATTTTGCCGAGTTCCTTAACGAGAGTTCTTCCGCGCGCCTTAGAATTCTCTTCTCGCCTACCTGTGTCGGTTTGCGGTACGGGCACCATCACCTGGCTAGAGGCTTTTCTTGGCAGTGTGAGATCATGACCTTCGCTACTATAATTTTCGCTCCCCATTACAGCCCAGCCTTACGATGTGCGGATTTGCCTACACATCAGCCTCACTGCTTAGACGGACATCCATCAGTCCGCGTCACTACCCTGCTGCGTCCCCCCATTGCTCATAACGGCTTACGGTGGTACAGGAATTTCGACCTGTTGTCCTTCGACTACGCCTTTCGGCCTCGCCTTAGGTCCCGACTTACCCTGAGCGGACGAGCCTTCCTCAGGAACCCTTAGGCTTTCGGCGGATCAGATTCTCACTGATCTTTTCGTTACTCATACCGGCATTCTCACTTGTATAATGTCCAGCGCTCCTTACGGTACACCTTCAACCCTTATACAACGCTCCCCTACCCCTGATGCAAGCATCAAGCCATAGCTTCGGTGGTGTGTTTAGCCCCGTTACATTTTCGGCGCAGAGTCACTCGACCAGTGAGCTATTACGCACTCTTTCAATGGTGGCTGCTTCTAAGCCAACATCCTGGTTGTCTGTGCAACTCCACATCCTTTCCCACTTAACACACACTTGGGGACCTTAGCTGATGGTCTGGGCTGTTTCCCTTTTGACAATGGATCTTAGCACTCACTGTCTGACTCCCGGAAGTAAGTCTATGGCATTCGGAGTTTGACTGAGCTTGGTAACCCTTGCGGGCCCCGCACCCAATCAGTGCTCTACCTCCACGACTCTGTTTTCCGAGGCTAGCCCTAAAGCTATTTCGGGGAGAACCAGCTATCTCCGAGTTCGATTGGAATTTCTCCGCTACCCCCACCTCATCCCCGCACTTTTCAACGTGCGTGGGTTCGGGCCTCCAGTGCGTGTTACCGCACCTTCACCCTGGACAGGGGTAGATCACCCGGTTTCGGGTCTACGTCCACGTACTACATCGCCCTATTCAGACTCGCTTTCGCTGCGGCTCCGGCTCTTCACCTTAACCTTGCACGGGAACGTAACTCGCCGGTTCATTCTACAAAAGGCACGCCATCACCCCTAAAACGGGCTCTGACTTTTTGTAAGCACACGGTTTCAGGTTCTATTTCACTCCCCTTCCGGGGTGCTTTTCACCTTTCCCTCACGGTACTGCTTCACTATCGGTCGCTAGGAAGTATTTAGCCTTGGCAGATGGTCCTGCCGGATTCATACGGGGTTTCACGTGCCCCGCACTACTCGGGATACATCTCGGAGAGAGCAGGCTTTCAACTACAGGGCTTTTACCTTCTTTGGCGGGCCTTTCCAGACCTCTTCGTTTAACCGGCTCCTTTGTAACTCCATGTGAGATGTCCCACAACCCCAAAGAGCAAGCTCTCTGGTTTGGGCTTCTCCGCGTTCGCTCGCCGCTACTGACGGAATCACTATTGTTTTCTCTTCCTCAGGGTACTTAGATGTTTCAGTTCCCCTGGTATGCCTCTACATAACCTATGTATTCAGTTATGAGTAACTGGAAATTACCCCAGCTGGGTTTCCCCATTCGGACACCCCCGGATCAAAGCTTGCTTACAGCTCCCCGAGGCAGTTTCGTTGTTCGCCACGTCCTTCATCGGCTCCTAGCGCCTAGGCATCCTCCGTGTGCTCTTAGTAGCTTAACCATAATTGCTCCGGTTTCGACTGCTCGCTTCCCTTGTTTTGCTTACGCAAAGCCAAAAGTCACTCCCATTCGATACCATCGCAATGCAGTTTTCACTATTTATTGAAACTTGTTTTAACACAAGTTCAGCTTAAAAAGGAATGTTCTAAATCGCAAAATTTCGTTTCGATATCTAGTTTTCAAAGAACAAGCTCCATGCAAAAGCAAGCTGTTTGAGAGTTTGAGCTCTCAAAACTGAGCAACGAGTGAGTAATTTTTGCAGCTAAGCTGCGTATTTGAATGTTTCCACGCGGGAAACGATTCTCCATAGAAAGGAGGTGATCCAGCCGCACCTTCCGATACGGCTACCTTGTTACGACTTCACCCCAATCATCTATCCCACCTTCGGCGGCTGGCTCCTTGCGGTTACCCCACCGACTTCGGGTGTTATAAACTCTCGTGGTGTGACGGGCGGTGTGTACAAGACCCGGGAACGTATTCACCGCGGCATGCTGATCCGCGATTACTAGCAATTCCGACTTCATGCAGGCGAGTTGCAGCCTGCAATCCGAACTGAGACCGGCTTTTTAGGATTCGTTCCACCTCGCGGCTTCACAGCCCGTTGTACCGGCCATTGTAGTACGTGTGTAGCCCAGGTCATAAGGGGCATGATGATTTGACGTCATCCCCACCTTCCTCCGGTTTGTCACCGGCAGTCACCTTAGAGTGCCCACCCGAAGTGCTGGCAACTAAGATCAAGGGTTGCGCTCGTTGCGGGACTTAACCCAACATCTCACGACACGAGCTGACGACAACCATGCACCACCTGTCTCCTCTGTCCCGAAGGAAAGGTACATCTCTGTACCGGTCAGAGGGATGTCAAGACCTGGTAAGGTTCTTCGCGTTGCTTCGAATTAAACCACATACTCCACTGCTTGTGCGGGTCCCCGTCAATTCCTTTGAGTTTCAGTCTTGCGACCGTACTCCCCAGGCGGAGTGCTTAATGTGTTAACTTCGGCACCAAGGGTATCGAAACCCCTAACACCTAGCACTCATCGTTTACGGCGTGGACTACCAGGGTATCTAATCCTGTTTGCTCCCCACGCTTTCGCGCCTCAGCGTCAGTTACAGCCCAGAGAGTCGCCTTCGCCACTGGTGTTCCTCCACATATCTACGCATTTCACCGCTACACGTGGAATTCCACTCTCCTCTTCTGCACTCAAGTCACCCAGTTTCCAGTGCGATCCGGGGTTGAGCCCCGGGATTAAACACCAGACTTAAATGACCGCCTGCGCGCGCTTTACGCCCAATAATTCCGGACAACGCTTGCCCCCTACGTATTACCGCGGCTGCTGGCACGTAGTTAGCCGGGGCTTTCTTCTCAGGTACCGTCACCTTGAGAGCAGTTACTCTCCCAAGCGTTCTTCCCTGGCAACAGAGCTTTACGATCCGAAAACCTTCATCACTCACGCGGCATTGCTCCGTCAGGCTTTCGCCCATTGCGGAAGATTCCCTACTGCTGCCTCCCGTAGGAGTCTGGGCCGTGTCTCAGTCCCAGTGTGGCCGATCACCCTCTCAGGTCGGCTACGCATCGTCGCCTTGGTGAGCCGTTACCCCACCAACTAGCTAATGCGCCGCAGGCCCATCCCCAAGTGACAGATTGCTCCGTCTTTCCAGTTTCCTTCAGGAGAAGAAAACAACTATTCGGTATTAGCTACCGTTTCCGGTAGTTGTCCCAAGCTTGAGGGCAGGTTGCCTACGTGTTACTCACCCGTCCGCCGCTAACCATCTGAGAAGCAAGCTTCTCATCAAGTCCGCTCGACTTGCATGTATTAGGCATGCCGCCAGCGTTCGTCCTGAGCCAGGATCAAACTCTCCAATAAAGTATTGAAAAGAGCGATAAGCTCATTTTGAAACTGACGAGATTAAAAATCTCATTGTTGCTTCGAAATCATACAGCCCGAAGGCTTGTACCGATTTCTCAGCGTCGATCTTGCAAGCAAGATCGTTACTCACTCGTTGTTCAGTTTTCAAAGATCAAACTCGATTTGTGTTACTCTTTTTTGCGTCAGCGCTGTGTTTCAGCGGCGACTTAAATAATATATCATACTGACGAAACCAATGCAATAGCTTTTTCTAAAAAAGATTTTAATAGATTCTAAGTCTCCAATGACCCAATAAAACTGTAGCGAATTTGAGGCTCTCCAACTATGCGTCCACATTCATAGGCTTTCTTAATATCTGCTAAAGAGCCCTACAAGCGTGACACTTCCATACTCCAGTAGGATTACCCTCTTCTCCATACAAAACTCAAAAGGTCGCCTCTTCCCAGAGTCGACCTTTTGAAACTTTAACGCTATTCGGTTACAGTACAGTGTTATTGCTGTATCCATGGATTTCTACGCTTTTTGCTGTCAGAACTACGTTTATTGGTTATCCCCGTGCGTTCTCTTGCTTGTTTCCCGGATACAGATACTTTAGATTTAGCTTTGGCAGCGGGTTTGGCTGTTCTGCGTTTCGCAGTTCCTGTTTTGGCTGCTTGTTTAGGCTTTGCTTCCAGATTGAACTCAGCCTCACTCTCTGTAGAGGACTGGCTTAAGTTAGCCTCGTCACGTCCGCCCTTTTTGCCTTCCCCCTTGCCTTGTGGAGGGTAGAGTTCACCGAATGCACCTAGCGGAGACGGCGGCACCATGTTCTGAGTAGGGTATGGGTTTTGATAGGCATATTCCAATGGCTGATGAGGCATCATGGATGTGGTCATTTCGGGTTGCATCCCATAAGGATTGTATGTGCCCCACGCTGGGTTCTGGTAGTTATGTGAGGGATATGCGTATTGATGGTTAGGCATATGATGGTTGCCACATCCGCATGGCGGGTACGGTAGCATAGAGTAAGGAGAAATATGAGGCGGTTGGTGGTTCATATGCTCATTGGCCGCAAATGGAGGGTATGGGCTGTTCACTTGACCTGCTGGTGCAATCGGATACGAGTTATTCTGCATCTCTGCAGATACGTTCGGCATAACGTTGTTATGGTTATACTCTGAACCAGTCCAAGGCATGTTAGGTGTATTACCTATGTCGTAAGGACTCACTTCAGTTATACCCGGGAATGTAGCATTGTCATTCGCCCCAGCTGTATACATGTTTTGTGGAGCAGTGTATACCTCTTGTGCAGGTACAGGAACCTGGGCATATGGATGCTCGACAGGAGCATGAAGCATTTTACTGCCACAACCACACGGAGCTTTGGTCGCAGGCGCCACCTCTGTAGGCCATTTCGTATTGTTAGGTATTACAGGTAAAGGCAGAACTTCAGGTGAGATATTAGGCATCGTATACGTTGGCGCTTCAGTTATCGGTTTTAATTGCACTTCGGATTTGGTGTTTTCCTTATTCTGAGCTTCCATCTGCGGCTTCTCTTCAGAAATTTCAGGCAACTGTGGTAACACTTCCACTTCTGGGTTGATATTAGGTACGACCGGATTTGCAGGTACAGGAGCAGGAACTACATTGGAGACTTCTGGTACAGGTGTTGGTTCAGGTACGGGGACTACTGGAGCCGTTTCTTCTTTAACTCCTGTGTATTCCTTCCCTTCAGGCGACAACTTCTCATGAGCAACATTGGATGATGCACCATTCTCTGAATTCGCATTTCCAGGTGCATTCGCTGATGGAATGTACACGGTCTCCCCTACAAGAAGAGCATTCGGATTTTTCAATTGTGGGTTCGCATTGATCATATCTTTCAACGGAACTCCCCAAGCCTGTGACAACTTCCACAATGAATCGCCTTGCTGAACTTTATGACTGTGCAACATGCCTTCCGGCTTAGGTGTTACAGGATCCGCAGGAATTTTGACCTTCATGCCGATCTCCAACTTGTCGGGATCTGCAATTTGCGGATTAGCTGCGATAATTTTGTCCAACGCTACATTATATTTTTGGGACAGCAGATATAATGTGTCGCCTTTTTTCACCATGTGTATTTTCACTTGGAACTAACCTCCTAGACGTGATACTTGGGCAGTACATTCGCCCATACCGTTACTACATCCTATGCAGAAATTGGGCCAATGACATCAACTAAGCAAAAAAAATCCTTCCCGCCTCAAAAACCGCATACTCCAGGTATGCTGAATTTCTGAGACAAGAAGGATTTCTGCTTCCCTATTCCGATCGTTCCATTTAATCTTCCCAAACTTTATAACCGTCTTTGTCGACAATTTGACGGAACGCTTCCAGCAGTCTCAAGGTTACAGGACCTGCGACGCCCGTTCCAATCGTTCTGCCGTCCACCTCATAAGCAGCAATAACTTCCGCAGCTGTTCCAGTGAAAAAGACTTCGTCGGCAATATACACATCATGTAGCGTAAATGGCACTTCTTTTAATTCAAGATTCAGCTCACCGCACAGATCGATAATGGCCTGACGTGTAATTCCTTCCAGTGCACCAAGATAACAAGGTGGCGTATAAACTACACCATTTTTGATGATGAAGATGTTATCACTTGAACCCTCAGTAACGTAACCTTGGGAATTCAGCATAATCGCTTCACCAGCACCTGAGTAGTTAGACTGTATTTTAACAAGAATGTTGTTCAGATAGTTCAATGATTTAATCTTTGGATTCAATGCGTCCGGTATGTTGCGGCGCTGGGATACAGACACGGCTTTTAGCCCAGTAAGATAAGCTTCCTCCGGATAAATGGCCAGTTGCTCTACAATGATGATGACGGATGCTTTAGGACAGCGCAGCGGATCAAGGCCCAAGTTACCAGGTCCACGTGATACGATCAGACGAATATAACCGTTACGCATATCATTGCGACGGACCGTTTCAGCCATCACTTCCAGCATCTCATCATAAGACAGCGGAATGTTCAGACTGATGGATTTAGCCGAATCGTACAAACGATCCAAATGCGCTTTGCATCTGAAAATGTTACCGTTATAAATACGAATACCTTCGAAAATACCGTCTCCATACAAAAATCCGTGATCATATACCGAAACGGTTGCGTTCTCCTTGGTCACATATTGACCATCCAAATAAATCCATTGTTCTGACACCAATGACTGCACCCCCATAAAATTTCCATCCCTGATTCCGGAAGTCATTTTATCTCGTTCATTGCACAACAAATGACAAGCTATTCTTGCTCACATTACCCAGTCTTAATACAGCCTTCAATAATGTACGTCCTGATTCAGGTCGTTTTCAACGAAGGATATGTATAACACGGATAGCTGCCAAGAATACGTACCTGACAATTCAAAGCCTCAATCTCAGCCATGGCTGCGGTAAGCAATACCGAATCTGCACTTTCCTCAACATCAATGTAAAAATAATAACTCCCCAACCTTTTCTTCGTTGGACGAGATTCCAGTCGCGTCAAGTTCAGCTTCCGCCAGGCAAAAGCAGACAGCACCTGATGCAATGCACCCGGTGCATCTTCAGGCAATGTAACCAGCAAACTGGTTTTCACATGATCAGGCTCTCGTGGTATCTGAACAGGCTCATGGCCTATCAGCACAAAACGAGTATAGTTGTTGTCATGGTCGGTAACCCGTTCAGCCATAATATCCAAACCATGCTTCTGTGCAGCCAGCCTTGTGCCAATCGCAACCCAGCCTTTGCCAGGATTTTTTTTCACAATTTCTACAGCTTCCGCTGTACTATTTACGCCCTCAAGGTCTGCTCCAGGTGAATGCAGGCGAATAAAATTCTGGCACTGCGGAATCGCTACAGGATGGGACATGATCTTCGTAATTTTCCCGAAATCATATTCACCACTCTCTGTCCTGAACTCGGACCCATGTCCAATGACATTCTGGATGGATGGGTAAACCCATTCCGCTTGCATCGGAATATCCACTTCGTTAACCAGCCAGTCCATATGCAAACTAACGGAGCCTTCAATGGTATTCTCAATGGGTATGACACTGTACTGGGATTTCCCACTATCCGTAGCCCGGAAAACATCAGAAATCAGCTTGGAATGAAGCAATTCCAAAGGTTCCCCATTAAACAGAAAATCTACTGCTTCATGAGAGACTGAACCTTCAGGTAATACTGCAATTCGTTTCATGCGTTAACTTCCCCTTTAACTCTGTCCATAAACGGACTTTCATCTTGATCAGGCAGTACGGTAACACCGTCCAGATCCGGATCCAACCATAATGCAGACGCAGCGATGCCTTCACGGCTCATCGTGTCTATCAAATATCGCTCTAGTTCGAGCTTACGAGTATCATGACGATCTACCAACGTCAAAACAGTGGGGCCAGCTCCACTCAATGCAGCCCCCAGAGCTCCATGACTGACCGCATGTTCCAGGATCTCAGCCATGCCGGGGACCAAAGATGCCCTGTAGGGTTGATGAATCCGATCAGACATCGCCTTTTGAATCATGTCCAACCTCCCAGTTGCCAAAGCCGCAACAAGTAAGGATGATCTGCTTATGTTGTGAATGACATCAGACTTGTCAAACTGCTGTGGAATTACATTTCTTGCTTTTGAAGTGGACAACTCGAAGTCCGGTACGATGACCAAAGTCTGCAAATCCTGATGCGGCTCAATACGAATATGATCTACCCGACTGCCATCCCACGCTGCTGCAATGATACCTCCATATAGTGAAGCTCCTACATTATCCGGATGTTTCTCCAGCGACGTAGCCATGTCCAGAAGCTTCGCATCAGATAACGGAGTGCCAATTAATGCATTAGCAGCAGCTAACGCACCCACGATAGCTGCTGCACTGCTTCCCAGTCCCCGAGTAAGCGGAATCTCGGAATACATCGATATCTCCAACTCAGGGACAGAAACCCCTGCTTCGTTGAATACCATCTGTGCAACTTCATATATCAGATTGGATTTATCTGTTGGCAGACCCGTCAGATGATCACCATGTAAATGGAATGTTGTCTGCTCAGCCGGTTTCATCTCAAGCCATGCATACAAAGACAATGCCATGCCCAGGGTATCAAACCCTGGACCCAGATTGGCTGTACTTGCAGGCACTTTAACGATTACCCTTTGCTGCAGACTCATACGGATTGTTGCTCCAGTTGTGCAATTGCCGCCATAACCGCTTCTTCGGAATCTTCGACAACAAGCGGCTCGGTCGCTACCGTTTTGATTGCAATATTAGGATCTTTGAGTCCATGTCCTGTCAGTACGCAAACCACAGTCTCTCCGCCTTTAAAGTACCCTTCACTCTTCAGTTTGTATACACCAGCAACGGAAGCAGCAGATGCAGGTTCAGCAAAGATCCCTTCACGAGCGGCGATCGTACGATAGGCAGTCAGAATTTCTTCGTCAGTTACATAATTAATCTGTCCGCCAGACTCTTCAGCTGCAGCTACAGCGGTTTTCCAACTTGCCGGATTACCAATTCGAATAGCTGTTGCTACGGTTTCAGGCTCAAGAATCGGTTCACCTTTGACAATTGCCATCGCGCCTTCCGCTTCAAAACCGACCATACGAGGCAGGGAGTTCGATTTACCTGCTTCTTTATACTCTTTGAACCCTTTCCAGTAAGCCGAGATGTTCCCTGCGTTACCCACTGGAATTGCGAGTACATCAGGTGCTTGACCAAGCTGTTCAATGACTTCAAACGCAGCTGTTTTCTGTCCTTCAATCCGGAACGGATTCACGGAGTTCACGAGCGTAATGGGATGTTTGGCTGTAATCTCACGCACAATTTCCAATGCACGGTCAAAGTTGCCATTAATCGCAATAACTTTTGCTCCATAGATCATGGCTTGAGCCAGTTTACCCAGCGCAATGTTGTTATTCGGGATTAATACGATACAATTCAGACCAGCACGAGCCGCATAGGCTGCTGCTGCCGCTGAAGTATTACCTGTTGATGCACACATAATCGTGCGGCTGCCTTCTTCCACTGCTTTAGCAACAGCCATAACCATTCCGCGGTCTTTAAACGAACCTGTCGGATTCAAACCTTCGTATTTGAAATATAAATTCAATCCGAGTTCCTCGGACAGATTCTCCGCATGAACCAGGGGTGTGTTTCCTTCGTGAAGCGTAAGCAGGGGCGTGTTTTCATTAACCGGAAGGTGCTCTTTATACGTTTGCAGTAATCCTTGATATCTCATTGTGGGTAAACTCCTTTGTCATTAATAATCCGAATATGATTGCATACATCTATATGGTTAAACGTGTATCTTAAACCTGGACTTAAAAAATTCAAACCGGAATTTGGGGACGATTTATCCTTCTACCCGATACACACTCTTAATGCGACGAATAACCGCAAGGGATTCAAAGTGTTTCAATACTTTATCCATGCTCGCCTTACTAGCGTTATGCGTAACGATGATGATCTCAGCATCCGGGTTGTGCTCGTTCGGCTGTTGCACAACTGAAGCCAAGCTGACTTCGTATTCAGCGAAGATTTGTGTAATTTGCGCCAGTACCCCTGCCTTATCATCCACATGCAGCAAAATAAAGTTTTTCGACATAATGTGCTCGTCACTTTGCAGACGTTTCTGTTTATAAGGCACAATCGCTTTGAGACCATTCACACCCAGCTTCAGGTTTTTGATCACTGCCACGATATCCGCTACTACAGAAGTTGCCGTCGGAAGCTCGCCTGCACCCGCACCGTAGAACATCGTCTCACCTACAGCCTCGCCATGTACATACACAGCGTTGAACACCCCATTGACGGATGCAATCGGATGATTCTGTCTTACCATTGTCGGCTGAACACTAATGGTGATCTCATCATCCCGACGATCTGCGATACCCAGCAGCTTCATCTCGTAACCTAGTCTTTTGGCATAGGTAATATCTTCACGAGTGACGGATGTAATCCCTCTAACGGTAACGTCTTTCAGTTCCACATTAGTACGGAAGCCCAAAGTACTCAAAATCGCCATTTTGCGAGCTGCATCGAGTCCTTCGACATCCGAAGTTGGATCAGTTTCTGCATATCCGAGTGCTTGAGCTTCTGCGAGAACCTCTTCATAAGAGGCACCTTCCTGGCTCATTTTGGTCAAAATAAAGTTCGTTGTTCCGTTCACTATCCCCATAATGCGGGTAATCCGGTCGGAAGAGAAACCTTCAATCAGCGTGCGGATGATCGGAATGCCCCCAGCCACACTCGCTTCATAGAATACATCACATTGCTTTTCCTGTGCCTTGGCCAAGATCTCGGAACCATGCAAAGCCATTAGATCCTTGTTTGCAGTTACGATATGTTTGCCCCGCTCCAGTGCTTCAAGAATGTATTCTTTGGTCTGATCAATGCCGCCCATAACTTCCACGATAACATCAATATCCGGGTGACGGATGACTTCCCAAGGATCTTCAGTGAGCTTCGCACGGTCTACAGCAATGACACGATCCTTCTCTGTATTCTTTACTGCAATCTTCTCAATAACGATAGGTGATCCAACCTGACTGCTCAGATCCTCCTGATTTCCTTCCACGATGCGAACGACCCCAGTACCCACCGTACCCAGGCCCAACAATCCTACTTTTACCGGTTTCACTAACGACCTACCCCCAATGTCTTTTTCTCCTTCACCCCTGTACGATTTTAACCATACAACTTATTCCTAAACGTTTTGCGATAACGTCTAATTAACCTTGGCCTACAATGCGCGTGCGTCGAACCCCGGGCATATCCTGCATCCGATCGAGCATTTCTCCGATTTCTCCATGAAGATGTGACGTCTCCACTGAAATGACAACGTTGGCTCTTCCCTGGAGCGGGATACTTTGGTTAATGGTTAACACATTGGCTCCATAACCAGCTACATGTCCGAGCACACGAGACAATATTCCTGATTGATGCTCCAAATCAATGGAGATCGTTACAATTCGCTCCCGTTCAAGCTGATTGATCAAATGGATGCCATCCTTGTACTTATAAAAAGCACTTCGGCTTAATCCAACCTGTTCAACCGCCTCATGAACTGTTTTGACATCACCGGAAGCCAGCAGTTCTTTTACCTGCATGGTCTTTACCACAGCCTCTGGCAAAATGTCTTCCCGTACTAAGTAATAGCGTTCATTCACAGAACGTCCTCTCCTCAAAGACTCATGTATTCATATAGTGGACATTATATAGGATCTATCCCGAAAGGGCAATACCTCACATGTCTATTTTTTGAAAAACTATTCCTAACAGTATACAAGTTTCTTCCACGCGCAGGTAAGGAAAATTAAAAAAACGCAGAGCAGCGGGTAAACTCCCACTTCTCTGCGTTTATGTTTTAACCAGTATCGGTACTGTGGCCGGCTATCTTAATAGTAGCTGCTGCCTTCCACAAATTCGAACTCGAAATCGCCAATGCGCACAATGGTGCCTTCTTCAGCTCCGCGTTTACGCAGTTCCGCATCCACACCCATATGACGCAATGTACGCGCCAGTTTGAGAATAGCTTCATGCGAATTCAGCTGCATCCGTTTCATCATACGTTCAATCTTGGCACTTTCGACCACGAAGATTTCATTCTCCCGTACAATACGGAAACCATCGTCCTCTTTTTTGTCCAAGCTGTACACTTTGCGTTCGGATAAGTCAGCAACTTCTTCGACCATGGGCTCGTCCGGAATTTGATCCAGAAGATCAGCCGCACGATACAGGAGCTCCTGAATCCCTTTCCGTGTCAGCGACGAAATAGGCATTACTTCAATATCCGGTTGAACTTCACGAGCCTTCTGCAAAAATTGTTCCAGATTGGCTTCAGAATCCGGCATGTCCATTTTATTGGCTGCTACAACCTGTGGTCTTTCAGCGAGGACAGGATTGTACAATTTCAGTTCCTCGTTGATTTTCTGCCAGTCTTCGAACGGATCACGTCCTTCGGAACCAGACATGTCAACGACATGGACGATAATACGTGTACGTTCTACGTGACGCAAGAACTCATGTCCAAGTCCAATACCTTCGTGAGCACCTTCAATCAGACCCGGCAAGTCGGCCATAACAAAGCTGCGACCTTCACCCACACCAACTACACCGAGGTTAGGTGTAATGGTTGTAAAATGATAGGCTCCAATCTTAGGCTTGGCTGCCGAAACAACAGACAACAGCGTGGATTTTCCAACACTCGGAAAACCAACCAGACCGACATCTGCCATGACCTTAAGCTCAAGTACGATGTAACGTTCTTGGCCCTCTTCACCATTTTCGGCCAGTTCTGGTGCTGGATTGTTAGGCGTGGCAAAACGAATGTTTCCCCGTCCGCCTCGTCCGCCACGAGCAACAACAACCTGTTGACCATGACGTGTCAAATCAGCCAGTACTTCTCCACTGTCTTCATCCAAAATGACGGTTCCAGGTGGAATACGTACAATCATGTTCTCAGCGTTCGCGCCATGCTGACTTTTATTACGTCCCTTCTCACCACGAGGGGCCTTGAAGTGACGCTGGTAACGGAAATCCATCAACGTACGCAGACCTTCATCCACACGGAAAATGATGTCAGCTCCTCTGCCTCCATCACCCCCGGCAGGTCCGCCGTTCGGTACATACTTCTCACGACGAAACGAAATAATTCCGTCCCCTCCGTCTCCGGCTTTCACATAAATCTTCGCTTTATCTACAAACATTGGTTAACCCCTTCTTCCTATATTCCACAAGGCATTCTGAATTGTATAAACGTATCCTCAGACGGAAGCTGCTCCGTTCTGACTTTTTTTCCTTTGAGTACGGCATTAAGCTGCCGCAATGTTTCCGGATCGGGTGTTTGATCCCCATCCAGCCGGACAACCACATCTCCGTGATCCTGTCCGAAGTTCAAGGTCAGTTTGCGAACCTCTCCCCAAGACGACCGGCCGCCGCCATATTGATAGGCTCGAATCGCATCGGCAATCGCCCCCGTAAGCGACTCGCCATCCTCGGGAGAGACCAGAGCACTAAGCTGCAACTCTTCCTCTACGACCACATGCAATTCCAGAGCGACTCCACTGGTCCGGAAAGATTGAAGATAAAATACGAGTGAAGGAATACCCAATCTGGAGATTCGGCTTTCTTCGTTAACCCGCTCTACTATTCTTTCCACACATTGCACTGATTTATCAAGTTTGCCCAGTCTAAGATATCCATACAACACCTGAAGATCGTTCATCCAATCATGCCTATGATGATTTAATGATGCAATTGCTGTTTTTTCCATAGATTGTATGATGGTTCTGCGTTCCGCCTCTGCCTGTCTCTTCATCACGTTCACAGAAACAAAAAGCACCGCGACGGACCACAATGCGTATACAGCAATTAAAATAACCACTGGATACAGCATAACGAAAACCAAAGGAATCAGAAGTGAACATGCCGCAATCCAGGGCACTCTTTTCCAAGATTTCATGGCTTCTCCCCGTTCTACAAAACTCGGTTGGTTTAATCCCCACCGTAACCAAGTATAACATGTCTTTTCTGCCAGTTCATTATCGAATAACCTATAAATACAAAAAGCCTTCGGCAAAAATGCCGAAGGCTCCTTAGGCGGAATGCCGATATTATGCTTCTACTGCAGCTGCTACTGGAGCAACATTCACAGGGTAGATGCTTACTTTTTTACGATCGCGTCCCCAACGTTCGAATTTCACAACGCCGTCAACTTTCGCAAACAAAGTGTCATCTTTACCGATACCCACGTTAGTACCTGGGTGAATTTTCGTTCCGCGTTGGCGAACGAGAATGCTACCACCAGTTACTGTTTGACCGTCAGCACGTTTAACGCCAAGGCGTTGTGCGTTACTGTCACGACCATTCTTCGTGGAACCTACACCTTTTTTCGATGCGAATAACTGAAGATTTAATTTCAACATGATTGGTTGTCCTCCTTCTTTAATTATTTGACTTGCTCTATCTGAATATACTTTCCGTATGACTCTGCAATATCAGTGAGCATAAGTACCATGGATTCGAGTAGCAATTGCACCTGGGACCAGGTTCCGTCTTTCTCCAACACAGGTAAAGAAGCGCTTAAAAAGCCATTCTTCATCTTGGCGTCCATTTCGACACCAGTCAATGTTTCGATCGAGTTCACCGTACCCACTGTAACAGCGGATACCCCGGCACATACGATGTCTTCTCCTCGCTTGGCAAAATTAGCATGCCCTTTGATGGAGAAACGATCGATACTCCCGTCATCATTACGAAAGACTTGAACGATAATCACTTATCGCACCTTCTTACGCTTTGATTGCTTCGATAGTTACTTTTGTATACGGTTGACGGTGACCTTGCTTCACATGGTAGTTCTTTTTAGGTTTGTATTTGTATACAACAACCTTTTGTCCTTTGCCATGTTTCTCCACTTTAGCCGTTACAGTTGCTCCGGAAACCAATGGTGTACCTGCTGTCAAACCTTGATCGTTAGATACAGCCAGGACACGGTCGAACGTTACGCTTTCGCCATCGTTCGCAGTCAATTTCTCGATGAACAGAACATCGCCCTCTTGGACTTTGTACTGTTTGCCACCTGTTTCAATAATTGCGTACATTTGCCTTGCACCTCCTCATGTCTCAGACTCGCCCGGTCTCAGGTGACAGTGTCCTTGCGGAACTGTTCTTGTACCCGGCCAGTGCGGTTACAGCATGTGCAAGACCAATAGGCTAAACACATACCTGATGATTATACCACCAACTATACTAAAAATCAATGCAACGGCGAAATATATCTTTTGCCTGTCCCATGACAGGAAGAACAAGGTTCTACATAAGGGAGCGTGCTTTCTTCCCGTACCTTCTTACGGGTAAGTTCGAGCAACCCCAGCTTGGTCCACCCTATTACAAAAGCCTTGGTTCGATCCTTCTTGAGTTCATTTTCCAGTGTTGCCGCAACTTCATGCCGATTCATCGCTTCCTCCATATCAATGAAGTCCACAATAATCATGCCGCCGATATCCCGAAGACGCATTAAACGGGCAATCTCAACCGCTGCCTGCATGTTCGTCTCCGTCACAGTCTCTTCCAGACTGTCACCGCCTGCTCCGGTGTACTTGCCTGTATTGACATCGACTACAGTGAGCGCCTCGGTATGATCAATGACAATATATCCGCCTCCAGGCAGCCATACCTTGCGGGCAAAATCCTTGTTCAACTGCTCCTGTACACGATAAGCAGAAAAGATTGATTCTTCTCCCCTGTATACCTGTACTTTAGGTTGATGGCCCGGACAGATTTCCTCCAGCAAAGCACTCAACTCACGGGCTTGTACTTCATTGTCCGTAATTACCTCATCGCTGCCAGGCGTATACACATCACGAATGATCCGCTGAACCATACTGTGATCCCGATGCAGCAGGCTTGGTGAAGGCAAACTATCCGCTTTTTCACGAATCTGACGCCACTGCTCACGTAATGTTTCCAGATCGGCCTGAATGGCTTCCCTCTGTTCCTCTGCGGATACGGTTCGTATGATAAGCCCCTCTTCGTCCCGTCTCAATTGTTCCCCCAACGTTTTGAGGCGGGATCGATCCCCCTCACGGGCAATTTTCTTGGAGACGGCTACATAGTCCGCTAAAGGCATGTAGACAAGCCATCGGCCCGGCAGCGAATAATGAGTCGTCACCCGGGCTCCTTTGCTTCCTACTGGCTCCTTCAAGACCTGGACGATTACCTCCTGACCTGGACGAAGCAGCTCCGAAATGGAAGGCTTCACTTTGGGCTGTTTCTCCAGATTGGGATGCAATACATCGTCCACATACAGAAAAGCATTCTTTTTCTGACCTATATCCACAAAAGCAGCTTGCATACCTGGTAACACGTTCACTACCCGTCCTTTGAAATACGAACCCAGCAGTCCACGCTCGCGTGTACGCTCTGCCATGAATTCTACAGCTTTGCCTTCTTCCAGAAGCGCCATTTGCATGAGGTTATGTTCATTATGTACAATCATTTGTTTCATGGCTTCACCTCTAGAAGACAATTCAATTCATCCACATCCATTCTGTATCTTCGCCATACTCATTGTACATGTATTAACCAAATTAAGGACAGTTCCACCAAGATGCTATAACTTATCCTTGTCTTGTTTGAAATAAGAACCGATGATTCGCTGCTCAGGCAAAACGGCCATGATTCTTCCCTGTCTATTCATCACATATATCATATGGTATCTTTCTCTCTTTAATAGACGCAAAATAGTCTCCAAAGGTTTCGCCGGAAATGAGATTATCGGCTGTGCCAAACTGCCTGTAGCTGCATGACGGGTGAATGCACTTTCACGATTCATCAGAAATCGGATAAACCGGTAGGGAATATTTCGGTAATCGGTCACATTGGAATAGAACAGAAAAATTCCGATCAACAGAATATTTAACGGCAGCCCGGAATCACCGGTAAACCATCGACCGATGGCAACCAAGATAACTCCTGCGCTACACACAATGCTGATTCTGTAAGTCCACATCAATGTCGTATAGTAGGGAGCAGCAAGACTAACGAGTGCCTGTACAATTTTACCGCCATCCAAGGGCAACACGGGTAACAGGTTAAATAGGGCAATCAGCAGATTCCCCTGTATAATATAATCTAAAAAAATCGGGTCTCCCAAATTTCCATACTTTAGCAACAAAACGACTCCAACCATGAGCATATTTTGAAACGGGCCTGCCAAAGCGATAATGATCTCCCGACGTGCTGTAATATTTCCGGCATCTTCAATAACGGCGACGCCGCCAAAAGGAAGCATCTGTATCGAAAGGACACGGCAGCCCAGAAGGGCTGCCGCTGCAGCATGTCCACATTCATGAATAAAAACGATGGCAAACAGCGTGATGAGTTCAATAAAATTCCCAGTCAACAGGGAAGCCATCATGATAATCACAAAAAAAGGATGAAACGAGATACGTACACCCCACAACCTAATCAAGGGCAACCACTTCCGCAGGGTCTACGTACTGCTCGCCCTCTTTTACAGCGAAATACAATGTGGCAGGTTGATCATTTCCAGTCTCCTTTAGGCTACCGACTGCGTCACCCGCTTCTACCCAATCATTTACCTGGACTTCACTTTCGTTCAAGCGTCCGTATATGGCTGTGACTTGACCAGTGTGCTGGATTACAACCGTTGTCCCATTTTCCGGATCATCCAATACTTGAAGTACGCGTCCGGCATCTGAACTGACTACTTGAACAAGTCCTGTACCGCCAGCTTCGGGAACAATCTCAATTCCTTTCATGCTCAGTGCAAAAGGCTGAACGACCGTTCCCGAGATCGGTTTACCCAGGAGGTGTCGGATACCCGAGCCGTTCACAGGATCAGTGGTATGCCCAAGAACAGGCAGGAATGATGGCGTTCCGCCAAAATGCCTTTCGTACCAGGCAGCGGCATAGGCAAAATCCATATCCCGATGCAGCACATCGGCGATCACGGTTTTGGCAGGTGTCGTCCATGAACTGTTCAACTGGAACAACCCCCAGACGCCACCGAATAATAGAATACTAACCACCGTTCGTCCTACCAATGACTTCATTAGATTGAAACGTGGATGGCCGCCAGGACCATAATGCCCGTTCTCTTTTTTCCACAGCCATTCCGGATCTCTTTCCTGTTCTGTCAGCGAAGATCTTGCCGTTCGCAGATTATCTTGTATATCTATAGACGAGAACGGATTACGTTGCGCAGATGTACGCTTATCGGAAACCGAGCCCGATTCTCGCTGCTGCATAATTTCTTCCGTAGCACCATCCATTAACCGCCGAATGCGCTCTTCTCTTCTCTGCTTGATTCTGAGTTTCGTATTCATGGAATGTCCTCCCGCCGAGGCTTGTTTACTACATCCTATGAGGGGCTCGTTCATAATATGAACAAGCTTCGGCGGGAAGCAAAAATAACCCCACAACGTGGAGTCCTATTGTGAAGCACATGCCCTGTTCTATACCAAAGCTCCTTTAATCAAAGGCTCCATTATAATCAAAAAGCCGGGCTTTAGGGCCACGGCTGTCATACATAAATATGATAAGGAAGAGCCAGTTAACCCATTCCAAAAAACTTCTTAAAGCGTGTGAAAGCACCCTTTTTTTGCTCCAATTGCATCAGGGGAACGGTATCTCCCAGAATACGACGGGCAATATTGCGATAGGCAATGGCCGCAAGTGAATCCGGATTCATCACTGTAGGCTCTCCCGAGTTGGCGGCCTTGATGACAAGCTCATCATCAGGAACAATCCCAATCAGATCAATATTAAGTACTTGTAAAATGCCGTCAATGTCGAGCATGTCGCCTGATTTGACCATATTGTTGCGTATACGGTTCACAACCAATTTTGGTGATTGAATGTGTGAACTCTCCAGCAGACCAATGACACGATCCGCATCACGGACAGCCGCATTTTCTGGTGTAGTGACCACAATCGCCTGGTCAGCTCCTGCAACCGCATTTTTGAACCCCTGCTCAATTCCGGCTGGACAATCAATAATGACGTATTCAAAATCTTTTTTCAATTCGAGGATAATGTCCTTCACCTGTTCTGGTGACACAGAGTTCTTATCTCTCGTTTGTGCTGCAGGAAGCATATATAATTCTTCAAAACGTTTATCTTTGACCAAAGCCTGATTCAGTCGGCAGCGGCCGTCTGCAACGTCGCACAGATCATAAATGATCCGGTTTTCGAGTCCCATCACGACATCCAGATTGCGAAGGCCGATATCGGTATCTACCAGACAAACCTTTTTGCCGAGCAGCGCCAGCGCTGTCCCGATGTTTGCCGAGGTGGTTGTTTTACCCACGCCGCCTTTACCCGAAGTGATCACGATCGCCTCTCCCATGAGCTACACTCCTTTAAACACATTAAAATCTCGGCGCAACCGAACGATATTGCTCATCTTGTCGATCTGCATCTGATTGTCCTGTAAATAAGCAAATTCCATTCCGGTCTCTCGGCTCTCCCACTCATCGGGAGGACGGCTGATGATGTCAGCGATCCGCAGCTGCGTTGGTGCAAACACCGAAGCTGCAATGATCGAGTCTTCGTCCCCACCAATTCCAGCGTGAGCCATGCCTCTGAGTGAACCCAAAACATATATATCTCCGGTACACGTTACTGTGCCCCCCGGATTGATATCACCAAGAAACAGTAGATTCCCTTCATGATGAAGTACCTGACCCGAACGTACCATACCACACATGGTTATAATCGGCGGCGGCCCTTTAACCTCTGGTTTAAGGGCCGGTGAGTCTATGGAACGAATGAGCAAATTCCCTTTTTGTTTCAATATATCAAGAATTGCTTCTTTCTGGTCCTCCGTTACTTCCCGGTTGCCCAGTTTGATATCCACATGAACTATCGGTCCGGTCAAAATATTTTGATGGCTGTGTTCCAGCTTATAGCGGAGCTCGTAGAGCAATTCCTCGAATTCACATTGATCGTCCAACAGGAAAACCAGGCCGTCTCGGATGCCTTTAATCGTTACGTGATTCGATTTTACCGTCATAAGCCTGTCCCTCCCATCTCATTACATTTCGTGCCCGGGTCCCCAAGTTCCTGCTTCTCCCTCCATAAATGTATCAAGAAGCTTCTTGTGCTTTGCTCTTTCTCTTACCAATCCGCTCCAGTTGTTTCCGAAGAGGAACATAAATGATAAGCGCAAACACAAAATGAATGAACAAATTGGGAATCATGTATTCAAGCAACGCCCAGTCAAATGTCACATGATTGAGTTGGAAGAGCTTGTACAGAAAGAATAACATGGTGTCATTCAGCAAACTTCCCAAAAGGACGACGGAAACCATAACCGGCAGTGGTGCGCGCGGCGCTTGAAAAATAAGTCCCATCATATATGCCGATAATCCCATCGAAAATCCGTATGGTCCAATCATTTCGCCGTAGAACACGACATCGTGCAATAGTCCAAAACATATGCCAAGCACCAACGCCGTGTGCCGATGATGATATACAGCAATAAACAAAATCACGATGTAGACCAGGTTGGCAGAAATACGCGTTTGCCAGGCTGAAGGAATGAGCAGCGGAAGAATCGTTCCTTCAACAATGAACAAAACGAACAGTAACAGGAATAAGACTTGCTTGCGCGTTATCATTATTCTTTTACCTCAGGTGGGATAATGACAATCAGCTCTTTCCAGTCAAGGAAGCTTGCATAAGGCTTAATAATCGCAGTCCGTGTCAAACCATATTCCCCAACTTCAACCTTTTGCACTTCTCCGATGCGCATGTACTTTGGAAAATTGTTGATAATCCCGGAGGAGATGATTTCATCACCCTTTTTAATATCTGAATCTTCCGAGATCTTGGTCATTTTGAGCATGCCGGATTTTGGATCATAACTCTCAATCATGCCAAACACTTTTTCTTTGCCCACGGCTGTAGCTGCGATGGCATTGGATGTTGGGTCATTGGCGTCCATAGAGGTTAGCAGATTAACCGTTGACGTATACGAGCTGACATGACTGACAACCCCAACCAGACCATCCAGCGAGGTCACCGCCATGCCTGGTTTGATTCCGGCATTTTCGCCAATATCAATATTGATCGATCTGCTGTTGGGGTCGGAATTGGCGCTGATGACCTGAGCAATTCGCGTATCATAATTGTATCGGTTCCGTTGCTCCTCAGTGAATTTGAGATTTTCTTCCAGCTGCGCAATTTTTTTGTCCATCTCATTGTATTTCAGTCGATCCCGGGTATAGTGCCCCATCGCAATACGAAGCTCTTCATTTTCTTGATATACCGTACGCATGTTCGCCAAATCTTTGAAAAAGCCCGCTACAGAAGAAGCGGGCTTGTAAAATACGTATTGTACAAATCCGACTGAATCCTTCAGGAATTTCTCCGGCCAGGATAGAGCGGTTCGCGGACCGAGCGTAAAGCCCATTAACGCGATAAATGTAACAAGGCCCACCAGCAAAACAAAAAGTCTTTTGTTACCCAGCAGTTTAAACAGTTCGACCACCCTCTAACATCCATTATTCTCTTCCGAGCCATGCCCGGCGGGGAGACTGTCA
Organism: Paenibacillus sp. FSL W7-1088; assembly: GCF_037969855.1. Classification (NCBI taxonomy): domain Bacteria; kingdom Bacillati; phylum Bacillota; class Bacilli; order Caryophanales; family Paenibacillaceae; genus Paenibacillus; species Paenibacillus sp. FSL W7-1088. The sequence continues at coordinate 5,792,966 of NZ_CP150216.1, forward strand.
GACTTATAGTCCCGTCGAGAATATCAGCCGATTCTCCCCGGGTATGCGGGTATTAGCTCTCCCGGGGTTAACCGGGTCCTCTTCATTGATATCATGCCGCTTGGTCGATAAGCGAGCCAAACATGGCATATGTCAATTAACGTTTGGAACGAACTGCCGAACTGCTTCTGCTCTTGAACAAATGAATATTCTCAAGCGCTTTACCTGTTCCGATTGCAACGCAATCGAGCGGGTTCTCTGCTACGATCACAGGCATTCCTGTCTCACCAGCAAGCAGCTTGTCCAGATTACGAAGCAGTGCGCCGCCACCTGTGAGAACAATACCACGGTCCATAATATCCGCTGCCAACTCAGGAGGACATTTCTCCAAGGTTACTTTTACAGCTTCAACAATGGCATTCACCGTATCCGCCAAAGCTTCGCTGATTTCATCCGATGTAATCGTAATCGTCTTCGGCAGACCTGTTACGAGGTCGCGTCCACGAATTTCCATCGTTTCTACTTGCTCAAGCGGCATAGCTGATCCGATATCCATCTTCAACTGCTCGGATGTACGTTCACCGATCATCAGATTATACTGGCGTTTAATGTATTGAATCACGGATTCATCCATCTCGTCACCAGCGACACGAACCGAACGGCTTGTTACAATCCCGCCCAGGGAAATAACTGCCACTTCGGTCGTACCACCACCGATATCTACAACCATGCTTCCCGTTGGTTCCCACACTGGAAGATCTGCACCGATTGCAGCTGCAAAAGGCTCTTCAATCGTGTAGGCTTCACGAGCACCAGCTTGTTTTGTTGCATCTTCAACCGCACGTTGTTCTACCGCTGTAATCCCGGATGGTACACATACCATCACGTTAGGATGACGCTGGAACATGGAACGTTGCTTCTGCGCCTGACGAATAAAGTACTTGATCATTGTTGCTGTTGTATCGAAATCGGCAATAACGCCGTCTTTCATTGGACGAATGGCACGAATGTTACCAGGTGTACGTCCAATCATTTTTTTGGCAGATTCCCCTACTGCCTCAATAGTTTTGGTATCAGTCCGAATAGCAACTACGGAAGGTTCCCGTACCACAATTCCTTTTCCACGTACATAAACGAGTGTATTCGCTGTCCCCAAGTCAATCCCCAAATCTTTGTTAAAACCACCAAACATAATGTAATCTCCTTTTCTGCCTCATATAGCCGCTCCAGTGAATCAAGAGCGTTTCATTTTCATTACCACCAACATGGTGGAGCTACTATTCGCATTTGTTTTGTGTTGCATTGTTTTGCATGTGTAAAGTGAACCTATCTTCTACGGACAACGCCGTCAACATTCATAGGAAAACATCAACGCCAACCATTATATTATACTAAGCCCTTCTCCTTCAAACTTACGTACGTCCCATCTCCGATAATAATGTGATCCAGCACGTCTATGCCGACAATTGAGCCGGCCTCGATCAGTCTTTTGGTTATTTGGATGTCCTCTGGACTAGGCGTAGGATCACCACTGGGATGGTTGTGTGCGCACACAATAGAGGCGCTGCTGCATTTGATGGCAGCCCGGAACACTTCACGCGGATGTACAATCGAAGCGTTAAGGCTGCCCATGGAGAGTGTTTCCTGGGCAATAATGTGGTTTTTGCTATTCAGGAAAAGACACACAAAGTGTTCTTTCTGCAAGTAACGTAATTGTTCGGTAAGAATATCGGCCGCATCACGAGGGGTACGGATTGAAGTTGACTGTGTAAGTCTGCTCTTCGCAATCCGATGACCAAGCTCAATGCTGGCTTTCAGCTGTACAGCCTTGGCCATGCCGATTCCCTTCATTGCAGTCAGTTCTTCCAGGCTCAAATCCATCAACGAGCGAATTCCACCCGCTTCGGTCAGAATCCGCTGTGCCATATGCACTGCGGACTCCTGTCTTGTGCCTGTTCGAAGTAAGATCGCCAGCAATTCAGCATGGCTTAAGGCGCCCGCCCCGTATTCCATCATGCGTTCTCTCGGGCGTTCTTCCTGGGGGATGTCGCGCATCATATATTGAGGCGACTCCATATGTTCCCTCTTTTCAGATCGTCAATTGCGGAACTTCATGTTCGTGGCAGTACATGTACGCCAAATCCATCCAGCATATCGCTAAGCAAGGACAACGGTAGTCCCACCACATTGAAATAACATCCTTCAACACGTTCTATCAGTGAAGCACCAATGCCCTGAATGGCATATGATCCTGCCTTGTCCGAAGGCTCTCCAGTCTGAACATACGCACGAATCGTAGCGTCAGACAGTTCCTTCATCGTTACATCCGTCTGCCGATACTGAACCATGGATTGTCCATTTCCTGCATCGATACAAGCTACTCCCGTGAAAACACGGTGTACACGACCCTGTAGACGAGATAACATACGTACAGCGTCCGCTTCGTCTACGGGTTTACCGAGAATATCACCGTCCAGAACGACAACAGTGTCACTACCAACAATAACTGCGTCCTGTTCACGGCCTTCCAGTCCGCGATAAACGGCAAGTGCCTTACGCATCGCAAGTTCCTGTACGGTCTGTTCAGGAGTCCATTCCGGCGGTGTATCTTCATCGGCGTGACTTGGTATTACTTCAAAAGCTAGATGAAGTGATGCGATCAGTTCTTTACGCCGTGGCGATGTCGAAGCCAGAATAATGCGACGCTGTTGTGTTTTATCCAAAATAACCGGCCCCTTATGCTACGGCGACATCCTGTCGGATCACGCTAGTAGATATCATTTTTTTAGTTTCTTCGTCAAAATTCGTCATTCTCCTATAACCTGCGATACAGCCATACAGCAGCAATAATACCAATCAAGCTCAGGAGGCTCATTTGAAATTGAAATGAAATATCATAACTGATAATATCCAGATCAGCCTGCGGCGACCAACGAATGGTCGTGGCTTTCGTTAGAAAGGCAACGGCCTTTACAGGCTGCAGTGCCTTGGCGATCCACGCACCGGCCAGCCAGCCGAGCAGCAGAAACAGCAATAACATGCCGAAGTTTTTTTTCATTGGTGATCTTCCCTCGCCATTTTTTGACACCCACATTATTATACGGGGTTTTGTACGTCAATACAAACACAAATCCGGCAAGGGGAACTATTTCCAGTTCCTTGCCGGATAGGTATTTCAAGGCTGTGTTATGGGAAAGCGTTGATTACTGTTTTATCGCTTCAAGCCATTTTTTTTGCTGTAATACATATTCCATTAGATCGGACTGTACAGACCACATATACACATTAGCCGGATTTTTGTTGTATTCGGCAATTGCCGTTACCGCACTGTTCATCGATTTTTCCATCGCGGATACATAGGGTTGTACGTCTGCACTCAGACCCGGTGCAATACTATTCAAACCGGTCAGCCAGAGCTGATGCTGGTTCTGTAAAGAGGTCATCGTTTCGGTTGAAACGGCTTCAGGAACAGACTGACCAAGTTGCTGGATGGAGAGGGTAGACAGTTGTTCAACCAAAGCCGACCCACTTGCGAAGAATTGCTTCACATCCTCTGCTTTTCCGCCGAAAACTGCCGGATTCACTTCAGGGTTGACGATTTCCTTAACGTACAGCTCCACACCTTCGGCCTTAAGCCTTGAGCTGAGCAGCTTGGCCTCCTCACGGTCAGCCGAAATGCCTGCATATACCCGATTACCGTCCTCCGGATCGGAGCCTGCCGCAATGCCTGCCTGGGACAGCTCCACCTTCGCCTGTTCAGCGCGTTCAGGAGAACTGAATACACCATATTGCAGTGCATAATAGCTGCCGCCTGTAGTCGTTGCCTGGAGCTGCTGTTCCGAACCTGCCACTCCCTGCTGACCTGTCACGGCCGATACCTCCTGATTGGCGGGCATCTTGCTCCCAGGATCTACAGCCCCTTCCCGATTAAAAAAAGAAAGAATAACCATGCCGAAGAGGGCCCCGGTTACAAGCGCACCCGTTACTGAACCAATCATTTTCCAGCCCCTCGGGGGGCGATTTCGCTTATACGAGTAGTTTTCACTATCTGCAAGCCAATCATGGCCTCCATAATTCTCGTCCGATCTGTTCTCGTCCTCCTCTCCCGGATACGCAGTTAGATGCTTATAACTGTATCCGGGCTCATCGAGTTTAGAATCCTTATCCGTTCTTGGGTAAGGTTCAGGTACAGTGGAGCCTGTCAGCATCGTCTCTCCCCAGTCACCGGGTATCTCCTCTGGTGTCCATGAAGGTGTTGTGTTCAACTGCGTTGGTGTTGGCGTCGGACTGTGCGGAATTTCTTCACTCAAAGCTGCAAATGTGCTGGATGTGGGTATCCCCTTATTTTCAGGCTTGTCCGACTCGTTATCCCCAAAGCGAAACGTCATTCTAGCATTGCTCACCCCGTACCCTCTCCTTTGTCCCATTTATAACAGCTATATGTGGAGAGAGTCAGAAACATTCCATTTCATGCAAAAAACCGCCTGCTTCGAAATGAAGTCAGACGGTTTTACAATTGTATTTATTTCAACCCTTTGGCAAGTGTATCGCCAACTTTCCAGATATCACCTGCACCCATCGTGAGCACAAGATCGCCTGGCTGAAGACGGTTCTGCAAATCTGCAACAACTTCTTCCTTTGTCGGAAGATAACGTGCAGAAGCATTACTGTTTTGAACGATGAGTTCAACCAGCCTAGCCGAGTGAACACCTTCAATCTGTTTTTCACCCGCAGGGGAATAGATGTCGGTAATGAGAACCTCATCCGCTTCTGCAAAGGCACGACTGAACGCATCAAGCAGGAAGAACGTACGTGTGTAACGCTGTGGCTGGAATACCGCAATGATACGTTTCCCCGTTGCTTTGGCCGCACTGATTGTAGCCTCAATCTCGGTCGGGTGATGCGCATAGTCATCAATAATCAGCATATCACGCGCCTCGCCCAGCACCTGGAATCTGCGTTTTGCTCCATGGAACTGGATAATGGCAGCCGTAATTTTCTCAAATGGAATACCTGCTTCCAGACAGGTGATGACCGTAGCCATCGCATTATAAACGTTATGTTTACCTGGAACTGACAACTCCACCGTACCCAACACATTGCCCTGATGGCTCATCGTGAAGGAAATTCGGCGGTCGCCAAGCACGATATCTGTTGCCGTATAATCAGCAGCATAATCAATGCCGTATGTGGTTACCCGTGATTTCAGCTCTGGCAAAATGGCTTGAACATTCTCGTCGTCAGCACACACAATAGCCGTGCCTTCTGGACGAATCTGACTCAGGAACTGCACATAAGCCTTTTTGAGTTCCTCAAAATCACTGTTGTAGTTCTCAAGGTGATCCGCTTCAATATTCGTCACAATACCGAGCCAAGGGTGATACTGCAAAAATGAACCGTCGCTCTCGTCCGCCTCGGCAACGACCCAGTCGCCTTGCCCTGCCTTGGCATTGGTCCCCACGTTCATGATTTCCCCGCCAATGATGTATGTCGGGTCTGTATCACATTTATCCATAACAAGTGCAATCATGGATGACGTGGTTGTTTTGCCATGAGCCCCGGCTACAGCCACACCTTTGCGCTCATTCAGCAATCGTGCGAGCATCTGGGCGCGATGCAGAATCGGGATGTTCAGCTTTTCAGCTGCCACCCGCTCCACATTATCAGCCGGAGCAGCCGTAGAGTAGACAACCAGGTCTGCCCCATTTACGTGCTCTGCTGTATGTCCGATATATATTTTCGCTCCCTTGGCTGCCAGCTTCTCGGTCAACTCCTGTGAAGCGACATCCGATCCGGTAACGGTGTATCCCATCTCAAGCATAACTCTCGCGATGGCACTCATGCCATATCCGCCAATTCCTATAAAATGAACGTGTTCCGATGTATTTAACAAAACTTTCACCAACCTTTTTCAGAATCGGTTTGATGCAAAAGGGCTGCCCGCACATCTGCAATGAGGTACAATGTGCCGGACACCACCCCCAGATCTTCCGCTTCCGTCCGTGACTTCAATAGATCAAGTGCCTTTGCCCATTCGGGCTCGACGATGATTTCCAGCTCCGGTTTCGCAATGGCGGGACGTACCCGTTCGACGATCTGCAGCAAATCGGCTGCATCCATTTTGCGTCGGAAATCTGGCTCGGTCAGGATCAGCGTATCCACTAGTGGCAGTATATGCTGCAAATACGCTTCGTGATGCTTATTCGCCAGCATGCCCATCATCAAAATTAACTTGTTGTGAGGATATACGTCGATAATGCTCTTGGCCAGTGATTCGGCACCCTCCGGATTATGTGCTCCATCCAGAACAATGCGGGGCTGATCAACCACTTTCTCGAACCGTCCTGCCCAGAAGGCATGTTCCAGTCCAAGTGCAATATCTTCATCATCCAGCATAAATGCCATGTATTGGCGAAGCAACTCCAGTACCATAAGTGCGCCCGCAGCATTATCGCATTGATGTACGCCCTGCATGCGAATACGAACGTCCAGATCACGGAACGGTCCTGTAAAATGAAAAGATTGTCCGTTCTCATCACTGTCCAGCCTATGATAGGAGAAACGATCTCCCGCCAGATACACGGTTGAACGCAGCCGCTCTGCCGTTTCCTGAATCACCTTCACAGCCTCTGGCTGCGTGGCACAGGTAACAACGGGTACCCCCGCCTTAATAATGCCTGCCTTCTCTCCAGCAATCGCCTCAATCGTATCTCCCAGTACATCCGTATGGTCCATACCGATATTGGTAATGACCGATACCACGGGTGTAACAATATTCGTTACGTCCATCCTTCCCCCGAGCCCTGTCTCCCATACCACAATGTCCGGGTAGCACTCTTCCGCATAATACAGAAGGGCGAGTGCTGTGGATACCTCAAACATCGTGGGTGATCCAAGGGGAGTTGAAGCCATCTCTTGAACCAACGGATACAGACGGTTCGAGAGTTTGAGCAACGTTTCTTCCGGGATGTCCTCACCGTTGTACTGAAAACGGTTTGTGAATTTGGTGATATACGGGGATGTGAACGTTCCAACATCATATCCCGACTGAAGAAGCACTGACGTCAAAAAAGCGCAAGTCGAACCTTTGCCGTTCGTTCCCGCGACATGAATAAATTTGAGACGCTGGTGAGGATTGCCCAGCAATGACATCAATCCCTCGATTCGTTCCAATCCAGGTCGGATGCCAAAAGGAATAAGGCCATTGATCCAGTTCACGGCCTCGTCATAGGTAAGTAAAGGAGATGCTATTTCTGTCCCGTTAAGTTCCGTCATATGATTCACCTTCGGTTTGAGTTTGGTTGAAAAAAGCGGCCGGATGGCGCATAAGCACTCCATCCGACCCGAATATATTAACCTTTCAGTTCCTTGATTCGTGCAATCACCTTATCCCGTTTATCGGAATAATCCGCTTGCTTGGCGCGCTCTTCCTCGATAACCTTGGCAGGAGCCTTGGCAACAAAGCCTTCGTTCGCCAGCTTTTTCTCCACACGGAGTACTTCGCCCTCAAGGTTCTGCAACTCTTTCTCCAGACGAGCCACTTCCTGATCAATATCAATAAGACCCGCCAGCGGCAGGTACAGCTCAGCCCCAGTAATGACAGCAGTCATTGCTTTATCCGGTGAGCTCAGATCCAGGCCGCTGTCGAACTCGGACGTATTACAGAAACGTTTGATGTAATGGCTGTTGCGTTCAATGATGCTGGATGTCTCTGCGTTGTTCGCTTTCACCATCAATTCAATTTTCTTGCTCATTGGTACGTTTACTTCTGCACGGATGTTTCGTACTGCACGAATGGTATCCATAAGCAGGTTCATCTCGGCAACTGCTTCTGGGTTCTCCAACGCAGGGTCATACACCGGCCAGGAAGCCAACGTAATCGTCTCGCCTTCATGCGGCAGATGCTGCCAAATCTCTTCCGAAATGTACGGCATGAACGGATGAATCAGGCGCATAGTCTGATCCAACACATAAGCAAGTACCGATTGTGTTTTCTTCTTGGCAACCGGATCTTCACCATAGAAGGACAACTTCGCAAATTCAATATACCAGTCACACAAGTCATCCCAAATAAAGTTATACAGCAAACGGCCTGTTTCTCCAAATTCATATGCTTCGATTAGACGCGTAATATCACGAGAAGTTTCGTTCAGGCGGTGCAAAATCCAATAATCCGCTGTTCCAAGGTCTCCACTAATATCACGATCTTCATAGGTGAACCCTTCCAGATTCATCAAAGCGAAGCGCGATGCATTCCAGATTTTATTGGCAAAGTTACGAGCCTGTTCAACCCGCTCCCAGCGGAAACGGAGATCCTGACCCGGAGTGCTGCTTGTAGAGATCATGTAACGCATTGCATCCGCACCATATTTCTCAATCACATCCAACGGATCAACACCATTGCCGAGCGATTTGGACATCTTGCGTCCGTCTGCATCACGAACAAGACCGTGCATCAGCACATCCTTGAACGGAACCTCTTCCGTGAACTCCAGAGCGGTAAAGATCATGCGCGCCACCCAGAAATAAATAATGTCATACCCTGTTACGAGTACACTTGTCGGGTAATAACGTTTCAGATCTTCCGTGTCTTCCGGCCAGCCTAATGTAGAGAATGGCCATAATGCGGAGCTGAACCATGTATCCAGAACGTCTTCATCCTGTCTCAGCTTGCGTCCAGCGTATTCTGGCAATGTTGTCGGATCTTCAGCAGATACAATAACTTCTCCAGTCTCCTCGTCATACCAGGCAGGAATACGATGACCCCACCACAATTGACGAGAGATACACCAGTCACGAACATTCTCGATCCAGTTCAGATACGTTTTCTCAAAACGATCCGGAACAAAATGAACCCCTTCACCGCTTTGTTGCTTCTCAATCGCTTTTTCTGCGAGTGGCTTCATCTCAACAAACCACTGTGTCGACAAATATGGCTCAACGACAGCTCCTGTACGTTCACTGTGTCCAACCTGATGCGTATGATCCTCGATGTTGATCAATACGCCCTGTTCTTGCAGGTCGGCAACAATCTGCTTACGGCAGTCGCTGCGATCAAGTCCCTGATATTTGCCTGCTTCGGCATTCATCGTACCCGTCTCATCCATCACCGTAATCTGCGGCAGATCATGACGGAGGCCCACTTCGAAGTCATTCGGATCATGAGCAGGCGTAATTTTCACGGCGCCGCTTCCGAAATCTTTATCTACATACTCATCTGCAATAACCGGAATTTCGCGTCCGATAATAGGCAGAACGAGCACCTTGCCAATCATGTCTGCGTAACGCTCATCCTTCGGATGAACAGCAACTGCCGTATCTCCCAGCATCGTTTCCGGGCGAGTAGTCGCTACTGTGACATAACCACTTCCGTCTTTGAGCGGATAACGCAGGTGGTACAAGTGACCCTGAACTTCTTTATATTCAACCTCAATGTCGGACAGTGCAGTCCGGTTCACCGGGTCCCAGTTAATGATTCGTTTGCCACGATAAATGAGGCCTTTTTCATACAGTTGAACAAACACTTTACGTACAGCCTGGGATAGACCTTCGTCCAGTGTAAAACGTTCACGCGAGTAATCGAGAGACAAGCCCATTTTGCCCCATTGCTGACGAATGGTTGTTGCGTATTGCTCCTTCCAGTCCCATACCTTCTCCAAGAACTTTTCGCGTCCCAGATCATAACGAGTCTGACCTTCTTCACGCAATTTCTGCTCTACTTTGGTTTGAGTAGCAATACCTGCATGGTCAGAACCCGGCAGCCACAGTGCATCATAGCCCTGCATCCGCTTGGTACGAATCAGAATATCCTGCAGTGTAAAATCGAGCGCATGCCCGATATGGAGCATTCCGGTTACGTTCGGGGGTGGAATTACAATCGTATAAGGTTCAGCGTCTTTGCGCTGGCCTGCCTTGAAATATCCATTTTCCATCCAAGTGGAATACCATTTTTGTTCCGCAGCTTTCGGATCATATGTGGTTGGCATTTCTGTTGCAGCTGAATTTTTTTGTTCAGACATGTGTCATTCCTCCGTTACTTATTCATCATCGCCAAAAAACAAAAAAAACCTTTCATCCATCAAAGGACGAAAGGTTAGCTTTCGCGGTACCACCTTTGTTTCACGCAGATAGAAGATAGACTACCCCTTCTATACTTACGTGACACTTCAAGCAGATAACGGCTGCGACCGGCCCATCCTACCTTAGGAATGAATGATACTAAAGTTACTCATCCCTTGTATTCAAACAGGCAACTCCCGGGCGACTTCGATCAGTTGGTTCCTACGGAATTTCCCAGCGCTACAATCCCGCTCTCTGAAAGGTCATACTGTCTACTACTCCCGATCCACGTTGTTCTTCAAAAAACCTAAACACATCATACCCTGCCCGTGCCCGATAGTCAACCTGACAACAGCGGAAAAAGCGTGCTGCAATGCAGGTTGAGGGCAGATAAAGCAAAAACCCGCCATCCTCAAGGGATCACGGGTCGAAATGGTCATTAAACCTGCCTACAGGTTAAGGGATATATAGAATCTGTCCTTCTTCCACAACCTGTTCGGAAAGACGATTATACAACTGGAGCTCTCGGGTACTTAACTGATATCGGTCTGCTATAGTATCGAGTGTCTCTTCACGCTGTACAATGCATAATTTCACCTTACGGAACGGAGTCTGATCGACAATGGTGCCGAGAAACAGGTTCTTCCACTCTACATCATCAGGCTGGTATGCTTCTTCCTGCAGGACTCCAGCGAGTGCCTCTTGCTCCCGTTCTGCTTCCGCTTCACGTGTCACTCTGCCAGAGGATAACAAGGAGGAGATGCCCACGCCTTCTTCCTGTTTGGGCGCAGTCTCTCTCTTGCTGCCAAAAGCAACCTTGAGCTCCGGCTTGTCTTCCGTCTCAGCCACAGGTTCAGGAATAAATGCTTCTTTTTCAACGGACTCATTCGTGTCCAACGCTTCAAGAGGAGGTCTGTCTTCCTCTGAAATTTCCGGTTCAGACGCTGCAAAGACATCCTGCCAGTTCTCTGACTGCGAACCTGCCGGGACATCTGCAACCGCCTTCTCCTCTTGCTTTGGTTCGGATCGGGCAGATTCAAAATGCCATACGTCCGGTGCTGCAGGTTCATCGGAAGGCTGCGCGTCCCGCTTGGAATCGGCCTGTTCCGAATTCCTCAAGTTCGTATGTAAGGTCTCGACGGAAGGCTCGGACCAGACAGACGACTCTTCAGCCAGAGGAAGCAAAGGCTCGGATTCAGGGTAAGAAGCCAACCTGTCGGCTGTCTCCGCCAAAAAAGACGAAACGGGAGAAGGCGTATCGGACAACACTTCCGCTTGCGTTTCATCCTCCTTGTCCCTCAAGGATGAGGACTCTTCGTTGTTTTCAGCTCCTATTTTGCTTTGCTCCGCGTTCCCATCCCCTTGCTGCCAAGACTGAAACGGTTCGGGAGTAGCTTGAAATAGATGTTCCCGCTGCAGCTCCTCTTCGCTCCGTTGAAGCAAATACTCCTGAGCAAATACATTGGGAGAGCTGCCTGTCTGCTCTGTGTCAGCTGAACGGTCGCCCTGCCTAGGATCGGGCGAATGTATAACGGTAAATTCATCTGCTGACCAGACCTGCGGTTCCTCCACCGGAAAGCCCTCGATGCCGCGTAGCGACAATACGCCAGTAATGTTCAGACTTCGGTCGGATAACAAATCGACATCAAAATTTTCGATCTCAATGGAAATATCCTCAAGCGATCTTACCCGGTTCAAGGGTACCGTGATCTCCACCGGGATAAAATGTTTGAGTTCCTCCGAGATCTCATTCTCTCCCCGATACGCACCTGTTAGCAAAAGATGACCTCGTAATGTTGCATGATCATCCTGACCGATCACCTGAATACGGGGATATAACTCAATTTCCTCCAGTTCCTCAATCGCAGGGACTCCCTCTGACAAATGAACGCGCTCATAAATATCGAACCGCAAACCATAAGGTTGATTCAACAAAGGTGGCGTCCTCCTTTCGGCATATGTTCACCATGATCCTTCTCATGGGACTGATCCATGGTCCAAATCCTTCGTTACCCCATCTATATGCCTTGAATGAGATGAGCATGCCACCTTTTATGCAAACCTTCCCAGTTTATTGGTCCTTGTCTTCCCGCCCTGCCAGTTGTTCGAAATCCTGCGGCCAAGGATCAGCCACTTCAATTCGTGCCCCTGTGAGCGGATGACTAAAACTCAGCGTCTCACCATGAAGCGCCTGCCGACCAATAGAATCCCTTCTGCCTCCATATAACTCATCTCCGACGAGGGGATGCCCCGCATAACTTAAATGCACCCGAATCTGGTGTGTACGCCCTGTATCCAGTGTCAGCCGGACAAGGGTAGCCCTGTCCCACACCTCCACGATCTCCACATGAGTTACAGCGTCCTGTCCACCTTCAGAGACACGTCTGCGTTGCTTGTGATGCCTGTCCTTCCCAATCGGAGCATCAATCGTAATCAGCTCCGTGGATATCTGACCGCCTGCAATGGCAACATAATGCCGCCCAATGTCTTTACGCCGCATGGCTTCATCCAGTTTGGCGAGAGCAAAAGCATTTTTGGCATATAAAACAGGCCCAGTTGTGTCCTCGTCCAGACGATGAACATGGCGTACATTCGCCTGAATTCCATTCATTTCGTAATAGGAGGCCACCGCGTGATCCAGCGTAATCGCTTGATCCGCCCGGCTCCCATCGGGATGAAGCTTCATTCCGGCCGGTTTGTGCACAACCAGACAGAAGTCATCCTCATACAAAACATCGATATCCGTCCAACGCGGTTCAACATCGATCGGCTGAGACGCAAAAAGGGCCAGCCGAAGCCGGTCCCCTGCCAGTTGTATGCCCTGGTTCGTCTTTAGCTGACGCAACATTTTCTCTGGTAACTGAAGCTCGGACAAGAGCCATTGCTCTGCAGCCGTTTGCCTGTCTGAACTTCCCGTCACCGCTTTGCCTGGCATCAGCTCAAGCCATTCCCCGCGGCGTTTCCAACTTTTGATGGTCATAGCGATTGAAGGGCCTTACGGTTCGCCTCAATCGTATCGTCAATATCCTGCTCCGTATGCACGCCAGAGACAAACATGCCTTCGTATTGGGAAGGCGCAACACTCACACCCTGATCAATCATGGCCGCAAAGTAACGACGAAATTGATCCAGATTGCTTTCTTTGGCGATATCATAATTCGTAACCGGAACAGCACTGAAAAATGGACATACCATGGAACCAACACGGTTAATGGTTATGGCTACACCCGTCTCAGCTGCATTTTTCTCGAATCCTGCTTGCAAACGTGCGGACAGTGTCTCCAGACGATCATAGACCTCCGGTGTCAACAATTTAAGTGTCGTATAACCTGCTGCCATAGCCAGCGGATTACCGCTCAGCGTCCCTGCCTGATAGATCGGTCCGGTCGGAGCAATCTGTTCCATCAGATCACGTCTGCCGCCATAAGCACCCACCGGAAGCCCGCCACCGATGACTTTACCCAGACAAGTCAGGTCAGGTGTTACGCCATATCGTCCCTGTGCACAGTTCAACCCTACACGGAATCCGGTCATAACTTCATCAAAAATGAGCAAACTGCCGTATTGAGACGTCAAACTACGCAAGCCTTCAAGGAAACCTGGAACTGGTGGCACAACTCCCATATTACCTGCAACAGGTTCCACAATGACGGCTGCCAGTTCTTCACCATAACGTTCAAAAGCAAGCTTCACTGACTCCAGGTCATTGTATGGAACCGTAATCGTATTGATGGCCACACCTTCAGGAACACCAGGGCTGTCAGGCAGACCCAGTGTTGCTACACCAGATCCTGCTTTGATCAGCAAGCTGTCGGCATGTCCGTGATATGATCCTTCAAATTTCAAAATTTTACTGCGTCCGGTTACACCACGTGCCAGCCGAATTGCACTCATGGTTGCTTCCGTACCGGAATTCACCATTCGTACAATATCGATCGAAGGCACACGCTCACAGACGAGTTTAGCCATCTCGGTCTCCAGCAGTGTTGGCGCACCAAAGCTTGTTCCTTTAAGGGCTGTCTCACGCAAAGCTTCCACAACGTCAGGATGTGCATGTCCCATAATAAGCGGACCCCAGGATCCCACATAATCAATAAAAACATTGCCATCGATATCATAGATTTTGGAGCCTTCTCCGCGCTCTGCATAGATCGGGGTAAGCCCCACCGATTTGAACGCCCGAACGGGACTGTTCACACCCCCAGGTATGTACTGCTTGGCTTCTTCAAATGCGCTGCGTGAGCGCTCATCATTACGACGAGTTCCTTGTTGTGCAGTCATGAACATCCTCCTTAATATAAATTTATTTCTCGGCCAGCCAGCGTGACGCGTCTTTTCCGTAGTACGTAATAATCATATCTGCCCCCGCACGTTTCATACTCAGCAGAATTTCCATGGCCACTTTCTTCTCATCAATCCAGCCTTGAATTGCTGCTGCCTTCACCATGGCATACTCTCCACTTACGTTGTAAGCAACCAGTGGAAGATCAAAATTGTCCTTGATCGTACGCATGACATCCAGATAGGACAGGGAAGGTTTCACCATCAGCATGTCAGCTCCTTCGAGCACATCGGTTTCGGCTTCACGTAATGCTTCACGCGCGTTCGCCGGGTCCATCTGATATGACTTGCGATCTCCGAATTGCGGCGTGGAATCGGCAGCTTCGCGGAATGGACCATAGAATGCCGACGCATATTTTACGGAGTAGGACATAATCGGAATATGACTAAAACCATTCTCATCCAGTCCGGCACGGATCGCTTGGACAAATCCATCCATCATGTTGGATGGTGCAATAATGTCCGCTCCAGCTTTGGCCTGGGATACCGCTGTTTTCACGAGCAGCTCCAGTGATTCGTCATTAAGGACATCTCCGCAAATGTGACCGTCCACTTCAACCGTGTGCACCATGCCACAATGACCGTGATCGGTGAATTCGCACAAACAGGTGTCCGCAACAACCAGCAGCTCAGGATACCAGGACTTAATCAGCTTCGTTGCTTCCTGTACAATACCATCTTCTGCGAATCCAGACGAACCAACACTGTCTTTGGTTTCGGGAATACCGAATAAGAGCACAGCCGGAATACCCAGTTCGGCAATCTCCTTCACTTCTTCCTGCAGACGATCCAGCGAGAAGCGGAATACGCCTGGCATAGATTTGATCTCAGATTTTACATTTTCACCATAAGTAACATAGATGGGTTGGATAAAGTCATCCACAGTCAAATGGGTCTCTCTCACCATATTGCGAATACCTGTGGATTGACGTAAACGGCGATGCCGCACAATTGGAAAACTCATACGTGTGAAACCTCCTTGAATAGTGATATGGAGCAAAAAGCGAAGCGCGCCGGTATCGTAACGAATTCAGCACGCTTCATCTATCGATTGCGGTTCAATTTATATGGTTAGCAGGAAATACAGCTTCTGTAGCAGGCTTTCGTTTCCAATCAGACAACACAGAAATCAGACTCTCAATGGTTGCTTCTTCAGCCATCATGGTGACCTTCAAGCCTGCTGCTTCTGCCGTCTTCGCTGTAACAGGCCCGATACATGCGACCTCTACATTTTTCAATAAAGGCAAAGGGTCCTGCAATCCCATCCGTTTCAAAATACTCATGAAATTGGTGACGGTGGAAGAACTCGTGAAGGTCATCGCATGAATGCCGCCCTCTTCAAGCAGCTTCAGCAATTCATCGTCATCCTCGCCAGCCAGAATGGTGTCATAGATAATTGCCTCGGTGACCAGAAGTCCCCGCTCCCTCAACTGTTCAGGCAACCAGGAACGTGCAAGATCTCCATGCGGTAAAAGCACCCTCTGGCCTTGCTTCAATTCATTTTCAAATGCTTCAAGCATACCTTCAGCCTGAAATGGCCCCTGAATGACCTCCGCTACAATGCCATACTTACGCAAAGCTTCCCCAGTGGAAGGTCCTACCGCAGCAACTCTCGCTTGATGAATGGAGCGAATATCTTTACCTTGCTGCTGCAAATGACGGAAAAAGAATTCCACTCCGTTTACACTCGTAAAAAATACCCAGTCAAATGTATTTAACGCACCAAAGGCCTGTTTGACACTTTCCAGTGCCGACTCCCCTGATGGAATCACGGTCTCAATTACCGGAAATTCGTAAGGTTCGCCGCCAAGTTCCTCGATCCGGTTCACCAATTCACTAGCCTGACTGCGAGCTCGCGTCACCAAAATGCGTTTGCCAAACAACGGAAGTGCTTCTGCCCATTTCAACTGTTCGCGCTGGTTCACCACCTCACCAACAACAATGACAGCGGGTGGTTGAAAATTCGCAGCGATCACTTTTGCTTCGATATCTTCAAGCGTACCAGTGATTGTATCCTGCTCTGCTCTTGTGCCCCAGCGAATCAATGCCACCGGTGTCTGCGCCGGGCGTCCGTGACGAATCAACTGTTCGCTGATATATCCAATTTTGGAGACACCCATCATAAATACCAGTGTGCCTGTAGCATTCGTCACTTTATCCCAATGAATACTGCGGTCAAGCTTGTCCGGACTCTCATGCCCCGTAATGATGGAAATAGAGGAAGCATAGTCGCGGTGGGTCACAGGTATTCCAGCATAAGCAGGTACACTTATTGCTGAGGTTACACCAGGTACGATTTCAAAAGGAATGTTGTTTTTGCGCAGCAGATCAGCCTCTTCACCTACGCGTCCGAATATCGTCGGGTCTCCCCCTTTAAGCCGGACCACAACCTTGCCTTCCAGTGCGAGATCAACCAAAAGCTGGTTGATCTCTTCCTGCTTCATCGTATGTCGATCCGGCCGTTTGCCCACATAGATCTTAACCGCGCCGGGCTTCATTTGTTTAAGTAATCTCGGACTAGCCAACCGATCGTAAACGACAGCATCCGCTCTACCAATCGATTCCCAGCCTTTTACCGTAATCAGCTTGGCGTCCCCTGGACCTGCACCAACCAAAAAGACCTTCCCCACCATGTCTTCATCCCCTAACTTCTGCCAGTATCTGCTCTGCTCCCCGTTCAATCAATCTCCAAGCCACTTCTTCTCCAAGACGAACCGGATCTTTGCCCGTCAACGCTTCTTTAAGAATCAGTCCGCCGTCCGGCGTACCGACCATACCTGTTAATTGTAACGTGTTTTGTCCATTCGGGGAATCTGCTTCTTGCTGTGGCACCCATACGGCATGAGCTCCAATCGGAACCTGACAGCCCCCATTCAATACACTAAGGAAGCGACGTTCAGCCAACACAGGAAATGCGGTTTCCGGATCATTATACAATTGCAACAGATGAAGCAGCTCCGCATCATCTTCACGGCATTCAATGCCGAGCGCACCCTGCCCTACTGCGGGAAGACAAGCTTCTTCTGACAGATATTCCGTAATCCGATCCTGCCAGCCCATTCGATACAAACCAGCAGCAGCCAAAATAATGGCGTCCAAACCTTCTGTCTCCAGCTTGCGCAGACGGGAATCAATATTGCCACGAAGCGATTCGAGTTTCAAATCCGGACGGTATGATTTCAATTGACTGGACCGACGCAGACTGCTCGTCCCCACTCTTGCACCTTCCGGCAATTGATCCAATGTGAGTCCACCATTCGAAATCAGTGCGTCACGAGGGTCTGCACGGCGCGGAACAGCTCCGTTCGTCAACCCTTCAGGCAACTCGGAAGGCATATCCTTCATGCTATGAACAGCCATATCAATCGTGCGATCTATCATCGCCTGTTCAATCTCTTTGACAAACAGTCCTTTGCCTCCGACTTTGGACAGAGTTACATCCAGAATCAAATCTCCTTTTGTAACGATTTTATGTACTTCAAAATCAAAAGCTAATCCTTCCCGCTCACAAATATCACGTAAATCTTGAATTACATGGCCTGTCTGGGTCAAAGCAAGTGCGCTTTGTCTGCTTCCCACTTTAATTGTCCGCATGTCTACACGTCCTCCTGATTATGGGATATCCAGTCCCCAATTTGTTCTTCGGTCCACCACTGAAACTGACCTGTACGGATCTTTTCCAGCACATTCATTTCGGTTAAACGACGGAGTAATTTAGCTCTGACACCTGAAGAAGATACACGTGCCTTTACTTCCATCCTCATCTGATACAAAAATTCAATATATGTCTCGTACTCATCTCCGAATTGCTGTTCCAAGGTATCACGAATTTCTGCTGCGGCTACAGGCCCTGCTCCAGCGGTCGATATTGCAATGCTTAGCCTTCCGCGCCTGACCACACTTGGTGTAATAAAAGTGCTTCGCTCAGAAGATATGGCGTCGTTAACCAGTATACCCGCATCTTCAGCTTCTTGGACAACCGCTGTGTTCACTTCACTATGGTCCGTTGCTGCATATACGAGAAAGGCCCCCCGCAAATCTCCATTGCGGTAGGACCGGGCCAGCCATTGAATTCGGGAATCATGATGCAATTGTTGTAACGTTGGCGTAACTTCCGGACTAATAACCTTGATCTGCGCTTCCGCATGAAGCAAACCTTTTATTTTACGTTCAGCGACACGTCCGCCTCCAACCACGCAGCAGGATTTTCCTGATATATCCACAAATATTGGCGTGTACCGTTCCATCCCCTTCACTCTCCCGTCCAACGATGAAACGCTGAATACGCATTGGATAAAAAACTGATAATGACAAAGGCATATCCGATCAACGTCCATCTCGCCATAATCACTGTGGAGAACTGTTTCCTTCTCTTGAATACGAAGTACCCCACATAGATTGCTATGGCAAGTCCCGTTGCAATAACCTTGAGATCCAAGAGCAGGCTCCAGCGCGTTTCGGCTACAATGGATAATACAGCAAGCATGATAGAAACACCAAGAAGAGGTGTGCCAATCAGTGTAGCACCATCCATATATTTGCTGATCACTTCGAGACTCGGTAGACGACGTACGGTATCATTCCATTTCTTGTTCTTCAGCTTGCGGTGCAAAAACAGATATAACATGGCAAATACAGCACCTACTGTGAGAGCCGCGAAACCTAGATTGGCCAAGGTGATATGCATAATAAGCAATCCGTGCACAGTCTGCCAGTTATGCAGAGATATCTCACCTGCTGTAAACCACAACCGGTTCAACACCGTAACGGAGAAACCAACCACATTCAGCAATAAAATGACAAATTCGGAACGCTGAATCCGAGTCATCACCAGAGACATCAGCACAATACTAAATGAAAAGATAAACAAAAAATCAAACGTGGTGTAGATTGGAAAATGCCCTTCAGTTAACATACGCAAAATGACATGGAACACCTGAAGCGCCCACACAACAACAAGAAACCCTGTGCCTGTCCGCTTCGCCCCCGCATTGCGTCGAATGCAGTCCGAGAAATAGAACAGTAGGCTCAGGGCATACATATAAATTAAAGCTTCATAGATTTGTTCAGCTAGGGTCAAGCTGCCCACCCGCCTTATACGCCTGCCGGAGCATAAGCCGGCACGGGGTCTTGCCGGGAATCGTTAAGATGAACGGCATCCGGTTTGCGCAGAGCCGTGGCATCACTCTGATTTACTTTCTCAGCGGCCACCTCTACAGCATCCTCCAAAGCAAAGATCTGAGTAAACATGCGCAGTGCTTCATCGCCGTGCTTGGTACCAGCCATTTCCTTAATCCGGTTAATCGGATCTGTCGTCATTTGATTCACGATGCTTTTCGTCAGACGACGGATAACTTTACGCTGATGTTCATCCAGTTCAGGCAATTTATTAAACAGACTATCCATCGTTTCTTCATGAATGGAAGCGCCTTTCTCCTGCAATGCCCGAATGACAGGGCGAACGCCCAACGTTTTGAGCCATTGATAATAGTCTTCCATCTCAAGCTCAATCATTTTCTCGATCTTGGCAGCTTCCACCTTACGCATCTCCAGATTGCTCTCCACGATTCCTTCCAAATCATCAATATCATAAAGGAATACATTGGATAACTCGCCGATCGCCGGATCAATATCCCGTGGAACAGCAATATCAATCAGGAACAGCGGACGCGATTGACGACGCTTCATGCTCTCTCGAACAACAGTGGCATCCAGTACATATCTTTCGGCCCCCGTCGAACTGATGACAATATCAACCTCGTTCAGTCGCTCTAGCGCCTGTTCCATTGTACATGGTGTCCCTCGAAACTTCGCTGCCAATTCCTCAGCTCGTGCAAGTGTTCGATTCGCCACAATAACTTCAGAGGCTCCGTTGCTATACAGATGTTTTACTGTAAGTTCACTCATTTTGCCGGCACCCAGAATCAGCACCTTCTTATCGGTGAACATACCAAATATACGCTTGCCTAGTTCTACAGCAGCATAACTTACAGATACCGCACTCTCACCGATTGAAGTCTCTGAATGTGCGCGTTTGCCTAATGTAACAGCCTGTTTGAACAGCATGTTAAACCAGGTGCCCGTAGCTTTTTCTTCCTGTGCTTTGAAAAAAGCCTGTTTCACCTGTCCAAGAATCTGAGTCTCGCCAATAACCATCGAGTCCAGCCCGCAAATCACACGGAACAAATGGCGCATGGCTTGATCATCTTCATATATATATAAGTGTTGCGTAAATTCTTCTCGCGGAACATTAAACCATTGTTCCATGAACGTCCGAATAAAATAACCACACATGTGAAGACGGTCTACCACAACATACAACTCGGTACGGTTACATGTGGCTACGATTACACCTTCCAATACACTCTTGGTCAGCTTGAGCTGCTGCAGCGCTTCAGACAAGTCCTTTTCTGCAAATGTGAATCGTTCCCTAACCTCTACAGGCGCCGTGCGATAATTCAAACCAACGACAACGATGTGCATTGCAAGTTCACCTGCCTAATAAATTTCCAATCAAAGTGTTTTCTACATATGTTCATCCATTTATGATTGACATGGTTAATTATATCACACATCCATAGTATGACTGGGCCATTTTTATGAAATGTTTATGAAATCCCCATGTAGATCATCTTATGCATTGTCATTTATTGTAGTGTCTCACCAATCTTCACCGTTATGCGTTAAATACTTGTTTTAATGATAAAGATTTAGGAAAATCCCATATAAAACAAATAGCCATGGAAGGCTCCATGACTATTCAGGTTTGGGATCATCTTCGTTCCACCCCGATATGTGAACATTATTCATGCTGTCGTTATTAAATCATATATACCAGTTCATTTGTATTCATTTCCGGTGTCTCCACTTGCAATTCGCCCAATCCACGTACCAGTTTCTTTGCGTACGTTTTTTCCGGTTTTAATACGGATACCAGGTAATCAATGGCCATTTGCGGGTCTACCGTCTCCCCACAAGTGTAGCAATCAATGGCTGCAAACCCTCTCTCAGGATACGTATGAATCGAGAGATGACTCTCAGACAGCAGTACAAGCACTGTTGCTCCTTGTGGTTCAAACTGCTTGGATTGTACGGACATTACTGTCGCGCCACATGCCTCCGCTGCTTCAACCAATTGAGCTTGCAAATACTCCGCACTGTTTAGTAGATCAAAGTCTACACCCCAAGCATCCACAGCAACGTGTCTTCCGAAAGTTGAATATTCCATCCTTCGGCGCCCCCTTCCTAGGAATAAAATGTTTAAACAAATTTCATCCGCTAGGACCTACGTCATTCACTTCCCGAGGGAAAAATCTCTCGCAACATATAATGTCCTGAGTGAATCCTGGTTCCTATATTCTTTTCATTTCAACGAGATTAAAAATAACATCTAATCAAAGGGAATGCAACCCCTTTTAGGAAGATGAAAAAATAAAAGATTAAGTCCCAATCCGCTTTCAAAATCAAGAAATCCCCTTTCGCTTCTGCCTGGAATGTGCCAGATCAGAGCATTAGGGGATGGTCAGTTAAATACTTGTATAATTCACTCTTTTAGGTCAATAGGCTTCAAGCTCAAACAGCCGTTTCTGGTGGCGCGCAAGCTTTTCATCAATCTGCTGGAGTTGTTCAGAAGTAGAAGCATCCATTCTTGTATCGAGTAACGAATCAACCTCGGCGTATACCCGGTTTATCTCGCGCTCAATATCCCGAGCCTGGAACACACGCTGCAATTCAAGCAACGTATTTTTGTATTCGTAGATGACACGGATATTCTCACCCGTCTGCTCCACAATTTTACGGACAACGCCCTGAGTATAAACATACGTCATGGTGAACTCTTCATAAATCCGATGAACAACGCCATCACCCTTAAAGGTCATAAAGAGCTTCCGGACTACGTTCGTCAGATGATGGTTTACCAGGCGGCAAGATAACTCACAGATGTAAAACCCTTCCCTACGGTCAAAAGGGAAATGAACTTCTTCTCCACTCACATCTACGAGCACAATTTCCTGGCAGCCATTCTCCATCACCTTCACACGTTGATGAATCCGGCCATCCTCTGTCATGCGCAAAAACTGATGCATCTGGGGTTCTGACAATTTCAAAGTGGCTTTAACATACTCTGTGGCTAATCGCTGAGCCATAAAAATCTCCTCAATTCTTTCCCGATTGTTTTGTCTTCCTGCACAGCGGCAGTGATCTCAAAATTCTTCAGGTCGGTAAGGCCGCTACTTTGGTACCGTTGGTACAATGCACCTATACTCATTATACACTACCGTATAGCTATTTCGCTCCAAAATAAAACAATGAATTTCCACGAAAATCCATAAAAAATGGATTAATCCTTGATCGCATTAAAGATCCACCCCAGTTGCTCGCTTTCCTGCATCAAAATGGCGTAATCCCCGGTTATCCTTTAATTTCGTAGTCTTCGTGATTTTCCTCAGCCTGTGGCTCTTCTTCCGCTGAAGTTTGACCGATTCCGGCAAAGCGGGTAATGATCTCCCATAATTCTTCTTTACCTAAACCTTCTTCCGATGAAAACGGTACAAACAGATCACCAGGACGAAGATCCAAAGCTTCCTTGATGACTTTAATATGTTTGGCTCTACGCGTTTTTGGAATCTTGTCCATCTTCGTCGCAACCACTACCAGAGGCAATCCATGATGGCGGAGCCACTCATTCATCATCTTGTCATCCTTGGATGGCTCATGTCTCATATCCACCATCTGCATGACCAGTTTCAATTCCTCGCGTCCCAGCAAGTATTTCTCCATCATTTTGCCCCAGGCAAAGCGTTGCTCTTTGGAAACTTTAGCGTAGCCATATCCCGGGAAATCGACGAAGTAGAGATCCTGATTGATCTTATAATAGTTCAGTTGCTGTGTCTTACCAGGGGTAGAACTCGTCCGTGCTAAGTTTTTGCGATTAATCAAACGGTTGATCAAAGATGATTTCCCTACATTGGATCGTCCCGCCAAGGCAATCTCGGGCAGGCCGTCCTCGGGGTATTGTTCAGGCCGAACGGCACTGATAATAAATTCGGATTGATTTACTTTCATAATGTATCTGTCCTCTCTTTAACTCCTGTGCTCTTACTTAGAGCTGCTGTTGGTATTATGCCATGGATTGTTCTATCATACCAAAAAAACCGTTCCAGCGGACGCCAAAGCTTCCGCAGAACGGTTTACTCTTCATACGATCCCTCGTTTAACGGGCTACAGGTGTATTCCTGCCTGTTCCACAAGCGCATGTTGCAGCACCTGATCCATATGGGCTACAGGAACAAATTCCACATCTTCCTTGATGCTGTCCGGAATATCCCGCAGGTCCCGTTCGTTATCCTTGGGCAATAATATTTTTTTGTAACCGGCGCGGTGAGCCGCCAGTGATTTTTCCTTAAGTCCGCCGATTGGCAACACACGACCACGCAGCGTTATTTCGCCAGTCATGGCAATGTCTTTGGAGACATGTTTGTTCGTTAGAGCAGAGATCAAGGCCGTCGCCATTGTAATTCCGGCGGATGGTCCATCCTTTGGAATGGCTCCTTCCGGAACGTGGATATGGATGTCGTTCTTCTCGTGGAAGTCGGACGGAATGCCAAGCTGTGCAGCTTTGGAGCGGGTGTAGCTGAATGCCGCCTGAGCCGATTCCTTCATGACATCGCCCAGTTTACCTGTCAGCGTCAGCTTGCCTGTTCCAGGTACAACGGTAACCTCGATCACGAGGGTATCTCCACCCACTTCAGTCCACGCCAGTCCCGTCACCGTACCAATCTGATCTTCCAGTTCGGCCATACCGTAGCGGAATTTACCCGGACCAAGATAATCCTTCACTTCATCCGGTGTAATATTAATCTGACCTTCCGCACCAGAGACGATGTTTTTGGCCGCTTTCCGGCATAACGATGCCATCTGCTGTTCCAAATTCCGCACGCCAGACTCTCGTGTATATTCACGAATGACACGCAGCAAGCTGTCATCCCCGATATTCAGCTGATCTTCTTCCAGGCCATGGTCCTGTTTCTGTTTCGGCAGCAAATAGTTTTTGGCGATTTGCAGCTTCTCCAGCTCGGTATACCCCGGAATATTGAGCATCTCCATCCGGTCCAGAAGTGGACGTGGAATGTTATGCACTGTGTTGGCGGTTGTAATAAACATAACGTTAGATAAGTCAAACGGCAACTCCACAAAGTGGTCACTAAACGTATTGTTCTGTTCGGGATCAAGTACTTCAAGCAACGCTGCGGAAGGGTCTCCACGGAAGTCCGAAGCCATTTTATCAATCTCGTCCAACAGGAACACCGGATTGAGTGACCCCGCCGTCTTCATGCCCTGAATGATGCGGCCTGGCATTGCACCAACATAAGTACGGCGATGACCGCGAATTTCTGCTTCATCTCTCACGCCACCCAGCGATATTCTGACGAATTCGCGTCCAAGCGATCTGGCGATAGAGCGGGCAAGCGACGTTTTCCCGACCCCTGGAGGTCCAACCAGACAGAGGATCGGTCCTTTAAGCTTTTTCACCAGCTTCTGGACAGCCAGATATTCAAGCACACGTTCTTTCGGTTTTTCCAAACCGTAGTGATCTGCATTTAGCACATCTTCAGCCTTCTGAATATCCAGATCATCGGCTGTCATCTGCGTCCAAGGCAGTCCCAGCAGCCAATCTACATAGTTGCGGATAACGCCGCCTTCGGCAGAACTTGATGGCATTTTCTCCAGTCGATCAATTTCTTTCTCGACCTTTTCCTTTACCTTGTCCGGCAAGCCAAGAGCCTCCATCTGATTTCGAAGTTCCTCAACCTCGCCGGCACGGCCTTCTTTCTCACCCAGTTCTTTCTGAATCGCCTTCATCTGCTCGCGCAGATAATATTCTTTCTGGGTTTTCTCCATCTGTTTCTTCACTCGCTGGCTGATTTTGCGTTCAAGCTCCAGTACTTCCCGCTCGTTGTTCAGGATGTCCAGCAGCTTCTCCAGCCGTTCACGAACGTCGATGGTTTCCAAAATCTCCTGTTTGTCCTTGATCTTCAAGGAAAGGTGACTGGTGATTACATCAGCCAAGCGACCCGGTTCTTCAATATCGGACACAGCCGCAAGTGTCTCAGGTGTAACCTTTTTGGACAGATTAATATAATTTTCGAACTGGTTCAGAACTGTACGCATCAGCGCATCTGTTTCCGGATGACTGTTCTCCTCTTCAGGAAGCTCTTGAGCCAGAACCTCATAATATTCCTCGTTGTCCGTATATTCAATGATTTCAGCCCGTTCCAAGCCTTCCACAAGTACACGAATCGTCCCGTTTGGAAGCTTCAGCATCTGTCTGACCTTGGCAACGGTTCCGATTCTGAAAATGTCCTCTTGTGTTGGTTCTTCAATATTTACCTCGGCTTGGGAACATAGGAGAATCAAATGTTCTTCTACCATCGCTTTTTCTAAAGCCTTGACCGATTTCTCCCGGCCCACATCGAGATGCAGTACCATACTCGGGTAGACGAGAAGTCCTCTTAAAGGCAGTAAAGGAAAACGACGACCTTTCGCTTTGCTCGGTCCCATCGCTTTCGCACCTCCAATGGCTCTCAGGTTGTAGTCATTCATTATTCTATCAAATGTTCACATAAAAAACCAATGAAGGGAAGCGCTTAGCAGCTTCCCGAATCTGTAACCTGTCCTGGACGAGGCAAGTCAGCACGTAAATAGGATGCGGATGCCGGCGGGAAAATCTCCGGTGCAGGTGTCCCTGTCTCCTCCGCAAGGTTAATTGGTTTGGCTTGCTCCTCATTAGGCACCCAGTCAAATACTTCTCGGAATACATCTTCAACAGTATCGACCGGGATAACACGTAAGCCATCCAGATTTTCAAAGATGGACTGCCAGTTCTCCGCCGGAATAATGACTGTCTTAGCACCGGCCTGGAATGCAGCCTCCACTTTGGCAAGTACACCACCGATCGGTTTTACCCGGCCATGAATACTGATCTCGCCAGTCATCGCTGTCTCATGATCAATCGGACGCCCCTGAATAGCTGATGTAATGGCTGTCGCCATAGCAATCCCGGCAGACGGGCCATCAATTGGCGTTCCACCTGGGAAGTTGACGTGTAAATCATAGTCGTTAGGACGAATACCCATAGCCTTTAATACGGTTAACACATTTTCAACCGATCCTTTAGCCATGCTTTTTCGCCGGAGTGTGCGTGAACCGCCTCCAATCTCTTCCTCATCCACAACTCCCGTGATGTTAATCCGCCCCTGATCTCGAAGAGCCGGAACAGCGGATACTTCAATCTCCAGAATGGTGCCCATGTTCGGTCCATATACGGCCAAGCCATTCACAAAACCGATCTGTGGCCGCAAAGGCACCTTGCGATCTGGCCGGGGCTGAATCTGGCTGCTGCCAGCGACCCATTCCACATCCGATGCCTGCAGCGTTTCACGTTTTTCAGTCAAAGCCAGCCCAGCAGCGAGCTGAATAATATTGACCGCTTCACGGCCATTGGTTGCATAGCGCTTAACCACATCAACTGCTTCTGGACATGGACTGAATCCGATTTTTTGAATGGCATCTTCCGCAATTTGCCCAATCTCTTCGGGCAGCAATGGACGGAAATAGACCTCCATACACCGCGAGCGCAAAGCTGGAGGCAGTTCATGGGGCGAACGAGTTGTCGCTCCGACTAGACGAAAATCGGCTGGCAGACCATTTTGAAAAATATCGTGGATATAAGCAGGAGTATGCGTGTCTTCCGAGTTATAGTACGCACTTTCCAAAAAGACCTTGCGGTCCTCCAATACTTTCAGCAGTTTATTCATCTGAATAGAATGCAGTTCACCGATCTCATCAATAAAAAGCATCCCCCCATGCGCTTTTGTAACCGCACCGGGTTTTGGCTGTGGAATGCCTGCTACGCCCATCGCTCCTGCTCCTTGATAGATCGGATCATGCACTGAACCAATCAAAGGGTCAGCAATACCCCGTTCATCAAAACGCGCCGTCGTGGCATCGAGTTCCGTGAATTTGGCATCGGCCTTGAAAGGAGAGGACGGATTCTTTTTGGCTTCTTCCAATACCACCCTTGCCGCAGCTGTTTTCCCGACCCCTGGTGGGCCATATATAATGACATGCTGTGGATTAGCACTGCATAGCGCGGCTTTAAGGGCGCGGAGTCCGTCTTTTTGCCCTACAATATCATTAATGGTTGCCGGACGTGTCTTCTCTGCCAGAGGCTTGGTGAGTGAAATGGAGCGCAGCTTGCGCAGCTTCTCCAGTTCCTTGCGGGATTCACGCTCCACCGCGCTGCGATTTGTTTTCTGGCCACGAAGCAAATTCCAGAAATACAAACCGATCACCACACCAAAAAATAACTGAATCATCATTATGACCATACCAAATTCCATGTCTCAACATCCTCCTGTTCTATCCCTATTCTCATATGAGATCATGCTAATACTTGGTAGTATAGCCTTTTCACCGAGACGTAAACGGGTAATCAGGAAATTGTATGTTTGAGAAAAAAAACAGCCCGTCATTGCTGACGGACTGTTGCAAAACGTTATATAAATCAATCAGTGCGAGCGGCCAGGAATAACTCCTGTCGTTTCATAGGACTCCACGATTTTGTCGATCTCTTTTTTCAATTCCTCAACCATGATCTCTTCCGGCACTTTACGGATCATTTTACCATGACGGAACAACAAGCCTTCTCCGCGTGCACCGGCAATACCGATATCCGCTTCCTTGGCTTCACCCGGGCCGTTAACGGCACAACCCAGCACGGATACTTTGATCGGCACCTTGAGCTTGGAGATATACTCTTCCACTTCATTTGCAATAGAGAACAGATCAATATCCAAACGTCCACAGGTAGGGCATGAAATCAGCGTAGCTGCATTGGAAATCAGACCAAAGGTTTTGAGCAAGTCACGCGCAACCTTGATCTCTTCAACCGGGTCCGCACTAAGCGATATCCGCATCGTTGAGCCAATACCCATGGATAACAAAGCACCCATACCGGCCGAGCTTTTGATTGTACCAGAGAACAACGTCCCCGCCTCAGTAATGCCCAGATGCAAAGGATATTTGATGATTTGAGCCGCTTTGGTATACGCTTCAATCGCCATCGGTACATCCGAAGCTTTGAGGGATACAATGATATCATGGAAGTCAAGCTCTTCCAGAATACCAATGTGATACAATGCACTTTCTACCATAGCATCAGCCGTTGGATACCCATATTTCTCAAGCAAATGGTTTTCAAGCGAACCCGCATTTACCCCGATGCGAATCGGAATACCTTTCTCTTTACAAGCCTTGACCACTTCTTCCACTTTGGATCGTTTACCGATATTGCCGGGATTAATCCGTACTTTATCGATGCCGTTCTCAATCGCAAGGAGCGCCAGTTTATAATTAAAATGGATATCCGCTACGAGCGGAATATGAATCCGTTTCTTGATTTCCTTGATGGCTGCGGCAGCTTCCTCATTGTTCACCGTTACACGCACTACTTGGCAGCCTGCTTCTTCCAAACGCAAAATCTCTGCCACGGTTGCCTCAACGTCTGCCGTTTTCGTTGTACACATGCTCTGGATGATGACCTCGTTGCTGCCACCAATCGTTAAGTTTCCCACTTTTACGGGTCGTGTATCTTGTCTTAAAAACATGAGTGATTTCTCTCCCCACAACGTCAAAGCTCCACCCTGACAGAGACATGAATTCGCCTTCTGCCAGGAGTGGAGAACTGACAAGTCTATATTTCAGTGTTGAAACGGAATATTACCCTTTAGTTAGGCACTTTCTTCCTGCTTGTCGTCCTTGGATTGGCTCAGTTCAGGCACGACTCTCTTCTCAACGACCTCTTCGGTAATGACACAGTTCGTAACATCATCACGGGAAGGTACTTCATACATAATCTCAAGCATAATGCCCTCGATAATTGCACGCAGTCCACGTGCACCCGTGTTACGTTTAATGGCTTCCTTCGCAATCGCAAGCAATGCTCCTGGTTCGAACACCAGATTTACATTATCCAGCTCAAGCAGTTTTTGGTATTGTTTCGTAAGCGCATTTTTTGGCTCGGAAAGAATCCGTACCAATGTGTCTTCGTCCAGCGGCTCCAAAGTGGAGATAACTGGCAAACGGCCTACAAATTCCGGAATCAGACCGAATTTCAGCAAGTCTTCCGGCAATACCATACCCAGATATTCACCTGGTTTAAGATCTTTTTGTTCCGCAACGGTGTTAAAGCCAATGACTTTTTTACCGATCCGGCGTTTGATCATTTGCTCCAGACCATCGAAGGCACCGCCGCAAATGAAGAGTATGTTCGTAGTATCGATCTGGATGAATTCCTGATGTGGATGCTTACGACCACCTTGTGGTGGTACAGAAGCAACAGTTCCTTCCAGAATTTTCAGGAGCGCCTGTTGAACACCTTCACCCGATACATCACGTGTAATGGATGGGTTCTCGGATTTACGCGCTACTTTATCAATTTCATCGATATAAATAATGCCGCGCTCTGCTTTTTCCACATCATAATCAGCAGCTTGAATCAGCTTGAGCAGAATGTTCTCTACATCTTCGCCGACATAACCTGCTTCCGTCAATGAAGTTGCATCAGCAATAGCAAAAGGAACATTAAGGATTTTGGCCATCGTTTGCGCAAGCAACGTTTTACCAGAACCCGTAGGCCCTAACAGCAAAATGTTACTTTTTTGCAATTCAACGTCCTCAATCTTGCTTTGCGTGTTGATCCGTTTATAGTGATTGTAAACCGCTACAGACAAAGACTTCTTAGCCTGATCCTGTCCAATAACGTACTGGTCAAGAATATCGCGGATTTCTTTCGGTTTTGGAATATCTTTGAGGTCCAGTTCTTCGTCATGACCGAGCTCTTCCTCTACGATTTCAGTGCACAGTTCGATACATTCATCACAAATGTAAACGCCCGGTCCAGCGACCAGCTTGCGCACCTGTTCCTGAGATTTACCGCAAAAAGAGCATTTCAATTGCCCTTTCTCATCGTTAAATTTAAACATGAAACCACCCCTTTAGGAATTGATCGGTCTGCTGAGCACCTGGTCAATAATGCCGTACGTTTTGGCTTCTTCAGCACTCATGAAAAAGTCACGGTCTGTGTCCCGCTCGATTTTCTCAAGGGGTTGACCTGTACGATCGACGTATATTTGATTCAGTTTCTGACGTGTTTTAATAATCCATTCTGCGTGAATTTTGATATCCGCAGCCTGTCCTTGAACGCCGCCAAGCGGCTGATGAATCATCACTTCGCTGTTTGTCAGCGCATATCGTTTGCCAGGAGCACCTGCTGTCAGCAATAACGAGCCCATGCTTGCTGCCATACCTACGCAAATGGTCGATACATCCGGCTTGATATATTGCATCGTATCGTATATACCCATCCCTGCGGTGACAGAACCACCAGGTGAATTAATGTACAAGCTGATATCCTTCTCAGGATCGTCGGCTGCCAAAAACAAAAGCTGAGCTATGACAAGATTGGCTACATCGTCATCAATCGCACTGGTTAGAAAAATAATGCGATCCTTCAGCAAACGCGAATATATATCGTAAGAACGCTCGCCTCGATTGGTTTGTTCTACAACCATTGGCACCAGACTCATGAGACCAACCTCTTTTCTACATGTAATTAGACATAGGCTACCTGTAAAGCAAACCCAAATTCATTCTAACACGTTCCTGTGACAATGTCATTTTTCACAAGTGGTGTCAAGACGGGGTGAGTTTACTTTTTAGCCTGATCATATTTAACCATGTTTTCTATGTATGTGCAAATCGGAGCAATCCTATGCCGTTTCACCTTTTTTTTATTTGCAGGAGAACCATAGCACGTTGGATATGCATAACCAATTCCGCAACAAATCCCATCCATATTATTACTGAATCCTCTATAAAATGGATGCCATAATTTAAAAATAAGGCACGCAATGATTCACGTGCCTTATCGTTTATTCAGCTGTTCATTACATAACAGCTTGTCTTATTTTTCGTCAGCTTCTGCAGCAACTTCTTCAGCTGGAGCTTCAACAGCTTCAACGACTTTGCTGTTCTCAACGAGAACATCGATCGTTTTACGCAGTTTCACTTCATCACGAAGGCTGTCCAGGGAACCATTACCCTCGAGAATGCCACGAATCTCTTCAGCAGGACGCTTGTAAGACTCAGCCATTTTTTCGAGTTCTTGGTTAACTTCTTCGTCAGACACTTCAATGTTCTCCGCTTTACCAACTGCTTCAAGAACCAAGTTGTTACGAACACGTTTGGAAGCATCTTCCTGCATTTGTCCTCTCAGGTCAGCTTGTGTTTGACCAGAGAAGCTCAGGAACATTTCCAGGTTCATACCTTGGTTGCGCAGACGGTTGTCGAAATCACGCATCATGTTTTGTACTTCGCTCTCAACCATTGCAGAAGGAATGTCCACTTCAGCATTTTCAGCCACTTTTTCTACAACAGCATTTTCTTGAGCTGCTTTGGCTTCGTCTGCTTTACGGGATTCCAATTGTTTTTTCAGATCAGCTTTGTACTCTTCAAGCGTATCGAATTCACTAACATCTTTAGCAAATTCATCATCCAGCTCAGGAAGCTGTTTACGTTTGATTTCATGTACTTTCACTTTGAAAACCGCTTGTTTGCCAGCCAGTTCAGCTGCATGGTAGCTCTCTGGGAAAGTCACTTCAACGTCTTTGAAGTCGCCTGTGGACAGACCCACAACCTGCTCTTCAAATCCTGGGATGAACGTGTTGGAACCAAGTTCCAGGGAATAACGTTCAGCTTGTCCGCCTTCGAACGGTACACCATCAACGGAACCGTCAAAGTCGATTACAGCAACGTCGCCGTTTTGTGCAGCACCTTCGTCGATAACAACGAGTTCTGCGTGACGTTGTTGAAGACGCTCGAGCTCTTCAGTCACTTCAACATCAGTTACTTCATGTTTGGCTACAGCAACTTCAACGCCTTTGTAGTCACCCAGTGTAACTTCAGGTTTAACGGTTACTTTCGCTTTGAACTTGAAAACTTGTCCTTTAGCGAATTGTTCGATATCTACATCAGGACGATCAACCGGGAAGATGTCCGTTTGGTCGATTGCTTCTGTGTAAGCTTCAGGAAGCAAAATGTCGATTGCTTCTTGATACAAGCTTTCCACACCAAAACGAGCTTCGAAAATTGGACGTGGAACTTTACCTTTACGGAATCCAGGTACGTTTGCTTGTTTAACTACTTTATTAAAAGCTTTGTCGAGTGCTGCAGTTACACGATCTGCACCCACTTCAACCTCAAGAACCCCAAGGTTCTTCTCTATCTTTTCCCAAGTTGCTTTCATTGTATACTTTCCCCTCCAAAATTCACATGTTCACGTAGGCAATCACGTACAAAATAACCATTTTAGTATAAACAAGATTAGATTCTTTTTCAAGGGGAATCCCTTGATACGGTTTGAGGAAAACGTTTCCGGCTCCTATTGACCGTCCAAACCGGCAGAAACAAACTGCTTCATCGATCGATATGCTTGCTCCAGACGAAAGCGCATCGCCCCTGTCACAGCATACATTGAGCGAGTATCTTCCTCGTCATGCGAACCGCCCAGACTGTCTGCTACGGTCATATGTAGAGCGGCTGCCCAGATATCTGTCATGGAATCATTTTCTTCCAGCATGGACATGTAATCACGGGTTCCGTACACGGCCATGACATATTGAATCCACAGTTCTTGTGCAAAATAAAAGAGCGTAGGTTCATGAACCTCCGTCTGATCTGCCACTCTTTCAAGAATCTGAACGATCTGAATCGGGAAATCCTCAGGTCTAAGCGGAACGGTATCAATTTCCACTTCAACCGGCTCTTCCCCTCGAGTAAACGCAATATTGCCTTGGACACCTCGGCGACGTAATGTTTGAAGCACACGGAACTGAAGCAATGGATGCAGTGTCTTGTCTTTGAGCCAACCGGTAAGCGAATCATCAATTTCTGGTCGTTCGAGATACGCAAGCTGCTCCAGCGCCAGCATCGTTTGTTCAGATAAAGGTTCCTCCATCACGGTACGAAGCAGTTTATCCGCATAGCCGTCATCCTGCTCGAGCTTGGACCGGGCATGTTGGCGTGCCATGTCCTCTTCACTAATGTCCTCTTCCTCACGCTCTTCACGAATCTCGGGCAAATCTTCCCCATAATGAGGGAAAGCAGCTTCAAGCCATTCGAGCAAGGCTCGCCATTCGTCGTAATGTCTTTCTTCCTGCCCTTGGCATTGCAGCAAAAAGCGAAGCAGGTCCATCGCTTCACCATATCGTTCATTTTCTAGCATAACCGTCAATTGAATCTGGTAATAGTCCAGCGTCTTAGGAAACAGCACGATATTGTTACTGTGCTCGGTTTCCGGGGTCGTGGATTCCTTAATAGGAGCACCTCCTCTGTATCCTGAATCTCCAGTCGCAATCAACCATAAATAGATGTATATTAAACGAAAGTCGATCTATTTTTTGAGTTCTTCTGATATTCTAACATAACCTTAATTATAATGAAAAAAACGTTACCGCCGCCAAATATCATATACGAAAAATAGTTTAAAATAAAATGTTTGATATTCATCATTATTTATGATAAAATCAATTTTGCTTGAAAAATTTCATGTCTCAGTAGCTCAGCTGGATAGAGCAACGCCCTTCTAAGGCGTCGGTCGGGGGTTCGAATCCCTCCTGGGACGTATTAAAAAAAGCTTCCTTCGGGAAGCTTTTTTTGCGTTCTGGGGATGAGAACCCCAATGGTTCGTCGGAGCATAAGCTTCGGGAGCACTACTTCGCAGTCTCGACGGCAAGGAGAGTATCCCTCCTGGGACGTATTAAAAAAAGCTTCCTTCGGGAAGCTTTTTTGTGTTCTAGGGATGAGAACCCCAATGGTTCGTCGGAGCATAAGCTTCGGAGGAAGCACTACTTCGCAGTCTCGACGGCAAGGAGAGTATCCCTCCTGGGACGTATTAAAAAAAGCTTCCTTCGGGAAGCTTTTTTTGCGTTCTGGGGATGAGAACCCCATTGGTTCGTCGGAGCATAAGCTTCGGGAGCACTACCTCGCAGTCTCGACGGCAAGGAGAGTATCCCTCCTGGGACGTAAGAAAAAAAGCTTCCTTCGGGAAGCTTTTTTTTGCGTTCTAGGGATGGTTGAATACGTTAATCGCCTGATGTTGACACGGGATGTTATGCTTGTTTATGTATAGGTATGTATCAATGCATACATATTAGACAAATAAACTATAGGAGATTTACCATGCCATCATCTTTACATCAAAACTCACCTGACCGCTCTGCAATCGATAATTCATCGTCAGCATCCATGAAACTTGGGCTTTTGCTGGCAGGCATTATCGTTATCGCAGCAACAATGCGTTCACCTATTACGGCAACAGGTCCAATTGTGGAACTGATCCGTACAGATACAGGAATAAGTCATACAATGGCAGGCTTGCTTACTTCTCTTCCTTTGCTTGCCTTCGCGGCAATTTCTCCGTTCGCTCCACAATTGGCGCGAAGATTCGGACTAGAAACCGCTCTGTTAACCGCCATAATTCTCGTGACCATAGGTGTATCCCTAAGGTTTATGCCCTCTGTTCCCGTTCTCTTTGCAGGAACAGCGATTCTTGGATGTGGCATTGCCCTAAGCAATGTATTGCTGCCAAGTCTAATTAAACGGGATTTCCCATTGCGAGTGGGACTTGTTACCGGTCTCTATTCCGTATCCATGAATATATGGGGCGCCATCGCTTCAGGAATCAGTGTTCCTGCTGCAGGTTTAACTTCCATGGGATGGCACGCTTCACTGGGCATGTGGGCTATACTGTCCATTCTAGCCCTGATTCTCTGGCTGCCTCACGTCCGTTCTGGACGTCGCGGCGAAGTTTATGTGGCTTCGAGAACAGAAGCGAAGCCGGTTCGTCTTATTTCCTCTTCCTTAGCCTGGCATGTTACGTTGTTCATGGGACTGCAATCTTTAATTTTTTACACGACAATTACCTGGCTGCCCGAGGTTCTATCTGATCAGGGTTTCAGTTCCTCTTCAGCGGGCTGGATGTTATCCCTGATGCAAATGGTTAGCGTTCCGGTAACGTTCATCGTTCCCATTCTCGCTGGACGAATGAAGGACCAACGTAAGCTGACAGCAATTACTGGCTCATGTCTGATTCTGGGATATGCATTCCTTTTAAGCGGCATTCCCTCTCTCGTAACCGTCGGTGTTGCTTTGGCCGGCGTTGGAGCCGGGGCTTCGTTCGGGCTTGTAACCATGTTTTTTGTACTGCGTACGTCCGATGCAAGACAGGCTGCTGGTCTCTCAGGTATGGCTCAATCCTTAGGATACATGCTGGCGGCGGTCGGACCTTTGCTGTTCGGCGTGCTTCATGATTGGACACAAGGATGGACCCTTCCCCTGCTGGTACAGGTTATCCTTGCGGTTGTTTTGCTGATCGCAGGTATCAAGGCCAGCAAGAATCGAGTGATCGGTTAGTTTCAATAAAAGGATAACTTCTGATCATATACGAGACTTTTAACTTACGCTCTCCTTATGGTGGTGACAGGCTAACAAAACCTGTCCTCCTCCTAAGGGGAGCGTTTTATTTATGACGCACTTTCATACGAACTATGTTCAATTACAAATTAACAGGACCACGAGCAGTCATCCATCACAAGACAGAAAAACAAAATAAAACGGCCTCCATCCCGTGAGTTCAGGATGAAGACCGCATATACGAAAAACAATTCCTTCAATAAATTAGTGCCGAAGAACTTACTTCACTTTTACCGTGATCTTGTCCGTGCTGGTGACACCAGCTGCGTTGAACAACTCAGCCCGGTACGTATACGTACCCGAAGCGCGCCCAGTCAGCGAAGTAACAGCACTTTGCGCATTAGGCGTAACCGCCTTGAGTGCTTGGGTGTCGATCAACTTATCATTTTCGTAGAGCCGGTATTCCGTGGCATTGGTTCCCCACCACAAGTTCATAGTAACCTTATAATTGCCGTCGCCATCCCAGTTATCTTGAGAGAGAACTGCTTTGCCTGGCGATGCGTTGGTAACCTTGACTGTCAGTGTCTGACTCCGCGTGGTCCCTTTGTCGTTCGTTAGCTCGGCTACGTACGTATAGGTGCCGTTGGCTTTGCCTGTGATCTTCGTTTGGGCAAACTGTGCCAGAGGCGCATTGTAGGTCAACTTCTGCGTATCGATCAAAACCCCGTCCTCATAAAGTTTGTAGCTGGTGGCGTTCTCGCCCCACCACAGGTTCATGGTAACGATATATGAGCCTTCGCTCAGGCCATTACCAACCCAATTATTATGAGACAACACAGGTGTTCCAGGCGCTTTGACAGCTGGAGTTTCCGGCTCAGTCTCCTTGGATTTCAAACTCAGGGCCGTAGTGGCTTTACCAGAAAGCCCTTGTTGGTCTTTTACCGTAAGTTCAACAGCATATTCACCTGCTTGGATGCCTTCTAAAGGAAGTGTGAAGCTACCATCAGGTTTTACTTCAAATACACCCTCCTTGTAAATCGAACCATCCTCTTTTTTCAGGACGTACGTTGCTTTCAAGGCAGCCGCTGGATCAAACTCAATGTTCCAGTTCTCTTTAAGTGAAGGAGCAACACGGAAGTACAAATCATCCACGCTGCCATCAATAACAACAGATTCATCTTGCTTGAATTCCAACTTATCCGGTGCTGTTACAACCGGCGCTGCTTTTTTCACCAAGAATGGAGAAGTATCTTCGATATACGTTTTGCCATCCACACCGATTGTAGTGATGTCAACCGTATAAAGACCATCTGGAATTGTCGTTACCTCGTCGGTAGTGTAGTCAGCATACTGTCCATCCCAAGCCAGAGTATATCTTGTGTTGGCAGCGAAATTGTAGTAGTTCCCAAAAATAGATCCAATATATCCATCACCATAATAGCCCCCCTCAGGGTTAAGGCCATCAAAGATCTCAATAAGGGCAAAATTCATCGGATTGTAGAATTCCATAGCTACATTAAGTGTATCCAGGGTACCATCCGACTTCAATGGATAATGGAACGGGTTCTTCTCTGTACCTTTGACAGTCTCAATGTATTTAACGCCTGCAAGGGTAAGGTTGAAATGTGCGACATACGGAACCGTAAATGTGTCCGTTCCATTAGACAACTGAAGGTATCCTTGCGCTTCTGTTACCGCAGTAACACCTTTTGGAACTGTAATGGTAACCTGCAACTCTTCCTCACCATTCAGTGTAAAAGAGCTCTTGTCCACCGCAACGGATACACCAGGTACCGTACGTGTTGGATTCACGCTTACAGTGTAGTTTCCACCACTGCCATTCTGCGACTCCACTTTGATTGTTTTGCTGACTGTTTTTTCGTCCGTGCTCAGGAAGTTGCCGAAATTGACACTACCTGTAACATTAGGCTTCTCAACAGCCACACCATTCTCTGTGTACTTCGTTACGTCCAATACTTTAACAAATGCAGCAGGATCAATCGTTTTTACTGCTTGAATACGTCCTGCACCTTGATCAAACACATCATATTTTGTTGTGTCGAGCACTTTACTATTGTTCATGAGTGCAACTTTAATATCAAATGGTGTCCAGTCACTGTGCTTCTCAATCAACAGGGCAACCAGTCCGGCAACATGAGGTGTAGCCATACTTGTACCTGATTTACGATCATAAGCCTGTGAATAATCTGCTCCAGGCTCGTCCTTGCCATAGGCAGGAACTGTAGACAGAATGCTGGTCCCCGGTGCAACTACATCCGGTTTGATATCCAGAGTCACCTTGGCTGGTCCGCGGGAGCTGGATGCATTCATTTCATCGCCAGCCGTTTGACCTTTAATGAAGTCACTGAAGCTTACTTCAACACGTTGACCGGCATCCAGTTCAGCCTTGATACTTTCTCCATCTTCCTTCGACATGCTCAAGGTTGGAATAAGTTCAAAATTATCTCCCAAACTTACGCCGATCGGGCCTGGAATATTGTTATATACGATAATAGCAACTGCACCAGCAGCTTTGGCATTAGCTACTTTCTCCACAAATGCCAACTCACCGCGCTGCACAAAAGCCACTTTTCCTGTAAAATCCTTGCCTTCAAAGTCGGTCGGTTTACCCAACCCTGCAAATAAAAGATCATATTGATCCGTCAAAACCGATTCGGGATCAGCTGAAAGACTCCAGCCCATTACATCAAGTCGGTACACCGACTCAGTAACAGCCAATGGATTTTGCTCCGTTTCAGTTGGAGCAATCGCAGGCTCTTCTTTCACAGGTGCAACCTCTGGAGAGGTTTCGACTGGTGCCGAAGGCGATGCTGGCTGAACACTCTCTTCTGACTGGCTGGCTTCCACATCTAAATCTGTAGCATCGTCAGATGCTGATTCAGACAATGCAGCTTCGTTTGTTGATGAAGCTTCTTCGCTTGTCGCGTCTTCCGATGTGGTTGATGGTTCGCCTTGAGTCGGAACTTCAGACGTATCCGTACCCGGTGCTGTACCCAGTTCAGGAGACGGCTCAACCTCAGGGACAGGTTGTTCTTCAGGTAGCGTACCTTCACCTTCCTCACCAATCCAGAAATGAGTGTTGGCTGTTATACTCTGGCTAGGCCCTGTGGAGTTACCTACAGTGATGGCCATAGCAGATGCTCCTGGAGAACCTAATGTATAACGATTTGGACCATCATTTCCGCTTGCCACAACTGCAGTCACGCCAGACAGCATGGCATTATTAAGTGCAACTGAAGTGATATAACTTGGATCATTGGCAGCGTTACCCAACGAGAGATTGATCACGTCCATACCATCGGCAACGGAACGGTCAATTCCACCAAGCACCCATGAAGTTTGACCACTTCCGTAGGGCCCAAGCACACGATAGGCATAGATGTCAGCTTCGGGTGCAACGCCGACAATGCCGTAGTCCCCTGCTTCACGAGCAGCAATGGTACCGGCTACATGAGTACCGTGGGATGTGTAATAGGCGCTTCCATTGGCATTAAATTCAGGTGCGCCAGATACTTTCCATTCTTCACGTGTTGTCTCATAAGGATCATTGTCATTTGCAACGAAATCCCAACCACCTTTGTAGGCGTCTTGCAAATTAGGATGTTCATAATCGATTCCTGTATCAATAACACCAACTTTGACGCCTTTTCCTTTGTAACCCAGATTCCATACTTCAGGGGCGCCAATAAATGGTGCAGTATCTTTCATATAAGGGTTCACTTCATCTGTTTCCGGGGCTACGGTAATTTCAAGGTCAGGGTATACACTGACTACGCCCGGAATGCGAAGCAACTGTCCCAATTGGTTGCCCTTAAGTTCGATGGCTACACCATTCAGGGCATATGTGTAATTTTCCAATACTTCGTGTTTGATTTTATTCTGAGTGAGGCTATGTACAAATGACTGTTGTTGTTGCTCGACTTGAGTCACAGCCTTTGTTTCCATAGAGGAGGTAAAAGATTTTCCAGAGAGGGTAGATTCGCCTTGAGCAACTGCAACTGGTTTATTGGAGAGCTCAACAATTACTCTTGTTTTCTCTCCCCCAAGACCTTCCAGGCTCTTGTCCAAAAATGGATCTGCTGCAAGCTTTCCTTCCCGCTGGGCAAGAATCTCTCTCCATTGTGTGGCTTCGCCCTTGCTTAACGAGTTCTCAAGCTGAACACCTACAGGAGCGGCTCCGGCCGCTGGCAT
Source organism: Paenibacillus sp. FSL W7-1088 (assembly GCF_037969855.1). Lineage (NCBI taxonomy): Bacteria > Bacillati > Bacillota > Bacilli > Caryophanales > Paenibacillaceae > Paenibacillus > Paenibacillus sp. FSL W7-1088. The sequence continues at coordinate 5,833,091 of NZ_CP150216.1, forward strand.
GATGATAGAAAAAGTCATAAGGATACTTAACAATATGGATATCAATCGTTTATTCAAGGCTATGCCCCTCCTTCTCAATATGAAAGTACCTCACCAATCGCTTGGGTCCTGCTATGACAAGTACTGCAATACCTGTGACAACTCACCGCCCTATCTGCAAGAAGATTGACCCTTGGTAAATTATTCTACTAAAATAGCACATTTCCCTTCTAAATAATTACAATTATGATATAAAAATTACTTATATGGTTCTTGAGTAAGAGAACCGTGTGAAATTGTATTTATTTGTCGATTGAATAATTCAATTTCTAAATACAACATAGGAAAAAAGACCAAGAACCTCTTCATTTCGAAAGAGATCCCCAGCCTATATGTGATCAATGGATTTCATGAAAAATATGCTATTGATTCATTTAACAAAGATACATCTCTTGATTATTTAACTTCCCGGCTTCACTGCTTCAATTCGAAGACGCTTATAATCGGCATAGATTGCATCTTCTTCCCAAAGTTTCGGCACAACGATTTGGCTGGTTTCACGACAGATTTCCTGAATTTGCTCCTGACTCAAACCATCAAAATAGTCCCCTCCGAAATGGGCCAACCAGCCCTCTATACCCTGTTCACCATCCGTCAGTCTGGTAGGACGGTCATAGTGGTAGGCCTGCCGCACCAAAAATCCACATTGTTCCAAAATGTTGCTATATTGTCCGATCGTCGGGAAATACCAAGGGTTGCGTTCCGATCCAGGAATGCCAGTGTGTCGTTCAAACACTTCTTCTAATGCATTTACAATGATCTGCACATTTCCTTTGCCACCGAACTCCGCCACAAAACGTCCCCCAGGCTTCAAAGACTTCCATATACTATCCACTACAAGTCGTGGACTTCGCATCCAGTGCAGAGCTGCATTGGAAAAGACGGCATCATAAAGCTTGTTCGTCGCAAACTGATGGCCGTCCCCCTCCATGAACTCAATATCGGGAAACTTCTCTCTTGCACGACGAATCATGTCCGGTGATGCATCCATGCCAACTACCTCAGCCTGTGATATAGAAATTTCGTACGTCAAATCCCCCGTCCCGCAGCCCAAGTCAAGGATGTATTCCCCTTTTTGAGGTTGAAGCCATGAGATTAAACTTTTACCGTAACCCGATACAAAAGCCAGTTTGTTGTCATACTCATCCGCTTGCCATTGATTAATCGATTGCATGGATACCACCATCGCTTTCATGATTGATATCTTCATTGTGTCATAAGATGGTTTATTAATTAAATATATAAATTCTATTCACTTGATAGTTTATACCTATAAACGCTCGTCTCTTTTCCATAAACACAAATCATTTAACTCAAAGGCCTCCCTCTACTGCCCCTCGGGGAGCTTTTTTTGATGCCTGGAGGAAATTCCACTCTCCTTGCCGTCGAGACTGCGAAGTATTCCTACCGAAGCCTATGCTCCGACGAACCTTTGGGGTTCTCTTCCCCTGTACGCAAAAAAGCTTCCCATAAGGAAGCTTTTTCTAACGTCCCAGGAGGGATTCGAACCCCCGACCGACGGCTTAGAAGGCCGTTGCTCTATCCTGCTGAGCTACTGAGACAAATATGTATAATAAAAATACCGCGCGATTCCTATTATACTCTCATTTCTATATTTTTCAATAGTTTTATAAAAAAATTAATAATTGCATCGTTCCTCATGACTTGAACGTATTATTTTCATACTCAGGACAGCTACAGAATATGAATGCTTTAAGCAGGCAATATTGAGAATATTAAGCTCAGGGCGTTTAGAACATGGGCAGATATATTCAGGATGAGACCTGCTGGGTAATCATTTGGATACATATATTCTACTGAACCAAATAAAGGAGAGAAACCGATATGAGACAACTTTTATCAGCATTATCCTATTTTAGTATTTTCTTTGCCCCGTTCCTGTTCCCCATCATTATTTGGATTGTGGCCAAGGACAACTATATTGAGGGACATGCGAAACGAGCCTTATTCTCGCATATATTCCCGTTTCTTGCGGCAATCCCGCTGCTGTATTTCTTCGTTACCGCACACAGTCTGGGTTCCGCTGTCGGATTTGTAATTTTGTTCTTTGTCATTTATGCATTAAGTTTTGTGTACAATATTGTCAAAGGTATTCAAGTACTGCGTGAATATGCCTGAGCAAAGCTTCCAATCACGTTCAATTAAACATTCAAAAACCCGCCTTTCGAAAGAAGGGCGGGTTTCTGCATTCCGGTTACTTGTTTCCCTTAAGCCACGGATTTTTCTGGGCAGGACGCTTGCTGTTAATGGCGAGCACTTCCTCGGCAAACTCGGTATGATGTGCATAAAGGTTCCCTTTGTTTTTCTTGAACTTGGAAGCCATTGCTATCACCTCCCCGGAACTTGCATATAGTATGGCTCCGGGTAATTCCGCTTATCCTTTGCCGCTATCGGCATTTGTTGGAACGCCTAGCTTAACCTTGACCCACCAAATAGCGTTGAAGCGTCGGCCCCAGTAATCCAAAAGCAAGGAGCTCACTCTGAAACCGGGCTTTATCTTCTCCTGCTGTAATGCCTTCACTGTTCTCAAACGCCGTTTCCGTAGCATCTTCAAACGCTGTGTGCATATTGTTATTGTACCAATCCAGAACTGCATCTGAATGATTGCGTACAATTCGAACGACTTCAAGCGAATTCCCAGGCTGGGTAGCCGCAACGTATACAAGCAAAGACGGATCACCTGTATTTCCTGGCTGTACCTCAACTTCTGCACAAGACAATCCATCCACTTCGGTTAATCTGCGTATTTTGGCATCCTGAATGGCATACATTTTTTATCGCACTCCTTTGTCCATTTCATATACTTTGTTCGATCTGGTATCGGGTCTCTGGTGTTCCCAAGCGATAAATTTCCCGATACACCTGCTGTAATACAGCTTCATATGCGCGGTTTACAGACTCCTCCGGCGTATCCGGCCAAGGGAATACCATTCCTGGAAAGGCCTCTTCCTCTTTTTCCTGCATCAGATTAAGCAATCCCAGTAATTGTTCCGCCTCCTGAGGCGTTGCCTGGATCACCCATTCATACGACGTTACGTGCGGGTCAGGTATAACAGAGCGCCCCATGACAGATACATAATAGGTCATACTGTCCATTTGCAAGTTCTCTCCTTCACAGGCATGTTGAGGCCGTTGTCCCTAGATATAGTTTCCGAAGAGGACAGACATTTTATGCCTGCTTTCGGCATATATTTGTTACGACTTCTGACGAAAAAGACAACATTTGCTGGCTGTTAGCAACTCAAGCAGCCATACGGATGAATGACTCGACTAAGAAAGGATGAACAAACCATGTGCGGTATAACCGGCTTCATACAGTGGAATCGGGATTTGACCCAGGAATCAGAGCTGCTGGTCCAGATGACGGACAGCTTGTCGAACCGGGGGCCCGACGCTTCAGGTACATGGATCTCCAATCCTTGTGCGTTCGGACATCGGCGTCTCAGCGTTATGGACCCGGAGAATGGGGCACAGCCCATGCATGCGTTACAGGGAGACACCTCCTATACCGTCGTGTATAACGGAGAACTATACAATGCACCCGAGTTGAAAAAGGAATTGCTCCAACGCGGACACCATTTCCGCACACAATGTGATACGGAAGTGCTGCTCGCCTCTTATATTGAGTGGGGACCGGCCTGCGTTGACCGGTTTAACGGCATTTTTGCTTTTGCTATATGGGATGGCGGACGCGAACAGGTTTTTATCGCCCGTGATCGGCTGGGCGTCAAACCCCTCTTCTACAGTCATGCAAAGGATGCACTCGTATTTGGCTCAGAACCCAAAGCACTGCTCATCCATCCGGATGTTGAGGCTGCTGTAGGACCCGAAGGTTTGGCAGAAGTATTTATTGTCGGTCCTGCCCGGACACCTGGACACGGCGTATACTCCTCCCTTAATGAGCTCAAACCTGCGCATGCGCTTATCTACAACCGAAACGGCATTAAAACCTATGCTTACTGGAAGCTGGAAAGCCAGAATCACGAACATAATTTGGAGGAGACAGCTGCCGAAGTACGCAGACTGTTGCAGGATACATTAGAACGCCAATTGGCTTCGGACGTTCCGGTCTGCTCCCTTTTGTCGGGGGGATTGGATTCAAGTGCTCTATCTGCGTTAGCCGTGGATTATTACAACCGTACAGGTCAAGGCCAGGTCAGCACATATTCTGTCGACTATGTGGATAATGCAAAGCATTTTCAGGCGCATTCCTTCCAGCCTGGTGCAGATGGACCCTGGATTCAGCGAATGGTGGATGAACTGAAGACAGATCATCACTGGATTGAGATTGAAAACGGAGAACTGGTTCATGCGTTGACTCAGGCGATGGTCGTAAGGGATTTACCGGGTATGGCGGACGTAGATTCCTCTCTCTATCTGTTCTGTAAAGAAATCAAAAAAGGAGCCACCGTTGCCATCTCAGGCGAAGCAGCAGATGAAGTATTTGGCGGTTATCCCTGGTTCCATCGGGAAGAGATGCTGAACTCCGGTACATTCCCATGGTCTGTAGCACCTGATATGCGAGCAGGATTGTTATCCCCGGACATTCGGGAATGGATCAGACCACTCGACTATCTCGCAGATCGTTACTCGGATGCTGTAGCAGAAGTGCCTTTACTCGATGGGGAGACCGGTAAGGCTGCCCAGATGAGAGTCATGTCCTATCTGAACATCACCCGGTTCATGCCTACACTACTGGATCGGAAAGATCGGATGAGTATGGGAGCCGGGCTTGAGGTTCGGGTACCTTACTGTGATCACCGTTTGATTCAATATGTGTTTAACGTGCCTTGGGACATGAAAATGACAGGCGGACGGGAAAAAGGCATTCTGCGTAAAGCGCTGGAAGGTGTGCTGCCTGACGATGTGTTGTACCGGAAAAAGAGTCCGTATCCGAAAACACATAACCCGCAGTATCTCGCTTCCGTTAAACAGCAGGTGCTTGATATTCTGGATGACGCAAGTTCACCGATCTTGCCATTAATCGACAAAGCTCAAATTCGCAAATTGGCCTCCTCACCGGATGCTTCATCGAACCTGCCCTGGTTTGGACAGTTAATGTCGGGTCCACAGCTATTTGCTTATCTGACACAGATTAACTCGTGGTTGCGTACGTACAAAGTGGCCATTCGATAAACAAAGCTATCTTTTCTTTCTTAAAAGGGGTGCCGGTGAGCAGCATATCAGCTGTTCATCAGGCACCCCCCTTTGTCATACTCGATTTAATTATGTCTACACATCATCCCACTTTAAAATGACCCAGAGACTGCTGTAATTCTTCCGCCATGGACGAAAGTTCATTGGCAGCAGAAGATATCTCCTGCATAGCAGACAATTGCTCCTCAGACGTCGCGCTGACCTCTTCTGTGCCTGCTGCTGCATTCTGTGTAACATCCATGATTGTTTTCATGGATACGTTGATCTGTTCCACCCCGGCCGCCATCTGCTCAATAGAAGCGGATACTTCCTGGGTCTGTCCTGCTACCTTGCTGACAGCTGCACGAATTTCTTCAAAACTGTCTCCTGCTCTATGCACAAGGCTGATCCCTGCCTGAACCTCGGCAGTCACTTCTCCCATGGATTGGGCGGCATCACTCATGCCTTTATGAATAGAGGCTACCAATGTGCCTATTTGTTCTGCTGACCTTGCCGATTGCTCCGAGAGCTTCCGCACCTCGGTAGCAACCACCTCAAACCCGCGTCCATGTTCTCCAGCTCTTGCCGCTTCAATGGCTGCGTTAAGCGAAAGCAGATTCGTTTGCGCCGATATTTCGGAAATGGTTTCCACCATCGAACCAATAGATTGTGAGTGGTTACCCAGCTCTTCAATAACCGTTGCAAGACCCTGTACGGTCTGATGGATGGAATTCATTTGTTCCACAGCCGATTGCACCGAGTCATTGCCAGCTAAGGTTTTAGCCGATGCGTTCGTAGCTTCATCAGACATCGTTTGCGTATTCTCAGTAATTTGCCGAAAACCTGTGGATAGTTCATTAATCGTATGGAACCCATCGCTAACCATGCTCACTTGTGTATCCATACCGGTAGCAATCTCTTCCATTGTAATGGCCACTTGTTCTGTCGCCGCCACAGTCTGTTCCGTACTAGCCGTTAGCTCTTCAGATGAGGCGGCTACCCGATCCGCGTTATTACCCACCTGATGAATCAACTCGCGTAAATGAACCGACATCGTATTAAAGGATTGGGCCAACTCGCCAATTTCATCCTTATTTCGTACAATGATCGCCTCGCCAGTCAAATCACCTTCAGCTATTTGTCTTGCTGCTCTAGCAACAGAAGCCACCGGTTTAGAGATCAATCTACCCATAAGTAAAGCAATGGCAGCTCCCACAATGATCGAAACAATACCGATGATTACAATTGATCGGATTACCTTTTGAATCAGCTGATTGGCATTCACGACCCCTGTGTCCAATAAATCTTGCTGAACCTGCTCCATCGATGCCATGGTTTCTTCAAATTCAGATACGATTGCAGGTCCTGTGTTGAGCAGCAACGTTGTAATTTCACTATTTCGATCCTGTTTCTTTAATGCAATAACATTCTGCCCAAAGGCTAAGTAATCTTTCACACGCTGGTCGGAACGGTCCAGAAGGTCAATCATGGTTTGTGTTTTAAGACCTGATCTTAATTCTTCACTTATTTTACGGTAATCTTCATAAGACGATTGAAACAGCTGCTCATTAGCATCACTGGCTTCGGTCACATAGTTTCGCAATGCAACCTGCTGAGATTTCACATCAATAATCATGTTTTTAATCGTAAGCAGTTTATACGTACGTTCCTTGATGAGATCTGTATATGTTTTCTCTACGGAGATAAATTGAGTATACGAGATGACGACAACTGCCACCAATAAAATCAATACAGCTACAAAACCTAACAGTAATTTGCGACTGATGGATACTCTCTTCATGTGAATTCCCCCATATGTTCAGATGTTTTGCAATTATGTAGTTTTACTCCCGTGCCCTCCATTCTTCTAAAATTAAACTAGGACTTTTGTCGTTTTTTCTCCCGAAATTATGATTCCCAATGCCCCCGAACGACAATTTCTCCTAAGCCTATTAACCTATATGCCAGTAGCATGAATCTCCTATTTTTAAATAAAAAAAAAGACCTTACACCAGCACATTTTCTGGTGTAAAGTCTGTCAGTTGGATGACCGACATCTATTGATTGATCAGTGCCGGATTACGTTCAAGCAATCCACGGCCAAAGATATCCCTGAACGGAGAATCCTCCATATGAATATAACCGATATAACAGCCGCACTTCTTCATGCCACAAGGCCGATCTGCGGCCAAAGCCTGCAAACCATCTCGGTAGAGATGCCCAATAATTCGACGATCCTTGTAACACCTTTTTACATGCCCTGACCCTTGAACATAAAATACCTCCGAACCAGCGGAACAACGCTTGCCCAGACTCTCATAATCCCGCAGGTTCCCTTCAAACAGCGGATCAACGGATCGTAAAAATTCGACCTCTTCCATACTGTAATATTGGGGTCGATCTTTAAATGCATTGATCCACATATACACGTCATCAGGTAAAGCCTGCCTCATCGATTCAATAGCAGGAAATGCACTGCGCAATCCAACCGTCCCCACACTGAAAGCAAGCCCCATCTCTCGTAAAGTCAAACATTGTTTGACGAAGGAAGACTCCTTCGTCTCACGCGTGTGATAGGTCGCCCAGAATGCCGCTTTATCCCGATTTAATTCACGGGCCCAGTCCAGTTTGACAGACAGGTTGGTTTGAACTGCAATTTTGTCCACATGTGGCATATGAGATAGCTCAATCATCGCTTCACGATACCAGCGTCGTACCAGAGCTTCTCCATACGGGTTAAAGAAAATCGAAAATTGATGTCCAGCACTCTCCTGATCCCTCACCCAATTCACAAATTGACGCAGTTGCAGTTCATCCACTTCCAACGTCTCCTTGGAATCTACCGTTTTGCTAAACGGACAATATGGACAGTCGTAATTACAGGACGACAGCTTCCCCCGATAATACAAGGTTGCTCTCATGAGAACACAAACCCTTCCATTTGTTCACGAACCTCAGCGGAGATGAGCCAATCTCCAATAGCATCCGAGTAGCCCAATCCCTCTTCTGTCAGACGCAGCACCCGGTTTCCTTTATCGTCCTGCTTCAGCTCAGCCATGCCCTCAGACAACAGTTCACTCAACCAACCGTAGTCTGACAGGACTCCCGTTCCGAATCGCTCATCATAATCCGATAGCGCCAAGCCTTCCCGATGCAGCAGAGCTTTCAGAATAAAGCGGCGCTTCTGCTCCTCCCGGCTGAGTATAATGCCGTAATCGGCCACATCATAACGCTCGGTTGCCACATAATCGGCGATGATGCTTTGTGTAGCCTTATAACTAACACCATACTTGGAAGCATAGTGTACTTCACGGGTATAAGAGCGTGCACCGCAACCCAGACCAACCATGCCTTCTTCCTGACAGCTGTAGGGTAGAAGCTCTTTGCTTCCCGAAGAAGATTGTTCTTTGGCAAATCTGCGCATGGAATACTGGACATAACCCCGGCTTTTCAAAGTTTCACGCGCAGCCTTATACAGCTCCATCCGAATATCCGGTCCCTGACGCTGAATATCACCGGGTTTCACAATGGTATTCTCGCGAGTGTACAGTGGGTAAATGAATATCTCACCCGGTTCATATGAAAGGACACGTTCCAGCGAATACAGCCATGATTCCACCGTTTGTCCCGGCAGACCATAGATCAGATCCAGATTCAACAAAGGGAATTCATACTGTGTAAGCTTCTCAAGCGCTCGTTCCACTTCCTGTGGTTTCTGCGGACGGTAGATGGCTGAGGCTTCGGCTTCGATAAAACTTTGGATGCCCATGCTTACCCGGTCCACGCTCCGTTCTTTCATGATGGCCAATTTGGCTTCTGTCACAGTATCCGGTGACGTTTCTACCGAGATCGAAGCTTGCGTCGGATCGAGCCCCATCACCTGTTCCGCGATATCGAACAAGCGGTTCAACTGAATTTCATTTAATAATGTGGGGGTCCCACCACCGATGGCAAACCTCGAATAGGGTCTGCGTGATGTGAGCGGTGCCCACTGCTTGGCTTGCCGTTCCAGCGCATCCACATAACGCACATGGGTGTCATCACGACGATCCGGCAACGTAAACAGGTTACAGAATCCGCAACGAGCGGCACAAAACGGAATGTGCATGTATAAAAAATACGTTTCTGTATTCTCACGTTCCCACAATGGACCGAGTGGTAAAGGCGGGTTCAACTCCCGATATGCGGTCTTGTGGGGATACGAATATAAATAAGAGCGATAGGGGGAAGTAACCACTTCTCTGAGACCAGTAGTTGTATTGGGTCCGGACTCTGCGGAATGACCTACTGTCGTATGTTGAGATTGATCGTCCATCGGTTTCCTCCCTGTATCCGGTTTGTAGTTGTTGATGATATGAATCAATTGTTCTATAAAATAAATTCACGGTAAGGCACATTCCAGACAACATCATGCGCCAGCCTGTGCCCCTGATAACCATCCTCACCATACGCCGTGCCATGATCGGAAAAAGCTAAACAAAACGTAGGCCGTGAACGCTGCCTCATTGCATCAAACAATGGCCCAAGAGCCTGGTCCACATACCGAAGGGCTGCTCGCTGTGTTTCTACGGAGTCTTCTCTTGCACCCTCCACAAAATAGCGATTGGGCCCATGGATGGCAGACACATTCAGGAACAAAAACAGCTTTTCATCCGGTGTGATTTGCTCCAGCAGCTTCAAGGCATGCTGAACCTGATGCTCGGTCGATTTGGGGTTGGTTACGCCAAAATTCATCCGCCAGTAGCTTTGCTGAAAATAACCCGGCAGCACTTTGGCGAGTGGATTTTTCTTGGTGAAGAAAATGACCCCGCCAATACAAATCGTACGGTATCCTTCCGCTGCTAACCCGGATACGATATCCGGAGTGTCGAACAGCCAGGTATGCGGATGTGTCTTTAATCCGGTATTCCGGGAATGAAAAAGTCGTACGTGGGAGGCTTTGTCCGTATTGGCAGGTGTAGGCATGAAGCCACCAAAAAAAGCATGATGTGCCGCATAGGTAAAACTTCCCGGAGTATGACGCTTCTCCCAAGGACCCGTACCGCACAGGTTGGGGCAATTCTGTTCCTCCAGCTTGGCCACGTCATACCTTAACGTGTCCAGCGTAATCATTAATAGATCATGGGAGCCTACGATGGTGTTCATATCAGTCATGGTTGTAAGGGCTCCTTTCGCAAAAGTTCCATTTGCCATTCATAGGTTCCAAGTCCGTTATGCTGTACTCTGTACAACAAATCTCCGAACGGATTCACATCCAGAATATAAGCACGCGGTTCAGTTCCACCACTGAGCATCACATCAATCCCGGCAGACCATGAGTTGGGAAAGGCAGCCATTGCTGCTTTCGCTGACGTCTGAACCCCATCCATCTGCTGTTCATCCAGCCCCGCTTCTGCGGGCAGCAACCGCTCATTGCGCAAATGCAGATTGGTGATCGGTGTCTGACTAACCCGTACGATGGCATGACCTGCTTGTCCACCTGCCACAAGCTGGCGAATATCAAACACGCTTGAACCAAGGGATGCTTTTGCCATCCAACGTTCAATCTGGGCACCTTCAGCGCACAACCAATCCATGAGCACCGAAATTTCCGAAGTACGTGTGTACCTGCGCATCCGACCTTCATTATAAAAAATGAGATTTCCCTGAATCCGCTCCATTCCCACAGTGGTTATAGCGATTTCAGCACCCGTTCGCGGATTAATTTGATAGGCAACAACGCCTGAAGCCCCGGAGCCACACGCAAGTTTCACGAAAACCCGATTCATACCGGCTGTTTTCATCGCTGTACGTAGATCCGCATAATTGCGGATCGGCTCCGAAGATTGGAGCGTTGGGGGAACGTGAACGCCATGGGCAGTTAGTTGCTGCTGGCATCTCCTTTTATCAAACATGATCGCAATATCATTGGGATCATTCGTAAACCGGGCATTGGGCCAATACTCCAAGGCTTCATAGCGAATTCGTTCCAAACAAGCCTTCCAGCCACGAAACCATTGGTTGGGCGCGTAGATCCGCCCCCACTCCTGTTCAAGAGTGAGTGTCTGCGCTGCCGGAATCATTCCCGCAGAAGGGCCATCGATTAACGGAGATACATCATTCACAGCTCCAAGAAAGAGCAGCTCACACTCTACTTCCCATTCCTCACCAGGGGCATCCAGTCGAATAAGAGGTATACTATTCACTCCGTCAACTGGATCATGATTGGCATATGAGATCGACGCTGGTGAAGATATCCACGACGCTCCGTGCGTGTGTGTAGCCACTCGCCCTTCCAGACATTGCTGTACGGCATCCGCAATAGTTCCACCCCTTCTCCAGGTCTGTAGCAAACGGATATAGGGCAGCACAAGTGCAGGCTGTAAACCAAGGCGCTGTCTTGCCTCCTGTAGTCCAAGGGTACGGCGATTATTCGGGTTTCCAATTAACAATAAGGGCTGCTCCAGCGTCATATCCGAATCCTTAACTGGGCTTTGCAAATTTCCTTCCATTTCCGTCATGCCTGATATCATTTATTCCGTTAACGACGGATAACGCCAGTCATCTTCATCACTCTGTTGTTGCTCACTAACATCCACAGATATACCGGAACGTTTCCAGCGAATAAGCATTTCGTCCGTCATGTAGTGGTAACTAAGATTGAGATGTTTCAGTTTTTTGATCTTGTTGCTGGCAAGCAGCGCCTCCGCCCCTTCATCAGACAGCGTGCCCTCTGACAGATCCAGGATTTCAAGTTGATCCAGAATTGGTGCCTCAGCTGCAGCCTTTGCAATCTCATCCTGAATTTCACTGTCTTTCAGACCCAGGTATACAAGCTTTGGAAATAAGCCCTGTTCCAAAAGTGGAAGTACATCTTGCAGTGAGCCGTCGAATCCATAATCATCCACGCCCAGATACAGCTCAAGCTTACGCAATTCAGGCAACTTTGCCCGGGCAATTGAAGCTAACACGCTTTTGGGAAGACCACCGCAAATAATGATTAATTCTTCAAGCTTGGCATGTTCGATGGGTTCCAGACTTAGTCCGCTGCTGCCCTTCACTGTGAATGACTTCAATTCAGGGAAAGCAACCAATAGGGGTGTGAGATCCGTCTGAATAATCCATGAAACCTCGCATTCTTCAAAGCCCATATCTCCGATGAACAGTTTCTTCAAAGATGGAAAGCTTGGAGCCAGCTCGATGAGTGTGCCCATAAATTCTTCCGGCGAATTTTCATAGGCCTGTCCCCAGTCTCCAATAATCAGGCTCTCCAGCGAACCCGCCTCCGGTTTGGCAGCCAATTCCCTGATCAGTGTTTCCATGCGAATACCGTCCTCATAATCATCATAAGACACCGTAAGCTTCACTTCTTGCATAAGCAAATCCCCTCCGTTTGAGTTCATTGATGATTCGTTAACTTGAATGTTAACCCATACGGTACAAGACTTGCAACTTCTTCCAACCCCAGTCCTAATGTGCTGCTCAAACGTGAAATCCCTGTATTTTCTTTATAGGTACAAGAACGTACGTTCCTATAGTTCCCCCTATAGAAACGGATTTTATTATAGGTCTCACGTACTGGCTTCATTAAGATTGCTTAGTCATGCAAAAATAAAAAAACGCTAATGGTTGGTGGGCCATTCCACAGGAATGACACTTACCTTCCATTAACGCTTTGATATTTAAGCAAGGCCATAATTCACCTTATAACATTCATATTCGCATAAGCCAAGTTTGAATCTCAGCCTTTCAGACTGGATACGAGCGCTCTCAGGGCATGCCCCCGGTGACTGATTGCCTGCTTTTGCTCCAGCGTAAGCTCGGCCATTGTCATCTCGTATTCAGGCACGTAGAAGAGTGGGTCATATCCAAAACCGCCACCACCGGCAGCTTTAGCTGTGATCCAGCCTTCCACCGTGCCCTCTGATTCATACTTGTCTCCGGTTGCCGGGTCATACAGCACCAGTGCACAGACGAAACTTGCTGGACTCAGAAGCGGTTGCTCCGTATCCTCACCGGATTTGAGTGATTCCAGCGCCTCAAGCAGTTTGGCATTGTTCTTCGCATCGGTAGCACCTTCGCCTGCATATCTCGCAGAGTACACTCCCGGGTCACCGTCCAACAGATCCACACACAATCCCGAATCGTCAGCCAGAACAGGCAGACCCAGAGCATCGCCCACTGTTTTGGCTTTCTTCCAGGCATTCTCCGCAAAGGTTACGCCATCCTCAACGACATCCGGCAGCTCCGGATAGTCGAACATGCTTTTGACCTCTTTGCCCAGCGGAGCGAATGCATGAGCGAATTCACGTACTTTTCCTGCATTACGGGTTGCGACAATGATAATTGGGCTATCCAGACTCATGTTAGGCTTCTCCTAATCCACGAGCACCGATCTTGAGCGCAATGGGACCGAGGACTTCTTTTTGACGCTCAATCATCTCCAGAATGCCCTGCTCACCCAGCTCCAGCATCGCGTTCAGCTCACGACGGTCAAAGGGTGCTTCTTCACCTGTTCCCTGAAGCTCCACATATTTCCCGCCGCCTGTCATCACGAGGTTCATATCTACCTTGGCTTTGGAATCTTCATCATAGTTCAGATCCAGCACAGGCTGTTCTCCAACTACACCCACACTTACTGCTGCAATGAAATCCGTAATCGGGAATACTTGCAATTTATACTGTTGGGCAATTTTGTTCACCGCGAGCGCCAGAGCTACAAACGAACCGGTAATGGACGTTGTGCGTGTACCTCCGTCGGCTTGAATAACATCACAGTCCAGTGTAATCGTACGCTCGCCAAGCGCCTGCAAGTTAACAACTGAGCGCAGTGCACGGCCAATCAGACGCTGTATTTCCATGGTGCGTCCAGTCAATTTGCCGCGGTTCGCTTCACGCTGATTACGGGTATGTGTTGCACGTGGCAGCATGGAGTATTCAGCCGTTACCCAGCCTTTACCCTGCCCTTTCATAAAGGGAGGAACACGCTCCTCCACCGTAGCTGTACAAATAACCTTGGTATCTCCCACTTCAATCAGTACAGAACCTTCGGCGTATTTATTCGTGTTAATTGTTAAATTCATCGGGCGCAGCTGGTCGCTGGTTCGTCCGTTAGATCTCATCATTTCTGCCTCCTACGACTTAAGCATCCTGTAATGTCGAGCTTGTTCACACTTTTACTAATCCCTTCTATTTTACCAAAGAGTTCACTTAAAAGCATCCTGTCCACCAAAGAGTTCTGTCAACCGTACATCAGACCGCTCTTTGTGACTTAAATTGGAATTTCATTGATATATTCAGGCTTCGATACTGGGGCACTGTAATCCCGGTTATCATCACTCATGACCGTCTTTTGCCCATTCCATTCGATCTGGACTTTAGCTTCCTTGCCAGCTGTGTTCTCGGCCGTAGTCAATACGACGGATTGCAGCAGTTCACTTGGCACGACGTCCCCCTCGGTGAACATGTCGTCTTTGAGTGCAACCGTTACGGTTCCATCCTCGGATGTTTTGACCGATTGCAGCTGCGTTCCACCTGTCATGACCTCTTCCAGCTCGCCACCTTTGGCTGGCCCCTTGATCAGTTCATTCAACGCCGCCTGCACCCGGTCTCCACCTGGTGTCACTAGACGCGTAACCGGGACATAATATTGAATGCCTGCTGGCGAAGCGGCTGAGAAATAAACGGTTACTGGGCTGCTGTTGGTCGTGAATGTATCACCCAAATCGAGATTAATGCCCACCGCCCGATTCAACGGTTCCGGCAGGGGTGTGCTGTTTACTGGCATTTGCGTTAACTTTTTGCCGTCTACCCATATCTGTACGTTCTGCACATCCGGTGTACCCGTGAGTGTCCAGGTGACTGCCTCCAGCATTTTTCGCTCGTTCTTGGCATCATACTTGGCAAAATTGCCGGAGAACTCCACGACTGCCAGCTTGTCATCCGAATGAATCGTTACGTTCTGAACAACGGTCCCCTGCGGGAGTACGCCCTGAAATCCTTCAGGCAACATACCTGCATATGGACCACCCGTCACAAGTGTATCCAGGGCTGTTTTGGGACTGCTAACGTCCGTGCCTGACGGGAGTGTCATGGATACCGGAGCTAGCAAACCTTGTTGATCCTGCAGATACACGGTTGTAAGTGGCAGCTTGGCAAGTGAGCCATTGCCTTCAGCCGCCTGAATCATGGCCGCTTCCTGAATCGGCGGCGGTGGATCAATGGCTTCGGAGGACTGTGCCCCAAACATGCCACATCCGGATAACACCACAGGAATACTCAACAGAGCAGCTGCAGAAGCTGTACGCAAATAACGGATCTTACTCATGATCACGTTCCCCCTCATCATTTTTACAGTTTGTACTACCATGTATACGAGCCTTTGCCCAAAAAATAACTACTTTTTAAACAAGCTCACCATGCATAAAGCTGAAAACAGACTTTCCATCCCCGTCGAAGGATAGCAAAGAAACCCAAAACGGTTAATAACGTATTAGGATACAAGTGTAGGGACATTGCTAACTTCAGAGGAGGAATCGCCCATGGAACATCCGGAGCAAGAAAAAATCCCTTACAGCCTGAATAGCCGCAAAGTGGCAGAGGCAACAAGGGAATGGCTGCACAAGCGGGGCGTTACGATCCCTGAGATCGCAGAACTGGTCATGATGCTGCAGAAAAAGTATTACCCGGGTCTTACGATGGAAGAATGTATCGACAATGTGGAGAAAGTATTACGCAAACGTGAGGTGCAGAACGCAGTCCTGACAGGCATTCAACTGGACTTGCTGGCAGAGCAAGGCAAACTCATTTCTCCTTTGCAGGAGATGATTGAAAATGATGAAGGGTTATATGGCGTGGATGAGATTCTCGCATTCTCCATCGTCAACGTATACGGAAGTATCGGATTTACGAACTACGGCTATGTAGACAAGCTCAAACCCGGTGTGCTTGAACGTTTGAACGACAAGAGCCTTGGGCCTGTGCATACGTTTCTGGATGATATTGTGGGGGCCATTGCCTCAGCGGCCAGCAGCCGGATTGCGCATCGCAAACAATCGGAGCTTGAAGAGGCTTTGGGAGAAAAACCTGTCAGCGATGATATCGTATAATTGGCATGTGTAACAGGAGTTGGAAATAACGAACCAAGTAAATTCAACAATCAGACTTCTTCTGATCATGACAAAAAGGCGGCCACCAGGCCGCTTCTTTTGTGTTGATTCACTTATTTTTGTAATACACTATTTCAGATTCTCCTGTCTTCCCGCTCCCGCCAATCGATACACCTCAGCCCATTTCTGTTCCGCTGCTGGCTTAGGCTGTACACGACTGGGTCCAATTGTAATTTCCGGGCCTTTGCGTTCTCGCAGCATGCCTCGAAGTACCGTGATACCAAGAACGCTCAAGCCAGTAAACACGTACATCAGACGCATAAGCACATTGCCTGAATCAGAGCCGGTAAGCATACCATGGAATAGTAAACCGATGAATACGGGATAAGACAACATATGGAACATAAACCACCATTTACGGCCAAGCTTGTTACGCAAATCACTGGATAGCAGTACGATCACCAAACCATAAAAGGATAACGTGCCCAGTCCGCTGCCAATCGGATGTACTGAAGCCGTAAACGGAATGAGCAGTTCACTCCATGTAAATGGACTATAGTGATCAATATATAGGGTTAACGCATGCACAAGTCCAAGTCCAAAGGCGAGCCAGGTCGTTCGGGTATGCCATTTAAACATGGCCGCTTTAGGTTTGCCTTTAGCCATGGGCATCCCTTGGGCAATTCCCAGAAATACCCCCGCAAAGAGCAGCAAATAAGCGGCGATCCCACTAATTCGAATGATATTCCACGTCGGCAGGTAATCTACAATCCATTGCGCCATAACCGGCTCCCCCATATCTGATAGACTTGTCGTTTATATAAGACTGAAGCGGTGATCCGGATCGAAACCAGGCCAGCGTTCAGCGAGCGTACCGGTATTTCCTCTAAAATAAGTGCTCCCATCCCGGGTCATCCACAGGACGTCATGACGATCGTAATGACGGTTTAACCAACCTACTGCATCGGCACTTCCCAAAATGCATACGGTCTTGGCAATAATCTCACATTGCGATGTATGCTGGCCCAGAACGGTACACTGTAGCACATCCGTATCTGCTGGCTCCATCTTCCGGGGATCAATTAAGTGATGTGAGAGGCTTCCGTCCGTATTCTGCCACTGTCTTCGTATCACTCCTGAAGTGGCCACCGCACCTTTCCTCAATTGAATTCTCCCTATCAGATCACGCTTCTCCTCATACGGGTCAGTGACTTGCACGGACCACATCGGATGAGATGTTGTTCCCCATGCCTGAATATCTCCACCTGCATTGATTAATCCGGCCGAAATATGAAGTGTACGTTGCAGCCAATCGGCGATACGCTCAACGGCCCAACCCTTAACAATGCCTCCAAGGTCCAGCTCAGTCCCAGGGTCCTTATGAACCATTCGGCTGCCTTCCCTTTGAATCCATCGTGGGCGGCTATAGTCATATTCGTCTCTCAGCATATCTGCTATTTTCAATTTTTTAATGTCCAATCTGCGTTCGGTTCCTGATTGAGGAAGTCCTCTTCTTTGTTGCAGCTGTTCGAAGCTGACATCATAACCAGAAGCCCGCAGAGCCTGAGAAATACCCGGCTGAAAAATCCCTTCCGTCTGACCAATATAACCGTATGCCAAACTTAACACTTCGTCCATTGCTGCGGAGATGGGCATCCACCCTGTGCAACGATTCAGACGATTCAATTCACTGTCTGCCACAAATCGGCTGAAACGCTGTTCCTGCGCTTCGAACCAATTCTTCACCATGGCTGCCGCATGCTCAGCCTCTTCCCGTCCTGCGGCTAACTGAACTTCCACGTTCGTGTTCATCGCCCGGAAGCGGAACTTGAGAAGACGGGAGACTTGCTCCGTGCGGCTCATGACGCACCTGTGCGTGACTGATAATTGCCACGACTATATCCGGAGTCAGTATCCTGATTGCTGTTCTGATCTGTTATCCAGCCACCCGACGACCTGCCTTGATTCGAACCGATGGCAGTGCTTCCATCCGTCGTTCCCTCATCCAGGATGTCACCCTCATTGGACGATGCATCGGAATTGTTATCTGTGTTGTTCGTCCATTCGTCCATGACATCATCCTGAGCATCTATCTGGGTAGAAGCTGTACTGCTTATATCGGTACCATTAGCCGCCGCATAAGCGACATCAAAGGCATCAGAAGTTCTTACATATTGAAAGAGTGCAGCCACGGTCAACGTTGCTGCCGCTGAGGCTTGCCATTTTCTCCATTGATTTCGTTTTTTCCTGGTCATCGCTCTTCCCTGCTTTCTCTGGCGAAGTTCATGCATTTATCATAGAAGTGCTGCCTTAAAAGAAGATGAATGAACGGTTAAGAGAGACTAAAGCTTTCATTTATTTGAGTCGTTACACGCAAAAAAAAGACTCTGAACAGGCAGTTCTCCTGGTCAAAGTCTTGTCATCCTCTAAGTATTTTCGATAAAAAAGAACACTCCGTCGGGCTGCTGCTCCTGTACAATATGCTCTCGCCGGATCAATTCTTGCAGATGCGCCAAAGTTTCGCTCATCGCAAAACGAAGCTGATGTGTTCCCAATCGGTCACCAAACATAAACACACAGATATCATACGCATTCGTCGGTGCTTCGCGGATTTGCTCCATCATCTTCTGTAGGCGCTCTTCATGATGAGTGAGCAGATGAACCGTTCGATCGGCAAAATGACCAAACGGATTCCGATGCCCTGGATATGCCACTTCTACATCCAAAGCCCCCAGTCGATGCAGCCCTTCCATGTAAGATAATAAAGGTTGATCGTCACTTCCCGGCTGCAAGCTGATATTCGGTGAAATCTGCGGCAATACGGCATCTCCACACAAGATCTCTCTGGAGTCCGGCGCATAGAAGGATAGATGCCCTGGGGCGTGACCACCGGTTTCTACAGCAAGCCACTTTTTCCCGCCCATAACCAGCCATTCACCATCTTCAATCGGTGTCACTACCGGAAGTGGCGTAATCTGTGAGATGAATCCCCCCATATGTTCGCGGATCTGCTGCGTCTTGTCTTCCGGCATGCCATGGCGACTATAATATTCAGGTAAAACTGTATTGATGGTTGCCTCTGTTCCCCACATGTAATCCGCTTCCTGGCGGGATCGTGTGGACATTCGAACAGGCACACCCGTTTGCTGCTGTATCCAGCCGGACAACCCCAGATGATCGGGGTGATGGTGGGTCAGTACAATCTGACTAATATCCTGAAAAGTTAAATTGAAATCTGCAAGTGCTTCGTGCCACTCCTGTTCCGTCTCAGTACTGCGTGGTCCCGGGTCAACAATCGTTATTGTTCCATCCGGTTCATGAAGCACATAGCTGTTCACCCAACGCAGTGGAAAAGCCATAGTAATCTTGACCCGATGCATGCCTGCTGGCATGGAAATGGATTCCGTTTGCTTCATTAATATTCTCCTCCAACTCTACTGCTCAGGCCGATGACCGACAAAAATCATCCGCGGCGATGCCTGCTCATCGTACTTTTCTTCATCATAACCGCCATGTACCTGATCCACCACGAGTCCTGCCTCGTGAAGCAGATCACGTAGTTGTTCGCGAGTGTACAGCTTGACGCGTTCCTGATAGATCCGCGGTTTTTGGCCCAATACGGTATCGGAGATGTGAATTTCTTTTTGCACAAATCCATTCTCGATCTTGCGAAACTCCTCAATATTCTGTCCTTCGCTTTCACGTGTTGAATGCTGCACCAGATGACGAGTCACATAAGCCGTGTTCATAAAATCAATAATATAGCTGCCACCTGGCTTCAGCATCCGATGAATGGCGCGTAACACTCTTAGTTGCTCTCCATCCTCTCGGAAATAACCAAATGATGTAAACAGATTGACCACGGCGTCAAATCCGCCTTTCAACGGAAGCTCACGCATATCGGCGTGATACCACTCTACACGATGTTCGGTGTCCATATTGCGTGCTTCACGCAGAAGCACATCAGACAGGTCGATTCCGGTCACCTGGAAACCAGCGTCAGCCAGGGCCAGAGAATGTCGACCCATACCACAGCACAGGTCAAGCACCTTGGACTTTGGCTCAAGCTTTAACCAATTGATCATTTTATGTACTTCCTGATATGCGCCTTGCACATCCCGATGTTTGTACACAAGAAGGTAGTCTTCTCCAAAACTCTTTTCATACCATTCCGTCATTACGTATCGCCCTCCACATGGTCACTGGCCCAACTATCCGTAATAAGCTGTTCTATCAGCCGGATCATATCTCTATAGCTTTTAGCCATTGTATCGTCTTTATCCTTCAAACTCAAAAATTTCCAAGGATCGTCCACATTGAACGGCCGGAAACCACACGATATAATGTTAAACATAGTCAGGCCCACGTAAATCGGTTAACTATACATAGAAGATTGATACAGAACCACTATGGCATTTTCACTTCATGAACAACATGAGACAACTGAAACATAACGCTAACATAAGAGGAAAGCAGCAGGAGGTGTTATTTATGATTCGGATTGGACTTACGGGCTGGGGAGATCAGGAGGATTTGTACCCCAACCGTACCAAAGCGAAAGACAAGCTCCGTCTGTATGGACAATATTTTACGACCGTGGAGGTAGACAGTTCCTTCTACGCCGTTCAGCCTCGGGACCGGATGGCACGCTGGGCAGCGGAAACGCCGGAATCCTTTGCTTTTATCGTCAAAGCCTATCAAGGGATGACCGGACACCTGCGAGGAAAACCCTATTTCACAAGCACCTCAGAGATGTATAAGGCCTTTCGCGAATCCCTGGAGCCTGTCATGGAAGCAGGCAAGATGCAAGCGGCCTTGTTCCAGTACCCGCCGTGGTTTGAATGCAATCGGGACAACGTCAATGAACTGCGTGAAGTAAAACTGAGAATGGAAGGCATCCCTTGTGCCCTCGAATTTCGTCATCGCAGCTGGTATGAAGAGGGCATGCGTGAACGGACGCTGGCATTTCTAAAGGAACAGGGCTGGATTCACAGCGTCTGTGATGAACCTCAGGCGGGTCCAGGATCTATCCCTATTGTACCCGAAGCTACCGATGCCGAAATGACGCTGGTGCGTATGCATGGGCGCAATGTATCAGGCTGGCATCAGAATGGTGCACCCAATTGGCGCGAGACCCGTTATCTGTATCGCTACAACCAGGAAGAGCTGCTGGAGTGGAAAGGTTATCTGGAGCAATTGCAGGAGCAGAGCAAAGATGTCTATGTGATTTTCAACAACAACTCGGGCGGCGATGCGGCTGCAAATGCTCAGATGATGATGGAGCTGCTGGAGCAGCCCGTGAAGCCCTTCCCTGATCGTACGGAGCCGGAAGAGGAAGAGGGTCCGGAGCAATTGGAACTGTTTTAACAACACGTTTAATTTGGAATCTTAATTGAATATTTCCATTCATAACGAAAAAAGCGGTAAGCCATTAAGGCTGTGCCGCTTTATTTGTCGTTAGGTTATATGCAGATGAACTCATGATTGCTGTACTAGCGTTGTGCAGCTGTAACCGAAGAGTCGAACGAAATCCGGCTCAGCTGCTGGTTCATTTTATGCACCTCAATCCCGGCCAGAAGCACAATGCCGATACCGTGCGTATCGTTCAGAATCCATCCCAGATCATCCCGGTAATAGAGTGCGGTAAAGGAGTAACCGGAACCCCGGCATACACCGTACACATTGCCTTTGTAATCAATGGACAGATGGGTCATACCCTCCCATCCTTTGCGTACCGCATCCAAGTAGGCCGCTGGCTGCTCCAGCCAGCCTTCACGAATACCGCGGGCATAGGCGTAGATGAACATGGACGTGCAGGAGGTTTCCTCATACGAATCCGGGCGGTTCAGCACCTGATGCCAGAGACCATTTTCACCTTGCAGCGCCAGATACCCCTGAGATAGATCCCGGTAGAAGCCCAGCAGTTCCGGCCGTTTGACGTGATCGCTTGGCAGAATCGACAGTAGTTCGGTTAGCGAAAACAGAACCCATCCGTTCCCGCGCCCCCATGGTATACCTGTCGCCCGTCCACGCACAAAATCATACACGTGGGACATGATCTGTTGTTCGGGAATATACAGATATTTGCGAAACATCAGGAACTGGTTGATCGCATCATCCCAATAAGAAGTATCTCCCGTCAACTGACCGTACCGCATCAGGAAAGGTGTGCTCATATACAGATCATCACACCACATCGTTTCCTGGCGCATCTCTCCGCTGCCACGAACACGGTAAAAGGCTCCGTCGTCCAGACGTTCCTGTTCATCCGTAATATAGCCCGCAATACGATCTGCGGTATCTCTCCCCCCACGAATGTCGCCGAGTTCCATCGCTGCCAGCAAAGTAGATCCAAACGAACCACAGTCATCCAGACTGTCGATCGCAGACAACTGATTATTAATTCCCGCGGCGCCGTACCCTTCCCGATCCCATAGACCATAACGGTCAAACGACGTACTCAGGCCGATATGGTCACGCACATACTGAACATAGTCATCACGTCCCAACTCCTGGCCAATCTGAAGAAGTCCAAGCAGGGTGACCCCGAGTGGATAATTCCATTTGCCATAATGGTTATTTTCCAAATAGGGACGGACACTCGTTTCAGGAAGATCCACATGCCAGTATACGCCTTGGGCTCCATCATCAAATACGGTATCTTTTACCACAATATCTTGGGGAGATGGTTCAGATCCTGGGGAAAATACACCCGTAAACAGCCACGCATCGTGGCATCCTGCAACCGGATGAGGTGGTCTTAATCTCCAGCCTTTCGTCCCTGAGGTCTTCGCATCTTCCAGTGTGAATCCCCACAACTCGCTCCCAGCCTTGGTTTCACCTTTCGCTACCAGATCAGAGCCACCGTATCGGCGAGGCAGTTCAACGCGGAAATTACCGCTTTGCCCAGCGGAATATATCTCCTTGCCATCAACGTACAGGGTGAGGGCACCTTCATGTTTTCCTTGCAGAAGAACAGGTGTCGATCCCGGTTGGATGACATCCAGTTTGGACCATGCGTACGCAACAGCAGGCTGCTCTGTCCCAAAGATTCTGGCGAAAGCTCCAGCCTTCTGTTCCCCTTCTGTCCAGTCCCTGCGCGGATACCAGGAGAGGCCCGTTTCTGCTTCAGTCATGCCATCACGAGGGAGTGATGATAAAGGTTCATCGACTGGTTCCGAGTACAGCCAACCCTCCTGTCCTTGGCGGTCCAAACCAGGTGTGAGGAAGTGCAGCGGGAAGTTTTTAAATGAGGCTGTTCCGTAGATCCCGCCGAATCCCACCTCTGTTTTTACAAAACAAAGCAGCACATCGTTCCAGCCATATTTCACGGAAATCGGAATCTGGGTTCTTCGCTCGGGAAATAACTCCTGCAACAGCTCCGATTTGAAAATCTCTTCTCCGTTCACATAGACCGTCACCGGACTATAACAGTTCAGTCCCGTATTTAACGTAGCCTCCTGTTGGCTCCACAACTTGCCCCATACGTACACGTACTGGCCTGCACGAGCCTCTTTCCACTTGGCATCCAGATTCAGATCATAACGATAATCCCCAAGTCTGCGGAAGCCTCCATGATGGTACGCTCGGAACAAAAAGGAGTGTTTCGGATGGTCCCCAATATAACGCTGTGCCACGGTAGTCAAAATATCCGGAATTGAATCATACACCTTGCCTGCAATCGCCTCGTTCTCATGAAAATAACGAATGATCTTCAGCTCCCTTCCTATACCTTAATTCGTTCGGTTAGTCGCAATGTCTCGCCAGCCTTCACTTCAACCACCTGCTGATCCGCCGTAAACCAGACAGAGATAGCCGATGGATTGTGGATAATCGACCGGTCTGCTGAACATTCCAGGCGTTTGACCGCTTTCCAGTAAGCAATCACTTCGATGTTTGTGGCGTACCAGATGTCATCCCGGCCGCCAATCTGCTCAGCAAACTGTTCAATAATCTGCCAATTGTCGTTATCATTGAATTCATAGCTGTGACCCCATACATATAACAGGAGTGGCGTACCTGTCTTCGTATGCTGGATAAATCGTTCGGCATGGGTTGCCAAATCATGGTTGTGGTGGCAGGTTGGATGCCATTCGAGCGGCCGCTCAGGCAGTGTGTACCTGCCGTGGGATTCAACCGTGCGTGCATAATCGATGCCAAGCCATTCGAGCTTGGTGCTGAGTGAACGGTCATAACCCCCATTCGGGTAGGCCATACCTCGCACCGGATAACCGACCAGCTGTTCCAGCACTCTCCGATCTTCCATGATCTCTTCGGTCAGCAGCTCATCCGGGACATAGGGCAATGTGGGATGGGTGACCGTATGTACAGCCACTTCATGCCCAGCATATAAATCCGCAACTTCTGTCGTCTCAATTCGGCCAGGCTTGCTCAGCGTACCGGAATTCAGATTGAATGTGCCCCGCAGTCCATGTTGATTGAAAATTTCCACCAGTCTGCGATCATGTACCACACCATCGTCATAACTGAACGTCAAAGCCTTCATCACGCCACCCGGGTAGCGGTCAAACTGGATACGATGTCCCATCATTTCTCCTCCCACTTGCTTCTTCAATAGCGAATGAATCACACTGTTTCTTCGTTATCGTGTAAATGTACGTTCAATTGCTTTTTTCCGGCTTTTCATTATCCTTGCTGTAGAACAGCAGATCAACGATCCTTCTAACTCCTTAAGGAATAAATCCGTTTATCTTGTGAGGTTTATTCTTCAGCTGATACATGACCAGCTTCCAGCAAACGGTGGCTACCCGAGTCAAAATACGTACCTTCCAGCAGTCCGATTAATGTATTGGTAACGCGTACTTCAATATCGTTATCCCCTGCTCGCAGCCAGGAGACTTCTCCCCTCCAGCGATATGGAGACCAGCATCGAACGCCCAGACTGTGACCATTCACCCGTACTTCTACCACATCCTGCACCTGCCAGTCGCTGAATTCCAGTTCAAAGGAGGCGACTTCTTCAGTAGGCTGATTCACCCAGAAGCTGCGTTTGTAACTCATCTCTCCTGCAAAATGGGGATAAAACGGCTGTGGCTCAGGTCCAATTCGAGTCGCCGTATCCGGCTCACGAACGAGAGAGACCATGCCTTCATGATGGAATTCCACGCCAAACCTCCCTTGCAGATACAGCGGATCAACGATACCTTCTTCATCCCTCGTAACCTGTATGGTAACGGTCATTTCATTCAGGCCGTTGCGCAACAACGCAGTTATATTGCAGCCAATATTATGGTGATCGGTAATTTCAATTGGCTCAAATTGATCGGGTCCAATCGGTTCTCCGTTGATTTCCATGATCCAGTCACCTGATATCGCCGCCCTGTCCATGAATAACAGACATTCTGCCAATGCCGTTCTCAGCTCAAATGTAGTCGTATACTTGCACTGGATTGGGTAGGCAACGGATGCTTTCTTCGGTGTGCCAAATACCTGATTAAACTGGAGCGGCAGATGATGGTTCTCCGATAATTCCGCCGCCTGGTCAATAAACGGTTTGACTGCAACATGATTACGTTCAAAAATTACACCGTTGTCATTGGAAGCTGTTACGTTGAACTGCCCCATGCGAAGTGTGTTGGACTGTACGCTTTCCAGTCGCCATGGCCCTTCCGAAGGAAGCTGAATGGTATAGGGTTCGTTCTCAGTCTCAGTAACTAAACGACCCGCGCCAGACTTCGTCCCTGTTTGATTCAGAGCAAAAGAATTCTCCTCTAATGCCTCTTGGGCATGTTGTAAAGTAAGCCTTACCGCATGTGCTTCATAGGGAGCAAGCTTTAACGAAATGCACCATTCACCACCACTGCTGGTAAACGGCAATGGTTCACGCTGTCCGTTCTCCAGATTGAGCCGTTCCGCCAGCAGAGTTGTACCCGCTGAAAGATCCACATCCGTCCATAAGCGCTTGGCTACCATTTTCAATTGCCCTTCAAGTTGTTGTCCTTCCTGGTTGGACAAAAAGATCATAAACTCTCCGTCCGATAATTGACGGGTCTGCATAAGCAGCGACGCACTTTCTTCTTCCATGATCCAACAGATCGGTTCGGGCAGTACCTGATCCAGCAGCAGGGAGATCAGTTCCAAGGAGAAGTCATCCCCGCGACCTGTTCCCGCAGGTAGAAAATAGGCATTTCCCTGTCCCTGCTGCCACATCAATTCGCTGCTGTCATGACCTGTTTCGTCCGCATTGCCCCAATATGCCTCATGCGGCTGGTTACCTGCACCAAAGAATTGGGCGGCCTCATTTCCTACAGGGCTTCCTGGCTGGATGGCTACATACGGCGGCATGCCTACAGATATAACCGTTCCTCCCTGTTCCACGAACTGCTTCACCTGCTGCCAGGCTGCTGCCTCCAGGTTCAGCATCGGTGGAAGAATCAGCACTTCATAACGTGCAGCGCCAATCTGAATCGTGCCCTCTGCCAGCACAGCTTCCGCTAACAGCTCGGGGTCCAGATGATCATAGTCACGTCTGTTTTCGAGCAGATGCGAGGTGATCCGCATCCAATCGTTCGTGAGACGATCCAGCTGCGTCCGTTCTGCTTCGTCTTCTCCGCCATATTCGAACCCGTGTAACGGATTTCCCATCAGGCTCCAGAACGTGGTCGTTGGATCAAGCACGGCAATTCGAATGTCCGCTGTCCCGGTGCTCATCAGATAGCTTAAACGCCCCGCGTAATCTCCCAACTGCCGGAAATGACGCCAATACGGGTTCTGTATAAACTGGGATGGCGGTGCATCATGCTTGGCAAGTCCGTCGATGGTATAGAAGAAGGCGTGAAAATTAAAAAAGTTGGTACCCATGGCTGCCATCCGGTCAATCATCCATTTGGCATCCTGTAAGGTCATCGACCAGCCTACACTGTGGAAACACTCAATCAGATTACGGCTTCGTCCCAACTGTCTGGCAAGTGAGCTGACCATCTTCGGATTGTCGCGCATTTTTTTGCCATACCGTTCCAGAATCCAGGATAAGGGGCGTCCGATTTTCTCGTGCGCGGAATCTCCACCTGGCATATGGCTAAACAACTGCGTGGTCATCCTTACCCCGGGCACTTCTGCCGCATACTGAATCCCTGCTTTTTCGCACCAGTCATGTACCTGTTTGTGATACGACTCCCTGAGCAGCAGATGTAACGACTGGTAGAAGTCATACCGAATTCGTTCTGCATCTGGGACATCGCCATGCAGCAGACCGGGTAGCGACTCGATCAGACTGTAACCGCAGCGTTCACTGAAATAGTGAGGAAGCTGTGGAGACCAGGGGATACGCCCAAGCGGCGCAATTTCATCGGAGAACATACCTTTAATTACGCTTTCAAACTGTTCTCCAACGGCTTCCTTATACCGTTCGTGGGTCAGTTCAATAAAACGGCTCATCGCTTCTTTGTGACACGGGTCTACAAAGTTGCCGTAATATTTGAAATCATGCATCTCTTCTTCCTGAAATATAATCACGTCCCATTCCCCAGCGGGAGCTTTCCACAACAGGCGAAAAGCCGTTCGGTATGTAAAAAACCGCTTGCGATTATACGACGTGAGTCCTGTCTCCTGATACACCTGATCAGTCTGGATATTGCCGATGTTACTGCGCAAATCAATGGATTCATGCCACAATCTTTGGCCCTGCGCATCCTTGGGTATTGCCTTCGCCACTAAAATTCGACCCCACGGCAACTCATGATCCACTGTTTCTCCGCCATGAACACAAATATGCTGATGTACAAGCTGGCGCTGCTTCGCCTCAGGAAAATCAAGTGTCACCTCACCGCCAGCCATCCCGCTTGGGTAGGGATACTCGTCATATAACCATACCTGCATGCCGCAGGCGGCCGCCGCTTCCACTGCAATCCGTACTTTGTCAAACCATGCTTCGGACAGATAGGGAATCTCCAGCCCCTGACGTGGACAGATGAAAAAACCACCTACGCCCTGTGCGGACATTTCGGCTATTTGCCGTTTGATTTGCTCTTCTTCCATATCCCCATTCCAAAACCAAAAGGGATGAACCCGGTACTGCGCCTCGGGATTTTCAAATGCATCCCCGTTCCACATGTCGCTTCCTCCCTGTATGTGCAAGAGTGGTCGTCCATCTACCGAAAACGTTCATTTAAGTTCAAATAGGTTTGTTTCGCATTGATTATACATCAAAATCCAAAGACTGGAAGCTATAAATCACAAAAACAGAGATGAAGATGGTTTTAATTGTCCTGAACTATGCATATACGGAAATGCCCGGCTGCTCCTTTGCACTACAAGCAAGGCTGCCGGGCTCTGGAACATCAAACTACTTCAGTGCAGCGTACAGCTCATTCACTTCTTTGACATAGTCATCGCCGCCACTGCTTTTCCACAATGCAACAGCATCCTGGAAGCCTTTTTCATCTATCTGCCCCACGATGAATTTGATACGGGCATCATTAATGATGTTATCCAGCTGTGGTCCTTTCTGCGCATACACATCGGAAATCAGCGGTTCGCCAGGATTGGCAATGACGATCTCCTCATTGGCTTTCTGCACCTGTGCAACCTTTTCACGAACAGGGGTCTGCTGCACACGAAGTGTTTTATCCTCTGGAATAAACATGAGGATCTGGTTCAAACCCTGTACATCTCGTAGCGCCAGTTTGTCCGTGGTCGGAATGATGTAACCCTCTTTTTTCTCATACTGCTTGCCTTCCAGTCCGTTCCCCAGCAGCGCCTGCAATTCAGGTTCATTTAGTTGATCCAGGAAACTCAACACCTTTTTCAGATCTTCTTCCGTTTTGACACTGCTTTTGGAAATGGCGATCATGCCGGAATAGCCGGATGTTGGCATATCGCGCAATCCCTTTGGACCTTCCATCGCTTGAAGCACATCCACGTGACCGGTTGCTGACGGATCTTTCTCCAATATTTTCTGATCCATACGCTGTGCGTTATCCGCCACATCCACCATCACGCCTGCTTGCCCGTTCACAAAAGGATCAGGCAGTTTCGTCGCATCCATCACGGCAAAGTCCTTGTTGACCAAACCTTCGCTATAGATTTGGCGGAAAAATTTCAGAGCTTCCATATACTCTGGTGTCTCATGCGCCGGTATCAAACCTCCGTTACCATCCTCGCCCCACTTGTTGGGTGCACCAAACCATATCTGCATGTTATCCCAAGGACCCGTGAACTTGCTTGCCACCAGACCGTAGGTGTCGTCTTTGCCGTTGCCGTCCGGGTCATCCTTCGTG
Source organism: Paenibacillus sp. FSL W7-1088 (assembly GCF_037969855.1). Lineage (NCBI taxonomy): Bacteria > Bacillati > Bacillota > Bacilli > Caryophanales > Paenibacillaceae > Paenibacillus > Paenibacillus sp. FSL W7-1088. Next base: position 5,862,612 of record NZ_CP150216.1, read on the forward strand.
AACGCTTTCAATACGTTGTAGAACTCGTCAATGGTCTTTGGCTCTTCCAGACCGAGCTTCTCCAGCCAATCCTTGCGGATCGTGACACCGTTACGTCCCAGAGCACGTGCGCGGTAGATGCCATAGGTTTTGCCATCGATGGAAGCATTGTTGGTAATAATTTCATTCATCTGGCTCAGGTTCGGATAGTCTTTCAAATAAGGTCCAAGCTCCCAGAAAGCCCCGGTACGAGCCGCATTAATGAAACTTGGGGACTTGCCCAGCACAACCATAACATCGGGCAGCTTGCCCGAAGCCAGCGTAATATTGAATTTGTCCTCATAAGAGCTGCTCGGTACCCATTGCAGATTCACATCCATCTTGGTCAATTCCTCAAGCTTCTGAATCACAGGACTGTTATCCGGCGGATTCTCCGCTTCAAAGTTCGGAAGCATGATCGTGATCTGATTCGTGCCACCCGCAGCTGTTCCTGAACCTGCTTTGTCCGTGGAGCAAGCTCCCAGAATCGTACTCAATACCAATGATGCAGAGAGTAGCAATACGCCTTTTTTGAATCCCGTCTTTTGTCCCATACGTTCTCCCCCTTGGCTTTAGCCTTTGATTGAACCTAACATGACACCTTTGGCAAAATGCTTCTGCAAAAACGGATACACCAGCAAAATCGGAATGGTACCGACCACAATAACCGCCATTTTAATGGACTGCTCTGGTGGCTGTACAAAATTGGGGTCCATGTTCGCCATATCTCCGACACTGGCCTGCGAGAGCAGAACGATCTGTCTCAACATGACTTGCAATGGCCATTTGTCACTGTCGGAAATGTACAGGAGTGCCGAAAAAAAGTTATTCCAATGCCCTACGGCATAGAATAACGCAAATGTGGCAATCACCGGTTTGGATAATGGCAGAACAATTCGCCACAGTACCCCAAGATCCGAACAGCCGTCGATGCGGGCCGCTTCCTCCAGCCCTGGCGGCATTTGTTGAAAAAAGTTTTTGACAACAATTAAGTTAAAAGCGCTAATCGCGCCAGGAAGCATGAGGGCCCAATAGGAATCCAGAAGTCCAAGTCCACGAATGACGAGATAGGTCGGGATCATCCCGCCGCCGAATAGCATAGAGAAAATTACCATGTTCATCATGACATTCCGGCCCCAGAAGTCACTTCGGGACAGCGGGTAAGCCATCGTCAGCGTGAAGAAGAGATTGACCAATGTACCTGCAACTGTAACAAATATTGAAACCCCTATACTGCGGAAGATGGTGGACGAGGAAAAAATATACTCATACGCACTGAATGAAAACACCTTCGGAATAAGGAAAAAACTGCGTTCGGTTATCTCGGCTTCAGTCGCGAATGAATTTCCTATAATATACAGGAAAGGAAGGACGGTTAATATGCCCAGAATCCCCAGCATGACGTAATTGAAAATATCAAACACTCTGCCGGCAGGGCTGTTGTATAGACGGCTGTTCATGGGCGATTTCCTCCTTATGAATGGATCTCAACACACGTTTAATAGATTCCGGGATGCCCGAATTTCTTGGCCAGTTTGTTGCTGCCCAGCACCAGAATAATGCCGACCACAGACTTGAATAACCCGACCGCGGTACTGTAACTGAATGCCCCTTGCGTAATCCCAACGGTGTATACATACGTATCAAATACATCTGCCACATCACGATTCAGCGAGTTGGTCATCAGATAGATTTGTTCAAAGCCGGTATCCAGGAAGTTCCCCAGCCTGAGAATGAGCAAGATAACAATGGTCGTGCGGATCGCTGGAAGCGTGATGTGCCACATGCGCCGTAATCGACCTGCACCATCCACAATTGAAGCTTCATACTGCTCTGTATCCACACCTGCAAGTGCTGCGAGGAAGATAATCGTTCCCCAGCCCATCTCTTTCCACATCATCTGAACAATAATGAGCGGACGGAATGACCCCGGACTAGCCAATACATCGATCGGTTTGCCTGTGATCCAGGAGATCAGGTCATATAATACCCCGCCTTGCGGAGTCAGAAATACATAAGTGATACTTGCGATAATGACCATGGATACAAAGTGAGGTACATAAACCAGTGTCTGAATCGTTCTTTTGAAGAATGCGACCCGGATTTCATTGAGTAACAAAGCGATGATAATCGGTGCCGGGAAAAAGAATATAAGATCATATAGGGCAAGGACGAGCGTATTCCTTAGCAAACGGAAGAAGTCCGGATTGGAGAAGAAATTCGTAAAGTTCTCCATGCCCACCCATTGACTGTCGCGAATGCCCAGAAAAGGCTGATAATCCTGGAAGGCAATAACGATCCCCCACATGGGCAAATATTTAAAAATGACAAAGTACAAAAATCCGGGAAGCACAAGCACATACAGCCATCTATTTCGTTTGATCTGCCTCTTCCAGTTGGACTCCCGCTTCATGGGCAATGCGGCCATTTCCACTTGAGCTGCTGTAGCGCCATTTCCATTCCAGTCCGTCTTCCCGTTCATAAATGTCTCCCCTCCCTATTTATGTAAGCGTTATCAATCGATCTGTTATTCAGACTATACAGCTGCCCTGTTTCCGGCAACCTTCATTTTTTGCATGGTTGTGCAAAGCGGCCCGAAAGCCCGCTATAACGCCATTTCTAATTCAATTTGGACATATTGAGGTAGAGGTTATTGCACATTTTTGCAGGATTATCCTTCTTTGTTCCCAAGGTGAAACATGAAAAACCGGAGTCCCCTGAAGCGGGATTCCGGTCCGTGATGAACTCTGATAAACAGGTTTATTTACCCTGCCATTGATCCCGATACTGGCTCGGCGTTAAACCTTCCTGTTTCTTAAAAATCCGATTAAAGTAACTGTGCTGGTATCCAACAGCGCCTGCGATATCATTGATTTTCATCGTGGTCTCACGCAGCATTTGCTTCGCCGCATCCATTCGTACCCGTGTTAAATAATCAATGAAATTCATACCGGATACCTGCTTGAACGCCTTGCTTAATGTATAAGGGGTCATCTGCTCCGCATCTGCACAGCCTTCCAGGGAAAGTTCGTTTCTATAATTCTCATCAATAAACAACATCGTACGTTCCACTACCTGCTTCAGAGGCTCCTGGGATCGCATCTCAATCTCCTGCACATATGGCAGCAATACTTCTCCCATCATCCATTTCATCATTTGTGCAGGTTCGCGAATCGTGGACAAGCGCTCATACATGTTGCAGCCACCAAACAGCTTGTAAGGCGTTACTCCGGTCTGCAGCATCATATGCTGAATACTTCCCAGTAATTGAAGCATCATCTGCTGCACCTGGAATTCGGAACTGCCCGCTCGGGTGATCTCGGTCATAAATTGCTCCAGTACACGCTCAGACTCTTCCTTCTTCCCAAGCCTGATTGCCTGAAGAATCTCACGTTCCAGCCCCAGCGGATACGAGGCTTCTTCGGTTCTGCGGAAACATTGCTCATCCTCCAGATCGAGGATCTGGCTCCCGTCTTCCACGCTGCGATAAGCAACCGCCTGCTCCATCTCCATGAATAATCCCGGTAATTCCTGAGGAGAAGCAGCCGGGCGGCTTACGATTACCGTCACGTTCATTTTCAAAGTCTGACCTATGACCTCCACCAGCTCTTGTCCCCATAATAACGCTTGTGATTTCACTGGCTCGTCATTGGGAGCAATCACAAGCATGGCTGAAGACAGGTCGTGAAAGTTCATCACACTAAATTGACTGAAAACATTTTTGGCCACTTCTTCAATGATATTCACTGCCGCAAAGGTAACCAGCCCCGTATCCTGGCTCCCAAATCGACCCTGTAACTGGGCATAGCCCGTAAAATACATCTGAAGAAGCAAAAACTGCTGGCCTTCCACCTCAAAGCCAAGATTCCTCATCCGCTGCTGGAGATCCTGCTCGTTATAGGCATACAGATGCCCCTGCACCAGTTGTAATACAAAGCTGTCCCGCAAATGGGGAAGCTGCTCCTGCAACTGCCGACGGGCGGTCAGACTCTGCGAAGTCAATTCGTTCCATTGCTGTTCCAGCAGCTGGAATTCATCCAGCCTGGTATCTGTTGTTGCTTCATTTCTGCCCGGCGTCAATAGATGTAACATCCTTGCTACGGGGGAATATATTCTGCGTGAAGCAAACCAGGATAATACCAACCCCAGGATAAGACTGCCTGCACTCGCAATGACAATAATTTTGGATACGAGCTTCACGGGCGAGGTCACCGATGTCAGCGGAGCTGCGGAGACATATGTCCAGTCCGAATCAATCCGACTCAATGATCCATAGGACACCGAATAAGTTTCGTCCTCATATTTGAAAAGAAAGGAATGCGCGTCTGAATTCAGGGCAATTTCTTCTTTGAGCTGCTGCTCAAAAGCAAGGTCGGCCTTCCCTGCTGCCGGATTACCGGTAACCAGTGTATTGCCCTGCTGGTCCATGAGAAAGGTTACCCCTTCATCATATGGAGTAAGCGTTTTCAACAAGCTGGCGACTTTGTCATTATCCAGTATAATAATTAGGGCACCAAATGGATTAATGCTTTCACCCGGAATCTTATGTACAAGAACCAGTGCATTACCCGGATCGGTATGCAGGATACTACCATTTGCTTGAGATGCCTTATCACTACTCTGGCTCGCAATCCAGTCTGTCCAATACACATGGTTGCCCATCGTCAGATAGCGATCATAGGCCTGTATTTTGGCTTTATCCTTCAACGCGTTATAATCCCGGTTAAACAAAATCGGTTTCGGTTCCTGTAAATATAGCTGCGCGGATTTGATGAGCGGATGAGAGCCTTGCAGCACGTACAGTGTGGTGACGATCTCCTGTGTTTCGTTGAAATAATACACAAAATCCAGCGTTCGCAGCGCATTGCCAAACCTGGGTTCAAAAGCCCAATGGGACAAGGTCATCTCCAGATAAGCGAGTTGGTCGTCCACGTTGCGCGCCCGGTTCTCAATCTGGCTTTGGTGCATCTGATTAAATTCATTTTCCATCCGGCCAACGACCAACTGGTACATCACGATGCCTGTAATCAGTCCGGGAATGCTGGCAATGAGCAGAATAAGCATCAGACTATTTCGATAAAAACGCCCTTTATGTCGTCCTGTGGTTAACCCTGGCCAACGCGTGAGTATGCCGGAGGACCTTCCCTTCCTAACTGGTTCCATCTGCGCTCACCTGCCTGCTTGCGTATGGTCTGACTGTCATGGGAACTCCCTCAACTCCCCTGCTGAATGGTTTACATGAGAATATATGGATGAAATCGGTTTCTTGTATTATACGCATAATTTCCAGGGGAATGAAACGGTATGCAGCAGAGCATTTTTTAACCAATGTTTTATTAACGCATCGAAATGGATTACAATAGGATAAAGCAAAACATGAAGGAGGCCTTTTAATGAAGGAACAAACTTATTTTCAAGAAAATAGAGAGAAACATCTGGCAGAATTAAACGAATGGTTGTCCATTCCAAGTATTTCAGCCATTTCGGCACATAAACAGGATATTAACCGTGCGGCACAATGGGCTGCAGATGCACTCACTCGTGCAGGTATGGAAAATGTAGAGGTTATTCCAACAGCGGGACATCCGATTGTATATGCAGATCACCTGCATGCACCCGGCAAACCAACCGCACTGATCTATGGACACTATGATGTACAGCCTGTCGATCCGCTTAACCTGTGGGAAACACCTCCATTCGAACCTACCGTTCGGGACGGCAAGCTGTTTGCACGCGGTGCTACGGATGACAAAGGACAAATCTTCATACATATCAAGGCGGTTGAAGCTCTGCTTGCCGAAAACAAGGAACTTCCCGTTAATGTGAAATTCTGCATCGAAGGCGAAGAGGAAATCTCCAGCCCGAACCTGCCGATCTACCTGAACGACAATACAGACAAGCTGCGTGCAGACATGGTACTGATCTCGGATACGTCCTTGCTCGAAAAAGGAAAACCGGCCATTTCCACGGGTCTGCGTGGTCTTTGCTCGCTCGAAGTGGATCTGAACACAGCCAACACGGACCTGCATTCCGGTTCATTTGGAGGCGGTGTACCGAACGCCCTGCACGCATTGGTGTCCCTGCTCGCTTCGCTGCATGATGAGCAAGGCCGCGTGAGCGTAGATGGTTTCTATGATGGCGTTTTGCCGCTCTCTCCTGAGATGAGAGAAGAGTTCGTGAAGCAAGGCTTCAATGAAGAACAGCTTCGTCAAGACCTTGGACTGGAGCAATTGTATGGGGAAGAAGGTTACTCGTTCGTGGAACGTGTTGGCGCACGTCCGACCCTGGAACTGAATGGCGTATGGGGCGGATTCCAAGGTGAAGGCACCAAAACCGTTATTCCGAAGGAAGCTCATGCCAAAATTACCTGCCGCCTTGTTGCGGATCAAGATCCACAGCATGTGCTGGACCGTATCGAAGCACATCTGCGCGCTCACGTCCAACCAGGCGCAACGCTGGATATAAAACAGATTGAGAAAGCCTTTGCTTTCAATACAGATCCTTCCAATCCATTCCTGCAAAAGGCAGCCGATGCTTATGAGCAAGTGTACGGTGTTCGTGCCCTGTTTACGAAAGACGGCGGGTCCATTCCGATCGTGGAGAAACTTTCACGCGTGCTTGGTATCCCGGCTGTTATGATGGGCTTCGGTTTGCCAGACGAGAATCTGCATGCACCGAATGAGCATTTCAACCTGGAGAACTTTGATAAAGGGTTGTTGACGATTGTTCAGTTTTTAAAAAGTTTGTAAAGTATAGTTCATGTGAAAAATAAGTATTGGAAAGCGTGCAAGTGGCCGTTACGGATACGAATCGTTCTTTCGATCGCTGTTATCGTCGGATTTTTTGGATTCCCCTTCTCAAAGGGTAAAATCCGACGATAGCATATGCTTCCGAAGTAGCTTTCTTGCAGAAAGCTTTTAGGCAAACGCTCCGCTTCTACAGAATCGATTTCGTCTCCTTCACTACTTTGCAGCTTTCCATGAACTTATTTTAAGACTGAGCTTACTTTACAAATGATGGGTAGTGGGTAGTTATATAAATAGGGGTGTGCCGCCATAAATATGGACGGCACACCCCTTTTGTGATTGGTAGATCTGGATACATTCGCAACGGCTCGTTATTTACCTTTTAACGAACCTAGCACGTGCTATTCGACGTAAATCCGCAGTTTCGGCGAATTAACGAATCGTAGACGCTTTATTCCCTTGTTTTGCATGTCATTCATCAGGTTTTTACTGAATTAACGTGGCTGACGTTCGTTAGCCATTCCGATCCAGACTAATCCTCACAATAAGGTGCGACAGATTCATTAGCGTTGTGTCCAGTTGAAGCAAACCAACTTCCGGAGACATCCACCAGATTCTACTCTTGTATCTCCACTTATGAACGGAAGGTTGTGAAATTTAACATATGCACAAGCTGCATCATGTGCGTAATTTCCTGCTGGACTTCGGAGGTGTCCGTACCTGCCATCGCCAGATTGGCCCGAAGCGTTCTACGGGTGTTCAGCATACCGTCGATTAATTTCATAACCGTGTTGCGTCCACGGTGATCCACAATCATATACTTTTTGCGTGCATCCAGCTCCACCCATACGATATTGCTGAATGAGGTGAATAGGTGTCTGCGGTACTGCTCCATATCGGTCTCATTGTAGTGCTCGCCATAAAAGGCATAATATCCGTGTACGTGCAGCTTCTCCGCCAGCTCTGTGATGAACGGGTCGAATTCGAGCATAGCGTTACGTTCCATGTTTCACGCCTCCGTAATGCGTGATCCGCAGATCCCGGCTTTTTTGAGATCTATTTTATCACATTACAGAGTTTCACGTATAAATACAGTGTTTATAGTTTGAAATATTGTGTTTTAAATGGAATAACTAGGAAATCTAAATGCGTTTATAACGCAATTCAGTGCATGAATATAATCTACATGGGTCCATGAGGCTATTCAACTTGCTAAGTGTGGGTGTCCCTAAACAAAAGCTCCTGCGTCGCAGTCTGAACAGTGAAACCTCATCCTACGTAGACGATAAGCTTGGCTTGGCCAAACGTTCTGATCTTAAGGGAGCGCCTTTCTGGAGATTAGGGATTTTCCGCTTGTATGATGCCGAGATGGAAGAAGCCATTAATACTTCCGTCATCAAGGAATAGATTGGTTCGTTTATCTTATTCAACATGTCAAAACAAAGAAGAACCACATTACCCGGCAACGGAGTGTGGTTCTTCTTATGTTATTTCATCATCTGATCCACACGTCCAAACAGAAGCTTAACCACATCACTTGGTCCTGGCAAGTTCGAATCAAAAAGCAGCACAATGCCAATCAACGCACTCACAGAAGTGAATCCTGCTGAGAGCCACTTGGCTCTCTTCTCCTTACTGTAATTCCACTCCACATAGATGATTGTTGCAGCGAGTATCAGTATGCCCAGAACGGACGCCAGCTTCATAAAATTCTCCTTCCGATTGCGTATTTACGTGCCTGAAAATTTGACCGTTCAATGCTCATCCTCATCAGGAATGCCCTGCGGTCCAGTGGACTTGCCAGTACGTACCACATGAGCCTTCACCTTTATCTTCACGTCCAGTTCGGAATAGATCGTTTCCCAGTTTTTCTGCTGTTCTTTCCACTGTTTCGGGTAATATCTGCGAAATTCCACCGCAAATTTGTACAAATCGGTATGCATCTCCTGTTGGGACATGCGCAAAGCATTTTCAGCCATTTTGGAGAGTTTCTTGCACCATGCCTGTTCCAGTTTTTTCAGCACCGCAGGGTCGGTAAGGTTCTCATCTGTCGTGTTTAACACCACTTCGCCCCGTGTCTGAATGTCAACTGCCATGCTCCAGCGTCCGCCCGAAATTTTCGGCTTATATTTCGTTTGAATGTCAAGAGGACGTATCGAAAAAGAACCCTTGGACTGCTCAAAATCTACAGGCATAATGATGTTGTTCAATTCTTTGGCGAGCAATAGTACACCAACCGATAGCGGTTCAGTAACGGTTCTGATGTAACGATCATTTTTGTAGAGACTTAGTCCCTTGATATAAGGCGTGGTTGTCAATTTATCCTGATTTTCTTCCGGTGGCAGAATCAACATGCGCGACAGGATGGCGGAAGCGCCAGGTCCTTCGATGGATTTGGCCAAGTCAAGCACCGTTGTACGTGTACCCAGTTTCATATTGGCCATTTCACGCAGAGATTCGGCAGAACTCCTCTCTAGTGGATCAAGCAAGGCAAGGATATCTTTCGCAGCTTCTGTGGTGGAAAATACATAAGCATGTTCCCTAATCTGCGGATAACGGAGGAAAAAATCAATATATTCACGGATTCCGTGTTTGCCCGCAGCTTCACTAAGCACAATGGCTTCACAATGTCCCCAGAACATATTTCGGGCAATTTTACGTTGCAGCCGGTTAAGCGATTCTGCAATGGTACGCCCTTCTGCTGTGCGAATTAATGTGACACCGCTCGGACTGCCGCCTCCACCTGTGCTTTCTCCTCCACCGGCTTTACGAGGAATGAAGATTTGTGCGGTCAGTTCAACTTTATCGTCTTTATAATCCACGCCTGTTGCCAACACGATGGCCAGATCATTAATCTCGGTACGGTCCCAGCACCCGCTTAACAGGACACAGCAGAGTGCAGTGATCAAGATACGCTGCCATATTTGCATCAGCCTGCCTCCATCCGATCAGGTATTCGTCCTTTTCTTCCGCACATGTAACCATCCCTTCTTAAGCCATGCTAGCCCATAGGTGAGGGCCGGAAAGATTAACAGTATACTGATGGTATAGAGGTTGGCTGAAGCTGTGATTAAACCGGATATACCCGACCCGCCTGTTGCTACCCAGTAAGCAAATATCAAAGACATGAATGCCAGCGGTCCAACGAGAGGTTTATAATCTTTTATACCGCACCATTCCGCAGTGGAAGTCGCGAAGATGTACAGAAACACGGAGATTTTGACAAAGATACCGAATATCCATATCGCAATAATGATTGATTCAATATGTTGTAGAAAATCCGCAATCGTAATGTACCTTGCAGCAATCATGACCGGAAATACAAAGGTATCTGTCAGATCCCCAATCAGGAACAGACAAAATACATTCGTGACCGTCATAGCCATCGTTGTCAGAAAGAGCGAGCCGAGCATAACACGAACTGTCCGCTTTTGCTGATTTGCATATGGCAGCAGAAAGGCCAGCACGATGTACTCACTGAACCATGCAGCTGGAGCCAAGCCTCCCTCGATAACGGGCAACAGACCGTTTTCCATAAACGGAAACAGTTCGACGGGATGTAACTCTCCAATCAGCAATATAAAAATGAGTGCTAGGAGCACGATCAGCAGCGTCACAAAAACCTGGGCGGTTCGTCCGACAACTTCGATGCCTAGTCTGACATTAATGGCACACACAATAACCATAGTACCCATGATGACAAACATCGGGGTGCGCGGAAGAGCATTATTGGATATGAACTCGCCGTATTCACGGATAATTAAACCAGTGATATGAGGCAGGTAGAAAATATAGACCAGCCCCAATACCTTTCCTGGGATTCGTCCAGCAATCAGTACGCTGGATTGTATAAGCGTTTTCCCCGGATACATCCGATGCAGTCCAAACGATATGCCTATTGCAGCAATCCCAAAGATCGATCCCAGAATCGGAGTCATCCACATATCATGACCTGCATAATGCATCGTGATTCCCGGTACCGACAAAATCGATGTCGCCAGGATAGCCGGGAAAATCATGTAAGCCAATTGTGTCACGGATATTTTTCCTTGATCGGTTAACATGATGACCCTGCCTCCTTCATGGCTTGAGATTGAAAATAAATTAACGCGGCTTGTTCCATGGCGATGGACGCCACCATACATCTTTGACTTCATTCGCTATTGTGGGTGCAAGCGGTGACAGATACGGTGTGCCGAATGAGCGAAGACTGCTCAGATGGATGACAACTAGAATGATTCCCAGCATAACACCTGTCAGTCCGAGCGTACCTGCGAGGATCATGATTGGGAAGCGAAGCAGACGCGTCGCGATGCTGGCAGCATAACGCGGAATCATGAAGGATGCGATTCCGGTGATGGCAACGATGATAATCATCGGAGCTGATACAATGCCGGCTGTCGTCGCCGCTTGGCCAATAATCAGGGCACCGACGATACTTACCGCAGAACCCACCTGTTTGGGCAACCGCACCCCTGCTTCACGCAAAGCTTCAAAGGCAATCTCCATAATGAGCGCCTCCACCAAAGCAGGGAAAGGAATCTCCTCTCTGGCCTTGGCGATACTGAGCAGCAGCACTGTCGGAATCATCTCCTGATGATAAGTCGTAATGGCTACGTAAGCCGAAGGAAGCAGCATGGACAGGGCGTAGAACAGATAGCGCAACCAGCGCAAGAAGACGCTCATAAACACATATTGATAATAATCCTCCGGAGACTGCAGCATGGAAAATAGGGTTACGGGAGCAATCAGCGTAAAGGGGGTCCCATCAACCAATATGGCAAAACGACCTTCAAACAGGTTCGAAGCGACTACGTCCGGACGCTCTGTGGCTATCATCTGCGGGAATGGTGACAATCGCTGATCCACAATATCTTCTTCGATATATTGACTCTCCAATATGTCTCGGACCCTTAGCTTATCAAGCCGTTTTTGGACCTCTTCTACCAGTTTTGGATCAATAATGCCTTCCATATAAGCAAGAGTGATGCTCGTATTCGATCGTTCCCCAACCGTGCGGGTAAGAAGTTTCAACGCAGGTGTTTTGATGCGTTTGCGGAGCAGAGACAAATTCGTGGGCAGAGATTCCGTGAACCCATCACGTGCACCGCGGACGGCTGATTCAGCGAGCGGCTCTTCCGTAGAGCGATTGGCCGCTTTGTAGAGCGGATAGGTTACGCCAACGGTTGAACCTTCCAGTAGCAGCAGCGCCTCCCCTTCCAAGATGGCTTGGACAGCCTGAGAGGGTGTTTCGACCGTTTTGACTGATGCCATCGGAACCTGGGCCGCTTCGATTCCGACTTCCTGCAAAGGCGTCAGCACTTGACGTTCCAGCCGCTCCGTGTCGCATAAACCCACACAGTACACGCACATTGCCGAGATAGAGCACGCGGTGTCAAACGGATGAAATACGATATCTGCGCAATCGGCAAACACGGAGCGCAATGTCTCCTCATCCATCACAAGGCGGCCGCTCAAAGGCAATTCCTGCTGTTTGGTTGTAGCGTCCATCGTTTCTGCCTCCTTGGCATGCTCTAATCTCGTCCATTTATTCTCAGTAAAAGATATCATTTGCTTCCGCTCCGTGAAATATACGGCAGACATCACGAAAAGAGCCGCTCTATGAGTGACTCCGATTCAATAAATATCCTGGCTATCCTTTTGCCGATAATTTGTTTGAAGAAGACGAAGAATTATAGTCCCTGTGAACAAGCGCGACCAGAACCGGAAGCTGATACTGATCCAGACATAAAATAACACGAGCGGTCTTTCATTCATCTCAAAAGAAGCACCTTCTTATTATACAAGAAGGTGCTTCTTTTCATGTTACTGACGAACCCAGCCGTCCGGTGTACCTGTATTTATCAGATAATTCTACATAAATTTCAAGTTATTCCCTTTCACCCACACTTCCTCGATTTCCAAATCACCATTTAGCAAAACGACGTCCGCCTGTTTTCCTTTTGCAAAGGAACCGGTCCGATGATCAATGCCGAGCAGACGTGCCGGCGTCAGGCTGGCTGCTCGTGAAGCTGCATTCAGACTCAGGCCTACTTCCTGTACCAGGTAGCGGAAACCGCGAATCATCGTAAGCGTACTTCCGGCCAAGGCGCCTCCGTCTTTCAAACGTGCCACACCTTCCGTAACAATCACAGGCAGATCGCCAATTTTGTATTCACCATCATCCAGCCCGGCAGCAGACATGGCATCCGTGATCAGTACGATTTGATCGGTAGATTGCTTCAATTGTGCGATGAGGGAGATCGCCGCTGGATGCACATGGATACCGTCTGCAATGACCTCTGCACTGATGCGGGAATCACTGAGCACCGCTCCGGCAGCTCCGGGATTCCGGTGATGCAGCGGTGTCATCGCATTAAACGTATGCACTGCATGGTGCAGCCCTGCTTCGACTGCAAGCTGTACCTCTTCATAGGTCGCATCCGTATGCCCTAATGCCGCTGTAATTCGCTGCTCGCGCAGCCACGAAATGACTTCCAGCGCTCCCTCACGTTCCGGCGCAAGGGTAACTTGACGGATCAGGCCAGGATATTGTTTTTCCCACGCCTCGAGCCAGGAGACATTAGGCAATACGATATGTTCCGGATTTTGTGCGCCAGGCCACTTAGGACTGAAAAACGGGCCTTCCAGATGTACGCCTTCCAACTGTGCAAAAGGCATGTCACCGGAACGGTAGCTGTCCACTTCAGCCAATACCCGATCCAGACTGTCTTTGGGCGCTGTCATGGACGTTGCCAGCATTGCAGTGGTCCCCTGTGTGCTGTGGAATGAAGTAATTTTATCCAACACTTCCTTACTCGCGTCCATAAAATCTTCTCCATTACCACCATGTACGTGGATATCTATAAACCCAGGGACAATGACACCATGCTTGGAAACAGGCACAGATAAGGCTTCACGGCGAATCTGTTCAGATAGTCCCTCAGGTGCGCCAGCATAAAGGATTTTCCCCTCCGTCCATACAAGTACACCATCCTCCATTACACCATCAGGCAGTACGATTTTACCTCGAAGCAGGAAAATGGTTTTTTCACTCTCTTGCTCCTGGTTTTCCATAGGTTCTACGTTCATTTCACCAACCTCCCGGCAGCACGATCCAGCAATACCACCACATTGGGATGACACTGAAGCAGCGATGCTGGACATTGTGTTGTAATCGGCCCCATAAAGGCTTCACGAATAATTTCGGCTTTCTCCTCACCACGGGCGATCAGCAAAATTTGTTTGGCTTTTAGAATCGTACCTACACCCATGGTGATGGCCTGAGTTGGAACTTCATCAATACGATTAAAAAAGCGGGCGTTTGCTTTTCTTGTCTCTTCTTTGAGATTCACCACATGTGTCCGTCCTGTGAGTTCGGTTCCGGGTTCATTGAAGCCAATGTGACCATTATGTCCGATACCCAATAGCTGCAGATCTACAGGCCCCCGATCATCAATCCGTTGTTCATAGGAAACACATTCCTCACCCAAATCCGAAGCCTGCCCGTCCGGCACTTGGGTTCTGGCGAGATCGATATCAATATGGGAAAACAATTGTTCATTCATAAAGCTGCGGTAGCTTTCGCGATGCTCTACAGGAAGACCGACATATTCATCCAGATTGAAGGAAGATGCCTGCGCAAAGCTGACCAGACCTTTCTGATACAAAGCAATAAGCTGTTTATAGATACCCACAGGAGAACTTCCCGTCGCGAGTCCCAGTACAGCCCGGGGTTTCGTCTGTAGCAAACTGGCAATCACACCTGCACCCGTTGCGTTCAAATCTTCTTCATTTTCAAAAATACGTATATTCATCTTCTTAGGCACCTCCGTTATGTTGGACTCGATAAGACTGTACATTGTGATACGATTGTTCCAATTTGGGGATAAAACGGTCAAAGTCGGCACTAACCATGCCCGTGAACAGAATATCGACGACATGCAGCAGTGCTATACGTGAAGCCATATCCCCCCGCCTCATGCCTTCTTCCAATGAAGACGTAAAGAGCGGAATATCCGACACCGCCGCAAGTTTGTTATTGCCATAGGATGTCAGTGAAATGGTGGAAGCTCCCGCCTGTTTGGCACAATGCAAGGCATCGATCGTCTCCGGCGTTTCCCCCGAATAGGATACCGCCATCGCCACATCTCCCTCCCCCAGTGAAGAAGCCGACGTAATTTGCATATGTGAATCTGAGAAGGCGGTACAGCTTTTGCCGATCCGTACAAGTTTCTGATAGAAATCCTGCGTAACAATGGAAGAGGTGGCAACACCGTAAAGGTCAATACGACGGGCTTGACATAATAACTGAACTGCATGCTCCAGCCTTCCTAAATCCAGCAAACGAGTGGTATCCGCAATGGATGCAAGATGATTGGCTTCGATAGCTTCCACAATTTTGGACAAAGGATTGCCTGCCACGATATCCTGATATGCTGTTTCATTGGTGGAATGAGACAATTCTGCGGCCAGCTTCATTTTGAAATCAGGAAAACCTTTGAAATGGAATGATTTGCAAAAGCGGGTTACCGTAGCCGCACTTGTTCCGCTTTGCTGCGCAAGATGGTTAATGGTCCAGCCAGGAATATCAGATGGGGACTGTAAAATCACCTCTGCAATTCGTCGTTCCTGAGACGGAAGTTCATTCAGCTCTTGCTGCAACGCATGTAGTATGGCTGCCATGAGTTCTCCTTTAATGAAAATTATTTTTATTAATTTATTATAAATAAAGAAAATTATTTTTATATTTTCATTTTAATCAATACGTTGTTGCAAATCAAGAGGATTTTAACCATGTATTCACGGTATGTATGATGAAATTTTGAGAAGTCATCTTCTTGATTAAGGAATGGGATTCCGCTTATATTGGAGATGAACTTGAAGCGAATGTGGACATTTCATTTTTTAAGGAAGGAGCACACTAAATGAATCGGCGACAACGTCAAAAAATGATTCCTTCCACCTGGATTATTGCCATAAAACAGTCCGAATCTCACAAATACTATGTCCTGTATGCCATCGACTGGAAACGCGGAGCACGATTGAGCTGGGAAGGTTGGAATAACCTCGCAGACTTGCTGCAGTTTCATATTCCAATCAAACGTAAAACTGGCGGTACAAAATCTTCCTCCCAACCAGCTGCCAAAATCGCGAAAAAAGCAATCTATCTGCACCTAGATGAGACACAATACGGGGAATTGGAGCAGCTCTTCTATCAGCCTTTTTCAAAGAAAAAATGGAAGTCCTTTATTGAGGAGCATTTCAATAACGATATGTAGGTGAACCCTTATGCCATATACGATTACGATTATGGTTGTGAATCGCATCACGCTCTGCCCGTAGCAATCTGTTACCCTTGGAATTTCTGCGGGCTGAGCCTTTTCCCAAGGGAGCGTGATGATCCATGAAATCTCAGCAAAGAAATCAAGCCTATTACAGGCACCACAGAAAGCGTGTTATTCAACGTAAAAAACAGCTTGCTAATCGGTACGGTTGGTCCTACAAGTTCGAAGGAATTTTTGCCAAAGGCAAAATCCATTGTTCCTGTAGTTGGTGCTGTGAAAAGACAAAACGGCTAGGCTATCCAAAATCTGAGCTAATCCGAATAGCGGACTGCGATGAGCAACTTCTGAATTTAGATTTCTAAGAATGACTATTTAAAACAAGCGATTTCTTCACTTTGAAGATTCGCTTGATTTCGCTTTCAAACTTTAAACAAAAAAGTCTTTCCCCATTCTTCATCATGAAGAATAGAGAAAGACTTTCATGCTGCTTCAATCAACTGTGCAGTATCGCAACTAAATCTTCAGTTCTCCGAGCTTAATCAGCTTTACAACTGCTTGCGAACGACCCTTAACATTGAGTTTCTGCATCACATTCGAAAAATGGTTTGAAGTACGTCGAATATGAGTTATTAAAATTCTTACAAGTCTTAAGTTAACTCGATTTTTTTGACTCTACTTTACTTTTAATTCCTTCAGCATTTAATACGATTATAGATATATATACTAGAAATAGAATAGATTCAACTATTGAAACGAATTTTGCAATACTAATTGTAGTATTCGCATCTTCATACTTATCTTTGTATTTTGAAGCAATAGTATCACCTGTTAGGTTCATGTAATCATTATATCTTAGGCTAACATCACTTATATCGGTGCCAAAAAAAGCATCTGCGCTATAATAGAGAAAATCTACTGGCATTACAGCTTGTGAATAGCTCATCTCTTGTTCAATCTTGAACCCCTGAAGTTCATATGGGTAATACATCGAATATAAAGAAAGATAAAATCCTCCAAAATTCAAAATAACCGTTATTAAACTGATAATTAAATACAAATTGAAATTTTCGAGTAATTTAGTTTTTGCTTTCCACAAAATAAATAAACCTAGAATAGCAACAGCAATAAATGAGATTGCTTTAAACCATAACTGAAATATGTCCCTTAAAAGAATGTTACCTTCTAAAATATTAATTAATGATACAGCATTTATTCCCGCTAGATAAATTAGAGAAAATCCACCTACTCTTTGGTAAGTTTTGTATACACCAATTAACAAAAAAATAATACTTATAACATAAATAGGAGTATTAATGAAACTTGCCATTATCCAATAACTCCAATTCCCTATCAGAAAATACCGAAAAATCAATGTTGAGAATACATTAATCAATAATATAGGTGCAACTATTTTTAGGTTAATTTTCTCAGAATTCACCCAATTATATATATTCTTTATCATTAAACACCTCAAACAATTTTATTTTGATTAGCTAGCAATATCTAAAAGGAACACAAAAATTATGTATACTACTTCAAAAAATAAATTATTTCGGTTAATTCCCTAATCAACTTTCCTCCTTTCTTAGAGCTTTAAAATTATTAACTCCATTTTTTCACATTAGAGATTTCATTCACTTCATCAGCTATGCAAGCAATATCACTATATCGTTTGTTATAATACACTCTATCATTTTTCGTTCTATGTTTTGTTGATGTAACCCAAAAAAGGTGAAGTAAATAAATCGAAATAATATAACCAAAGTATATTTTAACCTTTTGAAATCCTTATTGTTTCCTTACATCATTTTAACGGATTATCTGTGCTTGTCACGGACGTTACTTTTCAGAAACCACTCTGGATAACATAAAAGCCTTGCCCCATTCTTCATGTCAAAGAATAGAGAAAGGCTTTCATGCTGCTTCAATCAACTGTGCAGTATCGCGTCAGATCTTCAGTTCTCCGAGCTTAATCAGCTCTACAACTGCTTGCGAACGACCCTTAACATTGAGTTTTTGCATCACATTCGAAATATGGTTACGCACCGTTTTCTCGCTGATGAATAACTGCCCTGCGATGTCACGCGTCGTTTTGTCCTGAACCAGTAATTCGAATACTTCGCGTTCACGGTGGGTCAACAGAAATTTGCTTTTATGATCGATACCCTTCAATGTTCACCCCTCCTTGCTCGGGTTGTGTTGGTGTAACAAGGTTAAGGGGATACAGTCAACTCATCTTATGTAAGGTCAAGGGCGTTGGTTCAGTTTTATCAAAAAAATGGGCAGTCTTATATGAGATCCAATGACGATGCATGATGATGTCCATTAAAACAAGTGTGCCTTTGCTGCTGATGTAAACATCTGCGCAAAGGCAACTTGTTCTTACAATTATGAGTTACCGATGATTCATGCGATTCAAGCCATCGTAGTTATTACGATGCATGATGCCATCATCAAGCACGCCGTCACGGTGATTTGTGTTCAACGCATTCGTTGGAAAAATACGTTCAACCATCGATTGGAACGTGTTAATCATGCCGCTAACCGGTTTGCCATTACGAATATCTTTGGAATACGTTTCTACATGTTGTACAAAGTCCGGGTTAGCTGACACGTATACGTTCTCCACGTGAGGTGCAAATTGTTTGATTTTCGCCGAGATTTTGGATTTAATCTCTTCGGGTGTGTTGTCATCCGTGCTGTCAATACGCGATGTTTCACTCTTCATCCCGTAGTGACCATCGGTCATTGTACGTGCATTGCCACTGTTCGTCAGACCACGCATCATGCCATAAGATCCGGTTCCCATGGTTCCATAGATGCTGCGGTCATTGCCCATATGGCTGCGATCCGTAGCTGCATTCGTGTTCAATCCCGGTGCTATGCCACTGGTACTGTATGGAGACATGGTTCCATTACCACCGTGTACACGCAACCCGCCCATATCTTGATTGTAGCTTTCTGTACGCATCGTGCCGTTCGCACGGTTACGCATCGATTTGCTTTCCAATTTGCCAGTGTGACCATCTGTCAAACGGACTGCTACATATGCGTTACGATCGGTCAGCATGACACTTGCTGACTTCACTTCCTTCATTTCCGCAATGCGTTTAGCCAGCTCGTCACTGGATTTCAGGTTAGTGACGTTATGCGTCCGATAGCTTTTCGCACGAATACCATCCATCCCATTGGACTCAACACCATAACGGTTAATGCCTTTCACTTCATGACGAACACTTTTGGTGTGCAGATTGTTATCTTTGGTGCTTGTTCCACAACCCGTCAATCCGGCCATTACGAAGATTGCAGTAGACAAAGATAAGCTGATTGCTGTCGCCTTTTTGGCTGCTGGCATGTCTCATCCTCCAATTATGTTGGTTTTGGTCACAAGGATAGGATGCTCTTCTGCATGGACTGATATGCTGAAAGGATATGGAACAACAGCCTCCTTTATCTGGGCTCCATGGGTTCTCTTCCACGTAAAAAAAGCGATGCTTGCACAACGTGCAGCACCGCTCTGTATAACCGCGTATATCCTGTTCAAGTGTGAACCTTCATTATCATGTTGAAGGGCCACTCACTTACTTGGATGAGGAATTCGCATCAGCACCAGCATCATCTTCACTCGTAGAAGAGGTTGCATCTGATTCTGATTTTTGGATGGAATTCGGAAATTGTTCAGCTTCCTTCAGACTAGCTGCATCCATCGGATAGGCCCACTGACCGTCCGGCGTGACTACCCAGATCTGATCCGGTTTCGATGGAATAGTAAGCCCCCTGTACACATCTGTAACAGCCTCTCCATTAACGATCTGCTCAACGGATAAAGTAAAGCGTGGCACAGTGCCTTTCAGTTCAGAGGCTTTGCGCACATCCTCAGCTGTGGACAGGTTTTTAATTTTGCCAATCAGCGATACAGCATCGGTAGCTTCAACCGCTTCACCGTTAAGCGTCCACGTCTGCTCTGCCGCACCCTCCGCGGAGGAAGATTTGAGCATCCAGGTGGCTGCTTCACCTTCCCATTCCAGCGTAGTGACATTGGATTCATCCAGATTAAACGGAGTGGTATCCAGCAGATCCAGCCGTGATTTTTCTATATTGCTGATGGATTCCGTCTGTACTGCAACGACAGGCCCGGAGTCTACCCGCACATAACGAGCGTCATCTGCTGGCAGCTGGCCACCGATGCTCAATTTGATCTCACGGTTATCCTTTAATTGAATATCCAGAAGCGTTGCATCTGAACCCAATCCATACTTGTCGAGATCCTTCGGCTCTTCTTCTACAACCAGCTCCTGATCTGCACCACTTAAGGCATCAAGCCAGCTGCTAACCGTATACCCATTCAGAGGATAAGCCTTGGGTTCTACCATACGCCATACGCCATTCTTTAATTCCAATTGTGAAGATGAGGATGTTGAAGCACCTGATGTGTCTGTATGGTTATCATGAATCGTGATGGACTGAATATCGGCAGACTTAATCCCAAGTAACTTGACCTTCTCCGCTTCCTCTTCACGAAAATAATTTTGACTGGCCGCATAGACCCACCCGATAATCAAGACCAATAAGACTAGAATCGTTGGGACCCATTTTTTCATACGCGTCTGCGCCTCCACCATAAGAGTACACCTATCATAACAAAGATAAGCGGGAATGCGACAATCGCCACGAAGAAAATGGTTCTGGCTTGTTCACCATCCAAATACGCCGTTTGATAACCGGATTGTACCCCTGGCCGAATCGTTACCCCATCCTCTTTTCCACTTAAATAATTGACGGTATTCAGAATAAAATCCCGATTTCCGCCGTTCGCTATTTCCGAGTCCTGCATGAAAATGGATGAGCCCAGAATAACTGCCTTCGGTTTGCCATCCGTTGTATCCGCCGCATATCCAAGCTCAACCGGGCCTTGAACGTCCTGATCCGGATCGTTGGATGTTTCGTTCTGCAATAAACCTGCAATGTTTGTCTCGCCATAACTGTCATTGGATGAATGAATGAGCGGCGACAAGGTGTATTTATCCTGCTCTTTGCTTGTCAAAGCAATGGACAGGGATAACATCGGATACAGTTTGCTTTCTGACAGTTTATCCGTGATGGCATGGGAGCCATACTCTGGCACGACCCACAGTGGGCCCATTGTGCTGGCTTGCTGATTATCCACCATGACAGCATGCTCATCAACCACGCCATAATCCGTCATGAGTGCATCGATATTTTTCCAAGTCAATTTCATATCTTCGTGAAAACCGAGAGATAACAGCAATTTACCTCCGTTACTCAGATATGTCCGAATGGCCTTCAGTTCAGTATCACTAATATCCCGCTGTGGCCCAATAATCGCGAGAACGTCTGCATCTTCTGGAACCTGACCAGCCTGATTCAGCTGCAGTTCTTCTGTCGTGATATTATTCTGTTCCAAAGATGAGCGCAGCGTAGTCAGTTGATCCAGGCCAAGCTCCTCATGTCCTGTCAGAAAGACCATCTTGTGCATCTCCGTGGAAGACAGGTTCATTAGCGCTTGTGTCAATTTTTCCTCACCCGTGAACTGGTACGATCCATCGCTTCCATCCCCGACAGCCGTGAATAGACTGGCAATATCAATGACTTTATGCTGATCGCCCTGCTCCAATACAATGGAGCTGCCTGTGATGCCATATTTGGAGGCCAGCGCAGGCTCCTGCGTCAGATTGTATTGCTTCATCTTCAGTTTGCTGTTGCGCTTTGTATATTCCTGAACCATATCCGATACTTCGCGGTTCAAGACCGTATTATTCGCATTTTCGACGGTTAACACCAGAATGTTGACGTCTTCTTTTACGTTTTTGATCGCGGTAAGAGACTGATCTGACAAGGTGTATTGTTTATTCGAGGTCAGATCCAGTTGGAAGCCGCCAAGCGAATTCAGAAACAGGGTCAGCAAAATAAAGATGCCAACCACCGCTACAGACAGCACTGTACTGTTGGTATGACTCAACCATTTTTTCATCTTCTCACCTCCACCGCTTCCGTTCCACAATTTGAATGCTTAACAGCAGAAACACACCTGAGAGCGTCACGTAATACAATATATCTGGGCCACTAAGTACACCCTTCGTGAAGCTGTCAAACCGGTTCGTCAGCGCAAACGGGTCCAGCCATTGCTGTAACGCAGATCCAGAATTGCCTGCAAATGAATCAAGCATCCACAATACGAGCAAAATAATAAAACCGGCTACCGCAGACACCATTTGGTGCTGAGATAACGTGGAAGCAAACAGTCCAATCGCCATCATACTGCCGCCCAGGAAAAAGAGACCCAGTGCAGACAACCAGACGGATGTCAGATCCAGTTCACCAAAGAAGGACATAATAAACGGGTACACTAGACTGCACAGAATAAGTACAACAAGAATGGCGAGGGACGCCAAATATTTACCAAAAATAATCTCGGTCACCCGTGCAGGTGAAGTCAACAAAAGTTCGTCCGTTCCCTGCCGGAATTCCTCTGCCACCAGTCGCATCGTCAGCAACGGCACCACAAACAGCAGCATGGATAACGTGTCTCCCAGCACCAGGCGATAATCCACAATGCTTGGCTGGTAATAGACAAAGCTGGAGTAGAACAGCAAACTTGTCATCAGTACATATACGGCAAAAGCGAAATACGACGTCGGTGACAGGAAGTATGCCTGCAGTTCTTTATTGCAAACCGCCATCATTCGTCTCATTTGGAACCCTCCCCTGTGTGGGAATCAGCTGAAGCGCTCTCGGACTTAGTTGATTGCTTCAGATCTGAAGTGGTTCCCAAATTGGCCTCTTCACCTGTCGCCTGATTGGCGATCTGCACTTTATCAGTTTCAGTCTCCAGCGTTGCCAGTTCCGCTTCGGATTCCGTTTCCGTTGTGGTCAGCTTCAGGAAAATCTGTTCCAGACTGAGATTTTCTTTCTTCATTTCCAGGATCGGCAAGCCTGCACCAGACAAAAGGTAGAACAATTCTTCCCGGAAATCATCGGAAGATTCGCCGGTAAGCAGCATTTTAACCGTATGAGCAGAACCGGTGGATACCTGTCCATCCGCTGCTGGAATAACTTCGCTCCGTACCTTCTCCCAAGGTGTCAGCACATTATGTAATTGCTGCTCTGTTGCCTTCACTTCAATGGATACCTTGAACCGGTCCCCCATCGCGGAACCAAAATGCTGCGGTGAACCGTCCAATACGAGCTGTCCCTGGTTAATAATTAACATGCGATTACACAGCGCGCTCACTTCCGGCAAAATATGTGTACTGAGCAGCACTGTATGATTCTCACCCAGTTCACGGATCAAATCCCGTATCTCCATAATCTGATTCGGATCAAGACCTGAAGTCGGCTCATCCAACACGAGCAAATCCGGTTTGTGAATAATGGCTCCAGCCAGACCCAGACGCTGCTTGTACCCTTTGGACAGCCCGCGCACCAGTTGCTTTTCACGGCCTTGAAGACCCAGCCTGCTCACCATCTCACTGATCCGCAGTTTCACTTCACGTGTCGGAACATCCCTGAGATTAGCGACGAATTTCAGATACGACTGTACCGTCATATCTGGATAAAGCGGCGGTGTCTCTGGCAGATAACCGATCTTGGAACGGACACTCCTGCCCTGATCGTGCACCGATATGCCATCCACTGAAATGGAGCCTGCTGTTGGATGCAAATAGCCCGTAATCATTCGCATCGTTGTGGTTTTCCCGGCACCATTCGGTCCCAAAAATCCAACAATCTCACCGCGCTCCATTGTGAAATCCAGTTGATGCACGCCGCGCCGTCCATCAAATACCTTGCTTACCTGTTTCACTTCGAGCACATCATTCATCCTTTCCCGTTAAAATACCCGTGTGCCATCATCGCTTTCTTCTGATGGTCAACACGGGAAGTTCCTTGTATCTTACGTGCTGTAGCCTAAATGCAGCTTAAGGTCACTTAAAAGAAAGCTTAAAAATATGTGTCTAAAATGTGAACAACACTTCATTCACCCACACCCTGGACTCTGGGGCAACGTACCTTAGAATACAGGAGCATAAGCACCTGCACAAAAGTCAGAGGGTGAACCGTGTGAAAGTACTATTCACATTTTTTGTTCCAAGCGGCGGTGTAGATACGTTAAACCGATTGCGTACAGCCGTTCTGCAACGCCATGGCATCGAAGCGCATGTATTGTATCTGAACCCTGGCTCGGGAATGCAGAACAATACCAGCACGCCGGTCTTCACCACTTCCAGTGATGAGGAAATTCACAGTTTGATTCATCATCATCGTTATGATGCCATTATTGTTACCTCCGATATTGCCATGCCGGGCAGATTAAGAGCCCTCGGGTATAAAGGACGCATTATCTATGAAGCACAGGGGCTTGGGACGCGTGAACAGGCTCTGGAAACCATCCAGATGGGAGTACCTTATCTGCAAGCCCACTGTGATGCAGCGGTCATCCCTCCAACGGATCATTTACTGGAGCTGTTCATCCATATGTGTCCATGGCTTCACCGGTTTGTCATTCCCAATATGCTGGATACCAATACCTTTGCCCCAGTTTCGGTGGATACCCCTCCGTATCCGGTACTTGCATGGGTGGGAAGGCTCGAACACAACAAAAACTGGCGGGAATATTTGACGATATCCAGGAAAATCATTAAAAAAATTCCGAAAGCCAGACTATGGTTGTTCCACGATCCCACCTTGGCCAATCCGGAGGACGAGGTCATGTTTCGACACATGCTTGCGGAGTACGGGCTTGAAGATCGGATTGGTATCTTTATCAATGTTCCTCATTCCCAGATGCCTACATTCTACTCCATGGTGGCTGCTTCCGGAGGAATCATGCTGTCGACTTCGCTGCTTGAAGGGTTTGGATACGCCGTTGCTGAAGCCATCAGCTGCGGCTGCCCGGTACTCAGTACCGATTCGGATGGCGTAAGGTCCTTTATTACACATAACCAGACGGGGAAATTCTATCCGATTGGCAAAGTGAATACCGCTGTATCAGAAGCGGTAGACCTTATGCGCAACAAAAAGCTGCGGGAATATATTCGCATTCAGGGCAGACAGCATATGGCCGTCTCCTTCTCCCCTGACCGATACGCTGCTTCATTTCGGGAAATGATGACAGCCTTGAGCATTTTCTTTTAAATAAAACAAAAAGGCAGTTCAGAAAGATGCTCTGAACTGCCTAAACATGAAATCAGCTTATTAGAATCAGTGTCCCATCATCATTGCAGGATCAGGCTGATCCCCTGTTTGAAGGGACTCTTCCTCCATCCGTTTGGGTTTACGCAGGATCAGACTGAGCAGACATCCAAACAAGGCAATGCACGCTGCCAGGAAGAAGGTGTCGTTAAAACCAGCCACTAATCCATTCACCATACCTGCTGCATCAGTTGCTCCAGCTGTATTGCTTGCAATATGGGAGGTCAGGAATCCGGTCAAGCCGGCAACTGCAAAGGATACAACCACTTGCTGTGCAGCAGCAGTAAGCGGGGTAACCCGACCTACCAGCTTACGTGGAGCAGCATTCAGTACATGCGTATTGAGTGGCATCATGGAAAAGCCCATACCCAATCCCATCATGACCAGACTGAGAATGATCAGACCAAGACCCGTTTCCGCGGTAATCGAAGACAGAATAAACAAGGCACCCGAGATGATACCCAGACCCACGAAAGCCAGCGGTCTTGCACCGATTTTATCAAATAATCGTCCACCAAGTGGCATACCCACACCCGAAGCCAGCGCCTGCGGGAGCAAAATGAGTCCTGTTTCCAGTGCAGTGTAGCCTTTAATTTGTTGCAGATAAAGTGGGATCAAAATCATCGCCCCGAACAAAGCGACTTGTGATACCCATGCCAGAATAATACCCCGTGTGAAATCAGAGGATTTGAACACCCGAAGTTCCAACAGCGGATTCTTGTGACGAAGCTCAACGATAATGAACAGGATCAGCGCCACGCCTCCGACAATCACACCTGTCAGTGTTGTTGCAGACGTCCAGCTTGTTCCGCCTTCACTTACACCGTATGCGAGCATCGAGAATGCGATTGGTGCCAGAATCATACCGAGCAGATCAAGTGCAGGCGTGCGTCCACGATCCGTATCCGGCAGGAATTTGATACATAGAATAAACGCGGCAATACCAATCGGCAGATTGATCAGGAAGATCCAGTGCCAGCTGAGTGATTCAATGAACCAACCCGATAATACCGGACCCAGCGCAGGGGCCAACAGCATGGGAATCCCGAGCATACCCATGATAGAACCTCTTCTTTCAGGAGGAGCCAGACGGAATACCATCGCCATACCAATCGGAGCAACCATGCCTCCGCCAAGTCCCTGGATGATACGGTAAATAATCAATTGTTCAGGAGATTGCGCGATCGAACATAATACTGAACCCAGAGTAAACATCGCGATCGTGAACAGAAATACTCTTTTGGCACCGAATCGGTCGGTCAACCATCCCGCCAGCGGAATAACGGCTGACAAAGCCAACGTGTATCCTGTAACCGTCCATTGAATGGTCTTCAGATCGGTCTCAAAATATTGAACCAGATTCGGAATCGCCACGTTGACCACCGTGCTGTCCAAGATGACCATAATCATCCCGACGATAATAGCCAGTAGCGGCAGAATAATCGTTTTAATCGAAAACTCCGCCGGGTTCTGAGGCACTGCTGTTTGTTGTTTCACTCTCTCCACTCTCTTTTCCGGCCTGGAGGCACTATCTATATATCCGCCTCTCCAGCGGCCTTATATTCACGACGTTTCAAACTTTTGTTTTAAACCGTCGTTTTAAACTCTTGTTTGAGCATAGGTTAATTCTAATGAAAATACCTTTGCTGTCAAGCTATTTTTTTGTTGGAAAACAGATCACGTATGTAAGACAAAAAATGGACCAGGTCTTCTCCTGCTCCACTTTTTGGTTAATCGCTCCTCATTATGGTGATCCTTTTTAATCTGCCAATTTGATCATCTGATGCTCCGAAAGTATACCCAGAGTCTGGCCTTGGTCACTTCTGCAGTACATGCGAATAATCAGATGATTGGGTGCAGAACTGTTGCTAATGATGCGCAGTTCGCACGGATCGGATGAGACCGTGAGATTATGAATAATGTGATTTCCCGTATCCGCCCCAATCCGACAAAAATAGCGATACAGCTCCCCTCGCGTGTGACTGATTCCCCCGACAAATATATCCACATCGTCATTCCCCACAAATGCCAATTCAATGTCCATATATCTCACCGGAACAACGGTTTGCAGCAGCTTTTCGTGAATCTCCAGCACATATGCGGCCACGGTATATCCCTCCTGTAGAGCAGTGTTGAACCTTACTCTAGATATGGTATGCCTGCTCTCGTCCATTGCTATTTGCAATCACCCATTTTAATCAATTCCACGGAAATGCCCACCCTTTCGTCTGCCTTTTTTCATAGACTAACAGGATAGAAGATCGGCCTGTGCAGGCCGTGACAAGGAGGTAACTATGAGAGTTCTGCTCGTGACCTATTGGGAGCTTACACAGATGGGTGGAATATGGACATATGTGAAACAGCTGGCTGACAGGCTAATGGCTCTTGGCGTAGAGGTGGATATTATGGGCACCAACGGAGCCAAAAATGAAGTGTACATTCGCAATCTCAATCGTTCTTTCTCCAAAGATAAGGTATGGCCCATGCTTCAAGCCAAACTTAATCCGACAGATTTGCCCCAGTTCACTGCCGATTCTCTCGTGGCTTATTATGAATTGAACAGGTATGCCTTTGAAATGGGAGCCGCCTATCTGGGCGTTGACCATTACGATGTCATCCATGCGCAAGATCCGGTAGCAGCCGTCGCGATGAGACGTATTTTAAACCGCAACACACCAATGGTAACCAGTTACCACGGAGCACTTGCGCGCGAAACTTTCTATGATGCTCAAAACACTGACCCGCAACTTACTCTAACTGCTTATTTACAATCCACACGCGGTCGTTACTTCACCTCTTTGGAAGAGCGTAGCGCTGCACAATCGGAGCTCATCTTGGTTTCCAGCCATTGGATTAAAAGCACACTGACCGAACTCCATGTTCCTGAGTGGAAATTCCGCTTGATTCCGTATGCTATTTATCTGCCAGCCTACCGCGCTCAAGCAGCGGTCAAGTTTCGTCAGCGAAAGCCAGCAGGCAAAAAAGTAATTGCTTATACAGGAAGGCTAGAGTATATCAAGGGAGTACACGTATTGATTAACGCGCTCTCCAGTCTGAAGAAAATCCGTTCGGATTGGGTCTGTTGGATTGCTGGTGAAGGGAATCTAAAAAATGAATTGTATGTGCAGGCCATGAAGGCAGGTATAGATTCTGATATCGTATTCTGGGGCAAACTGGCGAACATACCTTCGTTCCTGCGCCATGCCGACATTTATGTACAGCCCAGCTTACAGGATACGCAGCCCTTCTCCGTCACAGAGGCGCAACTTGCCGGACTGCCTGTCATTGTAAGCGGTACGGCAGGTATGCCCGAGATGGTCCAGCCTGAACATACCGGCTGGGTCGTGCCACCACAGGATGCAGAATCACTTGGCGCATTGTTAAATGCTCTTTTGCAAGATAAAGCCACCCGTACAAAGGTAGGCGCAGCAGCCAAAGCTTGGGCTGAGCAACATCGTTCGCTGGAAGAGATGGGATTGCGTACACTGCATGTCTACCAGGAAGCCATTCAGTTGGGAGGTCAGAGAATATGACATTACTTGTCCCCAGTGATTTGTATAATCGTTGGTTCTCCACCCCTGTGTCTACAACGCATATCGAGGTGGATTACGCTGTAATGAACGAATTAATGAGGAAGCTGCCCAAAGGGTATGTTTTCCCTGATCCGGCAACCATGCACGTTCTCACATCTGAGAAAAATTAGAGTCAATTAACTTAACAAACAAAATAAACAAGAGGATATTCGTTCGTGCCGCACTCCCTTAACGGCAACCGAATACCCTCTTTTTTGCGGCGGTTCATTGTCTATCATTCGCGCTTCCAAGACTTCTAGCCTCTACTTCCAGTAACCACCAACCTGCAGCAGATTGAGCAATATGGGCCGATGCTTAGCCTGGACAAGTTCCATCTCAGCTTTCAAAGCTTTGAAGTGTTTCTTGGTTCCCATCGATTCATGAACCCGATAACACATCAGAGGCTCATCGTAATAGAACAACTCATAGAGTGGAAAAAGACGAAGCCACATCTCATAGTCATGCGTGTAGCGAAATTCGGTGTCAAACATGCCGAACTTTCGAAATGCATCCATCTCAAGCATCACGGTGCAACCATTTATTGGGCAGCCTTCGGTCAGCACCTGAAGCATCTCCAGACGACTCCCTACTTCTGGTCTCACCGTGTCCATCCATTCGCTGTTCGCATCTACATAATGATAAGCCCCGTGACAGAACGAAGCCTTAACGTCAAGCATGAACTTCAGTTGTTTCTCTACCCGGTCCAGCAACATCACATCATCGGAGCTGAGCCAGACAAAGTAATCACCTGTCGCTCGCTTGATTCCCTCGTTTAACGCGGTTGCCGTTCCACCATTCTTTTTTCGAATATAGCGAATGCGATCCATGAATGGTTGAAGCCGCTCCACATGCTTCTTAGAGCCATCATCCACCACAATGACCTCAATATGCGGATACGTCTGGTGAATGGCGCTGTGCACAGCCTGATCAATGTACGCGCAATTATAAAAAGGAATGACAATTGATACTTTCGGCTCCATCCGGTCCTCCCCTTTCTCCGCGTGAATAATACCATTCTCCCTATTATATGAGGATTGCTTCTTGAGGTATCAGGCATCTGCTGCATAGCGACGTATAAATTACGCACATGGAGTATTTTGCATCAATCCAAAGAGCGGCTTTCAATCAGTAAGATCTAGATCGAAATGCTTATAAATAAAGAGGGCGTTATTCGGCCAGCTCGCGGCCTCCATAACCCCCACCAAAGTTCTTTACCCTCCCATGGCAGCGATCCGCTGCAACAAGGGCTCCCGATATCTGGACCATACCATGGAGGCCTCCCGGCCGATGGCATCCGAATGGCGTAACGTGCCCATTCCCCCATGCCGTCGATATGCCGTAAGCGATTCGTTCAGATATGGAAAACGGTGACCGTTCAGCAGAATACGCATCCATAGATCCAAATCATGCGTATAAGGCAACAGTTCATTAAACAAGCCCACTCCACTAAAGAGATCCTTGCGAATCATCACAGTACAGCCGTTCACCGGATTGCCGTATACGAAGAGGCGCAGCCAATCCGGTTCGGCCATCGGTTCTGCTCCCCCGTTTAACTTGGTCACCGCTGAGTGCTCATTAATGTAATTAAAGTTGGTATGTGAGATAAGCACATTCTCCCGTTGCATAAATTCAACCTGATGACGAATCTTATCCGGATATAAGAGGTCATCTGAACTCAGCCAGGCGATGTAGTCCCCGGAGGCATGACGGATGCCATGATTCAGAGCCGAAGCTGTGCCGCCATTACTTTTGCCAAGAACATAAATGTAGGGACGATAAGGCTTAAGCAGCTCTTCATACCGGGTAGATCCATCATTGACGATAATGATCTCCACATCGGTATATGTCTGGTTCAGTGCACTCTGGATCGCTTGAGGTACATAGGGATCATTGTAAAACGGAATGACAATGGACACGCTCGGATTCATGTAGTCGCCCTCCCCTGCTGAGTACGAACATCGCTCAGAATATCTCGAAGAGATTGGGTAAATGGAATCAGCGGCTGCCAGCCCAACTTGCGCAGTGCCGATAACTCCTCCTGATTTCTAGCCCCGTCCGGACCGGAAGAAGCTCCGTCCCAGCGTACCGGCACCTCCGCTTCGGTCATGGTTAGCAGCGTATCCGCAATTTCTCCGAGACTGCGCTCCGTGCCCGATACAACCGGATATACGTTTCCCGTTGTGCCTTGAACAAGCAAGGTTGCATAGGCCCGGACTGCGTCCCGCACATCTAGAAAATCACGGGTATTATCCCGGCCGGATAGACGAAAGGCCTCCGTCTTCCCCTGATGTTCACAAGCAACAATATGACGTGCCAGCAGCGAACATATGCCCGTTGAAGGGCCAGCCCCGATCAGATTTCCCGGCTCGGCCAGCATAATCTGCTGTCCAAACAGAGACATCCACGATAGAGATACCATTTCCTCTAATGCTTTGCTGAGACTATAGGGGTGCGGAGGCTGCGGTGGCCGACCGGGTTCGGGAGTATACTTTAATCGGGAACCCACAATAACGGTCCGTGCCGCCGGACAGCTTCTTAATGCATCCAGCAAATACAGAACAGCCATCACATTGGTTTCAAGCACCAGCAGCGGATCGGACCACGAATCAGGCACGGAATTTTTGCCTGCAAGATGCAGCACATAATCCGGTTTCACCTCTTCAATCAGATGACGGACTTGCTGTTTATCATTAAGATCACAGACATGTACAGCCACGCCATCGCCAAACGAATGTATACCTGCCCGCCTGACCACTGCTGCAACCGCCGCACCGACTGTCTTGAAATAAGCAACCGCATGCCGTCCAGTGAAGCCAGAAGCACCTGTGATCAGTACTTTTTTGCCTGTTAGCTCTGCTCCATCCATAATGCCAGCTCCTTCAGCATCGTAGAATAATCCGGAAGGTCTGTCTTCACATCCTCACGTGTGGAAACTAACGTGCGATCCTGCACAACGCTATCATCAGGTACAACAACAACATCCTGTTTATTCCATGTTTGTTTGAACAGCACAAGCAGATCATGCTTGCTTACAGGCACCGGATGAGCCAGATGAATTAGACCACTGACTGGCGATGCCAGATAATGATCTACCCATTTGGCCAGTTCAAGGGTAGTTACTCCATTCCAGAAGACGCGTGTATACCCGCCAACCTCACCTGTGCAGGACATGAACCAATGCATCAGACCAATGCCGCCTTTCCGAATTTCGGGTCCTATAATGGACGTACGGATCGTCAGATGCCCGGCATCATGGACTTCACCGAGTGCTTTCGTGATTGCATAGGCCGATGTTCCATCGGTAACATCATCCTCCCGGTACGCCCCCCGGTCCCCACTAAACACACAATCTGTACTGATGTGAATCAAACGTGCACCGATCGTGTCAGCGACCCGCCGCAAACGATGCGGCAGAAATCCATTAATATGATAAGCGGTAATTTTGTCTTCATCTGCAAAGCTGTTCAAAACACCCACCGCGTTAACGATGACATCCGGGTGCACCGCCTCCACCAGACGGTCGACCATAAAGCAATCATTTACATCCAGCAATAGACCGTTAGGATCAGACACATCCCGGGTAGTATAGAAGACGCTGTGAACGCCTTGACGGCGGAAATAGTCGACCAAAATATGGCCGGCCATTCCGTTTCCCCCAAGTATCATCAACTTCATGACAGAAATCCTCCACGTTTCAGAATGTCACGAATCTCCTGTTTGTTCATTAGCTGATGCTCGGAACTGAAGCTGCTGAAGGATACTGGAGGACAGTTCGTATAATGCTCCTTCAACCCCGGTATGCCGAGTGTAGGCAAAATCACCAAGTATTGCTCATCGTATACCACTGTGGTCATACTCTCGAATTCACTCATCAGAATCTCGTGAATCTTCTCGCCAGGCCGAGTGCCACGCTCCACAATGGAGACATTCTCTACACCCGAATCCTCAATCAGTACTTCTGCCAGGTCTACGATTTTGCACGTTGGCATCGTCATGACAAAAATCTCACCACCGACACTTTCCACCGAAGCTTTGAACAGCAATGTGATCGCATCTTTCAGCGTGAGAAAGAATCGAGTCATTTTCATATCCGTGATGGACACTTGACCTTTGGATCGAATCTGATTTTTGAATAAGTGTACAACACTGCCGTTTGTTCCAAGTACATTCCCACCACGTACGGTTACAAACCGCGTATTGCTATGAAGCAAATTGGCATATACGATCAACTTCTCACCAATCGCTTTCGTCATGCCATAGAAGTTGGATGGATTGGCAGCCTTGTCGGTTGAGATATATATGACCTTTTCCACCTGATTTTCAATCGCAGCCTCGATGACATTCTGTGTGCCGATCACATTGGTTTTGAGAGCTTCATACGGTTGATCTTCACACACCGGCACATGCTTGAGCGCTGCGAGATGAAATACATAATCCACATGCTGACATGCAACGGTTAAGGCATCCTTGTCTCGAATATCACCAATGCGAAAATGAAGACGCGGGTCCTCGAATTCACGACTCATTGCCACCTGGCTGGACTCATTCCGGGAGTAAACAATAATCTCCTTAGGCTGCTGGGGCAGCAGTTGAGCCACAAGTTCATAACCCCATGATCCCGTACCGCCAGTCACGAGTATACGCTTATTTTCAAACATGCAATTTCCCTCCAAGCAGAAATTTGACCACTTTACTGGATACATCGGTTGCTTTGTAGCCTTGTGGACAATCCCAGTCGTTTGACATTTCGATCATGACTTTCACACAGCCCGCAATACGCTCCGCATCCAAACCTGAGACCACGTTGCTGCCGCAATCCACCGTCTCCGGTCGCTCTGTCGTGCGACGCATGGTTACCGTAGGCACCCCCATGATGCAGCACTCCTCCTGTACGGTACCACTGTCCGTAAGTGCACAGCGTGCATGTCGTTCCAGCATCACGAAGTCGAAAAAACCGAATGGTTCGTGAAATTCCACCAGCGGGTGCATCTCCAGTTGCAGATGCTCGGCGATTCGAATAGCCGTTCGAGGGTGAATGCTGCATATGACTCGCATGGCATGTTCTTCAGCAACCCGGTTCAAGCCTTTCATGATTTCCAGCAAATGAGGAGGATGATCCACATTCTCCGCCCGATGGGCCGTTACCAAAAAATATTGCCCGGACTTCAGCTTCAATTTCTTCAGTATTTTGCTGGAATTCACCTGTGCGTCGTAGTGACGCATTACTTCATAGATCGGGTTGCCTGTCAGCACAATTCGGCGACTGGGCACCCCTTCATTAACCAGATGTTTCTTACTCTGTTCGGTGTACGGCATGTTAATCGTGGAAATGGCGTCGATAACCCTGCGATTTTTCTCTTCGGGCACATCCAGGTCAAAGCATCGATTGCCTGCTTCCATATGAATGACGGGTATGCCCATCCGTTCAGCCAGAACAGCACATAATGCACTGTTCGTATCACCGAGCAGCAGCACTTTATCCGGTTTCTCCTGATTTAATAAATCCTCCATTTGCGTAAACATCGAGGATAACTGTCGACCTAACGAGGCCGCTTCATCCTGAAGGACGTAGTCCGGCGCCCGCAAGCCCATTTCCTTGAAGAAAAGACCGCTGAGACTTTCCGTGAAGTTCTGTCCCGTGTGTACCAGAATATGTTTGGACGCGTACTGGTCCAGCTTGGAAATGATCAGACTGAGCCGTATAATTTCAGGTCGCGTACCCAGCACCGTCATGATCTTCATCGTAATCCCTGCCTTCATCGTCTATTGGATAATCTCCGGCGTGCCCGGCTTCGTTTGGTTTTGCCAGGCGTACGTTTGCGAACAATTGGTTGCCCCACGCGCACACGTTGTTTCTTCTTTTTGCTTGCCTTCAGCTTCCTTCCGCCTATTCCCGTTCCTCGTTGTTTCATTCGGTTACGAACCCTGCTGCGGTGGGTTGAATGCGGGGAACGACTTCGTCCCGTTCTGTGGCCTGAGCGATGTTCTGTTCCTTCATGAACAGGCTGACCTATGGCAAGCGGAGGCAAGGGCGAGATTGGCAGCGCCTGAATCACAGTCAATGGGAACAATCGTGCCCGAACCGAAGCCGGTTCCAGAATCAGCACGGTTCGCAAACGGCCCTCACCCCATGCGTACACAGGACCATTAGGAGGCTGAATGTACGGAAACCATCCAGGAAAACGCATCAACCACTGTGTCACCATCGTATGCAGCTTTGCCCTGTAGGTTTCAATGCCGTACAGCTTTTCCGCTTCTGTCCGATTACGCCAACCGGTGTCTGAGGCCAGTTCAGGATCATTCAGCAGGGTTGTTGCCAGAGTAGCAAGTGCCTGGGAATCCCCGGCCGGGGCCAAAAAAGCACCACTGCCTACCGATTCCAGCAATTCCTCGAGTCCGCCCTGGGCAAAAGCGATAACCGGTTTGGCGAAATAAAGCCCCTCCAGCGCAGTCATGCCGAATCCTTCTTTGACCATGCTCGGAATGATCACCATATCCATGGCCGTATAGGCCGGAGATACGTTTTCCTCAAACGGCGTAAAGGTAAATCTTCGATAATAACCGGATTTTTTCACCCGGGATACACATTCGTCATAGTACTTTTTGTCCGCTGATGTACCAATAATCCAGAAGCGACAGCGCGGATGGGTTTCACACAATTGCAGAGCCATATCTACAAAAGGTTTTAGACCTTTGGCATCATATATGAAGGAAGAGATGTAACCGATACAGATCTGCGATGGCTTGAAACCAATCTCTTTGCGTTTGCGTTCCCTCAAGTGCACCCATCGTTCGGGGTCCGGCAAGGCCGGGTCCCAGGTTGGGGAGATCACGGTCAACTTGGCACTCATGCCGGCTTGCTTGAAGGGTGCTGCTGCACTTTCGGATATGCCTATGATCCAGTCGGAGTAACGTCCAATCATCTGCACAGCTTCGTTGGTATGTTCATTCAACTGAATAATTTCGGTAATCTTCCAGATCACCGGAATTTGCAATGACTTCGCTGCTACGGCAGGCATTACATTAACACAGGTATTCGTCAACACCAGATCAGGTGCAGTCTCCCGGATGAGGGAGACCACGTCCTGATATGCCGGATTATGGCGAAGCTGTTCTGCATCTGTTGCAATCCCCCGGTAAGGTGTGTACACACCGTGAAGCATCGGCAGGAAGCATACTTTGACCTGAATATCGAACCTCCGTGCAAGTCCGGCAAGCTTTCCTTCCTGAGGAACCACGAGTACACAATCGAAGATGGAACCCATCTCTCTCATAAAATGAAGCAACAGCTTCTCCGCTCCCGTAATGCTGCGGGTGTTGCACACATGGGAAAACAACATGAGCTTGGGTTTAGTCGCCATGGCTGCACGGACCCTGAATACGAATATGCAGGGTTCTGTGCACACCTCCTTCCGGTCAGGATTAAGGGAATATAATGCTTAACATTTCGTTGATTCTTTTGCCATACGTGTGATCCTTTAATGTCCGTTCCAGCCCTCGAAGTGCAATCTCGCGGCGCTCTTTCTCATGAGTGAGATAGTATTCAACCTTATCCAGCAGCTCCTGAGGGGAAGAGTAGGTCTCGATTTCTACACCTGGTTTATAGAAACGTGCCAAGTCATCCCGTGCATCGGTCAATTGAAGGGTTGTAGAAGCGGCAATTTCAAATGTTCTTGGATTCGGGGAGGCTGGTAGAATTTTGACATGGTTGTTGTTAACGGAATCATCTTCGTGGGAGCGGTGCAGGTTGATGACAATTTTGGTGCCGTTATAGACATCGTTCGTTTCCTGCGGACTCATCCAGCGACCCAATTCGATCTTCTCACCGTAAGCAGCATAGTCGGGCAGGCGATCCCACCAGATACCATTAAATACGGTATTGTGTGACATCAGCTGTGCCATGATCGGATTGAAGAAGTACACCCGGTTCCAGTAGGCCGAACCGATAAAGCTGACGTCCCGGTGTAATGGAGAAGGTGTGGTGATCGGGAAGTAATGGTTAGTGAATGCAGCAAAGGGCAGGTAGTGAACAGAAGGGCAGCCGTTTTGTCGATACAATTCAACACAGTTCAGTTCCAATGTAAATACATGATCGAAATGGTGTACTCTTTCCAGTGTCATATCCGTATAGTACGGATCATCCGTGAGCCAAATTGCCGTCTGAATGCCTGCTTGGCGGATCGCATCCAGATGTTCCAGCGGAATATCCATGCCATCCAGCACAAGCACCAGGTCCGGGCGGGTTTGCAGTGCAATTTCGGATACAGGCTGACGCGGATCGGAAAGAGTTACCTGGGCAACCATGCCCTGCAATGTTGCCATGACGGCTTCGTCCAGTGGGGAATATGGGAATCCTTTACCCGAAGATACATAAAGTACGTGAAGCTGCCGGAAAGGCAAGGGTTCCTGTGCACAATTGACGATATAGTTGGCACGGCCGCGCAAATACCCTTCTTCCTTGCCCGCATCATATCCGGCATGCTGCCCGTTTTTGCGTGCTTGGTCAGCCAGACTGAGCACTGGTGCATGAAACTTTCTCGTTTTACGGTGTTTGAGAGACATACCGCCACTCCTTTTATTTTTGGGATAGGGTTCTCTAACTCTGCCTAAACGGTGCTGTCCTGCAGAAAGAGACTTACACGTGCTCCAGCAGCTGAGCGATACGACGGGTGAATGTATGCTGGTTCAACGTGGTGAGCAGCCCGCGCCAGGCTAGGGCTCGCCGCTCCTCTTCATGTTGCAGATAATATTTGATTTTGTGCTGAAGTTCAGCCGCGGTTGTAAAGGTCTCGATGTCATATCCAGGCCGGTAGTAGCGTGGCAGATCATGGCGTGCATCCGTAATCTGCATCGTGCCACAGGCGCTGATCTCATACGTCCGCGGATTAATGGAATGACCTTGGAGGTGATGCGTATTGCGATTGTCTTCCCCGTTCTCGCAAGTCCGGTGAACGTTAATCACGATTTTGGCGCCATTGTAATAATCGACTGTCGCTCCCGGATCAATCCAGCCATCGTGGATGAATCGGCCCAGAATGTCATAGCGTTTCAGACGGTTCCACTGGCTGCCAGCAATGAATACCTTTTTGTCCGCCAGAAAAGGAGCCAGCTCGTCGAACAGTGCAATTCGGTTCCAGAATCCGGTGCCGATAAAACAAATGTCATACTGATGCTGCGGTGCCGTACGCCTTGGTTGAAACATCCCCGGGTTCACTGCCAGCGGCATATAGATCACCCGACCCGCACCATGTGCAGTATAGAACGGCACGGCCGCTTCCTCATGTGTGAACACAACATCATAATGCTGGCAAATGCTTGTCGTATCTTCGGTAAAATACGGGTCATCCACAAACCATACTGCTGTTCGAATTCCCAGCCCTTTTATGCCATTCACCTGTTCCAGATGATCGGGAGGAAATACGTGTAGTCCATTCATAACCAGCACCAGATCGGGCCTATGCTGGCTGGCTTCCTGCAGCATGTTTGCCGGCGATCCGACAACACATTCACGAACAGATTGCTGCAAGGCTCCAATGACGCCTTCATCGATGGCATCGAATCCCTGCGGAATGTACAGCACCTTCATATTCCGCACGGTCGGCTCAAACAGCTGCACTCGCTCCATCATTGCCTGACAGCCGCCAAATCTGCGGCCTTCTGCATACCCGCCACGGTAAGCCGTCTCCGCTTCTGTAGGCGGTCGGTGTCGTCGTTTTGCCACATCCTTCACCCTGTCTTCCTTCAGGAGATATCACTTTCAGATTCTCCCCGTGATTGGTGTTCCCTCTAAAGGATATGCCCCGGGGTCAGATGCATCATGGACGGGTGTCCTGCAAGGCGCAAAATTGGCGTCTGCCCTCCACATCCGCCTGCACGGGCATGTCCGCTTTTGCGGTGATACAAATAACCCGGAGGGATCTTTCCCCCCGGGTTATCGTTGTACACTGGACATGCATCTATAGTCATCCGAAAATGTACACCTATTCTGCTATTGCGCTTTGTAAGCCAATTGATGTCCGTCCTCGAATCCCTTGGCGAAACCCGCGTTGAATCCCTCGTTGTACGCCTCGTTGTACCCCTGGCTGTAGGCGCTGTCCGGGTTCGGATCGGTAGGGGTAGCCGGGACGAACGGTTGTGCAGGCTTCAGACTCCGGTGCCGTCGTACCGCACGTTTCTTTTTTTTAAGCCACGCACTGCGTCCTTTGAGGGTACGTTTGTGCAGTACACGTTTGCCTTTGAGCGCACGCAGTTTACGGAGTTTACGCAGACGGGCCCCGCGAGCAAGCAGCGCTCTTTTGGTTCTCAGACGTATTTTTTTCTTCTTTAACATGTCAACATTCCTCCTGTATATTCCGGACTATGCGTATTGCATATCCAGGATCTTTGAGCCATGGCACACCAGGCTCCCCATGCTGGATTCGGGCCAATGGAATCCCCGTAACCATCCGTGACATCTCTTCTTGATAACGGCTCAGCAAACGAATGTTCTCAGCCAGACTGCGGGCGGATACTTCCGAGTGGGCAGACACGCTGGCCACACTGTCCAGAATGCGGGCGAGCGCCTGCTGACTGTGTGCAATGGACTCAATGAGGGACAGTTTCGCTTCCTGCTCACGCCGCAACAGACTCATTTTCCGAGATCCCCCATATCCATACCGCCAAACATGCCACCATCCATGCCGCCTTCTTCACCATCGTTCTGCACCATGATAGCCTTCAGGTTGTTGCATAATCCGGTTTCCATTCGGGTCAATCCTTCCAGTATTTCCACCAGCTGATCATGCATTTTGAGAGGCTCTGCCACCTGATCGCTATGCGTCAGAAAAGCCTCACCATTCAAATGATTTAACGCCCAGTTCCTTACCTTCTCGGCTTCAATCGCCTTGGCCTCCAAAATGAGGGCAATATTCCACTGCATCTTGGCGGCTGCATCCAGCATCAGTATGAGACTTTGTTCTCTGCTCATGTCCATTCACCCGCCTTCCGGGCTTATTCTTCCTCTTGACTCGCCATCTCCCGCATCACCTGGGTCAGCGTTTCGGCTACGGCTTCTTCCAGGTCTGCCAAGCCTCCCAAATAGGAGATGATGCTTTTGTTGATTTGTCCCGAGCTATCCAGCAGACCGTCAACGCCATCCAGCTCCGGTTCAATATCCGGCAAATGATTGATGATTTCAGACATGCGCACAGCGACTTGACGTTTGGCATCCAGTACACGCGCAACCTGCTGGTGAGAATGTGCAATATGTGTGAGTATTTCATCGATTTTGCTCTGCATGGTCCTCCTCCTTACCGTCACGGCCTGCTTCACCCATAGAAAAACCCGGCCTATCAGCATTTGCCTGCTACAGCATATG
Organism: Paenibacillus sp. FSL W7-1088; assembly: GCF_037969855.1. Taxonomy (NCBI): domain Bacteria; kingdom Bacillati; phylum Bacillota; class Bacilli; order Caryophanales; family Paenibacillaceae; genus Paenibacillus; species Paenibacillus sp. FSL W7-1088. The sequence continues at coordinate 5,902,801 of NZ_CP150216.1, forward strand.
CCGGGCCGGGATCGTCAGTTACTCCAGCTTGCGCCTAATATCGTCAGATGACGTAACTCCAATCGGATGAGTAACGGCTGAGGAATTGGCGAGTACGTTCCTGTTTGGGCCGCACAAATACGTCCTCCGGTGTCCCTTCTTCCACTACGGAACCCCCATCCATGAATACAACTCGATTCGCCACCTCGCGGGCAAAACCCATTTCATGGGTGACAACAATCATGGTGATGCCTTCCTGGGCAATCGATCGAATGACCGACAGCACCTCACCTACAAGTTCTGGATCAAGCGCCGAGGTTGGTTCATCGAACAGAATGACCTCTGGATTCAGTGCCAGCGCCCGAGCAATGCCTACCCGCTGCTGCTGTCCACCTGACAGCATGCTGGGATACTCATTGATTTTGGCGGACAGACCTACTTGTTCAAGTACACGCAAGGCTCGTTCACGAGCATCGGCTTTGGACATTTTCTGGGCGATGATTAACCCTTCCGTTACGTTATCCAGCACTGTTTTATGTTTGAACAGGTTATAATGCTGGAACACCATCGCCGTTTTTCGCCGCAACTGCACAATGTCATGTTTACGGGCATACTTACAGTCTACGGTTAATCCGCTGATCTGTACCTTGCCCTCATCGGCACGTTCAAGAAAATTCACACAGCGCAGCAATGTCGTTTTGCCGGACCCGCTCGGTCCAAGAATAGCAACAACATCCCCCTGCTCCACAGTCAGATCAATACCTTTCAACACTTCCTGCTGACCAAAAGATTTGTGTATATTCGTCAGTGATATCATGACACTCCTCCTTTGCTGTACACGGCAACTCTGCGTTCCAGCAAAGCTGTAATCCGTTCGACAATCACCGTCAGACCCCAATAGATCAATGCGGCAGCAATGAAAGCCTCCAGAAATTTCAGACTAACCGAAGCCACCACGTCCGCTTTCCCGAGAATATCCATCTGTGATACGGTAAATGCAAGTGTTGATCCATGCAGGAAACCAACAAACATGCTGCACAGATTCGGCAGAACCGCACCCACCGCCTGCGGTAAAATAATGCGTCTCATTGCCTGGGAGGTACTCATGCCCACGGCATGTGCAGCTTCCATCTGCCCGGTATCCACTGCAAGAATACCGGAACGAATAATCTCCGACATATAAGATCCCGCAGTCAACGAGAAGGCAATGAGCACGAACACCAGAATCGGGATGGAAGAAGACTGAAAGGCCCAGCCGTACCTGGCAGCCAGCTTGTCGATGATCAACGGAATCCCGTAATAGATTAGAAACAAGTGCATCAGCATCGGTGTCCCCCGAAAAAACGAAACATAGAAATCAGCGATCCGGTAGACCCAGGGAACCTTATAGATTCGGATTAAAGCAGTAGCCAGACCAATGCCGAAGCCTGCGATCAACGGTACAATCGTAATGACGAGTGTCAGTGGCAATGCCTTTAGAATCTGGAAGAAAGAGGTGTAGATAAAGTTGAAATCAATAGACATGCGCTCACCCCGCTATTCGTTTCAGGCGTTCAGCTCTTACCGCTGGCCCGCGGACTTCCTTCTTACGTTCGTGACGCTGGAGTCTGCGTTCTGCGAGAGCAAACCCTTTTTCAAGTACAAGCACGATAACATAGTAGACAACCGACAGACTGATATACACTTCAAGAGCATGCGATGTAGCCGAGATCAGGGTTTGGCCCCTGCCCACCATGTCCATGACCCCAATCGAAAAAGCAAGTGACGTATCCTTTAACGAGCCAATCAACGTATTCGCCATATTCGGAAAAGCAACAATGAGTGCCTGCGGGACCACAATGCGCCGAAAAGACTGAAACGTGGTCAAGCCCGCAGCATAAGCTGCTTCCGTCTGGCCCTTGTCCACACTGCGCACAGCTCCGCGAAAGATTTCGGCAAAGGACGCTGCATCACTTAGCGCATAAGTCACGATGACGAATACCAGCGGATCGGTCCTGGATAGATCGACTCCTATTGGCTTGAGCAGTTCGGGTAATCCGTAATAGACCAGAAACAACTTGATGAGAATCGGTGTGCCCCGCATGAAAGAGACATACAGGGTAGCGAGCTGGCTCAGCACCGGAATCCGGTATAACCTCGGAACCGCCAGAAGCACACCGCCCACCAGACCGAGCACAATGGAACCACCCAGTACAATCAGTGTAATATGCAAATATCGCAGCAGTTCAGGGATGAAATCCAGAACCAATGACAGATCGAATGATTTACCCATAACTGTCGCTCACCTTTCTCAACGAACTATTCCTCAACCGTGTAATCGGCTCCCAGCCACTCTGTGCTCAATTTGCTCAATGTCCCATCTTCCTTGATTGATTTGAGCGCTTCATCCACTTTAGTTTTGAGCTCTTCCTCATCCTTGTTCAGAATGAAATACACTTTGGAGTTGGAGAGAGCTTCTCCGACAGTTTTCAACTGTGCATCCACCACTTTATTCTGATAATCGATGGCAAACTGCGTGCTGATGGTTGCATCCACCCGCCCTGTTTTGATCTGGGTATTCGTATCTTCCCCTGCTCCGGAATACACAATGTCAATGGCGTTACCGTTCGCTGCATTCCATTTCTCAGCCAGTACAGCCGCATTACTCGTCGCGCCAACAATCAGTTTTTTACCTTTCAGATCCTCGATGGATTTTACATCCTGGTTTTTCTCGCTTACAACGATTTTATTAGGAAAAATGTTATATGCCTCGTCATTAAAGAGGAACTTGGCCTGTCTCTCTTCATTCACTTCCATCTGGTGAGCGATCAGGTCTATTTTCTTCGTTTCAAGACTGAGCAGCAGATTTTTGAATTCCATTGTACTGAACTCAAATTCATATTCTGGCAATCGTTTATCAATCTCGCGGATCAGCTCTACATCGTAGCCCGTCAGCTTGCCATTCTCATCAATAAAGCAAACATTAGGGAATTGAGTGCCTGTACCCACAATGATCTTCTTTACTTTATCCTGACCGGACGCAGATGCGGAATTCGATTCATTCGATGCATTGCCTGAACTGCAACCCGCCAGTACCGCCAACATAGTAATGAACAGCAATGCTGTCCGAAATTTCTGAATCCCCCAGTGATTAACCATTCCCGATCTCCTCCACAGGCTGTCATTTCAGCCAATATGATGTGTACTCCCATTCCTCATTTTTGATTTAACTAACCATTCACACTTGTATAGTCGGAATTAGGTTGAACAAAGAATAGCACTGGATGTCATGCCCAGGCAATATATATGCTAATAGGACATCCTGATAACGTTATAGAACTTCTCTATGCTTCACCCGTTCCCTGATCCAAAAGTAAACCAAAAGAAGCGATCCTCCGACGGGGCTGGGGATCGCTTCTTCAATTATAGATCATATTAAATTCAATTACGCATCTATCTGCGACTAGCCCATTTAATTTTACGAGCTACTTCTATACGCTGCAGTTGCAACAGTCCGATTCGTTCTTCAAACTTCTTGCGTTCATCCGTTGAATGGGCCGCGTGAATCTGGTGGCAGAGACCTGTCAGTTTGCTGTTGATATAATCAAATCTCATCCATAATTCTTCTTCAGGTGTGCGCTGCTCCGCTTCCGGCTGAAATATTTTGAGCTGGTGGATAAGGGACTGCTGCCATTCCTGATCCTCGATTTGGATGGCAAAATGCAAAAGATCCAGATAGTCGTCGATTTGCAACGATATACCGAAATCAGATTTCGTATTCATTAGTCGTCTCTCCTTATTTCAGTTCTTGGCTGGAATCAGTTAGTTCTATTTTACAGGATAGAGCATGGTTTAGGCGAGTCCTGAAACGAGTAAAATTGGAAAAAGTTTTGTCATTTTGACATATAGAAGCTTTCGATGGACTTATAGACAGATCTGATTCGATAATTATATTCCAACCCTGAATTTCATGATAAAATAACACCAAAATATTTAAACCAACTTAACAGGTTGGAATAGTTAATTTTCATAGAAGGGATTGATCGATCATGACCGAACAATACCGATTGGCTACACTTGAAGATGCCGAACAATTGCAGGCTGTTACCGTTGATGCCTATGAGACAATTCGAGCCCTGAACATTCCTTTTCCAGCCGGACACGCTACACTGGAAGTCATCCAGAATAATATTGTACAGCATGAATGCTATATTCTTGAAAAAGGGGGAGAAATCATTGCCACGGTTACCCTTGATCGAGCCGAAGATGAACAGCGGAAAGCCATCAGCCCCTATCCTTTCATCCGCTGGTTCGCGGTAAGTCCGGCCCATAAAAGCCAGGGTTACGGCTCCAAACTACTGGATTGGGTAGAGCAACATATCATTCTGCAAAAGCTTGATGCTCCTGCCGTATTTCTGGCAACAGCGACTCGCCATCCCTGGCTTGCTCCCATGTATGAACGGCGGGGATATGAACCTTTTCATCATAAAACGGTACAGACACCTGAACGGCAGGAAGAGATTGTATTTATGATCAAAACGCTGGACCCTGCCCGTTATAAGACACCTTCTGTTCAAACAGGCTGAACAAAAATCGGCTGGATGAACGTAAACATACATGATATCCCATATATGCGGCCTGCGCAAATGAAAACCCGCTCCGAGGAAAGATTCCTTGAGCGGGTTTTTGAATGCTAATGCTAATGCTAATCCTTATCGCTTTCACTTTAAATAGCCCACATCATGCCTTTCCGTCGCGGGGCTGTCTGGTTAAGAGCAGCATGATAAACGAAATGATAATAATAGAGCCGGTCCACATCCAGGCCATCGTCTGATTGCCCGAATCCACAGCAACATAGATTGCAGTGGGTACGGTTTGCGTTTTGCCCGGAATATTACCTGCGATCATGAGCGTAGCCCCGAATTCCCCCAGTGCACGCGCGAAACCCAGGATGAATGCCGTCATCAACGCTCTCCCTGCAAGCGGAAGTGAGATATGACGAAATACCTGCCATTCATTCGCTCCGATGGAGCGGCCTGCATCTTCCAGATCCTTATCAATCCCGCTAAAACCGGATTTCATCGTCTGATATACCAATGGGAACGCAACCACCACCGAGGCAATCACAGCTGCCCACCAAGAGAAAATGACAGGTGCGGAGAAGATGGCTTCAATCCACCGTCCGAGCAGGCTCTTACGCCCCAGTAACACGAGCAATATAAATCCGACCACAGTCGGCGGAAGCACCAGTGGGAGCATAAATGCCGTTTCCAGAAAAATTTTGCCACGGAACGAGGTACGCGACATCTTCCAGGCCACAGCGATGCCAAACACTGCTGCGATCACACTGGACAACAGCGCAACTTGAAGGGAAAGACGAACCGGTGGCCAGAATACCGCCCAGTCTATTGCGCTCACATTCATTCCGGAATGGAGAACCCGTACTTGGCAAATACATCAAGCACTTCAGGCGTTTGCAAATACGTGTAGAATTGTTCTGCTTCTGTCCGGTGCTTCGTACCTTCAATAATCCCTACTGGATAATTGGCAGGTGTATAGCTTTTCTTGTCCACTTCAAATGCAATTTTCACCTGATCAGAAGTGAGCGCATCCGTTTTGTACACAAATCCCGCATCCGCATTGCTTGTTTCTACATATTGCAGAACCTGTCTGACATCCTTGCCTTGTACAAGCTTACCTTCCAACTGATCCCATAGTTTGGCATTGGTCAATGCTTCCTTAGCATAGGTTCCCGCAGGCACACTTTCCGGTATACCAATCGCTACGGTTTGGATGGAATCCGCCGTCAGATCCTTCTCGCTTGTTACGGTATCTGAACTGTCCGCTGGAATTATGGCTACCAATGAATTTTGCAGCAAATTCTTCTGATCACCGGAGGCAATCAGTTTCTCATCCACGAGCGCGTTCATATTTTTGGTCGCAGCCGATACAAAAACATCTGCTGGCGCGCCTTGTTCAATTTGCTGTTGCAATGCACCGGATGCACCAAAGTTGAAGTTAAGCTCCACATTGGGATTCGCAGCTTCAAAATTCGTTTCAATTTCCTTCATGGCATCCGTCAGACTGGCTGCCGCTGAGATCGTTAGCTCCACCTTTTCCTGAGGATCTGTTGCCCCGGACGTTGAACTCTCACCTGATGTCGCTGGTGTTGAACCGGTTTGTTCCATTGCTGTGGATGTATCTTTACTGTCCGTACTTGCACCGCAACCGGCTAATACAAGAGCCAGTCCAAGTGACATACTCCCCAACACATATCCAATACTCTTTTTCATCCACTTCTCCCCCGATGTTATGTTTAGTTATAACTAGATATAATTAATTATATTTCATTATACATAAGATCATTGAAATAGGAAGGTAGTCTTTGAAGCATTCGTTGAAGGGCAAGCCATCTATAGCTGAATTATGTTGGTCGAGTTTATCCCCTCTGGCTGTTAATGGTATAGTACAAGAGACGCCAGCGTTTATCTGGGACGATGAGCGTTGATGAACGAATATAGTTTAAAATCTGAATATATATGTTCAACTAACATTTACACCATAACGGAGAGGACAGAAATAATCTGAAGAAGCGAAGCTACAAGCTTTCTGAAAGAAAGCTACTTCGAAAGCATACACTTCGCCTACAAGCTTTCTGAAAGAAAGCTACTTCGAAAGCATACACTTCGCCTACAAGCTTTCTGAAAGAAAGCTACATCGGAAGCATACGCTATCCCCGGATTTCCCCTTTTGATAAAGGGATCAAAGAAATCTGGGGATAACAGCGATCGGAAGATTGTTCTGTCATTGGAGTGCCAGTGTAAATATCCATTAGTTGAGGTTATATAGTTATGATCTGTACCTTGAAGGAGGATCTTCACTGATGACGGAGGAGCAATCCTATACCACCGAAGAAATATCCAAGCTACTCAAAATATCTAAACTGACGGTCTACGATCTAATCAAAAAGGGAGACCTCGTCGCGTATCGCGTCGGTAAACAAATGCGAGTGGACGCCACCGATCTGGAAGCGTATAAACAGCGCTCCAAGCAGCTTCAATCGCCAGCGCACCGGGCCGCTGTGGATTCAGTTCTCCCCGCTGAATCTTATTCCGGGACGGAAAATGATCCGACGACTCCCCATGCCGTTCATTCCGCTGCAAATACTTCGCCTCTATCCAGAGAGACATTCGCAGCTCCAACCTCCATGGCGGGCAACCCTTCGGCAGCGCATTCGGCACGTCATCTGGTCATTACGGGACAAGATGTCAGCCTCGATATTCTCATGCGACATATGGAGAAGCAAACTCGGGATATTCGTCCGCTGCGTTCGTTCATGGGCAGTCTCGACGGCTTGATCTCCATGTACCGTGGGGAGTCCGATCTGGTCAGCACCCATCTGCTGGATGGAGATACAGGGGAGTATAATCTGCCCTACATTCGCAAAATCCTGATTGGCTGGTCGTATGTCGTCGTGAATCTGCTGACACGACCTGCTGGGCTGTACGTTCAACGTGGTAATCCGCGCGGCTTGCAGAACTGGACAGATCTGAAGCAGCCTGAGCTGCGATTGGCTAACCGGGAGAAAGGTTCGGGTGCACGTGTATTGCTGGATGAACAATTGCGTCTGCATGGTATCCCTGCTTCCCATCTGATTGGATATGACGTGGAAGAAACCAGTCATATGGGTGTAGCTGCCAAGGTCAGTTCCGGTGAAGCCGATGTAGGAATCGGCAGCGAGAAGGCTGCACGACTTGTCGGTCAGGTTGATTTTATTCCACTTGTTCAGGAACGTTATGATCTGGTAATGCTGAAGAAACAAGGGAACGAAGGGTGGATCGAATCGGTACTGCGCATTCTGCAATCTCCGGAATTCAGGCAGGAACTGCAATCATTTGAAGGGTATGATGTATCCCGAACGGGTGAAATTTTGTACGAAGTCTAGCGCAATGGTGCCTAAATCGCTCATAGAATCACAAAAAAACAGAAGAAACGCCGCTGAAGCTCTGACGGTGGTTCTTCTGTTTTTTCTTCATATTCATATTGTTAAGTGATATAAAATAAAATGAATTCCTTTGCCCTCACACGATCGTTATCTTGACTTGTCATATACGATACGTGCTACGGCATCATGCTGATGAATGGACTCTTCATTTTTGCAGTCTACCTTAAATTTATTTACCCAGTGCTTCTCATACAGATCTGCCGCCACCAGCCGGACGATGTCTTCCACAAATCGCGGGTTCTCATATGCACGTTCCGTGACCCGTTTCTCATCAGGCCTTTTGAGTATGGGATAAAGACAGCTGCTTCCATTGGATTCGGCCACATTCAGCAATTCTTCCTTCCAATAGCCCCCGCTCAAGTCTTCAACGAAGGAGCCCTGATCCTGATTCAGCACCAACAACCCGTCTTTTCGCAAAATGGAAAACAACATACCGCCCGCGGCATCACCCGGCAGACGAAAGATCGCAAGTGCCGGCGTCAACGCGCCAGTCAGGGCAGAAAGTACCCCCGTCTGCTCCAGCCACCGCGTTCAGATCCATCATGCCGTAGGCATTACTTGTGAACGAAGGGGTGATCAGACGCATTTCCTCCGGCCACGCCAGAAAAGTTGCCCCCACCTCACTGCGTTCCAGCACGGTAAAACGAGGCATTCCCAGATCCTGCAGGACAGAGGCCATGCCGATCCCGGCTGGCCCCCCTCCAACAATTACACAAACATAATCAAATACATCATGCATGCGTCTTACCAGCTTGACTTCGTGACGCCCGGAATTTGCCCTTGATGAGCCAGCTCACGGAATACAATCCGCGAAACCTTGAACTTGCGCAAATATCCTCTCGGGCGGCCTGTCAGTTCGCAGCGATTTTTCAATCGGGTCGGAGAAGCATTGCGCGGCAGTTTCTGCAGCGCTTCATAATCCCCTTTTTCTTTCAGTTCCCGGCGCAGCTCCGCATATTTCGCTACGATTGCCTGACGTTGTTTTTCACGTACCACTTTTGATTTTTTGGCCACGGTTTACAGCTCCTTTTATAAATTAGTTTTTATACGGCTTCAACTGGCCACGGCAGAGGATTGTCGAAAAGTCCCCAGTCGGCCTGCATTTCTTCATCACTGAGCAGACATTGGTCCAGTTCTTCTTCAATGATGGCGCGCTCCATTTCAATCCCGATCATGACCAGCTCGGTCTGACGGTCTCCCCACTGTGCATCCCACTTTTCCAGTACATCTGGCTCTGTACGCAAAATTTCTTCCTTGTCCGCATCCGGTAATGCCGCAACCCAATGCCCGGCAGGGCCAAACTGAATCGACGATCCCGCCTGACTCAGACTTGCAGCCAGATCCCCTTCAGCCGCGAGCCAGACCAGCCCTTTGGCACGCACCACTTCTTCCGGCCAGCAGCTCATGAATTCAGCCAGACGAGAAGGGTGGAATGGTTTTCGACGACGATACACGAAGGAGCCAATACCGTATTCCTCGGTCTCCGGTGTATGTGATTCCTTCTCCAGCTCCTGAATCCATCCGGCGGACATGCTTGCTTTCTCGAAGTCAAAGAGACCTGTATTCAAAATTCCAGACGGGTTGACCTGTCCGTTCAAAGTCCGAATGATTTTGGCATTAGGCTGAAGCTTGCGGATGACACCTTCAAGCTTGTTCAGCTCCACGTCATCGACCAGATCACATTTGTTCAGCAGCAGGACATCACATGTCTCAATCTGATCAATCAGCAGGTCCACAACATCACGGGTATCTTCCTCACCCGTGGCCTGGTTCCGATCCAGCAGGCTCTGCCCTGAGGCAAAATCATGCCAGAATCGATGGGCATCCACAACGGTTACCAGACAATCCAGCTTTGCCAGACTTGTCAGATCAATACCCGACTCCTCGTCGGCATATGTAAAGGTCTGCGCTACCGGCACAGGTTCACTAATGCCTGTGGATTCAATCAGGATATAATCAAACCTGCCTTCATTCACCAGCTTCTCAATCTCCTGCATCAGATCATCTCGCAAGGTGCAGCAGATGCAGCCATTGGACAGCTCCACCAGCTTTTCTTCGGTACGAGACAATGTCGCCTCACCCTTCACCAGAGCGGCATCAATGTTGACCTCACTCATGTCATTAACGATGACCGCGACCTTGAGCCCCTGTCGATTGTGCAGTACGTGATTAAGAACGGTGGTTTTACCTGAACCGAGGTAACCGCTAAGAACTGTTACCGGAACCTGCTTTTGTGTCATGTGTATCTACTCCTTATGGTTGTGGTCAATATGCTTTCGACCTTAATAGTAATTTTTACGATTAACAACAATGACTATAATCCTGTTGCACGCTGTTGTCAAATCATTTTTAATGTATAATCGAAAAAAACAGCCAAAAGAAGGCCTATGACCTGACTCCTGCAGCTTCGCATCATAATGATACAATTCCAGAAAAGTCAGTCCATACGCCTTTAATTTTTTTCTTATAGATGGGATACAATTACGTCATCACCACAGATTTAACCCTATTGCCTGCTTCCATCCGTTGCCTGAAAGCCACGACGAGAATCATGGCCGCAACGGATAGCAGCGTGCAGATCGTAAACATGGTTGAATACGAGCTTATTTGTACAATTAGCCCCATCGCAAGCCCGCCAAGAGAGAAGCCCAGATCATACGAGGACATGAAAATGCCCATCAGTACATATCGGGAATCGGCCGGCAGCACAAATGACAAATACGTGGTTAATGTCGGGTACAGCAAGGCCACGGCAAACCCACTGAACACCGCAGACAGGTATACCAACGGACCGATCGTCTCCGACAGAGCAAGCAGCTGGGTTCCCAGTGCCGCACATAACAGCAGCCCCGCCATCAGCCACGTATTCCAGCTGCCGTCGGAAGGGATTTTTTTACGCAGAATGAATCTGCACAAGATGACGACCAATCCCTGGATAGTTAAGAACACCCCCGCGCTCGCCTTCCCGGTCGATACCAAATACAGCGGAAGAAAGGTCGCCGTGGCTCCAAATACACATGAAGCAAACAGCATAACTACGCTGCTAATCAACAGTGGTGTGCTGCGCCAGATGCCGCCGAATGACCGCACCATATCCCCGAGCGTATACGATTTATTCTGTACCGTGCTTCGGGGCAAGTCCACGTTATAGCCGATCAGGATTGGAAGAGCCGCCAAACCGATCATTAGCATAGTAAACCAGATGTCGCTGGCATTTTCCCAGATCTGGATAGCGAGTATGGGAATGACCAGAGACGGGACCATCGTAAAAAGGGTATACATGGACAATCCCTGAGCCCGGTCCTTATCCTCCAGCTTTTCGACAATGCCCGCCTGCATCGTCATGGAAAAGAACGCCGTAGCTACACCTTGCAGCGCCCGCAGCCACAAATACGCCTCCACACCAAAACCAACAAACAGCAGCAGTGTTGCGGCATGCAAAATCAACAGCCACTGCTTCACACGCAGCGGGCCATAACGTCCCAGAAGCTGCGCTGCAAAAGGTCTTAGAAGCATACACGTAAACATGTATGCCCCCATCATCAGGCCAATCTCGGCCTGGTTCAATCCTGCGGCTTCACTCCGCAAAGGGAGAATAATCGTCAAAGCCGAATTGGCGGCAAAAAATAAAAAGGCCAACAGATAAAACCGGATAAATGAAAAGGATACCGGGTTTAGTTTGCCGTTCGCCGTTACAGAAGACCTCAAACCGTTACCCCACTTTCTTCTGGCAGTTAACCCACAGACATATCTGTGACGGGTTTTCTTCGTTGATAGGCAAAAGCAATCATTACCGCCCCTAGGATAGCACAAATCATGTACATATACGAATAGGAGGATAAATCAGCGACCGGTCCCATCAACACACCGCCCAGAGATACGCCCAAATCTGCTGTCGCAATGAATAAACCAATTAACACATTCCGATTCAGCTGCGGCAGTACAAAGGATAAATAGGTGGTTAACGTTGGATAGAGAATGGATTGAGCGATACCCATCAAGATGGCCCCCACATACAAAAGGACAGCTCCTCCTGTGATTGCCCAGCTTACACATAGTGCGGCTATTGCCAACAGCAGCATCGTTCCCATGATAAAAGGTGCGTGCCACCTGCCATCGGAGGGGATTTTTTTACGTAACAATATCCGGGTGAGCACCACAGTTCCTGCCTGAAGCATCAGATAGACACCCGCATTGCCGCTTGGCAATTGACTGGCGTACAGCGGAATAAAGGTCGTGATAGCACCAAACACAACGGAAGCACTTAGCATCAACACACTGCATCTAAACAAGAATGGATTTTGCACCAATTGACGAAAGGATTGAAGCATACTTACGCGCTGCTCCGATGGATTTTCAGCAGGATGCTGCTCCCTGCTCTTGTCCATTTTGGCGGTATATCCGAAGACGCCTGTGCAGATCGCAATACCGATCAGAACCACTGTAAAATAATCCATCCCGCCTGTCTGCCAAATCCCTAGCGCCAGGACAGGTCCCACAATGCCGGGAATATAACTGAACAACGAATAATAGGAAATGCCCTGGGAACGGTCTTTCTCCGGCAGGGCATCAATAATGCCAATCTGCAGCGCCATGGAAAAGAAAGCGGTTGATACCCCCTGTAAAATACGAGCGAGCAGATAGCCTCCAAGCCCTGTAAACGTGTATAAAATCAGGGCGAATCCATTGATAATCAGAATAAAACGAAGGACTTTAATAGGTCCGCACTTTTGAATGATATGACCTGCCCATGGCCTGAAAAACATGGTCGTGAACATATAGGCCCCCATAATCAGCCCGATGGTTGTACTGCTCGCACCCAGGGATTCACCCTGTAAAGGAATAATGACATTAAGAATTGCATTTGCACTAAAATACAGAAGAACCAGGATGTACAAACGCAGAAACGGCCATGACATCGCTCCACTCATCCCTGATCCTCCCCCCGAAACGTAATTAAATAGGTTAATAATCTCCTCGCATAATCGGACTGAACATGCTTCAGCTGCTCAATAGGCACCATTTCCTCAATCTGACCGTCCCTGAAAATAATAACTCTGTCGCAAATATAAGCTGCCGCCTGAATATCATGCGTAATGAACACATAGCTCATCTGATAAAATTGCTTTAATTCTTTTAACAATCGCAGCACCTGAATCTGCACAGACACGTCCAGAGAACTAATGGCTTCATCGAATACAATGCATCGGGGTTCAGTCGATATGGCTCTCGCAATACATACTCTCTGAGCCTCTCCACCGGATAGTTCATGCGGATATTTGAGCCTGTAGGACGAGTCTAATCCCACTTGATGCAATAACGTATCCACCTTGACTTGCTTATCCGCTTCCACTTTTTTTTGAGCTTTCAAAGGCTCCATGATGGCTTCCTCCACCGTAAGAAACGGATTAATGGAGGACGTATAATTTTGAAATACGGCACTGATGCTGCCCCTTCTCACTCGGCGATCATTCACGTTTTTCCCCTCAAATAAAATACGCCCGCGATCAGGCTTCTCGATGCCCAGGATCAAACGTCCCAACGTGGACTTGCCGCTCCCACTTTCGCCGATGATGCCGAGACATTCGCCATGCTGGCATTCAAATGAAACTTTTTTCAATATCTTCTGTCTTTGTTTGGAGAATAATCCGCCTTGTTTATAGGACTTTTCGATCCCATCCACCTTGAGCATCTGTATCCCCTCCCTGCATCAGTTTCCTGAAATGATTGCTCAGCTCCAGCCGGGTGGAAACCAAATATTGCGTATAGTCATGCTTCGGCTTCGTAAAAACAGAACGAATATGCCCACTTTCCACAATGGCACCGTCTTTCATGACGATCACTTCATCTGCAATCTTCTGGACCACACCGAGGTCATGGGATATAAACAGCATGGAACAACCCACTCGCTCGCGCAGTCGAATCAATTGTTCAACCACTTCATATTGAGAGATCGTATCCAGCGCCGTTGTCGGTTCATCCGCAATGATCAGATCCGGCTCCAGCACAAGTGCCAATGCAATCATAATGCGCTGCAACATGCCCCCGGATAGCTGATGTGGATATTGATTCAGGATTTCCTGCGGATTCTTTAACATGACACTTTCCATGGCGCTCATGATCTTCCGTTCGCTTTCTTTGTTGCTCCAGTCAAAATGCGTCTGTAGCGTCTCCCGGATATGGACACCGATTACACAAGAAGGGTCAAACGCACTCATGCCATTTTGCAGAATCATACACAGGTTTTTGCCTCTTCTTCGTCTCATCTCTTGTTCAGAAAGCCGGCCCATGTCCTCGTCTTTGAAGAGAATCGTTCCGGATTGGCGAATCCAGGGTTTATTCAAACGCATAATGGACCTGCATGTGACGGACTTGCCACTTCCGCTTTCTCCGACAATCGCCAGACAGCTTCCTTGTTTGACCTGAAATGAACTGTTATGAATAATGACCTTGTCCGTATGGGCGTCCCAGATCTTCAAATGTTTAACCTCTACGATATTCATAAACGGCTTTTCCCACCTCTTTTTTACGAAGCTTACCTTGGGAAGTCATTAATTTGGGGTCCAACGCGACCTGAAGTGCATCCGATAAAAAATTAAAGGCCGACACCACAATCACAATGGCTAGTCCAGGTGCCAGCATTAACTCCGGTCTGGAGAACATGACTTCCCTTGTCTCATTCAACATCATCCCCCATTCGGCATGAGGGGCCTGAATTCCCAAACCCAGAAAAGAAAGTCCCGAGATCTGCAGCATCATCGAACACATGGAACCACTGGCAATCACCGCAATATCGGCAAATGTTACCGGAACGATATGCTTGGTTATAATTCTGAAGCTGCCAATGCCAGAGGCTTTGGCGAATTTCACATACTCCATCTCGGAGAACTGCATCACGGATGTGCGAATAACGCGGGCAAACCACGCCCATTTCATGACTACAAACGCGATCAGAATATGTTCAAGTCCCGCACCCAAAATACCGACCACCGCCAGTGTCATGACGTATCCCGGGAAAGACAGCATGACATCACAAAGTCTCATGATCCAGGCATCTGTCTTCCCCTTGAAGTACCCCGCGATAAATCCGACAACAGCTCCGACCAGAACAGATATCATCAGGGCAACCAAAACCCCTAGCACACTGGGACGAATACCATAAATGAGTCTGGATAACACACATCTGCCCAAGTGATCATTTCCTAGCCAATAACTCCAGGAGGAGGAAGCATATCGAAGCTTCATATTCACTTCCTCCGGGTCATGGGGTGCACACAACGGGGCAAATACGCCCACAGCAATAATGATCACAATAACAGCGAGCGATGTCATCGCAAGCTTGTCTTTGCTCAAATTTCTTAATAATCGCATTAGAGATCCTTTCTTAATCGGGGATTCATCGCCGCATTGATCACGTCAGAAATCGTATTAAACAGCACAAAGGTTACGGCCAAAATAAGAACATACGCCTGAATCATCGGGAAATCCCGATTGAGGATGGACCGCACGCTCAACCTCCCAAGTCCCGGCCAGGCGAACACATTTTCAATCACAACGGTACTGCCGAGCACGATGGGGATCGCCATGCAAAATATGGATACCGCCACTTGCAGCGAATTTCGCAAAATATGCAGGGTCACCTTCCGCTCAGTTAAGCCGCTTGCCCTTCCATAGAGCACGTAATCCTCATTCATGTTGCTTAACATGGAACTCCGGACCGTTCTAAAATAAATGCCTGTATAACTCACCGTGATTACAATCACCGGCAAAATGTAGCTTTTCAACGAATCCATTCCGCTCGTAGGCAGCAAGTCCAGCTTGACGGAAAAAGTCGAGATCATGATGGCTGCGAGCCAGTAAGATGGCATGGCGGTCAGGACAAACGAGAGGCCTCTCACCGATTTATCAACGGCTTTCCCTTCTCTCATGGCACAGATCACACCCAACAGAATGGAGAATCCAATAATGAACACCGATGATACCAGCGTTAATTTTAATGTGTTCAGGAATGCAGGACCAATCAGGGACAACACCGGTTCACCGGATACATACGAGCTGCCAAAATCCAACTGCATACAGGCCATCAACCAATTTACATACTGAATAACGAACGGTTTATCGAACCCCAATGCTTCATTCGTTTGGGCGATTAATTCATCCGTGATCTGAGGAACCTCCTGTGCCTGTAATACAACTACGGCGGGGTCCAGGGGCGAAAGATTAATGAGTACAAACGTTATCAATGAAATGATGAACAGCAAGGGTATGGCGAGCAATATCCGTTTGACTATATAACTTCCCATATCCATCCCCGCTCTATTTAAATTTCATTTGCTCAAATGGCAATTCATATTGAGTCTGTTTGAATGAGATTCCGTCCAGATTTTTGGGAGCCACGACAGTAACCCGCCCATTGGTAATCGGAATAAACACCGCTTCATCATGGACCATTTTCATAATGTCGGCGTACAGGGATTGGCGGGTTGCCTCATCTGTAGAGACCATGACTTCATCAATTTTCTTATATAGTTCATCCGCCTGAGCTATGCCGCTTGTTGTATGTTTATAGGCGGAATCCGAGGTAAACGCTGAAATGGTGCTTTGTGGATCGTACGCCAGTCCCCAGGTTTGATTAAACAGCAGATCATATTCCCCGGTTGCCCTTCTGTTCGCGATGGAAGTGGATTCCTCACCAACAATCTCCAGCTGAATTCCTAATCCTTTTAAGGCATGCTGGATCAATTCCGCCTGTGTTTTTTGCGAAGATGAATTGCTGTCATAATACAATGTCAGAGCTAATGGCTGACCGTTCTTCGATCTCACTGTCTTACCGTTTGTTAATGTCCAACCTGCTTTCTCCAAAAGCTCTTTCGCGGTCTCGGGATTATACTCCCGCTTCTTCAATTCAACATGGGCATAATTAACGTTCGACGAGAATAAGGTGTCCGCTACGGTCTGCGTTCCGTTAAAAATGTCATTGCTGATCGTTTCCCGATCAATGGCAACCCATATCGCTTCACGAACAGCCGTTTCGTGGACAGGATTATCCATCTTGCTGCTGTTGGCTACGATCATATTCGTATTCATCGCTTCGCTTCGGACCACTTGAAAATCACCCGAGTCAGCCAATTGATTCATGGCTTCAACATCAATGCTGTCGGCTCCCCGATCATCGGTGAATATAAAGTTGATTTCACCCTTCTGTAATGCCAGTAATGTCGTTTCCCCTGCCGGTAGAACCTTGGACGTGATTTTTTGGATCTCAGGTGCGCCGCCCCAGTATTCTTCATTGGCTTCAAATGTCGCATTCTCATCGATTTTATGTCCTGTCAGCTTGTAGGGCCCTGTGCCGTGATAGCCGCTCACCCCGTCCTTTGTGCCACCATTCGTAAAATCTTTGGGTGATATAAATACATACGGTCTGGTCATGGACAGTTCCACCAGAGCTGGATAATAGGGATCGGAAAGCACCAGTTCAAATGTATATTCATCTATGACTTTTGTACTTACAATTTTGGTGGACAGCTTAATCCATGCATGTTTTTCGGCATTCGCCTGAACCGCATCGATATTTTGTTTGACCGCCTCAGCGTTAAACGGTTCACCATCATGGAATTTCACACCCTGTCGCAAATGGAACGTATACGTTT
This sequence comes from Paenibacillus sp. FSL W7-1088, assembly GCF_037969855.1. Taxonomy (NCBI): domain Bacteria; kingdom Bacillati; phylum Bacillota; class Bacilli; order Caryophanales; family Paenibacillaceae; genus Paenibacillus; species Paenibacillus sp. FSL W7-1088. The sequence continues at coordinate 5,920,414 of NZ_CP150216.1, forward strand.
TCCCGTCCTCGGAAATATCCCACGATTCTGCCAGTAATGGCTTGATTCCATCGACCGTGTTTTCGACCAAGGATTCGTAAACCATCCCTTGTGCGGGCATGGAGCCGGTGTATAAATGAGGATTCATATCATTAATATCCTTGGCGGATGCATAAATGAGTTCCGGCTTGACCTCGCTATTCGCAGACTCCGTTGTTGTCCCCTTATCCTGCCCGCATCCTGCGAGCACGGTAATAACAGACAATAACAGCAACATTAAACCAAAAGCACTACCCTTTTTCACAACATTTCCTCCTGATAATAAAAGATATATAAATTGAGATGTAATTAAACCGTGCTGTTCGCCAGCCCAGTGCAGATCATCCGAATGTCCTCATCGAAGGATTGAACGACAAATGCATTGGATAGATGCTGATCCGGGTGAGCGCGAGCGATCTCTTGAATTTTCGCCTCATAGGTGGCAATAAACGAATCGATGGTTGGGCAGCTTACCTGCAAATATCTCGCAATGCCCTGAATGATTTTGATTCGGTAATAATCCTCCTTAGGCATTCTGGGAATGTCCAACGCTCCATCCTGATTGACAAACATTTTTCTGAAGGGAACGGCCGAAAAGTCAAAATACTTGCCCTCGGGGTTGGGCTCCGAAAAGGGATCAATCAACAACGAGGTGTACCGTATGTATAATAAGTACTCTTGATGAATGTCCTGCAACTGATTGAAGTTCTCTATATCGTGGCGTGATAAACTCTCCATTCGTACCGGATAATTATCATCCGTCATGAATTGAAGCAGATTGACACCCTGAATACGGAGTCTATCCGTGATCGTCATCATTTCGTTCCACTGTGTCCGCATGTCCCGAATCAAATATTGGGTTACAGGACCTTCGGGGTAAATTTTATATACATATTTCCGAGTGTCTGATACACCGAAGATCGCATCCAATGAGAAGTCATTCATGAACAATGGCGGGTGTACATATAAAGAAATATTTCTCGTTTCCGCCTCGAGTGCAGATGGCAAAACTTCCAGCACAATACCCAATCGCTCGTACATCCTGCACAGTCTGCCCACATGCTCAGAGGGCGTTGAAGTAGAACCGATATAGACCTTTTTCTTCACTCCAGTTGTGATGACATGATTGGACGGTTGGTCGTTCATCCATCGGGTATCCCCCAAATAGGTAGAGAAACTGATCACTTCCGTATCCGCATGCAGCTGCCTCACATAATGACTTACCAGCAGGTTGGAGCCAAAGGTTGGAGAGACCAAAATCATGCATTTCACTTGTTTGATGAAGTTATCCTTCATTTGCTTCAATACATCGATATAAGCATCGGTTGTCACGGCGAAAATAAGCGTATCCCATTCGCCTTCAATGGCCTCATATCCCTGAAACACCTGATCGACGAAGCATTCACCTGCCAACGGTCGATGCTTTTCATTTTGAATGCTTGCTCCAATAAATCCGTCACTTTGCCGAACTGCTTCATAAAAAGATTGTGAGCGCACCGATTCTCTTCCCGCTATGCCTATGGTACAACTGAATTCCTGTTTGAGCGTTACTGCCAGCTGAATGGATGCAGGGCCTGTTCCGAGCAACAGAACTCGTTGAAATCCCCTCATATGGACCTCTCTTTCCCAAGCTCAAGCGAGCTATGCTTTTTGGTATAACGCAATATCGAACACATCATCCGGACGCAGAATATTGTCGACCATTCTCCACTTGCTGCTGTCGGTCTCTCTCATCGGATAGTTGAACAACGACTTTAACTGGTTACCGTACCTCATCGCCACCACCACATGTTCATTCGTCAATGCGTGCAATTGATCGAGCAGATCATATTTATTGGCAACCGTGGAACTGAAAATGATATGTGTTGCTTTTCTTGTAAAAGCAAGGTCCTGCACCAATGTTTGCTCCAAATGGATGTTCAAGCCCGCACCCAGCTTCTCCACAACCTGCTGCCCGAGTGTAATAGCTTCTGCATCAATATCGATGCCAATCACCTCTGCCCCTGTTCGCTTGGCGATAAACAAAGGCGTCATCGGAAATGACCCGGAGCCTACCAGCAGCACTTTGGAATCCGAGGTGACATGAAAGCTGCCAAACTCTTTTTCAATACATTCTTCTATATTTCTGAAATAATCCGCGATTTCAACCTCTCCGTCTTGCAGCTTCAATGCCCGATATTTCTCCATGACCGCCACACACCGTGCAGATTTATCACGCAGATCAAGGACAAGTTGATGCATGCTGGCTGATTCCTGCTGATCGAGCTGTTCCCAGATTCGTTCATTTTGCTTGTCCGTTACAAACGTGGAATAGTCATCAATTAAAGCCTCCAGCTCTGAGCTGTGCTGAACCGTATGATCATATCTGCCTGCCAGCTCATCGAATTTCTCAGAAAATTCACTCAAGCATGCTTGAAAATCAATCAATGTCTCCATTCCTCTTCCTCCTCTAACTCGTCATGATCATGCATCTATAAATGCCTTGCCCTGGGCCACGATTCCGACCGATCCTTCGATTGTAATTCGTTCAAGGTCTGCTCCATTCCACTCAGCCATCACTTTAATCGCACCACCAGGCTGCTTGATATGCTGAACGATCTCCCTCTGCCTGCTCCAGGCCAGATAGGCTCCCACCGAGGCTGTACCCGAACCGCACCCCCTTTCCCAGATCAGACTATCCAGCTGCGGGACAAATATGAGCGGTGCCAGCTCCTCCGATTGGGAGTTGTATAATAAGATGCCAATCAGCTTATCCCCCAAGGTTAAGCCTAATAATCGCGCCAGCGCTTGAGCCCTCTTTCTCATCGTTTCATCAAACGCTTCCACTTCAATGACGATATGAATGAACTCCCGATACCGCACGATCACCATATCCATATCGATTCCCTCATACTTCACGGTTCGTTGTTCAATCTGCTCAGGAAGGGGCATCGTGACCTGGCAAAAATATTGATTGTGCTGCTGCTTCACCTGACACTTGATTAATTGATCTGTCCCGGAAACTTCCAAGATGATTTCTGTGAAATCAGTGGATTTCAACTCGTTCTCGGATGCGATATACGCAGCCAGGGCCATGCAGGCATTCCCGCAGAACTCTCCACCGGCCATTTCCAAATGGGCAGCCGCCTCCGGTTTAACCGATCCTCCAATGAACCCCACTTGTTCGGCGTATACATTGTCATAGGACATAATTTGAGCGGCGATTTGTGGATATGTCTCAGATGGATGATTCGTCTTCACCAGAACCGTCATATTTTGCGTGGGATTAAACTTGATAAAATCAATCTCCTGTTTCATCGCAGCCGCTACTCCTATTCTTGTGATGGAATTAAGCCTGAGCTCACTTAGCTTATATAAATTGAACTAAAGAAGATTTACACTTGCCACTCCGATGACAGAACAACCTTCCGATCGCTGTTATCCCCAGATTTTTTTGATTCCCTTTTTCAAAGGGGAAAATCCGGGGATAAAGGCGAGGTGTATGCTTGCGATGCAGCTTTCTTTCAGAAAGCTTTTAGCTCCGCTTCTTCAGGTTTTTTCTGTCCTCTACGTTCATGTAAATGTGTAGATAATTTATAAAAAAAATTTTAATAGTAATAATTACGATTAACAGTCGAGAAAAATATAGCACATCCCACTTGGGAGCGTCAACAAATATTTCCATACCAAAAAGTGAGCATTATGACTGTAATTTCATGCGTAAACGGGAATGGATCTGACGTATTTGCGTCAACTCAATTTAGCCCAACGTTTGCAATTAGAGATACATCAGTGACGATTAAAAGGCATAACGGATGCCCGCAATGCTTTTGCATATTCATTCTTTGCATCCGAGAGACAATTCCGTTCAAGCTCCTCCACGATCGTTCCCCGATACAGAAAAAGTACCGATCACACCGATTCACCACGGCCCGAAGATCATGTGCGACAAAGAGATAGGTCATGTTCATTTCATGCTGAAATTAAAAATACGGAAACAACAAAAAACGGTCACCTGGTTAAGGTCACCATTTTTTGCGTCCATTCGCTATTGTATTAGCATATTATCTCATTAATTAACCATTAAATTAATCACTTATTCACGTAACGGTTATCGGTTACTCGCCATTTGACTGCAACTTCTGCAATGACTGTTCAGCCAGCGCTGCCAGAAGGTGTGCGCCAAGCGGCAGTGCCCGTTCATCCACATCGAATGCAGGATGATGCCATTCGTGTGGGCCTGACGTTCCGAGGAAGAGGAACAGACCCGGAACCTCCTTTTGGTAAAAGGAAAAATCTTCGCCCGCCGGGGAAGGTATCGGCCGGATACTGTTCAACCCCACCTCGCTCGCGACCTGCTCCGCCGCAGCAGCCAGTGACGCATCATTGACCACGGCAGGTGGTCCCTGAATCCAGCGCACGGTAGCCCGTGTCCCGTAGGCTGCTGCGACACCGGCAACCACCTGGTTGAAACGCTCGCGAATCCGGGCACGCACCTTCTCGTCAAAGGTACGTACGGTGCCGTCCAATATGGCTTCTTCCGGAATGACGTTCCAGGCGGTGCCGCTGTTAATTTTGGTCACACTGATCACGGCGCTCTCCTGTGCTCCGACATTACGACTCACGATGGCCTGTAATGCAGTCACAATATGAGATGCCACCACAATCGGGTCAATGCCCGCTTCCGGCACTGCCGCATGGGTTCCGACACCCTCCACTTTAACCACAAAACCATCTGCCGCTGCGAGCAGCGCTCCTTCACGGATACCTACCGTACCAACCTGCAGATCCGGTTTGTTATGCAAACCAAAAATAGATTGAACTTCGGATAACGCTCCGCTCTGGATAACCTGTCGTGCCCCCGTCGCTTTCTCCTCCGAAGGCTGGAAAATCAAACGGACCTTGCCCGGCAGCCGGGACTCAATCTGTTTCAACAATCGTGCTGCACCGATCAGAATGGCGGTATGTGCATCATGACCACAGGCGTGCATTCGCCCAGCGACTTGCGAGGCATACTCCAGCTTCGTTTCTTCCTGGATCGGCAGGGCATCAATATCTGCGCGCAAGGCCACTACCGGGCCATCGCCCTGCCCAATTTCAGCGATAAGGCCCGTTCGCAGTGAATATTCATCTGCAATCCGAACCCCTTCCTCCACCAGCCAGCCCCGAATGGCTTCTGTCGTTTCCCATTCCTCTCCGGATAGCTCGGGGTTACGATGCAAATGTCGCCGAATCGCGGTTAAGTGCTCTGCGAATCCTTCATCCTGCCCAACGTAAAGTTCATGCTTGCGGCTCTGTTCTTCTTGCTTTGCCTGTTGCTCAGGCTGTTTCAGATCACTGCTCACGACATTGCCTCCTTTTATCATCGTCTGTGCCATGTAAGATGGATTAATATAATACACGGGGGTCACTTCACTTCAAAAGGTATGCTCTATACCATGTATATGCCTAACCGATCACTGCTTGCGCAGGTGTCGACTCATTCGCAAATTCGCCCAGTCCCTGCTCATCCAGCGCTTCACGCAATAATTCAAATGAACGAATTCGTTTGGCAAAATCACGTGTGGCCGTGGTAACAATCAGTTCATCCACGGCAAAATCCTGCTGAAATTTCGCTAGTGCCGAACCAACCGTTTCCTTCGTACCTCTCGTCACACTTGGCTCCAGAATCTCGATCCGATACTTCTCGTTCGATTGCCGTCCGAATTCTTCTGCCTGCTCAACGGAACCAACCGTCAATACCTTGCCATTCTCCAGATGGATCTTGACCAGCATATGTTCACTTGCCAGTCCTTCGGCTTCTTCCGCACTCTCCGCCACAATTAATGATATAGCGAGGATGGCATATGGCTCCCGTCCATGTGAGCGGTCGAATTGTTCCCGGTAAGTACGCAGAGCCTCCAGAGCAACCTCCGTGTTGCTATTAATAAACAATGAAAATACATAAGGCAGTCCCAGTTCTGCTGCCATGCCTGCACTATCAATACTTGCCCCAAGTACGTATAGCTCGGCCGGGTTTTTGGATACGGGCGCAGCGCTCAAGCCGGCCAAAGGATGTGTTTCATCTTCATGCGGTTCATTATAGATGAACTGCTTCACCTGATTGATTTTCTCCTTCAGTGAAGCGGCCTCCTGAATCCCTTGCTGTAGTGCCTGTGTTGAGCGGGGTAATCCTCCAGGTGCACGTCCAATACCCAGATCAATTCTCCCCGGACCAAGTGCCGAAAGCACATTGAAGTTCTCGGCTACTTTGTAGGGACTATAATGTTGCAGCATCACCCCGCCAGAACCGAGACGAATCCGCTCCGTATGCGCCAGCAAGTGGGAAATGAGCACTTCCGGTGAGGAGCCGGCAACATGACCTGAATCATGATGTTCCGATACCCAGAAACGATGAAATCCAAGCTGTTCAGCCCGCTGTACCAATTCAATCGTATGCCGAAAAGCATCAATCGGCGTCTCCCCTTCATAGATCGGGGTTTGATCCAATATGCCAACACGAATACCCATCACATTCTCCTCCTTCGATCATGCCGAACCTGACTTTTTAAATCTGTGCTTACTTCATTAATAAGTCTCTATAGCTGCCGCAGCAGTTCCCCGAAAGGCTCTGCAAAAGGCGAATGTTCTTCTTTTAACGTAACGACGCTGATCTGCAACGATACACCTGCAACCTCATGTACCTGAATGGGGAACAGCTCCTGATCCTGCACTTCCTTTTGCACTGTCAGACCTGGGAGAAACGCAATACCTGCTCCTTGCTTCACCAGCTTCTTCGCCGTTTCCGAATTATCCACGTGATATGTAATATCCGGCGGGTGTTCCAGCGAGTCAAAGGCCCGGTGAATGCGCAGCCAGTCCAGTGAACCACATTCAAAAAAGACCAGCTGCTCATTCCTGATTGCCTCCATGCTCACATGCCCGCGTTCAATAAATGGATGGCCTTTGTACACGTATAGCTGGATTGGATCTTCGTAAAAAGCAACCGTACGGATCGCCGGGTGCATGACTTTCCGCACAAAAGCAAGATCGATTTCCTGACCCAGCAGCTTGGCAACGAGTTGATCCGTCGTCGCTGTAGTCAGTTTGATGTTCACCTCAGGGTAAGCTTCCTTGATTTTGGGCAGAAAGTCTGGAATGACATAGTTGGATACGGATACCGTACTGCCGAGTCGAAGTGCATCGGGCGTTGTACGACGCTGCTGTATCTTCTGTCTGCCCTTCTGAATCACTTGCAGCACCTGCTGGGCGTAGGGAAGGAACTTTCTCCCCTCTTCCGTGAGCACAATCTGTTTGCCAAGACGGTCAAACAATTTGCAGCCGAGTTCACGTTCAAGGGACTGAATACGAGCGGTGACAGAAGGTTGGGACAAAAAAAGTACCTCGGCAGCCTTATTGAAGCTTCCGTAATGATTGATATATACAAACGCTTCAATGTTCTCAATATTCATAAGCGCCCCCCGAATCCACGTCCGCAGACGTTATTTATATCTATTTATCCAATGTATTTACTTGGTTTTATCATATCGTAATACCATTCTTTTCCAGAGTCAATATCAATTCTTCCAGAGAACGATCCAATCGTGTAGTGATATCTGCCGAAAGCGCATATTTTCCATCATCGAGTCGATCAATTCCCTGATCAACTGCGTATACTCCGCCGAGAATATGCCTTCCGCCAAGTGCTGCCAGAACAGGCTTCAATGCATAATCGATGGCGAGCAGATGGGCAATCGAGCCGCCGATGACTAATGGAAGAGCCAGCTTGCCCCGCAGTCCTTCCTGTGGAATCAGATCCAGGAACAGCTTCAGCACACCGGAGTACGATGCTTTGTATACAGGTGTTGCCACAATGACTGCATCCGCGGCTTCGACAACAGCGAGCGCATCCCGAATGAAAGAGCTATCAAACTTCGCCTGTACCAGATCTTCCGCGGGCAGGTCGGCTACATGAATTACCTCAACGGTAATGCCAGCCTCTCTTAATTTATTGCTGCTGTAATCCGTAAGGCCTGTCAGACGCGAACGTTTGGAAGGCGATCCGGCAATAATAACGACATGTGACATCATGATTCCTCCTTGGAATAGCGGTCAATCCGCTCCATTTACTTTGGGGTCCAGCCGATCGCGAATATCGTCTCCAATCAGATTAACCGCCAGTACAAACATGGTAATTGCGAGTCCCGGGAAGGTACAGATCCACCAGGCAACCGTCAGATAACCTCTCCCTTGCGAGAGCAACGCTCCCCAGTCCGGAATTTCCTTCAACACGCCAAGTCCTAGAAAGCTGAGTCCCGAGCCTGTCAGAATGGAGGTACCCACGCCCAACGTCGCCATAACCAGCAACGGTGACAACGAATGAGGCAGTACATGCTTCCAGAAAATACGGGCATTGGAGCCCCCAAGTGAACGTGTAGCTGTAATAAAAGGCAAACCTTTAACGGACATGACCTGCCCACGCATCACCCGTGCATATCCCGGAATGGAGGATACCGCAACAGCCAGTGCAATGTTAAGTAGTCCAGGCCCCAACGCTGCCGCAACGGATAATGCCAGTAACACGCCTGGAACAGCCATCAGAATATCGACGGCCCGCATAGTGATGGTATCCAATACACCTCCGGCATAGCCGGCAATAATGCCAAGAGCACTGCCCACAAGACCACCCACCAGCACCGAGGCAAATCCAATCAGCAGTGAGTCCCTGCTGCCATGCACAACCACACTGAAAATATCCCTGCCAAAATAATCGGTCCCAAACAGGTGCGCAGCAGAGGGAGCCTGCAGGATGGCATCCGTCATCATCTGAGTTGGATCATAAGGAGCAATCCAGCCCGGCACGATTGCACAAGTGACGGTAAACACCACGACCAGCAAAGCTGCATAAAAGAATAAACGGGACACCGCGAATGAGACGCGGTGACGCAGGGGACGGCGACTCCAGAGGCGTAAACGCCCTGTTCTGGCCGTCCAACCTTTTTCATCACCCACCAATGGTTTCATGCTCATAAGACTCCTCCTTCCTCACTACGCGTTCAGATGTTTCAGACTGTTCCATCCGTCCTCACGTTCGGACTGCACGCCTAACTCTGGGATCAATGTACGCATAAGAGATATCCACCAGTAAATTCAACACGACATAAATAATTGCTGTAAAAAAGACTACGCCCTGCACAACAGGCAGGTCTTTGGCCATCAATGCATCCGCGATAATTCTGCCGATGCCCTGTCTGGAGAAGACCGTCTCCACCACGACGGTTCCTGCAAGCAAATCACCAATCAACATGCCGATGACCGTCACCGCAGGAATCAGTGCATTACGCAGCGCATGACCGTACATGATGGTCCGCTGTGAAAGACCTTTTGCTCGTAATGCCACGATAAAAGGTTCGTTCACCACTTCCAGCATGCTGTTACGCACCATCCGTACGATGAAACCCGCACCTACGAGGCCCAGTGTTGCAGCAGGAAGCACCAATGAACTGAATCCGTCGGAGCCCATCGCCGGGAACCAGCCAAGCTGAACCGAGAACAACAGGATCAACAGAATGCCGGTCCAGAAGGTAGGCATGGAGATGCCAAACAATCCAACGAGCCGGGCGATAAAATCAATCACGCCATTACGATGAATGGCCGACAGTACGCCGAGCGTAATGCCAATGGTTATCGCTATGATTGAGCTGAGCGCGGTCAGCGCCAGTGTGGCAGGGAAATGTTCCAGTATTTTGGGCAGCACCGGGTCGGAATTGATCATTGATTTGCCGAAATCCCCACGCAGCATGTCTCCGAAATAGTTGGCAAACTGGATATAAAACGGCTGATCCAGACCCAGCTGGACCCGCAGGTTCTGAATCATCTCGGGTGTTGCCGATGACGGGTCCAGCATAAGCAGGACCGGATCACCCGGCAGCAGATACATGATGCAGTACACCAGCACCGAAGCTCCGAAAATAACCAGAAGCGATGTAGCAAGTCTTGTCAGTATCGTTTGAACCATACCGGGTCGTCTCCTTCCTGTCTGCATAATTGACATTTCGTGTTATGGCTGAATCCGAACATCATTGAACAACGGATACCCAAGTGAATCAAACTTGATACCCTGCACCGACTTGGATGCAGCCACCGTATAAGGGAACACATAGATCGGTAGAATTACAGCCTGCTCGATCAGATATTGTTGAATCTGATTATAGATATCCACGCGTTTATCCGAATCAGTCTCCACCGCTCCCTGTTCCAGCAGTTTATCGATCTTCGGATCGGATAGGCCTGATAAGGTCGGACGTTCACCTTCTGCACTTGTATGATAGAAAGCATAGAGTGCATTCGGATCAGAGTTAACCTGGCTGTTGCCATAGAGATCATAATCCCAGTTCTGATAGATGACCGTAGCAACGTCCTTCGTAATTTCAACCTCAACAGCTATACCCACCTGCTTGAGCTGCTGCTGAATAATCGCTGCAATGTCGTTGCGTTTCTCCCGGTTCGGCGAACCGTCCACATAATGCAGAGTCAGCTTCTTACCATCTTTTTCACGAATGCCATCTGCTCCCTTGATCCAACCTTGCTCATCAAGCAGCTGATTGGCCTTGTTGATATCCGGATTGATGCTTCCTTCCAGGGAGGCATCATAACCGAGGATTCCCGGAGACAGTGCAGACCACGCGCGTTCGTAGTTGCCCAGATACAGTGTCTTCACGATGGATTCCACATCAACTGCAGATTGCACCGCCTGTCTGACTTTCACATCATCCCAAGGCGCTTTGCGCAGATTGAAGAAGAGGGTATATGGCAAACCAACGGTATTGGCCTGCAGCAATTGCTGGTTCGGATCGTTCTTCAGGGCTGCAATATTTTGCGGCGGAACGGTCTCGGCGGCAAGCACCTGCTTACTCTGTACACTGCCGATGCGCGTTGCTTCTTCCGGTACAATTTTGAACGTAATCGTATCAATATGAGGAGCACCTTCATTTTCAACGGTTGCAGGAGCCCAGTTGTAATCCCTGTTTTTGGCGACAACGATATCCGCATTTTCATCCCATTTCACGAAAGTATACGGACCGGTCCCCACCGGATTTTTACCCAGTTGATCGCCATACTTTTTGGCGGCCGTAGGAGATACAATCCCCAGCAGGGCCTGACTCAAGTTACCGAGAAAAGCTTGCGAAGGCTGTTCCAGATTCACCTTGATGGTGTATTCATCAATAACCTCCGAGGAGCTATAAGGTCTAATCAGGGCAAGGGAATTGGCGGCTTTGGTGGTCGGATCGATTACCCGATCCAGATTGAACTTCACAGCTTCCGCGTTAAATGGTGTGCCATCATGGAACTTCACATCTTCACGCAGTTTGAACGTATAACTTTTGCCATCCTCCGATACACTCCACTCCTTGGCGAGCCAAGGTTTGATGGAGCCATCCGGCAGCTGTACCACCAGATTGTCATAGATCGTTCGGATCGCACGTACGGTTACGGCAAGGCCACTTCGATGCGGGTCCAGCGTATCCGGCGATGTGGCGAGTGCGTAGGTCAGGTTCCCACCTTCTGCTTGCCCAGCCGCCTGCTCCCCACCGGAAGCCTGAACTGCACTGTTCGAGTTACCTGCCGCTCCGCAACCGGATAATACCAGCACCAATACTGCCGCCAATGCCATATATTTCATCCATGAGATAGACCTGTTCATATAGCTTCCCCCTCTGTGTATACAGGTGTCATTGATTCATTGAATTAATGATTTGATGATTTGATGATTTGATGATTTGATGATTTGATGATTTAATGAATTATAGATTATTAACATAACCTATCTGTTAACTTGGTTTTACAGCGTCATTCGGCACCTTCCGCATTTGCAATCCGAGTAGTTCACCCGGACGCCTCATTCCTTGACTGTGCCGAATTTCAGCTTCCCAGTTTCTTAAGCCTCGGTTCCCACTTGCTCCCGGGCTGCCGTGTAACGATTCACCGGAATTTGCACACCCAGATTGCCACGCAAGGTGTCATGCTCGTATTCGGTTCGATAGATGCCGCGCTCTTGCAGAATCGGAACAACCAGTTCCACGAAATCGGCCAATCCACTTGGCAGTTCAGAATGAATAATGAATCCATCCGCCGCTTCAGCTTCGAACCATTCCTGGATCTTGTCAGCCACCTGCTCCGGTGTGCCAAGGAATTTGCTCTTTGGTGTTGCTGCCCGCAGGGCTACTTCACGCAGCGTCAATCCTTGCTCTTTGGCATCCCGCTTGATTTTGTCCGTACCACTGCGGAAGCTGTTGCTGCCAATGCCATTCAATTCAGGGAATGGTTCATCCAGCGGATATTGGGAGAAGTCATGATGCTCGAAGAAACGTCCAAGATAGTCCAGCGCTTTATCAATAGTCACCAGGCTGGCAATCTCCTGATATTTCTGTTCTGCTTCTTCTTCTGTCCGTCCGATGATTGGATTGATCCCTGGCAAAATGACGATATCCTGTGTGGAACGTCCATAGGTTGTTGCGCGGGTTTTGACATCTTTGTAGAAGACCTGTGCATCCTCAATTGAATCATGTCCTGTGAAAACAGCATCCGCTTCTTTGGCAGCAAGGGTCTTGCCATCTTCTGAAGAACCTGCCTGGAAAATAACAGGTTGCCCCTGCTTTGAACGTGCAATGTTAAGTGGACCCTGTACGGAGAAGAACTCTCCTTCATGATTGAGTGTGTGCAGCTTGGAAGGATCGAAGAAAACGCCGCTTTCTTTGTCTCTTACAAAGGCATCGTCTTCCCATGAATCCCATAAGCCCTTGGTCACCTGCAAATATTCGGTTGCAATCCGGTAACGTTCGGGGTGGGTAGGATGGTTGCTTTTACTGTAGTTTTTGGCTGAACCTTCAAGCGGGGATGTAACCACATTCCAACCCGCACGGCCATTACTAATCAGATCAAGAGAACCGAACTGTCTGGCAACTGTGAATGGATCACTATAGGAGGTGGAGAGTGTTCCAACCAGACCAATCCGTGACGTAATGGCGGCCAGGGCGGACAACAAGCTGATTGGCTCAAATCGATTCAAGAAATGAGGTATGGATTTCTCGGTAATATAAAGACCGTCAGCGATAAAAACGAGATCGAATTTGCCTTCTTCTGCCTTCAACGTCTGGCGTTTGTAAAATTCAAAATTCACACTGGCATCCGATTGAATCTCCGGGTGTCTCCAAGTCGTCATACTGCCTCCGACACCGTGGACAATCGCTCCAAATTTCAAACTGCGCTGAGCCGTCATATTACATTCCGCCTTCCTTGGATTAGGATATATAAGAATTTTCTAAAGTTCGATCTGATACGGATTACGAATGAAGAAAAACCAAAAAGTTAACTATTCCTATGAGTTTGGTCAGCTTTAATTTCACAAATCTTATCACTGCCCCGCACATCGGTCAACAGCGTTACTTATAGAACTTTTCTATATAAGGATTGGATATCTGAATAAGAGGATGAATTATGGCTTATAAAAGTCCCCAGCTGCTGCACACTGATATGACAGCCTTTAGCAGCCGGAAACTGCTTTATCAAGAGATCCGCCAGGTCCGGTCAGACTGCTGCTTCATCGGGCTGGGCGAGAAGCTCCGCCAGTTTCTCCAAATCAGGCTCCAGCAATGCTTCATACTTGCCGTCTCCACCCACCTCAATAACAGGTACATGTCGAATGCCGTATTTGGCTTCAAGCACGTCCCTCAGCACATCGTTGCCTTGCACTTCGATGTTCTCAAAAGGCTGGTTGCGGGCCGTTAGGAATGCCTTAACCTCCCCGCAGAAATGACAGCCTGTTTTGCTCCAGAGCACTACTTTTTTCGATGTAGAAGACATCGGCATACCTCCTGATTGATTCATTGTCAGATCAGGATGGATTACCACCCAGACCATTAATTCCTATCTGTTAAATAAGAATTATGGCTATAAATGTACTCCTCACCTCTTCAAGCGTCAATGGATCTCCCAATAGAATAAACCTATAAGAGGATAGAAAGATTAAATTTAAATCACCCTATCGTTACATTTCATGATTCGTGATATATGTAAAGTTCTGATGCGGAAAGATGTATAGCATTACGATACGCTGTACATCACATTCCGCATCATGCTGTCGTGCCGATATACAAGGCAGCCGAACCCAGTCATTACAAATCTTCGTTCAAGAGCTGGGGAGGAGCAATAATGGGCCAGCCCTCTTCGATTGTACGCAATTGGTTCGCAGATACATGAACGACGTGCCCGGATTGCACTCCCCATCGTTCCGCAGCATAAGGAGTTGCAAACCTCCTGCGTTTACTGCCACTAATCTGATACCATATATCCCGCTCATTCGTCGCGGCAACAATCATGCCTTCCTCCAGCGCATCGCGGTTGCTCTGAACGGGCTCAGCATGAACATGACTTTTTTCCAGAGGCCAGCCCTGTACCTCATTCGCAGATATCAGTGGCTCACCTGCCGATACGCCGAGCAGATCCGGTTTCGCAACCAAAACAGGAGAAATGCCGCGTGGAACCGGGATATCCAGCTTGCGTCGCTGTCCACGCATCAGTCGATACACATCACCCTTAATATCAGAGATGTAACAGCCCTCCGGGTAAAAGTCCGTGCTGCGTCTCAGCTTATGCGTTACATCGCTGCTGCCCTTGGTGGAAATGCGCTGTCGCAGGTCAGGGGAGTCTGTCTTGCCTAGGGACGTCTTGTTCTCCTGCTGACTGGTCGACTCCTTGGCACGCAGCGAGAGCCGGGAAGTATCGGCAATCAACGCATGGGGATCTCCCCATTTTTGAGTATAAAACTGTTCGTTATCCTTGTTCACGACTTCATAATCCTGTTCTCCCAGCGACTTCATGCTTACACTTCCGTAGTGATGTATGAAGGCATCCCCGGCTACCCCCAGCCTGTATCCCGCCAGCTTCGCCCGAATGATCCAGTCGTCATCTTCAAAATTCCCCACGGCGTAACCTTCATCAAGATAACCTACCCGCTCCAGCAATTCCCGGGAGAACAGCCAGCAAAATCCGACCAGCCTGTCGGTCTCCCTATGTTTCGTGGCATCCGGGCGATTATGTCGGGCAGCAAAAGACCACATGTCCTCCACGTCCCTGTACGGGACTTCAATCTGCTGATCCCCTCCGATGTAATTCGTAACCGGACCCACGACTCCCATCTCGGGATGACTGTCAAGACAGGTCATCATGTTTTCCAGCCAGCCCGGGGTGACCAGTGTATCGTTGTTCAGCACCACGATATGTCGTCCCCTTGCCATCATCAGTCCATAATTGACACCGCCGGCAAAACCACGATTCTTATCCAGCGCAGCGACCCTTACCATGCCACCTTTGCGAAGCATGGCTTCCGCCGTGCCATCCTTGGACGCGTTATCCACAACAATGATTTCAAAGGGGGCCGGTGTATGCTTTTCAATACTGGATACACATTGCAGGACATATTCGCGCTGGTTGTACGTCGGAATAATAATGCTGACGCCTTCGAATACCAGCCCGAATGAGCTTTCCCCCTGTCGCACGCCCTCATCATAGCCTCTATGGTACCCCTGCTTATACAGTTTTGCGTTCTTGGCTGCCCGTTTACCTGAGCCTTGGCGTCTCATCTTCCCTCCACTACGGCTTCGAGCTGAGTGCAAAACAACGGTTTCGGATGACGATGCTTTCCGCTGTCTTGAATTTCTGCCTGATGTGCTCATGTTGCTTCCTCCATTTCCCCTCATCCAAATGCGCGTTACGATGAACGTCGCACCAGATCGTCCATTAGAGATGAAGCTCTCCTGTAACCAATTTGTCAGCCAAATGTCCAAAATCTATGGCAACCCGCCCCAGCTCACCAGCAATTCGGCGACACAGAATGACAGCCGGAATTCCCGCAGCTACCAGAGCGATATCGAACGAATGCTCCGCAGTTTGCTGCATCACTCTCGGGATATCCGCAACTCCCTCCACTGTACCTATGATGCCTGTGACATGAACGCCGCGGCCGATCAATAACCCCCCAAGCTCTGCAGCTCGGCTTCCAATCAGCAGCACCCGACGCCCCTGTACCACAGGCAACAACAGACCCGAATGATGCAGGCTGTAGTTAATCGTGGAACTGGTCAGATTCAGACGGGACCAGTCGATGCCGAAATGGCGTAATACTGGAAATAACAGCCCCTGAAAAGTAGGCGCACGCGAGATGGGGACACCGATCCAATCTGCGCCGCGAATGGCTTCCGCGAGCTCAGCGCGGATGTCCGGGGTGGAGCGTGGCACCCCTGCATAAGGCAGAAACGGTGCCAGCTCCTGCACTTGCTCCCCGGGCAGCACCGTATCCGCTGCCAGGGTCAGCAGTTCGCCATCTCCGAGGCGAACGACGGACAGGGGGCGCTGCGCATCCAGCGCCCCCAGGATATGGCCAGCCATCTCATGAGGGCTGGCCAGCCGGGTAAGGGTGGGCGCATATTGGCGGAATCCCGCCTCGATCAGATCTGCCGCCGCCACGGCAGGCAGAATATGATCAGGCGGGATGTGCTGCGCCACCAGCGCCTCCCCGCCCGCGAACACGCCGTCGCGGAAGCCCTCGGCGTAGCCGCTCTCGGGCGCTGCAGCCGGCTGCGCAGGCGCAAGTGCCCTTGCGCTGCCAGCATGCGCGGCAGCGCCTTCCCGCCCCGCGGGGGCGACACCACCGTGTCGGTGTGTCACTTGCGGCGGTGCTGGCCCGGGCGCACGCTGCGCAGCCGTGCGCTGTTTGGCGCGGGCGCGGGCGCGGGCGGGCGGGCGGCCCCGCGGCGCAGCATGCCCGCGACCTGAAACTGCGCGCTTGCCCGTTTTGGCTCGCGCTCCTTTACGGCCACGGCTCACACCTGCACGCTCGCCTGATTTCACGCGGGTGCCTGCAATGCCACGCCCTTCGCCTGTTTTCGCTCCCGTTTTGGTTCGTGCTCCAGCGCTCGCACCACGTCTTGCGCCGGTGCGCCCGCTGGCTTTGTCTTTCGGTTCTGCAAGAAGCTTGCGCTCTATTCCTGCGAGTTCCACATTCCCCTGCTTCGCGCCTTGGTTTCCCCATTCGTGATTCGAACTTGCTTTGGGCTGCACTCCCACAGATACGTACAAGGAGCCGGCATGACCGCCCAGTGTCTTCTTCCTGCCCAAGTCGCTGCGTTTTGCTACTCTCACGGCATTCCCTCCCTTGGCATGCACGAGGAGTGCCGCCGCTGCACAAAGCGCCGGAGCATTCTTCCGGCTCCGGCGCAGGTTGTTCTGCTCTCATGGGACCTCTCACAGCGGCAACATCAGGCGCATATATTTTAGGGCAATTGACCCTTCATGCGGATGGCTGCATCCTGAAGCGATTGGAACGTCCCTGCATCACTCCAATATTTTTGCAAAATATCGTATTCCAGTCCTCCAGCTGCTGCATAATGATTGTTCACGTCCGTAATTTCGAGTTCGCCGCGTGCAGAAGGTGAAATGTTCTGAATGAGGTTGAATACATGGTCATCATACATATATATGCCAGTAACACAATAAGAGGTCTTCGGATCAGTCGGTTTTTCCTCAATGTATGCGATTCGTTCCGGATGCTGTGGATCAAACACCGGCACCCCATACCGCCGTGCATCGTCCACTTCTTTGAGCAAGACACGAGCTGTACCCGCAGGCTGCTGCATATACCGATCCACATATGGCTTCAAATCGTCGCTAAACAGATTGTCTCCCAGCAGCACAACGAACTTCTCTCCAGGAAGGATAAACGATGTCGCCAGATCCAATGCTTCGGCAATCCCGCCTGCCTTTTCCTGAATCCGGTACGTCAGCTTGACGCCATGATCTGCTCCACCACCCAAATACTCCGTGTATAACCCAGCGGAATGTTTGTTGATCACTATCAATATCTCTTCAATGCCTGCCTGGCGGAGTCTGTCGATGCCATACATAATCATCGGATGCTTGCCGACTGGAATCAGATGCTTGTTAATCAGCCGGGTCAGAGGATACAGTCGTGTTCCTGTTCCGCCAGCAAGAATTACACCTTTCATTCCACTATCCCTCCTTCATCGGATGTCTCAATATATTTAAGGGGATCGACATGCCATTTGTTGATAAAAATGGATCGATTGCGCTCAAGCAACTGTTTCCAAGCTACAGGATCGGTCTTCAGAAAACTCGCGCTGCCGCGATGATGTACCAGGACATCCCCGCATACCAGCAAACGATACCCTCTCTGGAAGGCCCTGTAGCAATAATCGTCATCTTCATAGTGTCCCGGCGAATAGACTTCGTCAAGCACACCAATGTCCTCCATCACACTTCTCCGCATGAGCATGCATAAGCCGACAATGCGTCTGACTTCCTTCCATCTGGAAGAATCGACTATATTGTTGGCAGCAGCCAGTTCCTGAAAATGTGCCATGTCCCGGAACTCAAGTTCCACCTGCTGGATACCACTTGCATAGTTGGTCACCGGACCTGTAATGCCAATGTTTGCTTCACTGTAGAGGGCTGCCCGCAGATTTTCGAGCCAGCGGGTGGTAACTGTAACATCATTATTCAGCAGCAACAGCTCATCGCCACAGGCTGCACGGAGCCCGGCATTGCAAGCCGCGGGGAAACCCCGATTGTCCGGTAACCGGACAAATCGAATTCGTTCCCGGGCACAATAAGCTGCTGTTCCATCAACCGAGCCATTATCCACAACGATGATTTCATACGCTGTATGTCGATCGGTATATTTTCGAATGGCATCGATACATGGCTTCAGCAGATCCAGCCCGTTGTACGTCGGAATAATAATACTCGTCAGTGTCATCTGGCGTTCCTCCTGTAGGCCACTTCAGCACGGGAAATAGATCGGGCTTGTGACTTGTTACCACCCATATCCAGCCAGGTTGCAATCGCCTCCAGATGGTCGCCAATGATCAATCGGGCCACTTCGTTGCCGCTACCCGTATTGGTGGAACGCAGGCGGTTGGAACGAATGACATCCACCTGACTGGGCGCAGTCACTTTTAGTCCGTGCTGAATGGCTAGACTTTGCGCCTTGGGAGGAACGGCCAGCGCCTCCGGTTTTACGATCTGGATCATCTTACGCGAGAGGGCATGAGGTACAGCCGTCAACGAATTGGAACCCAGATCCGAACGATTGAGCACACGGTTGAGATAGGCCTTGATCCGGCTCACTTCATCCTGGCGGGCAAATGGAGGCAACAGGGATGAAAGATTGTTCAGTGCGACATCATCTCCCCGGTCGACCGCATACAGAAACGGTGCAAGCTGCTCTGCCGGGACGACCATATCCCCATCCACAAAGAGAAGGGTCTCCGCCTCCGTCATTTTGGCCCCCAAAGCGCGGCCTACATCATGTCCCGCCCGGTCAGGTTCATAGACCAGCGTGATACCAGGCTGTTCAAGCACCTGTGTCAGACTGTTGTCCGTTGTTCCATTCAACACCACAACAATATCCGTCAGGGGTAATCTTTTCAGTTGCACAAGCACTTGCCCCAGCGTAAGTTCCTCATTGCATGCACAGACGACTGCAGCGGCAGGTTTATTCAGGGCAAGGGGAATGATGTTCAATGAACGTCCCGCAGCGTGAGCATAACCCTGCATGAATGCTTTCCCTGCCTGCATCGCAGCAGAATAACTCCTTAGCTCCGCTGAGATCGCAGCCTCAAGCTCCTGCCACGATGAACGTGCATGTTGTTCGATTGATTGCTCATTTTCCATCGCCTTGCGTCCTGCCCGCTGCCCTGCGCGGAATGCTTCTTGCAATACGGAGCTGTTCGTAGCCGACCGGCTCGCTGACGAACTCTTTAACGGCGATTTAGTCAGGCTCCTCCTGCCCATCGTTCTGGTTCTGTTCCTTGTTGTTCGTCTGCCTGCTGTCCGTTGACGACGGACACCCCCTGAACGCTCCTTCATTTCCTCACCTCCAGCATGCTGTATCTTTTGACGAGGTTTCTTTCTGTTTTAAGCAACATGCTCACCTCGTCAGGATACGAACACGCTGCAGATCGGAGTGTCCTCCGCGCGGGCCAAGCGTATCGGTTATCCACCTGATCGCTGTCAGATGATCATTCCATACCACTTGACTGAGCGGGTCAGGTCCTTTTCGTTTCTTGACTCGAACTGCGTTCATTTTACCTACAGGCACATGATGAACGGCATGCACCTTTAACCCGCTGGTAACCGCCTTTGCATGTGCCAACGGTGGAATCTCCAGTGTGTCCGTACCAATCACTTCAAGTGCTTTGCGACTTAATGCATGCGGTATGGCTGTCATGGAGGCCCCTTGCAGAT
Source organism: Paenibacillus sp. FSL W7-1088 (assembly GCF_037969855.1). Lineage (NCBI taxonomy): Bacteria > Bacillati > Bacillota > Bacilli > Caryophanales > Paenibacillaceae > Paenibacillus > Paenibacillus sp. FSL W7-1088. The sequence continues at coordinate 5,940,712 of NZ_CP150216.1, forward strand.
CAGGTCGGGCGAGCATGCTGTTCAGCGCATGTTTGGCCTCTATGACAGGGTGAACAGGGATACGCGCCACCGGTCCGTTATAATCATTAAGCGCCACATCCGTCCCATCCAGAATCGCTCGCACATAAGGCGCGAGATGTTCTGCCGGAATTGGAATGTCTGCATCCGTAAACAACAGCACCCTGCCACGAGCTGCCGCTGCACCCATTCTTCTTCCTCCATCATGTCCCAAAGCTTCGGCATAACGAAGCACCTGTGCCCCCGCCCTTTTTGCCGCTGCTGCCGTCCCATCCGTTGAACCATTCACAATAACAAGCACTTCAGCATCACGGCATATACGCAGCGCCTGACGGACGACTGCACCGATGGTTCGCTCTTCATTCATGGCAGGTATAATGACCGAAAGCAGTGGTTTATCTGAGTCCGTCGAACCCTGTGCAAGTGTATCTCTCATCGCATGCTCAGCTCCGAATGCTGGCAATTCCGTTTGCTCCACGGGTGGAATTACGTACTTGTAGGCCTTTGTACCCTTTTTGTAAGCCCTTTTCAAACGACGCTTCTTTAATTGCGCTTTTCTTTGTGCCAGATTCAATTTGGCTGCATAAAAAGCTGTATTGCCGCGTTTTTGCAACACAGTCACCTCCCGGGTGTACATCATCGCCATGCAAAGGGAGTACACGTTATTCTATGTATTCATGAAGCAGTGGAAACGGCGTATGTCCTTGAACCGAGCAGGTTCTGTCTGCTAACAGGCTCAGTCAATCCATTTATTTAGACAATATTCGTCAAAATATGCGAAATATGCTACGGCTCCCCTACTTCAGACACAATTTTAAAAAAAATTTAAAATTGCATCTTTTCCAAACTTTGGCATTGTGATAATATACGTTGCAAAGCAGTGTATTGACAAAAAAATCCTTTCAAGGAACGTACGTTCCTTATCAATCCTTTTTCATTCCTGTTAATTGACCCTAGGTTAATTATGCATGCAGGATGATGCAGGAGACTGTTTTTGCTTTGTTGCATGTACCTTGAGAGGAGTGATGCCGTTCAATACGTAATTCAGCTTTTGTTATGTGAACCCGGAACGAACACCCCGGCTCCGTAAGAACATCTTCTGCTTCGCAAGTGGACAAGACCCCTGGCTTCTGAAAGAGGAACCACAATGAACGATGAAGCCTCTTGGCTGAACCGGATAAACGGTACTCCTTGGACACGCCCTACCACAGGCATACAGGCTCTGCCGACTTTGTTCCTTATCGTTTCTTGTCATATTCCGCATTTCAGATTCAGCCTCACACTCCGCGCTGCCCAAGTTGCAGACGGAACTCCAACCGAGATTGGCATAATGATGTGTTTTCCAAAAAAATCATATTGAGAATGGGAGAGTTTACTATGAAATTTGCTAAAGTTATGCCAACAATTCTTGGAGGAGCTCTTTTGCTCGCTTCCGTATCTTCTGCTGCTGCAGCTCCATTGTCTGATCAGTCCATTCCATTGCAGGCCCCTTATGCCTCCGAGGAGGGTATCCAGTTGAACAGCGGCTCTGACGAAACGATCTTCAATTTCCTTGGACAACAGGAACAATTCCTGAATTCCGACGTGAAATCCCAACTCAAAATTATTAAAAGAACTACGGACACCTCTGGTGTACGACACTTCCGCCTGAAACAGTACATTAAAGGAATTCCAGTTTACGGTGCCGAGCAAACGATCCACTTAGACAAAACAGGTCAGGTTTCATCCGCACTTGGAGATCTCCCACCGATTGAAGAACAAGCTATCCCTAATGACGGTATCGCTGAAATCAGCGCAGAAGATGCGATCAAGATTGCATCGGAAGAAGCCACTACCCGTGTTGGTGAGCTTGGCGAACCACAGAAAACCCCTGAAGCCGAGTTGAACATTTACCACAATGAAGAGGACAACCAAACCTACCTTGTTTACATTACCGAAGTCAATGTGCTTGAACCAGCTCCATTGCGCACCAAATATTTCGTGAATGCCGTTGACGGCAGCATCGTATCCCAGTTTGACATCATCAACTTCGCAACAGGAACAGGTACAGGCGTACTAGGTGATACCAAAACTCTTACAACTACCCAATCCGGCAGTACCTTCCAACTGAAAGATACCACTCGCGGCAATGGCATTGAAACTTACACTGCAAACAATGGCTCTTCCACTCCAGGTACACTCCTGACAGATTCAGATAACGTATGGACTGATCGTGCCGGCGTAGATGCTCACGCCCATGCTGCTGCCACATATGATTTCTACAAAAGCAAATTCAACCGCAACGGTATCAATGGCAACGGTTTGCTAATTAAATCCACGGTGCATTACGGCTCCAACTACAATAATGCCTTCTGGAACGGAGTACAGATTGTATTTGGTGACGGTGATGGAACGACTTTCCGCTCCCTATCTGGTGATCTGGATGTAGTTGGCCACGAATTGACTCACGGTGTCATTGAGTATACAGCCAATCTGGAGTACCGCAATGAGCCAGGTGCATTAAATGAAGCCTTCGCTGATATTTTCGGAAATACGATCCAAAGCAAAAACTGGTTGCTTGGCGACGATGTCTACACCCCTAACATTGCAGGTGATGCACTGCGCTCCCTATCCAACCCTACATTGTATGGACAACCTGACAAATACGCTGACCGTTACACTGGAACATCAGACAACGGAGGCGTTCATACCAACAGCGGTATCATCAACAAAGCGTACTATCTTGCAGCTCAAGGCGGCACGCATAACGGTGTGACTGTAACTGGAATTGGACGCGATAAAGCCATTCAAATCTTCTATAGCACACTCGTGAACTATCTGACGCCAACATCCAAATTTGCTGCTGCCAAAACAGCCACCATCCAAGCAGCCAAAGATCTGTACGGTGCAACTTCCGCTGAGGTTACTGCGATTACCAAAGCTTATCAAGCTGTAGGACTGTAAGAATCCATTTGTTGTTGAACTCATATCAAATTCGTTCAGGCACCCCTCATCGTCCGAACGGAGCAAGCTTATCTATGAAAAAAAGCGGTGTCCCGGGACATATCCGGGAACCGCTTTTGTCTATTTAAACATGTGAAATCATTCTTCTACAGTTATCTTGAAGAAGGACACATGATCTCGCATTCTTACAAGGAAGGCCCAGCGGCAATCCATGACAACAATCCGTAGGTGTGTGTAGAGCCCGCAGTACGTGACACTTCCAGTACGGCTTCATCTTCACTCTGGGAGAGGAGCGACACCTGGAATCCCCGATCATTACACATGGCTACAATCACATAATGCTCCGATATAAACGACTCCTCAAAGGCTACCGTTACTTCCACACACTCTTCATCCTCAGGCAATATAAAGGCCTCCATACCGAACTGCTGCACCACAGGCTGACGGCTGACACTTCGTACGGGCTGGAATGACAGGTGTTCAGGACCCACAGATCCATGCTGCAACTGGCTGCTTCCAACAGCTCCATCACTCAAATGCTCCTGCTTAACTGCTTGCTCCCTCAGCTCGAACTCCTTAATTCCTTCGATCTCATGTGAAAATTCAGACTGTGGTTGCGGTAGCTGTGGCTGGACCGTGCCAGCTGTCGTCAATGAATCTCCAAGCTGGTTAGCTTGCAATGGATCCTCTTGTTGTAGCCCCAGCTCCTGACCCGACGTCTGGATAAACTGCGTTTCCTCCAGATCGACACTTGAGGGTTCCAGGACAATTGCCGGTTGTGATGGCGGTACAGCCTCATTTTCTGTTTGAAGCAATGCCTCTTGTTTTTTGATCGCTGCCAGCTGTTCGAGCGTTTCTCCACTGAACTGACGAATCGCATTCCATATCTCTTCGCTCAAATGGGCCGGACCTACAATTCCCGCATTCAAGTGATTGGAGGTAATGCTTTGTTCACTCAGTTTGCTGCCATTCACGCTGCCATCGGCCAATTTGGCACTTGTTACGGATCCATTCTGCAGATGGATTCCGCTTACTGCTTCCTCTTCCAGATGGGTTGTGCGAATACTGCGTTCTTGAATATGATCAGCATGAATCGTTCCTTCTTGAATATGCCGAGATTGCACACTTTTGTCTGCCATGTGGATAGCCGATACCGCACCTTCAAGCAATTTATTACCGTTTACACTGCCGTCCGCTATTTTGGCACTTGTTATGGAACCATTGTGCAGGTGAATCGCACTTACCGATTCCGCTTTGAGGTGGGAGATCCCAATGCTGCGCTCCTGAATATGGTCAGCATGTATGGCTCTCTCTTGGATATGACGGGATTGCACACTTCCATTGGCAATATGGACATCCGACACCGCATCTTCAAGCAGTTTACTACTGCTCACACTGCCATCGGCCAGTTTAGCACCCGTTACGGATTCATTTTGCAAATGAACCGCACTTATGGCTTCCTCCTCCAGATGGGACGTACCAATGCTGTGCTCCTGAATATGATCAGCAAGGATCGCTCCTGCCTGGATATGGCGAGTTTGCACACTTTCCGATGCGATATGGCTCCCCAATACAGCATCTTCGAGCAATTTGCTGCCGTTAATGCTACCGTCAGCCAATTTGGCACTTGTGACGGACCCATTTTGCAAATGAACCGCACTTACTGCTTCCTCTTCCAGATGGGTTGTGCCTATGCTTCGCTCCTGAACATGATCAGCATGAATGGCTCCTGCCTGAATATGCCCGGATTGCACACTTTCCGATGCGATATGAATCCCCGATACCGTACCTTCAAGTAACTTGCTGCCGGTTATACTGCTATCCGCCAGTTTGGCACTCGTTACAGATCCATTTTGCAAATGAATAGCACTTACCGATTCTTCTTCCAAATGTGCAGTGCCGATGCTCCGCTCTTGAATATGATCAGCAAGGATTGTTCCCTCTTGAATATGACGGGATTGCACACTATCGTCTGCAATGTGGATATCCGATACTGCTCCTTCAAGCAGCTTGCTGCCGGTTACACTGCCGTCGGCCAACTTGGCACTTGTTACAGATCCATTTTGCAGATGAATGGCACTTACTGCTTCCTGTTCCAAGTGTAACATGCCAATGCTGTGCTCCTGAATATGGTCAGCAAGGATCGCTCCTGCCTGGATATGGCGGGGCTCCACACTTCCAGACGCGATATGGATTCCCGACACCGCATCTTCGACCAACTTGCTGCCGGTTACACTGCCGTCGGCCAGTTTGGCACTGATGACGGACCCATTTTGCAGATGAACGGCACTTACTGCTTCCTCTTCCAGATGGGTTGTGCCGATGCTTCGCTCCTGAATATGGTCAGCATGAATGGCGTCTGCCTGAATATGCCCGGATTGCACGCTTTCGGATGCAATATGAATCCCCGATACCGCACCTTCGAGTAACTTGCTGCCGTTTATACTGCCATCCGCCAGTTTGGCACTCGTTACAGATCCATTTTGCAAATGAACCGCACTTACAGACTCCTCTTCGAGATGAACTGAGCCAATACTGCACTCTTGAATATGATCAGCAAGGATTGCTCCTGCTTGGATATGATGGGTTTGCACACTTTCGCTTGCTATGTGGGTAGCCGATACTGCACCTGCTGCTAATTTGCTGCCATCTACACTACCACTCGCAAGTTTGGAGCGTGTTACAGATTCATCCTGCAAAATAATCGTACTTACCGCTTCTTCTTCCAGATGAGACGTTCCGATGCTGCGTTCATGGATATGATGAGGAAGAATTTCACCATCTTGAATATGACGGGAATGCACAGCTCCTTGCTGCAGGTGAACAGCACTTGTTGACTCTGCCTGAAGATGCAAACCACTAATCAAACCTGGCTGAAGGTGAGCCGCTGTAATGGATAAAGGTGCCAGATGGTCTGTTTCAACAGATCCAGGTGCCAAGTGATGCGATGTGACCACCTGTTCAGCAATATGCTCCTCACAAATGATGTCTGCCTTCAGATGCTGTGAGCTCACGACTTGCGTTCCCAAATGTTCAGATTTCACGCTTCCGTCTGCCAGATGGACGGATTGTACAGCGGATGTCTGCAAGTGCTCGCTACCTACAGCAGCCTGTTGTAGTTCTGTCCCGGATACCGAGTCTGCTGTCAAATGGTCCGCACTTACGGACCCATGCCGAAGTTTGTTGCCCGTAATACTGCCATCAGCAAATAATTCCGGTGAACGTACTTCCTCCGACAAATGTTCCAGTGAAACGGCATGCTGCTTCAGGTGATACCCGCGAATGGTTCCTGCTGGAATATGCTTGGCATTAATGCTCTCTGCCATAATCTTGGAAGAAGTCACGCTTCCGTCTGCCAGTTTGGCTGACGTGACAGCAAAATCCGCCAGTTTATCCGTAGCAACACTCTCTGGTGAGAGCTTGGGGGAGGTAACCGCATGATCTGTTAGATGAGGCGGAAAAATGGACCCGTCAGCCAACTGGGCTGAAGTTACACTATCCAGAGCCATTTTGTCTGTTGTGACCGCAGCCCGTGCAATAGCATCCGTTTCAACACTGCCTGGCTGAAGATGAGGTACACCCACGGCATGTTCTGTCAGGTGTTCCGATTTCACTGCATAAGGTCTCAGGGCCTCGGAACCCACGCTGCCTGGTGCCAGATGTGTACTTGTGACTCCACCACTCGCAAGATGCGAGGATATAACACTTCCCGGAGCAAGCGCTCTGCTGCTAACCGATGCCGTTCCAAGCTTTTCTGCTGTCACACTTTCATCCGCGAGCTTGGCGTCTGTAACGGCAGCATCCTGCAATTCATACGTACCTACAGCTGACTCTGCCAGATGCCGCTCAGTTACCACGCCATCTGCGAGAGCATCTCCGGACACACTTCCGGTAGACAAATGAGTTGCCTCGATGCTTCCACTTGCAATGTGAATGGAGTGAATTGCGGAATTATCCACATGTACCGGCGTGATTCCCCGATTCGCAATGTGTTCCCCTCGAATGGACCCTTTGGCAAGATGTTTACCCTGTACAGCCTCATCCGCAATTTTGGAAGAAATGACGCTCTGATCAGCGATTTTGGAGGCCGTAATGGACTGCTCCAGCAATTTTGCTGTTCCAACCGACTGGTCTGCCAGTTTGCTGCTGGTTACTGCACCTTCTGTCAAATGCTCACTGCCCACTTCTCCATTGCCAATCTGCTCCTTGCCCACTGCATGAGCGCGAATCTGGCTTGAACCGATTGAACCGTCCAGCAGATGTCTTCCGCTTAGCGAACCCTCAGCTAAATGTCTTGTTTGTATGGATCCATCCTCGATCTGGTCACTTCCAATACTACCAATAGTTAGTTGTGAACGACCGACAGACCCTTCTGCCAGATGTGTCTGTTTAACAGCACCTGCCTGAATATGGTGAGACTCGATGGAGTGTTCTTCGATTTTGCTGCCTGTGACAGCAGCTTCACGAATTTTGGATGTAGTCACTGCATCGTCAGCCAGTTTGGAGGTATTCACTGCTCCTCCCGTAAGATGCCTTGTATCCACGCCGCTAATCGCGATCTTGTCTCCAGTTACGGCATGATTCTTGATTAATTCCTCCGTTACCAGCATGCGGCTGAGATGTCTTGTGCTGATGGAACCGTCAGCAATTTTGGCCGAATCGATGGCCTGGTTGCCAAGCTTCTGAGAAGTAATACTGCCATCTCTGATTTTCTCACCGGCAATAGAAGCATTTCGTATTTTGTGACCAGACACAGAGCCATCAATCAGGTGCTCCTCAGATACAGACGCTTCCGCAAGTTTCGCGGAAACAATGGCCCCGTCTGCAATGTGAATGCTGGTCACCGCATAATCCTGCAATGCTTCACTGCCAACCGCATCCGGTTTCAGCTTGGAGGCATCCACAGAGAAAGGAGCTAGTTTGCTCTCCGTAACAGCAAATTCACTCAAGTCGTCCGTGTAGATATAGTGTCCGGTATGACCAGGCATCTGGTTCTGGTTCAGGATCTGCAGCCGATCCCTGCTTGCTGTTTCTTGCTTGATGATACCCACCTCTTCTTCCAGAACAAGCGGAGCCACGCTGCTGACCTGTATCTGCTTTTCCAGGCTATCTTGCGTCTCGACGACTTTCTCGTTATCAGACTCTACGGGTTCCGGCTTGATGACTTTGGTTACGATCTCCAGGTCTTCCAGCTCGTTCGTTGAAGCAGGTAGCTCCATTGATTCGGATAGGAATTCTTCGGATACCTGAATGGCCTTCGAATACCGTTTATTTGTATTCAAGCGTTCTTCCCTATTCGAAGTGAAACCTGAGTCCATTGTGTCTGACCGTCGATTGGCCAGATCCAGTTCCTTAAATTTGGGACTCACATGCCGCAGTTTTGGCGTAGGAACCTTCTTATTGCCTTTTTTACTCATGCAGCTAGCTCCTTCCTCTAACGTTCGTCTCCGGCATCATATGCTTCGATATAGGCATCTGCCACTTCAAATCACGACTTTTGCCGATAACATTGGATGAGTGTAGGAGTCAACATACGAGTGATTTACTTGTCCATGGCGAAATAGGCTGTGCACGGCTTTAGATGAAAGGCGGCTGTCCACGCCCCTGATCCAGCAATGTCATACGATAATCCATAAGCATTTGTATAAATCCGTAAAATGACTTCCATCCGCACAGCGACCCACCTCTACCTGGATTGCATGGAAGCGGAAGGCTAACAAGTACATGTCGATGCATATCGATGCATCATGATTCCGGTCTGCGTTATCGTGATGTCCATCCATGCGGTGACAGGCCGGCATTCCATGGATGGACATCCATGATTGCGATAACATCGAAGGAGGAACGGTCATGCTACAAGAAACGATCGGTATTATGTTCGATTCACGCATGTACCGGGGGATACCGGCTGGAAGAACGGGTCAGGAATCACTCGAGAATGTTGAACAGGCAGCGGCCTGTTATGGATTAACTCCTTGTTTTTTGCGGCTGGAAGACGTGGATTTAGATACCAAAACCTGTATGGCCTATGTTAAAAAAGAGGGCATATACGTTCGTCAAAGGATGCCATTGCCCCCCGTTATTCATAACCGTGCTCTCCAGCTTCGCCGTTCGGAGCAGCACCAGGTGACCAAACTGCTGTTGCAGGGCATACAGGTATATAATGTTCGCAATCGATACCGCAAAGACCACATTCACGAGATCCTTTATCAGGACCCCGGTCTCAGGCAATATCTCCCCCGTGCGGTCAAAGCTACACCTGATTCTTTGGCATATATGATGGAACATTACGATGATCTGGTGATCAAGCCATGCAGCGGAAGCATCGGTCACGGCATTATGCGGATATTCCAAAAGGACGGTCAATGGAAACTGACATGTGAGGCAAGAACTTCACGCAAGGGATGGGCCACCTTTCGACTGAATAAGGGACAACTGCCATCAGCCACCTTGCGCCGTATTTTTCGGCATGCCTATCTCATTGAAGAGCGCATCCCCCTGGTTCGTTATGAAGGAAGACCTGTAGATCTGCGGGTATCCGTGCAACGTGGAAGTGACGGTTTGTGGGGGATCACGGGTATATTCGCCAAGGTGGCTCCTGCGCATACGTTTGTCACGAATATCGCTCAAGGCAGCAAAGTCATGACGCTGGCCGAAGCCCTTAACTTGCCGTCAACCGACTGGTATGTTCTTGAACTGGATACCAGAATCCGGTCTGTCGGGCTACGAATCGCACGGACGCTGGCTTCGAGCCTGCCTCATCTTGCAGACCTCGGACTTGATCTGGGGATAACAGAGAAGGGCCAGATTTATTTTATCGAATGCAACGGAAGGGATCAGCGCTACGGTTTCCGCAAGGCCGGAATGACGGAGACTTGGAAAGCCAGCTACCGGCATCCTATGGCTTACGGACGTCTGCTGCTGGAGCAGAATTCGCGCATACCAAGGCAACCCCAGACGTATGATCGCGGCCTGTATTGATTTCGTGGGCATTCTGTGTCAATATTATGCAGAACGGCCGGTCCTGCCGGCCTTGAAGTTCGCACTAACCCTAAGGGGGATATTCATGGCAAAAACGCTGTTGCGGTTAATGACCGAGCTTTCTTCTCGCAAATGGATCTCCCGGACTGTGGGAGCCTTCTCCAAGAGCCGGGGAAGCAAGGCATTTATCCCTTATTTTGTCCGGACCTACGACATCCCTGTTCAGGAAGCTGAGAAAGACTGGAAGGAATATCGTTCTTTGAATGATTTCTTTACCCGTAAACTTAAACCGGGCATGCGCCCGCTTGAACTTTCAGAACATGCACTGATCAGTCCGGTAGATGCCAAAATCACGGCAGCCGGTCCTGTATCTGCTGGAACACTCCTGAATGTTAAGGGACAAAATTATACACTTGCTGAATTATTAAACCACTCACCACATCTGGAGAAGTACAAGCACGGTTATGCCTTTGTCCTGTATCTCAGCCCACGCGACTATCACCGCATTCATGCGCCTGTTAGCGGTCGCCGCATTGAGAGTGAGCATATTAAAGGCAAGGTTTATCCCGTAAATGATTTTGGTCTGACCCATATGAAATCAGTGCTGAGTCGAAACGAACGGCTCATTACGTATATTGCTCATGATTTTGGAGAGGTTGCTGTCGTGAAAGTAGGCGCAATGAATGTGAGCAGCATACAATACGCAGGTGCGGATGTAAGTTCATGGGCACAAGGCGATGATCTCGCATATTTTGAATTCGGTTCCACCGTCGTACTGTTAACGCAGAGCGGTACATTCGAACCGAAACCAGGCTTGCAGCCTGGCGACTCCGTCAAAATGGGAGAATTGCTCGGTCGGTTAAAACCCATCCATTGAGCAATACACAGATGATTCCTGAATAACAGGAGTCATCTTTTTTAATTTTGATCTCAAGAAAGAGATCACATAGAACTTTGTGGCCTACATAAAAAGGTACTCGCAGCCGGAACACCTTTTTAGGGTAAAGTGTCCAGGCTATGAGTACCTTTTGCTAATCAGAGAATCCAATTATCCGCTTCAGAGCGATGTAGAAGTCAGGATGATGTCCATTCTCATTTCATGTATACATGCAATACGAAGCTAAGCTTCGTCATATTGGTTTTCTAACCATTCCTTAAAACCATACATCCTGCATTTCCTCTGCCGGTTTGGAGCGGCGCAGGCGGTTCCGGAAAATATTAAAGCCCTTGGTAGAGCATCCCCGGTTGCGGACGCGACGTTTTCCGTTCATCACAAGTTCCCCCTTTCGATCGTCTGGAATGCTACATACTTACCCCTGCTTCCCAGAATTGAAACGTTGCCATATTCTACCGGACAGCGAGATGTCCTATCGAATCTCGGACGGACTTTTGCCGGTGTACTGCTTGAACTGACGACTGAAGAAAAAGATATCGCGGTACCCAAGGGCATCTGCCACTTCGGTCACATTCATGCCAGTGTGCACCAAAAGATGCTCGGCCCGCTCAATGCGCATGCGAATGATATAGGATTGCACGGATGAACCAATCAATTCCTTGAACTTAATCGAGAAGTATCGAGGCGATAATCCAGCCCTTGCAGCGAGGTCTTCCACGCGATGTGTTATCCCCGGATGCTGACGTACATAGTTAGCAACCTCCTGGATGACATCAGACAACTGATTGCTTACCTTTTTCTCCACAGGAGCTTCCGTGTCCGCGCGCAGCAAATGAATCATCAGCTGTTTCAGAATCAACCGGCTCTCCTCATCCCGCCCATATACATCGGATAGGAACAGTCTTACATACCGAGCCAGCAAGTGCTCGAATTCCACCGTTTCCAGTACCTCACGATAGGACTGGGGAACATCATTAACGGGTATATCTACATCAAAATGAATATACGTAAGTACCAACGGTTTTTGCTTATTATGTGTTGCAGTAGGATGATCACCTGGCCTGAACAGAAAACAACTACCCTTGCCTACTTCATACGACCGGTCATTCAGCACAACGGTCCCTTCACCACTCCATACATAAAATAAGTCATAGTTTTGCATCGGTTTTTCCCGCTTCTGCCACTTCCATCCCGGTTCGCAGACAATTTTGGCGACGGCGGGCAAAATAACAAAAGATGACGGCGATGCCTGCAGCATGTCGCCACTCCCCCTTGAAAGTTAATCTCTTTTGCATACTGCATCCATCATGATGCGATATGTGTTTATATAATATGATTTCTGCTCCTGCTGGAGCGAAACGTCTTATCCCATTATACAGCGGAATTCACCGAAACGAAAATGTGCACTTCTCCCATGCTAACCGCATTCGCCTTATCCCCTCTTGAATCTCCTCTTTCTCCAGATGTGCAAAGCCAAAACACGCAGCCGGGGGACTTGGAGTAAGCCAATAACGGATCGCATCTCGGAATATGACACCTTCCTCCTGAGCCAGTGCCTTGAACCGCTTGTAACTGTCGATATCCCCTTTCCACGAAGCATAAATATGCAATCCAGCATCCCCAGGCTGCATAAGGAAGGGTTCCGGTAATTCCCGCTTCATCTCATTGACAAAATAAGCATGCCGTTCCCCGTAGAGACGGGTTAGCCTTCTTAGATGGCGCAAATACCCTCCTCGGGACATAAATTTCGCGAGTGCACGCTGCTCCAGAAGGGCAGGAGGTACGGGTTCGTACAATGCTTTTGCAGCGATCAGTGGCTGTACCAGACTTGGTGGCAGAACCGCGTAACCAAGCCGAATGGATGCAACCATCGTTTGTGAAAATGATCCGACATAGATAACCCGTTGTTCACGATCGAGTACTTTGAGCGGTTCAATCGGCCTGCCTCCCCAGCGAAATTCACTGTCATAATCATCTTCAATAATGACGGCATTTCGCTCCGAGGCCCATTCAAGTATGGTTCTCCGTCTGTCCAGACCAAGGACAGCTCCTGTAGGAAACTGGCGGGTTGGCGTTACAAATAACGTCTGTGCTTCCCAGGACTGCGGAATAATTCCTCCGGTATCTACTTCCGCTGTAATAATTTTTCCTCCGCAGGACTTAACGGCATGGGCAATTCCCTGATAACCCGGGTTTTCCAATACAACTGCAGCCCCTTCAGGGATGAGCAATTGTGTCAGCAAAGTGATGCCCTGCATGGAGCCACTAAACAGCACAATCTGTGATGCCTCAGCCTGAATGCCCCGTGTCCACCTCAGATGTGAAGCGATGGCCTCACGCAGTTCAGGGTCTCCGGCAGCACCACTTTGTTCATGCGACCCGCTCCGATGAACGGCGGCCAGCGCACTTTTCCATTCCGCTTGTGGAAAATGCTCGGCAGGCATACGCTGTACGTGGAAGTTGATGACTCGTTGCTCCGGTGCAAGGGCTGACGGTTGTTGCTTTTGATTCTGAATATTCAGCGTACTCACCCGCTCTCCCCATGGAGAAAGTTGAATGATTGCCTCCCGCTCTGCATGTTCCTGAGCTGTTATGGTATCCGAAACAAAGGTTCCTCTTCCCCTATGCGCTCGCACGTAACCATCGGCGAGCAGCATGTCATATACCTGGGCCACGGAGCCGCGTGACATTTCATATTGACGTGCCAGCTCTCGGGTGGAAGGCAGTCTTGTGCCTCCAACCAGCGTCCCAGCATGAATGGCGTCACGCAAAGCATGGTACAATGCCTCGTATTTGTAGCGGTGTTGAAGCTCGTATGAATCCATAGGCAGCCACAATTCCATCGTGCACCTCTTTTTCCAAATAAATTGGTCTATTAAAGTGAATGTAAATTGGATCTTTTTATATGTCAATGTAGGTTCTATTGTTATGGCTAAGGTACAGCGATTTATTCCACATGCCATTCAAGGGGGAACACCGATGAGAAGAAAAGAATTCAATGTAGATGAAGAGCAGGAAATGATAACATTTCTGGCCCAATGCTCCTTTGGTTTTCTGGGAACGGTCAGTCCGGACGGGCAGCCGCGGGTGACACCGCTAAACTTTGTATATATGGACGGTTGTTTTTATTTTCACGGCAGTCTTGCCGGAGAGAAAATGAAGCAGATCAAGCAGGATTCCTCCGTCAGTTTTACCGTAGCAGAAGAGTTTTCCCTGATTCCATCTTATTTCAGTGATCCCGAGTTAGCTTGTCCGGCAACGTCTTTTTTCAAAAGTGTAATGGCATTCGGACAGGCAGAGCCGGTTCAGGATCTGGACATCAAGGGCAAGGTTCTTCAACGCTTCATGGAGAAACTCCAGCCGCAGGGCGGATATATCCCCATTGATGCAGATGATCCCCGCTACAAGGGTAATCTCAAAGCCGTGGCTGTGGTCCGCATTGTTCCTGAACGGGTCAGTGCCAAATTCAAATTTGGACAGAACCTCTCGGCTGAACGCTTTGATCATATTAGCGGCGAACTGGAACAGCGTAACGAAGGACGCGATGCTGAAACTGCCGAAATGATGCGGAAATACTGTCCTTTTCATCAGAAATAACATTCATTTTCCATCGTATAATCAAAAGGGAGAAGTGACATTAACCTAACCCAAAAACACCCGCAACAACGCGGTGAAGTGATAAAACTGTCATTATGCGTAATTTCCGTGACGGGGGCAAGGCAAGGTGTTATAATGTTAGGCAGTTGAATCCCAAAGACTTGGAAGGATGAAAAGAATGAATCCACTGGCTGAACAGTTGAACGAAAGTATTCAGGCAGGCAGCAGTCACGTCTACTCCATGCTGTCGCAGCTCGGCAAAGAAATCTATTTTCCAAAAGAAGGTATTTTGAGTCAGTCTGCTGAAGCAGCAAGTCTGGCCAAAACCTACAATGCTACGATTGGTATTGCTCTGGAGGACGGTGTGCCGATGCACTTAGCTGTTATTCAGGATAAGCTGTCCGCATACCAACCGAAGGATTTGTACCCTTACGCTCCGCCTGCAGGGAAGCCTGAGTTGCGGACCGTATGGAGAGACAAGATGCTGAAGGAAACACCTTCCCTTGAAGGTAAAACGTTTGGTAACCCCATTGTGACTAACGCATTAACGCATGGACTGAGTATCGTAGCCGACCTGTTCGCCGAAGAAGGGGACGCTGTTATATATCCGGATAAAAACTGGGAAAATTATGAGCTGACCTTTGGAATTCGTCGCCACGGCGAGTTAGTTCATTATCCCTTGTTCGATGATCAATTGAATTTCAACAGTGCAGGCCTGCTCGAAGCGTTGCTTGCGCAGAAGGACAAAGGCAAAGCCATCGTGCTGCTGAACTTCCCGAACAACCCGACAGGTTATACGCCTGGAGCGGAAGAAGCAGATGCAATCGTGGACACGATCCATCAAGCGGCTGAGGCTGGTGTGAACGTCGTTGCTGTGACAGATGATGCCTACTTTGGTCTCTTCTTCGAAGATTCCATTCACGAATCCCTGTTTGGCAAGCTGGCGAACCTTCACCCACGCGTGCTGACTGTCAAAGTTGACGGTGCTACGAAGGAAGAATTCGTATGGGGCTTCCGCGTTGGATTCATCACGTACGCCCATGAAGATGCTGCGGTTCTCCATGCTCTGGAGCAAAAAACACTCGGTATTATCCGGGCAACCATCTCCAGTGGCCCTCATCCTTCCCAAACGTTTGTGCTGGATGCGCTGAAAGCACCTGAGTTTGAAGCACAGAAGCTGGAGAAGTTTGAAATCATGAAAGGCCGCGCCAACAAAGTAAAAGCCATTCTCGATAGCGGTAAATACGGTGAAGTATGGGATTACTATCCGTTCAACTCCGGTTACTTCATGTGCCTGAAGCTGAAGGATGTGGGCGCAGAGCAGCTCCGGACCCATTTGCTGCAGCAATACGGCGTAGGTACCATCGCGCTGGGTGAAGCTGATCTGCGAATTGCCTTCTCCTGTATTGAAGAATCCGGACTGGAAGATTTGTTCGATACGATCTATCGTGGCGTTTTGGATCTACAGACTACTTAATTCATATGCAGTAATGCTTACCCAAGTAAATAAGTCAGGGAGCGGACTTGCGTCCGTTTCCTGACGAATATGATCCCCTTTGTATCCTGACGAATGTCTCTCGATATAAAGGGGTATTTTGTGTTCCGCTTTGAAGACGTATGGCGATCTTGACGGGCAAATGCCCAAAACGATAATTTTCAGGCTCTACCGGGCAACGGCCCAATCAGCCTATCCCCAAGGCACATAATATACGATGTACGCAAGGGCGTGCCCAACACCACTTGAAAAGGGGAATGACCATGTCTGGAGTAGTTGAAGAAACAAGAGGCGGTTATGGATGCGGCGGTTACGGTTACGGAGGATTTACAAATACAGGTGCCATTCTCGTTCTGTTTATCCTGCTCGTCATTATCACTAAATCGTTCCTCTGTTAGTCCATACGTCCTCACCAGGAGTCGGAACAAGGTAAGCTGACTGCAGCACAAAGAAGGGTATTCCGGGATACAGCTCGGAATACCCTTCTTTGGTTACGTTACGCAAGAGCCCTGGTCAGCGCTGCCATTGAACACTAAGTGGTCAGACGTCCGACCGTTCATTCATCCTCTTCTTCCTTCAACCACTTGTTGCCCTGAGAACGTCGCATTAAGTAGATGACCAGCACACCAAGGACCAATGCTGCTCCGGTCATGCTCAGTCCACTCCATCCCGCAGCCAGCATCGGCAGCCACATAAACAAGGCAGTCAGTGCATGCAGATTCGAAATGAATCCCAGTACCTGGGAGCGACGACTCTCTCCCGAGATGGGATAAATCATAATCCAGAACGATTCACTATGACTGCGTCGCAGCGCACCCAGCTGCACACCCACAAGCAGCAGGAAGAACAGGTATACACCAATACCGAAATAACTGCCTGCCGTCCACCAGGACAGCAGCATGCCCAGTACAACCAAGCGCACAACGATGGAGAACACTTCAGTTCGGATGAACGTTTTGGTAATCAGATAGCGATAAGCTTTCCCTGCATTCCACGGGAGACCACTCCCCCATTTGCTGAGCCAGCGGCGAGAACTTACTTTTTGGCCTGATGAAGGTACATCGACGAACCATCCTAGCGTGCGCATCACTCGGCCAGCCTGGCCCTGCTCCACCTGAATGAGACGGTCCCATGAAACCCGATGTTTCAGAGGGATACGCAGGGCAACGATATAAACGACGGCCAGCAGCAGCAGGAACCAGATGCTGCGCTGTGGAGGCTGCCACAACCAGGCGGCAATCGCCAGTACAGCCAATGCCCATCGAAGCAAACGATATCCTCTGGCGGCGCCGATTTGCACCATGCGCAGTTCTTGCCAAGCCCCATAGCTCGATAGCCCTTTCCACAACAGGAGAAGCAGGATAAACCAGCCAAATGGCCTTGCATCCTGATCTGCTCGAACATAGAGCGGCCATAACGTTACAAATACGAGCAGCATACCCAAGGTTTTATAAATCATGCCACGAGCGAAGCTGTTTTTCAGATATTCGTGCATCCGATATTCCTGCGGACGTAAAAATACGATGTCTGCCGGATGCAGATATGTACGATAACTGCTAAACAGCACCAGTGGTGCCAGCAGCAGCAACGTAATCCAACGAATCGGAAATCCCGCCGGGATGTGCTGTACAAACGATGTATACCAGGCGGAGAACGCAATGACGAGAAATAAGAACACCATGGCTACGCCGCTCTGAATGACATAACCCAGATAAGGAAGAATTCCATTCCAGAATCCCGTGCGTCTTTGCTTCCATAGCTGCTTGAGATCCATGCTTAATCCCTGCCTTGTACAAGGGAATAGAACATATGCTCCAACGTGGCATCCGATTCCCCGAATTGAGTACGCAGCTCATTCAGCGTCCCTTGAGCAATGACCTGTCCTCGGTGCAGGACAATAAAACGGTCACAGTAATTTTCAATGGTGGACAGAATATGTGAACTGAGCAGAATGGATGATCCCGAAGCCTTCATTTCAAGCATAAAATCAAGCAAAGAGCGGATTCCGAGGGGGTCAAGTCCCAGGAAAGGCTCATCAATGATATAGAGTGGCGGACCTGCCACAAAAGCACACATGATCATGACCTTTTGCCGCATCCCTTTGGACAGGTGGGTCGACAGACTTGTACTTTTCTCATTCATGCGGAACAAGTCCAGCAGTTTCTCCGTACGCTTTTTGAAATCAGCCTCAGAAACACCATAGGCTCTGGCCGTAAACTCCAGATGCTCCATGACCGTCATCTCGTCGTACAGTTCAGGTGATTCCGGTACAAAGGCCATGGCGGATTGATATACCTGTGGGTCTTCGTCCCGCTTCTTGCCCATGACCCGCACTTCTCCCTGTTGAGGGGTCATCAATCCTAAAATATGCTTCATCGTAGTACTTTTGCCAGCACCGTTTAATCCGATCAGTCCGACCATTTCTCCGCGTCCAACTTCAAGATCGATGCCGTGGAGGACGGGCCGTTTGGCACTATATCCTCCGCTTAGCCCGTTGATTTTCAATACGGGTGGTTGAACGTTATCCATCTATCCCTGCACCTCTTTCGTCAGGTTTTATTCTTCAGAGCGTGGCTCTTTACCTTTGCTCCATTTAGGAGCGCCCTTGTTCTTACGATCCTGGTCCCGTTCTGTTCTGCCTGTATTGCCAGCTGGCTTGCCGCCCGCCGGACGTTGATTCGAAGCAGCCGTTCTGGCGCCGCCATTGCGACTGGCCTGACCAGGTTTACGATCCCGGGACTGCCCTGGTTTTCTGGAGAAAGAATGTCCTTCAGGCCGCGTATCCGGACGCGGATCAGCCTCCAGCACTTTACCCCCGAACAATACACGTTCCGGCAATTCGATTCCAAGTTCCCGCGCAAACTTGCGCATAATGAAAATTTGCGTTTCGTCCACGATCGACAACACGATACCACTGCGACCCATACGACCTGTTCTTCCTGCACGGTGAACATAATGTTCCGAATCAAATGCAGGGTCATAGTTAATGACCATCGGTAAACCTTCAATATCCAGTCCTCTGGCTGCAACCTCGCTCGCGATCAGCAGCTGCAGTTTCCCGTTACGGAAAGCGGATAGCACGTTGCTGCGGGTCACCTTGTCGGCATCTCCATACAGTGCAGCTGCGGAGAATCCAAGGTGATTCATTTTCGCTTCAACCTCGCCAATATCCTCGGTAGCATTCACAAAGACGATGGCGCGATCCGGGTTATACTGTCTAACTAGACGGCGAAGCATATCAATTTTGTTGCGATTTTCTTCCACAAAATAAAAATGCTCCAGTCCCGCCGCAGTTGACCGGTCCGGTTCGATTCCGATCTGTACCGGCTCTTTCATCTCCCGCTTCGCAAGTCCTGCAGTATGTTCATCGATCGTCGCTGACAGGAAAATGAGCTGACGGTCGCGCAGGGCACTGCGCAATACGAAGTCCACATCACTTACCCCGCCGAGCTGAAATACCTGATCTGCCTCGTCAATAACGATCGTGGAGACGTTGTGCATTTTCAGCTTTTTCAGCGTGATCAATTCCTTCAGTCGTCCTGGTGTACCCACGACCAGTTCCGGGTGTTCACGCAGCTTCTCGATCTGACGTTTTACAGCTGCGCCGCCAATTAACCCCAGAACGCCAATTTTGCGTTCTTCTCCATAGCGCTGTGCCTCGCGGACAATCTGCATCGCCAGCTCTTGAGTAGGAGCTATGATGAGCTTCTGTGTCCCTTTTACGTCACTTTTAATGGATTGCAGCAGTGGCAGCAGATAAGCGAGCGTCTTGCCTGTTCCCGTCTGAGATTTCGAAACCACATCGCGACCTTCCAAAATAACCGGGATCGTCTGTGCCTGTACCGGTGAAGGTTCGTTGATGCCATGTCTGGCGAGTACAGCCTCAAGATCCTGTTCTACGCCAATTGAAGCAAATGTTTGATTCGTCATGTATGTCCATCCTTTAAATTTATTCGTTATGACGCTATACACATTCAACTAAACAATATTTACACTAACACTCCAATGACAGAACAACCTTCCGATCGCTGTTATCCCCAGATTTTTTTGAATGAATCCTTTTTGAAAAGGGGAGATCCGGGGATAGCGTATGCTTCCGATGTTGCTTTCTTTTAGAAAGCTTTTAGGCGAAGTGTATGCTTTCGAAGTAGCTTCGCTTCTTCAGATTATTTCTGTCCTCTCCGTTATCGTGTAAATACTTAGTTGAACATATATATCCATGCTTGTACTAATAAAACCGAAGCCTGTCATCACATTACCTTTCATTATATGCGAAAAAAGCCTGTGGACCAAATCTTATTCAGGGACAGAAATTTTTGTTTTAGAATGATTCTTTAAATTGGAAAATATAGTATTATTTATTTGATATAGTTTTTAGAGGTGCTTATATTTCAAGTCATATTATCTTTCTAAAGGAGGTATACCTATGTTTAAGAATCGATCCTTGAGCTTTAAGAAAAGAAAATGGAAAATAACAACATCTTTTGTTCTTGCACTACTGTTATTTGGCTTGTCTGTTCTGCCTGCAATGGCCGCATCTCCGGGAAAAACCGTAAACGCCTCGGCAAAACTGGCATACCATCTCAAAGGACTCAAGCATGACCGTGTTGTGCAAAAGGCATACATCGCGGATAAATACGTGTACGTTACGCAACGTGTGGACGGGACATGTCACCTCTCCAGATTACTCATAAAGGGCAGCGACGCTGTATACGTGGATAAAATGACCATCACGAACAGCGGTCATTGCCAAACGCTGGATATGTATACGTACAATGGGTCCAATTATTTTTATTTTAGTTCAAAAGCCGATCCTTCGGAACCTGAAGTTTGGTCACTACAGGTAGCCAGACTGCAATACGCGGCAGGCAAAACCGTGGATTATACCGATCTACATCGGTTCACGTATATGAATTACGCCAACAAAACCGGTTCGAAATTGGGTGAAACCCGGCGTGTAGACGGAGGCGGCAATAGCAATTATACCGTTTTTCGCGTACAAACGAAGGACAAAACCACCGTCACCTGGTCCATTTATGACACGGTCGCTTTAAACAAACTTCTGGATAATAACAAGCAGGTTCGAATGGACAGCGCAGCTGCGGTGAAGGCCGCTGTTTCCAGCTTCACGCAGTCGGGCAGTGGCATTATCAGACCCAACGGATCGTTTCAGGGAGTAGACCTGCTGGGCAAAACGCAAATATTTACATCAGGCGGGGGAGAAGGGGAAACTCCTCAGATTGCCAAGATTTCAAGTTCAGGTGCTTACCAATCCCTTGTGAAAATAACAAATGTCGGGAAACATGAAATTGAGGGCGTACAGACCAAGAACGGGAACGTATACTTCACCATCGTTACCGATCCAGGCAATAAAGCGAACGGGCAGAAAATATACTACGTTCCCGATAGCATTTTCTAACTGACTGCTGAAAGAGGCATAACACATAACCGTTGGTCACTCCGCCAAGATCCTCCCCAACCGCCGTCCTTGCTCTGAATGATGAAGAGCAAGGCGGCGGTTTTTCACATTTAACAAAAAAAAGAAAAGCCCCTCGGCGGAGCCCTTCTCTTATCCGATATATGATGCCCATTGTTGCATCTTACTTCTGATTCATTACACCGTGCGACAGCCTGTCAGCAAGACGCGGAAATAGCTGATACAGCCACACTCCAGCCGAAGCCAGTCTGGGCAGATTCACTTCTTCCTTGCGCTTCTTCATCGCCCGGATCATATGCCCTGCAACCTCTTCCGGCTTCAGCATCATCCAGCGTACATTATTAACATAGTTACCGGAGGGGTCAGCCCGTTGGAAGAAAGGTGTATCGATGGGTCCGGGATTAATGGTCGTTACCGTGATTCCGGTCTTGCGAAGTTCCTGGCGCAGGGCATTGCTGAAGCCAAGTACGGCGTGTTTGGTTGCTGTATATGAAGCAGATTTTGCAGTTCCGATCTTGCCAGCCATGGAAGCTACATTCACGATCTGTCCTCTGCCTCGTTGTAACATCTGCGGCAGCACTGCCTTGGTACAGCGAACAATGCCCATGTAATTAACGTCCATCATCTCATCGAATTCCTGCACAGACATATCCGTCATGGCCGCAAATTTTCCGTAACCAGCGTTATTCAGCAAAATATCGATTCGTCCGTATTTCTGCAACATCGCATCCACGGCTATCTGAACTTGCTCATTATTCGTTACGTCTAACGTGAGTAGTTCATGCTGCCCTTTCAGCGAAGCACCAATCTCTTCCAGCTTGTCCCACGAGCGGGCAGCCAGAATCGGGATGGCTCCTTCTTCTATCAGCATCTGTGCACAGAGCGCACCAATTCCGCTCGACGCACCCGTGATAAAAACAACCTGATCTTTTAGCATACCCGACGTCCTCCCGTATTGAACACATATTGCCCCTAGAGGCGTATGGTTCTATTCTACGAGATCATCACTTGAATATCCATCTCACCGATTCCGTCCATCATCAAAGGAATGCTCAATGCCTTCGTTGCACTAAAGGAAGTCAGATATTCAGAATTCATCACTTGCGGAGGTGTAATATCAACAACGACACCCTGATTGGACAGGATGGTACTTGCATTGCCGCTAATCATATTGCCAAGTTCCGAAATAGCACTTTTACTCATTTCGTCCATTTCAGTAATGACAAAGCCGCCCATCATGGCAGAAACGATTTTCAATGCAACCGACTCTTGTATTCCAAACACGATGTTTCCGCTTAGTTGTCCAGTCATTCCGATCACGATCCAGACATGGTCTGCAATGTACTCCACATTTTTCACGCCAAGACTCCCGGTGGAAGGCGAAACCTGGATGAGCTGTTCGAATACGTTCCGTGCGGATTCCAGGAAAGGATTAATCACTTCCGCTTTCACTGTCTATTGTCCCCCTTACACTGGGTTATTGGTCACACACCAAAAGTCCCATATTCAATAAATTTATTATACTTTATCACGTACAAGAATTCACCAAGAATTCGGCAAGGCATGTGTACTATAATTTATCGTCATCCGCGGAGCAAATGTTTATAGCTGATTGTAGCGAAAAATCGAGGCTTTTCGCATCTGTTGCAAGAACCATTGCCATGAAGAGGCATGGCAAAAGGCATTTAGGACTTTTTTACTGTTTCTTAAAATGTTAAAAATTTAATTTCTTGAAATAAAATTAATTTCTCGTTCTAATGGACCTCCCCAAATCCATGATGTTCCCTTCATTGCCCTGCTGTCCTGAATCACCTATAATTTAAGGAACGGAATAATGACCAGTTACGGGATTCCACCTATGGATAGACAGAAGACATTTTGCGTGCAAGGAGGCCATACATGAATATCAGTCAACTGGAGACGCTGATTACCATCTCGAAAACGATGAGTTTCCGCAAAGCCGGAGAACTCCTAAATTTGACCCAGCCCGCCGTCTCGGCCCAGATCAAGAGCCTGGAGGATGAATTCAGCACCGTTCTTGTCGATCGGAACCAACCGGTCACCCTCACCGATCGCGGACAGGTATTTCTTCAACATGCCGAACGAATGCTGGACATCGTGGGAGAGCTGAAACAGAAGCTGATGGATCTCGATGAGACCCCTCAGGGACATATCAGACTCGGTACAACCACATCTATTGCCATTCAGATTTTGCCACGGGTCTTATCCTACTTTCAGGATCAATTTCCACTCATCAAGACCAGTATCCAATCCCTGCCTTCTTCACAGATCTATACCCAGGTCGAGAATGGTATGGTCGATATCGGTATCGGTTAT
Organism: Paenibacillus sp. FSL W7-1088; assembly: GCF_037969855.1. NCBI lineage: Bacteria > Bacillati > Bacillota > Bacilli > Caryophanales > Paenibacillaceae > Paenibacillus > Paenibacillus sp. FSL W7-1088. The sequence continues at coordinate 5,964,415 of NZ_CP150216.1, forward strand.
CTTACGGAGCGTAATCCTAACCTGAATACGTCCGTGTTGTATTATGACACTTTCGAGCTTGTGGTATCTCCTTTCCATCCACTGGCGAAGCAAAAGCATGCCGCGGTGGATGTTCTGCGCAGCACACCTCTGATTTTGCTATCTCCGGATACGGTGGGGCGCCGCTTTACGGAAGGCATTTTCAAAAAACATAATATTGAGCCCAATATCGTTATGGAGTTGTCAAGCAGCGAGGAAGTGAAACGGATGGTTGAGATCAATCTCGGGGCAGCCGTTATATCCAAACAATCCGTTGCCCATGAGTTGCGGCAAGGCACACTGCGCATGATTCCACTCAGTGAACTGGAGGTCAGTCACCCTGTCGGAGTCATCTACAAATCAAGTCGTTATGTGAATTCGGCCATGCAGCAATTCCTGAGCGATCTCAAAGGCATGCCGGAGACCCAGTTCATCAGTTCAGAATGATAAATGAGCCATGAGAAAGGAAGGATTTCCATATGAAATTTGATCTTCACACCCATCATTTTCGTTGTGGTCATGCAGACGGCAATATTCGCGACTATATCGAGGCAGGTATTCAGTCTGGACTTCAGGTCATCGGTATCTCGGATCATACACCTTACTTCGGCAGTGACGAGGAGCAGGCATTTCCCCGGATCGCGATGGGCAAGTCGGAATTGCGTCATTACGTGGAAGAAGTACTGGCTCTGAAGGAAGAATACGCGGGCAAAATTGATGTGCTGCTTGGCATTGAATCCGACTATTTCCCTGTCCATGCCGAATTGTATCGCAATACACTGGGGCAATATCCTTTTGATTATATTATTGGTTCAGTTCATCATACGGAAGATGTCAGCATATTCAACAAAACCCGCTGGAACGGATTAAGTGCTGCACGTAAGGTTGAAGTGAAAGAGAGTTACTATGCATTGATTCGGCAATCAGCCCGAAGCGGCATGTTCCAGATTCTCGGACATATTGATGCCATGAAAGGAAATTACCCACCTTTCTCGGACATTATCGCAGATCAAGCCATTGATGAAACGCTGCAGGTCATTGCAGAATCGAACGTGGCTATTGAAATTAATACGTCGGGTAAAACCAAGCTTAGTGGTGGCTGGTACCCGTCCGATGCCATTCTGGAGCGTGCGCATCATTACGGAGTGAAGGTGACCTTCGGATCAGATGCCCACAAACCGCAGCGTGTTGCCGATGAACTGGATGACGTTCGTACACGTCTGCAAGAGATTGGATTCACTGAATGGGTATACTTCAAGCAGAAACAAATGCAAGTTGTACCGTTTTAAACATAGAGCACCAAAATAGCCCTCACGGCGTAAAAACGCTGTGGGGGGTTTTCTTTGTATCCTAATATAAAAAAAAGATGTTATATAAGTTCTGTCATCGGAGTGTTGGTGTAGAAATTCCATAGTTAAACTTATATAGACAAAAAAAATGAACCCGCTAAGCGCGGGTTCCAACAGCATAATCTATTATCAAAAAGGGGGTCATGAGATAAGTTTACCCGCTGTCTGTTAGAGTTCAATTGCAGCTATATTTCAATTGTGTAACAAATGATTGAAGTTCGTTTCAAACCTCTGCTGTTTCATTTTATTCGGCAATAGAAACATTTCGATCTATATTTTTCTGATTGAAAGGCGCTCTTTGGATTGATGCAATATGCTCTATTCTATGTTATTCGTGCTTGTCGGATACCAACGTTTGCAGGCGATTTTCCCAATGAGAACGGATATGCTGTTCACGATACAGACTATACACCTTAACATCCAGCAGAGTATCCGGCGTCTCACCATCCTCATGATTCAAAACAAACGAGGGCAGGGTCCGTTCATAAATCATACCGCTTTTGCAAAGAACCCGTTCGGATGATACATTTGCCTCGTAACAGCGGGCTTCCACTTTGCACAAATTAAGCTCGGCAAAACCGAATTCCAGCAAACGCTGTACGGCCTCAGTCGCGACTCCCTTACCCCAGGTGGACCTGTTCAGAATATATCCGATCTGTGCGGTACCGTTCTGTTCGTTCCAATGCTGGAATGAAGTGATGCCGATGATCTGTTCGCTGCCTTTCCAGCAGATGCCGTAATGCAGTGAATCCAGCTTGGCACTGCTGCTGCGAATCTGATTCAATAATCGCCGAGCCCGGATTGGTGTGGGCTGACTCCCCCTGTTTACATAACGGATCACCTGCGGGTCGGAAAACAGCTCCGACAATGTGCTGTAATCACTCTGACGTAATGATCGAAGAACAAGGCGCTCTGTCCATAAAGCAGGCAATCCTTGGCCCAGCATTTTTCGGGTCAGCATGACAATCGCTCCTTTTGCCTAACGGGTTCTAGTCCGGTAAGACAAGCATGCTCTGAGGTAGATCCGGCGCAAATAAAATACATGGATAAACGATGAAACATCACTATGCTCTACAATACTACGCTCAGTAGCCCGAACATTAGTATGCCAATTCATTACAGCGGTTTATTCCTGACCTAACTAATCCGTTTGCAGCCCGCGATAAACGCCTGTACGAAGCTCTCGGATATAGAAATCAAGCGAAGGCACCTGAGCCTGCTGAGCAGCCTTTACTTCCTGCTCAATATCATAAGGAACCCTTACAAATTGAAGATTGAACGGGGTATTCCGATCATTGCTGTCCTCTCCTTCAAGGATACAATAAGAAGCCTGGGTAAAATCAAGCGGGTTACCCACACTGCCTGCATTGAACAGCATTTTCCCATTCATAAACTGCAAGTATGCGTTATGCACATCCCCATATCCCACGACATCCGCCACACCGAACTCAGGCTCATCTGCCGGAGGCTCGAACATCGCTAACCTTTTCTCGATCTCATCCCACGGCTGTACACGGTGATATACACTTTGAGGAGAGGCATGCACCAAGCGGATCGTACGACCACTCAGCTCTAATTGGTGGCTAAAAGGCAAGCTCTCCAGATATGCCAATCGCTCCTTACCCAGCCGCTTCGCTTGCCAAGTAAAATTCTCGTTGTCCTGATTAACCGCAACCAACTCATCCCAGTTGCCACGGATGACGTGCTCACATGTCTCTCTCACCAGATCTACAACCTGTACCGGATCAGGCCCCTTGCCAACGAGGTCGCCAAGACAAAAGATTCGCTTCAATCCGCGACTTCGAATATCTTTTAATACCGCTTCCCAAGCAGTCATGTTGCCATGAATATCGGATACAATCGCAATTCGTTCCATCTGGCTAACCTCCCTTTATGCTCTATATTCTTTATGTTGTTAACCCTTTAGTTCAAAAACAGTCAATTCCGGCCTGCACAAAAAGCGAATCGGCAGTTGGGTCATGCCAAAGCCACGGTTCACATAGACAGGCATATGCTTATCCCCTGCGTAATATAACCCTTGAATATACTTTAGTGAACCTCTTGGTGTAGTCAGTGCCCCAATCCAGGGAAAACGCACCTGCCCGCCATGACTGTGTCCAGAGAGCTGTAGTCCGAAACCATAAGGTGCTGCAATGTCTGCATAATCGGGCTCATGCATAAGCAGCAGTTTCCAGACCTCTCTACTCAATCCCTTCATGGCTGCAACAGGATCAGGTCTGCCCGTAAGCGCGTCATCCAAACCTGCTATCGCAATACGTGAATCCCCTCGCTCAATCAGAACATGGCTGTTTCGAAGAAGCGTGAACCCGGCCTCTTTAAACATCAGCTCCACTTCATGCTGCTGATGGCCTCGGTAATCATGGTTCCCCAATACGGCATATTTGCCATACTTCGCTTGCATTGAAGCCAGTGCAGGAATACATTCACGCATCGGTTCTGCTTCCCGTTCAACCATATCTCCGGTAAAACAAATCAGATCAGGCTGCTGCTCCCGTATCGTTTCAGCCAGCTTCTCCATTTGTTTCAGCCCCGTATGGAATCCAAGATGTGCATCACTGAACTGAATTACACGCAGTCCCTCGAATGCTTTTGGAAACTTGGGCAATTTCAATTCAACATGCTTGATCTCCAGGTGACGAGGCTCCCATAACCAGGCGTATCCTCCTGTGAGCAAACTGGCACTCGCCGTCATGAAGATCATGCGCAGCAAAAAACTTCGCCGGGAGGGATCATGATCCTTTTCCTCCCCGGGAAAAATGGGGTTCTCCGAATCAGATCCATACTGTGAGCGCTGGGGCGGCGAGATCTTGCTGCCCTCACGCGGTGTTTCTCCCATGCGTCCCCCTCCTTCTTCCGCTCCAAATCCATCCCCTTAGTATACCATATTCTATGTGACTAGCCCGGATCCTTTGCGAGTACAGAAAAAGAAGCCGTAATCTTAGGCTTCATGCGCCCAGGATCACGACTTCTTGTAATGGTGCAGATTGGATGTTCTGCAATGGATATGAATAGATTACACGCCCAACCAGCGTTTAAACATATGTTTGGTCGTTTGTTTGTTCATTTCGGCAATGGAAGTTGTCAATGGAATCCCTTTTGGACAAGAGCGTACGCAGTTCTGCGAGTTACCACAGCCCTCAATACCTCCGTCTTCCATAAGTGCTTCCAAGCGGTCTTCAGCGTTCATCTCCCCTGTTGGGTGAGCATTGAACAGACGTACTTGAGAAAGAGCAGCCGGACCGATAAAGTCTGTCTTTTCATTGACGTTCGGGCAAGCCTCGAGGCATACACCACATGTCATACATTTGGACAGCTCATAAGCCCACTGACGTTTCTTCTCAGGCATCCGCGGACCTGGACCGAGGTCATAGGTACCGTCAATCGGAATCCACGCTTTAACCCGTTTCAGGGCGTTAAACATCCGGGTACGGTCGATGACGAGGTCACGAACCACCGGGAAGGTTTTCATCGGTTCAATGCGAACCGGCTGTTCGAGCTTGTCGATCAGGGCAGCACACGCTTGACGCGGTTTGCCGTTGATGACCATGGAGCATGCTCCACAGACTTCTTCGAGACAGTTCGATTCCCAGCAGACAGGGGCAATGGACTTGCCTTCTGTATTAACCGGGTTCCGCTGGATCTCCATCAGGGCGCTAATAACGTTCATGCCGGGACGGTACGGAAGCTCAAACTCTTCGTTGTACGAAGATGACTCCGGGCTGTCCTGACGGGTGATGATAAACTTGACGGTTTTTTTTGCTGTAGCTGTGTCCGTCATATCGTTGTCCCCTCCTTTGAGTGACGATGATTGGTGTTGCTGATGCGCAAAGTTACTCTTTTGGTGCACGGGTGGCGCTCCGGCAGCGGAATGCCCTTCTGATCGCTGTTATCCCCGGATTTTTTTGATCAACCCTTCCCAGGGTTAAAATCCGGTAATAAAGGCGAGCGCTTCGCTTCTTCTGGGCATTTCCGCTTCCTCCGCTACGTCGTGCAAGCAGGGTCACTTTGCTGGAAACTGCACTCCATTCATACTGGATGCAGTATTTAGTTTCTAAAGCATCGCAAGGCGCTTTACTGAAAATAGCCATAATTCATTCTGGTTAGTAGTAACATTGAGAAGCTCCGCGTACGCTTTGCCTCTATGTGTCTACTTCTTTTCCGTTAAGTTGCTAAGTCATTAACTTTATTAATAGACCGAAATTTCGCTTTACTTAATCCTTCGAGTAGTCCCGGATCCGTGGTGGGATCAGGGAAACGTCTACAGGCTCGTACGAAATTTTTGGACCTTCCTTCGACCAACTTGCGATCGTTGTTTTCAGGAATTCCTCGTCATTCCGTTCGGTGAAATCCGGTTTGTAGTGCGCTCCACGGCTTTCGTTACGCAGCAGTGCGCCCAACGTCATCGCTTCTGCCAGTTCAAGCATATTCCACAGCTGGCGGGTAAATGCTGCACCCGGGTTGTTCCAACCGGAAGTATCGTACATGTTGATTTTGCCGTAACGCTCTTTCAATTCCTTGATTTTGCCGATAGTCGCTTCCAGCTTATCGTTGTAGCGTACCACCGTCATATTCGCCGTCATCCACTCGCCAAGCTCTTTGTGAATGACATAAGCATTTTCATTGCCCTGCATGTTCAGGATGCCTTCGTATTTATCAGTTTGGCGCTTGGCATAACCATCGAATACAGAAGAACTGATATCTGCGGACGATTTTTTGAGTCCTTTAATATATTCAACCGCTTTCGGTCCAGCCACCATACCACCGTAGATTGCCGATACCAGGGAATTCGCACCGAGACGGTTCGCACCATGATATTGGTATTCACATTCACCAGCTGCGAACAGTCCTGGAATGTTGGTCATTTGGTTATAATCTACCCACATGCCGCCCATGGAATAATGCACTGCCGGGAAGATTTTCATCGGGATTTTGCGTGGGTCATCACCCATGAACTTCTCATAGATCTCAATGATTCCGCCGAGCTTCACATCCAGCTCCTTCGGATCTTTGTGTGACAGGTCAAGGTAGACCATGTTCTCGCCGTTCACGCCGAGGCCCATATCCACGCAGACGCTGAAAATTTCGCGCGTCGCGATATCACGCGGAACAAGGTTACCGTATGACGGATACTTCTCTTCGAGGAAGTACCAAGGTTTACCGTCTTTGTACGTCCAGATCCGTCCACCTTCACCACGAGCCGATTCGGACATCAGACGCAGCTTGTCATCGCCTGGAATGGCTGTCGGGTGAATCTGAATGAACTCACCGTTCGCGTAATTTACACCTTGCTGATACACCGCACTTGCGGCAGTACCTGTATTGATAACCGAGTTGGTTGTTTTACCGAAAATAATGCCAGGGCCGCCGCTCGCCAGAATAACTGCTTCTGCCGGGAACGTTTGTACCTTCATCGTTTTCAGATCCTGTGCTACAATCCCGCGGCAGATGCCTTCGTCATCAATAACTGCCTGCAGGAACTCCCAGTTCTCATACTTGGTCACGAGACCGGCCGCTTCCCAGCGACGCACCTGCTCATCCAACGCGTAGAGCAATTGTTGTCCTGTCGTTGCACCGGCAAACGCTGTACGGTGATGCTTCGTTCCGCCGAAACGACGGAAATCAAGCAAACCTTCCGGTGTCCGGTTAAACATTACGCCCATCCGGTCCATCAAGTGAATGATGCCTGGTGCCGCTTCACACATCGCTTTGACTGGAGGCTGATTCGCCAAAAAGTCACCGCCATATACGGTATCGTCAAAGTGTACCCATGGGGAGTCGCCCTCACCCTTGGTATTTACAGCACCGTTGATACCGCCCTGGGCACATACGGAGTGGGATCTTTTAACGGGAACCAGTGAAAATAAATGAACATGGACTCCGGCTTCAGCCGATTTGATCGCCGCCATCAATCCCGCGAGACCTCCGCCCACAATAATTACATTAGATGATGCCATTGCTGTTCACTCCCTTATAAGTCAGCATTTAAAGTCCAAATGCTTAAATCAGAACTGTTTTAACTGCGTCAATCATCGAAGTGGCTACCTGGAAATCCATGCTCCGGAAAGCAAGCAGCGATGCAATAAACATGAGAGCTACAATAGCAAACAAGCTCATGCAAATGTAGGAAGATACACGCTGCGCACGCGGACCGACGGTAATTCCCCAGCTAACCAGAAACGACCACAAACCGTTGGCAAAGTGATAGGATGCCGCAACCACACTGATCAGATATAAAATAAACGTTACCGGGTTCATCACGATGCCGTGTATGACACCGCCAAGCTCTTCGTGTGTGACATTCCCCAACGCAACCTGGAAACGAGTCTCCCAAATATGCCAGATGACGAACACAAACGTAATGACACCGCTGACGCGCTGCAACGTATAGCGCCAGTTGCGCTCATTGCCAAAACGTCCCACGTTAGGCTTGGCCTGATAGGCAATGTACAAACCATATACACCGTGATAGAACAGCGGCAACCAGATGAGAAGCGTTTCAAGTACAATTACGAGCGGCAGGCCATTCAGAAATGCAACTGCATCGTTAAAGCCTTCTTTGCCGCCTTCAACTGCCGAGAAGTTCGTCACCATATGCTCAATGAAAAACAGACTGAGCGGAATGACGCCAAGCAAGGAGTGCAGCTTTCTGGAGTAAAACCCTTTCATAAAATGTCGATCCCCTTTCGCTAAATACAACGTTTTCATAAATAAAATTCGCTTATCATGACACAAACCTTTCCCAAGGAAAGGTTCGACAAATTGTTCCGTTTTCTTCAGGTGTGAACAACTTGTGTCACGATTCATGTTACTCCTTTTTTTCTTATAAGGGAATTGCAATATAATTATTAAATGTTATAACCTATAGGTATAAGTTATAAACATCGGTCGTGCAGGCCATACAACATGAAGAAATATTTGACAAGGAGATGCCTCACGCAAAGTACATTCATACGTTCATTAGAAAAGAGGTTAGTGCTCATGTTCGAGGAATTAAACGCTTTTGCGGCGGTTGTAGAGCAGTCCAGTCTGAACCGTGCATCGAAATTGCTGAATCTGTCACAGCCCGCGCTGTCTCGCAAAATCTCCAAATTGGAGGATGAGCTCGGCGTAGCGCTCTTTCATCGCCGTGGTAAACGACTCGAATTAACCAGCGTAGGCCAGTTCGCCTACACTTTCGCGGTAGAGCAGAAACAGCAGCAACAAAAATTTCTGACCATGCTGGCCCAGTACAAGGACGAAGAACAAAGCTCCATTACACTTGGAGCCAGTCTGACAACGCTTCAAACCACGTTGCCGCCGCTGGTAAATGCCTTTATGGAGAAACATCCGAATGCGGAAATCAAACTGGTGACGGGGAAAACGCATGAAATTGTCTCTTTTGTGCGGGATAAAAAAGCTGATGTAGGCATCGTTGCCTCTTCTATTAGTGAAGCCGGGCTGAACTGTGTGCCGCTCTTTGATGATCATCTGGAGCTGGTTGTGCCTTTAACGCATCCCCTATCGGGTAAAGAAGCCGGAATGGAACATTTGCAAGATCTGCCGATGATTACGTTCTCCAAAGGAACCTGGTATCGCAAATTAACCGACGACCTGTTCCAGCGCTGCGCCGTAATGCCGGATATTCGCATGGAGATTGACTCCTTTGAAGCGATTGTCCGTCTTCTGCCTACCTGCAAAGCAGCAGCCCTGTTGCCCAAGTCGTACCTCCGCCCTCAATTGCTTGCGGACAATGACCTCGTCTCGGTATATCTGCCGCAACTGCAACAGACCCGGCGCACAACCTGCATGATCTATGGGGAAAAGGAAAACCTCAGCCAGACCTCCAGACAGTGGGTCAGGGAAACGGCTGCCCTCTTTACAGCAAAGGCGCCGCTACCCTCACGGAGGACAACGACGCCTTAGCATTCATATCAATCAGCCGAGTTCAACGCTCTGCTTTCATTTAATAGACTCAGCTCTAGCTCTCTTGGCTGATCACTTCTTCCTCAAAACGGTCAATGTCATCATTCATGCCGATAATCACCATGATGTCACCCATCTGAAGCGAGTCCAGTGCAGTCGGGGCAATAATGACCCCGGCTTCCTTTTGCAAGGCTACAATGCTGCAGCCAAAGCGTACCCGTGCATTCAGAGTGGATAGCGTTTTATTATGCAGACAAGCTGGAACCTTCATCTCCACAATACTGTAATCATCGGACAATTCGATATAATCCAGCAGATTCGGGGTAACAAGCTGATGGGCAACCCGGATTCCCATATCACGCTCAGGATAAACCACACGATCGATTCCCAGCTTGTCCAGTGCCCGTCCGTGAAGAACGGAAATGGCTTTGGCCACAACTGTCTTTACACCGAGTTCCTTCAGTAAAATAGCAGTGAGAATGCTGGTCTGGATATCAGCCCCGATGGCAACGATACAGCAGTCAAAATTACGGATGCCGAGGGAGCGCAGCACTTCCTCATCAGTGGAATCCGCGACGACGGCATGGGTGACCAATTCACTCATGTCTTCGACGACTTCTTCATTTTTATCGATCCCCAGCACTTCATACCCAAGCTCCATTAATTCCTGTGCCAGACTGGAGCCAAAGCGCCCAAGCCCAATTACCGCAAACTGCTGTGTTTTCATTGTTCTTCACGAACCCCTTATCCAATAATCATTTTGCCTTCCGGATACCTGTACAATTCTTTACCCTTTTTCTGTCCGAGTGCATACGCGAGCGTAATCGGTCCAAGACGCCCTGCAAACATGGTGAAACAGATCAAAAGTTTGCCGATCGTGGTCAGCTTCAGTGTAAGCCCCATAGATAAACCTACAGTACCGAAGGCGGATGTCGTCTCAAATAATATCATCAAAAAACTGCTGTCTTCCGTCGTACTAAGCACCATCGTAACGGCAATAATGAGCAACAGAGCAAGCAGCGTAATCGTCAGTGCTTTGAAAATGCGTTCCTGTAGAAGCCGATATCTGAAAAAGACGATATCTTCCCGTCCCCGCATCATGGCAATAACAGCTCCGGCCATAATCATGAACGTGGTTGTTTTAATGCCGCCTCCGGTAGAACCGGGGGAAGCACCAATAAACATCAATATAATAATGAAAAATTGCGTTGCCTGCCTCAGGCCAGCAATGTCTACCGTATTCGCCCCTGCTGTTCGCGGGGTTACCGACTGGAAGAACGAACCGAGAATTTTGCCCCCCCAGTTCAGACCACCCAATGTCCGGGGATTGCTGAATTCAAACACAAAGATCACCAGTGCTCCAAATACGATCAACAAACCGGTTGTCAACAGCACCACTTTGGAATGCAGCGACAGCTTCTTCGTCCTCCGATACTCCACCAGATCGGACAGAACGACAAAACCGATACCGCCTGAAATAATCAGGAACATGGCTGTAAAATTCACGAGCGGATCATACACATACCCGGTTAAGCTGCGGAATTCTCCGAACATGTCAAACCCGGCATTGTTGAACATGGAGATAGCATGCCAATATCCATAATAGATGGCCTGCCCCATTGGCATATCGAACGACCAGCGAATGGCCAACAACGTGCCACATATGCCTTCCAATATGAGCGAGTAGATCACAACCTTGCGAATAAGGCGGACGATCCCCTCCATCGTACTCTGGTTCATTGCTTCCTGCAAAATCAACCGCTCACGTAGAGAGATCCGGCGTTTGAATGCAATCGCCACCAGTGTCGACATCGTCATAAAGCCAAGGCCGCCAATTTGAATCAGGATTGCAATTATGATCTGACCCAACGTCGAAAAATGAGTACCCGTATCCACTACAACCAGCCCCGTTACACAGACTGCGGAAGTCGCAGTAAAGAGTGCGTCAATAAAAGGAAGGCTGACTCCGCTTCGACTGGATGCCGGGAGCATCAACAGAAGTGTCCCGAGCAATATAATACCCGCGAACCCTAGGACCAGAATTCGGGGTGGCGATAGACGCATCCATTGAACATTCATTTTCACTTGAGTATCATCCACCTCTGCCAAAAAGAAAATGACTCCACGATGTGGAGCCTTTCTCCGAAGCGCTTTTCCATATCACTTGACGGAATAGCCAAGCACTTGGAAAGCCTCATTTCGGAGCGTAAACATGTATGCTTTTCGCTGTAATACATATACATTAGGTTGGAATACCTTTGATACATTCTATTCGTTCCCTTGTTAGCCTAAAGACATGCGGAATATTGGACATTTGATTCAAAATTATAAGCGCTGCGACGTTTGTATACAAAACGATTTTTGTGTAAATAGCATCGAATTCCGTCAAAAAGGGAAAAACTCAGATATGGCGACGGATAGATCAGATTGTTTCGATCATTTTCATTCGTTTTCATGCATTTGCACCGCTTCTCGTTTCGCCATTGGCATTCGGGGCTTAGGCTGTGCTATCTTTACTTTAATATCCATATTAATAAAGGAGGAACAACATTAAATGAATCCCTTAGGGCAGCCTTTGGTACTCAAAGCTAACTTCAAGCGTTTAGGGTTGCTTGCGGCGATTGGCCTGATTCTGTTTTTCGTTTTTCAAATCTTCCCTGCCACCTCATCGCAAACGACTGATATCCAGTCTACTTCCTTCATAAGCAAGGAGAAAGCGGCGGAGTCGGCACGATCTTTTGCAGCTTCTCTACCTGATTATACCCTTCCGTCAGATACTGGAAACGAGCTGGTGACTTACCAAACTCATTCCGATATCTATGGGTATATGGCCAAAACCAAACAGTTAGAAACCTATAACAAGAAATGGGAAACAACCTATCCTTACGATGTGTACCGCGTTCGTTTGCCTGATCAGGACAAAGGCGGTTATTTGAATGTTGACGTACATATGAGAACAGGAAAAGTTGTCGGTTTCAAGCGCGAACTCCCTTCTTCCCTGTATGCATCCATTGAGGCTGAGCAGGACAAAAGCAAAGTGAATGCTGCCCAACGTTTAGCTGAAGATAACCTTTCCTTAAATGAAAAAGAGCAGCTTGCCGCTGGCGTCCTTGGCGAATTCGGGTATAATGTGCCAAAACTTCAGCTGGACACCCGTGAAGAAGAAGCGGGGCTGAAATACACGGATAATGAAAAGCAAATTGGGGATTCCAAGCTGGAACTGAACTTTACATTTGAAAACGGAGCCGTTCGCTCCTTCGAATCGGTATTCTCAGTCCCTACCTCCCATACCGACTATGTAGAAAATCAGACTCGGCAAGCCAACTGGATGACTTACGGTGGTTATGCTTTTCTTACCTTTGTGCTTGGCGTGCTCGCGATCATCTACAGTATTCTGACCAGAGCACATACCTCGTTCAAACGCGGAATCGTTCTGTCTCTGATATACTTTGCGGCTTCTGTGATTGGCACACTGAACATGATTCCACTCTTTCAGGCGCAAGGGCTGTCTAACTTTATGCTGACCTTCCTGATGGTAATGCAGGCTGGGATAACGCTGGTCATGAGTGCAACCATCTATCTGTCACTCGTTGCCGGTGACGGCATGTGGCGCAAAATTGGTCTGAATCCTTGGCCTCGGGCCAAAGAACCCGGATACGGCAAATATGTGCTGCACAGTATGTATACAGGTTACTTATGGGCGTTGATTCTGCTGGGTGTGCAATCCGTACTGTTCTTTATTTTGGAGCGCAGTATTGGAAGCTGGTCAACAACATCGGCTGACCAGTCCACTTATAACATGAGTTATGCCTGGATCTTCCCGATTATGGCCTGGATGGCCGGGATTGGTGAGGAAGCAGTCTATCGTCTGTTCGGAATTCGCATGATGCAGAAGGTTGTACGCAATACGTTCATTGCCTGCCTCATCCCAACATTGATCTGGGCTCTGGGACACACCCTGTACCCGATCTATCCGGTCATCACACGTCCAATAGAGCTTACGGTCATCGGACTCTTGTTCAGTCTGATCATGCTGCGTCACGGCTTCATCGCCGTTGTATTCGCCCATGTTATCTTTGACAGCCTGTTGATGGGGCTAAGCCTGATCTTCATGGGTGATGCTCTGAACATTTCCGCCGGACTCTTCTGGATTGTGCTTCCGGCCATCGTTGGTTATGTCATTTACAAAATGAATCCAAAACAAAAAGAGAAGCCGTATGTCACGACTCCTCATCACGAAGTGCTGCAATAATCTGATTCGCAAGCTTGTCACCAATAGATAGAGGCCGGAAGTCTTCGACGCTGGCCTCTTTTATTTTGCGTAAAGAGCCAAAATGCTTCAGCAGCAGCTTGCGCCGCTTTTCTCCGATCCCCGGAATAGCATCCAGACGGGAAGTCACCATCGATTTCCCACGCTGCTCGCGATGGAACGAAATCGCAAAACGGTGGACCTCTTCCTGAATCCGCTGCAACAGGTAGAACTCCTGACTGTCACGCGGCAAGGAGATGACTTCCGGCGGGTTGCCGATCATCAACTGTGAGGTCTTGTGCTTCGCATCCTTCACCAGTCCACATACCGGAATAAACAATCCCAATTCATTTTCCAGAATGTCCACGGCTGCCGAAATCTGACCTTTACCTCCATCGACCACGATCAGGTCAGGCTGGGTTAAGTTTTCCTTCAACACCCGTTCGTAACGACGACGGATGACCTCACGCATCGTTTCATAATCATCCGGGCCTTCAACCGAACGTACCTTGTACTTCCGATATTCTTTCTTATCCGGTTTACCATCCGTAAATACAATCATGGCAGATACCGGATTCGTTCCCTGGATGTTCGAGTTATCAAACGCTTCAATACGGTGAAGCTGATCCAGTCCAATAAAGCGTCCCAGTCCTTCCGCAGCTTTTGATGTCCGTTCTTCATTCCGCTCAATCAGGCGGAACTTCTCTTCCAGTGCAACACGTGCGTTATCCACGGCCATGGTGATCATCTGGCGTTTCAATCCACGCTGCGGAATATGGACTTTAATTTCCAGCCATTCCTGCAATGCTGCTGCGACCTGAGAAGGATCTTCGAAGCCTGGAGGCTGTTTATCAGCCGATACATCTTCCTGAGCAACAGCGTCGTCCTGGTTAACCATCGCAGCTTCTTCCGTCGCTGCTTCGGGTTGGATATCACCATAAGATGCACGGGACTCGGCTACACGCAGCTCAACCGCAGAATCTTGCGCCAATCCCGTTGCCTCTTCTGACTCGATTGTCACCGCCGCAGGTACCGCTCCATCAGCATCGGATATATCATCCGCACCACTGTCACCCGCTGCCAGATCTTTTGGCATTTCCGGCAGTAAGATTTCCTGTGGCAACGCTGGATTATCACTGTAATACTGGGTCACGTAAGACATAAAGTCACTGTATGCCTCACCGTAAAACGGGAACGTTGATACGTGTCGTTCGATCATTTTCCCCTGACGCATATATAGAATCTGGACACACATCCAGCCTTTATCAATGGCAAAACCAAACACATCGCGGTCTCTGGCATCCGCCATCGTAATTTTCTGTTTTTCCATCATCGCATCAATGGCAATGACCTGATCCCGAAGTTCCTTGGCACGTTCAAAATATAGATCCTCAGCCGCTTCCTGCATTTTACGCTGTAAATCCTTTTTGATCTCCTCATGCCCGCCACTCAAAAATGAACTGATCTCTTGGGAGATCTCATCATACTGCTCCTTGCCCACTTCTTGCACGCAGGGAGCGAGGCACTGTCCCATATGATAATACAGGCAAACTTCCTTCGGCATCACGCCGCATTTGCGTAACGGATACATCCGGTCAAGCAGCTTTTTCGTTTGGTGTGCCGCATATGAATTCGGATAAGGTCCGAAGTATTTGGCTTTATCTTTGAGCACCCGCCGGGTCACTTCGAGACGGGGATGCTTTTCATTCGTAATTTTAAGGTAAGGGAATGTCTTGTCATCCTTGAGCAACACGTTATACCGCGGCATATGCTTCTTGATCAGGTTACACTCCAGAATGAGTGCTTCCATATTACTGCCGGTAACGATATATTCGAAATCACGGATTTCGGACACCAGGCGCTGTGTCTTCCCATTATGACTGCCGATAAAATATGATCTTACGCGATTCTTCAGCACTTTCGCTTTACCTACATAGATAATGGTACCTTCACTGTTTTTCATCAGGTAGCAGCCAGACATGTCAGGCAGCAAAGCCAGCTTGTGGCGGATCTGCTCCAGTGCCTTCTCCTGCTCCTGTACGTTTGTAATGAATTCATCCATAATTCGGTGGGTCCTCCTTCCCGAAAAAAGTATAAATAAAAGGTTACACTGTTACCACTCCGATTGCACTACCATCTTCCGATCGCTGTGATCCCCAGATTTTTTCGATTCCCTTTTTGCAAAGGGAAAATCCGGTGATAGCGAATGCTTCCGATGCAGCTTTCTTTCAGAAAGCTTTAGGCGAACGCTTCGCTTTTCCAGGTTTTTTCTGTCTTCTCCGTTACTGTGTAAATAATTAGTTCCATTAATATATAAGGGAAAACAAGTCTTGGGATAAATACATGCACTGCGGTTCTACAGATCGGATCTGCACCTACGTTATCATGTAAAAATAATTATATCTTATATTGTCCTATATGAAAGGTTTCGACGCAAAACGCCCCCGGCGCATAACCGGAGGCGTATGTGAAATCTTGGTCAATTATTGGTGTTTTTCGATAATTCCTTTGAGAGCATCTTTCGAATTCAGACCAACCACTTTATCAACCGGTTGACCATCTTTGAAGAAGATCAATGTTGGAATGCTCATTACGCCGAAGCGGGAAGCGGATTCCGGATTTTCGTCCACATTGACTTTAGCAATTTTCACTGCATCGCCAACTTCGGTGGACAGCTCTTCCAGGATTGGAGCGAGCATTTTACAAGGACCACACCAAGGCGCCCAGAAATCAACAAGAACCGTTCCTTCGCCTTCGACTTCAGCGTTGAAGGATTGATCGGATACGTTAACAATAGCCATGAAATTGTCCTCCTTATATATACTTACGGTTTATTTTAACCTGTAACGTCGCGAACGACACTTCCAGTATAACACAGCTACTCTAATGTTGTGAAATGAACGGATCAATGTTCATCTTCCCAACATCAAATCTTCACAATTGAAGAACTTGCAGGTTCGCTGCAAAATCTTTACAAACGCTTTCTTTTCCAAGTATACTAAAATTACTCCGGGCTTCAGCTCCCTGTAAGGGCAAGCTGTTATCCCCATAAGGAGGCAATACCATGGATGCAAATGTGCGGATCAACGACCCGCGTGAACATGTGAACGAGGAACCCCGTAACGATCTGTTTGATCTGATAGCGGGTGTTGCTGGCATGGCCGGCCTGATGACGGTTATCTTTTTCGGAATGGTTATTTTCAAATTTATCACCGAATAGGAACTTCAGGCTGCACGCAGGCCAGAAAAGCCCGGTTTTCGCTACAATGCGAAAGCCAGGCTTTTTTTGGACTATAGGAGTAAAAAATAGATCAGATCGGTAACATAAATAGAAATTAACGTTTGCCCCGTTGATTCTCACCCCGAACCGAGATGACATCAACAAACGGACGAATCCGGTCCATCAAACGCTGGCCTTTGTTCATTTCCTCGCCATCCCTGCTGGTGAAGCTAAGATGTTTCTCCAGCCCATCCAAGTTATAGTTGGACGTGTAAAATGTAGGTTTGCGATTCATACGGTAGTTCAGAATGGAACCCATCACATGATCCCGAACCCATGGGTTCAGATTCTCTGCCCCAATATCATCAAAGATGAGCAGATCACAGCTTTTCAGAATATCCGTCGTTTCCTTCAGCTTGTTTCCTTCACTAATCATGGATTTCAGATCCTCCACAAAATCAGGCATGTAGATAATAACACCTGTGTGGCCCACAACCGCGAGTTCATGCAGCAGATAACACATCAGAAACGTCTTGCCCGTTCCAAATGATCCTTCCAAAAACAGTCCTTGCGGAGATAATCCATTCTCCTTGGTGTCGTTAATATAACGCAGAACCTGGTTCACCGCCGGAGCACGCATCCGATCCTTGCCCATAATTTCCACATCGTTATATCCTGCATTGAGCGCACGCTCGTCCACATAGAAACTGCGGATTCTCTGCTTGATGACATGCTCATTTTGCCGGGCGATATGTTTGGAACAAGGTGCTTTTTTATCTATAATTTCGGGTTTACCGTTAAAATGCTCTACTTCCAGTTTGCAAAAGTGACCCTGGAAATCGTTAGGACAGTTGTCGAGCCCCGGACAGTTCGCACAGTTCTTCGAATCTTTGGCATACTGATACAGCTTGCTCAGATCGGTAATAAGCTGTGCATCTTTCAGTTCAGGATGACCTGCGCGGAATTCGCGTACGTACGGATCTTCCATCAAATCCGCCGCAATCCGCCGCGACTGTTCACGAAAGGAAGGATTCAGCTGCTGAAGCAGTCCTCCCAAGGATTCCATGGCTTCAAGCCCCCTTAATAGTTTCAATATAGAATGAACAATTGAATTTTACGATGACCATCATGATGGCAGGGTAACCTTCGATCGCTTGTAATTCTACTGTTCATTCTATATAAACTTGAGGAATAACTCAACATGTTCAGCTGGAAAAAGCATTATCCATTCCATGACAGTACGCAGAACTTCGGTTAGACACTACACAAAGAATTGATCCGATCACGCTTGGAAAATTAACGACGCAGCCCCACCGTAACAATCTCACAAGGTCCCGCTTGAAGAGCCCATTCTTTGCTAGTCAAGGCAGTGGAAGATTCATTTACCATCGAAGCATTCAGTTTGCCTGTCTCTTCTTCCAGAATGTTGCTCTGATATGCATCTTCCAATGCTTGCGGGATGGACTCAGAAGCAGCAAACTTCAACTCAGTTGTATTGGACCCCATATTATACCAACGCAACATCAGATCACCCGAATCCTCGTTCACCTTCAGTGAAGAAAACGCAAGACCGTCCCCTTGCCACGCAAAAGGTGTGTTGCTTGGTGTCAGGAATCCCGGATGTACGGTCGTCTGAGCCAAAGTCCATGGAATCTGGAACTGGTAAGCTTCAATGTACGCTCCGGATGTTGCTCCGTTCCCGTCATGAGGGATAATCTCCAGCTGGAAGGAATGCTCACCGAGACACTGAGCTTCCGGTGTAGGGAACAATCCCCAGTCTCCAAGTTCTCCCACGGCACGAAGCAGTGTTACGGCAATCGTATTCCGTCCATCCTCAAGAACCTCATATTCATTCAGACCCAGATTGGCTACAACCAATCCAGCCTGATCCTCACTCACATCAACAAAACTTTGCTGATGCTGGGTATTGCTCGGATTCTGCCATTCCGGTGCAGGCGTATTATCGCGAGTAGCAATTTCGAACATCGAGTCAACGTGATGAACAGCCGATGTCAGATCCGTCGGGAAGAGTGCCCGTACCCGATGATCCTTCGCCTGATTGTTGAAAGTTGTTTCGAGCTTGATACCTTTTCCACTGCGGCTTAACGACACAATGGTTCGGATCTTGAGCCTAATCATTTGTTTGGAACGTTGCGCTTTACGATGTGGATAATAAATCAGTTCCCGCTGCTCACGATCAAGCGTTTCATCAGCGGATTCAGGAATTTCCCAATGATGAACAATTTCGTACGAAGCTCTGTAAGGCGCATCTTCAATAACCCGAATTTCTGCCCGAAGATCCTTCGTAGTCAATGCCACTTCATTCTCCGGTTGCTTGAACATGTACTCATTGCCGATATCACCGACATTTTCATACACGCCAAGATCTTTATACGTCCGGCCTGTCCGTTTATCTGTAAGTTCAAACGACCCGTTGTCTGAAATATTTACGATAAAATATTCATTTTCCATGCCACGTTCACCATGCAGCAGTGTATTTGAATTCGTAGTGTTATCCACAGACTCCCCAGCAGCATTTGAATCACTCGCAGCATTGCTGTCCATACGAACCAAAGCATACGTCTTCAGGCCAAGTGCAGGCACATTCTCTGCTTCAAACGTAATGCTGACCCGACGGCAGCTATATGGCTGACGGAATCGATCATCCGGCAGATCATATCCGAATTGCAGACCCAGATCCTCTACCGTACACGGAACTGGTTTGCCTTCTTCATCCACCAAAATACGACCTGACAGGTCAATGGCGTTCATTTTGGCTGCCATATCTTCCAATGAGAAACCATCGCGGAAGTACAAACGGGCCGCATCCAGTTCAATCTGAACTACACCGCTGCGCTCCCATCCCGATGTGTTAAACACAACCACAGGCCGCGCTTCCTCACCATATCGTTCAAATGTTGAAGTATCCACAGCTGCAGCGATTTGGCTGGTGCTATCCTCAATCAGGGCCTCAGCCACATGACGGCTCTTATCAAACCGGGTGACCATCTCGCGATGCACCTCGTCTACGCTACAGCCACAGATGCTGTCATGCGGATGATTCTGCATCAACGTTTTCCACGCATAGGTAAACTGATCATGCGGATATGGATGACCTAGCAGATGCGCGAACGAAGCCAGGGGCTCAGCCACCTTTTCCAACATGGATTGGCCCAGTTGGTTCATCTGTTTCAGATAAACGCGTGCGGAAGCTGTGTTCACCAAAGTGCCCCAGCCATCGGTACGCTGGCTGCGCAGCTCTCCTTTTACAACAGAAAGCTCCTGAACCGCAGATGCTTTCAACGCTGACAGATAGTCCGGGAAGTTGGAGTGAACAAACTCGATATCGGGATACAATTGTTCAGCCATACGGATGGCTTCAGGCAGATCCTTCTGAATCGGCTGGTGATCACATCCGTTCATGTACAGCAATTCATTGGTCGATGCATATTTCTCCGCGTCAGCCAGCTTGGTTTCCCAGAACTTGCGAGCTGAAGCTTCGTCCACCGGAACTTCATTCCCGTTAGAGTACCAGTTGGCAAATAAAACACCGAGCACTTTAGATCCATCCGGACCTTCCCACATCAGCTCTGAGAAACTGGATTCGTATCCATCGTCAGACACCATGTTGTTGAAGCCCGTTGGCTTCACGCCTCGCCCGAAAAAGACATTATCGATGCCCGATTGCAGCATAAGCTGCGGTGTCTGTCCTACAAGTCCGAATGTATCTGGGAAGTATCCGATCTTTGAAGGTGTTCCGTATCGTTTGGCATCACGATGTCCAACCTGCATATTACGAACATTCGCTTCACCACTGGTCAGGAAGGCATCCTGCAAAATATACCAAGGCCCAATGACAATACGGCCATCACGAATATGCTTCTCCAGCCGTTCCTTCTGCTCAGGTCTAACCTGAAGATAGTCATCGATGATGATTGTCTGGCCGTCCAGGTAAAAGCTTTTAAAATCCGGCCCCTGATCGAGCTGATCCAGCAAGGCATCCACCAGCTGCACCAATCGCATATGATGTTTCTCATACGGCAAATACCATTCCCGATCCCAGTGCGTATGAGAAATAATATGCGCTCTTTTCGATTTGCTTGTTGGTTTGGTCATTGTATTATTCCCCCTCTACCTCTTGTTGTACAATCTCTACTTCATCCGGTCGATATACGGCTTGCAGCTGTCCGGCCGCATCTGTGGCAAACAGCACGGAGCGATTTTTCTCCAACAGGAACGTATATATGGCTCCCGTACGTGTATCTCTGACTTTCACCTCATGATTCAAAGCGAACTCCGATACAAATACGTATAGATTGCCTTTCGGAAAGCTCAGCTTCCGTCCATAAATCCCTGCCAGATCACCGCCAGATATCCATTCCAGTTCATTTTCAATACCAGCCACTTCTGACGCATATCGATACAGGTCAGCCAGCGGCTCATCCCGGCTGTTCAGCTCCAGCGGCAGCGGGCTCCAGATCAACTTGCCGTTGCCTAATGGTAGTACGACTACTTCATCAGGTGTATGATTCTCCGCATGAAGCAACGTTTCCTTCGCCACCTCGGCAATCCGGCGACGACCATACGTGACGCGGTGATTCACCCCGTTAATATTCAGCATTTCTTCTCGCTGTACGTTGCCCAGACTGCGCTGGCCAACAAGATGATCTACCCGATCACTTGTTTTCCAATAAGCATCCAACCCGAGCGGGCCCGTAATAAGCAGCGTAGCTCCTTCATTCTCCGCGAAGTTCAATAGCTCGCTTAACGCATCGCTGTCCATGTTGTGCGGACTCGGAACCATGATCAGCTTCGGAGGTTGCTGCTTCAATGCTTCCAGATGATACTCGGATACAGCCCGGAATGGCTGCTTCAGCTCATAAGCCATCACACGCGTCAATTTTGTGGTTGCATCGTAGGCCAGGGAACGGTTCGAGAAGTCGTTGGAATACGGGAAGACCACCGCAATGTCCTCCAGCTCACGATCAGTAAACAGGTCTCGAATCTGCTCCATGAATCGGCCAAAATCGTAAGACACATCGGCTTCAGGTTTTTCTGTACCGTCCGCTCTCAGCGCTCCAATATGAGATTCATTGGCATTATCCATATAGAAGTTTGTATTCCAGATCCATTGCACTGCTCCGGCTCCGCCTGTTGAGAAGGCATAGGCGTATTTGCGCTCCAGAATGCTGTGAAGCTCTTCCTCTGTGCGTTTGGCCCGGCCATCCGGGGTTTCCACATACATGATGCCTGTCTCCTGAATGAGATTGGGTTTATGTGGTGTTTTGGCGAAAATACCGTCCCAGATCAGGTCATCGTTGAGCCACCAGGAATGCACGGTTGTATAATCCACTTCACTCTCGTAGAAGAACGGTGAAGGCCGCTGTGCTCCGAGAGCTTCATCCTGTCCCACGGTAACCAGATGATGGGGAACAAGATCCTTGATCGTGCCTACAAGCTCTCTCGCCCAAACATTATGCATCTCCATCGAGAAGAGACAGTAATCAAGCCAGCGTGTTCCTTTTTTAGCCTTGTGCATATCCTGTACATCGAAATTGATCTCTTCCGGTTCAGGAATGACTGCTGCTGTAAAGTCAGGGAGCTGCTTAGGTGACATGTTCCATGCCTCCTGCAACGCTTCAATCGTCTGATGCCGCTGCTGAAGCCACGCGATAAACGCCTGCTGCTCATATGAATCTCTTGCCGAACGTGGCCCATCGGAGAATATGCGCACAGGATCAAACATCGACGGTTCATTAATCAAGTCCCAGTCCACATGTGTGGAATGTCTGTGACGACTCACAATGCTGCGAATGAAGCGTTTCTGTGCATCTACGCTCTGCGGGTCCAAATATGGATTTGTTCCTTCCCACGTCTCGGGTGTAAAAGAGAAAAAGGTGAACGTCACTTGAAGGCCATGCCGTTTTGCCGTTAACAGGAACGCATCAATAGCACGCAGTACATCCTCGGACATATGACCATCCACCTGCATCATGTTGCGATAGGCAGTCCAAATTCCGGTCCGAATCCAGTTAATGCCAGCTTTCGCCATCTGTGCCATATCCCGATCCCATACATCCGCATTGGGAAGGAACAGGAATTTCCGTGCCACGTCCGAGGTCATGTAGGTCATACCAACAACAGGCAGCGGACGACCGTCTTTGATAAAATAATCTCTGCTGCGTGTTATGACTTCCCCTTCTGCGAGCAAAGCTGCGTCCTGACCCCAGAAGCCCTGCCGCAGTATGCGAACTTCTCCATCCGGTGCCTGAACACGACCGATGATTCGGTACAGCCCGCTCTCGATTGAAAACGGAAGAAGAATCCGTTCAAAACGCTGTTCGCCGGAAAGTTCCATCTCCAGTTGATGATTCCATACCTTCTCTACCGTGCCGTTTGTGCGATCTTCCCGTTCAACGGTTAAATCAATGGTCCAAAGTTCCGGCTCACTTCTTCTGCTGCCCGCACGCTGTAGAATTTGGGTTTGGAGGATCAGTGAGGCTCGTTCACCCAAATCATATGCAGCATAGTTCGGCTTCAGAGATAGCTCGGTTACACCTTTGGCGCAATACTGCGCCCAGTTCACCATTTCGGCTGCTCCGTTCTGTTCCCAGAAGGCAGCCGTCAAAGGCAGATGCACAAACAGCCAGCGCGAACCGGCAAACGTACTGCGGGAGTTTTCCCATAATACGATTGGGGCAGCGATGCTGCGACCATCCTTGCTGCGGCCGCGAAGCAGCGGAGAAATCTGCGTGCTCATCGGACCTGAGGAACCCATCTGATGTGGCAAATCGCTTGTTTTGGTTGTATGAGGTACCAGATTCCACGTATCCGCACTCTCGAACAGTCCCTCTTTGCCTGCAAGGAGTGGAATATCTTCTGAGGAAATTAGTGAATCCACTTTGGCTGCGGATACCTTTAACGCCTCATGAATATAAAGCTCCTGGTGATACGCCGTTTGTTCCGACTCGGAAATCCATGCCCCATTCTCCTGACGAACAGGACGTTTGAATGGTGCACCACCAATGCTGATCAGACTTCCCCCCTGATGAAGAAAAGCTGCAATTGCGGTCCAAGCGGATTTTGGAAAATGAGGCGCATGCAGGTTCACGAAACACCCTTCACCTTCTGCTGTGCTCAAAGCCGAAGCCAATTCATCCGCGCCCACAACGATGATCTCTTCCGATGCTTTCCATGAATCAAGAGCACCTTGCGTTGGCAAAGTACCCTCCACTGGAAACGTTGGATCAGAGAAAATAATCAACTTGGTTCTCTTCACCTGTGCGCTGCTCATAGCAAACCATCCTTCATGGATTTATAGACCAACTGGGAGAACAGGCTGTTGGACCAAGCAAACCATTTTCTCGTAAAAATCGTCGGATCATCGGCATGGAAACCTTCATGCATATATCCTGTATCCGCATCCGTTGCTTCCAGCATCCGAATGATTTCGAGCTTCTCTTCAGCAGACTGGGCCGTCAATCCTTGCATGGACAGACCCATATGCCAGATGTAATCCGGCGGTGTATGCGGGCTGCCGATTCCTTTGGCAACTTTGCCTTCATAATAGAACGGATTCTCTTTGCTGAGCGCAAAACGTCTCGTATTCTGATAGATCGGATCATCCGCTGTGACGTAACCAAGATAAGGAATAGACATCAGTCCCGGTGTACCCGCATCGTCCATCAGGCAGTAGTTGCCGAATCCATCCGTCTCATAAGCATAGATCGGGCCAAATTCAGGATGACGGTAAATACCGTACAGCTGGATACCATGATCTACTTCGGCTTCCAGATCCTTAAGTTCCTGCAGGAACTCCATATCCCGGAATACCCACTCCGCGAACTCCTGCATCTGACGCAGGGCAACGACGGCAAACATATTGCCTGGAATGTTGTAATGGAAATCACACGCATCATCACTGGAACGGAAACCAGACCAGATCATGCCTGTGTAATTGACGGGCATGCCTCGTCCGTTATTGCGGATTGAATCCGTAGCAATACCGTTATTGCGGGTAAAGCTGTATGGTGATTGCTCCATGTGATGCTGCTCCACCTTGAACAGATCTACGATTTTGCGCATGGCGGCTTTGAAGCTGGAATCGAAAATATCCGTCAGTTCGGTTTCTTTCCAATATAAATAAGCGAGACGCACGACAAAGCACAAGGAATCAATTTCGAATTTGCGCTCCCACACCCAAGGTGACATCTCGGTCACGTCGGTGGTGTTCCAGTGCCAGTCATTGGCTGTCTCGTTAAAGGCGTTAGCATATGGATCAATATGAACGTACTGGATGTGACGCTTGATCAGACCGCCAATAATGCGTTGCAGGTCTTGATCTTCCTTGGCAAATGGAATGTAATGCACCACTTGCTCCACGGAATCACGCAGCCAGGAAGCTGGAATATCGCCAGTGATGACAAAGGTTGTGCCGTCATCCATTAATTTCGTTGTTGTTTCAATCGTATTCGGGAAACAGTTCTTGAATAGTTGAAGCAGCTTCGGTCGATGCGCCAGCTTCTGCTCTGCTTCTTCCATTACAGCCTGTACGGCTTGTGGCAATGCAACAGGTGGCATCGGTATTTTGGGTAGTCTGAATTGTTCCATGAATGAGTGCACTCCTTAAACAAATTGAATGGTGTAGCTATTGAGGATGAAACAAAAAATTTACACGGGACCACTGCGCGGTCAGAAATATCCTCCGATCGCTGTTATCCCCAGATTTTTTGATTCCCTTTTCTAAAGGGTAAAATCCGGGGATAGCGTATGCTTCCGATGTAGCTTTCTTTCAGAAAGCTTTTGAGGCGAACGCTTCGCTTCTTCGAATTCTTTCTGCCCTCTTCGTTATCGTGTAAATACGTTTACTCCTATATAGCTCAAAATATTTCAAAAAGGTTTACCGCAGTAGCACGGTTTGTATTTCGTAAGGTTTAAAAGATAATGTAATCTGGCCTTTGGTATGGGCCAGTGGTTTGATCGGTTCTTCCAGAGCGTTGGAGTGATATGCTTGCTCAAAGGCATGCGGCCATTGTAATGTGATGCTTTCGCGTTTGCCTGATGACTCATAGAAACGAAGTACGGTGCCGTGTCCATCCTCTGCCGGTTTGACCGTGTCCAGAATGACATGTTGGCTGTCGAAATTAATCCATGAGCCACTTGCTGGGCGTGAGTATGCCACAGTTACTGTTGGTTCGACTTCAGCCCCTTTGCTCTGACTCTGCTGCACCTGTTTCATCGGTTGCACTTGCTGCGGCTGTTGCATTTGCTCCACTTGATGCACAGGCACTTCATGGTTCAATTCGGCTGCCTGACGTACCGTATGTGCACTTCTCCAGTCGCCTTCATGTGGATACAGGGAATAGGTGAAATCATGTTCTCCAATATCCGCAGTCCGGTCAGGCCATCTCGGTGCACGCAACAAGGAAAGGCGAATCGTGCTTCCTTGTACGTCGTATCCATATTTGCAATCATTAAGTAGACTGACGCCATATCCGTGCTCGGCGACATCTGCGAAGCGGTGTCCGCACACTTCATACTGAGCCTGCTCCCAACTCGTGTTGCGATGAGTTGGACGCTCCAATGCACCAAATGGAATTTCATAGGTTGCTTTGGAAGTCACTATATCGATCGGGAAGCCCACTTTGAGCAATTTATGATCTTCATTCCAGCTTACATGGGTTTTGAAATCGATCCGTCGATTGTCATGATAGAACACCATATCCTGTGTAATCACAGACTGATGAAGCTTCCACTGAAAACGAAGTACGTCCTTCGTAGTACCTGCCAAAACCAGTTTTTTCTCCAAGAGCTCCACTTCTCCAGCAACCTGAGCCTCATAACGGCTGTCGATATCCCAGGCATCCCAGAGCGTCGGACGGTCATGGAAAAAGTGAAATTGATTGCCGCGTTCACCTGGCTTCAGAATCTCGCGTTCTGCTGTCTTGTCCCACAAGCGGGATATCTCGCCAAGCTCGTTAAACTGAACTTGGTAATACTCGGTTTCCCATGTATCTGTAAAGTTCTTTTGCCCAGCAATGCTCGCCATTTCCCGTACATTTGTTTCCCTTGCATTTTCCGGTACGAGCCAAATCGTCTTATGACCAAACGCTGGAATTTCCGTCACCAGAACCGAAATTTGGCCATCTTCCCGATCCATGCGCAAACGCTGACCTTCAACATCTATAACGTAGCGATCCAATCCATCGTGCATATGAAGTTGAACGACTTCACTTCGATTCCAGCCAAGGCTGTTGAACACAACATAAGGAACAGAACCCTCTGGCCCCTGCGTATTAATTCCCCTCGTTAATGCAGCAACACCTTGATTCAGTCCTTCTCTACCCAATTCGAATACCCGAATATACTCCTCATCCGACGTTACATAGGATTCCGTTATGGCCGAACCAGGGATAATATCATGGAATTGATTCAGCAAAATCAGCTTCCATCCATCATGCAGCGCCGAACGTACTTCAGCATCCTGCTGCGGCTCCATATCCGGTAGGGCAAGTGTGTTCCAGAGCTCCGCTTCGCGATAAAGCACCTCAGCCTTCCGATTGTTGCGCTTATTGCGGCCATGGGTCGTATAGGTACCCCGGTGAAGTTCCAGATACAAGTCGCCATGCCACTTCGGAAGATCAGGCTGCGCCTTCTCGATTCCGTCAAAAAAGGCTCCGGCGGTACTATAACCATTCTTCGGTTGGCCCACCATCAACTCGGAACGGTCCACGTACTCCAACATCTCTCGCGTCACGCCGCCGCCACCATCGCCATGCCCGTACAGAAGCATATGCTCAGGATGCGCCGCCTTCTCACGGTATGACTGCCAATGATCATGAATATCCTTCGGCAAGGTATGCTCGTTAACACCATGATTGAGATAAGACAGGATGGACGTGCCATCAATGCCTACCCAGTGGAACAGATCATATGGAAATACGTTCGTATCATTCCATCCGAGCTTGGTCGTCATGAAGTACTCCACATTGCCATGCTTCAGGATCTGAGGCAGGGAAGCACAATAACCAAATGTATCTGGCAGCCATTCAATCTGTGATGTTTTGCCGAACTCCTCCATATAGAAGCGCTGACCATATAACATCTGACGAATCAGGGATTCCCCGCTCGGAATGTTCAGATCCGGCTCAACCCACATCCCGCCAACTAGTTCCCAGCGTCCTTCCGCAATGCGTTTCTTCACCCGTTCATACAGCTCGGGATCATGCTCCTTCAGAAAAGCGTACAGCAAAGGCTGGCTCTGGGAATAAACATAATCCGGATATTCATTCATGAGTGCATCCACCGTGGAGAATGTACGACTGGTCTTGCGCACCGTCTCACGTACAGGCCACAACCAGGCAATATCGATGTGCGATTGCCCCACCATATGCTCCAAGCCTTCGGCGTTTCCACCAATCTCCCGCACTTCATGGATCAATCTATCTTCGATACTGCGGATGTCATTCCCCTGCTTGACAGCCTCTTCTGCCAGGCCTACAAATTGATCCATCGCCCGATAGATCGCTTCCAGCAGGCGCACCCGGCGAAAATCACTTTCCGGCAGCAGCACCGCGGAATCACGCACAATGGTGACCGTGTACATCAGACTGCGAACAGGTTCATTCGGTCGCACCAGCAAACTTCTGATCGATGTAATCGGCGGCTGAATAACCGCCTGTTGATTCAATGGATCAACAGGTTCGGGTACCGGATCGAATAACTCAATCTCAAGTTCAGGCTGAGCCCCTATTCGGGAAGGGTCGAGTGTGACATACGTATGATTACGATCCAGCCCCTGATAGGAATGTCCATTCACCCGAAGCAAGCCTTCCCCACCGGATTCAAATACAAGTCCGTAAGGTTCTTTCTGCCAGGAGGCAGGTACATCCAGCCGTGTACGGAAGAAATAAGTCGTTCCCTGATCACTCGGGAAACGATTCAATCCCTCCCCTTCTGGATAAGCCTTCTGATCCTCGTATTGTCCTGGTACTTTATAATAAGCGCGGCTGATGTCCCAGCTGCGCAGCTCCATTTGCTCCAACCACTGACGTTCGGACAACTCGCGAATAAATCGTCTGATGCGTTCCATTTCCTTACGCCTCCTCTACCGTCAGCTCGGCGAACTGCGTATCGTTCACATGTCTTCCGATATGAATATGGAATTGTCCTGGTTCAACGACAGGCGTGAGATCACGACCAATATATTGCAGCTGCTCCGCTCCAATATGGAAGGCTACCGTCTTCGTCTCTCCAGGTTCCAAAATCACTTTTTCAAACCCCTTCAGTTCTTTGGCTGGGCGTGCTACACGGCTGACCACGTCAGATACATACATCTGAATGACTTCTGCACCTCTGCAAGAACCCGTATTGGTGACTTCCACTGATACGGTGACAGTCTCGTCGGCCGTCATCGATTCTGTACTTAGCTTCGGCTCACTGTAATCAAAAGTAGTATAGCTAAGTCCATATCCGAATGGATAACGAGGCTCCAGATCCTCTTCCAAATAACGCTTGCCGCGTGAACGTTTGCCATTGTAGTAGATCGGTAATTGACCCACATGCTTCGGAATAGATATCGTCAGTTTGCCGGACGGATTCACTTCACCGAACAAGATGTCCGCAATGGCATGCCCACCCTCTTGGCCTGGGTACCATGCTTCCAGAATGGCATCGGCATGTTCATCCACCCAAGGCTCGGTGATCGGGCGACCGTTGATATAAACAATGACAAGTGTTTTGCCAAGCTTGTGAATCTCTTGAATCAGCTCCAGCTGGACTCCTGCAAGCCCAAGCGTCATGCGGTCAATGCCTTCTCCACACTCCATATCATTCCATGAGTTATCGGACACATTTGAAGCACCTGTCTTCAGATCGATCGTTCCTTCACCAAAATCACGGGCACTCGAGCCGCCAACGACCATGATGACCGTATCGGCCTGACGTGCAGTTTCTATTGCGTGCTCGAACCCTTCTCTTGAATCACCCTTGATGCGACATCCCGGTGCAAAGAGCACCTGATCACCAGCATTCGAATGTCCATCTGAGTCCTCCTCTTCTTGCCCACTCTCACTTATAGCAAGCTTACTGCGGATGCCATCCAGCACCGTAGCCACTTTGGACTTCGGTTGGGGGGAAGTATAATCGCCCAACTGGTTGTAGGCTTGGTCTGCATTAGGACCAATAACAGCAATTCGGCCCGCTGTTGCCGTCGACAGAGGTAACGTTGCAGCTTCATTTTTGAGCAAGACCACACCTTCTGCAGCCAATTGGCGTGCCAGTTGAATATGTTCTTCACTGCCAATGACTTCTGCCGCTCGATCGGCATCCACATAAGGCTGCTCGAATAATCCCAGCTTGAATTTCAGTGCCAGCACACGGCGGACAGCCTGATCCAGTACATGCATTTCAAGTTTGCCTTCCGAGATCGCTTGCACCAGATATTGTCCAAACATCTCACCGGACATTTCCATATCAATACCTGCCTGAATGGCCTGTACGGATGCTTCCAATCCATCTGACGCCACATCATGCCCACTTGCGAGCATGTTGATGGCACCGCAGTCCGTAATCACCAGACCGTCAAAGCCCCAATCTTTTCGCAGAACGTCATCCAGCAGCTCCGTATTAACCGTACACGGGATACCGTCGATTTCGTTATAAGCCGGCATAATGGATTGAGCGCCTGCTTCAACAGCTTTGCGGAACGGATACAGATCTACTTCCAGCAGCTCACGCCAGCCCATATGCACCGGTCCCGCATTGCGTCCACCTTCCGAGCTGCCATAACCGACAAAGTGTTTCAGTGTAGCCGCTACCGCTTCCTCTTGGTCCAAACGCTCGCCCTGAAGTCCTTGCACGGAAGCAACAGCTAGCTCACCAATAAGATACGGGTCTTCGCCAAAGCATTCCTCGGTACGCCCCCAGCGTGGATCACGTACAACATCCAGCACCGGAGAATACGTTACCGCACCACCTTGAGCACGCGTCTCGCGAGCGACCGCCCGGCACATGTCACGGTACAGATCCACATTCCAGGTACTTCCCAAGAGCAGGGGAACCGGATAGACCGTACCATCAATCGCCATATGTCCGTGCGAGCATTCCTCTCCGATCAGAATGGGAATCCCCAGTCTGGACTGCTCTACAGCATGACGCTGAATAAGGTTTACTGCTTCTGCCCCTTCTCTGGCAGACAGTCCATTTTCAAGCGTAACACCCGTCCATGGATCTGCACGAAGTGCACCGTACAGGGAGCCTACGCCCCCGTTTTCCACCTGCTGCTTAAAGGATTCATTCAGCGTAATGTTCCCCTGATCATTCGTATATGTCTGCCAACCAAAAGGCTGGATGAGCTGACCCGCCTTTTCTTCCGTCGTCATTAAGCTCAGCAGATGTTCTACTCGCTCTTCTACGGATTTGCTTTTGTCCTTATATATCATCATCCTTCAACGCCTCCACCCTATAGAAGTGATTCGGTTACTCTTTGACAGCTCCGACCGTCAGACCTTGTACAAAGTAACGCTGGAAGAACGGATATGCGAAAATAATCGGCAACGTGGCGAGAACCACCATGGCCATCCGTGAAGTATCCTGCGGGATGGATTGCATCGCCGCCAGACTCATCGAGCTGTTCGCCGAGTTCTGCTGGATGAACTGGATGCTGGACTCGATCCGCATCAGCATCGATTGCAGCGGTACGAGGTTGGGATTATCGATATATAACAGTGCATTGAACCAATCGTTCCAATAACCGAGCGTACTGAACAATCCGATTGTCGCAAGCCCTGGCAGCGATAATGGAATGACAATTTTCATAAACGTATAGAATTCTCCGGCTCCATCAATTTTCGCGGATTCAATGACTGCATCCGGCACACTGGTTGAATAGAACGTACGCAGGATCATGATATAGAAGGCATTCATTGCAAGCGGCAGAACCAGTGCCCATATGCTATCTTTTAAATGAAGAAGTTGGGATACGACCATATAGGTCGGAATCATCCCGCCGTTGAACAACATGGTCAGAATGGCAAATATGGAGAAAAATCTCCGATAACGGAAACTCTTGCGGGAAATTGCATAAGCATACAGCGACATTAGAATCAGACTGATGATGGTACCCAGCACCGTCACGAGAATGGTTACCCCATAAGCACGCAGCAGCGTGTCTCCACTCTGCCACACAAACTGATAGGCTGCGAGACTCCATTCCTTCGGAATCAGTCGATACCCGTCACGGGCCAGTGCTTTCTCGTCCGTGAACGAGATGATCACTACAAACACGAAAGGAAATACACAGATTAAAGCGAATAGTCCGGCCAAAATATTCATAATGACATTCCAGCCATTGGATACATGATGGAAGTCGCGTTTTTTTACGATTTGAGCCACAGTGGTTCACTCCTTTCTCTTATCCTAGAATAGGCTGCTATCTTTATCGATTTTGCGTACTACGTAGTTGGAAATGATAACGAGCACAAAGCCTACAACGGATTGATACAATCCGGCAGCGGTACTCATGCCAATCTCACCACTTGTTTTCAAGCCACGATACACATACGTATCAATAACATTGGTAACGGCATACAACGTACCCGAATCCCTTGGAACCTGATAGAAGAGACCGAAGTCGGCATAGAAGATGCGACCCACAGCCAGTAACGTCATAATAATAATGATCGGTGAGAGCAAAGGAATCGTAATGTTGCGAATCTGCTGCCACTTATTGGCTCCATCGATCATGGCTGCCTCATACAGCGACCGATCAATCCCCAGAATGGAAGCGAGATAGACAATGCTGTTGTACCCGATCGTTTTCCACAGAGCTACGAACACCAGGATATACGGCCAATACTTCGCTTCCGAATACCACTGAATCGGTTCCACACCGAACCACCCAATAATCTGGTTCAACATCCCCCGGTCCATGCTCAGGAAGCTGAACGCGAAGTAACCGACAATAACCCAGGAGAGGAAATACGGCAGGAACATACCTGTTTGATACAATTTGGCCAATCGTTTATTGACCAGCTCCGAGAGCAGAATCGCCAAACCTACAGCGAATACCAGCCCCAGAAATATAATCGCAAGGTTATAAAAAAGCGTGTTTCGAGTAATGAGCCAAGCATCGTTGGTGCTGAACAGGAATTTAAAGTTATCCCAACCCACCCATTCGCTCTTCATCAGACTGGCCCAGAAGCCTTCGCGGCTGAAACGATATTGTTTGAATGCGGCTACTGTACCCACCAATGGCAAGTAGGAGAAGAAGAAGAACCAGATGGCGCCTGGCAGCACCATGAACAGCATGACTCGGTTTCTAATCAGATTTTTCAAAAATGCGGTCATATGGAGATCCTCCTTCAGGCTTGAATGAAAAAGGATCGGGCGCAACAAGCAGCGGCCCGATCCCTGAATTTACCCTTACTTATTTGCCGCTCTCCAGGCATCAAGCTGGGTTTGGGCTTCAGCCATCACTTTTTCAAGTCCGGCTTGATTGAACTTCTCAATCACTTGCTCCAAATTGTTCTCTGGGTCCAGCGTACCTGTCATCAATGCGGCCCAGTATTGCTCTTTGACATTCTGCACTGCTGTCAGTTCCGACGACACTTTGCTGGAGTCAAAGTTAAAGCTCAGAATTGGGGAATTTACACCCTCTGCATTAAATTTCTTGAACTCATCCCATTTGTTATCCGGGTCATTGTTGTTCAGATACAACAACATGTTGTTACCGAGGGAGTAAGAAGGCATATCATAGTTCTTGGATTCAGCCAGATTTTCCATGTGCGTGTCATCCACTTTTTTGTAGTGAACGCCCTCAATACCGGAATCAACCATATTGCGCAGCACTGGATCTGTATTCAACAGGTTCAGGAACTCCATTGCTTTCTCCGGATATTCAGAGTTGGCCGAGATAGCCATGATCGAACCTTGTACAGACGTGTTGGTGATGATCGCGTCACTAGCTGGTGTGGAAACTACCGGATATCCGTAGCTTGCTGACCATTGGTTGTCCGCGAGCGGTTGTGTCTGTGCACGATCCAGGAACCAGTTGCCTGATGTGGTCAGGTCATTGGTGGAGCCTGTTGTTGCTGCCTCTGGTGATACATAACCAGCTTTGTAGTATTTGCTCATCGTTTTGAGTGCTGCTTTCATTTCCGGAGTATCCAGAATGTTCACGATCTTGTAATCCGTCGTATCCAGTTTGATTGCCATTGGCAAGTTCTGAATGACGTAGTCGTAAGGCACATAAGGAACGAAGTTTTTATCCATTCCAAATGGAGTCACGCTTGGCTCATTTTCCTTGATCGTTTTGAGCAAAGGCTCCAGACTGTCCAACGTACGGATATTGGAGATGTCCATTTTGTATTTATCAAGCAGCGTTTTGTTGAAACGCCATACCTCTTGTTGAGGCAGCTCTTTGTTGGCCGGAATACCGTAATTGTGTCCGTCTACTTTCGAACCGCTCAGGAATGCAGGATCAATCGTTTTAATAAGGTCCTGACCATATTTAGGGAGCAAATCATCAAGCTCAAGGAATGCGCCCTTTCTAGCATTTTGAACATAATCGAATCCGCCTGAAGAGGTGAACAGGATGTCCATTGGCTCACCGGATGCTACGTTAACTTGCATCTTTTGCGGATAGTCACCCCAGTCAACCATTTTCATTGTAACTGTGGCATTGATTTTTTCTTTCGTGTACTTGCTGACTTCTTCCATCACTTTATTAACATCTTTCTGAGGGGTACCAATGGTGTACCAGATCAGCTCGACAGGAGCCTCTCCTGCTTCCCCTGATTCTGAAGCATCCTTGCTTCCTCCACAGGCGCTAAGAACGAGTGTAACCGCCATCAACAATGCAAGAACGAGAGAAAAACTTTTTCTTTGTTTACTCATTTCCTTGATCCTCCCTTTTCGTGTTCCCTTTAGCTGTACAAACTAACTGCTTTAACCTTATCGAATGAAAGCATTTTCAAAAAGAAGATAAACTTAATATTTCGAGGTACAAATTAAAGAGAAATCAGTACCGATTCATGAATTTGTACCGATTTGAATAAATCGCTTACATCAAAAAGACATGCTGAGTAACATTTGGCACCAACTCCATTGCATGCCCTCCTGTCCCCAGAATGTCTCATTTAGTTCAGTCCACTGGTCCAATCGGTGATCCACTGTAAATTATCCAAAAACCTTAAAATCGGTTGGTGAAATTCCCACATACTTGCGGAACTGTTTATAGAAATATCCGGTTTCCCAGTACCCCACATTCCTTGCGATCTCATGCACTTTCAGATTCGAATTGCGCAGCTGTTCCTTGGCACGTTCGATCCGGTATTTATTGATATATTCGGCAAAAGTCTCCCCCGTCTCCTTGTGGAACAGTTGTCCCAAATATACCGGATGAAGATGATAGTGAGCACCCAGCAGCTTCAGGGAAAGCTCTTCTGCGTAATGTTTGTCAATATGTTGAAGCACCTGGTTGACGATTGGATTCTTTAAATCCTGAAGCAGAGACTGTATCGTCTCTGTCCCCACCTGCTGCAACGCCTGAACAAGTTCATCAAACGTTCCACTGTCCAGTACAAGGCGAAGTCCACGTTGGTAAATAGCCGATTCATCCGAATGTTTGATGCCCTCCAATTCCATCTTGAAGCGAATGACCACTTCCAGTGCGATGTTCTGCAACTCAGCCGGAGTAATCCCGTCGCGGAGCTGTTCAAAATCGACCCGAATTCGCTCCGCAAGCAGCTCTGCATTACGGGATAGAATAAGCTTCGCGTACTCCTTCCAATCGATCGAGAAGGAAGAGGCGGAGCTTCCCCCCTTCTCCAATAGGGCATGATCGATCACTTTAAGGTCAGGATAGATCATCACATACTGGAGCGCCTTTTTTGCCTCCTGATAGCTTGCAGGCGCATGGTGAAGTCCACGCATCAGACTTCCTGCCCCAATCAGAACAGCAGGATGTGTCTCACATAGCGCAGCCGATAATGCCTGAAGGCACTCCATAAATTTCTTTTTCTCGTCCTCGCCTGCATGCACATTGGCAACGATGACGATATCTCCATCAATGTCATGAAATACGTTCACATAGGACTTTTCCTTGAGCATACCCTCCACTCGCTCGAACATACCGGATACTTCCCCTTTAGTGCGCAGTATGGCTACTGCAACATCGGGCGCATCCAGCGAAAGGTTCAAGAACTGTGCCCGTTCCTCGAATTCCGCGGCCGCAATCTGCCCCGTCAGCCATCGGTGAAGGATGTTGTCTTTCAGAATCTGAACACCATAAGCATCATCCGTTTGAGGTGACAACGCATGGTCCAGCTTGGAGGCTGTATTGCGAAGCGTGGATTCCAGCTCTTCCACATTGATCGGTTTGAGCAGGTAATTTTCGATGCCCAGCTGCATGCCCTCTTTCAAATATTCAAACTCATTGAAACCACTTAAAATAATCACCTTGATGTCAGGCTGCAATTGCCTTGCTTCCCGAATCAGATCCAGACCATTCATGAATGGCATGGATATATCCGTGATCAGAATGTCCACAGGCTGCGCAGACAAGGCGTTTAATGCGGCCTGTCCATTGCCGGCATGGCTTACAATTTCCATATCAAACGACGACCAATCCAAAATATCGTACAATCCTTCAATGATGAACGGTTCATCATCCACAATAAATACCTTGTACATATTAAATACCTGTCCCTTCTGTATGAGGATAACGTACCCTGATCAGGGTTCCTTCTCCGAGTGTACTTTCTATCGTGATGCCGAATTCCGGTCCATACAGAAAACGCAAACGAGTGTGAACGCTGCGCAGTCCGAACATTTTACCCGACTCTTCCGGACGTTCCAGTTCTTCTACAATTTCAGTCAGCCGCTCAGGCTCAATGCCTTTGCCGTTATCTCTGACCTCTACCTGCAAAGCGTCGCCCAGTTCTTCAACAACGATTGTTAATTGATTATCCGAACGTTCTGTCTGAATGCCGTGCACCACATAGTTCTCAATAATCGGCTGCAGGGATAGCTTGACCACCGGATGCTGGTTATGCGCAGGGTCCAACTGAATCGTGTACATGAAAATATCCTTATACCGGATTCGGAACAATTCCAGATATAAACGGCAAGCTTCCATCTCGTCCTTGAGCGTATAATTTTTCTTCTGTTGAACAAGGCTCTTGAATAACACGGACAAACTGTAGATCATCTCGCCAACATCCTTCGCCCCCTGCGAAATCGCCCTCATTCGGATGACCTCCAGCGTGTTATAGAGAAAGTGAGGATTAATCCGTGCCTGGAGAGCGACCAGCTCTGTCTCCTTTTGTTTGATCTCGGCTTTGTAGACGCGTTCGATATATTGATTAAGTTCATCCAGCATATCGTTGAAACTGTGCGAGATCTGTCCGAGCTCATCATCACGGGCATCATCGATGCGTGCTGTCAGGTTGCCGTATTTCACCCTTTGGGTAAAACGAATGATTCTGCGAGTGCGTTTGGCAAAATTAATGATGAAAAACGCCGGAACCAGCACCGCAAACAGGATACATATGATGCTAATCGAAACGATTGTATTGCGTGTACCCGCATAAGCCTCAGCCATCTCATCGACAGGAACCGTGCCAACGACCACATATCCCTGATCCGCCGAGACAAACTTGTTCACATACATATTTCGCTCCTTTTTCATCGAATCCATATCCGTCTGATCAAACAGGGAATCGGCCACATTGATATACGGGTACTTCTTGCCGTAATAGTTACTGTTGGAATCGAACAATACCGTACCCTTGGCTGACAGCACCACAATTTCTCCCTTGAGATTACTTTCATAACTATCCAAAGCGTTGCCAATACCTGCTGAGTCAAAGAATACAAGGAATTGACCCAAATTTCGAAGGGTCTGTGTATCGTTAATAGGCACACGAATCGCATACAGCGCAGGGTCCCATTGATCAATTTCTTTACGAATCCAATAGTTTGGTGCGCTGATATTCGGTGTCTCCATCGCCATCACGTCAGGAATATAGGAATGAGCCACATTGGTGTTCAGCTTTCTGAACTGCTTATGTTGATTGAAGCTGGACAGATCCTGTCGCTCAGCACTATATAACATCACTTGATTGATATCCGAATTGCGATCCATGATATTCTGAAAATGTTTCAGTACATCAGCTGAATAATCATCCTGATTCGCATAATAGCCATTCGTCAGATGCTGTACATACTCGGCGTACGTGTGATTCATCAGGTAGGTGATATTGGCTGATAAGGCCTCATTCTGATGCATATCTCTCACCATGTTTTGCACCGATTCATACTGCTGATGAATATATCGGTCAACACTCTCCATAGCCGCTTTCTGGATCGCCAGCTCTCGGCGAATCGTGGCATCGGACACTGACAGGAAAATGATATAGGACAAGGTAATAATCGTTACAATCGAAATCATGGAGAAGATGAACAGCATCTTCATAAACATATTATTTTTAAAGAAATTTTTGTAAACGCTAACAATTCTCAAGTCACATGTTCCCCCCGATGCTGTTTTCCTGTCTAAAGTATATCATCTGCCTTCTGACATTAACTTGTCACCTGGAACTTTTCTTTAGTTTATACCTGTGTTTCTTTAATTTCGCCCTATTTGAAAATGCTTTCATGCCCTATCGTTAACCATAAGTTTATTTTTGTGTAAAAGAATACCTTACTTTCTTATTCGACTTGAAGGAGGAACAGCATGACACGCAAACACAAACCCAAAGGCCTTATCCCCAAAGTAACCGCAATGGTTCTCACTTCGGCTCTACTTGGACAAGTCATTGCCACATCCGTTTATGCCGGAGACACGCTCCCTTATACAGGTGATAGCGCCAAGGGAGTAAACCAGCCTTACCAGCATGGCTACACCGCTGCCCAGATTCTGAATTGGACACCCGAAAGTGATATCCATGGTGATCTGCTTCGTGCTCATGTACCTTTGCAGCCACGTAACGATGCCTTTGCGGCCACGCAGGCTTATCCCGAACTCAGCCCGGACACCCAGCTCTTTACGATGAGTGGCGATTATGGCAATTCATTCTTTGGCAGCACTCCTTACACCAATGAATTCAGCGAATACCTCTTTAATTATTGGCAGTACACAGACTATTACAGCTATTGGCATGGTATGGCTTCTGCTGGCGTGCCTGAGGAATTGTATGACCCCAATAAGGAATGGACGGAAAAGTACTTTGAGTTTGGCATTTTGAACATTCCGAATCCAGCGTACACCAATGCTGCACACAAAAACGGTGTCCGTTCCATCGCCAACATCTTCTTCTCAGACAATGATCGTGGACCACAAACCTACAAGCAGATGCTTGTGCAGGATGAAGAAGGGAATTTCCCTGTCGCTGCAAAGCTGGTCGAGATGGCAAAGTATTATAATTACGACGGATACTTCTTCAATCAGGAAGAGGTTGCCAAAGGCGTTGCGCCTGAAGACATCGCTTCCTACAAGAAATTCATGAAGTATTTAAGAGACGAAGGACTATATGTTCAGTGGTATGACTCCACCATCAATACAACGGGCAAAATTCAATACCAAAACCAGTTTAACGGACTCAACAGTCCTTTTGTGCAAGATTCTGCATTAGGCAGAGTCTCCGATTCGATCTTCCTGAATTACGTGTGGAACCATGACATGCTGCGAGATTCGCGTGATCATGCCCTAGATTTGGGTCTTGATCCACTGGAAACGGTATTTGCCGGTGTCGAAGGTGGAAATGACCAGTTTGGTCGTTGGAAGCAGCTCTACGATCTGCGTAACAATCTGGACGAGAACGGTCAGCCTATGAACAGTATTGCAACGCTTGGTGCTGACTTTACCCACAATGCCCTGGATGAAGAAATGGGCGATGGCAGCACGAATCATAGAGCCGAAGATGAGTACCAATGGATGACCTTTGTGCGTGACCGCGCTTGGTGGTCAGGTCCGAATCAGGACCCAACCAACGCACGCCGTACGGCATCCGTCGATCTGTCCGATGTATATGCTTCTGGTGCAAAGTGGGACGGCATCGCCGCTTACCTCACCGAACGCTCCGTTATTCATGGCTCCAATTTTGTGACCAACTTCAATACAGGCCACGGTCTGAAATATTATGAGGGCGGAACCGTCTCCAATGCAACCGAATGGTCCAATATTAATATTCAGGATATCCCGGTCACCTGGCAGTGGTGGATGGATAGTCAAGGTGACAAACTCACTGTTGACTTTGACTATGGTCCAACCTATGAAAAAGGTTCTCGTTATACGTATGATTCCGTTGGTGCGTTCACTGGCGGCAGTTCTCTTGTCGTGAACGGAAGTCTAAATGCGGACAATTTCCTTCGTCTGTACAAGACGGATCTGTCGATCAACGCCCAATCCAAACTGGAACTCACCTATAACAAACCGTCTGTCAACGACGCTTCCTCCATGTATATCGGACTGATCTTCGAGGATGAACCGACCAAAGTGGTCAAAGTCAAAGTGCCCAATTCAGGTCAGCACACGTCAGGCTGGAAGACCACTTCACTCGATCTGAGTGCATACCAAGGGAAGACTGTTGCAGCTTTTGGTCTATCCTTCGACCCTAACGGCACTACGATTGAAAAATATCAGATGAACATTG
Source organism: Paenibacillus sp. FSL W7-1088 (assembly GCF_037969855.1). Classification (NCBI taxonomy): domain Bacteria; kingdom Bacillati; phylum Bacillota; class Bacilli; order Caryophanales; family Paenibacillaceae; genus Paenibacillus; species Paenibacillus sp. FSL W7-1088. Next base: position 6,004,828 of record NZ_CP150216.1, read on the forward strand.
GTGAGATTCGTATATCCGACGGTTCTGCCGCCAAACCGAATGCTCCAACGGGATTCCATATTACCAAAGCACTGACCAACACCGATGAGTTGGTTGTCGAATGGGATATCGAGGACTATTCGAAGGTTAAGCAATATAATCTGTATGAGAACGGCGCTTATGTCGGCGGCGTGTATGACTCCACATTTTATATTAAAACGCTCAAACATCCCGCTGGCGAACTGTCCATTCGTGCTGTAGGCGCAGATGGTACCGAGAGTGAAGCAACCGTCCTGTCCTATGATCTGAATGCAGCTGTTCAGGACATTGATGTGAAATTCAAGAACAATGGCGATGCTATTGTCCGTTGGAAAAACCCGAAGAAGAACCAAGGTAAAGATCCGATTCAGCTTACACTCCAAACGGAGTACACGAAGGAACCTTTCACCAAGACACTTCAGGTCAAAAAAGGAAAACAGTCTGCCATTCTGACAGGCCTTCCGACCAATGGTGAACATTACGTCCTGGATATTGCCATTGGCAAACAGAATCCAGTCACAACGACCGGACAACTGGCAGATACTCAGATTACACCATATGCCAAGGAAAAGGTGACGGTAAAGGATGGAAAGTACACCCTCGCATTGCCTGATTTGGAGGATTGGTACAAAATCTATGTCTATGAAAATGAGGTGGCACGCGAATTCGGAGTAACTTACGTTTCACAGAAATTCCCTTATATCATTCGGGGCAGAACGAAGCTGAGCGAACTGACATTCACGCCTGCGTCCAGCACCAGCTCCCTGAAGCTCGTTATCGAAGATTATGCCGGCAATAAAGCAACGACAATTCTGCGATAAAAGGTCACAAGGTTAAACCGACTTCTAGGCGCCGAGAAAACAATAGAAAAATCCAGCCCTTTCGCTTCCCTACAGGAAGTCGGAAGGGCCTAATTTATGTTTGGCACTACCCTTGAACTTTCTGCTGTTCCAACAAATAAAATATATAATCGGTTGGCACACCGCTATAACCTTGCTGTCTCAACATCGCGGTCACATTGCCCCGGTGATACGTCCCGTGGTTGACAACATGCTGTAGAATGTCGGAAAAACGTGTTTCCATTTTACCGTATTTCGGATGCTCGATTGTCATTTTTTTGTCCGGGTCAGGCGTATGCCGTAGTAAATCGCGGAAACGTTCGGCAACGCTGCCAAACAGCTCCCGCATCTCATTCACGGTTTTGCCCTGTGCTTCCTCTGTCCAGCCTGAGATTTTCGGGAAAATCTCCTCGTTCGGAACTTCCGCGAGCACGAGCATATAGAGCTGTTCAAACAAGTACATATGTGCACATGTTTGTGCTAAGGATGGGAACACGCTCGTCACTTCCGCATGGAATACTTCCTTCGGGAGTTGCTCCAGGTGTGCAAACAATCGATCGTTTGCCCAAACATGATAGTCATACAGTCGGTATGGTTGTTGAAGCATCGATAAATTCACCTTTCCCTTCTTCGCATGGTTTGGCGCTTGGCTTCCTTAGAATTGACTCAATCGTATAATAAGTTCGCTGACAGCTGTTGTCAGCGAACTTCCATCCAGAAATTCAATCCGCATCGTTTTCATAATGTTTGGCGATACCGTATGCCATTTCCTGAATCCGCTGCTTCAACTCCAGTGGTTCGCGGATGCGAATGCCCGTGCCGAAGGTCATGAGATATGTCGGAAGGTACTTGTTCATCGTCGGAGCATCGATCAGAAACCGTGCCTCCCGATCGGTTCGTTCCGTCAAATAGTGGCGCAGATGCCAGTGGCCGCAAACCGCATTAAGCGTGTCAGGCTGTCCCTCAATACGGATTACCGTCAACGGTCCATCTGCCTCCCGTCTCTGGTTGGACTGCTCACAGAAAAACGCGGACGCAGAGAAAGTCTCCGGCTTGTCAAACCTAACTTCGGTTGTCTCCAGTCGTTCGATTCGTTCGACGCGAAACGTCCGCATTGCCTGCGACCGATGGCAGAACGCGACAGCGTACCATTCGTTTCGGTCATACGCTAGCCCATATGGATCGACTTCACGTTCGTAAGCCTGCTCCGCATTCGCTTTCCGATAGAAGATACGGACCGTTCGCCCGTCATTCGTCGCTTGTTCCAACTCCCGCAACAACGGAACGACTGAAGGCGGACGCGCTGAAGAGACCACGTCCAAGCTGCTCTGCTTGCGTGACAGATCGTGGCGCTGCTCCTCGTGCAGTCCATTCTCCACCTTCTTCAGCGCGTACTCCAGCTCTTGCACATAAGGATAGCCAGCACCTTGGGCAAATTTAAACGCATCCACAAGCGCCTTCAACTCTACAGCGTTAAAGAACAATGGCGTTTCCTTGAAATTTTCCAGAATATGAATACCACCATCATGGCCCGATTCCGCAACGACCGGCACGCCACTTGCGCATAATGCGTCGATATATCGATACACAGTGCGGACGCTAATCTCCAAACTGTCCGCGATCTGAGCGGCGGTGAGCTTTCTTCCGGATCTCAGCATCCAAAGCATGGACAGCATGTTATCCCATTTTGCCATCGGGAGTCCCTCTTTTCTTTGAAAGAATAAAAGGCAAGTCTCCTTTGATTTAGGTGACTCGCCTTTTAGGTGTATATTATGAATTGTTATGAAGTTCCCTTTTGTTTGCTTGCTTGCATCTGCTGGGCAAACCTCATCATCTCTTCGAACTCTTCTTCGGATACGGCATCGCCGTCGGCACCTATGTCTTGTACAATCGGAATTTCGGGTTTGGCTTTGGTTCCTTTGCCGTATGTACGGGAACGGGTTCCAGCTGCACCAGCAGCCTGTTTGCCTTTGACCTTGGCTTGGTCTCGAATGTATTGTACCGCCTTCTCATAGGAATTCACCTGCTTGAGCAGCATGTTGGAGGCAATAGCCTCAACGAAGTTACGGTTAATTCTTTGCTCGCCGCCGGATACAAGCAATGCCATCAAGTAATGAATCAGTACATTGATTACTTCACCTGGCAGCTTGTAGCTGAGGTCGATCTTCTCAAAAATGTCCACCAGGTTGTCCGGCACGGCACCAGGGAAGAACGTCTGAAGCAATCGTGTGTAGGGCTCATTACGCAGCATCATATTATATTGATGAATATCACACTTGGTCGAAAATTGCGGAGGCACTTCGACGTAATATTCCATCTGTACCACATGTTCAACAGGCGGTTCACCGGAATCCTCTTTCCGTTCAGGCTCCTCCATATGCTGTCTGAGAGCAACAACCTTCGCTGCCTGTACCGTCTGCTGCTCATGTCGCTTCTTGGTCTGTCTGAACTGCAGGCTTGCCTTGTGTTGAAGGTCATCCAGCACAAGCTGGCCTTGTGAGTTAAAGATATCATCTTCATCCAGCAAACGACATACATCCTGTACGCTGAGATTGAATTTGTTCACGACATAATTCACAATGCCGAGCTGTTCGTGATCGAACCGCAATTGCTCCACATGACGGCGATTGACCGACTCACGCGGAAAACGCAATATAATGTCGGCATAATTCAGACTGTTCTCTTCAACTGCTCCATTGATCCCGCTGCGCTGAGCCGAAGTCGACACTTCCGACAACGCCTGCTCCAGTTCATAATCGATGACATGCGTATTCAATTCAAATATATCGTAAAAAGGAACGGAAATATTCTCTTTATTCGCTGCCGGGTAAGGCGCATCACCGCTCTCTATCGCCGAAAAACCGGAACGCAGTGAGAGTACGGCGAACTTGCCAATTTTGTCACGAAGCAGCAGTGTCAAATGCTGTGTACGGAAAAATTCTGCCGGAGAGAGCGGAGGCTGCAGCTCATATTCATAAATGTAGTCGTCATTTTCCGGAATATACAGCCGTGAAGTCTGAAGCAAACCAACGGCTTCAAGCTTGGATGCCTGCTCCACCAAATACTTGCGCCCTTTCTCGCTGGGCTCAAGTCCCAGCGTCATGAACAGCCTCCGTTGCTGTTCAAGCGGCGAGTAACCGACCTGTTCACCGGGAAGATGCTGAAACAGCAATCGATACAAGCCTATCGCAAAGGCACCTACCATTGGCTGATACGCTCCGGTGAGCATGCGGTCATCCAGGGCACTAAGTCCAAACTCCCTGTATACGCAATAGCGATGATGTTCAGTATAATGGTGCAAATTCTTCATGCGCATAGCTTGATCTCCTTCTCCCCAAAAGTATGTTTATCTATTCTATCATAAATGTCCGATCCTCAAATGCTCAAAAACAGGTAAAAAACGGACCTGTTCTCGCTCCGTTTCGTCCTAGGTCGACAGCATTCACGTTTTCGTAGAGTTGCTAGATTACTATAAAAGCTACAGCCATAGAACACAAGTGAACATATGGAGAAAATGTTATACACATATATATGAGACATGTCCGAATGATCATGCACATTTTTGGGATGCATGCCAAAAAGCCTTCCCTTTGCACTCGTAAGCGTTTACGACAAAGGCAAGACCTTTATGGAAAATGCAGTACAGCGTTTGCTGCCATTTGGGTAGCTGATTAAAACATTTTGTACCCACCCAGGCGAAGTTTGCGAATGGCCCAGCCACTGATGACCGCTCCAGCAAGTCCAGCTACGCCCGTCATATAGTCTACAATATGGAAAGAACCCAGATGCGACATCAGCGATGCCGTATGATCCCATAAGGAATACACGACGACAGGCAGAATGACAATAATGAACAGATAGGAAGGAAACCAGGTTGTCTTCATCAGCATATTCAGAATGAAACCGATACCAAACATCATAACGAAAAATAACACCATCAATACCAGCACAGGTATAAACTGCATCGGGTGACGTTCACCTCTTCTTTCACTGAATCGGTTTCTCTTACTACGGATAGTAGATAGTGTACCGCAAAAAATGTGGCGAAGCAACGAACTTTCTGGACAAATTTCCCTATATTCACCTTCTCTTCATTTGCCCTTCTGCTTCCTGTTGGGATACAATGAAGACGATAAAGTACTCAACCGTCCCTTACCGGGATTTGGAAATATAACCTGCAGGAGGAATCAATTCAATGAACGAAGCCGCATCAACATTGGAGGGCTGGTACGCCCTGCATGACTTCCGCTCGATTAACTGGGCCGCCTGGAAAGCAGCCGATGATGAGGAACGCGCCGTAGCCCTGGACGAGCTTCAGGCGTTCTGGAAGGAATGGAAAGCAGTAGAGGATTCATCCAAAGGAAGCACTGTCGTATATACCGTTGTGGGACAGAAGGCTGACCTTGTCATGATGCACTTGCGTGAAACGCTGGAAGATCTGAAGGCTGTTGAGAACGCGTTCAACAAAACGATGTTTGCCCAATACACCACCAAATCATATTCTTATGTCAGTGTAGTGGAACTGAGCAATTATCTTGGCAAAGAGGGCGAAGACCCTATGCAGAACCCGGAAATCATCGCTCGTCTCAAACCGGTCCTGCCACAGCGGCAATATATCTGCTTCTACCCAATGAACAAAAAACGTGAGCTGAACGATAACTGGTACATGCTGTCGATGGACGAACGCCGTACGATGATGCGCAGCCACGGCATGATTGGCCGCAGTTACGCTGGCAAAGTGAAACAAATCATTACCGGTTCCGTTGGTTTCGATGACTGGGAATGGGGCGTTACGTTGTTTGCGGATGATGCACTTCAGTTCAAGAAGCTCGTTTACGAGATGCGCTTTGACGAAGTCAGTGCCCGTTATGGCGAATTCGGCTCGTTCTATGTGGGAAGTCTGCTGAACGAAGCAACATTGGAAGATATGCTCAAGCTGTAAATTGGATAAATCACAAAAAGCACCGCGACACCTCCATTAAGGATAGGGTCAGTGGTGCTTTTACTTTTTCGAATGAATATGAAATGTTCAATCATAAATGGATGACTCGGGTTCTTTTGAATAAACGTGATTGCTTAATCCTGATCCTCTTCATCAACCGCTTTCAGAGACTCCAAAAACTCAGCTGTTGCCCGGTCACGGTCACGTCCCTTCTCCTTAAGCCGCTCAATAGCAGGCAAAATGAGAATATCAACTTCCTTCTGAACGATATAAGCCAGATCATACTGATCCTGTTCCTCCAGATAACCGCCAACCTGCATCAGGGCGTTGTACCGATCCAGTTCTTCGCGTGTGAGTAGTCCTCTGACCTGAACACTGCAATGTCTCATCCAAAAAACCGCCCTTTCTTCAGTACCAAGGGAATGCCACCGATGATAAACAAGTACCGGAGATCCACCAGCTTTTTCAGCTGAGCCGCCTTCCATCCCTTGTATTTCTTGCCGCCTACGACAGCGATAGCTTCGCCTTTCCCCAGTGACGCAACTGTACCTTTACTTGTAAACACAAAAGGCTGTGGCTGCTTTTTACGGATGGCAGCGACAACGTTTTTGGCGCAGTTAACACCTTGCTGCATCGCGATCTGAGCTGTAGGTGGATATGGGCGCCCTTCGTTGTTGAACACCAGTGAATTGTCACCGATGACATAGACATGCTCATGCCCTGGGGCACGAAGGAATTCATCAACCTTCACCCGTCCACGCATCACTTCAAGGCCTGCCTGCTCAAGCAGGGCATTTCCCCGAATACCGCCGGTCCATACGACCGTTGCTGCATCGATTTTTTCTCCTTCGCCCACAATGACTCCGTCTGGCAGACATTGCTTGATCGGAACACCGATTTTGAAAGTAACACCTTTTTTCTTCAGCACGTTCATTGCATGCTCAACCAGTTCCGGATCAAAGCCCGGCAGAGCTGAAGGCGCTGCTTCCACATTATAGATGTGCACATTTTTGGGATTCACGTCGAATTCCTTGCATAGCTGAGGAATGCGATCCGCAAGTTCAGCCACGAATTCGACACCACTGAAACCAGCCCCACCCACAACAAAACGAATGCGGTTACGTTTATTATCGTTTTTGTACATGGCAAACTGATATTCGATATGCTCGCGAATCATTCTGACCGAGTTAATGCTGCGAATTGTCATGGCATGATCGAGCATGCCTGGAATACCGAAGGTCTCCGGTTCTCCACCCAATCCAATAATCAGATAATCATAAGATAACGTGCCATCCTCCAGAATAATCTTCCGATCCTGCAGGCGGATCTCCTTCACCGAAGATTTGACCAGATCAATCTTGAACTCGTCAATCAGCTTCGAAATCGGGACCCTTGCATGTTCAATGGTATCTGTGCCGGCAGCCGGCATATGTAGATGTGTAGTGATATAATGATAATCATGCCGGTTCACCAATGTGACATCGGCCTCGTTATAGTTCAATTCCTTCTGCAGCCGCTGGGCTGTCAGAATCCCGCCATAGCCCGCGCCGAGGATGACGATTTTGGGAATACTGCTCATGTCTATACCCCTTCCGGTTTCATTGCATCAGCCATTCGATTGTTTTGTTGTAAATAGGCTCTTATTTACCCATATTGATGAGGTCTTATCCATTATGACGACAAATGTTAACTTCGCGAATTTATTTGAACTTTTTGCATGCAAGTTATCGATTAAAATTGTGAAATTATACACAAGATTCAACAAAACGCGGGTATTGTCTTCACATTACAAATTGAGGCTAAATTAGACAAAAAAACACATAGTACAGGTCAAGGATATCTGTATTTCTGGCAAAGATCAAGGTTTTTTTTGTTATTTTTCATAACCTTTCATTTCCAATTTCATCCTATTCTCACCTGATCTTCATCTATTGTTCCCACATTCATCAAACTGCCAACTTTGCAACCCAGTTTACACCGTTTATAATGAAAAAGACAGTTCAGCAACAAACGCTGGTTACGATACGTACCCGGCTTTATTATTTCTGTTACCTACCTATTAAAATAAGAAAGGTGTTGTTGATTCTTGACTGCACAAACTGCCGGTCATGACATGACCGATTTACTTATTATTGGTGGCGGCCCTGCGGGTCTGTTCGCCGCGTTTTACGGAGGGATGCGTCAGGCATCTGTTACGCTGGTTGAAAGTATGCCACAACTTGGTGGACAACTTGCCGCCCTCTATCCCGAAAAATTCATCTATGATGTAGCCGGGTTCCCAAAAGTTACTGCTCAGGAGCTGGTGAATAATCTGGTGGAGCAAATGAGCCATTTTAACCCGAACATCCGTCTTGAGGAAAAGGTTGTATCGGTTGAGAAATTAGAAGAACGTCACTTCGTCGTTAAAACTGATGTGAATGAATATCACGCCAAAGCCGTAATTATCACTGCAGGTGTGGGTGCATTTGAACCCCGTCGTCTGGAGCTTGAGGGTGCGGCCAAATTCGAAAAAACCAATCTGCACTACTTCATCAGTGACCTGAACGCCTTTGCCGGCAAAAAAGTACTGATCAGCGGTGGCGGTGACTCCGCTGTAGACTGGGCGCTTATGCTCGAGCCGATCGCTGAGCAAGTAACCCTGATCCATCGCCGCGACAAATTCCGCGCGCATGAGCACAGTGTCGAAAACCTGATGAATTCCAAGGTAAACATCGTTACACCTACCGAAATTACGGAACTTCACGGTGAAGACAGCATTACCAAGGTTACTTTGGCTCACGTCAAAACGAAGGAAACACAGGAAATTGAAGTCGATGATGTAATCGTCAATTTCGGCTTTGTCTCTTCCCTGGGACCTATCGCAGAATGGGGCATCGAAATTGATAGCAATTCCATCGTAGTCGATTCCCGCATGGAAACTTCCATTCCGGGTATCTATGCTGCCGGAGATATTACAACTTATCCAGGCAAGCTGAAGCTGATTGCTGTCGGATTTGGTGAAGCACCAACCGCAGTTAACAATGCCAAGGTTTACTTCGACCCAGACGCCAAGTTGTCCCCGGGACACAGCAGTAACATGAAGCGCTAATTCCTTATGGAATGATATAGAACATAAAAGACACAAAAAAGGGTATCTTACTCCTGAATGAATTCAATATCAGGAGGGATACCCTTGTCTTATATATGCCCGCTGTGTAACGGTCTGGTTGTACCGGAGCAGGCTTGTCCCCACTGCCTTCAGGGACTGTCAGAATGCGGCAAATTGGACGATTACACCGGACCGTACAGCCCCTACGTCATTCACACTTCCTCTGACATGGCAGACGAAGCCGAAAACGTTTGCAATCATATGATGTACTGTCACCAATGTCAGACAAGCACGCTATGGCCTGTCAATCTATGGGACATGTCCGGAAACCTGTAACATTGCCTGCAATGAGGATCTCTAGTGAAGAATGGCAGATACGTCGGTACCCAGTTTGCGCTTATGGATTTCTGCCAACAGCAGTGCGATGAAATCTCGTTCGAGATTCAACTCAATCGCCTTATGGTAGGAATCCAACAACATCTCATCGGATAACATAGCCATTTCCCGCCACAACCTTTCCTTTTTTTTCCTCAAAACTATCATATCAGAGATTTATAAAGAGAACAAGCGTTCTTGTTATCCACAATGTCATGTGGAAATCCTGTGTATAGTTTGTTGATAAATGGTAAAAATGTTGATTGATCAACGTGGATAGTGTGGACAGTATTTATACACAGGACCGCAGCCTATCGAACAGAACGATTATCAGAGCATTTTTTTTAGAATAAATTCATAGTTTCAAGAGTTGATGCGAGTAAATTACCCTTAATTGTTAAAATTCAAACGTTTTTCATTCTAGTTTCCTACTATATTAGTATCGGATTTTCTTTGGATTTTTTTAGATTTTTGAACCATTTTCATTGCGGTCTGGTGTTCACTTCCAAAATCCATATTTTCCCTGAATAATCCAGTCCATAATCGAAACCAAGCTGCCCCACACCCGGGAACTGACGTTCCATGATATTCGTACAGGTGAGTGTCAGTGAACGCATCTCGCGACGTTTATGTTTTCCTGAAATATGAGGTAGGGACAGAGCGAGCGCTCTCCTACCGGACAGCATCGTTCCTCCTTTGCTAAGATTGGTCACGACCAGCCCTGGACGAGCGAGCCGTCCCACCATAGAACGGAATACCCAGCCTCTTTCCGTCTTGACGACTTTGACTCTGTAATCGACAGGTCTGCCTTGAATGGTCGCCAAATGAATGCCTTGCTGAATCAGGTATCTCCGTCTGGCTTTTACACGGATTAGGGAGCGGTACATCTGATTAAACTGAGTAAAAGAACGGGTTATTTTCATATGGGTGTACCGATAGGTTCCTCCGCTTGCTGATACTCTAATGACACCGTAACCACCACCACCGACAACAGGTTTGATATACACCATTCCATGATGACTAAGCATGTTTAGCAGATTCCCCGAGTTGAACGCCTTCGTCTGTGGAATGTGGACAGCAGCTACCGGGTATTTCAACAGCGCCGCTGTCTTCAGCCATTTGCTTGCAAGCTGTCTCGACATGGGTTGATCTCCTTTCGTGAACAATAGTCCTTCCTTATACATACTCAACAGAAGCCGTGCTTTCTTGGATGTCTGTCCAAGGCTGGGGCCCCTTTTCCGTTGATATAGTCCATCAGCTTGGTTCAAGGCCGGAACAGGCGCCTGGTTTGCTTTTCAAACGCATCAATCTATCGTATGCTACTAAGGAATGGTTTGGAGAGGCTTAAATATGAGGATCTAAGGAGCGTTCAGAAGACATGGAATCATTTTTTAAATCACTGTACGGCGTAGCCTATTTTGCAATTTCTATCGTTCTGGTAGCCATTACGGTACTTCTATTCGTTACAGGTATTCGACTGTTTATGAAGAAAAGCAATCGCGGTTTTGCTGTAAGTTGTATTCTGTTTGCTTGTTTTATCGTCTTCATCATTGTGGTCATGCTGACCACGCCCTTCTCCTCGACGCCTCCGGGTTCACCGGAAGCCATGGCTGCCTTGCTGAAAATCGGGTAGATTAACCTCTGTAGAAGGAGATTCTTATGACACATAACGAAATACTCGGAATTATCGATATCGGCTCCAATTCCATTCGTCTGGTTATTTATGAACTCGATCAGGATGGAGCCTACCGTATCATTCATGAAGACAAATATGCCGCTCGTCTAAGCAATGTGGTTGAACAAGACGGAACCATCCTGCGACATTCACTGGACAAGGCCATTACGATTTTGCGACAATTCAGGGCTACTTGCGAAGCTTATCAAACCAAGCTTATCCGCGCTGCAGCGACGGCTGCCATTCGGAATGCAGGCAATGCTCCAGAAATTATAGGTTGGTTGGAAGCTGAAACGGGACTTACTATCGAATGTGTATCCGGTGATCAGGAAGCCTATTACGGTTTCCTTGGTGTCACCCAATCGATTGATCTCGCGGATGGTTATGTCGTGGATATTGGCGGCGGCAGTACCGAGATCACTGTATTCCGTAATCGAACAAGACTGCACAGCATCTCTCTGCCTATCGGTGCGGTTAACTCACATGCCCGTTATGGTGGGGAAGATCAGTGGACTGAAGCAAATGCGGCTGCGCTATGTAATGAAGTTATACAGGCATTGAGCGGTCTGGATTGGATCAGACAACATCCCGGACTACCTCTTATTGGACTTGGGGGCACCATGCGTACACTGGCCAAAATTGAGCAGAAGAGAACGCAATACTCATTACCGGTTACGCATCATTATGAAATCGGTGCAGAAGAGATGGAAAATATTGCTCGTTCTTTGCCACATCTAACCTCGGCACAGCGCAAGAAAGTACCCGGACTGGCTAAGGATCGTGCCGACATTATTGTTCCAGGTGTACTCATATTGCGGACGGTCTTCCGAATCATCCAGGGGGATCGTTATGTCGTGAGCGGAGCGGGATTACGGGATGGTTTGCTAAGGGATCTCCTGGCTGAAGGTAAGCCGGTCGTGCCAGATGCGCTGCGGGACAGCATTCGCAACTTCATTCATTTTGGCCCACCCATTCCGGAGAAACGCCTGAATCGGATTCACCATGATGCGCTCACCCTGTATACTGCCCTGCAAGGTAGTGCTCCCGATCCAGCAGATGCCCGGATTCTGTACACGGTCTCCATGCTGCACATGGCTGGAAAACAGATTAACTACTTCCGGTATCCCCAGCACTCGGCCTATTGGATCATGAATGCAAGCATCTACGGACTATCTCACCGGGAGACCATCCTGAGTGCCATTGCAGCCGATTATCATCCCAAAAAAAGAACGCCCCAGCTGCTGCATAAGCACAGGGACATTCTCAAGGATTCGGACGAACGGCATGCCCATCGCTTAGGCTCTCTGCTGCGCGTGACTGAAGCGATTAATCGTTCTGAAAGTATTACCGCTATAAAGGCAACAAAAGAAAACGACTCGCTGCAGATGCAATTCATCTGTACAGCCGAGCCGTTACTGGAACTCAGTGGCCTTGACGATGCCGTCAAGGATTTACAGGAAGCTTGGGGAGTTACGTTAACGCACTCCATTCAGCAGGCTTCCAAGGGATAATGCCCATCGCCTCCGTCTGACTTCTCAGCGGGGGCTTTTCATTTTGTACAAAAACATAATTGCCGCCAGGCATGAGCTCTCTGGCCTTCACATTATCCATGAGCGACAGATTCAATATGTCGACCAGCATCTTTTTCAGCTCCGGATCAAACACGGGACACATCAGTTCTATTCTTCGCTTCAAATTCCGGGTCATCCAGTCTGCGCTGGACAGATACACATCCGGGTTCCCGCTATTTTCAAAATAAAACAGTCTGGAGTGTTCCAGAAACCGATCCACGATGCTGATCACCCGAATATTCTCACTAAGTCCCTCTACCCCCGGACGCAAGCAGCATACACCGCGCACGATCAGATCGATCTGCACTCCAGCTTGAGATGCCAGATACAATTCATCAATGATATCCTGATGGGATAAGGAATTGATTTTGGCAATAATTCTGGACGGTCTTCCCTTGAAGGCATGTTCCCTTTCCCGACGAATGAGCGCGAACAGTTCATCCTTCATGCCGTCAGGGGCGACGCGGAATGCCTGCAACGCTTTGGGTCCTGAATATCCGGTAATCTCATTAAACAATTCCGATGCGTCCTCACCAATGATGGGATTGGAGGTAAACAGTCCTACATCGGTGTACACTTTGGCTGTACTTTCATTATAGTTACCTGTTCCAACATGCACGTACCTTCTCAGACCACTCTGTTCCCTGCGTACGACGAGAATAATCTTGGCATGGGTCTTTAAGCCGACCAATCCATATACGACATGACAACCTGCCTTCTCCAGCGTGCGGGCCCATGCAATATTCCGCTCTTCATCAAATCTGGCTTTTAATTCAACAACAACCGTTACCTGTTTGCCGCTCTCGGCTGCATGAGCCAGTGCAGGGATCAGACGGGAATCCCCATTCACCCGATATAACGTCATTTTGATCGCCATCACGCGTGGATCTTCCGAAGCTTCCACAATAAAGTCCGTTACCGGTTCGAACGATTCGTATGGATGATGCACGAGCACGTCCCGTTTACGCAGCAGTTCGAAGTGACTTTCCCGAGGAAGAAACTCCAGTGGATACACAGGCTGCACCGGACTATATTTCAGATGAGAGAAGCCATCCAAACTATCTACAAACCCGGCCAGAAAGCTCAAATCCAGCGGTCCATCGATCTCGTACACAGGGTCTTGAATATCGAACTCTTCCTGCAGCTCCAGCAACGCATCCGGGCGAAAATCCTTGCAAATTTCCAGTCGTACTGGTGCTCCCCGGCGTCTGCGCCGCAGCTCCTTCTCGATCGCCTCAAGTAAATCCTCGGCTTCTTCTTCATTAATGGAAAGATCCGCATTGCGGGTCACCCTGAATTCCTGAACAGCCAGCGGCACATATCCGCTGAATAAGGTATGAATATGATGTTTGATGAGATCTTCGATCAAAATGAACGTTTTCTTTTTACTATTCGCCCTTAAAGGCACCTGAACCACGCGCGGCAGATTAGAGGGAACCTGAACAATAGCCAAAAATGGCTCGCCCTCCTGCTCTTCTTCCTTCTGCAGCATCACGGAAAGATATACAGACTTATTGTGTACCAGTGGGAATGGCCGGCTCGAATCGATCGCCATCGGTGTTAATACCGGAAAAATGATATCATGAAAATACTGGTCCATTGCTCGCTGTTGCGTCATATTCAGATCGGTATATTCCTGAAAATGCACGCCTTTCTTGGCGAGAAGACGAATGAGCTCCCGATAGGTTTTATATTGCTCGGCGACCATGGTCCCCGTTCGTTTAATCAATCTGCGGTACAACCCGGAAGGGGTGTAGCCCGTAAAATCCTTTTGCGTAAATCCAGCCTTGATCTTCTCTTTCGTCTCCGCTACCCTTACACTTACGAACTCGTCCAGATTACTGGCAACAATACCAAGAAACCTCATGCGTTCCAGCAGAGGTGTCGTTGGATCTTGAGCCTCCTGGAGCACACGACGATTGAATTCCACCCAACTTAAATCACGGTTAACGTAGTTACCTGTTTTGACATCTCTATGCATGTATGGCCTCCGAATTTGTTACATATCTATTCTTGGTTAGATAAATTGAACTAAAGAGTATTTACACTTTCCACTCCGATGACAGAACAACCTTCCGATCGCTGTTATCCCCAGATTTTTTTATTTCCTTTTTCAATGGAGAAAATCCGGGGATAAAGGCGAACGCTTTGCTTCTACAGGTTTTTTCTGTCCTCTCCGTTCTCGTGTAAATGTTTAGTTCAATTTTTTATAGATGCTAATATAATTGTACTATTCGTGATTGGCTACAAGCGTCAGCGTAGTGTAAACGCTATGTAAAATTTATGTAAATGATACCTCATGCCGATAACTTTTTCCATCCCTTTACAAAGAGCAGGAGACAGAGTAAAGTGATCTACAGTGTAAAATGTCCGGTTACTGTCCACATTCTAAAATTGTTTTTGTTAAAGGAGTATATAATGAAATCGAACAAACCTAGAACGTTACAAAAAAATATAGAGTTTTTCACAGCTGCACTATCCCAATGCACAGTAACTGCATGGCAGGAAGATCCGGCTGGCGTATATTGTGAAGTGGGTCGTGGCATCGTAGAGCAGATCAGCGAAGACAGCGTGAGAATTCGCAACGATAACGGTACGAAGAGCCATTATGACCGGGATATCACGATGTTCCAAACCGAAAAATAATTTTGCGTAAATATAAAAAAAAGACTAGCTTTCCGGAAAAGAGTGTTGTATACTCTTGCCACAAGGAAAGGAGGTGCGTCAACATATCTAATCACATGTTGAACGTGTCCCTTACCCGATCCACTAGCTCAAAATAAACTGATTCTGGTGGAGGCGCGGGATACGGATCAAGGTTTCAAAAAGCGCCACGGGTAGAAAAGCCGTCTTCGGACGGCTTTTTGTTTTGTCTTTTTTCGGGAGAGGTTGAAAAAACAACCAAAATATTGGAAATGAACCCTGTAGCTGAGCAAACAATACTCGCTATAATTAGGTTGCAACTCAACCCATATTCGAGGAGGCATATTGTAATGTTCAAAAATGTAAGGGGTTTCAAAACATCCATCGCTCTGGTCTTTGTTTTGTTATTCACCTCCATTATGCTGCCCGCAGGTCAGCATGCCAGTGCAGCACCGAGCTTCGCCAAAGGAGCCGATATCAGTTGGGTGCCCGGGATGGAAGCGCAAGGCTACAAATGGAAAGACAAAAACGGCGTGCAGCGTGATATTATTGATATTTTGAAAAATGATTACCAGATCAATTCCGTTCGTATTCGTGTCTTTGTTAATCCTTCGAATGATTATGGAAACGGTTACATGAACAAAGATCGTGCAGCTGCTCTGGCCCTGCGTGCCAAAAATGCAGGCATGAGTGTCATGCTGACCCTGCACTACAGCGATTCCTGGGCTGACCCGGGTCAACAAACGAAACCTGCGGCCTGGAAAAACTACACGTTCCAGCAGCTGATGGACGCTGTATGGAATCACACGCGTGAAGTTATGATGGCCATGCAGAGCAAAGGTGTAACCCCGGACTGGGTACAAATCGGTAACGAAACAAGCAACGGTATGTTATGGGAAGACGGAAAAGCATCCACCAACATGAAAAATTATGCATGGCTGGTGAACACGGGCCACAATGCCGTGAAGTCCATCAGCACCAACACCAAAACAATCGTTCACTTGGCGGGCGGAGATGATAATGCCCTCTTTGTATGGAATATCGGTGGACTGATCAATAACGGTGCCAACTTTGACATGATTGCCATGTCCCTCTATCCTTCCGCTTCCGGCTGGAACACCGCTGTCACCAATGCTGTGAACAACGCCAAGGATCTGATCAACCGGTATGGTAAGGAAATTATCGTTTCTGAAATAGGCATGGATAATAATCAGGCAGCGGCAGGCAAAAGCTTCGTTGCGTCGATGAAAAACCAAATCCGCAACCTGCCTAATGGCAAAGGTAAAGGTGTATTCTACTGGGAGCCTCAGGCTACACCAGGTTATAACGGCGGGTACGGCAAAGGCGCATGGCAGTCGAATATGATGCCAACGGCAGTAATGGAAGGATTTATCGACTAAACACGGGAATAAGTGACTGGTGAGCAGCAGGTGGCCGTTACGGTTACGGATCGTTCTTTCGATCACTGTTATCCCCCGATTTTTTGAATGTCCTATTCCATAGGACAAAATCCGGGGATAAAGGCGAACGCTACCGCTTCTTCAGAATCGATTCCGTTCCCTTCACTACGTTGGCTGCTTATGAGACACTTCTAAAATGTGTTAAGTAGGAATTTGGGGTAGTAAAAAGAAAAAGCGCTACTTCCGTTGGGGAGTAGCGCCTTTTTTTGATAGTTGTAGTGAGTTTGTATGGGTAGTTGCGTTAAGCTAGTTCAGTTCGGCTAGATAGGTTAGATCGAATTCGTTGGATTGGTTTCTGTTAACTAGGAACGCTTGATGAATCTGAACGTAAATAGTCTTATCGCTCATATACTTATATAATTAAGATAAAAGATTCAGACAGCACATGTGCAACCTTATTTCAAAGGTGGGGAATATATGGGATTTTTAAAAGAATTGGGTCAGTTTGCTGGAGAAGTTACCGGAAAAGTACTTGGCGGCACCGTACGAGTGGCCGGAGAACTTACTGGGAGTCCATTCATTAAAAAAATTGGTAATGGTGTAGAAAAAGCTACGATTAATACAGGGAAAACGGTAGGACAACTTGCTAGCGGTACATATGATATGGCGAGTGGTGTGATCAGAAAAGACAATACAACGTTAGATGCGGGACTTGCCGATATTGGAGGAGCTGTTTCTAATACAGCTAAAGGCGTAGTTTTATCAGCTAAGTATGTGTATAACGGTGGCAAAGATGTGGTTGTTGGCATGAAAGACGAGGATATGGAGAGAGTAAAGCTCGGGGCCAAGAATCTAATTGCCGCTGCCGCAGTCACTACATTGGCTGTAGGACTCGTTGAGGTTGTAGAAGGTGTTGAAAGTATCGAGTCGGCAGAGTCCGTAGAATTGATAGCAAATCCAAATATAGATGATGTTACACCTCACTAGCTTCGAAAATTATTGAACTACAACTTCATAAGAAAAAATGGACGCTAATCATCATTATGATTGGCGTCCATTTTTCATCTTTCAGTTCAATTCAATTACTTCACTTCGCCTACAACCGTAAAGCGTTCGTTCTGATGCTGCGGGTTCTCGATCTCATCAATCAAAGCGATGGCATAGTCAGCATAGCTGATGTAGCTGTTGCCTTCACTGTTCATCAGAATCTGATCTTTACCCGATTGATATTTGCCTGTGCGTACACCCTCTGGATTAAAAAATCCCGCCGGGCTAAGGAACGTCCACTGGATACCTGAAGAAGCTTGCAGATCCTGCAAGTTTTTACCCTGGTTGGTTGCTGTTGCTTTGTATGCATCAGGGAATCCTGGAGAATCGACTACTCGCAATGTTTTTGTTTCATCCGTGAACAGACTGCCTGCACCACCAACAACGATCAGACGAGTATTCGGCGCCTCTTTCAGAATGTTAATCAAGGCTTGTCCTGCCTCTACATGCAGATTCTCTTTCCCGGCAGGTGCACCGAATGCATTAACGATCACGTCGAATGATTTGGCATCCTCTGCCGTGAGGTCGAATACATCCTTTTCAAGTACATTCAGACTTTTATCTTCTACCTTAGATGCATTACGAACGATTGCTGTCACTTCATGCCCTCTATCCAACGCTTCTTTCAAAATCAAATTACCTGCTTTGCCTGTCGCGCCAATGATTCCAATCTTCATCATAATCTCTCCTTTGTGATTAGGCTCTGTTAAATTTCATAATGTAACTATATTAGTTACAACATAAATTGTCAACTTCACCTCTCTATAAAAAGCGTCCAGGTTCCCCCTTAATATGAACAACCAAAGTACATACCAAACCACCACGCAAAAAAAGACCTCCATAACGTAATTAGTACAAGACTAATCCGCTATAGAGGTCGCGATTCACAACTATTAACAATCTTTATCCGGTACGCCTGCTTCTTCTCTCGTACGGAAGGATGAACCACAGCCGCAAGTTGCTACTGCGTTCGGGTTATGAATGGTGAAACCGCCGGACATACCGGATTCTTCAAAATCAATTTCCAGTCCATTCAAATACTTCAGGTTTTCCTTCTCTACAACAACCTTCATATTCTGAATATCCATATAGAGGTCCTCATCGGACTCTTTATCGTCAAAGCCCATGGCGTACGAAAATCCGGTACAACCGCCCGGTGCTACGCCCAGACGCAAGAACATACCAGGTGTCTCTTGCTGTGCAAGCATTTCTTTCAATCTGTCTGCAGCTGTTTCGCTGATGCTAATCATGCCAGGTCACTCTCCTTTTTCATATAAAATCATGTTCAAAAAGGGCGCTTTTCAGTACCAAGAAGATAGGATGAAGATAGAAATGGAGTAGCGGAGCGTAGGCAAAACTACGTGAGCAACGGACATTTCGGCTGAATCCCATATTCGACGCTGAGATGCCGCTAGGCATCCTTCGTAATCAAAAGCGTACTTTTTGAACAAACTTTCGTTAACTCTTCTTTAAATTATACTCCACCCCGTCAAGGGGCTCAAGTCATCTTTGCCTGTTTCCGCGTTCCCCCTTAACTCCTTTTTCTTCCCAGTGTATTGAACCCCCGGGACACGAGGTTTATAATGAGTAGGTGATCGCTTTGAAATGTCGATATTTTGTCATGACTTATTCGAGTGTTGATCATATATAGAGTTGTAATTTTTTTCACATTTCGAGACTGTTCGCAGTCCCCAATGCATATAGAGTCACAAGACTCATTTTGATGAAAAATTTGCTTTACGTACGCAGCGAAGGCTGCACCGGGTAAATAAGAGTTAGTCCATAATAAGAAGCGGCAGATGACCGCATCTTTTCTATGTAGTTCTGTAAGTAAGTCCTACACACAACTCGATTCCGGTTAAGAATAGGAGGATACAACATGTCTACATTGGTAACACCGTTCACAGACAAAAGAATGGCTGAAATCATTGAGAAAGTGCAGAACGGCGTAAGGCTGACCGTAGAAGACGGCGTTTATCTGTATGAATCGGATGATCTGCTGACTTTGGGCCAACTGGCCAATGAGGCCAACCTGCGTAAGAATGGCAAGAAAGTTTATTTTATTGAAAACATGAGCCTTTATTTTACTAACGTATGTGAAGCTCACTGCGCTTTCTGTAACTTCCGCAAAGATCAGGGCGAAGAAGGCTCTTACACGTTGTCCGGTCAGGAAATGATTGATTACGTAGAACAGCATATTCACCCAGGTGTACGCGAGTTCCATATTGTAGGCGGACATAACAACCATGTTCCTTTTCAATATTATGTCGATTCCTTGCGTGCTTTAAACGAGAAATATCCGGACGTTACGCTGAAAGCCTACACAGCGGCCGAGATTGATTTCTTCACTCGCATCAGCGGACTGAGCATCAAGGAAGTACTACAAGAACTGCAAAAAGCAGGTCTGAAATCACTGACTGGTGGCGGCGCTGAGATCCTGTCCGATGAATACCGCAAAAAAATGCGCGTAAACAAAGCGAACGTTGACCGTTATCTGGAAGTGCACCGTACTGCTCATCATCTGGGCATGCGCACCCATACCACGATGCTTTATGGATCCATTGAGTCCTATGAAGATCGTGTCAACCATATGGTACAGATTCGTGAATTGCAAGATGAAACCAATGGATTTATGGTCTTTATCCCGCTTTCCATGCAGCCGAAAAGCAAAAACGCCAGCATCATGCGTCGTAACTCTGCATACGAGGATCTCAAAACGATTGCGATCAGCCGTCTGATGCTGGATAACATTGATCATATCAAAGCCTACTTCATCAACATTGGTCCACAGCTGACTCAAGTCGCTCTGGGATTCGGCGCTTCGGATGCACACGGCACAATCGTTCGCGAACGGATTAGTCATGCAGCAGGTGCACTAACGCCTGAAGGACTTACCCGCAAAGAGCTTATTTGGTTAATTAAGGGTGCTGGACGCATTCCGGTAGAACGTGATACGTTCTACAATGAAATTCAAGTGTACGAATAACATGTAGCATGAGCATCATTCCCATAAGCGACTTTCATTCTACCCGGGAGCGTTTGGCATGGAGTGGTGCAGATTGCTGAAGCATATCTGTAATTTTAAATGCCTATTTTCA
Organism: Paenibacillus sp. FSL W7-1088; assembly: GCF_037969855.1. NCBI lineage: Bacteria > Bacillati > Bacillota > Bacilli > Caryophanales > Paenibacillaceae > Paenibacillus > Paenibacillus sp. FSL W7-1088. Next base: position 6,025,524 of record NZ_CP150216.1, read on the forward strand.
ATTATTTCAAATCCAGATTAAAAAACAGGAGCAGCTATGTTATTGCATAGCTGCTCCACAGGTTACAGCCCCGTTCACACGGGACTGATGCAGAAAGGAAGCCGAGTCATGAAAAATTTCGTCATTCTCGGAGGCGGCTACGGTGGCCTCACGATCATCAAGGAACTTCTGGAAGGCAAGATCCCGTCAGATACACAAATCGTGTTGGTGGACCGCAGTCCCTTCCAAGGATTGAAAACTGAATATTACGCACTCGCCGCAGGGACCGTATCCGATTATGACCTGCGTATCCAATTTCCAGTTAGTGACAAAGTCACTTATCGTTACGGAGAAGTAACTTCGATCGACTTGGAACAGCGTCAGATTGAATTTGAAGGCCAGGACCCGTTGGAGTATGACAAGCTCGTAATTGGACTTGGATGTACAGACCGATTCCACAATACGCCGGGAGCCGAGGAATATAGCTGTACAATTCAAAGCTTCAGCAAAACACGGGAAACCTACCTTCGTCTTAACGAAGTTAAAGCTTATGGTAATGTGCATATCGTCGGCGGTGGATTGAGCGGCGTCGAGATGGCTGCCGAGCTTCGTGAGAGCAGACCGGACCTGAACATCAGCATCCTGGACCGTGGTGAACGTGTATTATCCGCTTTTCCGCAGCGCTTGTCTGCTTATGTTCATGAATGGTTCGGCGAACATCAGGTCGAGACACGTGGGCATATTGCCATTTCCCGACTTGAACCAAACGCCATTTTCAACCGAGATGAAGAAATTCTAACGGATGCGGTAGTCTGGACTGCCGGAATTCAGCCCGTAAAAGTCGTACAGGATCTCGATGTGACCAAGGATCCACAAGGTCGTGTCGTACTGAACGAATATTATCAAATTCCGGAATATACCGATGTCTATGTAGTAGGTGATTGCGCCAGCGTGCCTTATGCACCAAGCGGTCAGGCTGCCGAAGTACAGGGTGAACAAATCGCCCATATTCAGCATGCCCTCTGGAAAGGCGAAAAGCCCAATCCGCAGCCGCTCAAGCTTCGTGGCACACTCGGTGCACTCGGCAAGAAGGCTGGATTTGGGCTGATGGGCAAGACGTCCATGATGGGACGTGTGCCACGTATTTTAAAAAGCGGCGTGCTCTGGATGTCCAAGCGTCATCTCGGTTAATCGAGATCCAACTCATCCCAGGCATCGGCTTCGGCAATTTTGGCCAAAATGGCGTTATATAAATCCTCCACTTTATCAGTGATGACTAACTCGCCATTCACCAGTGCAAATGGAGTCATGTAACATTGGCCGCAATTGCTGAGGCAGCCGTATTCTATCACATCATAGTCTGGATTTTCTTCCAGTTGATCCATGACTTCATCTGTGCCAAAATGCATATTATTGGCACAAAATTCAATAATCGGTCTCATGTAGGTTCACCTGCTTTGTTTGACCATTTTAATTTATGGCCATTTGTAATATAATATAGTGAGGAAAGGAGTTGAAAAAAAATGAGCGAAAACGCACAAAGCACCATGTATGATGAGGTATCTGACGTGCTTGACAAACTTCGTCCGTTCCTGCAACGCGATGGCGGTGACGTGGAACTGGTCGACGTAGAGGATGGCATCGTTAAGCTGAAACTGGTCGGTGCCTGCGGCAGCTGCCCAAGCTCCACCATTACCTTAAAAGCCGGGATTGAACGTGCCCTTCTTGAAGAAGTTGACGGTGTCGAAGAAGTCGTACAAGTATTCTAATCAATCCTTCACGAAATAAACCTCAAGAGCCTTTCGCTTCACCTGAAGCGGAGGGCTCTTTTTTTGTGCTATGCATCCTCACGCTGTATGTTAGGACGAATCGGATCAAGTCCTCCAGATACATCCATAATGTTACCGGTTATAAAATCGGAATGATCCAGACACAGATAAGTAATCACCCGCGCAATATCTTCACCGCTTCCAGGACGTCCTCTCGGCGTTTCCTCGTCGGTTATACCTGCCATCTCATCAATCGTTTTCTCTTTGTTAGCACCGCGAATATCACCTGGACAGACCATATTAACCGTAATGCCGTAGGGAGCTTCCTCCACAGCAAGTGTCTTTGTAAATGAAACCAGACCTACCTTCGCAGCTGCATAAACCGCCCGATGAGGCCATGACCTCGCTTCTCCCGCATGACTGAAGCCAAAGTGGATAATTCGTCCCCACTGCTTGCGCCGCATCTCCGGCAATACACGCTGATCCAGCAACATCGGTCCAAGCAGGTTTCCTTGCACAAGCATCTGAACCTCATCTACGGAATACTCGGCAAACAGTCGACGTTCACGGACAAAAGGACCCGCGTTGTTCACGAGAATATCAATGCTGCCCAGTTTCTCTTCAACCGTTGCAACCAGCATGGTGATCTCTTCTGTCTTGGAAATATCGGCCTGGACGGCAATACACCGCACACCCTTGGCTACGATCTGAGCCTCTAACGCCTCAGCTTCCGTACGACTATGTACGTAATTCAGCGCAATATGGCAACCCTGATCCGCCAGACTGAGGGCCGTCATTTTACCAAGACCTTTGGCACTTCCCGTTATGAGGGCAATCTTTCCCTTCACGTTCATCCCCCTCTTCAAAGAGCAGTCACTCATCCAGTATAAAAGATTTATCATCCCCCCACAACTCGCGTTTCCCACCAATCTGTACCATTTGCAAAAGAGTGTAAATTAAGGACTAAATACTCAGCTTTCAAACAACTAAAATAAAATGAATTAGGTCTTTCGGAGTAAAATTTACCCTTTATCTCCAGAATTCCCTTGTCTGGTCCGGATGCCTATGTTAATGTCGATAAGTCCTTATTTTCTTATGAATATAACGACACAATACATATGTTCATGTAAATGACAACATTGCATGACACCTTCGAAAGGAATATAGCGTAAATGAAAAGATGGTTAGCCTCTCTACTCACAATTTTGCTTATCGCCTCATTTCAAGGTCCATTCTCGACCACAGTATCTGCAGAAAGTGAAAGCAATAGCTCCACCGAAGATTATCAATGGATTGACGGGCCTTCAAACGTAGTACTTGATAACAAAGCAACATTAACCGTAGCCGAAAACCTATCCTATCTCGATGCAGCTAACACCCAAAGGTTTCTGGAGGACACCGACTCCTTCCCCAATGGAACGGAAATTGGAAGTATCTATGGCGCCGGCGAAAACTCTAACTGGTATGTGATCTTTGAATATAACGATACCGGTCATGTCGACGACAGTGAGAAAGACGATCTGGACGCCGATGAACTGCTCGATAGCTACAAAAGAGGAACAGAAGAACAAAATGAGAAAACATCACCCGAAAATCAGCTGTTTATCACTGGGTGGGAGATTGAGCCCGCCTATGACAGCACCAAACATCAATTGATCTATTCTCTTGGCCTTGAGGATGCAGAGCGGGAAAAACTCGTCAATTACAATGTGAATGTACTCACCCGCGAGGGATACATCGGTGTTATCCTTGTTACGGATAGTGCCAATTTTGAAGAAAACCGTAAACAGTTTGAAAGCTCCGTGCTTAACCAACTCAACGTGACCAAAGGAAACACCTATGAAGAGTTTGATGCATCGATAGACAAAAAATCAGAACTCGGCCTGACCAGTCTGATTCTCGGTGGTGCTGGTGTAGCTGTAGCTAAGAAAGTTGGATTATTGCTTTTGCTCAAAAAAGGATGGTTTGTCATCGTGGCCGCTATTGTTGGTGCATTCGGATGGATTCGTCGCAAGCTGACCGGCCGCAAAAAGGATGCTGACCCAGAAGATCAGAGTTCGCTTTCTCCTGCTGAAGAAGCTTACCAACAGCATGCTGCTGGACAGGAGTCCACACATTCTGATAGCCAACAGACAGATGGACGTTCGGATACTGATCCGAATCCGAATAAACATTAAAGCTTATAAGTAACGTACTTAAAGTGCTCTTACATCGAAGCACTCTTTAATATGATGTACACAACAAAAAGCCCCGTATTCTCCATAAAGAGAATGCAGGGCTTTCTTTAGTAGTTCCATAACATGTGGAGCCGAGTATACAATGTATTTTCAGCTTAATCGTTCAGCTTAAAACGCAGGTTCTACAGCACCTTGATAACGATCTTTGATGAATGTTTTAACTTCTTCGGAATGCAGAGCTGCAGCCAGTTTTTGGATAGCATCTGCATCTTTGTTATCTTCACGAGATACGAGGATGTTTGCATAAGGGTTACCTTGCAGGTCCTCAATCAACAGCGCATCCTTCTCTGGGTTCAGATTGGCTTCCAGCGCGTAGTTGGCGTTGATGAATACCAGGTCTGCTTCATCCAGTTGACGAGGCATCATGGCTGCATCCAGCTCGATGATATTCAGGTTTTTCGGATTAGCTGTAATATCCTGAATCGTAGAAGTGATATTTGTGTTGTCTTTCAGCGTGATAAGTCCTTCTTTTGCAAGCAACAACAGTCCACGACCGCCGTTTGATGGGTCATTAGGAATGGCTACTTTTGCGCCGTCTTTCAACTCATCCAATGATTTAATTTTTTTGGAATAGCCAGCAAATGGCTCAACATGCACAGGTGTTACAGCAACGAGGTGGAAACCACGTTCTTTGTTCTCTGTATCCAGGTAAGGCTGGTGTTGGAAAAAGTTCGCATCCAGTTGTTTATCTTCAAGCTGTTGGTTAGGTTGAACATAATCATTGAAAGTCACGATTTGCAAGCGAATGCCTTCAGCTTCAAGTTCAGGCTTGATGCTTTCCAAAATTTCAGCATGTGGTGTTGGTGATGCTCCCACTTTCAATTCTACGGTGCGCGGTGCGCCTCCAGCATTGTCAGCGCCGCTGTCGGAATCCTTGTTGTTTCCGCAAGCCGCAAGAACCGCGATCAGCATAATGCTAAGTAGAGCAAAAGACCATTTTTTCATGTGTAAAACCCCTTCTCCAATAAATTTTTTTTGCATTTTGCACCAAGTCGATACCGAATCAGGCAAATGCTATATATGTGTTATTTCCTGGTGAACCATTTAACCAAACGATCGCCAGCCATCTGAAGCACTTGCACCAGAATGACCATAAATACAACGGATATAATCATAATTTCATACTGATAACGGAAGTATCCATAGTTGATTGCCAATGTTCCCAGACCTCCACCACCAACCATTCCCGCCATCGCCGTGTAGGAAACAAGGGTAACGATTGTAATGGTGATCCCGGCTAACAGACCCGGCAATGCCTCTGGCAGAAGTACGCGCCGTACAATCTGTCCGGTTGAAGCGCCCATCGCCTGTGCCGCTTCAATGACGCCACGATCCACTTCACGCAGTGTAGTTTCCACCAATCGGGCAAAGTATGGAGCTGCGGCAATGACGAGCGGTGGTATGACACCCAGCACTCCTGTAGCTGTGCCGACCAGTGAACGCGTAAACGGAATGAGTGCAACAATCAAAATGATAAATGGCACTGAGCGCAGAATGTTTACAATGAACGATAATATCGTGTACACCACTTGGGACTGGATCGAAGCCGACCTTGCCGTCATAAACAGCAATACGCCTAGCGGCAGACCAATGATGATCGTGAACAAGCCCGATGCTCCCAGGATTTGCAGTGTTTCAATCGAAGCCTTACCGATTTCTTCCCAACGTACCGTTGAAAAATCCATTTAACGAAGCACCTCCACATCAAGTCCCTGATCCACTAACTCTTTAATGGTGAGATTAATCTCATCTGACTGTCCCTCGAACCGAACGGTCAGCTGTCCATAGGGAACTTGTTTGATGGTTGAAATGGTGCCTTGCAAAATGGCGAAATCCACTCCTGTTTTACGAACCGTTCTGGACAAAATCGCCTCATAGGTTTTATTGCCCAGGAAGGATATTTTCACAAGCTTAGAAGCTCCGTCCGTCTGTAATGAGACATCTGCACTCGCCAGAGCGGTCTCTTCCAATGCAATTCCAACCTCATGGTCCCGCATCATAAAGTCACGCGTAATGGCATGCTGTGGCTTGAGGAATACTTCCGTCACCGGCCCTTGCTCCACGATGCCTCCCTGATGGATAACCGCCACCTGATCACAGATATTCTGGATCACGTGCATCTCATGGGTGATTAGCACAATCGTGAGGTTGTACTTTTCATTGATATCCAGCAATAACTTCAGAATCGAATCGGTTGTCTGGGGATCAAGTGCCGATGTGGCCTCATCACACAACAGCACGTTCGGATCACTCGCGAGTGCTCTCGCAATACCGACCCTTTGCTTCTGTCCGCCTGACAGCTGGGCCGGATATTTATTGCTGTGGTCCTCCAGCCCAACCAATGCGAGCATTTCCTTCACTTTCCGATCAATGGCAGCCTTGGGCGTATTAACGAGCTTCAAAGGAAAAGCCACATTATCATATACCGTAGCTGAGGATAACAGATTAAAGTGTTGAAAAATCATGCCGATCTTACGCCGTTGTTGTTGCAAATCGGACTTATTGAGATCGGTTAGGTTGATACCATCAACCCAAACCTCGCCTGCCGTGGGGCGTTCGAGCAAATTGATACAACGGATCAATGTACTCTTGCCTGCACCGGAATGACCGATAACTCCAAATATTTCACCCTTGCGGATATTCAAATTTAGTTCCGATAAGGCCGTCGTACTTTTTGAACCTTTACCGTACGTCTTGGTTAAACCTTTTAATTCAATCAAAATTACTGCTCCTTCCCACTGCCTACATGTATCTTTACCCGAATGAAAGGAAAACTCCCCTTCATCGTACAAAAAAAGAGCCCTTTTGCAGAAACAAAAAGGGCTCTTCACGTGAAAGATTATACCTTCTCATCTGCCAAAATCGTGCCCTGCACCATTTTGTAGGAATTAGCACCTAACATCTATAAAGTATGACACAGCTGTCATGCAGTTATAAATCGGTTGCCGGGCTTCATCGGGCCTGTCCCTCCGCCGCTCTCGATAAGAAATATTTAATTTATAAGTTCAGTAGTAGTTATAATGTTAATGTCATAAATGTTAATTCCATCTAACTGTCAATCAGGAACTCAGTATAATCCAAGTATTCCGATTTGTCAAAGGCAAATATTACAATTCAAATCACTTTGGCGGTTGAGCCACTCCCTGCTTATGCCACTTCTTGTTGATGTAGCCGTACGCTGCTTTTAACGTCTTACATACCATGTCTACGCCCTCGCGGAGTTCCAAAAGATGCTGATCCAGGTCCTCCAGCTTCACTTTCCCCTGCAAAGTTTGGTGTAGCTGCCACAGATCATCCTGCATTTCGGAATTCATGTAATGAATCTCCATGTTTCGTCGTTTACGTAATTTGCTCATTGGCTCACGGTAGGAATCTTTAATCTGGATGAGTTCGTTGGCAAGAACATAATGCTGCTTGTCATATCCGAACTGTCTTAATACGGTAAAGTAAGAATAATGTGTTTTAACGTTGGTTGTGTTCAGCTCAAACATTTCATTCAACACTGTACCTAACTTATCCAGAATGGCAAAACATCGGATGAAGCCATCCTTATAGAAATAGACGTAACGGGCATACTCTGCTTTTTCTGGTAATGTCATATCATCCGTAGAGCCCGCTTTGACTTTCTGACGGAAATGGGAAGCTGCAAAACAGCTTTGCTCCAGTTCATCCAGCGAAGAGATCAGTCCCTGGGTCCATATATACAGTTTACGAAAATCATGGGTAGGATCATGGTCCACATGCATCTGTCGCTGAAATAGCTCAAGCGTATCCGCCATCGCCTCCATCGCGTCCTTAAGTATGCCTTCGTTCTTACGTGGCTTTTCACCCAGCAACGTTCGCAGCATATATAGCCTCCTCTTTCCACTCTGCAGATCATAAAATAATAATAATAATAATTCATCATATTAAACAAAATCGGAATCAGAGTAAACGTATGACCGCTGCTTACAATAGGGTGCCCTGACACGCCTGACATCAAACAAAGTTCACCTGTCCAATGATGTACATCATCGGATGGTGAACTTCACTGGATTCATCCCCTGAACTACAATAATTCGGATATAGATTAGAACCGGTTAACGGGCCGATGCAGCTTATACACCAGGAAACTCATATAAGTTAATACGCCGAACAAAATGGCAATATCCAGCATATGCGCCAGCGCCACGAACATATACACTTCCGGACGGTTCATCGTGAGCATCAGTCCAAAACCAATGACCACTTGCAATAAAACCAGTACAACAGAAATGACGCCGAGCGCTCTTAATTCCGTGTTATCCGGATGTTTGCGATACGCAAAATGGCCGAGAATTGCAATGACGATTACTAATGAAACAGCCGCCACCCGGTGAGCAAAAGCAACAGCTACGCCTCCCGAGAGCTCAGGAATAATCTGCCCGTTACAGAGCGGAAAGCCTGAACAGCCTCCAGCAGAATCCGTATGGCTCACAAATGCTCCAGTATATACCACGAGGTACGTATAGATCGTGGAAAACCATACCAGATTTCGGAACCCTTTGCTGACTCGCGGATATCGATTCAGTCGTTCCAATCCACCATGGCGAGCCTCCTGCCGAATACCAAGCGCCATCATCAAGGAGCTGGCAAAAGCGATTAAGGCAAACCCGAAATGCAGTGCCATGACTGCGGAAGATTGGGAGAATACGACGGCAAAAGCCCCCATGATTCCCTGGACAATCACAAATATCAGCGTTAACAATGAAAACAACTGCAGATCACGGCGTGATTTGCCAAACCGCAAAAATGCTACAAAAGAGGCTATGGACAACAGTCCTGCCAGTGCGCTAACGGCGCGATGGGAAAATTCAATAAGTGAGGCAACCGTGTGTGCAGGCACAAGTTTTCCGTTACATAAAGGCCATTCTGCACCGCAGCCGAGGCCCGATTCCGTTCGGGTTACAACGCCTCCGCCAAATGTGGCCAGAAACATGACAAGACAGGTTAATACGGTTAACCATTTAAACAAGGTTAAGTGCTTCAATTTTTTTCTCACCCGCTGTTGGTTTAAGATGGCGAAGAACTACATCCTCCGCTTGATTCGGTACTTTGACACTTATTTCACAACTAAATTCATTATACCGGATAAATGTGTCATTGACGCCCGCGCTTTGTGACAAAATGTTAACGTCTTTCGAAAAGTTGACCCTCCATTGATCAAGGCTATGTACGTCATTAGCTTCCCCGAAAAATGTTAAAAATACAAACGCCACTTCCCTATTTCAAGAGAAATGGCGTTCCTTTAATTATAACCTTTAACATGGTGAACCTGTCATGCTTTATTTATGAATCGTGTTATACACCTCAACTGCACGCTGCAGGAATTGCTCAATCTCTTCTCTCGACTTGCGCAGTTTGTTCACATAACGAACGAGTTCCCGGCCATCCGTGTAAGCTACAAAGCTGGGGATACCCAGAATATTTTGCTCTTCGCTCACTGTACCCACCTGATCTACGTCGACCTCAATCAACTTCAGCTCACGAGCAAACTTCTCTTCAACTTCAGGCATAAACGGATCGATGTACTTGCAATCACCACACCAATCTGCCTTAAATACAGCTACAGTCAAACGCGGAGATTGGATTGCCACATCAAATTCCGGTTTCGATGTAATCTTTTCCATCACAACATCTTCCTTTCTATACCTTGTCTTATCCTCTTAGTGAAGCAAATTGCGGAGTGGAAGTCAAATATTCGGCGCATACTGATATCAACAGCTTGTTAAACTAAAACAATAATCAGATTATCAGGAAAGGAGGTCATGTCATGACTTCCGTTAAAACGGATTCCTCCGAATCTGCCCATCACGGGTCGATATTGCAGATGGTCCGGTCCATCCCAGGTGCCGCCCGTGAAGTATGGAGGGGTAAACAGGCGGCTTGGCAGGCCTCTGCACAGCTTCGTCATCCTTTGCGTGATATGGCTTGGGACTCTGACATGGCTGCTACCTTACAAGCTGATGTGGAGCGCCTATTGCCTGGAAACGAAAGTTCTTTTGCCCGAAATACGCTCAGTGCACTGGTCTGTGAAGAGGACTGCATTATTCTGGAAGAGATCAAAACATTAACGCAGGAAAACAACCGGAGTAACATCACTCGCACAGCAGCATACCTGGAATGTTACGAACAGTATCCAGAGCTGCATTGGGCCCTGCTGGCCCATATGGTATCCCGCAACGGCGGATATCACATGACCGATCTTCAGAGTGACCTTATGCATAATCTGCAAAATCAAACAGACCGTGAGCGCATGTATCGACTACTGGAGCGATGCAATGCCCTCATTTTCCAGGATGCTTATCCCCAGCTTCTGTTATATATGAATAGCCGGCGGATCGGCCGGAGCTGTTTCCATTTGTTGTCCCATTTTCATGTATCGGCGTTCATGACGCCATTTTGGGAACGATTTTGGCTGGATCGATGCAGCTCGCTGCTTAGTGTGGCCTTAATTATTAATGAGCAGAACTATATTGAGAGCCGGGTCGTGCAGCATCCCTATTTTCAAAAACAAGTGCTGTCCAAACCCGCATTTCATCTGCATAATCTGGCTGGGCTGAATCATATCGTATTTCCACTCGGACGGGAAAAAGGTCTTGCAGGCCGGGTTATTGAACATTTTGGCAAGCTGGATGAGCGGATAATGTTTGGCAAGGGCTTATATGCGATGCTGTTTGGAGTGGAACAAGTGTACACACAAGTATTGGAGTTTGCACGCTCGGTTCCCCACCGTGGCTCACGTGCTGAATACTGGCCTGGTCTGTTCACCGCACATAAAGATGAAGCCGGAGAAGCTGAGCTCTATAGTCACGAGCTGCTGCACCAAGAATGGTTAGCGGAAGGACAACGGTTATATAGTCCAGAATTGCTGGCCGTATGGGGTGATACTCCGTATGAACCGATTACCAGGCAGGATTGGCTGCAAAATCGCGATTGCCTCGGTCATCTCACGATCCCGCGCCGCCCCTGGCTGTTTGAGATGAGTCATGAGCATCGGTATGGCATGCTGAAAACGGCATTGGCCCATGATGCCAAAACCTTAACGCATTAAGGATAGAGCCTTACCAGGGAATGTCTAGAAGTCTATAATGGACTACCTTTATATAGATTTTACAAAAAAGCCCTGTCCGCTATGAAAGCAGACAGAGCTTGTACTTATTTTTCAACAAATATAACGAAGTGTGTATTGTGTGTTAAATCGATTATCCACGCTGCCCGGCTCCACGTTGTAGACGCATAAGTGGGCGGAGTATTTTTTGTAAAATACGAGGGTAACTGCCCAGCTCGTCTTGTCGAAGTACACGTAGAACAACCATGAGCACCAGGTACACGACAACCACAAGCGCCCCCACAAACAGACAGGTCACAAGGTAAGATACACGTGCTGGCAGGAATAGATCAAAGATGGAGTTGCCAGCCCAGTTCGCCGCAAAACCAACACCTGCTGCAAGCAGTACGGTAATGATAAATCCTTTCCAGCGATCACCCATGATCGAGAAATCAACAATTTTTCGAAGTACCCGCAGATTGAGGTACGTAATAACCAGGAAACACAATGCTGTCGCAATAATGATGCCGTAGATGCCAAAAATCGGAGCCAGGATTAAACTCGCTATGAGTTTGACCACAATACCCGCAGCTACACTGATCATTGTAATCCGTGGTTTACCTACCCCAAGCAAAATGGAGTTGGTGGTCATCATTGTAATTTGGAAAATGGTACCGAACGTCAGCAATGTAATGATCGGTGTTCCGTCTGGGCTGGTAAACAGCAAACCATTAACGGAATATGCCGCCGCACATAGAGCGATAACGATTGGCATTCCTGTCAGAATCGAAATGCGCAAAGCAAGCGTCACCTGATTTTTCAGATGAACTTCATCCTTGCGTGCAAAAGCTGCCGAAATGACGGGCACAAGCGACTGACTCAGTGCGATAGCCAGAATCGGAGGAATGCCTGCAATACTTTGGGCCTTGGCACCAAGAATGGCAAGAACTCCTGTCGCTTCTTCCAGTCCGATTCGTCCGCTAAGCAGTGGAACTACCAACGATGAATCGATAAAGTTAATTGCCGGAACAGCGAGTGAAGATAATACGATTGGAATCGAAAGTTTGAAAATATCACTGTAAATGCCCCGCATGGGCAATTGCTCCGCACGCTCATAATTCAATTGCGCAGCACGGTCATTTTTGCGAAGCTTCAAGGTGAAGTACAACATGACAGCAAAAGCGCCAATACTTCCGAATACGCCCCCAAATGAAGCCCCTGCCGCAATGGTTTGATCATCATAATTCCATTGCAGCATCACAAACGCCACGATAATCGCTGTACCTACACGTGCAAACTGCTCCACAATCTGTGAAATGCCGCCTGCTGTCATATTGCCGCGACCCTGGAAATATCCACGCATCATTGCGATGGCTGGGAAGAGCAGCAGCGCTGGAGCCAAGGCTCGAATGGCGCTCACCGATTCCGGTACTTTGGATACATACGTCGCATAATAAGGTGCTGCGAACCACAATAAAGCAGACATAACGACCCCGGCTACAGCCGCAAAGATCAGGGCTGCACGGTAGATTTGTTGTGCTTCACCTGCGCGTCCCAGTGCATAACGTTCCGAGACCATTTTACTCAGTGTACTCGGTATGCCTGCTGTAGCTACAGTTAACAGCATTAAATATACCGTGTTGGAGATGGTAAACGATGCGTTACCGATATCGCCGAGGATATGCTCCAGCGGCACCCGTTGAACCAATCCGAGTACCCTCGCAATCAGCGCAGCTGCCGCCAAGATGAGCGTACCTCTAATGAATGTTTCCTTCTTAGACAAACCAATTCCCCTTCTTTCCCCCACACCGACGTGCATCCAGATGAAGCCGTTCCCGAACGTCTATGCGAATCTTACCACCCAGATAATAAACAGAACAATCATGACGATTTGCAAAATAATTTTCATCACGGTGCTTGTAAACAGCCCCACCACGGAACCAAATCCGACTTTGGAAGCTTTGGAAGGTGAAGACCCTCCGATCAGTTCCCCGATAAACGCACCGATAAATGGCCCCAGTACGAGTCCAAAAGCCGGAATAACAAATGGGCCAATGATGACACCAATCGTACTGAGAGTCGTTGATAATTTGGAGCCGCCGAATTTCTTTACACCCCAGGCACTGACGACATAATCAGCCACAAACAGCACCACTACGATCAAAATCTGAATAATCCAGAACCATACACCAAACGGATCAAAGCTGAAGAACCAGCCATAGACCAGAAACGCGAAGAAAATCGCTATAGCACCAGGCAGTATGGGATATACCGTTCCAGCCATCCCCACCGCAAACAGCAGTACAATTAAAATCCAGCCAACGGTTGCGAGCAAAGGTTATTCCCCCTTCAAAATATAATCACGGATGACTTCGACAATGCCATCTTCGTTGTTGCTCGCTACGATCAGGTCAGCCGCTTCCTTCACCTGCTCCTGCGCGTTGCCCATGGCAACACCAAGACCCACAGCTTCAATAACGGCCAGATCATTCAAGCTGTCTCCAACAGCAACCACTTCAGACATCTCTATGCCCAGCAGCTTGCAGACTTCAGCTACACCGCTCGCTTTGGAGACTCCACCCGGGTTAATCTCAATATTAACAGGTGAGGAGTTCGTCATTTGCAAGCCGCCCATTTGCTGCAGCTCCATCATAATCTGGTGACGCACTTCATCCACTTCGGTATTGAATCCGAATTTCAGCCATTCCAGAGCTTCAATATTGTCCGTCCAGCGATCACGGTTGAACAGCTCTTCCACGGAGTATGCCCAGTACCAGCTATTATATTTTTCGCCAATCTCCTGCATTTTGCGGATCAATGCCGGGTCCATCAGATGACGCATGTGCAGATCATGCGGAGCTTTCCAGACTTCACTGCCATTGACCGTTATCATCGGGGTCTCCAGCCCAAGCTGTACCGCATAAGGCATCGCATGAAAAACAGCTCTTCCTGTCGAAAGGCACACATGCACTCCCCGTCGAATGGCGATCTGAATCCATTTGGCGGTTTCCTGTGTGATCTCATGGTTATCGTTAAGCAATGTTCCATCCATATCCAATGCAAGCAATTTGTATTTTAATTCACTCATGCCGTATTTCCTCCTCAGTTGTCTCTCTCCAAGTTGAACTCATGGATATACATCTAGACACTAAGTGGCCAGAAAACCTTTCGATCGCTGTTATCTTTGTTTCAGAATTACCTTTCTCTTTAGTGTATTGAGATTATACGAGGTAACCGTTACGTGTACGGATCGTCTTCCGATCGCTGTTGTCTCCAAATTTTCTAGATTCTCTCTTCTTAAAGGTTAGAAATTCGGAGACAAAGGCGAACGCTATCGCTTCTTCAGTCGATTCCGTCCCCTTCACTACATCACCTGTGTATTTAGACCTCATAACACCTATTTTGTAGAAGGAAAATTCATAAACAAAGCTCCCCTCTTCAGGTCCCTTCTGTCCTCTCCGTTTTCCAATGTATCTCCAGTTCAACTTATATGCTCTTTATATCTATTCAACATACTCTCACAAAAAGATCGCCCGGCATCCGCGTAGGCGGATGCTCCGGACGTCACAGCTAACGACATTTTACCACAGATCGTCTGCCTGCAACAAAGTAACCCGCGAAGCGGGCGAACCTTTGCAACATAGTAACAGGCGACTGTTCCAATTCGTGTAAAAGTCTGGTATAAGATAAAACTTACCTGTATCCATGAAAAAACCGCCTGCAATGCAGGCGGCTGCTACTTTTTTATCCATTAACGTGCCGCGAATTTGCGACGAGCATAACGGAAGACAATACCATGCTTTGGAGACAGCAGCAGGGCCAGCACAAACAGAATGCCTGCTACGGCCACCATGCAACCTGCAATGGAAGCATCCAGCGCGTAAGCCATGATATAGCCTCCAACCGAGGAAGCCGCTCCTACGAGCACGCTGTACAGAATCATTTTGCCCAATCGATCCGTGAGTAAGTACGCCGTCGCCGCAGGTACAATCAGCATGCCTACCACGAGGATGGACCCTACACTTTCAAATGAAGCCACCGATGTCATGGAAACGAGCCCCATAAGCAGATAGTGGAACAGTACCACCGGAATGCCACAAGCCGCAGCCAACGCCGGATCAAAAGCACACAACTTGAACTGCTTGTAGAACAAACCGATGACAAGGAGGATGACCAGCAAGGTGATGCCCAGCATCCAGACCGCCCTTGGGCCTACATCCGTCCCTCCAAGCGTTAGGGTATCCCACTGGACATAGGCGATCTCACCGAACAGCACGCAATCCAGATCCAGATCAATATGCGCGGCATTCAGACTGATCAGAATGACACCCACTGCGAAGAGTGCCGTAAATACTATTCCGATGGAAGCATCCGATGATAGTCCACCAGCCTGCAAGCTTTGAATGAAGAACACGGTTAATAATCCGAATACCGTCGCACCAAGCAGCATCCATAACGAA
The DNA here is from genome assembly GCF_037969855.1 of Paenibacillus sp. FSL W7-1088. Classification (NCBI taxonomy): domain Bacteria; kingdom Bacillati; phylum Bacillota; class Bacilli; order Caryophanales; family Paenibacillaceae; genus Paenibacillus; species Paenibacillus sp. FSL W7-1088. The sequence goes on from NZ_CP150216.1 coordinate 6,041,038, forward strand.
TCACGTGAGCCGCTCCATAGAAAAGCAATTGCAATCCCCGGTAGAACGGCATGACTGATCGCATCACCAACCAGAGCCATCCGCCTTAATATGAGAAAACAGCCAAGAATGGCACAGGCGGAGGATACCAGAATGGCCGTTAATATAATCCAAAACGTTGCCATTACAACTCACCCCGTTCCTGCTGTGCCCGCTGTGCAGAGAGTGTCTGGAGCGTGGCATGCTCTTCTCTCAAATAAGCGGATTTCGCCTGTATACTTCGCAAGCGCCGTGCCAGCAGTCCACGTCGTGGAGCAAGCAACGCGGAACCCGCAAATAGCACTGTCGCTGCCAGTACCGTTACTGGTCCTGTCGGCAGATTAGGCACCAGGGTGCTGAAGATTGTACCTGTCGCACCGCTGAGTGCTCCAAATATGCCGGCCAACAGTACCATAAGCGAGAGCGAGTCCGTCCAGCAGCGAGCTGCTGCCGCAGGGGTCACCAGCAAAGCGGCGACAAGCACCACACCCACCGCCTGAATTCCTGCAACAACCGCAATAACGGTCAACAGCAAAATCAGTTGTTCCAGCATGCCAACGGGCAGTCCCATGCCCCGTGCGAATCCCGGGTCAAAACTCACCAGCTTGAATTCCTTGAACCATGCCAGACAAGCGATCAATAATACAACACAGACACCGCCCATAACATACACATCCGTCATCACCATGGATGCGGCCTGACCAAACAAATATTTATCCAGTCCACTCTGACTTCCGCTTGCACCATGCTGAATCCGGGTAAGCATCACTACGCCAATACCGAAAAATACAGTCAGCACAATCCCCATCGCCGCATCCTGCTTGATCCGGGAATACCGTGTGATCCACGAAATACCGAAGGTTGCAATGATTCCAGCCACGAGCGCACCGAACAGAAATAATCCTACGGATTTGGTTTCAGTCAACATAAACGCGATACAAATTCCTGGCAGAGCTGCATGAGCCAGCGTATCTCCCATGAGACTCTGACGACGCAAAAATGTGAAAGAGCCAATAATTCCACTACTGAATCCGAGTAACAAGCAGCCAAGCAATATCCAGCGTGTATTGGGATCGGACAAGATGGCTACTATCCAGTTCCACATGCACTACACCTGGCCTTTCTCCGACCGGCTTCCAATCATCGCGATCCGGCCTCCGTACGTTTCTTGCAAAGTATCTGGTACAAATACTTCATTCGTGGGTCCACCTGCAACCAGCCGTCCATTAAGCAGTAACACATGGTCGAAATATTCCTCCACTGTCGCCAGATCATGGTGAACAACCAGTACGGTCTTTCCTTGCTTCTTCAACTGTTCCAACAGTGAAATGATAGCTTTTTCCGTTGTGGCATCCACACCTGCAAACGGCTCATCCATAAAGTACAATTCCGCATCCTGTACCAGTGCCCGTGCCAGAAAGACACGCTGCTGCTGTCCGCCGGACAGCTGACTGATCTGGCGGTACATATAATCACCCATGCCCACTTGCTCCAGGCAGTGAGCTGCCAGATCCCGTTCTTTTTTGCCTGGACGGCGGAACCAGCCCAGATGTCCATAACGCCCCATCATGACAACATCAAGTGCGTGAGTCGGGAAATCCCAATCAACAGATTCACGCTGTGGTACGTAGCCGATGCGGCGACGCTGTTCTCGGTAGGACTGGCCAAAAATTTTAACCTCGCCGTGCATTTTGGGCACTAGTCCCAGAACGGCTTTAATCAAGGTGGATTTCCCAGCCCCGTTTGGACCAAGGATACCAATCAGCTGACCTTCCGGGATGTCAAAAGATACTCCACTAAGCACCGGCTTTTTATGGTAAGCCACCGCCAGATCCCGCACACTAAGAGGAGCTGATGTAGGCTGTGTTCCCTTCAGATGGTTGGCATTGGGCTGTAGTTGAGATTTTTCGGATAAAATGGTATCGCTCATTCTCTGTCCACTCCTCTCTTTATATCGTTTATCATTTTAATGCTTCTACAATTGTCTGAGTGTTATGGCGGATCATACCGATATACGTTCCTTCTTCTGTTCCCTCAGCACCCATCGCATCCGAGAACAGTTCACCACCAATGCTTACGGTATGTCCTTTTTCGGCTGCCCCGGCAATAATTGCTTCCATCGCTTTTGCTGGTACGCTGGATTCTACAAATACCGCTTTGATATTGTTTTCTACAAGGTAATCTCGCAACTCACTGACATCCCTCGCACCATACTCTGCTGCTGTACTGATTCCTTGAAGCCCCATTACTTTCATGTCATAAGCTTGGCCGAAGTATCCAAAGGCATCATGCGCCGTAACCAATACCCGGCTGGCTTCCGGTATCTCCTGGATTTTTTCCCGCACCTCGGAATCCAATGCCTCCAGTTTCATTAAATATTGCTCTGCCTGGGTCTTGTACTCTTCTGCATGTTCCGGGTCTGCTTCCACAAGTGTATCGCGCACCGCCTCTGCGGCATGCATCCAGTGGCTGACGTCAAACCAGACATGTGGATCGTATTCCGTTCCGCCTGTATCTTTTCCTGAACGCAATTCCTCCACCGGAATGTTCTCCGAGACAGCCGTTACTATTTTGCTCTTGGACATTTTCTCCAAGATGTCTGTCATTTTGCCTTCAAGATGCAATCCGTTATAGAAAATGACCTTCGCTTGCTCCAGCTTCCGAATATCTCCCTGCGAAGCCTTGTACAAGTGAGGATCTACCCCTGGGCCCATCAGCCCGGTCACATCAACATATGCCCCGCCGACCTCACGTGCTATATCCGCAATCATGCCTGTTGTGGCTGTGACTTGTACCTTCCCTTCACTGCCTCCTGTTTCCGCTGCACCTGAGCATGCTGTTAGCACGATAACCAAAACAACAGCTGCCAGCGTCATTAATCCTCTCTGTATGCTCCTCATCTTCACCATCAACAATTCCAATCGCCCCTTTCCCTCTCCTAACATAATTGTCCACGCCTAATTTTGTTGTACAAGGTATCAAAACTTATACTCGTCTAATAATGTTTCCCTTGTGCAAATTTTAGCCGATGAAAAATAAAAAGGCAAGGGATAATTTCCCCTGCCTGTCCAAAAGAGTATATTGGCGATTTAATTAGCCTGTTTTCTTTTCCGCTTATCTTCTGTTCTTTTTCTTTTGCGCTGCTTCATTCACGTTACTCCGTATCTTTCCCCTGATCTTTCTTCCCTTTTGGAGTCCCATCGAGGCCATACACTTCATCGTAAGCATCGAAAATTTTACGTGCAATCGGAGACGCACTGACCGAGCCAAAGCCACCTTCGGGTACAACAACAGCTATAGCCAGCTTGGGATTATCCCGTGGTGCAAATGCGATAAATACACCGTTTTCCTTTTTATTCGGCCCTGTCCCCTGCTCCGAGGTTCCTGTTTTTCTCGCATAATCATAGGGGAAACCGTCAAACGAACTTACTTTGGTGACCATACCCTTATGCACTTCATTCCAGTATGCATCAGCAAAATCAACCTCGTTTAACACTTTTGGTTTGATTTTCTTGACCACATTGCCCTCGGCGTCACGGATTTCCTTCACTAAATGAGGTTCGATCCGTTTGCCCTTATTGGCAAGCATCGTGGTATATTGTGCGAGTTGAAGCGTTGTATACTTTGCTTGCTGTCCAAATGAAGCAAACGCTAACCTCGTCAAGCCTGATTCGTCATTATCACTATTGTATTCTAGTGTACCTAGATACTCTTTCGGCAAATCCACTCCTGTAGACACGCCCAAACCGAACTTTTTCATGTATTTGTCCCACACTTCCACGCCCTCGGTCGCCCCATATTTGTTATAGAGGCCCTTTCCCACCATATCAATCATAAAGGCATTGGAAGATTTCTCAATAGCCCGTCTCGCTGTAATAGAGCCGTTAAATGCCGAGTGTGAATTTCTAACCTTTCTCCCATCTTTCCCTAAAGTAGCATACCCTTGGTCATAGTAGGTTTGCCCTGTACTGAACAGACCCTCTTTCAATCCAATTAGTACACTAAGTGGCTTAATAACGGAACCCAACAAAACAACGGATTCCGTATGTTTTTTCGAATCGTCCGGTGGGAAGGAAGCCATTGTTCCGTTGCGATAAACGTACTTGATCTTGTCATAATCCCAGTCATTCGGATCATAATCAGGCATACTCGCCATAGCCACTACATTGCCTGTATCCACTTCCATGGCTACCGCATATCCCGTAACGGCGTTCGGAAGTTTACGCAATTCATCCGTTATTGCCTGCTGCGCTGCCATCTGAATTTCCTTATTGATTGTGGAGACCAGACTGTATCCCTTCTCCGGCGGAGTCTGTTGCATCGTACCCTCTGGCAAATTACGCAAATTAATATCGATCGATTGGTAGCCGCTACGCCCACGAAGCTCCTCCTGATATTGAAATTCAAGGCCATCAACTCCAACTTTTTCCTGCTGGGTATAGCGCAATCCTGGATCGCGTTCTGTTGCTTCCGATTTGCTGATTTCTCTATACTTGTCCAAGTTGTCCTGTTGGCCCTTGAACTCTCTTGTATATCCGATCACCTGAACTGCGACCCTATCGGGATCATACTTTCTTACATTTTCCTCAAGTACCATAGCACCTGGATATTCAGACTTTTTCTCCATAAAATAAGCAATTTCTTTCATGTTGAGATCCGATTTCACCAGACGAGGAGTATACCCATGTGCCTTCTGAGATTCCAGATCCAGTCGCTTCATAATTTCTTCTGCATCGGGTTGTTCTTTGTCCCCCGGATTAAACTGCTTAAACACAGCCGCCAGTTCATCAGCAAGTTCCTGCGCTTCCTGTTTGCGGTCATCATTTCGATAATCCTCATACAACAATACATAGAGAGACTGCACAGGCTCCGAATAGGCCAGTGCGACTTTACCTGTCGCATCATATATCGGCCCCCGAACAGGGGCTAGCGGAATATCTTTGGTATTACGGCTGGTTTCCATATACGCAAGTTCAGGTCCCTCGACAAATTGAACAAAGGCCAACCTGAAAATGAGGATACTGAATATCACAAACGCAGCGAAAAAAAACATATTCATTCTTACACTAGACGGCTTGTTGTTGACTGGTGTATCTTCATTGGACATTTTCTTTTTCCTCAATCGGTTAAACATGGGATAAGCCTCTCCGTTCTTATGTAAAAGTAGATTCATCTATCACGCATATTGCATCATTCGGTTCAAATAACATACCTTTCCTTCTACAAGTCTATCAAAGGTCAACTGCCATGTCCTCCAGATTTTGGTTACATTTTCGTAAACAGAAAAGATATATGGCGATTCTTTCGAAACGATGTCAATACAGACATATCGTTAATCTCTATACTTTTAAAATAAATTTTCACTCTCTTATATAAACGTGACATGCACAATGTTTGTTACATACAGATTTGCAGCAGTTTGTGGGAAAGTGGCCTCTTAGTCCTGGGCAAACGTAAAAAGGACCCTCGAAAGGGTCCCCTCTTTGAATCAAAGACTCACATTACTGTGTATCTGATTCTTTATTTTTATCTTTTTTCGGTATACCGTCCAGACCAAACTCCTCATCATACGCGTCGAAGATCGCACGTGCTACGGGAGCCGCACTGTTCGAGCCAAAGCCCCCTTCCGGGATGACCACAGCTACAGCCAGCTTCGGATTGTTACGTGGAGCGTAAGCAATAAATACCCCGTTATCCACCAACTTACCTCCGACTAACTGTGTGGATGTACCTGTTTTTCTAGCAAAGTCATAAGGGAATCCACTAAACGCCGTTACTTCGGTTGCCATGCCTCGCTGTACTTCATTCCAGTAAGCATCATTAAAATCGACTGTGCTGAGCACCTTCGGTTTCATTTTCTCAACCACATTGCCCTCTGAATCACGGAACTCACTGACTAATTGTGGCTGCATTCGTTTTCCTTTATTCGCTAGCATCGTAGCATACTGTGCCAGCTGCATCGTTGTATATTTCCCTTGTTGTCCAAAGGAAGCATATACGAGCTTAGTAAGTGAGCTCTCTTCACTCTTAATGTATTCCAAGTAACCGGAATATTCATTAGGCAAATCTACTTCAGTAGGTACACCAAGTCCAAACTGCTTCATGTATTCATCCCATACGCCAATTCCCTTGGCGCCATACTTGGAGTACAGCTTCTTGCCGATTTCATCAATCATGAACACGTTGGAAGAATGACGAATCGCATCATGAGGAGTCAGCAGACCGTATACGTGACCGGAAGAGTTCTGTACTCTGCGGTTGTCGCCCCCAAATGTCGTAGATCCTCTGTCCGAATAAACGGAATTGGTCGTGAAGAAACCTTCCTTCAAACCAATTAATACACTAAGCGGTTTGATTGTGGAACCAAGCAATACAACCGATTCCGCTCGTTTATTAGAATCGTCTGGCGGGAATCCACGAATGGTACCATTTTGATAAATATATTTTATTTTATCGTAATCTTCAGTACTTATACCACCAGTTCTCCACACATTCGTGTCGTAATCCGGCATACTGGCAGCAGCAACAATCTTCCCTGTATCCACTTCCATTGCGACTGCAAAACCTGTTTTTGCATTGGGATGCAGCTTACCAGAGACCTGATGTGTATGCAGCCAGCTTAGTTGATCCAGTATCGCTTGTTCCGTTTTCACCTGAACATTTTTGTTAATGGTTGAAATCAGGTCATACCCTTTTTCGGGTGGGGTAGAGCCTGCTACACCTTCAGGCAAGTTCCGTAAATCAACGTCCACGGAGTTATAACCGCTTTTTCCCCGCAGAACATCCTGATATTGCAGTTCCAGTCCATCAAAGCCAACAAACTCATTCTCGGTATATACAAGACCTGGGTCCGTTTGCTTTTTATTGGCCTCATCAATCTCTTTGTATTTATTAAGTGTTTTGGAGCTTTTGAACTTTTTGAGATAACCAATCGTCTGAACGGCTACCGTATCCGGATCATAATAACGCACACTTTCCTCTACAATCTGAATTCCCTTGAATTCATCCTTATGCTGCAAGAAATACGCCACTTCCTCATCGGACAGATCACTCTTGATCAGACGTGGCATGAACCCGTTCGCTTTACGCGAATTGAGGTCCATGGCTTCTAAGATGTTATCGACCGTAAGGGCCTCGGAATCCTTTTTCTTATACTGCTCAAAAACATCATGCAGCCGAGTGGCGATGTCCTCCACTTCCGCTATATTCGGATTAGGCTTGCCATCCACATCTCCATAATTTTTGTATAAGGTCAGGTACAAGGATTGAATCGGCTTGGAGTAAGCCAGCTTCACCTCACCCGTGGAATCATAGATGGTTCCTCTCACGGGAGCGAGCGGTACATCTTTGGTAATATTGCTCGCTTCCTCCTGACTGAGCTCAGGCCCTTCCACGAATTGCAAAAACGCCAAGCGTACAATAATAACGCTAAAAATAACAAAGGAAGCGAAGAAAAATACGTTCATCCGGTAACTGAAGCGCCGCTTGTCCGTAAGTTCGTCCTTCTCTTTTGAATGATTGTTCATTCATCCTACCTCTTTCATGACTTGATGCATACCGTCCAGACTTTACAGCCTCGGCATGATAACCTGGCAACGTCGTCATCTCCCGGACCCATGTCCGGCGTAATGTTAAGCTGATTGATCTTTCAGATGGGTATCGGCAAAGTTAGGAGGATTGAACCAATCGCCACTGATTGCCCAAGTAGGGTCAAGCGGAACCCAGCTTTCCGAATCACTCAAATATATTTCATTCCAGGCATGCGGACCATATCCACCCTGCCCGTTATAACCAAGACCTGTAACCACTTTGACTTCCAGCCCCTGTGAACGAGCCATAACCGCATATAGACGAGCGTAATCGATACATACGCCTTGACGTGTATCAAATGTATTCTGTGGCGTCTGCTCGTGCCATATGCCCTTTTGCTCATAGTCATCCACTTTGCCATAGTCATATTGAATGCGAGAACCTACCCAGTCATATAATGCCCTGGCTTTGGCTTCATCTGTCGTTTGACCTTTCACAATTTCTTTTGCCGCAGATTCAATATCCGCCGGAATGTTATGGTCAATGACTTCATATTTGCGTTGCAGGATCGCGCCAAGTTCCTTTTGCACGGCTTGCGTAAATACAGGCAGCTTGTCTTTGATGAAAGTACCTGATAATGGCTCTATAACCGATTTGGCCCCTTGCATATAAATGGGCGAAGCCTCTACATAGCGACTAAACATGCTGCCCGGATAGAGACTGACAATCATGAACAACACGGCAATCACAATCATCCCGCGGACGGAGCCGATAACTGTACCAATCACAGCACCCGTAAAGCGGCTGAAAAATCCTTTTGGTCTGCTCTCTTGCTCTGCTGCACTGTATCTTCTGCTGAAAATAAGGGAAGAGAGCAATCCGAGAACCAATCGGATGAAGCCATAACTAATTACAAACAACACGGCAAACCGCATCAGCGGAAAATCAGCAATGGCCGTAATCAGTGTATAATACATCTGCTCCCATCGGTTCAATTCACGGTTCGGCATGTCTGCCGCATGCACAGACAACCATTGCTGAACATATGGCGCAAGCCATAAGGTTAAACCGATGGATAACAGAATACCAATGACCGCCATAATGCCATCCATGAGGAATCCAAAGAGTCTTCCTGCCGAACGCGAAGCACCTCTGGACCACCCTTGAAGCAATGAAGCGGCCACAATCAGCAGCAGCATAATCGTTATGCCGTTGAATTCTTTCAGACTATCCAGCCAACTTTGCAGCACGTATCCATTCCTCCTTTACTACGAAGACGGTGCTGTTCCGTTCTCCTGTGCCTGTTTGACAAAAGTTCGTATCGTTTCATTGTCGACCTTCCATTCACCCACTGAGATCCCCCGGAATGTAACATCGACTTTATCCGAATTCGTTCTACCCTTAATCTCCACATTGGGGCTTGTGATGGTAAATGCTCCATCCTGTCCCTTGGTGTATGTTGCTTTGGAAGCTTCTTTGAGCATCATGCTGGTCGCTTCCTTCTTCAATGTGTCCATCGTACTTGATTGAACGTCTGTAACTGTCTGTTTGATCTGATCAATGGAGATGCCGCTGTATATCAGTAGAGCCGCAATAATGATGATGGCAATCGCCCATTTCAATACGGTTTTGACCACGTTCAGAACAAAGAACAAAATGATCAACGCAACCACAATCACCAGCCAGTTCTGCATCACAAACTCTTTAATTACTTCTATGTTCATGACTACACCTTCCGTATTAGAGTTGATTATTAACACTTCCCGAATATTATACATGATTTCCGAAGCTGCTGTCAGCTAAGCCCTCCTATGTAAAAATAAACGGTCTAAGTTCGTCCCGCCGGGCGTACAAGTAGTACCATGAGGTTCTGTCCAAGGAACGGGGAACACATCATGACCAGTTATTGAACATGCATCGCTTAACAAGGAGGGGCTTATGTGAAAACGGCCATCTGGCTATATCTATTTTTGTTCCTTGCTGTTTTTGATCTGCACGCGCAGTATCCAATCTTGACCCCTTTCGCTATCTCGCTCGGGGCGGCCCCGACCTTCATCGGCTGGATGATGGGCATCTATTCCTTGACTCATCTCCCAGGCAATCTGATTGCCGGAACCCAGATCGACAAACATGGCAGTCGTCGTTACATTGTATTCAGTTTGCTGGGTGCAGGCATCATTTTGCTAATCCAGGCTCAAATCCATACGCCATGGCAGCTGCTCGCCCTGCGCTCCGTCAGCGGGTTTGTACTTGCTTTTCTGTCTCCGGCCTGTCTCGCACTGCTTGCGCAATTATCAAATGATCCGATCAAGCAAGGCAAGTATATGTCAGGTCATGGCGTCGTACATACGCTGGCATCCGTGGTGTCCCCCGCCGCAGGCGCATTGATCGTCGGAGCTTTAGGGTTTTCCGCCACCTTTGCAAGTCTCGGTTATCTGCTCATTCTGTCAGGTGTTATCGCATGGTTATCCATGCCCAAAGGCCTCGCTGAGGTTCAGCACGAAAAAGTGACCGAGCCCGCCATGCCTAGCAACCTGGCTGGAGAAAAAAGAAAATTCCTGCCCGTATCCTGGCGATACTTTGCTCTGCCCCTTGTTATTGCTTGTGCTCAAGGAATTCTTTTTTTTGAACTACCACTGCGTGGAGGCGGACATTCGTCCATGATGTCTACCGGACTTTTGTTTTCCATTATCAGTGTTGGAGCACTATTTACCCTGAGCATGCTATTTCTCAACCGTTATTCCCCCAAACTGCGGTTGATTGCAGGCGTGCTGCTGATGTCTTTATGTTTCTTTGTTATGGCGGCGATACCACAAATTCCGTTGTCTTCCGTGCTTTTCGTTCTGGGGATGTCCAAAGGCATTATTTTCCCAGCCATGGCAACACTCTTTATTCATTTAAGCGGCGGTAACAAGCTGGGTCGTATCTTCTCATTACAATCCATTGCTACCTCCATCGGTTCTTTCATCGGCCCAATCACAGCAGGACAGCTTCGTGTGGGTTTATCGCCGTATTTCATTGCCTTTGTATTATTGATGATCGGCATTATGCTGCTCCCTTACTTCACAGCCAGACGGGAAGCTTCCCTGTCTGATCCCAAAAGCATACTGGGTTAACCGTATCAGAATGATCTACTATCCGTACTCTTTGACAACAGAAAGGCTTGTATTTTTCTTGGCTTTGCATCATTCCCCCATTTACAGCTAAACTATATAAAATGGACTGATGTTTTACACACGAACGAAGTGACTTCTTCATCTACGGATTTCTTCTTAACTATCCTCATTAGGAATGGACGATCCGTAATCGGAACGGCCACTGTTGCTGAAAGTTAGAAATCAAAGATGTTTCTGTCAGTGTAGTCGCTCGTGTCAAAATTAGAAGGTCCATTTTATATAATCCAGTCGATTTTCGCTGCAACATTTCCCGGGGAATGTCGACATAAGCTCTCGATCAAGAGGTGAATATGATGCCTATTCATGTCATTGTGGAAGGTAAAAATGACCGCAGTAAACTCAAACGACTTGTAGGACCCGAAATCAACATTTTGTGCACGTTTGGAACACTGAATTCCCTCAAGCTTGAGTCGCTGCGCAAACAGGTTGGTTACGATGAGGTCTACTTATTTATGGATAATGACAGTTCGGGCAAAAAAATCAGGGGTGTGCTGCGAGATGCCTTCCCGGATGCAGTACAGATGTATACACGACGCGGTTATGCGGGTGTAGAGGGAACTCCCGATGAATACATCATCGCCCAGCTGGAGAAAGCCGGATTGGAATCGTATATCCAATATCCTGAACTCCCATCGTTTTAAACCGTAAGAGGCTGCTCGCCGGGGTATTCATCCAACCCAGGAAGCAGCCTCTTTATTTGGCGAAAATTATTATGAACGCATTTTTATTCCTTGATCAGATTGCGAATGTCTTCTGCAATGACTGCTGGTTCAACATCCTCTGTATTAAACGCATTGTATACCTTACGCAATTGATTATTCCGATCCACCAATCCAATCATGTTCATATGGGCAAAATCGTCCTTGTTCTCACCCTCAATAAGGATCTGGAATGATTCCTTGGCGAGCTGCTTCGTTTGATCCATATCCCCCCGCAGGAAGTACCAGCCATCATAATCCGCGTGGAATCGATCTGCAAATTCCTTAATCTTCTCCTTGGTATCCACTTTCGGATCAAACGAGATGGACACAAACGAGACATCCTTGCCAAAGGTATCGTCCTCTTTCAACAGATCCTGCACCTGGGATAGCGTAAACGTCGTAATTGGGCACACATCCGGACAACTGGTGAAATAAAAGTAGAACAAACGTACCTTGCCTTTGGTATCATCCAGTGATACTGTGCTTCCATCCACATTTTCCATCGAAAAGGATTGAATCTCCCGAATTTCGGGTAACTTTTCCTTGCTGGCAAAAACGGTGCCCCACATTAAATACACCGCCATGATCAGCGCAAGCCCCAGCAGCATCCATGTCCATTTATACTTTTTCAGCATCATTATCGTCCCTTCCGATATCAGATCATATGAATACGCATACATTAAGGTTTTAACGATTTTCGATAAAATTCATGACTCTGAATCGTGTTTTTAATGACATTTCCTCATTCCCATACCACTGTGATGCATATGTATACGTAGAACCCAACCTGTAATGGGCTCCCTTGTTATTGTAGCCGTTCCATGGACCCGTGCCTATCTAATGTTTATTACAGCATTTCATGCTGCTTACTTGTGTACTGTATCCAGAATCATCAATATAAAACTCAAGGATAGATAGTTAATGGAGTAAAGGAATACCTTTTTGGCCCAGGCATATGTATCTTGTGCACGAAAGCCTTTCAGTGCGTAGTACAGCCACAGTACGGAAAGTATCAGTGAAACGGTAAGATAGAAAATTCCTGCGTACCCGTAAGAATACATGAGGACCGGGACAAAGATTTGCAAAACCAGATAAGGAATCATCTGAAGCTTGGTCCGTTCAATGCCCTTCACAACCGGTAATAGCGGAAATCCGCCAGCCCGATAATCTTCAACCCTGCGGATTGCGAGCGCCCAGAAGTGTGGAGGCTGCCATAGAAACAACATGGCCAGAAGCAGCCATGCACCAAGATCCATACGTCCGGTTACTGCGACATACCCGATGACTGGCGGCATTGCACCAGACAGACCGCCAATGGAGGTGCTCCATGTCGACGAACGCTTTAACCAAAGGGTGTACATAATCACATAGACAAACATGCCAAAAATGCCGCATAATCCGGCAAGTACTCCGGAGAAGGAAAAGAGTATGAATAATCCAAGCACACCCAAAATAATGGCATAGGATAGAACAACTTTGGGTGTTAAACGTCCTGTAGGTAAGGACCTGTTGCGGGTACGTTCCATTTTGAGATCAAGTTCACGGTCAAAGTAATTGTTAAATACACAAGAAGAAGCCATAATCAGTACCGTTCCAAGCAGGGTCAGCAGCATTTTGCCATAGTTGACGTCCCACTGGGATGCAAGCCAAAAGCCACCAAAAACCGCAATAAGATTAGTTCGAAGAATGCCTGGTTTCGTAATATGGATAAAATCTTTCCACGTCCCTGATTTCATCGGAGGCGCAGATCGTGTTGCCGATTCGGAAGAAGCCTGGTATCTCAATGGATTGTCCACGCTTGCGAATCCCCCTTCTTCTTGATCTCATGGAGTTTTCTCTCTCTGCCTCCGATATAAAGTTTATCACAGGAAAAGGAAAAAGAGTTTGACAATGCTCGTACAATTGCTGTCAATTGAGCAGGTTCTTGTCATATCTTTGGAATTTAGGGTGTTTTGCTTCTCGCTAGACGGATAATATACACTATATATGGGTATCACCTAGATAGAGAAGCAACTCGCATTAACGATACACCACACAAAGGAGACGTTTATGGATACTTCTACACATTTTGTCATGGGGATTGGTTTGGCCGGTCTGGCTTATGTCGATCCTGTTGTCGCGACGAGTCCCATGCTCGCAGCTGCGGTCATGGTTGGCACCATTGCAGGCTCGCAGGCTCCTGACATCGATACTGCGTTACGTCTCAAAAGTAACTCGCTTTACATCCGGAATCACCGGGGCATGTCCCACTCACTGCCATTTCTTCTGTTATGGGTTCTGCTCATTACTGGAGTCATTGCATTGATCTTCCCAGGTGTCGCTATTGGACACGTGGCAGCCTGGACTGCTGTCGCCGTAGGCGTTCACGTTTTTACCGATTTGTTCAATACCTATGGAACCCAGGCAGCACGACCTTTTACAGAACGCTGGATTGCCTGGAACATCATTCATATTTTTGATCCGTTTCTGTTTACCACACATGTGCTGGCCATTTTGTTATGGGCTTTCGATCTGATCGCTCCTGCTCCACTCTTTGTTACACTGTATATTTTGATTGGCTTGTATTATGTATGGCGGACAATAGCACGTGCTATGGCTGTTAGACAGGTGAAGCGACTCGACAAAAATAATTCTGAGGCTCATTACATGGTCATCCCAACAATATCCTGGAACCGATGGCATGTGGTGAAAAGATATGCAGACGGCAGTTATGAGATTGGCAAAATGGATCATTCCGTCCTAACCTGGAATCTCCATGCTTCATCGTCCACTCACGCGGCTGTTGCCGCCTCGCGCAAATCTCCTGAAGTCACTGCATTTCTGTACTTCACCTCCTATGCTGTCGCTGAGGTCGAAGAACTACCAGTAGGGTACAAGGTTCGCTGGGCCGATGTGCGTTATCGACATCGCAAACAGTATCCATTTGTCGCTGTAGTCGTTATGGATCGAAATTTCGAAACGATTGATACGTATGTCGGCTGGTTAAGCGACGAGAAAATGGATAAAAAACTTTTATCCGCACGCTCTTGACGAAAGGTGCATGGAAGGGCACAATCAGACATAGGAACGAATGCGCGAGAAAGCCCGGAGCGTTTCTGCTCCGGGCTTCTGCTTGTTGCTGTTTGGTTATAATAATTATTTGCCAGACCCAGCCAGAGACTGCTCAGCGATTTGTACCAGACGTTTGGTGATGTACCCACCCAGAGATCCTGTCTCACGGGAAGTGTAGTTACCGTAGTAACCGTCTTGTGGGATAGTTACACCCAGTTCCTGTGCAGCTTCGATTTTCAATTGTTGCAGTGCTGAGTTTGCTTGAGGTACCACCAAGTTGTTAGAACGAGATCCTTGAGCCATATTTAAAATCTCCCTTCAATCTGTGTCTGTAATGTAATTGCAAGCTTGCAAGATTATTATGGCTCGTGCGCTTCAGGTTATACGGAATTTTATCAAATTTCTATATGGAGGTTTTTCCCAATGAGCAAAGGTTTGTCGCTATGGTTTGCATTCTCTTCGATTATGTTGTTAGCGGTTACGGCGATCATGATCTCTTACTCTGGCTGGTTGGCTACGCTGCTGTTTGTCGTGTCGGTTGCCAACATCGGCTGGGGATTCGTCATTCGCGCAAAGAAAGAGCGTCGTGAAGCACGTACCACCTCGGAAACTGCCTCTTAACCCGGTAAACTTCACTTCATAGGTAGTACGAAATAAAGAGGAGCCACAGGGCTCCTCTTTATTATGTGAACAATTCATCTACTTTAAGCTATTTGCCTCGCCCTATTTCAACGTACGTCTAGGAACAAACCCCATGCGTTCTTTAACCGCATTAAGTGTCTGGGAAGCCACCGCTTCTGCACGACGAGCTGAAGTTTCCAGGATGTCAGCCAATTCGCCAGACTCACGAATCTCACGATACCGTTCCTGTAAAGGTTCAATAACGGATACGACCACTTCAGCCAGTTCTTTTTTGAACGGACCATACATTTTGCCTTCATAGCGCTCCGCGACTTCGTTCAATGTCAGACCTGCACATTCAGCGTAGATACTCATCAGGTTGCTGACTTCAGGTTTGTTTGCCGGATCATATACAACTTCACGACCGGAGTCGGTTGTGGCACGGCTAATTTTTTTGCGAATCACATCTGGCGGATCAAGCAAGGCAATGTAGCTGCCTGCATTGGGATTACTTTTGCTCATTTTGGAAGAAGCATCATCCAGTGACATTACACGAGCACCCACCTGTGGAATATACGGGTCTGGAATCGTGAAATACTCACCGTAACGATGGTTAAAGCGTCCCGCCAGATCACGTGTGAGTTCCAGATGCTGCTTTTGGTCCTCGCCTACAGGCACAAGATCAGCATTATACAGCAAAATGTCAGCAGCCATTAATGAAGGATAGACAAACAGTCCGGCGCCAACGGAATCTTTACCAGATGATTTGTCCTTGAACTGAGTCATGCGCTCGAGCTCACCCATCGAAGTCAGTGTAGTCATCAACCAGCCCAATTCCGCATGCTGCGGTACATGGGATTGCAGAAACACATTGGATTTCGTAGGATCGATTCCAGCTGCGATGAACAATGCAGCTACCGCTTCAGACTGCTCACGCAGCGCAGCTGGCTCTTGAGCTACCGTTACAGCGTGAAGATCAACCACCATGAAGTGACATTGGTAGTCATGCTGCAATTTCACAAAGTTTTTAATTGCTCCGATGTAGTTGCCCAATGTGAGCTTGCCACTCGGCTGAATTCCCGAAAGTACTGTTTTCATCTTACATAACGCCTCCCTATTGGTTTGTTCCTATTCTCAGCGAACGCAAAAAGGCCCCACATCCGCAAGGGACGTGAGACCGTGGTGCCACCCTTATTCGCATTTCTTCATTCCTGTCGACCTCATTAGATCATGTAGAAGAAATGCCTTCATTTCTCCGTAACGCGGAGTATACGTCCGATTCTACTAAGGGTTGCCCAAGCTTCAGACACCGCCCGTTCAAATCAGCACTCAAGGGTCCATTCGGTAAAGAGTTCACACCGGTTCACATCACCCACCGGCTTTCTGGGGAGAGTTCTCTTGGCTTACTTGTCCCTGTCATCGCTTTGATTATCATTCAGTGGATAAAACCATCGTTCAGAATACCATCTTAATCCGCATGGAGCAGAATGTCAAAATGGGAATAGCTTTTTTTACCCACTTCACAGAAATCTGTTATGATGGAATTGCTTATCCTAATCAACAGCATTCATTCAGCATGTTAATGGGATAAGTGGCATGTACACAATGACACGCCTGCAACGGCAGATAGGAATGGCCGTTTGCAGACAGATTTCAAGTGGGAAAAGGAGCATCGATATGAAACAAGTGACCAAAGGCCAATGGAATGGTTACGACACGTATATCCTACATAGCCGTGAATTGGAGATTACCCTGCTGCCGCGTCTTGGAAATAACATTATCTCGATTCGCGATCTGGTGCAGGGCCGTGATGTCGTTCGCAGTCCGGAAGAAGATGAACTTGCCTTTTATTTGCAGAAGCCGTATCACTTCGGCGTTCCGCTTCTTGTTCCGCCAGGCCGCATTCATCGAGGACAATTCGAATATGAGGGAGTTCATTACCAATTCGATCAGAATACGGCCAATGACAACCATATTCACGGCCTCCACCGCAGCCAGTCCTGGTGTGTCAGCGACATCGAAGAAGATGAAGATGGCTGTGCAATTACAACGGAATTATTAACTGAAAATGAAGAGCATTGGATGGCTCAATTTCCAATTCCTTTGAAGCTTGAGATGACGTTCAGATTACAAAACGCGGTGTTAAGCCAGCGTCTGCGTGTGACCAATCTGAGCTCCACTCCTGCTCCCTTTGGAATGGGATATCATACATGGTTTCTGCTTGACGGCAAACCTGCCGAATGGACGCTTCAACTTCCTGTGTCCGGGATCTACGCTCAGAACGAGGAACAAATGCCTACAGGTGAGATTGAATCTCTCGGAGAATGGTCCTCTTTGAACGAAGGCATGAACATGCAAGGACGCAACTGGGATACCATTTTGAAAGCTGCCGAAGGTCAACCAGCTGTAGCTCATTTGCGCAGACAGGATGGATATTTGCTGAAATATTCAGCAGATGAAGCATATTTCAAACATTGGGTCCTCTTTACCAAGGGCGAATCCGATCAATTTCTATGCATTGAACCCTACACATGGCTTCCTGATGCACCTAATTTGAATTTAACAGACGAGCAAACGGGACTAATCCGTCTGGAACCTGAACAGCCCGTTGAACTTTTTACACGTATTGAGATTGTTCCGCCAACCGAGTAGTAATCTTGTACTCTCAGACGCCTTCTATGGGATATAGCCCCTATTGTTTTCCTTTTATTTTACGTAGTCGATCCATACTGGGTCGGCTTTTTTCATGTTATATCTCTTCTCTTTTGTCCAAATTTTACCTTACGCCATATCATGCATATTTCCTCATTCTCTAACCATACTAACATCACCAAGCCATAAGGAGGTGACACACATGTACGGAGGTCAAAACCAAGGAAGCAGAAATTCTTCAAACAATCTGGTTGTTCCTCAAGCAACTGCAGCTTTGCAACAATTGAAAATTGAAGCTGCACAAGAGCTGGGTGTAACAATTCCCCAAGACGGTTACTACGGTAACTACACTTCCCGTGAGACAGGTTCTCTGGGTGGTTACATCACTAAACGTCTGGTCCAAATCGCTGAGCAGCAATTATCGGGTCGTTCGTAAGCTCGTAATTTGTGCTCGTATATGCAAGAGCAAAAAGCGGCCTTCTTCGGAAGTGCCGCTTTCCTGTGTGCTCATCGCAATTATGAAGACGACTCCATGCCTGAATCCATGTATGTATTGGTTCTTGGATAACGAATCATCAGGTTCGCCATATTATAGTTGGACTCCATCGTGGCATCAACCAGAATCATGCCTTGTCTTACTGTAAAATCATATGCAATTTCTCCATGAGTCCAATTTCGCTTGAATTTCAAAGTCTCCAGTGCCATTGCGCGGAAAGAAGAGCGCTGGTTTTCGTTTAATCCACCGTCCTCCACTTCCATTTGACCATCACGTCCGGTTATCGGATTATGTCGAATCCCAAACTTCCCAATTACATTATTTCGTATTTGCACAAAAACTACACCTGAATCTAACCCTGATAATTCATGATCAAGCTCTTTGAACACCAGATCCAACTGTCGTGCTAATGAAAGCTGGTCAATTTTTACCATAACGCTCCTCCTTTATGCACTTCATCCTACAAAACAAGGACTTATGACTCATTATATGACAACATATGTGGTCATTCAACAAAGAAAAACAAACTTGGGTAATTATAACTATAATTTGCACAATTAATTGCCATTTTGCGTCCTTTTAGCGAGTTATTTCTCTCAATTGCGACAAATTATTTAGCGGGTGTCTAACTTTTAGAAACACAAAAAAAGGCCGCAACCCCGTGTGCATTTACACAGGATTGCAGCCACATTTCATATATAGGAATACTATTTTGCGGATTCTGTCATCTCAAGAAATTGATCAATATCGGCAATGACCAGGTTCGCAGCATTTTGCCAGAAATCCGGTTGTGTGAGATCTGTACCCAGATGTTTCTGAGCCAGTTCCTCTACCGTCATTCGGCCCGTATCCCGCAGCAAATCATCGTATTTATCGGCAAATGCCGTGCCTTCCTCCTGCGCTCTGGCGTAGATGCCTGCACTGAACATATATCCGAACGTATACGGGAAGTTGTAGAATGGTACACCTGTCAGATAGAAATGCAGCTTGGATGCCCAGAAATGCGGATGATCCGATGCAAGCGCACCACAGAACGCTTCTTGCTGTGCTTCCACCATCAGTTTGGACAACTCATCTGCATTCACCAAACCTTGTTTGCGTTGCTCATAAAATCGATTTTCGAACAGGAAACGGGCGTGAATATTCATGAAGAACGCAACGCTTCGTTGAATCTTGTCTTCAAGCAGAGCAAGCTTCTCCTGCTCATCCGTTGCTCCCTGAACCAATGCATCCGCTACAATCAGCTCGGCAAAGGTAGATGCCGTCTCCGCTACATTCATGGCATAGCGTTGATTCAAGGCCGGCAGTTCTTCCATAATGTGCTGATGATATCCGTGACCAAGTTCATGGGCAAGTGTCGACACATTCGACGGCGTCCCAGAGAAGGTCATGAAAATACGTGTTGCTTTGCTGAGTGGCAAGGACGTACAGAATCCCCCTGGACGCTTGCCAGGACGGTCCTCTGCTTCGATCCAACGTTTCTCAAAAGCCATCTCTGCAAACTTGGAAAGTTTGGGACTGAACTTGGCGAATTGATCAACAATATTGATGGCTGCCTCGTCATAGGTGACTTTTCCACCCGACTTGCCTACAGGTGCATCAACGTCACTCCAGCTGAGTTTCTCTACACCAAGCAGTTTCGCCTTGCGCTCCAAATATCGAACCAACGCAGGTTTGGCACCGTTAATTACGTCCCACATCGTATCAAGCGTCTGACGCGACATCCGGTTGATCGCCAAAGGTTCCTTAAGAATGTCATCCCAGCCGCGCTTCTCATACAATTTGAGACGGAAACCGGCAAGATGGTTTAATGTATCTGCGCAGAAGTCTTCGACATCCGTCCAAGCCTGTTCCCAATTAGCGAATACAGTCTCGCGGACATTCCGGTCACTGTCGCTCAGCTTATTGGCAGCCTGACCTGCGGACAACATCACCGTTTCACCATTTTGTTCAAATGGAATGTTAACCTTGCTTACAATGGTGTTATAGAATTTGCCCCACCCATGGTAACCATCTACGCCGAGATCCAGCGCAAGACCTTCAAGCTCAGGTGACAGTTTCTCACGAGCCTGTGTGCGGCTCTCGTTCAGTACAAAGGCAAGCGGCTGAATATCTTCCCGAGCAATCCATGCTTCCCATACAGAGTCTGTCGTCTGGCTAAGCGTATTATCGAATTGGGACTTGCTGCTGTTCAACATCGCGCCAAGAGAACTAATGGTGCCCTGAAGCTGAACTGCCTTTTTATCCTTTTGGTTTTGTGAAGAAAGACAGGACACAAATGCGGACCCTTCCGAAATTCGGATATAACAGCTCTGCAGCAGTTCCAGAATCGGATCAAACGCATTTGTTTCTGCCAGTGACTTGGGTGCAGGTGTTTCTTTCAAAAGGGCTTGCAGCTTGCGTACATCCTGCTCCAGCTCAATCAAATACGCAGCAAACGACTCGGAGGCAGAACCTCCACTAAAAATGGACTCCAGATCCCAGACGGGTTGTAATGGTGTTTTCATTTAAATAAGGCACCTCTCTCAGTAGAATGGATAATTAACCTTGAATTAGAACTGGTTTTATAAGCGCTATATCTCTATACTAGAGAAATAGTTTAAGCTATTTTCAGGAGGTAATCGTATGAAACCTTTACAAGTCTCGGCTGACACAGCCGTCAAATTAGCAGAATCTCTGGGTGTTCCCCTCGAACATCTGATGCATATGCCGCAGCATATCCTGATGCAGAAAATCGCCGAATTGGCCAAAGAAGAAGCGGCTAAACCTGCCTCTACGGAAGGCGAGCAAGAATGATTCCCTTTGAGAACAGCTGGCCTTACGATATTGTAATGGGGGACATTTATGTACAGCAATGTCCGTACTGCCATGCAAACAATGTACTGCTGCCGCTCAAACCGAAGGAGCTTGTACGCATTCGCGAAGGCAAAAAGAAATTGCTGGTCTTTCCTTGTTGTAATGCCAGCATGACTGTGATCGACAACGATAGTGATTACCTGCTATCCAGTCGTCCTGTCCGCAATTAAAGAACAACTCTCACTTATCAAATGGGGCTGCGTTTCGCAGCCTCTTTGTCTGCTTCAATCATCTCAGCCGGCAACTCCAACTTACTCGAGATCATCTGTTCCCGCAGCAATGCCCATTGCTCCCGCGAAGCACGAATCATGGCAGCATCGGTAATGCGCTTGTCATGAATGACCCTGCCGAACCATTTTACAGCCTCATGGAATCGACCTACCCTGCGGTTCAACTCTCCCAGCAGATACAACAGCTTGGCTTCATTCCCGCCAGTACCTTCCCGTTCAAAAACCTTTACGTAAGCCTCAAGGCTAAATTCAAGAAAACGGTTTTCCTGAATATGATCCTCCATGTAACGATACAGCCAGGCAATATGATGCAGCAGACCTGCAACGACACGATCTTTCTCCTGAATAACCTGCCCGCACAGCAGTCCAAGCTTGTATGAATCCATCGCCTGCTCCAGTGTCCGCGCTCCGCTATAGTCTCGTTTCACCCAACGATTGCCGATCTGCTCCTTGAAAGCCTTGCGCTGTTTATCGTTCAATTGTTCCGTTGAATTTTCCGTCGAAGCGAATCCACACGCCGGACAGATTCGTACAACATAGAAATCCGGATTCTCCAGCTTGTAATAAGCGCAAAAATCGGAATCCGTCCGGTATGGCCGTTTCAAGCTTGGTCTTACACGTGAGGTATCATACTCGATCTCGCAATAATGACACTTCACTTTTACCTTATACAGAGGCTCTAATTCCACTCATTCCATCCCTCTCCCAAAAGCTTATAATCGGAACTAAGGTGTATTCACAAAATGATGTGCTGGCCCCGACAATCGCTGCAGGACGAAAGAATGCAATGGCTCTTCCACACCGACCTGTGTCAACGCCTGATCCATACATGCAAGCCAGGCTTCTGCCCGTTCAACCGTCACTTCAAAATGCATATGGCGGGCACGCATCATCGGATGACCAAAAGCCTCGGAAAACAATGCAGGACCACCGAAGAACTGAGACAAAAACATGTATTGCTTGTCAATTACCGGCTGAATATCCTCCGGAAAAAGAGGAGCCAGCTTCTCATTCTGCTGAACAATCGGATAAAAAGCTTCAACCAGTGCGCGAACGCCTGCCTCTCCACCAAGATTGTCGTAGATGCTCAAACTAGGATTCATTCCGCTTCCCCCTCCTTTCAGATGTCGAATTTTGAAATATATTACACTCCCATGCTTAATTATGAAAGGAGAATGAAGAACAAGGCCACGAGCGCCTTGTCTTCATTCTATCAAAAAAAAACCAAAAGTCCTATATAACATGAAAGGGTTATGGTCCCACATAGCCATGACTCACACAGGTCTATCTCAGACTGAAGGCACAAAAAAAGCGCCAAACAAGAGGTTTGGCGCACCAAATATTTCATCAGTAACTTCGCCAGTCCTCTTCTTCAGAGCGCACAAGCGAGGCACGTATAACATAAACAAAAGCACAAACCAGGATTCCGGTGACAAGACTCATAATCATCACTCCATCCGATTTAATTCCACCTTCTAGGTAATTAGGTGACGTTCAGGCGTTTTTATCATTTTAGCATACATCTCTTAAAAACACAGCCACTTTTGCAAGCGCTTTCTAGACATTAATTTGTACTGTTTGTCCGCTTTGTCTCATATATTGATGGCAAAAGCACCAGCGATCTGCTGCACACTCACCATTCCAAAAATAAAGGAGAAGAATTCATGGCCGCTTCACAACGAATCACCCAAGTCCTGATCCCACTAGCTCTCCTGATCCTGTGTGTGTTGATGGTGCTGTTTCCTGCGGAAACCTGGCATGCTGGTGTACGTGGACTATCCATTTGGTGGGACGTGCTTTTCCCCTCCCTTTTTCCCTTTCTTGTGCTTTCCGAGCTGCTTCTTGGCTTCGGCATTGTTCATTTTTTGGGTACACTCTTAAATCCATTGATGCGTCCGCTATTTCGCGTTCCCGGAAGCGGTGGCTTTGTGTTTGCCGTCAGTTGCGCTTCCGGTTATCCCACTGGGGCCAAATTGACTGCACAGTTGTGGGAGCAAAAATTGGTTACTCGGGAAGAAGGTGAACGCCTCGTTGCTTTCACCACATCATCCGATCCCATCTTTATGATTGGAGCCGTATCGGTCGGTTTTTTTCATAATGTAGCTATTGCTCCCATACTGGTCACATCACATTATGGTGCTGCATTTCTTGTGGGCCTGCTCATGCGGTTCCATGGCAGTGTCTCCCTAAAGGATAAACCGTCGATTATCAACTCTCCCTCCGCATCTGAAGAGGTACACAGAAGCAGACTAGTCCGAGCCATTTATGCCATGCACGAGGCAAGGAAAGCTGATGGACGGGCATTTGGTGAATTGTTGCACCAGGCAGTCTCCTCATCCCTTCGCCTTATTATTATCGTAGGAGGGTTAGTTGTATTCTTCTCCGTTATGATGGAGTTACTCGTTCAAACCGGATGGTTAGGCGCATTATATGCCATTACGGAACAAATGCTTCTATACATGGGATACCCCCCAGCCTTATCCCACAGCCTCGTAGGCGGGTTATTTGAAGTCACTTTGGGAGCCAAAGAAGCAGGAGGGGCTGGCATATCCATTCCGCTCGTCTACAAAGCTGCTGCTGCTGCTTTCGTCCTCTCCTGGGGGGGATTATCCGTTCATGCCCAGATTATGAGTGTTCTGAGCAACACAACGATGAGGTACGGCCCCTTTCTGTTTGCCAGAGCAATCCACGCTCTCATTGCACCCATACTTGTACTTTTGTTATGGCTGCCGATGATGGGTGGTTCGGAATGGCCTGTATTGTTCCAAACGGGTGCCAAGCCAGAATTATTTTCGTATACACCAGATTGGGGACAGATCCTGTTTTCGGGAATAGGTGTATTTGGGGGCGTATTACTTTTACTGCTGATGCTTTCTCTGATGAGTTCCTTTTTCTTACCTCGGCGTATGAAAAAATAAGCCATCCTGTGACTTTATATTCAACTGAATATCAATCCAACGTTGTGTTCTTCCCTGGAATTGATTATCATCGGTAGTATAATGACCACAAAGGAGCTTTCATCTTGAGATACTATGTTCAAGACCGCGGAGACCAGTTATCGATTGATCTCAGTCAGCAGTTTCATGCGCTGGCCAAAGAGGAAGGGTTTAAGCTGGATGCAGAATCGCCGGAGATTGTCATCTCCATCGGAGGCGATGGTACGATGCTGCAAGCATTTCACAATTTCATCGACCGCATCCCGGATATTGCTTTTGTTGGGGTTCATACAGGCCATCTCGGCTTTTATGCCGATTGGAAGAAGGAAGAATTAAGGGAATTGGTTCGATTGATGAGCGGCAAAGGCGACCCGGAACGACTCAAACCCCGAATTGTGGAGTACCCGTTATTGGAGCTTGAGATTCGTAAAAAGTCGGGCAATACCTCCTATATCGCACTGAACGAATTTACGTTAAAAGGTGTAGACGGTACAGTCGTTGCTCAGGTTGACATTAATGACGTAACGTTTGAGATGTTCCGGGGAGACGGTATCTGTGTATCGACCCCTTCAGGCAGTACGGCATACAACAAGGCGCTTGGCGGCGCCATGGTGCATCCAACGATCGAGGCTATTCAGATCGCCGAGATTGCTTCAATCAATAACCGCGTCTATCGGACGCTGGGTTCACCGGTTATTTTGCCCAAGCACCACCACTGTGATATCTTCTCACGCAAGGATCAGCGGTTGTTGCTTACCATTGACCACGTAAACATTATGGTGGAAGATCTCATATCGGTACGCTGCCAAGTGGCCCGTCATAAGGTCAGTTTTGCCCGTTTCCGGCCTTATCCGTTTTGGAACAGGGTTCGCACAGCTTTTTTGGACTAAATACACGCAACAAAAAAGCGGTCCTTCTCAGGAACCGCTTTTTGCTTTGGCTTGAGGCTGATCTTTGCTCTTCTGAAGCACAAAGTACGCACAGCCAAAGTTGCAGTATTCATTGATATAGTCCACCATGCTGGAGATCGTGGAATCCTTCGTAGCTTTGGGATGGTTGTCCCGGTAAAAACCTTTCAAACGCAGCTGGCTGTAACCCCAGTCCCCAATAATGTAATCGTACCGCTCCAACACTTCGCTGTAACGGTCACGGAAAACTTCAGGATTCCAGCCTTCTTTATGGTTCTGCACGATTTCATAATTTTTTCCGCCGATTTGAACAATAACCGGTTCTTTGGGTTTGTCCTGTACTGGCTCCTGAACCGATTCTTGAATCTCTTCTGAACCTTTTTCTTCTTCCAATCCTGTATCCTCCATCATGCGTGAGATGCCGCCTGTTCAGCATTTTTCGCAGCAGATTTTACTTGTTCATGCGCATGGTAAGAGCTGCGGACCATAGGTCCGGATTCGACGTGGCTGAATCCACGCTTCAGTCCTTCCTGCTTCAATGATGCGAACTCTTCTGGCGGATAATACTTCTCTACAAACAGATGTTTCTCGGATGGCTGCAAGTATTGACCAATCGTCATAATGTCACAATCCACAGCGCGCAGATCATCCATCGTTTGCAAAATTTCATGATATTCCTCACCCACACCAAGCATGATGCTCGATTTCGTTGGAATATTTGGCTGCATTTCCTTGGCACGAGCAAGCAGTTCGAGTGAACGCTTGTATTTCGCCTTGGCACGGACTTTGTCCGATAATCGCTCTACAGTCTCGATGTTATGATTCAGGATGTCCGGTTTGGCATCCATTACAATCTGCAAGGAATCCCGGTCACCCAAAAAGTCCGGAATCAGCACTTCTACACTGCATAAAGGCAAACGACGACGAACGGCCTTCACTGTCTCCGCAAAGATCGTCGCTCCTCCATCCTTCAGGTCGTCACGCGCCACGCTCGTAATTACGCAGTGCTGCAGATTCATCTGTTCTGCCGCTTCTGCCACGCGTTCTGGTTCCTGTAAATCAAGTTCCGTTGGCAAGCCGGTATTTACCGCACAAAAACGGCATGCCCGTGTGCAAATGTCGCCCAAAATCATAAAAGTAGCCGTCCGATTGGCCCAACACTCGTAAATATTCGGGCACCGTGCTTCCTCACATACTGTATGCAGCGTTTTGGAACGCATCATCGTTTTCATTTCCTGATAGTTATCGCCGGTTGTCAATTTGATCCGAATCCAGTCCGGTTTCGGTTCTTTAACACGTTTAGCCAATGCATAAACCTTCTTTCTACTGAAGTTAGGCTGTTGCTCGGAACATATTATACCATGAAAGCGCTGGAAAAACCCCCATTTGTCACATCTCATTCATGGTGGATAAAATGAAGACTTTTGAAGAACGCTAGGTTATAGCTTGGTTCACCGGGCACCATGTGCATCATCTTATTGGAAAGGGGGCTGCTTCCCTGTGCAAGATCGCTTTACATCGCGGTTAACGTATTCCTTTTGGATCAAAACATTGCTTGCAGGCACACTGCTTCTCCCATTCTTGCCTGTTGATGTTTACGGTGAACCTACCGCCGCTGATTCCAAACCTCAGGCTGTAGAGCAAAAACCAGCGGACATTTTCGCTTCGCGCCGGCATCTATATGAAAGCATTGGTCAAATGACCCAAATTCCATGGTACAGGCTCGCAGCAATTGATCAATATGAACGAACCATCTCGCGTGCACATCCAAAAGATCGTAAACATCCGGATCGTCTGACCGGTATATTCATGACCCCTCCAGCCTGGAGAGGCTGGCTCAATCCGGATGAGACGGATCAACACCCGGGTTCCATTATCTTTTTCAACGGGTATGGTCGAGATGGTTCTGGTGATGGTGTTGCAGATGCCAATAATGACCTCGACGTACTTTACAGCATGGCATCCATTATTCAGAAATATGGGACCAAGCAGGAGGACTTCAATATCGCTCTGTGGGACTATTACCATAACTCCCGGGCGGTGCAGCGTATTCAGCAATTTGCGAAATTATATGAGCATTTTGACAGCCTCGATCTCTTTGGTCACGCTTTTCCCGTCCCTCTCGGAACCAACTATTCGTACCGTAGTACCTGGGGGACCAAACGCAGCTGGGGTGGGTACCGTATTCATGAAGGCACGGATATTTTTGCACCGCATGGCCTGCCTGTACGCAGTACCTGTTACGGTGTCGTTGAAATCAAAGGCTGGAATCCGTTTGGCGGCTGGCGTATTGGCATTCGCGATCTGAACAACCATTACCACTATTACGCTCATCTATCCGGCTTTGACAAAAACGCCCATATCGGCGAAGTGGTTACCCCTGGTCAGGTTTTGGGCTGGGTGGGCAGTTCAGGGTATGGAAAACCAGGTACACAAGGCAAGTTTCCGCCTCACCTGCACTATGGCATTTATCGCGACAGCGGGCTGAATGAATGGTCGTTCGACCCATACCCTCATCTGAAGCATTGGGAACAGGAAGAACGCAAACAGAAAAAAGCCAAAGGCAACTGAAGGCAAAACAATTAAATTGGATGAGGGATAATAAGTATCTCTTTAGTATTGTGATGATTTTTAATGTAAAGCGGGACCTCTATCATAGAGGCCCCGTTTTTTGTTCGATATTTGTTTGGACTCATTAATGGTTCCCATCCACGTCAAGCTGCAATCCCTCATTTGGATCAGACAAATCCGGCTCAACCTTCAGTCCATTTCCGTTCAGACCGTTTGCTGGAGCCTGCTGCTGATTGGGAGAGGTTGCATTTGGCGTTCCTCCATGACCACTCGAAACACCCGCCTGACCCGATGGCAGTGCAATTGCAGGTGCATTGCTGCCGTTGCTACCCACCGGCTTGCCCTGATTATCATAGTAGTACATCGGCACATCCCCTACCACTAACAGGTAAGATATCGGAATTTCCGTATCGACGGTCTCAGGTTCCATGTCAAAGGGCACCACTACCGCCACTTCGGCAATGATGTGAATGTACACTTCAACCAGAATCATGTTTATACCGGCGTTCTGCTGACGGGTGTTCAGATCCACTTTGACGGCTCCCTGAGGCTCAATACGAACCGGTATACTTGGACCAAAGGATGCCAGTACCGGGCTGCCCAACGCCTGCCCCAGCGGAATTTTTTCTTTTAACATATGCACGTTCTGCAAAGTGGATTGCACGATGTTCATCGTACTCGCAGTGATCCGCATGTGCTCATCATAATTCAGCATAAATCCGGACACTTTCCCAGCCGTATCGGTTTTCCAGTCAATCAGCCCTTCGGTGGATTTACCTTCGGAAACCTGCGCTGTAATCGCCTTGTTGATCGCTTCCGTTGCAATCTGCTTCACTCTGATTTTGGCCAGATGCATGATGGGCGGTTTCATTTTCTTATCGACATAGGCAAAACCCTGCATCAAACAAAATGCTGTTACCAATAAAATAATCAACCACATTTTGCGCCTGCCACTTGGCGGCTTGCGGCGTCTTCGGCTTCGCCATCGTCTTCTCATCATCGGGCGTCCCTCCCCTGCGGGATGAGCTATAGGCTATATAACTATCCTTATGCACCGTTGTCCCGAAAAAGAAGGACAGCACCTGCTCGTACGGGGATATCATCACATCCAACAAAAAAAACCTTCCGCCAGCAGATGTTATCTGCACGACGAAAGGCTTTTAAATGGAACACAGGTCTGAGGAATCAGACTACTGTCCACATTATTTCGGAACGGACTCCCAATCTTTCAGGAAGCGCTCAATGCCGCTGTCTGTCAGCGGGTGTTTCCACAATGTTGGCAGGAGTGAACCTGGAATGGTCGCGATATGCGCACCGGAAAGCGCTGCATCCTCCACGTGTTTGATATTACGGATGCTTGCTGCAATAATTTCGGAAGGCAAATCATACGTATCAAGAATGAGACGCAGATCGCGAATCAGCTTCATGCCATCCACCGCAATATCATCCAGACGGCCAACAAATGGACTGATGTACGTTGCGCCAGCTTTCGCCGCCATCAGGCCCTGTGCTGCGGAAAAGATCAGCGTTACATTGGTTTTAATTCCTTTTTGCGTCAGTTCATGACAAGCATAGAGTCCATCTTCGGTCATCGGTAGTTTAATCACTACATTCGGTGCCCACTCTGCAATTTCATAAGCTTCCTTCAACATATCCTCGGCTTTCAGTCCGATCACTTCAGCACTGACCGGGCCCTTAACAACGCCACAGATCTCCTGAATCACTTCTTTAAATACGCGACCTTCTTTGGCAATCAAAGACGGGTTGGTCGTGACTCCATCCACCAGACCAAGACGTTCGATCCGTTTGATTTCTTCAACATTACCTGTATCTAAGAAAAATTTCATGATATGTTCCCTCCACTTGATGAATTTTGTAAACAACTATACTCATCATTACCCGATTATCCGTATATGTTAACAGTTATATATGATTTATTTTTTTTCTACAGCGTGACCGCCAAATTCATTACGCAATGCTGCGACAACTTTACCTGTGAACGTGTCTGTTTCCAGGGAGCGGTAACGCATCAACAGGGACAACGCGATAACCGGTGTAGCAGTTTGCAGGTCAAATGCTGTTTCAACCGTCCAACGTCCTTCACCGGAAGAATGCATAACCCCTTTGATTTCATCCAGGTTAGCATCTTTGGAGAATGCACGCTCTGTCAATTCCATCAACCAAGAACGGATAACGGAACCGTTGTTCCATACACGAGCAACTTGTTCGAAGTCGAAATCGAAACCGCTTTTCTCCAATACGTCGAAGCCTTCACCGATGGAAGCCATCATACCGTACTCGATACCATTGTGGACCATTTTCAGGAAGTGACCGCTACCTGCTTTACCTGCATACAGGTAACCATTTTCAACGGAAGTATCTTTGAACGCCGGCTCAACGATTGCCCAAGCTTCAGGATCGCCACCGATCATGTAACATGCGCCATTACGAGCGCCTTCCATACCGCCGGATGTACCAGCGTCCATGTAGTGAATGCCTTTAGTTTTCATTTCCTCGTAACGACGAATGGATTCTTTGTAGTGCGAGTTACCCGCTTCGATGATGATGTCGCCTTTGGACAACAGTGGGCTTACTTCAGCCAATACAGCGTCAACCACGTTGTGAGGAACCATGATCCACAATACACGTGGGGATTCAAGGGAAGTCACCATTTCTGCATAAGAAGATACGCCTGTTGCGCCGTATTCTTTCATTTCATTCACAGCTTCAGCGTTAAGGTCAAAAGCAACCACTTCATGTTTGTGGTCAATCAGGTTTCTACCCAGGTTCAATCCCATTTTACCTAATCCAATAAGTCCAAGTTTCATTGCTAGTTCCTCCTGTTATGAACATTTCTAATTTTTATCTGGCCAATTCCAAAATAAGTGCTTAACCTTGGCGCAGTAGCCGTTCCGGTTACGAATCGTTCTTTCGATCGCTGTTGTCTCCAAATTTTCTTGATTAATAATGTTTATGGTTAAAATATGGAGACAAAGGCGAAGCATATGCTTCCGGAGTAGCTTTCTTCCAGAAAGCTTTTAGCTTCGCTTCTTCAGAATCGATTTCGTCCCCTTCACTACTCGCGCGTAATTGTTATGAACTGATTTAAATTGAGCCAAGTAATCTATATCAAAAATTTACGCGGCCTTCCGGGTATTACCGGAAGGACTTATGCAAAATTGGAACGGTGTATTTCGTGAAAATTTGTATATTATCGAGCAGAACAGACTGTAGTGTTCTCTTCTCTGATGCTGCCCTTACACTACTTTTACCACCAACGGTAGCCGTTCTCTGCAACCAATCGATCTGCTGACTCCGGTCCTTGCGAACCAGCGCTGTACGTATCGAGTGGCACACTGCCATCCTGGAATGCCTCCAAGATCGGCTGTACCCACTGCCAAGCCAGTTCAACTTCGTTCCAGTGAGCAAAGAATGTAGAATCTCCACGCATCGCGTCAAAGATCAGGTTTTCGTAAGCTTCCGGAATGTTGCGTTCACCTGAGTTGAAGGTCATATGCATTGCTTCCACTTCGCCTTGGTTGAGTGGGTTTTTCGCATTTAATTGAAGCGAGATGCTTTCTTTCGGACCAATTTCGATGGTAAGCAAGTTAGGCTCTGTTGTATTTTCGGATTCATGACCTGTTTTCAGTGGAGCCTTGAATTCAACAACAATTCTGGTTGATTTTTCAGCCAGACGTTTGCCTGTACGAATGTAAAATGGAACCTCGCTCCAGAATGGATCATCGATCCACAGTCTCGCAGCAACATATGTCTCATTCTGAGAACCAGCTGGAATGTCAGGCTCGTCCAGATATCCAACAACAGAAGCACCTTGCAGTTCGCCTGCTCCATATTGGGCACGAACGACTTCGGAAGCAATATTCTCTTTCGTCAATGGACGAAGAGCCTCAGCGATCTTCTGCTTTTTGAATTGAATTTCTTCCGGTGTGCAGCGTTTTGGCAAATGCAAACCAATCATCATCAGCAATTGAAGCATATGGTTTTGGAACATGTCACGAAGGGCACCGCTTTGGTCATAATATGCGGCACGTTCTTCAACACCAACCGTTTCACTTGCCGTAATCTGTACGTTGGCAATGTAACGGTTGGACCACAAAGCCTGAATGACCGGATTCGCGTAAGTGAGGGTTTCAATATTTTGAACCATCGGTTTACCAAGGAAATGGTCAATACGGTAAATTTCTTCTTCCGCAAAGGTATTGCTGAGTTTCTCATTCAGTTCACGAGCAGATTGCAGATCGTGTCCGAATGGTTTTTCGATGATAAGTTTCTTCCAGCCTTTGGTGTTACCCAAGCCGCTTTCTTGAATATTCAGTGCGATTGGTTCAAAGAATTCCGGTGCAACCGACATGTAGAACATGCGATTTTCAGGAATGTTGAGCTCTTGTTCACGCTTCTGAACCAGTTCCAGCAATTTGGTGTAATCTTCAAGCTTCGTATTATTTAAAGAACAATAACGGAAAGCTCCAATGAAGTCGCGAACCTGAGCTTCTTCCTCCGGTGTTTGACGGGAGAAGGTGTGCAGTGACTTTTCAACATTCGCCTGGAAGTCAGCATCCGACAATTCACGCCGTCCAAGACCGATAACGGAGAAGGATTTCGGCATTTTCGAATCAATGTACAAATTATATAATGCAGGGTAAATCTTACGTTTGGCTAAATCGCCTGTTGCCCCGAAGAGGACAAATGTCATTGCGTCCATTGGAGTGCCTCCTGTGATCTGTGCAGTATAGTATATGATGATGCAAAATGTTCAAATCCAAGCATGACAAAAGACGGAATTAGTGGGGGAGTTCCCCGCCTTACCTCCGCTTGTGTATCTGACCTGAATTAAACATGGAACATTCCTTCTCTCCACAACCTTAATCAAGGTTATAAATTGTAACCAATTGAATTGACGTTACCCATCTTACACCTGTCGTCACAATTCGTCAACAATCGTGTCTAACCTGTGAACACCAGTGTTTATAGGGTTTTTATTTAATGTTAACGCTTTATGTGGTAACATTAAGAACAATTGGTATGTGACATTTTACACATATGGCTTGTGGACACTCAGGTTACAATAAGTATACTAGTGCTATAATAAGCATAACTAAATCAAAGGAGTACTATTATGAGCGATGATGAGAATGCCAAGCAAATATGCGAAAAGGTGGAACAGTCTTATCAGATCATTGGCCGGAAATGGGTAGCCCTCATTATTCATACATTGATGGAAGAACCCAAACGATTCAGTGAAATTCACGCTTATATTCCGGACCTGAGCAAACGGGTACTTAATGAACGGATGAAGGAACTGGAGGAAGAGGGACTGGTCGTACGTCATGTGGTTACGGAACGCCCTGTTCGGACAGAATATATGTTGTCCCGCAAAGGCACAGAGCTGGGGCGCGCTTTAAGCGCCGTCGAACGGTGGGCCGATAAGTGGCTGTAGCACGTACTTTTGAGTAAAGAATAGGTTCTCATTCTATTAAGAGGCGACACTTCATTTTCACTTTAATTTCCGAAACATTGTGATTTTAAAATAGCACTTTAAATTTCATCACGATAATGTACTGACGCTACTTTTAATAACATCAGCAGTTACCCTCATGTGATTTAATGTCTGCTGCTGTGTTCAAAATGTTGCCGATACTGTACGGGAGTTGTTCCCGTCGATTTGCGAAATAATTGAACGAAATAAGATCCATTGCGGAATACCGCCTGCCCACCTCTTGAACGGACAGAGTTGTCGTTTCCAGCTTAGGATATCAGCCTGCTTAAGTCTTAGGGCTGTGACCTAGTCCGTAATACTGCTTCCTGTTTCTTGCTGAAAGATACGGGAAGCATAAGACTTGGATAAGTGGATATTGTTTACCATATGATCTTATTTGATTTCATCTATGTAGTGGTCTTCAATCCAATGCATCATCTTCTCCGCATTGATGCCAATGACTGGAAGCCAACATCGTGATGAAGATCTGGGATTGGTCTTATAAACCATTGTTCCAAAGTTTCATCCCACGACCATGCCATATGCCGGTAGATTTCCTCTCCTGTCATATTGTACATAATCCATAGCATACCCGTCCAGAAACTTAAAACCCTCTAATCGGTGTTGATGTTATTATACTTCCCATCATCACAAGCAAAATGAGGATATTTATCTCCAATGTTTTTTCATTTCTGTCAATTTATTTTTCAGCTTCTGCATGACTTCCTGCCAATATGTCGTAGTTACGTCGGATTCTGCCTTGGCCATGAGATAACCTTCTTAGGGTTAAATAGAGAAGCCATCGCAAAATTAAATAGATGAAACCAACGAGTGTATTAATTTTGTTTTATAAATAAGATTCCAATAAAATGAAGCCAGATCTCACAATATCTGTGGAACTGGCCTCTTTTTTTGTTATTTAACTAAGACTCCAACTTTCTCCCTAGCGTAATTCCCAAATCCTCAAAGTTCTCCACGGCTGTCTTTTTCTCATAAAAATGCACCGCATGTTGCATAATCCCTTCCCTTGTATAGAAAGCATCCTCCGCCTTTAGTGGAAAAGTAACCTTCTCCCCCGTACTGGCCGATTTATAGATGCCTACAATGAGTTCCAGTGTATTCCGACCACTCTTCCCATCCACCAGAAGGGGTGATTCTGTCTCAATGGCGTTTAGCACATTCTCCACTTGCCCAGCATGCCCCACATGAATAACATCCGCTAAGTCGTCAGCGAGTTTCTGAATCTGCTGTTCCAGATCTGGATTGGGTTCTGGGAATCCATTCGTTCGTGCCGTAGAAGCAACGACCTTCCAAGGCGCAGATACCCTTGCCTCTTTACCCTGAAAAATCAACTGCTGCTCCTCTCCGTGGTGTACCACTGAACTGGTAATCATACCAAGTGCTCCTTCTTGGAAACGAAGCATTGCCATGGAAATATCCTCTACTTCAGCATTATCATGTGCCGTATTCGCCATCATGGCCTGTAATTCCACCGGAGGACCCATCATCCAAAGCATCGCATCAATATGATGGACCGCATGATTAAGTGTACAGCCTCCGCCTTCCTTTTCCCATGTGCCACGCCACCACAGATCATAATAATTATGGCCCCGCCACCAGAATGAATCGACCTGTACGTGGAGAATGGGTCCCATAAGTTTGCTGTCCAGCACATATTTTAGTTTCATCATCGGTGTCGTAAAACGATTCTGTGCCACAACCGAGAGCAACTTACCACTTTTTTGCGCCGCTTCCAGCATCATATCCGCCTCTTGTAAAGAAGAGGCCATTGGTTTTTCGACAAGCACATGTGTACCTGCATGCAGAAAATCACATGTGATCGGTGCATGGGTATACGGTGGGGTACATACGGAAACCAAGTCAATGTTTTGATCCAGCAATTCATGATAATCGGTAACAGCTTGCGCTCCCTCCAATCCGTATTCGTTAATTCGTTTCTGTGCTTTTTCCGCGTACATATCCACCACAGCTACGATCTTGCATCGTTCAGGAAATGCCAAATACGCTGTAATGTGCGCTGCACTGATTGCGCCTGCTCCAATAATGGCCACATTTAACATGAATGCATACCTCCCTTATTCCCTTCACAATACACAATAATAAAGCGCTTTTATGCGTTCATCTTGTGATAAAATGAAACCATATTGCGCTTTTGAAGGGGAGGCATTCCTAATGCCCATCATCACCGAGGATCAATTTAATCTGGTATGCCATCGCACCTCAACGACTGCGTTCCGAGAGGTTTTTCACGCTCATTCACAGATGGAGATCACGTATATCCATGATGGATATGGACAACTCATAACCGAGGGGCAGGCATTCCCCCTTGAACCGGGTACACTGATGATATTCCGCCCTTTTCAGCTGCATCAGATCCAGATTCAAGTCACGAAAGAACATCCCTTTATTCGCAGCGTCCTGATGTATGAGCAGCACCTGCTGAACTCGCACTCTCGGCAATTTGCCGTATCGAATCATTTTACATTGGACCTTCTGGGACATACATCTCCGCTTCAACCGATCTGTCTTTCCACTTCATCCCCACTGGTTCAGATGATGGAGCAATTTGCCGATATTCTGCCTACATTGCTTCCACATGAAGCGGAAGAGGATACACGACTTTTCTTACTTGGACTGCTCGCACAGCTTCGCTACATTTGGAAAGACAGGCAGTTTCCCTGCTCTACTGCGCTCCCAGCGGGCTCTCCCGTTCTGCATCCTCATGTTGAGGCTGTCATGCAATGGATTGAAGAGCACTACAATGAAGCGTTTCGTCTGGAGGATATCGCAGATACGCTGCATCTATCGCCTTATCATTTGTCCCATATATTTAAAAAAGCTACCGGCACGACCATCGTTGCTTACGCCCAGGCCACTCGTATTCGTCATGCTTGTGTGTTACTCACAAGTACCACACATACTATTCCGGAAATAGGCCACCGTGTAGGCATGTCCAGCCCATCTTATTTTTGCAAAGTCTTCCGCAAGGCAACAGGCACCACGCCGCATCAGTATCGGCTGAATGTGCAAGGCAGATAAGAAGATTATCTACGAAATCATTTCTACAAAATGAAAAGGAGCAAAAGGAATGACACCCTTTCGCTCCTTAGCTCCTGAACACTACCTAAGCTACTCACCCGGTTTACGAACATCAAGACCCAACTTCTCCAAGAAGGGGAAAATGCGCTCACGTACCTGCTTCAGTTCTTCCTTCTGCTCCGCAGACAATCGTTCTTCATGGATGTTCCCATCCTGATCTGACACTAAGGATTCATACTGCTTCATCTGTTCATATAACGATTTGAACTCGGTAAACTGCTCCTCAGAAAACTTCGTCTCTGCCATTGCCAGCTGTTCCTTCCAAAATTGCTCTTGGTCCATAGGTTCTTTGGGAGAGTCTACACTTGCTGCTTCCAGCTTTTCGAAAAATGGTTCCAGTTCTGCAGTAAGACGATTAAACTCCGTCTGTTCTGTGACACTCCATTGCTCGGGGTGCATCTCTCCCTGTTGATCCGCATACTTCAAAGCCATTTGCCCCATTTGCTTCATCAGATCCATAAATTGAATAAATTCCTCTTCACTTAAATGTTTTTTGGCTGTCTGCAGCTTCGCTTCCAGTCTCATATAATCCTCCGATGTTCCACCCACCGCTGATATATTTTCCTGTGAACCATACATTTCGTTAGCCAAGTAGGAATACCCCGCATAGGCTCCAGTAGGAATGATGAGCACAGCAGCCAGCAGAACAGTAACCAGCCATTTTTTCCGATGTCTTTTGAGACGTGATTCACGTCGAACAGCATTTAAGATTTTATGTTTTGTTCTATCAGAAATTATCCAGTTTTTGGTCTCTTCCTGGTAGGCTGTTCGCAGCTGTTCATCGAGATTCATGCAAATCCTCCACCTTTCCCCGAATACCTAGGTTCAACTTCTGATTCTGCCTCAGCTTGGTTAATGCCGCATGAATACGCGATTTCACCGTTCCTATTGGAATTTCCAATATGCATGAAATCTCTTCTTGCGTGTACTCGTTCAAATAGTGAAGAGTGATGGCCTGCTGGAGCTTGTACGGCAATCGGTGTACCTGCTCAAGCAGAGGACGATTTGCCAACTTGTTGATTAAGTCACCGGAAAAATCATACTCCAGCCCCGTATCAGACTTTTCCATCCGCTTGCTAAAACGAAATTGCGTCAATCGTCTCCGTCGGTAACTTCGGACCTGCCGCATCGTCACACCCATTAACCAGGGACGAAACGCTCTCTCCGAATCGTAACGCTCCAAGGACCTGTATGCCTGAATATAAATTTCCTGTACCAGATCTTCCGCGTCAGATGAGTCACGAATCAGAAAACGGACAGTGCGATACACATCCATCACCGTTAGCTCATATAACTCCCCATATGCTTCGTAATCACCAGCCCGGGTTAATTCCACAAGTTTTATGTACCTTTCTGCCTCACTCATCATCCATCCCCTTCCTCCTTACACTATATATTGGCATACCAGCTCCATATCGTTCGATTTATTTATTTCAACTTTCACCGGGCCATACCAAAAAAGCCCATTCCTCACTCATCGTTCGAGTTGGAATAAGCTTATATCTCTTACCTCATATAAACATGAAGTATATTATTCATCTGCTAAACCATCCGCTGCCTCATCGCTTCAAACAGCAAAATCGTTGCCGCCATTGCGGCATTAAGTGACTCTGCCTGTCCCTGCATCGGAATCGTAATTGCATCGTCCACCAGTTGTGCAGTAGATTCCGATATGCCCTTGCCCTCATTACCGATCACAAGCCATACTGATTGTGTAAAATCATAACTGTAGCACGAATACTCCGCTTGCAAAGACGTACTAACCAACTTTACGCCCGCAGCCTTTGCTTCAGGCAGCAACGATTCCAACGGACCTTCTACGATTGGCAGATGAAACAATGATCCCATCGTTGAACGGATCGTTTTCGGATTATAGACATCGGCACAACCAGCACCGAGTACAACACCTGCCGCTCCCGCTGCATCCGCACTGCGAATGATCGTTCCCACATTACCCGGGTCCTGAACATTGTCCAATACCACAACAAACCCCTTGGCAGAAGACAACAGACTTTGAAGCAGCTCGCGACCTTTATGTACAATGGCAAAAACAGGTTGGGGTGTCATCGTATCCGTACACTTGGCGATAACCGCAGGGGATACACTAATCCATTCCACGCGCTGAAGTGGAGCCTCCAGTCCAGCCAGTTCCTTGGGTACACCCTGCTCCCCATCGTAAACAATGCATTCCAGATCCGCCCCGGCGCGCAGTGCTTCCTCTACGAGATGAATGCCTTCAATAATATATTTATGTTGACGGGTACGGTGTTTTTTCTCCAGCAGCTGTGCCCATTCCTTCACACGTGTATTTTGCGGTGATACAATATCCATCTTTCCATCCTTCCGTCTGCGGGATTTTTTATCAACATGTTACATGACGAATTGAAATTTTCCGACTAAAGATTGCTCCATTTATCCCGTCATTATACTTATCACTTTGGATACGCAAGCTCCATTTTCGTCAAATGGTCCTTGTGACCAACGATGATCAGCACATCCCCGTCCGCAATCCGATCCTCCGCATACGGAGAGATATTCATCGAATTCCCACTGCGAATCGCCATCACGTTGCAACCGAAACGTGCACGAATATTTAGCTCCAGCAGATTTTTACCGATCATTTGCTCAGACGCTCTCATCTCCAAAATGCTGTAATCCTCAGATAACTCGATGTAATCGAGAATGTTTGGAGATGTCAGATGATGGGCTACACGCAGTCCCATATCCCGCTCAGGATAAATAACCTTGTCTGCACCGATCTTCTGCAATACTTTACCATGAAGCTCATTTTGTGCTTTTACAATCAGAACAGGTACACCCATATCTTTCAGAATAAGGGTCGTGAGAATACTCGACTGAATGTCTTCACCAATCGCCACAACGACGACATCAAAATTCCGTATGCCCAGCGCACGCAGCGCTTCTTCGTCCGTCGAATCTGCCGATACGGCATGAGTCACAATGTTGGACATTTCCTGAGTCCGCTGCTCGTCCGCATCAATTGCCAATACGTCGAATCCCATGCCGCTCAGGGCATTGGCTACACTTGATCCGAACCGTCCCATGCCAATGACGGCATATTGTTTTTTTGCCATTAGGGTCTAACCTCCCGCTGCACTTCAGCATTACGCATCTATTGGTAGTCCATTTTTCAATTAAGGGTCAGTGTTTACTTAAATATCCTTCGTAGTATACCACAAAGCCCAATAAACTTGAATGCGCTCACGCTTCCCAGGGAACAGTATTAGAGCAGCCGAATATACGAGGAGGGACTTGCGATGCCCATTACATTAAGCCTGCGTGAAGCGATTGTTCATAAGGTTCATGATAAAAGTGATGATCAGCTCCGGGAGATGATCGAAGGTTCTGTAGATGGACCGGAAGCAGCATTACCCGGACTTGGTGCCATTTTCGAAATGATCTGGAAGAACACGGAACCTGAGAAGCAGGAAGAATTAATTCAAATCGCGCAGGAGCATCTGCACACCATTCCCGTTCAACCCATCAGATAACTGAAGCCTTGGAGGGAAAGGTACCATCATCACGTTGTTCTGTCTGCAAAAAAAGATTTGGCTCATTGGTCTGGATGGTGCCCTGCTCCAAAGAGCAAGGCAGTTACATCCCCCGCAGACTAATTAGGTCCCCCAACCAAACAAGGTACAGTCACTGAGCATAACTCAGGAGGCTGTACCTTGTTTGTGTATATACATGCAGCTTCCCGAGACGGCAGTAACTAATCACTAGAAGCTGACTCTCCGATTAACAAGGCTGATCTATTTCCTTCAAGCATGTAATATCATCATACAACTACAATGATTTCAGCTACCTGATCAAACAGATCGAAGATATCCTCGTCCGTTGCTGCTGAGAGCAGACTGAATGATGACTAATGTTATTTTCCCTTTTCGCCTAGGCGACGGAATTCTTAATGAGATATAAAAGCTGGGAGCAACAAAAATGACCTAAACCCCTCTGATCAGGGATTTAGGTCATTTGTTTCTGCTGTCTTTACTATTTTAGGAAGAAACGGCTTAAGGAGCTGTCTCCAGGAATTTCGCCGTTGGATTTTTGTCCATTGCGGTTCTCATCGCGTATTCATTTTCGAATAGGACAACATAATTGCCCTTTTTATCTTTCACCAGAGCGGAGTTGATCCGGAATTTACTTGGGTCCAGATTCTCGTCCACGATCCAGCGAGCAAATTGATAAGGCATGCGCTGGAGCTGCACGTCTACCCCGTACTCGCCCTTCATCCGGTATTCAAATACCTCGAATTGGAGCTGACCCACGACGCCGAGCAAAGTCTCGTCGAAGCTAACGGTGTTGAACACCTGAATCGTCCCTTCCTCGGTCAACTGGTCAATCCCTTTTTGATATTGTTTATGTTTCAATGCATTTTTAACCGTAACTTTGGCAAAAATCTCTGGTGAGAACGTTGGCAGTTCGTCAAAAATAACCTCGCTGCCTTGGCTCAATGAATCGCCAATCCGGAAGATACCCGGATCAAACAGACCAATAATATCGCCTGCGTAAGCCTCTTCTACAATATCCCGATCCTGTGCCAGGAATTGCTGAGGCTGCGACAGTTTGATTTCTTTGCCCACACGATTATGCTTCACGCTCATACCACGTTGGAACTTACCAGACACAATCCGCAGGAATGCAATACGATCCCGGTGTGCCGGGTTCATGTTTGCCTGGATTTTGAAGACATAACCGCTGAATTTCTCATTCGTTGGCTCAATCTCACCTGCTGTACTGCGACGTGGTTCCGGTTTCGGTGCGAGCTGCAGGAAGTTCTCAAGGAACGTCTGCACGCCAAAGTTATTGATGGCACTACCGAAGAATACGGGGGTTAGTTCACCGCGTTGTACCTTCTCCATGTCGAACTGGTCTCCTGCAACATCCAGAAGCTCTAGATCTTGACACAGCTGATCATGCAGATAATCTCCTGCCATCTCACGAATGATTGGATCTTCGTATCCATCTACTTTTTGTACTTTAATTGTCGAGTGATCGTCCCCTTGGAACAATTCCACTTGATTTTTCATCCGATCGTACACACCGCATAGCTCACGACCTGTACCAATCGGCCAGTTCATCGGTACGGAGCGAATCCCCAGTACGTTTTCGAGTTCTTCCATCAGATCAAACGGGCTTTGTCCTTCACGGTCCAGCTTGTTGATGAACGTAAAGATCGGAATACCACGCTTCGCACAAACCTGGAACAATTTAATGGTCTGTGCCTCGACACCTTTGGCCACGTCAATCAACATGACTGCGCTATCGGCAGCGGTCAGTGTACGATACGTATCTTCACTGAAGTCTTGGTGACCCGGTGTATCCAAGATGTTGATGCGATGACCCAGGTAATCAAACTGCATTACGGAAGAAGTTACCGAGATTCCCCGCTGTTTCTCAATTTCCATCCAGTCACTTGTTGCATGTTTGCTTGCTTTCCGAGCTTTGACTGTACCGGCAAGACGAATCGCG
The DNA here is from genome assembly GCF_037969855.1 of Paenibacillus sp. FSL W7-1088. Taxonomy (NCBI): domain Bacteria; kingdom Bacillati; phylum Bacillota; class Bacilli; order Caryophanales; family Paenibacillaceae; genus Paenibacillus; species Paenibacillus sp. FSL W7-1088. The sequence goes on from NZ_CP150216.1 coordinate 6,082,894, forward strand.
CCCCCGAACAGCAACAGTTTCTCGGTCAATGTCGTTTTACCCGCATCCGGGTGAGAGATAATGGCAAACGTCCGGCGTTTGTCCACTTCCTGTTGAAGAATGTTATCTGCAGCTTTGCTCATAGATTCTATCCCTTTCGTCCGTTCATTCACGTTAATCCGGCGAGGCCGGTCTACCATTCAATCTTTATGCAATCCGGCTATGCCGGTTGATTGTACATTCGCATTTTCGCATATTAGGCAATTAAGCATCCTATGTTAATTTTACACATTTACAACGGAGTTCATCCTCCCTAAGCATTGTGCTTCCATTCATGCCGTAGACCTGATTTAGTATCCAACTTTCCTATTGTACCATAATCTTTACCGAAAATAACCGATTACGTACAGCAGAGGTTCTTCTCTTTTCGGATTGCAAAAAAAGAGCACCCTTCCGCCATCTTTATGGCGTCCAGGTACTCATTATTCATTTCGCGTGCCGCTCTTAGAAAATCAATGCGTCCAGAGCATATTGTCCTCCACCTGTCAAAGCTATTGCTACACCAATCACCAGGATCGCAAGGTTATATTCAAATCCGTTTTGCGTGGACCAGTATCCATTCGCACCATGAACCTTCACAATGGCAATAACCATAGTCAGAGCAATCAGAATGCCGCCTACCGGTGTGAGCAGACCCAGAGCCAGCAGCAATCCACCGCCGAATTCAGCCAGCCCTGCCAGCAGCGCTACCAATGCGCCGGGCTTCATTCCCATTGATTCAAACCAGCCGCCCGTTCCCTTGATTCCGTATCCCCCGAACCATCCAAACAATTTCTGAGCCCCGTGCGCCATGAACGACAATCCAATCACCAAACGAATCAACAACAATCCAACATCCAACATTTTCTTTTCCTCCATTCAATATATACAAAATAGTATTCTTAGATTAAAGATATTATGCTAAAATTTTTTCCTCATGAATGTATTTCGTAACCCCTTCACCTGGTTCACATTTTATCTCATGAATGATGTACGTTTCCGATTCGTCATCGGGTTCCGTATGTCTTTGCGTAATCTCTTTAACTCTTGATTGAGTATAAGTTATATACTTACTTTTTGTCAATAACTTATTTTATTATATGCACATTTTTACACCCCACCTTCTCCACCGCAAAAAAAGACCTGAAAAGATCGCATCGCTGCGTTCTTCCCAAGTCTTATTTATAAAAGGAGCAAGCCCCATCTCAATACATTAAAATAACTTCGCTCTATTCAAAATCCTTGCCACTCATGAGTGATACGCCCATGATTAATTGTTCACTTGCCAGACGACACTGTCTTCGTCCTGACCATTCACCGGCCACCAGTGGAAGCCGTCCTGCTCCAGCAGTTTGCCTGTTGCTTCAGGACCCCACGTACCTGCCGGATACGTGTGCAGCTCTCCGTGATTTTCCGCCCAAGCCGCCGCAATCCGGTCAACGAAGGACCATGCTGTAGCCACTTCATCCCAACGGGTAAAGTAGGTGGAGTCTCCTTCTGCTGCATCATGCAGCAGACGTTCATACGCCTCCGGCGAGTTAATTCCAATCATGCAGCTCTGACAGAAGTCCATCGCCAGCGGCTGAATCTCGGAGTCTGAACCCGGCTTCTTGGCATTGATTTTAATATAAATTCCTTCCATCGGGTTTACCCGAATGACGAGCAAATTTGGCTCCAGTTTATACTTTTTCCCCAGATAAACGTTACTCGGCATGGATTTGAATTCAACCACAATCTCGGTCGTTTTCACTGGAAGGCGCTTGCCTGTCCGAATATAGAATGGCACACCTGCCCAGCGGAAATTATCTACAAATACACGTGCGGCAAAGTAAGTCTCCGTATTGGATTCAGGATCAACCTTGTCCTCCTGACGATAACCGGGAAGCTGCTTACCACGATACTCCCCTTCCGTATACTGCCCGCGCACAACGTTAGTGCTTACTTCTTCATTAGAGGTAAAAGCACGCAGAGAACGCAGTACCTTAACCTTCTCATCCCGAATGTCCTCCGGGAATAGACGGCTTGGCGGCTCCATAGCAATCATCGTCAGCATCTGCAGCATATGGTTCTGTCCCATATCGCGCAATGCTCCCGAATGATCGTAGTATCCACCACGTTCTTCCACACCAACCGTCTCACCCAGAGTAATCTGAACGTTGGCAATATGTTTATTGTTCCAAAGCGGCTCGAAAAAGGCATTACCAAAGCGAATGACTTCGATATTCTGCACCATTTCCTTGCCAAGATAGTGGTCAATCCGATAAATCTCTTCCTCACGGAATACTTCACGGATCTGCTCATTCAGATGCTCCGCAGATTGCAGATCATATCCAAATGGCTTCTCAATTACAAGTCGATTCCACCCGCGGCTCTCCAGCATTCCACCATCACGCAAACTATAGGAGACGCTGCCGAAGAGCTCAGGTGCCAGCGCCAGATAGAACAGCCGGTTACCCGGTGTGTTAAACTTCGCTTCTAGACTCTCTGTCTGCTCACGTAATTCTTTGAAACCGTCCACGTTATTGATATCTAGTGATTTATACTCAAAATGTTCGACAAAAGCGTTCCACTCTTCGGGTTCCCCCGCCGGATAGCGGCAGAACTCCTTAATGGATTCATAGATATCTTCCCGGAATTCTTCTGGTGACCTCGGACGACGCGCTACACCAATAACCGCAAAGTCTTCGGCTAACTTGCCTTCGCGGTAGAGACTGTAGATCGCCGGAAACAGCTTCCGGCGGGCCAAATCACCCGTTGCTCCAAAAATGAAAAATACTGCACCTGGTGTCTGCACTTCATCTTGCATTTGTTTTTCGACCATGGGCTCCTCTTTCTTTCCGGGAAGATATCTCCACACTCTCCCCGAGCTATGTAATGGTGTTATATACGCAACATACAACCGTCAATTACCAGCAAATTTCCTTCTTGGATGTGATGCCATTTTAGCATAAAAGCCCCAGGGGTTGCACTAATTTTCCTGAGAAATGTTATCAATATTTTTCCACATTTCATGGAAATTTCATCTATAAAAATTCATGATCAGACTTATAAATCTGCTTGAATATTGCATTAATATTCGATCGTGATCACCGGGAAACCTACTGTAACTCGATTAGTCCCCTTTTCGTCATCCTTATGGACTGCAAGCTGCATGTTCAAGAGATGCGTACCGCTCTTAATCGCTATGGGCAGATCCGATGCCTCATATGACACACTGGCAGTGCTGTTATCCGTATAACGTTCTATCGCTTGCATATTCATATCTCCAGACAGCTGTTCCTCGATTTGCTGCAATTGACTGCTGGCGCCACTTTCTTCAGTTGCACCTGTGCCCTGCACAGCGAAATTCCAAGTTGCTTTCATTCCCGAATCGTTAAGCAACTTGGATACTTGTTCATGTAATGTGATCAATAAACGTTGGTCCGTATGTTCATTGCCTGATAATTGGATGATCGTGTAGTATTCCTTTTCCCCCGTCACGACAACATTGACCAGAATGCCTGCATGCTGAGCATCAGCAGCCATCTCACTGCGATACACATCATGCCCCGTCTGTACAACGCGTTCAGGCTGCTGTAATCCCAGCCGATGAGCGAGCAGCTCCGCCTGCTCTTTTGCATCTCCACGGCCTTCGCCTTGCCATTTAATGACTAAACGCTCCACATGATCGATTGCTGTATCTGCGGTCTTCATCAATTGTTCCAGCTTGCCTGCTTCGGATTCCGTCTTCTCAGCGTACACATGAGTCATGCCTATAAGTATAATGATTGCCAATGCGAGTATGCCTGCTGTCATCCATCGATTTAACATTCGAATCCTCCGCTCTTTCTTGCATTCTATGAATCTATCAACAGCATGCCCCCATTACTCATTTGCTAAACTTCTTTTTGGCATACAAAAAAAGCCCTATCCACCATCTTCATGGCTGATCGGACCTTATATCATCTTATGGGCAGAACAAACTTTCAAATTGTGCTCCCCCCAATTTCTTAACTTCACTTATCTATTCAACAAACCAATAGTGCATGCCTAAACCATCACACGCTTCTTTTTCTATTCCGCAAGTCCATTCTTATAAGCATAGATGGCTGCCTGTGTACGGTCATCCACGCCCAATTTTGCTAGTATGTTCGTGACATGGAATTTGACCGTCTTGATCCCAATAATCAGGTCATCTGCGATGTCCTGGTTCGACTTGCCTTTAGCGACTAACCGAAGTACATCCATCTCCCGATCAGTCAATTCATCATGAGCCGGTGCCACTGCCTGCGGCTGTCGGAAACGATTCATCATTTTGGACGCCACTTGTGATTCCAGAACCGATTGCCCCCGAGCGGCAGCACGTATTGCATCTGCCACCTCATTGGCTCTGGATGTTTTCAGCAGGTAACTGAATGCCCCTGCCTCAATAACCGGATACATTTTTTCATCATCCAGATAACTGGTCAGCACAATGACCTTGCATTCCGGATACATTTTAAGCAGCTGCCGGGTGGCTTCAATCCCGTCCATTCCTTCCATAACGAGATCCATCAGGACAACATCAGGTTTATACTCCTGTGCCAGCCGAATGCCTTCCTCACCGCTGCCCGCTTCCCCCACCACTTCAATGCCATCTTCGGTATCCAGCACCGCAGCGAGGCCAATACGTACCATTTCATGATCATCCACGAGCAACACTTTGATCGACGTTTCCGCTTCCGTCTCCGTTTCTATTCCCGTCTCCATTGACATGTTCTTCCTCGCTTTCATCGTTCATCAAAGGTATTGTAATCTCAATTCGTGTTCCTTTGCCTGGCGCCGTTACAAATTGAATGGCTCCTCCAATTTCAGTCACACGTTCACGCATATTGGCCAGACCGTACGAGGCCTGTTTCTGATCGTCAAGATCAAATCCCTGACCATCATCGCGAATCAGTACCCGAATGGCATCCATCCGGCGCTGAAGTCGAATCTCCATCTTTTCCGCCTTCGCATGACGTAATGTATTAGACATCGCTTCCTGAATGATACGGAACAGATGATTCTCAATGCCTTTGATCAAATGAATGTCTTCATCCATTTCGAGTACGATGTCCATAGGTACTTTTGTTTTCAACTCCATCACAAGATCGCGCAAACCTTGCTCGAGATGTTTACCCTCCAGATAGACAGGTCGCAAATGCAATAGTAACGCCCGCATCTCAGACTGAGCTACAGACGCCATCTCTTCAATTAGGGCCACCTGCCGCTGGGCACGTGCAAAATCCTTTTCCATTCTTCGTCCAACCGCTGTTGCGGTCATGGAAATGGCAAATAGCTGCTGTGATACCGCATCATGCAATTCTCGTGCCAGCCTTTGTCGTTCCTCCACAATGGCCGTTATTCTGGCCTGTTCAGCCAACTGCGCGTTATTCGTAGACAGCCTTTGCAGAGAAGAGACCTGATCTTCCCACTTTTTGCCGATGCGTCCAAGCTGCTCACTTAATCGGCCGACATCATCAATGCCGAGATCCGGCACAGTACGTGAGAGTGACCCCTTTTCCCATTGCAGCAGCGTTTCTCGCAACAGTTCAAGCCTTCGTTTGACCCGGTAGCTCTGATAGAAGCCGAAGGCTGCACCCATACCGACCAAGAGCAGCAGTAACGCCAGACCCGATTGAATCAGATGCCTCCACCCTGCAAACGGAGCAAGATAACCATATGTATACAATACATACAAGATTACAATGAGCACAATGAAAACAAGGAGGATCCCTTCACCCATACTTCGGGTTACCATATCGGTATGTCGTTTTGTCTTCATCCGGGTCTCCTCCTTCTACACCTATTTAACTTATTACGGATTACTGATGTTTAGGTCGCCAACAATATAAGAAATGACAAATTTTGCTTTATGTTCACTGGACTCATATCCAGGAGTTCTCCATACCAATTTGTTCATCATGCCACTATCCTGTTCCCCATTAACACTTATCCGTCCAAAGAGTACCGTCGCCTCAATCTCAACACCATAATCTTCAGGCAGCGTCAGACGAACATTTCCCATTATACCTTGCAGAAGCACAATCGTTTGTTTATCCTCCGGAATGGAGAGGGACAGATCTGCGTTAACCTCACCCAAGGCATGCCATAGGCTCATGCTACGCAGTGTCCATGGAGCCTGATCCCAATAGTAACGAGCCATGAAATTTTGCTTGCGCATGACATGCCCGTCTAGATGAATCTTTTTGTTTTTGGAATAAAAATAGGCGAGTGAAGCCAGTACAATCAAAAATACAATCATTAGATTATCAAGCAACAACAGAGCGGCACCGATCCCTAGGAAGCGATAACCTTTGTGTGTGTCACCCTTACGAACTTGTACCATACCTATCGTTAACAGAATCAGTGCGGCGACGGTCAGCAGGTTAATACTTCGGTTCAGTAACATCAGCATGCCGATGACAATGATTACAACAGCAAGCCATTGACCCTTCTTATTCATCTATGCCGCACCTCCTCTGTAAGTTGATCTTCCCAATTCGACGGAAAAGCCATATCAGGCTTTGAACACCTGTATGGCTTAACCTTTGTTCTAGAAACCGTTCTTTATTCACGATTTATAGAATATCATATTGTCTGCTGAGCGAACAGTTATTCTTTTGAAGTACCGCCCGTTTCATTCTTCGCACCATTGCCGATTTTGTTTTTCAGAGCTTGCAGCTGTTGATCTACTTTGAATTGCTTCTCTGTATCTACAGGATTAGTGTACGTAGATTGTGTGTTACGATAAGGTGCGCGGATCACATCAGCTTCCGCTTCCATTTGCATGATTTTCTCTTCCATGCGGTGGAATCCAAGGGATGCGCCACCACTCTCGATGGAGTGCAAGCTGTTAATTTGGGACATTTGTTTTTTGGCTTTTGCCATTTGTGCACGGGATACAAGTTCATTACGTTTGTTACGCATTTTGTAGAACTCATCTTTCATGTCATGCAGCTGTTGCAGCAAATCTTTGGCTTGAGCTTCGGATTGAGCATGAAGTTCTCTGTATTCCGTAATTTTTTGATCGAAGTAGATTTTCTCTTCCAGCAATTTACGGGCCACTTCTTCCTGACCATTAGCCAGTGCAGCCTCTGCCTGAGACTCACGTTGTACCGATGTACGCTCTGCTTCGTCCAGACGCTGTTTCATGCGACGCTCATTCGCCATTTGTTTGGCAACTGTTACCTCTGCCTCGTGAATTTCAGCCTCCATGTCACGCAAGTACTGGTTCAACATTACAATCGGGTCTTCCACTTTATCCAACATATCGTTTACCGACGCTTTAGTCATATCCTTAATCCGTTTAAATACTCCCATTTTACTTTTCTCCCTTCTCGTAACGAGATAATTTTTGGCGAAGCTCTTCAACTTCTTTTTTCAATGCTTTTTTCTCAATATCTTTCATCATGGAATCAAGTTCACTTTCTTGCTGTGCCCCTGCTCCGTAGGCGTTATTGTCGTAAGAACGTGGGCCAGACTGAGGTCTGCTGTTGTATCCTGGGCCAGGACCGAAGTTTCCAGGACCTTGATTACGGTTGTTTTGGAAAGGACCTCTTGGCGGCTCGTGATCAAAGTTGTTGTATCCTCTACCAGCGCCAGGGCCCGGACCATAGCCGTATGGATCATAAGGTGGATATGGCTCTTTTGGCACCACCAGTGCTGCGATGAAGTAGATTAACAACGACGTGCCGCCAGTTACGAAGATACTGATGACGAAGATGATACGCAGCAAGGTTGAATCCATGCCGATCGACTCGGATATCCCGCCACATAATCCTGTCAGCATCCGGTCACGCGTTGAGCGATATAATTTGCTCATGTGCTTACTCCTTTCGTTTACTTGTATCCTCTTACGTGATCAGCACCATAAGTGTATGGATCAGCGTGATAGGGTTCTTTTGGCACTACCAATGCAGCGATGAAGTAGATCAGCAATGATGTACCCCCCGTAGCGAAAATACTGATGAAGAAAATGATACGCAGCAGCGTGGAACTAAATCCAAGATTTTCAGAGATGCCGCCGATCAAACCTGTCAGCATTCGATTGCGCGATGAGCGGTAAAGTTTATTCATGTGTCTACTCCTTTCTGTCATTGTTCAGCTTTTGTTTCAGCCGTTCCAGTTCCTTGTCCAGCGTAGAGGATGACATGGTGCCAGACGTTCCTGACCCATCCTGACTCATCCGCCGCAAATCCCGGAGACTCTGTGCCTCATATTCGAGATCCGAAACCTGATCGTCCAGTCGGTTGAACATACGGGGTACATTCTGACCGTTGTAGTGACCTCTCTGATTCATTCGTTGCTGTAACTGAATCGTCTGCATACGAGCGTAGTAATATTGGCGTTTGCTGTATACATTTTGATACTCCACTTTCAGTTGGTCGATCTGTTCGTCCAGTTCCTGTAAAGCCGCATTGCTTTGTGCGTACAATTCATTATATTGTTCCATTTTTTCCTCATGGAGAATTTTCTCCTGCAAAGCAAGTTTAGCTAAGTGCTCCTCGCCTGCTTTCAGAGCCATGGAAGCTTGTTCTTCCCGTTTGTGTACCATACCTGCGGCCTGATCGGCTTGTTGTTTCATTTGTCTGGTATGGCTAGCATATTGATGACGAAGCTTCTCGGCTTCACCGATGTCTTGGCGGGTCGAGACCAGAAACTGATCAATCAGTTTGACTGGATCCTGACTTTGCTCCAGATGTTCGTTTAAAGTAGCTACGGTAATATCCCGCATTCGACGAAATACACTCATTTTGTTCTGTCCTCCTTTTCAAGATCGTGAAAGCTTAGTAACGGCCACGACGACTGCGATTATTACTCAACATGGAGAATCCGAAGATGATTAACCCGATCGCGATGATCGGTCCGATCAGCCAGGCCAGTTTACCCAGCAATGAGAGGATACCGATGAAGAGAACAATCCATCCAAGCAGTACATTTCCTCGTTTAACTCCGTAGTATCCAAGTGCAATCATCAGGATCGGAATCAGATAACCCATTAAATGTCCCAGTAGAGGAGTTAACTTTCCGAAGAGGAGGAGTGCACCCAATGCAATCAGTACAATCGCCCAGCCATTTCCTTTATTCCATCTCATAATTGTTGTTCACCACCCTTTCGGTTCATTAATTTTGGTATGTGTGTTTGTTTGTTCATTTGTTTCTTGTTTAACCTTATGTCCTTATTCTAGGGGAAACGGCGACTTTTCAAAACAGACCGTGGACGGTTTTTCATCCTAGACTCAGGTCGGGGATCGGGTTGGACCTTTGACTGTCCCTGGATCAGACCATTGACCACTGTACCGAGTAACAGCCTTAGATATCCCTTATTGCCCTTCTTCAACGCCGATTCCCCAGTGTGAATATGACGTCCATACCTCTTATCTACGTTCTCCCCCGACTGACGTTTCCCAATATGCCTTCCATTAAAGCTATAACGACTTCTAATATGATTTAGACGATTACATAATCTTAATTTCCACATGAATTTTTATTACTTTTTTATCCAAATAAACAAAATTTAGATTGTTCTACATGTAAGCGTTTACTAAAATAGAAAGTGTTACTAATCCAAAAGTCAGGAGTGGACCTGTGCGATCATTCAGCTATCTACATAAAATGATAGTCTTCGGAATCTTGTTAAGTACCCTGCCCATTCTGTTGACGGGAATCGCCGCTTTTATCTATTCTTCAAAACAATCAGAGCTGCATCGTGCTCAAGCCAATAAACAATTGCTAATCCAAATGCAAACCAATGTGGAGCACAAACTTGCAACCGTAAGCTATATGCTCGATCAGGCCGTTCGGTCACCGGACACGCTCCGTTCGCTAACTTCATCATCATCGATCCAAGACACTGGGCCTTTGTTTGCTGAGAAGCTACAGAACGAATTTAATAATATGAGATCATGGGAGCCTCTAATGGATATTACGCTCGTTAATCAGACCCAGGATTGGCTTATCGATCATGCTGGCCTGTACCTGAATACTGATTTTCCAATGGCGCTGCCTATGAAAGACTTATTATCAAACACACTTACATCCGGTTGGCAGCTTACACCATCATCTGTGTTTAACAATAATGAGCGCCCAGTGAACTCAGGCTGCATCTACCATATTGCACTCGCCAGATCGATACCCGATGTAAATGTTTCTTCTGACGCTGCCCTGATTGCGGGAATTCCTGCATGTTCACTGCAAAAACCACTGGAAGAGGATTCACCGGGCAGCTCTACAGCCGGACTAATCATTTTGAATCGTGAACATCGGATCATGGTCCACCCTGATCCCGAATATATTGGTCAGCCATTGGCTGCAGCAGGAATAAAAGATAGCGAATCGGGTTCCAATTTTAGCGAGTTGTTATCTATCCGTGGATTCGCTGCCTCTTCAGGCCAACGAGAGGTACGTATTGCAGATATACGTTACTCGCTGTCCTATACGCATTCTTCTCTAAAAGGGTGGACATATATTCTCATTTCGCCTACGAATATTCTTACTCATGAGTATGTTCAGATTGGGCTGCACACCATGTATATCAGTGTCGCTATGCTACTGCTTTCACTTTTGGTCTCATGGGCAGGCTCGAGAAGAATGGTTATACCCATACGCAGGCTGCTTGTACAACTTGGTGATAAACGCTTATTCAGAGGTAACTTGGAAACCAATTCTACGCTTCATATGGATGAATTTGAGCAAATCAGAGCTGGCGTTTCACAGCTATCTGCTTCTCAATCCCAGCTTGAAAGCAAATTGAATCAATATAAGTTGCAGATCCGCACTCATTTTCTAATCAACCTGCTACTGGGCAAAAATGCTCCATCCACTCTTCATGACACACTCAGAGAGAATGGTTATGGTTCACAGCTTCAAGAGTGGCAACAAATAGCCGTCATTGCAGTTCAGGCTGATCTTATGAATCACACCAAATACCATGCCAAGGATCGTGATCTGTTGCTATTTGCCGTTCAGAACATACTGGAGGAGAGTGTTTATGCCGAACAACAGTTACTTCCTATAGTATATGATCAGGCTGTCGTTACCATTATCGGTACCTCTGAGCAAGATCATGTTCGTTTTTCACAACATCTGCATACGTTAACGGAACAACTACAACATCAGATCAGTGAGATCCTTAGTCTCCAAGTAAGCATTGGCTTCAGTCAGCCTCACGCCTCGCTATTTCAGATCCCGCAAGCTTATACGGAGGCCCGTGAAGCGCTCAAGCATCGAATGAAACTGGGAGCAGGCATCATCTTTCAATTTGAGGCGATTGATAATCGTACATCCCATTGGGCACTGCCATATCCCGAATCACTGGAGTATACGCTGATACAGGCCATCCAAAATGCCGATGCAGCCCAAGCCTCATCTCATCTCCATCAGTTGCTTGAAGTGCTGTTCGGCATGGAGTGTACACCGGAAGAATATCAGGTAGCATTTACCCGATTGTTAACACATATTTTGCAGATGATGCAGGAATCCGGTATACGACTGGGACAGATCTCCAAAGGCCATGGATCTATTTTCAATGAACTTCATGCTCTACAGTATGCAGCTGAGGTTGAGCAATGGTTTCACAATCATATCATCATACCGATCATTCTCATTCTGAAGGAAAGACAGTACGCCCAATATCAGCACATATCCGAGAAAATGATTGCCATCATTCAACAAGAATACGATAAGGATCTGACGTTGGAGGAATGCGCATCCAGACTTCATTACAATGCAAACTATCTGAGTAGTGTGTTCCGCAAAGAGACAGGCTGTGCATTCAGTGAGTATCTGACGAAGTACCGCTTTAGTATAGCTAAAAAGTGGCTCAACGAAAGCGAGCTAACGGTCAAGGATATCGCCGCACGGCTTCGTTATAACAACCCGCAGAACTTTATCCGTTCTTTTCGAAAATGGGAAGGGATTACGCCTGGACAGTATAGGGAGCGTAAGCAGAAGCCTGATCTATCCATAAAACAGTAAGCGGCTCTTTTGGGGATAAAGTACGAGGGTTATAACTATTTCTATCTATAGAAGAACGTTTGTTATTTAGTCAAAGAATAAGTTTTTTGTATCTGACCATAAAAAAGGGAGCAGTTTAACTGCTCCCTTTGCTCCCCTAACACTTCATCTAAATTAATATTACTACTGAAATGGGTCTACTGTTTTCTTGGACGTACCACTTTCATGTTCGGTTGCTCCAGTTGAATCAGAATTTTACCGAACTTCCCTCCGCGTGAGAATGTAACCAAACCATCCTTGTATGTGTCTCTGATATATTGTCCAGCCAGGGCAAGTGAACCCTCATCCGTTGGTAGTTCGTGCGTAGTAAGCCATTCCTGAAGCTTATCGACGACTTCCTCAACAGGTATCTCAATGAAACTTGTTTCTTTAGTGATTAAGGTGGTGTAAGAATAATCTTTCAAGTACAGCAGCTGTTGTATATACCCCATATCTCCCGCGTTGTATGATGGATAGACACCTAGTACCTCTTTAAGCTCATCTATTAGTGTGTGCTCTCTCGGTCCAGCTATCGTGCTGATATAGACATACTTTCGGGCAGTGCTTATGGCCTGTTCAATCGTTTCCCAATTCGACATTGCCGGGCACATGGATGCAAATGCAAAATCATATTTCTTCTCCCAACCCTTATCCTGAATCGATATGTCCTCGAATCGTTCCGAAACAATATCAATACTGGATGTAAGGGATACAGGAATTGTCTCCTTCATTAATGAAACTAAAAGTTCAGAGGGCTCTACAGCTGTAACGTTCGCTCCTTTGGTTGCAAAAGGAATTGTAAAGATGCCTGATGCTGCCCCAATGTCTAATATCGATACCCCGTCAAAACTCACTCCCTGATTTTCAATCCAGCCTATGATGCGTTCGGATCGCTTCTTTCCCTCTTCAGTAAACGACTGTTGATGATATTCTCTAGCCCATCGTTCAAATGCTGCTGTCGCGTCAAACGCCGTGCTCTTCATATTGTATTTTGAAGCTGTGGACTGATTCCTCCACGCTTCTTCCCATACAGATGGATCAAATAGAATTTCAGAATGCTTGGATACATGTTTTTCCTCAGACATGTTGCTTCACTCCATTTCTTTTATAAAATATAAATTCGAAAAAAGGATATTATTTTGTTTTGATAAGCATCTTTTATATGAATTTAAAAGAGCTATAATATCCATAATTAAACGAGGCAATATTAGAGACTTTATATATCTACAATATACTCATTCAAGTTATGAGTCAATACGTAAACAAAAGTAATTCCATCTCCTTCTATAAGCCATAATCCAAGTGCAGAGATTAGGGATTGCAATTGAGTAATTGCACAGCATCTGATAGATTGCCAGCTTACAGGTAAAGCGGTACTTACAGTTTAGAGATACCAGAATGTCATTTGCCCAAGCACATCATGTTGGATTCCCTTGCAGTAATGGTGTTGTGGTGACCTACGAAATCCATTCAGGAGCCTTGTTGCTTAACTGCCGTACTTCATCTTTTAATCCACTAAATAAAAAAAGCTCATTAGATTTTGCATCTAATGAGCTTTTCCTTACTTGCTTGAATACCGGCGAGAGGACTCGAACCTCCACGGTTTCCCACTCGATTTTGAGTCGAGCGCGTCTGCCATTCCGCCACGCCGGCATATCATATTTTTATAAAAAATATACTGGAGGCGCCACCCAGATTCGAACTGGGGATAAAGCTTTTGCAGAGCTGTGCCTTACCACTTGGCTATGGCGCCATATTTTGGAGCGGACGACGGGAATCGAACCCGCGACCCTCGCCTTGGCAAGGCGATGCTCTACCGCTGAGCCACGTCCGCATAATGGCTGGGGATATAGGATTTGAACCTATGCATGACGGAGTCAAAGTCCGTTGCCTTACCGCTTGGCTAATCCCCAAAAAAAAACAAAGGGGCGATCGAGGGGAATTGAACCCCCGAATGCCGGATCCACAAACCGGTGCGTTAACCACTTCGCCACGATCGCCATAATACAATATGTTCTTAAAAGTTAATTGGCAGGGGCAGCAGGAATTGAACCCACACCAACGGTTTTGGAGACCGTTGTTCTACCTTTAAACTATGCCCCTAAAAACTGGTGGAGGATGATGGATTCGAACCACCGAACCCGTACGGGAGCAGATTTACAGTCTGATGCGTTTGGCCACTTCGCTAATCCTCCATAAGTGGTGCCGGCGAGAGGACTTGAACCCCCAACCTACTGATTACAAGTCAGTTGCTCTACCAGTTGAGCTACACCGGCGTATTAAGTTGTAATAAATGGTGGCTCGGGACGGAATCGAACCGCCGACACGAGGATTTTCAGTCCTCTGCTCTACCGACTGAGCTACCGAGCCAAAATAAAGTTTAATCCTGAAACGTTGCACTTTATCTAGGGCGTTCGGTGCCATATAGCAGATTTAGTGAACAGCTTCCTCATGTAAAGATTAAATGGCGGAACCGACGGGATTCGAACCCGCGATCTCCTGCGTGACAGGCAGGCATGTTAGGCCAACTACACCACGGTTCCAGATCACTTTCTTGAAAGAAAGAACAATTGCGGGGGCAGGATTTGAACCTGCGGCCTTCGGGTTATGAGCCCGACGAGCTACCGGGCTGCTCCACCCCGCGTCGTTATAAAAGTTATATGGTGGAGGCTGAGGGGTTCGAACCCCCGACCCTCTGCTTGTAAGGCAGATGCTCTCCCAGCTGAGCTAAGCCTCCGAACAACACATTTATGATCTTATCATAAAACTGCTGTGAAAATCAACTTCTTTTTTGAAGTTAAATATGACCCGTAGGGGATTCGAACCCCTGTTACCTCCGTGAAAGGGAGGTGTCTTAACCCCTTGACCAACGGGCCTTACTATGGCGGAGAGAGAGGGATTCGAACCCTCGAGACGCTTGTGGCGCCTACACGATTTCCAATCGTGCTCCTTCGGCCAACTCGGACACCTCTCCATATGGCTCCCCGAACAGGGCTCGAACCTGTGACAACTCGATTAACAGTCGAGTGCTCTACCAACTGAGCTATCAGGGAATATGATTCAGAGATTATTCTCTGAAAACTAGATCCGAAACGAAATTTGCGAGTTATAACCTGCATATCTTGGATAAGCCCTCGACCGATTAGTACTGGTCAGCTCCATGCATTGCTGCACTTCCACCCCCAGCCTATCTACCTCGTCGTCTTCAAGGGGTCTTACATACTGGGAAATCTCATCTTGAGGGGGGCTTCACGCTTAGATGCTTTCAGCGCTTATCCCTTCCGTACATAGCTACCCAGCGGTGCTCCTGGCGGAACAACTGGTACACCAGCGGTACGTCCATCCCGGTCCTCTCGTACTAAGGACAGCTCCTCTCAAATTTCCTACGCCCACGACAGATAGGGACCGAACTGTCTCACGACGTTCTGAACCCAGCTCGCGTACCGCTTTAATGGGCGAACAGCCCAACCCTTGGGACCTACTTCAGCCCCAGGATGCGATGAGCCGACATCGAGGTGCCAAACCTCCCCGTCGATGTGGACTCTTGGGGGAGATAAGCCTGTTATCCCCAGGGTAGCTTTTATCCGTTGAGCGATGGCCCTTCCATGCGGTACCACCGGATCACTAAGCCCGACTTTCGTCCCTGCTCGACTTGTAGGTCTCGCAGTCAAGCTCCCTTATGCCTTTGCACTCTTCGAATGATTTCCAACCATTCTGAGGGAACCTTTGGGCGCCTCCGTTACTCTTTAGGAGGCGACCGCCCCAGTCAAACTGCCCACCTGACACTGTCCCCGCACCGGATTACGGTACCAGGTTAGAACCTAGATACGATCAGGGTGGTATCCCAACGGTGCCTCCACGCAAGCTGGCGCTCACGCTTCAAAGGCTCCCACCTATCCTGTACAGATCGTACCCAAATTCAATATCAAGCTGCAGTAAAGCTCCATGGGGTCTTTCCGTCTTGTCGCGGGTAACCTGCATCTTCACAGGTATTAAAATTTCACCGGATCTCTCGTTGAGACAGCGCCCAAGTCGTTACGCCATTCGTGCGGGTCAGAATTTACCTGACAAGGAATTTCGCTACCTTAGGACCGTTATAGTTACGGCCGCCGTTTACTGGGGCTTCGGTTCACAGCTTCGGATTGCTCCTAACCGCTCCCCTTAACCTTCCAGCACCGGGCAGGCGTCAGCCCGTATACTTCGCCTTACGGCTTCGCACAGACCTGTGTTTTTGCTAAACAGTCGCTTGGGCCTTTTCACTGCGGCCCCCTCGTGCTATTCACACTACCGGGGCACCCCTTCTCCCGAAGTTACGGGGTCATTTTGCCGAGTTCCTTAACGAGAGTTCTTCCGCGCGCCTTAGAATTCTCTTCTCGCCTACCTGTGTCGGTTTGCGGTACGGGCACCATCACCTGGCTAGAGGCTTTTCTTGGCAGTGTGAGATCATGACCTTCGCTACTATAATTTTCGCTCCCCATCACAGTCCAGCCTTACGATGTGCGGATTTGCCTACACATCAGCCTCACTGCTTAGACGGACATCCATCAGTCCGCGTCACTACCCTGCTGCGTCCCCCCATTGCTCATAACGGCTTACGGTGGTACAGGAATTTCGACCTGTTGTCCTTCGACTACGCCTTTCGGCCTCGCCTTAGGTCCCGACTTACCCTGAGCGGACGAGCCTTCCTCAGGAACCCTTAGGCTTTCGGCGGATCAGATTCTCACTGATCTTTTCGTTACTCATACCGGCATTCTCACTTGTATAATGTCCAGCGCTCCTTACGGTACACCTTCAACCCTTATACAACGCTCCCCTACCCCTGATGCAAGCATCAAGCCATAGCTTCGGTGGTGTGTTTAGCCCCGTTACATTTTCGGCGCAGAGTCACTCGACCAGTGAGCTATTACGCACTCTTTCAATGGTGGCTGCTTCTAAGCCAACATCCTGGTTGTCTGTGCAACTCCACATCCTTTCCCACTTAACACACACTTGGGGACCTTAGCTGATGGTCTGGGCTGTTTCCCTTTTGACAATGGATCTTAGCACTCACTGTCTGACTCCCGGAAGTAAGTCTATGGCATTCGGAGTTTGACTGAGCTTGGTAACCCTTGCGGGCCCCGCACCCAATCAGTGCTCTACCTCCACGACTCTGTTTTCCGAGGCTAGCCCTAAAGCTATTTCGGGGAGAACCAGCTATCTCCGAGTTCGATTGGAATTTCTCCGCTACCCCCACCTCATCCCCGCACTTTTCAACGTGCGTGGGTTCGGGCCTCCAGTGCGTGTTACCGCACCTTCACCCTGGACAGGGGTAGATCACCCGGTTTCGGGTCTACGTCCACGTACTACATCGCCCTATTCAGACTCGCTTTCGCTGCGGCTCCGGCTCTTCACCTTAACCTTGCACGGGAACGTAACTCGCCGGTTCATTCTACAAAAGGCACGCCATCACCCCTAAAACGGGCTCTGACTTTTTGTAAGCACACGGTTTCAGGTTCTATTTCACTCCCCTTCCGGGGTGCTTTTCACCTTTCCCTCACGGTACTGCTTCACTATCGGTCGCTAGGAAGTATTTAGCCTTGGCAGATGGTCCTGCCGGATTCATACGGGGTTTCACGTGCCCCGCACTACTCGGGATACATCTCGGAGAGAGCAGGCTTTCAACTACAGGGCTTTTACCTTCTTTGGCGGGCCTTTCCAGACCTCTTCATTTAACCGGCTCCTTTGTAACTCCATGTGAGATGTCCCACAACCCCAGAGAGCAAGCTCTCTGGTTTGGGCTTCTCCGCGTTCGCTCGCCGCTACTGACGGAATCACTATTGTTTTCTCTTCCTCAGGGTACTTAGATGTTTCAGTTCCCCTGGTATGCCTCTACATAACCTATGTATTCAGTTATGAGTAACTGGAAATTACCCCAGCTGGGTTTCCCCATTCGGACACCCCCGGATCAAAGCTTGCTTACAGCTCCCCGAGGCAGTTTCGTTGTTCGCCACGTCCTTCATCGGCTCCTAGCGCCTAGGCATCCTCCGTGTGCTCTTAGTAGCTTAACCAGTTGCTCCGGTTTCGATGGCGCGCTCCGCTTGTTTTGGACTACGTCCAAAGCCAAAAGTCGCTTCCCATTCGATACCATCGCAATAGCAGTCTACCTTATAAACACTTCACTTGTTTACACAAGATCAGCTTAAAGGAATGTTCTAAATCGCAAAATTTCGTTTCGATATCTAGTTTTCAAAGAACAAGCTCCATGCAAAAGCAAGCTGTTTGAGAGTTTGAGCTCTCAAAACTGAGCAACGAGTGAGTAACTAGCCGACCTGGCTAGATTTTGTATTTGAATGTTTCCGTTACAGGAAACGATTCTCCATAGAAAGGAGGTGATCCAGCCGCACCTTCCGATACGGCTACCTTGTTACGACTTCACCCCAATCATCTATCCCACCTTCGGCGGCTGGCTCCTTGCGGTTACCCCACCGACTTCGGGTGTTATAAACTCTCGTGGTGTGACGGGCGGTGTGTACAAGACCCGGGAACGTATTCACCGCGGCATGCTGATCCGCGATTACTAGCAATTCCGACTTCATGCAGGCGAGTTGCAGCCTGCAATCCGAACTGAGACCGGCTTTTTAGGATTCGTTCCACCTCGCGGCTTCACAGCCCGTTGTACCGGCCATTGTAGTACGTGTGTAGCCCAGGTCATAAGGGGCATGATGATTTGACGTCATCCCCACCTTCCTCCGGTTTGTCACCGGCAGTCACCTTAGAGTGCCCACCCGAAGTGCTGGCAACTAAGATCAAGGGTTGCGCTCGTTGCGGGACTTAACCCAACATCTCACGACACGAGCTGACGACAACCATGCACCACCTGTCTCCTCTGTCCCGAAGGAAAGGTACATCTCTGTACCGGTCAGAGGGATGTCAAGACCTGGTAAGGTTCTTCGCGTTGCTTCGAATTAAACCACATACTCCACTGCTTGTGCGGGTCCCCGTCAATTCCTTTGAGTTTCAGTCTTGCGACCGTACTCCCCAGGCGGAGTGCTTAATGTGTTAACTTCGGCACCAAGGGTATCGAAACCCCTAACACCTAGCACTCATCGTTTACGGCGTGGACTACCAGGGTATCTAATCCTGTTTGCTCCCCACGCTTTCGCGCCTCAGCGTCAGTTACAGCCCAGAGAGTCGCCTTCGCCACTGGTGTTCCTCCACATATCTACGCATTTCACCGCTACACGTGGAATTCCACTCTCCTCTTCTGCACTCAAGTCACCCAGTTTCCAGTGCGATCCGGGGTTGAGCCCCGGGATTAAACACCAGACTTAAATGACCGCCTGCGCGCGCTTTACGCCCAATAATTCCGGACAACGCTTGCCCCCTACGTATTACCGCGGCTGCTGGCACGTAGTTAGCCGGGGCTTTCTTCTCAGGTACCGTCACCTTGAGAGCAGTTACTCTCCCAAGCGTTCTTCCCTGGCAACAGAGCTTTACGATCCGAAAACCTTCATCACTCACGCGGCATTGCTCCGTCAGGCTTTCGCCCATTGCGGAAGATTCCCTACTGCTGCCTCCCGTAGGAGTCTGGGCCGTGTCTCAGTCCCAGTGTGGCCGATCACCCTCTCAGGTCGGCTACGCATCGTCGCCTTGGTGAGCCGTTACCCCACCAACTAGCTAATGCGCCGCAGGCCCATCCCCAAGTGACAGATTGCTCCGTCTTTCCAGTTTCCTTCAGGAGAAGAAAACAACTATTCGGTATTAGCTACCGTTTCCGGTAGTTGTCCCAAGCTTGAGGGCAGGTTGCCTACGTGTTACTCACCCGTCCGCCGCTAACCATCAGAGAAGCAAGCTTCTCATCAAGTCCGCTCGACTTGCATGTATTAGGCATGCCGCCAGCGTTCGTCCTGAGCCAGGATCAAACTCTCCAATAAAGTATTGAAAAGAGCGATAAGCTCATTTTGAAACTGACGAGATTAAAAATCTCATTTATTTTGCTTTGAAAGCATACAGCCCGAAGGCTTGTACCGATTTCTCAGCGTCGATCTTGCAAGCAAGATCGTTACTCACTCGTTGTTCAGTTTTCAAAGATCAAACTCGATTTGTGTTACTCTTTTTCGTCTCAACCGTGTTTTCGGCGGCGACTTAAATAATGTATCACATTTCGTTTATTTTCGTCAAGAACTTTTTTTTAATTTCTTTTTTGAAGCTTTTAGTTCTTCACTAATTCCCTATGCAGAATTTATCATTTGTTGACGATAAGCTCGTTTGAGGAACGAAATATAATGTATCATATTTCCTGAATAAGAGTCAACCTCTTTTTATAAATTATTAAACAAACAAAAAAGGAAGGTTTCCCCTCCCACTTTATAATCCATATAACGTCAGGCTTCACGAATAATTAGGCCTCAATCCAATAGCGGATTTCTCGTCCATCTCCTCCTATAAAGGATGGCCACCCTGCCGATTCTTTTACTATAGAACGAAACACCAGCTTACGAAGGATAAGCGGTAAATCCTCCCGTACAAATCTCAACTGTGGATGATGGACAAGTTCATCCATACCCCACGGCTCCCTTCGACTTCCCAGCACACGCAGAAGCAAGCCGGAACAATCACTCATTTTGGACATCACTGAGAATTCACAAGCAAGCAGCACAAGCTCGACTCTCTGTTCCAGCGTCTCCGAGCTTACTGTAAGTTCCTGATAGAGCTTCCACAAGGCGCGATCCAAACTCTGCACATGTGTCCAGACGGCATGATCCGGGTATATACCCTGTTCAATAAGTACAATTCTAGCCCAGTTCCCCAGAGCTTCTAGCACATTGTAATAGGCATCAACAACATGGCCCTCTTGAATGTAACGTTTGGCTTCCACATACATTCTCAAAAAACTGGCGAATTCATGCAGCAGCTTTTGCTCACGTAATTCGGTTCCAAAAGCAGATAGTTCCTCTCGCAAAGCGCTCAAAGCGTTATCCGCTTCCCAAATGATCTCACCTTCAATCAGGCACTGCATGATGTTATTGTTATCCCCCGTAATTACACTGCACTGCAGCTCATGACGGCTGACATAGATCATTTGATAACGAAGATCACCATATTTGTAGTGTCCAACCTTGGATATCAACTGGTCGGTATTATGAACAACAAGTACGAGCAATTCAAAATCCTGGATTAGGGAGCCGTGGAATCGATCTCCCGGGTGGGAATAAGCGATAGCCCCAACTGCCCCTGTCTCTTCCGACTGTTCGGACAAAAAAGCAAGGTTCTTTAGTTCCACGATTCCCTCCATACAATTCATGGCAGATAAGCGCCAAGTCAGTTATAATGTAATTCTACATGCAGACTGAAGTTTCCTTCTTATCCAGGTCCGATACTACTCATACGATAGGAGCATTTTTCATGATTTTTAAATCAGCAAAAATTAATGCTTTTCGCACTTGGGGACTACTACTGACCATGCTAGGCATGGGCCTAATGGTACTGGGAACTGCCGGAATTGTGTTCTGGGGACACGCGGGCAAAGTATTTGCCGCTGTGGGACTCGTCATCGGCCTGATTGCCATGATGGCTAGTCTGGCCATTTATTTCTGGGCTGGTATGCTTTCCACAAGCGCAGTACAAGTAGACTGTCCGGAATGTGGCAAGTTAACCAAAATGCTCGGCAAGACGGATCGTTGTATGTTCTGTCATACCATCCTTACCCTGGACCCTAATCAAGCCAATACAACCAGTTCACAACTGAAAGCGCATTCCACACCTCAATCCCCTTCCCCTTCCGACACAGATCATGGCATAAGTTCCAACAGCTAGAGATGTACTTCATCAAAGCCCATAGACAGAAAAAAGGCCCGGTATCTTCACCGGACCTTTTTTGAATTTCAGAAAGACTTTTAAAAATTTATTAATATATAAGTTCAATTGAGCTATTTCATGTTTATTTCATTTCGAATACCCTGCTTGTTTTAACGTCTCCCATGCCGATGCATTGGCGAAACTTCGATTCCATGCAGCTACCCCACCCAATTTCAACGAAGCAACCAAATCAACGCGTGCCTGAAGCGAAACGGCGTCTTCTATCCAAATTTTCTTGGTGGCCCCATCCTCCGAATATTCCAAATAATTCTGTCCGCTTTGTTTATCCAGAACAGGTTTGAGTTTCTTTTCCTTGATCAGGTCTGTTACAGTGCTCATACCTACCGCTTTGGAAGACACTTTCACTTCGCCTTGATCATTAGTCTCTTCCGTCCAAATTCGAGTATATAGCGGCACAGCCATAATCAACTTGTTCGAAGGTACTTCATCCTCTTCCAGGATCCGTCTCATAGAAGACTCGGTCCAAGGAAGCGAGGCAACCGAACCGGCTTTTGGACTCGCAGCCCAATGCTCGTCATACGCCATAACGACAATATAATCGGCAAAAGAGCCTAACGAGCGACGATCCAGAAAAGCGGACCACATCTCGCTGTTCGATTTCGGTGTTACATCAACCGAGAGCATCAAGCCATGAATGCGTGCCATCGCTTTGATTTCGCGAACAAATTGAGTGATATTCGGTCCATCGTCTGTATAGACGTTCTCAAAGTCAATGTTAATGCCGTCCAAATGATAAGTCTGTGCATACTCCAGCATCTGCTCAATAATATGCGTACGTGTCTCATATGAGGCGACGGCTTCTTTCGTAATATCCGGATCAAAGCTGTTATCCATCAGACCCCACACTTCCATGCCGGAACGGTGAGCCCAGTTGACGTATGCTTTATCCCCTTTGCTTTTTACGTTACCTTGTCCATCTGTAATATGGAACCATGTGGGGCTGACCACATTGACTCCAGGCATCTTGCCGATTGAAGACACATCAGGCTGTCGATTGTATACAGCTTCCCAAACCAGATTGACCGGTTTATTCTGCCACTTTCTCTCCGCCGCAGTCAGGGTGAATTTGGGCTTGTCCAGTTTCTTTTTCTCCGTAAGAGTGACATACTTATTAGCCACATAACCGGCATACCCATTATCCAACTGAACGAAGCTCTGGTCATCACCAGTCTGCCATACCCTTACTCGTGCGTCCTGCTCCATATCAGCAATGATGGGAGAAGATTCTCCCCCACGCTTGTACAACGGAACCGTTTTGTCCGCCTTGGAAGACAATGTATTAATCTCCGCATACTGAATGGTGTCACCTCCACGCATCAGCAGCACCGCACCCGTTGTAGCATCTTCCTGTATAGCGATCCCATATACTTCTTTCAATGGTTTGAGCGGAATATAAGCTTCTCCCCCAACCACCTCCGGTTTAACCGTCATGGGATAATCCCGATGATTAAGTTCCGCCTTCGTACTGCCTTCCTTCATATGGAGTACTCGCTGCGGTGTTGCAATAATGATATCACCTGTGTCAGCTTCATAACGTATTCCGGGATCGATCGCCTCTTGCAGCACCGATACGGGCAATTTAAGCTGATCTCCCGTTCCTGACGCCTCGCCGTCCATCAATTGTCCGTCCACAAAAATAGGTTGATTCATACCAATCCAGTCGGGGTCTTCATGAATCTGATTAAGCCAAACATTCGTTATTAGCCAATAAGCCCCGCCTGCAACAACACAGGCAGCCAAAAATCCAGGCCAGAATGAACGACGCTTCTGACGTGTATATCTGCTTTTTCT
Organism: Paenibacillus sp. FSL W7-1088; assembly: GCF_037969855.1. Taxonomy (NCBI): domain Bacteria; kingdom Bacillati; phylum Bacillota; class Bacilli; order Caryophanales; family Paenibacillaceae; genus Paenibacillus; species Paenibacillus sp. FSL W7-1088. The sequence goes on from NZ_CP150216.1 coordinate 6,106,558, forward strand.
ACTCAAACGTCTACCTCCGTTAATCATGCTGAATCATGAAATATCTAACCTGCTAAGACTATATACATTCTATCGTCCTAAAAACAAAAAACGTGAAGAATCCAAACTGAATTCTACACGTTAATATTGTAATTCAACTCTCTTAATCCCTGCAACTTTTACAAACGCCATAAACTTCCAATCGGTGACCATGTACTTCAAATCCTGTACTTGACTCCGCCTGGAGCTCAACGCTTTTTAGCGAAGGATAACTAAAATCTTCAATCTTGCCGCATTTATCACAGATAACATGGTAATGATCCGTCACATTGGCATCGAAGCGACTTGAGTTATCTCCGTATGTCAACTCCCGGACCATGCCCGCTTCCAGAAACATCTTCAAATTGTTATATACAGTCGCCACGCTCATACTGGGAAACTGGGGTTCAAGCGCACGGTAAATTTCATCGGCTGTCGGATGCCCCATGGATTCCATCAGATAGTTCAATATGGCATGACGCTGGGGTGTAATACGGACACCGGTCGTTTTCAGATGCTCCAACGCATGTTGGACACGTGTTGCCATAAAACCCACCGCCTTACCTTTCATTACTCTGCAGAGACATAATGTATGATTACATGTTTCTCTCATTCAGAGTTGATCTTGGCTGGAACAACGTGTTTACATTATTCCTGCCATGTAACCTTGCCAGTTTATATTTATTGTACGGCGATTGCAAGTTTATTGTCAACGCGCCAGTCACTGAACTTCGGACGTTTCATCTTGGGAATTCTGTCCGTCTTCGGTCATTTGTTCCAAGTTATCGTCTGTATCTTCCGAATCCAGTGAATTCGTTCCAACAGGAGGCACTGCAGGATTACGATCAATCGTGAGGTCGCTGTTTCCCTCAACTTTGACCGTATACTCTCCTTCACCAAGCTGGCCTTCAATCGTTTTATTCTTCACTTTAAACGGCAGATCCGTTTGCAGATCTCCATAACTGCTGGAACCGCTGAGGCTATAATCCCCCCGCTCCGGAATCAAAATGTTAATAGCCCCTACAGCGCTATAAACGTCCCAGTCACCGCCTACTTTGGCGGATACAATACTTATGCTGCCATTGAGGGATTGAGCTTTGACTGCCAAACTTGCGCCGTCTACATTGATATTTCCGTTTCGGGTATCCGCTGTGATCTCTCCAACAGAGTCCGTGATGCTGATACTTCCGACTTGCGTGGTCAGGTTCACATTTCCAGAAACCCCGCGAGCCTTCATGTCCCCTCGATTACTGTTCAAGTCCACATTTCCGATCGCATTTGCCACAACGACATCACCATTCAGCGTTTTACCTGAAATATCACCCACGGCATTCGTAATTCGTATACGTCCATTTCCGGTCTCAGCCAAAATGGTACTGATGGCCTCCGGACGATTCAACAATATGGCTCCATTGGACGTTCGAATATCGAGATTAAAACGACGATCATCCGGGATCGTTATGGTGATATTCATCCGCGGCTGTGTTTTCTCGTTCTCTCCATACGTTTTGCCTGTAGTCTTGATATGAATCACTTTTGTCCCGTCTGCCTCAACAAAGGAAGCGTCCGCCACTGCTTTGGCCTGCACTTCAGTTGTCTGATCCACCCAAACTACCGTGCGCACCTCAATCTCTTCCGTGTCCCCCCGCTGTACCGAGATATCCCCGTTCACTCCCTCAACAACAAGGTCCGATGTATCCATACCTACAGGCACCCGAATCGTGCCCTTATCTTCCATATATCCTGCTGCCTGACTATAGTCCATGGATGCAGCTCCCAGATTAAGACTCACCCGGTTCCACAAATGCATGTAATGATCCTGCTCTGTGACGATAAATACTGAAGCCGTCAGTAAAAGAGACGTCAGGATGCCTTTCGCATCGGGTCTGAAGCGCATTTTCATTTTCTCACCTTGGTTGTCTGAAGCTGCATTCCCTCTTCCACGTGTCACTAAAAACAACAGTATGTATTCCACACCTAACACAACGAGCAAGAGGGGCCACCAATCGACCATCTCATATACATAGTCCGTTCCCCACCGTTTATCCAAAATCAACAGCACACCGACAGCTACGATTAAGGCGGCAGCCGTATAGCGGCCGACCCGGACTTTACGGTTCATGGCTATCCCTCCTTGAATAGTTTGCACTAGATTTTCTTCTTGCGAAGCATGACCCAGATTTCCCGTCCGAAAACGATAAGTCCTCCTGCGATCATCAGAACAGCAAAAGTATATCCACCATACACAGCGATTAGCTCTTTAAACCAACGCGGTTTGCGAAAGAACAATACCAGCAGCGATCCTCCTACAATCAGAAGCAATCCAAACGAAATGCCCCTCTCCCACACCATCATAGCTTCCCTTGCAGAACGTTCGCTAGGGATGGGCTTGTCCGAGGTGTTGTAGGTGACCGCTCTTCTCCTGCGCATCATCACCCAGTCCGCAGATTGCAATACGTCGAATACATTGTAAAAGTAAATTACCGGAATAAACAATGCCAGCAAAATAAGCAATGGTACATTGATCTGTATACCAATCGTTGAGAAGTACAAGAGTGCTGACAAGTCCAGAAGCACAAGCATCATGAATGTCAGACCTCTCATGTATAATCGGAGATAAATATGACCTAGACCCGGAATAACCGCACTTAGCAATCCGGCAATAAACTTGTGAGTCCGATTTCGGACAGGTTTTCCGCGCGTTCCGCTGGAAGTATTGTTCGACTGACGTTTCCGTTTCATAAACGACTCCTTTCTTCCGGGCTGACGTTCCCGCTCTTCATGCATTTGGTTAGATAGTACCCTAAAGAGCCGGTAGAGTAACTGGAAGAAATATGGTTATGAGAAAAACCCTCCGGCATTAAAGGCCTCAGAGGGTTTAATTCATTTATTCGACCGACACTTTCGTTACATGTTCCCACTGTCTTAACTTGGATACGAGATGCACTGCACTCAATTCATGTGGCATGTAGACATGCAGCACAATTTCAATTTTGCGTTCAACCGATATCATTTCTGCATAAGCCAAATCCTGCTCATTAACCGTTATTTTACGGATTTTGATCTTTTCCTGCTCCATAAATGAAGATACCTGTTCCAGAAAACCGGGCTCAGATAAGGTATGAAGTGTAACGACATGCAGTTTGTTTCCCCGTATATACCTAAGCTCCAACTTGTTGAATACCCAGAGGTTAAGCAATACCAAGACGGTTGACACGATGGAAGCAAAAAAGAATCCCGCGCCTGTTGCCAGTCCGATGGCTGCCACAACCCATATGGAAGCTGCCGTTGTCAGACCGGTAATCGACTTGCCGGTAAAAAGAATCGTGCCCGCTCCGAGAAACCCAACGCCGGTAATAACGGCTGTAGCCAGACGTGCCGGATCAATCCTTACGTTTAGTTCATTTGCAAAATCTTTAAAACCATAAACAGACAACATCATAATCAGTGCAGATCCAAGGCATACCAGAATATGGGTACGCAGACCGGCAGCATGATTGGAACGCTCCCGCTCCAGGCCTACAAGCCCTCCAAGCAGCATAGCCAGTAATAATCGCAATAAAATGTGCCACTCATCTATCAACCAGGGATTGCCCAAAGCCGGTAGTCCTCCTCCAAGTTGTTCACATCATTAATCTTTATTCTTATGAAATGTCGTTAATTCCACTCCTGGTGCAATCTGTACAACATCCACGGGCTTAAAGCCGAATTTGGTATATAATTTCACGGCTGGCTGGTTCAATGTTCCTGTAGAAACAATATAACGTGGAAGATCGGGATATTGTTCAAACACATGCGTCATCAAAGCAGCAGCAATTCCTTTACGAAAATGATCGGGATGCACCATCATACGTGTGATCGTCAACGTATTGATCTCTTCCTCATCCACTGCGACCGCACCAAGCAACTCGCCATCCGTGTCCACATAGCCATAAAAGGTCTCTCCACAGTTTTGCAGCGCCTCCATCGTATCCATTAAAGGCGGAATTTCCTGAAAACCGATGATTTCGGCTTCAAGCCGATAAGCTACATGCTGCAGTCGCCAGAGCTGACCTACGGTCTCCACATCACTCAATGACAAAGTTTGAATCTTCATGCATTCCTCATCTCCTTTGTATGTCACTGAAACCAAGACAATACAATCAAACTTATGCCCTTAACAAAAAGAGGCTGTCACAGGGACGAGCCTCTTTCTGTCCGGCTTCACCGGATGGATTAGCGGTTCAGTACTTCTGTAAGCAGTTGATTGGCTAGTCCCGGATTGGCTTTGCCTTTGCTTTCTTTCATGACTTGACCAACGAGGAAACCAATGGCCTTCTGTTTACCAGCTTTGTAGTCTTCCACGGATTGCGGGTTGTTCGCAACAACCTGCTCCACAATGGCAAGAATGGCACCTGAGTCACTAATCTGGACCAGACCTTTTTCTTCAACGATTTGCTGTGGAAGCTTGCCGCTCTCGAGCATTTCCTTAAATACCGTTTTGGCGATTTTACTGTTAATTGTACCTTTTTCAAGCAGTCCAATCATCTCACCCAGACCTTGGCCAGTCAGCGGCACCTGATTCAATTCAAGGTTGCTGGTATTCAAATAACCAAGCAAATCACCCATAATCCAGTTGGATACGGCTTTGGCATCCTTGGTGTATTTCAGACTGTCTTCAAAAAGATCAGCGACCGCTTTGGATGAGGTAATAACCTCGGCATCATAACTAGGCAGTCCATAATCAGCGGTATAACGTGCTTTACGCTCATCCGGAAGCTCCGGTATAGAAGCTCTGATCCGTTCTTTCCAGGCTGCATCGATATGCAGCTTCACCAAGTCAGGATCTGGGAAATAACGATAGTCATGCGCTTGCTCTTTACCACGCATCGACAGTGTTTTCCCCTGAGCCTCATCCCAGCGACGAGTTTCCTGAACGACTTCGCCGCCGTCGTCCAAAATTTCCGCTTGGCGGAATTGTTCATATTCCAGACCACGCTGAACACCACGGAAGGAGTTCATGTTTTTCAGTTCGGCTCTCGTTCCCAGCTTCTCCTGTCCATGCGGACGCAAACTAATGTTGGCATCACAGCGCAGTGAACCTTCTTCCATCTTCACGTCGGATACATCACAGTACTGCATGATCGCACGCAATTTCTCCAGATATGCACGAGCTTCCTCCGGAGAAGAAATCTCCGGCTCAGAGACAATCTCCACGAGCGGAGTACCCACACGGTTAAAATCAACCAATGAAGCATAGCCGCCGTCAACGTGGGTAAGCTTCCCTGCATCTTCTTCCAGATGAAGACGTGTAATGCCAATTCGCTTCGTTTCACCGTTGACTTCAATATCGATCCAGCCATTCTCACCGATCGGTTGATCGAATTGTGAGATCTGATAAGCTTTTGGAGAATCGGGGTAGAAGTAGTTTTTGCGGTCAAACTTGCTGACATCAGCAATGGTGCAGTTAAGAGCCATGGCTGCTTTCATCGCGTAATCTACAGCCTGGCGATTCAATACAGGCAATACACCTGGATGTCCGAGACAGACCGGACAAGTATGTGTATTGGGCGGAGCTCCAAAGGCAGTGGAGCAGCCGCAAAAGATTTTGGAGTTTGTATGCAACTCGACATGGACTTCAAGTCCAACGACCGTTTCATATTTAGATGCGGACATTTCTATATTCCTCCGTTCCGGGCAGTCTACAGCTGCGGACGCTGCTTGTGGAATTCCGTATTTTGTTCAAACGCATGCGCTACGCGCAGTACGGTGGTTTCATCAAAGGCTTTACCGATAATCTGCATGCCGACAGGCAGTCCATCCGAGAATCCACATGGGATGCTGACTGCAGGTACACCAGCCAGGCTGACAGGGATAGTCAGAATGTCGTTGAGATACATCGTAAGTGGATCATCGACTTGGGAACCAAGTTTAAATGCCGTTGTTGGCGCTGTTGGTCCGATGATGACGTCATATTTGGCAAATACGTCGTCGAAATCCTGTTTGATCAACGTACGCACCTTCTGAGCTTTCAAATAATACGCATCGTAGTATCCCGAGCTGAGCGCATAGGTTCCAAGCATGATGCGTCGTTTCACTTCGGGACCAAAACCTTGACTACGGGACTGGTGGTACAGATCCAGCAAGTTCTCCGGATTGTCTGCACGAACACCATAACGCACGCCGTCGAAACGAGCCAGGTTCGAAGAAGCTTCCGAGGAAGCGAGCAGATAATACGTAGCTACCGCATATTCGGTATGCGGAAGAGATACTTCCTCCCAAGTTGCGCCGAGTCCTTCGAGGACTTTCAGGGCAGACAGGACGGTTTCTTTAACTTGAGGATCAACGCCTTCACCAATGTATTCCTTCGGAACAGCAATACGAAGTCCTTTGACATCCCCGGTCAGTCCGCTCAAGTAATCCGGGATATCCACTTTCGCGGATGTCGAATCTTTGGCGTCATAACCAGCAATGGCTTGCAGCACATAGGCAGAATCCTCGACATTTTTCGTCAAAGGTCCAATCTGATCCAGGGAAGATGCGAATGCAACCAGACCAAAGCGGGAAACGAGTCCGTAGGTAGGTTTCAAACCGACAACGCCGCAATAGGAAGCAGGCTGTCTGATGGAGCCACCTGTATCTGATCCCAATGTGAAATAAGCTTCTCCTGCCGCAACAGCCGCAGCAGATCCACCACTGGAGCCGCCTGGAACACGATCGAGTGCCCAAGGGTTACGTACAGGGTAGAAGCTTGAATTTTCATTGGAGCCGCCCATGGCGAATTCGTCCATGTTCAACTTCCCGATCGTCACGGTATCCGCCGCTTTCAGCTTCTCGACAACGGTTGCATCATACACCGGGTCGAAATTGCGCAGAAACTGGCTGCCACATGTTGTGCGCAGTCCGTTCGTAACGATGTTGTCCTTAATGCCGACTGGCAGACCGAAAAGCAAACCTTTCTCCTCACCGCTGACGAGTCGATCATCCAGTTGACGTGCACGAGCACGTGCCTGTTCTTCATCCAGTGCCAGAAAAGCCTTAACCTTTTCATCCCGTTCACCAATGTTCTGATATGCCTGATTCACCAGATCGCTGACCGACAGCTCCTTGGCGTGCAGCTTGTTATGTATCTCCGGCAACGATTGTTCAAATAAACTCACGTAATTCGTCCTCCTTCCGGTTATCCGTTATTCCATTACAGCAGGCACTTTGAATTGCCCGTCTTCTTCTTCTGGTGCATTGCGCATGACCTGTTCAATCGACAGACTTTCCTTCGTCTCATCTTCACGCATCACATTGCTGACGTGCAGCACGTGAGTGGTCGGCTCAATGTTCTCTGTATCCAGTTCATTGAGCTTCTCAGCATATTTTAAAATCGCGTTCAGCTGTCCTGTCAGGGTCTGCTCTTCTTCCGCAGTCAAATTAAGCCGGGCCAGCTTGGCCACATGCTGAACGTCATTATTCGAAATACTCATTTCCGGATGCCTCCTTCATTCGTTCTAATTCCTGAAACCGCCGAAAACGAATCGTTCGTTTAACGGGCTAAAGTCCCAAGATAACTTTTTTCATTATAGGTGAGATAGTTCGACAATTCAATGCATAGGACTGTACTGACTTCTATTACGTAGAAAAAGGGTTCCAGTGATTTTTCAGACATCTGAGCAATGATATCCTTCCTGCGTACCTCATCGCTATTAAGAATTCACTGTATTAATTATTGCTCCTAGTCTAAATTGGCAAAAAGGCAGTGCGAATTCGCTCTGCCTTTTTTGCTGTATACATTACTAGTTATTCTTTAGATCAAGCCCGAATGCTGCAATAACCGACGAATAAGCGCCGCAGTCTCTGCCCGAGTGATCATGGATTTTGGAGCAATGGTCGCGTTACTCCGACCAGATACAAGCCCTGATTGAAGACTGAAGTCGACAGCTTCTTTTGCCCAATACGAGACCATATCCATATCTATATAGCGGGAGAGATCTTGGCCGGTGTCGATATCCAGCTTACGATCCAAGCCGGTAAGCTTCATCGTCCGATTAATGATCATCATCGCTTCTTCACGGGTAATCTTCTGTGTTGGCCGGAATGTGCCATCTTTATAACCGTCGATCAAACCCAGGTGGGAAGCGGCACTTACTTCGCCTGCATACCAATCACTCGAACTTATATCGCTGAATCGGATGTTTCCTTCATTAGTTTGAAGTCCCAATGCCTGCACGAGTACAGCTGCAAATTCAGAGCGGGTAATGCTTTCATCCGGATTAAAGATCGTATCCGATATTCCACGGATAACCATTCTTGACCCCATATCATTTACTTCCGTTTGTGCCCAGTGTGCTGCAACATCGGCAAATGTCCGCGGATTCCAAACGAGACAATACACACTATTCGTCAAACTGTTGATTTGCGCATGATACACTCCATTGACTTGCGTGATTTTGGTCGGAACATGGCGCACTCCGCCGTCCTTCTCAACCACAACTCCAGTCGTTACCTTGGAAGGATCAACCTCACCGGATAAAGTAATTGCTCGTTCGACATAATTGTTAAACCGGTCCACACTTACAGATCTGCCTTCATATGTGGCCGTTATGTTGAAATCAAAAATCGGACCAATCAAGGCAAAACCATTTTGATGAGCAACTGTTTCCGCCGCATATATCGTTTCAGCAGAAGCAGGTGCGATCTCCAAATGGAGGACTATATCCTTGAGGTGATCTTCAGCACCAAGTTGTTGTGCCAGCGTATTGATTTCCACCAGTCGGGAAGGCAAGGAATAGGTAGCGGCTTCCGTTTGCAACACAAGTACGGCTTCCTTGTCTGCCATGAACTTCACCAATCGCCCTGTCAGCTCACCGATTACCCGATCTTTGTGACTACTGTTTACGGGGAGTGTAACTACAGCGTTCATGCCTTCTGCATCCAACTTTTGCATGACAGCCTGCTCGTCAACTGTCAGAGTCAGGACATTCTGTCCGTTCACATTAGCCGTTCTTAGAGTTCCGGCCTTTTCTGATTTCCCGTTCACCAAGATCGAAACACCGGAATTAACCGCCCCTCCTCCCGAAGACGCTGTACCTGCCGCTCCGCTTGCAGGCACAGAAGTACTGCCACCACCAGGATTTGAACCGTTACCGCTATTTCCACCACTGGAATTGTCGGAACCATCTGGAGGGTTTGTTCCACCGTTATTCGACACAAGCCACTTCGCGAACAATGTCACATTAGAGGTGCCTATAAGGAGCGTATCGCCCACACTATAGTTTACTCCGCTGCCGTCCGCTGCCGTGTTCCAGCCTGCAAAATCATATCCAGTCCTCACCAGGTTGCCTGTGTTACCCAAAATTGTAGCCAGCGTTTGTTGCATGTACGCCTGGTTGTCTGAGGGCACATCTCCTGATGCAGCTCCGTTACTGTTGTAAGTGATCTGATATCTCTTCGGTTGTTCATAGGACATGACCGTAGCTTTGTTACCGTTACTTCCATCTTTGAAAGAAACGTAAAGGTTCCCTGCTGCGTCAATCTCCAACGTAGTGTTCTGTGCAATTCCCTCTGAGAAACCAGTCCCACCGATTGCATTCCAGCCATCCGCCTCGGTATATTTCATAACTGTTGCTTTGTTCATATTTGCTGAATCCATGTATGCCACATACGGGCTTCCATCCTGATCAAGCACCATCGAAACGAAATTTGCTGCACCGTCAGAGAACTCAGCATTCCCAACCGTTATCCACGTTCCGGAGCCAGTATATTTCATAACTGTTGCCTTTTGTCCGTTGAATCCAGTGGTATAAGCAATATATACTGTTTCGTTCTGATCTACTGCAAGCGCAAACTCAGCTACGTTTTCTTGTGAAAAGGCACGATTGCCAACGAAGGACCAAGAATCATCCGCTTCGTTAAATCTGATAACAGACAATCTGAATCCTCCACTATTATCGCTTAATGCAACGTAAGGGATACCGTCTGGCCCTATAGCCAATATACTTCCTCCCGCGCCTCCCAGAATATTTTCGGTATTGCCGATGGACGTCCACTCTCCAGACTGGTCATTATATTTCATAACCGTGAGGCGATAACTGCTATTTAAGGCAACATACGGCACACCGTTTGCATCGAGTTGCAAATCAAGACTCGATAAATTAGCTGGAGAGAAACCTGGGGAACCTACAAAATCCCAGCCATCCTGCTCCGTATACTTCATGACGGTTGCACTGCCAACATGATTTACATCACTAAAAGCAACGTATATTGTTCCATTCTGGTCTATTGCTATTTTGTTTTTTGTTGCATAACTCTCAGTAAAACCTGGTTGTCCGACTGCCGACCATCCACTCACTTCGCTATATTTCATGACTGTTGCTTTAAAGCCATTGGATACATCTTGATATACGACATACGGCGTGCCATGGGCATCAAGGGCAAGATCCTGGTCAAAAGTCATTCCCTCTGAGAAACCTGCATCGCCAATAACTTCCCACTTTCCTGTTTCATCCTCATTGGACGTGGATGGCGTCCACTTCGCATACAACGTTACATGAGCAGCACTCATGATTAACGTCTCACCTGCGTTATAGCTCGTTCCGCTTCCATCTGCTTCTGTATTCCAGCCAGCGAATGTATAACCTAATTTTTCTAAATTGCCTGTATTACCTAAAATGATTGCTCCCGCTTGATCATTGTATTGTTGATTATCCACTGGTGCATTACCCAACTGAGCTCCATTACCATCATAGGAGACTGTGTACGAAGCTTTCGCTCCAAATCTCATCACCGTCGCCTTTGAACTATTGAATGCATCTTGATAAACAACATACGGCGTACCTTTTTGGTCCAATGCGAGTGAAGGTGTAGACACCACCCCAGCAGAGAAACCGGCTTGACCGACAAACTCCCAGCCATTTTGCTCGCTGTATCTCATTACGGTTGCTTTGCTTCCATTTGCGCTATCCTTGAAAGCCACATAAGGTGTACCCGTCTGATCCATAACCAGCGAAGGAGAATTTGCAGAACCTGGGGAGAAACCAGCTTGACCTACCCTCTCCCAACTTGATATCTCATCACGATATGTCATGACCGTCATTTTATTCGTATCATCTTGAAACACAATATAGGGTTGACCTGATGGATTCATCACAAGCAATGGGGAGGTTGCGTACCCTCCTGAAAAGCCTGCTTGGCCTACCACCTTCCATTCGTTGGAACTGTACATCATGACGGTGGCTTTGTAGGCTTCATCCTGAAAAGCCACATAAGGTGTATCCGCCTGATCGAGAACCAATGAAAAGGAAGAGATTGCTTCTCCTTCGGAGAAGTCAGCACTGCCCACCAGCTCCCAGCCCGTTGGCTCGATGTATCTCATTACGTTTGCTTTCCCACTGGCTCCATCCTTAAAAGCAATATAAGGATTACCCGCCTGATCCAGCGCGAGCGAAGGGTAGTTTGCCCTGTCTGGAGTAAAGCCTGCCTCTCCTACTAATTCCCAACCGTCTGATTCACTATATTTCATGACCGTAGCCTTACCACTAACGCCGCTATCCTGATATCCAATATATGGAGTGCCTGCTTGATCCAGCACGAGTGTGATTCCGCTTGCTGATCCAACCGATAGGCCTCTATCACCTACCAGTTGCCAATCACCGGACTCACTATACTTCATCACCGTTACTTTAGAATTAGCACCCCTATCTGAATAAGCAACATATGTTGTTCCTAATTGATCCACAGCCAGCTTGGGAGCAGAAGCTTCTCCAGCCGAGAAACCGGCTTCCCCCAATAGTGTCCACTCTTCGCCACCAGAGGCGTAAGAGCGGTTTATATCCCATATCTGAAAGATCGGGTTGCCTCCCAGAATCACCAGACAGGCCAACAACATCATCACGAATTTTTTTCCGTTGCGAAAGCTCCTTCTCATCTTCATATCTACCTTCCTTGTTATGTATAATTTGAAGGGTGCAATCCCTTCTACATCGCAAGGTATTTTATCAATTGTCTCTGAACCGATTCTGAACATAATGACTTGGTCTGCTGAAATAGGATTCCGAAAAATCAAAAAAGAGCCGGCATCAGCCGACTCTTAAAACTCTAAATCCATGCACGCAGGTTAACCTGCTTTATAAAATCCGCCTGTGATATAACATCGTTCGCGGTTTCCTCTTCCTCTTCCACAGCTTGAAAATCTCCGTTCATCAGATGATGAAACAGTTTCTCATTGTGTGTCGCAAGGGCGTAATCTATCAACGCTTCTCGCTCGACCCGCTCAGCTTCCTGCTTCAGCAGAACCTCTTCTAGATCGACGTCGCCGGATGGAACAAAAAAGTTCCGATTCACCTGCGGCACTCGAAGCACGTAATCGAACGCATTGTCCGGATTCCGGTCATAAGCGATGATGAAACCATATTCCCCCACAGGAAGATTCTGCTCAAACGCATCCGCGACGATGACAACCTTCTCTCCTAATCGCAGCATCGTCTAACCTCCTGGTAGTCTATCTTTTTATTATTTGTATAGTCTACTAGAAAAGAATAGCGATGTCTACGATTACTAGAATTAAACAAAACATTTGTGCAAAATCTTTTTTTCATTCCGTAAATTCTATCATTTACCCGATGTTTGCTTAGGGGGCTTGCGGTCTACTCGCACCACAATGAACCAATATACGATTAATGGTGTGGGAAATCCCGTGATGCCCCACAATCCCCATAACCAGGGGAAACGGCCACGCCTGCGTGCATCCTTAAAGATCCATGTTCCCTGTAACAGCAAAAAAATAGCAATCAGAATAAGCCATATGAGAGGAATTTCATTTAAAGAATAATGCAGATCATTCATGACGAGTCTCCTTCCGGCGTCGCCCTGACCAGATTATTACCACGGCAATCGCTGCGCACAAGCTAATCGCCTGGATACCCAAATATAGAGCTGGAGCCGAATGGAATAGCAAGGCACCAAAAGCGATAATGAACAGTCCCACAATCCAGAACAAGATCATTTCGATCCGATTGGCTCGTCGTCTCATTTGTCTTCGTTCCTTGACTTGGGCTTCAATGGAGGCTAATGAAGGTATATTTACAGGCTCATACGCATCATCGAGCACTTTCATCTGCTGTTGCATCCGCATCAGAATCTCTTGTTCATCCTGTTCTTCAGATCTGCTCATGCTCATCCCAGCTCCTTTCTCAATTGACGAAGACCATAGGCCGTTCGAGACTTCGCCGTTCCGGATGGAATACCCAGCATTTCACCAATTTCATCATAGCTATAACCATAATAATGCTTCAGCAGGACGGTAATACGATGTTCCGGGGTTAACCTTGTCATGGCATCCATGACATCTGTCCATTCTTCATTGCGGCTCTCAAATTGCCATCGCAATTTGCGTACAGCCTGATTACGAATGGCTTCCAACCAGATCTGTTCTCTTCGCCTGCGCCTAGTCTTGTCGATATATATACGGGTGGCAATCGTAATCATCCATGACGAAAAGGCAGACGAGCCATCGTACCTATGAATATTTTCCATACATCGAATCATCGTATCCTGCACCGTCTCCTCAGCAACGTTGGGGTCCATCGTTACTTTGACAAGATACTTATACACAAAGGAGTAGTGACGCTGCAGCAGTTCTGCCAGTGCACTGTCATCCCCCTGTATCGCTCTCTGTACCTCTTCCAGTTCGGCTGCCTCCATCTGAATCATCACCTGCTCTCCGCTCAGTCTTATGTTATTACGACAGGCTCTGCAGAAACGTTCAATTCAATCCAAAAAAAAGCTGAAGCCGACAATTTCCCGGGCAATCAGACTTCATTTCGGTAATCTTGCAGTTTGTCGAACCACGGTTGGTTGCGGGCTCCGTTGCTTAATAAACGCCTTCTCCATATATTCTGCTGTTGATCCTTGATTGGATTCATCTCATTATTCATGTGTTTATGTAGTTGAGGACGCTGGGTAACTGCTTCTATTCTGCCACTTTCCATTGCTCGTCGGTTTTCTTCAATGATCAGGTTCTCGGCACGTTGTCCCAACTGAATCACTCGCTTTTTCTCCACTTCTAATTCCTCGCTCTCATTAGACGATCTTCTGTAGATACTTGTCAACGATCTGTATGTAGGACTAAACGGGATGTAACTTTGATAAAAAAGAGGCCGAAAACAAAAAAAGAACGCAAACCGGGTATAGACCACAGTCTGCGTGCTTCGCAAGTTAGGGTGTTTCTTTTTATTGCTTCAGTTAGATGGTGCTTTAACGCTTGTAACAACTAATTGCTATTCTAATGAAAAAGTTGTCACTTGTCCAGACTTTCTTCACATAAATTGTCGGATCATCTTGCAGAGACGTAAGGATTGTTTTTCTTCTCATAACCAATTGTCGTTTTGGGACCATGACCTGGATACACTTTGACCTCATCGGAGAAGGTGTATAACTTGTTCTGGATTGAATCGATCAGATCCCGTTCACGGCCTCCGGTCAGATCGGTTCTGCCCACACCCATACGGAACAGAACATCACCAGCAAACAGATCGTCACCACATAACAGACTTACACTGCCTGGGGAGTGTCCTGGTGTATGATACACTTTGAACGTATGACCAATAAAGTTCAAAGTCTGTCCTTCGTCCATGGCATATTCAGCTGGATCTGTTGAAAGCGGCGGGGTAGCCTGCGGCCAGTTCAAAGAACCATTTAATTTTGGCGTTGTGAGCCAATCACTCTCCAAGTCATGCAAATAAACAGGACAGCCTTTCAATTTGCGAATTTCATCCACACCGCCCATATGATCAAAATGCGCGTGAGTGAGCAGGATCGCTTCGATCTCCAGGTCCTGAATGGCTTTGAGTAATGGGCCCGGATTCATTCCAGGGTCAATGATTACGGCTTTACCTGGATCATCCCCCTGCAACAGATACGCATTGGTCTGGAGCGGTCCTAATGAAAACGTACGAATGTTAAGCATATCGGCTCAGTAACCCGAAATCAGTTCACGCAACTCACGAATAATAGCTGCATTGGACTCGGTTCCTTCCCCATAACGTTTCCCAATCTCTTGACGTGCAACAGCCAAATTATCCTGATAATCTGCTGCTTCACGGTCCGGGTTGTTACGTTTGAATTCAACCATAACTTCCTGCACATGTTGCGGACGAGGTCCCCATTGGCCCAGTACATGTCCGCCTGTATCTGCAAAAATAACGACTGGGACAGAGCGTCCGCCCATCGTAAGGAACTCATCCATCACTTCAGGATGATTTTCCAAAATAAGAACTTCTGTCGGAATGCCGGAGATTTCCAGCGCCTGGAACACGACCGGAACATTGCGTACCACGTCGCCACACCAGTCAGCAGCCAAAATTAACACACGCAAATCATCGCGGTGATTCAGGCTTTCGAAAAATTCACGATCATCCTCACTTGGCCACGCAAAGTTGTCGTAGTTTGCCTGAAACTCACTTTGGTTCTTCGTCATGCTCTCAATGAAATCTTTCGGTGGCAGACCTTTACCGAATTTGTGAGACAAGTTTGGTTTCCCCATATCTAGACACTTCCCTTCTTTTTACGAGCATTCATCCATTTAATAAGTACATAAATAATCATAAGTGCGAGAGCAACGAGCAGAATCGGCATAATATAAGGTGCCGCTTTCTCGTTGATATGTTGCCATTGATCTCCAAGTATCATCCCTAAATATATAAACAATGCAGACCAAGGTATAACAGCGAGGGTTGTCAGCAAAATAAATCGACCCGTATGCATTTTGGATATGCCGGCAGGAATCGATATGGCATGCCTTACGACCGGAACAAAACGCGCCGTGAAAATGACCCCTGTCCCATACTTGCGGAACCACTCTTCGGAATGGTCGATGTGCTTTTTCTGGATCAGTATGTATTTTCCGTAGCGTTCAAGTACAGGTCTTCCGCCATAACGGCCAATCCAGTAAATAAATAGCTGGGCTATGACACCGCCCACGGTACCAAAAATCAATGCACCGAAAAAATTAATATGGCCTTGTGAAACGAGAAAACCTCCATATGCCAGTACAATTTCACTCGGAATAACTTCAAGCATTAGTCCAAGCATAATTCCAAAGTATCCAAGACTCTGAATCCAATCGAATAATTGATTGACAATGTTATGAATAACGTCCATCTCGACCCTCTTTCTTCATCCTGATTGGCAGTGCCCTTCCGCACCATGGATGTTCGTCCCTATTTTATCACAGGCCTCTAGCTGTTGCTACTTCACCCGTCTGGTATAGTGTCCCGCAGGCAGCCGTTTGCATATGGTATCGGGAGAGGAGCGTGAGAAAATGTCATTTAAATCAGCACCCGGTACTCCCCCGGTCAAACATAACACCCCAGGCCAGAAGCTGCCTTCTGCCCGAGGGATCCGAAGAGCATGCAGCAAGGAGCTGTATCGAACAGCCAAAAAGCTAAAGGTATATATCTCTCCCGAGCTGATGAAGCAGGCGGAGGAATTATATTATGGGAAGGTCATCGCCAATCTGCTCTGGATCGGAGAAAATCGGGATAATCGCAAAAAATTATGCGAATGGTGGAACGCGGATGTCAGCGCTGAGATTGCGACTCTATGGGGTGTGGAGGTAGAACCGCTGCAAGCTGCCTTTAAGAATGCGTTTGGCGGATATCGCCTGTAGGTTGGGAGTACTGGACAGGTAGACGAACAACTTATGGTGCAGCATATGCATATTGGTCGATTTTGAATAAACCCGAACTGCGTCGTAAACCAATACTTTCGTTGAACCCACGCGATATCATTCATGCCGTTAAATGTTGAATCATTCGATTTCATAAATCTCGTTCACCATCCGCGTTGAATGAGGTCAGATATTCAGGGACTTTTTCTGGTCACTTCTGAAGCAAGTGGACCAAAAGCAAGGAGCCGCAAATGATTCCCATAACGTAATGCTTCTTCTCCAAGCCCAAAACGCCGATCATTTCTCTCCTCCCCTGCTGCCACTTCTTGAGCCAATTGTCTATAGCGTTCGTACATCCTTACTCCAGCAGCAGCGGTCTGTCTTCCTCGTTCAGCATACCCTGACGCCAGTTCCCTCCGTGATGCCTGTTCCATCCAGTACAAGGCTTGGGACTGGCTGGACGCGTCAAAGCGATTCAGGGCCAGGCCATGTTCAAAATAGTTCCCAGCCGATTCCCCCCTACCCGATTGAGCGGCCAACCGCCCCAGCTCTCCGTAGAGTTGGGGTGAAGCAGGGGAAAAGGACAGGCTCTGCACCAATATGGATTCAGCCTTTTCCGCTGGAAGCGTGCGGGACAGGGAGATGGCGATATCCGGCCTGTAGGGGTTAAACTTGTACGCCGCAGTAAGCAGCATCTTTCGTTCAGCACCTTCTGTATTTTTTGACAGGGCTAAACGATATTGTTGTTCTGCTGCCACTTGTTGTCCAGCAAGCCAGACTGTGCCGCCAAGCCAAAACATGACGAACAGTCCGGTCAATATCCGTTGAGGCCACGGGCTTATTGGGAGGAAAAAGCGAGGGCGTTTTGGGTCAGCCGCGGATTCCTGTAAAGTCGGAGACGAGAGAGCCCAACCTCCAAGCCAAATGAACATCATCCATAGGAAGGTGAAGCTCCAGTCAAAGTCCATAGCGCCATGGAGGCCAAAAACAATAACCGAAGGCAGCAGCTGAGGTGCATGCCTCCACATCGTCCGCAGCGTGGAAAAGAACCATCCGGCGATGAGCAGCAATCCGATCACGCCTGTATCGAGAGCCAGATCGAGGAAGCCGTTGTGGACCTCGCCTCCGACATAAGGCGAGGATTGGATGGCGCGAAACATGTTGCGCCATGTCTCTCCCCCGTGGCCCAGCCATGCGGCCTCGGTCCAGAGCTTCAGGGCGTCCCGCCACATCTGAAGGCGGGACAGCCCTGTGCCGACACCAGCCGCCATGCGGTCGGCGGTGGAGGCCACGGCCACAGTGCTGGCGGTGATCCCCGCCAGCACTGTGGCCGTAAGGGCAGCGGTGCGCGTACGAGCGCCGCTGTGCCACAAACGGCACAGCAGCAGCGTGCCGAGCAGCGCAGCTGCCCATGTCCCGGCCAGTGCCAGCAGGCCGGGCACGGGTGCAGGCGCCAGCTGGGCCGCAGCCAGCTGGCGGTAGAGCCAGGCCGCGCACGCCAGGGGCGCGGCCGTGGCCAGCAGCAGCGGCAGGCGGGCACCGCGCCGCTGCAAAGCGAAGGCGGCGACCGCGGCGCAGCCGGTCGCCAGCCAAGCGCCGCGCGACTCGCTCAGCAGGAGCGCGGCTTGCGCGGGCATGAGCGGCAGCACTGCCGCGATGAGCCGTCCGGCCGACAACGGCCGGGCTATGGCGCGCGCGGCGGCGGCCAGCCGCTCCAATGCGTACATGCCAACAACGGCACCGTACGCATTGGGGTACTGCAGCAATCCGCCGAGCCGGGCTCCGGCGGAACTGATCTCGGGGTCAGCGGTTCGCATGACCCCGTAAGGCAGCGGCAGCACACCGCACGCGGCAAGCACGCCGCTTAGCACAAGCAAGCCGCCTGCCAATTGCCAGCCACAGGCAAACCATCGCGCTCCGTTCGCGCGTGCGGCCAACGTAACGGTTAGCAACGCAAATATCGTCAGAAGGCTCCAGCGCAGCATCTCATCCATGCTTCCCTGTACGCTGACAGAGCCTATCCATACATGCAGGCCGAACCAGACGGCCATAGCCAGGGGCCAAAACATCCAGCGGAAATGAGCATGCTGCATAATGGCAGCATATAGTCGTTTGAGGTATTCCAACCACTGAGCGATCCCTAGCTGTCCTCTAGCCTTCGGTGCATTGAAGCACATAATGAACAAAACAAACCAAATAAGCACACTTCCTGATGCCATCCATACAATGGGATATACGTCCGTAGCATAAAACAATCCCCTACATAGACATCCTGCCAACAGTAAAGCCACTGAAATTAAACCAAGAACTGCCGTTAATACCGAACCTGATAATCCGGAGAACACTATCCCTTGATTTGCTTTGTCCACCTTGTCCAGCCTATTTGTATTATCTAACTTACTCCACTTATCCTTCTTATCTGATCTCGCCCCCTTCATGCTTCTCCCTCCTCTCTCTCTCGTCTCCGTATTCTTCTTAATTAATTTCTAGAGTAAAAGGCTGGGCAAAACCCAGCCCCTCCTCATCAAACCGTACGTGAGGTTTTCCCTCATACGGCTTTCCGATGTTCGTCATTCATGCGCATGCAAATTACAACAGCGTTTTTAGTCCATATTGGCTGGCGATATATTTAACCTCTGATACTGAACCCATCCATTTTCTGCGTTGCCTCTTCTTCGCGTACCACCGGGTTAACCGTTGCAACATATACCAATCCAGCTTAGCGAGTCTCTTTTGGCTGTAGCTTGTGTAGTAATAATTTCTCCACCCTTGAATCTTCGGATTGAGCCATTTCACATGCTCCGCAAACGATCTGGATCGCATACTCGGTGGGGATAATCGCTCTTTAATCACTCCACGAATACGTTCTTCTGCCTGTTGGGTTAGCCATTGCTGCGTGGTGTAGTATACCTTCCCTTGCGACGTTTCTGCTTTCGTTTTTCGGTGGTGCATCCCTAAAAAGTCGAATCCTTCGTCTCCTGTCCATAAGCCTACAATGCGGGTTTTGGTCGGGTGCAGGGTTAACTCCAGACGTTCCATGATTCTGCGTATAAGTTCATATGCATGCTCCGCGTCCTTTTTGGTTTTGCAGACCACCACAAAGTCGTCTGCATACCTTGTCAGTTCTCCCAGACCTCTTCCGTGTTTCTCCCATAGTCGGTCAAAATAGTTCAGATAGATATTCGCCAGAAGCGGTGAGATCACACCACCTTGCGGCGTTCCTAAATCAGAGCGCCGTACGTTTCCTTCTTCCATCACTCCCGCCTGAAGCCACTTCCGTATTAATTTCAGGATCCGCCTGTCGTTGATGCGCATCTGCACCAATTTCATCAGCTTCTCTTGATTCATGTTATCGAAGTAACCTTGGATATCGACGTCGACTACCCAATTCCCTTTGCGGTTGCAGGCTTTCCGAATTCGTTCCAGCGCTCCTTTCGCACTTCGTTTCGGGCGAAATCCAAAAGATACATCCTCAAAATCCGCTTCAAAGATGGGTTCAATCACCAGTTTCGTTGCCATCTGTATGACTCGGTCGCGCACGGAGGGTATGCCCAGCGGTCTTGGCTTCCCATCTTTCTTGGGGATATAATGCCGCCGTACAGGCTGCGGATGGTAGTTGCCTTCTTTCAACGCTCGTTCGCAGTCCTTGAGGAAGTTCATTTCTCCTTGTTCCTCCACATCTGCCAGCGTCATGGCATCTACACCTGCCGCTCCCTTGTTCGCTTTCACTCGTCTCCAGGCTTCGCACAAGACATCCCATCGGTAGACTTTGTCGTACAAGGCATGGAATTTACGCTTGCCGTTCTCCTTGGCCACATGACCTAGCTTTTCTTGGAGTTGTTGAACTTTTTCCTTTGGTGTTGTTAGCCGATTGGCATTCACTCACTCGTACCTCCTCCAAAAGCATAAACAAAGCAGGGCTCCTTCCCTCCCCAAGGTTATGTTGTCCTTGGGTTCTTGGGTACTATGAGCCCCTCGGACTCCCTTCCCACAGACGTTTCACTTCGTCTTTTGGACTTATTGAATGTCTCTTTACGAATTCCTAAAAGAAAAAAAAAAATCCGTGTGGGGGAGGGTCTCCCCAGTTCACTGCATCCTCTTTCATTCCATGCTGTTCCCTATACGCCGGAGGATTCTTCGCTGTCGTTCCAAGTTCTTCACAGCTTCCTTGGCCTTCGTCCAGATTCGCGAGACTCGGCTTCCTCTTGTCCCTCTTGCGAGGCCTTTTTAACGACGCGGCAGGATTCACTTTATGTTACAGCCTGGCTTGTTGCTCGCCCTGTCTCTGACAGGTACTTTCGTCGATACGCTTTTACGCACAGATTTCGCCATACGCAAGTATCCTAGCTACGCAGGGGCTTGGCCCCTCCTGCGACCGGACTTTCACCGGCTAGAAGATGCGTGCTTAGCTGGGCACGCCAAACCAAAAAAGACAGAAGCCCCAATAGGGTCTTCTGCCTGATTTCATGCCTTTGGCACATTATATATATTTTCACGGGACCCTCTTACCAGTATGTCCCATCAACGGCGATGGCAGACGAACTGCATCGTCTCAAACGATCAGCACCAAATCATGTATCTATCCTTTTTGCCATCTGCCATCAAACATTATGCATCACTCTTCATTATCTCGTAAACATTCAACAATGATCACAGTGGCTAGCACCTTGAGTGGCATCTTTGATCGATTCCCCTTTTGAATTCTCTTGGTTTGCATCTATCCCAAGGTTCGCCGCAGCTTCTTTCAGCTTGCCGCCACCTGGGAGCAAGTCCGCACAAGCCCGCTCCAAATAAGGATCTGCGTGAATGAAATCACGGAATGCGGTATATTCGTTCCACATGTCAGCCGTCTGCCCAGCCTGGCCTCGTACGGCGCGGATTAAAATATTTTTCGGCGTATGCTCCATGTCGATAAATTCAAGCAGCTGCGTTTTGTAACCCATCAGATCGAGCAGCTTGGCACGAATGGCATCCGTTGCCAAAGCGGAGAAGCGTTCCTTCAGAATACCGTGTGACAATAACGGATTCATCACGTTGGATTCAATCTGGTCAAACAGCTCGTGCTGACAGCATGGTACAGATAAAATGACCGAAGCGCCCCAACGAACAGCTTTCTCCAAAGCAGCATCGGTTGCTGTATCACAGGCATGCAGCGTTACGACCATATCCACTTCATTCAGCTCGTCGTAGTCAGCGATGTCTCCAACGAGGAACTTCAGGTCACCGTAATGCAATTTCTTTGCCAGATCATTACAGTGTTCAATCACATCGGCTTTTAAGTCGAGGCCAATAATGTTGAGCGATCTGCGCTGTTGTACGGACAAATAGTGGTACAAAGCAAAAGTCAGATATGATTTTCCACAGCCAAAATCAACTATGGTGAGTGGGCGCCCCTCTGGCAAATGGGGGATAACGTCCTGCACCATTTCGAGGAAACGGTTGATCTGTCTGAACTTGTCGTACTTGCGAGCCAAAACGCGGCCTTCCTCGCTCATAATCCCCAGCTCGACCAGGAATGAAACGGGAACTCCATCTTCCAGCACATATTGCTTTTTGCGATTATGCGAGAGGTCCACCGCCGTCTTGGAAGCCGACTTGGTCAGGATGGACACTTTATATTTTTTGCTGATCAAAATTTGATAGTCTGCGTCTGTCGTACAGAGCAATCCTTGACGAAACGTCTCTTCGCACAGCAAAGTCATGCGTTCTGCCGCTTCAGCCGGAGTCAAATTCTCGTGCAGCACTTTGTTGGTATAATGAAATGCGAATTGATAATGAAGCTGATTCTTGAGCGTTACCGGCTTGACTTGCACTTTGGTATACGAGACATTGTCCCGTCTGCGCAGCTGGCTCCAGGTCGCTGTAATCAGCGAATTCTGTTCAAAGATGTCTTGTATAAGCTTTCGCAATGAATCCACGGGGGTACATCTCACTTTCGATTTGGTTTGGTCAACCGTTACCATACCACAATTCCGTTCCCTCTCCAAGTTAACGGCGTATTCAATTGGTTTATCGATTCAGCTCGGCAAGCCCCTCTTCCACTTCCTCACGAGGCAAACCACCTTGCTGCAATTGCTCATCTTCCAGTTGTCTTAACCTTTCATAGAAAGCCTGTACCTCACCCCGGTAATGAATGGGATGGTTGTCATCTACCTGAAGCAATCTGTACCAGCTATTCTCAGCCTGATCATAACGCCCCTGCTGTTCACGATACAAGGCAAGCTGCTTTTCCGTTCGTGCCGGAAGTTCATATAGTTTCGTCTGCTCCAATATTCCCTCCACACGACCTGGTGCATCCAGCAGCTTCGGATTAGCCCCATGATTCAGTGCGTACAGGTAAAAATGAAGTGATCTCATCAGACGAATGAGTGCTTCATCCTCTGACTCCATTTTTTCCTGGTCATCTATGCCCTCTACTTTGGCCTTTTCATTATAAATGTACGCCTCTTCTTCGATCAGCCTGGCGGCGTGTTGCAGATTGTCCACTTCAATGACGCCGCGAAAACGGAACATTTCAATGACGTCTTCAGCCGGCAGTGAGTTCAGCAGAGATAAATTCAGTCCAAACTGCCTGCGCAGCAGCTCGTCCAGTTCGGACAGGGCCTCCGTATGTTTTCGCTGTTGTTTGAGTGTAAATACTTTGCCGATCGCTTCTGTCATTTCCTCCATCATGCGGAGCAGATAATCTTTCCTGAACATGCTATGTGCCCCCTCATCGTTCGATCATGTACATTCCACTTTGACTTGCATGATCCATTCTCATCATTTTAATTCATGCCATGACAAAAAGCCAAAACATGGTTTAATGGCTCTCCCATGCTCTGTCCCTGAACAAATAAAACCCCTGCCGTTCTGGAACGAACGTTGCAGGGGTTTAGCAAGGTATCGGCGCTCCGCCAAGGAGGCGAAATCATCGGATACTCTATTTATGTTCTTTTAAAATTAAATTCACTTCGATAATCCCGTCAAAAATGATGTAATGACCTGAATTAATTCTTCCGGTGCTTCGTACATGCTCATATGTCCTGCCCCAGGAATCACGGCTTGTGTAATATGTGGCTTGTCACTTGTAAATGTACGTTCCGGCGGAATGACAGCATCCTTCTCTCCGGCAACCAGCAGGACAGGAAGTGGTGTCGCCGACAATACATCACGCCGGTCCGGACGTTCCCGCATAGCCAGTGCAGCTCCAGTTGCCCCTTGCGGAGCAGTCTGATAACCAATTTCCTTCACACGTGTCACTTGCGCTGATAGCGATTCCACATGTTCTGGTGCAAACAAACCGGGAACCAGTCCATCTACAAAGTGAACAATGCCTTCCGTCTGAATGGTGGATACTGCGCGAAGGCGTTTTTCCTTACCCTCCTCACTATCCGGATACGCTGTGGAATGAATCAAGCCGAAGGCATTCAATCGTTCTGGGTGGCGCTGTGCAATAGAAAGTGCGATATATCCGCCCATGGAGTGACCGAGCAGGACAGCCTTGTCCACCTTTAGCTCGTCCATTAATTGCAATACGTCATTGCCCATCTGATCAATCGTATAACTACCTACAGGCGCGTCCGTTTTGCCATGTCCACGCAGATCGGGTACGATGCAACGATAGCTGCGTGCAAGCTCAGGCACTACTTCATCCCAGTAGGATGAACTGCCGCAGTATCCGTGGAGCAAAATGAGTGCTTCTCCCTTACCCTGTTCGGCATAACAAATCGTCGTTCCGTCACACATCACTTTTTCCATATAAATCCCTCTCTCTGCGCGAATTAAATTAATTCAAGTTGTATATTATTAAGCCTGCATACCATTAATGAAACGTTTATCTGTATTTCACTGCTTCAGCGACCGCCTCTGCAATCGTTCGGGACATGCCCATAACGAAATGAAGTGACGTCATCTGTAGAATGGAATAAGGTCTCGGTCCATTTGCATTCACTACAGCAGCTACGCTGTAATGACCAACCGGTGGCAGCTTGCCGCCAACCGATTTTGCCGGAATAAGTGGATGTTCCGCAAGATAGTATGTACCTGTTGCCTGTTTCGGACCCAGACAAGCATCTATGGCGATAATGGCATGATGTGACGGGATAAGCGCCAGCCTCCTCTCCAACGTATCCGCATCACAAGGAGAAGCCAGAGTCCCTACAACGTGATTCACTCCGGCCTCCTGCAGCAGACTGCCTGTCAGTGGGCCCAGTGCATCTCCGGTGGAACGGTCTGTACCGATACAGATAAAGGTGATTTCATCAGGTGAATGAAGTTGATAGATGTGCTTAAAAAATAATACCAAGTCTTCTCCCTGCACATTTTGGCGGGCTTCCCTACTTTGATGACGAACCAATTCCCGCTTATATACTGCCAATCTCTTACCTCCTTTACACATGTACTCCTACCTGAGGCTCTATTGTTATATTCCTCATTTTACCCGATGCTTGATTTCGCTGCAAAAGCATTGGCCTGAGCCTGTCCAATCATGATACAATGACAACAGTTTCCGATACGGAAGGGATGGACATAACGATGGATTTAACGCAAGCAAGCGCAGCCAACATGGAATATATGATTGAAGCAATCAAAACGAAACTGCGGATGGCCAGTGGAGCTGCCATGCAGGCTTCGTCTTTCCCACTTGAGAAGTATGAAGATTTGTTTGACCTGTATGAAATGGTCCTAAGCAAGGAACATCTGAGTATCTCTGAAGTGGAAGCCGTCGCTTCCGAACTGGGTAATCTCCGCAAGTCCTAGGGCTGCATCGCCCATGGAACGTTGAGTGGCTCCTTTATGAAGGCAGCTACCACAAGCTGTACAAAAAGGACCTGTTCTCCACATCACAGTGGAGAACAGGTCCTTTTGCAGCTATTTTTTTTCGTCAAGGCAAATCCACCAATACAAATTCAGCTGTCTCGCTGCCTGTACCTGTAATTTGCAGATCACAGCTTTTGCGGATTCGTGCAGCATCACCCGGCTTGAGATTGAAGTTGCCGTCTGAACATACAATCTCGATATGGCCACTAATCAGGAAGAGATGTGTACGCCGATCTTCATGTTGAGGGTACATTAATTTTTTACCGGATTCCAGGTGGGACAGATAGCAAGTTACATCCTGTGAAATTGGCAATGCTCCCTCTGTTCCTTCTCCCCCTTGTCCCGATACAATCGGGCAAAGACGGTTCAGATGCTCCTCAGCCTCTACACGACGATTGGTATACGAGGGCTTCAGCATGCGCTGGGATGGCAGGAACCACATCTGTAGGAAACGTACCGGTTCATCCTCGGACGGGTTAGTCTCTGAATGCTCTACCCCGGTACCCGCACTCATGACCTGAACCGTTCCCGCTTCCAACAATTGCTCCGTTCCCATGCTATCCGTATGTTTCAATGTACCTGATATGACATAACTAACAATCTCCAAGTCATGATGTGGATGTCGCTTAAAGCCTTCCTGCGGCATCAGTGTGTTGTCATTATGAGCCAGAAGACAGCCAAAATGGGCATTGCTTGGATCATCATAGTCCGCAAAGGAAAAGCTGAATTCACTGTGTATCCAACCTCGATCCGACGTGTGCCTTTCTTCCGATGTCACTACTTTAATCATGTTCATCCACCTCCAAGAGTTTAGAGCTGCCGCATTATCGCAGCAGTTCTTGCGTGTATATTTAGAATTCTATAGATCAATACCAGTTGGTATGTCATCTTTACCCGTGGTCCGGGAATTCTAATCACGCCCCTTGCTTATGGTTATACGCTTTCTTCAGGTGAGTGAAGCTTGAATTCAATCTCTGCCCGCCCCACGATTTTACCAGCGTCGTTCCGAATGTCAGGTGGATATAGTTCTGCCAGTCGTTCAATGGTTTTCCGATTGCTATAGCCAATCTGCTCCAGAATGGATTGGGCAATATTGGCCCATTCTTCTTCTGAACCGTCAAGCACTTTGAACGTAATTCCGAGGCGTTCCTTTTTCAGGGCAAAACCAAACACACCCTTAAAGCCCCCCTTAGCTACAATGTTGCTATCTTCTAGCAGCACGGAATCCACACGCTTCGTTCCTCCTACCATTAACGGATATTCGTTCATGGCTCCAGTGATGGTCTCTACCGCGGAGCGTGTAGACGGGTCCTCGATCAGATCCGGGCAAGCCAGCTTCAGATATGCGTTCGACAATGCCGACAATGGCAACGAAAATACCGGAAAGCCGCAGCCATCCGTCCCAAGTTTAATCTCTTGCTGCTCAATCCCTGCCATATAGGCCATGGTCTCCAGAATTTCGCGCTGTACCGGATGTTCTGGCTCTGCATAACTTCCCAAATCGGCCTGTTTCATCTGAGTGTATGCGAGAACGCCCAGATGTTTACCGGAGCAGTTGTGGAGGATACGACGCTTCTCTCCTTGAGATCGCAGCCATTGATTTCGGCTTTCTTCATTGAGGGGGTAACTCGGTGCGCAAATCAAGCACCCTTCACCCAATCCTATTTTGCTTTCGATCTGTTCCAGCACCTGAATATGCATCGGTTCAGATCGGTGCGAGGAAGACATAATCGCAATCTCCTGGGCTGTCAGACCATAATGCCCGGCAATACCAGCACGAATCCCCGGAATGGCCTGAAAAGGCTTGGCGGATGAACGGGTAAACGCTCTAAAATGAGGGTCTCCGGCTGAATATACAACATTTCCGTTCTCATCCGTAATGCTTATGTGTCCGTAATGGGCGCATTCCATGACGCCCGCACGGTATTCTTTAATTAACAGGGCACTCTCCATGCGAGTTCTCTCCTTTATACTCCCGAATTCATCTCTGCTTTGCGTCACGACGCCGCATGGGATATCTTAAATAGTATAGTACAAAAGCGACGTTTTTACAGTTTTTTCGACAGACATTTCGGGTAATCCTTTATCGATCTTTATCTACCCACTACCATCACTGAAGGAGATATTCATTTATGTTGCGCAAAACGCATTACCCCACTTCCGGGTTAGCTCGCAAAACTTCGGTACGTCCACTGTTCAGTTGGGCTGGTGTCGGAATTATAGCCAGCGTTTCGGTCGTCTTCTTGCTGGCGGCTCTGGGAGCACTGCTGGGTACCGATGCTGTCCTTTCATTGGATGACCGTATCCAGCAGTTATTTTATCTGAACTCGGATTCACGTCTTCATCTGCTGCCTTTCATCTCATTCATTACTGCGCTCGGTTCTTTCAGACTTTCTGCCATCGCAGCCATCGGTTTTTCCATTCTATTCTTGTGGCAGCGCCGTCCCCGTTTCCTCATATATGGATATGCGTTACTCAGCAGTTTTGCCATGATGTGGATTCTCAACACCTTATTGAAGGAAATATTCAGGCGCAGCAGACCTGAGCTGGAACATCTGCTCGTTGTTCATGGATATAGTTTTCCAAGTGGTCATGCGATGATCTCAATGGGGTTTTATGGCATGCTCTTTGTCATCTGGGCGATTGAACGACATCAACGTGAGTCTGCCGTTGCTCTGCCTGTCCTTTGCGGAATCATATTTATATTCCTGGTCGGCCTTAGCCGTATCATGCTGGGTGTACATTTTCCAACCGATGTTTTCGCCGGATTTGCTGCTGGACTGACTTGGATCTTCTGCATGATAAAAGGGATTCAACGTTCCGTCTGAATTATATTATCCTACAATTTCCAGTACATCTCTCCCTACATTGATTGTTTCACCTTGAAGCACAGCGTTTATATACGAAGTAAGCAAACGCGAACAGACACCATCCTACATCAAGCACAAGGAGGCGGTTGTTATGTGGGGTATTATTATCAGCATTGTGATGGCCATCATTATCGGTGTAATCGGTGATGCACTTGCCGGTCATAACATGCCTGGAGGAATTATCGGTGCAATGGTTGCCGGATTTGCCGGAGCCTGGCTGGGAGCACTCTTGCTTGGTAACTGGGGACCAGTCATCGGTAACTTTGCCGTAATTCCTGCCATCATTGGTACAGCAGTCTTTGTCTTTTTGCTAGGGCTTGTGTCCAGACTATTCAGACAGGCTGCCTGATCGGTTAACAAGGTGTTCGTTGTTTCGTATCCGTTTCTTAAATTAAAGAAGGAGTGATTTGACATGAATAAAGCAGAAGAACAATATCCTGTACAAAGCGGTTCCACTTTCGCCAAAGGAATTTTCATCGGAGGTTTGCTGGGAGCAGCTGCAGCACTACTCTTTGCCCCTAAACCAGGACGCGAATTGCGTGGTGACCTTTCCGAGAAAGTGGGGATCGTAACAGATCGCACAAAAGAAGTTGCAGCGGTTGTTGGTGATAAAGCTTCCGAACTGGCTAAAACGGTCTCTTCCAAAACTTCTGATATTGCAAAAACGGTAAACCAAGGACGTAATGACGTTATGGACTCCGTAAGAAAAGCTTCCGCTGATGTGGCGAATGAAGCATCCAAAGCATCGGAAGAAGTGGCAACTGCTTCCGTAGAAGCCAAGGAAGATGTACGTAAAGAAATAAACTCGACCAGCCTGTAAGGCTTTGGATCGAGTAACCAATAGCCAGCTGTATTCCAGCTGGCTATTTTTTATCCACTGCGAGATTAAAGGAGGAAGAACATGAGTAAAGTCACAATGAATGGCAATACGCCTATTACCGGAGCAAAACCCGCACAACAGTATGATACCAGCGAACACCCTTTTGAATTGCGTCATGAGGTCAAACGTCTGAACACACGGCTGGATCAGATTGCAGACAGTCTGGAAAAATCTCAAATCAAGGATATTATCGAAAACTACAGCAGTCCCAAAAAACGCATCATTACCAACTTTACCGCTGGTATGGCACGTGGTTTGGGTTTGACGGTAGGGACCTTCGTCGTTCTTGGTCTGCTCGCTTTTATTCTCAGTCAATTCGTGAACATGCCGATTGTGGGACAATATATCGCTGACTTACTGGGATACATTGAAGATTATAAAAAATAAAAGGTACAGGGTGAGGCTTGCAAAGTCATCGCCTTCGTTTGCCATTGGCACGCTTCTCTGTTTCTTTGGCCGACGGCTGAGAGGCCTTCACTTTAAGCAAATCCCCTGTCCAGCCCTTCATCATCATCCATACATACATGCCGATCATGCTAATGATTATGAGTGCAAGGACGAGTACCACACCCCATGTTTTGTCGATCCAAGGTAAATTCTCGAAGTTCATTCCCCATATGGCTCCTGCAGCCGTTGCGGGCGTGAATACCGAGGTCACAAGGGTCAGCGTCTTCATAATCTCATTGCCCCGCACTCCTGAAATGGCATTATCAATGGAGATTAGTGTATCAATCTCTGTCTCATAATGTTTGAATAAACGCTCCATCCGTTCGATCCGGTGCTGAAGCTGCTGAAAAAAACGATTCTCTTTCAATTCATCCAGGTAGGCTTCCCTGGCGGCGGCCATCAGCTCAGAATACGGAATGAACAGGTTGCTCCAATACAGGAGCTCAAATCTGGCCGCAAGTATCTGATCCATCAACGTGCGAGCATTGCGGGATTCCATCGTCCGCTCCAATTCCCTCAGATTCATTTCAAAATGATCCATACCCACATGGTAATAATGCAATATCGCACGAAAGAGCACAAACATGCCGTCCCGGGCTTCACTGCACTGTTGTAACATGGCGGCACGTTCACCTGTGTTCATAATGCCTCTGGTATTGTCATCTACGTTCAAGGTAACCAGTCTTTCTTGATCCACATAGAAAAACATCTGATTATCTTTACGTTGATCGTTTCTTTCATTCTTAACTGCATATAATAATGACCCGAATATCACGGGCTCCGTGCCGTTCATGAAGCGGACGGACAGGTAGTTGGACTCTACCTCCGGTATTTTGCGAAGCCAGTACTGCATCTCTGGAAATGCGTTCGTTAGTTCCTCCAGGGCGTCAGCCATGCTCTCCTGATCCGGTGCCACCCAATCCCACCATTCCCAATGGTCTGAGTAGGTAGCCTTGTCCCGACGCGCTTCCAGCTTGACTTGATCCACCATCACAAACATCCACTCCTGCATTCATACTGTTCATTTAAGAAATCATTGATCCCAAAAAAGGACACGTATGCATTCCATTGGAATCACGTGTCCTTCTTTATGCCGTGCTCAATATCATCACTGATCTGCATCTCATAATAATGAAGCGTTCGACATAATCTGTTTTAATTTCTCAGTGGCTCGCTTCTGGATACGGGATACACTCATTTGGGATACTCCCAGTTTCTGAGCAATTGCCCGCTGCGACTGACCATCCTGAAATGCCAAAATAAGCACCTTTTGTTCCTGTTCCTTCAACTGTCCCAATGCCTGCTGCAAGTCCATCCGCTTCTCAACCGAATCGAAGTCATTCACATCAGAACTGATCAGTTCACCCAAAGTAGCTGCACTCTCATCCTGTGATAGCGGAGAATCCAGTGACACATAGTGGTAACATTCCCGACCAGCCAAGACTTCGATGGTTTCCTCAGGGGTTAAATCAAGGTATTCAGCAATCTCGTTCACACCTGGTGAACGCTCCAGCTTCACTGTCAATTCATCAATGGCATGCTGGACAAGTGCTCCCTTTTCCTTAATTCTGCGGGGCACCTGAATATACCAGGACTTGTCCCTCAAATAATTTTTCATATGACCGATCATACTCTTCATGGCATAAGGTTCAAACGGAATACCGAGATTGATATCGTATTGCTTCAGCAAACGAATCAGAGCCATCTGCCCGGTCTGATACAAATCCTCATACAGATCGGGTCGATTCCGCGCAATTTTACCTGCTGCCATCTTCACCATCGGTTCATATTTGCGGATAAGAACTGTTGCAATTTCGTTATCCTGGGTTTGCTGGTATTCCCAGATCAAACCTATAGCTTCAGACATGGACTCTGGGGGAGTCACTTTTTCATTCATACTTTCTCCTCACTTCTTGCAAGACGTTTTACGAGTACTACTTTCGTACCTTTGCCCGTCTCACTTTCCACACTGACATCGTCCATCAGAGCTTGCATCAGGTAAAATCCAAGTCCACCGATTTGGGCATCTGTCAGCTCTTTGTCGTGAAGGCCTGAACGGGATACCGCCGGGTTAATGTTCTCGAAGCTGGCTCCTTCATCTTTGACGGTGATAGCCAGCGTGTCACTATCCACTTCGAACACAACCTCAACCATGCCGCCTTCGTGTGAGTAAGCATACAGTACAGAGTTGTTACAAGCCTCGGATACAGCAACCTTCATATCCTCAATGTCCTCATAAGAAAATCCCATTTTGGACGCAACACCATATAAATTGAGCCTTACAATATCAACGTAATCAGCTGTCGCCGGTAAATTAAGGGTGACTCTTTGAACTTCTGCATTCATTCCTTTTTCGATCCTTTCCTATTGGGAATTCTTCTGTGAGACAAAGAATTTGGCAATACCCGTCATATCAAAAAGTTTCTGAATTTGCGCAGGAACTTCCTGTACTTCAAAGCGAGCTTCCATTCCATGCCGTGCTTTCAGAACAGATAACAGGATACCAATTCCTGTACTATCAATGTACTTCAAATCTTGCATGTTAATGATCAAATCTTGTTCCTTGTTGTCCACTAAGGGCTCCATTACCAAACGGAATTCAGGAGCAACCGACAAATCCAGTTCGCCAGTCAGATACACCGTGCATACGCCGTCATGTGTTTCTGTTCTTGCATTGAATTTTTCATTTTTATTTGTATTCATTAGACATCTCTCTCCTGATCAATGGTTTCTTTACCTAATAACCCATCTACAGCCCATATGAAACAGTAATCGAATTAGCAAATATTTCAATTAGCCTGATTTATGGCCGATCTATTGGATTTGAACGATTGCCTTTCTTCCTGAAATCGGGACAACTTCTGTTTCACATTGCCCATTTTCACAGGTTTGCTGATGTAATCGTCCATACCTACAGTGGAACAGCGCTGTTGAATACCATCCATGACATTGGCGGTCATTGCTACAATAACCGGCTGCTGGTCTTGAGGAAGGCTCTCACGAATTCTGCGAGTACACTCCAATCCATCCATCACGGGCATTTGTAAGTCCATAAATATATAGTCATAATTGCGGTTCGCCAGAACCATCTCCAGCGCTTTCTTGCCATCTTCAGCGATATCTGCGATGAGTCCAAGCTTGCCCAGCATAATGGACATCAGCTTCTGATTAATAGGGTGATCATCGACAATTAATACGCTTGGATGCATTTCATCATTTTTTTTAATGTCCGTAAGCTGATCTTCCCCCATACCTTTCGTCAGCTCCTTCTCGACATACCGCTGCGCCTGAATGGTAAATACAAACGTTGCACCACGCAGTTCCGATGTATCCAGATATATCTGACCACCCATCATTTCGACGAGCGTTTTGCATATAGCGAGCCCCAGACCGGTTCCACCATACTTGCGCGTCATGGATGTATCCAGTTGGGAAAACGGCTGAAACAGACGGTTTACTTTATCTGGTGCTATACCTATTCCTGTATCTTTTACAGCAAACTCCAGCGTCATTCGCCCGTCTTTTTCCTCATTAACGGATACGATCAGATACACGCCGCCATGGTCCGTGAACTTGATCGCATTGGCAATCAGATTCAACAAGACCTGGCGCAGCCTAGCCATATCTCCATAGATCAGCTCGGGTACCGAATCTTCCAGGAAATATTCCAGCTCAATATTCTTTTTGCCAGCTTCTACCGTGAACAGTCTCAGCACTTCACGAATACAGGAAACAAGTTCGAACGGATGCTCTTCAAGCTCCATTTTGCCGGATTCCATCTTGGTGAAATCAAGAATATCGTTAATCACCGTAACGAGTGCATCGGCACTGCGACGAACAATGTCCGCGTATTCCTTCTGATCTTCCTTCAGATCCGTTTCCATCAACAGATCAACCATACCGATAACACCATTCATCGGCGTGCGAATCTCATGACTCATCATGGCAAGGAACTCGGTCTTCGCGTTTGCCGCGATTTCCGCTTCCTCTTTGGCCTGAATGAGCTGCTGATTCATTTTCTCCAGTTCCTGCGTCTTTTGATGCAGCAGCATCGTCTGTGTTTTCAAACGTTTATTCGTGATAAACATTTCTACAAAGCCCTCGATTTTGGATTTCAAAATCTGAGGGATAAATGGCTTGACCATATAATCAATGGCCCCTGCGGAATAACCTGCAAATAAATGCTCTGCCTCTCTGCTATTTGCAGAGATGAAAATAATCGGCACGTCCTTGGACTTGTCACGCGCCTTAATTAACTTTGCTGTCTCAATTCCGTCCATCCCAGGCATCTGCACATCCAGCACAATGACCGCAAATTCGTCTTTCAGCAAACAGCGAAGTGCCTCTTCCCCGGAGGTTGCCTTGACGAGCTTGTACTGTTCCGATTCCAGAACCGCTTCGAGAGCGAGCAGGTTCTCGGGGCGGTCATCTACCAATAATATGTGGATTGGTTCATTGAGCCCCATGACTAAGCCTAACCCCCTATTTAATCTTCCGGTATATTTTTTCCGTCCGGTCTAACGGCTCGTAGGCATCGCTGAATTCCGTAAAATGTATCGATTCTTTAGACCCCAGAACTAGGATGCCGAAGTGGCTCAAACTTTCATGAAAAAGTCCGTGCACATGGTTTCGCAATTCATCATTGAAATAAATCATGACATTGCGGCAGAAGATTACATTAAACTCGTTAAATGACCGGTCTGTTGCCAAATTATGTTCGGCAAAAATAATATTTTTCCGTAGATAAGGATGAAATATAACGGAATTATATTTCGCGGTGTAATACTCCGAGAATGCACGGGTGCCCCCGGCTTCCAGATAATTTGTAGTATATAATTTCATTTTCTCAATGCCATATACGCCTTCCTTGGCCTGCTGCAATGAGCGATCGTTCATATCGGTTGCGTATATTCTTGCCTTGTCGTACAGTCCTTCCTCATGCAGCATAATCGCCATGGAATAGACTTCTTCCCCTGTAGAACAGCCAGCATGCCATATCCGGATGTATGGATAAGTCCTCAGTATAGGAATAATCTGTTCCCTGAAGAATCGAAACAAAGATGGATCACGAAACATTTCCGTTACAGGGATGGACAAATTCTGTACAAAACGATCAAATACAGAACGGTCATGCAGCACCCTTTCCTGTAAACCAGAAATGGTCTTCAATCCTTCGGCATGTACGTAATGCCAGATTCTGCGTCTTAACGACGGTAATGCGTAGTTCCTGAAATCATATCCATATAAACGGTGCATACCTTCCAATAGCAACTCGATCTCGATCAGTTCACGCTCTTCATCTTGCGGCATGCGGATCGATTCTGCCTCCGCCTCGGTAGGTTCCCACGGTGTCATATTTTCTCTCCACTTCTTCATTTGTTACTTGCGTAATAGATGTATTGTCCTTCATTACCCAAACTATCGGGTTACGAATACAGCCATACCCGCATCAGGGATAACAATTGATCCGTTTGGATCGGTTTTTTTACATAATCGGATGCTCCAGCCTCAATACACTTGCCTCGATCCTCTTTCATCGCTTTTGCGGTTAAGGCGATAATTGGCAGTTTTTCGAATTTCGGTATCTGTCTGATCCGTGTCATCGCCTCATAACCGTCCATTTCCGGCATCATCATGTCCATTAATACCAGATCGATTTCCGGGTTTTTATCCAGAATCTCCAAAGCTTCACGACCGTTCTCCGCAAATGTGACATCCATGCGATAACCTTCAAGCACGCTTGAAAGGGCAAATACATTACGGATGTCGTCATCCACTAACAATATTTTCTTTCCTTCAAACAAGGTTTCCTTGTTATGCAGCTTCTGCAGAATTCGACGTTTGTCTTCCGGCAGGTTAGCTTCTACCCGGTGCAAGAACAAGGTCGTCTCATCGAGCAGACGTTCAGGTGATTTCACGTCCTTGATGATAATGGACTCTGCGTATTTGCGAAGCTTCATCTCTTCTTTGCTGTCCAGCTCTTTACCTGTATAAATAATGATTGGCAGATCATTCAGATACTGATCGTCCCGAATCTGGTCAAGCAGCTCGAATCCGGTCATATCTGTCAGCATCAAGTCCAGAACCATGCAGTCATAGCGTTGGCTGTGCAATTCATTCAAGGCTTCACTGCCAGTGGACACTGCTGTAATAGCGACATCATCGTGGCCGATCAGTTCAATGATGGCTTTCCGCTGTATTTCATCATCTTCCACAATCAATAGACGTTTCAGTTGATTTTCTGTATAGGATTCGATATGCGAGAAAGCTTTATCCAGCGAATCTTTACTGGAAGGTTTTTTCAAATAAGCAATGGCACCCATCATCAACCCTTGCTTCATATCATCAATTACCGAAATAACATGTACCGGGATATGACGTGTCGCCGAGCTGCTTTTCAGCTCACCCAGAATCGTCCAGCCATCCATCACAGGCAACTGAATATCGAGGATGATCGCATCCGGCAAATATTGACGGGCCATTTCGAGTCCTTTGTCTCCCTGAAGCGCCACAATAGCCTTAAATCCTCTGCCTCTCGCCATATCCATTAAAATGTGCGCAAAATTCACATCGTCCTCAATGATGAGTAGAATTTTGTCACCTTCCAAGAGGTTTTCCTGATCATCCTCCAATATTACAGGTACAGGTGAGTCGGATGGAGGCAGCTCCATAATTGAAATGCTTTCCGGGTCAGGTGTCAGTACGGTCTGTCTGCCCGAACGCATCGTCCGTGAGTCTCTTACTGACTTATCAATCTCAGAAGAAGCAGCGGCTTCTCTTGCCGCGTCGTCCACCTGAACTTCCTCTTCGTGATTATCCGGCAGGAACAAGGTAAAGCTGCTGCCCACACCTTCGGAAGACTCTACCTGAATAGCTCCCCCAAGCAGACGGGCAAGTTCGCGACTTATGGACAAACCCAGACCCGTTCCACCATATTTACGGCTGGTTGTACCGTCCACCTGCTGGAATGCTTCAAAGATCAGATCCGTCTTGTCGGAAGGAATTCCAATCCCGGTATCCTTCACGGTGAAGCCTACATATTCCTGGTTCGTATTCAGATACCCAGGAAGATCTTCTTTCTTCATCTTCCGTCCAATCAGGCTTACAGATCCCCGGTTGGTAAACTTGAACGCGTTCGACAACAGATTCCGCAAAATCTGTTTAACGCGATGGCTGTCGGTATATACCCATTCCGGCAAATTATTGTCGAACTCAATGTTCAGGCTGAGTTCTTTTTTATTCGCCATCGGGCCAAAATTCTGTTGAACAAAGCTGGTCAGTTCTTCCATCCGCATCGTTTCATAATTGATATCCATTTTGCCTGCATCCACTTTGGACAGATCCAAAATTTCATCAATCATTTTCAGCAAGTCCGCACCGGACATATAGATCGTCTGAGCATACTCCTGCTGTTTAACACTCAGGTTTCCATCCTTGTTCTCCGATAACAATTGGGACAGGATCAGAAGACTGTTAAGGGGTGTACGCAGTTCATGCGACATGTTTGCCAAAAATTCCGACTTGTACTTGCTTGTCATCGACAATTGCATCGCTTGCTGTTCCAACTGGGTTTTGGTTTTCTCAATCTCGTCGTTCTTCTCTTCCACTTCACGAACCTGTTCTTCCAGTGCGCGAGTCTTGGCAATCAGTTCGGTATTAAAGTGCTCTAATTCTTCCTGTTGACGCTGTAACAGCTCTTCAGAACGTTTGAGAGCTCCCGTCTGTTCTTCCAGATTTTCATTAGAACGGCGCAATTCCTCTTGCTGTGTCTGAAGCTCTTCAGACTGCACCTGCAATTCCTCTGTGAGCGCCTGGGATTCACGCAGCAGTTCTTCCACTCGCAAACGACGACGAACGTTGTTGAGAATGACGCCCAGATTCATAATCAGCTGTGAGAACAACTGTGTATGCAAATTGGTGAACCCTTCAAATGAAGCCAGTTCGACAACACCAATCAGTTCATCCTCAAATACGACAGGATAGATCATCACACCAGAAGCACGCGATGATCCCGTTGCTGATCCGATGTCCACATAATCCTCTGGCGTTTTATCCAGAATAATTGGCGCCATATCCAATGCGGCTTGACCAATCAATCCCTCGCCAATACGGTAAACCTCTTTGCCAACATCTTTATTCTCTTCAAACGCGTAGGCACCATACCGTCTCAATTCGTCCGGATGTTTCTCTTCATCGATCAGGTATACGACACCCAGTTGAGCTCCAAGCACAGGTGTGAATTCACTGATAAACATCTGTGAGATCTGGCGAATCGATCCTATCCCCCGCAATAATTCCGGAACTCTGGCTATGTTGGAACTCATCCAGTTCTGATCCTGCTGCGCTTGTAGATAAGCTTTCTCAACTTCCAGTTTTTCTTCCAAATCATTGGAGACATCCTTGAACACACTGGCAATCTGACCAATTTCGTCGGTAGACTTCACCTGTATGCGGCGAATGGTCCGATAACGGCCTTTTCCAAAGCTGGTGATCATCATGGACACGGTATTCAGCCCCCGTGTAATACTTGGCAGCACCCACATAATGACACCCAATGCAAGTAACAATCCGGCAATCATGATGGCTACGGTAATCTGAACCGCGCGCATATAGGCTGCATTCGCATCTTTAATCTCGGTATCTATCTCCTGGTCCTGAAAACGGGACAAGGCATTCAAGCTATCTACAGCTTCCTTCTGCACCGCCAAGCCGGTTGAATTCCGGTAGTTATTGGCATCTTCCACCCGATTCTGGGACATTAAGCTGACCTGTCTCGCGGCATAAGCATTGTAAGCTTCCCAGGCCGTATTCACACGATCTACCAGTTGGTGCTCTGGTGCACTGTCTGCCCGGTCCCGCACTTCCTCAAGGTATCCTTTGCCCTTTTCCTGCATGGCCTTCAAATCACTGTCTGCGGCACTAATTGAATTGTTGGGATTCAGCAACAAGTTAGCCAGCACTTTGGCTATATCATTAACCTCTCCACGTGCAGCAGAAGTATATCTGACTTTAAGGTATCGCTCCTGATACATCTGATCGAGCTGTTTATTGCTGCTGTTCAGCCGTTCGTAACTCACAAACGTAAGCACGATCATGATAGCCATCAGAGCGGTAAAGCCAATCAGCAGTTTATTTCTGATTTTCATTCAGCTTCGACCCCTTTATTTAAGGTAATCCACACCAAACATTTATCATCATCCCGCTCCTGCAGAATTTCATCATCGAAGAACAACGCCTGCATGGCCGCTTCATCCCACTGGTGGGAACCCGCCAGATGTTCCTTCAGAAATGCCTGCTGCATTTCCTGATCACCTTGAACAGCTTCAGTCAGCCCATCTGTATAAAGTGCAATGTGACCATCACCCTCATAGTGAATCGTCTGTGGTTCAATATCCATTTTGTCGAACAGTCCTACAGGACAGCAGACGCTGTCAAACGTTGTCACACTTCCGTCGTGACGGAAAAAGAGTGCTGGCGGATGGCCTGCGTTAACATAATCAATCCGCTTCATGCGTGTATCTACGACCAGATATATCGCTGTAAAATAGTACTGTACCAGCTGTTTTTCCAGATGCAACTGATTAAAGCGACGATTCAGCTCCTGAATAACTTTTTCCGGGTCCACATACGTTGTAACCGTGTCTTTCAACACGGAAGCAATAAACATGGTAAATAGGGATGAAGATATCCCATGCCCCATCATATCCAGCAGTAGTACCCCATATCTGCCTTCGCCAAGCGGGTACCATGAATACAGATCACCCGCCAGCTCAAAGGAAGGCTTATAAATGGCATTAACGTGAAACAACGGGTCTTCAATAGCGGGACTTAACACAGCATTCTGTACCATCGCCGCAAGCTTCAGCTCATCCTGAATCCGCTGATCACGCTCTTTATGCCAGTCCTTCTCCTGCTTCAGACGAAGCGCAAGACGGATTCTGGCCATCAGTTCGACTTTGTTAATCGGTTTGGTCACATAATCGGATGCCCCTGCATCGAGCGCCTCGGCCAATTTCTTGGAATCTCCGATCGCGGTTACCATAATAATAGGTATATCCTTGAGATTTTCGAATTTCTGCACAATACTGCATGCTTCGATTCCATCCATCTCCGGCATCATCATATCTAGCAAAATCAGGTCAATATCCGACGGCTTGGGACGAAGTTCATTGTTTTCCTCACCAATCCCTAGGATCTCAAACATCTCCATAGCAGAACTTGCCGTTACAATGTCACGATAGTTTTCTTTTTTCAGAATTTCTCGAATGATAATGACATTCGTCGGATTGTCGTCAACAATAAGTATTCTCATTTCTATCTCCTTATCTGTGGCGTCCGGGTTTGTCGATTCTTATCAGGTCAGCTAACAACCTTAATTATACAAATTTCGCATACAACACAGCGGTAGACATAATAATTCCTAGTATAACTATAATCGTATCATCAGAAAACTTCTATCAGTAAATGGCACCATCGCAGGAGAATTCACCCGCTCGCTACCCTGTTTTTGCTGCGTTCTGATCCCGCTTCCAAACTTGCAAAAACATAGATAAGGAATGGGGATATCCCCATTCCTTATCTATGTTTTTGGTTAAGCATTTTGCGTCATCAACTAGAAAGCTCTTTTGATTGATGCAAGATACTCTCTTCTGAAGCTTGTCCCTATTTAGAAGGCTCCAGCTTACGTGTGTGTATCGGCAAAGCTATTCTTTCTTTTTGGCAATCACAAGTACTTTGCCTTTATCGAGTTCACTCTCATAAAAATCTGCCTCAGCTTCGGTGAAGCCCATCGAAACAATTTTGGCCCGAAGTTCATCACCGCGGGAGCGGAACAGATTCGCCAAGGAATCAAATACGCCTTCTTCCTTGATGCCAATCTCTTTGGCATCTGCCGTATCAGCAATCCGATCTGTACGATCCTTTTCATGGGCTAGAACGAAGATATGATCAGCAAGGTATCCGGTAATCTGCAATTCTTTCACCGCTTCTACCGCTTGGACTCCGTTTTCTACCACTTTTGCATAAGCTTGCGCATTGGTTGAATTCATCGTTTCCACTCTCCTCTGATTTGATCTTCTTTATCGAGCTACTTAGTATATAACCATACGATATCGGGTTGAAACGCTTCTGGAATAACCAATCCTAGGAAGCCGATTCATCAAAGAGGTCTATTCCTTCAATATGATTGGAGCCTGGCTTCATATATACCTTCAGCGCCTGACTTCCCCGCAGAAATACTTCTCCATCCTCTGCAACATCATACGGCTTGCCCAAAACATCTCGAATGGCTTCAATATTCATATCAATCCATTCCTGATTAAGCTTCAGACGTTTCTCGGAAGCATCAATATGCACGTAATTGACGACTCCTGTATCTTCACAGAACCCAACCGTTACATCTTTGAATTGATACTCAGGGCAACCCAGATATGGATCAAGTTCCTTATGAACCGGCTGGCCTTTATTGGCTAACATGTCATTCATGCTATCATCCAGAGAAATGTCATTCAGAGTCCGAAAGTGCTGGACAGGTCCGGATCGATCAGCAGCCAGAATAATCTCTGGTGTCTCCTCTTCCACTACCGTCCATTGCGTATCATGAGCAGCAGGTACCGCTGCCGGTTGAACGGAAAAGGGAGAAATTACGCTAAACATAACAAGCAGTAGTTTCATCATGATTCTCACCCTTTCATCAGGTTCATCACCGCTCTGAAGACTTCTATTCATAAACGGTCATGTTATTTCCGCATACGTTGCCATACATTAGCGGCTACATCCACATATTTCAGCCAGTT
The DNA here is from genome assembly GCF_037969855.1 of Paenibacillus sp. FSL W7-1088. Taxonomy (NCBI): domain Bacteria; kingdom Bacillati; phylum Bacillota; class Bacilli; order Caryophanales; family Paenibacillaceae; genus Paenibacillus; species Paenibacillus sp. FSL W7-1088. The sequence continues at coordinate 6,148,003 of NZ_CP150216.1, forward strand.
TTTGCCGCCTTTAGCATCATCATGATATGTAGCATCATAGGATTGCAGTGTCCGATCTGTCGGTGTAGCAGGCGGCGTCTGTACCACATTTGCTACTTCTGAACGTTTGCTCTGCTCAGTGCTGCTTCGTTTCGTCTGAAACTTAGCCATCAATGTGGATGACACCTGTTTCGCTGCTTCCGTCACTTCGTTCAGCACTTCACCCAGATTCTGTACAGATTCCATAACGGGATCAATTTGTTTCATTTTGTGCTGCACATCCACTGTAATATCATTGGCATGCCTTACTGTCTGTTTGACTTCATAACTAAGCTCATCAATGGTCTTCTGAACTTCCTGCAGTGTCTGTGACACATTGTCGAGTGAACCTTGAGCGGACTTCAAGGTACGAATTAAAAAGAATACAAGTACTGCAAATGCAATTGCAATTAAAGCCACACTAATTTGATAGATCATAAAAGAACCTCACTTTCCAGTATAAATCGGTTTTGTTATTGCTTAGTTACCCGACCCATTCCGAGGCGAAACAAATAGGATATGAACTGTAAAAACAACCCCACCTGGTAAAATATCGCAATGTTTCAACCCGAAAGACCTCGGTTAAAGAACAACTACACACGGCAGTGAGACGAACACTTCTCGCTACCAAGTTCTATAAACGAAAGGATGATACCCATGTTGAAATGGTCGGTACTATTTCTAATTATTGCTCTTGTTGCAGGTATTTTTGGATTCTTCGGTATTGTTGAGGCAGCAGCTTCGATTGCCAAAGTACTCTTCTTCATCTTTGTTGTACTGTTCGTCATCTCCCTGATTACGGGACGCAGCCGAATGCGATAAATGGGGCTTCCCAAATATGAACTCGATACATACAAAAGCCTATCGCGCTTGCAAAAGCCGGTAGGCTTTTGTGCGTCCATCATCACTTTTTGGCAACAATTTTCCCCCAAGCAAATTGCGGCTTATCTCTATTATGTATTACGCTCCCTTCTGGTCTATTCCATCGCTTCACCCCGATTACATCATAAAAACAGGACCATTATGACATAGCCAACCCGGTTTTCTCCCACCGAAGTATGATATTTACAGGCTCTCCTTATACCCACATATGCTCCAGTTGACACTGGAGAATCCAAGAAAATATTGTTATAATTTGTGATTCATAAGTAAGCTTGCTTGGTTACTTTTAACACAGGACAACAAACTACATACCTAACCGAGGAGGAAAAACAAATGAAAAAAATTGTAAGTTTTGCCGCTGCTCTGACTTTGATGGGTTCCATGGCTGCTGCCGCAGGTGCTGAGGAAGCGGTTACCGGAACGGTAGCTCCAGAAACGGGAACACAGACAACCACAACAACCCCTGCTGTTGAAGTGAACAAACCTGCTGTAGACACTGTAGAAGGCACAGCTGAGACTGTAACTGGCACAACAGTAGACACAACAGGTACAGAAGGTACTTCAACGACTACTGAAACAACAACGTCAACAACGAATGACAAAATCTTTGATGAGCCTGTTGTAAAAGCAGGAGATGAGGTTCTGGTTCCTACGATGCTGCTCAACCTGTTGGAGCGCACATGGTTCTATGATGCACCTAATGGGAAGCCAATCGGTGCACTCGGGTCCCAAGTCATCGATACGACAGGTGAAGTTGTAGATGGATTCGATGGCGGTCAATGGGTACAAGTGTATACGTGGAAAGGTAAAGCCTGGATCCACGTTGCTATCCAATAGTATCGTATAATCGTTCTAACGATAAGTAAAGAGGACAGCTCGCAGGCAGCGGCCGTCCTCTTTTTCATTTTATATGCGCTTATTTCCGGTAGGTCCCTCCTGGTTTCAAGGACTTCCCGTTGTGCCTTCTTCCATCTTCGGCTCCACATGCACATGTACATGCATAATATTATGTGAACGTTTCAAGCGCTCTTCAACCCGGTCACAGATCTGATGACCTTCGATCAGGCTCAGTCTTCCATCCACTTCAATAACCACGTCCACCAGTACATGACTGCCGTGCACACGCGCCTTTACGTCCTTGATCATTTCTACACCAGGAACCCGAGCCACAGATGATCTTAGGTCTGTCAGTTCTTTCTGATCAAATCCGTCTGTCAGACGATGTGTTGAATCACGGAAAATCTCCCAAGCAGTCTTACAAATCAGCAGACCTACAGCTATTGCAGCTACTTTGTCCAACCAAGGAAGTCCAAATTGGGCACCGATAATTCCGACCGCAGCCCCTATGCTGACCCAGGCATCGGAACGATTATCTTTGGCCGCAGCCATCAGGGCCTGACTGTTAATTTGTTTGGCAAGACGATGATTGTAACGATATACGCCCAGCATGACCAGCGCACAGACAACCGCAACTGCTGCTGACCACAGGTTTGGTGCGACAAAGTTTCCTTCATACCAGGAACGAACCGCTTCAACCAATACCTGCAGGCCAACCATAGCCATAATAAATGAAGCAATTAGGGCAGCAACGGTTTCCGCTCTAAAGTGACCATAGGCATGATCGGAATCAGGTGGCTTCTGGGATATGCGAAGTCCAATCAATACCGCAACAGATGCAACAATATCTGTAAGGTTATTAAAACCATCCGCCAGTAAAGCGCTGGAAGCAAACAAATATCCGCAGATCAATTTAAAAGCAGACAAGACCAGATAGGCCACGATACTGACCCAAGCCCCACGCTCTCCTTTGCGTATTTCTTCATAGGCGTTCAACCCGGCGACACTCCTTTAACGTTTCGTATTACGGTTGTTCCATGGTACCAAATGCGTACCGTGTGGGTCTATAGAAACAGTGTTGCCAAGCTGCATTGCTGTAGGGAAGCCGAAACAAAGTTGCCAGACCGCAGGGCTGTAGGTGAAGAGAAAAAATGTTGGCCCAGTCAAAATAGTGAAGGAATTCATCATTTTATCAGGTTGCCCTTGTGGGGCATTTGTAAAACGTATAAAATGAGTACATCCCGTTCAATTTGGACGGCTTACTGTAAGACCGGGAGGGAATAACGATGAGCGATAATACTGAACCGAAAAAGATCAGTTTGCAGGATGCCATACGCCAGAAACTGGCGCAGAAGAAAGAACAGGCAAACACAGGTAACCAGTCCAGTGCCTATTTTGAAGGCGGCCCCAAAGCGATGAAGAGTCAAAACAACAAAAAGCCTAACAATCAGCGCCGCCGTACTGGCGGGTCCTAGACCGCAAGCAGCTCCTGTATGAGATGTCTCTATGGTTACAGGATCACCTTGTATGACCAAAAAAAGAACCGCAAGCCTCCTCTGGAGAGCTTGCGGTTCTTTTTTGATCCTCTATAAAAACGTAAACGTAGAGTTAGCCATGGTAACACTTCTCAATCTACACCGATTAGCTTATCTTAAGCCTCTACTGGGTACATTTTGTTGCGCAATTCTTTAATTTCGTCACTTTCCAGATACTCATCATAGCTCATTTGGCGATCAATAATGCCGTTTGGCGTGATTTCAATAATCCGGTTAGCGATGGTTTGAATGAACTGATGGTCATGCGATGTAAACAGCATGGTGCCGTCAAAGTCAATCATACCGTTGTTCAGTGCGGTAATGGACTCCAGATCCAAGTGGTTCGTTGGCTCATCCAGAATCAGGGCGTTAGCGCCTGTTTGCATCATTTTCGCCAGCATACAGCGAACTTTCTCGCCCCCGGAGAGTACACTTGCTTTTTTCAAAGATTCCTCGCCTGAGAACAGCATACGACCCAAGAATCCACGCAGGTACGTTTCATCCTGATCTTTGGAATATTGACGAAGCCAATCCACGAGACTCATATCTACACCGTCAAAATATTTGGAGTTGTCTTTCGGGAAATAAGCCTGTGTTGTGGTAATACCCCAAGTGTATTCGCCACTATCCGCTTCCGTTTCACCCATAAGGATATCAAACAACAATGATTTGGCATTACCGTTCGGGCCAACAAAGGCAATTTTATCCCCTTTATTCACCACAAAGCTGAGATCATTCAGCATGTTCACACCATCAATTGTTTTGTTGATACGGTCAACGGTCAACAATTGTTTACCCGCTTCACGCTCAGGTTTGAAGTTGATGAACGGATATTTCCGGTTTGATGGACGAAGATCATCCAACGTGATTTTGTCGAGCTGTTTCTTACGTGAAGTCGCTTGCTTCGATTTGGAAGCATTCGCAGAGAAACGTTGAATAAAGGCTTGCAGCTCTTTAATTTTCTCTTCTTTTTTCTTATTAGCATCACGTTGCAAAGCAAGTGCCAATTGGCTGGATTCATACCAGAAATCGTAGTTACCTACGTACAGCTGAATTTTACCGAAATCGATATCTGCAATGTGTGTACATACTTTGTTCAGGAAGTGACGGTCATGGGATACTACAATAACGGTACCTTCATAGTCCATGAGGAAGTTTTCCAGCCATTGAATGGATTCGAGGTCCAAGTGGTTGGTAGGCTCATCGAGCAACAGGTTGTTTGGACGACCAAACAAGGCTTGTGCAAGCAGGACACGAACTTTTTCGTTACCGCTCAGATCAACCATTTTCTTCTCATGCATGTCACGTTCGATACCGAGGCCGATCAGGAGTGCCGCTGCATCCGGCTCAGCATCCCAACCATTCAGTTCAGCAAACTCACCTTCAAGCTCACCTGCGCGCAAACCATCTTCTTCCGTAAAGTCCGCTTTGGCATACAATGCGTCCTTCTCTTTCATGATGGAATAAAGACGGCTGTGGCCCATAATTACGGTTTCGAGAACCGGATACTCATCATATTCAAAGTGGTTTTGCTTCAAAACGGCCATGCGTTCGCCCGGGGTGATGTGCACCTCTCCCGAGTTTGCTTCAATTTCACCGGACAAAATTTTCAGAAATGTTGATTTGCCGGCTCCGTTGGCGCCGATCAGACCGTAACAGTTGCCTGGCGTGAACTTGATATTCACATCTTCAAAAAGTGCACGTTTTCCGTAGCGGAGCGTGATGCCGCTTGTACTAATCATTAAGCATACCATCCTTTTATTTAATATTCTGCATACTGCATGAATAGCAACTAATTCAATCATGGATTCAATATCCCGAAGCCTATTCTGGCACCATATTATAACACAAAAAAGCGGCAAATTCGAAAATTGGCCGCTTTTTAATCGTTAAAGATTTGGTAAATGTACCGTTCATGCGGGTATACCCTTACATTAGCATATCTAGACCATTTTTGTTAGTCTTGTTTACTTTCTTCGTGCCGGATACGGAGCGTCTCACCATGTCCCAGTACCCGAATACGTTCTGCGCTGATCCCCAGCCGTTCTCGTTCCACTTCCATTCGATCGAGCGCTTCCTTGGGTGTGTCATCCGCTAGCTTAAATGTCCCATAATGCATGGGAACCATAAGCTGGGAACCCGTTTCTACAAATCCCTGCAGCGCTTCTTCCGGCGTCACATGCTGGGAGGTCATGAACCATTCCGGCTCGTACGCACCGATTGGCATCAGGGTGACACCAATGTCGAAGCGTTCACCGATCATTTTGAATCCCTGGAAGTATCCTGTATCCCCTACAAAATAAATGACTGGCGGACCGCCAGGAGAATGATCAGCCGATGTCTCTATTGGATCAACCGTACCTGCTGCTCGGGAATTTTCATAACCATGGCCTTCGCTCGTCGCAGCACTCTCTTTAGACGGAACAACTGCCGGGTGATTCTGTTCCAATACATAACCGCCCCAATGGGACGTATTAGTATCAAATAGGGTTCGGCGCGTCCAGTGCTGTGCAGGTACAAAGGTTATTTTGACTCCGCCTAGCGTAATATGTTCCCACCATTTCATCTCATGACACCGGTGGAATCCTTTGCGCACCATTTTGCGCTTGAGACCATCAGGAACGATGAGCAGTGTCTTGGCCGTCACCAATTTCCGCAGCGATGCGAGATGCAAATGATCATAGTGTGAATGCGAGATCAGAATGACATCCAAAGGTGGAATATCCTGAATTGGTATGCCAGGAGCACCGAGTCTGCGCTGAAATCCCATTTTCTCGGCCCAGACCGGGTCTGTCACGATGTTTAGTCCATGATATTGAATGAAAAATGTGGAATGACCAATCCAGGTAATCGTGGTTTCAGCCCGGTTGGCGTGCAGATAATCCAGTTCAGGTGGGTGCTTGGGCACGGTGTAGGAATAATCCTTCACTTTGCTGCGCCGCTGCTCCCTCCACTGCTTGAATTCCTTCAGCGTTTTGTCCGTACTTACATTATCAATGTTGTTATAACGGATTTTCGGCATGAAAGGGCCCTCCTCCCCTCCTCGTATCTTAACAAAAGATTACCCCGAATTGGAAAGTACGTACCAACGAATCAATCCTTTGGATTTTTGCATTTCGCCAAGTAGACGAACAAAAACGCAATTGCAGCCACGATGATCAGTGGTGGGGCGTACATAATGGTAAAGGTCTCAAAAAAACTTAATCCCGTTATCCCGGGAATCCCCGTCACTCCCGCGTCAGAGCTGAGAAGAAACTGTGGAAGCATGATGAACAGTATGTTGGGAAGCATGAACGGACTCATCCTTTCTTTTTGCCAGCATTACCTCGCACATAATTGGCATCAAACAGAAACAGCTTCATAATGAGCACGAGTGAAGGAATAAGCACTAGCAATCCCAGGCTGAACGCCGTAATGAGCGCAATACCCATCGTCTTGTTCGTAAAGCTGTCGTAAATATTAATGTACGGATACAGAATGTAAGGAAGATGTGAGCGCCCATAGCCGTACCAAGCAAAGGCAAACTGCAGCATGACGGCGATAAAGCACCAGCCCAAATATTTACGTTTCCATACCAGTGAGACGGCGATCACAAAACAGATAAAAGATGCGATAAACATCCATGAGATATTCAACATCTGCTCAAAGTGTGCGGGATTCTGTTTGTTAATTTGCAAAAATGCCAGAAAGCTGGCAAAGATCGTAGGCAGACTCCATAGGAGCGCATATTCGCGAAGGACTTCAAACGCAGTCTCATCCTCCGCCCGCTTGGCATAATAGGAAAGAAACATCGCTGAGATATACAGCACACTTACCAGCGCAAGCAATACAACAGACCAGGTATACGGATTCGTCAAAAACTCACGCCAGCGGAAAAATACTTGATCACCCACCTGCTCAATAATTCCACCTTCGGATATCGCCAAAATGGTGGAAAACACCGCCGGGATCAGCAATCCCGTCGCTCCGTACAACGCCATATAGATCCGGCTGTTCTGCCCATGGTTCCCATAGGTATTATAGGCGTAGTACACGCCCCGAATCGCAAGCAGTACAATCGCTAATGAACCTGGAACAAGCAAGGCTGTCCCGTAATAAAAAGCACTATCCGGATAAAATCCGACCAGACCAACCACAAAAAAGATCAGAAACACATTCGTCACTTCCCACACGGGTGAGAGATAGCGCTGAATAATGTTATGGATTTTGTTCTCGTGTCCGGTTAATATGCTGTAAAAGCTGAAAAATCCGGCCCCAAAATCAATCGAAGCCACGATCAGATATCCAAACAGAAACGTCCACAAGATCGCGATGCCTGCAATTTCAAAGCTCAATGCACGATCCCTCCTTCCAGACCGAGAGACTCCAGTTCCTTCTCTGCTTCCTTGTTACGGAACAGCTTGCTGAGTACCCGTATCGCTGAAAAGCAAAGGATCAGGTACAGCAGAATAAATAGAACGAGCATCCAGCCTACGGAGGATGATGTTGTTGCTGCTTCCGACACCTTCATGTACCCGCGCAAAATCCATGGCTGTCTGCCGACCTCGGCGAACATCCAGCCCAGCTCGATGGCAATCATGGCCAGCGGCCCAAGCAGGACGATGCCTAACAAGAGCCACTTTGGATAAGGCTTGCGCCCCGGCAGCCAGCGGCGGAACACATAAAGCACCGGGATTAGCAGAATGATCACGCCTGTCGTTACTTTCAGGTCAAACATATAATGAATGGACAACGGCGGCCTCAGATCGGCCGGAAATTCTTCGAGCCCTTTCACTTCTGTGTCGGGTCTGTTTCCTGCCAATATGCTAAGTGCATAGGGAATCTCAATGGCATATTTCACTTCATTGTTCTCATCAAGAATACCCCCATAAACCAGCGGCGCTTTCGTCATCGTTTTGAAATGCCACTCTGCGGCGGCGAGCTTCTCCGGCTGGTATTTCGCTAGAAATTTACCGGAAGAATCTCCGATCATGACGGTGCTGACCGCAAATACGAGCGCACATACCGTTGTGAGCTTAAGTGCCTTTTTGTAATACACATGATCCCGACCCCGAAGCAAGCTGAATGCGGCGATGCCTGCCAATATCCCCGCACTCAATGTGTATGACGAGGCGAGCACGTGAGATACCTTGGTCGGGGTAGCCGGATTCAGCATCGCAGCAATCGGGTGGATGTCCTTCATGATGCCGTTAATCAGGGTAAACCCCTGAGGCTGATTCATAAAGGAATTCACCGTTGTAATGAATATCGCAGAGGCAGAGGAACCCAGTGCCACCGGAATCAGCAGCAGCATGTGCGTATATTTCTTTTTGAATCGGTCCCATGTATAAAGGTAGATTCCAAGAAAGATCGCCTCCACAAAAAAGGCGAACGTCTCCATAAACAGCGGCAAGGCAATGGCCTGCCCCGCTACTCGCATAAACATTGGCCACAGCAGGCTGAGCTGTAAACCGATTGAGGTGCCGGTAACCACACCAACGGCAACGGTAATGACGAACCCCCGCGCCCATCTGCGCGCGAGCAAGGTGTAATGGATATCATTCGTGCGCAATCCGCGCCATTCAGCCAAGGCGATCATGAGTGGGACGCCTACACCGATGGAAGCAAAAATGATGTGCACAAACAGGGTAAGACCGGTCAGCATCCGGCTGAGCAGAACAGGGTCCAGGGATGACATGGGGTTACACTCCTCTTTCACATAATCGTATGTACGACTTCATACCGCCTGTGTGACGATACGCCTCAATAACTCATGATCCGGATAATACTTTTGACAACGGCATACAGCACGATCACGGCTGCGACCAGGCAGACGATAATAAGGGTTTTCTCTTGTTTACGGAACATAGACCTGCCGTCCTCCTTTTGCATGGCATGCAAATTATGGCTCTATAGACAGTTTGCAAAAGAAGTTGTTTTTTTATCCGGGAAATTTTGAAAAACAAAAAAAGCCTTTATCTAATTAAGGATGAAAACATCCTACTAGATAAAGGCTTCACTTGTTTTACAAGAGTTCGTCCTGCTTGGGCAATCGAACCTTGAACGTACTTCCTTTGTGCGACGCGGATATAAAGGTAAGCGTTCCCTGGTGGTCCTCTACAATTTTGCGCGAAATGTAAAGCCCCAGTCCAGTCCCGCCAATCTGACGATGATCCGAATTGTCCACACGGTAAAACTTCGTAAACAACATGTCCTGCACATTCTCGGGAATACCTATTCCATAATCACGCACGTCGATGCATAACCATTCTTCTTCTTCCCACAACGTAATATCGATTCGATCTGCTCCAGGTGAGTACTTGACCGCATTACCAATCAGGTTATGTAACACCTGAATCATCCGGTTCTGGTCCGCATAAGCAAAAAAGTCTCCATTAAACGCATGCACATGGATACGCTGAATGGATGTCATGTTCCATTGCTCAGCTACACCTTCAACCACCTCAAGCAGCGGCACATACGTCATGTGGTAGGTCATACCTTCGTTATCCAGACGTTGAATATCAAGTACATCATCCAGCAGACTGCTCAGTCGTGCGCCTTCCGAAGAGATGGTTTCCATGAACTCCTGACGCTGCGAAGCGGGGAGATCATACATCATCATCAGTTCCACATAGCCCATAATGGTCGCAACAGGGGTTCGAAGCTCATGTGAGACCACGCTGATCAGTTCGTTTTTCATCCGATTCAGGCGTTCTTCCTCCGTACGATCGCGGAACACCAGAAGAAATCCATGATTTTTGCCCGGAACATCCATTTGCTTCATGTACAGGGAAAATACACTCTTATCCACATCATTAAATATAAATTCAGTCTCAACAAAGGCCCGTTCACCGTTCAAAAATGCGCGCGTCTGCTCCACCAGATTGAATTCAGAGGTTAATATCCGCGTATCAATGGCCTTAGCCAAGTCTTCAATGGATCTGCCCGAAAAATCTCGGAGACCAAACATTTCTTCAATCCTTCTGTTCACTATCGTGATGGTGCCCGAACGATCAGACATGACCAGTCCTTCCCGTGCAGATTCAATGAAATGCTGGCTAATATCCCGCTGTTCCTGAATGGCGACTTTTTCATGAAATAGCTCCGCATTCAGCTTTTCCAGAGCCAGCGCATGACGTACGCGTTCTTCTTCAGCCCTTGTGCGCTCCGTAATATCCTTAATAAACAAGTTATAAAGCGATTCGTTATTGCCCAATTGGATTTCTACGATCTTGTATTCAATCGGAAAAACGGAACCGTCCCGGCGAATACCTGAAATCTCTTCGACGATGACATGTCGTTTCCCCCGAATATACTCACATTGGTTCAGCATTTCCTTGATTTCCATACAGCTCGCACCCTGAAAAAGGGATGGAGCATCCTTCTCGAATACCACTTCTGCCCGTTCCAGTCCAAACATTCTTTCGGCTTCGGGATTAAATTCGATAATCAGCCCGTTTGAATCCACAGCAATAATGGCATCAATAGAAGAATCAATAATGGCGCGTTTGATCTCCTCACTATTCTTCAGCTCCTTGGTCCGCTCTCTGACCCTGTCCTCCAGGGTGAGCTTGTCCTGACGAATCTGTTCGAATTGTCCCAGGAGCACATCAGCCATCTTGCGCAAATTGCCAATCAGTATCTGTACTTCTGTTACATGGCTGGTTGGCCATTCCATCTCCCCATTACGAAATAACAGCCTCGGAAGAGAGCCAGTCATACGTGTAAGACGCTTCAATGGACTTACCACTTTCCGGCTGAGAGGAGCGGCCACAATCATGGAAACCACAAAAATAGCGAATAGAGATTGAAGTGTAGTCAGATAGATCGCCTCAATCCGAGTGTAATAATGGGCTGAGTTGGTCTCAACAAATACTCGATAAGGCGTACTTGTGGTCATATCTGCTTCGTACATGAACGATGCCTGTTTCCAGTAAGTAAGCACATCGCTATAATAAGCATCCCCAGAATGGAACAGTATGCTGTTCTCCCCCGGCTTGAGAAAACGATATTTGTCGATATCCAGGTATTCTCCCACTTGGAACGTATCCAGCCCAGAAGCAATGACCTTATCATCGGGGTCAAGAATGATGACATTCACATCCAGTAGATGATAATAACGCTGCATACTTTGATGCATGTTCTCTTGGGATAGATATTGATCATTTAAATCCTTGATCACAGCATTCGCAGCATGTTTTAGATTAGATAGGATGGTGTCATTGATCTGACCTAGCTGTCTGCGGCTATCGGCCGATAACAGAACAAGAGAGACAACGACTACAAAAGCTACGACGTATTTAAAAGCAATTCGTCTGAGCGGAATGGTTCCAGTTCGTTTTGACTTCACCTCGCCAGTGGTAATCCAGAAATCCACGACAATACCTGCAATCAGCGCATTAACCATGCTGGTCACAGCGACATGCATATATCCATACTTCAATTCTTCTAGATCCATGCCCATTATGAAATATCCGTAAAAGGTAACTGGCAATAACATCACAACCCAGAATGCAGCATTCGCCTTCATGATGCTTCCATTTTTCCAGCGTATCTGCCATCCCAGCATCCAGATTAATTCAATGAAATGAGCGCCAATCATAAAAAAACTGCTAGGGACCAGACCTTCAAATAATATCCCCAAGGCACAGATCGCTATTAGGGTGGTGAATCCGTATATGGCTCCGTGTAAACGCAAAGCAATAAAAGCTGCCGCTGTACCGAACAATAGCTGTACCCCGTAAAAAAGAGTCAACGGAAATATCGTTCCCAGCGTACCCAGGATAATAAGTATGGCCGTACCCAGCCACGGAATACGGAGTTTAATTACCATCCACTCCAACACCTTATTTACCTTTATGTAGTTCATAGGTAGCTGCCCTTGTGACTGATTACTGTGTTTGCATTCAACAACAACGTTGGTACCTCCTATGGATTAAAGCTCGCAAGATCTACTTTATTTCCCTCAAACCGTTCTGATACATTATACTGTAATAACTACTCGATGTAGCTTTGGGAAATTTTGAATGATCGGCAAATGAGCTGCATTCATGGTAAAATACTGAAGTTTGGCTTCAACTCTATAGAACTTTCTACATATGCATCCTATATTCTGGAATACAAACATTAAAAATTTTGCAGCATTTCCACACAAATTACGACATTTTTTTTAGAAGTTTCTTAACAAATTCATTTCATCAGGAGTGTGACCTCAATGTCTATCAAAGTTCTTCTTATAGAGGATGAGAAAAATCTGGCCGACATGATTGCTTTCTTTCTTGAGGAGGAGGGTTACATAACTGAACGGGTTCATCATGCACGCGAAGCACTTCATCTTTTCCCACGATTCCTGCCCGATATTGTAGTGACTGACTTGATGCTGCCTGAAACAGACGGTAATGATCTGGTTGATGCGTTTCGCCAGCACTCAACTGTACCCATATTGATGATCTCGGCCAGCACCATGCTGAATGATCGGCTCCGAGCGTTACATAATGGTGCGGATGATTTTCTATGTAAACCCTTTAGTCTGAAAGAGCTTGATGCGCGGATTAAGGCATTATTGCGCAGATCAGCTATCTCCTACCCGGACAAGCCCATAAAAGAGGACAAACCTGCTGAAGTTGTCGGACATGTCAGTGTCAATGAGTACAGAAGAACCTTGTTTGTGGATGGCATTGAAATTGAGGTCACTCATATTGAGTTTGAAATTATGAAGGAGTTGTACCGGAATCCCGGCAAAGTGTTCACCCGCAATGAACTTATGGATCGAATTAAAGGCTCAGAAAGGGCCTATTTGGACCGTACAATCGATGTGCACATCTCCAGTCTGCGTAAAAAAATTGAACCCGACCCCAAAAATCCACGGTATATCAAGACGGTTTGGGGAACGGGATATAAATACGTCATTTAGTACAAGCCGAAATGAAATAATGGCTCATGTCCTCTCTCTGTCATCGTCTGATCGACTGGGTTGAGGGCTGAGCTGTTTTTGTTCTGTATGCAAAAGAATGCAGCCACCGCTGGATTTCCATGATCAACCGCTCTGGTTCTTCCTCTTGCCAGAGGATCATCTTTATCAGACCCGTACCCGTAATAAGCTGCAAATGGCGCTTGCGAATCAACGATTGGAAATCCGTAATCACCAGTAAAGGAATCTGAGGCATAAATGCCCGAATGGCATTGGCTGCTGATACGGCTTGCGCGGCGTCCTGATAGTCCACAATACAACAGTGAGCTTTGCCCCATTCCGCCTCCTCTTTGCTTTCCGTGTTCTTTTCTTTCTTCACTACGGACTCCCTCTGCTCATCTGTTATCCACTCATTCAACAATTCAATCATATTGTCATAATCAATACCACGACTTCCGTCCGAAAGTACGGTAATGGGTTCCATAGCAATAACCTCCAGTTCATTCTCTCTTCTTATTGTGCCAATCTTCATTTAAAAATGTTCGTGTGTGAACATAAAAGAAGTGTTAACTATCTTCGTACTTCTTCACAAACTGTGTAAGGTTCATTAGCCAGTTCGCAGTTTGCTGCAATTCATGTAAAATAGGGATATGCCCGTGCTCATTGCGGGAACTTTAAGAATGAATCCGGTACAGGAGGTTATGAACCGATGAATATTGTTTCCATTGAACCAACACCCAGTCCCAATACGATGATGCTGCATCTGGATGAACGTCTGGAAGACGGGATCCGCAGAACATATACACTGGATAACGAACGATCTGCTCCGGCGTTTATTCGCCAGATGCTTCATATTCCCGGAGTAAAAAGTGTATTCCACACAACCGACTTCGTAGCGCTTGACCGTAAGGGAAATGCGGATTGGTCCGTCATTCTTGGCGAAGTTCAAAGCCGTCTGGGCCAACAGGGAATTGATCTGGACTGGATTGAATCTGAAGATGCCTCTGGTGAACACTTCGGTGAAGCACAGGTATTCGTTCAATTCTTCAGAGGTGTGCCGATGCAAATTCGGGTCAAAGCCGGTGCCAAGGAAGAGCGTATCTCGCTCTCGGATCGGTTCGTCAAAGCCGTCACTGAAGTCGCCAGTGCAACGCTGATCAAGGAACGGAAACTGAGTGATTATGGCGTCCGCTACGGGGAATTGCCTGATATTGCACGGGAAATTGAACAGGAGCTGGAAGCAGCCTATCCGCCAGAGCGTCTGGAACGCGTAATTCAACAAGCCATTGAGCACGGCACCAATGCCGAAGAGTTCGTGGAACGTCGCCGTCAGCTGGATGGTACCGAGCTTGAAGAAGCTCTGCATCATGAGGACTGGAATGTTCGATACGCTGCATTTGATGGTATGGAGCCTACAGCAGAACGACTGCCACTCGTAGCCCATGCACTTCATGACAGTAAAATGCAGATACGCCGGCTGGCTGTTGTATATCTCGGTGATATTCGTACACCTGAAGCGATGGAACTGCTATACGAAGCTCTGCAAGACAGTTCGCCTGCTGTACGTCGGACTGCGGGAGACACCCTCTCGGATATCGGTGATCCAGCAGCAACGGCAGCCATGACAGCTACGTTATCCGACAAAAGCAAGCTTGTACGCTGGCGTGCGGCCCGCTTCCTGTATGAAGTGGGAACCGAAGAAGCAGAGCAAGCTCTGCGAAAGGCAGCCAATGACCCTGAGTTTGAAGTCAGCCTGCAAGCCAAAATGGCACTGGAACGGATTGAATCCGGCGAACAGGCAGCCGGAACTGTATGGCAACAGATGGCCGGGCGTAACAAGACGTCGGAATAGTCCTTTCGATTCATATCCAACAATTGTTATTGCACTGGAATACCATGGGGGTTATACTGGTTGTCTGTTTGCTAAACAGAACACGAAGTGTTACGTTCTGTGATTTATAATTTCATAGACAATAGATACACCTCATCCATGATGATGAGGTAGAGGTCGCGGGTGCGATCAGTACGCTGAAGGAGGCGCTAAGGAGCCGCTTATGAATTCAGCCGAAAGGTGCACCCGCCGAAGCCCACAGGACGGTTCCTTACGTTGTCCAGTGCGGCTGGGGCTGTTGCCGAAAGGTGCAGAACTGTCACAGATGTATGATGCCTTCCCCGGAGGGTATGATTTCTTCTGTGTTGAGCTATCTTAAACATTTGGGACGAGGTGCGGACGATTGATAATAAAGACCGCAGGCTAATGCCTGCGGTCTTTTATGTTATGTTCCATTGTTCGGATCCCATTAGTACGCTGAAAGAAGGAGTGTTTCCATGCAAGACCGCAACAACCAAACTACAACAGGACCTACCCTGAAAAAAGGATTACGCGCACGGCATATGACCATGATTGCACTCGGCGGATCCATTGGTACAGGGCTGTTCCTCGCAAGCGGCACCGCGATTTCCAATGCAGGCCCCGGCGGTGCATTGATTGCTTACGCTGCCGTTGGCATCATGGTCTTCTTTCTTATGACCAGTCTCGGAGAACTGGCTACCTTCATGCCCGACTCCGGTTCATTCAATACGTATGCGGCCCGCTTTGTCGATCCGGCCCTTGGGTTCGCCATGGGCTGGAACTTCTGGTACAACTGGGCGGTCACCATTGCGGCAGAGCTCGCCGCCGCAACCGTACTCATCAAATACTGGTTCCCTGACAGTTCGTCCATGTTGTGGAGTCTGTTATTTCTCGTATTAATCTTTGCCCTGAATGTGTTGTCCGTTAAAGGCTATGGAGAGTCGGAATACTGGTTCGCCATTATCAAAGTCGCTACAGTAATCATCTTCCTTACCGTTGGTGTGCTCATGATCTTCGGCATTATCGGCGGAGAAGCGGTTGGATTCAGCAACTTTACCGTGGGAGACGCACCATTCCATGGCGGATTCTTTGCGGTTCTCGGTGTATTTATGGCTGCAGGGTTCTCTTTCCAGGGAACGGAGCTCATTGGTGTCGCAGCCGGTGAGAGCGAAAATCCGCGTGAAAATGTCCCTCGTGCTATTCGGCAAGTGTTCTGGCGCATTCTGATTTTTTACATTCTGGCGATTACAGTCATCAGTCTGATTATTCCTTACACACATCCGAATCTGCTCAAAGGGGATCTGAAAAATATCGGAGTCAGTCCGTTTACGCTTGTCTTTGAAAAAGCGGGTCTGGCCATTGCTGCTTCCGTCATGAATGCTGTTATTCTGACCTCTGTACTGTCTGCCGGGAATTCGGGCATGTATGCTTCAAGTCGCGTTCTGTATGCTCTCGCCCGCGATGGCAAAGCGCCTCGCTTCCTCGGTCGGCTGAACAAAAAGGGCATTCCAATGAATGCCCTGCTCTTGACTACAGCGGTGGGTATGCTGGCTTTTCTAGCCTCCCTTTTCGGTGATGGTATTGTATATACCTGGCTGCTGAATGCGTCCGGTATGTGTGGCTTTATCACCTGGCTCGGTATTGCCATCAGCCATTATCGCTTCCGCCGTGCGTATGTGGCCCAAGGCCGGGATTTAAACGATCTGCCCTACCGTGCACGCTGGTTCCCATTCGGTCCAATCTTCGCTTTTGTGTTATGTATCATCGTCATTATTGGACAGAACTATCAGGCGTTTACGGGCGATCAGATCGATTGGAGTGGAGCCCTTGTCGCTTACTTGAGCGTTCCACTGTTTCTGATCTTATGGTTGGGTTATAAATTCATCAAGAAAACAAAAGTCGTACCACTACAGGATTGTGATTTTACCACATCATCAGAATGATTATCCCCAAATAATGATATCGATCAACATTGGGTTACTCCATGTATATAAACAGGCAGCTTTTTCTTTCTATGAAAGAAAAAGCTGCCTGTTTGATTTGTCCAGGTTTTGTATATGTCCCTATGTTTACAATAGAACAGTTAATCTATTTTGACAAAAGGGGTCCATGTACGATGAAATTATTTTTTTCCATGCTTGTTGTTCTGGGGATCTTACTTCTTTTCTTGCCTCTTCTGCAGGAAAAGTATTTTGACTGGCAGCAAGCCAAAGTTATGGATGAGCTGAAACAGCTACAACTCGACCTAACTAAAATCAATGAATCTTTTGAACAAGCCAGACAGGATCCTGCCTCAATCGATGATGATACCGAAGACAAAGAACAGGAAAGTTATCCTCATGCACTGGGGGTTATTACAATTGATGAGATTGATGTGCAACTGCCCATTCTGGAGGATGCAACTGAAAGCAATATGAAGGTTGCAGCAACGCATCTTGTGGAGACGGCCCGCATCGGGACTGAAGGAAATGCAGCGATTGCCGCTCATCGTGCTCACAAAAAAGGACGCCTGTTCAACCGAATGGGAGAATTGGAGATTGGTGATTGGATTAAAGTCACTCTGGCAGATCAGACCCATATCCAATACAAAGTGGATCAGATATCCGTTGTGGAGCCTACGGACTTGTCCGTACTTGAGGACCCGCATCTGGGACAGGTGCTTACCTTGATTACGTGTGATCCATTAGTCAATCCAACACATCGGCTGATTATAAGAGCCGTCCAAGTGACTTCAGAGGTTGCTCAGCGTGACCTGCCTTAACCATGCTGTTCAAACTAAAAACACCCCTGGCATGCGCGCGGTGATTCTGAATCTCGGAAGCGCTTATGCTGGGGGTGTTTTGTTGTAGATGTAAAGAAATATCCGAGGTTACATGTTCCCGTCTACGGGTTCATCTGTTTTCTTCGACGGAGATACAAGGTTCCCATACTGCCGAGAATAATCAAAAGAGTCCCTACAAGAGTGTATCCCCATGTGCTCTCTTCTCCTGTTTTAGGCAGCATGCCCAGGAAAGAGCCATCCTCCCCTTCCTCTGCTCCTGCAACATTCGTATCTGCAGGGGAGGATGTATGATCCCCTCCTGGGCTAGTAGCATCGTCAGCATTAGCAACAGCTGAAGGCTTCTCTTCGTCAACAACAGTCGAATCTCCCGGTTTGGAAGGGGATTCTCCCCTATCCGGATCCGTTCCTTGGTCGGTTTCATCCTCTGGTTCTGAAGTTTCAGGCGTTACCACTGTGCCTGGAACTGTTGTGCCCGGAGTTGATGGATCTGGCGTGGATGTCCCAGGATTTGGTGTTCCTGTACTTGGTGTTCCCGGATTATAGGGCTCACTTGGCCCGCCAGGTACGGGAATGGCGATATTCGTCTTTTCCACCACTACGGTTTCCGTCTGTTTATCCGTAATCTCGAATTCAACCGACGTTTTGTCCAATTTATAACCTGCAGGTGCTTTTATTTCAACCAGTTGATACTTATTGGGTTCCAAATCCTTCAGAACGATTTCACCATTGGAATTGGTAGTCAGATTTGCTTCATCTACCCCTGTTACCACATCGAATCTCCAGTTTCCTTCCGCATCCAGCAGGGCCGTTTGAGCACGCAATTCAAATACAGCTCCTTGTAGATGCTGTGTTTTGTTTGCATTGAATTTAATCAGTTTCACGGAACGATCGTTTGCTTTGTTCTCAATGGTCAATTGCGTTTCCGGTTTCGTAATGTTGACTTGCGTTTCCGGCTGTTCGATTACAAAACCTTCTGCCTTGGTCTCAACCAAGGTGTATGGCCCATAAGGCAAGCTGTCAAATTGTATCATGCCGCTCATGTCCGTAACCTTCGTAGCGATTACGGTATCTGTACGATCGTCACGCAGTTCAAATTCGATTCCGCTTAACACCGACTTGTCCTTGGCATTTACTTTGGTAACCACCAGCTTGGCATTCATGCCCTGCCCATTGGTCTGGATGAGGGTTACAATCTGTGTTTGATCCGCTACAATCGTGAACGGTATGGGCGTTTCATCCAGTTGGTAGAATTCAGGCGCTGTTACTTCGACTAACTCGTAATTCCCTGGCGCCAGATCACCTTTGGCAATCGTTCCATCCTCACCCGTTGTTAACGTGTCGATCAACTCTCTGGTTTGAGCATTTTTCAAGTACAACTCGAACGTTGCGCCTTTTAGCTTTTTGTTGCTGTCAGCAGCATCTACCTTGGTTAATTGGAAACCTTGACGAATTTTCTCGTTGACAACTTCAAACGATTCATCTGCATCCTTAAACTGAATTGTTTTCCCTGTGGCAGCACTATATTCTGCATTAACAAGGTAACCGGCTGGTGCTGATACTTCCTTCAGCCTGTAGGCTACACCATCGGTTTGATGTAATCGATAATTCCGGGAGGTAACTGCCTCACCTTTCGCATCTGTCGGTTTCAACGTTTCCAGCAGCGTCGTTCCCGATGCATTATAGATCGCGAATACCGCTCCTTCCAGCGGAAGGCCTGCGTCATCGACTTTGTGAATTTTGATTTTACCCACACCTGTGGATGCTCCACCGCCAGCTCCAGCCATGTAAACGCGAATACCACTCTGCTGATCTGAACCCGTCACTGATGACGATTGATCCGCAAATTGAACTTTATTTTCGATTCTCGCACCACTATCGGCATTAATAAAGGATTGATATTCCAAAATTAAAGCACTTTTCATCTCATTCTTAAAGGTGAATGTAAAGGTGTTGCCTTCCACCACTAGCTCATACTCATCGGCATCCACCAAACCTGCCTTGGTTGATACATTGCCTGAGTTGTTCGCAGGCAGATCGGTTGCATACAGCTTTAACGTATCTGCGAGCAAAATCTGATTATCTGATAACTTATCCGTTAATACGGAGCCTGCTGCAATATATGATTGGCTTGGGTTGATATTTACCGTCCAGGAAGCTTTATCACTTGAACCGATTTGCTGCCCTGTTTTGTGTACATATATACCACCGTGTGCTGGTGTGACTTTCGCTTCTTTGTCAAATCGAACTGTGCCACCCTCACCATCTGTCAGGATCGCATGATTGGCGTACGTGCCCTCAACATCAAATTCCCCGTCCAAACTCGTTTTATACACGATCCGGTAGGCTGCTTTTCCGATGTTGCCAAGGTCTAAAGCGAAGCCTTTACCATCCGGGTTCAATTGGAATTGGTCTGGTGTCAGAGTAACCTCGTCACCAATCGCAGTGACATTATTGCTTCCCTGTAACAAGAGCTTATTCACTTTCAAAGAACCATCTACAAAAGATTGATCCCCCGTGTACGCATCCTTGAGAATAGCGTTCTGAATGTCGTACAAATTATAATTCACATCAATTGTCCAAGTGATCGTTTTGTCCTTGGCGCTATATTCTCCCTTTTTATTACCGTTCTGTATCGTGTAATCAAGCGGTCTAACTTCGGCAGATTTGGTGATTGAAGCTTGTGCTACATTCGCTTCTTTCCAATTCAATGTAGCCTCATTCCGATATACATTGTCGGTTGGCATACCTGCCGTCGGATCAAAGCTGGTCTTATACGTGATTACATGCTCTTTGTTGATCAACCCGCCAGCCTTCAATCGAATGGAGAAACCTTTTTCAAAGTTCACATCATCACTTGGGTCAGCTACGGGCTCCGTTTCAAACTGATCTTGCTGATCACCACTAATTTGCAGACTGCCCGGAATCAACTTCATATTTCTTCCTGCGTAGTTGTCTGTAATGACGATGTCCGTCATTTCCTTCAAATCACGGTTCAGCACAATCTGCCACTCGATTTCTTTCGTATTGAAGTTTTCACGTTTTACACTTTTCGCAAAAATGACTTCCTCAATATTCCTCGTGCCTTCTTTGGTTGTTCCATCGTGCATGGTCACTTTATTCTTTACCGTACCATTCGCATACACACGATCAATCGACTGGGTTTCATATTCGATCTCGTAGGCCTTCTTGATCCCCTCGTTAAAATGTAACTTGAAGCCTTCATCGAAGCCTGTGCCGACCCCGGTGAGTGTATATTCATTGGAATCTACTTGAGTCTTCCCTGCTGGTTTTCCGCTAGTATCGATGTCCACCTGGTATACTTTGACCGAGCCAGCAACCAATTGTTGTTTTGCAGTATCAAAACGATCTTCTATCCATGCATTCGCCTGAGCGATCTCTTGTTGATTGTAATTGTATTGCACTTTCCATGTGATCGTTTGGGTCACCGGGTTGTAGGCACTCTCTTGCCCTGACTTGTTCAGTGGTTCATTGAAACTCACTGTCACTCGACCGATATCCGTTTCGTTATGCTCGCTCTGATCCCCTGTAAGCTCCACCTTGTTCTCATACTCAATGTTTGTAAAAGGGGCAGTTGTTGGCGCTTTAATACTTGTTTTGTACGTCACCCGGTACGCTTTATCAATATCACCCAGGTTAATCGGAAATTGAGATTCGGTACTAAACAGATTTCCTAATTTGACAGATCCATCTAATTGAACCTGCAATTCACGAATCTCAATGTTCCCCTTGAGCTCCAAATTTGCCGGAAGTGTATCCGTCAGCACCGCATTTTGGATTTGTTTCTCCCCTTGGTTAAAATCAACAGTCCAGGTAATTTCATCCGAGTTAAAGCCGTTATTATTCGCGAATCCCGATTTCGTAAGTTCATCCTTGGCTGTATTCGCAAAGTGTACATTTAATGTAACAGCACCATCACGAATGAAATCAAATACGATCGGCTGCTTCAAGCCACCATCCATTTTGCTCTCGTCGAACTTGATCCAGACGTAGAAGTTCCCTTCTAATTTGGAACCAACGATCTGCTCGTTGAAGGTAAATACAACTTTGCCGTCTGGATGAACCACGTACTCCCCAACATCACCATCCAATGTTCCTTTTAACTGTGACTCGATCTTGAATTTGTCAGGCAGGTTAAACGTATACGTGGAACCTGCCTCATACCCATGAGAATCGTTTGGCAGTGCCCATGTAAAGAAGACAGCCACCTCATCCTTGATACTTGGTCTGACTGTCTCAATTTCGTCCCCTTGAGGCCGAACCGTGCCATTGCCATCCTCTATCGGTTTTTGATTATACATTTGAACACTTGTAATTAATTGATCCGTGATCTCTTGTGGAGCAGCACTGGCTGCCGCCATAGCAGCTTCATTCGCAGCATCATCTTGATCGAGATCAAGCTCTGCAGGTTCAACCGTGTCGTGTTCCAATAATGATTCCACCGTCGTATGTTCTGTCATCGTATCTTGTGCATATATGTTTGGTGAAAATAACCAGCCTTGCATCAATTGCGTGATCAACAGCAAAACAATGGCCACAATGCTCAATTTTTTCTTCATTTGTTGCTTATTCCTCCTCGTGCGTAGTGTCGGCATACGCCAAAGATCAGAATAACAAAGCAACCTATACAAAAAATATACAACACACATGCATGTGAATGTACACCATAATATCATTTTGAATCTAGGCGATAAGTGACTTCCCCTCGCCAAGAGCCGGTGGAATAGAGTAATGCAACATGCTCACAGCAAAAAAAGAACGCTCCTCTTCGGAAGCGTCCCTGTAAAATAACAACATCAATTTACGATTGGAATA
This sequence comes from Paenibacillus sp. FSL W7-1088, assembly GCF_037969855.1. Classification (NCBI taxonomy): domain Bacteria; kingdom Bacillati; phylum Bacillota; class Bacilli; order Caryophanales; family Paenibacillaceae; genus Paenibacillus; species Paenibacillus sp. FSL W7-1088. The sequence goes on from NZ_CP150216.1 coordinate 6,170,634, forward strand.
GTCCAAGCTACATATTACATGGTCCAGGTAATTTTCACACGCAGATCGACAGTATCCTCCATGTTGGACACGTAATACGATATCGACTTCATGCCAAGCTGATACAAATCCTGCAAATCCTCCACTAGCCCCGTTTCAGTACCCTTGTATCTGAAAGTCAGCGAGGTTCCGCCATCCTTGAGCACACTCTGAACTTTAGTTTTCAGCGCGGCATGACCACTAATCGCATCACTTTCGTCGTAGAGCGAGTATTCCAGTGTATGATACAGCTTCTGGTACGCGGTTGCCTTGCTTCCTCCCGCCTTCACCAAAGTTTGCAAAGCTTCACGATAGGGAGCAGATGCAGCAGGATACTTGCCTTTAGCTGTCCAGACATGGTCACGTGCCATCTCATCATCACTGAGCAAATAATAATTATGACTTACCTTACCCTTACGGTCAGGAGTAGGATCGTCCCACGTCGTATCCATATGGTACCACTTGCCATCCAGCTTGACGAGATTCCAGGCGTGTAATTGCTCACCAGCCGTTCCTTCCACAATCCGGTTTTCTATACCCACCTGCTCCAGCATGCGATAAGCCAGCAATGAATAGCCCTGACATACAGTACTGCCGGTAACAAGTCCATCGTATGCAGTATATTTCTGCAAGGATGTATCGTAGGAAAGGTTAAGTACAATCCAGTCATGAATGGCTTTAACTTTCTCATGATTCGTCATACCGGGCACGATAATCTCTTTTAGCACGTTGGTCACCTTACGGTTCACATAATCGGTCTGCTCCTTCGTTTCCCGATAGGCCAGCTTTACATGTACCTCTGCGGATACATTGGAGCCTTTATAATTAAATGCGTAACTTTTAACGGTATATTGAATATAGGGATCACTGGTCATTGCTTCGTCAATGGAGCTCTGCAACTGTTTTTTGAGGCCTTTCACATTGCCTTTGTATGTAAAAACAAGTTCCTCCGTTCGCTGGGACATCGCGGTAAGCAACGTCTCGCGCAGATCCGTATTCGTGGATATGTCTGATGTTCCCGACGCCGCATACAGCTGATCCAGATCGACTGCATGTGGCAGTGCCACAGCGACGAGACAGCCAGCCAGTAGCAGGGTTATCACTCGTTTTCCGTGCTTGCCCATGAAAGGATACCACCTCTCTTTGCAAAGTTCTCATGCCTCATTGTATCACAAAAGGGATTGACGGCAGGCTTCTAGTTTTGTCGAAAAGCATCAAAAGAGACCCTCCGCAGAAGGCCCCTCTGTCTTCAGTAAAACAAACCTAACCTACCCCGTTATCCTCATCATATGACTCTTCCGGGCAATTATGCAACAAACTCCAATCAATATAAACGATTTCCGCTCATAAAGGTATCCGTCTTGCCCTGAAGCTTGGCCAGACGTTCCAAGACCTGAGCCGCTTCGGCAACCGTCACTTTGCGTGCAGGCATGAAGCGTCCTTCGATCGACGGCAACAATCCCAGCTTGATACTGAGGGAGACAGCTCCCTTGTTGTTGACCGCACTGGCATCTGCCAGATTGGGAAGATCCGATGGCAATGTGTAGAATCCGGCTAATTTCTCATAGCGCAAAATGCGCACGAGCAATACCGCCAGCTCTTCACGAGTCATCTCCTCTTCTGGATTTAGCTTCGTTTCAGAGTCGGCACCCGCTAACCAGCGCTGATCGATCAATGTCCGCACAGCTTGGTAATAAGAGCTCTCTGGGGTAATGTCAGCATATAGCTTCTCGCTCCCGTTTCCACTGTAATACATATCCATATTCGGGTTGACCGCTCTTGCCAGATAGGTAAACCAATCACCCTTTGTGATGACCCGGTCTGGGAATACACGACCCTGCTCATCTGCAAGAATTACGGCATGTTGAGTCATATTCCGAAGTGCAGCCTCCGCCACATGACCTGAAATATCACTAGGTTCAACATTCGCAGTGGCACTTCCGCTACCATACAAAAACTTCCATTCTCCAGTATTAGCATCAAGTACTTCATAACTGGCGGAAATCGAATTTCCATCTCGTGTAGGCTGGTAAACCAGGTTTACAGCCGAGGGAACGACCTGACCGGTACTCATGGCATAACCACCGTAGCGGGAGTAAGCCAGTGTTAACTTGAATGCTTCCAGATAGGTTGCCTTTGCCTTTTCATAACTGATGGCTGGTTTGGTGTTTCCAGGCAACTGTTCAGGCGTTGCAGCAATCCTTGTATAAAATTCGTTGATGGCTCCATCCTTCAGGACTTGTACTTGCACTGTATCATCCATAACCGCAATTCCGTTCATATAGCGCTGGAACATAAATGTACGTGCACCTTCAAATTCAAGCACACTGGACAACCGGAATTGTTCTGATGCACTCGGAACCAATGCAATCACCTTATTGATTGCAAGTTTCTCGGCTTGTGTCCGGGTTACGGACTTAGTCTCATTCTCATCCGCTGGTTTCTCCTGCGCAGCACCCGGCTCCACCCGCTGATACAAGCTGTAACTGTAAATCTGTCCAGTAAGCGCATCTACCTGTGCTGAAATATCTCTCATGAACATGTAGGATACATTCGCATTTCGATTGCTCCAGCTCAGGCTCCATACTTGATTGTTAGGACTTGCATACTCACCTTTGCTTAACTGACTATGCTCCAACTTGTAACCTTTCGGAATATCAAAGTTCTTTTTAATTATGTTCTCGGCTTGTTGTGCATTTAATTTCTGACCGTTCGCTGCGACAAAAGGAGCTACACTTCCTTTTAAAGGTTTATTCTGCTGTAAAGAATCTTCATCACCAATAGCTTTTCCAGTCATCTCGTTAATCGGCTCCAGTGTACTAGCATCCAGCGGAACCATGCTGGAATTCTTCGGCATATAACCAAGATAATACTTTTGTCCTTTGGGCGAAGATAGACGATCAGTCGAGATATAAGCGAGCTGTACATCAAATTGCTCCTCAAATCGTTGACTGGCCTTCTCTTCCGATACTGCCGACTTCGATGAAGGATATTCAGCTCCGGTTGTACTTCTTGAATATCCTGTCACCAAGCCACTTTCATCCACACTTATGTAGATCGTCTCTGCCTCAGACAACAAACCTTCATGCTTGAGCTGGTAGCCATATCGATATTCCGTTCTGCCAAACAAAGATTGCTGTGCAGTAGATTGATACACATCTCCAAGAGAAGCAAACTCATTTTCTTTCAATCCGGGAATAGCTTTGAACAGTAATGCCTCTGCATACACCTCAGCCTCGTCTTTAGTCAATTTGACATCAGAATCAGTAGACTGCTTATCCAGTAATTCAGAAGGCAAATGTACGCTTAGTACTTCCCCCGTGCCCGCATGAACCGTTGCGCTGAATCCCATCGTATGATTTCCTTCGACAATTTGAAAGCCAATCTCCCACGCCTTGTAATCCGGCGGTGGATAAGAGTTCGGTGAATCGAATCGTACGGATGCAATCGTCGCCTTTTTCAACAATGGAAATAATTTCAGTATATTCTCGCTGGCTTGCTTGGAGGAGATTTTGGCTCCTTCAGGCACCTCGTTGTCTGTTAATCCAAGTGGTTGTTCCGTTTCCCCCGCTGCCGATTCTGTTACCTGTTCCGCTGTCGCTGCCGACGCACTGCCTGCAAACCCTGGTGTCTGTGATGCCAGAAGCAAAGTTGCCATGGCTGCTGTAGCCGCTTTGGCTGTAAACATTTTGAATCGCACATTAAAATTCCAATCAAAACTCAAATCTGGACCTCTCCCTTCAATTTCATACAAGGATGCATGCAAAATAACCTCGCATGAATATTGCCAGTCTATTCTATGATACCATAAGCTTCCTTTTTAATCGTCATTTTCCCAACAATTTTACAAATGTGAATTTCTGCATATTGTATAGAAACAGCAAAAAAACGCCAACCGGGTTGGCGTTTCGAGGATCAGCCTGAGCATCAAGTGGGCTGAATTTTCTCTATATTGACGTTCGGTATAACAGATTCATTGGACTGAGCCTGCACCTGTACATGAGTTTTCAAGAAGGGAATCACCGTATTCCAGAACGCAGGATCCTCCTCTGAACAGCTATGGCCACCGCTATTGACCCACAGATGCTCCACGGGCGGGTCCGCTTTGGACATAAAATATTCAAGTTCGCTCGGTGGAATAAAGTTATCACCTTTGGAATGTACCATAAGCATCGGCAGCTGCATGCCTTTCCGCCGTTCATTCAGCAGCATGACTGGATCACGCTGGCGGTATGTTTTCAGAGATTCACCAAGCCGCCAGAACCAGATTCGTGGAATCAGCTGGGCCAGGGGGAACAGAGGCAGACGCCGGCGCCTCAGCTCCGAACTGACGATAACCTCGAATTGGGATGGCATGGAGTCCGTGATCACCGCAGATACAGGAATACCCTCCGTCACAGCGAGGATCGTGCCTAGTCCGCCCAAGGAGTGCCCAAGCACACCGATTGCTGCTGGATCAATTTCCGGCCGTGAGGATGTATATTGCAATGCTGACAGCAGATCATCGCGGAATAGGTAAGCTGAAGCTGCTTTAACTGGATCACTGGCTCCATGGCTTCGAACATCGTACATAAAGAGCGCATAACCTGCTTCCCAAATGGGACGAGCATAACGGAGGACACGTGATCGATTGGAGCCCCATCCATGTGCAATAATAATCAAAGGCCAAGGCTTCGGGACATGAGCTCCAGCCGGAATGAACCAGCCATGGACTCGCCCGCCTCCACTCTCGAAGGTTATATCTTCAAATGGCATGGGCGGTGTGAGCGTAATCGGAATCTTTTTGGGGGTCTGACTCTTCACCGCTGCCTTCCATAAACCACCCGCAGTTACCGCGGCAACCGCAATCATCCCGCCAATCATCGTTTTAGCTTTCACTGGTGTCACTCCTCTCCGTTTTCTGGCCTGACTCCATCATACGACAGCAAGGTTAACAGGACGTTAATCCACATCACTTCTTATATTATCTATTTGGTTCAGAAGCACTTCTTAATATATAACCTGATGAGTGTAATCCACTTGCGTTGGCTTCAAGGTTCAATCCTTGATTTTCGCTATTTCCACAAAAGCACGAGTGCAAGCAGCAATATGCTCATCATTCCCTGCTGCAAGTGCTTCTCGTGGTAAAAGTGCACTTCCAAGCCCCACTGCCGCCGCACCAGCAGCATAATAATCCGTAATGTTATCCAGTGTTGCTCCGCCTGTTGCAAGCAGTGGAATATGATTTAGTGGTGCCTTGATTTCACGTAAATACGGAATGCCCAGACTCGCCATCGGGAACAGCTTCACCACTCTTGCTCCTGCTTCATAGGCAGCCACAATCTCCGTTGGAGTCATCGCTCCGGGCCAGATCTCCACGCCATGTTCTACAGCATATTCAATAACGGACAGATCGACATTAGGAGACACGAGAAATTGAGCGCCCGCTGCAACGGCTTCTTTGGCCATCTGCACATTGAGTACCGTGCCCGCTCCGATATAAGCCTTACCCTCATGCCTTGCACGCCAGTCTGCAATAATATCGTGTGCCCCAGGTGTGTTCAGCGTCACTTCCATCAGACGGATTCCCCCATCAGTCATCCCCTGCCCTGCTGCCTGAGCAGATTCCCGGCTAATACCACGTACAATAGCTACCAATCTCGATTCCAATAATACTTCCGTCAGATTCATGCCAACTTCCCCTTGTTTCATAGATTCGGCAGCCGAAGACAAGTATTCGTTATCACCGCTTTTCCGTTAGTCACTATTGTAAAGCATATCGTCCCCTGGATGTAATCATTTGATCCAATTTCTTGAGAGAGTGTGTGCATCCAAGTTTCCGGCAGACAGTTAAATGAAAACCCAAAAACCTCTCTAATGGAAAAGGGATTATCCATCCACTTTATTCCATTAGAGAGGTATGCTTTAGGCTTTCTCCAGCACACTATTATCTTTCTCCAGATCCTTAAAATACCGATCGTTATATAACATGCTGGGATGTGTCGGATGGTACATCAAAGCAATGTCATTGTGCTCTTTGGCTTTCGCCCGATTGCCCATCCGGTCATAACACACACACAATTGTAAATGCGGCATCCATGTCCATGCAGCTTCGTTCAATACTACCATTGGATCGGTTGGACGTACGGCGCGGGTCGCCTGTTCATACCAGTATAAAGCTTTGCGGTAATCGGCACGGTCGGCAAAATATCCACCCAATCGGCAGCAAATCTCGGCCCTCGGCAGATCAAAGGCAAAGGATCTCAGCAATGCCGAGATTTCCTTTTCCGAACGTTCAAGCGCTGCCTCGCAATCAGCTATTTTCTGGCATGCCGCAATCTGATCTTCTACCCATCCCAGCCCGGTGTCCAGAAATTTCCCATAGTACTGCACCGCATCTTCAAGATGCCCGTGGTCTTTCAATTCATTGCCAAAATAATATAAATCACGCGGAGAGAATTCCTCCCCTGCCTGTTCGCGTTTGCGATAAATCTTTAGATTGCGATCCGTGTATTCCTTATCTTTCTTATGCGTGACTGCCACGTCGCTATGCAGCAGATGACCAGCAACTTCCAGATATTCATGCACTGCACCAATCCAGCGATAATTCCGATCCCGCCGCACCAGCCGATTCCGCCTGAGACTATACGCCACCTTCCCCTCCGCCGTAAAGGACAGATGATAATCCATCGTGACACTATCCACAGCAGGGTCCAGGGAACGCTTCAGTTCAATGAGCTTCACACGATCATCCGGTTCAAACACATCATCTGCATCCAGCCATAGTATATATTCACTTGTTGCTTGTTCAAAGGCAAAGTTCCTTGCTGCTGCAAAATCATCCACCCATTCAAAATCGATGATGCGGTCCGTATAACGAGCTGCGATCTGACGCGTCTGGTCCGTCGAACCCGTATCTACAATCACAATCTCGTCAGCGATCCCGTTAACCGAGTCCAGACATCTGGCGAGGGAAGCCTCTTCATTTTTCACAATCATACACAGCGAAATACGGATTGATTCCTCTCCGCGTTTGGCTCTGCGATTAAAAGCAGCTACTCCTGGCAATTCCGATAGTCGGTAGATGTGATAGGCCGGATAATGTGTATCCACATATAAACGGAACCCCAATGCCTGAGCACGGATGCAAAAATGGCGATCTTCTCCCCAGAAAGATACATTCGGAATCTGGTTATACGAAACCCCGGACTCTAATACATTCCTGCGAATAAGGGTACAGGCCCCCAAGCCCCCCACTTCATAACAACCCGGCGAACGCAATTGCCTCAGGAATGTATCCGTTTGTGTACCTTCGTCCTCTGCTTCCTCCCCCGCATTGCGTTTGCCTCCCTTGCGAAACAGGGCGTACTCATCCTGCAACCAGACTTGTGGCATTTCCCTTGTGCCCGGCTGCCATCGTGTCCAGAAGATGTTAGAGATGATCTCCTTTTTGTTCGATGCAAGCTGTTCCAATGTGCGTGGATGCAGGACGAGATCGGAATCAATCAGGAATACGGCATCGTACTTCTGGTCACGGGCATATGCCAATATCCGATTTTTCAGACCCGCTACCCGCCAGATCTGTTCGTCGCGCCAATAGTGCCCGCCCTCGTCCTTGTTGTATGTTCCTTTTCCCTGATTAAGATCTGCTTTATCTACATTCGCATCCATAAGGTTGCCTTCGTGCCGCAGTACAAACTCATGGAGCATATTGGATGCCGCTTCTTCTTCATTATCGTCCACAAACAGATAGTCGGTTGTTACCGCCGTTCGCTCAAGCGATTCCAGGGACTGGAGAAATTCATGGAGTACCGCTGCCGTCTGCCGAACAGGGCTGGCGATAAGAATCTTTTCCTTTGGCTCTTCTTTGCCTTTTTCTTTTTCCTTCTTCAAATCTAATGTCCTCCTTCCCTTATTCCGACCATTGCAGAAGTCTTGGCTCTGCATCCAAAATGGACTCGTACTGTTCCTTCCAGCCATATCTCGCATCCGGGTCAAGTTCCTGATAGCGCTCATATTTACGAATCCGGTCCTCTGCACGCGCCCAGCCATAATGCTTCACCCGAGGGGAATGACATCCATAGGCAAAATGCTGAATCGTTAGCGGAAAACGGCCGCAGTGCTGCGGAGTTTCCTTCCATTCATAGGTCCATTCCGGGCGGTATCTGACCAGAAATGGCCGATAATACGCATGAGCCTGCCAATATTGGTCTTCCCGGTAATGTGTATCGCTCCACATATCAAACAACCTGAAATAAATGGCGTCCTCCGTTCCACTCAACAGTTGATTCCGAACAGCACCAAAATCGGTTGTCAGAATTTCATCCGCATCCAGGTTTAAAATCCATTCCGGTCCGGTAGCCACCGTCGTCTCCCACTGCTGCTTGCGTAAACTTACCTCGTCTGCAAACAGGGAGCCCGGGTTCACAATCAACGTAAGCGGAATTCCCTCCAGCATTTCCTGGCATAAAGCGACGGTATGGTCCGTACTGCCGTCGTCAATAATCACTGCACGATCAATCCACGGTCGGTGAGTTTCGAGCGCCTGTCTGAGATACCTGTGCTCTTCATTGCGGACAATCATGGACAAGGTGACATGCGGCCTTGTGGTTTCTTCACGATCTTCCAACTCCACACCTCCAGGCTGAGTCTGTCACACGTAATAACTGATGTGTTATGGATAATTAATTGGCTGAACCTCTACTAACCTCAATATTTAATCTATGCGCGTCTGGAACAGGGTTATGTCTGGCAGGGAAACCTTTCATGACGTTTAGGAACCTTCAAAAACGAAATGTCCTTCTTTTCTCCGGACAACGACAAAAAAGGCACCCGCTTTCGCAGGTGCCTCCTTAATGTAATATTTCATTGGTTTAATATTTAACTGAATTCATATTGAATGACCTTAAGTCATTACCCTACCGGAAAACATTGAATTAACGGTACTCGGCCAAACGGTCATTCAGGCTGCGTGTTTGCCCGTACACATCCTGATACAGCGCGAACAGTTCATCATATACCTTAACCACTTCCGGGTTAGGCGTATAGGATTTGGCAGGACGAATGAATGCTGCTGCACAGTCCTGCAAAGATGGGAACCACCCACAGCCATAAGCTGCCAACATGGCTGCGCCCATTGCTGGGCCCTGCTCACTTTCCAATTTCACAATGGTTGCATTGAAGACATCGGCCTGCATTTGCAGCCAAGCTTCATTTTTGGCACCACCACCAATGGAGATCACTTCGTTGACCGTTTTGCCAGCGTTACGCAGAATATCGATGGACTCCCGCAGAGAGAACGTAATGCCCTCCATCACTGCACGTCCAAAATGCTCCAGCTTATGACCGGCATCCATACCGATAAAGCTGCCACGAATGTTTGCATCCGGGTGCGGTGTACGCTCGCCAACGATATAAGGCGTGAACAACAACCCGTTGCTTCCCGCTGGAATCGCATCAATGCCCTGCAAAAGCACATCAAATGATTTGTCCGCTGCAAACGTATCCTTGAACCAGGACAGGCTGTATCCTGCCGCAAGCGTTACTCCCATAATATAGAAGGCATCTTTCTCGCCATGGTTAAAAAAGTGCACTTTGCCTTCAAAATCGAGATCTTTACGCTCTTCATAGGAAAGCACTACCCCGGACGTTCCGATGCTGCACATCGTCTGCCCTTCACTCAGAATGCCTGCACCGATGGCTCCGCATGCATTGTCCGCACCGCCTGCATATACTTTCGTAGCGGCTGCAAGTCCGGTTTGATCCGCAATCTCAGGCAGCAATGTGCCTACTTCCTCAAATGACTCCACAAGTCGTGGGCACAAGGATAACGGCAGTTCAAAAGCTTCCGCGATTTCCTTGCTCCACTGCTTGCCTGCAACATCCAGCAGCAAAGTGCCCGCTGCATCCGAATAATCCATGGAATAATCACCTGTCAGGCGATACCGCACATAGTCCTTCGGTAACAGGAACAGAGCGGCCTGTTGCAGCAATTCCGGCTCGTTCTCCTGTACCCACAGGATTTTGGGCAGAGTAAAACCTTCGAGCGCACGGTTACGGGCAATACTTAACAATTTCCCGTCCAGTACTTTCTCAATGCGACGGCACTGAGCCGTTGTCCGTGTATCGTTCCACAGGATGGCATTGCGCAGCGGTTTACCCTCGGCATCCACCAGCACCAATCCATGCATCTGTCCGGAGAAACTCAGCCCTTCGATTTCCGAAGGATGCACGCCGGACACCTCCAGCAATTTGCGCAGTGAAACAATTGTCTGCTCTACCCAGTCCTCGGGGTTTTGCTCACTGTATCCAGCTTTGGGCTGGTACAGCGGATAAGCCTCGGACGCTTCAAATGCCACTTTTCCTTCACGGTTAACCAGCACCGTTTTCACTGCGCTGGTTCCCAGATCGACACCAATTACGTAACTCATGAGTTAACTCCTCTCGTTTGTAACAGGATTGTATAAATGAAACTTTGATGCTCATGTGGGCACTCCGTGATCAGAAAACCCTCGGATCGCCGTTACCCCCGGATTTCCTTTATACCCTTTAGCAAGGGAGAAATCCGGGGATAAATGCGACCGCTTTGCTTCCTCCGGGTCCTTTCTGCTCACTCCGTTCTGCATGCACCATCTTAGACAAACATTTATATCAAAACAGTAAAAACGTACTCGTTCTTATAGCGGAAAGATTGATCCAATGACCTTGATTCGTCATTGGTTATAAATGAAACCTTGATACGCCTGTAGGTCACTCATGTATCATTGGTTTAGGTATCAAAAAACCGTCCCCGCCTTCCCAGGGGAAAGTCGGGGACGGTCCGAATGTCATGCTTGTTCAGGCGTTCCGTGGTACAAGCTTAGGCTATGCTGGCGTGCACACTTTGTTATACTCCTGCACAAGCGTCACTACAGGCAAAACGTATTCGTTGGTTCACAATCTTCCATACCCAAAGCTTAACCGGTATTAGTCAGCCAGGATGTATTGGTTGAGTTTTGCTCTCAGCAATTCCTGACGTCCGGATTGATTTTTGCGTGGGCTTTCGTTGTTCAGCGCGTATTCTGCAAGGGAAGCCAGTGTTGCTTTACCTGCAACCACATCAGCACCGATACCTTCGCTGAAGCTGCTGTAGCGTTTTTCGATGAAGTCATCGAATACGCGATCTTCAATCAATTTCGCTGCTACTTTCAAACCTTTAGCATACGTATCCATACCAGCGATGTGTGCGAGGAACAGATCGTCTGCTTCGAAGGAACCACGACGTACTTTGGCGTCGAAGTTCACACCACCACGGCCGATACCGCCGTTTTTCAATACTTCGTACATTGTCAATGTAGCATCGTACATATCAACCGGGAACTCATCCGTATCCCAGCCGATCAGCATATCGCCTTGGTTGGCATCGAGGGAACCGAGCATACCGTTTGTACGGGCAACGCGGATCTCGTGATCAAATGTGTGACCAGCCAGTGTTGCATGGTTAGCTTCCAGGTTCAGTTTGAAGTGTTTGTCCAAACCGTATTTTTGCAGGAAGGCAATGGAAGTTGCTGCATCATAGTCGTATTGGTGTTTCGTTGGCTCTTTCGGTTTAGGCTCAATCAGGAATTGTGCATCAAAGCCAATTTCCTTCGCGTAGTCTACTGCCATGTGGAACATGCGAGCAATGTTGTCTTGCTCCAGCTGCATGTCTGTGTTGAGCAATGTGTCATAACCTTCACGACCGCCCCAGAACACATAGTTTTCTGCGCCCAGACGTTTACCCACTTCCAGACCTTTCTTGATTTGCGCTGCAGCGTGAGCGTACACATCTGCGTTGCAAGTGGAAGCTGCTCCAAACATGAAGCGTGGGTTGGAGAACATGTTCGCTGTATTCCAGAGCAATTTTTTGCCGCTGGATTTCATGTGATCTTCAATCAGGTCAACAATCGTATCAATGTTGCTGTAGAACTCACGCAGGCTGTTGCCTTCTGGTGCGATGTCCACATCGTGGAAACAGAAGAACGGGAGATTCATTTTTTCCAAAAATTCAAATGCCGCTTCCACGCGGACTTTCGCGAGGTCCAGACCGGAGTATTTATCCCAAGAACGAACAGCAGTTTCTGCACCAAACGGGTCACTACCGCCCGCTGTTAATGTATGCCAATAAGCCATGCCGAAACGGAAGTGCTCTTCCATCGATTTGCCAGCTACAACTTCTTCCGGATTATAATGTTTAAAAGAAAATGGATTCGTGGAATCTTTACCTTCGAATGAAATTTTATTAACGGATTCAAAATAGGCCATGGTAAATGCCTCCTCAATAGTTTTGAAAGTAATCGTTTACAACGTTATCCTAACACATCAGTTATACTTTGTCTATTGGTTAAACAAAGTAAAAATAAAATTTTTTTTGCTCGTTTGTTTACGCTATAATAGTCGAATAGCTTGTTTACGGATTGCGGGTCTGAACCCTTTTTTAGAAGAATAGGAGTGCCATATGGATATGAAAATTACCGGAGACCAGATGCTGGTCAAAAAAATAAACAAGTCGATCGTCCTGGATACGATACGGCGTCATGCCCCCCTCTCCCGTGCACGGGTATCCGAGATTACAGGGCTGAATAAAGCAACGGTATCCAATCTGGTTGCCGATCTGATCAATGATGAGCTTTTGCAGGAAATTGGCCCTGGGGAATCCAGCGGTGGACGCAAACCTCTCATGCTGCTATTTCGCGGTACATCGGGATATGCCGTAGGCTTGGAACTTAGCGTGACCCACTTAAAAGGTGTGCTTACCGATCTGGAAGGTCACATCATCACAGAATATGCCGTTAAGTTGGAACATCATGATGTGTCCTCTGTATTTGAACAGTTGAAACTTGCAGCAGAACATCTGATTCAGGCAGCCCCTCCCTCCCCTCACGGGGTAATTGGTATTGGGATCGGGGTACCGGGCATGGTGGACGAGGAAGGAACGGTGCTGTTTGCACCCAACTTGGGGTGGGAGAAGGTTCCCCTGCGTGCCATGCTGGAAGAAGTATTCGAGTTACCTGTCACGATCGACAATGAAGCGAATGCAGGTGCGCATGGAGAATTGAATTTTGGTGCAGGCATCGGTGTACGTCATCTGATTTACATTAGTGCAGGCATCGGGATCGGTTCAGGCATTATGGTGGATGGCGAGCTGTACAAAGGAGCCTGGGGATATGCAGGAGAAACAGGCCATATGTCCATTGAAGCAGAGGGCAGACCTTGCTCCTGTGGCAATCGTGGCTGCTGGGAGTTATATGCTTCGGAGAAAGCTTATGAGCACCCGGATCATCAGTTGCTTTTGCCGGCACATACGACACGGGAATTGATTGATTATGCACAGCAAGGCCATGAAGATGTATTGAAGCTATACCAGGAAATTGGCCGCAAACTGGGAGTTGGCATCACCAATATCGTTAACAGTTTCAATCCTGAGCGCATTATTATCGGCGGCCCTCTCTCTGAAGCAGGACCCTGGATTGAAACGGCGCTGAAACAAGTGGTGGAGGAGCGTACGTTGCCCTATCACCGCCGCAGTTTGCAGATAGAATGGGCTGCTCTGGGCAGTCGGTCCACACGTGTTGGTGCCGCTTACTCAGCAATTTCCCAATTTCTAGGTAAAATAAGAGTTTCCGTCTAATAACCGCTGAAAATTGACATCATTTTGCCCCATTTCCTCCCTTTTTGTTAAAGAAATCCAGAGGTATAATAGGGTTATGTGATTTTTGTCATGGCGGCATGAATGTCGCTGTGTTAATTCCGATGACGAAACGGAGTGAAAATTCGTGACCTACGTGGATACTTCAGATATCTCGGCGCAAATGTTTGTCACCGTACTCCTGTTCCTGATCGTGCTTGCGCCGCTGTTCAGCCTTGGCATACTTCGATTGTTTCAGAGCAAAAAGAAGGCTGGTTTCATGTACATGCTGTCAGGCGTACTGGTGTATGTAGTATTTCAGACCTTTATGAGTATCTTTTTCTAGATAAAATATGTTTCATTTTACCGTCAAATCCCTTTTTACATCCACAAAAGAGTTCATGAAACATGTGCTCTATTGTAGCTGTGAAAGGGGATTTTTCATGTTGAAGATAAAAGAAGCCTCAGTCCTGATTCGGACCAAGGCTTCTCCAATATATATTCAAACGGCTCGCGCGAACCGGAATAGCTGCATGTGACTTGAACTTACCCTATAGAGGGTAAATTAAGCGTCAAGCGCTTTAGCAAATTGAGTTTTGTTCATACCCAGAATGCGGTGTTCACCAATGATAGTCAGAGGTACGGCACGTACGCCCATGTCCCATACTTGTTGTGCGAACTCATCGCTTGTCTCGATGTTGCGCTCTTCATAAGAGATGCCTTTGTCAGCCAGGAAGCTTTTTACCGATTTGCAATTTGGGCAGTTGGTCGATGTGTATACAATTACGTTTTCCATGTTGATTCACCTCATATTGTTATTTTATAGACTGATCTATTGCTCAAAACAGCTCTTCCCTTACAGGACTACTGCGCTATGCTCCAAGCTCTCAATATATTTCTCTGTATCCATCGCAGCCATACATCCGCTACCTGCTGCTGTGATCGCTTGTTTGTAACGGGTATCCTGTACATCACCACAAGCGAATACGCCTGGGATATTGGTTTCGGATGTTCCCGGTGTAGTCAGAATATAACCGTGTTCGTCGGTTGTGATCTGTCCGCCCAGGAATCCAGTGTTTGGTGTGTGACCAATCGCTACGAATACACCACTAGCAGGAATGATTTCTTCTTCACCTGTTTCGTTGTTCAGTACTTTCAATCCTGTTACGCCGTTGTCGCCAGCCAACACTTCCAGAGGGGTACGGTTCAATGCCATTTCCACTTTCTCATTGCTGCGTGCACGATCCTGCATGATTTTGGAGCCACGCAGTTCTTCACGACGGTGTACCAGGGTTACTTTGGAACCGAAACGGGACAGGAAGCTCGCTTCCTCCAGCGCGGAGTCGCCACCGCCAATAACGATGATTTCTTTGTTGCGGAAGAAGAATCCGTCACATGTCGCACAAGTGCTGACACCACGGCCCACATTCGTTTCTTCTCCAGGAATACCAAGGTATTTAGCAGATGCGCCCGTAGACAGGATCAAGGTTTCGGATACGAGTTCACCCATGCCTTCAACCTGAATTTTGAATGGACGCTCGCTCATATCGATGTTGTTTACCCAGCCTGTACGGAATTCTGCACCGAAGCGTTCTGCTTGTTTGCGCATATTGTCCATCAGTTCAGGACCCATAATACCGTCAGGGAAACCTGGGAAGTTCTCCACTTCTGTTGTTGTTGTCAGTTGACCACCAGGTTGTGGTCCTTCAATAACGAGTGGGTTCAAGTTGGCACGTGCCAGATAGATTGCTGCTGTCAGCCCTGCAGGGCCTGTTCCAATAATAATTGATTTATACATGTATAGTTCCTCCCCCGGGTTCTGCAAAAAGGTCAGGCTCTCCGGCATCAAAAGCAAATGCTTTTGCATACACTAGAACGAAAGCCTACATCATGTCCACATGAACTGCCCGTTATGACAATTAACCTATGCAGAAACGGAATTCTAATTTATAATCATTCTAATCTGTTGTTCATTATGATCTCTTTTATGTACGGTGTCAATGCTCGGCAGCGATTATGAAGAAGTCTTCATCAGGAGGGAAAATGGAAGCATGAACGATGCACTCATTGGCAGCTTTATCTCAGCCATGTCTACCGGCCTTGGGGCCATACCTATTCTATTTATGCGCAAAGTAACTCACCGTCTGCGTGATATTTTGCTTGCCTACGCAGCAGGCATCATGACCTCTGCCTCGGTGTACAATCTCATACCGGAAGCACTCGGGCAATCCAATTTGTTCGTACTTGCCCTTGGTATCATGCTGGGCAGCATGGTTCTGCTTGTACTGGAGATGAAGATTCCCCATGTGGATCTGGAAAATCCCGAGAAGATGCCTTTCAAAATTGAAGCCAAAGCCTTCATGATTATTGCAGCCATCACCATGCATAACCTGCCCGAAGGGCTATCGGTAGGTGTCAGCTACGCAAGCAGTGACGCAGGACTTGGCAATCTGATTGCCTTTTCCATTGGATTGCAGAATGCGCCGGAAGGATTCCTGGTCGCCCTCTTCCTCGTCAATCAGAACATCGGTCGCTTCAAAGCGCTCGGTATCGCCACGCTGACTGGCGCAGTTGAAATTGTTACAGCCATGATTGGTTACACACTCAGTAGTCTGGTGTCCGGTCTAGTTCCTTATGGTCTTGCCTTTGCAGCGGGTGCGATGATGTTCATCGTGTACAAGGAACTGATTCCCGAAAGCCACGGCGACGGCAACGCACGGGCGGCAACGGTTTCCTTTTTGCTCGGACTGATCACGATGATTGGGCTGACTGAACTCTTTTAATGGAAAGAACAAAGAACAGCCCCCACATGAACACAAGAATGGACGGCAAAAAAACCTGAAAGCACAGCAGCTCGCTGAACTTCCAGGTTCTTTTTTTGTTCACAAATGAAGATTCAATGAATAGTTGAAACGATCTGTAAAGGTCGATTAACGATCAGATTCCGGATTTGATAAATCGAATCAGTTCGGCATTGAATTTTTCCAATTCATCATAGAACGCCCCGTGACCGCTCTCCTCAAAAGCAATCAATTGAGAACCGGCAATGCCTTTGTGCATCTCCTCGGCGAATTCAAACGGACATATCCCATCCTTCTTCCCGTGCAAAATGGCTGTAGGTACCTGAATCGAACTCAGGTCACCTCGCAAATCCTCATCTCGCAGTGCAATTGCACTGGAGATCGTAGCGTAAGACGAGGCTTCCATACCGAGTGCATGGAACCAATCCATAAACGGCTGGCTGTGCTGCTTCGCGAAAAACATGCCGCCAAACGTCTCCAGCAGCTTCGGACGATCTGCGAAGATTGGCTCAATAATCTGCTCGGTGAGCTGCGCCGGAGTAAGTCCATATGGATAACCCTCACGCTGCGTGAACACTGGTGCCGCCGCAGACAATAGTGCCAGCTTGGATACACCATGTCCCGCATGGCGGGCCATATAATGCACGGCAATCGCTCCACCCATGGAGAAGCCTGCAAGCACCACGTCGGTCAACTCCAGGTCATCGATTACGGCACGAACATCGTCCGCCATCCGGTCGTAGTCATAACCTGTGGACGGAGCGTCCGACTTGCCATAACCTCTGAAATCTATTGCAATCGCACGAATGCCTTGATTCGGCAGTACATTTAATTGATATTCGAACATTTTATAATTAACTGGCCAGCCGTGCAAAAAGACAACCGGTGTTCCTTGACCAATATCTTCAACAAATATACTCACATTCGGTTCCACTTGTACGTAACGTCCCATTATTCACAGCTCCCTTGATTGTCATATCGTTGCAGCGGCAAATTACCGATCTGCTTGGTAATGTTGTAATAACAACGTTCCCTAAGTCATATTCCGTGTGGAACGTTCCTCTGGAATCGTCTCTTCGAATCATTACCCGCTGACCCAAGGTTCAAACGCCGTCGTTTTCAAATGGATTTACTTACCGCAGCAGTCTTAGTCCATTCAGAATAACCAGGATCGTGCTGCCCTCATGGCCTACCACGCCCAATGGCAATGCAACATCTTGTAAGAAGTTACCCGCGATTAGAGCCAGAATTACCGTGATGGCAAAAAACATATTCTGCTTCACCGTCCGCTGGGCCCGGCGAGCTTGCCTGATCACCCAGGCGATTTCTTCAATATTGTCATTCATCAGTACAACATCCGCTACTTCCAGTGCCGTGCCGCTGCCTGATACCCCCATCCCCATGCCAACCGTTGCCGCTGCAAGTGCAGGCGCATCATTCACACCATCCCCAACCATTAACACTTGCCCATACTGTTCGCGAAGTAGATGCACCTGCTTCACTTTATCTTCGGGCAACAGACCTGCGTACACTAGGCTCACACCTGTCTCACGGGCGATTACTGCTGCCGATTCAGGACGATCACCTGTCAGCATAGCCACCTTCACACCCATCGCTTCCAGCATTTTTACCGCTGCGGCCGCTTGTGGGCGCACAGTGTCCCTCATCGCGATCAGTCCGGCCATCTTCCCGTTCGCTGTTATGGCAGACACGGTCTTGCCTTCTCCCTCAAGTTGGGCACGTATGCCATGCCACACAGCAAGATCATTCATATCACAAGCACCTAATTGCTTCTCTATATGATTTGCGTTATTTACCTCACTGATATGATGCGTATCTAACTCATCCGTTTTGCCAATTTTCCAGAGCACACCGTCTACTTTCCCCTCAATCCCCCAGCCCGTCAGCGCCTGAACCTGTTCAGCAATTGGGAGGTTGAGGTCCTCCTTGCTTGCCTGCTCCACAATGGCCCGAGCCAGTGGGTGCATCGAAAGATTCTCAATGGCAGCTACCGCACCCAACAACTGAGCCCGGTCATATCCGTCTGCCGTTATAATATCGGTCACCTGTGGTGTACCCATCGTCAATGTCCCCGTTTTATCAAAAGCAACCACCTGGGTCTGGGCCATGTTCTCCACATGAGCGCCACCCTTGAAGAGAATACCGCGACGTGCACTGCTGGACATCGCTGATAACATGACCGGCATAATGGAAGAAACCAGGGCACAAGGTGAAGCGACAACGAGAAAGACCATTGCTTTGTAAAACGCATCATTCCATGTCCAACCAAGCAATAACGGTGTTGCCACAATAACCAGCACCGTTACGGCGACAACAATACGCGCGTATATCCCCTCGAATCGTTCAATAAAGCGTTGGGAATCCGGCATTTCCGTCTGCGCCTCTTCCACGAGTTTAATAATTTTGCCAAACAACGATCCTTCAGCGGATTTGGTTACCTCCACATATAGAGCGCCTTCGCCGTTCACGGTACCTGCAAATACTTCGTCACCAGCAATTTTGTCTACAGGTAAGGATTCGCCTGTAATCGAGGCCTGATTGATAAAAGAGCTACCCCGGTACACGACACCATCTGCCGGAACCAGTTCGCCCGGTTTGACCAGCAACAGATCCCCCGGCTGCAAATCATCGATGGATACAAGATTCATTTTCCCGTCCTCAATACGCAGCGCCGTTTCCGGTTTGAGCGCCAGCAGCGATGAAATATCTTTGTGACTACGCTCCGTTGCATAGCTTTCGAGTGCACCACTTAACGCAAAAATAAAGATCAGCATGGCGCCTTCATTCCAGTAGCCGATGGCTGCCGCTCCCAACGCTGCTGCAATCATGAGCAGGTTCACATCGAGATCACGATCCTTGACCAAAGTCTCTATGCCTTCTTTGGCCTTGGTCCATCCACCTATGGCATAAGCAACAATATACAGTACTACGGATAACGGATTAGACCATGATGCCGTCACCCAGGCAATAAGCATCAAAAGTCCACTGCCCAGTGCAGCTTGCATTTCCTTGTTGCGCAGCATGGCCCGAAAATCTGGTTTGCGCCCCCGGCCCGGACCTGGTGTGTTGGCAGAGCGCTGTTCAGCTTTCGCTTTGGTTTGAATAGGTTGATGTATCGCTTGCATATGAATCACAATCCTTTCTGATTGTCGGGTTGTGGATTGCATTTTGCTGCATCCATGTCCCCTTTTTTGAAGTCGTATTGAGAATGAGAGCCATTGTTAATACCCTAAAAATGACACATGCTGCTGCGGGAATCCCCGCAGCAGCATGGTTATTGAATGATTTTCAAACTCATTTTGAATGAGAATGATAATCATTTTTGTACTTATGCAATTTTTTTTACCTAATACAACTTTAGCTTCATTATATGCCTGTGCTCTGCATTTGTAAATAGGTTTTTCATCTTAGCCGATGCAAATTAAAAAAAGCCACTCGTCCATAAGGACAAGCGGCTCGTGGTAATGGATTTATTAACGTTATGAATTAAACACTAACGCTTGATTGCTGGCTAGCCTTAATGGCTTGCTCCAGATCGTAGAGGATATCCTGAATATTCTCTGTACCTATAGATAGACGAATTAGCTCAGGATTAACGCCTGCTGCAGTCTGCTCATCTTCTGTCAGCTGTTGGTGCGTCGTACTAGCCGGGTGAATGATCAGTGACTTGGAGTCACCTACGTTCGCAAGGTGGGAGAACAGCTTCACATTTTCAATCAGTTTGCGTCCTGCATCCACGCCGCCTTTGATACCAAAAGTCAGAATGGCTCCCTGGCCTCTCGGCAAATACTTCTGTGCCAATTCATAGGAAGGGTGACTCGGCAAACCTGCGTAGCTTACCCATTCCACATCTGCATGCTTCTCCAGATATTGCGCCACAGCCAGTGCGTTGCTGCTATGGCGTTCTACCCGCAGATGCAGTGTCTCCAGTCCTTGAATGAGCAACCATGAATTGAAAGGTGAGATCGTAGCACCCAAGTCGCGCAGCAATTGTACACGAGCTTTGATAATATAAGCAATCGGTCCAACCGCTTCCGTATATACAACACCATGATAGCTGGCATCCGGTTCTGTCAGTCCCGGGAACTTGCCACTCGCTTTCCAGTCGAATTTACCGCTGTCTACAATAACTCCACCAATGGAAGTACCGTGACCGCCAATAAATTTGGTAGCCGAATGAACGACAATATCAGCTCCATGCTCGATTGGACGAAGCAGATATGGACTTGGGAATGTATTGTCTACAATCAAAGGAATGCCATGTTCATGGGCGATCGCTGCCACAGCTTCAATGTCCAGGACGTTGCCTTGCGGATTTCCGATCGTTTCAGCGTACAATGCTTTGGTTTTATCCGTAATCGCCGCCCGGAAATTCTCTGGATCACTGGAATCTACAAACTTTACATCCAGGCCAAGTTTCGGTAGTGTGGTGGAGAACAGATTGTACGTTCCCCCATACAGACTCGCTGCGGAAACGATCTCGTCTCCCGCACCTGCGATATTTAAGAGGGAGAACGTAATCGCTGCCTGACCGGAAGCGGTAGCCAGTGCGCCCGCACCTCCCTCAAGTGCAGCAATACGTTGTTCGAACACATCCGTGGTCGGATTCATCAGACGTGTATAGATATTGCCAAACTCTTTCAATCCAAACAGATTGGCTGCATGCTCCGTATCACGGAATCCGTAGGATGTTGTTTGGTACAACGGTACAGCACGTGCATGGGTGGTCGGATCAATCTCCTGGCCGGCATGAATTGCCAATGTTTCAAATGAAAGCTCACGTTCGTTTGACATAAATCTGTTTCCTCCCTTAACTTATACGTTTGGCAAATCCCTAGATGTCATGACATGGTGGCGTATGTTTTCCATATTCTCTCACAAGATGTCGCTTTTGAAAAGAAGTATTTCCGATTTTTCCGATAAGAAATATTAATTATGTACTACGAGGACCGCTATACCAAAAAAACCTTTGCTCCCGCAAAGGTTTTCCGGAACTTTTTGCAACGATTCAACTGCCAGGCTGCTGCCGACTCTTTACCGTTTATACCCGAACGCCACTCCATATCTCACGTAAATGCTTGGCCGCTGGAACAGCTTCCTCCGCCGTTACCCCTTCTAGTGAAATATCGATATGTGGTTTATACGTCTTCAATAGTTCAAAAAATAACGGGTAATCCAGAATGCCCTCACCCGGCACCGGATTGAACTTATCACCCTGTGCATTGAAAGCCACATCTTTGGCATGAATGACAATGATGCGCTGATACAGCGTTTCCATCACTTCACGCAGGAATGCGGGCTGATCAGCCACATGCGGTTGTTTGATCAGATTACAAGGATCGAACAGCATGCCCAGATTGGATGAAGGAATTTCTTCAAACAGACGAATCATATGTTCACGCGTATGAAGTGTATGGGTAGATACAGGCTCGATCGCCGCATGAACGCCCCACTTTTCCGCCTCTTCCGCCAGTTCCTCTACCGTCTCCCGCAGCACCGTCCACGCCTTTTCTTCATATCCGTCTGGATGAGAGTCGCGATACGTATCCAGGCCCCCCGTCTCCGTTGCCACCATGCTGCAACCGAAATCTCGGGCATAACGCAGATGCTCCTTGAATCGATCAATGTCTGCACGACGGGCCACAGGATCAGGATCAATCGGGTTAATATAGCAGCCCAGTACCGCAATCTTGACTCCGCGCTGTGCAAATTGATCTCCGATCTCATTCGCCAGTCCAGGGCTCAGCTTGCCATTGGACGAGTCCACATCCGATAACGCCTTGGCTAATGCCAACTGTACCGAATTGAATCCGTTATCCGCGATAGTCTGTGCAAGCTGCGCTGTAGGCTGTTTACCAAACGTATGCGCAAGAATACCAAGTTTCATATCACTGCCTCCTTTGCCATTGATCACTGACAGGATTAACGAGCCATCCAGCCGCCATCCACATTCAGTACATGACCATTCAAATAGTCCGATGCCGCCGATGCCAGGAAAACAACCGGACCTTTCAGATCCTCAGGTGTTCCCCAGCGTCCAGCCGGAATCCGTGCCGTGATGTCACGATACCGATTCTCATCGGCGCGAATCTGAGTCGTATTGTCTGTTTCCATGTAGCCTGGTGCAATCCCGTTGATCTGAACACCTTTGCCTGCCCATTCATTTGCGAGTGCTTTCGTTAAACCGGCTACCCCATGTTTACTGGCCGTGTATCCCGGTACATTAATTCCACCCTGATAAGACAGCATGGAGGCAATGTTAATGATCTTGCCACTTCCCCGTTCAATCATATGTCTGCCGGCCAACTGGCTCAGGAAAAATACCGTATTCAGGTTAAGACCTATGACATCATGCCAGTCCTGCTGACCGTGATCGGCTGCAGGTGTACGACGAATAATTCCCGCATTATTGACCAGAATATCAATTCTCCCCTGAAAGGCTAATGCCTTTTCAAACACCCCGGTCAGTTCATCCTCACGGCTCAAATCAGCTTCAATCACATACGCTTTGCGTCCGAGAGCCTCAATAGCACGTGCTGTTTCCGATGGATTGGAGTAAGACACCAGCACAACATCTGCCCCGGCTTCCGCAAGACCAATCGCCATTCCTTGTCCAAGACCTCCTGATGTACCAGTGACAAGTGCAACTTGTCCGCTTAAATCAAATGGGTTCATGAATGATTCCTCCGCATGGTTATTGAGTTGCAAACCGTGTCATTCAGCCTCGGCAGTCATGTAACCACTGTGAAACTGAAGATCAGCTCTGATAATCCACTTCGATACCATTTTGCCTGTAAAGGGCTGCTGTCTCCTCATCCAAGCGACTATCGCTGATGATGCAGTCCAACTCCGAACAGTGTGCAAAAGTCCGAAGGGCAAATTGTCCGAATTTATAATGATCCACGACGCCATAGACCTGCTGTGAAGCAGAGATCATTGCTTTTTTTAGCGGCACCAGATCGCCTGTATATATAGAAAGTCCAAATTCCGGATGAAGTGCCGTCGTTGAGATAAACGCTTTGTGAATGTTGAGACCGGAAATGAAGGCAGCTGTATCGTCTCCCACCAGCATATTGCGGACTCTTGCTCCGCCGGGCACAACCAGTCGCACCTGCTCCTTTTTGGTCAGCTCAGCAATAATGAACAGATCATTGGTTACCACGGTAATGGGCTGATTGTCCATACGCTTCGCCATCTCCAACGTGGTGCTTCCGCCGTCCAGCGCAACAATATCTCCTGGCCGGATATAAGCAAGGGCTCGCTCGGCAATCTCCGTTTTCTCCGAATGATGCTTTTCCGTAGCCCCTCGACTCGTCAGGATGCCATACTGGTCGTTCTGAGCCAGCATCGCCCCCCCATGGACACGTACGAGCAATCCCATGCCTTCCAGCTTATCGAGATCCTCCCGCACGGTCTTGCCCGTCACCTGCAGCAGTTCACTCAGATCACTAACGGTGACTTCCTGCCGTTCCAGCAGAGCCTCCATAATTTTTTCATGTCTTTTCAATGGATTCATCACAGATCAACTTCCTGTTTCTTTGGAATTTACGCGCCTATTTCAGGTCCTTCATCGCCACGCCGTCCATATCCTCGAACGTCTGGTTTTCACCAGCCATTGCCCAGCAGAACGTATAGCTGCTCGTACCAACACCACTGTGGATGGACCAGCTAGGAGAGATGATGGCCTGACGGTCACGCACAACCAAATGCCGTGTTTCGTTTGGCTCGCCCATCATATGGAATACGACACCATCTTCCGGCAGGTTGAAATACAAGTATACTTCGGAACGGCGGTTGTGGGTATGTGCAGGCATGGTATTCCACATGTTGCCCTTGTCGAGTTCCGTAATACCCATCACCAGCTGACAGCTCTGGATTCCGCCTTCTCCTTGGTGGATATAGCGATAGATCGTCCGTTCGTTCGAGCTTTCGATACTGCCGAGGTGGTTCGGCTGAGCTTGTTCTTGCGTTGCTTTTACTGTTGGATACGTGTGGTGAGCTGGTGTGGATACAAAATAAAACTGAGCCGGCTGATCCTTGCCGCTGCTCTTGAACACAACTTCTTTTACACCTCTTCCGATGTACAGGCATTCCTTGGCACCAATTTCGTATCCTTGACCGTCGGCTGTCACTGTTCCGTGGCCTCCAACATTAATGATACCGATTTCACGACGCTCCAGGAAAAAGTTCGTTCCGATATCCTTCAGATTCACTTCAAGTGCGATATCCTTGCTTTGAGGTACAGCCGTTCCTACAATATAACGATCCACATGGGAATATACCGTCACCAATTCATCTGTTGCAAACAGTTGCTCCATCAGAAATTCCTCGCGCAGACGGGAGGTATCATAGTTTTTCACTTCATTTGGGTGTGCAGCATAACGGTTTTGCATCATTAATCCATTCCTTTCGTTAGTCAGATAATGTTCATATAAGTTCATTTTAGTTCATTTTGTAACTTTTGTGTACCTTTTTTGAAAAAATAAAAAAAGATTAACCAGTATTTATTGGCTAACCTCATAATACGAAGAGCGTCCTATGCTTCGATATTTTTACAGTCTATTGCACTAACTTAATAGAAGAACCTTTCCCTCGATGCTCGATTCAGAGACTGCAATGGCCTGTTTCACATATTCCAGTCCAAACGTCGCCCCAATGTTTGCCATCAATAGCCGCCCTTCCCGAACTAACTGAATCACTTCATTGAATACCTGTTCCCATCGTTCTTGCGAACATCGCTCTACCCAATGCTTTAGCCAAAAGAGTTTAACGTTAACTTGCGTTCCGCGGGTCACCTCATGCCATAACGGTGAGATACCCGAGAGCAGTCCGACGCTTATTACGGTGCCATACGGTCTTATACAACTCACGAGTTGCTCTCCATCTGCCCCTCCGATGCAGTCGACGGCCGCATTAGCGCCACGCCCCTCCGTTAATTCTGCAATTCTCTCCTGTAGCAACTCTTCCATCGTATTTACAACAGAGAACGCCCCAAGTTGATATAAATCAGCCGTATGGCGATCATTTCTTGTGAGCGCAATCATACGAAATCCCAGAATTTTCGATAATTGGGCGAAGATTCGCCCGATTGCGGAACCACCGGCATTGACAATCAAGGTATCGCCGTATGTTAGCTTAAGCATATCCGTACATATCAGCCAAGCTGTTATCGGGTTAATGTAGATCTGACTTGCCGATTGATCATTAATATCATCAGGCACAATGATCGCATGTCGATCCAACGTTTTCACCACCTCTTGCCACGTGTTTTCGCCTCTCAACGGCAGGACGCGCCGCCCCAACATTTGAATGGATACTCCCGGCCCTACCGCCTCCACTACCCCAACTCCCTCGAACCCAGGTACAGCGGGCAATGCCGTCCGATGCGGATATGCGCCTCGAACAGGAATGACATCTGAAGGATTAATAGGCCGAGCGCACATCCTCACCGCTAATTCACCGGGGCCAGGGGGCACTAACTCCTTCTCCTCTAGGCACAGCACTTCGCTCGGATCGCCAAAACGATAATAACGTATAACCTTAGTCTTCATTATTACATCTCCTAAAATCATCTTTCTTACTAAAAAATATAACACTAGTCCCCCAATGTTGGGATAAATAAAAGAACCTGACGGGAAATCCCCGCCAGGCTCTGATGATCTTGCGATGTATTACAAGGAGTAAATGAGCGCCTCATAAGGAAGCAAATGAACGGTGCCGCTTCTAACCTCTTCCGAGGTTGACCGATCCAGATTGGCAATGACCAAGCGGGCATTCGTGGCTCGATCAGCGAATGAAGCAGGCAGACGATAGGACTGCTCCCGGTCCGAATGATTGAGAATGACAAGCCATGTCTCTCCATCCAGACTGCGGCTATATGCATATACATGCTCTTCCCCTGCCGATTGGTCACGATAATCTCCATAGACCATAACCGCGTGCGTTTTACGCAGGGCAATCAGCTGCTGATAATATGCAAATATGGAGTCCTGCGCGGCCAAATCCCGCTCCACATTAATCTCTTCATAGTTGGGGTTCACCTGCATCCACGGCTGCCCATCGGTAAAACCGGCGTGCTCGCTGCTGTCCCACTGCATCGGCGTACGAGAATTATCCCGGCTCAGCGGCTGAAGACTTCGGAGGACTTCATCTGGCGCACGGCCCTTACCGATTTCTTCCTTATATTTGTTCTTCATTGCAATATCGTGATATTCATCAATGGAAGAGAACCGGACACCCGTCATGCCGATCTCCTCTCCCTGGAATACATACGGTGTTCCCGGAAGAGTATGAATCATGGTCGCCAGTTGTTTTGCCGATTCCACGCGGTATTGTCCATCATTGCCGTACCTCGAAACCTGCCTTGTGTGATCGTGATTGTTCAGAAACTGGGAGTTCCAACCTTCATTACGGAACGCTTCATACCAGCTCTCCTGAATTTCCTTGTACCGTGCCAGATCCCAAGCAGGCATGTCATCCGCCACCTGGAAATGGAATAACGTATGCAGCTCTTTACGGTTGTCGCCCACATACAAGAGACCATCCTCAGGTGTGACAAATGGAATCTCTCCTACGGTCATAATGTCATAATGCTGGAGAACCTCCCGGTTCATTTCCTGCAAATATTCATGAATGCCCGGATTATTGCCCAGATAATCAATGTTCTCCGGGTGCTCCGCATCCGGGAAACCTTCCAGCTTGGCGAGCAGATTAATAACATCCATGCGGAAGCCGTCAATGCCCTGATCCAGCCAGAAACGCATCATCCGGTATATCTCCTGACGGAGCTCGGGATTTTCCCAATTCAGATCAGGCTGTTCCTTCGCAAAGGAATGGAAATAATATTCTCCCGTCCGCTCGTCGTAAGTCCAGGTCGACGGTTCAAAATAGGAGCGCCAGTTGTTCGGCGGGCTATCCTGTTTCCCCGGCTTCCATATATACCAGTCGCGTTTCGGATTATTGAGGGATGAACGAGACTCTTCAAACCATGCATGCTGCTCTGATGTATGATTAACCACCAGATCCATAATGAGCTTCATGCCCAGTGCATGGACCTTGTCCAGCAACTGCCTGAACTGCTCCATCGTTCCGGCTTTCGCCATAATGCGGTAATAATCCGCTATGTCATATCCGTTATCTTTGTCCGGCGATTCATAAATGGGATTAAGCCAGATGACATCTATCCCCAGACTTTTGATATAGTCGAGCTTGAGCATCAAGCCCTCCAAATCCCCGATGCCGTCCCCATTCGCATCCAGGAAGCTCCGCCAGTAGACCTGATATACCACGGCTTCTTTCCACCATGCCCGGTTCATGCTGCATCTCCCCTTTTCCGCTTAATGGCTATGCTCATGCAACGTACGCTCCAGGAATGACAGTGTGAGCTGTTTCGTATCCTTCAGCACCACGTCCGCTCCGGAACCTTTAAGTACAGCTTCCTCACCAATACCCACGGCGATCATGCCTGCGGATTTGATGGCCTCAATACCCGCCTGCGCATCCTCGATGCCGATGCAGGCTTTAACGTCAGCACCCACTTCTTCCGCGCCGCGCAGGAA
Source organism: Paenibacillus sp. FSL W7-1088 (assembly GCF_037969855.1). NCBI lineage: Bacteria > Bacillati > Bacillota > Bacilli > Caryophanales > Paenibacillaceae > Paenibacillus > Paenibacillus sp. FSL W7-1088. The sequence goes on from NZ_CP150216.1 coordinate 6,198,656, forward strand.
CAGATCAGGTGCTGGTTTGCCGTGTGGTACGGAATCCGGATGAACCACATAGCGGAACAGGGAGTCCAACTCCAGCGCCTTCAGAATTTGAGGCGCATTTTTGCTGGCCGAGGCGATCACCGCAGGAATACCGGAGGCTTGCAGCTCAAGCAGCAATTCCCGAATTCCAGGATAAGTATGCTCCGGTGTCAGCGAGTCCAGCAACGAGACGTAATGTTCGTTTTTACGCTGTGCGAATTCTTCCTTTTCCTCAGCCGAAAACGCATCTTCCTTGCCACCCAGACGTAAAATGCGCGCCAGCGACTCTCCGCGGCTAATGCCCTTTAACTCCTCGTTGAACTCCCGATCAAACGGAATATCCAGCGATTCCCCCAGCTTTTTCCACGCTACATAATGGTACTCCGCCGTGTCGGTAATGACACCATCCAAATCAAAAATAACGGCTTGAAGTGCTCCGTTCCCTTTCATCTTCCCGTTCCTCCCCATGTTATTGCTCTAGTTGCCATTCAATTCGTTTCTCGTTGCTTTCCCGTCTTTCGCCCTTCCAGTCCAGAACAACCGTCCAGCCCGAAGGGTTCGAAATGCTCGCATAACGTTTGCCTTCACGGGATTCAAAATGAATATCGAACTCTGCATCGCCTACCATCAGTTGCTCCAGACTGCATGTTTTGTTTTCCCATGCCTGCGGCATATCAGGTGATACGGTTAAACGGCGATGCTGTGCTTCCGGTTGAACGCCGAAGAAATGTCGTACCACAGGTACAGCCAGGGCATAGATAGTCCACGCCTGCACAACACAGCCGTAGTCCGGAGACATCTCCGAGAATGAACCCGGCAGTACACGTGAGAAGCTTTTCCCCATCCGGCGCAGTAAATCGAGCGCGTGATCCGGATGCCCGTAGGCCGCTTCTGCAACCGCATGTGCTCCCGTAGAGATTGTCATCGTGCCCTGTTGATACATGGCAGCAAGATACGTACCGTATTCGCCGATGAAATCGCGATTTCGCATCGCTTCCAGCGCACGCTGTGCTTTGTCCTGATCGGCAATTCCTGCTTCCATTGGAGTGACAATGACCCAGTTTTTGTTCAGCAGCCAACCGCGGTCTTTCTGATTCTCGCCTGCATCGGCCAGCAATTCTTCCACGTACTCCCGGTAGTCTGTGATTCCTTGCTTTTCAGCGAGAGAAACCATGTAATCCACCTTGGGTACAATATCGGAAATAGGTGCAACGGCATCCGCATAAAGACTGTCTTTTTCAGACCAATACATATCATTCACCGCACGTACCGTTTGTTCGGCCAGTTTTTGATATGTCTGGTGCCGCTTCGTTTCACCCAAATAGAGACTCATATGCTCCAGCGCCTGAAGAGCCTTCGCTGTATATACGGCACTATCAATCAGTTCCATATTCAATCCGGCAATCTCAATGATGCCGTAACCGGAAGGGAACAGGTCTCCGTCCGGGTCCATCTCACCCAGCAGCCAGTCGATTCCCTGGACACAGTAGTCATAATGTTCGCGCAGAAGTGCATCGTCTCCGGTCCACAGGAACATTTCCCATACAAAGGCGATATAGTGTGCCGTTTCCTGCGTGTTGCCGCGATTAGATACCGCTCCCATGGTGGTCACTTCATGCACAAAACGTCCATTACCGTTCGCTTCCTTGGACTTCTCCAGCAACAGATTAAGCGTATCCCGCACCAATTGATGGTCTCCTGTAGCAAGTACACCCTGAAGTGCATACGTACTGTCACAGCCGAACCACCACGGATACGTGGGTCCACCTGCCGTCAATCCGCGACCGATTCCGTCTACTTGCTGCACCAGCCACTGATTATTGCGCTTCACCCAGGCAAATTGCTCGTTCAACTCATCTTCGCCTTCAATAGTCAGTACTGCGCGCTGATCCAACTTGTCGAAGAGCTGCTGCTTCTGCTCTTTCAGACTGACGTGGTCACGTTCGATGGTTGCATAAGTCTGCTCACAGGCTTCACGGGACGACTCCGAACCGGCAACAAATAACCGGAAGCGAAACACATCCTTCTCCTCCAGCGTGCATTCGGTGACAAAAGAAATGCCTGTACCCTTGCCTGCCGTCAGTTCTGGTCCGTAAATCTCGGGACCAACGGTCATTTCCGTTCCAGGCAGGTCACTTCCAATCATGGCGTACCAGTCTTGGGCATCATCTTTGACGATGACTTTGCGCGAAGAAATGGCTTCTGCCGTTTCACCTGCTCCTGGAATAATTCCGATCTCATCGGAATACCACACTGGACGGAGATCGGTACGTGACAGCAGCTCCAGCTTGAGCCGGGTTGTTCCTTTGCCGTAAGCGCTGATCTCATATTCTGCGACCATGCCTTTTTCATAATCAGGGGCAAACTGTCTGCGTTCAATGGATACCGGAATGTGGCTCAATCCGTGATCATAATCGAACCGGCTTCCTCCCCACGACTCGCTGGTGAAACCGTCGGCCCTTGCCCATACGGCAATGTTGCGGTCCAGATCAGTTACCTTCAGCCAGAAGCCGTCCAGCAGCTTGATTGGATGCAGCCATACCCCGCCCATTTCGTTAGCCATATGATGCCCAAAGTCGGGAAAGTATCCGTCCTGGGTACCGCAAATTTTCACATATTCACCTGCGTTATAATACAAATTAAAAGGATGTCTGCTTGTTAATGTGGCCATGGTAGTCCTCCTCTGCGGTTTGGCTTACCGCTTATCTCTTCTATTCATACGGACGATTAGCCCTTGATTGCAGAAGAGATGGAAATGCCTTCAATAAAGTATTTTTGTGCAACAAAGAATACAATGAGTGGTGGAAGCATAATCAGCATTGTTGCAGCCATTAACATGTTCCATTCCACGTTATACAACCCTTTGAACATGGACAATCCGAGAGCCAGCGTATACTTTTCACTGGAGTTCAAATAAATGAGTGGTCCCTGGAAGTCATTCCATACGCCCATAAAGGTAAAGATGGAAACAGCAATCAGCGGCGGCATAGACAGCGGCAGCATGATTCTCATGAAAATCTGCATTTTGTTTGCTCCGTCGACGAAAGCGGACTCATCGAGATCATGCGGAATACCGCGCATGAACTGACGGATCAGGAAGATGTTAAACGCTCCACCCCCGAAAAATGCAGGGATAATGAGTGGTAAAAATGTATCAACCCAGCCGATTTCCTTGAACATGATGAACATCGGGATCATCGTTACCTGTGAAGGCAGCATCATCGTCGCCAGCAGAACCAGGAACAGTGTGCGTTTGCCGCGGAAGTTAAACCGGGCGAAACCATACGCACATAGGGCAGACGAGAATACGGTACCGACTAATACCGGAATCAGAATAATCAGCGTATTTTTCAAAAATGTAAAAAACGGGATGGCCAGAACGGCATTTTTATAGTTGGACCACATCCATACAGCCGGGAAAAAATCATCTTTGAACACCTCGGCAGGTGTTTTAAGAGACGTTGCAAACGTCCATAACAGCGGGATCAGCACGACGGCCGCACCAGCAATAAGAATGAGCATAGAAAATAGTTTCGAGTATACCGGTTTCCGTGTCGTTGCTTGATTCATCATTTGTCCTCCTCTCAATCCTTTTCGTTATCGCCCTGGTAATAGACCCACATCGAAGAACTGCGGATGACCAGCAACGTAAACGCCAGAATGATGATGAACAATACCCAGGAGAGTGCCGAAGCATAACCCATTTCAAAATCGGTAAAAGCTTTATTGTACAGATACAAATTATAGAACAGGGTCGAATTAAGCGGTCCCCCGTTGGTCATGACAAATGCTTGTGTAAAATACTGGAATCCACCGATGATACCCATAATTACGTTGAAGAACACCGTTGGAGAAATCATAGGCAATGTAATGTTGAAAAACCGTTGAAACGGTCCCGCTCCATCCAGATTGGCAGCTTCATACAGCTCTTCGGGAACTCCCTGCAAGCCAGACAAATAAATGATGATCGTATTGCCGACGCCCCACAAACCCATGACAATCAGTGCGCCCAGCGCATAATTCGGATCTTGAAGCCAAGCTGGCCCCTGTACGCCGAAAAAGGCAAGCGCCCGGTTCAGAATGCCGTATTCCGGATTGAAAATCATAATCCACATCATTGATGCCGCTACAGCTGGAATGACGGATGGCATGAAATAGATCAATCGGAAAAATTTCATCCCTCTGTTCCGCATATTCAGCAGCAAGGCGATAAGCAGTGATGCCACCTGATACAGAGGTACGGATACCAGAGCGAAAATAAAGGTAACTTTCAACGATTGATAGAACAGCTCGTCATGAAACATCGTTTTGAAGTTATCCAGACCGACCCATTCGATCGATTGTACGCCGGTAATAATATCCCATTTGCTGAAAGCCAACAGCAGAGAGAATAACATTGGACCAATGGTAAAGAGCAACAAGCCTATAAGCCAGGGCAATATGAACCAATACCCGGCACGCTCGGATTTAGAATTACGCATAGCAGCCTCCTTGATGAAGAGGGTGAATCAGCATGGCCGCCGACTCACCCGCATGGTTTTTACTTGATTTTGCTGTCAACGTTCTTCGCAGCTTCATCCAGAGCGCCTTTGACATCCTGTTTGCCAAGCAGCACTTTTTCCAGCGCCTTGGTGAATTCTTCAACAAACACAGGTCCGTTTGTAGAACGCATAGTTACCGGTTTTTTAGCATAATCCATCATTTCGATGACCGGTTTGTCTGCTACTTCTTTGGCTTTGACTTCGTCCAGTTCTTTCACAGTCGCTGGCAGTACTTTACCGTTCGCAGAGCGAAGCTTCTGTGCATCTGTACCCGAGAGCCATTTTACCAGTTCGTAAGCTGCTTCTTTATTTTTACCGGCTGCGTTGATCGCCCAACCCGCACTTGCGATAATGCTTGAACGAGTACCGTCCGTATTTTGTGGAATCAGTGCAGAACCATATTGAACATCGGATTTGTCGAGATCACCTTTGATCCAACGACCGGTAATCATCATAGCGAGCTTGTCTGTCATGAACATCGATGAATCTCCGCCAAGCGTTTCGGAATCCAGTGGCGTCGGGGATACACGGCTATCTCCTTGGGACCAAGAGACGTATTTATCCATTGCCGCGATTGTTTTTTCACTGTTCATGTAGCCTTCTGCAGCGGTTCCATCCTCATTCGCGATGTCTGTACCGTAATCCCACAGGTACGTATAAATCGGATATTCCCATTTACCTGCGTTGAATCCGAATTGAGTATATTTATTGCCATCTTTTTTAGTCAGTTTTTGTGCAGTTGCAATCATGTCATCCCAAGTCCATTCATCTGTTGGATAAGGGATTCCAGCTTCATCAAACATGCGTTTGTTGTACCACAGCGCAAGTGGGTTGAAATCTTTTGGCAAGTAGTATTGTTTGCCTTCGATTTTCATATTTTCAATAAGATCCTTCTGGAAAATATCCAGATTAAACGAAGTGTCTTTGCTCAAATAAGCGTCAAGTGGCTCAATTACACCTTTATCCACGTATTTGTAGTAGTCGCCTTCACCAACCAGGAATACGTCTGGTGCCTGACCTGCTGCCAGGGATGTGGTGAGTTTAGTTCCATAACCTTCACTTGGAATAGGCTCAAACTTCACTTCGATATCCGGGTGTGCAGCATTGAATTCTTCCGCAAGCTTCACTTCATCCGCACCGGAGTTGACATCTCCCCATACGGAGAAGGTGAGTTTTACTTTTTCTCCTTTTCCACCTTCTGCACTGTTGCTTCCACCTGAAGAACACGCGGATAATACGAATACCAAAATCAGCATCATGACCAAACTTGCGGACCCTTTTTTCATTTGAATGACCTCCCACATGGATTTATATTAAACCAAGGTTTGAAACCGTTTGCTGAAAGTAACTTGCTGACCGGACAGAAGGAGAGAAATTTCTTCCTCTGCATCACTCTCGATTAGAATACCCTCGGAAGTGATTGTGATATGCAGCAGCTGATTCTGCCAGTAGAGCGGGAATTTCAGACTGCTCCAGGATTCAGGCAGCTTCGGATCGAGATGAAGCTTGCCATCCAACATGCGAACTCCGGCAAATCCCATCACGACACATTCCCATATTCCGCCCAGCGAAGCGGAGTGGATGCCTGCATCCGAAGAATGCATATGCGGTCCCAGATCAATCTCGGAAGCCCGACGGAACAGATCATAAGCAAGTGGGCGATCTCCGAAGTCACTGGCAAGGATACTGTGCGTCGACAGGGATAATGAGGAATCATGCAAAGTTTTCTCCTCATAGTAGTCGTAGTTGGCGCGTTTGATATCCGGTTCGAATTTATTCTCAAGCAGGAAGAACAGCATCATGATGTCAGCCTGCTTCGAAATTTGCATTTCACCAACCTGATCCAGGTTGTAGTCATTGAAGATGCTGGCCACTTTGGTCTGATTTTTATAAGGGGTAAGATCAATGACTTTCTTCTGCAAGTAAGTATCATCTTGTGGAATAAGTCCTTGTTCATTCGGCCCTGGCAGATACATTTGATCCAGCTTGTTCCACGTTTCCCGAGCAGATGTCAGGTTAAGCTTCGCAGACAATGCTTTGAGCAATTCAGGTTTCTCCTGCTGAAGCTTTTCATAATATTGAATGGCCAGCTCCATATTGAAGTGAGCCATATGATTGGTGAATGCATTGTTGTCCACATGCTCCTTATACTCATCCGGTCCAACAACCTCATTGATGTGATAACGTCCTTTGGCCTCATCCCACTCCAAGCGGCTGGCCCAGAACGTTGCTGTATCAAAAATGATCTCGTAGCCATATTCATCCATGAACGCCTCATCGCCTGTAGACTGGACATAATGCCAAACGGCATAAGCGATGTCAGAGGTAATATGCTGTTCAATAAAGCCGGACCAGATCTTCGTCTGCTCTCCGGTTACGATATCTACATCTCCCCATACCGGTGTAACTTCGCCATCTTCGATCCAGGCTGCTTCCCACGGATACATGGCTCCTTCGAATCCATTCTCCTTGGCCTTGCTTCTAGCTCCATCCAACCCCTGATATCGATATTCCAGCAAGGATCTTGCGATCTTGGGATTGCTGTAGATGAAGAAAGGCAGGATGAAGATTTCCGTATCCCAAAAGGAATGTCCCTTGTACCCTTCACCACTTAATCCTTTCGCCCCGATTCCCATGCGATTATCATGCGCAGGTGTCATAATGATGAGATGATAGATGGCGAAACGGATAGCAAGCTGGTCATATCCGCTTGTGCTGTCCACTTCAATGTTGTACGTGGACCAGGTATCCGCCCAGGCGTTAGCGCTTTCACGAAACAGCTGATCATACCCTTTTTGCGACTCTTGCTTCAGTTCTGTCAGTGCAGATTCACGCATTTGATCCAGTGAATACCCACCGTTGCTGTACACCAGATCGCGGCTGGTATGCACATTCGAGATTTTTTCCAGTGTTACCGCTTGTCCGGCCTCCACGATTACTGTGCCTTCGATGCCAACCTTGCGGCGTCCCATCGTTTGACGCAATTCCGGCTCAACCTTTTCACCATTCAGCTGCCAGTGATGCACTGTATTGGTTACAAAATCAATAGCCGATTGTGTCGTCGTTGACGTCATTTGAATATAAGTCTTTTCAAATATCCGTTTTTCGCCTTCCGTGAAATGCTGTGCACCCGAGTTCGTCCATTGTCCATTAATACCGGATGCAATGTGAACACGTGCCTGACCATCCAGTGGCTTGATGCTTACCGATGAACCAACCAGATGACGGTTGCTCAAGGAAACAAAACGACGGAATTGAAGTTCAAAGCTTTCTCCTGTTGGGCTCTGCCAGACCACGTTACGGGTGAGCTCACCGTTTTTGAGATTCAGTTGACGACTGTAGCTGATCGTTCTTCCTTTTTCCAAGCTGAAGTTTTCCCCGTTCAGGGTAATTGAAAGCTCCGTCACATCTGCTGCATTTGGGAGTTCTGTTACTTCATGTTCATCAAACTTATTGAAGGTTCCAGCTACGAACCAGTTCCGCACCTGTCCAACATAATTCTCGTCCGTTGCAGAGCGAAGTCCCATGTAGCCGTTTCCAAGTGAGAGAACAGCTTCGCCTTTCCCTTGATGAGCCGGATCAAACCCGGTTTCAGTTACCAGCCAGTTACTCCATTCTCCTTGTCCTGCATCGTATTTCAGCAATGTGTATTCCCCCTATGTCTATCTTATGTTGTATCCGAAACGTTTTGGATTTGATTGAAAATAATACCGAAACGTTTCGGATTTCATAAAACATTTCGGTGCTCTCTTCATCTCGTTTATTTTGCAATTCCTCGTGAACCGTATTCTCAGCTAAACTCAGCGACCTGGTTTGGCTGTCGAGGATCTCAAAACCAATTCATTTTGCAAAATATTAAATTTGGGGCTGTCTTCCGATCTCAGCATGCCCATCAGCAGATTTGCAGCTTCATGTCCCAACTGATACATATTCTGTCCGATGGTGGTGAGTGGTGGTTGAAAATAAGCGGCTGTTGGAATGTCGTCAAATCCCACTACAGATAATTCATCTGGTATCGAAATACCTAATTCATTCGCAGCTTTCATTACACCCAAAGCCATCATGTCGCTTGCACAAAAGATTGCGGTAATTTCCGGATAAGCCTTCAACAACTCTGAAGCTTGCTGCTGTGCTTCTTCTTCCGTGAAATTCCCGTTTACGATCCATTCAAGCTTCAAGCTCAATCCTGCATTTCGCATGGCATCGGAATATCCTTCATAGCGCTCCTTGGAAACAAAAGCCTCCGGGTAACCGTTCACCATGGCAATCTGCTGATGACCCAAACCAATAAGGTGCTCTACAGCAGTCTGTGCACTTTGTTTGTGATTCGTTGATACAAAACCAACATACTCACTGTGAATGGGGATATCAATCAATACACAAGGAATATCACTATCCAATACTTCCTGCAAATACGGATCATCCGTCTTTACACCCTGTAGAATGACGCCATCCACCTTTCGTTCCCTGCACAGCTGTGTGTACGTTTTCATCTTTTGCTTCGCTGTATTCGTGCTGAACAAAATCAGATCATAGTCCGAATTGGCAGCGCTATCATTAATACCGCAAAGCACTTCGAAAACAAAGTTGTTATCGATGTTTTTGTACGTCATGCCTGATACGAGCAACCCCAGCGTTTTGGTTTCCTTCATGACCAGGCCTCTCGCTAGACCATTTGGACTATAATTCAGGGTTTCGGCGGCTTCTTTAATCCGTTTGCGCGTACTATCGCTGACGTCCGAGTACCCATTCAGAGCTCTGGATACGGTCGTTATCGAAAATCCCGTCATTTGTGATATGTCTTTAATTGTAGCCAATTGCTTTCCTCCAAAACGTTTCGGATTACTTATATGTCTGAGTATACGGATTCGAGAAAAAAAATCAAGAACTTTTTTCGACAATATTCTTGCCTTATTGGAATTCATCGTCCCTTCCCTTATTCTACCCGCATTCCGTGCAATCCAATAGGTAAAAAAAAAAAGATCTCCCGACCTTTTAATAAAGTCGGGAGATCCCTTAAGCTATCGCATAAAACTTAATGTGCAACTGTATTGTTCAACATGATCCAGACAGAACCAATGACGATGGTCAGCATGATCAATAGACCAAAAATCAGAGCCATTACATTCCAGCGTGGCTTCTCCGATTCACGGATATGCATGAAGAAGAAGAGCTGAACCACGAACTGAAGTGCAGCTGTTACCAAAACAACAGCCAGTGTAGCTGTTCTGCCCATCATATCATTCAGAACCACCACAAGTGGGATGATTGTGAGGACGACGGACAGAATGAAGCCGATGACATAGGACTTGAGTGAACCATGCTGCTCGTGGCCATGGGATTCATGTGAGTTATGTTCTGCCATCTACATCACCCCCATCAGATAGACGACCGACAGGAGGAAAATCCAGACGACGTCCAAGAAGTGCCAGTACAAGCTGATTACGTTGATTTTACCGCGAGTTACATCGGTAATTCCACGTTTTTTCAGTTGCAGCATCAATCCGATCATCCAGATCAGACCGAGCGATACGTGAAGTCCGTGAGTACCCACAAGGGTGAAGAATGCACCAGAAGCTGCACTCGTTGTATAACTGAACCCTTCATGAATCAACTCAATAAACTCCGTTACTTCCAGGACGATAAAGCTCGCACCCAGAACAGCAGTAACTGCCAGCCAGCTGATCAATTGCTTCACCTTGCCCTGATTCATGGCAAGAACCGCAAGTCCACTTGTAAATGAACTTGTGAGCAAGATAAATGTTTCGGCAATAACGCCAGGCATTTTGATCAATTCAGACAACACAGGTCCGCCCGCCGTATTGTCACGCAACACAATAAAGGTTGCGAACAATACGGAGAACAGGATAACGTCGGAAATCAGGAAGAACCAGAATCCGAGTATTTTCAATTCTTGCGGGTCATGGTGACCATGGTCATGATCATGTGCATGGTCATGACCGTGCTTCGCGGCTGCTTGAGCCATTTATACCGACCCCCTTAACGACGCTTCGGTACGCTTAATTTCGTCAACCGGAATATAATAATCCGTATCGTATGAGAATGAACGAGCGATCATGCAAATTCCTACGCCAGCGAGTCCAAGAATCGCCATCCACAGCCATCCGAATACAAAGCCGAAACCAGCGATGAACCAGAATATAGACATGATGAACGGAATCGCGGAATTCTTAGGCATATGAATCGGCTCAAGCGGCTGTTCAGGTGGATAAATTCCTTTGGCACGACGTTCTTTCTCTTCCCACCACTCATCAATATCGTCTCCGCGCGGTGTAATGGCGAAGTTATACTCAGGAGCAGGTGAAGGAATCGACCACTCGAGCGTACGACCACCCCAAGGGTCGCCAGAAGCTTTGAGTGTTTTGTATTTCCGAATGCCGTCTGCGATTTGTGCAACCTGGAACAAGAATCCGACACCCATCAGGAATGCCCCGATTGTGGATACAAAGTTCAGTTCCCACCAGCCAGTATCCCAGCCATAGGTGCTCAGACGACGTGTCATACCCATCAAACCGACAGCGTACTGCGGCATGAAGCAGACATAGAAACCGATATTCCAAGTCCAGAAAGCCCATTTACCCAGTTTTTCAGGTAGTTGGAATCCAAACATTTTAGGCCACCAGTAGTACAGACCTGCAAAGTATCCGAATACTACACCACCGATCAATACTTGGTGGAAGTGGGCAATCAGGAAGTAACTGTTGTGGAACTGGAAGTCAGCAGGTGCAACGGACAACATAACCCCCGTCATCCCTCCGACGATAAAGCATGGTATAAATGCTATTGTCCATAGCATCGGGGTATCCATGCGTATCCTTCCCCGGAACATCGTAAACAGCCAGTTAAATATCTTAACCCCTGTTGGTATGGCAATCAACATCGTGGTAACGGCGAAGAATGCATTAACGTCTGCTCCCGAGCCCATGGTGAAGAAGTGATGCGCCCATGTAAAGAAGGACAGGAAGCTAATAATCAGCATCGCAAATACCATTGATTTGTAACCAAACAATTTTTTCTTCGAGAATGTACTTACAATCTCGGAGAACACACCGAATGCCGGCAAGACAACGATATATACCTCAGGGTGACCCCACATCCAGATCAAGTTGATATACATCATCGGATTACCGCCCAGATCAAGTGTGAAGAAATGCGCTCCCGCAAACCTGTCGAGGAAGAGCAAAGCAAGTGTCACAGTCAAGATTGGGAATGCAAACAGAATGATAATACAAGTGGAGAATACCGACCATGTAAACATCGGCATTTTCATCCATTTCATGCCTGGCGCACGCATTTTAATGATGGTAACCAGGAAGTTGATACCGGTAGCCAGGGAACCGATACCCGAAATCTGAATACCCCATATATAGAAGTTTTGTCCCACCCCCGGGCTATGCGATAGCTCCGATAAAGGCGGATAACTGAGCCAGCCTGCGTCCGGTGAACCACCGATAACGAAGGACAGGTTGAACAGCATTGCTCCCAGGAAGAATAACCAGAAGCTTAGTGCATTCAGGAATGGGAACGCAACGTCCCTTGCCCCGATTTGAAGCGGTACAATAACATTAAATAAACCGAACATAAATGGCATCGCCATGAATAGAATCATGATCGTACCGTGAGTCGTGAAGACCTGATTATAATGCTCGGGATGTAAGAAATCCATGTTAGGCATAGCTAGCTGAAGACGCATCATCAGAGCATCCACACCACCACGGAAGAGCATGATAATGGAAGCAATAATATACATAATACCGATCTTTTTATGATCGACGGTAGTTAACCAGTTACGCCAGAGCCAGCCCCATTTTTTGAAATAAGTCAGCACCGCTACGATGGTAATCATCGTAATTCCGATCGCCACGTCCGCACCATAAATCAGCGGATCACCGGTAACGAAAAACTCCGATGCAAACTCCTTAAGTCTCTCTAACATTGGGGGCCTCCTTTCGAATCTTTAGTTAGCACTCTTGTCCACATCGTTCGTAGTAATTTCTTTGGTACCTGAAGCTTCACCGTGCTTGCTGTGGGCACTTTGACCATCAACAACATACTTGGTCACGATGTCCTGGAACAATCCTTCAGGGAAGGAAGAATAATAAGCTACATTACTTGTTCCCGGTTCCGCCAGTGTTTTATACATTTCTTGCGTCAGCGGTTGGGATTGTTGCTTCACTTCATTCACCCATTTGTTGAAATCTTCTTCTGATGTAGCATTGACATCAAAACGCATTTGGGCGAAGTGTTCCCCGGTAAAGTTGGCACCTGAGCCCCAATATTGACCTTCATGATCAGCTTGCAAGTACAAGGTCATCGCCATACCCGACATTGTATAAATCTGTCCACCAAGCTGCGGAATCCAGAACGAGTTCATCGGTGAATCCGCGGTGAGCTCAAATTTTACGGGCCGGTCTGCCGGGATATTCAGCGTGTTGACCGTTGCAATCCCTTGCTCCGGATACATAAACAACCATTTCCAGTCCAGTGAAGATACTTGAATGGTCACCGGTGCTTTCTCGGAAGCCATTGGCTTCGAAGGTTCCAGATCATAGGTGTAGCGAATGGTTACAATCGCCAGCAAACCAATAATGATAATTGGAACGGTCCACCAGATAGCCTCCGCTTTAGTGCTATGAGACCAGTTAGGCTCATATGCAGATTTATTGTCCGGTTTGTCGCGGTAACGCCATACAATTACAGCAGACAAAATCAATACAGGCACAATAACGACTGCACACAGAATTGTCGAAATGACAATCAAATCTCTCTGCGAAGCGCCAATAGGCCCTTTCGGATCCAGAACAACGTACTGCCCGCCTGCCAGCATTGGCCAGACAATCAATGCAATTGTAACCAACGTCAGGACAACCGGAATGATTATCCGAATTAGCGACCTAGGTTTCTTGTTCATCTTGATCCCCTCTCCTTAAATTCGCTCATACTGAAAAAACAGTATACTACTCTCTTCCTTCTAAAGATATCAGAAATGAGCAACTTTTTTGTTCATGTTAACAAATTTGTCGATTTTACACCTTAAATGTGTGAATTTTTTCTCACAAATCGCTTGCACACTTGATATTTCTTCATTGTAATCTTTACACTTCAAGTCACAAAATAAAACCCTTTGCAGTCCCGTTGAACATGATCAACGAATCCGCAAAGGGCTTTATTGACTGGGATTCCGGGTGCTCATCCAGTCTTATTATGAACGAATTAACGCAAGATTATTTAATCGGCGCCTTCGTCTTCCCGGCGTGTATGAACTAGTCCAATCGATTTGGCAATTACATAAATAAATACACTACCCACCAAGAAACCGATACCCACCATTAATCCGAGGTTGCGATCATTAAAATCATTCAGGTTGATCAGGCACATGACTACTCCCGTAATGAGGGCAATCCAAGCCAGAACTGTCATCGTTAACACTGCACGCCGCATATTTTTATCTTTGCGCTCCAATTGGCTTACCATTGCTGTCTTCGATGCCATAGTAAACACTTCCTTTTCCCTTTTTGTAAGTGCTTTCCTTATACCAATATACCACATCAGTATGATTTTTAGTCAACAAATGTTCAAATTTATTTCGCAATTTGGACACTTTATTTATATTTTAACTGTTGACAAGAACCAATTCACTTCTTCTTACTTCTTATAACCCAAAAAAGCTCTTCTCATAACATGAACCAGCTTAGACCTTATGAAACCTTCATGAACTTGTGAGTCTTGACCAAAATTAAATTACAAAAAAAGACGGTGGCATCGGATTTCCGACGCCACCGTCTTTTCTGATTCAGCATATATGTCCCTGCATTTAACAATTGAACTAACGTTATTGCTTATTTAGATCAGGTACATGACACTTCTCCCTGAACATTGAATTACAGCCTTAAATTCGTGTCTCCAACCAATTATTTTTGATGACATTCTGATACCAATAAAAGCTCTCTTTAGGTGTTCTGACCAGCGAACGGTAATCGACATGCACAAGACCAAAGCGCATACGGTAACCCTCCGCCCACTCAAAGTTATCCATCAAAGACCACGCCATGTAGCCTTTCAAATTAATGCCGTCGTTGATAATCCGATGAATTTGAGCCAAATGCTGCTCATAGTAGGCAATACGGCGGTCATCATTGATTTTGCCATTTTCCAAATCATCATTGATGCAAGCACCATTTTCTGTGATGTAGACATCCACATTTCCGTATTTTTGCAAATAATGCATGAACTCATACAGTCCTCGTGATTCCACAGGCCAGCCGATGTCAGTCTTGGTAAGTCCCATATCCACCTCTTCAGATTGCAATACACCCGCCTCTGGATTATAACGATTAATTCCCATGGTGTAATAGTTGATGCCCAGCAAATCAATGGGTTGCGAGATGATCTCCATATCGCCTTCCTGAATAGGTACGGTCGCGCCAGCTTCTGCGAACCAGTCCACCATAAATTGTGGATAAGCTCCTTTGTAGATCGGATCAAGGAACCAATCGGTATTAAGTGCAATGGAACGGTCGCAGGCTGCCTGATCTTCAGGAGATTTGCTGTAAGGCTCAGCCCAGCATACATTGGGTGCAATACCAATCTGTCCTGTTGTACCCAAGCGACGGAATGATTGAACAGCTTTACCGTGAGCAACGAGCAGTCCGTGTGCAACATTAATGGATGTTTGCAGGTCCTTATTTCCTGGCGCATGAATACCAAGCAGGTTGGACAGAAACGCAATACACCATGGTTCATTAAAAGTCAGCCAAAAGTTAATTTTACCGGAAAACTCCTTGAAGATGACTTCAGCATATTTTACAAATGCATCCACCGTTCTGCGATTGCCCCAACCTCCGATATCCTCCAACGTCTGAGGCAGGTCCCAGTGATACAGCGTACAGAATGGTTCGATTCCCGCTTCAAGCAGCTTATCCACGAATCGATGATAGAAGTCCAATCCTTCCCGATTGATCTCGCCATCTCCATCAGGAATAATACGTGGCCAGGCGATCGAGAATCGGTAGGTGTTGATGCCAAGCTTTTTCATCAGCTCGATGTCTTCCTCGTAACGGTGGTAACTGTCACAAGCCACATCACCATTGTCTCCATTGAATACTTTGCCGGGCGTGCGGGCAAACGTATCCCAGATGGATACCCCGCGTCCGCCTTCCTGCGCTGCCCCTTCTATCTGATAGGAAGCTGTTGCTGTTCCCCAGCGGAAATCTTGTGGAAATTGAAAAATCGTCATCGTTTACTCCTCCGTCTCATGATGACACGCGGATCATCTGTCCTGCGGTCATGGTTAAAATAACTACATAATCACCCTGAAGTGTAAGCTGCGCCTTGACCTGATCTTTTCCTTCCACACGGAGTGGGCATGCACTCCGAATGGTTATTGAACCGGCGTGATCAGCCTTTATTTCGGCGTGTGTGAGTCTACCGTCTGTCCAATCGATTGCCACTGTATATGCCCCTCGTGCCCGAAGTCCCTTTACACTGCCACTGGCCCAGTGCTCAGGCAGCGCTGGCAGCAGATGTAATTCACCCAAATGGCTTTGTAATAGCATCTCGGCAATACCGGCAGTGCCACCAAAATTGCCATCGATCTGGAACGGCGGATGATCATCGAACAGATTGGGATGTGTGGATCGAGCCAGCAACGTACGGACAAACTGGTGTGCCAGCTTGCTATCCAGCAGCCTCGCATACAGATTGATCAGCCAAGCACAGCTCCAACCTGTATGCCCGCCACCTTGTGTGATGCGACGTTCAAGTGACACTCGTGCTGCTTCCACCAGTTCCGGCGTATCCAGTCGGTTGATCTGCTCCCCCGGATACAGACCATACAGATGGGAGACGTGACGATGCCCTGGTTCGGATTCGGCAAAATCCTTAAACCATTCCTGCAGCTGCCCTTCGCTTCCGATCTTGAATGGATAGAGCTTGCTGCGTGCCTCGCTCCATTCCTTCGCCAGCTGCTGATCCACATCCAGCTGTTTGGTTGCCTCAATGCATCGATCGAACAACTCACGAATCAATGTCATATCCATCGTCGAAGCCATGGAGATGCTGCGAGCTTCACCTTCCTCGGTGAGAAACTTGTTCTCTGGAGAGGTTGATGGAGCGGTAACCAAATATCCGTCTGGTCCCTCCATCAGCCAGTCCAGACAGAAGAGCGCCGCCTCCTTCATGATTGGAAACGCACGTTCCGCGAGGAATTGCTGATCACGGGTAAACAGATAATGCTCCCATAAATGTGAAGTCAGCCACACACCGCCCATTGGCCAGAACGCCCAACTTGCGTCTCCGCCTGTAGGCGTGGATGTCCGCCATATATCCACATTATGATGGGCTGCCCAGCCGCGCGCTCCGTACAAAATGCGTGCCGTCCTTCTCCCGGTATCGCTTAGATCCTTCAACAAACCAAACAGCGGCTCATGGCATTCACTCAGGTTGCATACTTCTGCCGGCCAGTAATTCATCTCGGTATTGATGTTAATCGTGTAATCACTGTGCCAGGGCGGCTCCACCTGATGGTTCCAGATTCCCTGCAGATTGGCTGGCTGGCTCCCTTCACGTGAACTACCCATTAACAGATATCTGCCATACTGAAAATAGAGTGCCTCTAGGCCGGGATCATCGGCTCCAGCCTGGTAAGCTTGCAGCCGTTCATCGGTAGGCAAAGCTTCATTGGTAGACACGCCGAGATGAATAGATACTCTTGAAAATAAAGCCTCATGATCCATCACATGCCGCTCTTGAAGAGCCTTCATGCCATGGGCCATCGCTTTAGTGATTACCTCGCTGCACTCCTGATCCAGAAGCACACCATCTTTAACAGGAGTCACATCATAGCCTTCAAAGGCAGTCGCTGCTGTCAAATAAAAAATAACCTGGTCTGCTCCCTGAATATGAAGCTTCCCGTTCATATCCGATACTTCGGCATTCTTACCTGTCACAGTTGTGGCCAGTCGCACAGCATAAGCCGTTCCCCGATCTTCTTCGTAAATGACGGACTCCGGATGATCCCTGAAATAATTCGATTCAACATGACTTGGACAACGACTGAACAAGGTAAGTGCATCGCCCGAAGCCTGAACGTTATAAGGATGTGGACTGTCCAACGTAACGCTTACGTTTACAGATCCCTCACGATCAGCAGTGATGGTACAGACCATGAGATCATCCGGTGCACTAGCATACACCTCACGTACATAACGAATCCCTTTATATGAATACTTCGTCGTTGTAATCCCGGTGTGGAGATTAAGCTCCCGCTCAAATTCATCGTACGGAATCCCATCCAGTTCAGTGTGCTGCAACTTAAAGTGACCCATCGGCTGGTAAGCTTCCACATCACGTCCCAGCATTTCGCGATTCAGCAATTGTTCAGCTTCGCTGTATTGCCCGGACATGATCAGTTCCCGGGTCTGCTTCAGGTATCGCTGACTACTGTACTGGATGGTGTCACGTGGAAATCCGGACCACAATGTATCTTCATTTAGCTGGATTTGTTCATCCGCTGCTCCGCCGTACACCATAGCGCCAAGGCGACCATTACCGATAGGCAATGCCTCTTCCCAGCGACTAGCGGGCTGACGATACCACAGACGGTTTTCTTTTGTTCTCTCATTAAATGGGGACATAGATAACTCCTGTTCCTGAATCAGCTATTTTCAATAATTACTAAAACGTTTTCGAAGTAACTAAATAACCACTACTTATACTGTTTTACTTGTTCCTAACTCGCTTCCCCACAAGGCTAAATCGTCGTTCATCTGAAAGTGCTTACAGTAAGAAAATTATATTTGATTTCGAAATTTGCGTCAATGTTAAACATCACATCGTCAGCAAAAAAAGACCCTTGCTCAGGGCCTTTTTTTGTATATCCACCTATTCCATTTAAAACTAAGTTATTTTACGTCCTTACCTGTCCACAGGGAAACACGATCCTTAACCCAAACCGTGTACTGTTTCTCCATCTCAACTGCGCCGGCTTTGTCCAACTCAGCGAGGAAATCATCGTACACTTTATCAAAGTTCGCAGCTGAAGTCAGAACAGCTTCAGGAATACGTTTGCGCACGATATCCTGTGTTTTTCGGAACGTTACTTCATAATCTGTACCTGAAGGTACTGGCATGTTGTATGCTGCGCCCCAGTCTTTCAGCTTCAAATCATCCTCTGAAGGATAGAAGTCTTTCCATGTTGTAATGCCATATGCTTTCAACGTTTCTTTCTCTGCCGCAGTATAACCAGCCTGGATCTGCTCAGGGAAGTTCGTTGTATAATAGTTATCCGTGGAATCTTTCACACCATCACCATATCGCGCACTAAACACATTATACAGACCGATTCCTGTTTCTTTGGTGAAGTTAGAGTTGTCATTGGTTTTACGATCCTGGATGTCTTCAGGGATCACCCGTTGACCATCCTCTACATTGTAGTGTTCGCCCTCAATCCCCCAGTTTCTCAGCACCTGACCTTCGTCCGAAGCGAGCCAGTCCATGAATTTGATAATGCGAACTGGATCTTTGGCAGAAGTTGTGATCCCGATGCCATATCCGTCAAATCCGGTTGGCTGGAATGTATGGTCCACAATGTCCTTGTTCAGGGATACAGAGAAGTGAGCATATGTGCTGTCATCTTTGCCCGCTGATTTGAGTGCATTCTCCGCTTCTTGATAATTCCACTCTTGGTCAATCAGACCAAGTACACGACCACTTGCGATTTTGGATTTATATTGATCATCCTTTTGGACAAATGTATCTTTGTCCAGCAGTCCTTCATTGTACATATGATTCAACCAGCGGAAATATTCTTTCTCCTCTGGACGTTTGTAATGGAGCGTAGCTTCATAGGTCTCAGGATCGATATAATATTCTCCATCATCCGGTGCTCCAGTTGCCTGGAAGGCCGGGTTCGTTACGGTAATCATAATTTTCCAATCATCTGCATTCAGCGTCAATGGAATGGTCGGCTGTCCGTCAATGGTTGGGTGTTTTTTCACATATTCTTTCAATACATTCTCGTAATCCTCAAGTGTTTTTACTTCAGGGTATCCGAGCTCTTTCAGTACTTTTTGCTGAATTTCAAATCCGCCTGTTGCGTCAAACGCTACATTATCAACACCCATATTCGTTGGGATTGTATAAATGGCCTGATCCTCCGAACTGTATTTCAGCCGGTTCATCTGGTCACCATATATTTTTTTCAGGTTTGGAGCATGCTCCTCAATCAGTTCCGTCAGGTCAAGCATTGCCCCTGCATCTACTAGCTTAGACAAGTTACCTTTTGGGAAAACGATATCGGGAAACTCGCCGCTAGCAGCCATAAGTGCAATTTTCTGGTCTCCACCATTGTTAACATCATACTCAGCTTCAATCGTAACGCCTGTTTGCTTGGTGATCTCTTTACCAACTGCATCCTGCATCTTGTTCCAGGTTGGACTCGCATCCGCACCAAAGAATGTAAAAGTAACCGGATCGGTTCCACTGGACTCCGAGGCTTCTTTGCTTCCCGAATTTCCGCAGCCAGCTGTAACCAGCATTGCACTTGCGAGCATCAACATTGCAAACGTCTTGGGTGTATTGCCTTTCATTTTGCCTCTCATTGTCTAGTCCCCCTATTATTATGAAGGTTTTATCTGTATAACAGGCTTTAGGCCTGAGGATACCGCTGTAAGACACATTTCTGTATGCGCTTACCAAAAATTAATTTGTGCTATTTTTTTATCAAAGGCGAAAATCATGAACACTTTCCTCAGCTTACATAAAACGTTTTCGTAAAATAATATAAAAACGCTTACTGAAAGTGCTTACATTAAAGATTATATGCTATCCTTACCCTTTCGTCAACAACAAAAAAGGCCCCTCTCAAGGGACCTATTTTGCATTGAAAATGATCGTTTATCATGCCTTATTTTCAATATTATTTCACGTCTTTACCTGTCCAGAGAGATACACGTTCCTTGATCCAAACGGTATATTGTTTCTCCATCTCTACAGCACCTGCTTTATCAAGCTCAGCCAGGAGACCATCATACACTTGGTCGAATTTCTCAGGTTTGGCAAGGACGGCTTCAGGAATACGTTTACGGATAATGTCCTGTGTTTTCTGGAACGTTACGTTATAATCCGTATCCGAAGGTACAGGCATGTTATATGCTGCGCCCCAATCTTTCAGCTTCAAGTCGTCTTCAGAAGGATAAAAATCTTTCCACGTTGTAATGCCATAGGCTTTCAATGTCTCCTTCTCTGCCGCAGTATATCCTGCTTGGATCTGCTCAGGGAAGTTCGTTGTGTAGTAATTACCTGTGGAATCTTTGACACCATCGCCATATCTAGCGCTGAAAATGTTGTACATTCCGATACCAGTTTCTTTGGTAAACGCCGAGTTATCATTGACTTTGCGGTCCTGCACATCAGCAGGGATGACACGTTTGCCATTTTCAACGTTGTAGTGTTGGCCTTCAATCCCCCAGTTTCTCAGCACCTGACCTTCATCCGAAGCGAGCCAATCCATGAATTTGATAATACGTACAGGGTCTTTTGCCGTTTTCGAAATTCCGATGCCATATCCATCGAAGCCCGTTGGTTGGAACGTATGATCCACAATATCCTTGTTGAGGGATACAGAGAAGTGAGCGTACGTATTCTCGCCATTGTTAACTGATTTCAAAGCATTCTCAGCTTCACCATAGTTCCATTCCTGGTCAATCAGCCCCAGTACCCGACCGCTTGCGATTTTGGATTTGTATTGATCGTCCTTCTGCACAAAAGTATCTTTGTCCAGAATGCCTTCATTGTACATTTTGTTCAACCAGCGGAAGTATTCTTTCTCCTCTGGACGTTTGTAGTGCAGCACAGCTTCATACGTTTCAGGGTTAATGTAATATTCACCGTCATCCGGTCCACCTGTTGCCTGGAAGGCTGGATTCGTTACCGTAATCATAATCTTCCAGTCATCTGCATTCAGCGTCAGCGGAATGGTTGGCTGTCCGTCAATGGTTGGATGTTTAGCATAATATTCTTTCAGAACTTTCTCGTAATCCTCAAGTGTTTTCACTTCTGGGTAGCCGAGTTCTTTCAATACCTTTTGCTGAATCTCGAATCCGCCTGTAGCATCAAACGCAACATTATCTACACCCATGTTCGTTGGGATCGTGTAAATGGACTGATCTTCCAAACTATATTTCAGACGGTTCATTTGGTCCCCATAGATCTTTTTCAGGTTTGGTGCGTATTTGTCAATCAGATCTGTCAGGTCAAGCATCGCATCTGCATCCACAAGCTTAGACAAGTTACCTTTAGGATAGATAATATCAGGGTATTCACCGCTGGCAGCCATCAAAGGTATCTTTTGGTCGCCACCATTATTCACATCATACTCGGCTTCAATTGTAACACCTGTCTGTTTCGTAATTTCTTGGCCGACTGCGTCCTTCATGTTGTTCCAGTTTGGACTTGCGTCAGCACCAAAGAACGTAAAGGTGATTGGACTGGTCGTATCCCCTGTGTCCTTTGGAGTGTCTGAAGCCGTATTTCCTCCTCCGCTACCGCTGCATCCTGCTGTAATGGCAAGAGCGCTGGCTAACAGAAGCATTGCGAATGTTTTTGGTGTTTTGCCCTTCATGTGTAATCCCCCTTATGGATAAAATGAAGCTATCTATTGTAGAACAGGCTTACCTGCACATACCGTGATCGGGTGGCTCATTGTAAAACGTTTGATTTTATAACATAAAAAGCGTTTTCTAAATGAAGTGAAAAACACTCTCTCTTCTCAGATTTCGAGCAATAGATCTGTACTCCTTATGACTGGATAGATTCGTGTACATACCTTGATAAACCAGTAATGAAAGTGCTTTCATATTTGAATAATAATCCCTCTAAAAGTCCTTGTCAATAGTGAATTCACAAAATTGAAAACGTTTTTCGGAAAACGTTTTAGGTATAAAAAAGAACCCAGTTTCCCGGGCCCTTTTTTTCAAAAAAATAGTCTGCTGAAACGTATTACTTGCTCTCTTCACCGCTCCACAATTGAACACGGCTTTGCACCAGCTCAGTGTATTGTTTTTCCATGTCCTCTGCTCCGGCTTTGTTCAGCTCGGCAATCATCCCATCATAAATGGAATCAAATTTTTCAGGGGAACTGAGGATCGCTTCTGGAATCCGTTTACGGATAATATCCTGTGTTTTTTGGAAAATAACATTGTAATTCGAGTCACCTGGAGTCGGCATATTGTACGCTGCTCCCCATGGTTTAACCGGGAACTCATCTTCACTTGGGAACAGATCTTTCCATGTTGTTGCGCCGTATGCTTTGAGTGTCTCTTTCTCCGCATCGGAATAGGCCGCTACAATCTGTTCAGGGAAATTCGTTGTGTAATAGTTATCCGTAGAATCTTTAACACCATCTCCATAGTGACCAGACATATTGGTATAGAGGCCAATACCTGTTTCTTTCTGGAATACGGCAGCATTATTCGTTTTTTGGTCCAGCACATCAGCAGGAATCACACGTTTGCCATCTTTCACTTCGTACTGCTTGCCTTCAATACCCCAGTTCATCAGCACTTGACCTTCATCCGAAGCCAGGTAATCAAAGAATTTAATGGTACGAACCGGGTCCGGATTCGATGTTGTAATCCCTACACCCCATCCAGATACAAAACCAGGGTCCTGGAAGGAATGATCCTTGATATCTTTAGACAGAGTTACCGGGAAGTGTGAATAGGTCGCTTCATCTTTGCCCGCTGCTTTCAATGCATTCTCGGCATCGGAATAACCCCAATCCTGGTCAATGACGCCCAGTACACGTCCACTTGCGATTTTGGATTTGTATTGATCCGTTTTCTGTACGAAGCTATCCTGATCAAGCAGTCCTTCCGCATACATGTGGTTCAACCAACGGAAATACTCTTTCTCTTCCGGACGTTTGTAATGCAGACTTGCCTCATAGGTCTCAGGATCAATATAGTACTCGCCATCATCCGGAGCGCCTGTTGCGAAGAAGGCCGGATTCGTTACGGTAATCATGATTCTCCAGTCATCTGCGTCCAGGGATAACGGAATTGTTGGCTGTCCGTCAATCGTTGGATGTTTCTCCTTATATGCCTTCAATACATTTTCGTAATCCTGGAGCGTACGCACTTCAGGGTATCCAAGCTCTTTCAATACACGCTGCTGAATCCCAAATCCGCCGCCTGCATCAAAATACTTCTGGTCTACCGCATAATACGTAGGCAGTACATAAATCCCTTGATCTTCGTTGCTATATTTCAGCCGGTCCATGTAATTACCATACAGCTTCTTCAGATTGGGAGCATATTGCTCGATCAGATCAGTCAGATCGACCATTGCCCCAGCATCCACGAGCTTGCTCAGCTCTCCTTTGGGTGACACGATATCCGGATACTCTCCGCTTGCTGCCATCAAAGATACTTTATCCTGACCACCACTGACGGCAAATTCACCGTTTAGGGTTACTCCTGTTTTCTCTGTAAGGACTTTACCCACTTCATCCTTCATACCGTTCCAGTTCGGACTTGGGTCTACGCTAAAAAAGTCGAAAGTAATCGGAGATGTATCACCGCTTGTGTCCTTGAACGACGTATCGCCGCTGTTTCCTCCACCGCAACCTGCGAGCAAAGACATCGCAAGCACTGGAGCCAGTGCAATCTTCATTTTGTTTCTTGCCATAATGGTAATCCTCCCGTTTCATATGTCTGTCTATTCGGGACTTTTTTGTCCCTGTCTATAGCTTCATGAATGCCACTCCGCAGCCCTATACGGTGAAGCGCAGACCAAATGGCTGCGCTTCGGGCATCCTGATGCTTCTTTTATTATACGGCCGCTCTATCTATGTGGCGGCCTGTATATACTTGCTTAAGCTTTTACTGCACCCAGTGTCATACCACCTACAAAATACTTTTGCAGGAATGGATACACAATCAGGATTGGAACCGTAACAACGATCGTGATCGCCATTTTGATGGATTCCGGTGAAATCTGTGTCATTTGCTGAGCCATGTCATTGGCGTTACGTCCAGCACCTGAGCCTTGCTGTGTACTTTGCAGTACTTTCATCAGCTCATACTGGAGCGTTGTCAGATGAGCCTTCGAACCATTATACAGATACGTATCGAACCAGGCATTCCACTGGCCTACTGCCAGGAACAACGCGATGGTTGCAAGTACCGGTTTACAGAGCGGCAAAATGATTTTGTAATAGATCTTAAAGTCATTCGCACCATCCAGCTTCGCAGATTCCTGCAAGGCATACGGCAAGCCGTCAATGAAGGAACGAATGATAAACACGTTAAACGCACTGATCATACCTGGCAATACATACACCCAGAATGTACCGATCAGGTTCAGGTCACGCATCAGGATGTACACCGGAATCAGACCACCGGAGAAATACATCGTGAGTGCAAGTGCAGTAGAAACAAACTTTCTCAACTTAAAGTCAGGACGACTCAGTGTAAATGCGATCATTGAGGAACTGATCAAACCGAGCACGGTACCTACAATGGTACGTAGAATGGATACCTGCAAACCTTGCAGCAATCCATCGTATTGGAAAATCGTTTTGTAGTTCTGCAATGTGAAATCACGAGGCCACAAGTAAATTCCACCACGTACGGTATCTGTCGAGTTATTGAGTGAGATAGCCAGTACGTTCAGGAATGGATACAGTGTTACAATCAGCACCAGGGTCATCGCGAGGATGTTGAATATATCGAACAGCTTATCGCCCCGAGTAGCATTGAATGCTTTGTTCGCCATAATGTCGTCCCCTCCCTACATGATGCTTTCTTTGGTGAATTTTTTGAACAATCCGTTCGCTGTAAACAGAAGGATGATACTGACAACGGAGTTGAATATGCCTATGGCTGTACCATACGAGAATCGTCCCATATTCAAACCATAATTGAGCGCGTATAGATCAAGCACTTCCGAGTAGTCTAGCACTAGACTGTTTTGCAGCAAAAATTGCTTTTCAAAACCGATACTGATCAGATGCCCGATTGACATGATGAAAAGTACGGAAATCGTGGTCCGTATGCCTGGCAATGTGATATGCCACATTTGTCTCCAGCGGTTTGCTCCGTCTACCCGGGATGCTTCGTAAAGCTCCTGGTCAATACCGGTAATGGCCGCCAGGTAGATGATCGCATTCCAACCGGTTTCCTTCCACATATCTGAAGCGGTTACAATGTACCAGAACAAGTTCCCCTTCGCCATGAACTGGATCGGCTGATCGATAATGTTTAGGTTTACCAAAAGATCATTGATAATCCCGCCATCGGTGGAGAGCATCTTGGTAATAATCCCTGCCACAACGACCCAGGATACAAAGTGAGGCAGATATGATACCGTTTGCACGGCGCGCTTAAAGAACATGCCTCTCATCTCATTCAAGAGAATCGCAAAGAAAATCGGCACGATAAAACCGACAACCAGTCCCATCAAGCTCATTGCGAGCGTATTTCGAAGTACCAGATAGAAGCGATCATCGCTGAACAGCTCTGCAAAGTGTTTAAAACCAACCCACTGTTGATCGCCGAACGATCTGGCCGGTTTATAGTTTTGAAAAGCCATCGTCCATCCCCATAGTGGCAGATAGTTAAATACAAAAACCCAAGCTACGAATGGCAATGACATGAGATAGAGATACTTTTGCTGTTTCATACTGTCCCAAACTCTGTTCCGCCGTTTTTGTGTTGACGGATTGGGGCCACTGCTTTTTTTCGCGGAAGCGGATTTTTCTGTTAGCGTTTCCATCTCCGTTCCCCCTCCTCTGATTTATAAAATAATCATACCTGATAGAGCGTTTTCAAAATACCATCTGGATTTTAGAGAAAATCATATAAAAATTAGATATACCCTTATAAAATCCGATATTATATCTATAAAATTAGTGATAATGACGCTGTCTATTATTAATTGATGAAATTAAAAGGGAATTTAATTTGAAAATGGTAATTTTCGAAAACGTTTTATAGAAACCGTTTACTTCATCTAAAATTAAAAAAAGGACCTCAAGGGTCCTTTAAATAAACGACAAGTCCGAAAACGTTTTATAATAATGTTAAAACAGGAGGAATGCCACACGATCAAGTAACCCATCTGAACTATGGGCTACTCCCGTTCGGGCTCTCCTGAAGAATCCTTGGACTGTGATCTGGCAAGCTCTCTCGCATGTTTGTAAGCGGAAGGTGATTCCCCTACATACTTTTTGAATTTGCCGTGGAAGTAATCCACGTTGGCATACCCTACTCTTGCGGCAACCTGATGTACCTTTAAGCCTTCATCGAGCAGTTCCTTCGCCTTCTCCATTCGTACCTTATCGAGAAATGCATTGAAATATTCCCCGGTATGGTTTTTGAACAGCTTGCCCAGATAACTGCTATTGTAGTTAAATACCTCAGCGAGTACCTCCAGCTTGAGATTTTCACCCGGATTACGACGGATAAATTCAATCATCTGTTTCAGTACCGTATCTTTGCTGCCTCCACCCATGCGTTGAATAAGCCGGTTCAGGTGTTCAGCGGCCATCACTTTGAGATCCATCAACGTTAATTGATGGTAAACCTCAGTAATGAGAACGGAATGCTCCTGCATAATGGATTGCATATGCTGATTGGCTGCCGCAAGTTTGTTAATAGCCAATGAAAACACTTGGGAGAACGCCGTTTTAATCCCCTGTTCTGTCTGATGATGCAGAATCAGGCGTTCCTCCATCTCGGTCAACACACGCATCACGGACTCGCTGCTCCGAATGTCGAGCGCATAATACAGCTTGTCCGCCAGCTCAGCTTCATCCGGTTCACCACTTTCTTCCCCTATCGCAATAACAGGTTCTGAAGCACTTTTGCTCTTTTCGCCTTCGTTCCATAACATCACACGTTGTTCCACAAACAGGAAACGTCCGCCCAGTACACCGTTGGCCTGATTATAGGATTGTGCGATGTCTGCGGTGGAGTTTACAGGTTGACCTGCTGCCGCGTACATATGAATATTCCATTCTCCCAGCAGCCCTTCCAACTCATCATATAAACGCTGCGCAGATTGTAGAGTCAAAATAGGCTCTTTACATAACAGTCCCAGTCCGGAATGGAACGAAAACACAATGCCCCGATCTTTCTGGTCAAAAGCTTCCGCCAGTCTGCGTTTCACCACACTGCCACGCTGTAAATCAGGTTCGGCATGCATCTCCAGCAGCACAACCTGATACTGCGACCAATTCAATCCTAGCGCATTTGCTTCCATTGTTTCCGTACCTTCCAGGCTATCCAAAAGCAATGCTTCAATCTGGTGCTCCCGGTAGGCTGTATCCTCACCAGCATGACGGGCCAGTGTCTCCCGTTCCCGTGTCAGCATCACAGAGATCCGCTCTAGCTCACTGATAATCTCCTCTTCATCCACCGGCTTGAGCAGATACCCATCCACGCCAAAGCTAATAGCTTTCTTGGCATAATCAAAATCGGCGTACCCGCTCAGAATTAGAAAGTGCGAACCCGGATGGTGCTGCCGCACTTCCTCAATGACATCCAGTCCGGTCATGCCGGGCATACGAATATCGATGATTGTCAGGTCCGGTTCCAGTTCTTCGAAGCGGGTGATGGCCTCTCGCCCGCTCGCAGCTGTACCAAACACCTGAAAGCCGTATTTTTCCCAATCAATGATTGTTGTCAGTCCTTCACGTATGCTCGGTTCATCATCTACCAATAACACTTTATACATGCTGGTCTCCTCCTGCTGGCAAGGTGAAAGAAACCTCTGTTCCTTCCCCATACACACTCTTAATCTGTAATCCGTATGGCTCGCCGTAAGTCAACGTTAAACGTTGATGTACGTTACGCATGCCAATCCGGCTTCTCTCCTGTTCTTCCGGTCCACAGATGAACTGCATCACATCAGCCAGACGCTCCGGCGTAATGCCTGCCCCATCGTCATCCACACACACCTGGACAACATCCTTCACCAAATGAATATTTATATTCACACGGACTGTGCCCTCTTTATTTTCCAAACCATGCACAATCGCATTCTCAACCAGAGGCTGAATGATCAAAGGAGGGATGTACATCTTCTCCACCTCCGGATCGATATGGATCTGGAAAGCAAGTCGGTCGCCGTAACGGAATTTCTGGATTTCCAGATAAGAACGTACCATCTCCAGTTCGGCTCTGAACGTCGTTTTGCCGCTGCCAATCTCAAGGCTCTTGCGCATCAGTTTGCCCAGCAGCCTGACGATATTGGCAATCTCCGCCTCACCTTTGATATGGGCTTTCATGCGGATCGACTCCAGCGCATTAAACAAAAAATGAGGATTGATCTGGCTGGCCATCATTTTCAGTTTAATCTCTTTCTGCGCGATTTCCAATTGATTGTTCTGTTCCGTTGCCTCCACGACCTGGGTCATCAGTTCATTAATGCTCTTCACCATGTAATTGAACTGCCTCGACAGTTGCCCGATCTCATCATTCCCGTCAATGCGGGAGGTGACATTCAGATCACCCAGTGCGAGCTTATTCAGGTGTTTGCTAAGGCGTAACAATCGGTTCGACGTGAGAAATGAAATGATATATACAAGCAACAATGCAATGACCAGCACAAGCGTAATAAAAAGCATACCGATCATGCTGATGGTATTGGCGTCCTTGACGATATTTTTGGTGGCAAAAACGGATATGATTTTCAGCCTATTCATGCTCGATCCAGGACTGATCTCATCAATGATAATGTTGGATGGCTCACCCTGAAAATCAGCTTCAAGTGTACCTTTGGCCTGGTTTTGCAGATCTACACCAAAATCAAGCTCGTTCAGCGTCTTGCCCACAAGTTCGGTATTCTTGGCAGCAACCACATAACCCTGTTCGTCCGTAATCAACGTCTCGAACGGTTCCTGACGTAACAATCCATTCAGCTCATCCTGATTGATTTCAATCATCAGTACACCCTCAGTCCGATATTCGGCAAAAGGCACTTTGCGAACCAGACTAAGCTTGTGCACCGGATTATCTCCCTTGTCAGGAATGTAGAACCAACCGATGCTCGTCGTTTGCAGCGCTTTCTGGTACCAGTAGCTCTCCTTGGTCTGCTTATCCACCGGAATGAACTCCAGATTGTTGATCAGCGTTGGATTGGTCGAGTAAAACCGGATGCCCGCAACCTCACGATACAGACGCTTATATTCCTGAAAATCTTTGTATGCGAGGTAAGCTGAGGTAAGCTCCACAACGCTTTGATAACGCTTGTTCACAATTTCCTTCAGTTCATTGTTGAACATCAGAATGTTGGAAATATCTGTGGGTACACGCAGCAGTGTGGCGGTCTGGCTTTTGACTTTATCCACGTTGTTGATCGTCTGTCCAATGGCATTGTCCAGCGCCTGCTTCCGAAAGTATCCGGTTACAGCAAGTCCAATAATCAGTACCGGAATCATGACGACAAGTACATAGGATATGAGCAATTTATGCTTTAATTTAAGATTGTTGGATGTTCGTATGAGCCTTCTAAACATATCTGCACCTTCCGCCCGCTTATAAGCGCTTACATATAAAGGTCAGTACATATTACGCCTGCCCTTCCAATTCATCATACCACATAACAGCAAAAGCCCTGCAAGAGGGCGCGGAAAAAGAGGGCAGATATGAACAGTGGACAAGGGACTGAAATGCTCTATATCTCTGGCTGATCATTGGGATCTAAAATAAGCATTGGCAGATCTACCTGTGAAAAAACAACATGAGTTACTGTCATTGCATACGGGGTCAACTCGGTAATACAAGATTCGATTTCAGACATCCCCGGTGCTGACAGCATCACCATAAAACAGGCCTTGCCTGCTACACGATAAGCAAATTCCGCCCAAGGCAATTGACGGATATAATTAGCAAAACGTTCATGCTCCCCATTTCGCAAAGTCACCTCGATCATACATCGAACCCCACAGCCCAGCTTGGAGCGAGCAATGTCTGCCCGGTATCCACGTATTATTCCCGTATCTTCCAGCTTGCGTACTCTTTCACTGACCGATGACGGCGAGAGGTTTACCTGCCGGGCCAATTCACGCATGGACAGACGGGCATCGTCGTGTAACAGTCTCAAAATATGATAATCCGTTCGATCCAGATTCATTTGTCTTCCCAGACTCCTTTTTTCAGCGCATATGTTTTAGATTAGCATACAATTTAATTCATTTGCAGTGGAGGTCAAGCGGATGATTTAGATAGAATTGGTTGTATCAGATTCCATATCCCTCAGAAGGAGTAAACCACGATGCCCATCATTTCATTTTCAACTCATGGGAAAACCCCATTCCAACGTCTGCTCGGCCATCAGCCTTCCCTGATGCAGCACTGGAATGCTTTAGGCGATGCGCTTGCTGGTGACAGCCTTTTATCAGCTCGGCTGAAAGAAGAAGTCAGACGCACCCTTGCTCAGCGAAACGGATGCATGTATTGCCGGGCCAAGGGACAGCCTGACCCCAAACCGGAAGAGGCCGCCATTAGTATGGCGACCGGACTTGCGGAATTATTTTTGCAGACGGGCGGCAATGTGGACTCTGCCGTCTTCCCTGTTCTACGGGAACATTTTTCTGATGCACAGCTCAGCGAGCTGTGTGCCTGGATCTGTTTCACCATCGCATCCCAGTGGTTTGGTGCCGCACTGAGGCTTGAACCTGAGAACGACGAGAGGAGATAAATAGATAGATTTTACTTGCTGACAAGAAAAAAAAAAAGATGGCTTAACGACTGCGTGCTGAGCGGAAACCATGTCCTTTGGCACGCAGCGCAACAATCAGAGCTACAAGTGATAGGAGCAGGGTGGCCCAGGTAAAGGACGATGCTCCCCATTGATTCAGAAGCACACCTCCCGCTAATCCACCAATGGCAATAGCGAGATTCCACACGGTCGTATTAATCGGCATAACGATATCCACACCCTGCCCCCCCGCAGCTTGGGCAAGGGCGGTCTGCAACAGTGTAGCCGCACCACCAAAGGTCAGCCCCCACAGTGCAACAGAACCAAAGACAACGGCAACATGCTCGCTCCAAAGACCCAATACCAGAGAGATCAAGGCAAAGCCCGCAAGACTGATGAGAACCAGCATTCGCAACCACCGATCAATAAAAATACCTGTAATCCAGATGCCCACCAATGCCATCAGGCCAAACACGAGTAACATAAGTCCAACCTTTGATTCCAGACCGACATTGGCGAGGAAAGGGGCGATATAGGTGTACAAAATATTATGAGCCAACATCCAGGCCAGAACGACAGCCAGAATGGGAATGACGCCAGGGGTGAGCAGAACTTTTATCGAAGAAATCCGCTGATCAGCGGACTGCCCCGGGTAATCAGAAACTTTCCAGAGCACCCAGAAAATCAGTACAAACGCCAGCAGCGACATCAGCCAGAATACCGAACGCCAGCCCATAAAGGAACCCAGCAGCGTACCTGCAGGAACACCGAATGATAAGGCAATCGGTGTACCGATCATCGCAACAGCCATGCCCCTGCCCTTGAGATGATCAGGCACCATCCGTAGTGCATAACTACCAATGAGGCCCCAGGAGACACCGGCTGCAACACCGGCAAAAAACCGAGCGACAAGTGTAAGTACATAGTTTGAAGAGAGGGCAGTAATGGTGTTGAAGACCAGAAAACCGATAATCGCCAGAAGTAAAAGCGGACGGCGTCGCCAGCCCCTTGTCAACACAGCCACAGGTATGGCAGCAATCAGAGAACCTACTGCATAAAATGTAACAAGCTGCCCTGCCCCTGCCTCAGAGACCTGCAGTCCTTCCTTGATTTGCGGCAGCAACCCCGCGGGAAGAGTTTCAGTCATAATAGCTATAAAACCAGCCATAGCCAAGGCCAGCAGCCCCAACCATGGGAAACGTTGAGAAGATTTATCGGACATCGTTGCAGCTCCTTTTTAGATAATATATAACGAATAACCGAATTATGGATCGATCATTCCTTATATTATCCACCCTCTCCCACCTTGTCAACGACTTTTGGATCGATTAGTATATAATTAAGAAAAACGAGGGGGAATCTCTTATGGCAAGAACGGGACGTCCACGCATTTTTGATCGGGATGAAGCCCTGTTGCAGGCAATGATGCTCTTTTGGGAACAAGGATTCGAAGCCACCTCATTGCTTCAACTTCGAGCGGTTATGGGGGATATTTCAGCAGCCAGCTTCTATGCAGCCTTTGAATCCAAAGAAGCTCTTTATAAAGAAGCGGTAGAACGATATATGGGTTCGTTTGGACGCGTTACGGAAAGCTTCTCGGATCTTACGCTGTCTCCAAGAGAAGCGATTGAAACAACTCTAAGAAGTACTGCCAAAATGCAAACAGACAGCACGCATCCATCGGGTTGTTTAATTGTGCTGTCAGCCAGCACATGTTCTTCCAAAAACAATCATATCCGTGACATTACCGCCGAAAAAAGAAAGCTTACTCGCAACCGCCTGCAGGCTTGCATCCAG
This sequence comes from Paenibacillus sp. FSL W7-1088, assembly GCF_037969855.1. NCBI lineage: Bacteria > Bacillati > Bacillota > Bacilli > Caryophanales > Paenibacillaceae > Paenibacillus > Paenibacillus sp. FSL W7-1088. The sequence goes on from NZ_CP150216.1 coordinate 6,231,736, forward strand.
CGTGCTGTGGAAATCGGGCATCTGCCCGCCTCCACGAATGTCTCGATGCTGACCACTGTATTTGATACCTTTATGCAGGGTATTTCTACACAAGCCCGGGACGGCGTTCCTTATGCAACGCTTGATCAGGCTATCACGGAAATCATGGGCATCTGGGACCTTGCTCAACAACCAGCTTGACCTTACCTCCTAATGGTTGAAATGTTAGAACAGCCAAAAAAGGCACTCCCTAATTGGAAGTGCCTCTTCAATATATCATTTACCCATGTGCCGTTATGGACGTGGTGTGTCTACCCCGTTCAGAATCAGTTTGGGATGAATATCTGCGCTTAGCGAAGCGGAAACTGCGCAGTACTTCTCTTCAGCCATTTGAATGGCTTTCCAGATCCGGTAATCGGGGATATCGCCGTCCACCTTGAAGATCAGGTCAATGGAAGTAAAACCTTTTGGCATACCTTCACTGCGTGTACCTTGTGCTTCAATCTCGATGCCAGTAATTTTGTCCAGGAAAGCGTCCAGAATCATCGTGATATCGATCCCCATACAACCTCCGAGACCTGCCAGTAACAATTCCATGGGTGTAGCACCCTTGCTGTCACCACCATAGGCTGCTGTGGCATCCATGCCAACCGCATAGCCAGAAGGTCCTTCGGAAGTAAATGCGCGTTTGCCTTTCCATACCGTTGTTACATTCATGATGTTTATCCTTCTTTCTTAGAATTCAGTAATTTGCTGCAAGAAACGACGTGTCCGCTCTTGAGTCGGGTGTTCAAAAAAGGCCTGTGGACTTGCTTCTTCCACAATCGATCCATCCGCCATAAAGACAATTTTGTTCGCCACATTCCGGGCAAACTTCAATTCATGCGTAACGACCAGCATCGTCATACCTTCCTGTGCCAGCTCCTTCATAACAGAAAGTACCTCTCCCACCAGTTCGGGATCAAGGGCTGAGGTAGGCTCGTCAAACAGCATCACTTCAGGCTCCATCGCAAGTGCGCGCGCAATCGCTACGCGCTGCTGCTGTCCACCGGACAAACGAGATGGATATGCATCCTGCTTGTCCGACAGGCCGACTCGATCCAGCAGAATCCGGCCGCGTTCGGCCGCTTCATCCCGCTTGATTTTTTTCACAGTCACGAGCCCTTCCATCACATTGCCGAGCACCGTCTTGTGCGGATACAGATTGAACTGCTGGAATACCATACCGGTCTGCCGACGAATTTCCAGTACCCGTGCCCGCTGGATTCGCTGCGAGTCGGCACTGTCTACCACAACACCATTCACTTCAATCTTGCCGCCAGAGAGCTCTTCCAGACCGTTCAGACAGCGCAGCAGCGTACTTTTGCCTGATCCACTGGGTCCCAGTAGAACAACAATATCTTTCTCATCGACATGCAGATCTATATTTGTAAGAACTTCATTTTTCCCAAAATGCTTCGTCAGTCCTGTTGTTGTAATCACCGGTTCTCCCCTCCTATCAGTAAGCCCGGGCCAGCCGGCGCTCCACTTGTTCCAGAATGGCCGAGAATCCGATACTCATAATCCAGTAGATCACGCCAATCGCCAGATAAAACGGCATATTAACGTAATATTGCGCGACCAGCAGCTGTGCCGAGCGAAGCAATTCCGTAACCCCGAGGGCTGCCACAAGTGATGTTTCTTTCAGCATCCCGATAAACGTGTTGCCCATCGGAGGAATCGCAATTCGCACCGCTTGGGGGAAGATAATCCGTCTCATCGCTTGAGCGGGTGTCATTCCCGTTGCGTATGCAGCTTCCGTCTGCCCTTTTGGTACTGCCTGGATCGCTCCACGGAACGTTTCGGACAGAAATGCACCAGCATTCAGACTAAGCCCGAGACAGGCTGCGGTGAGCGAGCCCAAGGTTACGCCATAATCGACCAGCCCATAATAAATAACGAATAATTGCACCAGCAGCGGGGTCCCCCGCATGATGGATACATAAAACCTTGCGATCATTCTAAGCCACATCGGTCCTTTCAGACGCGCGATCGCGACGAGCACTCCGATGATAAAGGCAAAAAACATGGAGATCACAGTTACATACAGCGTATAGTAAGCCCCCTTCAGAAAGAAGGGGATATTTTCAAATACCAGTTCCATGGATCAAACTTCCCTTCGCCCTGCCGGTTCATTATTGCGCAGGCTCTTCACCGAACCATTTTTTGAAGATGGTATTGTACGTACCGTCATCCTTCATGCCTTTCAATGCCTCATTCAGTGCTGCTACAAGTTCCGGGTTGTCTTTGCGCACAGCAATACCTGCCTGGTCACTCTTAATCGGTTCACCTACGGCTTTGATGTTGAAGCCGTTGGCATCTACAATCGGTTTCAGCGCGTATAGGTTGTTGATCGTTGCATCGATCCGTCCAGCGTCCAGATCTTTCAATGATGTGATGACATCGTCATAGGTCTTGATGGTGAAATCGCCGACTTTAGGCAGTACTTCGTTACGCAAGTACGTTTCATCATTCGTACCCAGACCTACACCGATCGTTTTTCCTTTGAAATCTTCCAGCTTGGTAATGTCATTGTTATCTTTTTTCACAATGATTTTCACGTCGTTCGTAATATAGGGATCACTGAAATCCAATACTTTTTTGCGATCATCGGTAATCGTCATCTGGCTGACGATGGCATCCAGCTTTTTGGATTGCAGACTTGGTGTCAGGCCGGAGAACTCCTGGGATACAAATTCAACCTTAACCCCAAGGCGTTTGGCAACCTCACGAGCGATATCGGCATCGAAGCCATCCATTTCTTTCTTGTCATTCAGGAAGTTGTATGGAGGATAGGTCCCCATCATTCCGACTTTCATAGTACCAGCAGACTTGATCTGTTCCAGTTCATTGTTCGCCTGTGCTCCATTGCTGCTTCCATTGTCCGTAGCTTTACTGCCACAAGCGCTGAGTACCAGCACGGTCATTAGCAGCAGAGCCGTTAAAGTCCAGCCTTTGCGAGATTTCATTCCATATGTTTTGTTCATGTCATTAACTTCCTCTCATCCATGTAGTCATGTCTTGTTGAAACTTCTGTTTCCTGTCTTCCTCTACCGCAGTTGTACCCATTATTCCCTGCTGCTGGCTTAATCATGTGAATATTTAATCCAGTTGTTGAAAAATAGAACTGTGGGGCCAGCACATCTTTATGTGCCGAGCAGTCCGTAAAACTCAAAGCTTGCCGCCTCCGCAGCCAGCGTTGTTGCTGTCATTGACGAGAACTCGCTGTGCAGCTCCTCCGAGCCAAACAGCCAGCGCGTAATCATGCCTTCAATCATGCTAACCAGCAGCGCAGCACGGAGCGGTACATTCATGGAATCCGGAAGCATTCCCAGTTCAATAGCCCGTTGCATGTTGTGGCGAAACGCCTGCTCAACCGCACCCCGTGTCTCTTCGACCAGACGGCGTACCGAATCCTCTGACACGATGCCTTTAAGCAGCAACTCCATAAAATAACGATTGTCCGCTGCAAAGGAGAATAAATCGGTAAACAGCCGTTCCGAAGCTCTCACCATATCCTCAACCGATCCGGCATCCTTGCGGTAGCCTTGCCCGATAGCTTCAAGCAGCTCCTCTCTGCCGGTTACCACAATCTCCGAGGCAATGGCTTCCTTACTTTTGAAGTGCCAGTAAAAAGTGCCTTGCGCGACGCCGGCTTCCCGGACGATATCGGAAATTTTCGTCTGATGGTAGCCCTGAGTGGCAAAACGCTCCATCGCTATGCGTATAATTTGGTCCCGGCGTTCTTCTCCGGGTTCCAAATGATTGTTTTTAGACATTTGCCCATCCTCCCGATTGATCAGTCAGTCAGTTAATGTATATCCTATTGGATAACTAGGTTTTTGTCAATATAGTTTTAAACAATTCATTACAGCATAAGTTGAAGTTGAGCGCATTTGTGATCATAATAGATGATAGCCTTGTTCTAATGAGCGGGCATTGTCACGCAGGACAGCCTGTATGCTGTCATCTGCATTTCAAGGAGGAAGAGAATTGGACTTTATATCATCGATTATTATGGGCATCATCGAAGGTTTGACTGAGTTTTTGCCCGTGTCCTCGACCGGACACATGATTCTGACTGCCCACTTGCTGGGATTATCGGAGGACAACGAGTCAGTCAAAACGTTTGAGGTGGTTGTGCAACTCGGAGCTGTACTTGCTGTCGTTGTGCTGTACTGGAACAAATTCATTGATATGTTCCGCTTCACCGGAGGCAAAAGGAGCTACACCTCCCGTCTGAACCTCATACATATCTTTTTGGCGATGGTTCCAGCCGTGGTCATTGGACTTGTATTCCGGGACTGGATTAAGGCGCATCTGTTTGGAGCACAAACGGTGCTGTACAGTCTTGTCATTGGTGGTATTCTGATGATTGTCGCTGAACGTTGGAGCCACCGCAGCGAGCGCATTACAACCCATGATGTAGACGATATTACGTATAAACAGGCATTTGTAGTGGGTCTTTTTCAGATTCTCGCATTATGGCCAGGCTTCTCCCGTTCCGGTTCGACGATCTCCGGTGGACTGTTCGCAGGGGTAAGCCGGGTTGCAGCAGCGGAATTTACATTCCTGGTATCTGTGCCGATTATGATTGGAGCCACTGGATATGATCTATACAAAAGTATCGATCATCTGAATACCAGCGATTTCCCCATTTTCGCGATTGGATTCATTGCCGCATTTATCGTAGCCATGCTTGCAATTAAGACGTTCTTGTCCATTTTGAAAAAACTGAGTCTGACCGTCTTTGCAGTGTATCGCTTCGTGCTGGCAGCCGTATTCTTTATCATTTTAATGATGTAACCCTATCTTCAAGTCATGTAACCAAAAAACCAATGGCGACCTGTTCCTTTCGGAAACGGGTCGCCATTTTTATGTACTAGACTAAATCAGGACCACTTTCTTGCCTGAATTTTGTTTAATTTCTTTAAATGCCCAATTCTTTTGATAAGATGATTTCTATTACGCTTTCTTTCTACCAACAGTTGCTTCACACCTCTCATCAATAAAAGGTATCTCAGTTCATCCTCATGGCTTAATTGGTGCATTTCTTTAAGAATCGTATTGCTCATATCCGTCTCTGTCACCCCAATATTTAGTTTATCCTGAACATTATACGAGGGCGTACTTAACAAACTCTCAACAATTCGATTTCATTTGTGAACAGCGCATTCTCCTTGCCCCAATAGCAAAAACGCCACCTATCACCGATAGGAGGCGTTTGTTTCGTATAACGAATGCGATTCATACAAACTGATTCCGGTTATACCTTGGACTCCAAAGTTTGCAGGTACTCCGAGATTTGTGCAGGCGTTTTTGCCCATTTGCTGTGCAGATGTGCAATTTTCTTACCGTTCTGGAATACGAGCAGGCTTGGAATGCCGCGTACACCGTTCTCTTCAGCAAACGGCAGGAACTCTTCTGCATCCAGGGCATAGAAGGTTTTATCCGCATGCTGGTCGATAACGTCCCCGATAAAGCGATCCAGGTTTTTGCAATCCGGACACCAGGTTGTATCAAATTTAATGACGGTCAGGCCGTCAGAATTGATTGTATCGCGATATTGTTGTTCACTTTGAATTCTTTCCATATGTTCTTCTCTCCCTTATTCACTTCTTTATGGTTGACCTTCATTGTACCTCGTATAGTTACAATTGAAAATAGGCTGCTAACGTTTAACGGTGCTGCTTGTACAGATTGGCCGGGCTGAGATCCCGTATTTCGTTAATCTCCGCAGCCGTAAGGGATGCGGATTCCGAAGCAGCAATATTATGCAACAACTGCTCTCTCGAACTTGCACCTGGCACAACAGCGGCAACAGCCGGATGCGCCAAAGCATAACGAATGGCCGTTTGAGCCATGCTGCGATTGTTCGTAACCAAACGGCTCAAGCCTTCGCGTATGATGTGCAACTCCTCAGGTGAATAATCCAGATAACCCTTATCTGCCTTGGCAGCACCAGAATCAGCGAGAACTCCACTTGCCACAGGTCCACGAGCAATAACACTAATACCCTTTTGCTCCAATAAAGGCAATACTTCCTCTTCGGCCCTGCGATCTGCAACACTGTATTGATTCATTACACTGACAATGGAAGCCCTTTGTACATATTCACGAATCACATTCGGCCGGATGGAGGATATACCGTAATACCGGATAAGACCTTCCTGCTTCAGTTCCTCAAAAGCTTCAATTGTCTCTTCGATTGGATCATCCAGAGTGCCGCCATGCAGCTGATATAGATCAATATAATCCGTCTGCAGCCGTTTCAGGCTGTCTCGTACAGCTTGTTTGATATAGACTTTGGACGGGTCCCATGACCAGCCTTCTTTTCCCGGTATGCGACGATTACCAACCTTGGTTGCCACAATGACCTGATCCCGGCGTCCCTGGATGGCCTGGCCCACGATTTCTTCGTTTAATCCTGCATCATACAGGTCAGCGGTATCCAGAAGATTAACGCCACGATCCAATGCTTCATGAATCAAGGCTACAGCAGATTTCACTTCAGTTCCAAGTGACATGCAGCCTAACCCAATTTCACCAACCATGAGTTCGGATGAACCCAGACGATTTTTCTTCATATGTTGTACATCCCCTTCCATACGTTCTGCAAGTTTCCATTGTATCATTCTTGCTGGCAAAAATCGCATATGACATATGCGCGCACACAAAAACCCGGGACTATACCAGCTCCGGGCTTCTCATGCTAATTGACTCCTATATCAACATCTATTTTAAATCACTCGTGAACCTTTTTTGCTTCCATAAGACGGTTTTGAAGATGAACTTGAATTTTTCATCAGTCCTGATACCGTACTGAACAGCTTATCCCTTGCTTGTTTGTTCCTCATCAAGTAAGTCACGCCTGCTCCAATAGCTGTTACAATAATTCCACTTTTTTTAGACATATGTTGTTCCTCCTTCAGGATTAATGTACATCGTGTCTTGCTTGAGATTACCCTGTAGGAGAAAAACGAAACGTCAGATGGAACGCTAAACGCTAAAATTAGAAAACGGCCTATTAAAGCGTAAAAAGATGGCCCCTGAGAATGAGAATTCAGGAGCCATCTCTTAACATACTGTGTACGTTGAACTAATCGTTACGAGTATAAACCTTCGCGGTCAGAACGATCTTCCGATCACTATTATCCGATCAATCGGACGGTGGTGCGACGTGAGTCATTTCCTCATGTTTGTATGTGGAGCCATCGGCAGTCAAGTAGAAATGCCCGATCGGATGCAGATCTTCATCCAGTTCATAGACCAACGGAATGCCTGTCGGGATATTAAGCGCCATTACGTCTGCTTCTGACATTTGGTCCAGATGCATGACAAGTGAACGGAGCGTATTGCCGTGCGCGGAGATCAGTACCCTTTTGCCTGCTGACACAACCGGTTTGATCTCTGCATTCCAATACTCCAGGACCCGCTTCGATGTATCCATCAAATTCTCGGTACGCGGGATGGTGCAGCCCAGCCGCTCATACTTGTCTTGATCCTGAACATAACGCTCATCTGTTTCGTCCAGGGCCGGGGGAGATACGCTAACGGAGCGTCTCCACTCCTTCACCTGCTCCTCACCGTACTTCAGCGCAGTCTGCTGTTTGTTCAGTCCTTGCAGTGCACCATAATGACGTTCGTTCAGCTTCCACGTCTTCGTGATCGGAATCCACATCCGGTCCATCTCATCAAGTGCAATATCCAGTGTTCGAATGGAGCGTTTAAGTACCGAAGCATAAGCGTAGTCAAAATCAAAACCCTGTTCCTTCAGGATTTTTCCCGCTTTACGCGCTTCTCCGTATCCATCGGTCGTCAGATCCACATCCGTCCAACCGGTAAAACGGTTCTCCACGTTCCACATACTCTGTCCATGGCGAATCAATACGACTCTGTACATAAGCGTGAATCCTCCTTCCATGAAACCATTACCCGCAAGGCGAGCCGGATATGCCCATGATTTTTGAAATTATCAATAGTAAGGTGCCATCATCAGATATACAACTACACCCGTTGAACTCACGTAGAGCCAGATTGGCATCGTCCAACGAGCAATTTTACGGTGTTTCTTCAATTGATTCGTCCAGCCCCATACCAGAGTGAACAAAGCAAGCGGAACAATAATGGCTGCCAGTATGCTGTGTGTAATCAGAATGAAGAAATAGATGGAACGAATGATGCCTTCTCCGCCGTATTTGGACGTTTCCGGAGACAAATAGTGGAACGACAGATACGTAACGAGAAATAACAGGGTCGTTGAAAATGCAGCAAGAATGAAACGTTTGTGCAATTTTACATTCCGCTTGATAATGGCAATCAAGGCCGCAAGCAGGAAGATGAAGGTGAAGCTGTTGAACACGGCGTTAAACCGCGGCAGCACGGTAATGTCAAAGGCCACATCGCCTTTGTATCCGATCGACGGTGCAAAGAACAACAATAAAATAATGACATTGGCGATAATGGAAATGGTAATAATAAGACCTGCAAAATTTTTATTACTGGTCGGGGCAATCTGATTGGATTGAATGTTTCGTTCCCCTTTGTCCTGTTTGCCCAATGAAAAATCCTCCTCATATCCTAACTTCTATGTTCTATCTCATTATATCTTGCCATTTCTCGACTGTTAAGTGACAACACTCTGAACAAAAAGCCTCGTCAGGTACCCTTAAAATGCCCACATAAGGCCAATTTCATTAAAAGCACACCTTCACTGGTTTACCCCATCCTGTATTTGTGGTATAATTAATGCAATTAATCAAATACGCGTTGAACTGGAGGAGCCTGTCACCAAGGGCCCTCCTTGTCTTTTTTAAGGCATAAAGCGGCACTATTACAAGCGCCGTTTTATGCCTTTTTTCTGTTCTTGAGGCTTGGAATGATGCGCCCTTGGACTGGTAATCCTATAAACGCTACTGCTGGAGAGGAGTACACCTATGGAATTTATTTTGGTTCTTGCACTTATTTTGATTTTCACCAAGCTGGCTGGTGATTTGTCCGTAAGACTTGGTCAGCCGTCGGTTCTGGGCAAATTGATTGTTGGTGTTATTCTTGGCCCCGCTCTGCTCGGTTGGGTACAACAAAGTGATTTCATCCATTACATGGCTGAAATCGGAGTACTGCTGCTTATGTTCATTGCCGGACTCGAAACGGATCTGGAACAATTGAAGAAAAATTGGAAGGCAGCCTTTGCTGTTGCCGTGGGTGGTATCATTTTACCATTCATCGGGGGATATGGAGCTGCCGCTGCTTTCGGCATGTCGCAGACACACGCTTTATTCTTTGGACTGTTGTTCTGTGCCACTTCGGTCAGCATCTCGGTCCAAACGCTCAAAGACATGAATCAGCTCAGCTCTCGTGAGGGTACAACGATTCTTGGAGCAGCTGTCGTCGATGATGTACTCGTTGTGGTCATCCTCGCAGTCATGATGAGTTTGCTCGGAACAGGCGCAACCGATACTTCAATCTCGCTGCTTATTGGCAAGAAGCTGCTATTCTTTGTAGTGATTATCGCTGCCAGCTGGTTCCTTGTTCCACGCATCATGAAGTGGATGGCACCGCTGAAGGTCACGGAGACCGTTATTACGGCCGGATTAATCATTTGTTTTGGCTTTTCGTACTTTGCCGAGTGGATGGGGGTTGCAGGCATTATCGGGGCTTTTGCGGCAGGTATCGCCATCTCCCAAACGAACTTCAAACATGAGGTCGAAACCAAGCTTGAGCCGATCGCGTACGGGATTTTTGTCCCAGTCTTCTTTGTAAGCATCGGCTTGAATGTAACTTTTGACGGCGTGGGTTCACAAATCTGGTTCATTATCGTTATCAGTCTGATTGCCATTGTAACCAAGCTTCTGGGCGGAGGAGCAGGTGCGCGTCTGACCGGATTTGATCGCTCATCTTCCCTCGCCATTGGAGCAGGCATGATTTCCCGGGGTGAAGTTGCTCTTATTATTGCTTCCACCGGACTTGCTTCCGGATTACTCGACGCTGAGTATTTCACCAGTGTGGTTATCATGGTTATCGTTACAACGCTGGTAACGCCACCGTTACTCAAAATCACCTTTGCACGCAAAAAAGGGGAAACTCGTGTTGAAAAAGGGATTGAGGAATCCCATCTAAGCGGGTAAACAAAATTTATAATCAGCTCACCGTGCATATTGCGGTGGGCTTTTCGTTTTTAATGGAGTCAATTAATACATAAACAAAAAAAGACCGCTCCATATACAAGAGGTCTTTATCCTTGCCTGTTCATAACAGGCTGTCCCATTTTAAGTTAACACACCTACGTAAAAGCCGATCGATATAAAGACAACACACCATATAAACGCGCCAATGCTGGAGACAAGCACGTATCGTCCTATGGCCATGCGGCTGATGCCGGAGAAGCAGCACATCAGATGACGAATGCCTGGAATGAAGTAGCCCAGTATGATAGACCAGTACCCGTATTTCAAAAACCAGGACTCCACCCTGCCCAGCCGTTTGGCGTTGACCCCAACCCATTTACCATACTTCTCAACCAGTGGCCGACCGGCCTTCTTGCCAATGGTGTAACTCAGAAGACCACCAGTAAACGCTCCACCAAAACTGACAACGATGGACACCGAATAATTCAGCACCGAGATGGAGGCGAGATAACCGACAAAGGTCATCATCACCTCATCCGGAATGGGCATGCCAATCACGCCAAGAGCCAGCAGTCCGTAAATTGCGAAATAACCGTATTGACCAATAAATTCTCTTGCAAATTCCATACTGACTCGCTCCTTATTTCGGTTCCACAATATCCTTCTCATGGGGGGCTAGCACTTGTTTTAGAGACGGGAATCGGATTTGGCTAACCATTAGACCGGATAATACGATAATGACAAGATAGGCTACACCATGAGTAAAATAAGGACTCCAGAGCGCGAAAAAGGACATAAGACCACCTGCAAACGTAATCGGCATGCCCACAAAGCCATGGCTTGCTGTCTTCTGGCAATTGTAACGGGCAAGACGCAATGCACCACAAACCGGGAATAATGCCGTCAGTGCCATACCCAGCGCATTTACCTCGTTCATGGAGTTCAAATACAGGATCAGCACGGGTGCTGTCCCGAAGGACACAACGTCAGCCAGTGAATCCAGCGCCTTCCCGAATTCACCCTCACAATGCAGCTTGCGGGCTGCAAACCCGTCAAACAGATCAAAGAACATGGCTACCCAGATCATCGTCACGGCCAGTGCAAATTCGCCATGGATAGCCATAATCACAGCCAGCATGCCTGAAGTTAAGTTGCCCAACGTTAGAATGGACGGTAAAGATTTCATAAACTTGACTCCCCTTCGTACTAAGCATTAGGAAAAATAATATAAAAACGGACTCCGTCCGGCGTGTTCTCCACACCATAACTGCATCCATGCAAATCGAGAATCTGCTTCGCGATGGCCAGGCCGAGACCGGTTCCCCCCATTTTGCGATTACGCGAGCGTTCCACACGGTAGAATCTTTCCCAGATGTACTGGCGCTCCGCTTCCGAAATCTGCTCACCCTGATTCTCGATGGAGATTCGAACCTGCCCTTCCGGCCTGCTGATCTCAATCAAAATATCGGTCTTAGGAACAGCATGACGTATAGCATTCATCATCATATTATAGATGACTTGCTCTAACTTGCTGCGGTCTCCCTCAACGGACTGCTCGGTGGTGGAAACCAGTACAACCTCCAGTTCCTTGTCCTTCAGTTGTGGTCCCAGACGTCCGGCAATATCTTCAATCATATCTCCAAGAGCCACTGCATCGGTGTTCAGCTTAATCGCTTGGGATTCCAGCCTTACCAGATCCAGCATCTCTTCGACCATCGTTTCCATTTTGACCGCTTCATCGGCAATGATCTCAATGTAACGCTCACGTTTGTTCTCACTGACCCCATCTTTCAACCCTTCGGAGTACCCTTTGATGATGCTGATAGGTGTCTTGAGTTCATGGGATGCATCGGCAAAAAACTCCCGCTGACGCTGTTCAATCCGCTGCTTCATCTCCATATCGGTACGCATCTGACTGTTCGCCTGCCTTAGTTCTTCCAAAGTCTGACCCAGTGTCGTCGACAGTGCGTTGAGACTGTTGGATAGACTGCCAATCTCGTCATTGCGGCGGATGGGCGATTTCACTGTGAAATCAAGGGTGGACATCTTTTTGGCAACATGGTTCAGGGCAAGCAAGGGCTTGGTGACGATTCGGGACAGAAGCAGTGAAAGGAACACAATCAGCACAAATGCTGCAATACCAAAATACGCATAAAATAGCTGTGTAGCTTCACTCGCCTCCCTCATCTCCTGCAGAGACGTCAGGGAAAAAATGAGCTGCTGCTGGGGGCCAGCGCTGTGCACCGGAGCAATGGTAAGCACATTTCGTACACCACTCCAGCTGTCGGTCCATTCCTCATTAATCATTTTTCCGTTGGCGAGACGGAGCTGGTCTTCCGTAGATAGTGGGAAGCGGCTATCCAAGGCCTGCACAAGCAAACCCTGTCTCTGGCTCCATGTTCCCAGGTTGGGAAGAACAACGTCCTGCAATGTACCTGACCATTCTTCTACCGGCTCCGTTAACTCCTGAAAATCTTCTGTTCCGCTGACCACAGAGCTCTGATCCTTTATCTTGAGCGGATAGACCATAGGATCATTCATGCCACTTGCCGAGCCTGTAACGGTCAATTGCTGACCATACTTCAAGTGTGAAGCAAGCCATCCTGCGTTCTCGCTGTTGATAAACAACGAAAGCGATATATTTACCTGCTTGCCATCCTCTTGCAGAAGAACAATGTGAAATGGATCATTAACCAGCTTGCCTGTATTCGTCAGGATAACCAGATGCGACTGATTCTGCCGCATGAACTTCCCGGTTTCCTTGGCCAACTGCACATCATTCCAATGTCCAGCGGAGTATTGTTGTTCAAACTTCGTTAATTTCTTCTTAATGCTGCTGATCTTCTGATGCTGGTAAAAGTCAGGGAACCAGACCAGTTGGGCAATCACGGTTGTTCCATATAGAAGAAGCAGAAATCCAGCCATGACCAGAAACAGTTTCATCGTTACACCGTTACGTCTCATGTCTCGGCCTCGAATCGATAACCCGTACCGATAACGGTTCGGATACACTTGGCTTCATCTCCAAGCTTGCTGCGAAGCTTTTTGATATGGGTATCGACCACACGCGAGTCGCCCTCAAAGTCGTATCCCCACACCCGGTTAAGAATGGCATCGCGGGACAGCACAATTCCCTGATTGCGAGTTAGATACAGCAGCAGGTCGTATTCTTTGGGAGCAAGCTCCACTTCGACTCCATCCTTCTCAAGCCGCCGCGCCCAGGGATCGAGTGTTGCGCCTCCAAACCGAATCACGGTCTGCTCCTTGCTAACGGCACCCTCCACCCGCTTCATTAATGTCTCTGCACGTGCCACTAGCACACGAGGACTGAATGGCTTCGTTACATAATCATCCACGCCGAGCTGAAAGCCATGGATCTTGTCATCATCTTCCGATCGCGCAGTCAGCATTATAATAGGTACGGTCGACTGGGAACGAATATGCCCACAGAGGGTCCATCCGTCCATTTCCGGCATCAGCACATCCAGAATGACCAGATCCACTTCATGCAGTTCCAGCAATTCCAGTGCCTCCACCCCATGTTCTGCTTCAATGACGTTCCATTGTTCTTTTATGAAATAATCGGCCACAATCTCACGAATGCGGCTTTCGTCTTCCACCAGAAGCACTGTTCTGACCATGGCCGACTCTCCTTTTAGCTTTCTGTTGTTAACATAACGATTCCGTGTGTCGTCCGTGTGTCCAGCCATGTTCTGGAATGAACTCCATCTTATATACGATTAATATATACCAGAAGTTACTAAATTCCATACATTTTCGCACAAAAAAGAAGCCGCCAACGAGCAATCCCCTGCTCATTGACAGCTACTTTCGGCTGAGACCACGTTATATCTCCGCGATTACACACTACATGTGCGCACCGCTCAGCGTTGGTTCTCCAGTCGGTGTGCTACATGCAACGTCGGGCCAACAAAGCGGTTGAGCGGGAATCCGCCAGCAATCGCTTTGGTCACGAAGGCTTTACCTTCACGAACAGCCTCTTTCACGGTAAGACCGCGCGCCAAACCTGCGGTAATTGCCGCAGATGTGGTGCAGCCTGCACCGTGTGTATATCCGGAGCCAACAACATCGGCTTCAAACCATTCGTAGTTCGTTCCGTCATAGAGAAGATCCATCGCTTTGCCCGGGTTAATCACGCCTCTGTCCTTGATCAGGACATGTTTCGCCCCATGATCGTGAATGACAGCTGCTGCAGCTTCCATCTGCTCCTTGGAGCGGATCAGTCCGCTTTTCGCGAGCTGCGAAGCTTCAAACAGGTTCGGGGTAACCAGATCAGCACCCGGCAACAGGAATTCAATCATTGCTTCTGTATTTTCAGGTTGCAGCACTTCGTCCGTACCTTTGCAGACCATTACCGGATCGATAACGATCTGTGGCAGCCCGCTCCGGCGGATGTGCTTCGCAACCAATTCAATGATGTCTACAGAACCCAGCATCCCCGTCTTCATTGCATCAAAACCGATGCCATCCAGAACGGTGCGCAGTTGAGCCTCGACTACATTTAATTCCACAGGAAAGACCTGGTGATCCCACGTGTCAGGCTCCATAGCCACAACAGTGGTCAGCACAGTCATGCCATACACACCAAGCTCCTGAAAAGTTTTCAAATCTGCTTGAATCCCGGCACCGCCGCTCGTATCCGAACCAGCGATTGTTAATGTTTTTGGAATCGTCATGGTAGTTGCATTCTCCTTCGTCCTTCAGTTGACATTATCCTATCCCTTGTAAGAGCAGATGTCAATGCCATGTGAAGCCATACGGAGTATGGATTCCAAAGGAATCAGTTCACGTCTTTTGTCTCCAGACGAATCATGGACAGCGAAGCTATCCACAGTCCAATTGCCCCCAGGGTCAGCGGAAGCACAATAAGTGTATTGATGGAGAACATTGGCCCGTTGAATCCTGAACATACTACAGAAACAAGCAGAATGGATGATACCAGTGTAGCCGTGACCGAATGTTTGCGCATCCCAAAGAATAGAGGGATCAGGGCCATGCCCGCAGCGGACAAGGAACTAATGGTGTACTTCAGCAACAGTACCAATGCTTCACGCATCGTCAATGTGTCGGGAATGAAGTCATAGAAGTGGTTTGCCACAACTAACAATGCCCCCATCAGCACATCGGTAAACAAAATCATCATGAAAGTAAAAACAAAGATGATGATCAGTTTGGCTGCAATGATTTTATGGCGCTTGATCGGATAGGTAAACATGACGTTCATTGTTTTATTTCGATACTCACTGATAATCAGTTTCCCTATCAGCGCACCACCAAAAATAATGAATACGGCTCTGGCAAACGTATCTACTAACATGAAGGAAACATCGTAATTTGCAAAAGCGTAATCTTCTGCCCCCTGATCGGTGAATCCAATCATGATGAGAAACAGGATGAGGACGAGATTGGCAATTCCTACCGCTCTGAAATTTCGGGCAAACCGATATTTGCGCAGTTCCAGCTGGATCAGTTTAAGCAACGTCCCCATCCCCTTTCATTAGGTTCATGAAGTGTTCTTCCAATGAATGTGCCCGTTTGAAAATGGATTCAATCTCAACGCCATGCCCGATCAGCTTGCCTGTCAATTCCGATGGAGCAATGCCTGGATCATAGATGCGTACGGTATGGTCATCGATCAATTTATAATTTTTCAACCCCAGCTGATGTTCCATTACATAGGTCGCTTTACGCGAATCCATCGTTTGCAGCTCAATATACTCGCTGTGGCTCCCGCGAATGCTCTCCATGGATATTTCTTCAACCAGACGCCCATTTCGAATGACCCCAACGGTGTCCGCTACCTGTTCAATTTCCCCAAGGATATGGCTGGAGATTAGCAAGGTAATCCGATATTCGGAACTGAGACGTTTGAACAAATCACGCATCTCCTTGATGCCTAAGGGATCGAGTCCGTTGATCGGTTCATCCAGAATAAGCAGTTCCGGTGTTGTGATAAGCGCACGAGCAATGCCTAAACGCTGTTTCATCCCCAGCGAAAAGTCGCGAACTGGCTTCTTGCCTGTGTCCTTGAGACCTACATTCTCCATCATGTTATCAATGATCTTTTTGTTATAGAATCCCATGTATTCACAATGAAGCTCCAGATTTTCCCTGGCGGACAACTTATCGTAGAAGAAAGGATATTCAATGATGCTGCCCATTCGTTTCAGCAATTCATAAGAAGTAGGGGTGAGCTTTTCACCGAACAATTCAATCTCGCCTACGGTCGGTTTGACCAGGTTGGTCAGCATTTTCATCATGGTCGTTTTCCCCGCTCCATTCGGACCAAGAAACCCGTAAATCTCTCCTTGCTTGATACTCATATTGACGTTTGATACAACCTCTGTCCCTGCATACGTCTTGGTCACACCTATCGTCCGCGCAATATAGGTCATGTTGATATTCTCCTTTACGTTCGTCCCTGACGGGTTCTTATATCTGTATTGTAAAGAGAAAAGTCTTCTTTTTTATTAATCAAATCTTACAAAAACCTTAAGCTTAACGGGAAAGTTGCAAAATGCGCCTAACAAGGTTTTAAAGAAACTGAAAATACAGTTCGTACAAAAGGTACACTATGCAGCTCAATACTTCCGCCCATCCGCTCCACCAGCCGCTTCGTAATGGTCAGACCCAGACCGCTGCCCTGATAGAGACGATTACGAGAATCCTCCAAGGTATACATACGTTCAAATACACGGCTGTGCTCCTGTTCAGGAATGCCCTTGCCCCGATCCCAGATGCTAAGAGTCACTTGTTCGCCTATTGAATAGTCGAGTGAAAGGCCAAGTACCTTACCATCCGCTCCATATTTCATAGCATTAGTAATCAGATTATCCAGCACACGGTCCAGCGCTTCCTCATTGCCTTTCACGAAGACATCACTTTCAGGAATGGACAGCTCCACTTGCAGCCCCAGATTCGTTAACATGTCATAAAAAGAAATCATCTTCAAGCGACACAATTCGCTTACATTGACCCTGGTCAGTACAAGCTCGTTATCCCCGGACTCCAGCTTCGCCAGATCAAAGAAGGAATGAATCAGACGCAACACCTCCTGCGCCTTATCCTGGATTTTGCCGGTCATGATCACGCGTTCCTGATCGGTTAGGGAAGTGCTGTGCAGCAGCGTTTCACTATAACCAAGCACAACCGTAAGCGGCGTCTTCAGATCATGTGAGATATTGGAGAGCATGTTGCGCATCTCCTTCTCCTGATTGGCATAACCCGCCTTAGCCCGATGTGCATGATCCAGTAACTGATTCATGTCCTTAAGGAGCTGGCTGATTTGGGGGTCACTGTTGAAGACAAGCAGCCGCTCAAACGTACCTTTATCTATAATCGCGGTCAATTTCTCATGTATGTAGGTTAGATGGGTACTGCGTTTATGCAGCCTTACGCTCAACAAAATGACGACGAGAGCCAAGATCCCGGTAGAACAGGCCAAGATCAACGTCATGCCGGGTCCACCTCCAGCTTATAACCGATGCCCCACAATGTTTTGATATACCGGGGATTGGACGGGTCAACTTCCAGCTTCTCGCGCAGACGGCGCATATGAACATTAATGATATTTTCGTCGCCGTAATAGTGATCATTCCAGACAGAAGCGTAGATTTGAGCCTTGGTAAATACTTTGCCAGGGTGGGTGACAAACATTTTGAGAATGCCAAATTCCTTGGAAGTAAGCTTTACAGATATGCCATCACGCTCCACCTCATACGTATCCATATCGACCACAAGTCCGCCAATGTGAATGCGCTGTGCCTTCGGAGTAGTTGAAGCTGCAGGCTGTGCGGTATAGTTGGCACGACGAATAGCCGCCTTGATCCGAGCGGTCAGCTCGATCAACGAGAAGGGTTTGCTCAAGTAATCATCCGCGCCGAAGCCAAGGCCGAGGGCTTTGTCCACCTCTCCGTCCTTCGCAGACAGGATGAGCACTGGCACCAGACTGGTGGCACGGATGGTCTGGAGCACTTCCATCCCATTTTTATGTGGCAGCATCAGATCGAGAATGACCAAGTCATAACCTGACGGTGATTGGCTGAATTGACGTTCCGCCTCTAATCCGTCATATGCATAAGAGACGTCATAGCCCTCTTTTTCCAAATAAGGCCCTACCATTTCACTAATAGAGCGATCATCTTCAACAAGCAGCAAGCGATAACCTGACACGATATTCCCTCCAACTTGAACGTTTCCTTTATTACCTCACAGTTTGCATCAATTGGCAATGAAATACGAAAAACCCGGCAGGATCGCCACTTCATGTTTCAAAGTGAACCTCCTGCCAGGTCTCATGTACAACCTTATACCGTCTCGCTTCGTATCCAGCACAGCCCAATCGTTCCCGCCCCTGCATGAATGCCTACCACAGGGATAAAAGGCATAATTTCCGTCTTCAAGCGGGGAAGCAGATCTGCAATCTGCTGTTTGATCGTAACGGCTTCTTCCTGATTGTTCGCATGCATGATGCATACATGCTTCACTTTCCCCATATCCACCTTGAGCACATCCAGCATGCGCTGTTTGGCCCGTTTAAACGTACGAATTTTCTCATTCACAACCACTTTGCCCTCTTCGAATCGAAGCAGCAGATGAATTTTCAACAATTGGCTAAGAATAAGCTGGGTCCCCGACACCCGCCCACTGCGGTGCAAATGCTGAAGACTGGCCGGGATGAGGTAAAAGGACATGTTATCAATTATCTGTTCGATGTGAAGTTTGATTTCGGCGGCGGCTGTATGGCCTTGCTTCTGCCATTCCAGTCCTTGCAAAATCATCTCCCGCAGCGGATACGCGCCTGCTCTGGAATCAATGGCGGTAACCGTCACCCCTGCGATCTCTGCAGCCTGCATTGATGTGTGCAGCGTACCGCTAAGCGCAGTGGAGCAATGAATGGTAATGATCTCATCGTACTGGCCTTTCAACGACTCATACAGTTCAATAAATTCACCAATCGGCGGCTGTGAACTGCTTGCACGTGAAGACCCCTCAAGTTTCTCATAGAACAATTCCGACGAGATGTCTTCTGTCTCCCGATAACATTCCTCTCCAAAAACGATGCGCAGAGGTACAATGTACACATGATTCTGCTCAGCAAATAGCGGATCGAGTGTGCTCGTACTGTCCGTGACCCATGCAATTTTCCTCATTCCAACCTTCTCTCTTGCCGGATTGTTGAAGCTGTATCCTCAATCGTCAGGCACATGCCCGGCGGATTATTTAAAATTTGAATAGTTTATATTGTAAACGTTTGCGTTCTTGCTCCCCAATTATAAAGGAACGGACAAACCGCTGTCTTGTGGCGCATTGTTGAACAGCCTCATTTCTTCCGGTATATGCCAAAAAAATGTCTTGCCTGTGAAGGAATATATTGGTATGCTGTTGTCCTTCTCTCTTTTTCGCCTTGACTGAAGTGAACGGAAACGCCGTTCAACCAACTTATCGGAGGTGTCACATGCTTTATTTCACTCTGGCTTCCAAAGCCTACTCCCGGAACCTGCAATACCGCGGGGCCCACATGGTACATAACCTGGCAAGCGCCATGTTCGGTTACATGTATGCCTGTCTCTGGATTGGCATCGGGGCCGATCACTCTCTCGGAGAATACGGGACACAGGGGATGATCAGTTACATTGCGTTTACGCAATCCTCGCTCTGGATCTCGGGTTTTCTCACCAATGGACTTGGTATTCCACTTACGGTCAGGACAGGGCAGATCGCGCTTGATCTCATGAGGCCGGTTCATCTGTTCACCCACCTGATGGCACGTGAATGGGGGCAGATTGCCTACCAGTTCGTGTACAAAAGCATTCCGATTTACCTGCTCTTCTCCATCGTATTTTCTCTGCAATGGCCCTCAGAAGCTTCAACCCTGTTATTTGCCGCAATTGGTCTTGCCGGCGCATCCTATTTATCCATCTGTATGAATTACATTATTGGCGCCACCGCGATGTGGACGACGGAGTCCTCCTGGCTGCATTGGGGCAATCACGCCATGATGAATCTGCTCGCTGGTTTCTTCATTCCGCTGGAATGGCTGCCAGACTGGTTGGAACGAATCGCCTGGCTATCTCCCTATCCTTTCCTGCTCTATGTTCCGACCCGAATCTATCTGGGTTATGAAAATGGCTCCTTATTATGGGGAACCTTGATTTGGTGCGTCCTCATGACATTCGTCTGTCTGGCGATCACCCAGGTACTGCGCCGTAAAGTGGAGGTGCAGGGCGGATGAAAACAACTTCCTGGTTCACTTTATATAAAATGCTCATTCGAACAAGCATCCGCAGTCGGATGCAATACAAGTTCAATTTCGTCATGGCCTCCGTTCTGGCCGCATTGATTCAAATTTCCGAGTTTCTGATGGTTGCTCTGGTGCTGCACAAATTCGGAGCCATTCAAGGCTGGTCCCTTCATGAAATCGGTTACCTCTTCGCGATCATGACCCTATCCAAGACACTATATCGATCGTTTGGCAACGAAGTGCATCATCTCGAAAAATATCTGGTCGGCGGCGAACTCGATCAACTGTTAACCCGTCCGATGCCCGTATTGCTGGCCTTACTGCCACAAAATTTCCGCATCATGGCTGGTGAAGTTTTGCAAGGCGGGTTTATTCTCTGTTGGTCTCTGGCAGGCATGATGCATAGCGGACAGATCGGCTGGACTGTCATCCCCTTCTCTCTGCTCGTTATCCTGACCGGAGCCATTATTCTATTTTCAATCGGGCTTGCCACGGCAACGCTTGGATTCTGGACCACACGTATTGAGGAACTGCAGACCATCACCGAGGATGCGGCGCGAACAGCTGCCCAATATCCGCTGACGTTGTATCCCAAATGGATGTCTGGCATTCTGCTGACCGTAATCCCGGTGGGTTTCGTTAACTATGTTCCGTCACTCTATCTGCTTCGCGGCGAATTAGGTGCATGGGTTCTTGGTGCCATTGTCGTTGTGGCCGTCCTGAGTCTGGCCGCAAGTCTGCGTTTCTGGAAATTCGGGTTAACCAAATATCAAAGTACAGGTAGCTAAGGAGGAGAATATCGACATGACTATGATTACAGCGCGGCATCTGCAAAAGGAGTTCAAAACCCCTGTGGTACGTGAGGGCCGGTTCTCCGGGCTTCGTACCTTGTTTTCACGTGAGTATCTGTCCAAGGAAGCGGTTCGAGACATTAGCTTTGATATTGGCAAAGGAGAATTTGTTGGATATATCGGCCCCAATGGGGCTGGCAAATCCACCACGATCAAAATGCTGACGGGTATCCTTCATCCGACCTCAGGTGAGGTATTGCTCGGTGGTATGAATCCACACCAGGAAAGACGGCGCACAGTTGGACGCCTCGGTGTCGTGTTTGGACAGCGCAGCCAGCTCTGGTGGGATCTGCCCGTGAAGGATTCGTATGATATTTTGGCCGAGATGTACGGAGTTCGTGCCGAGGACAAAACGAAACGATTAGCCCAGTTCGCCGAGCTGCTGGATCTGGAATCATTCTGGGCTACGCCTGTCCGTAAGCTCTCGCTTGGTCAGCGGATGCGTGCTGATCTGGCAGCTTCCATGCTGCATGACCCGGAATTGCTTTTTCTCGACGAGCCTACGATTGGACTGGATGTGAATGCGAAGCGGAACATTCGTCAATTTCTTCGTACATTAAATGAAGAGTTTGGCAAAACGATTTTGCTGACCACCCATGACATGGACGATATAGAGCAGCTATGCAGTCGGGTGATGGTGATCAATCATGGTCAACTTACGTATGACGGCTCCATCCCCTCTCTGCGCGACACCATCGGTCTGCCAACACTTATTCGCGTTACGTATCGCGGTTCGTATCACATCCCGGATGCTATATCATCCGCCATTCAGATCACAGGGGCAGAGAGTCAGATCGTCACTGTGGAGGTAAATCGAAAAGAGTGGAGCACGATGGACATTCTGAAGCAGCTCGAACAATGGGGCGAGATTGAGGATGTCGAGATGAAAGAACCGGATTTCGAGGATATTATTCATCGAGTGTACTGACAGACTGACTGGCCTATTTTATTCAGAACTGGATGAGGGCCTGTTCAAATGCCGTTACATGCGGGAAGGACATGACGTACTGTAATAGCGGAGGTGAAGTGTCATGCTTGTTACCAAACACACACTTGCTGCATCCAGTGCACACGCCACTCCCTATTACCTCGTTCGAGGCACGAAGCCAGGACCCGTCATCATGATTACATCGGGCGTTCACGGAAATGAAACCGCTAGCATGGCCGCTGCGCAGAAGCTAGCTAATGACTGCATGGCAGGGCGGCGACATGTGGTTCGCGGACTCCTCATTATTATTCCACGAGTGAATCAGAAGGCTCACCGAAACAAAAACCGAGGAAAACCCGATTTAAACCGCACGTTCCCGCGGCATATTTCTGATAAAGCCAAACATCCGCTTGCTTCCGCTGTCTTTCGGCTTGCCCGTCAATATGGACCTGCCTGGTGGCTGGACCTCCATGAAGCCAACGGATTATCCCAACGCAGCTCACAGGTACTGGGGCAAACCTTGATTACCAATCCAGGCAGCAAGGCTGTACCGGTATGCAAACGAATTATAGGGCGAATGAACCGTTCGATTCCCATTCGTGACAGGCACTTCAATCTGAAGCAGCATGAGTTACCCGGTTCAGCACGAACAGCCGCAGCCCGCCTGCTTCAAGCCCGC
Organism: Paenibacillus sp. FSL W7-1088; assembly: GCF_037969855.1. Lineage (NCBI taxonomy): Bacteria > Bacillati > Bacillota > Bacilli > Caryophanales > Paenibacillaceae > Paenibacillus > Paenibacillus sp. FSL W7-1088. The sequence goes on from NZ_CP150216.1 coordinate 6,254,603, forward strand.
TCGGTTACCGTAGAGACTTGCTGGAGTCTGAACCGATCAGACCGGATCAAGTATCAGACGGAAATTGTGAACTATTTCCTGCGCGAAGCAGGATTGCTATGAATTGCTTTGAATCGTTATGAACAGGCGGAAACATAAAAGACACCTTCAAAGATATCTCTCACGCCAAACGCGTCAGGGATGATCTTGGAAGGTGTTTATTGGTTAAAGGGTTATCTTATCAATTGCCATCTTGATTGTTGATTCGGAAAGATTCAATGTAATTGTGAATATCGTTCTCTGGCGTCAGGAGCAACCCGGCAAGAAGAGTCTGCATCCGCTGCAAGTTATCAATATGCAGCTGAATCTCTTCAATTCGGTCACGTACAAGTGTTTTTAGCGCTTCACTTTCCATGTCCTCCTGACTGAGCAGTTGCAATGTAGCCTGTATTTCCTTTAAGGAATATCCCAGCGATTGAGCATCCTTAATGAATTTGACCTTAACGAGATAGTCCTCGGTATACACACGGTATCCGTTAGACGAACGACGAGGAACAGGCAGAATTCCACTGTCCTCGTAATACCGGAGCGTTGCCATGCTCACCCCTGTACGTTTGGCTAACTCTCCTCTTGTCATGGTTTTCATGCTACTCCTCCATCCATCTCCGCGTTATTCTGCTTGATTGCTCCGCAGCTTGGTATACTTGGTGTCATAAGTGGCCTCGGGAAAACGGTCTGACGGCCCTTCCAGCAAAGGCTGCTGCTCTTCTCCCTTCAAATAACGGTCAAAGAATGCCAATGTATATGATCTGGTAATGTCCACATTATGCTCTGGTGTTATACCCTTGGCAAACATCTTGGGTGAGATTAAGGAAATATCGGTAAAACTCTGATGGAAGAAGCCATCCACGGTCAGATAATACGTGTCGTTGAGACTGCTTGTCATCACCCGGTCCAAATCCGGTTCAAACTCGGGATAGAATACTTTATCCTTCTCCGTGGCGTTCGGGTCCATACTTTTGGCTGTTTCACCTGACATGATATACATAAACGGCTGTTTCAAGGCTGTCGTGGATACGGTCCCCCAGAATCCGCCTTCCAAACTGAGTCCTGCTTTGAAACGGCTATCCTGTGCCAGCGCTTCCGCTGTTGTCGCGCCTCCGTAGGAGTGACCAAAGATACCGACATGATCCAGATCAAGCTTGCCTGCGAGCAATTGATTCGGATCATGTGAATTCCACCGGGTGAGCGTATCCAGTACAAAGCTTGCGTCAGCTGCACGAATGCCAACACCTTCAATATTATGTTGATATAATTCCTCTGACGTTGGATAGTCAGGATCCGGCTCATACGAAGCAACATGTCCATCCGGGAATGTCACTTGAGCAGAAGTATACGGATGGTCGATCCCAACAACAATGTAGCCGTGGCTTACCAGTTCCTCAATCGCGGTCATACTTTGAAAGCGTGCTGAGCGTACGCCAGGTGAGAACAGCAACACTGGATACTTGCTCTGTGCGTCAGACACTTCAGCGCCTTTAACCACATGCGTGGGAATCGTATCAAGGTAACTGAACACCACTGGTGGAATGCCAAATACGAGACTGATCGCCTCTCCCAACTCGGCAGGATAATGCTCCAGCGGTAATCCTTTGGCTGTTTCCTGATCTACAGGATACCAGACATTAATCATAAGTTCCCGCTTGTCGCCCGCTTCAGCCGTCTTGGTTTCTTCGCGGGATTCATCCGTTAGCTGCTGCGAATAGGTGCCTATGGCGAATGAACCTGTCGGTTCAGGCATCGTAAATGCAGGGAAAAGCGACGTGAGCACCATTGAACCTGCACTGAGAGCTAGCACCAGAATGGATGCCAAGATGGTTTTAAACCACGAACGACGTTTCGGTTTTTGTATGTTCTGCATACGGCGTCCGGACTTCCACAGTTGAAAAGCCAATACAATCAGTAAAACAAGGACTACGATATAGGTGGGCAGCAGCTGCACACGAAAATGATCGATTACCCCATGCAATAGGACAACCAGTGCCAGTGCCGACAACGTACCTACTTTCACTGCCCGGCGTTTGGGTGAACTTAACATGACTACTGCGCTAATAACCGTCACAATGACCAACATCCATTCCAAAATTCTCATTGATCTTACCTCCAACATGTTGTAATACAACAAGGATAAACCTTGAAGTATACTTCAAGGTCAAGGTATATTTTGATCTGAATTTCGATAAATCAAACAATATCTTAAACAAATTTCGTTTAAATCAAAAAGAACTGTTTTGGATCGAATACATCCACGTTAAACAGTTCTTTCTAATACAATTTAAGCAAGCATCTCTACAGAGCTCGAAAAATGCTATACCTTCAGATCCCACTTGCGAACTTCAGTCAAGGTACACTCTCCTGAGGAAAACGCTGTGATCCCGGTGGATTCCGGCCCTGGATAAATACGAGCTGTCATGACCTTCTCCCCACCTTGAATAAATACTTCAATCGACGAGACGTCCACAAAAATTCGCAGCTCCAGTCTACCGTCATGCAGCTGCACTTCAGCAGCACGTTCACCCCCGGGCCCGGCTCCTGCATGATCCCGATTGAGACAAAGTCTGCGCTCCCCTACTTGATAGGAGATGACTGTCTCTTCGCCTTCTCCTGTACGCAGCTTCAGTCCGAATTGGTCTGCCCGATCTGCTTCAAAGACGGCAAACAGTTCGTATCGATCTCCTTCCATCCCCAAGTCCCGTGTGCCGTTCAAGCGGATGTCATGTTGTTCAACCTCATCCGAACGATATTGCTCCAGCTCTGGGACTGGCAGGAAGAACAATCGCTCCCCCTTCAGAACAATCTCGCGCGGCAACGTCATCGCCCCTGCCCAGTGGTGACCCTGTTGGGTTGGGATATCCGTCTCCCATGTCTCCATCCACGCTACCATAATACGGCGTCCCTGCTCATCATCCGTTGTCTGTGGCGCATAAAAATCAAATCCGTAATCCAGCGGATGATATTGCTCATATTCCAATATGCCCCGCGATTCATCCAGTGTGCCAATCATGTAAACGGTGGAGTGCAAATTGCGATAGTTGTCCATCTGGGCTGGCATTCGCTGCGGAGACATGATCAGAATATCCCGGCCGCCGAGAGAAAACAAATCCGGACATTCCCAGTTGTCCCCGAGTGTGCCGTCACTTTGAGCGAGTATATTAACATAGCTCCACTGCTGCAGATTGGTCGAACGATATAGAAGGATTAAGCCACCGCCTTCCGTATCATTGGAACCCAGTACACAATAGTAGACGCCATTGCGCTCAAACACCTTGGGATCACGGAAGTCCTTCGGACTCGTGTGTTCCGGAATCTGATCCAGACGGATGACCGGGTTCAGGGCACTTTTGACAAAATCCACCCCATTGTCCGATGCAGCAATATTCTGCGTCTGTCGGTAATCGTTATCCTTGTGCGGTCCCGTCACGACATGTCCCGTGTACATGAGCAGCAGCTTGCCATCCTGAACGATCGCACTGCCAGAGAAACATCCTCCGCTGTCGTAGCTCTGATCCGGTGCGAGCGCGACCGGAAGATACGACCACGTGATCAGATCATGACTGACGGCATGACCCCAGTGCATGGGCCCCCATACCGGGGCATAGGGATAATGCTGATAGAACATGTGGTACATTCCGTTGTAGTATACAAAACCGTTTGGATCGTTCATCCAGCCTACTTCAGGCATCAAATGATACGCCATGCGATAGGTCGGATTAACCTGTTTCCGGTGTTCCTGGATGTAAACATCCGCCCGGGCAAGTGTATAGCTTTCCTGCGTCTGAGGCTGTGTATCTGGCAATGCGCCGTCTGACTCATGTTCGTAATTTGACTTTTGTTTGAGGTCTAAATCCGTTTTAATTTGTGAACCCTTGTTTATGTCTGAATGCTTTTTTATGTTTGTTTCCTGTCTTACGTCCGGTTCCTGATTCATATGTCTATCACTCCTGTCTCTCTACCGCAATTTGCCTCAAACCGATTATTTAATGGACCCTTGCATCACACCCTGAATGATATACTTTTGCGCGAACAGATACACCACCAGCACAGGCAGCAGGGTCAGCACGAGACCAGCCATCAATGGGCCGTAATCGACCGTATAGGTCCCATAGAAATAAAAGGTGGATAACGGGAGCGTACGCTGCTCGGAAGAAGTCAATACCAGGGAAGGAAGCAAGAAATCATTCCAGATCCACAGGACGTTTAGCACGGCTATCGTCACGCTTGTAGGCAGCAGCACTGGCAATACGATGCGAAAGAAGGTCTGCACTCTGCCGCAGCCGTCCATTAATGCTGCTTCTTCCAACTCCAGCGGGATGCTCTTGATAAAGCCATGATAGATGAATACAGCCAGTGGACTGCCAAAGCCGATGTACATATAAATGAGCGACCATTTGTTATCCAGCAGACCGAGTGAACCGTATATCTTCACCAATGGGATCATAATGGCTTGAAAAGGAATAATCATGGCCGCTACCATCAGGAAAAAAAGATATTGGTTCAGCTTGCTGTTATGCCGTACAAAATAATGAGCCGTCATCGCTGCGAGCAGGGCGATCAGAAGTACACCTGCCACTGTAATCAGCAACGAATTCCCGAATGCCGATATATATCCCATTTTATCAAAGGCGCTAACGTAATTATCCCATTGAAAGGACGCTGGAAGACCCAGAGGGTCCGATGTGATGGCTTGATTGGCCTTGAACGAATTCGTGATGAGCAGCAAAAACGGAAAAATGAACAATACTAGCGCTACCATTAATGAAAGCAGCTTAGCCCAGCCCAAAATACGAGATTGTCCAGCCATTATGCCTCCACCTCCAGTTTTTTGCTGAAATACACCTGGAGCAATGTAATGGTGGCCACCAGGATAAACAGGACAAACGCCTCTGCTTGGCCAAGCCCGTAATCACGAGCCAGAAAAGCCTGTTCATATACATGCATGGACACCATTTCCGTGCTTTTGAACGGTCCGCCGCTGGTTAGAGAGACGTTGAGATCATAGACCATAAAGCCCCGCTGGAGTGACAGGAACACGCACACGATAAACGAAGGCACCATCAGCGGCAATACAATCCGTGCGAGCATCTTGCGGTTGCTTGCCCCGTCAATACTGGCCGCTTCCATCACATCCTTGGGCACATTCATCAGCCCTGCAATATATATGACCATCATATACCCGGCATATTGCCATACGGTAACGACGATCAGGGCCCAGAAAGCTTTGTCGGGGTCTGACAGCCATGAGGCTGCGAACAACGGGATGTTCATTTTCTGTCCGGCAAATACCAGCACCTGATTAAAAATAAACTGCCATATAAAGCCGAGCACAATTCCACCGACGAGATTAGGCAGGAAGAAGCCCGCTCGGAACCAGCCCTGCGCCTTCATGCCCCGTGTTACCGCGTAGGCAAGCAGGAATGCAACCGCATTGGTTAGTACTACCGTAATAAATACGTATTCCAGCGTCATCCCGAATGATGTCCAGAACACGGTGTCCTTGAACACGCCGACATAATTGTCCCAACCCACAAGACTTTGCTCCACAGCAATGCCATCCCAGTTCGTAAACGTCAAATAGATGCCGTACAAAAACGGAATAATCATGACGGTAGCGAACGCAAACAGCGTCGGTCCGGTAAAAATCAGTCGGGTACGCAGACGGGTCCATAATCCTTTTTCGGTCAGCATTGTCATCCTCCACTCTGTCCAACTGTATTGACTGCCGGTTAGCCGGAGACGGGAATGGCAGTTCGAAAATCCTCATCGCCCCACCTCTTGTTCCCGGCATACCGTCCATTCTCTGTGTGCAACAACAGAAGCCCGGAGGGCAGCAGGTAAGAAATGTTCCTCGCCTGTGCCCTGAGCTACTCTGGTTTATTTTGACGTTGAATTTATTTTACCTTGGTCCAATAGTCTTGAATTTCCTTGGCAAGTCCGCCCCGATCAATAACATCAGCCAAATATTTCTGCATGGAAGCACCCAGTTTGGACCAATGGTCGGCTGGAAGTGTGCTCATTGATTCCTCGATTTTACCTGCCTTAATGTAATCGCCAATCGACTTGCCGAGCGGATCAGCCGGTTCTAGAGTGATATTGCTAAATGCCGGAATAATGGTCGCCTGATTCACCAGGAAATCCTGCCCTTTGGCCTCATAGACAATCCAGTCCAGAAATTTCTTGGCAGCTTCCTGCTGCGCAGGTGTGCTCTTTTCCTTGTCGATCAGAATGCGTTTGGATACGGCTGCCGAAATTTGCGTGTTGCCAAAATCGTCCGGATTGTTGCTCACAGGAACCGGCAGGAAGCCATATTTTCCATCCGCTGTATCAAAGCTGTGAATTTGAGGCCAAGCCCAGTTCCCCTGGAACCAGATGCCAACCTCCCCTTTGCCCAGCACTTCGGGTCCACGCTCATACGTCCCGGATAACGGGGAAGCTTTGTCGATGTTATAAGTCTTCATCAGGTCAAACGTATCCATCAGGCCATTGAAGACGGTGTTGGAAGCCAAATCCACCTTGCCTGCCTTGAGGTCACTAATGAATTGATCAACCTTGGCGCGATCCGGGGACTGTCCACCGTACGCAAGCCCAAGGTAGTGGGCACCGAGCGACCAATCCATCGGAGAGACGATCAAAGGTGACTTTCCAGTGGCTGCAATCTTTTGGAACAGCTGCTCAAGCTGATCAGTGGTCTGTACGGATTGAGGATCAAATGTGCCACCTACAGCCTGATCCAGCACTTGCTGATTGTAGATGAAACCGTATCCCTCAATGGAGAAAGGAAATGCATAGTTTTTGCCATCAAATGTGGTAGCTGATGTGCTGTTCTCGACAGCATCCTTCATCCACTTCTCTGAAGTGAGATCCAGAACGCGATCCTTGAATTTCTCAACATCCCCTGTATCCAGCATCATCATCGTTGTCGGGTTACCCGATGCATACAGCGCCGAGGCTTTCTCAAATGGGGATTGACCGTTGCCTACAGGCACAATCTCCAGCGTAATACCGGGATTCTCGGACTGAAAATCCTTGGCTGCCTGTTCCAACTGACTGTTAATCTCCGCTTTGGAATTCAGAAGCGTGATTTTGACCTCACCGTCCGATGAGGATGATCCTGAGCCTGTTTCTGTCTTCGCACCGCCACATGCGGATAACATCACAACCATAATTAAAGATAATACCGATAATTTCATCCATTTCTGCTCTCTTTTCATCTGTCATGGCCCCCGTTCATTAATATAAAAGGAAACGCTTACAAAACAGATTATAATGTCAAAGGTTTGACATGTCAATCGTTTGACATAAAAATAAACAAGTTTCCTTCCCTATTGATTTTTACAATATTTTAGACGAATCAAAGAATGCAAAAAAAACGACCTTGCTCAGGTCGTCTCCCTCTCCACCAGTGTGACTGGTAAAATATGCTCCATCCCGATCTCTTCCTCAGCGATCTGACTTCGGATCAATTCGACTGCAAGCTCAGCCATGGCCTCCATTGGCTGCCTTATGGTTGTAATGCCTGGCATCGCATAACCCGCCGCCTGGATGTCGTCATAACCAACAATTGCGATATCCTCGGGAACTTTGCGACCCTGAAGCACGATCTGCTTCAAGGCATGAATGGCCATCAGATCACTGGTGACGAACAGTCCATCCACTTCGGGATGCTCAGCAAGCAGTTTTCCGACCAATTCAGTGTACTGATGCTGACTGAACACATTAAGGTCGGTTTCATGAATCATGACCGGCTGGATTCCATGTGCCTTCAGTGTGTCCGTGAAACCTGTCGTTCTGCGATTGGACAGCATTTGCAGCCCTAGATTGCCGCAGATATGCGCAACGTGTCGTCTGCCTTTGGAGAGCAGTAATTCGGCTGCCATAACCCCGCCCTGATAATTATCAGATGAGATGAACGGGATGTCGGTACCAATCTGCCGGTCCAATGTAACAATGGGAGAATGCAGATTCATGTACTCATCCACTTCGAGCGTATGGCTTCCCATAATAATTCCGTCGACCCGGTTACCCTTGAGCATTTCCACATACTCTCGCTCTTTGGAAGGGTCCATGTGTGAGTTGCACAGCATCATTTTTAACCCGTTCCGGTATGCATGAAACTCAATATAATTCGCCAGTTCACCAAAAAACGGATGTGACACATCAGGAATAATCAAGCCGATGACATTGGACTGCTTACGCAGCAGAGAACGGGCAATTTCATTGGGACGATAATTCAGTTCGTTCATGGTCTGATACACTTTATCCCGGGTCTTCTGACTGATGTAACCCCGATTGTTTAATACACGCGAGACGGTAGTTACGGAAACGCCTGCTTTGAGTGCAACATCATGAATTGTTGCCATAACAACCTCTTTTCCTACAACATTCTTCATATCTTAATGATTATATACGTATTTCCAGCCCGGAACCAATCCCCACGCCCGTCTTCGCTTTACTTCGCCTGGATCTTCGCTCTGGGCATACTGTGCATAGCCCCTTGTGTCACATGGGCCTGCACCACATACGTACCTGGCTGCTCAAAAGTATACTGCACCTCATACAGACCATTCTCAACCTCGCTTGCCTTCAAAGCGCCTTGTTCCTCCAGCTTCTCCTCAGTCATCATTCCTAATTCAGGCGAGACTGCTGGGGCATCCTCAAGCTCATCCCAGATCTGGAATTGAACTTGATCCGCATTGCTTACCGGGACATCACCCTGAGTGAGCTTCACCTGCAAGGTCACGGGCTTATGGAGGGAAGCCTTGTCAGGGACCATGAGCTTCACCTTAATCATCTCCGGCATCTCACCTGACTGGGACTGCTTCTGTTCCGAACATCCCGCAATCAGGAGGGTCAGAATGATGAAGGGCATGAACCAACGGACTTGTCCGCTCATCAATGATCTGTCCTTTCTTATGAAGAAGATTTTGGTGTTTTGCCAATTCCCCACAGCATAACAATAATGATGATAAATGCGATCAGTGCAAGTAACGGAATGGTGATAAAACCAAACCAGTTCAAATAATCGGTATAACACGGAATTTGTCCGCATGCCACTGAACTTCCTGTAGCCGAGTAGATACGCTGAATTGTTACATGGTATAACGAGATTCCACCTCCGATGAAACTAAGCGGAAGAACATATTTGGTAATGCCCACGTCATCCTTGAAGTAGGCAATGCCGAGTAGAATCGTTAACGGATACATGAAGATCCGTTGGAACCAGCACAGATCACAGGGGATGTATCCCTTAATCTCACTAAAATAAAGGCTGCCTCCAGTCGCAATGACTGATACGGCCCAGGCAATAAACAGACGGGTATCAATATGTTTTGCCCGTCGCTCAGGCTTTGAAGCTGTGTCCATCCGCTTGAACCCCCTTTTCTTGTTTGATCATACCGAATAATAATACAACATACATGACTCCAACGGGCTAATGAATACAATTATGTACAGTCCACCACCGTACCGTGAGCAAAAACACGTGTCGAGGTTGCTGACTGCCTTGATTATACCAAATATTTGAATATTTTGATGTGGCCTTTTTGCGTCCATGTAATACAGATTGGATTGCTGATTCCCAAAGTAAGATAAGATAAGATAAGATAAGGAATACACACTAAAATGAAAATGAAAAAAGCTGCCGTATGGGGCAGCTCTTTTCATTTTTCTTTTATAGATAGTAATTACATGGATTTAGTTAATGTGATGGAGCCGTCTTTTTGAGTCCATTTTACATCCCACCCAAGAAGCTCAGCGATGAAACGCAGTGGCACTTGTGTACGTCCATCTTTGTTAACAAAGACCGTTGCACCCACATTTTTCTTCATGCCGTTCACTTCCATAACGTTGTTGTTCACCCAGAACTTCAATGTATCATTGCCAGCCATTACCGTTACTTGTTGTGCTTTTTTATCCCATTTCACGGTTGCACCAATTCCTTCGCTCAGGAAGCGCAGTGGAATATAGGTTGTGTTTTTCCAAAGCATTGGCGTGGTGTCCATGTTGGTTGTTTTGTCATTGATTTTCAGCGTTTTGCTGTTCAGCTGCATCCATACAGTTGTTGTACTTGTTTCGGGCATTGTCGGTGTAGTGGGTTGCTCTTGGAATTTATCATTGAATTGAGTCACAATTGCATTACCCAGGGCTTGACCTACACCAAACATAACTTTGAATCCTTCACGGTTAGTCGTGTACGAACCTTCGTAGTTAGCCGCAGCGTATTGATCCAATACTTGTTGTACTTGCTTCTCATGTGTCGTCAATGCTTGTTGTCCGGCAGCTTTTGGCAGGTTACCCGCTGTAGCGGAATCCAGGAACGTCGCGAACTCCGCTGTAAATCCGTCAATACGTTTCTCCACAGCTGCACGAGCTGTTGCATCATTGTTTTTAACCGCTGTTACATAGTCGCTTTGTGCATTCACGTGGTTGGTTACCCAAATTTTCTCGAACGCATTGGCACCGTCATTACCGTAAATGGAAGCAATCGCTGCCTTGAAATCCGCTGTGTTTCCAGCTTCAGCTGTAACCAGTGCATTGGATGCTGCTGTGCGGCCATCGTATTGCTCTTGCATTTGCAGAGCCGACAGAGCGAAGTGCTCGGAAGCCAAGTGGTTCAGTGCAGATCTCAGATTAGCTGCTGGTGTATCCGCTTTGCTGTTCTCGAATTTCTCAGGCATTTGTGTTGTGATTGCTGTGGAAAGTGCTTTACTCACGTCGAACATTTCTTTGAAACCTTTACGGTAAGCTTTGTATGCATCGGTGTAGTCACCTGCTACATATTCATCAAATACTTTTTGCACGAGATCTTCATGTACTTTCAAAGCATTTTTGGCTGCTTCTTTTGGCAATTTGCCTTCCGTTGCGGTGCTGAGGAATGTAGAGAATTCTTCTACAAAACCGTTGATATTATTCTGAGCCTGTTTGATTCCAGCCTGGTTACCCATCTTAGTTGCTTTCACAAGATCATCTGTATATTTGTTATGAGCGCGGAAGATACGTTCGAATTCTTTGGCTCCTGCATCACCGTAAAGGGAAGCGATTGCCGGCTGCATGTCCAATGCATTTTGGTCGAGTGCTTTGTAAGCTGCGTCTGCATCTTTTGCTCCGTCATATGCCTTCGCCATTGCGGTTACTGCGAGTGCAAAGTGTTCGGATAACAGGTGATCCAGGCTCGCTCTCAGGTCAGCAGCAGGTGTATTGACACTTGCCTTCATTGTAGTCATTGGTGTCTGTGGTGCTGCAGCAGCCCCGGCGATTCCCGGCATTAATAACGTCAAGCTCAGCATCGGTGCGATAAATTTCTTCATTTTCATTTTCATTACGTGTCACTCCTCGGTTAGTTTTGTTTATCCTTTGTTTCCTCGTCGTCGTCTTCATAGGGTATAACGCAGGGTTCTTCAATCTGGATCACTCTCTGGGCAAAAAAAATTGCAGCCTCCGCTCAGGAAAGCCGCAAATACGCGTCACAACAAGGTTTATCTCAAATTTAAAATTTTAAAATTATAGTGATCCGCTCCATTTAGCACCGCATACATACTGTAAGAGAAGGACTTTATTTTCCTTAATTTATCAATAAAAAGCTTACATCCAAGGTGAACTTGAAGTACAATGAACAGAACGATTGATTTCAATGAAGGAGGTTCATCGCATGACATTGCTGCCCTATATTTTAATTATTGGCATTGCCCTGTTCGGTGGAATTGCTACCATGATCATCGGGAATTCAAAAGCGAATCAGACCAGCAACCCCGAGTATGATCGCAGGACCAGGCAAAATCTGAGCAAACTTACTTATGTATACGTTGGTGCCATCGTTCTCGGTATAGGCGGTTTCATCCTGTATTTAGTGAATTGAAGAGCCCTTAATCTCAGCAAAGTAAAGTACATGTCTGAACTTTTCGAGTAATTTAAGGTTTCATTGTACATATGGGATGGTGTGGCGAACCATTCCCTTCTCTCTTAGGATGGCCAAGAGTCCACGTATCACCCACATATGCATTTGTTCATAAAGACTTTTCCTGCTGAAAGAATTACCTTCCTGTGTATATCCCTGCTCAAAATCAGCTGCAATCTCTGACAGTTCTCTCTCTGTAACAGATGTGGGAATGAAGGAAGTCAGCGCGGCTGCCTGATCGAAATGAATATCCCCTCTCCTTGCTTCTCCAACATCAATAATGTGAATGCTCTCCTCTAAACAACAAATTCCAAATGAAAAATCCTTACACATGTTTACAAGTTCGAGATAATTCAGAATTATTCTGGATATGTTCCGCGGGTAATATAAAGCCATAAGGACAGCAAGCCATTATAAAAAACACAATTTAAAGGAGAGTTATACACATGAAGAAAAACTTGAAGAAATCCGCAGCAACGATGATGGTACTGGGCATGACATTAACAGGAGCAACGGGCGTGTTCGCAGGCACTCAGCTGGAGAAAATCTCGGCATATCTCAACCATGGGATCAGCTTCAATGTAGACGGTGCGGCGTACTCACCAACGGATGGCAATGGCAACAAACTGGCTCCAATCACTTACAATAATTCAACTTATCTGCCTGTACGTGCCATTGCTGATGCGCTGCATGTACCTGTATCGTATGACGGTAAAAAAGGACAGGTGATCATCGGAGAAGCTATAAGCAATCCTTCCACATTGAACAATGTAACCTATAGCGCAGCGCAAAAAGAAGCCATTCAAAAGGCATTTGCACAGTTCGATGGCTTCGAGACAGCATACGCTCCTGAGCAGATGATTGCAGGTGATACGTTCAAAAGTGTAGGTGCTGGCGGCGATGGAGTTAGCTTTACATTTAATCATATGAAAGTGGATGTGTCTCCAAGAGATTATTCGGACGGTTACAATGGCAAAGATGTCAAACTGTCCAATGGCGTCACAGCCAAGTGGTACACACCGGATCAAACGGGTATGCTCACGTTCAAACTGGATGATCGTTACGTCACAATAAGCTCACCTGACCATAAGCTGTCTCAGGCTCAGTTGCAGCAAGTGGCTGTATCTGTGCAAAAGGTTCAAGGCAATGATCAAGGCGTTACGGGCTTCGCTGATGTGAAATATACCCAAGAACAATCAGCTGCCATCCGCAAAGCCTTTGCGAAATTCCAAGGATTTGAGACTGCGTACGCACCACAACACATGATTGCCGGGGATTCATTCAAAAGTGTGGCTGCAGGTGGCGATGGTGTAAACTTTGTCTTCAATCACATGAATGTCACGGTGTCGCCTAAAGACTACTCCTTCAGCTATGATGGCAAAAATGTTAAATTGCCCAACGGAGTTACCGCCAAATGGTACACACCGGATCAAACCGACATGCTGACATTCAAACTGGATGATCGCTATGTGACCCTCAGCTCAACAAATAACGCTTTGACTCATACACAGCTGGAGCAAATGGCTGTATCTGTACAAAAAGTGAAATAATTTCGCAGCTAGAATCATAGAAACACACTGAAAATCATAAAACTAACAAACACACATCATTCTGTTCTTCCTGTGGTCAGGGACAGATTCAATGTGTGTTTTGTCCTATACAAGATGATTGCTATGATTCTGAAAACACTGCTTTCGTCCGGATTCATTTCATAATGAATAGCGTTATAATGAAGTATACTGCATCTAACAGAAGAAAAGATAAGGAGTGTACTTCATGAACCAACGGATCGATTTATCCCCGGAGCAACTGCAGCAACTTGCAGGTGAATTTAACAAGGCCTCGCAGAACGGGCATGCTATCCTTACGCAGCTCAAAACGATGATGGATCAGTCTGAGGGTCAGTGGGAAGGTGAGCGTCAGCGTGAGTTTCTACAACGAATGAATGATAGCCTGACGTCTGTGAGCCATTATTTGCGTGGTTTGCAGGAAACAAGCAATAGTCTTCAGCAGACGGCGACCCGTTTTCGTGAAGCGGATCAGTCCCGATAGGCAAAAGCACATGCCACATCACATTGCTTTAAAAAAACCATGTACCCGAAGATGAGTTATCATTCCTTCAAGGCCATGGCTTTTTGCATTTTCTATGATTCACTCAAACTTACAGCAAACGCCTCTTCTTCCTCATCTGCATAACCCCTGAAAATAATCTCTTCGATATCTTCATGATTAAATACATAGGTATAATCCGCATTGATATACCCTTCCGGGTACAAACAGCCAATATAATCGAACTGACGTGGTGGTTCCGTCATCAACATTTGCTTGCGTCCATAGATGACCAGCTTTTTGGTGCCTTCTTTTAAAAGGATGACGGAGCCAGTAGGCAATAAAGTGGATGTTTCTTTTTCCATAGTGATTGTCCTCCTTTATCATTTTATGTTTTTATTATTGGCATGAACCTCATCAGACTTGTTCAACACCTGGCGAAGCCAGTAGTATCGGTGCACATCCATAATAAAGTGAAATACAACAAAAGCCAGCATAATATAGACACAGATGAGCACGACAGCTACGGTCTGCTGCGTAACAAACGCCAGTGAAATGTTAGCCAGAAGATATCCACCCCCCGTTAACATCGTTAGCGTAGCTACTGGCATTCTAGCGCCCTTATCCCCTTTTTTCCGCTGAGGATACTGTTGCAGTTTACGCAAGTGAAACTTCGCATACTGATATAATGCAAATCCATATAAAACAAATGATCCAATGGCGTACCACGGCGTTGTAAGGCCTAACATGCCGTATGCGAACTTTTGCACAATGACCATAAAACCCAAAGAACAGACGATCCCAAACACACCCCGAAACAGGACATAATTCACCTGCAACCTTCGTGGTGCCACAATCAACGCGATGGCCCACACATTCATCACCGCTAGCAACGGTAGGAGAATATAGGCGTATGCGGATTGGAACGGAGCACTGAACACGGGAATTAACAGGAATATATTAAGAAAGAAAAGCACCAGCGTACCCGCACTGAATCGAATGCCATCTACCGCATATACAGCCAGATAATTTTCGAATGTATCCCGATGATAGGACGTTCCTTCATACATCGTAGAAACCGAGGCGCTGGTCGTTGAAGTTTTACGTTTTTTGCTTGCCATTTATTTAAACCACCCCGCTACTGTAGACCAGGCTTTCTTTGCACCATGCTTAACGACATCCTTCACAGAATCATCCTTCCCATCGCCATCCAAATCCATATTCATGGTTATCCCTTCCGCAAGATAAGTCAGGCCTACGGATACGCCTAAACCAACTGCGCCTACTGCCAACACAGGTGCTGCTGCAGGCAGAATAGCCGCTGTCAGAAGTGTCGCGCCAACGGTTGTTGCCCCGCCGACAACAACGTTACCGATGATATCGCCAGCAACTTTGTCACTAGACGCATTATGGCTAATGTTCTCCTGGGTATCAGTGAAAACATCAATGCCAACACTTGCCCATCCCAATTTGTCCGTTAATGCAGATTTGACCGCATAACCCGGCTTGACCATAGAGGCTATTTCCTTGATCTGCGGGGTAGCGGTTCCATTAGTAAGTTTGGCTTCGATGTCACGGACATAATGAATTTTGTAGTCTCTTGGTCTTCCGTTCACAATCTTGTTATCTTTGACCGAATCGTAACTTTCACGAACCAAAATACGCGGCGTATTCCGGTCCAGCTGCGGCTTGACCATGTAGCCATTTTTCACGCGATATCCCAACCGGGCAACAGCCGCGGCTCCCGTCAGTGTTCCTACCGTGCTTCCTGGTCCGTCAAATGGAGCGATTGGATTAATTCCGGTCAGCCCAAATGTACCACCTGATTGATCCTCCTGTTCCATTCGCTCACGGGTGGTTTTCACAAATGCCGCCAGTTGCTGCATATTCTGTCCAGCGTTCTGAAACCGTTGCTGGTGTGTCTGGTATAAACCGATGATAGTTTGACGATTCCCCGACTGCCAGACTGCACCCTGAATGGAACGTTGCAGAGCGCCATCCACCTGCTGCAGTTGTGCGGTAACCTGTTCAATCTGCTGTGCGAGGGAGTTCAGGTAGTCCGCTTTCATGATAATTTTGGTCAATTGGAATTCCTCCTTCGACTTGCGTAGATGATTACACGTGGTTTAGACCAGAGGCAACATAGATAATGAACGTGTCGTTAGCAAAAATAGACTCTGCACCACCTCTTCTTCGGTCACCTTGAATGCGGTCAGATCTGTATCTTTCCCTTCAAGGAATAACCAATTGCCACCGGTACTGCCCAGAAAATAAATGGTTTGCGGCTTGCCCTCCGTCCCGCGAGTGTACACATCAAACTGCCCCTGTCTTAAGATCGTCACGAAAGCATGGGATAACTCGTTGATCAACGACTCATTGAGGTGATGGTCCTGCTGTAAAATCGATTGAGTGGACTCGACGTCTGATCCGATCGGTAACGCGAATAGTTGCTGCAACGTTTCTGCCTGAATGGCTGTGCGCAACATTTCCTCTGCCGTATTGGGCAACTCAATCCGGTTCCCCATGAGTTGGAACAGATCCTGTAATTCTTTGAAAGAAGACAGTACCGCCTGATCCCGTGCGGGCATCCATACCCATTCCACAATTTGCATGCCTGATAAAAAACCATAAGTCACGGACGATTCACCATCCACGATATGCAGTTCAAGCCGGATAACTGCACTACTGAGCTTACACCCCATCAGCAGGTTATGTACTTGCCGATCTATAGTGACTTGCCCATCCTCTACTTCAATGACACTATCTTTAACCAGACGGTTAACAACTTGTTTATACATACCCTCCGCCTGCTCACCCTCCAAGGAAGGATTATTGAGATCCCGGAGAAGCTGTTCTGCTTCGGGAATATTCATCAGTTGAAACAGAAACAAGGCCTCTCGGCCAGAACATTCAAACGATGTATATGAAGGCAAAGTCATTCCCCTTTTCCTTAATATAAGATTGAACATGTTATGTAAAAGTCTATCATTTTATTGTAAAAGGATATGCAGCTGTGCTCAATGCGCCCACGCTCCTGATATTGGGATGATCAACCTGATTATATTTACCCAAAAAATGAATAGAGGCACAGCAAATGCTGCTGTACCCTTACTAATTTATTAACACTCAAAATTCCCTTGCCAAGTCAGTTAAACGAATCACTCTCCGATAGTTCATGTAATCGATCATATCCTCCCAGTCCAACTCACCTGCATTACCATCACGATAGTATACGGCCGCAGCCGGTAGGAAGCCGACCAACGGTCCCATCCCACCACAGATCATCGCGCCACCGTCGCCACCTTTGGGCATCATGTTTCCAGATCCATCAAGCGTAAGCTCATAATTATAGGGATCTCCAGCAAACTGGACACCAAAAAAGTTGGGCAGCTCCAAATCATACGGACGGTCATTCTCGACGAATAGGGAAGGGTCCGGCTCTATCGATTCATCCACAATTCCCTCCACCTCTTCGAGGCTTCCAAAATGCTTCAATTTCAACGTGTAGTCGAAGCTGTCTCCCCATGGAAATAACGTGCGGCAGCCCCCTCCGTACAGATACTCCCACTCATCTTCAGTAAGCAAACCAAAACCTGCTTTTTCTTCTTCATCGATGAGGTACTCCAGCGTCAAATCTTCATTGAACCAAAATATCTGTACTGCCTCATTTTGACGAACCAGACGGAACTCTTGATGCAGTTCATACTGGTTCAGATCGGACAACTTAAACTTCTCCAATTCTTCTGCAAAATAGGCATTCTCCTGCGCCATCGCTTCAGCTTCCGTCACTTCAATCCAACCAAGGGAATGGCTGCTGCACTCCACCAGCATGGGAGCAATGTGCACGTCCCTAACCGGAGACATCTGGCTACTTAAAAAAGAATCCACATCCTCCACACCATACTCACTGACCGTCTCCAGAAAATCTGAGGAAGTCTCCTCGTTCATCCCATCCTGCCAACGATCCCATCCAAGTGTCACCCGATCACCAGGCACAAACACAAATCGCTGCTCATCATACGAAAATACACCTGTCTCGATTCGCTGACCGAATCGTTCAAATGTCTCCAATCCCTCATACTTCATACCTTTGGGAAAATGATTGACCAAATCACGCAGCCGCTTCTCTTTTTCCTGAGCAGATAAGCCTTTCCATGCATCCCGATTCAATGGCCCCATATACTCACCCACCTTTACCTGTATCCTCATACATCACATTAACCTTGAAAAGTCCTCACGGATATATCCTTATTTCCCTGCAGCTTTTAACAGCTCTAGCAGCAACTCTTTCCGTCTACCATCCGCCTTGCGTGCCAGCGTTGCAAGCTTCTCTACCTTCCCCCAAATCGGATACAGCACACGCTCCACTTCATAGGTTTCCATCCCATGCAACGATTGGACCAAAAGTTCAAGCTTATCCTCATTCTCCAACTCTGGCTGAATCTTCAGCTTCAAAGAATCCGTAGAACGAAGCAAACAGGCAACTAATGCAGGTACCGTGCTTGCCGTTACACCTTGTGTCTCAGCAAAGGCAGCGGTGAATTTATCCTGTACCAACTGGTGCTCATCATCCACTTCTCCCATGTAATATTCAACCAACGGGAAATACCGTTCATCTGCCAGTCCAAGTCCGAAGGTTGCGTAACTGCCTGGCATACAGTTCTTTTCACCCTCTGTATCCGCATAAAATTCGAACTCTTCGATTGCTGCACGTGCATATTCTTCAAGCAGCGGATGCAGTTCCGGGTACTCAAGTAGGTTTGCGAAAAATCGATGGGTATCCGACTTCGCGAGACCTTTAATAGGCAGATACTGCTTCACGCTGGATTTGAGCTTGATCTTGTAACTCTTGGGGAAACCCTGCTTCAGCAAACGGGTGATAAAAGCAATGGCTTGTTCGTAGGCAGCTGCTTCTTCCTTGCGAATGATGATGGTAATGATCGAGAACACATCGTTGGCTGTGCATTCCACATGCTCATTTTTCAAATAGATATCTTCCTTAGCATAGGTTCCGCTACCTTCCGTCATCATGCGCGCTGCTCGGTTACTGCCAAGCTGTTTCGCCAGCTCCAGGAAGTTGAGGCCTTTCGGTTTACTGTAACTAGGCTCATATCGAAGAATCATCACGGCTGCATACAGCAGCAGATCAATAGGCTGTACCACATGATGCCCATGCTCACTCTGAAGCTGGTCCTCCTCCAAAGAAGCACCTGGCTTAAGTGTATATACATTGGTGCTGTACGCAGAAGGCTGTACATCAAAGTAGCGTGGCAAAAAATAATGCTCTGCCCATGACGTTATTGCGCGAATAATATCACCACGATGCTCCGCCAGGGCTTCCTGACGTCCTTTATTTAACTCCTGAATACGATCATATTGCGCTATAGTCCACGCTACGTCCAGTTCAGGGAACAATTTCGGGTCAAGCAGGTGACGCGTCAAAAAAAAGGATTCCAACGGCTTTGTTGGATATGTACCATTCAGCAGCTTTTGGTCTACGTATGTATGAATGCGCTCAAGCAACTGCTGCCTTTTCCCTTCGTTGATATATTCGAGCATAGTCACTTGCAGCTTTCCTTCTGTCGTTGGGAATTTCCCGCGAAAGGTAAACCGATAGTCGATCAACGGTGTATCCGCCAGCTTGTCTAATTTTCCTTGAACCACTTCTACAAGCTTGGGCTGAATTTCATTCCGCACCTGTTCCTCGGTAAATGGGCCTGCATTCTTTGATTTCAATCCTTCATCCAATCCAAGGTCCACACTGTCTAACGTAGTCCGTCCAGGTCTGTAATCCAGCAAAATATCATTAAAGATTCCCATTTGCAGCGTTGTTCGCTTCACTGCCTTTTCCAGGTCATCCCGCTTCAACTGTTCATCAAACCATTGTTCAATTACCTCAATCATCTCTTCCATTGCCTGATCATAGCGTGTACTCATGCTTCGACCGCCTTCCCATTAATCAGATCATTGCTCAAACCATCTATGCTAAAAATACGTATTGATGTTCGTATAATACTTATTATTCTACTCTCTCGCGCATCTGCGAAACAATAAGTCTTACGCACGGTTGTACGTCAAGAAATGAATGGATAAGCTCTTCCATACATGTCTATGCATTCCCCACGCAAAACAAAAACACCGGAATTCAGGCGATTTCCCGCCCAAATCCGGTGTATTTACGAAATACTTCTTCCTTCTTGTATTACTTTAGTATGATTCATCTCGTAAACCATTCACGGTATTAATTGACTGTTTTGAACCATTCATTGACTTCCGTTGTGATTTGATCGCCACCCATGGATTTCCACTTCGTTACGAACGCGTCGAATTCATCGATGCCAATCTGACCATAAATGATTTTGCTGAACGTATCTTTCTCCAACTTGTCGAGTGCATCTTTTTTCATCTTCATCGTATCCGTCGGTGCACCCGTGAATTTGTTCTTGATTGCATCATCCTTATGAGCTACCACGACTTGGGCCGCTGCAAACACTTCCGGTTTGTTGGCAATCTTCGTGTTTTTCTCAAAAGGCGTCTCAGGCTCCTTGCCTGTAGCAAGCTCCGCCAGCGTATCCATCATCAGGTTCGGAATCCGTGCACCGTCATACGTAATTGTGTATTTGAGGGGGGATACCCCATCTTTCACTTCAGCTTCACCAAGCACTTTACCATCTACGATATCAAAGTCATATCCTTGGGCAAAGCCATGTTCGAACTCCCCACCCACTTCTGGATTAGCGAAGTTATCGAACAAATAATTTTGATATGTGAAGAAAATTTCTGGGTTTGCCATATCCTTGTTGATCAACACAACCCCGTTGCTGGCACCTGAACCGTGGTGATGGCTCTCGCCAGTCGGTCCGGTTGGCAGGGCAATGGCTTTGTAGGTAGCGCCGTCCACATTTTTCTTCACATCATCGATCGGCCAGTTCGGCATCCAGTGTGGTCCCACAATGATTCCGGCTTTGCCTGCTGTAAACAGTTCAGCTGCCTTGATCTCATCATATACGCCGGCTTCCTTCGGCAGATAGCCTTTGGACAACCAGTCTTTCATCGTTGCAAGTCCTTCTTTCACACCCGGTTGAACCGAGCCGTATTCCAGTGTTCCTTCTGCATTCAGATTCCACTGTCCTGGCATCGTGTTGTACATGCCGAAGATCCAGCCGGATTCAGTCATCCAGGTATTGAGGGCATTTTTCATGCCGACCGTCAGACCGTACGTATCCTTTTTACCGTTACCATCCGGGTCCTGATTCGTAAATGCATCCATCACCGTCACGAGCTCATCGATCGTTTTGGGTTCTTCCAGTCCCAGCTTCTTCAGCCAGTCTTCACGGATAAACATAACCGGGTCGCCGTTGTAAGCATAGTCAAAGATCGGAATACCATACCGTTTGCCTTCATACATGTACGGGTACCACTCTTCCGGTGCGGATTCAGCAGCCCCTTTCCATGTGTCGGATGCATACTTGTCGAACAGTTCACCTGCATCGGCGAATTTACCCGACTCAATCAACTCACGCACCAGATTGTAGTCCCCACGGATGGAGACGATATCCGGCATCTCCTCGTTAGCCGACAGGGAGAGACGAAGCTTCGTATAAAAAGCATCATTGGTCACGGACACAGCCCAAGGCGTGGTCAGGTCGATGCCCAGACGCTCTTTGGCCCATTTGGTGTGCACGTTGTTCTGTGCAGTCTCTCCGTTCTTGAACTTTGTATCATCATTCCAGGCTCGCAAATAGCTCATCTGAACCGCAGGTTCATACTTACCGTCTTGCAGCGCAAGTGGCGCAGCCGCTTCCTTGGATGGTTCTTCCTTTGCCCCCGAACTGCATGCCGTTACGGCAACCATCGTCAGTGCAAGCAATGCAGTCATCATTTTTCTATACATGAAACCCCTCCTCAATCACTTTGAATGCCCTTACATGAAAAGGATAGTGCAGCCGGGGAAGCAAACATATATCACAATTTCAATGTTCATATTGATTTGTTAACCGTTCCGAAAATCCTGCGGGGTCAGGCCATAATGTTTGCGGAAGACTTGAATGAAATAAGGGGTATTGTTATATCCCACTTCCTGACCGACTTCATAAATCTTCATAGCCGTGTGCTTCAGCAAGTGAACAGCACGTTCCATTCGGGAACGGATAATGTAATCACTGATGCCTTCACCCGTCGATTGTTTATACATTTTGGACAAGTAAACCGGGTGCAGATGCACTTCCCCGGCTATAACCTGCAAGGAAAGATCTTCGCCCAGATGGTGGTCAATCCATTGCTGGACCTGTCTGATCATGTTCGATCCATTTTCCTGGCCTGTGTCCGTTGTGCTTCGAGCCCATTGTTCCATCACGCTACGGGTCCAGGCTTCCAGACTCCGAAGTGACACGCCGTAGCCGTCCTTCAACAGTTGCTGATACTGCTCACCGAGGACATCGGACAACTGCCTGCCCTCCCGATGAGCCATGTACGAGAAGGCTGCTGCGAGATAGTGAAAAGCAACATAGACATGCTCCGGGAACACACTATCCGATAACTCGGCGAAAATCGAATCAATCTTGTTACTCGCGTCCTCCATCCGTCCTGCTTCCAGCAGTGCGGTCAGTCCGGGTGGCTCATAGAGCGCCGAAAGTGATTTCAATGTTGCTCCATGGGAGCCGGCAGCCGCATTGAGATGCAGTCCTTTGCCCGCTTCCGCCTGCTTGCGCAAGGCACTTACAGCCTGATGATATAATTGTGGAACCTGATCCGGAAAACGGCCTATCCGGCTGACTGACAGTGAAATGGTGGCGTTTAAATACTGCTTCACACTGTGAAGCAGCCGTTCTCCGAGCCGCCCCATCAGCAGTTCAGGTTCAGACTGTGCCTGTTTCGGACTTGCCATGAAGACGAGATCATCATACGCATCATCCGTATGGCAGAGATGATAGCTGCTGCCAAAAATTTCTTCCACCACGTTGGAGATGGCGTATTTCATCAGACGGAATGCCTTGTGTGTGGGCTGTGGGTCATCATAGCGGATGAGCAGCAGCTGCATTTTATCCTGGGGACGGAATCCAATCTCCAATTGCTCCAGCTTCTCCACAAGTTCGCTCTCTGCAAATTTATGTCCAAGCAGTACATCCTTCATTAATCCCGCCCGCTTCTCGGGTAAATGTTCCCTCACCGAATACATGGCGCGCTGATGCATCAACTGTTTCTCTCCCTCCAGCCGAATCTGGACGGAGGCCTGCTGCACCGCTTCGATCAGCTCCTCATCCCGTACGGGCTTCAGCAGGTAACTTACTGTTCCATGACGGAGTGCCTGCTTCGCATAATCAAAGGACGCGTGTCCGGATAAAATGATACATTTGGTCCGCTCCCACTTTTGCCGAATATGACTTACCAGATCCAGACCGGACAAGCCCGGCATACGAATATCGGTGATGATAATATGGACCTGATGTGCCGTCATTTGCTGTAATGCCTCTTTCACCGAGTACGCCTTGTATACGTGTCCAATCCCATGTTCCCTCCACGGTATGGAGGATGCAATCGATTCCACCGCTGAATGTTCATCATCCACGACCATTAGATTCATCATTAGGGTATTCCTCCTCAAACCATCGTATTTCCACACTGAGACCCCCATATGGGATCGCTCCAAAATGAAGCCCCGAAGAATGACCATATCGTGTAATGAGCCGCTGGTGTACATTCCAGGTGCCCGTGCCAATTTCTTCACCCATCGGTTCATTGATCTCCCGTTCTAGACCGGCGATCTCTTCCTCCGTCAAAGTAACACCGTCGTTATCGACAAACAGACTGTATCGTGTGAAGTTCCTTCCATCGATTTGTTCTTGTACTGCCATGCCTGTAACCACAATGTGACCGCTGCCCTCCATCGGTTCAATGCCGTGAATGACAGCATTCTCCACGATAGGCTGGATCAGCAGCCTTGGAATGTGCTGCTGCATCAGTTCCTGCGGTACGGCGATCTCATACGACAAACGGTTGGTGCGCATCTGTTGGATGGACAAATAATTGTCCAGCAGCCTAATTTCCTCTTCCACGGTGGTCATATCGTTCTCATCACGTGTGATGTAGCGATAGTAATCACCCAGGCTGAGCGACATGGCAATAACCGCTTCGCGGTTGCCGAGCTGCGTCATATTTTTAATATAAAACAGGCAATTGTACAGGAAATGAGGATTAATCTGTGATTGCAGATGCTTCAACGTTGCTTCCCGTGAACGGATACGTTCCTCGTATACCTTTTCAATCAGCTCCTGAATCTGCTCGGCCATGTGATTGAAGCTCTGCGTCAGGTACGCAAATTCATCACGGGAGTGATCGACCGGAATTCGTGTGGACAGCTGTCCTTTGCGAATCTGCTGCAGCCCTCTCATCAGACGTTGTATCGGCACCTGTACCTTTCGGTATAACAACAAGGCAGCGCCAATACTGAGCACGAGCAGCAGCAAAATCGAGGTTATAAACATATTTCGGCTCTTGTCCATCGGCGTGAGCAAATCATCCAGCACAACCGGGTTAACATAGATTCCGTTCAGCTGTTTGGAGAGCACATAACTGACCAAGTACTTCTTGCCCCCCACCTCCAGCTGATGGTTGCCTTCACTATCCAGTTCGGTTAATGGCATGTCCCTCATCACGGCTTCCACCAGCTCGGGGTCCGCACTGCGATTTAACAGCGGCTCATTGCCCGGGACGAGTAGAAATGGATCTCCTCCCTGTGCCTCTTTGAAATCATCCAGCATGGCAACAATATTCATCGGGTCAAAATTAATCTCCATCACCGTCCGTACATCCGTGGTCACAGGTTTTTCATTCCACTCGTAGTTATCTGTAAAGAAATAAGTGAAGCTGCCTTTGTTCAACTGCCATCGGCCTGGCTGCGGAAACTTCAACATCTTGTCATTAAAGACCGTCCGGCTCGACATGGTGGATAACACCAACTCTGCCTGAGGCAGCACAATGGTAATATCGTTCTTCCAACGGCTGGTGGACTGGTATAGTGACAATTTGTCGAGAATATCGAGATAGATGCTGTTTTTCTCATATTGGCTGGTCGCTTCTGTCATGTAACGATAGTGTAAAATGCTTGGATCACGTAGTAAAGTCAGCCCGTAGAGCGAGAGCTGTTCAATATTTTTATCCACCTGAGAGCTAAAATAGTTGAACTGGTTCAAGCTGGACTGCTGCTTCTCCTCCACGATCATGTTCACGTTCGCCTGATTCGCGTAAGTATAGAGCAGCAAGATGGGTACCAGCAAGCAGACCAGAAGCATAACTGTTTTTGAGAATACTGTAAATTTCATTGCTTCACCCTGTCCCGGTTAAAGTAAAGAACCATATCGAAGTCCTATTTTATATTGAAACCCCTTACATATCTATACTGAATTTCAAATGAGCCGCTATTCGGTATACGTTTTCAACAAGTTAATAAATCAACATCCGCCTTGAAATGTTGTTCTATAGCCCGCCCGTTTCCATTGCTATAATTCAGTTGCTCCACTATTTGCAGAGGCTGACTGGCCTCATTATGCAGAGGCTGGACGATATAAAGGAGGGACCTGATGGCTATGGAACAACCACTAACGACCAATACGCCGGTGCGGCAGGCAACACACAATCCACGCAAACGTACCCGCTGGAATTTCAAACGCAACTGGCCGCTGCATCTGATGCTGCTGCCTTCGGTACTGCTCACATTGCTGTTCGCCTATGTGCCTATGGGCGGCATTATTATTGCTTTTCAGGATTTCAAACCTTGGCTGGGATTCACCGGCTCCAAATGGGTAGGATGGGATAACTTCCGATTCATGTTCGAATATCCGGACAGTGTTCAGGTCATCTGGAACACCGTGCTGATTGCTGCCATGAAAATTGTGGCCGGACTCGTGGCCCCAGTTGTGTTTGCCATTTTACTGAATGAAGTACGGAACTCCACGTTCAAAAGGTTCTCACAGACGTTGGTATACCTGCCCCACTTCCTGTCTTGGGTTGTACTGGGCGGCATCCTGCTAGACATGCTTTCACCCGAAGGTGGACTGATTAACCAAGTACTGGCGGCTGTTGGCATTGAACCAATCTTCTTTCTGGGAGATGGCGACTGGTTCCGTGTAACCGTAGTCATTAGTGATGTATGGAAGGAATTTGGATTTGGTACCATTGTCTTTCTTGCAGCTCTCGCGGGTATCAACCCTGCTCTGTATGAAGCTTCCGAAGTTGACGGGGCAACACGGCTTAAGCAGACCTTGCACATTACGCTGCCTGCACTCGTGCCGATGATTATTGTGGTGGGAACACTATCACTGGGGAACATTCTTAATGCCGGATTTGACCAGATCTTCAACCTGTACAATCCACTTGTATATGATAAAGGCGATATTATTGACACGTTTGTTTACCGGATGGGTATTTTGAATGGCAAAATGAGCTTCGCGACTGCGGTTGGTTTGTTTAAATCCTTTGTCGCCATGTTCCTCGTTATTACGGCCTACCGGATGGCTTACAAAATCGCCAACTACCGCATTTTCTAAGGAGGAATTAAGGTGTATCACAAAACGACCGGATACCGTATATTTAACGGCTTCAACCTGTTCTTCATCGCGGCCGTCTCGCTGCTGTGTGTGCTGCCGCTTATCCACATTCTGGCGGTTTCCTTCAGCGGTAAAGCGGCAGCTTCCGCCAATCTGGTAACGCTCTGGCCGATTGATTTTACAGTCGACGCCTATACCAAAACGTTTGGTAACAGCAACTTTCTCAGCGCGCTCTGGATTTCGGTGCAACGTACTGTGTTCGGAACACTGCTCAGTATGGTGCTGGTCATCCTGACGGCCTATCCTTTATCCAAGGAAAGTCTGAATTTCAAGGGACGTTCGCTGTACGCGTGGTTCTTCATCTTCACGATGCTGTTCAGCGGCGGACTGATCCCGTCCTATATCCTGATTCAAAAGCTGGGACTGATCAACACCCTGTGGGCTCTGATTTTACCTGGCGCTGTGGCGGTCTGGAACCTAATTCTCATGATGAACTTCTTCCGTAACGTGCCGAAAGAGCTCGAAGAAGCGGCGTTCATCGATGGTGCCAACCATATCACCACATTGTTCCGCATCTATCTGCCTGTGTCCATGCCGGCCATTGCTACGATCTCCCTGTTCACCATGGTGGGGCAGTGGAATTCCTGGTTCGACGGCTTGATCTATATGAATGACGCAGCCAAATATCCACTCGCTACGTTAATGCAGACCATTATCGTGCAGCAGGATTTCTCCAATATGAATGTTGATGCAACGCAGCTTCAGAACATGTCGCAGCGTACGGTTAACGCAGCCCAGATCTTTATCGGGGCATTGCCAATCCTGCTCGTGTATCCATTCTTGCAGCGATTCTTTGTCAAAGGAATTGTGCTTGGGGCTGTAAAAGAATAGGGGTCGTACGTTTACTGAACCTGAATGCATTCGCATCATCATTTCATCCCGAGGTTTATAACGCGCCGTTACTTACTTCGGGATGATTTTCCGCGAATGGCATTGTTATATTGATTAATGAGTTCATCCAGAACCATCGATTGACGAATGACCTCCGGATGCCAAAGTTCTTTATGAGCGTTTGCAATCTGGTAGAGCCTCTGTCGTGCCTTTTCGATACATTCCTGAATGGTTTCCGGATTATGCACCATACTCCCGCCCCCTGTTGTCCTTCAATATCCTCCATCCAAAAAAGACCATCTATTATAATATTCGGAACAAAGGGAGCTGCACATTACCCCAAAAATCAAATTTATGGTTATTTTTTCTTGTCCAGGTTGAAATAAGGATGAGCTATGGAGTCAGATGGTGCAAAATACGAAAAAATACCGGATAGGCTTATCAGCCTTATCCGGTATTTTGTTATAGCTACATTTTGCTCGAAGAATCCTTCAGGCTTCAGGCCAATTCCATATGAAATAAGCTGCTGCTAGCTAGTCCTCATAATCTGCAAAAAAAACATCATTCAAAATCGTTTTGGCTTTCTTCAAATTACGGGAATCCAACTTGTTGAGCATAGACATGATTTCGTTCATTTCATCGGTCAATGAAGAAGAGTGATTAGCCTTATAAGCTTCTGAAACCTTGCTTGTAGGTGCATCTCTTGGGGCGGATTCAATAGCCTCGTCCTCCTCTGTCTTCAAATGAATCCATGATGTATGCAGCATCTTCTTGAGGGTGTTGACGAGAAACTGTAACTCATCTTCGGTATACCGTTGCAAGAAATGATGAACCCCAAGATCAATTTGATGATGCAGGCCCTGATGCAAACGATAAATCTCTTTTCCAAGCGTTGTGGTACGGAACAGAACTTCTTTTTTGTTATCCGGAAGTGACTCGGTTACGATGATGTTTTGAGACACGAGTCTTCTCGTAATCTTGGAGACTGTCCCTTTGGAGAAACCGAATTGCTTTGAAATGGTTATGCCGTTTACTGGCTCGAGTGTACCAATAGCATCCAGCACATGCAGCATCGTCACCGTCATTTCTTTGATTAGCTCTTCAACAGCCGAATTAGGACTATTTTGGATCAGCCACTGTTTTTCTTCATCTTCTTCTGCTTGGAATCTGATCTGTATATCTTTCACTGCTTCCAATACTTCTTGGATTAATTGATCTCTATTTTGATTTTCCGATGGGTTGATCATTCCATTTTCCTCCAACGATTGTTAGCTTAACACCAGTATATCAGGGTATGTTCGACAATTAAAGTTTCTTGGAAACAATATTGACAGCAGTAAGGGGTTGAATTATGATTGTTTCATAGGAAATTAAAAAGTTTCCAAGAAACATTAAACCGAATATGATATCTCATCCATTGCGATATGGGTGATCAGGAGGAGATTCAACTGACCCAACATTACGATATTGACGTACTCATCGCTGGAGCTGGCCCAACTGGCTCCGCTCTTGCAATCGACCTGCTACGACGCGGCCTTCATGTTCGACTGGCTGACAAATCCCCTCACGCCTTTCAAGGCTCCCGTGCCAAGGGAGTTCAACCAAGAACCCAGGAGGTTTTGGGAGACTTCGGCGTGCTGGAAGAGGCTCAGTCAGAGGGAAGTATTTACCCGCTTGCGGGTTTTCATATTGGACCGTTAACTGTGCCTTGGCGCATGCAGCAGCAAAATAAACCAACACCGAGCGATCCGTATCCAAACATTCTCCTGTTGGCGCAACACCGAACGGATGCCATCTTACATCGCCTGCTCAAACGTCTCGGCTTAACCATTGAATTTAACAACGGGTTGGAGCAATTCGAACAGAATGCCGATGGAGTGACGGTGACTCTCTCTTCCGGGGAGAAGGTGCGCAGCAGATATCTCGTCGGAGCAGATGGAGGTTCGAGCATCGTTCGCAAAGGGGCAGGTATCCGATTTATTGGAGAGACTACCGACTCTGACCGCACACTCATCGTGGACGGCTCGATCGACAAACTGTCTCGCAATAGGTGGCATATGTGGCCACGCACACGTGGCACGTTTGTCGGAGCCTGCCCGCTGCCACACTCCGACCAGTTCCAAGTCATGATCAGGCTGGCACCAGATGAAAAGCCTAACCTTGACGAAGCCTCACTGGCCGCTCAATTCCACAAACTCACAGGTTTGCGTCTCCACCACATCACTTGGAGTTCGGTGTTTCGTCCCAACGTTCGGCTGGCTGAGCACTATCGGTCTGGTCGCGTCTTCATTGCAGGCGATGCTGCTCATGTGCACACCCCGGCCGGAGCACAGGGTCTCAATACGGGTATACAGGACGCCTATAACCTCGGTTGGAAAATAGGGCAGGTCATTGCTGGGGCACCCGATAGTCTGCTTGACAGCTACGAGGCTGAGCGTCAACCGATTGCCGCTCGTGTCCTCAGCAAATCCAGCGAGCTGTACGCCAGTCTAGATAAAAATCGCCTGGCTAGCCTCAAGCGTGGAGACGAGGAGCGACAGCTTAGACTTTCGTACCATGGTGGGCCGCTCGCATCTAGCGAAGAATCGGCTACAAAAAACCTTCATGTAGGTGACCGGGCGCCAGATGCTCCTTGCACCGGTCCTAGTGGGGAACGTTGTCTGTTCGACATCTATCAAGGGCCTCACTTCACTTTGCTTGCCTTTGGCCCTAACGCTGCCAAGGTACTCCCCAAGTTGAACTGGCCAACCAGCGGTGCCGAATTACACTGCTACGTCGTTGGTACCGCACACGAATCCAATCAGAACGTCCTCCATGACTCCAGCGGCAAATTGACCCGTACCTACGGCATTACCAGCGACACGCTGGTCCTGATTCGCCCAGATGGTTACATCGGGAGCATCATCACGGCCGATTGGCAGACAAACTTCGACAACGTAGCCAGAATGTTGGCCCCGCCGCAAATCATCTGAGCCAACTCGAATTGAAGCTCATGCGAGACTATGAATGCTAGGGCAGCTAATGTATGAGGGCGTCATTACGGCCATAGATGTGGCTAAGCTAAACGCAAATAAAACCGGAAACGACCGCATTCAGGGTCTTTTCCGGTTTTATTTTATCTGTACTTTTTCCATTTTGAACTATGTACACTGCTCCATTCATCTTAATCCAATGTCCTCAAAACGATTGCCAATCGTCTCTGGGAAGGCCTGCTTAATGGCATCGATGGCACGCTGTTCCGTTTCCCCCGCTTGCTCAATCAGATAGATAACCCTTAACACATGCCCCGGTTCCTTCGCATCCCATGCTGTTGAATCCTCAACCTTCTCCATCATCTGAGCATATAGGTCTGCGAGTAACGCATACTCCTGGACCACATGATTCATCTGAATGGACAAATGCTTAAGCTCTGCAACATAAGAAGCCATATCCTTTCTTGAATTAGCATAATAGCGCAAAACCATGGCAGCTTGATCTGTTTCATATGCACCAGATTGTAGGGCATCAGCAATGGCTGCATATGCAGCAGCTCCGCAGGCGTAATCCTGAGGTGGCAGCATGTAATCATGGGTCTCCCATTTGTACACAGCCTGAATTAATGATTCCTTGCACACTTCCCATATGTCTACGGTTGTATGGGATTCAAGCACCTGATAGTACCAGTATGGTGTACTGTTCCGACCAAAAGAATCATAGGGCAGACAAATGACTTCATTTTCTTGACTCTCACAAATGAACAGCATCTGCTCCCCATCATCATATCCAGCACAAATAACAAACTGATCATGCCACAGAATAGCGCCCACACCCCGGTCAATAGAAGCCTTGATATCCAGCAGGGCCTGCTTCTGATAGAGCGGAAAGGTCGGCTCGAACGAAAATCCCCCGTGTTGTCCGGTCGTGACGCCAATGAAATCAGAAGCTACAAAGTTCTCGGCCATCCAGTTGTATGCTGAGATCGATTCTGTCGTTAGACGCCGATCTACCACTAATCGAAACACACTTGCGGTCATACCCGCAATCATGTGACGCGGTAAATCCGTCCACTGCTTGTGCATCAGAATGCGATACATCGCATCGATGTACGAGCCTGCACCGCTCCAGGATCGTTGTTCATCTGCCAAATTCTCAGTCTGTGGAAAACGAATCAAATCCGGCAGTATTTTACTCCTCATCACCTTATCCTCCCTCCCCCTACCTTGCTGAATGTGCTCCCCACCGTGGTACAGTGTTGCGTTTACGATCAGGATACTTCGAGGAGATCAAACGAAAATAATCAAAAGCCTGCTCTTCCAATGCTTTCGCTTCCAATAAAACCTGTGCCAGCTTCTCTGTGGCGTCTGCCTGCATAATCCTTCTGTTATGTTCCTGAATCATGCATCCCTTCATCTGTATAATCAATGCTCCAAGCTGTTCATAACATGCATAGGCTTGGTCCAGTTCGGGCCATATCCCCCGCACATCCTGCAAATACATCTGAATTTCAGTTCGGGACTGGCAATAGGATTCCAAAATATACACAGCACCCGATGCATCGTAATCTTCACCCCGAAGGGCTTGCACCCACACATCATAAGCCATTCTGCCCGAAATGATATTCCGATCAGGCAGTAGACGATAAGGGATATCCCAATCCTCAATTGCTAATCTCAATGATTCCAATAGCTTCTCTTGTTCAGGGATATGTACCTGGTCACCAAAGACCTGACAATACCAGAACCCGGTGAAGTTTAATCCGAAATTGTCATACAACAAAATCTGTGATTCCTTGCTCCAGCCATCTTGCACATAAAAGATGCGATCACAGTCATCATACCCATGAATAACGCCAAATTCCGGAAGCCAGTAGATTACCCCGATGCCTGCATCCAGGCTACGTTTCACCCAATTCACCGCATCCCGCTGGTAATACCCAAATGTGGGATGACGTGTCCGTCCCCCATCCCAGATCGTGAATATCCCCAAGTTGTCGATCCCAGGGCGATGAGATTCTCCCCATTGACCATAGGCTGTAACCGACATGGGCAGTAGTCTGCGATGCACTGAAAGTTTGAATGCCATACCTGTATACCCAGCGAGCACATACTTGGAACCCTGAAACAGACCCGCATGGGTCAATATAGCGTGTAGGCTATCCACATATGATTTGGACTCCCGCTTCATGATCAGGTTGTCTAACACAACTTCAGTCAAAAAAAATCCCCTCTCCATGGTTGTTCTAATTCACGTTTGCCTTGCGCTTATGGCAAGCCTGTCGATTATTCCTTCAGCACTTTGCTGAAACTTTCGTCTAAGCCACATTGGAGACAACAGTTCCTCCCACTCGCTAATGAACAAATGCTGTAGGAAAGCATCCGTATCATAAAATTCAATCCAGTGAACCTGACCTTGCTTCTCTCGAATCCGATATCCATGCCACAGCTCTGTTTGCCGCACTTCTCTCAGTCTTATCTCAGCGACAAACGGTTTACGGACAGGCAGCGCCTCTTCCCATGAACCCAGCAACCCGTCTGTCTGACACTGAAACGTCTCGTTCGTCATCTGCACATGAATCATGCCCTCCAGCCTGATGGCCGTTTGCTGTAAAGGGTCCATTTCATAACCAACCACGTAATCTGCGTTGAACTGGGACAGCATCTTCAATGGACACCAGGTAAATTGCCGTTCTCCGGCATGATCTCTGTAATGGATATGTACTTTGCGGGATTCGGTAATCGCATGGGACAAAATCTCAAAGAACTGAAGCTGCTGCGGATCTGCTTTAAACACCGGAAGCTGACTGCTTCCTGTCTGCTGTTCCTCGAGCGTAAAACGCTCCAGTAAATGCGCCACACGCTTTACCGCATCTGATTGATCATAATTGTAATGCCGATAACGATGCGCCAGATACTTAAGCACCCGCTGTTCTTCTTCCGTCATATATAAATGGGGCAGCCGGTAGGTCTGATCCTCGTAACAATACCCCCGATATTTTGCGATATACACCAGAGGGGCACGCAGAGAAATCGTCATATATTCAATATCACGCTGGGCCTGGCGCCGGGATATTTCAAATTCACGTGCAAGCCAGCTGCTGTTCGGAAAACGTCCACTCCGAATCTGCTCGTCAAACCAGTGAATACGATGCATATTACTCATTTCCCCGCCCCCTGGCTCATTCCGTATTTCGTAATTATATTATACCAAAAGACATGGCCCGTTCCGAAGAACAGGCCTGTTATGTTATACGGTTGCCTTATCCACTCTGGACTGCACAGCTTTGGAACATTTCTTGCATACTTTCAGACTCGTACCATCTGTTTTCGTTTGCGAATACAACAATTTAATCCGGGTGCTGCTGCACACCGGGCAAGTTCCTCTTCCTCGGGATGGTAGATTCCACAGGACGCGTCCTCTTTTTGTTTTTGCCAACGTTTGTGAACCTCTTTTCGATATGGTTTGTGTGTTTCCCCGTTATTATAGAGGAAGTGGTACGACATAGAATGTCGCAGCAGTATGGAACATGCCAAACATAAAAAATGTCCCCTCTTCAACTTGAAGAAAGGACATTTTTTAGGATTCATGTATTTCAGACTGAGCTGCCGCTTGTAACAACGGATGCAACAGACCAGGAAAACGCACTTCCAGATCCTCGGATCTTAGCGTCAGGAAATGCTGTGTACCTTGCACTCTCACCCGAATGACTCCGGCTTCTCGCAGGGTCCGAATATGATGTGACATCGTGGATTTCACAACAGGTGCACGAAAATGACTGCAGGGCTGCTCACCATTTCTGGCTGCTTCTGTTACGATCCCAAGACGAATGGGATCACTTAAAGCGTACAATACGGAAGAAAGTTCAATATCCTCCACTTGAGGATGGTGCAAAATTTTCATCGTTGTAGTCTCCTTTTTTTCAGACTATCCATTGTATTTTAGCACAGTTCCATGATATATTTCTAATGTTCGATACCAATCGAACTTACAAATCTATTTCGTTTATGTATCCCCTGCTGTCAGGCATGGGATTCACTCTATACCACATTTTGCAAATGTTACACACCGTTTCTGAAATGTTGCGAAATACACATCAATCTAGGAGGTTTTTATGAACAACACCGCAACTGCATCATCTGGGGAACGGACAGCAGGAATACAGGAAGGGTTAATCGTAAGTCTGCTTGGCTTCACGGTTGTGCTTGTCGTTATGAATACGATGATGTTCAATCTGGCCCTGCCCAAAATTGCAGCTGAATTTATGCTCTCATCTGTCTCTTCTTCCTGGATTGTCACCGGTTATTCTATCGTTTTTGCCATTTCCTCGATCACGTTCTCACGTCTATCGGATTTTATTCCGATTCGCACCCTGTTTACGACCGGTCTTACACTGCTTGGTGCGGCATCCGTTCTTGGTTTCTTCAGTAACCATTTTATCCTTCTGCTCATTGCACGTCTGATTCAGGCTGCGGGTGCAGCTTCTGTACCAGGGCTAGCTATCGTTCTTATTACTCGTTACATTCCAAGTGACCGCCGGGGTAAATCCATGGCTGTTGTCATGTCGGCCAGTTCACTGGGTCTTGGACTCGGGCCTGTGATCGGCGGCAGTATTACACAGTTTCTCGGATGGCATGATCTGTTCATCGTTACCGGACTAACCTTGTTTCTGATCCCTGTATTTTTCAAATTGCTTCCAAGTGAGATGCCGCAAAAGGGTTCATTCGACTTGCTCGGCGCACTGTTACTGGCGATCGGAACAACTGGCGTTCTGCTATTCCTGACTTCGCGTGAATGGATAACCCTCGTTATTGGTGCGGCTGCACTGGTTCTGTTCTGGTTACGAATTCGCCGTGCGGCTGATCCCTTTGTCCAACCGGCCCTGTTCAAAAACAAAAAATATATGATGCTCAGCTCCCTGGGGATTGTATCGTACATTAACAACTTCTCGACGCTGTTCCTGCTGCCGCAAATTCTGGCACATCTGTATGGCCTGACTCCGGCCCAGTCAGGGCTTGTCATCTTTCCGGGTGCAATCGTGTCCATGCTGTTATCCAATCGGATTGGCCGCATGATTGACCGACACGGCAATACTCAACTGCTCAAGTTCGCACCATGGTTGCTGCTCGCTGCTGCCGGACTGTTTGCTCTTTTTGCAGACGACAGCATCTATGCCATTATGGCCGTATACATTCTGCTTAGCGTAGGCTTCTCTGCACTAACAACGAGTGTATCCAATGAGTTGTCGGGCAATCTGACGATGGATCAGGTTGGTGCTGGCATGGGACTGTTCCAGCTCAGCCAGTTCTTCAGCGGTGCATTTAGTGTTGCGGTAACCGGCGTGGCATTGACAGCCATGCAGCAATTGCCATTAGCCTCGGCGTACACCAACATTTTCTGGGGTATGACCGTAGTTGCTCTGGCATCCATTATTTTCTCCCAGGTGTATCTGAGAATGCAGTCACGGAAGAAAACCGTCGCTTCACACTAAACAGGTTTCAAAGGATCTTACTTTTAATAGACTCTTCATACAAAAAAGCGAGGGATTGGACCGATAGAGTCTGATCTCTCGCTTTTTCTGTTTGTTATTAGACTAAAAGAAATCAATAAATATTACTTTATCTCTGTTATTCTTATATTATAACCAGATCGTATATATATTTTGAAAATGATAAAACCAAGGGGATGTCTACTCACATATGAAGCTTCAAAAGTTTAATTCACTATTTCGTATCCCTACATACCGGCTGTTTCTCGTTTGTATGTTGTTGCAAGGCATGGCGATTTCAATCAGCGCTCCCTTTCTGGCGGTCTACTTTACAACCCGTCTCGAAGTATCCATCGCTACATTCGGATTATTCACTGCAGTAACACTTATGGCGGGTGTGTTGTTCAGTACCTGGATCGCCAGACGATCGGATCAACCCGGGGCTCGCAAAAAAATTCTGGTGTCTGCCATGATTTGCAATGCTCTTGCTTTTGCCGGGTATCTGTGGATTCACGACTTCACTTTATTATTCATCTATATGACGGTGCTGACTGCACTCGGATCTCCCGCCATGCCACAATTGTTTGCAGCTGCAAGAGAAGCGGTCAATACCGCAACGAACGTCGATCATGCTGTAGCCAATTCAACCCTGCGCTCCGCGTTTTCACTGGGGTTTATTACGGGACCTTTACTCGGGACTTTACTGATTGCATATATTGGGTACACCGGCATCTTCAGTTCAACGTGTATTATTTTTTTGATCAATGCGCTATTATTTTTCTTTCTGTTACAAAAAGCTCCCGAGCCTTCTACCCTCCGTGCATCTACGGGTGGCATACACATGAAATTGCATCAGGATGCAAGAATTTATATGCCTTTTCTTATTACCACACTCCTGTATATGGCACATTGGATGAATAATCTGAATGCTTCTCTGTTCATTATTCACCATCTGGGCGGGGGAACCCGGGAAGTTGGCTGGATCTCCAGTCTATGCGCGGGGCTTGAAATTCCGATTATGCTAGGCTTGGGTCTGCTCGCTTCAAGGTACCCCAACCGCACACTCATGTTATGGGGCGCTCTGATGGGTGCCGCTTATTATGTAATAGTATTGTTCTCCACCGAACTGTGGCACTTGCTGGCCGGACAACTTTTGCTCGCATTCTTTGTCGCCGTCATCTCTGCTATCGGAATCAGTTACATGCAGGATCTGCTTCCGTCCATGCCCGGCTATGCGTCAACACTCTATTCCAATGCCTCCACGTTGGGAAGATTATTTGGCAGCTTGGTGGGGGGATGGACAGCCGGAGCGTGGGGGTATCGGAATGCCTATTGGGTGTGTCTGCTGCTCGTTCTGCTTTCGTTAGGCATGCTTGTTGTCACACAACAATTTTCAAAAGAAAAACGTCAGACCCTTTCACTATAATCAGATCCTCGGAAGCATGCCTGAGTAAAAGTAAAAGCTTGAACATACCAAAGCCCCAAGGACGCAGCTATAGCGCTCTTGGGGCTTTGGTTATCATCGTTGTAATCTTCTTTATATGAATAAGAGAACACTATTCAAACAGATCCAGACGAAGACGCTTCAGGCTGGTATGCTGGATGAGCCATTGACCATCGATTTTGACAAACGTCTCATGGTAGTGTCCAAATCCGTGAAAGGATTTATTGTCATTGCCTTCGGGGAATGTCACCCAATCTTCCATTGGAGAGATGACTTTGGCTTCATTCTCGGATACAAATTCAACTTCGGCGCTATGTACGTGATGCACCGTTACGGCAACATCCACCAAATCCCGGAATACTTGAACGATGGTGTCACGGCCGGTTAATACCGGTATTGGATTGCCTTCTGTACTGAAATCAGCTACGGCACCCGGAGCAAACACCTCACCCAACGTATCCCACTGCTTCGTGTCAATATAACGGCAATAACGCGCTTTGGTGTTCCGAATGTTTTCCAGTGCAAGCAGTTGTTCCAGTCCTGTGATGGTTGATTGGCTCATGTGTTGTCCCTCCAGAAATCTAAGATGTAAGCAAATATGTATTAACAACTTCCTTCCTTATTGTACCATTCCGCTCATATTCGGTACAATCTCTTCAATCCTCATCACAGTACAGCAAAAAAATCCTTCCAACTCCCTTAAACAGGGGAGAGAAGGATTTGAAATTCGCGCTTCAACGGGCGCAGCGAGAGGATCAACTGGACCTCTGATTTAGGTTATAAAGAATGTGCAGCTTTCATCTGGGCAGCCAGCTCAGACATTTTTTTATTGTGCAAATAGCTCTCCATCTCTTCTTCCGCACGAACCATCACCTGCTGAATCAGGCAGCCTTCGTTATGATCCTGCGAGCATTCGAACAGGGAAGCCTGTCCTTCAATGGCATGGATAATCTCCAGAAATGAAGGGTCGGGATTCTTCCGGCTAAGCCGATAACCACCATTGGCACCCGACGTTGATTCGATCATGCCGGCTTTGACCAGCTTGGTCAATATTTTAGATAAGTAGGTTGGAGATACTTTCTGCATCTCAGCTAACTGATGTACACTGACCAGTTGTTCCGGTTCGGTGGCAACCAGGAAAAGCATGGTATGCAGGGCATAG
Organism: Paenibacillus sp. FSL W7-1088; assembly: GCF_037969855.1. NCBI lineage: Bacteria > Bacillati > Bacillota > Bacilli > Caryophanales > Paenibacillaceae > Paenibacillus > Paenibacillus sp. FSL W7-1088. The sequence continues at coordinate 6,293,084 of NZ_CP150216.1, forward strand.
TTTGTAGCTTTCGAATATTTCATGAGGGCACCTCATTATATACGGATTTAATTTATCTATAATAGACTTGATTGAACGCTCTGTCAAACGTCTTAAGTTCCCGCATAATCAAATAAATGAACATCATTACATCTAAATGTGGTAAAGCCCGCGATATTCCGTTGGAGTCATGCCTTCATGGGCCAAGAACTGGCGGTTAAAATAACTGGCATTGGGATACCCCGCCTCCTCTGCGATCTGTCCAATGTTGGCCGTAGGCCGTTCCAGCAGCCACTGCTTTGCCATCTGTAACCGCGAACGGGTTATAAATTCCATCGGGGTCATCTCCACAGCACTCTTAAACATTTTGCAAAAGTAATACGAACTCACACCCGCCATATCCGCCCAATCCTGTAACAAAAACGGTTGGCATGCCTCCTGCTGCATCTGTGGAAGCAGTGCAAGGATACGACTCTCAGCCTTGCTTGTGCGTGTGCTTTTCAGTGGAACCGCATGCTGTACGAACTCGGCCAGCACAGCGTAGGTCAGGGTAGATAGTTGGGCAGGACGCAGCATCCGGTTCTGCTCGGCTTCATTTAATAGAGCCATATGTGCTTCTTCCCATGGAGCCTGCTGCCGCAGCGTCCACAACAGATTGCGGTGCAACCCCCGCTCAATCATATAATCATGCAGACGTTCACCGTAAAAATGAACCCATCGCACATCCCATGGATCATCCTCACTACTGTAGTAATGCTGCCGCTGCTGCGGGAAATACAGTACAGCCTGACCCGCACGAAGCTCATGCACTACCCCATCCACTTCCACGTACCCCTTGCCCGCAGCAACATAGTGAATATTGAAGTTGTTCAGTGCGCCAGCCTCCCGTAATACAGTGTGCTCGGGGTGGTCGACATAAAGTCCAACGGATTCTGGATAACAAAAATACGGAATATCCTGTAGGGTTAGCAATACAGTCTGTCTCATCATAGCCTATTCTCTTTTCTCAACAATATTGTGTTAACTCATTTCAATATATTATCATTTTCATTCATTCATCTATTACTTATAATCACAATATACATTCATTCATAGGAGGAAACAACAAATGAATTCAGATCGAAAATTGCGCTGGGGAATTATTGGTAGCGCTAGCATTGCCGTGCGATCCGTTATTCCAGGTTTGCAGCAATCCGAGTTGAATGAAGTAACCGCCATTGCCAGCCGGGATGAAGAAAAAGCGAAACAAACCGCTGACCAACTCGGCATTTCTCAAGCCTATGGCAGCTATGAAGCTTTACTTGCTGACGATTCCATTGATGCGGTCTACATTCCGCTTCCGAACCATCTGCACCGGGAATGGACACTCCGTGCCGCAGAAGCCGGTAAACATATTTTGTGTGAGAAGCCACTGGCACTGACGGAGCAGGAAGCTCAGGAGATGGTGCAAGCCTGCGAAGACGCTGGTGTGCATCTCGCTGAGGCTCTCATGTACCGACACCATCCACGTTATGATCAAATTAAAGATATTATCGCCAGCGGAGAAATTGGTGAGATCCGCGGCATTCATAGTACATTTTCGTTCAACAGTTCCGGTGCGACAGGTAATGTTCGCTTCCGGCGTGATTGGGGCGGCGGTTCACTGTATGATATCGGCTGTTATTCCATCAGTGCAGCACGCTTGCTGCTTGGCCAAGAGCCATCCGCGGCAACCGTCATTGGCATGTTCTCCCCTGAGCATGGTCATGTGGATATGATGGCTTCCGGCCTGCTTGAGTTTGACAATCATATTGGCGTAACCTTTGACAGCAGCATGTGGGCAGCCTTCCGCAACACACTGGAAGTGCTTGGATCAGATGGCATCATCGAGGTTCCTTCTGCTTATATCAGCAATCCGGACCGGGGCTCCAACTTCTTCGTAACTGTTGACGGTGAGCGTAAGGAGATTGAAGTTCCACAGGTGAATCACTACTCCCTCCAGGGAGACGACATGGCACGAGCTGTACTTCAAGGTAAAGCTCTGCGCTTCGCTCCATCCGATGCTGTAGCCAATATGAAAGTACTCGAAGCTTGTCTTCGTTCAGCAGAAGAACGTACACGAATTACACTATAAGAAGAGAGGATGAACTGAATTATGGAATACATTGAAATTGCTGGTGCAGGCAAACCTATCTCCCGATTAATTAAAGGAACCGATTATTTCTACCATGATGCCTATGAAAAAGCAGCTACGAACATGGATGCATTCCTGGCGATTGGCGGTAATACCGTTGACTCCGCGCATATTTATTGTGGCGGGCAGAGTGAAGAAGTGCTCGGACGTTATATGCAGGAACGGGGTAACCGTAACGAGATCGTTATTTTGACCAAAGGTGCGCATCATGACCAGAACGGCCCACGCGTTAACGCTGATGCTATCCGCAGCGATCTTCTTACCAGTCTGGAACGGTTGCAAACGGAACATGTGGAGCTATATGCCCTGCATCGGGACGATCCCAACATCCCGGTTGGCGTAATTCTCGAAGCGTTGAATGAACATATTGAATCCGGCAAAATCGGCGCGATTGGCGCCTCCAACTGGACCTGGCAGCGGCTGGAGGAAGCTAACGCATATGCTGCAGCTAACGGTCTGAAAGGTTTTACATTCAGCAGTCCGAATCTCAGTCTTGCCAAAGCGAACGAACCGTTCTGGGCCGGATGTGTATCGGCAGATGAAGAAACGTTGGCATGGCATGAGCGCACCAAGCTTCCATTGCTGTCCTGGTCATCCCAGGCTCGCGGCTTCTTTACCGGACGGTTCACACCTGAAGTGCGGGATAATGAAGATCTTGTTCGTGTATTTTACAGTGACGGCAACTGGGAACGTTTGCACCGGGCGGAACAATTGGCAGCGTCGAAAAATACCACGCCAATTCAGATTGCACTTGCTTATGTATTGAACCAACCCTTCCCGACATGTGCGCTGATTGGCGCTCAAAATCGGGCGGAACTGCTCTCCTGTGACGAAGGTTCTCGCATCACATTAACCCGTGAGGAACTGGATTGGCTGGACCTGGGCAGTCATGTGAAGCCAAGCGTTTAAATTTAAATATGCTTTGTGACCCAACCTTAAAGGTTAAGGGGCTGACTTATCCGCAATGTCGCGGTGGTCAGTCCCTTTTTGAGATTCCAACTATCGGTTTAACATCATTACATATTCAAGCCATCCTGGTTGTCATGAGAAAAGTAATAAAAAGAGACTACCCGCCAGAAATATTTCTCTGGAGGTAACCCCTTTTTAATATTAGATAGTCAAACGAATTAAAGTAATGATGATGATATCGTTACGATTACAGCTTCACGATCTGACCCGTTTTTTCGGATTCGAATGCTGCCAGAATCACTTGCAGGGAACGCAGACCTTCTTCACCGGAAATGCTTGGCGGTGTTTGCGTTACAATCGACTCTACAAATGCGTCAATAACGCCGCTTGGTACTTGTTTCTCGTTGGTAGCCATTGCGCCAACTTTGTATGTTTCAACCGTACCGTTAGTCAGCTCAACGATAACCTCGTCGCCTTCTACCGTTCCGATCTTCATCACACCATTTTCACACCACAGAACGGTACTGTTATCTCCTGCTCTGTATTGTGTCCAGCTCGCTACCAGCGTACCGATTGCACCGCTCTTCATACGAAGCAAGCATGTCGCGTTATCGTCCACTTTGGTGTTTTCCTTGTGCAATGTGCTGATAAAACCAGCAACTTCGGATACTTCGTCATTCAGCAAATAACGAATAAAGTCCGATTTGTGCACGCCCAGGTCACCCATGGCACCCATAATCGCTTCTTCTTTGCGGAAGAACCAGCTTTCTGCACCGTCTACGCTCCAGCCTTCCGGACCCGGATGACCAAAGGAAGTACGGAAATTCAGGACTTTGCCAAGTTTGCCGGAGTCCAAGATTTCTTTGGCTTTCACGTGTGGAGGCATCAAGCGCTGGTTGTGTCCAACCATCAGATACACACCGTTTTTCTTGGCAGCTTCAATCATTTGCTCGCCTTCTTCGGTTGTAACCGCCATCGGTTTTTCCACCAGTACATGTTTACCGGCATTTGCAGCAGCAATGGCCATCGAGGCATGCAGATAGTTCGGCGTACAAACGCTGACTGCATCCACTTCTTCGTTTGCAAGCAATTCTTCGTAGCTGGAGTAAGCTTTACCGCCGTAAGTTTCGGCCATCTTCTCCGCACGCTCCACGATCGGATCGGCAAATGCGACAAGTTCTACGTTCTCATTGGCAGCATACTCTGGAATATGTCTGCGCTCGGCAATAGCACCACAGCCGAATACAGCAACTTTAATTTTACTCATGTATAAATGTCTCCTTTGACAATTAAATTAGAATTGGTTCAAGTAATTTTGCTTCAACCAGTTGTGGCTGTTGGCTACGCTTTCAAGGGGTGGATTCTGGCAAACGTCCTGTTCCACGATCAGCCACTCTACACCTGCACTTGTAGCCGCTTCAATAACAGCTGGCAGATTAACGGAACCTTGTCCCAGTTCCAATGTCTTCATCTGGCCCTGTTCATCTTTGCTGAAGTCTTTCAAGTGAAGCAACGGCAGACGGCCTGCATATTTGTTGATATACTCAATCGGATTTTGTCCGGCAAATTGTACCCAACATACGTCCATTTCCACTTGAACCGCTTCAGGTGTCGTTTGAGCAAACATCGCATCAAAGGCATTTTCGTCGCCAACCTGACCGTGGAATTCGAAATCATGGTTGTGATAACCGAAGATCAGACCTTGTTTAGTCGCTTCAGCACCATATTGCTGCAATTCGTTGAACAGTTTGGTCCAGCCTTCTGCATTCTCTGGACGATCTTCAGGCATCAGGTAAGGGCAGATCATATATTGAGCCCCAATCGTTTTGAGGTAATCGATTTGTTGTTGCAAATCTTCACGCATGGCATGCAATGAAACGTGGCTGCTAAAACCTTTTAGTCCAAGCTCATCCAATAGCGCTTTCATTTCTTCGGCAGGAATGTCACCATATCCGGCGAATTCAACACCTTCATAACCAAGCTCTGCTACTTTGCGCAACGTTCCACGGAAATCTGCTGCAGTTTCATCACGGAGTGTAAACAATTGCAAACCAATATTAAGTTTTTTCATAATAGATGCACCTCTGCTCTCAAATTTGCTTTCATTGCTCTATCTGGTATCATCCTAACGCAAAACAGGCTAGAATGAACATATACAATATCGTCAGAACATGAACTATCTGATCAAATTTTTAAATTTGGAGGATACATCATTTGGAAACCTCAGTGCTGATCTGTGATTACTCATATCATTACAAGGCGTTCAACCATAATATGAAGGGCGAGTTGCAGACTTATCTGTTCCGTCTGCAAACTGAAGGTTCTTGCAAGGTATATGTGCAGGATGAAGAATTTAAGATGACTGGCGGGGATTTACTGCTGCTCAAACCCGGGGACGATTATCACCTTGTGGTAGAAGAGCCTCACAAGGAGGGCAGGTTGTCCAGCGGAGACTATTACTTGTTCTGTGAAGGGGAATGGATTGATAGCTGGTGGAAGCGTCACCATCGATCCACGGTGAGCCACATCGGACTGGATGATAAATTGATCAGCCTCTGGCGCAATATGCTCCTGGAGAAACGGCGTGGACCGCTGGAGGAAAATATAGAACTGAGTGATGCACTGCTGCGCGGTTTGTGCCTGTATATTGATCGGGCCATCAAGGAGAATATCCAGACGGATCGTTCTGTGTCCTCGACACTGAAGCTGAAACGATTCATTGAAGAACATGCCACCGTGACCTTCAAACTCGAAGAAGCCGCCCGCTACGCAGGACTAAGCCTGTCTCGTGCAGTTCGATTGTTCAAGGAGCACTATGGACAAACGATGATTCAGTATGCAATTGAGATTCGGTTGAACGCTGCCTTGGAGCGTATGAAGTACAGTGATATGACCTTGGAGCATATTGCGGAAACATGCGGCTTTGCAAGCTATTCCTATTTTCATCGGGTATTCCGATCCCATTTTGGAATGTCCCCGGCTGAATATCTCAAATCCCAGGCCCATCAATCCATTGATTTGGAGCATGTCTAGGTGCCGTTGAATTTCAAATTCCCTCCTTATTTCAGGATGAAAGCAGCTGATTTTCAATCGGCTGCTTTCTTTTTCCTAAACTTCTTCCCAAAACCTCTTTCACTTCCCATGACTTCATGGGAACAAACCTGTATAGTTAAAATATAGTATTCTTACAAATTCATACATAGGTTAGTCTTATACTCTACCACTCTACTATCTGGAGCGATTAACATGAATTCTAAACGTAAAATTCTCATTATCGAGGATGAGCACGATATCTCGCGTATTCTACGAGACTACTTGACGAAGAATCAGTATGAAGCGGCAGTAGCCGGTAATGGTCAGGACGGCCTGCAGATGATGGAAATGCTGCAGCCGGATTATATCATTCTGGACATCATGCTTCCGGATATGGATGGCATTGATGTATGCCGCGAAATTCGGAGACGAAATAACATCCCCATTCTCATTCTGAGTGCGAGGGGAAGTGATACGGATAAGGTGCTCGGGCTTGGATTCGGGGCGGATGACTATATGACCAAACCATTCTCCCTAAGCGAGTTACTGGCCCGCATCAATGCTCATTTCAGACGATATGATAGTGTGAGCACAGAACAAGATCACACCCATATACTGCGTCTGGGTAACCTCCAAATTGACAAGAAAGCCTATAAGGTCACCGTCGACGGGAATGAGGTTTCTCTCTCCGCTAAGGAGTTTGAATTGCTGTTTCATCTGGCAAATCACAAAAATCAGGTTTTTTCCAAATCCCAATTGCTTGATGCGATCTGGGGATATGCCGCCTACGGCGATGAGAATACCGTTACTGTGTACATACGCAGATTGAGAGAGAAAATTGAGGCAGACCCTTCCCATCCTTCTGTTCTGAAGACGGTGTGGGGCGTCGGATACAAATTCAATTATGAATAAGCAGGAATGGAGACCACTACATGTCATTATCCACCTGGACCAAACGCTGGCTCAAAACTTCATTGACTCTCCTAGTTATTCTGATTGGATGCAGCCTTGTCTTCTTTCTTAATTTGCTCATTGGAAGACACTCAGGTGAGACAAATCTGGCCATCAATCAGGTTCGTCTCAGGGTTAACCCGATTCTGCTTCAACTGGAGCAAAACCATGAACGATTAAATGAGCCGGATCTTCGAGATCAACTGCGCTTCATCGCTGAGAAAAGCGGCCTTGACTTCGACTATGTCGGATTGGACGGAATGGTGATACTGTCCTCCTCTCCTTCCTCCGAGGGAACACAGATCAATTTGCGATCTGCTTTGCATTATGATCTGAATCATGCATTGGTGGCCATGGACGGAAGCCAGTCGCTGAACCTTGCCTTTCCTGTGATGGATGGACCGGGTGGCGGGCAGATTGGCAATGCCATTTTTACGATTCCACAATCACTTGTCATCGTCCAAAAGTCCTCTACATTCACTTTTTTCGTTCTGGGAACCCTGGTTATCATCTCTATCCTCCTAGGATTCCTCCTCATATTCATGAAGCGTAAGATCAGAAAACGGATGTTGTCCCCCATCCATCAGTTGAAACAACATGCGGAATCCATTCTCAAAGGGCAGTATAATGACCAGATTCAGTATAACCGGATGGATGAGATGGGCGAACTTTATGCCATGCTGGATTTGATGCGCACGGAAATCATGCATTTGAGTGAGCAGCGTATTAGACAAGAAAAAGCACAAAAAGAACTGATTACGAATATATCCCATGAACTCAAAACCCCGATTACAACGGTAAAAGCATACATAGAAGCCATTCTTGAAGGACTGTGCTCTGATGAGGAGACGCTGAAGGAATATATGGAGATCATGCGTACACATACAGACAAAACAGCCCGTCTTGTCGAGGACCTTCTTGTTCATGCATTACAGGAGCTGGGGCAGATTTCTGTGGAGCCGCGTGAGGTTTACAGTCGATCCGCATTTGAAACGATGTTGAACCCTATTGGACATATCGTACGAATGAACGGTCTGATTTATGAAGAGCCGGAGCATTTCCCCAATGTTCTTATCCGAATGGACCCTATACGAATTGAACAGGTCCTGTCCAATCTGGTTTCCAATGCGCTCAAACATACCGTCCCGGGAGATTCTATTCGGATTAACGCGGAACTTGATATAGGTAAATTGAGGATTAGTATCGCCGATTCAGGGCAGGGAATCCGAGCTCAAGATATGCCTTTTGTATTTGAACGATATTTCAGGGGAAATGCCTCACCTTCCGCAAGGAATATACATGAGGGTACCGGTCTCGGTTTGTCCATCTGCAAAAGTATAATCGAAGCCCATGGAGGACATATTTCCTTTTCCAGCAAAGAGGGTCAGGGCACCCTGTTTCAGTTTACTCTTCCAATCTGCTGAGCATAGAAGTTCATTTCCAACCTTCTTTTCATCTCAATCCATTTACCAATAGGGCTGTAATACTTTATTCATAATTTGATAAGTCTTTCTCAACATCCCCCTATTAGAATGAATCGTATACTGTCATGGGGAGTGATCTGCTTGACCAAAACATCCATTATCCGCGCTCAAAACTTATGCAAGACATATAATACTGGAAGCGAACAATATCATGCCATACGCAATGTTGATCTTGATATTTATGAAGGGGATTTCACCGTCATCATGGGTAATTCCGGATCAGGCAAATCAACGCTGCTCTATCTGTTAAGCGGACTGGACCAAGTAACAGCCGGCGAGGTTTATTTTCAGGATCAGCGTATTGACGCCTATAGTGAGCGGGAAATGTCCGAATTCCGTACTCGTAGAATCGGCTACATCTACCAAAGTATCAATCTGGTGCCCGATCTTTCCATCCAGGATAACATCGCTTTGCCAGGTTACATTGCCGGAAGCAAAAAAAGTGAGGTCAAGGCACGTTCCACCCACCTCATGAAGGCAATGGATATCGATGGACAGAATAGCCGTCTCCCCTCCCAAACCTCGGGTGGCCAGCAGCAACGAGCAGCTATTGCACGTGCGCTGATCAATTCACCAGACATCATCTTTGCAGATGAACCCACGGGAAGCCTCAACTATGAGCACGGGAAAGCCGTGCTGGATATCCTGACCGATATCAACCGAAAGGGACAGTCTGTTGTAATGGTTACGCATGATATCAAGGCAGCCTGCCGGGCGGATCGTCTGATCTTTATCCGGGATGGCAAGGTTGGAGGTATTCTCGAGTTTGACAAATATGACGAACACCAGATCCAAGATCGGGAATCGATGGTCTTCGCGTTTGTGTCGGGAAAGGAGTAATTTATGGCTGCTATGTTGAAACTGAGCCTTTCCTACCTGAGCAAAAATAAGACACAGAATCTGTTTATCACCTTGCTCATTTTGCTATCTACACTACTGGTATCTACTGCGGTTATTATTCTGGCCAACACGGGCAATCTGTTCAACGAAATGCACACCCGGACCAACGGGTCCCATCAAATATTGACGTTTGATAAAGGACTGAATGACCCTAAAGCCGTCTATGACTGGTGGGCTGAACAGGACGGAGTTGAGGTTTCACCTTTGCTCACGTATCGTACCTTATCCGGAATCGCCTTCAAAGGCATGGACATTCCCAACCTTTATCTGTACATGATGAATACCCCTCAGCCGCCATGGGCCGTCGATGAACTGATCTTTTCGAGTGGTGCGCAGAGTTCGGCTCCCGAACAAGGGAGCGTATGGATTCCCACTTCAATGGCGAATGCCTATGATATAGCCGTAGGAGATACCGTTAATTTCAAAACAGGGTCCTCCGCGCTTGATCTTCGGGTATCCGCGATTGTAGTCGATGTACCTTACGGTGCACCATTCACCAATGCGGCAAGGATCTGGATGAACAGTACAGACTACCAGAATGACTTCCAGGCACTCGCAGGAAAAGATAATTATATGATGGGTATCCATTTTGATGATTATCGAACCAACTCCAGCTATTGGGATCGTTACAACAGTGAGACCCATACCCCTTTCTTGGAAACCAAGATGGAGTTTGAGAGTATCTCTTCCTTCTATCTGATTATCAATCAGATTATTGGATTCATTATGATTTTCCTGGGTGCTGTCATGATGGTTATCGCTCTCATCACCATTGGATTTACCATTTCGGATGCCATTCTGGCCAACTACAAAACAATAGGGATTCTGAAATCACTGGGATTGACCTCCGGGAGAACAATCGGTACCTATGTTATTCAATATGCTTTGCTGTCCATCATTGCCGTTATTCCAGGACTGGCGCTGAGCGTGTTTGTATCCAAATTCATTATCAACATTTCTGTGTCTTCTCTGCGAACTGGCAATGGAGATGTACCGATGGAAGGCATCGGAGCAGCCATGTTAGTCGGCATACTGCTGTTTGCGCTGGTAATATTATTCGTTGTGTTATACGCCAAAAAGGCGCGCAGTATCGAGCCTGTTCAAGCTATCCGCTACGGTATGTCGGAAACAGAAAATACCCGCTTGGCCCGACGAATGAATTCGCCTCTAGCCAACCGGGTTGGATTTGCCCGGCTGCCAGTAGCCGCCGTCATTGGCATTCGAAATCTGATCAAGAATACCAAGAGCTCTGTTCTGATGCTGCTGTTAACCACGATGGCTGCCTCTGTGCTTGTCCTTGGATATGTTGTACTGACGAGCATTACCGGAATTTATCAGACGGCGGCCAAATGGGGTTATGACAATGCTAACATTGCCGCCGTCGTGGTGAACAAATCTACCTTCCCCAAGGATGAGTTAAAGCAGGTGCTGGAAAAGGACCCTCGCATCAAAAATGTGGGCTGGCAAGGGAACATCACAGGGGTCGTCAGTCCCGAGTCATCAGCGAAAATGGCCGGCCAATCCACCAGTCTCTACCTGAGTGTACTTGATGGGAATTACAAAGAGCTTGGATTCGAAACATTGAGAGGTACCAATCCTGAACGTGAAAATGAAATTTCGATTGGTGTAGGTGTTGCACGCATGTTGAACAAGGATTTGGGCGACCTGATCGACCTTTATATCGAGGGTGAACAGCGTACGTTCATGATCACAGGCGTCTACCAGGCTATCTCCAACCTGTCTGTATCTGGGCGTATTACCGTTGATGCTGTGCGAAGTGTGAACCCCAATTATGAGGATGTCAATGTAGCCTTTATCAATGTCAATGATCCATCGCAGGCAGAGACCATTGCGCAGCAGTTAAACGAACAATTCAAAGACTCTGCTTCCATCGTCACGCAGAAAACCCTGCTTGATTCCGTATATGCTGAAGCTGCAAGCATTTTCGTTTACCCCATGGCTCTCATCGGTCTGTTGTTTATTCTCGTTACGTTCATCATCATTTTTAGTACCTGCCGAATCAGTATTCGTAAAGAAAGCAAAACCTACGGTATTTACAAGTCCATAGGCATGACTTCTAGAAGAATTCGATTGTCCGTTGCCATGGGCGTTGCAGCTATATCCACCATCGGCGCAGTACTTGGAGTCGTTGTCGGTGTGTACGTGCTGCCGCGTCTGCTTGAAAAAGTCCTATCGGGATACGGGATTGTACAGATTCCCCTTATCCTGAATTGGGGAGGAATCATATTATTTGCCTGCTTGAGTATTCTTGCCGCAGCTCTTGGCTCCTGGGTATCCTCGAGAGTGATCCGAGATGCATCCCCACGTATCCTGGTCGTTGAATAACACATGAACATATGAAGGATGAAGGAGACAAGAACATGCGAAGAGTATACAAAAAGCTTCTGGTTGCCCTGAGTTCAGTCAGTCTGTTGGCTGCATGCACGAATAACCCCATCACATCACCATCCGAAGGCAGCACTTCACAAGGTGCAGAGTCCGGATGGATGAAGTTGATTAGCAGCAACGCCATAGACAAGGAGCTTGCTGAAGCAAGCCTGCAAGAGGTTTCCAATACACTGATTATTGAAAATTCCGTTGGAAATATTGAGATACGTCGCGGTGAAGACAGCGGGCTTCATGTCCGCACAACCCTTCAGGCATTAAACAATCGTTCTGGTGAATCTACGCTGGAAGAACTCGGCCAGAATGCGGAAGTCTCCTTGATAACCAAAGGGAAGAGGACGTCCGTCCAGCTTCAAGCCAAAGGACAGGATGGAACGGATATATGGTCCTGGGCCAACAAAAATCTGGGGAACTCCCATTTTACTGTTAACTATGTTGTGGAAGTTCCTGCCCAAGTCGCGGAGTATGAGATATCCACCGAGGTAGGCACTATTTCACTCACCGGTCTGAAAGGCAGTTATGATGTATCCAACAATACGGGATCGATTGAACTTGCCGAAGTTGAAGTGGACGGAAAATCATCGATTACATCCGATGCAGGCACTATTCGTCTCGATCTGAACAACCTTGCCGAAGGAAGCCAGTTCAAAGCTTCAACAGAAGTAGGCACGGTCACAGCCATTCTCCCAGCCAACCTTGCATACACGTTGAAAACAGCGACAGATTTGGGGGAAGTCTCGGGTGCGGCGAAAGGAAAAACAGACATTAATGGCGGCGGACCTTTGCTCTCCTTACAGACTTCCTTGGGTTCCATTTCAGTGGAGAACAAATAATTGGATATGCTCAATAGCTGATGGCAATCCGTTTATCTTTAATCCAGCGAAGAGATTCTGGGCTTGAGTCCTTCGAAAAAGACGCAAAAAGAGTCCTCTCAAATCCGTTAACGGATAGAGAGGGCTCTTTCCTGTACAAGATATAACTCACATTTCAGAAAGTCATCTTTGACTCCGCCACTTTTTCGCCAGTTCTTCAATCTGACGTGGCGTAGTGCGGCAACAGCCGCCAATAATTTTCGCACCTGCCGCCACCCACTGCTCTGAAGCATCGCTCATGCTGCCACATGTACCGTGACCACTCCATGTCTTCGTTACTGGATCGTATACCTCACCCGAGTTCGGGTATACAATAATCGGTTTATCGCTGGCACGGCTCAGAATACCTACCGCTTCCGTTACCAGTTCCATGGGAGCACAATTCAGCCCAATCGCAGCAATCTGAGGTTCAGCTCCTAACAATTGTGCACACTCTTCCAATGGCGTGCCTTCACTGATCGCTGTCCCGTCTTTTAATGAGAAGGAGAGCCATGCATAGGCGTTCGGAAATTCTTTTAATAAATCGATCAGTACCTGTGCTTCCTGCAAGGATGGGATCGTCTCAAAGGCCAGAATATCCGCCCCTGCTTCCAGCAAGGCTGTGATCCGTGGACGATGAAACGCGCTCAACGTCTCGTCCGAGACACCATAGTGACCGACATACTCCGAGCCATCTGCCAGATATGCGCCGTACGGTCCAACGGATGCAGCAACAATCGGTCTTGGACGAGCCGATGCCCTATTTCCCATGGCAACTGCCGTTTGTTTTTTACCGTTTAAATCATTGCCGGATACATGCTCTGCGGCTTCACCTTGCACTTCTGCCCAGACATCATCTCGCGCCTGCACAGCCAGCTCCACCGTCTTGCGAATCAGCTCCAGCGACTGCTGCTCTCCGATGCCTCGCTTGCCGAAGCCTTCCACCGTCGCCTGATAACTGGATGTAATCGCACAGTCGGCTCCAGCGCGAAAATAATCTGCATGGACCTGAAGGATCACGTCCGGATTCTCCAGTAACACACGTGCAGACCAGAGCGGATCATCCAGATCACAGCCATGCTGTTCCAGTTCGGTTGCCAGCGCCCCATCCAGAATCATGACCGGATACTCACGCAGGATCTGTTCTATGGGATTAGTCTGTTGTACTTGCGTCATGTACTTGTCCTCTTTTCTTATTCACACGTTCTGTCAGATAATAAACTGCGTAACACACTGCAATGAATGGAACTCCGCAATACAGCGCTATTCGCTGTGTCGGGTCAAAAGCAATGCCTATACATGAAGCCAGGCACAATATAAATGAAATAATCGGTACCGCCGGGTACAGTGGTGTGCGGTAGACCAGATCTTTGACCGCATGTCCTTCCCGGATATACTGTCTGCGGAACATATACTGTGAAGCACTGATGCTCATCCATACCGCAACAACAGCCAGACCTGAAATGGAAACCAGTGTAATATATACGGTACCTGGCGCAATGATACTGGACAGCAAAGCCAGACCGCCCCCAACCATACTGATCAAGAGCGCATTCAGCGGCACACCACGTTTGGTCAATGTGGCAAACCATGGGGAGATCGTCTTTTTATCAGCCAGAGACCAGAGCATCCGTGAAGATGCATACAACCCCGAATTAGCCGCAGACAGAATCGCCGTCAAAATAACAAAGTTCATAATGTCTGCTGCATAGGGTACTCCCACCCGCTCCATGACCGCCACAAACGGACTTTCGAGCACACTCGCATCCGACATCGGAAGCAGTGCCGAGAGAATGACAATTGTTCCGATGAAAAAGATAATTAAACGCCACAGTGTGGTATGGATCGCTTTTGGAATCGTCTTCTCCGGATTCTCTGTTTCCCCGGCAGCAATCCCAATCAATTCGGTACCCGAGAACGCAAAGTTTACGGCAAGCATCGTCATTAGTATCGCAGTAGCCCCATTGGGGAACCAACCCGATGCTGTAATATTGGATAGAAACGGTGCAGGTTCCGAATCTGCCATTGGAATAATACCAAATACGGCTGCGCCCCCAAGAATAATGAAGACTACAATTGTAAGGACTTTAACTGCGGAAAACCAGAACTCCGATTCCGCAAAAAATTTGACAGTCAGCGCGTTGAACAGGAAGATCATAAGCGCAAACAATGCGCTCCAGATCCAAACATTCACTGAAGGGAACCAGCGCTGCATCAACAGCCCGGCCGCTGTAAATTCGGAACCGAGGGCAACCGTCCAGGTTAGCCAATACAACCAGGCTACTGTGTATCCTGTTGCTGGTCCGATGTATTTTGCCGCATAGCTATGAAACGCCCCTGTCTCTGGCATATGAACAGAAAGTTCACCTAAACAGAGCATGACCAGATAGACGACAATCGCTCCGATCAGATAAGACAGAATAGTACCGATCGGTCCTGCCTGCTGGATGGTATAGCCCGAACTTAGAAATAACCCTGTACCGATGACTCCACCGAGTGAGAGCATAACTACATGCCGTGCCTGCATTTTACGTTGAAAATGCCCTGTATCTTTGTTGTTATTCATGCCTGCTCCCCTACTTCTTCATCCAGAAAACAACAAAACAAAAAGACACACTCTTCCTGAAGAGTGCGCCGTTACTGACAAATAAAAACAAACGCTCCTATCTATCAGGCTGTTCACCCGCTGGAATTAGCACAGTATCCTTCAGATCTGTTGCTGAGGTTTCTAAGGGCCAGTCCCTCCACCTCTCTGGATAAGAAAATGATTTTTTATAAATATAGCGATCTATCATGTTTGTGTCAACTATTAAATATCATCATCCACTTTGTAGAGTAAAGAGAATCTTATTCCTTGTGATTAATCCGTCGATGATCCAGAATCTTTAATATTCAGTTTCACATCATAGGTTACGGGAACGTGACTGAATGTTTCATCCCAATCTTTTTTCACTTTTTTCCACACCTTCGGATATTTGATCCTCAGCTCTTCACCAAATCCGGCCACGTCCACCCGATAGGTACGCTGCATTTTATTCATAACCTGCTGTATTTGTTCTTTGATTGTATCCGCAAACTGTATCTCCAATTTACGAATATACTTGTCCGTTGAAGGGATTTCCGGGGAACTCCAATCTTCCATGAGTTGGCCTTCTGATTCAATCTTTACATGAAAAGAGATGTTGTTGCCTTGAACCAGTGGTATGATTTTACTCTTGGTAGACTTGATTTCATAGGTTACCGTATGGCCATTGGGTGGAGCGTATGATTTAACAGCTCCTTGCTGGGCCTTCCCTGTGATCCATGACAATCCTTCGAGTTCAATCTGATTTATAGAGCCGATCCATTTTTTCGTCTCTCCTTTGTAGATCCCTGCCCCTGAGAATTTATGCTCACCCTCGGCTGTAAGGACATTCTGCAACAAAAAGCTTGACCCGGACTGCATTTTCCCGTCAAGCTTCGCAAGAGACACAGGAGGAAGGATCTTGTTGGAACGGTACGAATTCCCTACCACTCCCTTTAAATAAAAGGCCGGAACTTCTCCCGGCTCTATAGAACTAAGAGCTTCGTGAGCTGTTCCATGGCTTACTAAAACCAGACAACTGGGGCGGATATCATTATCACGCAGAATAAAGTCAAGCAGCTGCTCCAAACTATATTTCTTGGACAACTCATGAGAAACAACGATGACCTTTAAATGATGACCAATGAGTGGACGGTCTCTTCTTAGAGCAAACTGACGAAATATCTGAAACAGGGAATCTCCAGTCAACCTTTCATTCAAAAAAGATTGCCCTTCGGAAGCACCTGTGCCTTTTTGAGTATCCTGTTTGGGGCCGATTCGTGGAACAATCTGTACGGTAGCCGTTAAATTGTTGTTTTTGGGATAATGGCCTCCTTGTTCATTAATACTCTTTTCAAATTTCGATTCCTCAGCCACGTCCAGTCCCACACCCACATAAACGCTTAGATCTTCAATCTCTTTACTGCTCCAACATCCTGAGGTAAACATTAGCAGCAACCCCGATAACCCAATGGTTAATTGTCTTCTGAATCTGCTCAATTGTGTTTCCCTCCTTTTTTTCGGATCATGCTCAACAGTAAAAGTAATAACGGTACGACACCAAACAGATAAATGGACACATTCCCGACCGCATCTCCCAGTTTGAACGTGTCGTTCGCATTATCCGGTAACATAGCAATGATGTAAATGATGGGAAGCAAAATGATCATCCAAGACAGCTGCTTTTTCTTAAACAATTGCGAACATCCGAGAGAAGCGGCATAATGGGTAATGGTAAACGTAGAGAAAATCTGCATAATCCAGATCACCAGCAGCAAGGATTCAAATCGTTCAAAGACCAATCCCTCAATCTCAAAGCTTCGCATCAAGTCAAGTGTTGGCCACGTTCTTGTTTTCATGCCTTCAATGGATAAGCTGCCAATGACCATAACCAAGGTGATGAAATAGATCCCCATAGGAATAAGGATGCCCCAGACCATGGCCTTTTTCCCCTTCTCCGGGTTTTTCATAAAAGCCATAATCACAAACATGATTTCATACCCCGTATACGCCAGTGTCGTAGGTTTAATTCCTTTAACAACAGGCATAATTCCATCTCCCAGCACAGGTCTCAAATTGTTGATCTCAAACAATTCACTGCTCAAAAAAATGGCCAGCACAAAAAGAATAAGCGTAATGGGTAAAATGATCTCATACAAGCGAGCCATGGAGTTGACTCCACCTGTGATGAGATAAAAACCGACCCACATAAACACCATGACAATGGCCCATACCGGGGTGCCCTCCAATAAATATAATCCGGTGACATCAGCCATTACCCTGATCTCAAAAGCAGCGATGATAATGAAATACACGATGATCGTTATTCCCAAAATATAAGCGATCCACTTGCCTGTAATTTCCTCAGTGAACTGGAATACCGTCTTCCCTGGAAATCGTCGGCACAGAGTCACCAGGATTATACCCATCACCATAACTAACAGACCGGACAATATTATTGAAATCCATACGTCAGGCGTACCTGCAGCCGTCACCGTGGTTCGAGGAAGTGTCAGGATTCCTGCCCCCAACATGTAGTTGATGATAAAGGCTGCGGCTTGAACTGTCGTCAGTTGGTCTTGTTTACGATTCATGGTTCACCTCCTGAATATCCGATATGCCTACTTTTTGCGATCAGGGTCTTTGGGATGCATCATACTTGGACGCTTCTTCATCATTCCTAAAGGTGCCCGAATAAAGAAATCTTTCCAATCCGATAAGCTGTAAGGCACAGCCGGAGTGACATAAGGTACTCCAAAGCTTTTTAACCGAACGAGATGACTGCAGAGCAACAAGAAAAACATGACTACCCCAAACAATCCATAGATCGCCGCACTGAACATTCCTACAAAGCGCAATATACGAAGTGTTATCCCGGCACTATATGTAGGGATGGAGAACGAAGAAATCGCAGTGACTGCCACAACAATAACCAGAAACGGGCTGACAATTCCGGCCTGTACTGCGGCATCCCCAATAATCAGACCACCTACGATACCCATTGCGGGTCCAATTGGCTTGGGTAGACGAATGCCTGCTTCCCGCAAAATTTCAATCGAGGTCTCCATAATCAGCGCCTCAATAACAGACGGGAAAGGCACACCTTGTCTGGTTTGAATAATGGTTAAAGCTAGCTTGGTCGGAATAAGACCCGGATGGAATGAGATAAAGGAGATATACAAAGCAGGTGCTAGCAGTGCAATCGTAGCAGCCAAGAAACGAAGCATACGCAGAAATGTCCCCGGAATCCAGCGCTCGTAATAATCTTCGGGAGATTGAAGCAGCATGCTAAAAGTCGATGGCACTATTAATGCAAATGGTGTCCCATCCAGTAAAATAGCTACACGCCCTTCTAACAACCCACTGACTACGCGGTCGGGCCTCTCTGTATTCTGTACCTGTTGGAAGGGGCTAAGCTCATCATCTTCAATCAGTTGCTCCACATATCCGGATTCCAGCATGATATCCATATCCAGGTCCTGCACTCGTTTTTCCACCTCAGCGACAAGGTCGGCATTGGCAATGTCCTCAATATACGCAATAACCAGTTCCCTTTTCACCCTGGTACCCACCTGGTGTTTGGTCATAAACAAGGCATTGTTGCCTCCGAATTGCCGCAATATTCCGGTATTATCGCTTAACCGCTCGGTAAAACCGATCCTTGGCCCGCGAAGCAATGCCTCCGAGACCGGCTCTTCCAGACTGCGGCTTTTCCCCTTGGCTGAACCAACAATAAAAGCTCCGGAAATACCTTCAATAAGCAGAGCATTTTTACCATGAAGCACTGCTTGTGCTGCTTCTTGCAGTGTCTCGACTTCCAGTAGTTCACCAACCGGTAAAAGACTACGCCTGACGTAAGCTCTGAGTTCATTTTCTTCTATCGGTTCTTCAAATATATTCTGCTCTGTGTTGGGGACCCCCCTAATCATTAGAGGCGTGAAGATGTGAGTATCTAACCGATCATGATCGACCAATCCTTCCACATAGATAACAGCCGCTGGGGTATTCGTTCCTCTTATAGCAAACTCCCGTATACATACGTCTGAATTTTGACCAAATGTAGTTTTTACACTAATCAGATCCTTAGCATAATCCCCGGTAAGTCGAATATTTGCGTAACTTCCTGTCTCTTCATTAGAAGAAGTTTTGGACGATTCCTCCTGATTGGAATGAACATTATTTGAAAAGGTTCCTTTTTTTAAGGATGATCGCAACCACTGGTATCCTTTCATACACAATATCGGCACCAAAAATAATAAAAAGGCCTGTGCCCAAATAGGCCAGTCCGGCAAATAAGAAAGTATTTTTGACCACATCCGGCTCACCCCATTATCTAGACTTCCTTGGTATCACTGAGTATTGTTTCCTTGATTGCTCACAATAATTCCCGTTTTTTGAACAACAAAAAAGCAGATGCCTCTATTGGCACCCGCTTCCCTACAGAGTTATGGAGTTTATCATATCTATACGATTTTGGTTACGTGTTGCGCCTTCGCATCCAGTAAATGTGCAGACGCCGCAATGGTTGTAAAATCATTCAACGCCACCTCAATTTGCTGCTGACTTCGCTCCACGTAACCTTCAACCTCCTGTGTCCCGCCAGAGATGTTCGTAATTTCTTTGGTGATCCCATTCACACTATCCCGAATCTCATTAATGGAATTTTCGACCATGGCCGAAAGTTTCCGTACTTCCTTGGCTACAACATCGAACCCGCGACCATATTCGCCTGCATGAGCTGCTTCAATCGCAGCGTTCAGGGCCAGAAGCTGGGTCTGCGACGCAATTTCGCGAATCGTTTTGACAACTCCCTGGATAGAACGAGCCTGTGCTTGCAAGTGATTCAGTGTCGCTCGATTGTGGGCGGAAACTTCAGATATATACGTGATACTGGACATCAACTCACGGCTTCGCTCAATACCGATATCGGCATGTTCGTTCAAATCATGTGACATCGTCTTCAGTTCATTAACTACAGCTGAAATATTGTTCTGACGGGTCGTGATGTTTGTCGCTATTTTGGACACACCTAGTATGTTCTGGTTCATTTCATCATAGACAGGCATATATGTTGCCTCAAGCCATACGGGATTTCCCTTTGCATCTTTGCGTTCAACCTTGTCCTGGAAGCTGGTACCGTTAAAAATACTGCTCCAAAACGCATTATAGTCAGGGCTTTTCACGAATTCATCGAAACAAAATTGCTCATGCTGCATACCATACATCTCGCCTACCGTATAACCCATCGTCTGGGCAAAGACTTCATTTACATACGTAACCCGTCGCTCCATATCGAATCGAATGATAGCCAGACTTTTCTCCATGGCCTTAATGACCAACGCATCGGTGACAACATCTTTTTTTTCCATATCTACTATAGGCAAAGCGATCCCCACTCCCTGACTTCTTCCCATGATTAAACCGTTCTCATTCTGGCAGTTCCTGCTGTATTGCAATTATGTATCCAACTGAATAGAGACGACTCTATTATTGTATACTCCAATTGCAGTCAATTGGATCACTCCCAAATCAATTTTTAACAATGCGGTTACGGTTTGCCTTTTTATACCCAATAAACTAACCGTCTAAACATTATTTTTCATGAGGAAATTCTAACACAAAAAGAGGCGGAGTAACCGCCCCTAATTATGGTATAACCTTCCATACCTCTGATGTTATCTGTAGTCGTTTCTGTGCATTAAGCTGCTCTGTTCATCTATCAGCCTCGCGGCAATTTGTCTGCATATCGACTGCGCAGATCAGCGAGTCGTTCCAGCTTGGACAGCGCATGCTCCTTCTGCCTCAAACCCACCGCCAGTACCAGTTGTTCCATCAACAGGAGTGGAGTAACCATGGAATGAAATTCGCCAAGCTCCCCTCTGCTAACGTAAAAAGATAACTCCGTCGCCAAGCCATACAACAGGTCTTCCCGATCTGTTACAAGTACGGCTTTGCTGCCTGTATCTCTGGCATAATCCAAAATGACCTCTGCCTCAGGCAAGAGCCTTGTAAAGCACATCAGCAGCACAACATCCTCCCGCTGCATGTGCATCAGTGATTCCAATAATTCATGACCACCTCCGGCGAGGTGGATGACGGTCAATCCGAATCGGGATAGCCGAAAGGACAATAATTCCGCCAAACCAGCGGAAGGTCCTGGAGCATATACATATACTCTTCGTGCTTCTGCAAGGATGGCTGCTGCGTGCTCCAGATCTCCATGCTTCATATGAGACAACGTCTCCTGCAAATGGCTGACGGAGGCCTCCAGTAACTGAACGGGAAGGCTGTCCGTATCCATACGGGATATGGTTTTATTTAATTTGAGCGCAGGTGTAGTGTCTTCGGATGTACGAAGCCGGATTTTGAACGCTTTGGCATTATCATATCCAACCGCCCGCCAGAAACGAGATACGGTCGCAATACTGACCCCCAGCCTGTCGGCAATCTCTTGTTCTGTCATGAACAGAATCTCTTCCGGATTGCGTTCAACAAAATCAGCAATTTTCAGATGGCCTGGAGACAGCTGTTCTTTATGAGTAAACAAATTCATTCCGTATGCACTCCTTTTCTCGCTCTGCACTCAGTATATCAGTTGAGAGAATAAGAAGTGGTTTATGTTTGTAATATTTTTTTCATCAATTTTAGATTATGTAATAAAAATTACATTTGATTTACAAATGTCTTCTTTCCCGTTAATACTCCGCCCCTAGACTGTGGCTATGATGATCACCAACTTTCAGGGAGGTATGTAACGATGAAGAAGATGACTGAGCGTTATACGCTGACGTCTTCACAGAAAATGATGGTGTTTGTGCTTTCCATGTCACTGTACGGCTTGTCCAACATGTTCACAGAGCTTATTCCCAAGCTCCAACTTGGACCGATTGAATTGTCTGTTGAGTACTTTGCCTTCATTCCGTTGACACTTTGCATTTTGTTCCACCCCATGATTGCTGCCCTTGGTGCGGCTCTTGGTGAAGTGATCTTCGGTGAGCTGATGCTGGGGCAATTCGGCGGACTGGGCGAGCTGGAGAAATTCATTACCTTTTCCTTTGCCATGTATGTCGCAGGGCGTATGGTCAGTGATCCTCGCAACCGCAGACAGGTCGGAATCGCAGCCATGACGGGAGTCGTCATTCATCAGTTCCTCAGTTCACTGGTGGATATCGGTAAAGTGTGGATTGGTGTAGAGCAGCTGGAAGCTGTCCCTGGCCTTGCGGAAAGTGTTGTACTGATCGAAGGGGTTGGCTTTCTGAATGACGTACTGTTCTCAGGCATCCTGTTCGCTCTGCTGCCTACGCTGTATCTCGTACCTCTGCTCTATGGCAAAATTGAACCCCTGCTCGGCATCAAACCTCGTAATCCAGGGATGAAATATGAAGGAATCGGCTTCTTCCGTCCGAAACTGATCCTGATTGGTGTGCTGCTGCTTGCACTTGCCTTTGGAGCGGAATCCCTGTCCGAAATGGATATCAACTTCGCTGTTTGGGAGACGGACTATGCAGATCAATATGGTTCGGCATCAATCTGGATTAGTATCGGAGCTGCCGCACTGGTTGCCGTGGTGACATTACTGGTCATGCGTGCTAAACGGAGCAAAAACAAAACGGTACCTGGTACGGAGAACAGCCCTTATGCATAATGAAATGTCCACACCATCTTCTGTTACCCCATCGGATTCTGCCATTTCCATTCAAAATGTCATCTTTACGTATCCTGGCTCGGAAGAGCCTGTCCTGAACGGAGCTTCGCTTGAACTCCCACGAGGCAGTTTTACAGCCATTATTGGGGGCAACGGCTGCGGCAAATCCACCCTGTGCAAGTTGTTCAATGGCCTTATTCCTCAATTCTACACAGGAGACTTCTCCGGTGAAGTTAATGTACTTGGCATGTCTGCCGAAGGCCGAAGTGTTGCAGACCTGTCCAGAAAGATCGGTTACGTCTATCAGGATTTCGACAACCAGCTCGTACGGCCCACCGTCTTGGACGAGGCTTGCTTTGCACCACTCAATTACGGACTGCCCAACTATCGGGAGCTCGGTGAACGCGCACTTGCCATGTGTGGGCTGGATGCCATTCATAACCGATTCATCTGGGAATTGAGTGGTGGCCAGAAACATCTGCTCGCTCTGGCCGGAGCTCTGTCGCTCGACCCGGATATCCTGATCGTGGATGAACCTGTCTCACAGCTTGACCCGCAGCATGCGAGACTCATCTATGAGTGCCTTTCCAGATTGAATATGGAATATGGTAAGACGATTATCGTCATCGAACACCATACTGAATTTATCGCTGACTTTTGCGCAGATGTGGTACTGATGGACAAAGGCCGGGTCTTGTGGAATCTTCCTGTTAGGGAAGGCTTGAATCGCATTACTGATCTGGAGCAGCTGGGCATTCAACCTCCTGAGGTGACACGTGCCTCTATCCAGGCTGCGGAGTTAACGCAGGGAATAAAAACAAATGCGGACCCGTCAAGTTCAGGACAACGCTTCCCAATTACGGTGGAAGAAGCAAACGTTTATTTTGCCGACAATTACCTATCCATTCCATCCGTTTCTTTGCAAAATGAACCTTCATCCGATTCGAACTTGGCACGCGACGTTCCCAATCAGTTGGTGAATTCCGAGCGCCTAACGATTGCTTCTGCGGCTGAACCGTTGATCCCTATTGTACAGTTTCATCAAACCCGACTGCGTTACAGAGGACTGGGCAAAAAAGAACATGAAGTCATTCGTGGTGTTAATATTTCACTCCATGAAGGAGAACGGATTGCCTTGATTGGCAACAATGGTGCCGGCAAATCCTCCTTACTGAAGCTGATGGCTGGTATTAGCCTGCCTCAGGAAGGCACCGTCAGTGTTCTGGGTGAAGTTACGCACCGTTCCTCTTTGGAGCAGCTGGCGGGTAAAGTCGCCTATATTTTTCAGAACTCTTCTGAAATGTTTATCGAGGACAGTGTTCGCAAAGAAGTTGCGTATTTCCTGAAGAACCGTCGCATCCCGGATGCTGACCAGCAAGTTGCACATGTACTGGATCGTTTTCGACTTACTCCGCTGCAAGAACGGGATGCCCGGCTTCTCAGTGGTGGACAACAGCGACGTGTCACACTCGCCATCGGGGCAGCCATGAAACCTTCTCTTATGCTGCTGGATGAGCCCACCGCCAATCTGGACCTTGCCACTCGCGAGGAACTGATAGGTGTACTGGATGAGCTGGACCAACATGTGCGAACAACCGTGATTGCCACGCATGACATGCAGCTGGTTACCCAGTGGGCCAGTCGGGTTATCGTGCTTCACCATGGTCAGGTGGAAGCAGAGGGCACACCTGCTGACGTGTTTGCGGATGAATCCCTTCTGCGCCGCTCCGGACTTGCGCTTACACAGATCATGGAGCTCTCCCATCGAATGGGACTGCCGACACTTTCACCGACAACCGAGGCTTTTGTTGATAACCTGTTGACTCAATCACTCACCAAGGAGGATATGCATCATGCAGCTTGTCCGCAACTGGTTTGACAAAATATCCATTGAACGCATTCAGCTTGAGCTGATGAATACTGTATATGGCAGCGGGCATGCCAGCCTGTCGCGGATTGATCCTCGTGTCATGCTGATCTGGTATCTCTTTTTTGCCATCGTTCCCTGGTTTGTTCATAACGGGACTGTGCTGCTCGGCATGTTTCTGTTGATGGTGACTACCACCATACTGTCCAGAGCCGCTCCTTTTATCATTATCATTCTTTGCCTGGGGTTGATCGGTCAGGTCGGGTGGATGTTTATCATCTCACTGTTCTTCGGTGGCAATCTGGAATCTGCATTCCCCCTGCTGCTGCTTACCCTGAAGCTGTCGATTGTCTCGCTGGCGAGTATCACCGTCTTTTCGGGCATGGACCCGGAACGGATTGGCGATGGGTTGCTTGCGCTCGGCATGCCTGCGACGTTCTCCTTCAGCCTCTCTTATGCTTACCGCATATTGCCGGTGTTGTTCGGTGAATTCCGCAACATCATGCTGTCCTACAGACTGCGGGGTCAGGTTCCCTCCCGGCACGGATGGCTCTACTGGCGGCTCGTTGTCTACTATATGAAGCTATTCGTCGTGTCCTTCTTCCCGCTCATGCTGGCTACCGCCAAACGTTCTCGCACAACGGTGGAAGCACTGGAGACACGCGGTTTCTCGTACGGCATGAAGCATCCTGAGTCCAAACGCCTGAAGCTCGCCCATCTGAAAATCACCTCACGTGACCTCGGATTTCTCGCCGGATCGGCAATCTATGTTGCACTGTTATTCTGGCTCGGCGGGTATTACGAGATTCTGTAATTCAAAATAAAATGCAGTAACTATTCATACCATTAACCATTCATGGAATAAAGGAGTGTCTTCTATGCGCATTGATCTTCATACTCACGGCAAATTATCCAAAAACTCTGATTTCTCGGTTGATTACTTCACCGAAATGGTCAACGAAGCCAAAGCCAGCGGGCTCGAAGCCCTCGCGCTCACTGAACATTTTAACACCCGCAACTTCTACGAGGTCTATGAGACGCTGGATCGTCTCTATCCATATAACGGAGAGTACTACGAGGCAGATGGACTGCGCATTTTTCCCGGCATGGAAGTGGATATTCAGGAGACAGGACATATTTTGCTGGTGGGTCAAAAAGAACATATCCTTGCCGTCCGCAGCGGCCTGGAACCATATACAGCCAAAGGTTCATTCATTCCTTTTGCAGAACTCTTGGATTTGGCCGAAGCCTGGCCACTGCTCAAAATTGGCGCACACCCTTTCCGCGAATCCACCCCGCTGTATCAACTGGACCGTGATTTGTTGGGACGTTTGGACGCTTTTGATCTGAACGCCAAGGATATGTACCAATACGGCATTGAGACGTGCCGCGGGCAGGTTGAACCATTCGCCCAGTCCCTCGGCAAACCGGTCACTGCCGGAAGCGATACCCACCAGTGTCTGCAATACGGCAGTGTATTCAATGTGCTGGATCGTCCATGCGCATCGGTCGCCGAGCTCAAAGAGCAGATTCTCGCCGGTTCATACAGTATCGAAATATCCAACGATCTTCCTCTCCGTGTCAAAGCCTCCGTTATGCTGAAGAAAGTGATGAAACGTCTTGCCAAACTGGACGCTACCCGTTTGCAGGAGGTTTAGAGAAAAGAAAACGATAAATAACTTCTAAAGAATTCAAAATGAGCCCAAAGGATATACATCCTCCAGGCTCATTACGGATTCACTTTTACCTCATTAAAAATCATGCACCGTCACACAAAGCTGAATCACGATTCCGAACGGATCACGCACAATTCCATACCCCGGACTAAACTCATTTTGCTCATAAGGCACCAACACCGTAACCTCATCATGTTGAACCAGCGAATGATACAGCTCCGTCATCGTACTTTTGTCTTTCGATTGAATGCATAATGACGTGCTGTTTCCCAGCTGCCACGGTCGACTCGTATCCATTTCTTCCTCAGCAATCATCAATTTGTTTACCCCGATCTGGAGTACCGAATGTGTAATATATTCATCCTGCCCTTCAGGATACTCGAACCCCGGATTCATTTCCTTCATCTCTTTGTAATCTTTCTTGAACAACACCTTAGCCCCCAGGTACTTTTCATAAAAAGCAATGGCTGCCGCAGCGTCTCCATTCATCGACAGAAACGGGATCACTTCAAAATTCATCTATGTTGCCTCCTTCGTTTGATTGGCTTACACTGATTACTATAACGAAAAAAGGTGCCAATCTATGGCACCATTGAGAGGTTTGTTTATGAAAAAATCAGAACGCATGAACCAGATGCTGCGCTTTATCAATCAAAAACAGCACTTCACCCTGCAAGATCTCATGCAGGAGTTTCACATATCCAAGAGAACCGCATTACGAGATATCGCGTCATTAGAAGAAATCGGTGCTCCCCTTTATGCCGAATATGGACGTTATGGGGGATATCGTTTGCTTCAGCAAATGCAGCTGCCGCCCATTTCATTTAATACGAGTGAGCTTCATGCGCTCTACTTTGCCATGCAGGCATTGCGCAGCTTTACCAACCTGCCCTTTCAGGTCTCTTTTCGCTCCATTCACGAGAAGTTTCTAAGTGCCCTATCCGAAAACCAGAGACAGGATATTGAACAAATCCAGCATCGAGTCTCTTTTCGACACACCGAGCAAATCCGGGATAGTGAGCATCTGGAGTTTCTATTAATGGCCGCTGTTCAGAATATAGTGATACAGATTACGTATCGACATATTCGCAGCAGTAGCAGTAGCCCAGACAACAATTCCAATCCCGACAAACCCAAGCCCGGCATACGCACCATTCAGCCCATCGCCCTCTATGCGATGAAAGGCTACTGGTATTGCCAGGCGTATGATCTGGGTAAACAGGCGTACCGTGTGTTCCGATGTGACCGAATCACCTCATGCGAGGCGACAGATATCGAACCTATACCACATATTAATGAACTCAATCTACAGGATGCCCACTCGTTATGGAAACCTTCAGAGAACGCTATCCCATTTAAATGTCTGATCAATGAAGCCGGGGTTGAGCTGTTCCAGCAAGAACAGTTTCCATCCATGCGGATCATTAACGAATCTGGAACTGATACTGGACTTACTGGATACGCCTATTTAGTCGGGTCGTATGAAGCCCATGAGCTTGAGTTCATCATTCGTTATCTCGCCAGCTTCGGCAAGACCATCAAGATCATGGAGCCCAATACCTTAAGAGAATCCTTAAGACAGCACTATCTGGATTTACTCGACCATGTTTAACTCTCGCCGCCAACTAACCACTTGCAATGTTTGCCCGCAACAGGAACGATGATACCTCAAGAGACCTCATCGCACATCGATATGCATCTTTTTTTCGTCAAACTCTGGACTCTGATTTACCATGCACCGCCGGAGAGCTTTTTTTATTGCCTATCGCCAACTGAACCATGATTTGCATCACAATGATTATAGCCAGACCGTAGAACGCTTGAACAAAGCTGCCTGTGGTATCATGGAGCCAGCCGATCGCCAGTGGACCAAGCGCGCCCAGAATGTAACCGCCCGATTGGGTCATGGCTGACCAGGCGCTGGCTTCCTGAGCATTATTTGTCTCATCAATCGGCAGCATCAGAGCGATCGGGAACAGTCCCCCGGCCCCAATGCCGAGTGGGATTGCGGCCAGCCAAGGATTGACGGACAGGTTCAGCATTAAAACTCCTATCAACTCCATTAACGCACATCCAACAAGCCAGAATACACGTCTTTGGTAACGGTGAACGAGCATTGGAATGAATAACGTAGATGGCAATGAAATTAACGTAAATAACGTTTGGATGCTGCCGGCAGTCTCTTTCGTATATCCTTGGCTCTGGATCGCAGGCGCAAGCCATGCAGTCAATGAATAGAAGATCGCTGCCATCAATCCGAAGAAAAATGTCAGTACCCATGCTCGACTATTTTTCACTGGAAGAGCTTCAACGTTCACAGTAGAAATCCGCCCCGTTTGTCGATCCTTTCGTGCTGACAAGGCTAATATCATCCAGATCGGCAAAGCAATGACGGCGAGCAATGCCCACATCGCTAACGATCCCTTCCACGAACCCCCCAGGAGATTTTGAAGGGGAACCGATAGTCCAACACTAATGCTGGCCCCCACAACCATTGCTGTAGAGTAGATCCCCACCATGGCAGCAACTCGCCCAGGGAAGTACTGTTTGATAAAGCTGGACAAGAGCGGACCAGTCAATGCAATCCCTACACCGGATAGAAATGAAGTAAACATCATCAGAGGTGCTGCACCCACGAACAACCGCAATGCCGTACCTATTCCAATGAGGATTAATGCCAAAACGATCGCGCCTTCATTCCCCCACCTCCTGCTTAGCTTTACGGAAAATGGAGCGAATATACCCATACATAATACGGGAAGCGTAGTTAACAGACTTGCTGCAATTCCGCTAATACCCAGATCACTTTGTATGGTACTCATTAAGGGAGAAATGGATGTAATGGGTGGTCGCAGATTCAATGAAGCCAGAATAAGCGCCAGAACGATATAAAACAGTTTCACTATGGATCACCTCATGTATTGTTATATAGCTGCATTCACTAATGATCCAGGCTGTAGATCTTTTTGTGGTGCAAGACTAGTATAGAATTATTATAATGATTGAACAATACAATAGTTTCTATTAAAATGATTATAAAAACCAATGATCGGAGGGGAAGCATATGGAAATCCGTCAAATGGAGAATTTTATCGTCGTTTGTGAGGAACTCCATTTCACACGTGCAGCAGATAAAATCGGCATTTCTCAACCTACCTTGAGTCAACAGATTCGAGCGCTGGAGGATGAGTTGGGTGTTCCCTTGTTTGACCGGGTGGGCAAAAAGATTGTGATGACTCAGGCGGGAACGTTGTTCCTGGAGCATTGTGTACAAATGGTTCGCCATTTACAGAATACCCAGGATGCGTTAGCTGAATTCCGCAATGATCAGCGAGGTAAGCTAGTGATTGGAGTCCTGCCCTCCGATTTGGACTACCGTCTTACTCCATTGCTCGTTAACTTTCATGCCCGTTTTCCTAAAGTAAAATTAAAAGTTATATCTTCAATTTATGTATTGAATCAAGTGCTGGATAACGAAGTCGACATCGGCATCGAGCTCACTTCGATTTCTGATGACCGTCTTGTCCGCATTCCTTTATGTAGTGAAGAATACGTACTCGTCGTTTCGGAGAACCACGCTTGGGCTGAACGAAATGAGATTGGCATCAGGGAACTGCGCGATATTCAGACCGTAATGTTTCCGGAAGGGTTCACAGGCAGAGAACTGGTTGATGGCTATTGCCGGAAATATGGCTTTACCTTGAATACGATCATGGAGACTAGTTCGGCAACCTCTATTATTAGTCTGGTCAAAGCTAACGTTGGCGGTACGATACTTCCATATCCACTGATCAAGGCGATGAATGAACCGGCACTACGCATCATCCGAATCTCGGACGATGCTCCTTACCGGCACTTTGAGATCATTCATCGGTCCGACCGTTACCTGACCCAATCTGCCAAAGCATTTATTGAGAAAACCATTGAATATTTTAATCAAGGATAAGTTCAGAGGGAGAGTGACTTGAATGCAAATAAAAGAGGTTAACTTGTTCACCCATCAAATGGAGGCCATGAAGCAGTTTTACGGTACGTTACTGGAGTTGGAGCTATTGGAGGAGAATCCATCGTTCATATCGCTTCGCACAGGAAATTCGATCCTTTCATTTCAGCAAGCTTCTGGTCAGGAAAAGCCCTTCTATCATGTCGCTTTCACGATTCCAACGAATAAACTCGCTGAAGCCAAGAAGTGGATTCAAGCTCGAAACATCTCTTTGCTTTCCAAGGACGATAAGGATGATTTCTATTTTCCCTACTGGGATGCAACAGCTTTCTATTTCTATGACCCAAGCGGTAATTTGATGGAGTTCATCGCTCACCATTCGT
This sequence comes from Paenibacillus sp. FSL W7-1088, assembly GCF_037969855.1. Taxonomy (NCBI): domain Bacteria; kingdom Bacillati; phylum Bacillota; class Bacilli; order Caryophanales; family Paenibacillaceae; genus Paenibacillus; species Paenibacillus sp. FSL W7-1088. The sequence continues at coordinate 6,323,847 of NZ_CP150216.1, forward strand.
TGGAAAATGCAGTCGAAGATGCCTTTGATTCCAGGCAGCTGCTATGCATTAGCGAGATTGGTCTGCCTGTCGATGATGTACCCCATACCATAAGCAAAATGAAGGGACAGTATCACCTTGAACCCTTTGCGGGAGACGGAAAACACTTTGCCCCGATCGGTAACGCAGAAGGCATGTTTATTGTAATCGACAAAGAGAAGCCCTGGTTCCCCGACGGACGCAAACCTGGGGTATTTGCCACTGAGGTAAAGGTTGAAACTGGACGGGCAGGAAGCATTTCATTGCAGAATGGTTTGTACTCTATTGATTCGTTCTGAGCATGGAAGTATGTAGTCCTATCTTGTATATAGATTTTTCTTTCTCTTTGTACGATTACGTACATCCTATGTGCAAACTAAGCAAAATAAATCGACACAAGTCGATTTATTTTGGTTGGTTAACTCAATCCCTTATTAATTAAAGACAATTTCTCATTGACCTTGAATATTTTCACGTTCGACTCCTCTATCCCGAACCCGCGGAGTCTTTCTAAATGCATTTTCAGATAGTTTTCTGCATCTTCCTCGGTTTCAAAGTGATAATGCCCACCAGCTTCTGTCCTTGCTTCACTTTCAGTCCATACTTTCTTAATGAATCCTTTTTCTAAATTGATGCTTTCAGCCAACTTCTCAAATTCCATTGACATGGCTTCTCCAAAAGGACCTTTAAATTTGAAATCTATTTGCAAAACATAAGACATATTTTTTCACCTCTTTCTTAGTTTCGTTTAATATATACTTCATTCATCATTTCGTTAAGTTGATATGTGTCTTCAGCCAGTTCTTCCTGAACAAATTCTGTAACTTTACTTTGTTGAATATCGTACATTACCTCAATCTCTCTGGAAAAGAGGATATGTCCTGGTTTAAGCAACCGTGATAAGCTTGCTTTCTTTTTAGGTTTAGGATCTTCGTTAAGGATTTGTTTTAGAGCAGCCTCATATATTTCTATAGATCTTGCACCAACAATCTTAACTCCCTTGTTCTCTTCGTTCATCAAAATAATTGTAGGAAAGCCTCTTACACCGAGTTTTGCCACCATATCAAAATCTTCTTCTAATAAATCTTGAGCCGATTGCTCACTCGCCTTTTCTACAATATCCTTTCCGTGAAGTCCTGTTTTATTAACAATTTCAATCAATACATCGTCTTGTCCAATATTTCGATTGAAGGCAAAAACAGCTTCCCGAGCATTCCGAAGAAAATCTATTTCTTTACCTGCATGGTTTTGCTGGATGACTTTAAATACTCTGGATGGAGGATAGGATGAAAGAATAGGATCAGAGTACCAAAGCGATCCATCGATTGGCATCCGAGAATGCTCCCCAACTTCCTTCCAGTGCTCTGCAACATCAGATGGTTTCTGTATCCCATTTCCACCATCCGAGAACCCATGCCAACTTGGAAGTAATCCGCCCATTAATGTTTCCGTTTTAAAATATTGATCGTATTCCTCAACAAATCGATTCAATACCGGTTCAAGAGCCCAGCAGTGTGAACAGATGGGGTCTGTAACATAATACATCGTTACTGTTTTCTCTTTGTGATTGAAATCAATTACTTCCATTGGTTCATCCTCAGCGACACCACATACACCCGTTTCAAGATCACATACCATATTATTTTGATCACTCATATTCATTACCGCCTTTCTGAATTTCTCTGATGTAAAGATCAGCGATGAACTCTCATCCCTAATCACCAAGTGCATCCTTGTTTTGTTTGTTATCTCAAAGTTTCAATGCACCAGACCATACAACTACTTGATCAAGCATTTGGTCATTTTTCTTTTTATGATTTTATCAAAAGGGGTCTTTGGTGAATTACCTTTGTATAGTATGATTATAATACTTAGAATAACTTCAACAAGTACAATTGTTTTTCATACTAAGCATTAAAAAGTATACTAATGGAGGAAACCTGATGAAATACGACTTTGATTTAAAAAAAATGTGCCCCGCGACCTACGCTTTCCATGTAATCGGAGGGAAATGGAACTTGCCAATCCTGGCAATCCTAAGTGAAAATGAAACGATCAGATATAATGAACTGAAGAGAAGACTTCATGGAATTACGAGTACCATGCTCACCAATTGTTTAAAGGAATTAATAGATTATGGGATTGTCCACAGGGAGCAATTTAATGAAGTCCCACCAAGAGTGGAGTATTCGCTTACCCCTTCGGGAATGAAATTAGTTCCTTTAATTGAATCGATTGTAGGTTGGGGTCAAGATAACATGATGTCCAGCTTGAACAACACAAGTTCTACTTATTAAAGGCTGCTTATAATAACGCTACTTTTGCAATGTCCATTGTTTCTCCAATTCTGCCCAATGGGATTGAAGCAGTAATAGATTTTGCGTTCCCTCTGTCTGCACGATGCCTCGTGACATACATTGGCTGTAATATTGTATCTTGCATACTCTTGTGCATGTGCCAATAGTGCACAAATGAATACCTCCTCAAATTAAAAAAAGTCCTGATGACATTTAGTCATCAGGACTCCTTGATATTGCTTTCTGAACATGAACACGGCATTAAGCTTAAAGATTAACCCCTTACTCTACCGTTACACTTTTCGCCAGGTTACGTGGTTTATCCACATCGTGACCCAGTGCCAGCGAAGCGTAGTATGCAAGCAATTGCAATGCAACCACAGACAAAGCCGGGCTAAGCAATGGCAGCGTCTTAGGAATTGCAAACGCTTGGTCAACGGATTTCAGCAATGGTGCTACGTGCTCTTCGTACGTAATTGCCAGTACGTCTGCACCACGTGCTTTTACCTCTTTAATGTTGCTCACGGTTTTCTCCAGAACGTTCTCCTGTGTTGCCAAAGCAATGACAGGGATACCTTCTTCGATCAATGCGAGCGTACCATGTTTCAACTCACCCGCAGCATACGCTTCGGAGTGAATATAAGAAATCTCTTTCAGTTTCAACGATCCTTCTTGTGCTACTGCATAATCCAGACCGCGGCCGATAAAGAAGAGGTGTTCATGTTTGGAGATTTGCTCTGCATAACCTTTAATGGCTTCCGCTTGCTCCAGCATGGATTCTACTTGCTCAGGCAATGCTTGCATTGCTGCCAGCGTGTGAGCAATCTCTTCTGCTGTTTGTGTGCCGCGAACTTGTGCCAGGTACAGACCCAGCAGGTTGAAAGCGATCAATTGAGAAGTGTACGCTTTAGTGGAAGCTACTGCAATTTCAGGTCCTGCCAGTGTTGCAATCACATCGTCCGCATCACGTGCAATGGAGCTGCCTACAACGTTAGTAATTGCGAGTACATGTGCACCATTTGACTGTGCTTCGCGCAGTGCAGCAAGTGTATCAGCCGTTTCACCAGATTGGCTCACCACGATCACAAGTGTATCTTTACTTACGATCGGGGAACGATAGCGGTATTCGGAAGCAACATCCGTTTCAACCGGAATACGTACCAATTGCTCGATGACAGTACGTCCAACCAGACCTGCATGGTACGCTGTACCACAAGCGATGATTTGAACGTTACGGATATTTTTAATTTGCTCTTCGGTCATTTTCAACTCAGGAAGTTGAACTTTTTTGCCTTCATTGTCGATGCGACCCAGCATTGTATCACGGTATGCTTTTGGTTGCTCATGAATTTCTTTCAGCATGAAGTGCTCAAATCCGCCTTTTTCTGCGGTTACAGCATCCCAATCGACACGAATCATTTCCCGAGAAATAAAGTTGCCTTCAATCGTCATCAATTCGACAGCATCATGTGTCAAAACAGCCATCTCACCGTCATTCAGAATGTACACATTGCGTGTATGTTCCAGAATTGCCGGGATATCAGAACCGATAAAGTTCTCGCCTTCACCAATACCGATAATAAGTGGGCTTGCTTGACGCACAGCTACGAGCTTTTCAGGCTCATGCTCTGTCAATACACCCAGTGCGAATGCGCCCCGCAACAACGTGATCACTTTTTGCACTGTTTTAACGATATCACCATTGTATTCACGTGCGATCAGGTGAGAGATAACCTCAGTATCTGTCTCCGAAGTGAATGTGTGACCTTGAGCGATCAGTTCGTCTTTCAGATCCAGATAGTTCTCAATAATACCGTTATGCACAACAGAGAACTTCTGGCTTCCATCCGTGTGTGGATGAGAGTTCTCATCCGATGGTTTACCGTGAGTTGCCCAACGTGTGTGTCCAATTCCGGCATTACCTACCAGTGGTGCACCATCCAGCTTGGCTTCAAGGTTCGCAAGACGACCAAGAGCTTTCGTGATTTGCAGACCTTCCGGTGTGAATACCGCGATACCTGCAGAATCATAACCACGATACTCAAGTTTCTTCAATCCTTCGACCAATACCGATTGAGTGTTCTTATTACCAATATATCCAACAATACCGCACATAGTTTATTTCCTCCGATTGTATATGAATACTGTGTCACGAAGAGAAACAGGCTGGCACGGCCTATCGGAAAAATGAAAATGATTGCCTAACGTATCATGAAAACTTTCAATTATTCAATTATCAATGATCAGAGCAGCCTCTTGCCGCCCCGCAGTCATAAGCTGTTATTAGATGCAATCATGAATGTACATCATTTTCCCGTCCGCGCACTGTTCACGCTCTTCGCGCACATTCATTTGAATTTTAGTTGACTCTGCACCTACCGGCGCGTTGTGTGGACAGTCACCCATCCATTTTCCGCAATCCGATTTACGGCTCTGGTGCATCACCGGGAGGTCCCCGCCGAACAATCCGAACACCTCCACCTCGTCAGCTTGATTGCCGTCGATCTTGCTCAGTATCATCTTCATTGTTTCAAGATTCATACCGATCAAAATCCTTCCCGCGCAACTTCAAGCTCTGGCGCTTGTGTAACTAATACCTTACGATCCTCACTTTCTGTGTCTGAATGACGACTCCACTCATTATATGCACGTTAGGTTCATTTTGCAATGGAGCAAAGTACCTGTGACAATTTCGGCATATTTACCCACAATCCCGACCGTATAAACAGACCCATGGTCTCACTAGGCCGGGACGTAGGAATATGGGTTTGTATGGCATAAACCCTGTTAGATTAAACCTTATGAGACAGTGATTCCCTTGAAACAACTGTGTTTGGAAGGCGTATCGATCAGGTCCTATACCAGTTCTTTTTGCACAACATCTGCAATTTGAGATACGAATTGTTCAAGTTCATCCTTGTCTGGTCCTTCCGCCATAACGCGGATCAGGGATTCAGTCCCGGACGCACGTACAAGTACACGTCCATTATCGCCCAGATGCTGCTCCACTGTAGCAATCGCCTGCTCAATCGCAGAATTGCCCTCGTATTTGCTCTTATCTTCAACACGCACGTTCACCAATACTTGTGGGTACTGGGTCATCAGCGCCTTAAGTTCACTCAGTTTTTTACCAGAAGCCTTCATCGTGTCCACGAGCTGGATCGCTGTCAGCATGCCATCGCCTGTTGTATTGTAATCCAGGAAAATAACATGTCCGGATTGCTCTCCACCCAGGTTATAACCCCCACGGCGCATTTCTTCCATCACATAACGGTCACCCACGGCAGTCTTTGCTGTTTTCAGTGCCAGCTTCTCCGTTGCTTTGTAGAATCCGATGTTACTCATTACGGTAGATACCACGGTACTGTCTTTCAGCTTGCCTGCACGATTCATCGCATCACCGCAGATACACAGAATAAAGTCACCATCGACCTCAGCGCCTGTCTCATCAATCGCAATCAGACGATCCGCATCCCCGTCAAAAGCAAGGCCCAGATCAGCTTTATGTTTCAGCACCTCTTGCTTCAAATGCTCCGGGTGAGTTGACCCGCATTGCTCATTGATATTCAGGCCGTTAGGCTCAGCGCCAATGGCAATGACTTCTGCACCAAGTTCTCTGAACAATTTGGGTGCAAGCTCATAAGCTGCTCCGTTAGCGCAGTCCAGAACAATTTTGAGTCCTGAGAACGATTCATTTACCGTAGTTTTCAGATAGTCCAAATAACGATAACGGGATTCTTCATCCACAGTAACGGTACCCAAACCACCACCTACAGGGCGCGGCAATTGATCCGTTTCTGCATCCATCAGTTCTTCGATCCGGTTCTCCGTCTCATCCGAGAGTTTGAAGCCATCTCCCCCAAAAAATTTGATTCCATTATCCTCAACCGGATTGTGGGAAGCCGAGATCATTACCCCTGCATCGGCTTTCAGCAGACGAGCAATATACGCCACTCCAGGAGTGGATACAACGCCCAGACGAATTACATCGGCGCCAATGGACAGCAAACCTGCAACCAGTGCGGATTCCAGCATAAGCCCCGAGATTCGGGTATCCATACCGATAACCACTTTTGGTCTTTCCACACCGCCTGCAAGCACATAACCACCACAACGCCCGATGCTGTAAGCCAGCTCCGCCGTCAACTCTTTATTGGCAACACCTCTTACGCCGTCTGTACCAAAATATTTCCCCATGATCTAACTCCTTCTATTCGCATCATATAAGAGCATAAACGTTATTTTTAAATTTCTGAATTGAACATGTTCTTTTACGGATTGGAGCCATTATTACTGCTGCCGCTGTTATTAGAGTTACCTCGACTGTTATTCCCCTGCTGGCTCTGCTCCTGATTGTCCGTATTCGATTCTGTTTCTTCTTCTCCAGGAGCAGTTTCGGTATCTCCATTCTCGACTTCGGCTGGTGAAGGCTCAGGCCCCACAGTCCCTTCATCGTTCGGATCTTCGCCGGGAGCAACCGTTGTATCATCAGCCTTTTCGCTGATTTTGACGGTAGCACTAAGATCAACTGATGACTCATCCAGTTTGGCAAAACGAGGCAAGTCAGCCTCAAGCTTTATTTCATGCGTTCCTACCGCAAGTCCAGCAAGATCCGCAGTCAACTTGATATCATCACTACTTAGACCTTCAAGCATCGTTGAAGATCCTCTAAGCGTAATATTCAAGCCACCACTTTTGGGAGTAACCAGTGCCCCTTCCAGCCCGTTCCCCGCACCAGCAAGCGTGATAGGTACGTTCGAAAAGACTTTGGTCGTCTCCTGAAGCTCATCGTAAGGCGATACCGTCACCTTAAGCTGAATCGAACTAGGCTCGATTTTCTCAAAACCGGGAGGCGGCGTCAAGTCCACGTTAACTGTCGACGTCCCTGCCTCATCGAACTGTGTAAGATCAAGGGTTACTTGGTCGTAGGACTGTATACCCGCAAGCGCATCCTCAGTTCCGTAAACCGAGACTTCTTTCACGCTTGGCTCAACCGTGGAGAGCACCATTCCCTCCGGCAGCTGTCCCGAATATTTGATTCTTAAGGGCACAGTTGTATAGGGCTGACTGACCGGAATACGGACTTCTACGGTTTCTGGTGTAACAATCGCATTTTCAATGACCTTGCCTTCCGCATCATACGCCTGAAGCTTCACTTTTTTCTGCGTCACATCATCCTTCGCATCCTTCACGCTCACACTGCCCTGAACCTTCGCTACGGCGTCAAGCTGCCCTTCCGGCAGAGTTACCTTAACTGGACCTGAAGGCTCAACAACGGGCGTTCCAGCGTTGTATCCGGCGGATGGTTCTCCTTCGGGTACAATATTCACATTAAACGATTTGGTGCCCAATTTTTCCACGTTGACCGTAACCATGGAAGGCTCCATGCTGACTACCTCAACCCCGGAAGGCAGATCAGGCACCAGTGGCAGTGTATTGGATCCATCCTTCACCTGACTAAGATCCACTAGCACTTTATAATCATCATTCGTAAAAATCGAAGTTAACATTGAACGCTGCCCTTTAATCTCCAGACGGACCTCATCCGTACTTAATGAAGTGAGCACGTAGGAGTTACTGTCGAGTCCATAAGGCTGAACGGGCACAGTGCGCTCCACAACCTTATTGGTCGTCCCCGTCGAGATTGTTGGCGTAGTTGGTACTTCATCCAGATGTATCATGAACCAGAGCAACAAACTCACCGCCAGGGCAAGAATCTTGGCAAAATTGTTGTTGTTGAACCATTTATCCATTTTTACGTCCCCCCTTCCGTTTCCAGAAGGTAGTCCAACCATTCTTTTTAGTTAGATTGGATGTTGGACGCAATTCTTCGTATAGTTTGGCGATCAGTGATTCTTCCTTAATATCACGAACAACCTGTCCATTCATCGCAAGCGACACTTGTCCTGTCTCCTCCGAAACAACCAAACAGATCGCATCCGCAACCTCGGTAATCCCGATTGCTGCACGGTGACGCGTTCCTAACTCTTTACTAATAAACGGATTCTCGGACAAAGGCAAATAACAGGCTGCCGCCGAAATCTGTTTGCCCTGTATAATGACGGCTCCATCATGGAGCGGTGTATTCGGAATAAAAATGTTAATCATCAGCTCTGAGCTGACCAGTGATTGCATCTGGATGCCGGACTCTGTGTAATCGTTCAGACCCGTTTCCCGTTCGAATACAACCAATGCACCAATTTTACGCCGTGACAAATAATTTACGGACTTAATAATCTCACCAATTAACACCGTTAATTCTTCATCACTTGCTGCTGCCGAGCGTCCAAACAGCTTGCCACGACCCAATTGCTCCAGACCACGACGCAGTTCCGGTTGAAAAATAATAAAGACCGCAACGACACCAAACGTAAACATCTGGTTCATCAGCCATTTGAGTGTATAGAGGTTTAGCCACGTACTTAGTGCCCAGATCACCACAAGGAACAAAATACCTTTGAGCAGCTGAACCGCACGGGTACCCCGCACAAGCAAAATCAATTTGTACATAATATAGGTAACGATCAATATATCGATAACGTCCTTAATGGACTCTTTCCACGTTAAGTCAGCAAAATAGTTCATAAGCCAGCCCCCGCTATCCCCATTGATGAGTAAACCCTGCTCTCATATTAACCCATTAGGATTTAAATAATCCTTTTTTTTCGCATTTGCATGATCCATTCAGGCTCGTCCTCAAGTACAAAAGTTGGCCAAGAAGCAGCCTCCGATCCAACCAGCGTATAGACGTATAGAATCATTTCGATCTATATTTTGCTGATTAAAAGACGCTCTTTGGATTTATGCAAAAAGCTTATCTATATGTAGTAGTATGTTCTCTTTAGTATCTAGGTTATAACGTTAACGTTCAGGTTGCAAGTTACGGGAGTCACAAACTGCGCAGAAACAACACAAATCCCATAAATTACAAATTCATCAGATAAAAAAAGAGTACCCCAGCAATCTGGAGGTACCCTGCTTGGTATATACCATTGAAGAATTCACCCTGTTTTAGCGATAAGCCACTTCATTTACCATATTGGTTATTTTGTACCAGAACCAGTCCAGCGCCTGATCAATACTTTTCACCTGACCGGAAATATGTGCCGTTGAGGCCTGAAACAACTGTCCGTCGATGACCGTTAGATTGCCATTTACATCACCGTATACCTGAGCAGTTCCATTCTCTATCGTAAGATCGCCAGCAATGGACTTGCCCTCCGGAACAATAACCGTGTTTCCTTCAATCACGATCTGGTCCAGATTATTTCCCTTAACGACCATTTCGTTATTCTGATTCCAGAAATTCCAGGCGCTAAAGAGCATCACGACCAAAAAGAAGGCTGCCGCCGTCAGCGCGGGATGTCCTTTGACCCATTTGAGCCATACTTGCTGTCTCTTGGGCTGGGGCAGAGCATTCATAATTCGATTGGTCAGCTCATCCGAGGCAGACGGTGAATAGTGTTTCATGGCAAAGAGTAGCATTTCCGTCTGTTCCAACTCTTTAAAGCGCATGCGACAATCCGGACAGGTCACAAGGTGACTTTTCAGTTCAACCTTCTGGGCCGGGGACAACGACTCATCCAAACATTCATGCATTAAAGAGACGGCCGAGTTGCAATCCATATGAGAGCCAATCCTTTCTTAGATCACTTAGTCCTTGCATCGCCAAAAAGCACGCATAAGACTTGCATACATTACATACGCATCCGTTTCGGATATGTTTCAAATAATTTCGCCCAAAATAAAGACGTTAACCATTTACAACTTATACTCCAGTTTTTTACGCAAAAAATCACGACCCCGATGAACACGAGTTTTAATCGTTGTTACGGGCATACCTGTCACATCACTGATTTCCTGTAGCGACAAGTCCTGTAAATATCTCAAAATCATGACTGATTTATACTTGGCCGGCAAACTGTCAATCGCTTCACGGATTAGTGTCTGTGTTTCAGACAAAAGTGCTTCACTCTCTGGTGTACGATCATCGCTTGGAAGCATCGCATAACCGTCAGATCCTTCCTGATCATTCAGCTCTGCATCCAATGAATAAGAAGGTTTTTTCCGCCGTAAGCGGTCAATACACAGATTGGTTGCAATCCGGTATATCCAGGTTGAGAACTTCTGATTCGGATCATACTTTTCCATATTGCGAAACACACGCAAAAACGTCTCCTGTACAACGTCTTCGGCTTCATGACGATTGTTCAGCATCCGGTATGCCAGATGAAACAGCTTGTCCTTGTATAATTCAACGATTTCTGCAAAGGCCCGCTGGTCACCCTTCAGTACCAGCTTAACAAGCCTGTTCTCCAAATTGTCCACCCTTATTCCCCCAGACATGCTGATGGGTCTTCCGCCTTCTGATACCCGTCCACACTTGTAATTCACCAATCAAATCGTAAATCAACTTTGGTCAAAAATCAAGACTGTGCCGGAAAATATCCGCCAAAAACAGTAAAAACGGGAACTCCCGAAGGAGTCCCGTTTCATCTCTCACTCGAGTTGAGGAGAGAATTAAGCTTTTTGCTATCTGTTTGGCTGGAAAATTCACTTCATTTATGGTTAAGCAGGTTAATGATCAGCCCGTATTCCGAAGCCCTGCAGCAATGCCGTTAATCGTAAGCAACACTTCTCGCAGCAACTCTGTGTCGTCCTCGCCGCGCTCACGCATGTCTCTGAGCTCACTCAGAAGTTGGACCTGCATGTAGGACAAAGGATCGACATACGGATTACGCAGTCGGATCGACTCTTGAATTACAGGTACATCATCCAGAATTTCAGCTTCTCCGGTAATTTTCAGAATCAGCTCTTTGGTGAGCTTGAATTCCGATTCAATCTGACCATAGATGCGATCACGTGCTTCCTCATTGGAAGTCATGGCTGAGTATTCCTTCGCAATAACCAGATCTGCTTTGGCAACAGCCATCTGCACCGTATCAATTAGTGTACGGAAGAATGGGAAGTTTTCATACATTTCTTTCAGGACAACCAGATTTTCTTCTTTATCCTGATAGTAGCTTTGCAGTCCCGTTCCTGCCGCATACCATGCGGGAAGCAGATAACGACTTTGGGTCCAGGCAAATACCCAAGGGATCGCTCTCAAATCCTCGAACTTGTCGCTGTTTTTCCGTTTGGATGGACGTGAACCAATATTCAGTTCCCCAACCTCAGGCAGCGGTGTCGATTCCTTGAAGAAGGTAAAGAAGTCTGGATCACGGAAAATAAGATCCTGGTATTTGGTCAGGGATACTTCGGAAATATCTTTGATGATGCTATCCCAATGACGCTCTGATGCCGACTCTTGCGGCTCCAGACCGTTTAATGCAGCTGTAATCAAAGCTGATGTAGCCTGCTCAAGACTGCGGTATGCAATTCCCTGAAGGGAATAACGGGAAGAGATGACCTCACCCTGCTCTGTAATCTTGATCCCCCCACCAATGGTGTGTGGTGGTTGAGCAAGAATACTGCGGTTGAGAGGCATGCCTCCACGTCCGAGCGCCCCACCTCTACCATGGAAGAACTTCAGCTTAACGCCGTGTTTATTACCAACATCGGTGATGGCATTCATCGCTACACGCAGCTCCCAGTTGGCTGTAACAACCCCGCCATCCTTGTTGCTGTCCGAGTAGCCCAACATGATTTCATGCAGTTCATTCCGCCCGCTCACACTTGCGCGATATACCGGAAGGTTGAACAGCTTCTCCATAATTTCCGAAGCGGCATGAAGATCATCAATCGTTTCAAACAGTGGAACCGCTTGAAGCGTAGATATTACTTCACCGTTATGTTCTTTGCGGAACAAACCTACTTCTTTGGCAAATACCATAACCTCAAGCAGATCACTTGCTCCTTGGGTCATACTAATCAGGTAGCTTGTGATACAACCGGTCCCAAACTCGCTCTGAGCACGTTTGATCGTACGGAATACATCCAGACATTCTTTGGTTCCCTCTGTGTACTGATGATAAGGGGAAGTCAGTGGACGAGGATCATCCAGCAAACGAGCCAGTAAATCGATTTTTCCATCTTCCGTCAAACGAGCATAATCTTCTACGATGTTCATTTTGGCCAAAATCTCCGACATCGCATTTTCATGCTCTTTACTATGCTGACGCACATCCAATGCAGCTGTATGGAAACCGAACAGCTCCACTTGACGAATCATTTTGCGAATGGTCGTATCTGCTACATAGTCTGCAAAGTGATGACGCAGGCTGCGATCGATAATCATCAGATCATCCATCAGTCCTTGAGCGCTGTCATAGCGGTCAGGCTGTCCTACTTTGTTCTCATCCAGAACATTGTTCAGCTTGGCAATCATATAAGCCAATTTAATACGATATGGCTCTTTTTCATTCCGCCACATATCCACTTTTTTCAACGTTACACAACTACGGTCTTGCTCAATCGACTGCACCAGCTCATCCGATACGTGGATGATGTTCGTGCTGAAGCTGAGATGTCCCATAAGTTCAATCATAATCCGTTGATACTCACGTAAAGCGAGCTTACGCTGCATTAACAGTGTCTGCCATGTTACATCTGAAGTTACCGAAGGATTTCCATCCCGGTCTCCACCGATCCAGGAACCGAACCGCAAATACGTCGGCACATGCCAGTCATGGTCAGGATAAAATTTATTCAGGCAGCGTTCAAGCTCCTGGTATACATCCGGAAGTACATGGAACAACGTTTCATGAAAGTAATACATTCCGTTCCGTACTTCATCAAGCACAGTCGGTTTACGGTCACGAAGCTCATCAGTCTGCCATAGTGTAATGACTTCGTTCAACAGCTTCTCCCGCAACTGTTCACGTTCACGCAACGTCAGCGTAGGATTATCAAGTGACATGACATCTTCGGATATCCGTTTGTGGATGTCCAGTATAACCCGACGCATGGCTTCGGTTGGATGAGCTGTCATCACCAATTCCAGCGATAACTCGTCTAGAATATCCTCTACTTCCGTGTGAGACAATCCGCGTTCCTTCAGATCTTGTACTGCTTTTTCAATCGATCCTGGCTGCACAGCGTCCCCTGCAGAACGTTCATAATCCCGTTTACGCCGGATCCGATGGTTTTGTTCAGCAATGTTAACTAATTGAAAATAAATCGCAAAAGCTCGAATCACCTGATGGCGATTTTCCGAGTCTAATTCCTGGATCATCGTTTTGAACTCTGCATAAAGTTCTGGCAAGAACTCTGCACGCAACGATTTGCTCGTTTCCCGAATCTTCTCAACGATATCGAGAAGCTCCGTGCCTCCTTGATGGACAAGAACTTCTCCGAGTATGTTGCCCAGGAACCGCACGTCTCGCCGAAGCAGGTTGTTGGATTGGCTTTTGCTGGCGGTTACCATAGTTTCAGTCATGCTTATCCTCCCATCTGATCGTTCCATTCGTACACGTAAATTTGACACCTTCATAACATCATACAATAAAATGGTACGAAAATCTTTATTTTTCTACTAGTAAAAATGGGGATTTACCCTGATTTACAGCACAAAAACACGCTTTATTATTCATTTTCTTGTTCTGCTTCGATTAATGGTCAAATGCTGTCGCATGATACCTTTTTCACGTACTTTTCATACCTCGAATAACTCATACCTATTCTTAATTTTTCATAAATATACAGTTAGACTGGTAATGTTCATTGCACCTGAATGTATTCATATCTGCATGATTTCCATTGTTACAAACCAGACGAAACATAAAGAAACATGACCGGCAAAGCAAGCTTTTGTATACTTTATCACACTGACGCAATAAATTAAAGAGTGTATTTATAATTTTTTGTTTCTTTTAGCAGAAATGAATGCAGAGGTTCGAGGAATTATTGCACTTATCATCTGAATATAGAGGAGATCGGTATTTTAATGAGGTGTTGTTTCAATAAATAAAAGAAAAGCCTCTGTATACAGAGGCTTTTCAATGAATCATGAAGCGGGTGATGGGAATCGAACCCACGCTATTAGCTTGGAAGGCTAAAGTTCTACCATTGAACTACACCCGCAAATAAAAATCGGGATGACACGATTTGAACATGCGACCCCCTGGTCCCAAACCAGGTGCTCTACCAAGCTGAGCTACATCCCGATACTTATGAAAATAATGGCGCGCCCTGAGAGATTCGAACTCCCGGCCTTTTGATTCGTAGTCAAACGCTCTATCCAGCTGAGCTAAGGGCGCAAAATATTGGAGCGGACGACGGGAATCGAACCCGCGACCCTCGCCTTGGCAAGGCGATGCTCTACCGCTGAGCCACGTCCGCTTATAAAGGATGCGCGTGGAGGGACTTGAACCCCCACGTCAAAGACGCTAGATCCTAAGTCTAGTGCGTCTGCCAATTCCGCCACACGCGCATATCATGGTGAGTCATGAAGGGCTCGAACCTTCGACACCCTGATTAAAAGTCAGGTGCTCTACCAACTGAGCTAATGACTCAAACTAAAAATTAAAATGGCTGGGGATATAGGATTTGAACCTATGCATGACGGAGTCAAAGTCCGTTGCCTTACCGCTTGGCTAATCCCCATTAAGTTAAGTGGTGGAGGCTGAGGGGATCGAACCCCCGACCCTCTGCTTGTAAGGCAGATGCTCTCCCAGCTGAGCTAAGCCTCCATCCTATGACCCGTAGGGGATACTCGTACTTCGTTCGAGACTGCGAAGCCATTGCTAACGAAGTTTATCCTCCGACGAACCTTTGGGATTCTCATCCCTTTTTTAAGCTAATAAATATAGCTATGACCCGTAGGGGATTCGAACCCCTGTTACCTCCGTGAAAGGGAGGTGTCTTAACCCCTTGACCAACGGGCCCCATTTCCAAAGCTCTCAACCGGGATCGAACCGGTGACCTCATCCTTACCATGGATGCACTCTACCTACTGAGCTATGAGAGCAAATGGCTCCCCGAACAGGGCTCGAACCTGTGACAACTCGATTAACAGTCGAGTGCTCTACCAACTGAGCTATCAGGGAATAATATGCATTTGCAGGGCAAATGCAATTCATCATACAACGCTAACATGCAGAGCCTGTTTTCTATGTAAGATGAAAGAGTTCGCTTGGCGGCGTCCTACTCTCCCAGGACCCTGCGGTCCAAGTACCATCGGCGCTAGAGGGCTTAACGGTCGTGTTCGGGATGGGTACGTGTGGAACCCCTCCGCCATCGCCACCAAACGCATAGCTTAGCTTACATCTCAGAGTTTATTCTCTGAAAACTAGATCCGAAACGAAATTTGCAACTTACAACCTGCATATCTTGGATAAGCCCTCGACCGATTAGTACTGGTCAGCTCCATGCATTGCTGCACTTCCACCCCCAGCCTATCTACCTCGTCGTCTTCAAGGGGTCTTACATACTGGGAAATCTCATCTTGAGGGGGGCTTCACGCTTAGATGCTTTCAGCGCTTATCCCTTCCGTACATAGCTACCCAGCGGTGCTCCTGGCGGAACAACTGGTACACCAGCGGTACGTCCATCCCGGTCCTCTCGTACTAAGGACAGCTCCTCTCAAATTTCCTACGCCCACGACAGATAGGGACCGAACTGTCTCACGACGTTCTGAACCCAGCTCGCGTACCGCTTTAATGGGCGAACAGCCCAACCCTTGGGACCTACTTCAGCCCCAGGATGCGATGAGCCGACATCGAGGTGCCAAACCTCCCCGTCGATGTGGACTCTTGGGGGAGATAAGCCTGTTATCCCCAGGGTAGCTTTTATCCGTTGAGCGATGGCCCTTCCATGCGGTACCACCGGATCACTAAGCCCGACTTTCGTCCCTGCTCGACTTGTAGGTCTCGCAGTCAAGCTCCCTTATGCCTTTGCACTCTTCGAATGATTTCCAACCATTCTGAGGGAACCTTTGGGCGCCTCCGTTACTCTTTAGGAGGCGACCGCCCCAGTCAAACTGCCCACCTGACACTGTCCCCGCACCGGATTACGGTACCAGGTTAGAACCTAGATACGATCAGGGTGGTATCCCAACGGTGCCTCCACGCAAGCTGGCGCTCACGCTTCAAAGGCTCCCACCTATCCTGTACAGATCGTACCCAAATTCAATATCAAGCTGCAGTAAAGCTCCATGGGGTCTTTCCGTCTTGTCGCGGGTAACCTGCATCTTCACAGGTATTAAAATTTCACCGGATCTCTCGTTGAGACAGCGCCCAAGTCGTTACGCCATTCGTGCGGGTCAGAATTTACCTGACAAGGAATTTCGCTACCTTAGGACCGTTATAGTTACGGCCGCCGTTTACTGGGGCTTCGGTTCACAGCTTCGGATTGCTCCTAACCGCTCCCCTTAACCTTCCAGCACCGGGCAGGCGTCAGCCCGTATACTTCGCCTTACGGCTTCGCACAGACCTGTGTTTTTGCTAAACAGTCGCTTGGGCCTTTTCACTGCGGCCCCCTCGTGCTATTCACACTACCGGGGCACCCCTTCTCCCGAAGTTACGGGGTCATTTTGCCGAGTTCCTTAACGAGAGTTCTTCCGCGCGCCTTAGAATTCTCTTCTCGCCTACCTGTGTCGGTTTGCGGTACGGGCACCATCACCTGGCTAGAGGCTTTTCTTGGCAGTGTGAGATCATGACCTTCGCTACTATAATTTTCGCTCCCCATCACAGTCCAGCCTTACGATGTGCGGATTTGCCTACACATCAGCCTCACTGCTTAGACGGACATCCATCAGTCCGCGTCACTACCCTGCTGCGTCCCCCCATTGCTCATAACGGCTTACGGTGGTACAGGAATTTCGACCTGTTGTCCTTCGACTACGCCTTTCGGCCTCGCCTTAGGTCCCGACTTACCCTGAGCGGACGAGCCTTCCTCAGGAACCCTTAGGCTTTCGGCGGATCAGATTCTCACTGATCTTTTCGTTACTCATACCGGCATTCTCACTTGTATAATGTCCAGCGCTCCTTACGGTACACCTTCAACCCTTATACAACGCTCCCCTACCCCTGATGCAAGCATCAAGCCATAGCTTCGGTGGTGTGTTTAGCCCCGTTACATTTTCGGCGCAGAGTCACTCGACCAGTGAGCTATTACGCACTCTTTCAATGGTGGCTGCTTCTAAGCCAACATCCTGGTTGTCTGTGCAACTCCACATCCTTTCCCACTTAACACACACTTGGGGACCTTAGCTGATGGTCTGGGCTGTTTCCCTTTTGACAATGGATCTTAGCACTCACTGTCTGACTCCCGGAAGTAAGTCTATGGCATTCGGAGTTTGACTGAGCTTGGTAACCCTTGCGGGCCCCGCACCCAATCAGTGCTCTACCTCCACGACTCTGTTTTCCGAGGCTAGCCCTAAAGCTATTTCGGGGAGAACCAGCTATCTCCGAGTTCGATTGGAATTTCTCCGCTACCCCCACCTCATCCCCGCACTTTTCAACGTGCGTGGGTTCGGGCCTCCAGTGCGTGTTACCGCACCTTCACCCTGGACAGGGGTAGATCACCCGGTTTCGGGTCTACGTCCACGTACTACATCGCCCTATTCAGACTCGCTTTCGCTGCGGCTCCGGCTCTTCACCTTAACCTTGCACGGGAACGTAACTCGCCGGTTCATTCTACAAAAGGCACGCCATCACCCCTAAAACGGGCTCTGACTTTTTGTAAGCACACGGTTTCAGGTTCTATTTCACTCCCCTTCCGGGGTGCTTTTCACCTTTCCCTCACGGTACTGCTTCACTATCGGTCGCTAGGAAGTATTTAGCCTTGGCAGATGGTCCTGCCGGATTCATACGGGGTTTCACGTGCCCCGCACTACTCGGGATACATCTCGGAGAGAGCAGACTTTCAACTACAGGGCTTTTACCTTCTTTGGCGGGCCTTTCCAGACCTCTTCGTTTAACCGGCTCCTTTGTAACTCCATGTGAGATGTCCCACAACCCCAAAGAGCAAGCTCTCTGGTTTGGGCTTCTCCGCGTTCGCTCGCCGCTACTGACGGAATCACTATTGTTTTCTCTTCCTCAGGGTACTTAGATGTTTCAGTTCCCCTGGTATGCCTCTACATAACCTATGTATTCAGTTATGAGTAACTGGAAATTACCCCAGCTGGGTTTCCCCATTCGGACACCCCCGGATCAAAGCTTGCTTACAGCTCCCCGAGGCAGTTTCGTTGTTCGCCACGTCCTTCATCGGCTCCTAGCGCCTAGGCATCCTCCGTGTGCTCTTAGTAGCTTAACCATAATTGCTCCGGTTTCGACTGCTCGCTTCCCTTGTTTTGCTTACGCAAAGCCAAAAGTCACTCCCATTCGATACCATCGCAATGCAGTTTTCACTATTTATTGAAACTTGTTTTAACACAAGTTCAGCTTAAAAAGGAATGTTCTAAATCGCAAAATTTCGTTTCGATATCTAGTTTTCAAAGAACAAGCTTGTAAAATCTTGTTGGTGGAGCCAAGCGGGATCGAACCGCTGACCTCCTGCTTGCAAGGCAGGCGCTCTCCCAGCTGAGCTATGGCCCCATATTAGATTTTTAAGGTATACATGGTGGGCCCTGGTGGACTCGAACCACCGGCCTCACCCTTATCAGAGGTGCGCTCTAACCAACTGAGCTAAGGGCCCACATTATATATCATATTGAAACCCGTAATGGGTTTACGCTTGGCGGCGTTCTACTCTCCCAGGACCCTGCGGTCCAAGTACCATCGACGCTGAAGGGCTTAACGGTCGTGTTCGGGATGGGAACGTGTGGAACCCCTTCGCTATCGCCACCAAACGTTTGAGAGTTTAAGCTCTCAAAACTGAGCAACGAGTGAGTAACTAGCCGACCTGGCTAGATTTTGTATTTGAATGTTTCCGTTACAGGAAACGATTCTCCATAGAAAGGAGGTGATCCAGCCGCACCTTCCGATACGGCTACCTTGTTACGACTTCACCCCAATCATCTATCCCACCTTCGGCGGCTGGCTCCTTGCGGTTACCCCACCGACTTCGGGTGTTATAAACTCTCGTGGTGTGACGGGCGGTGTGTACAAGACCCGGGAACGTATTCACCGCGGCATGCTGATCCGCGATTACTAGCAATTCCGACTTCATGCAGGCGAGTTGCAGCCTGCAATCCGAACTGAGACCGGCTTTTTAGGATTCGTTCCACCTCGCGGCTTCACAGCCCGTTGTACCGGCCATTGTAGTACGTGTGTAGCCCAGGTCATAAGGGGCATGATGATTTGACGTCATCCCCACCTTCCTCCGGTTTGTCACCGGCAGTCACCTTAGAGTGCCCACCCGAAGTGCTGGCAACTAAGATCAAGGGTTGCGCTCGTTGCGGGACTTAACCCAACATCTCACGACACGAGCTGACGACAACCATGCACCACCTGTCTCCTCTGTCCCGAAGGAAAGGTACATCTCTGTACCGGTCAGAGGGATGTCAAGACCTGGTAAGGTTCTTCGCGTTGCTTCGAATTAAACCACATACTCCACTGCTTGTGCGGGTCCCCGTCAATTCCTTTGAGTTTCAGTCTTGCGACCGTACTCCCCAGGCGGAGTGCTTAATGTGTTAACTTCGGCACCAAGGGTATCGAAACCCCTAACACCTAGCACTCATCGTTTACGGCGTGGACTACCAGGGTATCTAATCCTGTTTGCTCCCCACGCTTTCGCGCCTCAGCGTCAGTTACAGCCCAGAGAGTCGCCTTCGCCACTGGTGTTCCTCCACATATCTACGCATTTCACCGCTACACGTGGAATTCCACTCTCCTCTTCTGCACTCAAGTCACCCAGTTTCCAGTGCGATCCGGGGTTGAGCCCCGGGATTAAACACCAGACTTAAATGACCGCCTGCGCGCGCTTTACGCCCAATAATTCCGGACAACGCTTGCCCCCTACGTATTACCGCGGCTGCTGGCACGTAGTTAGCCGGGGCTTTCTTCTCAGGTACCGTCACCTTGAGAGCAGTTACTCTCCCAAGCGTTCTTCCCTGGCAACAGAGCTTTACGATCCGAAAACCTTCATCACTCACGCGGCATTGCTCCGTCAGGCTTTCGCCCATTGCGGAAGATTCCCTACTGCTGCCTCCCGTAGGAGTCTGGGCCGTGTCTCAGTCCCAGTGTGGCCGATCACCCTCTCAGGTCGGCTACGCATCGTCGCCTTGGTGAGCCGTTACCCCACCAACTAGCTAATGCGCCGCAGGCCCATCCCCAAGTGACAGATTGCTCCGTCTTTCCAGTTTCCTTCAGGAGAAGAAAACAACTATTCGGTATTAGCTACCGTTTCCGGTAGTTGTCCCAAGCTTGAGGGCAGGTTGCCTACGTGTTACTCACCCGTCCGCCGCTAACCATCAGAGAAGCAAGCTTCTCATCAAGTCCGCTCGACTTGCATGTATTAGGCATGCCGCCAGCGTTCGTCCTGAGCCAGGATCAAACTCTCCAATAAAGTATTGAAAAGAGCGATAAGCTCATTTTGAAACTGACGAGATTAAAAATCTCATTGTTACTTCGAAATCATACAGCCCGAAGGCTTGTACCGATTTCTCAGCGTCGATCTTGCAAGCAAGATCATTACTCACTCGTTGTTCAGTTTTCAAAGATCAAACATTCAATTTGTCTCGATTTTCCTCGTCACCGTATTTTCAGCGGCGACTTTTATAATATATCATGTTTAAGTTTACTTTGCAAGCACTTTTTTCGATTTATTTTCAATCGCTTTATTCCAGCGCTTGTTACGGTTAACTTTTCCTTAAAAAAGGAACGAAAATTAATTTATCATATTGAACAAAAAAGGTCAACCCTTTTTCGACAAATTGCTTCATATCCCTTTTCAAAGCCGCCTATTCTACCTATTCCTGATTCATGGTGTCTGAGGTACAGCGCTTACGGGCCGCACCTCTTATATGGTGAACTTCAGTATTGAACTTTAGTATCCCGCTAACCAAAACATTATGGCTTGGATTTTTTTAATTTACCGCCTCTAGCATATTTGGATAGCTCTTTGGGTGGCGCAAAGCGTGCATACATACGGAACACAGTCTTGTAGCGACTCGCAATGGCGTATTTAATTTCTTGATCGAGACGGTTGTCACTTAAGTCGAACAACATTTCATCGAGCTCTTTGCGCAATACATAATCCAATTCCTTGCATTCCTTCTCGTTAAACAGCATACCCAGCATTAGAGTTCTCCTTTTTCTGCATATGGATAATGGCGTGTCCCAGTGTGTGTCATATTCGTGCCCTTTTAATTCAGGCTATATATCGGACAGCGCCGGTTTTAGTAGCAAACCCAGGATCATCTTTGTTTGTCCTTTTGTGCTTGCTACTGAAACCCGTTTTATTGTTATGGTCAACTTTCTGAAAATTTATGAATGTCATCCCATACAAATTTATCCACGAACGAGGCTGTAGGTAAGTGTACTTTCGATAATCGCAGCAACAAAAAGCAAAATAACAATCCAGAAGGATGCAGTTACCGTGGTGCGCATAAAGGAACTCCAGTGTCTGCCAATCGTATTTCGTTTCTCCCCGCCAAATTGAACAAGACTTTTAAGAACCAACCCACCAAACTTTAGACCGAATGCACAAGCGATAATAATTACCGGAATCTCAATAATGCCATGTGGAAGTAGTCCTTTCACAACAATATCAAAGAAGCTGGCCCCATAATTCATTGTGGTGTGTACCAGAAAACCGATAACCATGCCATTGATTAGCAGGAAAACGACAGGCAGAATGCCAAAGAAAATACCGGCATAGATTACGAGTACACTTTTGATGGCATTATTGAAAAAGATAAAGAGGAAGAAGTTCCATTGCACATTGCTCCCCTGCTCCAGCCGCTCACTAACCTCCCTCAGTCCCCCGATCTGATTCAACAATATATCCTCAAGTGGTCCTGTACTTACCCATCCCGTGCCTATTCCAACAACAAACAATACGATCGACCAGATTAATGCACCACGAATGGAACCTAAAGCTCTAAGAAATGTACTGAATTTTAACATAATATCCTCCTGTGAAACCAAGATGTTGGACAAACAAACGTCTGATACGAATAACTGCGAGGTACGAGCATACATTGGAGAGTAAACAAGCATTTCTTATGGGAGAGGGGCGCTTATTGAAATGAACTCGTTCTATGTATTTAGCGGCAAAAAAATCAAACGTTTCCTGATTGTGCTGGTTGCTGCCGTCTTTGCTATCGGGATTATTTATCTGGAGAGCGGCAATATTTCTGTATTCTCGGAGGATGCACCATCCGCCGTATACAGCGTTCCAACCGAGAAGAAGGTTATTGCACTCACCTTTGACATTAGCTGGGGAGATAAAAGGACAGAGCCTATTCTGAAGGTCCTCCAAGATAATAAGGTACAGAAGGCAACGTTCTTCTTGTCCTCCCCCTGGAGTAAAACACACCCCGAAATTGTAACAGCCATTAAAGACGCAGGATACGAAATCGGCAGCCACGGTCACAAGCATGATAATTACAGCAGTCTAACTGAAGAGGAGATCCGCAAGGAGATTTCGACAGCTCATAGCATTTTAACCGATTTAACGGGAAAAGAACCGAAATTGCTGCGTCTGCCTAATGGCGACTTTGACAAACGTGTTCTCCAGGTTGCCAACAGTCTGAATTATCAAGTAGTCCAATGGGACACCGATTCGCAGGATTGGAAGAACCCAGGTGTACAGACTATTGTTGATCGTGTAGTCAGCAAGGCACATCCGGGTGACATTGTGCTGCTGCACGCCAGTGATTCCTCGAAACAAACCCATGAAGCATTACCCGTCATAATCGACAAGTTAAAAAATCAAGGGTATGAGTTTGTGACGGTTTCCGAGCTGCTTAACCATTCAAGTGTCAAAGGTACGGAAGTTCGCGACCAAGCCAGTGTACAGTAAATGTTAAACTAAGGGTATTGCAGTGGAATACTCCATACCTACCTTTTGAACTTCCCCATGCCCTGTAAAAAGGTGCTGAAGCGCCATAAATGAAAAGAGCTAACCAGGTTAGCTCTTTTTGGCGTTATTTTTTCAAATAATCGCTACGCATGACTTTCTTGTACCTCGGTCTTCCCACTCACCCGTTGCTCCATGGACCCATCTACCAGCCTGTGCAATATCAGCATTTGGTATGCATTACAGATTAACAGTGGAACCACAATAAAGATGGTAGCCGCATTTACATCAATTCGCAACACACCGATCGTCTCCACCACGGTAACAGCCACCATGAAAAAGAGTGTAGGTACCAGCGCCGAAACATGTGTCTGTTTCACTTTTACGTAAGCGGTAACAATTCCAGCTGCCAAAATAATGATTCCAAGCACAATATCGGAAAGTCGTTCCCGTTCCCCACCAACAAACAAACGTAAAAACATGACATCAAGCAATGCCAAAACCGTTAGAACAATCTGTACAATCTGCCAACTGCGTTTCGAAAATACACCTTTGCCCATATAGTTCAATATCAAGTATGCGAAAAAACCCATTTGCGAATACACGCTAATCATAATACCGGAACCAAACAAGATCAGGAGATAAATTAAAAAATCGGTCATCCCATTCGTTTTTTCTCCATTAACCAACATCATAATTAGACCCGTCACTAATGATCCTGCAGCCCCAATAAGCAAAGCTGACCAAAATAGGAAAAACCATTTACGTAAATTCAAATGTTTTCCACCCCCGAGAGTTTATTTTACCAACCTTCACAGCAAAAAACCATCATCATTCAACATATTTAGCGGTTTCCCATCACATACTACATCCAGTATCTAATCAAGGAGGGGTTGTGCACATGAAACGGCCTTTGTGGCAGTTATGCTGTGTCGTACTTGGACTATCCGTCATGCTCGCTGGCTGTGGCTCAGATCAGAATTATTCGCCTCCTCAGGGCGGTTATAAAGAGATGAAAACGATGGTCGTGGATATTCTCAAAAGTGACGAAGGAAAAAAAGCGGTTGAAGAAGCTCTTACAGGACAAAGTTCTTCCGGAGGGGGAGAAAGTGGGGGCGCCGGCCAAGGTGGTGGTGCAGGCGGTGGCTCTGGATCAGTGGGAATGAAAATGTTAATGCCTATGCAATCTTCGGAACAAATACGTATTGCTGTAAAAGATACAATCACTGCTCCAGAGTACAAGAAGGAATTCGAGAAAATCATGACAGACCCTCAATTCGCAGGCGAATTCGCCAAAGTAATCAATGCGCAAAGCAAACAACTGCATATGCAATTGATCAAAGACCCAACATATCAAAAATCGATTGAAGATGTCATGAAATCTCCGGAAGTATCCAAGATGTTCATGGATATGACCAAAACTCCTGAGTATCGTAAACAAACGATGACCGTTATGCAAGAAGTCATGCAGAATCCTTTATTTCGGATGGAAGTACTGACTTTGCTTAAGAAGGTAGTTCAGGATGAATTACAACCTAAAACAGAACAGGGCGGCAAACAGGGAGGTAAAGGCGAGAATGGAGATGGCGGAAGCGGTAGCAGTGACGGTAGTAGTGATGGTAACAGTGGCGGCGACGGAAGTAATGGAGGATCATAAGCCCATAATACTTGAAAATTAAAAAATATCACATGTTGAAAAAAAGCCCGCATCCATGGATGTGGGCCATTTTATACTTTACACATATAGAAAATTTAAAACTTGGCATCAACAGACTGGGCAACCTCGTCGTAGATTGCTCCGATGCTTGACTCTGCTTTATACACAGATGGAGAAAAATCCGGCTCCGAAATATGATTATCCGGTGCTCCCAATGGAATCTGCGCAAGCAGCTCTGTATGAAGACTCTCGGCAAGAGTACCCCCACCGCCTCGGCCAAATACATAATCTTTCTCCCCGCATTTGCTGCATTCATAATACGCCATGTTCTCTACGACACCAAGCAGCTCATGTTCCGTCTGAATAGCCATAGCACCTGCACGTGCAGCTACAAAAGCAGCGGTTGCATGCGGTGTGGTAACGATGATTTCTTTGCTGTGTGGCAGCATCTGATGTACGTCTAGTGCAACGTCCCCCGTACCCGGAGGCAGATCAAGCAGCATATAATCCAACTCTCCCCAATTTACATCGGTAAAGAATTGGCGCAACATCCGCCCCAACATAGGTCCACGCCAGATCACTGGGTTATTCTCCCGAATAAAGAATCCCATCGACATGACTTTTACGCCGAAACGTTCAACAGGCTGGATAACCCCGTCCTCAACGACTGGATATTCCTCAATGCCCATCATATCAGGCACACTGAAGCCATATATATCTGCATCAATTAGGCCAACCTTTTTACCTTGACGTGCCAGAGCCGCTGCCAAATTAACGGTTACCGTCGATTTGCCGACGCCGCCTTTACCACTAGCAACAGCAATAAAACGTACGCCGGATTCAGGACTTAGCAACTCATGTCCGTCCAGACCTGCTGCATGGCCTTTGACAAGCACTTCGTCCTGGTCTTCCTCATGATCCGCTTGTCCGATGTTCAGGCTCTCACGCTCATGCTCTGACGCTGCACGCAGACGAATATGTACATCATTCACTCCGTGTTGGGACAACAGGTTGCGCGCGGCATCGCTTAGAGCAGTTGTATCCTCTGTGCGGTTCTCCAGCGTCACCATAGTAAGAGCAACATGATTTTCTTTAACCATGACATCACGGACCCACTGCAGTTCAGTCAAACTTAAGCCCAATTGCGGTTCCTGCAATGGCTGCAATAGTTCAAGTATCTGTTCTTTTGATAACATCAGACAGCACCTCAGCTTTATCTATTGGCATGTAATTAGGTATGCTAATCCAATTATATCATTACCTTTCTCGTTGTGACTAACTTTTAGGACGTTCTCCTGAGGAATAACGAAGAATTCCGTTGTAGATGGATGCAGCTACTTTGCGCTGATAGGCCTCATCAGCAAGCAGACGCGCCTCTTCCGGGTGAGAAAGGAAACCCACCTCCACCAGTGCAGAGGGAATTTTTAAAGCTTGGAGCAAATAAACGGTATTTACCGTTTTTGCGATTCGATCTGTATTTTCCAGATTACGAATCATTTCTTGCTGAAGCAGATTGGCCAACCCTTCATTATCAGGATGGTTAGGTGTATAAAAAACTTGAGCACCACTCCAGCGGTTCGATGGAACACTGTTCATATGGATGCTGATAAAGAGATCTGCCTGTTTATCCTCGATTCTTCTTACTCTTTGTTTCAGGTCTTCCGTTTTGCGTTTGGAGTAGCCCTTGGTGTCTGTAGCAGCCAGATCGGTGTCTATTTCTCGGGTCATGACAACCAAGGCTCCTGCTTGCTGCAGATAATCTCGTACGTACAGCGCAATGGATAAATTGATATCTTTCTCAATGACTCCCTGCTTACTCACTGCTCCCCCATCGGGCCCACCATGTCCTGCATCAATGGCTATGACTTTTCCCGCTAATGGCAGCCCCCAGTAACCGGACATTTTAGAGGAGGGCAACTCATACGTCACCACTGCCACAAACATCGCCAGCAAACAGAGGCTTAACATGATCCTCTTCATGGTGCGTAACCTAATCCAGATTACAAAGTGCTTCCCCATATTTTTACGCATAAAAAAACCACCTCGTCCCTATAAATGACTCTAATCATCTATATGGGACAAGATGGACAAATATACCGTTAGGAGCGGACTTGCTCCGCCATCCCTTCAATCAGCACCTCAGCTACCTCAGGGCGCGTAAATTCTGGTGGAGGGCATTGGCCGTCTCTCAGCAAGCCACGTACTTTGGTGCCAGACAGAGCCATGTGGTGTTCTTTATCATGCGGGCAGGTTTTGCTTGATGCCATGTTGCCACACTTGGTGCAGAAAAAACTATGTTCAAAGAACAAAGGTGTGATACCGAGTTCTTCCGGGGTGAAGTTAGTAAAGATCTCCTGCGCTTCATACGTTCCATAGTAGTCACCCACACCTGCATGGTCGCGGCCTACAATAAAGTGAGTACAACCATAATTTTTACGTACCATTGCGTGGAAAATGGCCTCTCTTGGACCAGCATACCGCATAGCCGCCGGGAATACGCCGAGGAATGCACGATCAGCCGGATAATAGTTCTCGAGCAAAACCAGATAACTCTTCATCCGTACATCAGCAGGTACGTCATCAGACTTCGTTTCGCCTACAAGCGGATTTAAGAACAACGCGTCCACAATCTCCATTGCACTTTTCTGAATGTACTCATGGGCACGATGGACCGGATTACGCGTCTGAAAACCGACAACCGTCTTCCAGCCCTTATCCTGGAACGTTTTCCGTGTCTCAGCAGGATCATAATAG
Source organism: Paenibacillus sp. FSL W7-1088 (assembly GCF_037969855.1). Lineage (NCBI taxonomy): Bacteria > Bacillati > Bacillota > Bacilli > Caryophanales > Paenibacillaceae > Paenibacillus > Paenibacillus sp. FSL W7-1088. The sequence continues at coordinate 6,351,417 of NZ_CP150216.1, forward strand.
AACTGTTCGAACTTGGCCGGCTTGGGGCGGTTAAGGACTTGAATTGGACCTCCTACATATGTTGCAGGTCGTTCCAGCAGTTTCTTCACACCCGGGTGTTCTGGATCATCCGTTTTGAAGACACGACGTGCTTCCTCACCCTGATCTACTTTGTAAATGCTCTTCACTTCCAGCAATCCATAGGTTATTCCATCATCATCACCAATAAGTGCGACAGTCTCACCGATCTGGAGTGAAGTAGCCTGCTGCTCATCTACAGCCAGGGTAATGGGTATGCTCCAGACTGTTCCGTCTGCAAGACGCATGCGAGATATAACTGAAAGATAGTCCTCTTCATTCATAAAACCTTGAAGCGGTGAGAATGCACCCACACCAATGAGATCCAAATCCGAAATTGTCCAGCTGTTAATACGTAAAGAGGACAGTTTCTCACTCTCTCGTAATAATTGTTCCCGTTCTTCTCCTTGTACGACACGCTGAATCAGCGTACCTCCATGAGGCAGAATCGAAGTCATCTTGTCAGCTCCCTGTTTCACCATTTTTTATAACATCAAGAATGAATTCAGTGCATTATAAAATCCATCACTTACTCTGACTCAATTATTTATGAAGACCGCATTCCGTTTTTTCATTTCCAGACCAGCGTCCCGCACGTGGATCTTCTCCAGGCATAACTTGACGTGTGCAATACTCACAACCGATACTCGGGTAATTCTGATCATGCAGCGGGTTGTACACGACATTATTGGTACGAATGTATTCCCATACATCCTCTGAAGTCCAGTGGGCAATCGGGTTGAACTTCATCAGACCAAACTTGGCATCATATTCGACCTTCTTGGAATTTGCACGCGTCGGTGCTTGATCTCTCCGAATACCGGTAATCCATGCATCGTACTGGGATAGAATACGTGTCAGCGGCTCAACCTTCCGAATATTACAACAAGCATTAGGATCAGACTTCCACAATTCATCTCCATGTTGAGCTGCCTGCTCTTCAGGAGTAATTTTCGGTGATACACGTACAAAATCAAGATTGTATTTCTCCTTCATTTTGTCACGAGTTTCGTAAGTTTCCTTGAAATGAAAATCGGTATCTAGATAAAATATATCCGTAGATGGGCTGATCTTCTGAAGCATATCTACAAGTACAACATCCTCTGCACCGAAGCTGCATGCAAAAGTGATATTTGGAAACGTCTCAATAGCGTAACGAATAATATCCTCTGGACTTGCGTTTTCCAACTCCTCAGCTTTCGTCCGTGCAAGTTCTTCTTTCTCCAACAAGTTCATGTCTGCATTTCCCCCATTCTGCATTTCAAAAATCACTAAAGCCGACTAATCTAATATGAATTATGTATAGTATAATTCTTTCATGGGGGATGTCAATGCCTGCCATATGGTAAAATACATCAGTTTAAGCCCATTTATTTGCTGTTCATCTTGAAAAATAATATGGTCTTAATAATGCATTTAATTGATTTTTGGATAAAATCATCCATGTGTTGCATCATCAATCCCCCCCTGTCATCATCCACTCATCATTGAAATCCTTTGCTACTACTGGGTTTATCGAGCCGATTTGATAAAACGAGGTATAGAAGATCTCTATATAACCGAAGCAATTTAGAATAATGAGAAGGATCTAATAATGAAATAAAAGCTGGAATCGAATTCTTCAATTGTAAGGGCTCTTTATCAAAACCATAAGAAAAACTGATGAAATTAATCATGAAAAATGTATGATTACAACCATTGCGAGGTTCTAAACTGCGAATTAAATTAGTGGATAACGGAGAGGTAAATTAAATGGAGTACTACCTAGAGGAAGAAACCTTAACCGTTACAGAGGAACCTGAAGCCTCTTTGATTCATCATCTGATGTTAAGAGCATTTATTATACTTATTGGTCTCTAGAATACAAAAAAGCCTTTGACCGAGGCCAAAGGCTTGTAATGCATATTAACGTTTGGAGAACTGAGGTGCGCGACGTGCGGCTTTGAGACCGTATTTTTTACGCTCTTTCATCCGTGGGTCACGAGTCAGGAATCCTGCTTTTTTCAGGGAAGCACGGTATTCCGGATCTGCTTTCAACAGAGCGCGGGAGATACCATGACGGATCGCACCGGCTTGACCGGAGATTCCGCCACCATGAGCGATAACAAGAACATCATAGTTGCTGAGTGTTTCTGTCAGGTTCAGTGGTTGTTTTACGATCAGTTTGAGTGTTTCCAAACCGAAGTATTCATTAATATCACGTTTATTGATGACAATGCGTCCTTCACCCGGTACAAGGCGAACACGAGCTACCGAATGTTTACGACGACCTGTCCCATAGTATTGTACTTGTGCCATGAAACTGTCCTCCTTTTAATTAACCGCGAAGTTCATAAACTTCTGGTTTTTGTGCTGCATGTGGATGCTCAGTGCCTCTGTACGCTTTAAGTCTCAACTTCATTTTCTCGCCCATGCGAGTTTTAGGAAGCATACCGCGAACAGCCAATTCCAACATACGTTCCGGTTTGTTTTTAACCATCTCTTCAGCAGTAGTTACTTTCAAACCACCTGGGTGCATCGAGTGACGGTAGTATTTTTTACCTTGCATTTTTTTACCAGTCAATACAATTTTCTCTGCATTGATGATAACAACGAAATCGCCAGTGTCCACATGTGGAGTGAATTGTGGCTTATGTTTGCCGCGGATCAAAGCAGCTGCTTCGCTCGCCAAACGTCCGAGCGTTTTGCCTTCGGCATCAATGATGTGCCATTGGCGCTCAACTTCGTTAGGCTTCGCCATGTACGTGGTACGCATGAAAAGTTCCTCCTTAAAATGTTCAACATCATTATATTCATTTATCTTCATTCATTAAGTGATAACTTTAGGTGTTGATGGATAGTTCTTTCATTGTGACCCTCTTAATTGGGGCTGTGGGAAAGCCATTAAGAAAACACAACTTTTATATTACATGATAGGAGCTTAAATCGCAAGTGTTAATTAAGCATTTCACTTCGCAAATTTAATCTTTTTTGTATTCAAGGTCCCAGAGCATTAAACCGCAGCTAACCGCAGTAGGTCCTGCAGCAGAACGATTACAAGCAGCAATCATATTCGGTACGTCAGAGGCTTTCCGTTTGCCCTCTCCGACCTCCAGCAGTGTACCTACAATGATACGAACCATATGCTGCAAAAAGCCGTTACCACTCACATAGATGTGAATGACACCCTGATCGCGCGGATGGTCCCTACACATAGAACGGTCCACTTCTATCCATGCTTCGTATACCGAACGTACATGATTGTCTTTCTGAGACTTGCGTGAAGCAAAGGAGGTGAAATCATACGTACCAATAAAATGACGTAACCCCTCCTGCATTGCCGCAATGTCCAGCTTGGCATGGTGATGATATTGCAGCCTCCGATTAAACACGTCCGGGAATTGATTCGCATTGACGGTATACCGATACGTTTTCTTTTTCGCAGCATAGCGAGAATGAAATTCGTTTGGTACTTCAACCGCATCAATAACGATAATATCGGATGGCAATCTAGAGTTGAGCGCCATACACCATCGTTCAATCGGGATCTGGGATTCCGTAGGAAAATTGAAGATCTGTCTGCGTGCGTGAACGCCTGCATCCGTTCTGCCTGAACCCGTAATTTTAACCTTCTCACCGGTTAAAGCACGAATGGCATCTTCAAGATGGTCCTGAATGGTATTCCCTCCCGGCTGAACCTGAAAGCCGTAATAGGCAGTGCCATCATAAGTTAACGTCATACACAAGTTGCGCATCAATACCACACCTTTGTTCCATACTATACATGTGCCTATCCCGAACAGCAAAAGAAGCCCCTTTCGGAGCTTCTATTACAGCACGAAATCCGAAATGAAGAGAAAAAAAGGGTTAAACCAGAATCAACGATTCTGTCCCCTTTCCTCATCTCATCTGTTCTACGCGCGGTCAACCAGTTCCAAGTAAACCATAGGCGCAGCGTCACCACGACGAGGTCCCAGTTTCAGGATACGAGTGTACCCACCTGGACGCTCAGCGTAACGACCGGACAATTCGCTAAACAGTTTTTGGATTGCATCTTGCTCACCATCGATTGTTTCGCGGCGAACATAAGCTGCCACTTGGCGACGGGCATGAAGATCTCCCTTTTTCGCTTTAGTGATCAGTTTTTCAGCAATAGAGCGAACCTCTTTTGCTTTCGCTTCAGTTGTCTGAATGCGTTCGTATAAGAACAGGTCGGTTACCAGGTCACGGAACAAAGCTTTACGTGCGCTGGAATTACGGCCCAACTTTTGGTATGCCATTGTTTTCCCTCCTTCACTTCAAGCACTCGGCTGTCTATTCTTCTGTACGGAGTCCCAAACCAAGTTCCTCAAGCTTCTCTTGAACTTCTTCCAAAGACTTGCGTCCGAGGTTACGGACTTTCATCATGTCTTCTTCTGTTTTCGTAGTCAGCTCTTGCACGGTATTAATACCGGCACGTTTGAGGCAGTTGTAAGAACGAACAGAGAGATCCAGCTCTTCGATCGTCATTTCGAGTACTTTTTCTTTTTTGTCTTCTTCTTTTTCGACCATAATCTCTGCATCTTTCGCTTCGTCTGTAAGACCCACGAAGAGCATCAGATGCTCGGTCAAAATTTTAGCGCCAAGGCTTACAGCCTCTTCAGGACGAATACTTCCGTCAGTCCAAACTTCCAACGTGAGCTTGTCATAGTTGGTTACTTGGCCGACACGCGTATTTTCCACAGCGTAGTTTACGCGGCTGATCGGGGTGAAGATGGAATCGACTGGGATGACGCCGATCGGCTGGTCATCGCGTTTATTCCGATCTGCCTGGACGTAGCCGCGACCGCGATTGGCAAAAATACGCATGTGAAGTCTCGAACCTGGTCCGAGCGTAGCAATGTGCAAATCCGGGTTAAGAATTTCCACATCGGAGTCAGCACGGATATCTCCAGCCGTAATTGCTCCTTCGCCTTCAGCATCAATCTCGAGCACTTTCTCCTCGTCCGAGTGAATTTTGAGCGACAAAGCTTTCAGGTTAAGGATGATCTCCGTAACATCTTCCATAACGCCAGGAACTGTAGCAAATTCATGCAGAACGCCATCGATTTGAACCGAAGACACTGCCGCACCCGGCAGTGACGAGAGCAAGATACGACGAAGCGAGTTTCCAAGCGTCGTACCGTATCCGCGCTCTAGCGGTTCTACTACGAATTTCCCATAGGTGCCATCATCGTTGACGTCTACCGTCTCAATTTTCGGCTTTTCGATTTCAATCACTGCAATACCCCTCCTTCAAAACGTCGGTCCTCTATGAAACATTTACCTTCTCTTGCGAAAACATGTAGTAGTATGCCTAAACAACCATTATTAGCAGATTGTGGCGGAAATATACCACACGCAGGGGCAAATCTCATTAGACACGACGACGTTTTGGAGGACGGCATCCGTTATGCGGGACTGGAGTTACGTCTTTGATCAGGTTAACTTCAAGACCAGCAGCTTGCAAAGAGCGGATCGCTGCTTCACGGCCTGCGCCTGGTCCTTTAACCATAACCTCAACGGCTTTCATCCCATGTTCCATTGCAGCTTTGGCAGCAGTCTCAGCAGCCATTTGTGCAGCAAACGGAGTCGATTTACGGGAACCTCTGAATCCGAGGCCGCCGGAGCTTGCCCACGAAATTGCGTTTCCGTGAGGGTCCGTAATGGTAACGATAGTGTTATTGAATGTGGAGCGGATATGTGCCACGCCAGATTCAATATTTTTACGGTCACGACGTTTAGTACGTACGACTTTTTTCGGTTTAGCCATTTTCTCTTATCCCCCCTTATTATTTCTTCTTGTTCGCTACAGTACGACGAGGACCTTTACGAGTACGAGCATTCGTTTTCGTACGTTGTCCACGAACAGGCAGACCACGACGATGACGAACTCCACGGTAACAACCGATCTCCGTCAAACGTTTAATATTCAAAGAGATTTCACGACGCAGGTCACCTTCTACTTTGACCTCTTTGTCGATACTTTCACGCAATTTGCTGACTTCATCTTCCGTCAAATCACGAACACGAGTGTCCGGATTGATGCCTGTTGTGCTCAGAATTTTCTGGGAAGTCGTTTTACCGATTCCGAAAATATAAGTCAAGGCGATCTCAACGCGCTTATCACGTGGCAAATCCACACCAGCTATACGTGCCATTTTACGCTACACCCCCTTCTTTAACCTTGTTTTTGTTTGTGTTTCGGATTTTCACAGATAACCATAACATTCCCTTTGCGGCGAATGACTTTGCATTTTTCGCAAATCGGCTTGACCGAAGGTCTTACCTTCATGTGAATTACCTCCTCAAAGTTTTGCTTAGCAAAACTCTCTTCGTAAGCATTGACCTTGTTCTACTAATATAGAACCGGCTTCGAAGCTTTCGCAAGTTTTGCCGGGCAAAACCCGCTTCATAAGCTTCACAGTTCATTGCAACTGTCTACTACTATTTACGGTAAGTTATACGACCTTTTGTCAAATCATAAGGTGATAACTGAACAACCACTTTGTCTCCAGTCAGGATACGGATAAAGTGCATCCGCAACTTGCCAGAAACGTGAGCGAGAATTTGATGACCGTTCTCAAGCTCAACCTTGAACGTTGCATTCGGTAGCGGCTCGAGAACCGTACCTTCCACTTCAATGACATCTTCCTTGGCCATTAGTCAGTCTCCTTTCTCTTCAGCTTGAATGTTGGTGGATTCCAGAAACGAATGAACCGCATAGCGGAGCTTTCCGTTTGTCACCCGACCACTCTCGTTTAAACTGTTTACGACCTCTCTGCTAATCATCGGTTGGAGTTCAAGATGAAGAATATTCTTCTTCTTGGGTTGATCAAACTTACGTTTGTCTCCATCCGCAATATATACGAACCTGCTGTCCGCTATAGCAACAATTACTGCGGCTTGGTCCGCATTGCGGCCTTTACGGATCTTCACAAGTTGACCGAGCTGCGGATTAGACTGATTGTTCATGCCTTATCACCTACGCATTCAGTTTTGTGAAAATTTCCATGCCTTCTGGTGTAACTGCTACGGTGTGTTCAAAGTGGGCGCATAACGATCCATCAACAGTGACGACAGTCCAGTTATCTTCCAACGTTTTCACATACCGTCTGCCTGCGTTAACCATCGGCTCTATGGCCAGCACCATGCCCGCTTTAAGCCGTGGCCCCCGATCAGGAAGACCATAGTTCGGAATCTGTGGTTCTTCGTGCAGATCCGCTCCTATGCCGTGACCGACATATTCACGTACTACCGAGAACCCTTCATCTTCAATATATTTCTGAATCGCATGAGATATTGTAAACAAGCGAACGTCCGGTTTAACCAGCGCCAGACCTGCGTATAACGAAGCCTCGGTAACGTCCAGAAGACGACGGGCTTCTTCGGAAATACGGCCGACTGGATAAGTCCAGGCGGAATCTCCGTGATAACCCTGGTACTGCGCGCCAATGTCAAACGTAACGATATCGCCCTCGTTCAACTTTCGTTTGCCGGGAAATCCATGCACCAACTCTTCATTCACTGAAGCGCACACACTGGCAGGGAAACCGTTATAACCTTTGAAAGACGGCACAGCTCCTTGACTGCGGATGTATTGATCGGCCATATGGTCAAGTTCTCCAGTCGTAATACCGGGAGCGATATGCTCTGCCAAGAGACGATGCGTTTCCGCAACAATTCTCCCCGCTTCCCTCATCAAGCCCAGTTCCGTTTCGGACTTACCAATGATCATTCAATTAACCTCGCAGCAGGGACACGATTTCATGAGAAACTTGATCGATATCCTGCTCTCCGTCCATTTGACGAAGAAGGCCTTTGTTCTCATAAAATGTGAGGAGTGGTGCTGTTTTGTTGATATATTCGTCAAGACGTGTGCCTACGCTCTCTTCATTATCATCAGAGCGTTGGTACAAGTCACCGCCGCATTTATCACAAATACCTTCCTGCTTAGGCGGATTGAATACGACATGATAGGTGGCGCCACAGTTCTTACAAATGCGACGACCCGTCAGACGGGCGAGCAATTTGTTGCGGTCCACTTTCAGGTTGATTACATGATCGAGACCTGAGTTTAGTCGATCCAGAATACCATCGAGCGCTTCTGCTTGAGACAGGGTTCTTGGAAAACCATCCAAGAGGAATCCTTCTCTGCAATCAGGCTGCTGCAAACGTTCTTCAACGATGCCGATCGTTACATCATCTGGTACTAGCAATCCTTGATCCATATATTCCTTGGCTTTCAGGCCAATGGGAGTTCCCTGCTTAATCGCGAGACGAAATGCATCGCCTGTTGAAATATGGGGAATACCGAACTCTTTCACAATGACGTCTGCTTGCGTTCCTTTTCCTGCCCCCGGAGGGCCCATGAATAGGATGTTCACGTTATGTCACTCCCTCCAAGACTACCCTACATCAACAAACAGCACAATAGGTGCCGGCAAGTAAATCTTAACTTGACCGGTACCTATTGCCTATTTATTGATAAAACCTTTGTAGTGGCGTTTGATCAATTGGCTTTCGATTTGCTTCATCGTATCCAGCGCAACACCGATAACGATCAGGAGAGATGTTCCTCCAATTTGCGCAGATTGAGGCAAACCAGAAAGTGCCCCCAAGATTACAGGCAGAACGGAAATTACTGCCAAGAAGATGGCACCTGCCGTTGTCAAACGAGTCATGACACGGGTCAGATATTTCTCGGTTGCTTTACCCGGACGAATGCCTGGGATGTAACCGCCGTTCTTTTTCATGTTGTCAGCCATCTGCTGTGGATTCATCTGTACAAAAGTATAGAAGAATGTGAATCCGAAAATCATCACTACATACAGTAACATACCCAGAGGTTTATGAGTAGTGAGATTGGCTCCGATCCACTGTGCCCATGCACGATCAGCCCAGAAGTTGGCGATGATCGATGGGAACATCAACAGAGATGAAGCAAAGATGACAGGGATAACACCTGCTGCATTAATCTTCAGCGGGATATGTGTGTTCTGTCCACCGTACATTTTGTTACCTACGACGCGTTTAGCGTACTGTACAGGAATTTTCCGAATCGCCTGCTGAATGTAAATGACACCTATGATAATCAGTACAATAACAATTGCAACGATTACCCCTTTAAGAATGTTCATGAACAGTTGATCAGCTTGGATGAAGTCAGATTCGATTGTTTGTTTGATAATGTTAGGCACCGTTGATAGGATACCCGCAAAGATCAAAATCGAAATCCCGTTTCCTATGCCCTTCTCGGTGATCTGCTCACCAAGCCACATTAGGAATGAAGTACCGGCCGTAAGTACAATCGCGATCAAGATATAATCTGCAAATGTTGCATTAGGCACCATTTCTGTATTGTACAAGCGGTTGAATCCGATCGACGTACCAAACGCTTGAATCAATGCCAGACCTACCGTTAAATAACGGGTCAGTTGTGCAGATTTTTTCTTACCTTGTTCCCCCTGCTTAGCCCACTCCGCTAATTTTGGAATAACGTCCATGGAAAGCAGCTGCACTATGATAGACGCAGTGATGTAAGGCACGATCCCGAGCGCAAATATCGAGAACTGAAAGAGCGCTCCACCCGAGAACGTATTGAGAAGTCCAAAAACTTCTTTACCCGCAGAATTTGTCGCTTCGAACACATCTTTGTTAACTCCCGGTACGGGGACAAAGGAGCCGATGCGGTAAATGATCAGTACAAAAAGGGTAAATAATACCCTTTTGCGCAGATCTTCAACCCGCCAGATATTCTTTAGGGTCTTGAACATTAAATCACCTCAGTTGTACCGCCGGCAGCTTCAATTTTCTCAATAGCAGATTGAGAAAACTTGTTAGCTTTAACAGTCAGCTTCACAGTGACATCACCGTTACCCAGGATTTTGATTCCGGATTTAGCGTTTTTAACTACGCCATTCGTCATCAAGAATTCTGGAGTTACTTCAGTACCCGCAGCAAAACTGTTCAGGTCTTCAGTATTCACAACTGCATATTCTTTGCGAGTTGGGTTTACAAAACCACGTTTTGGCAAGCGACGATACAATGGATTTTGTCCACCTTCGAAGCCTGGACGTACTCCACCGCCAGAACGAGCGTTTTGTCCTTTGTGACCGCGACCTGATGTTTTACCTGTACCACTACTTGGACCGCGACCAAGACGTTTACGTTCTTTGCGGGATCCAGGAGATGGTGAAAGCTCATGTAACTTCATCGTTCGTTGCACCTCCTTAAAGATTTGTGGGATTAACCCTTTTTTAAGCTTCTACTTCTTTAACAGCGACCAAGTGGCTTACTTTGTTAATCATGCCACGAATGGCAGGATTGTCGTTTTGAACCACTTTACTGTTGATTTTGCGCAAGCCCAATGTTTTCACAGTTGTTCTTTGCGTCTCCGGACGTCCGATCAAGCTGCGGACGAGGGTAATTTCTAATTTAGCCATGAGATTCCCTCCTTAACCCAGAAGCTCTTCGACGGATTTGCCGCGCAGTTTTGCCACGTCTTCAGCACGCTTCAAACGGGACAAACCTTCCAAAGTCGCATTGACCATGTTCATGGAATTCGAAGAACCCAGAGATTTTGTCAAAATGTCACCTACACCAGCAAGTTCGAGAACCGCACGTACAGGACCACCAGCGATAACACCAGTACCTTCAGATGCTGGTTTCAACAGAACGCGTCCTGCGCCGAACTTACCTGTTACCAAGTGAGGAATCGAAGTTCCTACGAGTGGAACGTGTACAAGGTTTTTCTTAGCGTCTTCAATACCTTTGCGAATTGCATCAGGTACTTCGCCCGCTTTACCGATACCAGCTCCAACCCAGCCGTTGCCGTCGCCGACTACAACCAGTGCGCTAAAGCTGAAACGGCGTCCGCCTTTTACTACTTTAGCTACGCGATTAATATTTACAACTCTTTCAGTCAGTTCCAAAGTATTCGGATCTACACGCAAGTCGTTAACCTCCTTTTGAAAAATATCTTAAAACTCAAGTCCTGCTTCACGAGCCGCTGCAGCCAATGCTGCGATACGACCATGGTACAGATAACCGCTACGGTCAAATACGATGTTAGAAACGCCTTTGTCTTTTGCACGTTTAGCGACGAGTTCGCCAACTTTACGAGCAGATTCAACAGATGCGCCGTTTTTGATGTCGCCGCTCAATTCTTTGTCTACAGTAGACGCGGAAGCAATCGTAACACCAGCTACATCATCGATGATTTGAGCATACATATGTTTACCAGAACGGAATACGTTCAAACGAGGACGTGCTGCCGTTCCTTGGATTTTCTTACGAACACGCAGGTGTCTTTTCAGACGAGCCTTGTTTTTATCTTGTTTCGTAATCATCTCAGGGATTCACTCCTTTCAGGTTACCTCGCTGGCTTCAAACCGGAAGCCACGGGGTATATTAGAAACACAAGAAGCAAGCAAGCCGAAAACCGCGCAAAGGCGGTAAGAAAAATCTTATTTCTTCTTACCGGCTTTACCTTCCTTACGGATGATACGCTCGCCTTCATATTTGATACCTTTACCTTTGTACGGCTCAGGTTCACGAACGGAACGGATTTTAGCAGCGTAAGCACCTACACGCTCTTTATCGATTCCGCGAACGATGATTTTCGTATTCGAAGGAACTTCGAATTCGATTCCCGCTTCCGGTGTAATTTCAACCGGGTGAGAGTACCCAACGTTCAGAACGATTTTATCTCCGGATTTGCTTGCACGATATCCGACCCCAACCAGCTCCAGAGATTTTGCGAATCCTTCAGTAACACCACTCACCATGTTGTTTACAACGCTACGCGTTGTGCCGTGCAAAGAACGGTGAGTTTTGTTATCGGAAGGACGCACAACTGTAATTTCGTTGTTTTCAACTGTAACCTTCATGTCTTTATGAAGTTCACGAGTCAAAGATCCTTTTGGTCCTTTTACCGTAATAACGGTGTTGTCCAGTGTGATGTCCACACCACTTGGTACTGTAATTGGTTTGCGACCAATACGAGACATATGTTGCACCTCCTATCTTGTGACGTTATATTACCAAACGTAGCAGACGACTTCTCCGCCGGATTTCGATTGACGAGCTTCTTTGTCCGTCATGATACCTTTGGATGTCGAGATAATAGCGATACCCAGACCACCAAGTACACGAGGTACTTCGTTGCTTTTCGTGTAAACACGAAGACCAGGTTTACTGATTCTTTTCAGACCAGTAATAACACGCTCGTTATTTTGACCGTATTTCAGGAAAACACGGATAATCCCTTGTTTGTTATCATCGATAACTTCAGCGTCACGGATAAAACCTTCACGCTTCAAGATGTCGGCGATTTGTTTTTTCATTGTCGAAGCAGGCATTTCTACCGTTTCGTGACGAACTGTGTTCGCGTTACGAATACGAGTAAGCATATCTGCAATTGGATCAGACATAGTCATTGTGAGTTAACCTCCTTCCCGTTCAGGACTTTTTACCAGCTTGCTTTTTTCACGCCAGGGATCTGGCCTTTATAAGCTAATTCACGGAAGCAAATTCTGCAAATTTTGAACTTCTGCAGTACCGAATGTGGACGTCCGCAACGCTCACAGCGTGTATAAGCACGTACTTTAAACTTTGGTGTACGTTGTTGTTTAACTTTCATCGAAGTTTTTGCCACTTAGCCTGACACCTCCTAAATAATTTCGGAGAAAAGGGAGTCTTTCCAGACACCCGGAAACGTTATAGCAACATTATTTTACGAAAGGCATTCCGAGTTGCGTGAGCAATTCACGGGATTCTTCGTCTGTTTTCGCCGTTGTTACGATGACAATATCCATACCGCGGACTTTGTCTACTTTATCATACTCGATCTCTGGGAAGATCAATTGTTCTTTCAGACCCAGTGTGTAGTTACCACGTCCGTCGAAAGCTTTGCTCGATACACCGCGGAAGTCGCGGACACGAGGAAGCGTAACGTTGAACAGTTTATCGAGGAAGAAGTACATGCGCTCGCCGCGCAATGTTACTTTCACACCGATAGGCATGTTCTCACGCAGTTTGAAACCTGCGATAGATTTTTTAGCACGAGTGATTACAGGTTTTTGACCTGCGATCAGTTGCAAATCGTTTACTGCGGAATCCAACACTTTAGAGTTTTGAACTGCATCGCCCACACCCATGTTGATAACGATTTTCTCGATTTTCGGCACTTGCATTACCGTTGTATAGTTGAACTTCTGCATCAAAGCAGGAGCAATTTCGTTAAGGTAACGTTCTTTCATTCTTGCTGCCATGAATCATAGACCTCCTTTCTCATTCGGTTCAATTAGTCGATAATTTCTCCGGAACGTTTTGCAACGCGCACTTTCTTTCCGTTATCCAACACTTTGTAACCTACACGGGTTACTTTTCCGCTCTTCGGATCGATGTGCATTACGTTGGAAACGTGAATCGGAGCTTCCTTCTCGATAATGCCGCCTTGCGGATTTTGCTGGTTAGGCTTCTGGTGTTTTTTAATCATGTTAACACCTTCCACAAGGACGCGGTTCTCACGAGGATAAGCAGCGATGACACGGCCTTTTTTACCTTTGTCTTTACCGCTGATCACCATAACTGTATCTTCTTTTTTAACATGAAGTTTATTGTTATGGGATTCCAGAACTTTTTTCACTCTTGGCATTTCGTACACCTCCTGTTTCTAACATCACGAGATTAAGCTTTAGATAACTTCTGGGGCCAAGGAAACGATTTTCATGAAGTCTTTCTCGCGGAGTTCACGAGCAACAGGTCCGAAAATACGTGTTCCACGTGGGCTTCTGTCGTCTTTTACAACAACCGCTGCATTTTCATCAAAACCGATGTAGGAACCGTCTTTACGACGTACAGAACGTTTCGTACGAACGACAACCGCTCTAACTACATCACCTTTTTTGACAACGCCGCCTGGTGTTGCTTGTTTTACCGAACAAACGATCAGATCACCGATTTGAGCTGTACGACGTCCCGTACCGCCGAGTACGCGGATACACATCAGTTCCTTCGCACCGGAGTTGTCGGCCACAGCCAAACGTGTAAATGGTTGAATCATTTAGTATTCCTCCTTTCAGCTATGCTGCTGATGCATTAGATGATAATCGCTTTTTCTACGACTTCAGTAAGTCTCCAGCGTTTATCTTTCGAAAGCGGACGAGTCTCCATGATTTTCACCGTGTCACCGATTTTCGCAGTGTTTTCTTCGTCATGCGCTTTGAATTTTTTAGTAACCTTGATACGTTTATGGTACAAGTCGTGTTTTTTGTAAGTTTCTACAGCAACAACGATCGTTTTATCCATTTTATCACTGACTACTTTACCTGTTTGCACTTTACGTGCGTTACGTTCTTCGCTCATTGTTGGCCTCCTTCCTGATTACGGACGGATTAGACATCCGATCCCTAATTAACCGATTCCCAATTCTCTTTCACGGATAATGGTTTTAGCACGAGCTATTTCTTTCCGCACATCACGGATTCGAGTCGGGTTATCCAGCTGACCGGTAGCGAGTTGAAAGCGGAGGTTAAAGAGTTCTTCTTTAAATCCGGCAATCTTTTGCTCGATTTCAGCAGAGGTTAGGTTGCGAAATTCACTAGCTTTCATTTGCTTCACCACCCAATTCTTCACGTTTCACAAACTTCGTTTTGATTGGCAGTTTGTGAGCGGCAAGACGCATTGCTTCGCGAGCAATATCCTCCGGTACACCAGCAAGTTCAAACATGATCTTACCTGGTTTCACAACTGCAACCCATTTTTCTACGTTACCTTTACCGCTACCCATCCGAACCTCGAGAGGCTTTTGAGTGATTGGTTTGTCTGGGAAGATTTTGATCCAAACTTTACCACCACGTTTGATGTAACGAGTCATCGCAATACGAGCCGCTTCGATTTGACGGTTCGTAATCCAAGCCGGTTCCGTAGCTTGCAGACCGTATTCGCCAAAGTTCAGCGTAGTTCCGCCTTTAGCTTGGCCCTTCATATGTCCGCGTTGTTGCTTACGGTGTTTTACACGTTTTGGTACCAACATGATTAGTTGCCTCCTTCCTTAGCAGCTTGTTTCTTAGCCGTAGGAAGAACCTCTCCACGATAGATCCATACTTTTACGCCGATACGGCCGTAAGTAGTATGAGCCTCTGCTGTACCGTAGTCGATGTCGGCACGAAGCGTGTGCAGTGGAACAGTTCCTTCGCTGTAGCCTTCCGAACGAGCAATCTCAGCACCGCCAAGACGTCCGCCCACTTGAGTTTTAATACCTTTTGCACCAGAGCGCATTGTTCTTTGAATAGCTTGTTTCAGAGCACGACGGAAAGAAACACGACGTTCCAATTGTTGTGCGATGCTTTCAGCTACCAGGATTGCGTCCAGGTCTTGGTTCTTAATTTCAGAAATGTTGATGTGTACTTTTTTACCGCCTGCGATTTTCGTAATTTGATTACGCAGATTTTCAACTTCCGAACCACCCTTACCGATAACCATACCTGGTTTCGCAGTGTGAATCGTTACGTTTACGCGGTTAGCCGCTCTCTCGATTTCAACACGAGACATAGCGGAGTCTTTCAATTTATTTTTCAGGAATTCACGAATTTTCACGTCTTCCATCAAAAGATCGCCGAAGTCTTTACCTGCATACCACTTAGATTCCCAGTCACGGATAATTCCGACACGGAGTCCGACTGGATTTACCTTTTGGCCCACACATTTCCCCTCCTTCTACTTTTCAGATACCACCAAAGTGATGTGGCTAGTACGTTTGTTAATACGACTTGCACGTCCCATTGCACGAGGGCGGAAACGTTTCATTGTCGGTCCTTGGTTCACGTAAGCTTGCGAAATGACCAAGTTATTAACATCCAAAGAATAGTTATGTTCCGCATTTGCAATCGCGGAGTTAAGCAACTTCTCAACAATCGGAGAAGCGGATTTCGGAGTGTGACGGAGAATGGCAACCGCCTCACCAACTTGCTTGCCGCGAATCAAGTCAACAACGAGTTGAACTTTACGAGGAGCAATCCGGATAAACTTAGCATGTGCTTTTGCTTCCATTGTGTAACCTCCTCTCAAACATTAAAGATGTTCATTTATCTTCTTGTTTTCTTATCATCATCAGTATGGCCTTTGTACGTACGGGTTGGAGCGAACTCACCCAATTTGTGTCCGACCATGTCCTCAGTTACGTATACTGGTACGTGTTTACGACCGTCATATACGCCAAATGTGTGTCCGATGAATTGCGGGAAAATTGTAGAACGACGGGACCAGGTTTTAATAACAAGCTTTTTACCGGATGCTTCCATCTCTTCTACCTTTTTCAGCATGTAGCCATCAATGAATGGCCCTTTTTTCAAACTGCGACCCATGTGGAGATCCTCCCTTCAAACGTAGCTATTATGCATCCGCAGATGCCTCACGAAGTTATGCACAGTGTGTATTACTTCGTGCGGCGGCGAATGATGTATTTATCAGAAGCTTTATTTTTCTTACGCGTTTTGTAACCAAGAGTAGGTTTACCCCATGGTGACATTGGCGATTTACGTCCGATTGGAGCACGACCTTCACCACCACCGTGTGGGTGATCGTTAGGGTTCATTACTACACCACGAACTTCAGGACGTTGTCCCAACCAACGGCTACGACCGGCTTTACCGATTTTGATGAGCTCGTGGTCTTGGTTACCAACAGATCCGATTGTTGCGCGGCAAACTTTCAGAATACGACGAACTTCTCCGGAAGAGAGACGAACGGATACGTATTTTTCTTCTTTACCAAGCAATTGAGCTTCTGTACCAGCAGCACGAACCAATTGTCCGCCTTTACCTGGTTTCAACTCGATGTTGTGGATAACGGTACCTACTGGAATGTTTTCAAGTGGCAGTGCGTTACCGATTTTGATGTCTGCGTCAGGACCGGAGAATACTTGATCGCCAACTTTCAGACCTTTAGGAGCGATAATGTAACGTTTCTCACCATCAGCGTAGTGAATCAAAGCGATGTTGGATGTACGGTTCGGGTCATACTCAATCGTAGCAACGCGGCCCGGTATTCCATCTTTAGTACGTTTGAAGTCAATGATACGGTATTTACGTTTGTGTCCACCACCGTGGTGACGAACTGTAATTTTACCTTGGTTGTTGCGGCCTGCTTGTTTGCTCAACGGGGCCAACAACGATTTCTCCGGCTTATCTGTGGTGATTTCCTCAAATGTAGAAACGGACATGTTCCGTCTTGCCGGGGATGTTGGTTTATACTTTTTGATTGGCACTAGGTTTCCCTCCTTACTTCAAAAATTTCAATTATACAGTTTCAAAGAACTCAAGCGTTTTGCTGTCTTGTGTCAGCGTTACAAACGCTTTTTTCCATTCGCTTGTATATCCGGAATAACGTCCGTACCGTTTAGGCTTAGCTGGAACACGCAGAGTGTTCACGTTTTTCACTTTTACGTTGAAAATAGCTTCTACGGCTTTTTTGATCTCGGTTTTGTTTGCACGGATATCGACTTCAAATACATATTTCAAGTCGTTCATCATGTCAGCAGTACGTTCCGTAATAATCGGACGTTTTACAATATCACGAGGATCCTTCATTACGCGAGCACCTCCTCTACCTTCTGAACTGCTTCTTTCGTAATGATCAATTTGTCGTGCGAAAGCACGTCAAGAACATTAATGCCGTCAGCAGCTACGAATTTCACGCCAGGAATATTCCGTGCGGAAAGAGCCACATTATCATCATAGCTAGGAGCTACGATCAAAGCTTTGCGTCCAACTTTCAAGTTGTTCAAGATGGCTGCAAATTCTTTTGTTTTAGGTGTGCTCAGCGTGAGAGCATCCAGAACGATAATGTCATTGTCGATCACTTTGGATGAAAGAGCTGATTTGATCGCCAAACGGCGAACTTTCTTAGGCAGTTTGTATGCATAGCTCCGTGGTGTCGGACCAAATACGATACCGCCGCCTTTCCATTGTGGAGAACGAATCGAACCTTGACGAGCGCGACCTGTACCTTTTTGTTTCCAAGGTTTACGTCCACCGCCACGTACTTCAGAACGTCCTTTTACTTTGTGGGTACCTTGACGAAGGGAAGCGCGTTGCATAAGAACTGCATCGTACAGAACGTGTTGGTTCGGTTCAATTCCGAAAACCGCAT
Source organism: Paenibacillus sp. FSL W7-1088 (assembly GCF_037969855.1). Classification (NCBI taxonomy): domain Bacteria; kingdom Bacillati; phylum Bacillota; class Bacilli; order Caryophanales; family Paenibacillaceae; genus Paenibacillus; species Paenibacillus sp. FSL W7-1088. The sequence goes on from NZ_CP150216.1 coordinate 6,369,627, forward strand.
CGTTCAATTCAACTTCGCCTACTTGGCTACCATCTACATTGTAAACTGATACTTTTGGCATTTTGTGTTCCTCCTTTCTTCAGTGGTTATTTTTTCACCGTTTCTTTAACTTTTACAAGGCTGTTCTTCGGTCCAGGAATGGAACCTTTCACGAGCAACACGTTACGCTCAGCGTCTACTTTAACAACTTCAAGACGTTGGATTGTAACAGTCTCATGTCCCATGTGTCCTGGCAAATGTTTGCCTTTAGGAACGCGGTTAGCTTGGATCGAACCCATCGAACCTGGGCCACGGTGATAACGAGAACCGTGAGACATAGGTCCAGTGCTTTGTCCCCAACGTTTGATTACGCCGGCAAAACCTTTACCTTTAGAAATACCTGTTACGTCAACGAACTCGCCTTCTGCGAAAATGTCAGCTTTCAATTCTTGGCCAACTTCATATTCCGCGATGTTAATGCCGCGAAGTTCACGAACGTAGCGCTTAGGTGCAGTATTCGCTTTTTTAGCGTGTCCTGCTTCTGGCTTGTTAGCATTTTTCTCTTTCTTATCGGAGTAACCGATTTGAACTGCTTCGTAGCCATCGTTCTCAAGATCTTTCTTCTGCAAAACAACACAAGGTCCTGCTTCGATAACCGTTACTGGAACGACGTTACCTTCAGGTGTAAATACTTGAGTCATTCCAAGTTTTTTTCCTAAGATACCTTTCATGTTGACACCTCTTTTCCTTCATAAATAATCTAATGATGCTTTATATTACAATTTAATTTCGATATCTACACCGGACGGCAGATCCAAGCGCATCAAGGCATCCACAGTTTGTGGAGTCGGGTTAACGATATCGATCAAACGCTTATGAGTGCGTTGTTCGAATTGTTCCCGAGAATCCTTGTACTTGTGCACCGCACGAAGAATAGTAATGATTTGTTTTTCAGTTGGAAGCGGAATCGGACCGGATACACCAGCACCCGAACGTTTTGCAGTTTCAACAATTTTCTCCGCGGATTGATCAAGAATTCTGTGGTCGTAAGCTTTCAAACGAATACGAATTTTTTGCTTTGCCATTTTAGTCCCTCCTTCTATCGCCCAATTTGGTATCGGACATACTCCGTGAAAATTTTCTAGCCACTCTCCCATGGCAAAGGGGCCGGGTGTGCCAGTAACCTCTCACATCATCGCAACGTCACAGAACAACATTCATTATTATATAGAAAAGATGGGCGTATTGCAAGCATATTTAAGAAAAACATTTAAACTAATCTTTTCGAGTGAAATGACTTCGTTTAATATGTTGTTTTCCGACTCTATACTAGCTGCCTTAACCGATCTTTCTTTACAATTCCGAATGATCTTCAAACCTTGTGACGCAGGTTCCGAATCATTTACATAATAAAAGAGTTCTCTATCCGATGTCGGATAAAGAACTCTTCCGAAGCTTCGTTACAGTACAATGTTACTCGTTCCAGTACACTGTTGCATATGCTTACTCAGCGATAAGCTGAATTATTTTTGAATAGTTGCTACGGAACCTGCACCTACTGTACGGCCACCTTCACGAATGGAGAACTTAGTTCCTTCTTCAATCGCGATTGGGGAGATCAGTTGAACAGTAACCGTGATGTTGTCACCAGGCATTACCATTTCAGTACCTTCTGGCAAGTTGATGATACCAGTTACGTCAGTTGTACGGAAGTAGAACTGTGGACGGTATCCAGTGAAGAAAGGCTTATGACGGCCACCCTCTTCTTTAGTCAAAACGTAGATTTGTGCAGAGAATTCTGTGTGTGGTTTAACAGAACCCGGTTTTGCCAATACTTGTCCACGCTCGATTTGAGTACGGTCAACACCACGCAGCAATGCGCCGATGTTGTCACCCGCTTGAGCGGAATCCAGCAATTTACGGAACATTTCAACGCCCGTAACTACGGATTTTTTAGTTTCTTCAGTAATACCAACGATTTCGATCTCTTCGCCGACTTTAACAGTACCACGCTCTACACGACCTGTAGCAACAGTACCACGACCAGTGATGGAGAATACGTCCTCGACAGGCATCAAGAAAGGTTTGTCAGTTTGACGCTCAGGCAGTGGGATGTACGTATCGATTTCTTTGAACATCTCAACGATTTTTTGAGCCCACTCACCATCAGGGTTTTGCAGAGCTTCACGAGCGGATCCACGAGTGATTGGAGTATCATCACCTGGGAACTCATATTCGTTAAGAAGGTCGCGAACTTCCATCTCAACCAATTCCAACAACTCTTCGTCTTCAACCATGTCACATTTGTTCAAGAATACAACAATGTAAGGTACGCCTACTTGACGGGAGAGCAAGATGTGCTCACGAGTTTGTGGCATTGGGCCGTCAGCTGCGGATACTACCAAGATAGCTCCGTCCATTTGTGCCGCGCCAGTGATCATGTTTTTAACATAGTCGGCGTGACCTGGGCAGTCTACGTGAGCGTAGTGACGAGTGTCAGTTTCGTACTCAACGTGAGCTGTGGAGATTGTGATACCGCGCTCGCGCTCTTCTGGAGCTTTGTCGATTTGGTCGAATGCTACAGCAGCACCACCGTAAGTTTTAGACAATACAGTTGTGATTGCAGCAGTCAGAGTTGTTTTACCATGGTCGACGTGACCGATAGTACCGATGTTAACGTGGGGTTTATTACGTTCGTATTTAGCCTTTGCCATTTGAACGTGGCCTCCTTAAAATTATAATTTTATGTTTTCACTAAATGAAGTGCAAAGAATACATGACTCTTATGCACTTTCATTCAATGAGAGAAAACTACTCGGTTCCTTTTGTTTTGGCAACAATCTCTTCAGCGATGCTCTTAGGAACTTCTTCATAGTGAGAAAGCTCCATGGAGAATACGCCGCGTCCTTGAGTACCGGAACGAAGAGTTGTAGAGTATCCGAACATTTCAGACAAAGGTACTTTAGCACGGATGATTTGGGCTCCACTACGGGAATCCATACCTTCGATGCGGCCACGACGGGAGTTAAGCATACCCATAACGTCACCCATGTACTCTTCTGGAACGGTTACTTCTACTTTCATGATTGGCTCAAGCAGAACTGGACTACATTTGTCTTTCGCAGCTTTCAGCGCCATTGATCCGGCAATTTTAAATGCCATCTCGTTGGAATCGACATCATGGTAAGATCCGTCTACAATTGTAGCCTTAACGTCAACAAGCGGGAAGCCTGCGATAACGCCGTTTTTCATTTGCTCTTCGATACCTGCAAGAGCTGGTTGAATGTATTCTCTTGGAACGGAACCACCGACAACCTTACTTTCGAACTGGCTGCCTGTACCCGGCTCGAGAGGTTCGAACTCAACCCATACGTGACCGTATTGACCACGACCACCGGATTGACGAACGAATTTACCTTCAACGCGCGCTGGTGCACGGAATGTTTCACGGTAAGCTACTTGTGGTTTACCCACAGTAGTTTCAACCTTGAACTCACGACGCATACGGTCAATGATGATATCAAGGTGAAGCTCACCCATACCTGCCAAGATTGTTTGGCCTGTTTCTTCGTCAGTATGAGCACGAAGAGTAGGATCCTCTTCAGTCAACTTACCGAGAGCAACACCCATTTTATCTTGGTCAGCTTTGGTTTTAGGTTCAACGGCGATTTCGATAACCGGATCAGGGAAGTTCATTGACTCCAGGATAACCGGATTTTTCTCATCACACAGTGTATCACCTGTACCCGTATCTTTCAAACCTACGGCAGCTGCAATGTCACCGGAGTAAACTTCAGTGATCTCTTGACGGCTGTTCGCATGCATTTGAAGGATACGACCGATACGCTCACGTTTGTTTTTAGTGGCGTTCAATACGTAAGAACCGGATTGAAGAACACCGGAATATACGCGGAAGAATGTCAATTTACCAACGTAAGGGTCAGTCATGATTTTGAAGGCCAATGCAGAGAATGGCTCTTCATCGGAAGACTTGCGAATAGCTTCAGTTCCATCTTCGAGGTGACCAGTGATAGCTGGTACATCAGTTGGAGCTGGCAAGTAGTCGATAACAGCATCCAACATCAGTTGAACACCTTTGTTACGATATGAGGAACCACAGATAACAGGGAAGATCTTAACATCTACAACACCTTTACGGAGAGCGCCTTTGATCTCTTCAATAGTGATCTCTTCGCCTTCCAGGTATTTCATTGTCAATTCTTCATCCAGTTCTGCGACACGCTCGATCAATTCGTTACGGAGTTCTTCAACTTGCTCTTTGAATTCCGCAGGAATTTCGGTTTCTTCGATATTTTGACCAAGGTCATCTTTGTACATATGAGCCTTTTGTTCAACGATATCGATAATACCGATGAAATCATTTTCAGCACCGATTGGAAGTTGAATCGCAACAGCGTTCGCTTGAAGGCGATCACGCATGTCAGATACAACGTTCAGGAAGTCAGCACCGATGATATCCATTTTGTTTACGTAAGCGATACGAGGTACGCCGTACTTGTCAGCCTGTCTCCATACGGTTTCGGACTGAGGCTCAACGCCTTCTTTCGCACTGAATACACCAACTGCTCCGTCCAATACACGAAGGGAACGTTCAACTTCAACAGTGAAGTCAACGTGTCCCGGGGTATCAATGATATTAACGCGGTGGCCCTTCCAAGCAGCGGTAGTCGCAGCGGAAGTAATCGTAATTCCGCGCTCCTGTTCCTGTTCCATCCAGTCCATTGTCGCAGCGCCTTCGTGAACTTCACCGATTTTGTGCGTACGGCCTGTGTAGAACAAGATCCGCTCAGTTGTAGTGGTTTTACCCGCGTCAATATGAGCCATGATCCCGATATTACGTGTATTTTTCAAGGAGAACTCTCTTGCCATGAATTGGGTCTCCCTTCAAAATTGAAGTTATTATTGTGAACTGAATCCTACCAACGGTAGTGAGCAAACGCTTTGTTTGCTTCAGCCATTTTGTGCGTGTCTTCACGTTTCTTAACGGAAGCGCCTGTGTTGTTGGAAGCGTCGATGATCTCAGCCGCCAAACGCTCTTCCATTGTTTTCTCACCGCGGTTGCGGGAGTAGTTCACGAGCCAACGTAATCCCAAAGAAGTACGTCTCTCTGGTTTTACCTCGATTGGTACTTGGTAGTTGGCACCGCCGACACGGCGAGCTTTAACTTCCAGGACTGGCATGATATTCTTGATTGCTGCTTCAAATACTTCCATCGGGTCATTACCCGTACGTTCTTGAATCAACTTGAACGCATTATACAGAATGCTTTGAGCAACACCGCGTTTTCCGTCGAGCATGATGCGGTTGATCAAACGAGTAACCAACTTGGAGTTGTATACCGGATCTGGCAACACGTCTCTTTTCGTAACTGGACCTTTGCGTGGCATGGATATCCCCCTTTCTTTCTTGTTGAGCCAATCCAACACTTTCAGATATTAATCCAAAAGGTAAATAGGATGGCTACTTATAATGTTTTAGGCTTTTTTAGCTTTTGGACGTTTAGCACCGTATTTCGAACGAGCTTGCATACGGTTGTTTACGCCTGCAGTATCAAGAGCTCCACGAACGATGTGATAACGAACCCCTGCAAGGTCTTTAACTTTACCTCCGCGGATCAACACAACGCTGTGCTCTTGAAGGTTATGTCCGATTCCCGGGATATAAGCAGTTACCTCGAGACGGTTCGTCAAACGAACACGGGCATACTTACGAAGTGCAGAGTTTGGTTTACGTGGAGTCATTGTACCTACACGAGTGCAGACACCACGTTTTTGTGGGGCACTGATGTTAGTAGATTCACGTTTCAAAGCGTTGAACCCTTTTTGCAAAGCTGGCGATTTGGACTTGTCAACTTTAGCTTGACGTCCTTTACGAACCAGTTGGTTAATAGTTGGCATGTGATTGCCACCCCCTTCCTCAATTGTTCATGTTTCTTTATAAACCTCTTTACGCTAAGTCCACAGACCCAGGCGGTTCATAAAAAGACAAATGAAAAGTTTTTGCCTTGGAGAATCCCTAAAAGTTCTCGGACAAAAACGTTCCTTACTCTATCATTTTGCGACAGCAGCCATTGCTGCTCCCACTCCAATCCCGCAAGCTTTGCCGAGATTTTTCATTGTGTCCACTTTCGTGTACTTCACATTGTGTTGTTCACACAAGGCAATGATTTTGGAAGTGAGCTGCGGATCACTATCTTCAGCCACATAGACTTCAGCAGCCATTCCTGACTGGACCATCCGCATGGTCTGTTTGGTACCAATTTTGACATGAGCATCTTGCAGACCTTTTTCATTAGACATTGTTCATTCCTCCGAATAGGACCATATACAATCAGCTGCCCACGCACCTTTGATATATTAGCATCTAGCGCAAGCAATGTCAATGCTAATCCTAAAACATTTTCTTGCAAGTTTTGCTATACCGGGAAACGTCCGTCCGTATAAAACAGTCGTCCGCCCCCTGGCATACAAAACCTTAACTTATCCTATTAATTAGAATAAAGTTAGCAAATCAATTTAATCAACCGAAACTGGCTCAAGTTCTTCTACTGAAGATTGGCCATCTTCTGGTTCAGCAAATTTGATGCTGCGGTAACGGTTCATGCCCGTACCTGCAGGAATCAATTTACCGATGATTACATTTTCCTTCAGACCGAGCAACTGATCGACTTTACCTTTGATCGCTGCATCTGTCAGGACACGTGTAGTCTCTTGGAACGATGCCGCTGAGAGGAATGAGTCTGTTTCCAGGGATGCTTTCGTAATACCGAGCAGGATTGGTTTCGCAACCGCTGGCTCTTTATCACTCAGAATCGCTGTTTTGTTAGCTCTTTCGTACTCATGCGTATCCACGAACGATCCTGGCAACAGCGTAGTGTCCCCTGCATCGACGATACGGATTTTACGCAACATTTGACGGATCATAACTTCAACGTGTTTGTCATTGATTTCTACGCCTTGGTTACGGTATACGCGCTGTACTTCCTGCAAAATGTAGTTCTGTACGCCACGTACGCCTTTAATGCGCAGCATTTCTTTTGGATCGATAGAACCATCTGTCAACTCGTCACCAGCTTCAATTTCCATGCCTTCGCTTACGCGCACACGGGAACCGTAGGTAACAGAGTAAACTTTGGATTCTGCTTCACCTTGAATTTCGATTTCACGACGATCTTTCGCTTCGCGAATCTCTTTGACAACACCATCAATCTCACTGATTGTTGCTTGACCCTTAGGATTACGAGCCTCAAACAATTCCTGGATACGCGGCAAACCTTGCGTAATATCGTCTCCGGCTACACCACCGGTGTGGAATGTACGCATTGTCAACTGTGTTCCTGGCTCACCAATGGATTGTGCCGCGATAATACCAACTGCTTCACCGATTTCCACGTGTTTACCAGTCGCCAAGTTGCGACCATAACACTTCTTGCAAACACCGTGACGAGCACGGCAGCTGAGTACGGAACGGATTTGCAATTTAGTTACGCCAGCTTTGATGATTGCTTCTGCTTTATCGGAGTCAATCAGCTCATTGCGGTGTGCAATAACTTCTTTTGTTTCCGGATGACGAACAGTTTCGAAGCAGTATCTGCCTTCAATACGGTCATAGAGATCCTCGATAACCTCTTTACCATCCTGAATACGACTTACCGTAAAGCCTTTATCTGTACCACAATCATCTTCACGCACGATCACGTCTTGTGCCACGTCTACGAGACGACGAGTCAGGTAACCTGAGTCGGCTGTACGCAGGGCTGTATCCGCGAGACCTTTACGCGCACCGTGAGTGGAAATAAAGTACTCGAGTACTGTCAGACCTTCACGGAAGTTCGATTTGATTGGGAGTTCGATAATTCGACCAGATGGGTTGGCCATCAGACCACGCATACCGCCCAATTGGGTAATTTGCGATTTGTTACCCCGCGCTTTGGAGTCAACCATCATCATGATGGAGTTATAACGATCCATCGATTTCATCAAAATCTCGGTGATATCATCTTTCGATTTCGACCAGATATCAATGATGCGGTCATAGCGCTCTTCGTTCGTAATCAGACCACGACGGTACTGGTTCGTAACGATTTGTGCTTTTTCTTCCGACTGTCTAAGAATTTCGGTTTTCTCTTCCGGAACGATAACATCCGATACCGCAACCGTAATACCGGCACGAGTGGAGTATGTGAATCCGAGTTGTTTGATTTTATCCAAAATAACGGCTGTTTCCGTTGTATGATAAATTTCAAAACAACGTGCGATGATCGAACCCAGATATTCTTTACCGACACCACCAGCCAAAGGAGCGTTCATAATCGCTTCTCTAAGGTCAGCACCCTTCTCATATACAAATGAATGCTCAGCGGTACCTTGGTAAAGGTTCGCACGAGTTGCATCATTGATATAAGGGAAGCTTGCCGGGAAGATTTCATTAAAGATGATTTTACCAACAGTAGTCAGCAACATTGCATCTTGTTGTTCATCAGTGAAGCTTGTTTTGCCAAGCGCTCTAACCGGGATTGCTACACGAGCATGCAAACCTGCAGTACCACGTTGGTACGCGGATACAGCTTCGTTTACCGTGCGCAAAATCATACCTGTTCCTTTTTCTTCCTTGTTGTCCATGGTCAGGTAGTAAGAACCAAGAACCATATCCTGGGAAGGAGTAACAACCGGTTTACCGTCTTTCGGGTTCAAAATGTTACCTGATGCAAGCATCAGGATACGTGCTTCCGCTTGAGCTTCAGCAGACAACGGAACGTGCACGGCCATTTGGTCACCGTCAAAGTCGGCATTGTATGCCGTACATACGAGCGGGTGAAGACGGATTGCTTTACCTTCAACGAGAATCGGTTCAAATGCTTGAATACCGAGTCTGTGAAGCGTTGGGGCACGGTTCAACAGAACTGGGTGCTCCTTAATTACTTCTTCAAGAACATCCCATACTTCAGGACTTACACGCTCAACTTTACGTTTAGCGCTCTTGATGTTGTGGGCAAGCCCTTTATTTACAAGCTCTTTCATAACAAAAGGCTTGAACAGTTCAAGTGCCATATCTTTAGGCAGACCGCACTGATACATTTTCAGGTAAGGTCCGACTACGATAACGGAACGACCGGAATAGTCAACCCGTTTACCGAGCAAGTTCTGACGGAAACGTCCTTGTTTACCTTTCAGCATGTGGCTGAGGGATTTCAAAGGACGGTTACCAGGACCCGTTACAGGGCGTCCACGACGGCCATTGTCGATCAATGCGTCAACAGCTTCCTGCAGCATCCGTTTTTCATTTTGCACGATAATGTCTGGCGCGCCCAGGTCAAGCAAACGTTTCAGACGGTTGTTCCGGTTGATTACACGGCGATACAGGTCATTCAGGTCAGACGTTGCAAAACGTCCACCATCCAGCTGTACCATAGGACGAAGTTCTGGCGGGATAACAGGAAGTACATCCATGATCATCCACTCAGGTTTATTACCCGAGTTGCGGAATGCTTCGATAACTTCCAAACGTTTAATCGCACGGTTACGACGTTGTCCTTGTGCAGTGCGGAGCTCTTCCTTCAGGAATTCGAGCTCTTTATCCACATCAAGGTCTTGAAGCAGTTTTTTAACGGCTTCTGCACCCATGCCAGCTTGGAATCCATATCCGTATTTCTCACGGTAGCTGCGGTATTCTTTCTCGGACAACAGCTGTTTTTTCTCCAGTGGAGTTTCTCCTGGATCAGTTACTACATATGATGCAAAATAAATAATCTCCTCAAGAGATCTTGGAGACATATCCAAAGCGAGACCCATGCGGCTCGGAATACCTTTGAAGTACCAGATGTGCGATACCGGAGCAGCGAGCTCAATATGGCCCATCCGTTCGCGGCGTACTTTCGCACGTGTCACTTCAACGCCACAACGATCACAGACAACGCCTTTATAACGGACGCGTTTGTATTTACCGCAATGACATTCCCAGTCTTTTGTAGGGCCAAAAATCTTTTCGCAGAACAGCCCTTCTTTTTCCGGTTTCAACGTACGATAGTTGATCGTTTCCGGTTTTTTCACTTCTCCGCGGGACCAAGAACGAATTTTTTCTGGGGAAGCAAGCCCGATCTTCATGTATTCGAAATTGTTGACGTCCAACAAGGAGCAACCCTCCTTAACCAAGTCCTGTATTCTAGGTTACGCCCCCTCCGGCCGAAGCCGGAGCAAGACGCGAGCCTGATGAAAAACGCCGGTCATCATGCGCCCGAAGCGGTTACTCCGCTCCGACCTCTGTACCCTCAAGGTTGAGGCTGAGCTTATCGCTCGCAGCGTCATCTTCATCGTCCATTTCTTTCATTTCAATCTCTTGCTCATCTTCGCTCAAAATCTTAACGTCCATACCCAAGCTTTGCAGCTCTTTGATCAATACTTTGAATGATTCAGGAACACCTGGTTCCGGAACATTCTCGCCTTTGACGATGGACTCATACGTTTTCACCCGACCTACAACATCATCGGACTTAACAGTCAAGATTTCTTGCAGTGTATAGGCCGCACCATAAGCCTCAAGCGCCCATACTTCCATCTCCCCGAAACGTTGTCCACCGAACTGGGCTTTACCACCCAGAGGCTGTTGCGTAACGAGTGAGTAAGGACCTGTGGAACGAGCATGGATTTTATCGTCAACCATGTGCGCCAGCTTGATCATATGCATGACGCCGACAGTAACTTCACGTTCGAACTCTTCTCCCGTACGTCCGTCGTACAGAACGGTTTTACCATTACGCTGCATACCTGCTTCTTCCATCGTATCGAAGACGTCATACTCCTTCGCTCCGTCGAATACAGGAGTAGCTACGTGAATACCGAGCTGCATGGCTGCCATACCCAAGTGAACTTCAAGTACTTGACCGATGTTCATCCGGGAAGGTACGCCCAGCGGGTTAAGAACGATTTGAACTGGTGTACCGTCCGGCAGGAAAGGCATATCTTCTTCCGGCAGGATACGAGCCACGACCCCTTTGTTACCGTGACGTCCGGCCATTTTATCACCCTCGGAAATTTTCCGTTTTTGAGCGATATAGACACGAACGAGTTGGTTAACACCTGGAGGCAGTTCATCACCGTTTTCACGGGTAAAGACTTTTACATCAACTACGATACCGTCAGTACCGTGAGGTACACGCAGGGAAGTATCACGTACTTCACGCGCTTTCTCACCGAAGATCGCATGCAGGAGACGTTCTTCAGCAGTCAGTTCCGTTACACCTTTTGGTGTTACTTTACCAACCAGAATGTCACCGGCACTGATTTCAGCACCGATACGGATAATACCGCGCTCATCCAGATTACGCAGCGCTTCTTCCCCAACGTTCGGGATATCACGTGTGATCTCTTCAGGTCCGAGTTTAGTATCACGTGCTTCAGACTCATATTCCTCGATATGAATGGATGTATACACATCTTCTTTAACGAGTTTTTCACTGAGCAAGATCGCATCCTCGTAGTTGTAACCTTCCCAAGTCATGAAGGCAACTACGACGTTACGTCCCAGAGCCAATTCACCCATTTCCGTCGAAGGACCGTCTGCAAGGATGTCGCCAGCTTTGACAACAGCACCTCTTTTGACAATCGGACGTTGGTTAATGCATGTTCCTTGGTTCGAACGCATAAATTTGTGTAATTTATATTTAACGATATCGCCTTTAACTTCTTGACCATCGACTTCTTCAACACGACGCAACCAAATCTCATTCGCAGAAGAACGTTCAATAATCCCGTCATATTTGGAGACAATACATACACCGGAATCTTTTGCGGCTTTGTGTTCCATGCCTGTTCCGACCAGCGGAGCTTTAGGAATCAAGAGTGGAACGGCTTGCCGCTGCATGTTCGATCCCATGAGTGCACGGTTGGAGTCATCGTTCTCAAGGAACGGAATGAGCGCCGTAGCGACAGATACTACCTGCTTAGGAGATACGTCCATGTAGTCAACACGTTCACTCGGCATCGTAAGGATGTTATCCGACTGCTTGTTGTAACGTACAATGATCGCTTCTTCGGCAAAAGTGCTGTCTTCATTCAGCTTCGCATTCGCTTGCGCGATGACATAGTTGTCCTCTTCGTCTGCTGTCAGGTAATCGATTTGCTCGGTTACGACACCAGTCTTCGGATCTACCCAGCGATAAGGAGCTTCAATGAATCCATATTCGTTCACACGGGCAAATGTCGACAGGGAGTTGATCAAACCAATGTTTGGTCCCTCTGGTGTCTCGATTGGACACATCCGGCCATAGTGGGATGGATGCACGTCACGGACTTCCATGCCGGCACGCTCACGTGTCAAACCACCCGGTCCGAGTGCGGACAGACGGCGTTTATGCGTCAACTCACCCAGTGGGTTCGTTTGATCCATAAACTGTGACAATTGGGAGCTACCGAAGAACTCTTTAATGGATGCGATAACAGGACGTATGTTAATCAATGCCTGAGGCGTGATTACGTTAGCATCCTGAATGGACATTCTCTCACGAACTACACGTTCCATACGGGATAAACCGATACGGAATTGGTTTTGCAAGAGTTCACCAACCGAGCGGAGACGACGGTTACCCAGGTGATCGATATCATCTGTGCTTCCGATGCCGTGCAAAAGGTTAATGAAGTAGCTGATGGAGGAAATGATATCAGCCGGTGTAACGTTCTTCACTGATTTATCAATGTTAGCATTGGCAATCAGTTTAACGACCTTACCATCCTCAATCGGTGAAAATACATCAATCGTTTGCATCGGGATATCATTGGCATCCAAAACGCCGTTGCCCACGTGATATGTGCGGAAACCAACGCTTTTCTCCAGCTGCGGCATGATTTCATCCAACAAACGGCGGTCAATCATTTGACCTGCTTCAGCGATAATTTCGCCAGTTTCGGTATCCACAAGAGACTCAGCCAAACGTTGGTTGAACAAACGGTTCTTGATGTGAAGCTTTTTGTTGATTTTGTAACGACCCACATTAGCCAGGTCATAACGTTTTGGATCAAAGAAACGGGCTACGAGCAAGCTTTTCGCATTATCCAGCGTTGGTGGCTCGCCCGGACGAAGACGCTCATAAATTTCAATCAGCGCTTTCTCCGTGGAATCCGTATTGTCTTTGTCCAGCGTATTGCGGATATATTCGTCATTACCGAGCAGATCCAGAATCTCAGCGTCTGTGCCAAAACCAAGTGCACGCAGGAGAACCGTCACCGGTATTTTACGTGTGCGGTCGATCCGGACGTAAACAACATCCTTCGCGTCCATCTCCAGTTCGAGCCAAGCGCCGCGGTTAGGAATAACTGTAGCGGTATACGTTTTTTTGGCGTTTTTATCTACTTTGGTACTGAAGTAAACGCTAGGAGAGCGAACCAACTGGCTGACAATAACCCGTTCCGCACCATTAATAATAAATGTGCCGGTGTCGGTCATCAGCGGGAAATCTCCCATGAATACTTCCTGCTCTTTGACTTCGCCGGTTTCCTTATTAATGAGCCGGACTTTGACCCGAAGCGGTGCTGCATAAGTAACGTCACGCTCTTTCGCGTCGTCTACTGTATACTTCGGTTCACCGAGACTGTAATCGATAAATTCCAAAATCAAGTTGCCTGTAAAATCCTGGATCGGCGAGATATCCTGGAACATTTCGCGCAACCCTTCCTCCAAAAACCAATCGTAAGATTTTTGTTGGATCTCAATCAGGTTCGGAACTTCGAGTATCTCGTTAATTCGTGCATAACTGCGCCGAGTGCGTCGACCATATTGAACAAGATGTCCTGCCAACTTAAACTCACCCCTCAATGTCTACTCACTTTAAAAATTTCGTTGCGAACCTCTGTTTGTAACCTTATAATGGTACACATACAGAGCAAAGCAATGCATCCACAAATAAAGAAAAGCCCTTACTCGAATGTCGTTCGAAAAAAGAGCAACTTTGATCGGCGGATGTCTTTCCAAATCATACATATCCCCAGTTTGCCCAAAATGTACATATTATACGCCAAACGTAGGCATAATAAGCCCGTTCGGCGTAAAAAAAAGGTTGACATTTTTAGTTAGCTAAAGCCAAGTAGGGCATCTTAATACTGACATTTTACAATAATACCACGACCTGAATTTCAAGTCAATAGTCCTATTGCAAAAAAAATACCACCCTGCTTACTTTACAAATCAGGATTTAGTCTAAAGGCGCCTCTTCCAATTTTACCGCTTTGAAAATTCGGTAGCCTTTATCCTTCGTTACTTCCTCCACTCGTCCAAAGAGAGATTCCAGCTTCGCTTTCGCCGAAGGCGCTCCCTGCTTTTTCTGAATGACAATCCATAACGCTCCGCCCAACTTCAAATGACGATATGCCTGTTCAAAGATCGCATGCACGGTTTCCTTACCGGCACGGATCGGAGGATTGGTCAGAACTGCGTCAAAGTCTTCCTTTTTAACTTCAGCCAGAAGATTGCTTTGCATAACCGTTACATTCGTTATACCGTTCGCTTTTGCATTTTCCCTGGAAAGCTCAACCGCTCTCTCATTGATATCGATCATGGTGACATGTCCATCCGGTACAAGTTTAGCTGCTGTAAGACCAATGGGTCCATACCCGCAGCCCACATCCAGTACATGAGCTCCAGCAGGCAACTCTATAGCATCAATCAACACTCTGCTGCCGTAATCGATTCCGTTTTTGGAAAATACCCCTGCATCCGTAACGAGTCGTAATTTCCATCCGCGTAGCTCCGCTTCTGTAGCCCGTCTGTCATGTGCCACCTGCGGTTTGTCCGAATAATAATGATTGGACATGTCCTCACTCACTTTCCATTTACAATTACAGCAACAAACCCCTTGATATAAGTCAAGGGGTTTGTTGTTTTGTTCATCTAGCTAATGAAAGCTAAATTATTTAACTTCGATTGTAGCGCCTGCTTCTTCAAGCTTAGCTTTAACCGCTTCTGCTTCTTCTTTGCTTACTTTTTCTTTCAGTGGTTTTGGAGCGTTGTCAACCACTTCTTTTGCTTCTTTCAGGCCAAGACCTGTGATTTCACGTACTGCTTTGATAACGTTGATTTTGGAAGCACCAGCGTTAGTCAAGATTACGTCGAATTCGGATTGCTCAGCTTCAGCTGCTGCAGCTCCGCCACCTGCAACAGCTACTGGAGCTGCAGCAGTTACGCCGAATTCTTCTTCGATTGCTTTAACGAGATCATTCAATTCCAGTACAGTCATGCCTTTGATTGCTTCCAAGATTTGCTCTTTACTCATGATTGAACCTCCATATATAATATTATTTTTTTGTATTTCATCACTGCCTAAGCAGCATTCAGATCAAGTTGCTTACGCGCCTTGTTCTTCTTTTTCAGCAACAGCTTTAACCGCAAGCGCGAAGTTGCGCACTGGCGCTTGAAGCACGCTGAGGAGCATGGAAAGGAGACCTTCGCGGGATGGCAATTCTGCCAACGCTTTGACTTCTTGTACTCCGATTACGCGACCTTCTACGACTGCACCTTTCAATTCCAGTGCATCGTTCTTTTTCGCGAAGTCGTTCAGAATTTTGGCTGGAGCCACTACGTCGTCTACGCTGAATGCAATTGCACTAGGACCTGTCAGTACTTCGTTAAGTTCTGTCAGTTCTGCTGCAGCTGCTGCGCGGCGAAGCAACGAGTTTTTCAGCACTTGGAATTCGATTCCGGCTTCACGAAGCTGCTTACGCAGCTCAGTTACTTGGGCAACGTTCAAACCGCGATAGTCAACAACAACACTAGTCGCGCTCTCGCGCAATTTAGCTGTTACTGCATCAACGGACTCTTGCTTTGCTTGAATCACTTTTGCGTTTGCCAAACTGTACACCTCCTGATCAAATTTATCCCATTAAGAAAAGCCTCCGTAGAATCACGAAGGCTTGATATATACTCATAACCGATTTGCATCGTTCTAAGTTCTATAATCACACCTCGGCAGGAAATTAAGCCAAAATGGCACCTACTGTCTACGGTAAGCATATTCAAATGTCAACGGTCAGTCACTCGGACTCACAACTTTTATAGATTATCAGAACAGGACAAGCCTGTCAAGTGATATTATCTAAAAGATGCTGCGTTCACGCGTGCGCCAGGGCCCATCGTGGAAGAAAGACTTACATTCTTCAGATAAACACCTTTTGCTGCCGCCGGTTTAGCACGAGTCAAAGCATCCATGAGAGCTTTAAGGTTCTCATTCAGTTGCTCTGCCGAGAAAGAAGCTTTACCGATCGGTGCATGAATTTGACCTGCACGATCCAGACGATATTCGATTTTACCGGCTTTAATTTCTTGAACAGCCTTGGATACATCGAAAGTTACCGTTCCGGCTTTAGGGTTAGGCATCAGACCTTTACCGCCGAGCAGTCGGCCCAATTTACCTACTTCACTCATCATGTCCGGTGTCGCTACGCAGACGTCGAACTCGAACCAGCCTTGTTGGATTTTGTTGATCATGTCTGCATCACCAACATAGTCCGCGCCAGCCGCTTCCGCTTCTTTCGCTTTGTCACCTTTTGCAAATACCAATACGCGTTGTGTTTTACCTGTGCCGTGTGGCAAGACAACAACACCACGTACTGCCTGGTCTTGTTTACGTGGGTCAACGCCCAAGCGTACTGCTGCTTCGATTGTTTCATCGAATTTTGCAGTGGCTGCCTTTTTCACAAGCTCTACAGCTTCTGAAGGCTCGTAAGTTACTTCGCTGTCAATCAGCTTAGCAGCTTCCAGGTATTTTTTACCGTGTTTAGCCATGTTATATTCCTCCTTTGTGGTGTTAGCGGATATACCTCCCACATCAACCGGCCGCGAATCGGCCGGCTTTACGAAGCCATGTTTCAGATGAAAAATTAGTCTTCGATGGTGATACCCATGCTGCGGGCAGTACCTTCGACCATACGCATTGCAGACTCAACGTCAGCAGCATTCAGGTCAGGCATTTTTGTTTCCGCGATTTGACGTACCGCATCACGTTTAACGGTAGCGACTTTTTTCTTGTTTGGTTCGCCGGATCCTTTTTCTACTTTAGCTGCCACTTTCAACAGAACTGCTGCTGGTGGAGTTTTAGTGATGAAAGTAAAGGAACGGTCTTCGAATACTGTGATTTCAACAGGAATAATCAATCCCGCTTGATCGGCTGTACGAGCGTTGAACTCTTTACAGAATGCCATGATGTTGACACCTGCTTGACCCAAAGCTGGACCTACCGGAGGCGCTGGATTCGCTTTACCTGCTGGAATTTGCAGTTTTACCATTTTGATTACCTTTTTTGCCATGATTGACACCTCCTTGCAAAATAGTGGTTAACGGGCCTCTCAGCCCTCCCACAAGAAACTTGAAGAGACTATATCTTCTCCACTTGCGTATATTCCAACTCAAGCGGTGTTTCCCGTCCAAACATGTTCACGTGCACTTTCAACTTGCTTTTGTCTACCAAAATTTCTTCCACGGAGCCCACAAAATTCGCAAAAGGACCAACTTTAATACGTACGGATTCCTTAATGTCGAATTCAATTTTAGGCTTCGGTTCAACCATGCCCATGTGCTTCAGAATTTGTTCCACTTCTTCAGGCAGCAAGGCTGTTGGTTTGGACCCGGAACCTGTCGAACCGACAAATCCCGTAACACCTGGCGTGTTGCGAACAACGTACCAAGAGTCATCCGTCTGGACCATTTCCACCAAGACATATCCGGGGTAAACTTTACGCATAACGGTTTTTTTCTTACCGTCTTTGTTCACCACTTCTTCTTCCATCGGAACAAGAACGCGGAAAATCTTGTCTTCCATGCCCATGGACTCTACGCGTTTTTCCAAATTGGCTTTGACCTTATTCTCATACCCTGAATAGGTATGAACGACGTACCATCTTTTTTCCATATCAAGCCACCTGGGACCCTTCTTAAATAATCGCTTCGATCACAGCGGAGATGCCGATATCAACGACCCAAAAAAACAGCGTCATAACCACAACAGTACCAAGAACGATCAATGTGTAGTTGGTCAGCTCTTTACGATTAGGCCAGCGAACTTTTTTAAGTTCAGCCCAGCTTTCAGAGAAAAAGGAAATCAGAGATTTGAAACTACGTTTCACGCCGACTACACCTCCAAAAAACTATCTGGTTTCGCGATGAGAAGTCTGCTCGTTACAAAACTTGCAAAATTTCTTCATCTCCATGCGGTCGGGGTGATTACGCTTGTTTTTTGTCGTAGTGTAATTTCTTTGTTTGCAGTTTGTACAAGCCAAAGTAATAATTACCCGCATGATGTACACCTCCCGAAGACTTCCACATTCAAGCGGAGTCTCTAAATTGATCCTAAAAAAAAGCCGCGAATTTAGGCCTACCTAAAACACTTTATCACAAGGGTATAACCATGTCAATGAAAGAATAGCCTTTCATCCGTGGGTAAAAAGTTCCTATCAAACACATTCAGTTTCTCATCTCTGTTTTTCTCTTCTCCTGCATGGACCAAGCGATTACTAGTATAATCATTCTTTAACTTTATAAACTTGAGGCAGCAAAAAAAGACTCAAACCCCGAGCCTTTTCCGTCAACGACAACATGTGTTCAATTATCTCGAACTTCCAGGTACTTTTCAAGTTTACGCTTGACGCGCTGGAGTGCATTATCAATGGACTTTACATGCCTGTCCAAATCCACTGCAATCTCTTGATAAGATCTCCCGTCCAGATACAACATCAATACTTTACGTTCCAGATCACTCAGAATCTCAGACATCTTATCTTCCAGGCCTACAAACTCTTCCTGATTGATGATAAGTTCTTCCGGATCGCTGACCTGTGTTCCACAAATCACATCGAGTAACGTACGATCGGACTCTTCGTCATAAATAGGTTTGTCCAGTGATACATAAGAATTAAGCGGAATATGCTTCTGACGTGTTGCTGTCTTGATTGCCGTAATAATCTGTCGTGTAATACACAACTCGGCGAAGGCTTTGAAAGAAGCGAGCTTGTCCCCTTTGAAATCCCTAATGGATTTATAGAGTCCAATCATTCCTTCTTGAATGATATCTTCCCGGTCAGCCCCAATCAGAAAATAAGATCTTGCCTTGGCGCGTACAAAGTTACGATATTTGTTAATCAAAAACTCCAGCGCTTCGCTTTCACCTTCACGGACCGCTTCGACAATGTCTTCGTCACTTTGGTAATCATACTTGGATAACATGATATCTTTGAGGTCGACACTCACAGACAATCCCTCCGGCTGCAACGCAAGGTACCCCGTTACTCTACTCTATGAAATATAGGATCAGTATATATGATGGTACCTCACACCGTCAACCACGCTCTGCCTAAAAAAGAACATCAATAACATAATTGTCAAGAGTTTCAAAATTCTAATTTTTGTAAAATCGTGCTGTTATTCCCGGCGCCATCGCTCAAATTGCTTCAAAACATCCGGACTTAACTTGCCGCCGAGTGTATTTCGCGTTGCTTTAGCTTGATCTTCTTCCAGACGTTTCTGTAACTCTTTTTCGTTCTGCTCTACTTCGATCAGCAATTCCCTTGCGGATACACGCAGAGCTCCCTGTCCAAAAATGACATGCTGCTCTACCATATCGCTTGTAGCCACATAGATTTGGCGTCTTCGCGTGCTTAGTTCCCGAACGAGTCTCTCAATGCATTCGTCTGCCGTCTCTTTTTCCTTTGTAAAAAAAATCTGCACTTTGCTCTGTGTAAAGGATTTACCGAGTCCAGGCACGAGGTAGGCGTCAAAAACAACAATGACTCTCCGGCCGGAGAACGCCTGATAGTCGGCTAGTCGAGAGAGAAGCCTGTTGCGGGCCTCCTCCAATCCACTCTCCGCCAATCTGGATAGCTCCGGCCAGTCACCAATCATGTTGTACCCGTCTACAAGAAGCACATCACGGGAATCAGCCATATCTTCTAGTCCTGCGCTTGGCGCGAGCGGAGCACTTCATACATGACAACACCCGCTGCCACGGAAGCATTCAGGGAATTAATCTGACCTTGCATCGGCAGTTTGATCAACACATCGCATTTCTCGCGAATCAGTCGTCCCATTCCCTTGTTTTCGTTCCCGATAACGACGGCTACTGGACCCGTAAAGACGCCGTTCCCAAACACGCTCTCCTGAGCAGCAACATCCGTACCCACAACCCATACGCCCTCTTCCTTAAGACGATCAATGGTTTGACCCAGGTTGCTTACACGAGCCACTGGCACGTACTCCACCGCACCCGCTGATGTTTTGGATACCGTCACTGTAACTGCAGCTGAGCGCCGCTTAGGTACAATAACGCCATGTGCACCTGTGCAGTCAGCCGTCCGCAAAATCGATCCAAGATTATGTGGATCTTCAATCTCATCCAGCAAAATCAAAAATGGATGTTCATTTTTTGCAGCCGCTGCAGCAAGAATGTCTTCAACCTCCACATAAGCGTAAGGAGCCGCTTGTGCTACTACACCCTGGTGTTGAACGCCCGGCACTGTTTGATCCAGTTTACGCTTGTCCACGTGTTGAATGACAATCCCTAGTTTTTTTGCTTCCGCGATAATGGGCTGCGTCAAATGTTTTTGCGCTGTATCTGCAATCCATATTTTATTAATGGTCCGGCCTGAACGCAGCGCCTCCGTTACGGAGTGTTTACCGGCAATCCATTCTTCTTCCATCTTTGTTCGATCCTCTCTATAACGCCCTGTGTTACACTGCACCCTATTCGGCACATCTTACAGAAGCGGCTTTGTTGTAATTTATATTATTTTGTCGGTGATTGCGAATGTTGCTCCGCATGCTCGATGCCCCGGCGAATTAGTTCAATCATGCGGTCATGTCGACCACTGCTATACAGGTAACCGAACAGACACTCCAGAGCTGTGGCATGTCTATATTCCAAAACATCTGCGTTTTTGGGAATACTGCCAGACTTGGCATTACGACCTTGTCTGACAATGTCACGTTCCTCCTCGGTCAGCTCAGCCTCAATACCTGTGAGGATACGGCTCTGCGCCTTCGCCGATACCAAACCCGTTGCACTACGGTGCAGATGGTTGGGACGCATATTGGCTTTGGACAACAGATACTGCCGTACGGCTACCTCATATACCGCATCACCAATATAGGCGAGAGCGATGGGAGGAATCAACCTTGCAGGCCGAGAGGGAGGATAAGGAAACCATCCTCCCTGCTCAACGCTCAGAGATTGTTCATCTGTCTGTTGTTCCTCCCGTTGCTCGGCATGTTCGACGGATTCAGACAACTTTTCCAGTTGTTCATCACTCATTTGCGCCGCCATCTCATTCCTTGAGCCGTATCCTCAAGCAAGATGCCCTGCGCAGACAGTTCATCCCGAATTTCATCAGCCCGCGCCCAGTTTTTGGACTTGCGCGCTTCGTTACGTTCTTCAATTAGACGTTCGATTTCTTCGTCCAAAAGCTCCGGTTCAGCCTCCGTATAGATGCGAAGCACCGCATTCAGCTCATTGAACAATTCCAGCAGAGCGCGAATGTCCGCAGCGTTTACCACATCTTGCTGCAACAGTTGGTTAGCTTCCCCAGCCCATTCAAACAGTGCCGTAATCGCATCTGGCGTATTGAAGTCGTCCTGCATTTTCTCATGATATTGCTGACGAATCTGCTCCAGTCTCGCTGCGAACTCTGCTGACACAGCCTGATCCACACTCACAGCTTGCAAGCGATGATTAAGGTTGCCTACGGCATTGGCGATCCGGTCTACACTATTCTGTGCCTGTTCCATCGTATCTTCCGTAAAGTTCAATGGATTACGATAGTGAGTAGACAACATAAAATAACGAATGGCTTCGCGTTTATATTGATTGCGGAGGTCTTTAACAAGCACGCCGTTACCGAGTGATTTCGACATTTTTTCGTTATCAATACGGATAAATCCGTTATGCATCCAGTAGTTTGCCAGAGGTTTTCCAGTCAGTACCTCGGATTGAGCGCATTCGCATTCATGGTGCGGGAACTGCAAATCCTGTCCTCCACCGTGAATATCCAGCGTGTCGCCCAGGTACTCCCGTGCCATCGCTGAACACTCAATATGCCAGCCCGGACGACCATCGCCCCATGGACTGGACCAGAAGATCTCACCCGGTTTTGCAGCTTTCCAGAGTACGAAATCTTCCGGATGCTCTTTGCGCTCATCTACACCAATACGAATTCCGAACTGTAATTCCTGAAGGTTTTGCTTCGACAGTTTGCCGTACTCCGCGAACTTGCCTGTGCGATAATATACGTCACCGCCATTTTCATAGGCGAAGTCCTTTTCAACCAACTCACGGATAAAATCAATAATGAGCGGCATGTTTTCCGTCACTCTTGGGTTACTGCTTGCCTTCGGAATACCCAACCCTTCGAGATCCTCGTAATACGCTGCAATAAACTTCTCTGCAACATGAGGAACATCCGTGCCAAGCTGCTCGGCCTTGCGAATGAGTTTGTCATCGACATCTGTGAAGTTCACGACGTAGTTCACTTCAAGACCGGTCTGTTCCAGGTATCCGCGAACCGTGTCGAAAAAGATAACTGGACGTGCATTCCCGATATGAATGTAATCATATACCGTCGGCCCGCACACATACATTTTCACTTTCCCCGGCTCTTGAGGAACAAAATTCTCTTTGGTACGACTCATCGTATTGTAAATTTGAAGCGTCATAGTCACTTTCCTTTCATCCGTTTCCATCATTATTCTATTGTACCACGGGAAAACTCACTTTCACGCGTACTCTGCAGAGTACGCACTTCTTCACGCAATCGTTCGATTTCTTGCTGCATATTGCGCAGGGAATCGATGACCGGATCGGGAAGCTGCTGATTCAGACGGTCCACCCGGCGGCCATCCTGCTTCACGATTCTGCCCGGTATGCCTACAACGGTGCTGTTTGGAGGAACTTCCTTCAGCACAACCGAGTTTGCACCAATATTACATTGATCCCCCACGCTGAAGGAGCCTAGCACCTTCGCTCCGGATGAGATAACCACATTATTGCCAATTGTCGGATGTCTCTTCCCTTTTTCTTTACCCGTTCCGCCAAGTGTGACCCCCTGATAGATGACAACATCGTCGCCAATTTCACATGTTTCCCCAATCACAACGCCCATGCCATGGTCAATAAACAACCGATTGCCGATCGTAGCTCCGGGGTGGATTTCGATGCCTGTCATAAAACGGCTGACTTGTGAAATGAACCGGGCAAAAGAAAACCATTTCCGCTTGTATAAAAAGTGTGCCACCCGGTGCGCCCATATCGCATGCAGCCCCGAGTAGGTAAATACAACTTCAAACCATCCCCGGGCCGCCGGATCGTTTTCAAACACCGCCTGGATATCTGATCTGATCTTCTTGAACATGCTCGTTCCCCTCTTGTTCAGGTCTTCGTCCTCCGGCTTACCGGACGGCGCGGCCCTCATGGTAGTGTACTTCCGACTCGACCTAAACAGAAAACGCCCCTGCAGCTATGTAAGCTGCAGAGGCGTTTATCGCGGTCCCACTCTGCTCGGTTCATGCCTTAACATACAAGAACTAGGCTGCCTGTTATAGCCGCCTCATGTCCTTGCACAAGAATGAACCCTCAACAGTTCCGTAACGGGAACCAACCGTCACAACCTATCCTGACGTTTTCCTCTCTCCTACAAAACAAGAGGCGGGGCCGGATTCGGCTATGCAGCTCACGGGTGCATTTCGACTGGCGGACAGCGGATGGCTCACAGCCACCTCAGCAAAGAATCTCATTCTTTACTGCGGGACCATCCTCTCTGAATCTGTCCGGTTCAGCCTACTTCTCCCGGTCTTTGCTGTTTTTATGATGAATGATAAAATCATACCATTTAACCTTTGTGTTGCTATTATAGCGAAAAGGTTATGGACTGACAACAATCTTCCTTCATAACGGTATAAACGAAGTTCCATCCTTAAGTCCAAAGTAGACTATACAAGGGCGTTACTTACGCGCCTTTTACCTGAGCATGCAGTCGATCGATCACTTTATCGCGGCCAAGCAGTACAATCGTTTGGTTCAGATCGCGGCCATGAGTCTGTCCTGTCAGAGCTACACGGATCGGCATAAACAGCTGTTTACCCTTAAATCCGGTCTCTTTCTGAACTTCTTTGATCAGCGCAGCCATCTTGCTCGGTGTAAATTCATCGCTAGCCTGTACTTTATCAGCAAATGCCTTCAGAACGGTTGGTACCTGCTCCTCAGCGAGTACAGCAGCTCCTTCACTTTCCAGCTCCAGATGGGAACGGAAGAACACTTCCGACAATTCCACGATATCAGAGGCAGAATTCATTTGCTCCTGGTAGAGATGAACAAGCGTATATGCCCATTCTTTCTGTTCAGGTGACAGTTCAGCGGCAATACGTCCCGTTTTTTGCAGATGTGGAATCGCCATTTCGGCAATGCGATCCGGGTCCGCATTTTTAATGTAGTGGTTGTTCAAGTGAGCCAGCTTGTGGGTATCAAATACCGCCGGGCTCTTGGACAGTCGCTTCGTATCAAAAATGGAGATTAACTGCTCCTGCGAGAAGATCTCTTCTTCTCCTTCAGGGGACCAGCCAAGCAGGGAGATGAAGTTAAACATCGCTTCTGGCAGATAGCCGAGCTGATCATATTGTTCAATAAACTGAATAACGGACTCGTCACGTTTACTCAGCTTTTTGTGGTTTTCATTCACGATCAACGTCATATGACCGAATACCGGCGGCTCCCAGCCAAGCGCTTCATAAATCATTAGTTGACGCGGTGTGTTAGAGATGTGATCTTCACCACGCAAGACGTGAGAGATCTTCATCAGGTAATCATCCACAGCAACTGCATAGTTGTACGTGGGAATGCCGTCTTTTTTCACAATAACGAAGTCGCCGGATTCCTTGCTGTTGAATGAGATTGTTCCTTTGACCATGTCATCAAACGTATAAATGCGTTCTTCCGGTACACGGAAACGAATACTCGCCACACGGCCTTCCGCTTCAAATGCACTCTGCTGCTCCGGTGTCAGATCACGGTGTTTACCCGAATAACGCGGAGTTTCTCCACGTGCTGTCTGTTCCTCACGTTCTTGCTCCAACTCTTCTTCCGTGCAATAACAACGATAAGCCAGACCTTTGTCCAGCAGTTCCTGCGTATATTTGCGATATATATCCAGACGTTCTGTCTGACGGTATGGTCCGTACTCGCCGCCGACATCAATACTTTCGTCCCACTCGATTCCAAGCCATTTCAGGTATTTCAGCTGACTTTCCTCACCACCGGCAATGTTGCGTTTCACGTCCGTATCCTCAATACGAATAATGAATTTGCCGTTATTATGTTTGGCATACAAATAGTTAAACAGCGCCGTACGGGCATTCCCGATATGCAGGTGTCCCGTTGGACTCGGCGCGTAGCGCACGCGAATTTCGTTGCTCATACTATCCCTCCGTCTCTAATTGGTTGATGATATCACACGCGAACAAGGCAAACAACCGATTGGGCAGCTATACCCTCTCCCCGTCCGGGGAATCCGAGTTGTTCTGTTGTTGTCGCTTTGACATTCACCTGAGTTACATCCGCTTCAAGTGCCTTGGCAATAACCTCGGCCATCTGCGGAACGTAAGGTGCCATCTTCGGTTTCTGTGCAATAATGGTCGAATCGATGTTCCCCAGACGGTATCCACGATCCTTCACCAACTGCCACACATGCTCCAGCAGCTTCAGGCTATCCGCATCCTTGAACTCCGGATCTGTATCCGGGAAGTGTTTGCCAATATCCCCAAGTGCAAGCGCACCAAGAATGGCATCACTGATGGCATGCAGCAGCACGTCTGCGTCCGAGTGACCCAGCAGTCCTTTTTCATAAGGGATCGTGACCCCGCCAATAATGCATGGGCGCCCCTCCACCAGTTGATGTACATCAAATCCCTGTCCTACACGTATCATCGCTTCTTCTCTCCCTTGAGCAAAAACGCGGCGTATTCCAAATCTTCCGGCGTCGTTAATTTGATGTTCGTATAACTGCCTTCCACAACCTTGACCGACATTCCCTGGCGTTCAGCCAGCATTGCGTCATCCGTTCCTAGAAATCCGTCCCGGTCCGCCGATTCGTACGCAATCAGCAGGGAAGAAAGACGAAAAGCCTGCGGGGTTTGAATGCTCCACAGACTGCTGCGGTCTGGCGTCGCCGTAACGACTCCCTCCGCATTCACTTGTTTGATTGTATCCTTCACTGGAACAGCCAATACAGCTGCTCCACCCGACATGGCGGCCTTCATACATCCCATAATCTGCTCACGGTTTATAAAAGGACGTACCCCGTCGTGAACGAGGACCCAATCCGTCCCTAGTGCCTTAAGGCCTTCGTGGACTGAATGCTGTCTCTCTTTCCCTCCGGGGATGACACGGACACGTGATTCCAGTCGGTATTCTTTTACCCAATCCTGGCAGCGTTCAACATCGGCAGCTCCCGTGACCAGCACCATTTCGCTGACCTCGTCCATAGCCGCAAACACTTCAAGCGTATGTATGAAAACGGGCTTGTCCTGCAGCAGCAGAAACTGCTTACTCTCGGTTGTTCCCATCCGGGTCCCCCGACCTGCCGCCACAATGACAACACCCCACCCTTTATCCATGCCGCAATCCCTGCCTTGTCTGTCAGTTTACCGTTCGGAGATATAATACAGTTATATTATAAACTCTAACGATACACTACCCATCATACCGCTTTATTGGGCTTTTTCCAACAGTTTCGGCTTGGCAAAAATCATTCGTCCTGCTGACGTCTGCAGCACACTGGTCACCAGCACTTCCATCATCATGCCGATATACTCGCGTCCGCCTTCCACAACAATCATCGTGCCATCATCCAGATAGGCTACACCTTGACCGTGTTCCTTACCATCTTTGATAATCTGCACCATAATCTCCTCACCTGGTAATACCACGGGCTTAACCGCATTGGCGAGATCATTGATATTTAGCACGGATACACCTTGCAATTCACAGACCTTGTTCAAGTTGAAGTCGTTGGTGACAACTTTGCCCTGAAGAACCTTGGCGAGCTTGACCAGCTTGCTGTCCACTTCGGAAATTTCCTCGAAATCACCTTCGTAAATGAGAACTTTGACGTCCAATTCCTTCTGAATTTTATTCAGGATATCAAGCCCGCGCCGTCCTCTGTTCCGCTTGAGCAAGTCCGATGAATCGGCAATGTGCTGCAATTCCTCCAGAACAAATTCCGGGATTACAATCGTGCCCTCGATAAATCCGGTTTTGCATATATCTGCGATGCGACCATCGATAATTACACTGGTATCCAAAATTTTGTGCTCTTCCAGTCGTCTGTCTTCATCCACCTCGGGATGCCCCCAACGTCCTGACATCCAGAAGGCCGCCAGATCGTCTTTCTTCGCCATGGCAAGCATATAGCCTGTATAGCTACTTACGACCGTCAGCGCCACCTGAAGCACCTCTCCGGCCGTCCCGAGCCATGCCACACAAGGATATAACAGCAAGGCCACCAACAGTCCTGCAACTGTACCCGCTGCACCTGCAGCCAATTCATTCATCGGTACTTTGGCCAAAGAATCAATACTATTATGCAGTCTGGTTGCCATTAATGTCCCACCGATGTTACACACGGACATAAACAATACAGCACCTAGTAGGGTTGATACCCCAGCCCCCAACAATCCTGCTGATTGAATCCATTCTGCCATCCAAGGGACGGATTTTCCTGCCAGATGATATGCCGTGTAACCGAACCATGCACCGCACAATCCTGTAAAAGTTAAAATGCCTTTTTTCCACATAAGTCCCTGCACCTCCTTCAATATATCTTCATCTTTATATCCAGTATGATCCAATTCCCTGATTGCTAATCCCGCTTTTGAAGAACTTTTTGGAAATGTTGCAATCGTCAGTTGAAAGAAGGTAAATTATTGGCATATAATGAATTCAATTCATATCCCGAGGTGAGTAGCAAAATGAGTACGCTAAGTTTACAGGCTTTTCAGGATCAAGTTTCCGAGCTGTTGCTGCGTCATCGCAGCCTGATTGATGTACTGTCCAAAACAGGACAAGCCGGCGCCTCTGTCAACCGTGCCGTGTCAAAGGCCATTACCGAATGCGGCTGCATTGAGCTGCACGCCACCAAGCAGAAATATGCCCCAGAGAGCGATATTGCTCAATCAAAAGGCCTGCTGGAAACGCATGTGGAAGGTGAATTGTGCGAGAATTGCAAAGAGGTGATCAGCTCTGAACTGGGGCGGAACCTGTTTTATATGTCGGCTCTCTGCAATCTGCTGGACATCAACATGGAAGAGGTCGTAAATCACGAGTCACAGAAATGTTCGACGTTAGGGATGTTCAATTTGTCGTAAACAATACGTATTTCGTTGCAAATGGTTAAGTTACCTTATAGATTTGAAAAACAAAAAATAAGCACGCATGCTCCTGTTCAGGAGCGTACGTGCTTTTTTGTATTGGTTAGGAACACGGACCAACCGATTTACACCATACTGGATTGCCTAGCGATCGGATGGACGGGAAGACTTCTCTTCTTTACGCTTTTTGGCCCGGTTACGTGAGGCTGCCGTCCGCATATTATGCTTCATCCCATAAAGAGCGTATAACACAAGTGGAATAAAGATCAATTTGGACAATTGTTCTGGAAACATAACCGCCACCACTACCGCGAAGACGATAACCCAAGGTGCAATCCAGATCGCTTTGCGCGGCAGACCAACCTTTTTGAAATTGGGGTATTTCAGCGAACTTACCATCAGATACGATAACAGCAACGTGGCAATCATCATACTCACGGGACCGATATCCTTATTAAACAGGGACAGTGTAGCCAGTACCCCTCCGGCCGCTGGAATCGGTAAACCTGTAAAGTACCCGGGGATGCCGGGGCGAACGTTAAACCGGGCAAGCCGGATAGCCCCACAAATGGGAAAGCTTGCGGTTGCGATCCAGGCAAGAACCGTTGTTGCATCCTGAAACGAGACCATGAATATAATCAGAGCTGGAGCTGCACCAAATGAAACCATGTCAGACAAAGAATCCAGCTCTTTACCAAACTCACTCTGGGCATTAAGTGCACGTGCCACACGGCCATCCAGACCATCCAGCAACATCGCAATAATGACCAAAATCGCAGCCAAACTATAATTCCCATCAATTGCAAGCAGGATTGCCATCATTCCAAGAAACAGATTACCCAAGGTAAAGAGATTCGGAATGAATCTGGTTAACATCGTTGTTTCACCTCATTATTTTCAAGCCGTTATAGGCAAACCCTTACATTTGTCTGTCAATAAACATCTGCTCCTGCAAACGCTTGAGACCTTCCTTAATGGTTCGGGCGCGTACCTCTCCAATCCCGTCCACTTCGTCCAGCTCTTCAATTGTAGCCATGATGACATGAGGCAATTGTTCGAACTGATCCACCAGGTTATGGATGATGACATTCGGCAAGCGGGGGATCTTATTTAATACCCGATATCCGCGAGGTGCAACCGAATCTTCGGACGTAGCTGCTGACGAAGGGTATCCCAGCAGACGTACAATATGATGTGCATCCAGCAATTCATCGTCCGATAATCTTTTCAGACCAACGATAATCTCACGGATTTTGTCATCACTGTCATCACGGGCATAGTCCTTATACAGCAACCAGGCTTCTTCTTCCGTAGTACCGACGAGTTCCTCCATTTGCATGGAGATCAGACGTCCCTCGTTGCCGAGTTCATGAATATAACGCTTGATTTCCGTTTTGATCCGCATAACCATTTCCGTACGCTGAATGACATTAACCACCTCAGGAATCGTTACCAGTTCCTCGAACTCGGAGGCACTCAGATTCGTAAGGGACTGTGTCAATACAGCTTTGTATTTTTCCAAGGTTTGAATCGCTTGATTCGCCTTGGTCAAAATAACCCCAATTTCTTTGAGGGAATACCGTAGTGTTCCTTGATATAAGGTGATAATATTCCGGCGCTGCGATATAGATACGACTAATTTGCCTGTTTGTTTCGCGACACGCTCAGCCGTCCGGTGACGGATACCTGTCTCAGATGAAGAGATGGATGAGTCAGGAATGAGCTGTGTGTTGGCGTATAAAATACGCTTTAAATCCTCGCTAAGGATGATGGCACCATCCATCTTGGCGAGTTCATACAGATAGTTCGGGGAGAAATCACAATTAATTGAGAATCCTCCATCCACTACTTCCATCACTTCAGGGCTGTATCCTACAACCAGCAGTGCACCCGTCTTGGCGCGCAGCACGTTCTCCAGACCTTCGCGGAAAGGTGTACCTGGTGCGATCAGCCTTAACAATTCGTTCATATTATCCAGTTGGCTCGAATCTTTCATCTTGTTATGCCCCCTAATCTAAAGCAACCGCTAGTGCATCTGCCACGGTATTCACACCGATCAGTTGTATCCCGCGAGGATGTTTCCAGCCCTTTAAGCTTTTTTCTGGTAAAATGACACGCTTGAAGCCCAATTTCTGAGCTTCTTTCACACGTTGTTCAGCCCGCGAAACGGCCCGAACCTCACCCGTCAAACCGATTTCCCCAAAGATAACGTCATCTGGCTTGGTAGGCACATCTCTCAAGCTGGATGCGATACTTATAGCAACCGCCAAGTCCACTGCCGGCTCATCTAATCTCACACCACCAGCTACGTTCAGATAAGCATCCTGTGTTTGCAGGAACATGCCCATCCGTTTCTCCAGTACCGCAATAATCAAATTTAATCGATGGAGATCTACCCCAGTTGCCATACGTCGGGGAGAAGGGAAATGTGTGGTAGAAATCAATGCCTGCAATTCCACAAGCAGAGGACGTGTGCCCTCCATGCTGGCCACTACGGTAGAACCAGCCACACCCAGTGGACGTTCTGACAAAAAGAGCTCAGAAGGGTTGCCTACTTCACGAAGTCCATCTTCGCCCATTTCAAAAATACCGATCTCATTGGTCGAACCAAAACGGTTCTTGACCGCACGTAAAAGGCGATACGTATGATGCCGCTCTCCTTCAAAATAAAGAACACAGTCCACCATATGCTCCAACATACGGGGACCGGCAATAGCACCTTCTTTCGTAACATGCCCCACAAGTACGGTTGCAATGCCTCGCCCTTTGGCGATCCGCATGAACCGTGACGTACATTCCCTTACCTGAGCTACACTACCGGGAGCACTGGTGACTTCTGGCAGATATACGGTCTGAATGGAGTCGATGACTAGAAAATGCGGTTGGATCTGCTCCACCGCTTCCTCAACCCGCTCCATATTGGTCTCACATAGTACATATAACTCAGGAGACAGCGCACCCAGACGGTCAGCCCGCAATTTCGTTTGCTTAACGGATTCCTCGCCTGAGACATATAACACGCGCAAACCTGAATGAGTCAATGCATGAGATGTTTGCAACATTAACGTTGATTTTCCGATTCCGGGGTCTCCGCCCACCAGAACGAGAGATCCTGGAACAATTCCGCCGCCCAAAACCCGGTTCAGCTCTTCAATTCCAGTCTGTACACGCGGTTCCTGACCGCTATCTATATCTATGATGGGAAGTGGCTTATCTTTACTCTCAAAAAGAGGGGAATTTCTCCCTTGTGTTTTGACCACTGTTTCGGTTTCTTCCACCATTGAATTCCAAGACTGACAACCCGGACATTTGCCGTACCATTTGGGGGCTTCATAGCCGCATTCCGTACACTGAAACTTGGTTTTAACTTTGGCCACTTCAGCACTCCTAGGATTTATTTTATAACAGCATTTTGCATTTTTCGACGAATTTTGCCTAAACTCCCTGACGTGCAGGGTTAATAAAAGTTTACCATTGTTTGAGATTTTTCGTAAAGGATTATCGCAAACTTTACACATGTTCGCAGCCAGTTCAACGTTTGTTTCCTGATAAACAACAGCTTTGGGGCTATGACTGGCACTAAAACAAAAAAAAATCCTTCCCGACAAAAGCCAGGAAGGATTTTTGTTTTATACATCAGACTCAGTAGCACCAGCTATTCACTAGCTATGTGTCACTTATTTCGTTTCGATTTCCTCAGTAGAAGGAACAACAACTTCTTTTTTCGTTACCGACAATGCTCCATTCTCTTCATCGATGAGTAACGAATCACCTTTGATCACATTACCCGTGAGCAACTCTTCAGACAATTTGTCTTCAATATGCTTCTGGATCGCCCGACGAAGCGGACGAGCACCATAGGCTGGATCGAAGCCTGCTTTGGCAAGGAATGCCTTGGCATTGTCGGTGAGTTCAAAGTCGACCTCATACTCACGCAGCCGTTTGCGAAGCTCTTCGCTCATCAGTGTAACAATCTCCGCGATATGTTTCTCTTCAAGAGAGTGGAACACGATAATTTCATCAATCCGGTTAAGGAACTCAGGACGGAAGCTTTTCTTCAGCTCATCCATCACTTTACCCTTCATGTTATCGTAATCCGCACCTGCATCCACTACTGCCGTAAAGCCCAGTGTAGAATTACGTTTGATCGCTTCTGCACCCACATTGGATGTCAAAATGATCAACGTATTCCGGAAGTCTACGACGCGTCCTTTGGAGTCGGTCAGACGACCATCCTCAAGCACTTGCAGCAAGATGTTGAATACTTCCGGATGTGCTTTCTCGATCTCATCGAGCAGGACAACGGAGTAAGGTTTACGACGAACTTTCTCAGTCAGCTGTCCACCTTCTTCATATCCCACATATCCCGGAGGCGCTCCGACGAGTCTTGAAGTGGAATGCTTCTCACCATACTCGGACATATCAATCCGGATGACTGCATTTTCATCGCCGAACATGGCTTCTGCAAGTGCACGAGCCAGCTCGGTTTTACCTACCCCGGTAGGACCCAGGAAGATAAATGAACCCATCGGACGTTTCGGATCTTTCAATCCGGCCCGAGCACGACGAACTGCACGGCTGACGGACTTCACAGCCTCATCTTGACCGATGACACGTTCATGAAGAATAGATTCCAGGTTCATCAAGCGTTGTGTTTCTTCTTCTTTCAGCTTGTTCACAGGAATTCCAGTCCAGTTGGCTACCACTTGCGCGATATCCTCAGGCGTTACTTCAGAATCCGTGCGACCTTGTTTTTCTTTCCATTGGTTCTTCGTTACATCCAGCTCTTCACGAATTTTTTGTTCCGTGTCACGCAGAGCTGCTGCTTTTTCGAACTCCTGACTTTGAACCGCTGCGTCTTTTTCCTTACGGATATCTTCAAGACGGCTTTCCAGTTGTTTGAGGTTTGGTGGGATCGTGTAAGAGTTCAATCTGACTTTGGAACCCGCCTCATCAATCAGGTCAATTGCTTTGTCCGGCAGGAAGCGGTCTGTAATGTACCGGTCAGACAGTTTAACCGCCTGTACAATCGCTTCATCCGTAATTTTCACCCGGTGATGCGCTTCGTAACGATCACGCAAGCCGTGTAAAATCTGAATTGCTTCTTCTGGAGAAGGTTGATCCACAGTGATCGGTTGGAAACGACGCTCCAGGGCAGCATCCTTCTCGATATATTTGCGGTATTCATCCAGTGTTGTTGCACCGATGCACTGTAATTCTCCACGGGCCAACGCCGGTTTCAAAATGTTCGAAGCATCAATTGCACCTTCCGCTCCACCTGCACCAATCAGGGTATGCAATTCGTCAATGAACAGGACGATGTTACCCGCTTGACGAATCTCATCCATAATTTTTTTCAGACGATCTTCGAATTCACCACGATATTTTGTACCTGCAACAACCGAACCCATATCCAATGTCATGACACGTTTGTCACGCAAAGTCTCCGGAATTTCATTCGCGATGATTTTTTGTGCAAGTCCTTCAGCAATGGCTGTTTTACCTACACCTGGTTCACCGATCAGTACCGGGTTATTCTTGGTACGACGGCTCAGTACCTGAATAACACGTTCAATTTCTTTACTACGTCCAATCACGGGGTCCAGGTTGTTCTCTC
This sequence comes from Paenibacillus sp. FSL W7-1088, assembly GCF_037969855.1. Taxonomy (NCBI): domain Bacteria; kingdom Bacillati; phylum Bacillota; class Bacilli; order Caryophanales; family Paenibacillaceae; genus Paenibacillus; species Paenibacillus sp. FSL W7-1088. The sequence continues at coordinate 6,403,624 of NZ_CP150216.1, forward strand.
TGGCATACGCCGTGAGGTCACGTGCCAGACTGTCCAGTGTTGGTGTGCTGACATTGGCAGGTGTACCGTTATGACTGGATACAGCTTCACTGCTGCCAAGCAGTTGCAATACTTGTTGACGTGCCTTGTTCAAACTAATACCCAGGTTGTTCAGCACACGTGCCGCAACCCCTTCGCCTTCTCGGATCAATCCGAGCAGGATATGCTCTGTGCCCACATAAGTATGGCCCAATTTGCGCGCTTCATCCATAGACAGTTCAATTACTTTTTTCGCACGAGGCGTATATGCAATGTTCGTAGGTTGCTCTTGACCGCGGCCAATCAGCGTTTCTACTTCATCTTGAATTTTTTCCAATCCGAGTCCCAGGCCGATCAGCGCTTTGGCTGCGATGCCTTCGCCTTCACGAATGAGGCCGAGCAAAATGTGCTCTGTACCGATGTTATTATGACCAAGACGGACAGCTTCTTCCTGCGCCAATGCGAGCACCTTTTGGGCCCGTTCCGTAAATCTTCCAAACATCATATCTCCTGCACCTCCATGGTTTTGGATAAAACGGGGGCTGTTAAAAGGATCCCACCGTATTCTTCATATCATTTTTTTTGCAGCCGTGCTGCGAATAAAATCATTCAGCATTCAGTTATAGAAAATGCTCTATTATATAGAAGCCGCAGATGCGGCGTGAAACCTTTATAAACAACGCTTGAACAACCTAAGATTGATTGGCTGCACTGATCGTATCACGAATCAACTGAGCCCGATATATGTCACGCTCATCTGTCCGCATGTCTTCCCCAAATGTTTTCTGCAAAAAGCCCGGCTGCGTCATCACATTCAACTCGTTCATCACGGTTATGGACAAGCCGTCCAACAAGCCGAGATCCACACCAAGTCGAACATCAGACAAACGCTGTGCAGCTTCCTTCGAATCGACAATTGCAGCATGGGACAGAATGCCATATGACCGCATAACCCTGTCGGTAATTCGCAGTCTGGAGTCGGTAATTAACCGTTCTCTCGCGGTACGTTCATGCCCTATCATCTGTAACACAACACTATGCAGGTTATCAATGACTTCTTGTTCCGTCTGCCCCAGTGTGATCTGGTTCGAGATTTGGAACAGGTTACCCATCGCCTCACTGCCTTCACCGTAAATTCCCCGTACAGTCAGTCCGACTTGGGAGACTGCGGTTAGAATGCGGCCGATCTGCTGTGTCATCACCAGAGCGGGCAGATGCATCATGACAGATGCTCTTACACCTGTACCTACATTTGTAGGGCAACTGGTTAAATATCCTCTGCGGTCATCAAAAGCATAATCCACATGCGCTTCAAAAGCATCATCTATGGCGGAAGCTTTCTCCCAGGCTTCTTTCACCTGGAACCCCGGATAGAGGCACTGGATACGAAGATGATCCTCTTCATTAATCATAATACTGACAGATTCATCCTCACTGAGAATAACAGCACCATTTCTGGATTCGTTCGCAAGACTGGGACTTATCAGATGTTTCTCCACCAGCACCCGTTTGTCAAGGTCATCGATATCAATCAGATCCAGAGTATGAAAATCTCCAAAGGCATGAACGTCATCGTATTGAAGTACTTCGCTCAGCTTATTCAGCACTTCTTCCGATTGCTCATTGGAAGCCAGCATCGGAAACGGATAATGCTGCAGGTTGCGTGCGATCCGGACCCGGCTGCTAATGACGATTTCGGAATCAGCCGCATCACTACGCATCCAGTCGCTGAGCGCCTTCTCTGTAAAACGAAGATTAGGCATTACGCATCCCTCCTACTCATCACAAACTTTACTCCTGAGCTATTTCTTTTTCAAGTTCCCTGATCTGATCACGAATTTGAGCAGCTTCTTCAAACTCCTCTTGCGTTATGCTCTCCTGAAGATCCCGTTTCAGATCAGCAATCTGTCTTTTGACCTTGATGCGGCCACCAGCTCGTGCAGGCACTTTCCCCACGTGGAGAGTGCTGCCATGAACCCGTTTGAATAGCGGGTCCAAACGACTGTCAAAATATTTATAACAAGAACTACAGCCAAAGCGGCCGATTTTGCTAAACTGTGAATAGGTCATGCCGCATTCTTCACAACGAAGGGATTGTGCAGGTGTTGCTCCCGCATTCCCATTCTTGCCTGAGGGTTCAAAATCAAGCAACCCGGACAATAAGTTGTGAATGGAAAATCCGTTGGATGTTCCGGGAATCATTTCCCCTTTTTCACGAGCACATGACTCACAAATATGGAATTCCGTCTTCTCTCCGTTCACGATCTTCGTGAAATGGAGTGTTGCCGGTCGTTTGTTGCATTCTTGGCACAGCACAATGATGTACCCCCTTGATCCCGATAGTTTTCATTTACCGAGCAAAGATATTAACATCGCCTTTAACATTCTGGCACGAATTTGATCCCGGTAAGGAAGTTTGACCAATATAATCTCTCTCGATACAGCTGCCCGCATCAACCCGGCTTCCCTTTTGCTCAAGAAACGTGCTTCTTCCAGTTGGTAGATCAGACCTTCGGCAGCTGTCTGCCCGATCTCATCTCCAATACTATGGTGCAAATGGTTATGCAGAGCCGAGTGAGCTGGCAATTCGATCCGCTGTATGCGAACATAACCGCCGCCGCCACGTTTACTCTCTACAAGGTAACCTTTTTCGAGTGTAAATCGGGTGCTGATGACATAATTGATCTGGGAAGGCACACATGAAAATTGGTCAGCCAGATCATTACGTTGAATTTCGACCATTCCTTCGGGACTTTCATGCAAAATACTCTTCAGATATTGTTCGATAATATCAGAGATATTACGCATCCACTCATCCTCCACTGTCTGAAACGTTAAGTCAATAAGGACCCACACGCCCCTACAGAGTACACCTTCTCAACCCATTTAACCAATCAAGGAAACAGCGAAACTGATCTTCAACGGTCTTTAACAGGAGAGCGAAGGACGCTCGAAGGTCCTTTAATATTGCCTTTATCCGCTGATGTGCACTACCTTTAAAATGGCTCCCACCACCGGATTGCAGAAAGAAAGCTACGTAAGTATTTAACCTTTAGTTGACTTTGACTTTCTTTGACTTTATATACATTATAGCATATTTTGTGGTTTTGCCAAGAGGGAGCACTATTCATTTTTTACGATTTTACACGAAATATTCGGCTGACACAAAAAAACCTCTCCAAAATAACTGGAGAAGTCCATTTGTCTCACACTAGCAACGTAATGCTATACACGTTAAATCTATGAAATTGATCCTAGAAAACTCTTTACTCTATGAGGATCAGAAAAAATCAAGTAAATACGTTTCCCGATCAGGAATTGCTTGTTCCAGAGCTTTTATTGCTTCATTTGGTCCTTCCATTCTACCTATCTGAGCCATCTCTGTGGGCCTACGATACCCCATCAGCATAGCGGTAAGCGTCTGAATGTCTACTTTAACAGTCTGATCTTTAGCAGCAGGCTCAGATGTTTTCCATATTGAAGCTGTACCGTTCATCGCCACATTTAATTGCCATACCCCTTCATTCCATGGTGCGTATGCATCCTCTACCTGGAGATTAATCTGTACTGGTGAGTCTGGGCTCGCAAAAGGATACTGGGAAATAAATTGTTCGACACTCACAATACGTGCCATGAAGAAAGGTACAATTTCCTGCTGAATCCGCGGATTATCTAATTGAAAAGCAAGCATATCACTGGCTGGTGCCTGTAAAGTGACTTCCTCAATCATGGAATCATGGTTGGCTATAAAGGTCCACAAACCTTGTCTTGCCTCTTCATTCAGATAAATGATCTCTTTAATGGTAAACTTTCTTTCCTTAACCTCATATAAAACATAGCCTTGTGCTTTACCAGCTTCATCATAATATACAGCCTTCTGGCTGGCTCCATTAGTGAGAACTGAATTCTCCCATCTCGCATCATCTCGGATTAAGGTTCCGTTATAGCGCTCAGCATACGCACTGTATACTTCCTTTAATACGCTGATTCCCGGATCGCCACGCCGAATTGTTCCAGGGGTTGCCTTTTTTGCAGGCAGATGAGCTGTAGGCACTTTATATCGTTTAAACTCAACATACGTCTCCCATCCATATCTCCGATAAAATGCAAAAGAGAACGGATGCAAAAACGATATACTTTGTTTGTTACGGTTCATTTCCTCCAGCGCATGCTTCAATAGCCCGGCTACCCAGCCTTTGCGTCTATATTCTGGCCATGTGGCTACTCCCGCAATACCGCCCATCTCGAACGATCTTCCGTGAATATAAGTTTGATAAGGAATAATGTGAAGTTTGGCACCCAATTGTCCTTCCTCAAATACACCCCATATATCCTGTGAATCAAATTGACTCCGTCGCTTCTCCGTTTGTTCTTCACTCATTACCACTTGAAAAGCATACTCGGAGAGTGCCATAGCTGGCTCAAAATCATCTACGGTTAATTTCTGAATTTCCATGTCGTCCTGCACCCCGTTCTCTAAGTTATGATATCTTTCAAATCATGGCCTGATACGTGATGTATGTATCTATTTATGAGTGTGTCAGAGGAACGGGACAAAGTCAAACAAGAGATGCGTGGGCATCTCTCGGGAATATTTTTTTCGTGTATAATAATTGTTCCACCTGTGATCTATAGTAAAAAAACGCAAATAAAAACCACCACCGAATAACATCGGCAGTGGTTCTTCGCTTGGCGGCGTCCTACTCTCCCAGGACCCTGCGGTCCAAGTACCATCGGCGCTAGAGGGCTTAACGGTCGTGTTCGGGATGGGTACGTGTGGAACCCCTCCGCCATCGCCACCAAACGCGATTTGTCGAAGCATAGCTTCTTGAAATCCAATATGGAACTGAAAATCATACGCACATTCTGTGATGTACCAATTTTCATTTCAGAGATTATTCTCTGAAAACTAGATCCGAAACGAACTTTGCGAGTTATAACCTGCATATCTTGGATAAGCCCTCGACCGATTAGTACTGGTCAGCTCCATGCATTGCTGCACTTCCACCCCCAGCCTATCTACCTCGTCGTCTTCAAGGGGTCTTACATACTGGGAAATCTCATCTTGAGGGGGGCTTCACGCTTAGATGCTTTCAGCGCTTATCCCTTCCGTACATAGCTACCCAGCGGTGCTCCTGGCGGAACAACTGGTACACCAGCGGTACGTCCATCCCGGTCCTCTCGTACTAAGGACAGCTCCTCTCAAATTTCCTACGCCCACGACAGATAGGGACCGAACTGTCTCACGACGTTCTGAACCCAGCTCGCGTACCGCTTTAATGGGCGAACAGCCCAACCCTTGGGACCTACTTCAGCCCCAGGATGCGATGAGCCGACATCGAGGTGCCAAACCTCCCCGTCGATGTGGACTCTTGGGGGAGATAAGCCTGTTATCCCCAGGGTAGCTTTTATCCGTTGAGCGATGGCCCTTCCATGCGGTACCACCGGATCACTAAGCCCGACTTTCGTCCCTGCTCGACTTGTAGGTCTCGCAGTCAAGCTCCCTTATGCCTTTGCACTCTTCGAATGATTTCCAACCATTCTGAGGGAACCTTTGGGCGCCTCCGTTACTCTTTAGGAGGCGACCGCCCCAGTCAAACTGCCCACCTGACACTGTCCCCGCACCGGATTACGGTACCAGGTTAGAACCTAGATACGATCAGGGTGGTATCCCAACGGTGCCTCCACGCAAGCTGGCGCTCACGCTTCAAAGGCTCCCACCTATCCTGTACAGATCGTACCCAAATTCAATATCAAGCTGCAGTAAAGCTCCATGGGGTCTTTCCGTCTTGTCGCGGGTAACCTGCATCTTCACAGGTATTAAAATTTCACCGGATCTCTCGTTGAGACAGCGCCCAAGTCGTTACGCCATTCGTGCGGGTCAGAATTTACCTGACAAGGAATTTCGCTACCTTAGGACCGTTATAGTTACGGCCGCCGTTTACTGGGGCTTCGGTTCACAGCTTCGGATTGCTCCTAACCGCTCCCCTTAACCTTCCAGCACCGGGCAGGCGTCAGCCCGTATACTTCGCCTTACGGCTTCGCACAGACCTGTGTTTTTGCTAAACAGTCGCTTGGGCCTTTTCACTGCGGCCCCCTCGTGCTATTCACACTACCGGGGCACCCCTTCTCCCGAAGTTACGGGGTCATTTTGCCGAGTTCCTTAACGAGAGTTCTTCCGCGCGCCTTAGAATTCTCTTCTCGCCTACCTGTGTCGGTTTGCGGTACGGGCACCATCACCTGGCTAGAGGCTTTTCTTGGCAGTGTGAGATCATGACCTTCGCTACTATAATTTTCGCTCCCCATCACAGTCCAGCCTTACGATGTGCGGATTTGCCTACACATCAGCCTCACTGCTTAGACGGACATCCATCAGTCCGCGTCACTACCCTGCTGCGTCCCCCCATTGCTCATAACGGCTTACGGTGGTACAGGAATTTCGACCTGTTGTCCTTCGACTACGCCTTTCGGCCTCGCCTTAGGTCCCGACTTACCCTGAGCGGACGAGCCTTCCTCAGGAACCCTTAGGCTTTCGGCGGATCAGATTCTCACTGATCTTTTCGTTACTCATACCGGCATTCTCACTTGTATAATGTCCAGCGCTCCTTACGGTACACCTTCAACCCTTATACAACGCTCCCCTACCCCTGATGCAAGCATCAAGCCATAGCTTCGGTGGTGTGTTTAGCCCCGTTACATTTTCGGCGCAGAGTCACTCGACCAGTGAGCTATTACGCACTCTTTCAATGGTGGCTGCTTCTAAGCCAACATCCTGGTTGTCTGTGCAACTCCACATCCTTTCCCACTTAACACACACTTGGGGACCTTAGCTGATGGTCTGGGCTGTTTCCCTTTTGACAATGGATCTTAGCACTCACTGTCTGACTCCCGGAAGTAAGTCTATGGCATTCGGAGTTTGACTGAGCTTGGTAACCCTTGCGGGCCCCGCACCCAATCAGTGCTCTACCTCCACGACTCTGTTTTCCGAGGCTAGCCCTAAAGCTATTTCGGGGAGAACCAGCTATCTCCGAGTTCGATTGGAATTTCTCCGCTACCCCCACCTCATCCCCGCACTTTTCAACGTGCGTGGGTTCGGGCCTCCAGTGCGTGTTACCGCACCTTCACCCTGGACAGGGGTAGATCACCCGGTTTCGGGTCTACGTCCACGTACTACATCGCCCTATTCAGACTCGCTTTCGCTGCGGCTCCGGCTCTTCACCTTAACCTTGCACGGGAACGTAACTCGCCGGTTCATTCTACAAAAGGCACGCCATCACCCCTAAAACGGGCTCTGACTTTTTGTAAGCACACGGTTTCAGGTTCTATTTCACTCCCCTTCCGGGGTGCTTTTCACCTTTCCCTCACGGTACTGCTTCACTATCGGTCGCTAGGAAGTATTTAGCCTTGGCAGATGGTCCTGCCGGATTCATACGGGGTTTCACGTGCCCCGCACTACTCGGGATACATCTCGGAGAGAGCCAACTTTCAACTACAGGGCTTTTACCTTCTTTGGCGGGCCTTTCCAGACCTCTTCGTTTAACCGGCTCCTTTGTAACTCCATGTGAGATGTCCCACAACCCCAGAGAGCAAGCTCTCTGGTTTGGGCTTCTCCGCGTTCGCTCGCCGCTACTGACGGAATCACTATTGTTTTCTCTTCCTCAGGGTACTTAGATGTTTCAGTTCCCCTGGTATGCCTCTACATAACCTATGTATTCAGTTATGAGTAACTGGAAATTACCCCAGCTGGGTTTCCCCATTCGGACACCCCCGGATCAAAGCTTGCTTACAGCTCCCCGAGGCAGTTTCGTTGTTCGCCACGTCCTTCATCGGCTCCTAGCGCCTAGGCATCCTCCGTGTGCTCTTAGTAGCTTAACCATTCCGCTCGTGTTCGAGCTGTCGCTCCGCTTGTTTTGGACTGCGTCCAAAGCCAAAAGTCGCTCCATTTCGATCACTCGCTCATGCAATCTACCGTTTTTATTGAAACTTGTTTTAACACAAGTTCAGCTTAAAAAGGAATGTTCTAATTCGCAATTTTCGTTTCGATATCTAGTTTTCAAAGAACAAGCTAAATAGACGAAATTCTTTGGTGGAGCCAAGCGGGATCGAACCGCTGACCTCCTGCTTGCAAGGCAGGCGCTCTCCCAGCTGAGCTATGGCCCCTCAAATTCCATCAAAACTGAACAAATGGATAAGTAACTGTGTTTTGCTCTTCATTTCATCCACACTAATGTGATGGACCGAAATGAATCGCTGCCGCAGGTTCTAAGAACCTGCGTATTTGAATGTTTCCACGCAGGAAACGATTCTCCATAGAAAGGAGGTGATCCAGCCGCACCTTCCGATACGGCTACCTTGTTACGACTTCACCCCAATCATCTATCCCACCTTCGGCGGCTGGCTCCTTGCGGTTACCCCACCGACTTCGGGTGTTATAAACTCTCGTGGTGTGACGGGCGGTGTGTACAAGACCCGGGAACGTATTCACCGCGGCATGCTGATCCGCGATTACTAGCAATTCCGACTTCATGCAGGCGAGTTGCAGCCTGCAATCCGAACTGAGACCGGCTTTTTAGGATTCGTTCCACCTCGCGGCTTCACAGCCCGTTGTACCGGCCATTGTAGTACGTGTGTAGCCCAGGTCATAAGGGGCATGATGATTTGACGTCATCCCCACCTTCCTCCGGTTTGTCACCGGCAGTCACCTTAGAGTGCCCACCCGAAGTGCTGGCAACTAAGATCAAGGGTTGCGCTCGTTGCGGGACTTAACCCAACATCTCACGACACGAGCTGACGACAACCATGCACCACCTGTCTCCTCTGTCCCGAAGGAAAGGTACATCTCTGTACCGGTCAGAGGGATGTCAAGACCTGGTAAGGTTCTTCGCGTTGCTTCGAATTAAACCACATACTCCACTGCTTGTGCGGGTCCCCGTCAATTCCTTTGAGTTTCAGTCTTGCGACCGTACTCCCCAGGCGGAGTGCTTAATGTGTTAACTTCGGCACCAAGGGTATCGAAACCCCTAACACCTAGCACTCATCGTTTACGGCGTGGACTACCAGGGTATCTAATCCTGTTTGCTCCCCACGCTTTCGCGCCTCAGCGTCAGTTACAGCCCAGAGAGTCGCCTTCGCCACTGGTGTTCCTCCACATATCTACGCATTTCACCGCTACACGTGGAATTCCACTCTCCTCTTCTGCACTCAAGTCACCCAGTTTCCAGTGCGATCCGGGGTTGAGCCCCGGGATTAAACACCAGACTTAAATGACCGCCTGCGCGCGCTTTACGCCCAATAATTCCGGACAACGCTTGCCCCCTACGTATTACCGCGGCTGCTGGCACGTAGTTAGCCGGGGCTTTCTTCTCAGGTACCGTCACCTTGAGAGCAGTTACTCTCCCAAGCGTTCTTCCCTGGCAACAGAGCTTTACGATCCGAAAACCTTCATCACTCACGCGGCATTGCTCCGTCAGGCTTTCGCCCATTGCGGAAGATTCCCTACTGCTGCCTCCCGTAGGAGTCTGGGCCGTGTCTCAGTCCCAGTGTGGCCGATCACCCTCTCAGGTCGGCTACGCATCGTCGCCTTGGTGAGCCGTTACCCCACCAACTAGCTAATGCGCCGCAGGCCCATCCCCAAGTGACAGATTGCTCCGTCTTTCCAGTTCTCTTCAGGAGAAGAAAACAACTATTCGGTATTAGCTACCGTTTCCGGTAGTTGTCCCAAGCTTGAGGGCAGGTTGCCTACGTGTTACTCACCCGTCCGCCGCTAACTATCTGAGAAGCAAGCTTCTCATCAAGTCCGCTCGACTTGCATGTATTAGGCATGCCGCCAGCGTTCGTCCTGAGCCAGGATCAAACTCTCCAATAAAGTATTGAAAAGAGCGATAAGCTCATTTTGAAACTGACGATTCATTATGAATCAAAAGTTACTATCCATTTGTTCAGTTTTCAAGGAACTTGTTGTCCGTTCGTGTTAATGCTTGTCAACCGGACAGGAATCTTATCTTATCATGTTGACTAACTAACTGTCAACTCTTTTTTTCGTCAGCGTTCAAAGCGTTTCGACAATCATTCGTTTGAGGCGACAAGAAATAATATATCATGATCTAATTTATTTAGCAAGCACTTTTTAATAACCTTTATATAAATGATTTATAATCCACAACTCCCGCTAACTCAAGAGACTCTCAACTACATCATTCGACAGATTATATGAATGCAGAAGGATCAACTCTATTTACATAAAGATACTTCGGGTTACTGAATAAATGAATTCTATTTACTAAAAATAGATGAACACATCTACTTGTGAACAAATAGTATTTAGATAACCACTTAGAGGATACTTTTATATAAGAGGTGTTTCCCCTCCCCTTTTGATGAAGTGATCCAAACGCTCTATAATAAGGTATATATAATATAGAATAAGGAATGAATATGATACTCCCTCAAGTAGTCACTGACACAATACTCAATAATACTAAATTCAGAACCCTCTCTCTAATCACAATAAGACTTCATTTATATCAAAGATGCTCTGATGAATAACCTATATGGGGTGAACGCAAATGCTGCAATGGCTGAAGAACATTCGAAAGGGTTATGGTAAAAAGCTCGTTTCTATTCATGCCTGGAATGCCTGGATTGTTGTCATCCTCGCGGTATCAGGTCTTATGTTGGTCGGTGGTTTCTGGCGCGAGTTACTCGGGATTGGACGCGTATGGTTAAAGTGGCTACATATTTTCGTCGGGCTAGCTATGCTGGCACCCGTGGTGTATTACTTACTTTTGGCCGGAAAGCATTGGAAACAACTTCGTAATCGGCCTTGGCAAAGAGCAAATACAATCGTTGTTCTTATACTGCTGGTAGGGTGGCTGTTATCAGGGATTGTGTTATGGCAGTTCAAGCTCGCTGGGCCGAGATGGTCGAATACCGCGCTTCTTGTTCATGATTTGCTGACTTGGGTTGGCCTGCCTTATATTATCTACCACTCCATCACGCGAACGAGATGGTTAAAAGACCCTGCACGCCGTGCAGTAAAAGCAACGACAGTTGTAGCAGAGGGTAGAAATATGGTGCATCCAGCTGATGCTCCTGATGAAAATACGACGCCAGCTGCGTTAGTTTCCACCGAATCTATACGTACCATTAAGGAGAGTCCTCTCCATCAACCAGAGAAACCTCAACCCGTGTATACACGGCGGGCCTTTATTCGGTCTGCTGTAGGCGTGGGCCTAGCTGTGACTTTAGGGCCTACTTTTATATCATGGGTTGGACGAAACCTCAAACTAGACAACAGTATTGATAGCATGCTGGAGAACGACCCCAATCGCATGGTGCCCTTACCACAAGCACTGCCAGCTTCCTCACCTCCCGTTGGAGGCGGGTCCGAAGGTCATTTTCGTGTATACACCGTAACACCGATACCTTCCTTTTCCAATGCAAACTGGTCATTCCGGATTGATGGGCTTGTTGAACGCGCACAGGTATGGAACTGGGGGCAATTTGTGAAGCTTGCTCGTACCGTTCAGGTCAGTGACTTTCACTGCGTAACAGGCTGGTCTGTTTATAAGAACACCTGGGAAGGCATATCTCTTAAGCAACTATTGACCCAAGCCGGCGTAAAACCCGAAGCACACAGCGTCAAGTTCTACTCAGGAGACGGTGTATATACAGATGCGATAACGATGGATCAGGCACAGATGGAGGATATAATGATAGCTGTCATGCATGATGGGAAACCGATTCCAGCAGATCTGGGCGGTCCGGTACGATTGGTCATTCCCCAGATGTATGCCTATAAGTCCGTCAAGTGGTTGAATCGTATTGAACTGATTGACAGCGAACATATCGGCTACTGGGAAGAACGAGGATACGACAAGGATGCATGGCTTACTGGTGCTTCTCAGGCGCGTTCCTGATTGGAGTTACTGCCGATATAGTTTAGTTTAAATAAATGTGCAAACCAAAGACCCCCGTTCCACTTATTCGTGGTACAGGGGTCTTTAAGTTATCTATTACTTATTCGAGATAAGCTGCGATTTAATCAAAGCCTACTCCACATTCAAATTCTATCCCTCTTGATTCAAAAGACGTACAAGTTCGTCCTCATCCTCAATGGTAGGAATGCCGAGATCATGAGCTTTGGTCAGTTTAGAACCTGCCTTCTCTCCGGCTATAACGAGGTCTGTCTTTTTGGAGACACTGCCCGTTACCTTCGCTCCAAGTGCTTCTAGTCGTTGCGTCGCTTCTTCCCGCGTGAGTTGATGCAGCGTTCCGGTCAGCACGACCGTTTTGCCACTGAAGAAGGAATCTTCCACAATCGCTGCTGGTGCCTCAGGTGCCTGGGCTTTCACACCCAAATTCAGCATCTTCTCGATAGCTGCCTGTGTAAACGGGTCTGCAAAGAAAGTCACGATGCTCTCAGCTACAATGCCGCCTACGTCCGGAAGTTCAACGAGCTCCTCTGCCGTTGCATTCATAATGGCATGCAGGTCGCGATAATGGTCAGCCAGCATACGTGTAGTTGATTTACCTGTGTTCGGAATACCCAGTGAGTATAGGAACGAAGCGAGGTCACGATCCTTGCTCTGCTCTAGGGCAGCAATAAGGTTGTTTGCTTTCTTCTCACCAAACCGCTCCAGCTTCACCAAATCATCGAATTGCAATGTATACAGGTCAGCGGGCTCACGCACATTCAATTCATCGTACAGTTGAATCGCCGTTTTCTCGCTGAATGTCTCAATGTCCATTGCATCACGGGAAGCAAAATGAGAAATCCGGGCCACCGTCTGCGGTTTGCACGCCAGCTTGTTGTTACAGAACAAATGCGCTCCACGCTGTTCCAGCGGGAATCCACATGCCGGACATTGCTCAGGGAATACAATCTCCTCGCCGTCACTCTCTTCAGTCACTTTACCCAGGATTTCAGGAATGACATCATTGGAACGACGGATAAAGACACGTGTACCCAAGGCAAATTTCAGATTTTTCCGCTCAATGTCACCTACGTTATTCAACGTGCAGTTCTGTACCGTTACCCCAGCTAACTCAACCGGTTCAACTCGAGCAAGTGGTGTCACTTTACCGGTACGGCCCACATTCCAGACAACAGAGTTCAGAACGGTCGTGGTCTCTTCCGCCTCAAACTTGTAAGCTACCGCCCAACGAGGGAATTTATCGGTGTAACCCAGTACCTCACGGGTGCGCATGTCTGTGATTTTGATAACAGCTCCATCAATCAGGTAGTCCAGTTGACCACGACTCTCCTGTATCGCTGCCAATTGCTCCATCACATCATCAAACTCATGGAAATACGTAATGGATGGATTGACTTTGAATCGATTCTCACGGAGAAAGTCCATCATCTCCTGATGGTTGGCAAACTGAATATCATCCGAATAACCTACATTATAGAAATAGGCGTTCAACCGCCGCTCAGCGGTAGTCTTCGGATTCAGGTTGCGCAGTGCTCCTGCTGCGGCATTCCGGGCATTTTTAAGCGGCTCTGCTGCTGTTTCATTATAACGATTCAATACAGACAGGTTCATGATGCCTTCACCCTGAACTTCAATCGTGCCGCCTGTATAAGGTATTTTGAGGGGAACCGACTTAATCGTTCTAACCTGTGCCAAAATGCCCTCGCCTACGGTTCCGTTTCCACGCGTAGAGGCTTGAACCAATTCACCGTTTGTGTACGTTAGATTCAGGGTCAAACCGTCAAACTTCAGTTCAATCACATAGCCAGGTTCGGGCAACGGATTGTCCGGATTTTTGGTGTTGTAGTCATTGACCAGCTTGAGCACGCGAGTATTCCAGCTTCGCAGCTGCTCTATATTCTGGGCTTTGTCCAAGCTCCACAATGAGGATAAATGTCGATGCGGTGTAAACCCTTTGAGCAGTTCACCACCCACACGCTGTGTCGGAGAATCAGGCAAAACCATACCACTCTCCTGTTCCAGCGTAACCAGTTCGTCGTACAGAAGATCATACTCCTTATCACTGATCTGCGGCTGATCCATCGTGTAGTACTGATAATTATGCTGGTTCAGCTCGGTAACGAGTTGCTCCATCCGGTGCATCGGGTCCATACAGGGCCATCCCTCCGTTATTATAATTTGGATCTATGTAGAACGAACGTTAGAGCAATCTCTACGTTCGTTCATGAATATCTATTCCACTTTGGTGATTGGGGCAAAGCCTGCAAGCAGACGTTTTAGGCCAACCGGGGCCGGGAATGCGATCTGAAGCTCTGTGTCATTACCCGAGCCTTTCACCCCAACAATGGTACCTGTTCCCCATTTTCCGTGTTGTACTTTATCTCCTGCTTTGAAACCATCAGAACCAGCTCCGGCAGCAACCGGTTTAGATGCCGACGACGGGGCAGGCGTGCTGGATGTGCTGGACGACGTACTCATGGTAACCCGTGAGGAAGTAACTGACGAAGCGGAAGAACCGCTTTGGCTCTGACGATCAAACAGCTTGCTTGCTCCGCCACCAAAATTGCTCCCTCCACTTGCACCAAGTCCACGGCCACCATATGATCCCCCTGCGCTGCTACCACGACGATAGCGGTCACGAGCGATGGAGGTATCTTCTTTGAGCTCATCCGGAATTTCATCCAGGAAGCGTGAAGGCGGGTTCGCGGTTGTGCGTCCGAACAAGGTCCGCATTTGTGCGCAAGACAGGAAGAGTTGTTCTTCCGCACGCGTAATGCCCACATAAGCCAGTCTGCGTTCTTCCTCCAGCTCCTCGTTATCCATAAAGGCCCGGCTGTGCGGGAACACACCTTCCTCCATACCAACGATAAAGACGACAGGGAATTCCAGACCTTTGGCACTGTGCATCGTCATCAGGGTAACGGCGTCACTCTGATCTTCTTCATCATCGTTCATGCTGTCGATATCCGCAATCAGTGCGAGATCGGTGAGGAACGACACGAGCGTTTTGTCTTCATTATTTTTCTCAAATTCCATGGTAACGGACAGGAACTCATCAATATTCTCCAGCCGTGCACGGGATTCGAGTGTGTTTTCATTTTGCATCTCAAGTCGGTACTGGCTCATCTCGAGAATCTTCTCGGTCAATTCGGTCACAGACAAGTATTCTACCATCTGATGCAGCGCGGCGATCATGTCATAGAACTCCACCAGCGCATTCCGCGTTCGACCGGCAAAACCGAGATCGTCCACGACCTGAAGCACACGGTATATTGAAATCCCTCGTTCTCCTGCTGCAGCTGCCAGCTTCGCTACCGTTGTATCACCAATGCTGCGTTTTGGTACATTAATAATCCGGGTAAGGCTGATGTCATCATCAGGGTTGGAAAGCAGGCGTAGATACGCCAGAATGTCCTTGATCTCTTTACGATCATAGAACTTGATGCCGCCAACGATCTGATACGGAATATCAGACTTGATCAGAATTTCCTCTATAACCCGGGACTGGGCGTTGGTACGATACAAAATGGCATGGTTCTGATAGGATTTGCCGTTCTTCACATTTTTACTAATCTCGGAAGTTACAAAATACCCCTCATCATGTTCGGAATCCGCACGGTACACCTTGATCTTGGAGCCACCCTCTTTGTCCGTCCACAGTTTCTTCGGTTTGCGCCCAGTATTCAGGCCGATTACCTCATTCGCTGCATTCAGGATATTCGAAGTGGAACGATAGTTCTGCTCGAGCAAAATCGTATTGGCTTCAGGGTAGTCTTTCTCAAAATTCAGGATGTTGCTGATATCCGCTCCACGCCAGCGGTAGATTGATTGGTCACTATCCCCTACGACGCAAATGCGGTGATGACTATCAGCGAGCATACGGCACAGCATGTACTGCGCACGGTTGGTATCCTGGTACTCATCCACGTGAATGTACTGGAATTTCTTTTGGTAAAAGTCGAGAACTTCCGGTACCTCTTTGAAAAGTTGAATAGTCGCCATGATGAGATCGTCAAAGTCGAGCGAGTTGTTAGCACGGAGCCGTTTCTGGTACATCTTATACACTTTCGCCACAATGCCTTCAAAATAGTCAGCAGCCTGCTTCTCATATTGCTCCGGACTGATCAATTCATTCTTCGCGGTACTCATCATCGATTGAACAGCTTTTGGTTCAAATTTCTTGGTGTCGATGTTCTGGTCTTTCATACAGCTACGGATTACAGATAATTGATCAGATGAATCCAAAATGCTGAAATTGGAGGTGAAGCCGATGCGTTCAATGTCACGGCGCAGAATACGCACGCACATGGAGTGGAACGTTGATACCCAGATGTCACGACCCTGAGAGCCGCCAACCAGTTGGGATACCCGGTCTTGCATCTCGCGTGCTGCTTTGTTCGTAAACGTAATAGCCAAAATGCCCCACGGGGGTGCTTTGCGTGTTGCAATAAGATAGGCAATCCGGTGTGTGAGCACCCGGGTCTTGCCACTGCCCGCTCCGGCCATAATCAATAGCGGTCCATCCGTCGCCTCGACGGCTTGCCGTTGAGGGGGGTTAAGCCGTGCAACGGCATCATGTATATTTACAGGTTGCATGCATGCATGCTCCTTTCGTTGGTTAATCGGTTAAGCAAAATCAGAAGGTTACACTTGTCACTCCGATGGCAGTACCATCTTCCGATCGTTGTTATCCCCAGATTTTTTGATCCCCTTCTTCAAAGGGAAAATCCGGTGATAAACACGACCACTTCGTTTCTTCAGATTGGTTCTGCCCTCTCCGTTATTGTGTAAACGTAATTGTGCTTAATATAACTTTTTAATTAGTAAGGTCAAAGTTCTATTTTAACAGATCAAGAGGGGAAATTGGGGGAATGGTAAACTAAACCGATTAAACGGATTGTTTCACAGCTTGGACCGTCTCCAGCGCCTTGTTCAAATCACTGTAAACAATGTTGCCAACCACTACGGTGTCTGCGACCTGTGCGGCTTGTCCAGCTTTCTCCGGACTATCAATCCCGCCGCCATAGATGAGATGCGCCTTGGTGAGTTGTCTGTGTGTCTCTCCAACCAGCTCCATATCTCCAAACGTTCCGCTGTACTCCATATATACGATAGGCAGGTTCAGCAGACGTTCCGCAGCCTGGGCGTAAGCAACTGCAGCATCCGTCGTTAATTCCGTATCCGCTCCGGTCATTCGGGCAACAGTGGATTCGGCATTGAGGACAATATAGCCTTCTGCAATAAGCAAATCCCATGGAATCAGATATCCGTAACGCTCGATGGCTTGCTGGTGCTGTCCGATCATCCATTTGCTATCCGTTGCATTCAGCACAATCGGAATCAGATATCCGTCAAAACCAGGCACAACTGCCTCCAGCTCGGATACTTCAAGCACGCAGGGCAGCTCGTAGCGACGTACTCTGGACATCAGGTCCACCGTGTTGTCATAGGTAATTCCCGAAGACCCGCCAACAATAATGGCATCGGTTCCCGACATGCAGATCAGGTCGAGTGCTTCATCCGTTATTTCCCGGTCCGGGTCTAGCTTAAATACATGTCTCCACTGCTTAATCATGTCTATCAACGAACATTCCTCCAGAGGTTCTTCTGCATCCTAAAAAGCTTGTAAACTAAGTCTAAGTCAGCAGGGGGTGAGTGTCAATGTTCGTATAAAAAGGGGAACAAAAAATCACAGACTTTTCCCTGGAATTGCAGGAGAAGCCTGTAATTTCAGATGGCAGGGGTGTAATGCACCAAAAATTAAGTCAGGCCTGGTGTTACTACGGACACGAACATGCATATCTTAGGTGGGGTTAAACAGTCTCAAGTAGGAGCAACTGCATGATTTGAAGCACTATTTAATACTTAAGGCTTCCAGGCAAAACGTGTGTTCATCTCATCCAGTTCCTGCTCGGTTAATACATCCGAATACACGCCGTACACGCCCCATTTCTCATAGTTCGCTACCTGGTCGGTGTCATTAATGGTATGCACGTAGGTGACGGCTCCTGCCTGCTTCAGCTTGGCAACAAAATTCTGGTTTACTTTATATTCCGGCATGGTTACGGCATCGATGTCATTCTTTTGTACAAAATCAACCACCTGAGCTTCAGTATCCTGCGTAGCGTAAAGAGTATAGATAATAGAAGGAAACGCATAGATTTCTTTCACGGTTTCGAGCATTGGCTCGTTATAGATCTGAACTACAACCCGATTAAGGATTGAAGGGTCATGTTTCTTGGCTGCGTCCACGAGTGATTTTAGCACCTGCTGAATATCCTCGTCCTTCTGTTCTTTGGTATCAGTCACGATATACATATCCGGGTACTTGGCCAGTACATCCATAATGCCTTCGGCATCCATCGGTTGGTACATGCCCAGAATGGGCGTATTCATAAATTCATCATGTGTCAATGCTCCAGCCTGTTTGTCTTCGGGTAACTCCTCGTCCTGTCCCAGCATTTTGCTCATGTTGGCGGTCCATTCATGTCTGGCTACTGCTTTACGGTCCGAGGTCAGCATAAAGTCAATCTCAAACACACGTGTGCCCTTCTCATAATTGGCAATCATCGCCTCATAGGCGTTGGTGTAAGGCTGTTCACGGATACTGCCCATGGCATGAGCAATCAGTCGATAGGCCGTAAACCCATCATGCTGCTCCTCACTTTGACTGTCATAGGCAAAAAAGAGTGTGCCCACGGTTACAATGAGTAGTGTAATGACGGCTGCAATTCGTTTCATATGGCGTTCACATCCTTAGTAAGGTGGTAGGGAAGAAAGAAAGTATGATAATTATGATATGACGAAGCATGTGCGGTATTTCCTTTTTGATAGCTAACTACCCTGATTGGAGAGGTGTAAAACAAAAAGCCGCCCGAAGGCGGCTGTTAAATCTAGGGGTGCAGTATTTCGGATGGATAAGAAGCAGCATCTATTCGGCTTGTTGTACACTCAATTCATTCAGAAATGCGATCAAAGCTTCACGCCAAGCTCTCATGGGTGGCAGACCGTTTGTACGAATAGCGAGATGATCCATTACGGAATATTGAGGTCGAGGAGCAGGACGTGGGAATTGTCCGGTGGTGCACGGCTCGAGAACAGCATTCTGTTTGAATCTGGATTGCTTGGATGCTTCTTCTGCAATCGCCTGTGCAAATTCATACCAGGTGCATGTTCCAGAATTAGAGGCATGGTAGATACCATATTTCTCAGTTAATGAAAGGTTACTCACGAGTCTGGCTAAATCCACAGTATATGTGGGCGACCCTTGTTGATCATGAACCACCTGCAGTCGGGGACGCTTCTCCAGAAGTTCCAGCATGGTTTTGACAAAATTGCTGCCGCGTACTCCAAACACCCAGGATGTTCGTATAATAAACCATCGCGTGCAGAGACTCTCGACCAATCTCTCTCCGGCAAGCTTTGACTTGCCATACACGGTCTGCGGGTTCGTCAAATCAAATTCCTGATAAGGTCTCGTTGCGGTGCCATCAAATACGTAATCGGTACTAATATAGATCAGTTTGGCTTTCACTTTCTCTGCAGCAACGGCTATATTTCTAGTGCCTGTTACATTGACTGTGTACGCCATATCCTCATCTGACTCGGCCTTATCAACGGCTGTATAGGCAGCACAATGAACGATGATGTGAGGCTGAAAAGCGTTAATGGTATCTCTGCATTGCTGTTGGTCTGTAATGTCCAATTGATCCCTGTCACAGGCCATGACATCATGACCACCTGCTTGAAAGGTCTTTACAACGTCGTATCCGAGCTGTCCCGCAGCCCCTGTAACCATCACTCTATACTTCATTCTGCAGGATCACCCATTCGATTACCATACTGAAGCTTTACATAATCTTGATACGTACCCGATTGAATTCGTGTCCACCATTCCTGATGGTTCAGATACCACTGGATGGTTTCCTTGATCCCTGTCTCAAAATTGTGCACGGGCTTCCAGCCAAGTTCGGTATGCAATTTGGTCGGGTCAATCCCATAACGTCGGTCGTGGCCCAGTCGATCCTTTACATATTGAATCAAACTTGCAGGTTTGCCTAGTTGTTCTAGAATCTTTTCAACAATATATATATTAGTACGTTCATTATTTCCCCCGATGTTATATACCTCTCCAATCTTGCCATTATGAATGACCAGATCGATAGCACTACAGTGATCTTCTACATAGAGCCAATCACGAATATTAAGCCCATCCCCATAGACAGGAATAGCCTCATCATTTAATGCACGAGATATAATAAGCGGTATAAGCTTCTCTGGAAATTGGAAAGGTCCATAATTGTTCGAACAACGTGTAATGTTTACAGGCAAACCAAAGGTTTCATGATACGCTCTTACAAGCAAATCCCCACCCGCTTTACTGGCAGAGTAAGGACTGTTCGGCATTAGAGGCGTCTCTTCTGTAAACAAACCTGTTGGACCAAGCGAGCCATATACTTCATCCGTAGACACCTGAACATATTTGGTAACCTGATATTTTTTCGCGGCATCCAGCAACACCTGAGTTCCAAGTACATTGGTGCGCACAAAAATATCCGGGGACAGAATGCTGCGATCCACATGAGACTCAGCCGCAAAATTGACGATTACATCGATCCCTTGGGAGATAATTTGTTCCATCTGTTGTACGTCAGTGATATCCGCTCGGATAAACGTATATTGAGAATTCGATTCTACCGATTGCAAATTCTCAAGGTTGCCCGCATACGTTAAGGAATCCACGTTAACAATTTCATAATCAGGATGTTCACGAAGCATATACATCACAAAGTTGCTGCCAATAAATCCAGCCCCTCCAGTAACGAGCAGTTTCATGTTATCTCTCTCCTTCTGCCCCCAGATACTGTACGATCCGAGAAGCTTGTTTTAGTTACCCAAAATTCAGTTCCGCTCCTTGAAGTAAAGGATGCTTCTGATCTTTCTCGGAGAGAATGGGATCCGACACAGGCCAATCAATTCCGAGCGCTGGATCGTTCCACAAAATACCCCTGTCATGTTCAGGCGAATAGTATGCATCCACCTTGTATGTCACCTGTGTATGTGGCACCAGTGTACAGAATCCATGAGCGAAACCTTGAGGGACAAGCAACTGCCGCTGATTATACTCACTGAGAATGACACTTTTCCACTGTCCGAAGGTTGGTGAAGTGGTACGAATATCTACAATAACATCATAAATGGCTCCAGATATAACTCTGACCAACTTGGTCTGTGCTCTGGGCTGAAGCTGGTAATGAAGTCCACGAAGAACTCCAGCTTCTGCGGACAGGGATTGATTGTCCTGAACGAATACATGATGTATACCATTTTCATACAGAACACGTTCATTATAACTTTCCATGAAATATCCCCGATGATCGCCATAAACCTTAGGTTCCAATATAGCTGCGCCATCCATAAACAGCGGAATCACCTTCATGTTATCCCTCCGTTATTGCTATTAACAGCATTTCTTCATATTAATCTATGTATATGTAAGGCGTCGGGCAAGTGATCGTTCATTGGCCTGGTTAAATCATGATATTTCAATACTGTTCCATAAAAGAATAAAAACCCAGCCGGTGTCTAACTTTCGGCTGGGTTTAATCATAGCTATTTCTCTATTTGTTCTGTACTATCTGCTCCAAATACTTCAACAAATCCTCCCGCAAATCCGGGCGCTGAAGTGCATAATGAATCGTGGTTTCAATAAAACCAAGTTTCTCCCCAACATCATGACGTAGGCCATCAAAGTGATAGGCAAGAATCTGTCGTTGGTCATTCAGACGGGACAAGGCATCCGTTAATTGGATTTCTCCACCCACGCCAGCAGACTGCTGACCTAGGATATCGAAGATATCTGGCGTCAGAATATAACGTCCCATAATCGCCAGATTGGAAGGTGATTCATCCGTCTTCGGTTTCTCGATCAAACGACGCGCGCGGTACACACGATCTTCGGTGCGAGAGAGCAATTCCCCATCCACAATGCCGTAACGTGACACTTCGCTCCAATCAACAGGCTGTACACCTACGATCGGAGATTGCAATTCATCATAGACTTCGATCATTTGCTGAAGACAGGGATGATTGGACTCCACAATGTCATCTCCTAGCAAGACAGCAAATGGTTCATTTCCGATAAACTTGCGGGCACACCAGATGGCGTGTCCAAGACCTTTCGGTTCCTTTTGACGGATATAATGGATGTCTGCCATCTCGGAGGGTTTGCGAACTTCATTCAGCAGATCCCATTTCTGTTTACCAGCCAGGTTCTGTTCCAGTTCGAATGAATAGTCAAAATGATCCTCGATGGCCCGTTTACCTTTACCTGTCACGATAATGATATCCTCAATGCCTGAAGCCACAGCTTCTTCAATAATGTACTGAATCGTCGGCTTATCGACGATGGGCAGCATTTCCTTGGGCATCGCCTTCGTGGCAGGCAGAAACCGTGTACCGAGCCCGGCTGCTGGAATAATTGCTTTACGGATGTGCATGCTGAGCCCCACTCCTTTTTTTTGCTAGAGTCATATTTAAATATATTAAATGATGGCAAACTCCAATGCGATTGGACTTCATTATACCATCAGCAGTTCCCGGATATCCTGCTCGGATAAGGTAGTCGATCCTCGATCTCCGGGTTCAATGACTTCGGCAATCAAATCTTTTTTGCGCTGCTGCAGTTCCAGAATCTTCTCCTCAATCGTACCTTCCGTAACGAGGCGGATAACCTGTACGACTTGTTTCTGTCCCATACGATGGGCACGTCCAATGGCCTGTTCTTCAACTGCGGGGTTCCACCACAAATCATATAAAATAACTGTATCTGCACCCGTTAAATTCAATCCGGTACCGCCAGCCTTCAACGAGATCAGGAACAGTTCGGCTTCGCCCTCATTGAATCTGCGGCACATTTCTACCCGACTCTGGGCAGGTGTCTGACCATCCAGGTAGAACAAATCTCTCCCCTGTGCAGCGAGCGTCTGTCGAATCAGATTCAGCATGCTAGCGAACTGGGAGAAGATGAGAATTCGCTTGCCAGCAGCCAGACAATCCTGCACCGTCTCCAGCAGCTGTTCCATTTTCCCGGAATCCCCTTGATACCCCTCCACAAAGAGAGCCGGATGACAGCACAACTGGCGCAGGCGTGTAATACCAGCCAGAATTTTAATGCGGTTCTTCTGAAAACCGTTCTCTTCCATATCCTTTGATGTCTCATCCTGAAGCTGTGACAGGTACGCGGCATACAGTTTCTTCTGTTCGTCCTTCAGCTCGGAGCGTTGTACGGTTTCAATACGATCCGGCAATTCCTCCAGCACATCTTTCTTCAGACGGCGGAGAATAAACGGACGGACCATTCGCGCGATCCGTTCAGGAGGCAGATCCCGGAATCTGCGATAACTTGGAAACAAACCCGGGAAGACGGCTTCAAAGATTGACCACAACTCATCCAATGAGTTTTCCACGGGTGTTCCTGTAAGAGCGAAGCGACGTGGCGCCTGAATCTGTTTAACAGCCTGAGCCGTCTGGGAAGAAGCATTCTTGATCGCCTGGGCTTCATCCAAAATAAGCGTATGAAACGTTCTTCCGAGATATGTGTCCAGATCGCGGCGCAATAGCGGGTAGGACGTCACAATGACATCTGCGTCATCCATACCTTCGAGCATACTGGCTCGTTCGTCTTTTTGACCTGCTGCAATCAGTACTCGCAAATGCGGTGCAAAACGGGCAAATTCATTCGCCCAGTTGTACGTTAATGAAGCGGGTGCAACGACGAGTACCGGGGGATGAGCAGGTTGTTGGTCTAACATTCCGGCCTGCACTTCATCTGGGATGTTACTCTCGAAAGTTCCCTCATCGACAGTGTAATCAGCATCACCTGGATTGCTAATGTGCAGTTTCGGCTTTTCTTTCAGTTCTGCCGCGATATAGGCGATACTTTGCAGCGTTTTACCAAGTCCCATATCATCTGCCAGAATGCCGCCAAATCGGTAAAATGCGAGTGTACGCAGCCACTGGTATCCACTCGCCTGATAATCACGCAGCACAGGAGCAAGCGTATCTGGCAGTGCAAAATCCATCCGCTCGGGATCACGAAGATCATCCAGGAAACGTTTCAGGGAACCTCCCCACTTCACATGGCCCGAAACCTCGTCCCGGCCAGGAAGCTGCAACGCTCGAACTGCCGGCATCCGAATATGACTGCCCTTGATGTCACCCGACGCAAGTCCAAGCGAATCCGCCATGTGTGCGAAGCTGTCCGCTCCTTCGTTTTCGAGAGAGACAAACACACCGCTGCG
The DNA here is from genome assembly GCF_037969855.1 of Paenibacillus sp. FSL W7-1088. Classification (NCBI taxonomy): domain Bacteria; kingdom Bacillati; phylum Bacillota; class Bacilli; order Caryophanales; family Paenibacillaceae; genus Paenibacillus; species Paenibacillus sp. FSL W7-1088. Next base: position 6,427,880 of record NZ_CP150216.1, read on the forward strand.
CAAGCGGAAATACGGTTTCTTTTCTACAATGCTGCGCATAATTTCCTGAAGCTCCAGCTCATCTACACCTTCCATCTCGAATGAGATCTCCAGCCAATCCAAGCCTTTGCCCAGATCTGCACGAACTTTGGGCGGTGTCGGATAAGATTGCACCATGGCCTTCACCGCATTCGGAATATAGATATCTACCTGCTTCTCAAGCTCTGGCAGCAGATGGTACATCACATCGTATACCGCATCTTCTCGTTCACTTGCCCATACACTGCCATCCCGTTCCAGGAAAGAGCGATCTAGTCGGTCGATCAGGTTACGCTCCGCATGACGGTCACGTACCAAAATCACCTTTTTCTCTTCCTCATCGATCAAATATTCGGCCAGCGGATTAATCACCATTACACCATAATCAAACTCCAGACGCGCAGTAATCCGTTCTCGGTAGAAATCGATATACAACTTTGGCGCAAGCTCCGGTTCTGCGATTCGTTCTCTCACCTGGGAGTCGATGGACAGATGTCCAAGTGTACGTAGTTCCGGCACTACATGCTGCACAAATTCATCCACCTGCTGAGCTGAAATATCGATACTTTCCTTGATTCCATAAGAAGTGAGCGCTCTGCTCAAATCCTCCAGACTTCGCATCTGCATCGGCTCCAACATATGCAATTGCCCTTCCACTACGGCAGCATCATAGGCTGGAAGAAGAATCAACTCACGCAATCCGGAGATCTCCAGCTGATATCCTTCATTAGTCCCCTGCGCAATACGGTAAAATAAAGGCAGTGCCCCCTCACCCAAAGTGAGCGGTCCATTCGCTAACCCTGTTCCCTCCATCCGGCTATCTGCCTGAAGCAGCAAATCCAATAGAGGCTTCCAGACCAGAGGAGCAATCAATATATCTCTTCCGTCTGAAGCACCCAAGTAACCGGAGATGGATTCGCGGTAAGCCTCCTCACTCTGCCTCATCCGGATAAGCATAGACAGGATGGCCTGATCCTGGGGACTAAAATAATGCATTGAAGGGTCATAGAAAAATAGCTTGGTAAACGACATTGGCTCACCATTCTCAATGCAATTCAGGAATTGCTTCACTTTCTGAACGACATACAGCCGTTTATTTCCGACCTTCAGTTCGAGTGCGAGCTTGGCTCCGCCTTTGTGAACTTGCACAAGCTTGCATATAAATTGGAGCTGCAGCTCCTCCCGCAATGAAGACCGGGTTACAGGCGCAGTGTATTTACGATCATTTGATTGCAGGGGGCTGCGTTCTTTGGCAAACATGGAAAGAATCTGATCGGCTGTGCGGTACGAAGGTTTATCTGCTGATCTGCCCCATCCAGGAGCAGAGCTTGGACGACCTGCTTGAGCGAAATGCACAGACGGACGATCCCTATCCGCATGGTCATCAAGCTTGGAATCGGAAGGCAATGGCTCGGCTGCAAAGGCCTGAGCAGATGAAGTTGAATGAGATCCCACATTCATTACTGAGTCGGTATTTGAAATGGAGTTTGGACGCTCCCACTCCTTCTCCTCCACCAGCGTTCCTACTCTGGAAGCGGAGCCACGATCAGGTTTAGACACCAGCTTCGACGATGTTTGAGAGCCCGTGTCACGCTGTTCTCCCCATTCATGGATCGCCAGCAAAACGGCAGCCACATGTTTGCAATAGTCATAATATCTCCCATCGCCCGGACAGCTGCATCCGGCAACCACCTCACCTGCATCATCCAGATCAACCGTTACTTTGTATCGTTCTGTACCTCGAACCACAGCTTCGTAATGGCGTTCATCGTGACTGGCGACCAGGTTGGTCACCCTGCCAGATTGGTTATACGCTTCTCCCCGTTTGAATGCCGTGACCCCGCACAGCAATTTGATATCCATCATCGTGAATGGCGCCACGGTTCTTCGCCTCCTATATTACTCTGACAAACAAGATACCACATACGAATTTAGTATCGGTATAATTCAAGTCTCTTTTATAGAAAAAACCCCAAGAGCTCCGTAAAGCAGAGATTGGGGTTGCTTCAAACTTTCATGCCTGTTGCGTTGCTGATTGTTCCAGTTTCGATCTATTATTTCACCAGTTGACCACGCGTTACGCCAAGCTGGTTTGTTGCTTTCAGTGTTTTCCAAACTTGTGTACCACTGATCTCGCCACGCAGAGCACGGTTGTACAGATCAATAACCTCGCGCACTTGCTCTGGAGTTTCCTCCAGGAATTCCACACGGTAACGGGATACACCCAGATCCATGAAGTTGGTCAGGTATTCAGCACCAGATTGTTCCACTGCATTATACACGGTATTACGGCAGCCTTCGTCCACACGTACCGGGTGGGACATACCGATCCGGTCTTGCAAGGAAGCCCGGTGATCTTCACATGGACGTCCACAGTTCGTATAGTCCGTTCCTTCACTCATAAACGTACAGTACACACAGTGCTCGGTATGGAACATCGGCAGATGCTGATGAATAACGACTTCTGTCTGACTTGTACGGGAGTGTCCCAGCAAATCAACCATTTGCTGAATGTTCAGGTCATAAGAAGGTGTAATCCAGTCACAACCTGCTTCCAGGAACAGTTCCACTGCTTTGTGATTGGCAATGTTCAGCGAGAAGTCACCGATCAATTCAGGGTGCTTCGCATCCGGATTCTCCATCCGATGGCGCAAGTAGAAGTACAATGCACCCGTATTACGTACAAGCACAGCATCCGGCTGCAAACGCAGGATGTTGTTGTGATACCCGTTCTCGCCAGGCATATGAATGCGTGGTGTTGCCAACGCAATCTTGCGGCCTGCGGCACGAACAGCTTCCACTGCTGCCGGGAACTGCTTGATAAACTCGAAGTCGGCGTAGATCATGCCGACACCCGCGTCCAGCGCTGCCTCCACTTGTGGCAGGCTGCGGCAGAGCGCGGTCAGCTCCGCATGACCGCGAGCAACTGGCGCTGCCGGTTTAACCGCATCGCCGTAGACTTCCACCGCCCGTTTCACGTAGACGGGCGGTTTAGGGCGCTCGCCCGCGAGTTGTTCCACCGCCTGACGGCGAATGTTATTCAACTCGCGCATCGGGATGATGACGTCACCGTGCAGGTTGACGTCCAATTCTTCCAGCTGGAACACAGTGCCGCCCAGACGTCCGAATTGCTCTTCGAGCAGTTCGTGCGTCATTGGACGCTTCTGGGCAATATCCAGTTCCATCTCGGAATTCACACGGACCGTCGTGCCCTTCTGCACGTCCGTCCACCATGTACTAAGTGGCTGCCCTGGGCTGCCGATAACTTTTACGTTTACCGGGAAGATGCGATAAGGCTTCTCGGTTTCAAAGCTCTGACGCAGACGTTTGTCCAGCGCCGGATCATTCGTTTTCCATACTTTGTCGCCAACTTTCACGCGGCGCAGGTCCACATCACTACGGCCGGGTACAACGTCCACGATCCAGCCTTCCTCGGCTTCGCCTTCAAGCTTCACGCCTTTGCGACGTACATCGTAGACACGTCCGCCTTCTTCCTTCTTCGTTGGATCTCCGGCATCAAATACGATTCCGTCTCCACGTTTCACTGGTGCATCCAGCTTCAGGACGACACCATCACGCAATACCTGGTCTACACGACCCAGATAGACACCACGGCTTTTCGGGAACGTACCGTCAACGAGTTGTTTATTGTTCGTTCCGTCCAGGAAACCGTGCGTGAATCCACGAGAGAAGCTCTGCTGCAATTCACGAACTTCTTCCTTACTTGGAGGAGTGTTATCTCCATCAAAGTAACGGTCGATCGCTTTGCGGTATTTACTAACCACGTTGGCCACGTATTCCGGCGTTTTGAGACGTCCTTCGATTTTGAAGGAAGTTACGCCCGCTTCGATCAGTTCCGGCATCAAGTCAATCGCAGCCAGATCCTTCGGAGACAGCAGATACGCCACATCGCCCATTGGTTTATGCTCGCCATCTACCATCAGGTCGTACGGCAGACGACAAGCCTGTGCACATTCCCCACGGTTGGCGGAGCGTCCACCCCACATTTCAGATGTCAAACATTGCCCAGAATAAGATACACACAACGCACCGTGAACAAATACTTCCATCGGCAACTTCGCCTGTTCTCCGATCTTCTGGATCTGCTTCAGGTTGTTCTCCCGTCCGAGCACGACACGTTCCATATCAAACGGCTTCGTAAACTCCACCGCTTCCGGTGACGTAATCGTCATTTGGGTGGAACCGTGAATCGGGAAATCAGGCGAGATCTCGCGAATCATTTTGACCAGACCCAAATCCTGTACAATTACGGCATCCACACCTGCATCGACACAAGCATCAATCAGTTCTTTGGCATCCGTCAATTCATTTTCAAAAATCAATATATTAAAGGTCAAAAAACCTTTTACGCCATAACTGTGCAAAAACGCCATAATCTCCGGCAGCTCGTCCATACGGAAATTGTTCGCCCGTGCCCGTGCATTAAATTTTTCGACTCCGAAGAAAATCGCATCCGCGCCGTTGGCTACCGCCGAACGCATACAATCCCAGTCACCTGCGGGTGCCAGAAGCTCAACGTCTTCTCTTCGTATTGTTGCTGTTTTCATGTGTATCCTCCCCATAACCGGCATAGCCGGATTTCATCCCTGTGCCCTGTGCCCTGTACCCTGTACGCTAACATCCTGTACCTTGATCCATACGCCTGCATTGTCACTGTATCGCTATATCTATACATTATGTCTGTATTGCCTGATTCCCAAGCCTACAGTCATTCTTATTTTTCAGAACAGCAGTCATAACTCCTGAACTAGTATAGTGTACCACTTCTGCAACGACTCTTCTACGCTTTCCTGAAAAAACCGTTTATCATTTTCATTTCCATTAAACTTTACACTAGACACTCCGATTGCAGTACCATCTTCCGATCGCTCGATAAACACGTAGCATATGCTTCCGATGCAGCTTTCCTTCAGAAAGCTTGTAGCTTTCGCTTCTTCAGATCGGTTCTGCACTCTTCGTTCCAGTGTAAATGTCCATTTTTTTATATAGAAACCAAATAAACCGGAAGGTCTCTCGACCCTCCGGCAAATTGCATCTCTGTTGTTTCAGCATTTTGCATTATTTAATAAAAGTAAATGAGTTCACGGCTTTTTCCAGCGCTGCTGCCTGCACTTCCGTCTTGTTGGCATCATTCAGCCCGCTCGTAATCGTATAAGTCGTTCCATTCTGTTCAAACACGATCTGACGTCCGGTATACGGCACACCATTGTCCACTTCATGATAGATAAAGGAAAACGCAGGCACACCCGCAAACGTCAACTCCTCACTGCTAAGCAACTTGAAGTTTTTACGCGTTTTGGTTGCTTCCGTATATGCCTCTCTAAGTTGACTGACGGTCATTTCAATGGATTTGTCCTCACTCGCGGCAATGGAGAATTGACCACCTGTGAAGGTATACACAACAGGAGAATACTCAAACCGATCATTGTACGGCGTCCAGTAACGTGGAATATCAACACTGTAATGATAACGTTTGGACGTTCGTGTCACAGCTTTTGTTTTATCCGTCAAATACGGGTCTTCATCCAGCTGGCCGAAATTATCGGATACGGTATCAAAATCAATCACGACACTCTTCATGATACTCTTAAACCATTCACGGTCCTTTGTCTGCTCCTCAGGGAACGTATACTCTGCATAATAGCGATAACCGTTTTTTTGCAAAAGAACATCGAACTCCGTCTGCCATCCATCTCCAAAGTTATAACGGAACTCATTCACCTCAGCAGTCTCGCCTGATACATCCATCGTATACGAACCTATCGGTTCATAACTATCCGGCGTGAACGTCTCGCGCATCCACTTGTCCAGTTGGCCGCTCCACTCTTTGACCGTCGCACCTTTCGGTGCAGATGTAACACGCAGCTGCAGATATGCACCATCCTTGGCTTCGTATATCATTTGGTTGTTGTCCATAGACCAGCCTGCTGGAATCTTCAGTTCAATGCCATAATCGTCATTCCAGGTAGAGCGCATACCCTCATCCACGGTTGAAAGATCCTTAATTGTACGATCGGACTGAACATACGTAGGCTGGAATGAATTGAGCAGTGCTGCACGCTTGCCCAGATCCTTGTAATTCAGAGCTTCATAGTCCGCGAGGTATACGTCATATTGGCGACCATCATGGATATATTGGCGCATTTCCCATAACACCCCGTCCGCATCTTTAACCACAATCCGGGCATAAGGGGTTTTCCCTTTGGCAATCGATTCCCGATCGAGCACCGTATCTCCGGTTTCTTTTGCTTCCTGAACAAGCTGCTGTAACAAATCATCCGAATCCAGACTCACATCCTGGTCACTCACGTACACTTCAAGATAATAACTGCTGTCCTCCGCGCCAAATGTCATCATGCGCTCCTGCTCACCCGTTTGCAAAATCATGAGGTCGGATGGGTAATTAATGGACCAGCCGTAATAACTGTTACCAATTCTCGTTTTGCCTTCGTCCAGATTAATGCCGCCCTCGTCCTCATCCGTCGATTCATCCGTTTGCAATAATCGAATGACCATTTCTCCTGAGCTGCTTGGGGCAAGTGTAGCGCCTATCCCCGCAGCTATTGGGCGAAGTGGTACCATGAGCACGCCATTCACCATTTTTGGAGCAGCGCCCATCTCTTTTTTGACTCCATCCACCCAGGCAATCGAACTGCCAATCGTTAAGGTGACTGTATGCGGACCTTCCTTCACTTTGACCACATCATTCTTCTCCAGTCGGATCTCGCTGCCAAAAGCTTTCTTGAATACACCGACAGGGACCATCGTAACCCCTTTGAACTTATATGGTTTCACGATTGTCTGTTTGCTGCCGTTGATGTAGGCGCTCGTGCTACCTGCTGTGATCCGCAGCTCACTCGTTGTAAGATCGGATGCCCACGCAGGCAATGCCGCTCCAATGCTCAGCATCCCGGCTAACACACCTGTGTTCAGCACACGTAAAAATGTTTTTTTCATTCCGTTCATTCGTCCTCTCTGGATCCGGATGGCTCGCCGGGCTTTATTGATCTTCTTCTACAGGGAACTGCTCATCTTCCTCTTCTTGGATATCCGCTCGATCAGCAAGGACCACCGTACGAGTGATAATATCGCCGTCCGTTTGCATTAACAGTTTGACCTTCTGTCCTGGCAGATACGTTTTGAGCAACTCATTGATATCCACCACAGAGGACACACGTGTGCCTGCCACACTGTATAACACATCTCCCTCTTTGATTTTGGCTTTCTTCGCTTGAGCAGACAGCACGCCCGTAATCGTCAAAGGATCATCTGTAGGCAGGCCCACAATCGCTGACCAGCTCTCTTCCAGTTGCAAGCCGAGGCTTGCACGCTTGATTTTTCCGTATTCAAAGAACTGATTAATAATATATTGGACGGTATCTACTGGAATCGAAAATCCCATGCTCTCGATACCTACTGCTGAAAATTTCATAGAGTTAATACCCACAACTTCACCTTTCAGGTTGACCAGCGGTCCGCCGCTGTTACCCGGGTTAATGGCCGTATCTGTTTGAATCAACCGATATGTTGCCTCCACTCCCCGATTAAGACCACTGATTACGCCCACTGTCGCCGAGTTACGCAAAGAGAAGGAAATCGGTGTGCCGATAGCAATGACGGTTTCTCCAACGGTTGTTTGTGAAGCTTTGGCAAAGGTCGCCGGTTTAAGAGATTTAGCATTAATTTTGATTAGAGCGATATCGCTTAACGGGTCACTGTATGTTTTGGTGATTTTATATGTATTGCCATCCGTCGTCACGACCAAAGGATTGATTAATCCATCAACTACATGGGCATTCGTTACAATCCAGCCGTTGGAGCGGATGATCACGCCAGTGCCATGAGCCAGGTTATAGCGATCCGATGTGACGCCATCCTGTGATTCAGTAGATTTGCCGATAATGCCTACAACAGAAGGAGATACTTTTTCAATTACTTTTGGAACTGCTTCACTGCCCTTATACTGAAACGTTCCAGATTTGGCGTCATATTGCCCACTTCCTCCAAGCGCTTTGACCAAATCCGTTGAACTAACATAGACTTGTCCATCTACCACTTTGGCTTGCATACCTGATGAAGACTCCGCTGCTCCAGCAGTTGCTGCAACACTGATCGAGAGTACAGCAGCCATTAGTATGGCTACACCCTTTTTCCCCAACACTCTCATTCTCTCACCTAACCCTCTCTATATATCCTCCGTTATGCAACCGAACCATATGATCCATGACTGAATCTCTTTCTCTATTATCTGCAATACCGGTATCCTCAAATTTAACATACAAATTATTCCTATACAATCGCTTTAAGACCTAATTTCAATAGAGAAGACCGTATTGTTCGAACCACTCTGCAAAACACAAAAAAACACCCTCCTTCATTCCCTGGAAAGTGTTTGTCTGTTCTTCTACTTGCTGCTTTCAAATAAGTCCAGCCTTGTCTCTACGAACCAAACCAACCGGTAATCATGGCATAGTCCGTCAAAAGAAATACCAACAGACTAACCACTGCAAATCCGATAGCAAACAAATTCTTCTTCGGCGCGCGAATCAGACGGACCACTCCGATGAAAATCAGGATCGTAAATAAGATGACAAAAATATCAAACGCATTAAAATTTGAAGTACTCGCCGCGGCAGCTTCTGCAAACAGCATGGATAGACAGACCTCCTCACCATAGTTGAACAGCTAAACGCATACCCTAATATCTTCCTCTATGTTATCTGTACCCTGCTTGTAATGCAAGCCCTATCATCCAGAAAAATGAAAAAAATCCAGTTTGGCAGTCGATTGTTGGAATGCTTGCTCTACCGCATATGTAAACACTTTCACCGATGTCATATTAAGATTGGCACAACGGCAAAATATCAGAAAACCCTTCTCCTCGGAAGAAGAGGACATCATATCATACACCGATGCCGCCTACTTCATGAAAAGAAGGGTTAGATATTCACAAACAAGCTGTAAACTGGAGCATTTATTCCGTCAATTGTAACGTCTTGCTTCGTTCCGTATCCCGCTCCAATACTGGCTTCAAGTACTTACCAGTATAGGAAGCTTCCACTTTAATAATATCCTCTGGTGTACCTGTCGCAACAATAGTTCCGCCACCACTTCCACCTTCTGGACCCAGATCAACAATATAATCGGCTGTTTTGATAACATCCAGGTTATGCTCGATAACCAGTACCGATTCTCCGGAATCCACCAGACGGTGCAGGACGTTCAGCAGACGATCAATATCATCGACATGAAGACCGGTCGTTGGCTCATCCAGAATATATATTGTTTTACCCGTACTGCGACGATACAACTCGGAAGCGAGCTTCACGCGTTGTGCTTCACCGCCAGACAACGTTGTTGCAGGCTGACCCAGGTTAATATAGCCCAACCCTACGTCAAGTAAGGTTTGCATTTTGCGATGAATTTTCGGAATGTTCTCGAAGAACTGCGTTGCATCCTCTACCGTCATTTCCAGCACATCTGCAATATTTCTGTTTTTGTATTTGACTTCAAGGGTTTCGCGATTATACCGTTTGCCTTTGCAGACCTCACAAGGCACGTAGACATCTGGCAGGAAGTGCATCTCAATTTTGATAATGCCGTCCCCACGACATGCTTCACAACGACCACCTTTAATATTGAAACTAAATCTGCCTTTTTTGTATCCACGCACTTTGGCTTCATTGGTCTGTGCAAACAGATCACGGATGTCATCAAAGACGCCTGTATAGGTAGCCGGGTTGGAACGTGGTGTCCGTCCGATTGGCGACTGGTCAATATCAATAACTTTATCGATATGTTCCAGACCCCGAATCTCTTTGTGCTGACCAGGGCGTACCCGTGCGCGGTTCAAATCACGAGCCAGCGTTTTATACAAAATCTCATTAATTAGCGTTGATTTACCCGAGCCGGATACACCCGTTACTGCGGTGAATACACCCACTGGAATTTTTACATTCAGGTTTTTCAGGTTATTTTCCTTCGCTCCACGTACTTCCAACCAGCGGTCCCCGACACTACGGCGTTCGGTACGTACCGGAATAAACTTGCGCCCACTGAGATATTGACCCGTTAGCGAGTTCTCGTCATTCATGATTTCTTCCGGTGTGCCCTGAGACATGATGGTACCACCGTGGATACCTGCCCCCGGACCAATATCGATAATATAATCGGCGGCCATCATCGTATCCTCATCATGTTCAACCACGATCAGTGTGTTACCGATATCCCGCATGTGAGCGAGTGTGGAGATCAGACGATCGTTATCCCGTTGATGCAGGCCGATACTCGGCTCATCCAGAATATACAGCACGCCCATCAGGCTGGAACCAATCTGTGTCGCCAGTCTGATCCGCTGGGCTTCACCACCGGACAACGTTCCTGCAGCACGGCTCAGGGTCAAGTAATCCAGTCCTACGTTTACCAGGAAGCCGAGACGGCTGTTGATTTCTTTTAAAATAAGTTTAGCGATTATTTCTTCTTTCTCACTCAATTGCAGCGAGTCGAAGAAACGACCAGCTTCTCCAATGGACAAACTTGTCACATACGCCATGTTGTGATCGTTAATCGTAACTGCAAGGCTTTCACGTTTCAGTCGCTGTCCTTTACATGTTCCACAAGGCTTAGCACTCATATAACCTTCAATGAATTCACGGATACCTTCGGATGCTGTCTCACGGTAACGACGCTCCAGATTATTCACAATACCTTCAAAGGTAACCAATGCTTCTTTCCGTTGTCCAAAATCATTCTCGTACCGGAAACGAATTTTCTCCGTACCTGTACCCTGCAAAAGCTTGTTCATTTGTTCAGCAGGCAGGTCTTCTACAGGTACGTTTTGCGGAATGTTAAAGTGTTCGCATACCGATTTGAGGAACTGCGGATAATAGGTGGATGTACCACCTGTCCAGGCATCAAACGCACCCTCTTCAATGGTTTTGCTGCGATCCGGTAACAACAGGTCCGGGTCAACAATCATTTTGACACCTAATCCATCACAATCCGGGCAGGCTCCAAATGGGCTGTTGAACGAAAACATGCGCGGCGCAAGCTCTTCAATACTGAATCCACACACCGGGCAGGCAAAGTTGGAACTGAAACGCAGTTCTTCTTCACCCATAATATCTACCAGCAGTTGTCCACCGGACAGATTAAGTGCAGTCTCAATAGAATCGGCCAAACGTGATTGCACATCTTCCTTGATTACTATCCGGTCAACCACAACTTCAATCGTATGCTTTTTGTTCTTCTCCAATTGAATATCTTCGGACAGATCACGTAATTCCCCGTTCACCCGAACACGGACAAAACCTTGTTTGGAGATATCGGAAAACACACTTTTGTGTTCACCCTTGCGTCCCGAGACAATCGGTGCCAGAATCTGCAATCGGGTCCGCTCAGGATATTGCATGATGCGGTCAACCATTTGTTCTACGGTCTGGGAGCTAATTTCCACGCCATGATCCGGACAATGAGGATGTCCCACACGTGCAAACAACAGACGCAGGTAATCATAGATTTCCGTAACGGTTCCCACGGTAGAACGCGGGTTACGACTTGTCGTTTTCTGATCTATGGAGATGGCCGGAGACAATCCTTCAATGGAATCAACGTCCGGTTTCTCCATCTGCCCCAGAAACTGCCGTGCATAAGCCGATAATGATTCAACGTAACGTCGCTGTCCTTCGGCATATATCGTGTCAAAAGCCAGCGAGGACTTGCCTGAGCCACTCAGACCGGTTAATACAACAAAACGGTCACGCGGGATGGTGATATCAATGTTTTTGAGGTTATGCGCTCGCGCGCCTTTGATGACAATGTTCTCGCTCGCCAATGGGTTTCATCCTTTCAATGTTGAAATTCCAACCTTTTTTAAAGGCTTTTCAATCCCTCCCAAACCCTCCCTTCCAAGGGAGGGCCCCAAAGGGCGCAGCCCTCTGGACACCCGAAACAAGCGGTGCAATGGTGAATGGTCGGGTCTTGCTATGTGAAGGTTGTCGTGTGCCCGCAGCTTCGTCCAAGATCCCGGCTGATCGCCGGTCTCTTGGACGGCCGCTCTACCACGAGAGGACGCTCACGGCTTCGCCTCGTTCGCGAAGGTCGCCATTGCCTTCGGCTCGGCTCCCGGGTACACGACTTCCAAATGTTTTCCCTATAAACCTTTTAACCAATTTCAACTTTTCTATCAGTATAGACCTGATTTTACGTTTTCAACATATCTAATTATCGGTAGATATCACTGATTTCCTGACTCAACAAGAGAACGGCCACCCGGCCGTTCTCTTGTTGCAGATCTATCCTTGCTGCGACACATTCATTAACTGTGCCTTTATCTTATATCTCTACAGTCTACTTAATAAGCTATTCTGCGCGCAGTTCCAGCAATGCATCACGAAGTTCAGCAGCACGCTCAAACTGCAGGTTTTTGGCTGCGTCTTTCATCTCTGCCTCTAGGCGCTGAATAAGTGACTGACGTTCCTTCTTCGACATCTTCTCGGCAGCGCCTGTAAGATAATCTTTCTTGGATTCGGCAACTTTGGTTGCTTCAATCACATCACGCACTTTTTTACGAATCGTCTGTGGTGTAATGCCATGTTTTTCGTTATATTCAATCTGGATTGCACGACGGCGTTCTGTTTCCTTAATCGCCTTATCCATGGAATCCGTCACTTTGTCACCATACAGAATGACTCTACCTTCGCTGTTCCGCGCTGCCCGACCAATCGTTTGGATCAGTGAGCGTTCCGAGCGCAGGAAGCCTTCTTTGTCGGCATCCAAAATGGCTACCAGAGAAACTTCAGGAAGATCGAGACCTTCCCGGAGTAAGTTGATTCCGATCAGCACATGGAACGTACCCAGCCTTAGATCACGCAGGATCGCCATACGCTCCAACGTCTTGATCTCGGAGTGCAAATAACGTACCTTGATTCCAATCTCCTTCAGATAATCTGTTAAATCCTCGGACATCTTCTTCGTTAATGTTGTGATCAGGACCCGCTCGTCTTTCGCAATCCGGTCGTTAATCTCACCGATCAGATCATCGATCTGTCCCTTCGTTGGGCGCAGTTCAATAATTGGATCAAGCAGACCGGTTGGACGAATGATCTGTTGTACCATCGTATCCGTATGCTCTATTTCGTAAGGACCCGGTGTCGCGGATACATAGATGATCTGATTCATCTTTTCTTCGAACTCTTCGAATTTGAGCGGACGGTTATCCAACGCAGATGGCAGACGGAATCCGTGGTCAACCAGTACAGTCTTCCGTGCTTGGTCACCGTTATACATTGCACGGATCTGTGGCAGCGTCACGTGGGACTCATCGACCACAATCAACATGTCATCCGGGAAATAGTCCATCAGTGTGTAAGGTGTATCGCCACGTTCACGGAACGTCAGTGGTCCGGAATAGTTCTCAATCCCTGAACAGAACCCGACTTCCTTCATCATCTCGATATCGTAACGTGTACGTTGCTCCAGTCGCTGAGCCTCCAGCAATTTCCCCTGTTCTCTCAGCACTTCAAGACGCTCTTCCAGTTCACGCTCAATGTTCACCAGCGCGACGCGCATCGTCTCTTCTTGGGTTACAAAGTGAGATGCCGGGAATATGGCGATATGTTCACGTTCGCCAACCAGTTCTCCGGTTAACACGTCAATCTCCGTAATTTTCTCAATCTCATCACCGAACAATTCCACCCGAATCGCATGTTCACCCTTTGATGCCGGGAAAATTTCGATAACGTCCCCTCGAACGCGGAACGTGCCACGCACAAAGTTAATATCATTGCGCTGATACTGAATCTCTACCAGACGAGACAAAATCTGATTGCGTGGTTTCTCCATTCCTACCCGCAGGGACAGAAGCATGCTCGAATACGAATGCGGCGAACCCAAACCATAGATGCAGGATACACTCGCTACAATAATGACATCTCTGCGTTCGAACAATGAACTCGTAGCCGCATGGCGCAATTTATCGATCTCTTCATTGATACTTGAATCCTTCTCGATATACGTATCCGAGGAAGGAATATAGGCTTCTGGCTGAAAGTAATCGTAGTAACTGACAAAATACTCAACCATATTATTTGGAAAAAAGTCTTTGAACTCACTTGCAAGCTGTGCTGCCAGCGTTTTATTGTGGGCAATAATCAGCGTGGGACGTTGCAGCTTGGCAATCGTCTGTGCAATGGTAAACGTCTTACCCGTACCGGTTGCACCCAGTAGCGTCTGATATCTCTTCCCCTCCTGAACACCCTTCACCAATTCTTCAATGGCTACAGGCTGATCACCTTGGGGAGAAAACTCTGACTCGATTTCGAACGTTTTGTCGCTCATTATAATATCGCTCATTGCCGTATCTCACCCTATCGTCTAAAATAATAGTCACTATATATTGTCGAAGTTCCCCGAATTTACATATGGGAAAACTTATAGTAATAGGAATATTTGTTCCCGTTTAATTATACCTCGTCTGTGCAAGTGATGCAATCGCGAACTAAAGATAGGAGTGGGTTAATTTATGGATATTGCGACACTTATCGGCATTATTGCCGGGATTGCCGCAGTCATTAGTGGTTTTTTATGGGAAGGTGGCCAATTATCCGGTCTGATGCAAAAGACCGCTGCTCTAATTGTATTTGGTGGAACAATTGCCGCAGTTGTTGCCAGTTTCCCTGCACATCGGCTGCGTACGATTCCTGCTGCCCTCCGCATGGCCTTTGGGCGTAACAACAATGACTCAAGCCAGTGGGTTGAAGAACTTGTAAATATGTCTTCAATTGCTCGCCGCTCAGGCGTGCTTGCACTGGAACGAAAAGTGATGGACCATCCGCATCCATTTTTACAAGATGGTATTCAGATGGTTGTCGATGGCACAGATCAGGATGTTGTTCGCCAGATCATGGAGATGGAAATTGATTCCGTCGAACAAAAATATGAAGGTTATGCCAAAATTTTTGAATCAGCAGGCGGTTATGCTCCAACGATGGGTATCATTGGTACCGTGATGGGACTTATTCAGGTGCTTGGCAGTCTGACCGATCCTACCGGACTCGGACCAGCCATTGCTGTTGCTTTTACCGCAACCCTTTACGGGGTCGCCAGTGCCAATCTTATTTTTTTACCCATTGCTTCCAAAATCAAATCCCGTGGAGCAGACGAAATTCAGACGATGGAAATGCTGCTCGAGGGCGTACTATCCATTCAGAACGGGGAGAACCCTCAGCTTGTGCGTAAACGGCTGGAGTCCTTCACACTCTCTCACCGCCAGATCACACGTCCTGTAGTGAAGGAGGGATTGGATGAGTCGGCGCAGTAAACGGCGCGGAAAACGTGAACCTGGAGATCATCGAGATCGCTGGATGATTACCTATGCCGATCTCATTACCCTGCTGCTGATCTTTTTTGTGATCATGTATGCCATGAGCAATCTGGATTCTGGCAAATACGATGTGGTTACTCAATCGTTGCAAAATACTTTCAACCAATCCAACTCCCTGCTTGATCAAGGTGAAGGCATTGGTGGTACAGCTGGACAAGCCATTACCAAAAATCCACCTTCCCAGATTCAGGGCGAAGACCCTGGAGAAGGCGAAGGATCCTCTTCCGACTCCGAAACAGGCAAGCCAGATGATGAAGATCAGCCACTTACGGAGCGGGAAGAGCAATTCAGATCACAGGAGCAGGAGCTGCAAAATCTGTTCAATGTGATTACCCAGTATATTGAGGACAATAAACTGGAAAATCAGATTTTTGTTGCAGACAAGCCGCAAGGCATCTCTATCACACTCAGTGACCGCTTCCTGTTTGATCAGGGAAAAGCTGCACTCAAAAGTGATGCTTCACCCACACTAAGCAAATTGGCAAGCCTGTTCCGTGACCTGAGCACAGTTGTCAGCATTGAAGGACATACGGACAACGTTCCTGTCGGGGCAAACGCTACCTATAAAGACAATTGGGAGCTTTCCGGTGCACGTGCACTGTCTGTATTGCGATTTTTTCTCGATAAAGAAAAGCTTGATCCTGACGGTTTTCAATATGCCGGATACGCGGATACCCGCCCAACCAGTGACAATACCACGGCGGCTGGACGGCAAAAGAACCGCCGTGTAGAAATTACCGTGTTGCGGCAACTCCAGCCATAATAACTGTAATTTCCAATCCAGGATTAGTTCATCACTTCATATTTTTATAAAAGAAGCACGATCTGTCTCAGAACCTGAGCAAGATCGTGCTTTTCTTTTTCCAACGTATGAATATCAATTTCATAACAGAAGGCTATTGTAACGAAAGATTCCAATCTATCTTTTTATAGATGCTGTTTGGATGAACAAACAGATTCTGTAGATAATTCATTTGCCGCTTTACAACCGATTCATCGGTTTTTTCAAGCCAGTATAGCCTCCCTGCCATAAAAGCCACCGTGTAGGCCTTCCAGGACGTATACGCGGATTGTGCGTCTAATGCCGCCTGTAAAACCAGCTGTTCTGATTCAGTTTCAGTTATATAACCCACATGGGCGCTTTGTCGACACAGGTTCGCATAACATCCCCAGTCCCACGCTGCAACTCCTTCGGCTGGTAATTTGTGCATATATGTTTTAACCACCAGATATTCGTGATATTTCCCTGTATCTGGATCCAGCGAGTTCATATAATTCCCCTGATCCTTTTCAGACATTGTACTCAAGAAAGTCCGCTTCTCATCAAATGATATACGATATCCTTCGTTCCGAATCCAATCCAGTGAAGACATCAAACTCTTCCTGTCATGAATTTCCCAGTTTTCCTCTAATTTGGTGCAAAATTTTTCTCGTTGTTCTTCATCTGCATGATACTCATAATCATTGTTAATATCCAGATCGATGATTTCGTTAAGTATAGCAGCCATGCCACGAAACCAAAGTTCTTTGTCCGTAACACGATGTATAGACGAGGATTCTGTCGCATGGTGTCCTCTCAACGCAGTGCCTCCTTATACAAAATGTAAACTCACGACGTCATCAGGCATCAGATGTTGAAGCGGTAACCTGGATGGCCACAGTTCATACGCCGGTTTTGATTTTCTCAATCTTCTCCAAAATGGAAGTCCTCGCTGTTCTGCACGGGCAACGATAGCTTCCCATCTCAGAACGTAGTCTGGATGTTCCGGCTGTTCACGAACTGCTTTTTCGGCATAAATACGCGCACGATCCATATTTCCGATATCGTAATAGACCATGCTCAGGTAACTGCATACATCACCTTCAAGCCCTCCACGATACGCTTTGTCGAGATCAAGCAGCGCCTGATTCAAATCCCCCATACGGTAAGCAGCAATCCCCGCGTACAACCAAATATGAGGATCAATATTCTCTGATGGTTCTCCGTCTATATAAACCTCAACCCAAGAAAGGGCTCGCTCCCAAGAATGACTTTCCACATGATAGCGTGTTATGAAGAGTATTCCCCACAGCTGAATCGAATCGAAGTTAGACATCTCTTCAGCCAGCCGATTCAATATATCATCTCGTTTTTGAACATCGGACTCCATGACGCAAACAATTACCATTCTGATCAGTTCATATGTGCCGGGGTTTTCGTTCAGGCCATTCCTGTACACATTCAGTGCCTCGTTAACCCTTCCTTGCTCACGCAAAATATCCCCTTCAAGCAGAGGACCGTCCGGATCTTCAGGATTTTCCCTGCGAAATGTTCTAACTTCCTCCAGCGCCTGAACGCCCTCCCCCAATCTTGCATGAGCAACCGCCAAATAATAGGGTGTGTTTGTAGAGCACCCAAATGTTTGTGATACTTTAAGTGATTGGAGCGCTTCGGCATATTGCTGCCTTTTCAGATGTGAGAAGCCCTTGCGAAACCAGTCCATCGTGTGATCCGAATCATCAAGTGTAACATGCTCATAGTCAACCAACGCTTCTTCATATCTTCCGTTAATATAGTAACAAAATGCCCTTAATGATCGGTATGCATATACGTGAGGATCAAGTTCAATGGCCTTATCTGAAAAATAAATACATTTCATGTTTTGTTCCTGGCGATGATGTGCAATCGCAAGAGAGTGCCACGCCCCTGCATGGGAAGGATTCAACTGGGTCGATTTATCCAGATCAAGTATTGCCTCTGGGCTGTTTCCCATTTCGAGATGCAACTGACCGCGTTCAAAAAGGATTGCAAAAATATCGCCTTCCGCTTCGATTGCTGCCATTTCCGCATTTTTTAGGATCTCCAGCGCTTCCTCATTTTTCTCCATCCGAATGCATGCCTGCGCCCACAATACATATAAACCTTCATCGAGCTTATCCGCCATGTGAATTTCGGCCATATATCGAAGAAGCTGTTCATCTTCATCCATTTCGACATAACTTAGGGCAACCAGACGTTGAAGCTCTTTGCGAGCACTCCAATCCTTCTCATCCTCTGCCGTTTTCTTCTGCGCCTCAACTAAAGCCAGATTTAATTCTATCAAAGCAATCTGTGCTTCAAAATCAAACGGATGAATGGAGACAATCCGTTGCAATAGATGGATTGCCTTGGCGTCATCTCCGTGATGTTGATGATATCTCGCAAGTCCATTTAAGGCATCCAGATGATTGGGATGAAGCTCCAGAATCTTATTGTACAAATTGACGGACAGCTCAAGATGTCCCGCATTTTCCAACAATCTTGCACGGTGAAGCAATCCGTCTATAGATTCAGGAACCAGTTCAATCAGTCGTTCAAACAACATCTCTGCAGCCATTTCCTCTCGATTCCACAGACGAAATTTGCCTGCCAACAGAAGCATATCGGGATCGTCTGCATATAACTCCATCGCAGCGTCAATATGGGGACTGACTTGTCTCCACTCCCCCTGTAACATCCTTTGAAATACAGTATCCCGGTACCGTATGAACGTTTCATAATCCACTTCTTGTTCAGGATCAAACGTGTCGTAACGCAATTCCCAAGCACGTTCCAGCTCTAGAGTAGGACGATCAGCAATTTCATCCGATAACAACGCTCTTAATTCATCCTGACGCTCCGTCCATCCGAAGAATTCATTTAATATGCGCCAGATTGCTTTCGGCATATAAGGATATTCCACCAGAATCTGCAGCAATTCAGTTCCGGTGTGATATTTCACATCGAGCCGCCATAGCTCCTCTCTCTGTGTCCATTCTTCCCAAACAGTGATTTCTGGGCGCCTAAAAATATCCTCCAGAATACCTCGTGCCTGAGCCAGCAGCAACACTGAATCGCTCAGGTCTCTGGAACCTTCAAGCGATAATGCCTCCATCCACGATGGAGATACCCAATTCGCTCTATTCAGCGGTAAAACAGTAGCACTTAGATCTTCTGCAGGAGCAGAGACTTCAATCCAAGACGGAGGCACCCAGTGCTCTTGTTCTATGGAGGGATACACTGGTTTAACATCAGCCTCATTCTCCTGCAACCATTCCTGATTTTCAATATCATGCTTGGCATCAACTTCGATCAAAGTCTCCCGATCCAAGTTATTTAGTTGTTCAGTTTGTCTATCCTCATCATGTCTTATTTCCTGCCTATGCACGGGTCTCAGTTCAATCTGATCTCGATCACTTAACAGAAAGCCCTCTTTCTCAAGCTCTTTAGCAGCCTTGAGTGCTTGTTCATAAGCGGATCGAAGTAACTGAAAACCGTCCGGATCATCTTCCGGATGAGTCATCCGAAGTTGCTTGGCATAAGCTCGTTTGATAACCCTCACATCCTGCGTCGGCTCGAGTTCTAATCGCGCCCAGAAGTCCATTCACGAATCACCCCCAAACTTTTTCGATTTGATCCAGCACTTCCTTCAACTTCTCAGCTTCTTTCTTGATTTCCTTGTCATCCTGACGTTTAAGGGTCTCTTCATATCCAAGCATGGCCTTGGCGATGATTTCCCGATGCTCAGACAGCGATTCTTCATACATTCGTTCTCCCCGAGCCAAAAGCAAGCGATTCTCCATCCGTTCCCGGGGATGAATCTTGATAGCCTCCAACGCTTTGAAACGTTCGATAATCTCCTCCTTGGACAACTCAGTTTCCTTCGCCTGAATGATCGCTACCTTCTTCTCTCCCGTTCCAACCGCTGTGACTTCCACTTCAAGGATGCCGTTAATGTCATACGTGAACCGGATATCCACAGCTTGCTCTCCTCCAGGAGCTGGAGGTATTGAGATGGCCAGATCCCCAAGCTTCACGTTGTTTTTGGCCACGCGGCTCTCACCTTGGTAAATGTCCGCAGTAAGAGAGGTCTGATTATCGTCTATCGTGTAGTAACGTTCCACTCTACTGACCGGAATCACTGTATTTCGTTCGATAATTGGGGAAAACATCCCGGATTCGTATCGTCCATTTCCGAGTGATACGGAAACCGAAGTCCCCAATGTATATGGACATACATCCGTCAGGATGACTTCCTGTAAATCTTCATGGCGCGATTTCATTGCCGCCTGAATGCCGACACCTAGCGCAACAGCTTCATCGGGATGCAAGTGATTGGCAGGCAATCTACCAAACAGCTTGCCAGTAAATGAATAAATAAGTGGCATGCGAGTAGCTCCTCCCACGAGGATTACTGCATCCAATTCACTTAGTTTAACTGAAGCATCACGCAGTGCCCGTTCAACCGGTTTTTGCAGACGTGCCAGCAATGGCTTCGCCGCCTGATCGAAACTGGAACGATCTATACCAAACTCTTTCAACCCTTTTTCAAAAGTCAGGGACATTGCACCCTCACGTCCATCGCTTAATGCCCGCTTACACAACTCTGCCTGCTTCCATAATGCCGACTGCTCTTTGGCTGACAAGGTATCTTGCTGAATCTGATGCTCCAACGCAAACAAATCCGCGAGCAGACGTGTGAAATCTTCACCACCCAGAAAGTTATCCCCAGCAACCGATTTTACTTCCATAATCTGATCAAACAGCTCCAAGACGGATACATCAAATGTACCTCCACCCAGATCAAATACCAAAAACTTGGTTTCAGATTGCTGTTGATGCAAACCATAAGCAATGGCTGCCGCAGTCGGTTCACTAAGAAGGCGTTCCACCTTAATGCCGGCAAGCTCACCTGCACGCTGAGTTGCCTTTCGTTGAGCATCATTGAAATATGCTGGCACGCTGATGACAGCTTCTGTCACTACTTCTCCCAGAAAAGCTTCTGCATCCGCTTTGAGTGATTTCAAAACAAACGCCGAAAGTTCCTCCGGTAAAAATCGATATGTACCCAAACTAAAGGTTCTTCCAGTACCCATGTATCTTTTGAAAACGGATGCTGTACGCTCAGGATGCGTGATCATTCGCTCCTTGGCCACTTCTCCTACCAGTACCTCTCCATTGTCATCCACGCTGACAACTGAAGGCGTCAAACGATTACCCAGGGCATTCGGAATAATAACCGATTCTCCATTCATCCAGCAAGATACAAGGCTGTTCGTTGTCCCCAAATCAATACCAATAATTGTCATTAACGTATACCTTCTTTCTAATTACAATCTAATCATGCATAGAATAAATCCACATGCCTTGTTGTTATGTGATGGCATGTTAGGCCAATCTTTGAAATCTCAATCTTTCTATAGTTCTAACGATCAATTTATCACATATGAGTAGCACCAGGACATAGGTATAACTTCACTGATTCTTCCCCAGCAATTACACGAAACAGAAATCGGCACGCTCCATGCCTTATGGCAGCTCAAAAAGCCGGATGCATAATTGTGCATCCGGCTCATTTATTAAGCGTTACTCCTGTAAGTTATGCATTCACCCCCGGCTGGCTGGGACGAAGAATCGCAGAACCCACCGTCAGCAAAATGGCTGCCATGCCAAATAATATCAGCAGCGGCAGTGTAATATCCGACAACGTACCACCTGCAGAGATCGTTTCCACCGCTTGAATCGCCCATTTCTGCGGAACAAAATTGGCGAGTTTTTGCATATAATCCGGCATGATCGACAGCGGCCAGAAGCAGCCACCAATCATACACGTCGGTGTAATAATCAGTGAATTCAGCATGGTTGCATTTTTCGATTCACGAATCAAGCCGGCAACCGTACTTGCAATCCCCATGGAGACCAGCATAAATGCGGCCAGAATGAGAAGGTGAATGCCAAATGGGATCCCCGCATCATAATGAAGCACCCATCTGCTAATCCCCAGCACCAAAACAATTTGGATCAAACCGATTGCAAAACTCCCAAAAAAATTGCCCAGTGCAATTTCATAAGCCCGGACTGGCGCCGTGTAGACTCTTGCCATCGTCCGCTGCCTGCGGTCTTCCATAATAACAGCAACTGTACTGGTCAGCAGCCCCATCATGAACATGATCGTAAAACCTGTGACATTGTTCAGACCCGGTTTGGGATACATCTGAAGCTCCGTTGCTTCACCCGAAATTTGATGTTTGCCAAGTTCAAGTAACAACTCTTTCAATTTTGCTTCTGCCAGAGCTGGATCAGGAATCTCACCCGATGCCGCATCTGTTGCTGCCAGTACTGCCGAAGCAGATTGATTCAATCCCGCCGCCAAACCTTCAACCGCAGCTCTCAGCGTATAAGAGCTTTCTCTGACACGAAGTTCTACCAGTTGGACTTCAGGCTGTTTGTCTTGCAGTAGATCGTCCGTGTAATGCGCCGGGATAACGAGTCCTGAACTCCCCGTTTGCTGCGCGATGGCTTCATTAACTTCAGCAAGGGTTTTCATGGGTTTGAGCAGATATTCCTCTTTGCGGCCAAGCTCATTCAAGATCCATGCTCCTGCTGCACCCTGATCCTCGTTTACATAAGGAATGACCGCACGCGTTCCCTCCTCGCTCCCAAACAGCGCAATTGTTCCTGTGACGACAAGGCAAGGAAGAAGAAAAAACGTGATAAAGCCGCGTTTGCGCAATATCGTGCGCCTGATCATCAGCCAGGCAATATTGAGGCTATTCATACCGATATCCCGCCTTTCTATAGATCAGTCCCGTTGCCGCCACCATTACCGTACATACCGCACCAAGCATCATGATGCTATACATAATCTCACTTACGGGAGCGTTCAGCATCATTCGCAGAAAACTTTGCAGAGCCCAGTGATTCACCGTAAATTCGCTTATTCGCTGTACAAAACCAACGGCAATGGGTGTAAATCCACCGCTAATAAACGTCATGGCAATAATGATGCCTTGAAGAGCGGCGCTTGCGGATGCGGCATTCTTGAAAAGTAGGGCAACGATCACACCGAGAGTCATGGAAGCCAGCGTAATTAGCACACAGATCAGAACAATCAGCCAGGGATGTGTGCCCCAGTTCACACCATATAACCAATGTGTCATCAATACGATGATGATGGCCTGCGAGAAAGCAATCAGGCTGTTGCCTGCAATTTTCCCTGCAAAAATGACCCCATTGCCGATTGGAGCTGCCTGTAAGCGAGTTAGCGTTTTTTTGTCTCTCTCACCAAACAGACTGTTGCTAGTTGTCATGCCTGAGTAAAGCATGAACATGGCGAGCATGGAAGCCGCATAATATTGTGAAGCACTATAAGAGGTGCCCACTTCTCCGGGACTGCTGACGGCTATATATGAAGAGCTCGCACTATGGGTCTGCGAATGCTCAGCCATTGCAGCTGCTGCATCAGGACCTAACACTTTCGCCACAGCGACCTGTCTGTTCAGTTCATCCGTGAACCGCGTAAACAAAGTTTCACCTATAACATTGAGTGTTCCGTCTTTCCCCAGTATCCATTGTAACCTTGCCTCTT
Source organism: Paenibacillus sp. FSL W7-1088 (assembly GCF_037969855.1). NCBI lineage: Bacteria > Bacillati > Bacillota > Bacilli > Caryophanales > Paenibacillaceae > Paenibacillus > Paenibacillus sp. FSL W7-1088. The sequence continues at coordinate 6,451,667 of NZ_CP150216.1, forward strand.
CCCCTTTCATGATCTGCTCCTCCAGATCTGATGGGACGATTACGGCAAAATCCAAATCACCACCTCGCATTGCACTTACAGCCTCTTCTTCCGTAGGTATGCTCTGTACCTTCATCATGTCGGCTACCGCCGGGGATGTCACAAATGCATTTAAAGCTTTACTGATCGCTCCCGAACCGGAATTCTCTTCTGTTTGAATGATCCCTACTCTCACCGGGTCAGGAATGGCTTCTTTTACCGTACCCATTGTACTGGAAAGTGCAGTACCCAATATAAAGATGAGCAGCAGCGGTAGAATAAACAGATTCAGCAGAACGGAGCGAATTTTCAGAATCCGTCTTAACTCAAAGATGCAAATATGCCATATGTTCATCTGAGCTCCTCCTAGTCCCGAAGCGTACGTCCGGTCAGATTGAGGAAGAGCGTTTCCAGATCAGGCTCTTCAACCTTGAGCGATTGAATGGAGATTTCATGTTTGCTGCAAATGAAGAGCATATCCTGTAGATCCTGCTGCGCAGAAGGCAGCGTAACGATCAATGTATCGTCTGATACGTCTACCGCCCGCACACGGGGGTGAAGCTTTAACTCCTCCACAACATCGGGACCAATGCCCAAAGTGGTGAGCACTATTTTTTCCTCAGATGCAACTCGTTCTCTCAGCTCTGCTTCGGTGCCGCAGGCAATGATATGTCCCTGATCCATAATCGCTACCCGGTGACTGATTGCAGCAACTTCCTCCATATAATGACTTGTATAAATGATGGTTGACCCCATCTGATTAAGCGTACGGACCGACTCCAAAATATGATTCCGCGATTGCGGGTCAATGCCCACTGTTGGTTCATCCATAATGATTAAATCCGGTCGATGCATAATGGCACACGCAATGTTCAGCCTACGTTTCATACCACCGGAGAAAGTGGACGGGGCATCCTTCGCTTTGTCCTGCAAACCTACAAATTCAAGAGATTCCTGCACTCTTTCTTTCAGCATTTTTCCACGGAGTCCATATAGTCTGGCAAAAAAAGTTACATTCTCCGCAGCGGTCATCGTTTCGTATAAAGCCAGATCCTGTGGTACCAGCCCGATTTTGCGTTTCACCTCAAGCGGCCGTTCCCTAACCGATATGCCATCCAACCGAATTTCACCCTGATCCATATTTAAAAGACCGGCAATCATGCTAATGGTGGTACTTTTCCCTGCTCCATTGGGTCCAAGCAATCCAAAAATTTCACCTTTACCTACACTCAGATTCAAATGATCCACTGACAGCTTGCTACCGTATCGTTTCACCACATGATCCACTTCAAGCATAGCCATAGATTATACACTCCTCTTCCGTCCAGCTATCCCCTGCTCCTGCGACTGGATTTTATATTTGTATTGTAACGAATTGTGAACTTCTGCGAAGGTACGAAAGGTCATGAAACAAAGGTGACTTAAGTCATCTTCGGTTGGGAAAACTGCCTATGATATAATCGACATACATTACCGGAAGGTATACCTTCACTTCTAAAAATAAAGGATGTCTCTGACATATGCCGATGCGGTTGCTGCAATACGGTTTACTCATAGTTCCCGCGGTCCTGTACATTCTGGTGCTACCACAGGAACAAGAAGATCGCTATACTCTGTATATTATCATTGCGCTAGGACTCGCGGTGTGGAAAGACTTCACCCGTTCAGGTATGCAGAGTTTTCTTCTCGCAGCCGAAATCCTCTTCAGCTGCTGGTTGATCGCTCTATACGGCCCATTTATGTTTTTCCTCTCCTTATCTGCGCTTTATGTATATATGTACAGACTGGACAGGACCCAGCGTTGGTTAATGCTCGCCATTCAGCTTATCGCCAGCAATATTGCGCTACATTGGTATTACGCCCCACCACAGGAGCTTCATGCATGGCTTACATTTCACACAAATACAGCCATTCCTTTTAGCTTCACCCAAGAGACAATGGCTCGGGTTGCAGGTAACTTGCTCCTGCTCATCACCGCAACACTCTCATGGCAGGGGTCTAAAAGCGCGAACAGCCGTGGGCAGCTTGAACAGGTGTACGATGAGCTGCGAAGTAAACATTACGAGCTTCAGGAGACACGCGAACAATTGCTGCAATTCACGAAGCAGCTTGAAGGAGCGGCACAGGTTGAGGAACGTACCCGGATATCCCGGCAGCTTCATGATGATATTGGTCATCGCCTGATTCGCACCAAAATGATGTCTGAGGCAGCCCTCCTCACCCTCCCTATACATCCAGAACAGGGCACGGAAATGGTGAGACAGATTCGGGATCAATTGGCCGCCAGTATGGATGACATGCGGACCACGCTTCACAAGTTGCGGCCTGACTCTTATATATCCGATGCCTACGCATTAGATCGTCTGCTTGAAGACGTTGGAAGGGAAACGGGTGTGAAGACGAGTTACAAAGTGCGTGGGCATTCACATGTACTTTATCCCAGTATGCAGATTGTCTTGTACAAAAATGCCAAAGAGGCCGTGACCAATGCACTCCGTCATGGTAATGCCACTACGATTAGTGTGGAACTGGAATTTGGGGAAAGAGAGATCTGTATGTCCATCAGCAACGATGGGAAGATTCACACCCTTTCCACCAACGAACAAACGAAAGGAAGACATGAAGGATCTCGTGCTAAACCGGACTTAAAGGCAGAGTCTACAGGACTCGGCATGGGACTTGAAGGAATGCGCCTACGCACACAATTGGTTGGTGGGAAACTGGAGATCAAGTCGGACTATCCCTATACGGTGATTACACGCCTGCCCATGACGAACAAAGCTGAACTGATCTGAAAAAGGAAGTGATTTGCTCATGTCTGACCTGAATGAAATAAATAACTCGAGCCATTCTGTCCAACCTCAGTCCATTCGGCTGATGCTTGCGGATGATGATTCCTTTATCCGTGAAAGTCTCAAAGTCCTTCTCGGACTCGATCCTGGTATTAACATTACAGGTACAGCTTCAAACGGACGAGAAGCTTTGGAACTGTTGGAGTCAGGGACAATTGCCGACGTTGTACTTATGGATATTCGCATGCCAGATTGTGACGGAGTTGAAGGCACCCGAATCATTAAGGCAAACTTCCCTGACGTGCGTGTACTGATGCTTACCACGTTTGACGATGATGAGTACATCATCCAGGCTTTGCAAAACGGAGCAAGCGGTTATTTGCTCAAAAACGTGCCCCCTGACCGGATCATTCAGGGCATCAAGACTATACATAACGGGGACATGTTGATTCATCCCGATATTGCTCGTAAGCTCGCGAGTCTACTCCGTCCTGCTGCAGCGCCTCAGATACACGAACCCATTGACTCTTACGGGCTAACCCGTATGGAAATGGCTGTTGCAGAGGCTATATCAGAAGGGCTGTCCAATAAAGAAATTGCCGCAAAACTATTCTTGAGTGAGGGCACGGTCAAAAACTATGTTACCGATATTCTTGGCAAGCTTAGTTTGCGTGATCGGACTCAAATCGCTATTTTCATGTTAAAAAAGTAGCAAAAAGGGTATTTCCCTCGCCTAATTAGGCGGAGGAAATACCCTTTCGTCATTACATCTCTACAGATCTTTGCTCCCCCGCCGGGGCGGGTGGCAATGCCAGTGGAGCCTCAACATCTAGCTGATCTTTCCGACGTCGTGCGAACAACTTAAGACTTACGATATGAAACAGCGTTAACGGACGCAAGCGGAGCGCCCAGGCTTCATGATTGTCCGGGGCCATGAGCACCCCGAGCTGATGATGCTCACCTTCATAGATCGCCCGTTGCATGAACTTGCTCTCACCCTGATGATTACGTACCTCCAGCTTACAAAAAGCCGGATTCATACGCAAAGCGCGATGTAACTGCTCAGGCGAATGCACCAATACGCCATTCACCTTGTACAAGGTCTCCCCAGCTTCTATCCCCAGCTCTTCCGCAGGACTATCAGGAATGACGCCCAGCACCTTCAAGCCGTGCTCAGGGTGTACAAACAGCGGGCTGCGGTTTTGCTCCTCAAAGCCGCTGTACCACACCAGGAACTCATGCCCAATGAAAGCAGCCAATGCTGCGACAACCATGAGTGGAGACCACCACGCAGCCAGGAGGCTGAGTACAAGCAGCCCTGTCCCATATAGCAGCAATCGTTTTGCGGAAATCTGGACCTTTTTCCCCGGGAGCATACTTTGCGTAACTTCTCCAAATCCCAGCATAATCGGCAGCGCAACCAGCATGTAGCCATTCCCTCCGCTGATCCAAGCGGTCCATGGCAATTCGGCCCCGCCCGTAACTGGAACAAGAATCAGTAACGGAATTGGCCAGAAATGCTGCAACTGGTATCCTCCAACGAGCTTGCCTCGTTTACCTTCGAAGAGCAAAGGCGATGCCATCGATACCCCTTGCATGCGTACCATCAGTGCTTCACCGATATGTAATACAGCTGCGAGCACAAGCAGTGCAGGCATATCCAGCGCACGTAATGCTTCTGTGACACTTCCTATCCATCCTGCCGGGTGCCAGCCCGAAGCCATATTTAAGCCAAACTGCAACACGCCAAGCAAACCTGCTGCATAAGCAAAACATAAGTATCGGATACGGAATAATGCCAGGAATAACGTAGCTGCCCAAATACAGATCAGGCTGCTCAGTGTAAGATGTGCCCCAAGAAACAGCGACACGATTGAGACCATTACACCAATCACAATACCTCCAAGTACTGCACGAATGGTCTGTGTTATCGAGCTTTGCAGACGAACGTGGAACAATTTACGTTCCTGTAAGAGTTGACGATGATAAACGAGAGCAATCAAGATTACCGCAATATAATAAAACGGCTGAATAAACAACTGCAACAATGCTTCTCCTAATGTGGTCAACCATGGCCAAGCCCATTCCATTGTGGACGGTCACCCCTCTCCTTCAGCCGGTTCAGAAAAAAAGAAGGCTGAAAATCAGCCTTCTTTATGGCTTCGACACTGCGGACGAAATATCCTTTGAGACATTTTCGATCGCGCGCTTCAGCTGTGCATCATATTGAGGATTGGCAATGCGTTCAATCAGAGCCGCTTCCAGTGATTCCGCGGTTTTCTCATCAATCTGGCCAGTTGCCTGAATGCCTTTTTGTTTCTGGAATGCTTTGACCGCTTCTTCTGTCTTCTGGTCATAGTATCCGTCCACACGATCCGGCTTAAAGTCAAGTCCTCTCAGCATCGTCTGCGCACTTTTCACATCCGTGCTATTGCTGTCGTATTTCAAAGGTAATTTTTCTTTGTTGATTGGTGCCACCGAGAAGTAATCCGGCTGGTTCACAGCGATATCCGGTTTAATACCTTTTTCATGAATCCAGTCTCCGTTCGGAGTCAGCCATTTCGCGATGGTGATTTTCAGCAAGCTGCCATCACCCATCTGTTTGTCATAACTCGTCTGTACGGTTCCTTTACCAAAGGAGTTTTCTCCAACCAGCGTTGCGCCTGCCGACTGTTGCAATGCACCAGCCAAAATTTCCGACGCACTCGCGCTCCCCTTGTTCATCAATACCGTAATGGGGTACGATTTACCTGATCCGTTCGATTTGCTTTGTTCCTTTTTACCGTTCTTGTCTTCGACTTGAACAATAACTTTGCCTTTCGGAACAAATTGCTCTGCAATATCAATAACGACCTGCAAAACACCACCCGGGTCATTACGAACATCAATGATCAAGCCCTTCATGTTCTGCTTCTCCAGCTTCGCCAGTTCTTCCTTAAAGCGATCTCCTGTGTTCAGCGAGAATTGGGTGATTGTAATCACACCAACACCATTATCCTCCATGTGGGCGTACACCGTCTCCAGATCAATGTCATCACGCACAATGACAAATTCAATCAGCTCGGAAGATCCGGCACGTTTAACCTGTACCTTCGCTTCACTGCCTTTTGGACCTCTGATTTTATTAACGGCTTTGTTCAGTTCCAATCCTTGCAGGGATTCACCATTCACGGACATGATCATGTCTTTCGCGCGAATACCCGCTTTCTCGGCAGGCGATCCTTTGATCGGTGATACCACTACCACATTTCCATCCTGTGAGGATACCTCTGCGCCGATTCCGGTAAACGAACCTTCAATCGACTCCTCGAACTGGGCTGCTGTTTCCTGTCCCATATAGTTGGAGTACGGATCACCAAGAGATTCCATCATGCCGTTGATCGCACCATCAATCAGTTTGGTTCGATCCACGTCTTTATAATAGTTGCTTGAGATCAAATCCATCGCGGTTTCAATCTTCTTCAAATCGTTCTTCTGCTGCGAACTGCCAGTAACGCTGGCGAGCAATCCTTCGCCAGGTGTCGTCTGTGCCAGGCCAGGAGAGCTCATCAGCACCAGCGTAAGCAGGCTGCCTCCGAGAAGGGCTACAATGACAAGCAGCAGGGCCGATCTTTTCTTCATCATCCGTTTGTCACCGCCTTTAGTATTGAAGCGTGTCAAATTCAATTGTTCTGTGAATCATTCCCTGAACATGCCAGCTTAGTATATGCCTAGCTTGTACGGAATATGTTTGTTCCATTCCAACTGTTGGCTAAAAACTACAAATAGTTGAATGGATTCACTGCTGTTCCATTATCACGTACTTCAAAATGCAAATGCGGTCCAGTGGAGTTGCCTGTATTGCCTGATTCAGCAATAATGTCGCCACGGCTTACCGTGTCACCCTTGCTAACCTTAAATCCGCCTTCACGTAAATGACCGTATAGCGTCCATAATCCGCCTCCATGGTCAACAATGACGGTGTAACCATACCCGCTATACCATTCAGCCATGATGACGATCCCGCCAGAAGCGGCATGAACGGACGTTCCTTGAGCAACAGCAAAGTCTACACCTGCGTGCAATTTACCCACTTCACCCGTGATCGGGTGAATACGAGGTCCAAAACCGGAAGATACACGCGCACCTGATACTGGCATGCCAAAGATGCCGTTACCACTTGAGTATGAAGTACTGCTACTGCTGTTGGAGCTGACCTTGGTCGGTGCCTTCGCAGCAGCCGCGGCACGGGCAGCTGCTGCTGCTTTTGCTTTGGCAGCCGCCGCCGCTTGCTGCTCACGCAATTTATTTTTCTCTTGCAGAAGGGCCGAACGTTTGCTGGCAATCTGCATCAATACATCTTCCTGCTCTTGCGTCAGCTCTTCCGACTCTTCAATTTTAGCATCATAGGAAGCGAGAAGCACCTGCTTCTCCTGCTCCTTCTCATTCAACTGGGACTTGCGCTGTTTCTTCTGTGCATACAGACTCTTGGCTTCTGCATATTGCACATCGAGTTCTGCTTTTTTGTCCACGACGAGCTGCTTGTCCTTTTTGTGTTCATCCAGCAAGTGCTGGTCCTGATCCACAATCGTTTTCAGTGAATCGGCACGAGTCAGAAAATCAGAGAAGCTTGTAGAAGTTAGCAACACATCGAGATAAGAAACGGCACCGTCTGTATACATCAGCCTTACACGCGATTCAAGTAATTTTTCTCTTGCAACGATACGTTCTTCTGCGGCCTGCAGATCTTTTTTCGTTGTCCGGAGATCCTCTTCCGTATTTTCAATCTGCAACGATACGTTTGCCAGCTCATCACTAACTACATTGATCTGCTCCATGACGACTTTCAAGTAAGCATTGGTCTTGTTCTTGTAATGTTGAGCTTCCTTTTTGTTACTGGCAGCCTTTTGCTGCTCCTTTTTGGCCGAAGCCGCCTTGCTCTCCAGTTGCTGAATCTGCTGATCAATGTCGCTAATGCTACTCTTGGCATATCCGTCAGAAGGTTGAAGCGTCAAACTGGCCAATAACGTTAGGGCCAGCAGCGAAGCTGTTTTTTTCAAAATGTGATCCCCCATCCTATGAATTCACAAGAAAGCAACCTGCACAGGTGGTGAACAGCATGTTCTTTTGCTTTCTTACACTAAAGACTCCGTCTTTACTACATATCGTCAAACAGCGTTCAGTTGTGAACCTGCTTTGCCATTCTTTTTGGATTAAACGTTAAGAGACTTTCGGATGGACAATGTGCTTCCCAAAATACCAACCAGCACACCCAGTCCGATCAACAGTGTTCCAAACAGCAGCCAAATATCACCGAGTGGAATCAGGTTAAGCATCTGCATGAATACATCCTGACCGATCGTAGCCATCAGGCGGCTGTAACCGAAGAACAGTACCGCTACCGTAATCGCCGAACCGATCAGTCCAATCAATGCCCCTTCGACAAAGAAAGGCCAGCGAATGAACGTGTTGGTTGCTCCAACCAGTTTCATAATACCGATCTCCCGGCGCCGGGCCAGAATCGTTACGCGAATCGTATTCGAGATCAGGAACATGGACATCAACCCCAGTCCCCCAACAAAAATAAATCCGATATTCCGGACAAGCTTCGTAAATTTGAACAACACTTCCACCGTTTCCTTGCCGTAGTTCACTTTCATGATCGGCTTCTCCGGGTGTTTATCGTTCAATGCTTCGATTTTTTGCGCCACAAAAGTGACGGTTTCCGGTTCAATGACCTCTACTTCAATGGTCTCCGGCAGTGGATTGTTATCCACATCGAAACCGCTTAGCACATTGTCTGCACTTTCTCCGAGACGTTCACGGAACTCCTTGAGTCCCTCTTCTTTGGAAACAAAACGAATTTCACTGACTTCAGGCATGGCACTGATTTCCTGCTCCAGCGTGTTACGCAGGTTCTCATCCACGTTCAGCTCAAGAAACGTACTGATCTCGACCTGACTGTCCACCTGGTTGGCCATGGAATTCACATTAAGCACCAGCAGCATGAACACGCCCAGAATGAGCAGAGACACGATAATGGACATGATGGAGGCCACGGACATCCAGCCGTTGCGGAATACGTTTTTGAATCCCTCCCGTAAATGGCGCAAGAGAGTACTAAAATTCATAACCGTATTCCCCTCTCATCTGATCCCGTACAATCTGTCCCCGTTCAATCGCAATAACCCGTTTACGCATCGTATTAACGATATCCTTGTTGTGGGTCGCCATAACAATGGTTGTCCCGCGAAAATTAATTTCATCCAACAGCTGCATAATGCCCCATGACGTCTCCGGATCAAGGTTCCCCGTAGGCTCGTCCGCAATAATAACAGACGGATTGTTCACGATGGCACGTGCGATGGCAATACGCTGCTGTTCCCCACCCGACAACTGTGAAGGTTCACGATTCGCCTTGCTGCGCAATCCAACCAGATCAAGTACTTCCATCACTCGTTTCTTGATGTGGCGCTTCGGTGCTTCAATAACTTCCATGGCAAATGCCACGTTCTCAAATGCCGTCATGCGTGGCAGCAACCTGAAATCCTGGAACACAACGCCGATATTCCGGCGTACATAAGGAATTTTGCGTGGCTTTAACTTTCCGATATTAAATCCGTTAATGGATATTTGTCCTTTGGTCGGAACTTCTTCCCTGTACATCAATTTCATAAATGTCGATTTGCCTGCGCCGGACGGACCGACGATATAGACAAATTCATTGCGGTCAATCTTCACCGACACCCCTTGTAATGCGTGGGTACCATTGGCGTAGGTCTTCCACACGTCCTGCATTTCTATCACATCATCACTTCCCGTTGCATAGTTAGCCATTATCATTTCGACACAATCCCGGCATTTCCTTTAAAAAGACCTGAATTTCATCAGGGAAAATCCATTTCGCCCTTTTTTCGATGGTGAAGCATGGATTCATATGAATTTTATTGTAACAAATTTGTTACCTATTGAGTACCCGAAAGTTTTCCATCATTGGATCATATATATGGAAAGTGTTACGAAATGCGGAACAACAGAAGTACAAAGGAGCGTACGGATATGAAAAAAATACATTTGATGGTCATTGCACTGTTCTCCATCCTATTAATCGGTTCCGCGTCCTATGGATTGCTGTATATGTACGTGAACCAACCCACCCTACCAGAAGGTGTACGTGTTGGTGAGTGGTCGGTTGAGGACGTGAAGCGCAAGGAAGTTCTACTGGGACTGGATGAACGATTGAAACAAATGGAAGCGTGGCCGATCACCCTGGAGGTTGACGGTTCTACACCCAAAGCAATGACGTTCACCGCCGCCCAGACAGGCGCAAGCTACAGTGCTGACGACTTCCGGACAGCTGTGCAGCAGCTGGATGAAGGCAATCTGTGGGAGCGCGCTTATGCCCGATATCATTTCATCAAGGAATGGCCCCTGAAGCTGACGTATAATTCAAAAACACTGAAAGAGCAGCTTACCCCTGCCTGGGAAAAGGAAACCTTCGGTACACCCGCGAACGCCGTTCGCCGCATTACCGCAAGTGACAAGGTCCAGTACATCCCGGAAAAAGGCGTCCGCCGGATCGCCTGGGATGAACTCGCGAGCCTGATGCAGGCTAAACTGCACCGGGATTTCGCTCCACTGGACCATGATGCGAAGCCCAACCCGCTGTTGATTCAGCTGCCGTTGTATACGCTGCAGCCCGAAGTGACTCTCGATTCGCTGCGCCAAGAAGGAATTGACCGGAAGATCATTCAGTTCTCCACTAGCCTCGGAAACAGCAGCGCAGGCCGGATACATAACGTCAGCGCAGCAGCACAAGCCGTTAACGGCATGATTTTGCCGCCGAATGGTACTTTTGATTATGAGAAGGTCATTAAGAAGGCCGAGGAAGACTATGGTTTTCGGGAAGCCCCGGTAATCGTGAATGGGCAGCTGACTCCTGGCATTGGTGGTGGTATCTGTCAGGTATCAAGCACCGTTTACAACGCAGCCCTGTTGACCGGACTGGACATTGTAGAGCGCCGCAATCACTCCCTGCCCGTCAAATATTTGCCGAAGGGGCTGGATGCCACGTTTGCCTCAGGTTCCATCAATTTTCGGTTCAAAAACAATACCGGCAAGTCTCTGCTCATTCATGCCAAAGTGGAAGGTGGAAGCTTAACGGTCAAATTTTTCGGCACCTTCCCGGAGAACGTCAGTTATGCACTGGAATCCCGCACAATTGAGACATTAAGTGCTCCCGTGAAATATGTATCGAGCAATGTGCTGCCTGAGGGTGCCCAGCAGGTGCTCCAGAACGGTCAACCCGGATATATTGTAGAGACGATGCGCACCAAAAAGGTGGATGGCAAAATTGTCGAATCCAAGACCATTACACGTGACACGTACAAAGCACAGAATCGCCTGATTGCCCGCTCTGGTCATACTAACTTACCTGATCCCAGGGAGCCTTCTGTTGTAGAGGATGGCATCAGCGACACGAAGCAGCCTTAATCTTCATTTCACTTGCGTACACTTGGATAGGCTCAACTCAGCAAGTAATAACAGATAGAAAAAGACACATCTCCCGTTTCCCATTATGGGACCCTCGAGAGATGTGTCTTTGGTTTGTTGTACAGATACATATTAGGTTTGATTAGACTGAAACATCTAATGTCCGCCTGTGTACTCTTTCTGCTCCTCGCCGATAACCATCTTCTCATTACCCATGAAGAAAGCAGCAATCAACGCGAGTGCAGCCGGGATCGCAGCCCAGGCAAAGAGCTGCACGATAGATGAAGACAACGCGTGCGTAATGGCATCCAGCACCTGAGGCGGAATCGCCTTTCTCAGCTCTGGCGACAGCAACGCATGTGGATCGCTCAGATTCACTCCCTGAGGCACGCCGCCTGCTGCAGGAGCACCAGCGCCACCCGCTTCCGCCGCTGATCCGGCGAGGGCATCATTCATTTTGCGCGTAAATACCTGGCTCTGCACGATACCAAAGATCGTAATACCCATCGTCATCCCAAGTGAACGTAGGAAGTTAAGTGTAGAGCTTGCCGCTCCGCGTCTTTGCGGTTCAAACGCGTTCATGGCTGCATTGCTAAGTACCGAGAACGACGCTCCAACACCGAGACCAATCATCACCATGAATATACGTATGGTCCATAGAGATGAAGTTTCATCCAGCGTTGTCAGCAATCCAAGACCAACTACCAGCAAGGCCAGCGTAGGAATCATAATGTTGCGATACTTGATTTTGGTCATCAGTACGCCACCCATGGAAGCCGTCACAACAGACCCCAGCATCATAGGCAATAACACGAGACCAGAGTTGGTCGCTTTGCCACCGAGTACCCCCTGGATGAAGATTGGAATGTAAACGGATGCGGTAATAAACGCCGCACCACTGAACATGCCAATAACGTTACTGGACCAGTACACCCGGTTGCGGAACATGCCGAAGGAGATGATGGGTTCCTTGGCTCTCGTTTCTGCAAACAGGAAAAGCAGCGCAAGCACAACGAATCCGGTAAACAAACCGAGGATCTGCCATGAACCCCAGGCATACGTTTTGCCACCCAGTTCAAGCCCGAAGATGAGACAGACTACCGCACCAATCAGTGTGATTGCACCGAGCCAGTCAATCTGTTGGGATTGATGCTGATGAGATTCTTTGTAGAAAAATGCAATAAACACAAACGCAATCAGACCAAGCGGCAGGTTAATATAAAATACCCATTCCCATGTCGCATACTCTGTAATGTAAGCACCCAGCAGCGGACCAAATACGCTCGATAAACCAAACACGGCTCCGAACAAACCGCCCAATTTCCCCCGTGATTCCGGTGCGACCACATCAAACATGATCGTAAAGGCAATCGGCACCAATGCACCTGCACCAATACCCTGAATAGCTCTGTACATCGTCAGCTCAACGATTGATGTTGCCGTTCCACATAACGCAGATCCGAGCATAAATACCAGTATTCCGAAAACAAAAAACTTCTTTCGTCCGTACATGTCGGATAACTTACCGAAGATTGGCATACCCGCCATCTCGGCCACCATGTAGGCGGAAGTCACCCAGACGAACTTGTCGAGTCCACCCAACTTCCCGACAATGTCGCCCATAGCTGTTGCCACGATGGTATTATCCATCGAAGCCATCAGTATGCTCAGCAGTAACCCTGCCAGCACCAATCCAATATTATTTCTACGTGTAGCCATTCTACTCAATCTCTCCCATTCACATCCGATTCATATGACTGAATTAGTATATCCGAAAAGTTACGGCGGATAATCAGTCCAAGGACCGATTGCTTTGCACCAAAACTTCCGATTGTGGATGAATTTGCAGAGAAGAGCGGTATTCTACTGTACCAATCCGGCAGCCTGGGCCAATTTTTATTTTATCTCCTCGTACAACCTCGGCCTCCGTGTTCTCAAGTTCAATTTCGTCGCCTTCGATCATGTTCACTTTGAGAATCGATTTGTTACCAGTGAACAAACCCTCCAGCAGTTTCCCCCGCGAACTCTTCACTGAAATGATGGAACCGCCCATTTCCTTCACCTCGGATGGCCCCATAATTTTGAGTGTCATTTGTTCGGCACTGAGCATACCGGTTATCGTAAAACGGCCATTCAACTTCATATTCTCCACCTGACAATCGCCTGCTACATGAAGCTCGCCTACCACTTTCATATGTTCAGCTTTGGCATACAGGTTAGAGGCAAAATCGCCCTCCTGATCTTCGTCGCCGGCAGCAGCCCGCTCTTTCAGGGTAAGGGTTCCTGTAATTTTGATATCGGTTGATTCCAGAGATCCGTATACGACCGATGTGCCAGTGCATTTGAATTGATCACAGATCAGATTATCGTTAAATGAGGAATCCCCCACTACCTTGACCTTGCCGTACACACCGCCAGAAGAACTGCCGTCGCCGATGATGCTAATATCGTGTTTTTTAGCCAATGAACCAGCAAAATGGTTATTCAAATCGATCAATCCCTTTCTCTCCAGGTCAAAACTTAAACTAAAACTTAAATCCGCTGACTGCTGCCCACCTTGGCGTCTGGATCAACCTCTAGTTCACCCGAATATTCGACCAACCTGATGTTACAGCCACGACCGATATGAACCTTGCTGCCACGAACAATATCAGCCTCGGTATCTTCCAGCACGATTTCATCTCCCTCAATTAAGGCTGACTTAAATGAAGGTGTGCCTCCCAGGCCAATACTTTTCCAAAAACCAGTCTGTTCCTTACGACGAATATCGATGCGTTCCCCGCCGATCTCTTTGGCGGAAGAGGATGTATGCAGCCTGATCTCTACCGTCCCCGCATTCAGAAAGCCACTGATTTTAATATTGCCCTGTACGTTCAGGGACTCACATTGTACGTCGCCTTCAATATCAATCACGCCACCAATATCGATCCGTTCCCCATCTACCCGACCGCGTACAGTACACTTCCCGTTAACTTCGATCTCCGGGCTTCGGAGGTCTCCGTTAATGGTTGTCAAGCCATCCACACGAACACGAGAACTAACCAAGGGGCCGTTCAGCGTGCACATACCGTTGATCGTTGCACTCTCTGAGCTCAAAGCTCCGTGCATCTTCATTGTTCCATTCACATTCAAAGAGGTACAGTCCAGGTTACCGTTTACTTTGGCCATGCCATCGATGGATACCCGGTGAAAATTCCCGCCTGCCGTTTGGCTCATGCCCGCTATATTCAGATCATTGCGCAAATTACGTTCCTCCATATATGAACCTCTCCTTATCCCAATTTGAGTTTTAACTCTTCCATGAACGTGCCCATTGGCTGCCTGAGAACGACCTTCACTCCATTGTCAAAATAAAGCTCTGTCCCTGCCGTTACCAGCAAGAATGAAGGGACACCCATCTTTCGAATAAGCACCAATTCGCTTGGCTTACCTGTAAAACGATAATAATGCTCGGACATGACATCGATCAGCAGCGAACCCTCCTGGCGGGTAATATCTCCGCTCATTAGCAGCTTATCGAGTACATAAAGCATCATGATCTGCTCCAACGCATACAGCGGCCGCTCCCGCCCTGCTTCTTTTAACAGCTCAAGCGAAGTGCTCGAAACAATGTTTCGCTCTAATAGTTCCTCAGCGGACATTTCCACTTCACCCAACGTTGGTGAAAACACGTCTGCCAGTTCATCCAGCGACAAGCCGTCTTTCATATTAAGAATCTTGTCAATCCGCAGTAAAATCTGTTGTTTTGGAAAAAAAGTTTCTTGTCCCGTATAGGACGACTTCCGAATAAACCATTCCTCCGGAATGAGATTCTTCCGCTTCCAGCGGTACAACTGGCCGTAGGAGATACCCGTCAGGTCCAGCAATTCTTTTTTGGAGATCAAATCATCCGTCATATATGGTCCCCCTTTGTGTTGAAAACAGTGTAACATAACATTGTTACGTTGTAAAGAAGGCGAAGAACATTGGGAATTGAACCTACGTGTACTATTCATATCTCTTACTCCCACATTAAAATTCACTCATCTTCGAAAGCGCTTACTTATCTCTCCCTACAGTGGACCTTGTTGTTGCATCGGAAGAGATTTACGTATAACCTGTTTACTATAAACACTTTGGAGCCATGACGGCTCCAGATCCCATCCCTTGTATCAAATCAGAACACTTCGACAATGAATTATGAAAGGGGTTACTTTAACACATGGCACTTATTCAATGTAATTTTTACTCGGACACGCTTGGTTTAAGCACCAGCATGCATGTCATCCTGCCACAACAGACCCACAATCAGATCGGCATGGAGAACGTATCCGGCCAGGGGTTACATCCCACGCTGTATCTGCTGCACGGGCTATCGGATGATGACTCCATCTGGCTGCGCCGCACATCCATTGAACGTTACGTCGCTGACTTGGGGATTGCTGTGGTCATGCCTCAAGTGCATCGCAGCTTCTACACGGACATGGTTGAGGGCGGATCTTATTGGACTTTCATCAGTGAGGAACTGCCTGCACTTGCACGTTCCTTCTTCCCACTATCACACAAACGTGAGGATAACTTTGTTGCGGGCTTGTCCATGGGGGGCTACGGTGCATTTAAACTTGCTCTGCGTAAACCAGATCAATATGCCGCGGCAGCAAGTTTATCCGGGGCACTCGACATGACGGCGCATCTGGATAATATGAAATCCAGCCCACTCTGGCGGGCCGAAATGGAACGTATCTTTGGGCCGAAGATTGAAGGCTCGGAGAACGACCTGCTCCAACTACTGAAGAATAACCAAGCGAGCAGTGGACCTCGGCCATTGCTCTATCAATGCTGTGGTACGGAAGATTTCCTGTATGATCAGAACCAATCCTTCCGTGAAGCCTGTGCGCAGACCGATCTTCAATTGACCTATGAGGAGGAACCCGGTGAACATGAGTGGGGCTATTGGGATCAGAAAATTCAGAGTGTATTGAAATGGTTGCCTTTGCGTGAACGTAAATAGCCGAGAAGTTTAAATGAAGCCATTGCATTTTAGATGGATATGTACACTGGCACTCCAATGACAGATTAACCTTCCGATCGCTGTTATCCAGTAAATGTTGAGTTGAACATATCTAAATCGTTGTAACACACAAAAAAAGCAGGCCCTTGAGAAGAAATTCTCGGCCTGCTTTTGCGTTGTATATCTTTATTTCATTATGGTAAATGCGTCATTATCCTCGATTGGTGATCCATTGCTCCGTAATTTCCAGCACCTTTTCACTACGTGCAATCGCCTCAGCCACCTGGTTCGAAGCTGTTCCGCCGTATACGTTACGAGCATTTACAACCGCTTCCGGTTGCAGCACGTCGTAAATACGCTCATCGAACAACGGGGAGAATTGACGGAATTCATCGATGGTCAGGTCCAGTAGATACTTGCCGTTCTGGATACAGTACAATACCGTTTTGCCGATAACCTCATGTGCCTGACGGAATGGCAATCCTTCGCCCACAAGGAAGTCCGCAATATCTGTAGCGTTCGAGAAATCCTGATTGACCGCTTGACGCATCCGACCCTTGTTGACCGTCATCGTAGCAATCATCGGAGCGAACAATTGAAGTGCGCCTTCAAGCGTCGCTACTGTGTCAAACATGCCTTCCTTGTCTTCCTGCATGTCCTTGTTGTAAGCAAGCGGCAGAGATTTCAGCACTGTCAGCAAACCGATCAGGTTGCCGTACACACGCCCTGTTTTACCACGAACGAGTTCCGGAACGTCCGGATTTTTCTTCTGTGGCATAATGCTGCTGCCCGTACAGAATGCATCGTCCAGTTCAACAAAACCAAACTCCGTGCTGCTCCACAGGACCAACTCTTCGCTCAAACGGGACAAGTGAGTCATGATCAGCGAAGCGGCTGCCAGGAACTCCACAATAAAGTCACGGTCACTGACCGCGTCCAGACTGTTCTCGTACACACCATCGAAGCCCAGTTGTTCCGCCACAAAATGACGGTCAATCGGGAACGTTGTGCCTGCAAGCGCACCTGCACCCAGTGGCAGTACGTTAATGCGTTTGTAGCTGTCCATAAGACGCTCTGCATCCCGTTGGAACATCGATACATACGCCATCAGGTGATGGGCGAACAGAATCGGTTGTGCACGTTGAAGATGCGTATACCCCGGTACAATCGTATCAAGATTGTCTTTGGCTTGTCCGATCAGCGCTTCCTGCAACGAGTGCAGCATGCCAACAAATCCAACTACGCGCTCACGCAAGTACAAGTGCATATCGGTTGCCACCTGGTCATTCCGGCTGCGTCCCGTATGTAATTTGCCGCCTACAGGGCCGATGGTATCGATAAGATTTTTCTCAATATTCATGTGGATGTCTTCATCCGATACGGAGAATTCCACTTCCCCTGCACGGATTTTGTGCAGAACCGTGATTAGACCTTCCTTAATCGTCTCTACATCCTCTGCCGGCAGAATGCCGCATTTGCCCAACATCGTGACATGAGCCAGACTCCCTTGAATATCTTCCTCGGCCAACGCTTTGTCAAAATTGATTGACGCTGTATATTCCTCAACCAGGTGATTGGTTTGTTTGGTAAAACGTCCTCCCCACAGCTTGCTCACAGTGAGTACTCCCCTTTCGCTCATGGACAAAGCCGCTCCTGCCAGATGTGCAAGAACGGCCCGCCTTGTCAGTTATTATCGTGATGCTGTATATGCATAATGAAATTAGTTTTTGTTTTGTTCCACACCGGAATTCACTTTCAAACGCAATGCATTCAGGCGAATAAAGCCCGTTGCATCCCCTTGATCGTACGCTTGTGTTGGATCAGCTTCCATCGTGGCAATGTCCGGGTTGTACAGGCTGACAGGGCTTTTCACACCTGCACCGATGATGTTGCCTTTATACAGTTTCACACGAACGGTACCTGTTACATTTTTCTGGCTTTCGGTCACCAGCGCTTGCAGCGCCAGACGTTCCGGTGCGAACCAGAATCCGTTGTATACGAGTGTGCTGTAACGTGTGATCAGGCTATCACGCAGGTTCATGACTTCACGGTCCATCGTGATGGATTCCATTTTGCGGTGTGCCGTGAACAGAATTGTTCCACCTGGTGTCTCATATACGCCACGACTCTTCATGCCGACGAAGCGGTTCTCTACCATGTCCACACGGCCGATACCATGTTTGCCACCAAGTTCGTTCAGTTGCTCCATCACTTGCAGTGGGCTCAAGCGCTCACCATTCAGTGCAACACAGTCACCTTGTTCGAATTCAAGCTCAACATATTCCGCTTGATCCGGTGCATCTTCAGGTGCACTGCTGAGCAGGAACATGTCTTTGTTCTCGTCCATACTTGGATCGAACCAAGGGTCTTCGAGCACGCCGCTCTCATAGCTGATATGCAGCAGGTTACGGTCTGTGGAGTACGGTTTAGCCGCCGATGCGGTTACCGGAATACCATGTTTTTCAGCGTAAGCGATCATCTCCGCACGTCCCGGGAACTGGTTGCGGAATTCTTCCAGACGCCAAGGCGCGATGACTTGAATGTCTGGTGTCAGCGCAGCTGCGTTCAACTCAAAGCGAACCTGGTCATTCCCTTTACCCGTAGCGCCGTGAGCAATCGCAGTAGCGCCTTCTGCACGAGCGATATCCACCATACGTTTAGCGATCAGTGGACGTGCGATACTTGTGCCAAGCAGATACTGTCCTTCATAAAGAGCACCTGCCTGGAACATTGGATAGATGAAATCTTTGGCGAACTCGTCGCGCAGATCATCGATGTACACTTTGGAAGCGCCTGTAGCGAGTGCTTTTTCCTCAAGGCCGTCCAACTCATCCTTTTGTCCAATATCCGCCGTAAATGCAATAATCTCCGCATCATATGTTTCTTTCAACCATTTCAAAATTACAGATGTGTCCAACCCGCCAGAATAAGCGAGTACAATTTTTTCTTTAGCCATGTGTGGTGGTCCTCCCCAAGTTCAGTTGCTTAATCTATCATCGCGAAATCTGCGCCTAAAATCAACCCATTCAGGCAAACAGCATCTATTCGCTCATTAACGCAGCCATCAATGCTTTCTGCGCATGCAGTCGGTTCTCCGCCTGATCAAAGATCAGGGAGTTAGGTCCGTCAATTACCCCAGCACTCACTTCTTCTCCACGGTGAGCTGGCAGGCAGTGCAGGAACATGTAATCCGGCTTCGCGCCTTTCATCAGTTCCTCATCCACCTGATACGCAGCGAATGCTTGTTCACGAATCTTCTGTTCCTCTTCAAAACCCATGCTCGCCCATACATCCGTATACACGATATCTGCATCTTTCACAGCTTCCTGTGCACTGTACGTTACAGTCACCTGCGACCCGCTCTCCTGTGCGATGCTGCGCGCCTGCTCTACAACTGCGCTGTCAGGCTCATAGCCTTCCGGAGTCGCTACCGCAACATGCATACCCATCTTCGCTGCACCAAGCATTAGGGAGTGCGCCATGTTATTACCGTCTCCGACATAAGCCATTTTCAGACCTTCCAGCTTACCTTTGTGCTCCAGCACAGTTTGGAAGTCTGCGAGTACTTGGCATGGATGTGCTGCATCGCTCAGGCCGTTAATAACTGGAATATCCGCATGTTGTGCCAGTTCAGTCACATTATGGTGTCCAAAGGTACGAATCATGATGCCGTCCAGGTAACGTGACAGGACTTTGGCTGTATCATGTGTCGTTTCCCCGCGACCAAGTTGGATATCGTTTTTGCTCAGGAAGAGCGCGTGACCGCCGAGTTGGAACATGCCGACTTCAAAGGATACACGGGTACGTGTAGATGATTTTTCAAAAATGAGTCCGATCGTTTTGCCTTGGAGTGGCTTATACGGCACACCGTTCTTTTGTTTGCCTTTAATCTCAATCGCAAGGTCCAGCAAATAGCGAATTTCCTCTGCTGTATAATCTGTAAATTCAATAAAATCACGGCCTCTAAGATCGACCTTCTGGACTTTCTCCGTCTGTTGCGTTTGTGTCATGTTCTTTTTGTCCTCCTTATTTCCGGTTCCCTGCACCCGCATGGGCAGAAGAGTGTAGAACGTTAAGATTTTGCCATCCGGCTACTCACTATCAGCTTCCGCTAGTTTACCGCGCGGCTACAGGGATTCATGATTCATCATTATGTTCCGCTTCGAGGCCCGCGAAGGCCCCGAATCAGAAAGATTGTATAAAGTCTTATTAAGCGTTCTTCGCTGCCACGTGCTCTTCAATCAACGTAGCTACCAAGGATACTGCCTCATCGATCTCTTCCTTGCTCACATACAAGTTTGGAAGCAGACGAATGACATTTGGTCCAGCGGATACAAAGAGAATGCCTCGTTTCTGACCGGCAAGCACGATGTCGCCTACCGCTTCAGCACATTCGATTCCAACTAGCAGACCCATACCCCGAACTTCTTTTACAAACGAGTTGCCTGCCAGACGCTCCCGCAGAGATTTCATCAGGTATTCGCCCATTTCAGCTGCACGTTCTGGCAGGTGGTCTTCAAGCATCGTTTCAATCGTTGCAATGACCACGGAGGAAGCAAGTGGTGTACCGCCAAACGTTGTAGCATGGCTGCCTGCAGTAAACGCATCCTTTAGATAACCTTTACCTAGCATCGCACCTACAGGGAATCCACTACCAATACCTTTGGCTACCGTGAAAATGTCCGGCTCAATGCCATAATGCTCATGCGCGAACAGTTTGCCTGTACGTCCCATTCCGGTCTGCACTTCATCCACAATCAACAGCAGTCCGTGTTCTTCACACAGTTTCCGAACGTGATGGACAAAATCCGGTTTAACCGGATGCACGCCACCCTCAGCTTGCACCATCTCCAGCATAATTGCTGCTGTATTGGGTCCGATTGCCGCTTCGAGAGCGGCTGTATCATGCAATGGTACGGTCACGAATCCGGCTGGCAATGGCAAAAATCCTTCTTTCACCTTATCCTGTCCAGTTGCTGTCAAGGTTGCGAGTGTCCGTCCGTGGAAGGATTGGGCAAATGTAATGACTTCGTACC
The DNA here is from genome assembly GCF_037969855.1 of Paenibacillus sp. FSL W7-1088. Taxonomy (NCBI): domain Bacteria; kingdom Bacillati; phylum Bacillota; class Bacilli; order Caryophanales; family Paenibacillaceae; genus Paenibacillus; species Paenibacillus sp. FSL W7-1088. Next base: position 6,472,975 of record NZ_CP150216.1, read on the forward strand.
GACCTGTGCCTTTTACCTTCTGGTGATAGCGACGCGCCAGTTTGATTGCCGCTTCATTCGCTTCTGCACCACTGTTACAGAAAAATACAGCATCTGCGCACGTATTTGCAGTCAACAAAGCCGCTGCTTTTTCCTGACCGGGAATCTGGAACAGGTTGGATACATGCCACAGCTCATCAATCTGAGCTTTCAGCTTGGCTCCCACTTTCTCCGGTGCATGGCCCAGACTCGTTACAGCCAACCCGCACATGAAATCAAGATAACGATTGCCCTGATCATCCCACAGCCAGCTGCCTTTACCTTTGACCAGACTGATTGGATAACGTGCATACGTTTGGAAAAGAGAGCTTTCCGTCTGTGACGCTGCACCTGTCGCTGCTACGCCCGCTACTGCTGTGCCAGAACCTGGCTGTTCATTGCCTTTTGCCATCACCTATCACTCCTATTGGTTGGTGCAACGGCAATCATATAAGAGCTATAATTTACACTAGACCACTCCGATTGCAGGACCATCTTTTGAACGTAAGCATACTCCACTTCGATGACAGAACAACCTTTCGATCGCTGTTATCCCCGGATTTTTTTGATTGATCCTTAAAGGGGAAAATCCGGGGATAAAGGCGCACGCTTCGCTTCTTCAGGTTATTTCTGTCCTCTACGTTATGCATTTTTATTCTTCAGATTGGTTCTGCACCCTACGTTATTGTGTGTGTAATATTAGATTTCTTATATAAAAAAGCGATGCACATATTTTTTTATTTACTATAAGACCATGAAGACACTAGCGCACTGAGAATAATTACTGCATACGGATAATTCGGGTTCCGATCGTTTCTCCGCCAAGCACACGGCTCAGGATCTGTGGTTCGCTGCCATCTACGATGATGACCTCACGCACTTTGCCGTGAATACAAGCGATGGCTGCACGCACCTTTGGAATCATGCCGCCATAGATTTCTCCGGTTTGGATCATATCCTCGATCTCTTGTACAGAGACGGATGGCAGTACTTTTTTCTCGCCACCTACATTTTTCATAATGCCAGGGACATCAGTCACTACGATCATCCGGCTCACTCCGAGGTGGGAAGCTACCGCACCTGCTGCTGTATCGGCGTTGATGTTATAGCGTTGCCCAGATGCATCCACACCAACTGGCGCGATAACTGGCATATAGCCCATTTCCACAATACCTTGAATAATCTCCGCGTTAACACCAGTTACGTCGCCTACAAAACCAATCTCTGCATGGTTGCTAACTGGTTTCGCCTGGATCAAACCACCGTCCACACCCGACAAGCCCAGCGCACGTCCACCAACACGTTGGATTAAACGTACGATCTGTTTGTTAATACTCCCCGCAAGAACCATTTCCACGACGTCCAGCACAGGTTCCGTTGTTTTGCGCAATCCGTTCACAAACTCGGTCTCTATGCCCAGCTTCGCCAGGTTATTCGAGATCGCAGGGCCGCCACCATGTACGATGACAGGCTGTGTTCCCTGGGACTGCAAGTCACGCAGATCTGCAAAAAAGGATTCAGGCAACGCCGCCAGCGTGCTGCCTCCGCATTTCATGACAAACGTCTGCTTCTCGGCACCTGCTTCAGTTCCGGTACTCTCATTTTGCAATGTTGAATTCATGAGGGCACTCCTTTCGTTCAAATATTCTAAAAGTCCTAACACTTATTGATGCGATATTCGGTGGCTGACCGTTCCGAATCCGGATCGTTCTTTCATCGCTGTTGTCTCCAAGTTTTTTTGGGATTCCCCTTCTCTAAGGGGAAAACTCGGAGACAAAGGCGAACGCTGCGCTTCTACAGAATCGATTCCGACTTCTCCACTGCCTTCGCCAGTTATCAACTACCAAATAAAGTTTAATCCTTATACATTTTCTATATATTTACGAAACAGCTTCTCATAGGGAAGCTGTTAGCTTCAATAAAATAAATGCGTAATAATTATTACGTGCGGTATGCCGCGTTAATTCGTACATAGTCATACGTCAGGTCACAGCCCCATGCAATGGCTGTTCCGTCGCCGTGGTGCAGATCGACTACAATACGTACGGTATCGGTTTGCAAGTAGGCCAGCGCGGCTTCTTCGTCGAATACGACTGGACGGGATTGTTCAAGTACATAGATGTTACCCAGACGGATATCAACCGTCTCCGGATTCACCGGCTGTCCTGCGCGTCCTACGGCTGCAATAATTCGTCCCCAGTTGGCATCAGCACCAAACATGGCGGATTTCACCAGGCTGGACCCAATGACGGTCTTAGCAATAGCTTGCGCAGATTCATCACTTACGGCACCCGTTACGTATACTTCTACCAGCTTGGTTGCTCCTTCGCCATCGCGCGCGATGGCTTTGGCAAGCACTTCGCACACATATGTGAATCCTGCAGCAAAAGCATCCCAATCCGGATGTTCCACGGTCAGCTCTTCGTTACCTGCCAGACCACTGGACATTGCGACCAGCATGTCGTTCGTGCTCGTATCTCCATCCACTGTAATCATGTTAAAGGTATGATTGGTCGCCTGGCGCAGCAGGCGCTGCAACGCTTCTGCACTAATGACCGCATCCGAGGTCATGAAGGCCAGCATGGTCGCCATATTCGGATGAATCATCCCCGATCCCTTGGCGGCACCTGCAATGGTAATCGTTTTGCCGTTCACCTCAACGGAGACGCAGGCTTCTTTTTTTACCAAATCGGTTGTCAGAATAGCTTGGGAAAAATGCTCCGCTTCTTCTGCTTCCTTGCCCAAACGTGCCGGAAGTGCGGTAATCCCCGAGTGTACAGCGTCCATCTTCAGCAATTCACCAATGACACCTGTAGAAGCGACAGCAACATCCTCTTCTGCTACTCCCAATTCACGTGCAGCCGCCGTACGCATGGCGTAGGCATCCTCTTCACCTTGCTGTCCAGTACACGCATTGGCATTCCCGCTATTCACGATGACTGCCTGAAGGCGTCCATTGCTCAAGCTCTCACGTGTGACTTTCAGAGGTGCGGCTTGGAACACGTTCGTTGTATACACCGCAGCTGCAGTTGCCGGCACGTCACAGCGGATGACCCCGATGTCGTTACGAGACGTTTTTTTCAATCCGCAGTGCAGTCCGCCAGCAGTGAACCCGCGCGGAGTTACAATCGTTCCGTTCTCAACTATAGTAAAGGCCTTTTGCTCCACATTTGTTCCCATATGTTATCCCCCGTTATGCGTTCGGCCGCATGCCGATTGTCCGCTTGCTTTGCCTGATCCGTCTTCCCCACATGGTTTCGAGATTGCGTCTAGACGCAATCCCAATGATTCAACCCTTATGGATATACTGGAGTCATGTTCAGCCCGAGGTTCTCCTCCCATCCCATCATCAGGTTCATATTTTGAATGGCTTGCCCGGATGCACCTTTCACCAGGTTGTCGATGACCGAAATAATCGTCAAACGACCTGTACGAGGATCAGCCGCAAATCCGATATCACAATAGTTCGATCCGTACACTTCCTTCGTTGAAGGCCAGATCCCCGGCTCACGTACACGCACGAACGGCCGATTCTCATAATATTTGCGGTACAGATCAACGATTTCACGGTCACTATGTTCACCAGTTAGATTGGCATACATCGTACTCATGATTCCACGCGTCATCGGCACCAGTTGAGTTGTGAACGTTACTGTGACTGGAGTGCCAGTGATATTTCCCAGCACTTGCTCGATTTCGGGAATATGCTGATGTTTATTGAGTTTATATGCTTTGAAATTCTCATTCATTTCTGCATAATGATACGCCAGAGCTGTTCCCCTTCCCGCACCCGATACGCCGGATTTGGCATCAATGATGATACTGGAAGGGTCAATCCATCCTGCCTCAACAGCTGGAATCAATCCGAGTAACGTAGCCGTTGGGTAGCAGCCGGGGTTGGAAATAAAGTTCTTGCCCTTCACTTCGTCGCCATACACCTCTGCCATGCCGTATACCGCCTGTTCCAGCAATGAAGCAGATGGTGCCGGATGTTTATACCACTCTTCATACACCGTTCCATCCTTAAGTCTGAAATCTCCAGACAAATCAATGACCTTAAGACCTGCTTCAAGCAGGCTCGGAACGAGCTTTGCGCTTACACCAGACGGGGTCGCTGTGAACACCAGATCTGCACGACTTGCAATCTCAGCCGGGTCTACGCCGTCGAGTGGCCTCTGAATCACGTCCGTCAAATGCGGGAATCCATCTGCGATGGACTCACCACTGCTGGATGAAGAGATTACCGAAGTAATTTCAACCTGCGGATGATTCTGGAAAAAACGAATCAGTTCCACCCCGCCGTAGCCGGTGGAACCGACGATTGCCACTTTTAATTTGTTATTCACTCTCGCTCCCCCAATCTTGTCGTATGCGCTACTTATACTGTTCTCCTGCTCCCAATGAGCTTTCATACAGCAATTCCGTCGCTTCTATGCATATTTGTGTATTATTATACAACTCTAGTTATATAAATACAACACTCTATCATCAATTTTACATGGATTCTCATTGCTTCCGAACATATCTTTCCAACATCTGCGGACGAACCCGTATACTTCTGCTAAAATACGTATTATAGGAAACATTACAACCAGGGTCTATTTCATAATCAATCTACACGATGAAGGGTTTATGAATGGATTCATGATGGTCATTATGAGACATGGGGGACTACAGTGCATATCGAATCCATTTTACTTGTTGTACTCCTGGGCCTGAATATTATTTTTGCAGCAGCGGTCGTTTTCTTCGAACGAAAGGATGCCAGTGCATCCTGGGCTTGGCTGCTCGTCTTAAACTTTATTCCGGTTTTCGGGTTTGTACTCTACTTATTAACAGGGCAAAACCTGACGCGCTATCGGCTTTTCCAGTGGAAAGAGCGCAAGAAGCTTGGGCTTGAAAAACGTATTGCTGCCCAGCTTGATCAGCTGCAAGACAACCGAACACCGTTCCGTAATCAGGCGACGGAGAGTAGTCAGGACATGATTTATATGAACCTGAAGCAAAACGATGCTCTTTTGACCGAAGATAATGCAGTCGAGATTATTACCGACGGAACAGACAAATTTCAGCGGTTGCTCGATGATATCGAGGCAGCGAAGGATCATGTTCATGTGCAATATTACATTTATAGAGGCGACCGACTCGGCAAAAGAATCCGGGATGCACTCATCCGTAAAGCGCGCGAAGGTGTCAAAGTTCGTCTGCTGTATGACGCGTTGGGATCACGGCGCGTATCCAAACGTTTTTTCAAAGAATTGCGCGAAGCAGGCGGTTTGGTTGAGGTCTTTTTCCCATCCAAATTCAGTCTGATTAACCTGCGTATGAACTACCGAAATCACCGTAAAATCGTCATCATTGATGGTAACCTTGGATATACAGGCGGATTTAATGTGGGGGATGAATATCTCGGCTTGAATTCCAAGTTCGGTTACTGGCGCGATACTCATTTGCGTATTCAGGGTAATGCTGTTCATGCTCTTCAGACCCGTTTTCTTCTCGATTGGAATGAAGCGTCCAAGCAGCACGATACACCATATGTTCCGGCGCATTTCCCTCATATTGAGGGCACAGGAACAACTGCCATGCAGATTGTATCCAGCGGACCGGATGCAGAGACAGAGCATATCAAGAACAGTTATCTGAAAATGATTAATGGAGCCAAACATTCGATTCTGATTCAGACGCCTTACTTTATTCCAGATGCCAGTGTATTCGAAGCCATTCGTCTTGCGTGCCTGTCAGGAATTGATGTTCGCATTATGATTCCAAATAAACCGGATCACGCCTTCGTATATTGGGCTACGCTATCTTATATCGGTGAGTTGTTAAAAGTGGGAGCCACCGTGTTCATCTACGATAACGGCTTTATTCATGCGAAAACGCTCATTATCGACAGTATGGTCGCATCTGTGGGAACCGCTAATATTGATTACCGCAGCTTCCGATTGAACTTTGAGGTCAATGCTTTTATGTATGATGAGGCGATTGCGACTGCTCTTGTGCAGACGTTTGAGCATGATCTTCTTGTATCCCGTGAGATGACGCTGGAGGAGTACAATAAACGCAGTGTGAAAATCCGCTTCAAAGAAGCGATCTCTCGTCTGCTATCTCCGATTCTGTAGATACAGGTAGTAGTAGAAGGATTATCAGTCCAAAGAAAAAAGCAGGTGCTTCCTTTCCAGCTATGTCTGGTGGAGGAGTACCTGCTTTTTTTCGGATTATAAATTTAATTTCTTATAAGTTAAACGAATGATCTCTACACTGTTCTCCGTTATCTTATGAATGTTAGTTTCAGTTATAAAGCCCCTACTCGCTGTACCTTAAAATTCCCCACGCTTAAAGCCTTCGCCGAGTACTTCATGCGCATTGCTAATAATGACAAAAGCCCCCGGGTCCACGGACCGGATCAACGCTTTCAGTCTAGGCACCTCATTCTGTCCAACGACCACCATGAGTACGGTTCGCTGATCGTCGGTGTAGCCACCTTTTGCCTCCAGCTTCGTCAGTCCGCGATCCAGATCATCCAGAATCACCTTCGTAATCGGTTCGGTCTGGTTGGAAATAATGTAAGCTACCTTCGAGTTACCAAGGCCCATCTCGACGGCATCAATAACTTTACCGGTAACGTATAACCCGATCAGAGCATAGAGCGACTGCTCCAATGACAATACAAAAGCAGCCATAATAATGACCGTAGCATCCATCATCACCACGCAAAGAGAGTAACTTAGTCCACTATATTTTTGTACGATCCTAGCCAGAATGCTCATGCCCCCTGTTGAGCCTCTACCCCGATATACGATTCCAATCCCAAGTCCAACCCCAATTCCGCCATAGAGTGAACCAAGCAGCGGATTCGTTGTTGGAATGGCCCAGTCTTTCGTGAGATAGACAAACAGTGGCAGTACAATACTGCCGAGTACAGAACGTATTCCATACTGCTTGCCAATCAGGAGAAAACCCGCGATCAGAAGCGGAATATTAATAGCCCACTGGGTGTATGCCGGCTCAAGCCCCAGCCAATGTTTGCCCAATATCGATAACCCGGATACCCCACCTGAAGCAATCTGATTCGGAAGTAAAAATAAATTAAAGGCCACGGCAATCAAAAACGAACCTAAAATAATGGATACGGTATCTACAACGTTTCTCCATGGGCCGTTCAGGGGAATGAGCGTGGTTAGCCTCTTCTTGCGGTTATTGTGTAACGGCTGTTGCTGTTGCATGTCATCTTGCTCTCCTTTTTTTGTATATATGCTCAAAAAAAAGCCCCTGTATACACCCAGCATACGCCTACACGTATCGGGTCTATACAGGAACTTTTGATTAATCGGTATCTACTTTAATCTGGCTGCGCAAATAACCATCGATGAATCCATCGAGGTCGCCATCCATTACTGCTCCTGTGTTTCCAGTCTCTACGCTCGTACGGTGATCCTTTACCATACTATAGGGATGGAATACATAGGACCGAATCTGGCTACCCCACGCAATATCCGACTGTTCTCCTCGGATTTCGTCCAGCTGTTGTTTTTGTTCTTCAATTTTACGTTCATACAATTTGGAACGAAGCATCGTCATCGCTCGCTCACGGTTCTTAATCTGTGACCGTTCATTCTGGCACGTTACAACCACACCTGTTGGAAGGTGAGTAATCCGTACAGCTGAGTCGGTGGTATTGATATGCTGTCCACCCGCGCCGCTCGCACGGTACGTATCGATCTTGAGATCTTCTGTCCGAATGTCCAATTCAATCGTGTCATCAATCTCAGGCACCACGTCACAAGATACGAAGGAAGTATGTCTGCGTCCTGAGGAGTCAAAAGGTGAGATCCGCACCAATCGGTGCACACCCTTTTCGGCTTTCAGATACCCATAAGCATTATGCCCCTTGATGGATAGCGTGACACTCTTTATTCCTGCTTCATCTCCTGCCAGATAATCCAGCACCTCAACCTTGAAGCCACGCTTCTCGGCCCAGCGTGTATACATCCGCATCAGCATCTGTCCCCAGTCCTGTGACTCGGTACCACCAGCACCCGGATGAAGCTCCAGAATCGCATTCATCTTGTCATACGGCTGATTCAGGAGAAGCTGTAGCTCGAACTCTTCTACCTTGCTCACGATGGCTGTCACGCTGTTGCCGATCTCCACAGCCAGATCATCGTCGCCTTCTTCGTCAGCCAGTTCTGCCATCATGACCGCATCGTCATAATCCTGCTGCAGCTTGATGTATTGGTCCACAGATCCCTTCACCGCGTTCAGCTCAGCGATTACGGATTGTGCCTTATCATTATTATCCCAGAAATCCGGGGCGGACATCTTCACTTCGAAGTTCTCAATCATCTCTTGCTTAAGATCTAAGTCAAAGAGACCCCCTAAGATTTGTTAGTTTCTTGCCTATTTCACGCAGGTCCTGCTTCACGCTTGGATCGATCATGTGCAATTCCTCTTTTCATTAAGATAAGCTCCCCGCATTCAGGGCATTCCTTCAGATCAAGTATCCGATGCTTCACCTTGGAGTCTCGGTTACCTTAATAACGGCAAGCCTCTTCTCCATGATTATGGTACATAGTTATAACTATGCACCAATTACAGGTTATGCATCCTTCATTTGATCATTTGGAATACCCGGCTGCAAGGAGCCGTTCATGTCATTCTATTTAAGTTGATCCAGCATTCGTTACACCTTATCACTCCGATTGCAGTAGCATCTTCCGATCGCTCTTATCCCCAGATTTTCTTGATTCCCTCTCACAAGGGAAAAATCCGGTGATAAATGCGAACGCTTTGCTTCTCCAGATTGCTTCTGCACTCTCCGTTATGGTGTAAAAATTCAGATCCAACTTATAAACAGGGTAATGTAGAGAGTCGTTTAACTACTCTTGACCGTGGCAGTGTTTGAACTTTTTGCCGCTACCACATGGACAAGCATCGTTGCGTCCGATTTGGTCAGACACTTTTACCGGACGTTTCTCTGTAGGTTCGCCGCTTGTCGAGATCTGACTTTCGTCAACAACCGCTTGACGCTCCTGATTGCTCTCGATTTGTGCTCTCATCACATAGGTTGCCACTTCTTCCTGGATCGAAGCAATCATCTGATGGAACATTTCGAAGCCTTCGAACTGGTACTCACGCAGCGGATCTGTACCGCCGTAAGCACGAAGGTGGATACCTTGACGCAATTGATCCATCGCATCAATATGATCCATCCATTTGCTGTCTACTGCACGGAGTACAACCACTTTCTCGAATTCACGAACCATCTCTTCACCGATCCGCTCTTCACGCGCATTGTACTTGTTCTGAACTTTCTCAAACAGGTAGTCGATAATCTCTTCTGCTTCTTTGCCCCACAGATCATCTTTCGTTACTGAGCCTTCATCCAGCAATTTGCTGTTCATGTAGTCGGCAACTTCCTGCAGCTCCCAGTTTTCCGGAATATCGTCACTGCAATGAGCTTCCACAATACGTTCAATGGAAGGCTTGATCATATCCATAACGATCTGTTTGATATTCTCGGACTCAAGCACCTCACGGCGTTGTTTATATATAATTTCACGTTGTTGGTTCATGACATCATCATATTGGAGAACGACTTTACGTACGTCAAAGTTATTACCTTCAACCCGTTTTTGTGCCGACTCTACCGCACGGGTAATCATCCGGCTCTCAATCGGTTGGTCTTCTTCAAAACCAAGACGCTCCATCATGTTCAGTACATTGTCTGCACCGAAACGTCTCATCAGCTCATCACCAAGTGACAGGTAGAACTGTGTAGAACCAGGGTCACCCTGACGTCCCGCACGTCCACGCAGCTGGTTATCAATCCGGCGTGATTCATGACGCTCTGTACCGATGATATGAAGGCCGCCCACTTCAGCTACGCCTTCACCCAGGATAATATCCGTACCCCGTCCTGCCATGTTGGTAGCAATCGTAACCGCACCAGCCTGACCCGCACCTGAGATGATCTCCGCTTCTTCCGCATGATATTTGGCGTTCAATACCTGGTGACGGACACCACGGCGTTTCAACATATCGGAAATACGCTCGGAGTTTTCAATGGAAACCGTACCAACCAGAACCGGTTGGTTCTTACTGTGACGTGCCACAATTTCTTCCACAACCGCGTTGAACTTGCCATCGATGCTCTTGTACACCACATCAGCCATATCATCCCGTTTGTTTGGACGATTGGTTGGAATCTGCAATACTTCGAGACCATAGATTTTTTTAAACTCTTCTTCCTCGGTCTTCGCTGTACCCGTCATTCCCGCAAGCTTACGGTACATCCGGAAATAGTTCTGGAATGTAATTGTAGCAAGAGTCATGCTCTCGTTCTGTACTTCAATACCTTCTTTGGCTTCGATCGCTTGGTGCAATCCATCGCTATAACGACGTCCTGCCATCAGACGGCCTGTGAACTCATCGACGATCAGTACTTCTTCATCACTCACCACATAATCGACGTCACGACGCATGATTACATTGGCTTTCAATCCCTGTACGATGTGATGGTTCAGCGTAACATTGGCATGATCATACAAGTTTTCGATACCAAATGCTTTCTCTGCCTTCGCCACACCAGCTTCAGTCAGTGCTACGGATTTCACCTTGATGTCCACCGTAAAGTCTTCCTCTGGAACCAGACGCTTCACGAAACGGTCAGCTGCATAGTACAGATCTGTGGATTTCTGAGCTTGTCCGGAAATGATCAAAGGCGTACGTGCCTCATCGACCAAAATGGAGTCCACTTCATCAATGATACAGAAGAACAATGGACGTTGTACCATCTGCTCTTTGTATAACACCATGTTATCACGCAGATAGTCAAAACCAAATTCATTATTCGTTCCGTACGTAATATCACATGCATAAGCATGTTGTTTCAAAGCATGGTCCATACCGCTCAGGTTAACCCCAACCGTCATGCCCATGAATTCATAAATTTGTCCCATTTCCTGGCTATCCCGTTGAGCCAAATAATCATTGACCGTTACCACGTGTACACCTTTGGACATCAATGCATTCAGGTATACCGGGAGTGTTCCTACCAGTGTCTTACCTTCACCCGTTTTCATCTCTGAAATCCGGCCTTCATGCAAGGCAATGCCTCCGAGCATCTGTACGTCATAGTGACGTTTGCCCAGTACACGGCGAGATGCCTCACGTACGGTTGCAAATGCCTCAGGAAGAAGTTCATCTGTCGTTTCTCCCTTTTCAATGCGGGCACGGAATTCCTCCGTTTTGGATTTCAGTTGTTCATCAGACAGAGCCTGAAATTGTGGTTCCAGTTTATTGATCACATCGACTGTCTTCATCAGACGTTTAACATCACGTTCGTTCATGTCGCCGAAGATCTTTTTGACAAGTCCTAGCATGGTATACCCCTTTCGTGCAAAACAGAATAGACCCCCTGCTGCCGCCGCGCGACACCATCGGATGGATATGAACCCACTTGCCCGGGGGTGACAAACGATATAATTTGAGCTTACTGAAGGTTACACTCCATTACTCAGCTGGCAGAATGTCCTTCCGATCGCTGTTATCCCCCGATTTCTTTAACTCCATCTCAGAGGTAGAAATCTGGGGATAAAGGCGAACGCTTCGCTTCTACAGGTCATTTCTGCCCTCTTCGCTATCCGTGTAAAAATCAAATTCAAATTATTATGAAGAAATAATAATATAAATGAATCAACTCCAGGCTTGCCAAGGTTCCCTCATGAAGCTGATTCGGTATTCATCCGGATCCGGTTATTAGAAACAACCGAATACCGAGCCTTATGAATCATGTTCATGGTGCTGTGCCTGTCATTGATTATGATTAGTGATCATTCGTTGACAATTCCTCATCAGGACAATGATTCTCTTTGTATAAATTGTAACAGTTTGTAAGGGTCGCCGCAACACGCCACGGCACACTTCTTTGAACTTCTGAAGCCTCTCCGATGGAGTTTAAGTGCAAAAAATCATAGTCGTTAGCGGAAGCCCTAAATTCTATCGTTTCATTTTCCAGTTGGATAAGGCATGTTAACGAATTTTGATGGTAAATTTGGATGAAAATCTCAATATAGAGAAAAAGAATACATCTTTAACGACTTCTCCGCAAGCACTGAAAATTTTTCATTCAATTTGCACGGATTTGTCTCATTCCTATTATCTATTAGACGCAGTAGCATGGGAAATAGTTTCACAATCTTGCTTCATCCACTTTTTCTAGCCCTAGTACGCACAAAAGAGCCCCATCCCATAAAGGATGGAGGCTCTTGTTAGTTCGAAGTCCTATACAGGAGATAAGACCCCTGTCTTCATTCATTATCATTTAAAAAAATCATTTTTTCATTTCAATTCAATGGTTCAGTCACCAAACTAGTTTAGTATTTTAACTCAATCCATTAACCTTGTTCAATTAAACCGTATTTCCCATCGTTCCGTTTGTACACCACGCTGACTTCTTCATTCTCGATGTTCGAGAATACAAAGAAATTGTGGCCAACCATGTTCATTTGGAGAATAGCTTCTTCCACGTCCATCGGTTTCAACATAAACCGTTTGGTCCGTACCACTTCCAAGTCATCGTCTTCCGTATCCGCATCCAGTTCAGCAGTAGCTACTGTGCCTGTCGGATCTTCCACGAAGAAAGTTTTTAGGCCGCCTTCCTGGCGGAACTTACGGTTAATTTTCGTTTTGTGTTTACGGATCTGACGTTCCAGCTTGTCTACCACCGAGTCAATGGAAGCGTACATATCGTCGCTCTCATCCTCGGCACGGAGCACAAAGCCTTTCAAAGGGATCGTCACCTCTACCGTATGCAAGCCTCTCGTCGTGCTCAATGTAACAGCACCGTCAGAGTTAAGGGGTGCATCGAAATACTTCTCGAGTCTACTCAACTTTTTGTCGACATAATCCTTCAAAGCATCGGTAACCTCGATTTGTTGACCTCGAATACTTAAATTCATAGGGCACTCCTCCTTTTCCTTTGCCACTTCATTATAACACGAATGTAAGCGCCATGTAAAAACTCCCGGTGACCGAATAATGACATCTGTTCAAGTCACATCAGCCAACATAGGCTTACCGCCATATTTCGCGATATTTCACCATTTTGGGGCATAATCGTTCATTAACATGGATGGTCTTATTAGGCGCTTGATGATGTAATTAACCGTTTCCGAGCTCCTTCAATCTATTATGTAAAATGAACATGAACTATGACTTGAATTTATCAAATTCATTAGAATAATGTTCTTCGGCTGATTCTCAAATTTCGAATCTATTAGAACAAAAAAAGACCCCGGAAAAACCGGAGTCTGATGCTAGCGATAATTCAATTGGTAACCATCTAACCATATATGTAGGTCGGATTGTCCGGATGATTATAATTTGATTACGTTAGCTGCTTGCGGTCCACGCGCGCCTTCGACGATGTCGAATTCTACGGATTGACCTTCTTCCAAAGTTTTGAATCCTTCGGATTGAATTGCGGAGAAATGTACGAATACGTCGCCGCCGTCTTCAGTTTCAATGAAACCGTAACCTTTTTCTGCGTTGAACCATTTTACTTTACCTTGCATGCACTAACATTCCCTTCGTCATCAAATGAAGTGAAGCCCTGGCCAAGACCCTAGCCCACAACTCAGATAATACCATCCAAAGTTATCCATTGTCAATTGGTAAAGTAAATGTTTTCTTGGAATTAAATGTAATGTTTTAAATGACAATAATTACATTTTTCCTTTTAAACTCTCCACAATCACTGAAATCCCTGAGGTGAGATCCGTTTCTGCTCTCCAACCTAAAGCAAGCATCCCTCTATGATCCGCATAGGAGTCCATGATTTCAGACTCTCGGTATGGCAATGAGCCGAAATCCAGGTTTGTCGATGAAGCTGTAAGCTGATGCGCCAGCTCCACAAACTCTCGAATGGAGATACTACATCCTCTACCAATCTCAAATTCCGTTATTTCCGACAAAGCTTCCAGATGAGCGATCACGGTCGTATACGCTTTGGCCACATCTTCCACATACACAAAATCTCGCTTTTGTTCTCCCGGCGTGAGCTGTAACGATGGCTCCTGAAGCAACGCTCGCATAGTGGCACTTATGAATTTATGCTCCTGATCCTTTGGACCATACACATGCTCCAGTCTCATATTCACATATTTTATCGAATGAGAAGCTGCATATGCCTTCGCTGTGCTATCCATGAACTTTTTACTCTTGCTGTAACTGTCCAAGTAGGTATATGAACTATGTTGTTCTTTACCAAAAAAAGTATCTGTATTTATAAATGCTTTTGCTTGATACTTCGCTCCCAATTCAAGCAATCGAATGGGATACTGGATATTGGCCTCCAATTGCTCACTTAATAGCTGATTGCGGCCATACGAGGTAGCCGTATGAATAATAACCTCAACCTGTTGCTTTTGAAATATAGATTCCAAATCACCATAATACAAATTATACACTTGTGCTACCTCATCTAGCCTAGAGCGGATTCTGTATACATCGGATGAGCTTCTTATTATAATGGAGACCCTATGTCCCTGATCCAGTAACTCTTCGAGTACATGACTTCCTACAAATCCCGTAGCCCCCGTTAAGAGTATTTCCATTTAATCTCCACCTTTAGCGACTCGAATGTGTATATTCTTCGATTTGTCTCAGACAGAGAGCCTTCATCCGCTCGTTCCTCTCATATGCCAAAGTCCACTCGATAATTTTGTCTATGGCCTGCTCCAAATTCCAACGCGGGTGCCAATCTAGGTACGCCTTAGCTTTGGAACAATCCAATTTTAATTGGTGAGCCTCATGTAATGTTGTCTCGGGCTGAATTACATATTTTGACGTTCCCCCCCATTTGCTGCTGAAGGACTTCACAATCCACTCAACGGTCTGCACATCCGCATCATCAGGGCCGAAATTCCATGCTTCCGCAACCTCTTCTCCCTGATACAACCGCTCTGCTAACTCCATATAACCGCCAAGCGGCTCTAGTACATGCTGCCACGGACGTATTGCTTGGGGGTTGCGAATGATAATTTCAGTTCCCTTTAACAAAGATCTGATAATATCAGGCACGAGACGATCTTCGGCCCAATCGCCTCCCCCAATGACATTGCCAGCTCTGGCTGAAGCCAATGCGATCCGTGGTCCTTTCACGCCTTCTTTAAAAAAAGAATTGCGGTATGCGGAGGTGACTAGTTCAGAACATGCCTTACTGCTTGAATAAGGATCGTATCCTCCTAAAGGCTCATCTTCGCGATATCCCCATACCCACTCTTTATTTTCATAACATTTATCTGTCGTGACATTTACAACAGCCCTCA
Organism: Paenibacillus sp. FSL W7-1088; assembly: GCF_037969855.1. Classification (NCBI taxonomy): domain Bacteria; kingdom Bacillati; phylum Bacillota; class Bacilli; order Caryophanales; family Paenibacillaceae; genus Paenibacillus; species Paenibacillus sp. FSL W7-1088. Next base: position 6,488,328 of record NZ_CP150216.1, read on the forward strand.
CCGTACCGCTTTCTCGACTAGCCTCAAGCAAATGCACTGTCCCCATCACATTGGTCATATACGTATCCACGGGGTTACGGTATGATTCCCTGACTAGCGGCTGAGCTGCCAAATGAAATACGATCTCCGGTTCCGCCTCTTGCATGGATTTCGTAAGGTTCGCACTGTCTTTAATATCGCCAATAATACTCCGCTCAATTTCACTCTCAATCTCTGCCACATGAAACAAACTATTGTTATCTTGAGGAGAGAGAGCATACCCGGTCACCCTCGCGCCTAGTGAAGATAACCAAAGACTTAGCCAGGAGCCCTTAAATCCGGTATGTCCCGTAATAAACACCTTTTTCCCGTTCCAAAATGGATGATGCTCCGCCATTACTTTACCATTCCCATCTTATCGTTTTCCCATATTTTCCAAGGGGCTCCTGTTCTCCAGAGCTCTTCTAAGTAATTTTTATCGCGCAAGGTATCCATCGGTTGCCAAAACCCATCATGCTTATAGCCTACCAGCTCACCATCCCGCGCAAGATGCTCAAGCGGCTCCTTCTCAAAAAAGGTATCGTCACCAGCAATGTAATCGAAAACTTCAGGCTGTAGGACAAAGAAACCAGCGTTGATCCATGAACCGTCACCAGCAGGCTTCTCCTGGAATCCCTTGACCTCGTTGTTCGTATCAATATCAAGCGCTCCAAAACGTCCACTAGGCTGCACCGTCGTCACCGTAGCCACTCGCCCGCGCAGTTTATGTTGCTCTACCAGCTCGGTAATATTTACATTGGAGACTCCATCTCCATAAGTCAGCATAAAAGGTTCGTTCCCAATATACTTCTGTATTCTTTTGACCCGTCCACCTGTCATCGTGTCTACGCCTGTGTTGGCCAAAGTTACCTTCCAGGGCTCAGCTGAGTGAGTGTGTGTCACCAATTGACTATTATTCGTAAAATCAAAGGTAACATCGGATTCATGCAAGAAGTAGTGAGCAAAATATTCTTTAATATAGTAGCCTTTATAACCCAGACATATGACAAAATCATTATAACCATAGTAGGAGTAATGCTTCATTATATGCCACAAAATCGGTCTTTCCCCTATCTCAATCATCGGCTTCGGTTTCAGATGAGACTCTTCACTTATGCGTGTTCCATATCCTCCGGCTAAAATGACTACTTTCATACCCTGATCCTCCGAATCTATTTTTTCTCCAGCACAAAAGTCCGAATGGTATCTATCATGTAATCTATCTTTTCTGCTGTCAGTCCTGGATAGACTCCTATCAGAAATGTATCGTGCATGATTTTGTCTGTATTCGTTAGATCCCCACTAATTCGATAGTTAACTTGTTGAAATGCAGGCTGACGCGTGAGATTACCCGCGAACAACATTCGTGTCTGAATGCGATGAGCTTCCAAGTGAGCCACAATTTCATTTTTGGTAAACTTCACACCATCGCGCACCGTTAATATAAATCCAAACCAACTGGGGTCCGAATCTCTAGTAGCTCTTGGAAAGATAAAGAATTCTTCCAGATCCTTCAATCCTTCCAAAAGGCGATTAAAGTTGTTTTTGCGGGCTTGGGTAAATTTTGGAACCTTTTTCAACTGTTCTACTCCAATAGCTGCCTGCATTTCAGTTACTCGAAGATTATAACCAATATGCGAATACGTGTATTTGTGATCATATCCATAAGGTAACGACCCTAACTCCCAGCTGAAGCGTTTATTACAGGTATTGTCACAGCCGGAAGGGCACCAGCAATCTCTTCCCCAATCTCTAAACGACTCAACAATGGACTTTAATAGTGCATTATTCGTATAGACTGCTCCACCCTCTCCCATCGTCATGTGATGGGGTGGGTAAAAGCTGGATGTGCCGATATGTCCATGAGTTCCTGTCAATTTACCTTTAAAAGTAGACCCGAGAGCATCACAGTTATCTTCAACAACCCATAAATTATATTTGGATGCAATCTCCATCACTTGATCAAGTTCGAATGGGTTCCCCATCGTATGAGCGATCATAATTGCTTTGGTCTTGGATGTAATTGCAGCTTCAATCCGATCAACCAAAATGTTATAGGTCCCTAAATCTACATCTACAAATACAGGAACAGCACCATTCTGAACAATAGGTGTCACTGTCGTAGGAAATCCTGCCGCTACCGTAATCACCTCATCTCCAGGCTTGATCTGACGATCTTTCAATTTTGGCGAAGTAAGTGCCGAAAAAGCTAGTAGATTAGCGGAGGAACCCGAGTTGGTCAGGAGCGCATATCTCACTCCCAGGAATTGTGCATACTCTTGCTCAAATCTCTTGTTGTACCGCCCAGCGGTTAACCAAAAATCCAAAGAAGAGTCTACCAGACTTCTCATTTCTCGTTCATCATATACACGTCCACCATATGAGATCGAGGATGTATCCGGGTCAAACACTTCATCCCGATTTGCATGGAAAAGATCGTAATAGTTTTCTACTTTGGAGAGTATTTCAAGTCGAATTATTTTTTCAAGATGAAATTTATCCAATTCACCAATCGTCACGAGACTACTAGACTTCCATGCGTCTTTATTACGAACGTCCAAATACGACGTTTGACCGAGTACTGACATAGTCATTTCAACAATATTTTTTTCGTCATGCCTCTGTGGGGGATCGAACGTCAATGGATAGACTCCAATCTTATCCTCATTGATGTCAGAAGAAACGACACCATAACCTTCAGTTTCCTTTATACGAACAATCTTTCCTTGCTCAATCATTTGCACACCCCTTACATTCTTAAGCCCTCATCCTCGATTTAACTACATGCAGGCTGAAAAGACATAGTCTAGATCGAACTAATGCAAAATTATGACTGCAATCCACATAAATTTTGATTATACACAACGGACTGTAAATTCAAACTACTAACTATTTTAACGACAAAAACCGTTAAAATAATTAGAGCATATCTTTATTTTATTAATCGCTTTAAATAATAAATTTACTATTAGGAGCAAACGTACATGAAAAACATAGAATCATCTGAGCTTGCCAAGCAATTAGAGCAAAAATTAATCGACATCCAGGAACTGATCAACATGGAGCGTGCCGATGATGCCTTCCATGAATATAGCTCGCTTACTGATGAGGTAGAAAAGAACATTTCTATGATAGATACGAGTCTGGCTGCTACAATCTATAGTTCTTTTGCCATTTTTTTGTTTAGAGTATCTGAATACGAATATTTCTATACTATGCTGATAAAAGCACAGGAGTATGGCTATTCATCAGAGGAGATTGAATCCTTCTTGTGGGCTGCTTTTATAGAACCCAACATTTCGGAATTTGAAAGAAATTATGCAGAAAACATTCAATTTCTTCAGTCAGACAATAAACTTCATCTTCAAAAAATCCCTTCATTTCAGGAACTTCCTTACTGGATGCTCCCCATAGGAACAGAGAATGAATTCTATCTCTACAATAAAAAGAACAAACGGATTGAAGAACGGATTGTATTATTTCAATATGAGAGTCTTCAGAAACTTCCGACCGTTGATGCCTTAGCTGATTATTTAGTCATGGTCAATTGGAACTGGAGTAACACCTTAACGTGTATCCAAGCCATCAAAAGCATTAACAAAAAAAGCTATCTCGTAGTGAATGAAATAGGCAAATTCCTCTCGTGCTTACAGGGCAATCTTCTGGATCGTACAATCATTTCGGATGTGGTAGTCACTGACGATATAAGTCAACTGGACTTTTATTTTTCCAACCCCAGCATAAGGCTCCCAAGAAATATTATTGACCTTACACGAAACAAAGCATTAGCCGAAAAGTATATCAATCGGTGGCATAATTTCCGGCTTTCAAAAGAGAATCGAGATGGTTCACACATTTTATTAAGCATTTGCATTCCAAGCTACAACCGCGGAAACCGCGCTTACGAGAATATTCTGGCATTGATGAAATCGTATTATGATGAAGAAATCGAGTTCGTTCTATCCAACAACGGAACTGAAAATGATACAAAGAACTCTTATGCTAAAATCAAGGAGTTAGAGGATTCGCGGATAAAATATTATGAATTTGAGGAGAACCGCGGATTCGCGATCAATTGCTGCAAAGTGTGCGAAATGGCAACTGGGAAATTCATCTTGTTGCTTAGCGATGAAGATTTAATCGATCTTCATTCACTACATCTGATCATGAAGCAACTTGACGAATCATCTGACACGCTGGCTATACTGAAACCATCCGTCTCTAATCATTCCCAGTTAACTGATACCATTAAGGCAGCAGGTCCAGAGGCTTTGGAAGCATTCATGCTTACCTCCAACTATATGTCTGGACTTACACTAAACAATATTTTACTTAAGCAGCATCAAGGTATTGATTATATAAAAAACAACTTGGATAACAAAGTATGTTATTATTACCCACACATGTATTGGGATCTATTACTGGCTCAATACGGAGCCGTGATCAGCACGTCTGTTGTCCTCATTCAAGCGGGTTTAGCAGAAAAAACGAGTTTTTCACAGATGGAACTCGAGAATAGCAAAGTTGAAATTACTCACTATGCTACAATTGAGGGGCGGCTGGAGCAACACGAAGGATTCGCGAAAATCATAAAAGAAATGCAAGTCTCTAAAGAAAACTTTGACTTTCATAGACTTATGTACCTAAAAATTTGTATAAAAACATTGTTCCTTACCAACTTAGCGATTAACGTATACTACAGCAAAACTGGTGTAAATACAGGTGAAATATTGAAAAAATCTTTTCAATTCATGTCTGATCTTGACTTCTATAGGCTCTACGTCAGTACTAATGAAGAAGCATGGACTGCCGATTCCAAAAAAATAAAATCCGTTTATGAAAAATTGAAAAGATAACTCTTGGAGAAATCAACCTTCCACCAAGTAAAAAAAATGAGACCAAGCCTCTGTTGAATTGAAAATCAACAAAGGCTTGGTTTGGTTCTGTCCGGTATTTTGTGTAAGCCCACTAACATAAATTTTTATGTTTTACAAAAATCAATTTACTCACTTGTAGTCGCGTAAGATGACTGGACCTCTGATTTATTACTGAGAGCTTTAATGGCACTAATAACATACCAGGCATCATCATCTGTCATCTTAGGAAACAACGGGAGCGTAATGGTTGTCTCGTAATAACTCTCAGCGTTCGGACACAACCCTTTTTGATAACCTAATTCCTCATAATAAGGTTGCAAATATACTGGAATGTAATGCACATTCACACCAATATTCAAAGCACGCAGCTTGTCGAAGATTTTTTTTCGATTGTCTTCAGAGAATTCTGGCAAAAATCGCACAACGTATAAGTGCCAGCTTGAATTTGCTTTAGGATGCTGATAAGGCAAAACAAGCCCTGGAATATTCGATAAGTTTTTATTGTAAATCTCTACAATTTCCCTGCGTCTACTCACGAATTGATCTAGCTTGTCCATTTGCGATACACCCAACGCAGCCTGGATATCGGTCATTCGATAATTGTAACCGAGTGCCTGCATCTCATAATACCAAGGACCGTCATTCCGAGTCATTTCTTTCGGATCCCGAGTCATGCCATGACTCCGGAATTGGATCAACTTTCGATAGAACCCTTCATCATCTGTTACAATGACACCACCCTCACCAGTGGTTACATGTTTAACCGGATGAAAGCTGAACATGGTCATATCGGCCCATGTCCCTACTTTACGACCTTCATATTCCGCCCCAAGTGAATGAGCCGCGTCTTCAATCACGACAAGACCATGCTTATGCGCAATTCTAGATATTTCATCCATTTCCGCTGGCTGGCCCGAAAAATCGACGGCTATAATCGCCTTGGTACTGGGTGTGATTTTGCGTTCTAGTTGCAAGGGGTCGATATTATACGTCTCCATGTTAATATCACAGAAAATAGGAGTACCTCCCTGGTAAAGCACACAGTTACTGCTTGCCAAGAAAGTTAGTGGCGTGGTTACGACTTCATCTCCTGCTCCAATCCCAGCTGCAAAACAAGCCCCATGCAGTGCGGCTGTTCCATTTGTGAAGGCAACACCGTATTTAGCGCCAACATAATTGGCCACTTTTTGTTCAAAAGCCTGAATAGCAGGCCCTTGTGTAAGAAAATCGCTTCTCAGCACGTCAATAACTGATTCAATATCAGCTTCATCCAGCCATTGCTGACCATAAGGAAGCAAGCTCGACCTCGGTTGATATGATTGGCTCATGAATTGCCCCCCAGTCTTATTTCACAATTACAGCACTGCCACACATATCGCTAATAGGAACATATTTTATATTGTATTCTTTAGAAAAGTCCCTTATCGCGCTTTTTACTCCTGAGAATCGTGAGCTGTTATAATCGTGGACAAATATATATCCACCTTCCTGCATTCGGGGATAAAAATAACGCAACCCCTCTATGATCGGACTATAAAGATCGACATCTATACTTACAAAAACAAATTTTTCTTCTAGATTAGCGGCGGTTTGAGGGAAGTAACCTTTTTTTATGAAACAACGATCCCGTGACACCATTTTATTCAGCACAGTATCAATGCTGGTATCTTTAAATTCACCCACTTGAGCATCCGAAAAATCTTTTGCTTGTTCGTTCAGAATATCTCTTTCATCAAATCCTTCAAAGGTGTCAAATAAATAAAAATCCCGATCATAAAAAGACTGATTAATATATTTTGCAAATTCCCCTTGAAAGACTCCTAATTCTGCGACGCACCCTTCTATATTATTGAAGTATATTTCATCCGCCACTTGCCTAAGAGTCGCTACCCTTGAATCGAGCATATCATTATGGTAATAGTCGATGATTTTCGCTTCTGGAACACCAAGTTCCTCGACCAATTGCTTACGAACTTGCTTCCCATAAATATTGGCGATAATAGCGTAATCGTAGGAATAATCATTAATTTGTGCAGGAGAAATCACCGGCCTCGATAGGAGAGTACTCCCGTGCTTCTGCACATTGTTGTCAACAAATGCGATCACTTCATACTCTTGTCTCAAGGATAAAAATGCTCGATATCCTCCATCGCCAGCACCAAATAAAATAATTTTTTTTGTAGTCACGTTATCCCCCGTTCCTTGATTAAGAACTGCAGCATTGTTCAGTTAAAAGTTATGAAGATAAACCACCTTGCGCAATCCACTGTCTTGTACGGGCAATCCCTTCTTCAAGAGATACCTCTGGTTCCCATCCCAGGAGCCTCTTCGCCTTTGCGGAATTGCAGAGAAGCTTCTCAATCTCGCTTTGAGGGTGAATGTGCTCTACGTGTTTGATTTTGCTAGGGTCCTTGGCAATGAGGGAAGCCAGATCATTAACCGAAATATCTCTGCCCAGACCTGCATTTACAACTTCTCCGTTCACAGCGTCGTTGAATCCCGCGGCCACAACAAAACGGGCACAATCCTCGACATACAGCAAATCACGTGTCTGCGTACCCGAACCGTAAATATTCAGCGTTTTACCGTCGAGTTCATGTTTAATGAAGATGGCAACTACGCCGCCTTCTCCGCCCGTTTTCTGAAAAGGCCCGTACGTATTAAATGGCCGGATCACTACGGTAGGTAGACCATAAGCATAATAATACGAGAGTACCATATTTTCAGCGCCAATCTTGGCACCCGCATATGGAGAAGCGGGTTTGGTTGGATGCAGTTCGTTAATCCCCTTTTCGTCCGTGCAGCGGTCATATACCATACAAGTGCTCATGAATACAACTTTGGTGTCATGCTTACGGCACTGTTCCAGTATATAGAAGGTTCCGATTGTATCATTATTAAAAGTAGTCCGAGGATCATCAATGGAATCCTGAACGTTAATGGAAGCCCCCAAATGATAACAAATCGAGAATTTGTGCTTCTCAAACAGCTCACTCAACAGACTTTCGTCCAGAATGGTCCCTTCAATAAAAGCTTTAAAGTTAGGATGATTCTCAAACTCTGCGATATTGGAGCGGCGCCCATTGGACAAATCGTCCAAAATCCATACAAAATGACCTTCTTCCAACAAACGCTTGGCAACCCATCTTCCAATAAAACCAGCGCCACCTGTCAGCAAAATATTTTGTCCCATATTAAATAACCTCCCAAGTGAGTGGTGTGCCTTTAGCCACGTCTTTGGATACCTTCCGTCCCAAAAGCTCATCTAAATATTTGGTAGGCAAGCCCATACCAGGCCGAATCGCCTTAATATTGTCCCTTGTCAGCACATCTCCCTGTTTCAAATCTTTGGATATATACAAAGAACGCCGATGCTTAAGTGACGGTTTTTCACGCTCCGTAGCACCATAGGTGATCTTTCCAAGAGCCTGCCAGGCTCTCTCCGATTCAGTCACAAGCGCTTCAAGTTCCTCCGGCTCCAGGGAAAAGGCCGAGTCAACTCCACCATCTGCGCGCCGAAGCGTGAAATGCTTCTCAATCACTACCGCTCCCAGAGCTACTGCTGCCACAGATACACCAACCCCCATTGTGTGATCGGATATACCGACAGAGCATCCAAAAAGCTCCTCCAAATGGGGAATGGTTAAAATATTGGTATTTACGGGTGTTGCAGGATACGTACTTGTACATTTCAGCAGCACCAGATGTTCACAGCCAGCATTACGGGCTGCCCTAACTGTCTCATCCAGTTCAGCAATGGAGGCCATCCCAGTAGATATAATTAAAGGTTTCCCAGTTGCAGCCACTTTGCGGATCAACTGAATATCCGTATTCTCAAATGAGGCAATTTTATATGCAGGAACATTCAGGCTTTCCAGGAAGTCCACTGCAGTTTCATCAAAAGGAGTACTGAAAGCCAGCATTCCTAGTTCAGCTGCCCGGTCAAAGATGGGCTTGTGCCATTCCCATGGCGTATAGGCCTCCTGGTATAAAGAATACAGGGAATTCCCCTTCCAGAGACTATTGGGATCTTCAATAAAAAAATCGCCTTCATGGATGTCCAAGGTCATGGTATCTGCAGTGTAGGTCTGCAGCTTTAACGCATCCGCTCCGGCTTTGGCAGCTGCTTCTACAATTTGCAAAGCACGCTCCAGGGACTGATTGTGGTTTCCCGACATCTCAGCAATGACAAACGGTTTATGGTTGCGACCGACCCAGCGATCGCCGATTTGAAAATGCATTAATTGCTTCCCCCTTCAAATATAGATAAGATAGGATGTCTTCCCCTACTTCTTGTTTCCTCCATTAGAGCTAATCCTGCTCTGCTTTTTTCTTCGAGCAGCTTCGGATTATCCAGTATCTTCTCCAATATGGATATAATTTGTTTCTCATCTATGTTTCCACTGGATCCAATGTTCCACACGATTCCACGTTTTTCAGCTTCAGCTATCGTCTCTTTCTGATTATCGGCGACACTGGTCACCATTGCAGGAACTCCCATGAAGCAGCGCTCCCACATGGATATTCCACCAGCACCAATAGCCAGATCCGCCCAAGCAAGAAGTTCTGCCATGTTGTGCTCCTCGTAGAACTGTACTTGAGGAATTTTGGAGAACATTTCTCCAAGGTGTTTTTTTAATGGATTAGCTGGTCCTGCCACTATAACAAACTCAAGCCTTTTTCCTACTCCGCTGAGCACAACAGGAAGCATCTTGGCCAGTTCGTTTGTTGGGTCACTACCACCGAAGTTCACAATCACCCTGTGACATTGTTTTCGAATAAGCGTTCTTTCCCTATACTCAAAAAAGTCACTTTGTAACAACGCATACTCTGGACCCAAAAATTTCTGCGTCTGATGTGGAACAAGGTCATCATACCTATGCTTCAAATTGAAATATAAATTTTGATCTAATAATATATCACAATCATGGCATCTATTAGCTAAATCATCTACGACCAGGATTTGTTGTGTATACGGACGCAACTTTCGCTCCCACCGTATGTCCAAACCATAATGATCTACGATCAAAAGATCGCATCGACCGTTCAGAGCGAATATGGTCTCCCGTGCATCGTGTTCTGCATCAACCTGAGGCTGGTCTGCTTCAGGAAGAAGTTTAACCAAAAATCCCTTACCCATAATATCTTCCAACAGAACTTGGGGTATATCTCTGTTACAGATAAACAGAATATCAGAAATCACTTTCTCGCTGATCATGGTTGCTAGAGCAAGGCATCTTTTGACGTGACCCGTGCCAATGCGCGCAGAAGCGTTACTGCGTATAACGATGCGTATGCTCATGTTTGTGTCTTCCATTTCACTAGCACCCGAAGCAGTTCATGAAGTGTCTCGATTTCAGCCTCAGCGTTATATTCTACCGATTTCATAACATTCTTGAAATGTCCCTTACGAATTCTAATGGTGCGAAATCCCAAGGGTTTGATTCCTACAAAATCTTTATTGGGGTTATCTCCGACGTATACAATCTCATCAAATCGAACCTTTTCTCTTTTTGCAATAAGTTCAAAACAATAGGGAGAAGGTTTTGAACGATGATGGCCATACCTGTAAGTGATATAGCATTTTTCGACCCGATCTTCCAGTCCAAGCGCTTTTATTTTATTGTACTGAACATTTTTATTTCCATCAGTAACAATGTACACTGGATATCCTAGTTCCTTAAGGCGAGATAACACTAAATCGGCATCAGAAGATAGCTCAATTAGAGGCTGATGAAGTCGGTATTCGGATAGACATCTCATAACATTGCGACGGGTCTCCAATCCATAATAAGAAAGCACTCTATTGAAGACTTGACCTCTACCCTCTTTTTCCAAAACATCGCACATAATTTTGAAGGCTTCCTGGGCATTCACCTGAAAATGCTCATTCAACAGCCGAGCAACCGATTTAAAACCGCTTCGGACAAAAGTCAATTCTTCATATAATGTGTCATCTAAATCAAATACAACCACTTTCATAAAATCAAATCCTCCGCATGACGGATAAGCATCATTTCCTTCTCCCCTCTTTGAAAAGGGAACTCCCTCAAGCTTGCCCCTGTACTTTCCTTATAGAACCAAAAGAAACTGTCCAGTCCCATCGCCACTGCCAACGTTGATGCCCCGCCGAAACGGCAGTTACATTCAATAATGTGGGGGGAATTTTTCTCGTCGACTATAACCTGAAACATAACATGGCCCCGCAAATTATATTTTGACGCAATCTCTTTACACAATTTTTCAAGCTCAGGGTAACGAGTTGTTGTTGTGATCTGCGACTCACCATTAACGATCCGATTCCTCTTTCTGGCAATTGCCCCTTGCGGAAATGAACTCCTGTTTAAATACAAATCAATGCTGTACTCTGCTCCTGCAGTAAACGGTTGAAACACAGGCGATTTCATATTTTCAGCGATCCTCAATGCATCCTTCGCTTGAACACCAATCCCTGCACCAACCGAACCAGCGCCAAGACGTTCTTTCACAACAAATGAACCCGAATGGTTAGGAGAAGGTAAAATCAATTCTTCAAGGCTCGTGAATGTCGGAATAACGGGATAGCCTTGCTTACGAAGTACCTTATAAAAGTACAACTTGTCGAGACAGAGCTGCACAGCCTCTGCTTCGGATATCATCACCTTAATCCCGGACTCGTTTAATAGGTGTTGATGCTCGGCGAAATATGCTAATTCTCCGTCGCGACTAGGGAAAATGACCGATATGTTTTGTTTATGGCAGTACAAAATAAGATCGTTCACAGATAGCTGATTTAGGGACGGACACTGCCAAAACATGTCTACCCAATATCGTCCTATACAATCGGCACTCGAATCAGCCCCGTACAAAATTGCTCCTGGATGGGCACGCTGGAGGGCACGCTTTATAGCTTTAATCATCGGCACCTTTTGGCTAATGCTCATCATTAAAACATTCATGCGAAAAACCTCTCTTTTATTGGAGGGTACGTCACTCACCCAGTTTTTTTTGGATTACTTCTGCATTAATTAGTGGAAGATCAGGGTAACGTTCAAAAAGCTCTATGATTTCTTTTATATGAAAGATCCCCCCCGAGTATAGCTCATGAAATATGCGTGAGATCAACTCCCAATCCTCATTAGTATCCAAAGTTAAGCGGTATTGACTGTAATTCTGAATGCTATCATATTCATGAACCCGAAACAGATCTCGGTTCCCATAAATGTAAGGAGTAACATGTTCACGCTCATACTCGCGTTTTGCTTGTTGGAAAGATTTCTCCAACGCCCGAAAAGTAAAAACCTCGGTATCTAGTCCTCTAGGAAATGTACCACTTAGTCCACTACTTGAATAGTCATATCCATTTTCAATAAAGTGCTGTATAACCTCATTCGAAATGATCGGATCCAGCAGCGGACAATCCGAAGTAATGCGAACAACCACATCAGCATTACCTTCCCTTGCTGCTTCATAATAACGGCTGAGCACATCTTCTTGACTGCCTCGGTAATAATCCACACCATAATTAGCAGCTTCTGAACAAATGACTTCATCTTCATCATTGGTAGTCGTCGCTACGATAACTTGATCGACTGAGGGGATCGCAAGGACCCTTGTAATAACATGTCCCAGTACGGTCCTATCCCCCAGCATCTTCATTACTTTGCCAGGAAGACGGGTAGAACCCATGCGTGCTTGTATGATAGCGGTAATCTTCATTTCATTTCCCCTGCTCTTTTATAATGTCAAAGTTAAAGACCACTCACTGAGCCATATCCCTATTCCTTAATTGCATAGATGACAGCTGAACGTCCCAGATCAAGCTTGGCTAATGAATTGTACAACCGTTCCAATAGTTCTTTACGATCCGTTTCTATAAAAGAATTCTCGAAGTTAGAGATGATAGAACCTGCCTTTGCTTGTTCATCCTTATTCGTATGATAATTCAATCCACAATACTGATTTGTATAGAATTCCAACAAAATTTTCTCGGAAGGAATGGGATCAAGATGTTTAAACCACAGCTTTTGCAGTCAATAAGCCGTACATTGTTCTGTTCCCAAAAAAGATCATAAAGATGTTCCGTTTCACACCTACTTTTGCCTCCTAGCTATTATAATCTTTTCTTTATACCATATTTTCTGAATGCAGCCAGTCGAACACTACTGATTTACTAACCGGTCTTAATGTTGTCTCAGGAGTTTCGATGGCCATTGCTGATTTATTACCTTTGATCAAAGAAGGGATAATGAACATGTCCTCCTTTTCTACTGCAATAAGCTGTTCATCGAGAGTCATGAGCTCCTCATAACGCTTTTCGCCAGGGCGAAGTCCAATACACTTTATGCCTATGCTCTTATCCATATCATATTTTTTGGACACCATCTCTACCACAACTTCGGCCAGGTCTCCAATCCTAATCACTGGCATCTTCAGAACAAACACTTCCCCACCACTAGCCAACTCATTTGCCTGCAAAATCAATTCTATAGCCTGTGTTGGTGTCATCATGTACCGGAGCATATCAGGATCTGTAATTGTAATCTCTCCGCTCTCCAGAATCTGCTTCTTGAAAAGAGGAATTACTGACCCTCTTGATCCCATTACATTCCCAAATCTCACTGAAGAAAAAATGGTTTTTCTGGAGCCTTTTTGATATTCGGCAGCCGAAATCAATCTTTCAGCTGTAAGTTTGGTTGCCCCGTACGTATTAGTTGGCGAGATAGCTTTATCCGTACTTGTGAACAGCACTTTTGTGACATTATTCTCCAAAGCGGCCTGTATCACATTTTGTGTACCTATTACATTGGTCTGAACGGCCTCGAATGGATTATATTCGCAAGATGGAACATGTTTCATCGCTGCAAGATGAAACACATAATCAATCCCCTCCATAGCTCTTGTCAATCGTTGAAGATCCCTAACGTCACCAATCAGGTATCTTAGTCGGTTCGCATCTTCCTGAAACTCGATGTTCATTTCATATTGCTTGTGTTCATCTCTACTAAAAATACGAATAACTTGTGGCTCCTCTTGCAACAATCTTCTTACCAAATAATTACCGATCGTTCCGCTTCCACCAATAATCAAAATTTTCTTGCCAAAATATTCGTTGTACATTACTCACAACCGCCTTCTACAAGTTAATGGCATCAATTCTCCGGATGGACTCTTCGAACACACTTTTCAGCATTGGAATCTTACTTTCGATTTGCTTAATCAAGGTTCCCAAATGTTTATGAATAAGGTCTGCTTTTCGAATCAAATTCTGCTCAATGGCTATCAATGGCTGATGCTGGTCAAAATGCGCAATTTCAAGCGGTAAAACAATCTCATAAATGGCCGAGAACCATTCTCTGTAAACAATGTCAGCCCAGGCTTTTTCAATTTCTGCGATGAGTTGCTGACACTTGGCAGGTTTATTTCGGCTCATTTCCCGAATGGTATTCATCTTTTTTTCAAGTACTGACAGTTCATCTTTCATAACATCCAAATCATTCATTGTTGTAATAATTTTTTCTCTTACGGGATAGATCAAATCCGCATTAGCCCAGCTTCTGCCGTTAAATAATCCAGTAACTTGATCCAAAACAAATTCGTTATGTCTGACCAGTTCATACACCTGTTCTATTGGCTTCCAAATGGTTCCTTCCAGAGATACTCCATATCTTGTGGAATTGATAAATTCGATCCCAGGTAAGGCTTCGAATAGATTTTCAAGTGAATCTTTCATAAAAATAAAGCTATCGCTTGCTTGATTATACGAGCCTTGAACATTCAATACTTTATGGGGTGCATTTTCAACAAGGGATGCAATTTTCTCTTCATCTGCATGCTCGACTCCATCGGTATAAAACTGTCCTCCCGGGAAAGACAGGTCCTGCCCCATTAAAATGACTCTTCTGGCGCCCATCCATACAGCAGCCTGAATCGCTGTTCCCGTTACAGTCGGAGTGGGTGACAAAGCTGTCTCTGCTTTTTCAATCCCCATAAAATATTGAGATATCTCATCATTGCTCATTACAGCATGTATTTTATTATTAATTTTCCGATCCGTTATTTCATAATAAGACGTAGACGCATATAGAAGAGGGGCTTCCAATGATTTCGGATCCAAGAACACCTTGCCATTAATCGGCCCACCATCTAGTGTAACAGCGATGTGCGGCTGTATGCCATGTTTAACAAGGGCCTGAATGCTTGATCCGGCACTTAGTATAAGCGCATGGGGGTATAAGCGATTGATCCAATCTATGTCTGCTTTTAGAGAAGGACCTGAAGCTACAACCACAGCCGTACTATTCGGAAAAACATTCTTTAAGCTTTCTATGGAAATAGATGACAGCATATCGGCAATTTGGTACAGTCCATTACGAACCCAATCTTCCTTAAAAAATTGATGGGTTTTCAAGTTCGATTGATACGTTACTTGAAACTTTTCAAACTTGCTCTTTATCTCTCTTAAAACGTCCATTTCCCGCTCCAAATAATAGCGAAGAGCCACAAATGCAAGAGTCTGCTGCATATGGACAGCAGCCATATAGAAGACTGAATTTAATTGTTCTTCCCCAATAGCTATATAATGAAGATTACGGTGGTTCAGCAAATCCCTAAGGTCATAGTTCATCAAAGTCTTGTAAAATTGAATAATGTCAGGCTCATACACATACAACAACCGGTCAGGGTATATATCTAACAAGTCAGCGATGGCCAGCCCTTGGGCGAACCCATATACGAAAATGCATTCCGTACTTTCAACGGATTGGCGAACGGCCTGAAGCCATTCATGATCTGGTTCAACCCTCTCGATATAAGTGGAGGTCCCTTCCGTAATGGAAGTTTCGACTTCAGCGATTTTATGTGCTACATGAGAAAAACGCTCTTTCAGTACATTTAAATTTAACATTAAATTGGTCAAATCGACATACCACCATTCTGGGCTTTATATTTCATTTATCGGTATACGCTGAAAGGAAATGAACATTTCCTCAAAAATACTGAAATTAAGGAAAACTTTATCCCCACCAATTACCATATTCTGAAACGGATCAGCATTCGGATTTTATTTCGAAAAACAAAATGACCCATAAGAGGATACTTTTCTTAAAGTGTCCTTCTTATGGGTCAAAATTCTAAGTTCAAATGAAATTGCTTTTTTTTATTTTCGCTGATCAATAAACAAACCATCTGTCATATAGGCATGTTGGTAGGCATTTTGCTGGGTACGTATCTTTCCTTGCTTCTGCATCCAGTTACCTGCTTCATCTTTTAATTGATGCATTCGTTGTAAAATAAGATCATCGGATGATAATATATCTTTTATTTTCTCTCGATGGGAATCTTCAATTTTAGAATGGAAAGATTCAAGCTGTTCAAATATAGCTTGTCTTTTTGCCACAAAAAGAGTGAACTCTTCCTCATCCCAATCATATAATTGTGAAACAGCATTTCTGCTTGTTCGTTGTAATTCGTCAAGTAATATTTCAATTCCCTGCCCCATCATACTTCTCCAGACACACTTGATATCTTGCTCGCTTCAATCCAAGTCTCGCGAAGTTCCTTCAGGTGCTCAGCTACTTCTTTTGCTTTTGTCGCATTTTTGTGAATATTTGATTCAATCAAGCAGCGCAACATGTATTCATATATTGCCAAAAGGTCATTAGAAATAGGATAATCGAAGTTTAAAGATGAAATCAATTCATGTACAATTGCCTGAGCTTTGCAGAGATTAGTATTTGCCTTTTCATAATTCCGCTCCTCGATCCCTTCAATACCTGCGTGGACGAAACGAATCGCCCCATCGTACAACATGATCAGCAATTTAGGCTTAGATGCGGTTTGAGCCTGCGCTTGTTGATATTTTTGATAGGGTGAATAGATCAAAATTTTATCCTCCTTTTACCGTTACAAGCCAGCCAGACTTGATGAAGTAGAATTATATTTGTTAATGGCTGTCTCCATCGCAGTGAATTTCTTGAAATAATTGGTTTCAATTGTATTGAGTTTTCTGGTCATATCACTAATACGACGTTCAAGAGCAGTTAAGGCTTCACCCATAGTACTGTTTGCTAAAAACGTTGAAGTTAAATCCTTACTGACCTGAGAGGTACCTGCTGTTTGGGCCATTTGCTGCAAGGATACATTTGTAATTTTACGCATTTTTGCAAGTAAACCGTCCGATTGTTTATACGTGTTATCAGTAAAAGAAGTGCTATAATTTGTTGAGAAAAAGTTGGTTACAATATCAGGATCTTTTTCTAGAGCCGTTTTCAACTTATCCGTATTCAGTTCCAGCTTACCATTTGTCTGATACGTCCCCGTGGTGATTCCAAGCTCAGTCAACATTAGAGGCTTCTTAACTGTTGATGTGGTTCCATCAGCATTCGTGACTTCAACTGTTCTCCCAATATCTACACCTTGTAACATGGCAGTTCTCATATCAGATAAGGTTTGCCGTAAGATACTATCGTTTTTGAGCATACCACTCTTTGCTTTATCGTTCCAAAGTTTGGCTTCCTCATCACTCATCGCAGCTCGCTCTTCTGTAGAGAGCGGTGTATACTTTTTGTAGCGTTCCTCGCTAACCTTACTATTTAATGTGGATAATACTTCATTATAAGCATCAACAAAGCTTTGAACAGCTTCGACGACTTTATCTGTATCTTTAGAAACCGTTATTCGGGTGGTATCAGTAGGAGTAGTGGCATTCAGGGTTAGCATAACTCCATTCACGTCAAAAGTGTTTGAAGATTTACTAACAGTCAGCCCATTGATAACAGCCTTAGCATCTTGTCCAGTAGTTGAAGTTAAGTTAAATTTGCTAAGTATAGCGGGGTCAATTTGTAGAGCACTGGAAGTGCCTGTAGCTTTACTTGTAAGTGACAAACCACCCGCAGCATCGTAAATGGCAGTAACACCTGCTGTTTTATTATTGTTAATCTTTGAAACGAAGGCCTCTATTGTATCACCTTCACTCACATCAATTGTTGCATTTCCGATTTGAACCTGCCCAGTTGCAATCCCTAGATCTTGGAGCGTAGTTGTAGAAGCATCTCTATTTGTCCAAGTCCCACTTCCTGTAACAGCGATAGAAGCGCTTGCTAAGCGTTCCACTTTTATATCTATTACACCACTGGCAGAGGAAGAGGCAACTGCAGAAACAGCAGAGGTATTTCCAGTTACATTTGCTTTCTGCGCATTTAATACTGTAGCAGAACTCAGCTTTGTAATCTTGTCTTGAAGGAAAGTAACTAACTTTGTGCTTACCTCGCGGTAGTTTTCCCGTTTCCATTCCATCAATTGTTTCTGCTGATTCATTTTTGTAAGGGGAATGTTTTCAGCAGTCATCAGTTTTTTAACCATTGAATCAATATCCATACCTGAAGCAAGACCAGAAATCCTTGTAACCATACATTGTCCTCCTCAAATTATACTTTTTTATCAACAAGTATCCCCGTGAATTCCATCATTTTAGCAACAACATCAAGGATTTTTTCGGGCGGTATTTCGCGAATCAGATCCCCGGTTTCTTTATTTAATACTTTGATCGTAATGGCATGCGTTTTATCGTGAACAGATATTTCCAATGTTCTTTGAGGTCCCTGAATGGCCTCGATGGCTTTCTGCAATTCCTGAATGGATTGTTCTTGAGTTTGATGCAGCTTGGGTATGGTCGTTACAGGTGGGGGTTGCAAAGTTGAATCGACATCATTCGGACTTGAGGACGAATCACTTTTTGAATAGGAGCTCATCTGTAAAGGGAAATTCCCGCTAATTCCGTTAGAAATACTCGAATCCATACTTTACCTCCATTTGTTTAAAATAAAATATCCAGCTTCTTCTCATCGTTAACTTATATATCGGTAAAATTTCGCAATTATTTATGAAATTCAAAAAAATTAATTAAAAAAAGACCTCGCTTGTGGCGAGGCCTTTCCAAACATGATTCAAAATTAACGCAGCAAGGACAGAACGCCTTGTGGCGCAGAGTTTGCTTGAGCAAGCATGGATTGGGAAGCTTGAAGCAAGATGTTGTTTTTGGACAGAGCAACCATTTCCTTAGCCATGTCAGTATCACGAATACGGGATTCGGATGCAGTCAGGTTCTCAACTGTTGTTCCCAAGTTGTTGGAAGTGTACTCCAGACGGTTTTGAACCGCACCAAGGTTCGCACGTTGTGTAGCTACTTTCTCAATCGCTGCACTAACATTCGACAAAGATGTTCCTGCACTCAGGTTCGAGAAGCCAGTTGTAACAACTTTGGCAATGTCAATTTTGAATTTAGCATCATCCGCTTGGATGGATACGTTTGAATTAGCAGCACCTTTGATTTTGATGCCGTTGAAGTTTGTGTTGGACATAATCGAATCGATTTGTTTACCAAGCTGTCTCAACTCGGCGTTGATGTTGGATTTGTCTCCGGAGCCATATGTTCCGTTTTCTTTTTGTACGTTCAGTTCTTTCATACGTCCCAGCATGGAGCTTACTTCATTCATTGCGCCCTCAGCTGTTTGTGCGAATGAAATACCATCTTGAACGTTACGTTGAGCTTGCTCCAAACCACGGATTTGACCGCGCATTTTTTCGGAAATGGAGAGACCTGCTGCATCGTCAGCCGCACGGTTGATGCGCAGACCGGAAGACAATTTCTCCATGTTTTTGCTAGCATTAGCACTGTTCAGACCCATGTTACGGTGTGTATTTACAGCTTGAAGGTTGTGATTGATAATCATTATTTGTTTCCTCCCTGAAATGGTTATATGCCCACGTCCATGTGGTATAAGCGTCTTCACAGGTCGGCCGCCCTGAAGAATTACCGCTCTAATATATATATCGACGACATGCCATAATTTGTTTATAGCCATTTCGAACTTTTTTCTTATTTTATATTAAATATTGAAGCTATGAAGATAGAACATCACCATTAATCATATTTTCTCCCCAAGTGCTTTATCGCCTCCTGGAGTTTATTTAGATTCATTGCAGCACTTTGATTATTCTGCTGGATAGCGTCAAGGACTTCTTTGCGATATATATCAATATCTCGAGGCGCCTCAATACCAATCTTTACAGCATCTCCATCTACTGATAAAACTGTTAACACAATATCATCTGAGATAACAATAGATTCACCCTTTTTACGTGTGAGTACCAGCATCAGAAATCACCGTCCTTGCTTTGGGATTCTTTATCACTCCAAAATGTATGTTTTGTCTTGTATTCGTTATTAGTCAAAATAATTTGTTTGCCTAGGTGTTGGTCTTTGTTAAATACAAGCGGGGCCAACAGATTGGCAGTTGTATTTTGTATTTGATCATGTAATGTTACAATGCATCGGACCAGAACTTGATCTTGATCTGTAATTTGAAGTTCCTCAATACACTCCGATGACAATTCAAACTCATAATTACGATAAAAATCAAACGGATTAACTGTAACAAAAGCAACCGTTGATTCTTCCAAAGCACTAAAAAGACTGAAAACCTCGTCATGCTGCTGCAAGTTAAATAATTTCAAATGTTCGAACCCAGGTATTCCCTTATTAAAGGTATATGTCTCAATCAACTGTCGATCGTCTTTATTGTTAAATTCATCATTTTGTTTCATTTTCCAACCCTCCTAATGTATTAAAAAAAGCTATGGACTATCACTCCTTGTCCATAGCTTAATGCGCACCTCTTAATAATATCAAATATTACCTCATGAAATCCATTAATGAAGGCTGCATAATCTGAGCAGAAGATTTTAGAGCCGCCTCATATATTGTTTGCGCTGAAGTAGCCTGAATCATTAGGCTTGCGACATCAGCATCCTCTGTTTTTGATTGAAGTGTGGTAAAGTTGAGGTTTTGGTCGGTTAAACGATTTTGAACCAACTCGATTCGATTACTCCGAGCGCCTACCTCTGAGAGGCTAGCTTGCATTTTCGTAATTCGAGATTCAATATTCCCAAGTTGAGTTTGCACTGCAGAGTTATCTCCACCATTTAACGCAGCTGAAAGATTGTCAATGACTTTAAATACATTGTCACTTTCTCCTTTGTAACCAAAAAAATCTGCACCAGACGTATTAATCTGGAATGTGACTTGCTCACTGATGGAATACATCACCCCCTGCGTATCCGTCTCAACATCCGCATAATCCGTTAAAGTACCCGATAATTCATACGGTGCCTTGTCGTAAGTTTGACCATTAAAGATAAATTTCCCACGGATTTGTGTATTACCGATATCTACAAGGTGTTTTTTCAATTCTTCTACTTCCAGATTAACAGCTTGTAGGTCAGAATCAGATAGCGTACCAGTAGAACCCTGAATAGCTAACTCTTTAAGCCTCTTCATTACATCATTAGCTTGCTGCATATTTGAATCCGTCGCATCCAGCCAACTTACCGCTGCATCCGTATTAGATTGGTACTGCTCATTCGCCGCCAACTCTGCACGGTAACGGAGCGCGTAAGTCACACCAACAGGATCATCGGATGGTTTATTGATTTTGCGCCCTGTGGAAATCTGGTTGGACATGTTATCCATACGGTTCAGGTTGCGGTTCAGGTTGCTAAGCATCTGAGTGCTCATCATTCCTGAGGTTACGCGAATAGCCATTATTGGTTACCCCTCTCTACGTCTTAGCGACCGACTACACCGGTGCTGTTAATGAGTTTGTTCAGCAGTTCATCGTAAGCAGTCATAAAACGAGCAGCTGCACTATACGCGTGCTGAAACTTGATCAAGTTACTCATTTCTTCATCTAGCGATACTCCACTTACCGATTGACGATTCAAGTCGACCTGTTCAGTGAGGAGTTGAGCATTTTGTGCTTGACGGTTAGCTTCTTGGGTCTGTACACCAAGTTGTCCTACAATTGCGCCGAAAAAGTCATCTACCGTGGTTGGTTTGGACAATGCCGATCCAAAATCAAATTTCGCATCTTTTAAGCCAGCTAAAGCCAGCGCCAGGCTATTATTCCCCAGTACTACACTCTCACTTGTACCTGTTCCGGTCGTACGCATCGAAGTTGCGATGTTATTCGGATCATTTTGGATATCTTTACTTAATGTAATATTTCCAGCCGTGATCGTTCCTGAACCGTCTTTGGTTGTAAAAAAGTCCCCGCCCGCAGTTGGTGTACTCCCACTAAGCGTATAACCCAGTTTATGAAGCCCATTAATCCCTTGAACCGTCACTTTCAGATCAGAAGTTATCGTTCTGTTGTTGTTGGCATTGGAATACGTAACATTGTTCAGGACTGTGCCTTCTGGCAAAACCGATCCCGCTGGAATTGTAATCTCAATATCCCCGGTTGCGAGCGTATTCGCCAGTTGATTGATTTGATTACGATAGTCTGCTACATATTGATCACGAGAATGAATCATTCCGTAGACTTCGCCACCAGTTAAAGTCCCCGCTTGATAGGCATTCTCTAAAATATCAGCCGTGACAGGAACCACCGCAGCTCCAGTGACTGCTACTTGGCCTGCAATCGTTACCTGGTAGCCACTATCTAGTTCTGTTATCTGAACGCCTGCAATCTTGGAGAGCTGGTCTACGGCGTAATCACGTTGGTCACGCAAATCATTGGCATTGTCTCCGAGTTGCTCCACTTTTACGATGTTGTTGTTCAGATCCGCTATGGACTGCAAATATGAGTTGATCTCAGTGGTTTTTAACGAAACGTTATTGGTCAAATCACTAGTCAGTGCATCCAATTGGAGACTGATTTGATTTAAACCATCTGTTAACGCCAAAGTTGTCTCTTTCACAATTTTGCGGTTTGTAACATCCTGTGGATCTTGACTAAGATCGGACCAAGAGTTCCAGAAGTTATTCAGCACTGTGCGAATACCCGTATCCGAAGGCTCATTCATGATGGTTTCAAGCTTTTCAAGTGTACTATTACGAATGGTCCATCCTCCAAGAGAGGTATTCTCATTGCGGAATTGGCCATCCAAAAAAGATTCACGAACACGCATAATTGAGTTAAACTCCACACCAGTTCCAAGCTGACCTGGTGCTGTTGTACGGTAAAATGCCACTGCATCAATTGGATCTGCTGCCGTCATGTTGACAACTTGTCGTGAATAACCTGGTGTATTCGCATTGGCAACGTTATGTCCTGTTGTGTTCAAAGCGGCCGTTTGTGTGATCAGACTGCGTTTGGCCGTTTCAATTGAATGAAATGTTGAAGCCATATTATTTTTCCCCCATTGTTAACCACGAGTATCAAAAAGACCAGAGCGAGCTATACCATAAGATTTCTCTAAAGGATTCTGATACGTGGCTTCTGATTCAGCATGAAATGACATTGTCTCAATAAAAAAGTCGATGTACGAGAGCGACTGCTTAATAAGCTGTTGATTGGATTCATTAAGATATTTCACCTTTTGTAGCACATCTGTTAATGAAGTTTGAGCTTGAAGAAGCCTCTTTTTCTCTGCGGTATCAAAGACCAGTCTTGTCAACTCACTAATGGTCAGATTTAACTTGGACTTAATACCACGTCCCTCCAGAAACTGGTGGACAGCCAGAAATCTTTGCTGCTCGATCAACTCAATCCTTTTCAGCAGTTTAGATTCCTGGTTAATTAGAGAAATCAGTATATCAACTTTGTTGGCAACAACAGCTTCCTTCTTCCGTTCCCCCAGCTCAAGCATCTCCACATGTGCGGCTTCCAACTGTTCAAGTACATCAATTATCGATTCAATTGCCATGTGTCCTCCTATTGATTAGGGAAGTTCTTAAAGTATGGAGCGAGCTTCTCGGCAAGCTTCTGGCTGTCTACTTGATAAGTTCCCGAATTTACCTGTTCCTTTAATTCTTGAATACGTTGTATACGTCCTGCATCCTGTGTACGACCTTGTTCCTCAAGCATCTTCATCGCCTCCGGAGAAATGGATACTTCGTCCTTACGGCGGCTCTTTTTGGCATCAGCCTGCTGATTGGATTCAACGTTTCTCTGATAGGAATTGATAGCACCAATTCTATTTGGTTCATTGATTTTCATACAAACTACACTTCCTTTACCCTAGGATTTTTTACATTATCTTTATGTTATTGAATGATTGAGATAATAAAAAAAACCGATAATCTTTAATAAGTTTATCGGTACGTTCCAAAACATTTGTTATAGCAAAAAGTGTATTTAAGCCCTCGCTCCTATGAATCGCGCAGTTTGTCGACAGCATTGTAGGCTCGCCCGCCTATATTATTGTTATCCTTCTGGCCTACTTCACGGGCTGCTCCTGCCAAATCTTTGGTCAAGCGGCTTCGACATGAATCACACATATGTCCTTCACGAATCAGCGTTCCACATACTTCACAAGGATACATCATGTTAGGGGCGTTTTCGATGGAAATCCGACCCTCCCGAATAAAGCGTGTGATTTGCTTAATCGAAATCTCCGTTGCATCAGATAATTCCTGTATATTGGTACCCTTATTCTCACGTAGGTAGTCTACACATGTCTGGTATTCCTGCTCAATTTCTTTGATACAGTTCGAACATACATCCCGAAAATTCAACGCATATAATCTGCCGCAGCGAGGACAATTACCTAGATTCATTGCTAAAACGCCCCTCTCATACTTCCTTTTCCGAATGGATAATAATTATACATTACCTTATTTTCACACATCAAGCCATAGTCTATTGCAAACATAGCAAGGGGTTAAAATGCATGTATGCGCAATCTTATGGATATTAAACAAGTTGTTTTTGCAGAATTACACATTAATCTTTCTCAGTGAAGAACTGATGAGCATAAACCTAGATATGTTGTTATTTAAAAATTAGTAAAGTGATCCCCAGTAATGGAGACAGGGATCACGTTAAATTTAACATGCATTTTCATATATCACTTATCGATTTTCAAACTTAAGATCTGGCCAAAGTCAGCGTGTAAATCTCGATTGGAATGTTCATGGAATATCCGGCGTTCAGTATCACCTGTCCACAAGCATTCAAAGTGCTACCCGTTGTGTAAATATCATCGATTAACAGCAAGCGTAAGGGAGGAATATGCCAGCTTTGTGGGGATGATCTGAAATGTGCAGAGACTCTTTCTCCAATGGCGTATGAATTTGTTGATGGCTGTGAATGTATCTCCTTTTGCGCGAATTGAGAGTTGGCTTGATACAAGTCATGTATCAACTCCAGTCCATCCGGCTGCATTGCAAATGCATCCTGCATGGTCTGAATACGCTCGCCGCGTGTCTTGAAGCTTTGTTTGGTAGTGTTGATCCGACGCTGCAGCAGATCAACTACAGGCAGGCGGACGGCTGCGGCAAGTCCTGCTGCGAGCCGCTCGGCCTGGTTGAAGCCGCGCTCGGCCAGGCGTTCGTCGCTGACGGGCACATAGGTCACCGCGTCTGGCCGCCATCGCTGCTTGTTGTTTTGGAACAGCGACTGGCGGTGGCGCCTCGCTGCTCCGGGATGAGCCACGGGGGCCAGGGTTTCTTTTGCCAAAACAGGGTTGAGTTCTTCGCTCATTGCTTGAAATGCTTGAATAATAAGTGCTGTTAACAGTGGTGCATAGCGCTCGTGTCCTCTGAATTTGTACATCCCAATCCATTCCTTCATAAGAGCGTTATACTGGACGGCGCTGCGGTTGCATATGAATGAACGGTTTTGCATGTGTGGGCGGACGCAGTCCGGGCAGCCGATCCCTCGACCACAACGCAGACAGCGGATGGAACGAATCCATGGAATTTGCTGCATACAACGCGGACAGATGCCGGGGTAAATCGGAGACAATATCGCACGTGTACCACAGGTTAGACAAGTCGCTCCGGGTGGGGCGAGTAATCCATGCAGGCGATGGGTGAGTTGGTGCAGGTGGTCAGTGATACTGCTTAGCCAGTTTGACATTCCATTGTTGCCTCCCTTCGTATCTATGGGTGTGTTGGCGGGTGAAGGTAGCCTTTGCGTTTTGCGATGGTGTTCATCTTTTGGATCTGGGCCACCGCTTTCACCTGGGAACGCGTACGACGGGATGATGCGAAGACGACTCTTCCTGCTGGATCATCCATAGATCGACCCGCTCTACCCGCCATCTGTACCAGAGATGCTTCGTCAAAGAGGCCATTGTCCGCATCCAAAATAAATACATCGCTGCGCGGAATGGTGACGCCCCGCTCCAAGATAGTGGTGGTCACGAGCAGACGTATGGTCCGTTCACGAAACGCAATAACTTTGCTCGCGCGATCCGGATCTTGGGATGATGTTCCTTCGATATGGATTTGCGGAAACATGCGACGCATGAGATTTACAAATGCCTCAATCTGAGCGATCCGTGTCACAAAAACAAATACCTGAGCTTCCCGTAGCAAGGAGGTTTGAATACTCTTTTTTAGCGTGGCGGGCAGCTCTCGCTTCCGAATACACTCAGCGACGGTAGGCATTTTCAGTAAACGCGGCACGGGCAAGGGATGGCGATGGAAACGTACCGGAACTTTGGCGTGAGTGAGTTTCCCTTGCGCCGCTTCCCGCTGCAGCCTAGCTGGTGGTGTAGCGGACAAATAAACAAAATGACCATCAGGCTTGCATGAGGACGCAGCTGCATGAGCGAGCATTGGATCATTATGGTAGGGAAATGCGTCGAGCTCGTCGATAATAACCAGATCAAATCCCTGGTAAAAACGCATCAGTTGGTGCGTGGTCGCGAGTATGAGCTGTGCGTCTTTCCAGCGCTCGGTGCTGCCTCCGTATAGCGTAGCGAGTGAGATGTCGGGGAACGCCTTCGCCAGACGAGGGGCGAGCTCCAGCACGACATCCCGGCGCGGCGTAGCAACAAGCGCACGTCCACCGCGCTCCAATATGTATTGGAGCAAAGGGAATATCATCTCGGTTTTACCTGCCCCGGTCACGGCCCACAGCAAAAACCGCCCCGGCCCATACCCTGCGGATGGCTGGGCCAAAAACGCCAGCGCCGCGGCAGCCGCCGCGCTCTGCGCAGGGCTAAGTCCCCACCGGGCAAGTCCGCCCTCGGTGGGGACAACGGCCGTGCCACGCTGCGATGCACCGCGTGGCACGGCCGTATGCGCTGCGCTACGCAGCAGCAGCGCACAGGCACGGCTGCGCCCCAGCGCGAGGCAAGCCTCGCAGTAGGCGCACGCCGCCAGGCCGCAGGCAGCGCAGGGCACGCGCTGCCCGGCAAAGCTGCCGCATCGGCGGCAGCGGGGCGCGCTCTGCGCGCGACCAAGCCACGCGAGGCGTTGCCGCCGCGTGGCAGGCCCTTCCAGGGCGGCTGTTATGCTCAGCCGCCCACGCAGGTGCGCGAGCTGTGCAGCCGCGCACCAAACCGAGGCAAGCTGCGGCGACGTATCCGCCAGCAGCGCCTCTGCCTCGGCCGCCAGCAATTGGCGGCCGCGAAGCCGCTCAGCCAGCAGGGCCGCGCCCCGCTCCAGCTGAGCCCAGTCTCCGGCGGGATACGGCTCTGGCGTCCCGCCCACCTCCGCACCTCTTTCAGCAGTAATCCCCGCGTTGCCCGCCATCTCTCCCCTAGCCTCCAGGTCCCCGGTGGCCCGCTCGTACTTTTCCAGTTTGCGCTGCATATACACCTGCCAGTGTTCCTCTCCCCACTGATCCATACCTCGCTCCACCTCAAAATTCTCTACCATCCACGAGGCCTGACTTAAAGGTAATTCCCTGCCTAACATCAACCATCGCAACACCCGCCGTCCGCTCACCCCCTCAAGCCACCACGCCACATCCACTCGGATATCCAGTGACAGCGCCATCTTCCACTCTTCTCTCACTCGGCACACATACAACCCAACCTTCATCTGCTCTCCTCCTTCATTCTCCATGTCCCGAAACGCAAAAAAGCACATGCCAACCGACTATTCGTCGGAGCATGTGCTTCATGTCCATATCTCATAAATCCAATATCCATTTGTATTATCACTATATCAATTGTGGAGTCGTCCAACAAGTCGTTTAGTTTCCAAAAGTAATTGTTACGATCATTTTACCCATTCAATGAGTACCGATAATCTTTCTTTGATCATGCGAAACTTTTTCCAATCTGCATCGTCTATACTTTTAACTTAAGAGTTCTGATTTCAAAAAGGTTCATGCAACGATCCCTACAAAACTCTAACAGGGACAATAACCATAGATTGCATAAAAACCCATATTTAATTTAACAGCAAGCTTGGCTACAATGACAAAAAAAGACTACAGCATACGCTGTAATCTTTAACCTCAAACATGATGAAATTCACGCTTATTTGAGCAAGCCGGCATGACTTCATTGAAAGTGCATTCTGACTGATGACACGCTTTAGCCAGTCTGTCTCAGCAGCTTGCACGATGAATGAGCCCAACTGTTGCAAAAAAAAGCATCTACTGCTTTGGCTCACGCAAATCGATAAGGCGAATAGAACGATTCCCGGTCTGATTCCCCTGTTCCATATCAGTAGGGACAGCAGACAAGTAGGATAACTCCATTCCTTGCCTAAGCATAAGCTTTTCAATAATACGAACCGTTTCGGCTTCCGTGCGATCAGCGACAACCGTCAACGTGAAGCTCTTTCCACGGTAAAATAATTCCCGGCAAAGCGCTCTTACAATGCCTTCAATCCGCTGCTCCTGATTGGAAGGAATGAGCATAATCTGCTCGTAGCCTTCAGGGTCTGGACGGGAAAGATGGCGCTGGTGCATGGCATGAACGGCCATTGCCGCCAGGAAGTATATGAGCAGAATCATAGTCAGATGAGCAACCATGGCAACTGCACCTCCTCGGAAGGTCATGCTCACCCATGGCGAACATCCCTGTATACAGCAGTATATGCCGCATTCCCCGAAGGGTTACACTTGCAAATCCCATACGCGCATATTCCATTCTGATCGACACCGGACGAAGAAGACAGGCCAGGTCGTTCACTCATTCATGCCGAAGCTTGCACATAAGTTCTCCTAACTTCACACTTTGCTCATTTGCAGTAATAAAGTCCATTAACCCGCTAACCAGTCCAATATTATGGAATGGGCGCGAGTAAACAGAATCCTATAATTGCTACATCCAAATTGCATCTAAATACAATCGTATATTAAAGGGTAACCCAACCATATTTGATCGAGTTGATAACCGCTTGCGTACGATCGTCCACTTCCATCTTCTGCAGAATACTGCTGACATGGTTTTTTACTGTTTTCTCACTGATGAACAGGAACTCACCAATCATTTTATTGCTCTTACCTTCAGCCATCAGACGCAAAACTTCAGCCTCACGACGAGTAAGCGGATTATTGTCGCCAGCGACAAATTTAACGCCTGCTTCCTTCGAAGCTCCTTCGCTCATTGCCCCTGTCTCATTAAGGTACGTCATCCGACGCAACTGCATGATCAGTTTGCCAGTTACTTTAGGGTGGATGAATGCATGCCCTTCATGAACGGAACGAATCGCATTGATCAGGGACTCGGCCTCCATGTCTTTCAGCAGGTATCCGTTAGCACCTTTACGGAGCGTTTCGAACACATAACTCTCATCATCATGAATAGACAAGATAATCACTTTGACATCTGGGAACAGCTCACGCAATTTCTCCGTCGCTTCAACCCCGTTTTCCACCGGCATGTTGATGTCCATTAATACGATGTCCGGTTTATCCTGATTACAGAATTCGAGCACTTGAATCCCATCGCCGCATTCGCCGATGACCTCAATGTCGTCCTCCATATTTAAAATGCGTTTCAGACCTTCACGGAACAGCTGATGATCATCAGCCAAAAGAACTTTAATTGATGCCTTACCAGTATCACGGTTTTCCATCCTGCTACTCCTTTCCCTTATCCACGTTTGTCGGGATATGAATCACTATTTTGGTTCCTTGATTTTCCGCGGATTCAATCTCTATTCTTCCTTCTAACAGTTCAACCCGCTCTCTCATCCCAATCAGACCGAAGTGGGTATGATCCTTGCTCTTCTTCGCAAGAAGCTCCGGTTTGAACCCAAGCCCATTGTCCTGCACGACAATCTTGACGAGCTGAGCCTGGTATGTAATTTCCACTACAACATAAGTGGGATAAGCATGCTTTGCAGCATTGGACAGACCTTCCTGCACGAGGCGGTAGATCGCAGCCTCCATTGCCGAAGATAAACGGTGTTCCTTGCCTCTCGTTTCAAAAAGCGAGCGGATTTTTGTTTTTTCTTCAAAATCCTGCACGTACTTCCGAAGCGTTGGAATCAATCCCAGGTCATCCAGTGCCATAGGACGCAAATTGAAAATAACTTTTCTCATTTCTCCAAGACTCGAACGAACCTGGCCTTTCAAATCTACTATTTCGGCCTGGACCATCTTAAAATCCTGCTTTATGAGCATTCTTTCTACAATTTCCGTCCTAAGTACTAGATTTGCGAGCATCTGCGCAGGTCCGTCATGGATCTCACGGGCAATACGTTTCCGCTCTTCTTCCTGGGCCAAAATTATTTTCAAACCAATCATTTGTCGATTTTTGGCGGATTCAATGATGCGGGTCACTTGACCCAGCTCACCCGACAGATACTCCAGTACAACCCCCATCTGGGAACCGATCGTCTCGGCGCGCTCCACGGAAGCTTCCACATTTTTGGCACGCTTCTGCAGATCATCCCGACGGGCTTTCAGATACATTTCCTTCTCACGGTAAATCATCAGATCCAGCTGTAACTGCGTCGCTTTCTCATACGCCTGCTTGATATCATGCTCGGAATAACGGACGAAGTCACGGCTAACCTCAGTTAGCCGGATCCGGGAGCGGCGGTAGTTGAGCTCCAATTGATCTACTTTCTCGATCGTTTCCGCCGTCTCCTTCAGAACCGACTTCAACTCCTCGTTCAGCGTTTTCAGCTCATTCCGAGTCGAGTCCATAATCTCAAACATTTGATATTTACTGTTTTCCATGACTTGTATGGCGTTTTTTATGACGCGGTCTATGGCATCGGCTTGTAAATCCACGTTTGTTCGACTCCATTTCTATCGTTTCCGGTATATATCATACCATATCACGATGAGATGGTAACGGTCTTCGTGTTCTGTTCCCATTTTACAGTCAGTCCAAGCTGCTCCGAAACGAGTCTGAGCGGGACTAAAGTCCTACCACCAGATACGTAAGGTGCTACTGTTGCACTTTGTCTTTTGCCATTGATAATGAATTCTTTCTGGCCTACCACCAGATCAATCAGCTTGCCGCCACGTACAACCGTAATCCGTTGGTTTTTGCTATCCCAGCTCGCCTGTCCGCCAAAAGCATCCAATACATGCTTGATTGGAACATATGTTGTACCATTTTTCAGTACTGGCGCAGCATCGATTGCCTTTTTCGTTCCGTTTACGGTCATGGATTTCTGTCCAAGCACGAGCGAAGCAGTTCCTGTAGGCAAGCCCACTTCACTGGATTTGGATGGCATGGTGAAAGCAATGTTGTCAAAAGCAACCGTGCCTGTCTTCGCACGCTCATCCTGACCTTCTTCCACATTCACCACATAAACACGTTTCAGCTTCGCCGGATAAGCCATGTTCAGCCCATTTAGGTCCACATTCAGCTTTTTCCAACCATCCCAATCAATCGCTTTAGCGAGATCGGCATATACCGTTTTGCCATTGGCATCGGTAAATTCGGCACGCAGCCAGTTCAGACTCTTATCTCCCATAACATCCATCGACATGGATGTCGCTGTTGCAGATACCTCTTTGCCAGTGGAACCGTTCAATTGGGCATATGCATACATTTTACCTATTCCTGCGGTCATATCATAGCTCAGCTGCAGCACCTTGGAACCGGCTTTTTCACCTGTTCCCGCTGTCACGGATGCCGATCCAGTTACACCTGATGCGTTGGTCGTGAAGTTGATCGGGTAGCTTACATTCTCGAAGTTCTCCCACATTGTTTCACTTGCCGCAGCGGAAAGCACAACTACCGTGCTGTAGCCGTCATAACGACCGATCGCATAGCCAACTTGAGCGCCAGAGTTCACGGAGGATACGGTTAATTGGTCTGCAACCACTTTACCTTTGAAACCGATAAATTCCCAAGTCAGCGAGTCCGCCGGAACTGTCACACTTTGTCCGTCTTTGGTCTTCGCCGTTACCGGTATGGAAATCGTTGTGCCCGCTTGGAGCGATCCCAAGCCAGACCCTGCTGTCAGGGAAGCCAGTTCATTTCCGCCCAGCACGGTAACTTTAATGGAAGATGAAGCACCATTACTTGTTGCAGTCAACGTCGCTGTACCTGGTTTCACACCTTTGATCGTTCCATTGCTTACACTCACGATGCCGTTGTTGCTCGATTTCCAGGTCATCTTGATATCGCCTGTGGCAATCGGGTTATAGTAGGTGTCATATCCTTTGGCTGTATACTTGCCCTCTTGTCCGACCAGCAACGTTTGGCTGCCACTCACGGCAAAGCCCTTCAGCTTACCTTCCGGAGCCGTAGAGAACACGCCCAGCGTGTTTACGACCTGACGCTGCTCTGTACCATACTCCGTGTTGAACGTAAGCCCTGCTGTCTCCTCACCAAGTGGACGAGTTACCATCGTTGTGGAGCCGCCTCCGTCCAAATTCATGCCTTTCCATACACCAATGCTGGTCATGAAGGATTGCAGTTCAGTCAGCGATAAACCGCTGCTGTTACTGTTTTTCTCCGCTGCAATAATGTAGACATACCGACCATCTTGAGAGTAGCCGACTGCTGTTCTCGCACGAATGCCACCGATGCCGGAAGCAGCAATATCGCGGGAAAAAGTTGCCGCCTTGCCACCATTCACCAGAATGGTATGGCCACCGATCATCATCTGCAGGTTGCTTGGATCAACGGTTTCCCCCGTCGTTTTGGCTTTCAGCTTGTAATCTGCATTCAGCGTCTGGCCTACCGCCAGGTGAGTCATAATCCATGTCGCTGCCGTTCCGTGCGCACGCAAAATGTACCCATCCGCCGGCACCGTCATGTTTAACGCTTTTTTATCCGAAATCTGCGTGATCACACCGTTCTGCACAAGGACCTCGGTTGGTGTTGTGGAAGGATCATTCGGCCGCTTCGTTGACGTCCAAGCCGGTGTATAAATATACATCGAATTGGCATGACTGTACTTCACCGAGCTCGATTCGACCGTGTAGTCCTCTTTATTTATCCCACGCAAAGCAAACGTTGAACCATCATCTGCCTTCACGGTGCCATCGAATGAATATTCATCAATCATCGGCTTGCCGTCTTTGGTTACGGTGAGGGCATACATCCCTGACAGTTCGGATGGAGTAGATACGAGGACCCCATCCGAGACCTGTCCACCGATTGGAGCAAGTTCCCCGGATACATTGAAATAATCGCCGTTCACGGCGGCTACTGCACCATTTTCCTTAGCCATGCCACCCGTGCTTTGTTTACTATTCAGATTGCCACCTTTGCCTGTCATGACATCCAGCTTCACATAGGGATTTTGCAAATCCACTTGAATGACGTCAGCCAGTACGTTCACCTTCGAGCCGGAACGTGTTGTTGTATAATTGTATTTCATTAACTTCGCACCCGAAGTCAGAATTTCTTCACTCAATTTGCTTGTTGTTGTAGAGGCCGCTGCAGCCACCGACTGCCATGAACTTCCCGACCACACCTGTTGTCCTGCTCCCAGAACCGGTGCAATCCAGATCACGCCTGCCAGCGTCACAATCGCCCATTTCTTCGCCTTGCTACCCTTAACGTCGTTCAGCCGTTTCCCCTTTTTCCCCAGCATGTTTGAAACGTCTCTCCCATCTTGTATATCAATCTTAGATATCACGATCTCTACCACGTGGCAGCAGATAGCGAGATTTCTAGTATACTCTTCTATTAATAGACTACTTATTGTGGAAAAAGTTACGCCCCGAGCCTGAATTCAGGTATTTATTGGGTTATGCGACATCTTCTGATTATGTTATACGAATAACGTATAGAGCAAATAGACTTCAGCTATGCCTAGTTCAGCACAACAGAAGTCTGCTTGGATTAGATTTGACTCTTGAAACTATTGCCGGACCCTCAATCGACTCTTACATGAAACTCCATTTGATATGATGCTATTATTTCCCTGACGATCTCGACATGATAAATTCACCAATAATTGTTGTTCCATCTTTCTCGTACACGGGTATGCTTCGATCCATCTTCTGCTGGCTCTGCCATTGCAACGCTTCTTCAGGGGTTCTGTGATCTGGTCCTTGTAAATCAGCCTCTAGAACATAACCGATAGCCCCATTAGTGGCTTCAGCCAATACCAGATCTGGACCTACAAGCTCCTTTCCATAATCGCCAGAATTCCCTCCGTACGTCTGACCTGCCTGGTTTACTGGATAGGTGGTGTGACTCCCTTTCGCTCCATTTTCATTCTGTGCAGAATTAGCAGAGTCGATATAAACAGAACCCGAAATAATTACTACAACAGCCATTATAGTTAATATAGCTATCAGAGATTTCTTTATTTCCATCGTACCCTTACCTCCCTATCAGTTCAGCATGCCAACACTGTGTAATTTCACATATATATTCTCTCACTATTGACTAGCGTACCACTCTAACTACAATAATGTAAACATTTCCCTCTTTCAAATTAAAAAGGAACACCTCAAGAAATGAACTTTCTTGAAATGTTCCAACCTTGTTACATATCGTTATCATGACCATTCTTGAATAAAATGAATGATGTAATAATCTCTTTTTTACAAATATCCTAACTTATCCAGAACACGTTTCAACATTGCCGCCGCTTGTGCACGAGATGCATTCCCCTGGGGTTCAAATGTCTTTGAAGTCATTCCCTGAATAATGCCTTCCTGCACCGCTTTGGCGACAGAATCCTTGGATTGGATCTTTTTATTATCCTTAAACTTAGCTAATGTTGATGCAGCCGAAGCATTCAAAGCAGTTGGTTGACCACCATAATTCAAGGCACGAACCATCATGATTGCCATCTGCTCTCGCGTGATTGGACGATCCGGCTTGAAGGTACCATCGGTATTGCCTGTAATGATTCCCGCTTCAGCTGCAGCACCGATATAGGCACTGGTAACACTGCCACTACGAACATCCCGGAAACGACTTGCTGCGTTTGGTTCTCCCTTCAGCCCCAGACCTCTAGCTACCAATTCTGCGAATTCTGCACGTGAAATATTCTCATTTGGCCGATAGAAGGAACCATTCGACGCACTAATAATCCATTTAGCAGAGAGCTCATTAATAACTTCACTAGCCCAGTGTGAATACGTATCCTGATAACTAACGATGTGGTTAACAGGAACTACTGATTGATTGCCATTCAGCTGTCCTTGGATAACCACACCCCCGGCAGTACTTTTAAAAGAACTTGGTACATTAGATAACATAAAGGTAACCGGATCAATATACGTAAATCCGGATGTTAATCTAGGCGTATTTGCAGACAATTGCATGGCCAACTGGCTTTTGATATTCTGCTCCACACGTTGATCGGCATTTCCATTACTAGCAGACACATATACATCTGTATAATTGCCAAGCTTCTGCGCCCCTGCACTTGCAATCAAACCTTCGATTGAGCCTGATGAAGACACAGGAACCGTTTCTAACTGAACGTACAAGGATGGGGTTGTAGCTCCTGTCGTTGTACTTGTGTTGATTGGTGCTCCTACGTTCTGGCTTATAGCTGCTAAATTCAGATTAGACAGCGGTACAGTCCAGAGCCGCTCCCCATATTTCACACCGATTGTACCTGTTCGATGACTTGCCGCAATCTGAATTAGTGCATTCAATGGGAACCCAACATACGCAGAGGATTCGCTATCTGGAATCTCAAAAACAACAGGCTGATTCATTTTCCCTACGGTTGAAGCATATTCAAAAGTCTGGATCAACTTGTTCGCATCCACATTAAATTGACGAGTTGAACGATTATTACGTGACACCGCAGATACGGCAGAAGCCGTATTGTTGTTCATCACAAGTAAAGGCTGACCATAGCTCGAAGAATCTAATTCCTCCAACCAGGTAGGACGTACCCCCGTTTGACCATCACTAACACCCGAACTATTGGTCGTCTGTTGCAGCGTAAGAGGCCCGAATGCTGCTATAGTAACATTCGACGAGTCCCTTAATGGGACTGCACCAGGTACATAACTAACGGTACCTGTCTGGCTAGCTGTAGTAGATGATGAAATATCTAATTTCAGCGTCACCACAGATCCAGAAGCTGAAGCCGACAATACAGTTGTGGATGAATTGCCAAGCACCACACTGAACTGACCTACCGTTAATGCCGCCTGAGACTGAATTGCATCACGGAAGTTTATCTGAACGGTGTCTCCTTGGAGCGTAGCCGACAGAATTTTACCATTTCCGTAGGTGTACGTTACTGGAGTCAGATTGAGATAGCCCGCAGGGTTATTATTCAGATCCGTTAATCGCAGGGCTCCAGGTACATACGATAAAGATATATTTTGTGTATCCTTCACGGCTGATGCCAGTGTTAACGTTACCAGATCATCTTCAATCATGGAATCCGTTACGTAGAGTGGCTTGCCATCCACAAGAACCGAATATTGGCTATTGAGCGGCTTATTCGTCGTTTTCAGTGGTTCATTGTATCGAATCCATAATTTATTCCCACTGACCTCAGCGCTCTTGAACTCAGGCGGTTTGGTATCAATCGTATTTCGGACATAGAAGCCACTGAATCCAGCAAGAGCCTGTCCACGAGTATCTTTTACAGGCCATGAACCTGGCGTGTACGCAACACGAACGACTTCACCATCTGTAATAGACCGACTGAGATTCAATGTTACAACGGAACTATTATTGACCGATATGCTATTGATGCCTACAGCTGACTGATCAGCAGTTACACTGAATTGTCTCACTGCATCACTTGAGGTAATGTACACCGTCTCAGGGTAATACAACGTAATTGTACTGTAATAAACACTACCTTCTCGCGGCTTGGACATGACGGAGTCCAAACTGTTCTCCACATCCCGTGCACCAAAAGCAGCTGCAGCATTCAGAGACTGATCTGTAAGCCGATTACCAGTACCCGGCGCATAAGCAATCCGCACGACCTGTCCTACCGCTACACCGGTATCCAATACAACATATACACTATCACCTGAAATATAGGTGGAACTAACGTTCCGATTTTCTCCATTTACGGTAACTGTATAACTGCTAGTGAGTGAATTAGTGCTGTACAACCATTCATCGTACGTCAGACGAATGGTGTTATTACTATGCATTTTCGCGCTCTTTAGCACAGGTGCCTTTGTATCCGGGCTGAGCGTCCGGAATGTCCATGACGTTGCGCCGTTCAGACCAACGAACAAGTTCCCTGTCGTATCCTGCAAAGCCCCGCCTGCGATATCTACAGTATAGCTCGTATTGCTAGCCAAACTGGTGTTTGGGGTTATGCGCAGCTGCCTTTTGTTAGAACTGATAAATGAAGGAGTAGTCGCTATAATTGAACCATTAGCATTCTTCAGCGTAATCCGTCCAATAAAGCTCTGATCCAAGTCCTTGTTGAACGTTACAAGTAAATCGCCAGTTAAAGCAACATTACTTGCTCCGTTGGCAGGGGATAACGTCGCTACAGTCAACGCAGCCGGATCGGATTGGAATGCAGTAAAGGTCCATTCCCCCTGTTGGATGGCCGATACGTCATTGCCTTGTTTAAGGTCTCGTAATGCACCTTCTGGAACAATCACCGAGTACGTAGCCTTGTTCTCAAAGGGTTTGGACGGCGTAATTGTAATGGAACTATCACTTATACGAATTCGGTTGGAGTCCTTGACATTGAATTTCTCAAACAAGGTGTTACCCTGCATGATCTGAATTTCACCTGCTCCAGCTTTAATCGGTTCACTGTATGTCAGTTGAATATTTGATGCAAGAGGAACTGAATTAGCCCCTTTCGTCGGAGAAAACGCTGTTGCTTTCGCCGTACCTATTCCCTTCGTGGTAAACTTCCATAGGCGATAAGATGGAGAACCTATTCCTATGGTGTTTGCTACAGTGACAAAAGCTCCTGCATCATACATCACATAATATGTACCACCTGGCAACTCTTTGTGCTTAATAGTCACCTCAGTCCCTGTTCCCTTACTGCTCGCAGGTATCGCCGGATCGGCAGAAGGGTCACGGATTAGAATATCCTCACTATTAATGAAAATCGTTTCCTCTGCTTCATCATCCTGATAACGAAGGATATACAGCTTTGTAAGGTCACTTTCTGCTTTTCTAACCGATTCCTTAAAATGCATAACCAGCGGCTCTTTACCGTCTACTTCCTTAGCATCAACTGCTGGAATGGTTGATTCAATAAATATTTCATCCCAACGCGGATCTTCTGCTGCATATGCCCTATTTTCCGCATTCGGGAATCCAAAACTGCCTTGGACTGCCAATAGTGAAACCAATAAGACAATCATGCTTTTACGAGCCAATCTTGATATGCTCACCTTTTTCTTCCCCCTCATCCGTATCAAATGTCCCTAATTTTATTATGTAGACCTCATTGTGTATATCGGGTTTAGGAGCGTTTTCCTTTAGTAATATGGAAAATAACGTAACAAAAAAACATTTAATCGTAATCGTCAGCTTAACACAAAAAGAGCCTTAACCCCTTTTAAGGGATCAAGGCTCTTATTAATTTCAACCATTTGGACTTACAGACCTGCTTGCTCTTTCAAAACGTCTGCCTTGTCCACTTGTTCCCAAGGAACATCCAGGTCTGTACGGCCGAAGTGACCGTAAGCAGCCGTTTGTTTGTAGATTGGGCGACGCAGATCCAGCATACGGATAATGCCAGCCGGACGAAGATCGAAGTTATTGCGTACAAGCTCAACCAATTTCTCTTCGCTGACTTTGCCTGTTCCGTATGTATCTACGTTGATCGATACCGGGTTGGCTACACCAATCGCATAAGCGAGCTGGATCTCCACTTTGTCGGCAAGACCTGCAGCAATAAGGTTTTTCGCTACATAACGAGCTGCATAAGCTGCGGAACGGTCTACTTTTGTTGGATCTTTACCAGAGAACGCGCCACCACCGTGACGTGCATAACCGCCGTAGGTATCTACGATGATTTTACGTCCAGTCAGGCCTGCATCTCCTTGAGGTCCGCCAATAACGAAACGTCCCGTTGGGTTGATGAAATATTTAGTCTGCTCATCCAGCAATTCAGCTGGAACGACAGGCAAAATTACATGTTCTTTGATGTCTTTTTGGATCTGCTCCAGCGTGGTCTCTTCAGCATGCTGAGTAGACACGACGATTGTATCGACACGTACCGGTTTGTCACCGTCATATTCAATCGTTACTTGAGTTTTACCATCCGGACGAAGATATTCCAATGTACCGTTTTTGCGCACTTCAGCCAAACGGCGAGCGATACGGTGGGATAATGCAATTGGCAAAGGCATGAGTTCAGGTGTTTCATTCGTTGCAAAACCAAACATCAGACCTTGGTCACCAGCACCAATGTTCTCTGTTTCGCGAGCCATTTGTTCCGGGTCACGGTTCTCCAGAGCTGCGTTAACGCCTTGTGCAATGTCAGCAGACTGCTCGTTCAGAGAAGTCAGGACTGCACAAGTATTATAGTCGAAACCGAACTTGGCACGAGTGTACCCGATTTCCTTAATCGTATTACGAACGATGGACGGAATGTCCACATATTCAGACGCGGAGCTGATCTCACCGATGACAAGCACAAGTCCTGTTGCTACGGAAACTTCGCACGCTACACGAGCGTTTGGATCATTCGCGAGGAACGCATCCAATACGGCGTCCGAGATCTGGTCGCAAATTTTATCCGGATGTCCTTCAGTTACAGACTCCGATGTGAATAGATGTCGGCCTTTAATAGACATTGAAGTTTCAACCTCCCATAACGAGTAGTATGGCGATTGCCCGAACAAAACATTTACGTTGATTCGTTCACTGTACCCTCGAAAGCTTTCCGGGCGGAATAAGGACGCAGGGTCCGCAGTTACGAAGATAAGGATTTTTCAGGTAATGGCCTCAACAAAAAATCAACCTTTCCCTAGCGGAAAAGGTTGCGTACCTCAACTGCCATCTTAACGTATTTGTCAAGACGTGTCAAACAGATTGGGATAAGGAAAACACCCTATAAGTGCTGCTGTGCCTGGCGAATCAGCCTTTTTGTAATCTCTCCACCGACCGATCCATTCTCACGGGAAGTCAGATGGCCCCAACCTTTATATTGGCCATAGGAGTGATCACTTACCTCACCCAGTTCAGAACCAAATTCGGTATCTGCACCAGCAAGACCTCTACCGCCATATCCCACATTCAGACCAAACTCAGCGGCAATTTCATACTTCATCTGATCCAACATCTGACGACTTTCGGGTACCACTTTGCGGTTGCTTCTAGCCATGATTCCTGCACCTCCGGTTATTGGTTGTGTACAGTTATAGAGTGAGCAGGAACAAGGCTGGCTAGCCGTATTAATGTTTGTTAGAACTGGGTAATCTCAGCAATCCTTATTACGTAATATTGAATAATTTCAGGTTACAATGCTCAAACTACTTCAAAGAGTATCCACCGCGAACCATAACGGTCAGACTGTATTTGTTGCCATCGAGTACTGTAATACCGCGACCATCCTTTGGAAAAGAGAGCAGGTGATTAGTCGGTGCTTCCTGACCATTCGTCAAGTCTACTCCATCCGTCAGATCAGCTACACCATTCGTACCTTCACTGACGATCACAGCCTTGCCGCTACGTACGATGAACTCCGCACCAGTTGCACCGATCAACTGTTGACCTGGTTTCACCATAACGATCTCAAGCGCATCCGAAGCGCCGGATACTAGTGGAGGAAGCGTGGTATCGGCACCTGTGTTACTTGAGTTTCCAGTTCCAGTTGAGCCGGTATTGCTACCATTGCCTGCATTACTGTCTGCACCACTACTGGTATTACTACTACCTGTGGAAATTTTGCCACCCAGCGCCTGCTGAATTTGTTGGTCTACATAACTTTTGGTGACTACAGGATCATCTGCTGTTCCCGGTTGTATTGTGCCTGCACCTATTGCCGTGTTGCTGTATACAGACCCAACCCACACGCCAACACCAATTGCCAGCGCAGCCAGGGATACTTTCATATAAGGTTTCATGTGATTTATTTTCCTCCTCTGGAAATCTATTAACTTTAACTATAGAGAAAAAATGTTGTGGGGACAAGCAAAACCTCGCTCCCGAATTCTCGGAAACGAGGTTTTGTCTGTATTCACAGTATAGTAGTATAGATAATCTATCTACTTATTATTTAGTATTGTTGTTGCCGGAACCCTCTTCCGGAAACTCTGGTTCTTCTTTTGGCAGTTTGGACACATCGTAACTGTACCCTTGTTCTGCAAGACGAATCCTTTGGCCTTCAAACACATCATACAAAGCTACGCGATATGAACCTCCACGTATTTTATCGAAGACAGTGTCATCTATGCTCCAGTTCAGCGTCTGATTAATACCTGTTTTCAGATCGGTTCCCGGCGTAAGCTCTTTATCAAACACTTTACCAGATCCATCTGTGAGAGAAAGAATCAATTTGTGTCCGTATTCGCCGCTATCTACTGCTTCTTCCTGCGTTAACGAGTAAATCATCTCAATCTGAACCGATGTACCACCTGTGAGATATGCTCTAATGTTGCTACCAGAGAATTTGAACGGATATAAGTCGATATCATTCAGAGATGACAGGACAGGTAAAGATTTCGGCTGCACCTCAAAGGACATCGCATTAACATACGCCGTTGCTTCACCTTCACCGGAAACAAATTTGTTGTCAGCCACACCTTCACCCACGATTAGACGCATATCGGATATCGACGTTACACTCTTCGGTACTTTGGCCCAGAAGGTCACAACACTCTTCTGCCCCGGTCCTGGTACACGATCAGCTTGTTTAGCTGTTGCCTTGTAATATTGACCATCGGCTGTTTTATAATATCCTACGAGTTTTCCGAGACCATTCTGTCTGAGGGACTTATTCGTCATTTCAAACTCGGTATATACGATATCCGAAGAAGATCCAGGATACACATAGGTTCTGCGTACACCAAGCTCGGTTTCTTTCTCTGAAGTACCTTGAGTAAAGGTCTTCCCTACTCCTACATACGAAAGTGGCTGGATTATACCGGACGTACTAAGAGTAATCCAGTCATTCGTTTCTTCTTCGCCTACCTTCTCCAGCAAAGTTACTTCCAGACGACTCATATTCAACTCGGATGGAATTTTGGTCAAAAGATAAGCCTCTGTTGTCATACCTGGGCCGAGCAGCTTGCCCCCTTGCGCACGAATCAGCTTTGTATCCCCATCAATCCTTGCAGAATCGATAGTAAACATCGCTTCCAGTTCAGGCAATTGAACCGTTTTGGTCGATGCATTACGGATGGTCACTTTGGCTGCAATAATATCGCTGTCTGTCCAAGGCAGGCGTTGGAGAGAGCCGACAGACACACCGAATGTACCTTTGCTGTTCTTGATTACCGTCTCTGTCGTAAGTCCATCCCCACTTGTGACGGACTCAGGAATAGCGTAGATGCCTACCGGATAAGAAAACTGGAAACCGTTAGTACTTGCACCTGCGCCTGTTTCACCTTCTTTGCTCTCATCCTTGGTTGTTGGTGTCATCACATAAAGTTTAATTTTGCCGGTATCCCCATCACCTTGAATGGTAGTAATCAGCTTAATCGTCTTGGTTGCACCTGGCTTTAACTTCAGATCATCCAATGCCTTCGTCTCAATCGGGTATGCTGTACCATCTGCTGTTCGAATCTCTAATGCATATTTAGGAACCTTAACTTCTTTCTTACCTTGGTTTTTAATGACCATTTGCATCGTCAGATCGTACTCTTCATCCTCTGTACGAACACGCGCGGATTCCAAAAGGGTGGATACAGGTTGTCCATCAATCGAAATAATATTCGGTTGATTGGCTGCCGTATCTACATTAGATTGACTAGCTTCTGGCAGTTGTAAAGCGGCTACAGGCAGGGCTGTCTTCTCTTCACCTTGTTCTTCCACAAGCAGCAATTCAGACTTTTCGAGTTTCAACGCTGTGGGTAAAGAGGCCATTAAGCTCAATGTTTTATTGGCCTGTGCCTGAATGCTGATGCCTGTACTGTCTTTGTCAGGGGTTAATGGATAGTTCGTACCATTCGGTGTACGCAAAATCCATTTGATATTCGGATTATCCAGCAGTTTATAACTAATGTTATTGAGGTTCACGCCAACTTTGACGTACTGCTTCTTATCTTCACCCGGATATACTTTGATTCCGGACACCTTAACTTTGACCGCTGAATCACTCAAACGAACCGTTTTGGTCTTGCCTACAGGTGTAGTAATGCTGTAGGAAGCAGGAACGTTGAATTTCCCTAATGTGCTTTCATAGTTAGGTTTACTGAAATCCCATTTTACAATGAGGAAGTTCAGGTCGCTCAGCTTCACTTCACGTCCAACCTTCATGACATAAGTAAGATCAACCGTAGAACCAGGTGATA
This sequence comes from Paenibacillus sp. FSL W7-1088, assembly GCF_037969855.1. Classification (NCBI taxonomy): domain Bacteria; kingdom Bacillati; phylum Bacillota; class Bacilli; order Caryophanales; family Paenibacillaceae; genus Paenibacillus; species Paenibacillus sp. FSL W7-1088. The sequence continues at coordinate 6,531,703 of NZ_CP150216.1, forward strand.
CCGTCTTTTTTTCCTGGTCCTTGGCAATCAATTTAGGTGAGAAGCTTGTTCCACCTTTGGTCTTCACTTTGCTCCAATAATCGAGCATCATCATTGGTGTGCTGTCATTGTTTTTATATGTCAGCGTATATGTTACTGTATTCCCGTCGTCTTGAGACAAGAGATTTACATCCGTTAATTTCACGGTACTCCGCGCAGTGACTTTCACTGCTGGAACGTTGGCCAATGTATGTACTACTTTTGTAACTGTGGATGTTTGTTCTTTCTTCGTTGTATTGTTCGTTTCACTGTTCTTCGATGTTTTATTTGAACTCGTCGACGTATTCGCAGCTGCTGCGATACCTCCACTTGAACTGATCAACAACATGCTTGCCATTAAAGTCATCATGACCTTTTTATGATCCACTTCCAAACCTCCCATAAGTTGCTTGTTGCTTTATAGTATAAACGTTTGAGAGGGAGAGAAAGTTACGATGTTGTTGGTTTTTATGTAATAAAAAAACAAGTCAGAGAAATCTCTGACTTGTTTTTTTATTACATATGATATTATTCAGCAGCTACTATAGCTTTAACCTCAATATTAAGACCGTTAGCATCTTTAGCAGTAACAACAGCTGTTTTACCAGCTACAGCATCATTGTTAGTATCAACAGCGATTTTTGTTTTGTCAGTGCCAACAAACTCAGCATCGTAAGGCAGTCCACCGATTTTAACTTCAGTAATAGCACTGATAGCTTTGTTCAACGTAATTGTTACTACGCCTTCAGAAGCATCTTTACCATTATTAAGCGTAAAACCTGTAGTTGGAACTACATCACTTACTTTAGTTGCAGCGGAGTAAGGAATAGTAGGATCAGTTTGTTTTGTACTAATTGCAGTAATAATCTCATCTACTGTAGTACCAGGCGCAAAAGTGATTTTATTTGCTTCTACGAGCACTGGATCACCAGCAGGACCATTAGGTTCAATTGCAACAGTGATTGTTGCTGCACCAGCATTTTTGGCTTCAAGTTTAAGGCCGCCTACTGTAGCGGAAGCTTTAGTAGCTGTTGTAGCTGCAGTTGTTACTTGAGCTGTACCAGTTACAGAATCAGCCACTTTAGAGTTACCACTAGTTCTGTATTCACCCGATTTACCAGCGAATTTAGTTGGAGCAGCAGCGTTACGGATAAATGTAGCATTATCTTTTACGCTAACAATGTAAACAACATCATCAGGATTTTCATCCAAGAAAGTAACAACAACTGTATTACCTTCAACTACTGTAGTGTAGTCTTGTTTTGGTTTCAGCTCATCACCAGCATTAGGCTTATCAGCTCTTTTAACCAACAAGTTTGTTGCGATATCTGCTTCGTTAGCATCATCCAAAGCAGTTGTAAATGGAATTACAACTTTTCTATTAACTTGATTAAGAACTTTGCTGCTAGGCAACAGACTTTCGTCAACTTTTGGACTAACATCGCCTACAGCATTTACTGGAGTAGCACCAATTTTCTTACCAGCATAAGTTTGGATGTTGTTGCCAGCAAGGATATTCACTTCGCTTCCAGCAGCAATATCAGAGTTAGTTTTCAATGTAACTTTGTTTCCATCAACAGAAGCTGAAGTTACAGAAGTACCAGCTACACTGAAATCACTAGCAGATGCATTAGCGATAATTTTGTTAAATACAACCTCAATTGTTCTAGCATCTTTACGAGTGCCAGAGTTAACACTCAATGCACCAAGATCATCAGTACCAAGGATACCAGTTTGAACATATCCTGTTGCTTGACCAGTTTTAGATCTCAAACCAGCAATACTTACAGATTCAACAGAACCCGGGAATGATACAGTTGTACCGTTAATTGTTTCTGGGAATACCAGAACCACTGTTTTACCGCTGTTGGATACATTCACTCCAACATCAACAGGAAGGCTGATGTTTTGAGTAACTCCACCAGGTGTTTTATTGAATCCAATGTAGTAGTTAGCTTTGTTGTTCAAAGTTGCGAGATCGATTTCTCTGTCAAATGTAAGTGCAACAGTTTTGTTAGCATTATTTACGTCTACTCCGTAAGCAGTGTTCAATGCTGGTGCTGCACTGTCACTTGCTACGAAAGTACCTTCGTAGTTAACCATAGTGTTTTTAAGAGCAGTTTTATCTTGTACTCCAGAAACTTTCAGAGTATAAGTTCCGCTAAGATTAGCGTAGAATTCTACGTTAAACACTTTATTATCAGATCCTGGACCAGCTGTTACACTCTTAACAGGGATTACATCGCTACCTTTGTTAACTGTGAAGTATTTGATATCAGCAGCATCAACTGATTTGTCAAAACGTACAGTCAATTGGTTAGCAACTTCTGTTCCGTAGGCAACGTCAATCAGTTTTGGTTGAACCAGATCTACAGTTGCAGTAACTTTATGCTCTTTAGTAGCATTAGCGTTACCAGAGTAGTCTTTTACGTCAACATAAAGTGTAGTTTCATATCCTGGCAGACGGTTCTCAGTGAAGTCCACTTCATATACGTTACCAGAGATTTGAGTCCATTTACCAGTTTTCTTAGTTGTTCCAGACAACCAGTAGAAGCTTTCACTTGTCAAAGCTTGTGGATCGATTTCTTCGTCAAAAGTAACTGTTACTTTTTCCAATGTAGCAGTGATTCCAGTCACTTTAGGACCTTCAGTATCAACTGCTGCAGTGAAATCTGTAGTTGCAGACAAAGATTTCAGACCTGCGTAATCTTCAACCAAAGAAGTTGTCAGCTTGTGAGCTCCTTCAGCGATTGTACCTGTGTAATCACGGAGAATTACTTCTCTTTCGTTAGCACCCAGAGTTACAGAACCAACGTAAGCTTTATCATCCAATTGGAAATTGCTGCTTGTTGGTGTTTTGATTGGCTCAGAGAAAGTTACTTTGATAACTTTTGTTCCCAGAGCTTTAACTTCTGTTACTGTAGGCAAAGTGTTGTCAGCAGATGTGAAGGAAACTTCACCTTGTGGCAAAACAGTACCATTATCAGCTTTTACGTTTTTCACAACTACTTTGTAAGTAGTACCTTGAGAGAAACGACCTTTGGAAGTAGTATCCAACAGAATGCGAACTGTTTTACCATCTTCCAACAACGTTACAGACTTAACTGCACGGGAACCAGCATCTACAGTATAGTTTGCTTTGTCAGTTGCAGTAGCTTTGTCTACTTTACCGTCAAAAGCAACTTCTACTTCTTTCAGGTTTGTGGAAGTAGCAGATACAACTTTAGTAGCTGTAGTTACAACATAAGTAACTTTTTCAGTAAATTGTTTTTCTTTGTAAGTGAATTTCACTTCAGTTTCTTTGTTAGCTTCAAGAGCTTTATCCAAAGTCACTTTTACAGTTTCGCCGTCACTGATTGTGAAAGTAACGACTTTACCGCCTTCACTTACTTCGTATTTAGTAACTTTCAAGCTTTGCGCTTGGTCAATTGCGTAAGCAGCGCCTACAAGCAATTCACGGGAAGCGTTAGATTGGAAGTTCAATTTGGAATCAAGCAATCCAGCGTTGATTGCCGCTTGAACATAACCTTTAGCCCAAGTTGTTGCTGAGTTGTTAGTTTCAGCTGGAACTTCAAGTTCCAAAGCGATTGTCAGAACTTTCGCCATTTCTTCAACTGTTACTTTACCGTTAAAGTCGAAGATTTTCTTCTCAACGTTTTTACCTTCCATGATGCCTGCAGCTGTTACTGCTTCGATGTAAGGAGCAGCCCAGTTTTTAGCATTGTAGTTTTTATCGTTGTAAGAATATACACCAGTGATTTCTTTCAGGCCAAGCAATTTAGTGATAACTTTTGCGAACTCAGCGCGAGTCATCTCTTTGTTCAAACCAGCAGTTCCATCTGGGTAACCAGTGAAAATACCTTTTGCTTTCAATGCATCAAACTGTTGTTGTGCTGATACTGCTGTATCACCGAATGCTACAGATGCAAACATTGAGAATGCCATTGCTGTAGACAGAGCTACGGATAAAATTTTCTTCATAACCTTTTTTTCTCCTCCTTGGGCGTTCATAACATTTGAATTTTCTTTAATAGGGTCGCTCGTATTCCTCATATATTGTTGCACCCCCTTTCCAGAGTTTTGAGCAAGTTAATATAAATGATGTCTGTGAGCATATCACAGAAACTTGTAAACTAGGTTGTAATGCAGAATCATACGAAAATAGAGTAGTTTCCTAATCCTACCTACGTATTATACAATGGGTCTTCCGTGTCGTAAAGCAATTTTTTCTAAAAAATAGACAAGATTCTTCACGAGGTCAATCTTGGTAACAGGCCCAATGTTTTTGACTCTACATCTTAAACGCAGCAGATTTCAAAAAGTTGCGGATTCCACAAAAAAAGTTTTGAATTTATTTATGTATAGGTGCAGTGCGGGTTAAGATGCCATTCAAAACGATCGGAAACCCTTGTTAGAACTGGAATTGGTGAAAAACTTAGTGCGTCGTCTGAGTTGCTATCGTTTATTTATACCCACACTTTCCAATCATGAAGCGACAAATTCTTCAGAATAAAAAAATAAAAAGCACCCCATTATGGGATGCTTTAGGTACAGTTCTGGTTCTATACGTTAGCGAATCTTCATTGCAAGGTCAATAATTTGAGCTCGCATATTCGGATCGCTGTTCAATCTTAGATACATATCATCAATGGGTTGTCTGTTCTCACGGTACGTTTTTTCATGCTTCATCGTTGTGTGAGACCATTCAATCAATTCATTCTCAGCCAGAACCAAATTGTTATACGCATCATGGAAGCCAGTGGATTGTACCAGCCCTTCCATTACTTCTTGGGAAACCTCTTGTACTTTGCGTGCCTCTTCTATTTTCTTCTCCATAATGACTGCCTGCTTCTCGAACTGTGTCTTTGCCTTCATGTAGCCCAGCTGGGCTTTCGAATAAATCGGTTTCATTAGCTAACTTCACCCTCTAGATCATTGTGTATTTACCGTTATTGTATCTTAAACTCTAGCAAATTACAAAAATAGTTATTGGTAAAAAACTTATTTCTTCTATTATAAAAGTGTTCTTTATCAGTTACATAACACTCATAAAAAGGACCTGACCCTTTAGCGCAAGGGACAGGTCCTTCCTAAAATGCATCGATGGTATCACATAAATTAGCTCAGGTTTTTGGGGAATACTTTGGTACTCTTCTTAAGCAATTCAACCGCGATCTTACCTGCTTCTGCACGAGTCAGGTTTCCTTTCGGGTTAAATGCATACTGTGGTTTGCTTTGACCGGCAACTGTTACAGGAGACCCTTCCATGATCTTCGCTTTGGTAACAGCTTGCACCGCAGGACCCGCGTAGTTCTCCATACTGCCCGAGTCGATGAAAGACTTGGCCAATGCACTTTGGAGCTTGTTGTCATTTGCAGCTAACTTGAGCTCAAGTGCTCTCGCTATCATGACCGCTGCCTGTTCACGTGTGAGAGGACGATCCGGCCCAAACACACCATCGGTCAAACCTGTAATGATACCTGCTCTGGCGGCTGTCTCAATACTGTCATAATCCCAAGTATATGAACTTGTTCCAGGCGCCACATCTGTAAATGTTCTTCTGCTATCAGAAGTAATCGGAAGATTCAATCCTTTTACCAAAAGTGTGGCAAACTCTCCTCTGGAGGTCCGATCATCTGTTCCAAATTGTTCAAAACGCAATGGTGCCATAAATCCTTTGGCGTATAATGCATTAAGAATATTTCTGGCCCAACCGTGGTTCGTGATATCGTTGTAACTTCTTCTAAGCTTCATGACTTTATAGTACCCGAAATTATCGAACGGAACGGTTACTGTATGCTTCTTGGAATCCACTTCTCCACCAATACGTTTCCATTCTCTACTTGAAGAGTAGTAGAATACCGAGATTGTGGAGCCCGCGTCATCTACCACATTAGAATCATAAGTCAATGTCAATGTACCACGTTGAGATGGTTTGATTTTGCGTTCAGTTGGTGTTAATGGGTTACCATACAATGAATCTATAGTGTATGGACCTACCCCATTTGTTGGCTCTTTGTAGTTGTCAGTGCCTCTTGTGCCCGACTCCCCCAAACCTCCACTAATCCAGTAAATGTCTGAAATCGGACTAAAGTTCACAGAATCTCCCGTGATCGCCGAGAACCTTCTGTAATAATCATCCGGTACGCTTAATGGATTGGGATCTCCTTCTTCTGTTTTGAAACCAACAATACTTCCGTAATCGTTACGACGTTCCACAATACCAGTATTCGGATCTGCAATACCAAACAACAGTTTGTTATTAGGATAGAACTTTGCGATTCCACTGGTGTCTAAACTTTCCATTACCGTCCCTTTCGGGAAGCTTAGCTCAAGCTGTTTATTGAAGGCAGAGTACTTAGTAGCTACTTTAGGAGCCATATACTGAGAATCCACTCCAGTAGCACTAGTATAGTACACTTCAATTGTATCCGTTGTTTTTACACCATTACGGTCAATTGTTAGTTTAATTTTGTTCACTTTATCGGATTTGAGTCCAACATAATCAAGAGCAAAACGGTCCGTTTCTGTTCCTTGAAGCTTTTTAGCTGTCTCTTTATCAATAATAACGGACGTTGCTCCCTCTGCCTCAATATCAAAATGAACAAAGTTTTTGTTGACAACAATTTGACTACCTGAAGTAGGTTGCGGAGCTATAATACGATAACCTGCAGCTTCTCTGACCACTTCTACCTTCTGGCTTGTTTTTGCTCCAGTTTTGTTATAAAGATCTAATGTGTAGATATATGTTCCTGGTGTCTCAGCTTTCAGGTCTCTTAACCGTACAACAAAGTCCTTCTGACTACCGGCGCGATCCACAATAACATTACCATTGTTCAGCGCATACTCAGGAGAAATTGTTGGATCTGCCCAAGTTGTATTACCTGCCGAGCCTTCTGGTATATTCACGTCAAAAATAGTTTGAGTCCCCATACTCAGGCTCATTCGAATAGCCCCTGCACCACGTATTGCCAAGTCAAAATTTTTAAGGCTGGTCGTGTACTTCTTGTCGGCAAATGTGAAATCCGTGGACAGGTTAAACAGGTTTTTCACCCATTGATCATCCGGGTTATACGGATCAAGGAATGTGGAGCGATTTTTACTTGGTGCCGGCTGAAAATTGTTGATTGTCGATACATTATTATCATTAATGTATATGCGCAATTCTTTGGTTACTTCATTCAGCTGGCCTTTCTCTCCAGTTCCTGTACCCGTTAATACGATGCGGTTTTCCCCGAAGAATAAAGGTCCCTTATCTCCGTCAATATCAATTTCAACGTCTTTAAAGCTTCCATCCGCGCCCAAAGTCAACTTTTTTTGAGTCGTGTTCGCTGCAGGGTGTGTCGAATACACTTTTACACCGTTTGCGAAAATCTCTGCTACAAAGTAGTTGCTATCTAATGTTGCAAAGTCAACGTACTTACCTTCAACCAGCAATTTATCTGTTTTTTTGGAGTTCATGTCATATGTCTGACCATCCGTCAGGTTGCTCACAAAAATATAGTTTTTGGAGGCAAAGGAGATCGTCGCATTACGACTTGATGTTGATCCAGCAAACTTGAACTGAACGGTTTGATTTCCGTTTTTGAAGCCTTTGATTTGATAGATGTATTTAGTTGGTGATACTTGTATCGGTGGTGAGAGCTCAATTGTACTTGTACCTCTTGGAAGGTACTCAGCTGTCAACTCACTTCCATTAGGATTTCTGCTAGTTTCTACGAGGATATAAAAATCCGCAGAAGTGACACTAGAACCCGAAAGAGGCACTCCTGCTGGTGCTACACCAGTACCGCTGTAGTCCTTAAGATACCTTAAATCCGTAATAACCGTTTCATTCGCTAAATATTGAAAATTCATATTTACACTTGCTGTGTGTTTTCCATACTTCACACTCAACGAATGATTTTGCAAACGATCGATCGTAGTATCAGGAGCAGTTCCTGATTCTGTAAATTTCAATGTTGGAATTTCAAACGAAATAAGAGCATATGAAGGCGTGTTGATTCCCACACTAGGAATGGGTTCAATCTTTGGAACAATGCCACTCAATGCGCCATCCACCGAGATTTCAGGAACAGCCGTTGTTTTATCATCCGGCAAAAGTAATTGAACAGTCACACTGGCTTGTGAAGGGTCACCTCCATAAGTAGGTCTTTCCGAGAGCATACTCTGCGACAGTCCACCTGATCCCTCATTCAAATCCAGTTGAGAGAACGGATTTTCCTCATCATAGTAGAGAAGAGAATAAGTGTACTTATTTTTGTCCACGCCGCTTTCAATAGTGATGACCACATCATTCTTGCCTGCCTTCAATCGAAGCATTGGCGAGAAAAATGTGCCATCTTGTTGAGACAATGCTGTTGGTAATGCCTCACCATTATTCAAACTTACTGTTACTTTAGAGGAGTTGTGGGCTACACCTTGAATAGTCACATCACCCGTATCTACAACAACCTGTGATCCTTCATTTAGATCAAGATTATCGGCTCCACCCAAAACTTGCAGCTTTTCAATGTATGGTACAGAGTCATATAAGATATAGAAGCTTTCAGAACGTTCGCTTGGTCCCTGGGAACCCGTAAACGTTACTTTGTTCATTCCGGGAAACAATGTAAGTGTTGCTTTAAAACGATTGTCTGGCCGATCTGGATCAACCGTTACAACCGCTGGTGCTACCCGCGTGCTGTCTGGAACCCAAGTGCCATCCTTCAGATTCATCAGTTGAACGTTGGCACCCAATGTAGAGCCTGTTACGTTTGTAAATGTACCCGTTACGGCCTGTTCACTGTTAGTTACAACAAACGCAGTTGAACGCGATAGCACATCCGTTCCAGTTCCACTCATTTTGAGACCTACTGTATTTTTCAATTGGACGTTCCCAGCATTATCCGGAGTAAAATAACTCGTCTGTCCTGCCGCCGACGCGACTGGTGCAAGGCCTGCTGGTATTAGAGATACAACCAGTGCCACCATCATCAGCCAAATCATCGGCTTCTTCGTACGCTGCATGCAATCATCTCTCCTCTATTTAAGTCAGTTAACTTTTTTATCGGCCGAAAGGTTCCAATTATTTAGTAAAAACAGCAAAATAAACAAAAAACCTTGTCCACGAGGGACAAGGTTTGGGCCTGAAAGAATATTCAATAAGATCAGTAAACGAGCGTTTCGATTTAGGATTTCGAGCGGGTCTCCGGGTTCAACTTGACGCGCATACGCATCAGGAAGTTAATAACCGGCCTTCTGGTTTTGCTTACAAGTCCGATGACTTCTGCTCCAACCTGGAGGAAGAACATCATGATACAGATCACGACGAACGTTACCCAGTTGGCTTCGAACATCGCAGCGGAAGATTGGATAATCGCCAGTACACCGAAGAAAGCGGCAATACCGTAGATGATCAGCACTGTCTGACGGTGACTGAATCCAAGTTCACGCAAGCAGTGATGCAAGTGACCTTTATCCGGTGAGAAAATCGGTTTCCGTTGTACCGCACGACGAATGATCGCGAAGAAGGTATCCGAGAGCGGCACACCGATAATGATCAGCGGTGTAATGAAGGACACTACAGCAATTTGTTTGAAACCAAGCATGGACAGCATTGCCAGAGAGAAACCAAGGAATAGAGATCCCGTATCCCCCATGAAGATCTTGGCCGGGTGGAAGTTGAAGAACAAGAATCCAACAATACTACCAAGCAGTACAAGACACATCAAGGCAATCATCATGTTACCCATCAGGAAGGACATCACGGCAATGGTACCAATGGCAATACCGGATACACCGGCAGCCAGACCATCCAGACCATCAATCAGGTTAATCGCATTCGTTACACCAACAATCCAGAGGATCGTCAGCGGAATGGACACCCAAGCTTCCAGGGAGGAGTACGCATCCTGAAAAGGAATATTAACGAAGTCTACACGGATGTTAAATCCGAATACGACTACAGCAGCAGCAACAATTTGTCCGAGCAGTTTCACTTTGGCTGACAGTTCAAAACGGTCATCCAATGCACCGATCAGTACGATGATCGATCCACCAATCAGAAAAGCACTGACAAAGCTCATGTCTCTTGTCGTAAACCATGCCGACACAAAAGGAAGCAGTGCAGCAACCGTAATGATAAAGGCCAGGAATATTCCTAGACCACCAAGACGCGGCATAATCCGAGTATGCACTTTACGAGCATTCGGCGTATCCATTGCTCCGATTCTGACTGCGAACTTTTTGACAAGTGGTGTCAGGGCAAGAGCCAGTCCCATTGACACGATAAATCCAATGATAAAGATCGCTACCATTTGAACATTCGACCCCCAATTATAATACCTGTAAGAAATTATAAATCCCCTGATCTCTTTTTATATATAAAAAATCATTTGTTAGTCATTTTTGAATACTTGTTACACGATAACGAAGAGAGCAAGGAAAACCTGAAGAAGCGAAGCGTTCGCCTTTATCACCGGATTTCACCCATATAAAAGGGTAATAAAAGAAATCTGGGGATAACAGCGATTGGAAGGTTGCCTTGCTATCGTAGTTGCTCAGTGTAACGTTCTAATTCAAGCAGCACGACACATGTAATCCGGAATGAATTATACGCTGATCACAGGCGAAATGCCAACCTCAATTTTTAGCAAAAACGTGCATTTTACTCGTAATAGCCTAATTTTAACGGACTTTAGTCACGTTTTCTTTGTCCCGCATCACTTTGACAGCGAATTTCGGAAGCGCAAGCATTCGGCCAGCCCGACTAGGTTCGCGAAGCAGACGATAAAACCATTCCAGTCTTAACTTTTGGAACAGTTTAGGTGCACGTTTGGTTTTACCCGAGATCACATCAAAACTGCCTCCAACCCCCATAGTAACGGGAACTTGAAGTGCATCTTTGTACTTGTGAATCCACGGTTCCTGCGTGTCTGCCCCACGGGCAACAAACAGCAGATCAGGTGCAGCTTCACGGATGGAAGCGACAACCTGCTCGTCCTCAGCCGGACCAAAATAACCGTCGCGATAACCTACAATTCGAATCGCCGGATATTGCTCTTGTAACCGAACTGCCGTTTCTTGAATCACCTCAGGTGTGGAACCGAGCAGATACACGCCCCACCGATAGTTTTCTCCAACACGCAGCAATTCATGTAAAAGCTCAAATCCAGGCACCCGCTCTGCCACAGGCTCCCCACAATAATTGGCAGCCCATACAACGCCTGTTCCATCAGGAACAATCAACTCCGCAGATTGCATAACCTTCATCATCGCCGGATTCTCCAGCGCGGCCATAACCATGATAGGATTGGCTGTGATGACTTGGTGCGGCTGCTTCGTGAGCACAGCTTCGCGTAGTACCTCCACCGTTTCTTTCATCGTTAGTTTGGAAAAAGGAATACCATAGATCGAAACGGTAGGTATTGGTCCGGTCTGATTCATCTTATTTCACCCTTTGCGGCCTAAATATTTAATAATTTGCTGAGCAGGCACTTTGGCTTCCTGCTTCAATTCGGTAATACCTTCTTCATGTTCCTTCAGCCACTGTGAACGCTGATCCAACAGGTTAGCCACCGTCTTCGCCAGTTTATCCCCATCCAGCGCATCCGTACTGCCCACGGTTTCACTATCCAGACGCAGCATGAACTGATCAATCTTCGGATCATACGAGATACCAACGGGTGGAACATACTGCGAAGCTGCATAGATCAGACTGTGCAGACGCATGCCGATAACGACATCACAATTGCTAACTTCCTGCAGCATCAGCTGGGGATCGGTGAGATCCTTGGTAATGCTGACTTCGCTACCCTTGTTACCGAGGTCACCGAGCATTTCCATGACAAAACGTGAAGCCTGCTCATCAATCGGTAAGTGAAAGGGCATAAAGCGCAAGTGAACGGCTTTTTTGGAGCAAAGCTTCTTGAGTCCAGCAGCAATCGCTGTAAGCTCTTTACGATCCGACTCCCAGAAACGTACCGAAACGCCAATCACTGGGAGTTTGGTATGAACGCTTGCTCCTTGGGCATTTAGCGTGACTGAACTTACTTCTTCCGCTTGGGCTTCAGGCAGCGGCAGACCCATCACCGGGTCAGGGACCACATGAATCTGATTCCACTGCAATCCGAGCCCGCGCAAATATTCAGCGGATTGTTCATCACGGACAGATACATACTTGCAGGCCTTAAAGACCGAACGAATCATCGGATTGAACATTTTACGATTTACAGGTCCAATGCCCTGCGCATAGATAAATGTTGGCTTTTTCAACCATTGGGCCAGTTTAATGACCCCCAGGTAGTAGGGGATGGATTTTAGTCCGGTTGCATCCTGCAACAAACTTCCTCCCCCACTAATTAAACCGTCACTTTCCTTGATCGCTTCGCGAACCTCCTTCAACTTCATCCGATGTACTGAACGTACACCGTACATTGAAGTGGTCCACTCCGGGTCACCGGAGAGCACAATCGGCTCAATCGTGACATTCGATCTGTGACTCTCCTCTTCCAGCGCCGTCAAAATTGACTTTAGTACCGCTTCGTCTCCGCTGTTGTGGAATCCGTAATAACCCGAGATGACTAACTTTTGAGAAGTGGTGACCATTTTTTCCAACATCCTTCCGCTACTTGCCACACACCCACAGCAACGATACCGAAGATTAAGCCAAGTCCCAATCCCATCACTCCACGAATGAGTGACAATACAGCTGGCGTATGGATATGCGCGAACGTATCCACCATGGACAATTGTCCAATTGCTGCAATAATGAGCACAAAGATGACTTTACGATATTTTAAAGCGGCGAACACGCCAACGATAAACAGCGGGTGTCCCAGCATAAATTCTTTGAATCTTGGCCGCACGCCGAACGTATCTTCTAGCGTTGTACGCAGGAACATCTCGAATGGAGTAACCGAACCCGAGTTGCCTGTACGGCTCAAATAATAGTATCCAACCACAGCAGCAACCAGTGCCAATACAACCATCAATACGTTAATCGGTGTACGAAGAATATCCTTAATTTGTTTAATGGAGAACGTACCCGAACCACGGTAAAACACAATATATATCGCTACCAGCGCCATCGGTGCAAAGTGCAACAGACTCACGCCTCGGAACTGGTTGATGACCAAACTGTACGTAATGCTGTTCAGCAATGCGATGACAAAAGGCACCGCCAGGAAAGAAAGAATTGATGTTCTTACATATAAGAAGATCGTTTGTGCCAATCGACGACCCGCAGGCGCGTCTGGCTGACGCTGTTGCTGATAGTTCACTGTTCGAACCGCCAGCACCATCGCAATGGTTGGCGCACTAATAGCGACCAGCAAGGCGATTCCTTGCTCCAGCAACGTCGGTTTTAGCAAGAATAATCCGGCACTACCCACCAGAGCCAGCGCAAATACCAGCAATGTCAGCAGTGGTACAAAATATGAAACCATAAGCGTAATCATTGCGATTGCACCAATCAGAGCAACCAGCTTGGCATAACGCTGAATGGAAGAATCTTTCACCGTAAACGCTTCAGCTTGTCCCAGTTCGAAGCCGTGTTTGCCCATACGTTCAATCGCATGACCTGGCTCACCCAAACTGTTGATCAGATTATCAATTGGATCGGTGATCATGGCTTTGGCCGTATTCCGACTTGGCGAAGCATTCATATAAATCATCCGAATGTTGCGGTCTTTGGTAGCCAAAACAAAACGGTCAGCAATGGTGTCTACATCCAGATTGGCATCCCCGTCACTTAAGGAGTACAGACGAGTTACATTGTAGTCAATTTTATAGGAGAGAGTCTCAAAACCAGATTGTGGTTTCTTCAAATTCTCAATAGCCGCCAGTCCAATATGATGCTTGTTCAGCAACTGGGCAAACATATCGAGACTCTTCATCTCTGCATTATCATTGTACCCTTTCACAGCATCGCCATCAAACAAGATACGCTTTACCCCATTCTCTTCAAAGAACGTAAGCAAGCGTTCCATGGATTCCTGATTGTAAGGAACACTGTCAGCGATCCGTGGCAAAATGTAAAATCCTTTATCACGCAGCATCTTCACGGCAACCGGATCTGGTTGCAAAGGCTGCATGTTCGCATTCTCCGGTGGAGTCTGCAATATTAAGCCGCTACGACCTTCATATTCCCATGGAAGCACAGGAATCTCCCGATCGGCGAACGTTTGTTCAATGATAGGGGTATACGTTTGTGCATTTTCTTCATTTGTGAACAACACATACGTGTAATTATCGTTAGCAGGAATGACATTTTTGGTCATGTTCGCAAGATCCTGCCCGCTATATACCATTAGTCGACGTGACTTCTTCAACTCATCCAGTGTACTTTCGAACACCGCCATGGTTGTCACTCCGGCATCTTTCAAACGAGTCAGTTGTTCATTCATGAAGTCTTGCGGATGGGCCTGATAAGCCGAGATATCCAATAGACCCCGATAATTGAAGACAAGCTCCACCTTTTTGGCGGAAGATTCCGTCTGCACCCGATCACTGATGACAGGGATGGAAGCAATCAAACCGATAATGACAACAATCCACAGCCACTTCCGTGAAGCGGTATTCCAATAAAGCCATTTTTGACGCACTACATGTACCTCCTCAAGTGTTGGAACCAAATGCACGTTCAGCTCATGATTTTCATTGCAAAATAGTGAATAAATACCGGATACAAACAGCTTGTGTCAACAAACGTGCATCTATCCGCAATTCATCCAAAATAGACGCAGGAATTCACCCTTTTACCTAAAAGAAAAGCCCCTCCGCCAACCAACCTTACGGTGCGGAGAGGCTTTCTCATGTTCTTGCTCAGTACTGCATTCGTATTTATTGTGCGTCTACACGCGTCATTACCGTAGTAGCCAAACGTTCGATACGGCTTTCGGCGTCTTGCAAGTTCTCTCCACGCACCGCGAAGTACACTTTGATCTTCGGTTCTGTTCCCGAAGGACGCAGGCAGAACCATGATCCGTCTGCCAAAATAAATTTCAGAACGTTCTCTTTCGGCAAGCCATCCAAGCCAAGGGAGTAATCCAGCACATCCTGCACAGCGATGCCGGCTACTTCTTGTGGCGGATTAGAACGCCAGTCGGTCATTTTCGTCTGAATTTGAGCTACGCCGTCCTTGCCTTTCAGCGTACGGGACTCCAACTTCTCCAGGAAATATCCGAATTGTCTGTACAGCTCTTGCAAGACATCATAGAGCGTTTTGCCTTGGTTTTTATAATAAGCAGCTGCTTCAGCAATCAGCATTGCAGCCAGGACTGCATCCTTGTCACGTGCGTAGCTGCCTGCCAGGTAGCCATAGCTTTCCTCATAACCGAACAAGAACGTGTGACTGCCGGTTGCTTCGAACTGGTTCATTTTTTCACCGATATATTTAAAGCCTGTCAGAGTGTTCATCACTTCTGCACCGTAATGCTCGGCAATGACCGCTCCCATCTCGCTTGTTACAATCGTTTTGACAACCGCGCTATTTTTCGGCAGTTTACCTGTCTCTTGCAAGCGGCTCAACACATAATGCACCATGATGGCTCCGGATTGGTTACCCGACAGTACGAAATACTTGCCATCATTGTCTTTCACTACCGCACCCATGCGGTCTGCATCCGGATCTGTACCGATCAGAATGTCCGCACCCACGGATTCACCCAGCTTCATTGCAAGCGTAAATGCTTCGCGCTCTTCCGGGTTAGGGGATTTCACTGTGGAAAATTCAGCATCAGGCTGTTCTTGTTCTGCCACAATGTGAACCTGCTCGAAACCGATCTGTTCCAACACACGACGTACAGGCACATTACCTGTTCCGTGCAGTGGAGTGAAGACGATTTTGAAATCACGGCCGACGCCGGATTGAATCAGATCACGACTAAGACTTAGGCTTGCAACGGTATCAACAAATGCCTGATCCTCCTCTTCCCCAAGCCATACGAGCAATCCTTGAGCTTCGGCTTCTTCCTGCGTCAGCTTTTTCACGTCCGCGAGAGAAGGAACTTCCTGAATGTATTGAATGACTTTCTCTGCTTCGTGTGGTACCAATTGTCCACCCTCGTGGTTGTACACTTTGTAGCCATTGTATTCAGGAGGATTATGACTCGCCGTCACCACAATACCGCCGGTTGCTTGCAGATGACGTACACTGAAGGAAAGCTGAGGCGTAGGACGCAGGGATGTAAACAGCTTAGCCACAATGCCATTTCCAGCCAGAACGAGGGCAGCATCCAGTGTGAACTCCGGTGAGAAATGACGGGAATCATGCGCGATCACTACAGAAGGTTTACCTTCTTTGTCTCCATGCTGCTCCAGCAAATAACGGGCAAACCCTTGCGTTGCACGACCTACCGTATAACGGTTCATCCGGTTGCTTCCCGCTCCGATCACACCACGCAATCCACCTGTACCAAACTCCAGATTTCTGTAGAAACGATCTTCCAGCTCTTTCGGCTGATCCTGCAAATCACGAAGCTCCTGTTTCGTCGCTTCATCAATCGAAGCATCCTCCAACCACTGCTGCAATGTTTGTGCTGCTGTTGCGCTTAACTGTTCCATTCCTGCAAACCCCTTCCTTCTATATAAAATTCAATGAACTGCTGAACGCTACAATCATTAGCTTGGGTCAGACAGTGCGAACATGATCTCGCCTTCAGCTACCACTTTGTCGCCTACTCTTGCTGTAGCTTTGCCTTTACCAATTGAACCTTTGAGACGCGTAATCTCCACTTCCAGCATCAATGTATCTCCAGGCACAACTTGTCCACGGAATCGGAAATTATCCAGTCCCGCCAAAAAGCCGATTTTACCTTTGTTGCCTTCCAAATTAAGAATGGCTACTGCACCGACCTGTGCCAGTGCTTCTGTAATCAACACACCCGGCATTACCGGATACTCTGGAAAATGACCTATGAAGAAAGGCTCATTAATGGTTACATTTTTCAAACCAACGGCACGTTTGCCATCCTCTAACTCTACAATCTTGTCCACCAGCAGAAACGGGGGACGGTGTGGAATAATTTCTTGAATCTGTTTGATATCGAGCACAGTATAATCTCCTCTCAGGGTCATTTATACGAGGGTCATCCCCAACATAATGTATTGCCTACTACCAGCGTGTTGAACGTTACGGTTACGGATCGTCCTTCTGATCGCTGTTGTCTCCAAATTTTCTAGATGCAATATTAGAACGGTTAAAATTTGGAGACAAAGGCGAGCGCTTCGCTTCTTCAGGATCGATTCCGTCCCCTCCACTACGCCGGTGGTGAAACAAACATTATGATAATGCCCCTCATATAAAATGTGTTTTTCATTTTAATTTGTATGAAAAGCATATTTTCAGTTAACACTAGTTATATCCTTCATGACTGCAGTAGTGAAGGTTGAGATAAGGGGTCTCTCTTCGCGATGACGAATGTCTTTCGCAGGGGAGGCCTCTTTTGACGTCAAACGTCATCCATCATTATACTGTTTTCAACGCCAAAAAGAAAACTCCTGCCTGCGCAGGAGTTTTAGCATATGTCGTTCATCTACGGAGCGAACACCAAATCATATACATGTTCCCATGTACTCCACTGCAATACGGAACCGATATCCTGTTTGCCCAGTACCACGTAGCCAGCCACCAATCCGCCAGCGAGGGCAAGAACAAGCAGGACCGGAACCAAAAACCATCTTGCGATGCGCCATCCACTCTTCTTCTTCTTGACTTTCGTCTTATCCGGCTTGCTGTTCTGCTGCTGTGTATCTGTCATCACATTCACCTTTTATGCTCTCATATTGTTGGCAAGACCCGCCATAGAATCACTGGATGTCAGCGCACGTGCCGCCAGTTGGTAAGTCCGCTGTCCTTGCATCAGCAAAGCCATCTCTTGTGTCAAATCCACGTTGGATTGTTCAATGTAGCCTGCACGAATCATAGCTGTCGCTTCACGTGTAGCTGCATTGGCTCCAAATACATCATCCTCGGTTAGACCCGCATCCAGACCAAACAGGTTATCCGCATACTGCACAAGCCCTTCCGGGCGCTCGATATCTACGAGTTGCAGTTGTGCTCGAATCGTTGCATTGGCTTCATTGCCACGACGGATCAACAGATTGCCTTTTTCATCAAATGCAACCTTGCTGTTATTCGGCGCTGTAATTCGATTACCTTGACGATCCAATGCAAAGTGGCCTTCGCCGTTGACCAACACCATCATATCTGGCGCATTGGGATTCGTTTTGGGTCTTGTATCAGGGACAAAATGGAATGCACCCTGACGCGTCCACATTTTCTCACCATTTGCTTCCACGGCAAACATCGCATTGCCTTCAATCGCCAGATCGGTAGGATTGCCTGTCTCATTGAGTGAACCCTGAGTCATATCCTTGGTCACGTCAGCCAAACGTACGCCAAACCCGAGGTTGTATCCCATCGGGGTCGAGCGTCCATCCAGCTTGTACTTGTCCGGCTGCTGCTGCACACGTGTCAGTACATCTTCGAAGGCAGCTTGCTTACTCTTATAGCCTGCCGTATTCACGTTGGCAATATTATCGGAAATGACATCCAGTCGCTGCTGTATTCCGGTCATGGAGACCATTGCACTAATCATGGAATTATTCATTCGGTGGTTACCCTCCCTGTTTTCACCCTCCCAAACCCTCCCTGGTAGGGAGGGCCCCAGATGGCGCTGCCCTCTGGACGCCCGAAACAGGCGGAGTGGGTGCGTGGGGTACGATCTTGCTAAGTGACGGTGGTGTGTTTGCGCCGCGACTGCCCAGTTATGATTCTCGCCATGGTTCACATGGCTGAATCATAGCTGGGCACGCTCTTTGTGCGGCGGGTAGCTCCGCGTGGTCTCTCCTTGCTTTGCTTCGCAAAGGGCTGTCGAGACCGTCGCTACGCTCAGCTTAATGCTGCGCAATCCTCGCATAGGCTCGACTGCGTTTAGGCTTTTGCGCTCCGCGTGGTCTCTCCTTGCTTTGCTCCGCAAAGGGCTGTCGAGACCGTCGCTGCGCTCAAGCTACTGCTGCGCAATCCTCGCATAAGCTCGGCTGCATTTAGGCTTGCGCTTCGCGTGAGCCTCTCTGCTTTGCTTCGCAAAGGGCGTTTGGCTCTCCGCTACGCGGCTATATTATACGTTGGCGTTATACACGCCCAACTTCATTGACGGCTTTATCCAGACTGCGGTCGTAGAATTGTACGACCTTCTGGTTCGCTTCATATGCACGGAATGCTGCGTTCATATCTACAGTTGCTTGTGATGCATCCACATTCGAACCTTCCAGGTAGCCCTGACGGATCTGCACATTATCACCGGCAGCCATCATCCGGGCCGTTGCTCCATTCTGATCATTCAGGCTGAAATTACCATCGCCTTGACGTACCAGTTGGTTGGGTTGGTCGATGACACTGATTCCCAATGTAACTCCTGTGGGTGCACCCGTGTCTGCATTAACAAGACGACCTTGCTCATCCACTTTAAATTGGTCAACCGAGCCTGTCAATACAACAGGTTGTCCATTATTATCCAGGACTTGTGAACCTGTTGAGCTGAGCAGCTGTCCAGTTCCTGTAACGTCGAAGTGACCATCACGTGTGTATCTTGTGTTACCTTCTGCATCCTGTACTGTAAAATACGCCTGAGGTTGGTAAGTTACCGTGCCATCAGCTCGTACAAATTTGCCTGAACCGTCAAACGGGACAGGTTGTCCTGTCTGTGGATCATTCACGGCCAGATTGGACGAAATGGCAAAATCACTCTTTTGCCCACTTTCCATAATGGCTCCCTGCAAATTCATGGACAAACTTTCTTCCGCGAACACACCCGTGTTCAGCTTGCCCAGCCGCTTTGTCGGAAGATTGGCATCTCCGCCTACCAAAGTAATGAGCATCTCCGGGAAAGATCGGCTTACGCTGTTCACTTGTTTATATCCCGTTGTGTTCATATTTACGATATTCTGCGTTGCTGTGTCATGGCGGCGTTGTTGCGTAATCATTCCCGCAGTAGCGGTGTACAGACCTCTTAACATGTATTAACCCCTCTCCTCAAGCGCTTGTCCTGCATTACAAGATGGCTGCTTGTCTGTTCTAATCCCGAGCTTGGGCGAACCTTTGCTTTTTATATCGGCAGATTAGAACTTTTTCTTAACTACTTGATCCAAATTATTCAGCATAATGCCAGTCCCCTTCACGACACAATGCATCGGATCCTCTGCAACCCATACCGGTACATGCAATTCATTGGACAACAGTTCGTCCAGTCCGTTCAGCAAAGCGCCTCCCCCTGTCAACACGACACCACGATCAATAATGTCTGCTGACAATTCCGGTGGCGTCCGCTCCAATACCGACTTGGCTGCAACGATGATGGATTGCACGGAATCCCATAGCGCCTCCTGTACTTCATTTCCCGACACCGTTACGGTGACAGGTAAACCGGATACCATATCCCGACCGCGAATGTCCATCTCCGTTTGACGTCCACCCGGATGCACGGAACCAATCGCAATCTTGAGATCTTCGGCTGTACGTTCACCGATCATGAGCTTGTATTTAGCTTTGATAAACTTGGTAATCGCTTCGTCGAACTTGTCCCCTGCGACTTTAATAGAAGAGGCGGTGACTACGTCGCCCATAGACAGGACTGCAACGTCAGTCGTTCCGCCGCCGATATCCACGACCATATTGCCGCTCGGCTGAAAAATATCCATTCCCGCACCGATCGCTGCCGCTTTCGGCTCTTCTTCCAGAAATACTTCTTTGGCACCGCTGCGCTCTGCAGCTTCACGGATAGCCTTCTGCTCCACGGAAGTAATGTTGGTTGGTGCACAGATCAGAATACGCGGGTGGCTGTACCAGCTTCTTGCCCCCACACGATTAATGAAATGTCTAAGCATTGCTTCCGTAATTTCGAAGTCCGCAATAACACCGTCACGCAGCGGTCTAATGGCAACAATGTTACCTGGAGTACGCCCCACCATACGACGCGCTTCTTCCCCAACAGCAAGGACCCGCTTCGTATCGCTTTCAATGGTCACGACGGAAGGTTCATCGAGGACAACCCCACTTCCTTTCACGTGAATAAGCACGTTCGCCGTGCCAAGATCAATACCGATATCCTTGCTAAACATAAAAGAGCCCCCAAAGTGATATTATTTGGTCAGCGTATCCTGTGAAAAAGAGTCCCTTATCACGTCACCGCTCGTTCGACAAAGTGCAACATATATATGTAAAAATCGGGCTGATAAGATGTCATAATTCGATCCTGTACCAGCTTTTAACATATCATACTTCAGGGGAGGGATTCAATGCATGTGTGAGCTTTTTGGCCTACGTCTTTCCGCAGGTCCCTACGATTTAGCGGAAGCCAGCACCTCGCGTTTTTTACCACTTGTTTTTTTGTATTTAATTTTGGTCGCTTCACCGCCCCGCAAATGACGGATGGACTTGTGATACTCCAGAATGTGTTTCACCTGGTCAGCAAGATCAGGGTTAATTTCCGGCAGACGCTCCGTCAGATCCTTATGCACAGTACTCTTTGACACGCCGAATTCCTTGGCTATGGTACGGACCGTATTCCTCGTCTCAACAATGCAGCGACCAATTTTGATGGTCCGTTCCTTGATGTAATCGTGCACGCTCCCGCCTCCCTACTGTGTGGATAGTTTGGTACATTATATGAGGAGCATGCCTATATATTCGCGGTTTAAAGGTGTGACAAGCTTCGAAGGTCCCATTATTTTCTGAAAAGCACAAAAAGAGCAGAGGAGAATTCCCTCTGCCCATCATGTTGCTGCGGTAAAAATCATTTATTTTTCCGGAAGATATCCTTGCGGGTTAACCGGTTGTCCGTCTTCGTAAACTTCAAAGTGAAGGTGGTTGCCCAGCGTTTTTTCCAGTTCATTAACACCAGCCGATGCAATTGCATCTCCTTGCTTCACTTCATCATCCTGTTTTACTTTAACGTCAGCCAGGCTTTGGTATACAGTCTTGAGGTTATCACTGTGTGTGATTTCCACAACTTGACCCGTTATTGGGTTTTGTTCAACCCGGGTAACTTTTCCGCCGAGTGCTGCTTTGACTTCGAACGTTTTGTTATCACCACGTGCCAGATCTACACCCGTGTTCGGAATAAATGTGTCATTGTACTGCACCATCGCTGCTTCATGTTCCTCGGTTGAAGCTTCGTTGTCATAGAAAGGTTTGACTACCGAAATTTCGGACGGAACCGCTACCGGCCATACAAAATTCTCCGACTTTGCAACAACTTCCACACTTTCCTCTTCTCCGTTAACCGCTGTTCCTTCTGTACCCGCCGATGCGCCTGTTTCTACTACCCCGTTAGCAGGGTCCGAGTTCAGCGTTTTGTCGCCTGTGCCCTGATAGACCCACACTAAGGTTAGTATAATGCCTGCTGCTGCGATGTAGGCTGCCGGGAAGACCCAACGTTTGGACATTGCTCTTTTCCATGAAGAGGGCTGGCTAGCCGGTACTCCTTGAGTTGTTTTAGGAGTTTCTTCTTGGACTGTTTTTTTGTTTTGTTCATTCATCTTGATCACCTCAGTAACAAGTGTTACCGGGTGCAACTCTTTTATACACGCGCGACTCTAATTATTTTCACGGAACTTTCAAAGAGTGCTATATAAGTTAGGAGATGAGCTCAGTTTGTGCGCCGCTTCGGGGCCAGAAAACCTTTCGACCGGCTGTTACTCCCAGATTTCTTCTATCACCTTCTTCAAAGGTGAAATCCGGGAGTAAAGGCGGACACTTCGTTTCTACAGGCCTTTTCTGTCCCCTGCGCTCTCCATACGCTCGCACACTCCGCATATATAGCCAAGTCTTGAAAGCCCGGAAGGGGTGGTTGGTAGAAATACATGGATTGGATTTAACAGCCACTCCTTATAAAGTGAGTCTGTGAGATTGAACATGGCGTTATAGTTTTAACTTCATTGTTAGAGCAAACGTTGGATTTTAATTCTAGGCTTAGCAACCTCATAGATTGTCTGCGAGGCCTCGCTTTATATTATCAGTGTGCCCCATTACTGCTAATAGACTAACGTTTGGTCAAATCAAATGGCCTGGACGATACCGACTTCCATGTTGGCCTACTTTGAGGCTAGCATCTTGGATGCCTGTCCGAAGGAGATACCTGTGTAGTAGTGTTTGAGAATCTGGGTCGCTGTGTGACCCTCCTGTGCCATGCCGTTGGCTCCCCACTGGCTCATGCCGACTCCGTGACCGTATCCATACGTTGTAATCTGAACCTCGTCTCCATCGGTCTTCCAGCTGAACTGGCTGGATCGAAGCCCAAGCAGCTTTCGAACCTCCGGCCCGCTAAACGTTTTACCTGCAATCTGCATCTCCTTGATGCGATGGCCCTGCGTTGTAGACAACACTTCCATCCACCCACCGCTCTGCTGCGCGCTCACAGGGATGGCATTTGCCCCCAGATTCAACTTTTGGAGAATCTCATTGCGCTTCATGGTGATGGTTTCCTTAAAGCCCGGAGCCAGGTTTTTATCCCACGGACTCGCTACGCTTTGTAAATAAGGTACAGGGTTGCCCCATACATCCTCAGCATTTTCCGTATACCCATTACTTGTGGAGAAAAAGGATGCAGTAATTGCCTTGCCTTGATATGTCATGACGGAATCTTTGCTTTCGCGTACAGCCTGCTGCAGCTTCTCCCATTCCTTCGCTTTCCCCAGACGTGTCCAGTCGGCTTTTACTTGTTCTGGTGGTATAAATACCTGATGACTCACAGTATCCGTTACATCAGCTTCTCCTGAAGGTACACCGCTTGTATCGTTGGCTGCCAGCCTTCTCACGATAAATGTCCTTGCAGCAATAGCCTGTGCCTTCAGAGCCTCCAATCTGAACTCCGCTGGCATCTCGGCAGCGACAACTCCGGTAACATAATCTTCAAGGGGAAGATTCATCGTTGTACCGGTTGCTGACAGGTAAACCCTTACTTGAGGTTCAGGATAGGTAACAGGTACAGCTGGAGAAGGTGCTGGAGTCGTTACACTGCCTGTACCTGGTGGGACAGGGATGGGTTTAACAGGATCATCCGTCCGAGGCCAGACCAAAATGGCGGGGATCAACAACGCAAGCGCCAGTACTGCCGATACAGCTGCTGCGGGCTGCCAACGAGTATTGTTCTTGCCCCATCTGCGGCCTCGGCCGAACGTACGCATTCGGCGGCGCTTCACACGACGAAACTGATCTAATTCAATGACAGGCATGTGTATACGTGCCGCAGGCTGTTGAGCTGGCTCCTGTTGGGAGCCAGGCCGTCTAGGAGATGTTGTTACGGGCTCATCTGGAACCGTTCTAATGTTCGTTGAAGCAAGCTTGTCTTTTTCCACACCGAAACCAGCAATTTCTTCTGGCTCCTTCACTAGTGGACGTGGGACAAGAGGTACCTTAACCTGCACACGGGCTTCTTTCATTTTGATATAACCCTCCGTTGTCCATGGCCGGTCAAACGCCGGTCCTTTTGTTCAAATCCATAGTTTAGGGTATGAGCTGGCTGGATCTGATAGAACCTGATTTAAGAGAAACGAAGGCATTCCATATGTGGCGATTTCTAACTTACTTTTGCTATGTATTATGGAAAAACATTGATCTGTCGCGGAATCCGGTTCCATAAGGTACCACCCGTTCCTCAAAAAGCAGGCTCTTTCATTTGTTCAGAATTGGTACAGAATATGATGTTATGCTATATAAGTTAGGACCAGCTATTAATAGAATCAGGTACTGATTCAATTGATCGTTGAACACAAAAAAAAGCCAAGCCAGATGGCTTAGCTTTTGATCTGAATTTAAAGGACAGCACGCATGCTCTCGTATCCGCAATATACAATGATGTGTGATTCATATTAGAGAGCAACGCCTATTGTCCAATTCGATGTTATGCCCAGGTCGGTTGTACTTTGAACAGCGGTACTTCTTCCCCGACTTTTTCATTCGATGCTTTAACTGCATCCAGCTTAGGCTCTTCAACCGAAATACGATAAATATCGGCTCCAAGTCCGTTAAGCTTCTCAGCGAGATGTACGTAGCCACGGTCGATGTGATGAACACCGCCCACTTCTGTTGTACCTTCAGCAACAAGACCCGCAATAATAAGTGCGGCACCCGCACGCAAATCGGTAGCAGTTACTTTGGCACCCTTCAGCTTGGCATTGCCCGTGATGATGGACGAACGTCCTTCAACTTTGATCTCCGCATTCATCAATTGGAATTCATCCACATGCATGAAGCGATTTTCAAAAACAGTCTCTGTTACAACAGAAGTTCCTTCAGACGCAAGCAAAAGCGCCATCATTTGGGATTGCATATCTGTAGGGAAACCTGGGTATGGTAATGTTTTCACATCCACAGCCTTGAGGGGACGATCTGCAATGACACGAACGCCATTCTCGTCAGGATGAATGGTTACACCCATTTCTTCCAGCTTCGCAATAACAGAACCCAGGTGGTCTGAAATCGCACCTTCGATATACACATCACCACCGGAGATTGCAGCAGCAGCCATATAAGTACCTGCTTCAACCCGGTCAGGAATGACGGTATGCTTCACGCCAGACAGTTTCTCCACACCTTCGATGCGGATGACTCCTGTTCCAGCACCTCGTACTTTTGCACCCATTCCATTCAGGAAGTTGGCAAGATCCACAATCTCTGGTTCTTTAGCCGCGTTCTCCAGAACAGTTACACCCTCAGCCAATGTTGCAGCCATCATAATATTTTGAGTGGCACCTACGGAAGCCACATCCAGATAAATTTTCGCGCCACGCAACCGTCCTTGGCTGCGAGCTTCTATATAGCCTTGGCCCAAGCTGATCTCAGCGCCCATGGCTTCAAAACCTTTCAAATGCTGATCAATAGGCCGTGTACCGATGGCACATCCACCAGGAAGCGAAATTCTTGTATGACCCATACGCGTCAACAATGGCCCCATGACCAGAAAAGACGCCCGCATTTTACTTACCCATTCATACGGTGCCTCACAGGAAGTAAGTTTCTCCGCATTTACGGTAATCACTTCGTCCCGGTATGTAACACCCGCTCCCAGCGATTCCAACACCTTGTTAATCGTCATCACATCGTCTAGAGGAGGAGCGTCAATAATAACGCTTTGTCCTTCTTCCCCTAAGAGAGAGGCAGCGATGATCGGAAGAACAGAATTTTTAGCGCCGCTAACTTTGACACTTCCGGTCAACCTTTTGCCACCGCGGACGATAAATTTGCTCATCATGGTTCCCTCCGCGCTTTTATTCCCTTTTCTTCATTCCGGAATACATGAGCCCTTCTGTAATAGAAAAGACTGTTGCTGTGTGTGGAATTTCGACATAACCTGGCAAATAATGCCCTTGATGTCTATTCAGAAAAGAATTGGTTTATAATCCATATCGATGATACCACGTGCGTTGCATGATGCCCTCCGACTTGTAAATATAACGCCTTACAGGCCAGCAAACATCTGAACAGACAGATTGGGATGATTATTAGCCGGATTCAACCGGATATCCCGTTTATAACCACAAAATAAGTGAACAATTGTGAATTCCCTAACTTCCATCATAACATTGTTGAATTGTACGATACAAGCATTTTTACATAAAACATCTCAAATCCATCCAATTAAACGTCACACTTTTTTCTTAATTCCTTTGCCGACAACTCATACTCTAATTGTTAACACAATTAATCGATGTTATTCGACATTACACTGCTTGAAGAACCTAACAGATGATTAACCAACCATCTCAACATTAAAACAAATGGTGCAACATTTGTGTCCATGACAAATAGTCAATGACAAAGCCTGAAACAGCATGCCCAAGTATAATGGCCAACAGTAAATGTAACAGTCTTCCCTGTGCTCCTCTTGGCTGCCTGATGATTAAATCCAGCTTGAGATTCTGCAAAGCCCACCACGACAACGCTATACATAAAAGAGAGACGATAATCGAAACTAAGCCATTCGTACTTAATGTCTGGTTCAACTGATTCGTCAGGTCAGTATCCATATATTCATTACCTCCACATTTGTTGCAGCGATCAGCATAATTATGCCTGGCATCCATAACTTGTTAGAACAATGGAATGACTTGAACACAACACACTGAACCTACTGTCAGACTTACTCCTGCTATGCAGGAAATCTGGATGCCCAATCACGGAGCAGCAACAATCTGGCTGTGAATGACTATGGAATTCATCAACGCAGCTTCCTGCATCTGCTGACTCTATGGAATATAGGCTCTTTCATCATACATTGTCAATTACATTGATTTCCACTTTGATAATATTTTAAATTCAAAATGCCGGGATTTTGTGACTAAAACGACATAAAAGAGCGTTATTTCGATATCGATCTTGTCATTTCCTCGGAAATAATTTGGATTTACGTCGTTAAAAATGGTTCCAACAGTGATCATTATCGCCACGACTTTAGTCCTACATTCTATTCAACTGCCCATAAACGGTGAATACAATTAAACTATATTTCCCGTTAAATCAAGAGCTTCAACCGAAGAAAATGAACATATATTTTACTGTAACTGTAAAAGAGAACGTTCTAAAAACTCAAAAAAGCCCGGCAGACTAAGCCGCCAGGCTCCAATGAACAGTTTATTTGCCGTATACGTTGATCCGGTTAACCGCTTTTTGCAGAGCAATCTCTGCCCGGCGGTGATCAAAATGGTCCTGATTGCTTTGGCTGCTGAGACGGCGTTCTGCCCGCTCTTTCGCTGCACGCGCACGGTCCACATCAATATTTTCCGGGAATTCGGCACTTTCTGCGAGGACAACAACCTTATCTTTACGGACTTCGATAAACCCGCCGCCAATAGCGACCTGCTTGTTCTGTTTTCCGTTTTTGATAATGATTGGTGCGATCTGCAATGGTGTGACCATAGGGATGTGACCTGGCATAATACCCAGTTCCCCTTCAACACCACGAACGATGATACTATCCACTTGCTCTGTAAATACCAAACGCTCAGGTGTTACAATTTCCAACAAAAAGGTGCTCAATTCCATCCCTCCTGAAACTATCCGATAGCTCGCTTCATAAGGACAATCCTGGATTCAGATTATACCAGTGTTTTGGCTTTCTCCACTGCCTCTTCGATTGTACCCACGAAGAGGAAAGCTGCTTCCGGAAGATCGTCATGCTTGCCTTCGAGAATTTCTTTAAAGCTGCGCACCGTTTCTTTAACCGGAACGTATTTACCCGGAATACCGTTAAATGCTTCAGCAACGTGGAATGGCTGGGACAAGAAACGTTGAATCTTACGAGCACGGTAAACGAGCGCTCTGTCTTCCTCACTCAGCTCGTCCATACCCAGAATCGCAATAATATCCTGCAATTCATTATAACGTGCCAAGATACGTTTAACGCCTTGCGCTACGTTGTAATGCTCTTCGCCTACAACTTCAGGGGACAAGATCCGGGAGCTGGATGCCAACGGATCTACCGCAGGGTAGATACCCATCTCGGAAATTTTACGTTCCAGGTTCGTCGTTGCGTCCAAGTGGGCAAACGTCGTTGCTGGAGCCGGGTCAGTGTAGTCATCCGCAGGCACGTAGATGGCCTGGATGGATGTTACGGAACCTTTTTTAGTTGAAGTGATACGTTCTTGCAGTTGACCCATTTCCGTTGCCAGCGTTGGTTGGTAACCTACTGCGGAAGGCATACGTCCGAGCAAGGCAGATACTTCTGAACCTGCTTGGGTGAAACGGAA
Source organism: Paenibacillus sp. FSL W7-1088 (assembly GCF_037969855.1). Classification (NCBI taxonomy): domain Bacteria; kingdom Bacillati; phylum Bacillota; class Bacilli; order Caryophanales; family Paenibacillaceae; genus Paenibacillus; species Paenibacillus sp. FSL W7-1088. The sequence continues at coordinate 6,560,449 of NZ_CP150216.1, forward strand.
GATGTTATCGATAAAGAGCAACACGTCACGGCCTTCTTCATCACGGAAGTATTCCGCCATGGTCAGACCAGTGAGGGCTACACGAAGACGTGCGCCTGGAGGCTCGTTCATTTGTCCGAACACCATTGCTGTTTTGTTGATAACACCGGAATCACTCATCTCGTGATACAAGTCATTACCTTCACGTGTACGCTCACCAACACCCGCGAATACGGAGATACCACCGTGTTCTTGTGCGATGTTGTTGATCAATTCCTGAATCGTTACGGTTTTACCTACACCTGCACCACCGAAGAGACCGATTTTACCACCTTTGGCATAAGGAGCCAACAAGTCGATAACTTTGATTCCTGTCTCCAGCATTTCAGCCTGGGTAGTCAGTTCATCAAATGCAGGAGCCGAGCGGTGAATCGGATTTTTATGTGCAGCAGCTACAGTGCCGCCAGTATCAATGGCTTCGCCGAGTACGTTAAATACACGACCCAGTGTCGCTTCCCCAACAGGTACAGAGATTGGAGCTCCTGTATCTACGGCTTCCATACCACGAACGAGTCCGTCCGTGGAGGACATCGCGATACAACGTACCCGGTTGTCACCCAGATGTTTCGAAGCTTCGAGTGTCAGATTCACACTTACGCCGCTTTCGCTTACTGTAGTGATCGTAATGGCATTGAGGATTTCCGGCAGACCGCCGCGATCAAACTCGACGTCAACAACCGGACCCATGATGCTCACAACGCGTCCTTTGTTCATCTTAACGTTCCCCTCCTACAAGCCTGCTACTTTTGCAAAAATAATGTACCGTTCGTTTATCTTTGCTCTGCAAGCCTTCATTAATAAAAAACGGTTAGCCTTGTGCTGCGTTGGCACCTGCCACAATTTCCGTAATCTCCTGCGTAATCGCCGCTTGACGGGCACGGTTATAGGTCAATGACAAGTCATTGATGAGTTTGGATGCATTTTTGGTTGCATTACCCATGGCCGTCATTTTCGCGCCCAGCTCACTCGCTTTACCGTTCAGAAGTGCACCATAGATCAGCGTTTCCGCATAACGCGGAAGCAAAACCTCCAGTACAGCTTCAGGAGACGGCTCATACTCGTAGCTTGCAGTCGGTCCTTCTGCAGCAGTTACCTCAGGTGTTTCCATCGGAAGAAGTCGTTCTACCGTAGGAATCTGGGTCAACGCATTTACAAAGCGGTTATAACAGATGTACAATTCATCAAATTTACCCAATTCAAACCCTTGAACAGCTTCGTGTGCGATGGATTTGATATCTGCAAATGATGGCGAATCAGAAAGATCCGTTGTAGTGGATGTCATCGCCATTTCACGCCGTTTGAAATAATCGCGTCCCTTACGTCCAATGACGAACAATTCGTAGTCATTCTGAGAGTTGTGCTTTTCTTTGAGTGTCAAGTTAACCTGACGCAAAATATTCGCATTGTAACCACCCGCAAGACCGCGGTCCGATGTAATAACCAGATAAGCTGTCTTTTTGACCGGACGACTTTCCAGCATCGGATGCTGAACCCCTTGCGTGCTTTTTGCAATACTTGCCACAACTTCCTTCAGCTTCTCCGAATAAGGACGAGCTGCTTCCGCTTTTTCCTGCGCTTTACGCAGTTTTGCGGCAGCTACCATCTCCATTGCTTTGGTGATCTGCTTGGTGCTTTGTACGCTTTTAATTTGCCGCTTTATTTCGCGCATGCCTTTTGCCATGATTTCACCACCTTCAAGTTTTGACATAGTCAAAACTACCTCGTAAGCATATTGAAACTTTGATAGATCAAAGTTTTACATGCAGACATGCGGAATCGGTTAAACAACTCCGCAACTGCATATCATCTATTTAGACAGAGACAGCAAAGCTCTTTCTGAATTTCTCAATAGCATCTTTCAGAGCGGATTCATTGTCTGCAGTCAATTCTTTTGTATCACGGATAGACCCAAGAATTTCCGGATGGCTGCTCTCCATGAACGCGAGGAACTCACGCTCGAAACGAGTAACATCACCTGTAGGAATCTCATCCAGGAATCCTTTAACCGCTGTGTACAAGCTGACTACCTGTTGTTCTACAGGCAGAGGCTGGTTAACACCTTGCTTCAGGATTTCCATCATACGAGCACCACGATTCAGGCGGGCCTGAGTCGCTTTATCCAGATCGGAACCGAACTGGGAGAACGCTTGAAGCTCACGATATTGAGCGAGGTCGAGACGCAGGGAACCTGCAACCTTTTTCATCGCTTTGATCTGAGCAGAACCACCGACACGGGATACGGAGATACCTACGTTGATCGCCGGGCGTTGTCCAGCATTGAACAAGTCAGCTTCCAAGAAGATTTGTCCGTCCGTAATGGAGATTACGTTCGTCGGAATGTATGCAGATACGTCGGAAGCTTGTGTTTCAATGAACGGCAGTGCGGTTAAAGAACCACCACCAAGCTCATCATTCAGCTTCGCAGCACGCTCCAGCAAACGGGAGTGCAGGTAGAAGACGTCACCCGGATATGCCTCACGGCCCGGTGGACGGCGAAGCAGCAAGGAAAGCTCACGGTATGCTGCCGCTTGTTTGGTCAAGTCATCATAGATGACCAGTACGTGCTCACCTTTGTACATAAAGTACTCGCCCATCGAACAACCGGAATACGGTGCGATGTACAACAATGGTGATGGGTCAGAAGCTGCTGCAGTTACAACAATCGTGTACTCCATTGCGCCTTTACGACGGAGAGTTTCTACGACTTGTGCAACTGTAGATTGTTTTTGACCGATAGCAACATAGATACATTTCATGCCGCTGCCTTTTTGGTTCAGGATGGCATCGATCGCGATCGATGTTTTACCTGTTTGACGGTCACCGATGATCAACTCACGTTGTCCACGACCGATTGGAACCATCGCATCAATCGCTTTGATCCCTGTTTGCATCGGCTCATGAACCGATTTACGATCCATTACGCCTGGTGCTTTACCTTCAACCGGACGGAATTCTGTTGTAGCGATTGGCCCTTTACCATCAACAGGAATACCGAGCGGATTTACAACGCGGCCAATCAATGCTTCGCCAACTGGCACTTGCATGATTTGACCGGTACGTTTTACTTGGTCGCCTTCACGGATGTCCGAGTAAGGTCCCAGGATAACGACACCGACGTTGCTCTCTTCCACGTTCATGGCGAGACCCATAACACCGCTTGGGAATTCAACCAACTCGTTGGACATGACGTTCTCAAGTCCGTAGACACGAGCGATACCGTCACCAACCTCAATAACCGTCCCGACTTCGACTACATCGATATCGTTCTTGTATTGTTCGATCTGGCTCTTAATTAATGTACTGATTTCTTCTGGTTTGATACTCAAGTGTCCTCACCCCAATCTACTGTACTCGTCTGTTAAAAGACTGCTCAAGACGTTCGAGCTTGCCAGCCAAGCTGCCGTCATAGATCGTATCGCCAATGGCAACTTTCAATCCGCCCAGCAAAGTCGGATCGACAATGTTCTCGATACGGATCTTTTTATTCACACGGCCGCCGAATTCACGGGCTACCGCTTCTTGTTCTTCATCATTCAAGGCATAAGTCGAGTACACGCGCGCATCGGCTATGCCGAGCGATTCGCCCTCGATCTTCACATAATCATTCAGCAGATCTTCCAGCAGTTCAACACGTCCACGCTCAATCAAAAGCAAAACGGTTTTCAGAACAGGTTCAGACACCTTGCCGTCAAGACTTGTGCGAAGTACGTTCTGTTTTGCTTCTTCAGAGATGTTGGGTGACTCGATAAATTTACCGATTTCCGCATCACCTGTGATGGCAATTACTACAGTACGCAGCTCTTGTTCGACTTCGAGCACCTGATTCTGTCCGAGAGCAACTTCAAACAATGCTTTCGCATAACGCTTAGCAACAATCGTATCGCGGCTCATTGTCGGCCTCCTACCTCATTGAGGTATTGGTTCACAAGCTCCTCTTGTGCAGGACCGTTCTCAACTTCTTTTTTGATCAGCTTGGAAGCGATTTGAACGGAAGCTGTACCCAGTTCGCTGCGAAGCGCTGCAACCGCTTTGTTCTTCTCGCTCTCAATCTCACGCACAGCATCGTCTTTCAGGCGATTCGCTTCTGCTTTTGCATCCGCCAGAATCGTTTCAGCCTGTTTGCCGCCTGTTTGTTTGGATTGTTCAATGATGTCATAAGCATCTTTACGCGCTTTTTCAAGAGCCTGCTTCTGTTCCTCAACATAGGCAATAGCCTGATCCCGCGTTTGGGCAGCCTCATTCATTTGCGCCAATACGAGCTCACGACGTTTTTCCATAATGGAGAAAAGTGGACCAAATGCATAACGGCTAAGCAGCCAATATAAAATACCAAATGCTATAATCGCCAGAACTGTATTTTCCCATACGAAATTCAATCTGTTCACTCCTTCCTGAAGGTATCCTCAGGCCGCAACTCCGCGTTTACGGACGCTACCTAAAAAGAAGGCGCGGATGGCTGTGGCCTTCCCCGCCAAACCTGCACTGATTTTATTAAGCCGCTCCGTAGAAAATGAACGCGAGTACCACACCGATGATCGGCAATACCTCGATCAAACCTACACCGATAAACATTGTTGTTTGAAGAGTGGATTTTGCTTCCGGTTGACGGGCAATACCTTCCACCGTTTTGCTGATTACCAAACCGTTACCGATACCTGCGCCAAGTGCGCCCAATCCTGCAACAATTGCTGCTGCCAATAATGCCATTGCTCCCATTTGTATATCCTCCTTAGAATGTTCGTTCAAATTTTATAGTTCAGCCCTACAGGGTTAACCGTATTGGACTTGAATCTTAATGTTCCTCGTGCGATTCGACGGTTTGTGATATGTATACCATCATCAAAACCGTAAATACGAATGCCTGTATGGCACCGATGAAAATACTGAACCCCTGCCATGCCGTCAACAGCGGAATTGCTGCAATTGCGCCAATCCATTTGAATGCTGTAAGCTTCATAATCGTGGAGATCAGAACCTCACCTGCAAAGATGTTGGCGAACAAACGCATACCGTGTGTCAACAACTTGGATGCCGTCTCCACAATGTTGATTGGGAAGAACAGCCAGTGTGGTTGGAAATAATGCTTGAGATACGTTTTGGTGTTACGGAAAAGTCCCAATCCATGCGCGATAGCAAATGCAATCAACGCTAGACCCATGGTTACCGAAAGATCAGCCGTAGGTGATTTCCACCAGGCAACTTCGATATGTGGATGAGCTTCAGGATCCTTCTCATGAGCTTCATGGAACGCTTCTTGGACCGAGACAATTGGCTTACCAAAGATTTCAGCTTGGCTTGCATCAGTAGCCCCAGTTACTACGCCCAAAGGGAGACCCAACATGTTTCCCACAAAGATAAACATAATCATTGTGGTTGCCAAGGTAAGGAAATGCTGCCCCTTCTTCATATCCATCGTGCTCGAGATCAGGTTGCGTACAAACTCAATCGCCCACTCCAGGAAGTTTTGCATTTTGCCCGGATTCTCTACCGACAAGTTCCGCGTAGCCAGCTTTGCAACAATAAATACAATGGCGGATGTTACGATCAGCATCAGCAGAACAGACAAATCCAGATGGAACCCACCCAGGTTAATTATCGGAGATTCATGCATATTTTTCTCACCCCTTTCTCATTCGAAAGCTTGCAGCACCACTATGAGTCTGCTTTGCGGGACAACAATATCCCTATAAATAGTAAGGAAAATTGCGCTATGACCAAGCCAGCTACAACCGCATATAAATTGAAGTATTGCGGATACTGCATCGCCATGAAAATAGCGAGTACTGCGAGAGCTGCTCTAGTCAAAAATCCCAGGTTCACTCGCTTAAGGTTTCCTTCCGCTGCACCATCCAACATTCTCCTGACTTTGCGACCCAGATACGAAGCGTTGATCCAACTGATCACCGTTCCAAGGGCCAGTCCCAAAGCTATTGTTTCCACACGGGGCAGAAAGGCCGCTGCGAGAAAACAAATCATAAGAAAGTACATGATGAAAACAGTCATCCATCTGCGGTATCTGGTTAGTTCACTCATCACTTTCCCCCATGAATTTTTTCGCGATAAAGTAGATGCTTACGCCGCCTGCTGCCAAAAAAAAGAGAACGCTTACGGCGATCCATATTCCGCTACCCCCGATGGTCTTGTCCAACCAGGAGCCAACGTAATATCCGGCAACAGCGAGAATGGCAATCTCGATTCCAAAAGCTGTCACGAGCCCCATCGCTTTCCACACATTATCGTCATGGTTACGGGATGAATTTGGTTTGTTCGAATCGGCCATTTTCCACGCCACCCTTGCAATCCCAGTTAATTTTACTGAATGATGAGAGCCTTTGTCAATTGAATGATTTTAGCGTTTTAAAGGGGAAAACGACGGGAATGCAGGCCATCAGAGCCCATAAACCCGCGTAAACCGTACAGTTTAACTGTATGCTGTACCCTATAATAATCCGTCAGAAAAAATGAATTATTTTTTGAATTTTCTGTGAAATGATTCCGGACGTTCACTATTCACACCAAAATGATGCAAAATCGCATTGACAATTCTTTCCGAAGCATGTCCATCACCATAAGGATTGGCAGCCTGACTCATGCTTGCATACAGTGTTTCGTCTGTAAGCAGAGCTTTGGTCCGCTCATATACACGTTCCTCTTCGGTACCCACCAGCTCCAGTGTTCCAGCCTCGATTCCCTCCGGACGCTCCGTAGTATCCCGAAGGACGAGAACAGGCACACCAAACGAAGGCGCTTCTTCCTGCAAACCGCCTGAATCTGTCAAAATCAAGTGAGTATGCGGGTAAAAGTTATGCAAATCCACCACGTCTAGTGGATCAATAAGTTGAATACGGGGGTGATTCCCCAAGATCGCGTGAGCCGGCTCCTTCACAGCAGGACTTAGATGCACCGGATACACGATGGCAATATCCTCAAACTCGTCGGCAATCCGTTTGACGGCCTGGAAAATGTTACGGTGAGGCTCGCCTTGGGATTCACGGCGGTGAGCTGTCATCAACACAAGACGCTTGCCCTGTGCCCAATCTAGTACTGGATGTGTGTAATCCTGCCGTACTGTATATTGAAACACATCTGTTACCGTGTTGCCTGTGACATACGTACTAGACTCCGATTTATTTTCTTTGGCAAGATTGGAAGACGACCAGTCCGTAGGCGCAAAATGCAAGTCAGCAAGCACTCCGGTTAACTGACGGTTCATTTCTTCCGGGTATGGAGAGAGCTTGTTCCACGTACGAAGACCTGCTTCCACATGACCCACCTGAATCTGCTGCAGGAACGCAGCATAGCTGGCTACAAACGTTGTCAGCGTATCACCGTGAACCAGCACAATATCCGGCTTTGCTTCACGCAAAACCGGCTCCAGGCCTCCCAGCACACGAATCGTAATTTCATTCAACGTCTGACGATCTTTCATCACATCCAGATCGTAGTCTGGATGAATATTGAATACTTCAAGAACCTGATCCAGCATCTGACGATGCTGTGCAGTAACGCATACGATCGATTCAATAGATTCGGGATGTTTCTGCAGTTCCAAAATAAGCGGAGCCATCTTGATGGCTTCCGGGCGCACCCCGAATATTGTCATGACTTTAATTTTCTTGGACATTGAAGCAAAGCCCCTTTTCTATTCAGCATGCAATATGCTTATTTAGTGCCGTACAGACGGTCTCCTGCATCTCCCAGTCCGGGAACGATATAGCCGTGATCATCCAGACGATCGTCCAGTGCAGCAACGTAGATGTCTACATCCGGATGTGCATCCTGAACAGCTTTTACGCCTTCAGGAGCTGCAACAAGGTTCATCATTTTGATTTGCGTGCAACCGCGTTTTTTGAGCACGTCAATAGCAGCAATGGCAGAACCGCCAGTTGCCAGCATCGGGTCGATGACAATCAACTGACGCTCTGTAACGTCCGTAGGCAGCTTGGTGTAGTACTCAACCGGTTGCAGGGTTTCCGGGTCACGGAACAGACCTACATGTCCTACTTTTGCAGCTGGCAACAATTTCACAACACCATCCAGCATTCCAAGGCCCGCGCGCAAAATCGGAACCAGCCCAAGCATACGTCCGGAAATGACTTTTCCTTGTGTTTCAGCTACTGGTGTCTGTACATCAATAGTCTCCAGCTCAACATCTCTTGTAATCTCATAAGCCATCAGTGTAGCCACTTCATCCACCAATTCACGAAAATCTTTCGTATTCGTACGCATGTCGCGTATAAACGTCAGTTTGTGTTGAATCAAAGGGTGATCACATATTACTAATTTTCCCATCTAATTTGTCCCTCCGGTATGTTCTTCATGTTCAGCATTACCAAATATGCCTAATCACCATTCATAGGCCCGATAAATCCTGTATATTATATCATCACCTACACCGAATTACACCATCAAAGGGCACTTAATCATTACAGAAAACCAAATCCTATAAAAATAGGACCGGAAACATGAGTCATCCGGTCCTTTTTGCTCTCGCTGTTATGTCAGTTGAATGTTAAAAAATGTGTAAACACTATGAAGCTCCGCAAACCGAATGACCTTCTGATCGCTGTTATCCCCAGAATTCTTTTGATCCATTAATAAATGGTGGAATTCCGGTGATAAAGGCGAGCGCTACGCTTCTTCAGGTTCTTTCGGTTTGCTCCGTCTGTATGTTTACATTTAGAACATCTCAAATACAAACAGCACGAGCAAGTTTTTTTAGTATTTAAGATCTGTGTAGAGTGGGAATTTGTCGGTGAGCGCCGTTACTTCCGCACGGGCTTCATCCAATTTAGCTGCATCTTTAGGGTTTTTCAATGTTTTGGCAATGATCTTACCAATGGCTACCATTGCTTCTTCGTTCATACCACGGGAAGTAGCAGCAGGTGTACCGATCCGGATACCGCTCGTTACAAACGGGCTGGTTGGATCAAACGGGATTGCATTTTTGTTCACGGTAATGCCGATGGAATCAAGTACATGCTCGGCTTCCTTACCTGTGATATTCACGCTGCGTGTGTCGATCAGCATCAAGTGGTTGTCTGTACCGCCGGATACGATGTTCAATCCTTCAGCAATCAGCGTTTCAGCCAATACTTGTGCATTTTTCACCACGTTTTGTGCATACGTTTTGAACGAAGGTTGCAGTGCTTCACCTAATGCTACCGCTTTGGAAGCAATTACGTGCATCAGAGGTCCACCTTGGGAACCCGGGAATACCGCTTTATCAATGGCTGCTGCCCAAGCTTTGCGGCACAGAATCATACCACCACGAGGTCCACGCAGCGTTTTGTGAGTTGTTGTCGTTACGAAATGCGCATGTGGAACCGGGCTTGGATGCAAGCCTGCAGCTACCAGTCCTGCGATGTGAGCCATATCCACCATGAACAAAGCACCTACATCATTAGCGATGGAAGCAAGCTTTTCAAAATCAATGATACGCGGATATGCACTTGCACCTGCAACGATCATACGAGGGCGATGTTTGAATGCCGCTTTGCGCACTTCATCATAATCAATCAGGAATGTATCTTCTTGTACACCGTAAGCCACGAAATTGTACAGCAATCCGGAAGCGTTAACCGGGCTACCATGTGTGAGGTGTCCGCCATGCGCAAGGTTCATACCCAGAACGGTATCACCTGGTTTCAGAGCCGCAAGGTATACTGCCATGTTCGCTTGTGCACCGGAGTGAGGTTGAACATTCACATGTTCTGCTCCAAACAATTCTTTGGCACGATCACGGGCGATATCTTCAACGATATCAACATGCTCACAACCACCGTAGTAACGTTTGCCCGGATATCCTTCAGCGTACTTGTTGGTAAGTACAGATCCCATTGCCTCAATTACCGCTTCGCTTACGATGTTCTCGGACGCGATCAGCTCAATGTTGTTTTGTTGACGTTTCAGTTCAAGATTCATCGCTTCCAGTACTGCCGGGTCATTCTTGCGCAATTGTTCCATGATTAAATTCCTCCCAGTTATAAGTGAAGTTATAAAGCGAAATCATGTTTACACGAAAACGGAGAGTGCAACACCAATCTGGAGAAGCAGAGCGTTCGCCTTTATCACCGGATTTCCCCTTATATAAGAGATTCAAAAAAAATCTGGGGATAACAGCGATCGTAAGATGGTGATGCAATCGAAGTCAGGAGTGTAACCAATCGTTTCGGTTTATACGTTAGTCACAAAATGTCGAATCTGGTTGCTCTTCCATACGATACACTGCACGCTCGCCGCCAATCAACTTCGGACGGGTCAGTGCTGTAGTTACTCGGGCATCACCGATGTAGCGGAGTGATGTTCGGAAGGGTACTGCCACATGCCGCAAGTGCATGCCAATCATCGTCTCCCCAATATCCAGTCCCGCATGGGCCTGCACATGTTCAGCCAGGCATGGATCGGTCAGCGAACGATACGCTGCGGATGCCATGGAACCGCCTGCTTTGGGCACGGGTACTGCACCAACCTCAGTCAATCCAAGACGTGTAAGCAATGAACGCTCCATAACCAGTGCCCGGTTCAGATGCTCACAGCATTGGAATACAACATCAAAACCGAACTCCTGCTGCACCTCGCGTATACCCGCAAGAAGCTGCTGCGCCACTTCAACCGCACCGCTTGTACCAATCCGTTTGCCCGCAACTTCACTTGTACTTGTACCGATCACCACGATCTGTCCAGGTCCAAGCTGTCCGGCAAGCGCCAGTTCACGCAGAATGGATGCGGTCTGTTCATGCAATCCGGGTTGTTCCGAATCTAACTCAATAGTCATCCTATCGCCTCCCGATAAAATCATGCCCGGCTTCCTCTTGGCTGCCCTTGGTATTCTTACATGGCATTTCAGGTACTATTATAGCGAATAATCAGATGAAAGACGAAAAAAAGAGCAGTCTGCGGGTACCGCAGAATTGCTCTTTTGCCCAGGCGACCGGCCGTTTGTTCCGGTGCTCCATCGTGGTTATGCCCACTTCGTCGCCAGTTACACCGGATCCCTGTTTTCCCATTCATCATAAAACAACCTGCGTTTAAAATCAACGGGTAATTTACATCCCGTGTACGTTTTTATATGGAAAACCATCGGCAGCTGGGAATGATTAAGCAAATCCAATTAATCCAGCTTGTCCAAAAGTCTGTCGAGTGCAGTCCGAATCTCTGCCGCAGCGATGTTGTAATCATCACGACTGCCGCCAAACGGATCCGAAATATCAAAGCTCGGTATGCGTTGTCTGATCTCGATCGCCCGCTCACGTTCAGACGCCAAAATTTCCTGACCTAGCGCACGTTTCATTTCCATTGTCGCAAACAGGCTGTCCAGTTCCTGAAGATCATTCAGGACTTGTTCGTCATTTTCCACATACTCTTTCAAGGTATACGTCTTGTGTATAGAGTCAGGAAAAACCTGCATAACATGCTGTTTATGACTGCGTGTCAACGTAAGGATCAAATCGGCCCAACCGACCAGGTTAGAGCTCAAGAGCGTCGAATGAGGCGGTCCCTCAACGTTGTGATCCCTTAATACGGCCTCCGCATGACGGGAAATCGGCATGCCCGTAGTTGCGGCTACACCCGCGGAACGAACGTCCACCTGAATGCCCCGCTCAGACGCCAGTTTACGTAAAAGTCCCTCCGCCATGGGGCTGCGACATGTATTCCCTGTACATACAAACAAAATATGTTTCATTGTGGTTAGCCTCCCCATTTTGCAAATGTTGTCGAATCATGTTTGAAACTCCATCTGAACCAATGAAACTCATAACTATATATCGAAGACTGCACTAGGCTGTAATCATTATTAACGGTGTATTTTAAAATATAAACAAAAGTCCAAAAGCGAGCAAGATCGCTCCGCCGACCGCTTCCCCGTAATCCCCCATGTTTTGACTCACACGCCGTCCCAACAGCAGACCCATGACGGACATTACTCCACCACAGACACCGAAAGCCAGCACCGTTAACACCAAATCACTGCTGAACATGCCAAGCGAGACTCCAACGGAAAACGAATCCACACTGACACTCAGTGAGAACAGAATCACACCGAGCAGAGATCGATGATCCACCAGTTTGGTGTCTCCCTCCCGGAAAGCGTTCAAGATCATATGGGCGCCGAGCAGGACCAGCAGACCGCCAGCTGCATATGTCGTAATGTCACCAAGCAGGGAGCTGACGTATTTGCCCGTGTACATGCCGATGAGCGGCATGATGATGTGAAACAGGGCCGTTACGGTACTGATTCGCAATACGTCTCTCATCCGAATGCCCTTCATACCAATCCCGATGCCGAGTGAGAACGCGTCGAGTCCGAGAGCGACGGCCATAATCAAAATGGTTACCAACTGCCCTACATGGGCAGACACATCCCACATCCCCATACCCCCAAGTCACGTAAAGGTTCTTGTACACCATATGCGGACAAGAACATAAACATGACCTGAGAAGGCGTTTTCCATAGCTGCATTCAAAGAATGATTGGCTAGTCGTGGCTAGAGGTCAGGTGCCAGAGGGAAATATTCATAGCGATATTATGGAAAAAGGGAGCTATCGGTCACCGACCTGAATGAGTCGGTGACCTGCCGCCTTGAGCAGCCGGTTCATGACGGCTGCTCCCAGCCCTTCGCGCGAGCAGGCTTCAGCCACAATATATGTGGCCCCCTGCTCATCGCAGCTGCGCAGCGCGGCGTACAGCCGGCGCGCTGCTTCCTCCAGCTCGCTGGCTTCGCCCAGCGAGAACACGGCATCGGCGCGGTACTGCTCCGCGTGCTCGGCGAACGCCAGCACCGCGGTGCGCTCCCCGCGCTGCGCCGCCTCTGCGAGGGCGGCGCTGATCCAGGCCGCCACCGCTGCGGGCGGCCCCTCCACCACGCACAGCGCACCTGCGGGCGCGTAGTGCGTGTACTTCATGCCCGGCGAGCGCGGCGCCGGGCTGTCATCGCCACCGGGCCCCTCGGCGAGCAGCGCCGGGTCCGTGGCGACACGGGCGGCAACGGCGGACAGCTGTTCCGCCGTAATGCCGCCAGGGCGCAGGATGGTGACAGTACCGTCGTCACCGACCTGCACCACCGTGGACTCGACGCCCACCCCGGTGGGGCCGCCGTCCACGATGCCGCCGATGCGGCCTGCCAGATCCTCGCGCACATGTGCGGCGAGTGTCGGGCTTGGCCGCCCGGAGCGGTTGGCGCTCGGCGCGGCGACCGGGCATTCCGCCGCCGCGATCAACTGCAAGGCCACCGGATGATCCGGCATCCGCACGGCCACCGTGTCCAAACCGGCGGTAACCCGCGGGGATACCGCCCCTGGCCTAACCGGCAGCACAAGCGTAAGCGGCCCCGGCCAGAAGGCTGCCATCAGAGCCTCCGCTGTGCCATTCACATCTGTGACCAGCGAATCCAACTGGTCACGCTGTGCAATATGAACAATCAGCGGATTGTCTGAAGGCCGCCCCTTGGCTGCAAATACAGCTTCCACCGCAGCTGTACTGCGAGCATCTGCACCCAGACCGTATACCGTCTCGGTTGGGAATGCCACGGTCTGCCCTTGACGAAGACAGGCTGCAGCATCCTGTAAGTAAACAAGAGCCTGTTTATACGCACTCCCTTTTGCCACATCATCCGTGTTCTCATTGGCTAGCAGTACATTGACATCCCACATGCTCGTAACCATTTCCTCTGTACGTTCATCGTTCTCCATGCCTTTCATGGAAGACTGATGCAATTGCTTGTTCTCTCTTGTCATATATCCATCATTCCTAAACTTCAGTAGGGTAGTTAATGCAAGACATCACACTTCCGCGATGCCTTATTCACTTATGTTTTCTGATTCCTATAATTATAACATATCTGCTCTGCCCAAGGATGCGGTCTGAATCTTCCCAGCGATTAACATCATGCGATCTTTGACTCGAGCCTATGATAAAACAAAAGGGCACTTCCCTGAATCGAAGTCCCCTGATAAAGCTTATATCCAGCAGCATGTTCATTCAGTTATGCAAACAATCCCGTTACCCAATCCCACAATTTGACCGCCATATCCCACAGGAAGAAACGCGCTTCCGGTGTAGCTGCCTGCACAGATGCTTGTGCGTCCCCAGGCTCTGCGGCAGCTGCTGATGCTGTTGCAGGCTTCGCCAGTGCATCCCCTGTTCCTGCATCTATGAAGCACAATGGTGGAAACAACACACACCACCAGTTTTGACCTTCACCTTTACCCAGTGTTATCCGTACTGCCTCATAATCTCCAGCAGGATATACGGTACCCCCATATAATTTGGTTGGAAACGGAACCACTCCGAGTTCAACCTGATACGAATAGGTTAAGCCACGATTGGCAAGCTCTTCTCCCACACGATCCTCAATTTCAGATAGATGCTGACGAATGACCCCACGCGCTTCTTCCAGACTTTGCGGATTCTCCAGTTCGGTTACCCACTCATTCATTTGGGCAACGACGGCGTCACGAATCTCGCGTTTGACCAACTGATCTCCCGCTGCATCCGAGTTTGCGAGAATACGTAAGCGAATGGATTGTTCTGGAATCGCTGTGGCCGCCACAGCTGCATCCGTTTTCTGACCTTCCCACATCATAATAGTCATCATAAGACATACAATTATAAGTCCAATTTGTTTCACGACTCTTCTGCTCATTCCGTTCTCCCCCTCGGCTCCCGTAATCATGATCCCTGTAACTCTCTCATGTCTATCAGTATGCCCGGAAGGGGCGGAAGTAAACCTGCTAGATTACAAATCTACTAAAATTTTAATAGGCGGGTTAGACCTAAAACAAAAGACTGTTAGCTCGCTCATGAAACTGACGAAAATCAAAAAAGCGCCTGCCTATGGAACGCTTGTCGGCTGGCACTTCTTTGAACAATCTAAAATCTCTAACCTACCCTTGATGTTCCAATTAGCATGCTGCATGAATGCCCTTGCTTCTCTGTTACTTATTAACCCGAAAAGCTTCCCAGGCCCCGCCAACCGAATTGCGGCTCGCTACAAGCTTACCGCCATTATTCAGATCACAGGTTACATACAAGTTATTGGCAAGTGCCTGCAGCGCGATTGTTCCATCACCCAAATCCACACGATTGAACTTCTCCCATTGCTGAATGGTTGTCGCTTTTGCGATCAGGGCACCACCCACATTAACATCTGCTGTGACATATTTATTATTGATTTTGGACTTGAGGGACACCGTTCCATCGGAGTTCGTAATCCATTCAAAAAGCTCCCAGTCTCCTGCGGTCGTCCGATTGGCGACAAGCTGGTCATTGCCTTAATTTTCGGCAGAGACGATTTGCTGATTGGCTTGAGCAACCAGATAGTTGTACCCGCTTGGATTTGGAGGCTGCACCGTCCCACCACCCGTAACCTCTGAATATACGGCCTGAAGCAGCGCACCTGAGCGGTCATTGCTGTACTCCCAGAACATGATGCCACCCAGATTGCTGTTTTTCACATATTGCACCTTCAAGCTGAGCGATTGCGGGTCATCATAGGAGATAAAGGTATTTCCATTAAACAGATAAGGAGCTTGGGCACTGCTGTCCCAGTACCGTGTATACCCGTTTTTATTCAAATATTGGCTGACAATAGTGTTGTAGTCGGGTTCAAAACCACCGGAAGCGGGCCTGTCCAGACCATTGTTCGAATTCTGAACACCCGTCCAGGCCCGGCCGTAAAAAGCTCCGCCAATGACCAGTTTATTCGCGGGAACACCGCTATTTCTGAACAGATTGACCGCGGACGTTACACTGATATCTCTTCCGGACAGATTCGTATGATGACCTGTGGTTGCATCCCAGGTTCCATGAAAATCGTAAGTCATCAGATTGATCCAATCGAGCAGAGGCGTGATATTATTGATCTCCACACCATTCAGATAACTGCTGCTCGCTCCTGCGGCAATGGTCAGCAGATATTGCTTGCCATTAATCTGCCCTTGAGCATTCAGCTTCTCACGAACCTTCGAGAGCAGTTGTGTGAAGTTTTGTTTATCCTGCGGTCGCGCAGTTGTTCCGGCCGCAGGGTTGGTCGGATATTCCCAATCCAGATCGACGCCATCCAGATTGTTGGAGGTTACCAGCTGCACAATACTGTCGGCAAAGGTTGTACGTGAGGCGTCCGTTAGCGCAGCGTCTGAAAAACCATTAGCTCCCCAACCGCCAACAGACAATAACACCTTCAGGTCAGGGTTTCTGGATTTCAATCCTACCATCAGTTGCAGTTTGGTACGATCTGAATTTGTGATTGTTGCTTTGCCGTTGGAGATGAGAGCGAAGGAGTAATTGATATGAGAGAGCTGTTCTGCCTTAATATCATTCGCGGTCCAGTTGGCCCAACCAGCCACATAAGCAATAATTTTCTTTGGAAGAGGAGCTGCGTCAGCTTGTTTCGCTGGTCCGATGGCAAATGTTGAAACGGTTAGTGCAAAAGATAAAAACAAGAGCATGAACACGTTGACGATCGAAGGGGTCTTAACAACTCGATTTTTATTCATCTCAAACTCTCCTTTTGGGTTTAAAATTAATCATTCAGCGACCTGATCCTTCGCCCACATCCCACTTCGGCAGGAGGCCCACGTACCGCACTACGCACCTCTTCCTTGATCACAGCCGCTGCACTGCCAAACTTGTTAAAACACATGGCTTCTCATCCTCTCCATTTCAAATCAGATAGAACTAAAAGAAAGTAAGCGTTTACAATTAATTGTGAAATCGATTTCATTTCATTGAGAAATAAACAAGCCATTGGATGTTCTGTACAGGAACCAATAGAATTTGTAGAAGTGTAACCAGGACGATAAGAATGGAATATCGAATGCTGATCTGAGAGACACGAGGAAAACAAGGATTCTCCAGGACTGCTGACTTATTCTGAGTATAGTTAAAATTAGGATAATACAGAATTGAAATATTTGTCAATAAAATTTAAATTTGTCATTCATTTAAAATTCAAAGTTCTCACTGCCTTTAAAAATAAAAAAAGATCTTCGCCTAGCTGCGCAGGCAAAGATCGGACTAACAAACCAAAAACTTACTGCTCCATAACCTACTCCAACATCCTCTGAATGGGAAGCTGGATTTCTATAGCAAAGATGAATCATACCAAAGTTCAGGATTACGCTGTTGTCTTTTCCTTTTTGACCATACTCCACAAACGTTCTAATAAGGTAGGTCGCTGTTCTCCCATAAGAAGCTCGTCCTCGTCTTCCTGACCATACAACTTAATACTCATCACCAGCCCGATACATGCCATATTAATGAGCAGCGAGGTGCCCCCATAGCTGATAAACGGCAGCGTAATGCCCGTAAGCGGCATCAGCCCAAGGAAAGCGCCAATATTTTCAAACACCTGATATAACAGCATCCCGATAATACCTACAATCACCACAGGTCCTGCCCGGTCTCTACAGTGTAATGCGATTAATACCATACGATGAATGAGGATAAAATACAGTAAGAGCAGAACAGATCCGCCTACAAAACCAAACTCCTCGGCAATGACCACAAAAATGGAATCCGAGTATGTATACGGTACACGCCCCGATTGAACAGATGTGCCTTGCATGTAACCTTTGCCTGTTATGCCTCCCGAGCCTATGGCCAGACCCGCATTTTTCGTATGCCAGGAAGCTTTCGACGTTGCTTTATCCGGTACAAGCCAAGGATCAATTCGCTCGGCCCAGTGCTCACGGTTCGCCTTTTCCAGAAAGGTGAAAATCTCATCGTGATACGACGTATATGCTTTGACGAATCCAAAAAAGGTGATCCCCACAATAGCAAGAGCAATTAATGCATGAGACCACTTGATATTCCCTATCCATAACACGGCGACCAGAATCACGATGTATCCGAGGGCGTTTCCCAGGTCATTTTGAGCCATTACTAACGCAAAGGGAACGAACGTCCATAACCCGATGGGCACGATATCTTTCCAGAAACGAAGCGTAGAATTTTTTCTTTTGACCAATACATGCGCCAGAAACAGAATCAAGATCATTTTAAACAATTCTGCTGGTTGAAAAGTGAGACTCTCACTAATCTTTATCCAGCCATTCGCATTATTAATCGTGCCACCTACAAAGTTGACAAGAATCAGCAGGACGATTCCAACTGCGTAAATATAAAACGCATATTGGATATACAGTTTATAATTGACTAATCCGATACCAATGATGGCTACGAATCCAATCCCGTAAAACAGCAAGGTTTTGATATGATGATTTCCAAGTTTCGGATCGGACTGAATCGCACTGTACACCGTAAATACACTCATGACCATAAGCAGCAGCAACACAAACAGAATAACCCCGTCCATCTTCTTCAGCATTCTCAGCATGTTCCCACGTATCCCCCTGAGGCTCAATAACCCAATAATTATTTCCAGTAGTCTTCAATATTACCATTGTATAGAATTGGAAGACAAATTGGAAATCCGTCAAACAAGACAACGAAAAACCCTGAAACCCACAGATCCATCTTGCTCCGATCTGTTGATTCCAGGGTTAACTTATATCGTATTCACTCCGCAAAGAGTCTGTCCTTAGATAAAGACTATTGCTCCTGCTGCGTTGATTTGCGTCTAAATAGCTTCAATACCAACTCCGTAATGCTTGGCTGTTCTGCGGAACCGAGAATATCCTCGTTCTCTTCTGTATGCACTTTGATACTCATCACAAGACCCATACTAAGCATGTTGAGAACAAGCGAGGTGCCCCCGAAACTGATAAACGGCAGTGTAATCCCTGTCAGCGGCATCAGACCAATGAATGGACCAATGTTGACAAAGATCTGGTAGAGCAGCATCGCTATAATACCGACAATCAGATATGGTCCTGCCCTATCCTTACATTCCAGTGCAATCAGCACCAGCCTGTGAATCAAAATAAAGTAGAGCAGGAGCAGCACCGATGCTCCAACAAAACCAAATTCTTCACCAATCTGCACAAAGATCGAATCCGCATAGGCCAGCGGCACCCGATTCGACTGAATCGTGGTACCTTCCAAGTATCCTTTACCGCTAATACCTCCAGAGCCTATAGCCAACTTGGCATTGTAGGTCTGCCAGAGCACGTCCCTTGACGTCTGATCCGGTACAAGCCAGGGGTCGAAACGATCTGCCCAGTGAGAGCGACCAATGTCCTTCAGAAATCTTACAATTTCATCATGGTAATGAATATAGGCTTGTGTTCCACCAATCAGAGCGGCCACCGCTATAACAAAACCGATCAGGGCATGCGTAAATTTGATATTGCCTATCCAGAGAAGCCCTATCAGGATAACGACATAACTCAGCGCATTCCCCAAGTCATTCTGAAGCAAGACGAGCAGCAACGGAGGAAGCACACAGAGCGAGATGGGGATAACGTCTCGTCCAAAAAATAACGGCCTGTTTTTCTTTCTCGCCAGAAGTGCTGACAGAAAGACAATCAGACATAGTTTGAATAGCTCGGCAGGCTGCAAGCTCAGGCCAAATATGGATAACCATCCTTGAGCGCCGTAGTACTCCTTACCGATAAACATAACAAGAATAAGCAGTATCATGCCCACACCATAAATGTATAGGTAATTCTTAATGATCAATTTGTAGTTAATCATGGACATTCCGAAAAACACAATAAAACCGATAATGTAAAAAATTACTGCTTTCTGGGGATAAGCCTCCCACTTCGGTCGGCCGAAGGTGGTACTATAAATCGACAAAATACTAATAGCCATCAGAATGAGCAATATAAAAACAATCGAATAGTCTATTTTTTTGAATTTATGCAGCATGTAGTTATGTTCCTCCAAGCATTCAGCAATCTTCGGTATATCTCATTGTAGAGGATTTCACGGCAAAAAGAAAACCTGTGGAACCTTACATTTTCGTCACCTGTTCCGAAGTACGAACACCCAGTACATGCCGTTCAATGCCTGCAAGGTCTGGCACGACGATAATTTCCGGCCAATATCCGGCCGATTCAAGCAGAGCTGCGATGTCCCCGGCCTGTCCCTGACCCAGCTCAAAACCGATGATCTGCGGTGGTGCAGGCAGCAGCGCCAGCTGCTCCAGCATGATGCGGTACGGCCCCAGTCCATCCGGGCCGCCGTCCAGTGCCGTGCGCGGCTCATGGTCGCGCACCTCAGGCTGCAACCCGGCGATATCTGCCGCCGGGATGTAAGGCGGGTTGGACACCAAGATGTCCACCCGTGCCCCTGCGAACGGGGCCAGCAGATCGCCTTCACGGAAGTCGATCTGTACCCCGTTCGCGGCCGCGTTGCGCGCGGCCACTTGCAGGGCAGCCGCCGAGATATCTCCGGCGCCTACCTGCCAGCGCGGGCGCTGCGCAGCCATCGTCACTGCGATGGCCCCGCTGCCCGTGCCAATGTCGACGGCGAGCGGAGCGCCGCCGGGAAACACGCGGTCGGCTTCGCGCAGCACAGCCTCGACCAACAGCTCGGTCTCCGGCCGCGGGATCAGCACGGCCGGCGTGACCTCGAACGGCAGCCCATAGAATTCCTGGCTGCCGATGATGTACTGCGCCGGCTCACCCGCAGCCTTGCGCGTGACGGCGTCTTCCCAGCGGCTGCGAAGCTCGCTGGGAAAGGGCTCCGGCTGCATCATATAGTACGCGGCCCCTTCGCGGCCGAGTACATGTTCCAGCAGCAGCCGGGCATTGTTGTGCGGCTCGTACACGCCGCACTTCTCCAAAAAAGAGGAAGCCTCAACGAAGGCTTCCCGACAACTCTGTTCCGGCGTCATGACAAACTGCGCGCGGGTCACAGCATTATTCTCCTCTATCCATCATATCCGTCTGCTCGGCAATCGTCAGTGCAGACACGATATCAGCAATCTCACCATTCATGATTTGATCCAGCTTGTGCATCGTCAATCCGATCCGGTGATCCGTAACACGGCTTTGTGGGAAATTATAGGTACGAATCCGCTCACTGCGGTCACCTGTACCCACTTTGCTCTTCCGTTCACTCGAAATTTTCGCTTCTTCTTCCTGACGCATCATATCGAAGATACGCGTACGCAGAACTTGCAATGCTTTTTCTTTATTCGAGTTCTGGGATTTACCATCCTGACAAGTAGCCACAATTCCCGTTGGAACGTGAGTTACCCGTACAGCCGATTTCGTGGTATTAACCGATTGTCCACCGGCACCACTGGAACAGAACGTATCTACACGGATATCTTTATCATGAATTTCGATATCGAAATCTTCGGCTTCAGGCATAACAGCTACTGTGGAAGTAGACGTATGAATCCGGCCGCCCGATTCCGTTGTAGGAATACGTTGCACACGGTGTGCGCCACTTTCGTATTTCATTTTGCTGTAAGCGCCGCGTCCATTAATCAGGAATACTACCTCTTTGAAGCCGCCCAGATCATTTGTGTTAACGTCCATCAATTCCACGCGCCAGCCTTGGGTATCGGCATAACGTGTATACATCCGATAGAGATCCGCTGCAAACAGCGCCGCTTCATCCCCACCAGCTGCTCCACGAATTTCAACGATGACGTTTTTATCATCATTCGGGTCTTTTGGCAGCATGAGAACACGAATCAGTTCGTCCAATTCTTTCTGGCGAGTGCTCAGTTCATCAATTTCCATTTTGACCATTTCACGCATCTCGTCGTCCAGCTTCTCGCCCTGCATTTCTTTCGCAGCTTCGAGATCCTGGCTTACCTGTTTGTACTCATTGTATGCTTCATAGGTGGGCTGCAGATCCGATTGTTCTTTGGAATATTCCCGCAGCTTCTTGTTGTCACTTGCTACATCCGGGTCACACAGCAGCTCGCTGAGTTTCTCGTAACGGTCGGCTAACGCCTGTAATTTATCAAACATGTATAGTCACCTCACGCGTTATTTTCGTTCCAGCATTTCAACATTCATTCGATTCCGATAGGCATACATTTCATGCATCATCAGACCATTTATATTTCACAAGGCACGGAGTTCTCAGAAATCCCTGACCGTAACATTCATTTTATGATCGACGTATAACATCGCTACAACGTCATCAAATCCTTTACGTTTAAGTTATATAAAAGAAATCGCGTACCCGGTATCAAACCCGCTTCAACCCATTCAGCCGAGCGTGAAATTTAACATAGGTATACGACTCTTAATTATAGCATATTCTTATGCTCCTGAATAGCAACTGTTTGCAGCATCTGCATCCAAATTTTGATTTACTTATTTTAAGCAACCAGATTGATTTGCAAAGGACTATAAGAGCTCATCTTCCATGAGCCTTCTTCCTTTTATTATATCCAGAGCGAGTAAACAATCCAGTAGGATGTACAGGATATAGAGCAATTTTATTGTTGAATGCTTATTGAAGAATATTCTGCCCTATGTAAAAAGCCCTGCCATCTTCAATAGAAGACGACAGAGCTGCTATACTCGTATATTCAAGTATGTTTTCTTATCTAGACTATCGATATTAAACGTTGAAGCGGAAGTGCATAACATCGCCGTCATTGACAACATACTCTTTACCTTCAAGACGAAGTTGTCCACGTTCTTTCGCACCGTTCATGGAACCGGCAGCAACCAGATCCTCGTAGGAAACAACCTCTGCCCGAATGAATCCGCGCTCGAAGTCGGTGTGAATGACACCCGCTGCGCCAGGTGCTTTGGTACCCTTACGGATTGTCCAAGCACGAACTTCTTGTACGCCTGCTGTGAAGTACGTATACAGACCCAGCAATTTGTAAGCAGCTTTGATCAACAGGTTCAGACCGGAATCCTCGATACCGAGCTCTTCCAGGAACATTTGTTTATCTTCGCCTTCAAGCTCCGAGATCTCTTCTTCCACTTTTGCACTGATCGGCACCACTTCTGCATTTTCAGCAGCGGCGAATTCTCTTACTTTTTGCACGTAAGCATTGTTTGCCACATCGCCGATTTCGTCCTCAGCTACATTGGCTGCGTACAGAACAGGCTTCAGGGTAAGCAAATGCAGATCGCGTACAATCAGACGTTCTTCGTCTGTAAGCTCCATGCTGCGTGCTGGCTTGTCTTCGTACAGAACAGCCTTCACTTTCTCCAGTACTTCCACTTCCTGAGCAGCTGACTTGTTGCCGCCCTTCATGTTTTTCTTGGAGCGATCAATTTTTTTCTCGACACTCTCGATATCGGCCAGAATCAGTTCCAGATTGATCGTCTGGATGTCGCTTACCGGATCAATTTTGCCATCGACGTGTGTGATGTTCTCGTCTACAAAGCAGCGCACCACATGTACAATGGCATCTACTTCACGAATGTGTGCAAGGAACTTGTTACCAAGACCTTCGCCTTTGCTCGCACCGCGAACAAGACCTGCAATATCTACGAATTCAAACGCCGTTGGTACCGTTTTTTTCGGTACAACGAGTTCTGTCAATTTGTCCAAACGCTCGTCCGGTACTTCAACGATCCCCACGTTAGGGTCAATCGTACAGAACGGATAGTTTGCCGATTCGGCACCAGCTTGTGTAATTGCGTTAAACAGTGTGGATTTACCAACGTTAGGCAGGCCCACGATTCCAGCTTTCAAAGCCATGTATATGACAACTCCTCATTGATTACTTGTTCGGTATGGATAATCCTATACATTATATATGACAAACCCCAAGGCATCAAGGAACTTCGCCAATTCGACCAGAGCACCCTCCGCTTTCCGAAATCCCCTGTTACAGAGGATGATTCGTTTTGCGTAGATCATACGTTTGACTTAGATTATCCGTGTTTAGATTTACCCTTTGATATCCTTGTACATCGTCAAATCGGTTACCTCATATCCCATTTTGCGATACAGGCTGCTCGCCCGCACATTATGTCCAAACACATGCAGACCAATGCGATCCACGCCAAGACTCAAGGCTTCCCTTTCAAGTGCTTCCATCGTCTCTGTACCATAACCCTTGCCCCGATAGGCTTCTTCGACCACAATATCCAGCAAAAAAGCGTCTTTTCCACGGCGGTTATCCGTAATGTTAAACCAGATATAACCCACATTCCCGTCAACGGCATGTACCAAATTATAGAGGTAAGCACCCGGTGTATTCAGCCCTTCAGGCAAATATCTGTCGTAGGATGCCTCTGCAAGTCCTTGCGCCTCTTCCGCAGCCCAAGTACCCGCCTCCACTTTCTCTTCTGCAAAATCTTTAATCGAGCGAACACGGAAATTTGCATATTCTTCTTGATTCATTGCGGTAAGTTTCATCAGAGTATCCCTCCACATTCATAAATATGTATACAGTTCTGGTGATGTATTTACCAACCAACAGAGCCCTATCTAAATTTGTTATCCTATTCAACAAAATGAAGATTATGGTATAATCACTGAAGCAACAGAAAGGCTAATATGGGCGGTCTCGGCTAACCTCTCGGAAGGGAGGTGATGCCCCGTGGAAGTATACCAAGCGATGACGCTAATGATTTCATTTGCGACTCTTGTTGTCTTGATACTTACAAACAAACGGAAATAGACCGCCCTCGGCAAAAGGAAGCGGTCTATTTTTAGGCTTTCATTCTAAATCCGGAGCCGAACCGCCCTTAAAAGCGGCTGTTGCAACGGGGAGTCGTGTTGGTATCACGGCTCTCTTTGCATTTTATACATTTCCTGACCTTATTATAACACGCATTTTAATGCGCAGTCCACAATTCAAGCCCCTGTTCCAACGTATTCCTATACAACTTTTAGTTACCTGATTCTGTTTATATCTATATGAAAGAAAGGAGCAGAAAACTTATGAATACGCGTCGTCCCTTTTCAAAAAGGAAAATAATCATCCTATCTACACTGATTCTCTTCATTGGATTAGTTATTTCTATGGGTTACCAGGCGATGGACCCCTTTAGACATTTAAGGATCACAATTTATAATCAGTCCGATTATGATCTCTCTAATATTACAGCACGTGTGAGCACCGGCGTTGACTCGTCCAATACAAACAATGAGGGTACTATACACGCCTTAAAGAAAGGTATACCCAGCGGTGAAAAATTGAAGTTCGCTCCACAGCTGCGACTCTCCGGTGAAGGATCCATCTATCTGGAGTTTACGGACAGCCGTGGTGAAACCTATAACAAGACGGTATGCGGTTATACCGAATACTTGTCTGGCAACTCTTATGTGACTGTAACCAACGAAACGATAACTGTGAAAGAAAAATGTATGTAATAACGATACTTCGTCCAAGAACTTATGTTAAAATATAGGGGCGAGCGACCCGCCAAAGTTTCTCGCCCAAAGTCGATTGAATTATTTAATCGGCTTTTTTATTTTAACTTGATTGTATTGATTAATTAGATCATCCAGGACCATAGATTGCTGTATAACATGAGGATGAAGCAGATCTCCGTTATAGTCCATCTTTAGTTGATAGAGCTTTTGTCTCGCTGCTTCGATCTGCAACTTGAGCTCACCACAATCCATATTCACCCCTCCCTGTTGTAACATTCTAGTCCATTCTGCTAATTAGTAGGAAATCAGGCGAACTCCAACACATTTTGGTCATCATCGTCTGTAACCATGTTGCCGAGCCTCACGGCTTCCTAATCTCCCTTCAAAAAAAACAGCAAAAAAAGACATTCCTAATACGAAAAAAAGCCCCCTATAAGGTAGACGGATTAAACCAGTCTGCTTAAGGAAGCATCTCAAATTAAAAAACGCTTTTTTTTGTTATGTTTGTTAACTTCCAAGTCCGTGACTGTTTGTTGTCATTTGGATAGCCGGTGGTTGTCCAGTATCTGCCTGAGTTGTTACTGGAACAGACATTACTACGACAATACTACAAACCACTATAAGCGAAACTAATTTTTTTCTCATTGAGATTTTGCACCTCACAGATCAGATTTTGGTACTGCTGAGTCACTGTATCAGAAGCATAACTTCGATATTTTTCAAATATCCCAACACATTTAAGCATAGATAAGCCACTGTTAATTTCAAGAGAAAAGAATAAACCGTCTAATAACGCTTTGAAACCTTTTTCATAGTCTTTTTTCCTTAAATAATACTCACTTAACCCCATTAATAGACGAACGTAGCGGTCACCTGTAAGCTGAGTGCTAATCTTTCCAATTCGGCTACCCTGTTCCTGATACAGCACAAATGATTCATATTCGTAAAGAACATAGTCAATATCCAAGTCATATTGATTAGCTGCAACGACAATCTCACATAAAGCTGGAAACACTTCATTTTCTTTATTTGAAATATACTCCAGGTATTCGGGTAGTACATGTAGTTGTCCATCTCTCAACATATACATAAAACGATTCGCTTCAGCCCATTCCTGGAATTGTTCCATCACAATTTGTTCAGCTTGACTAGGGGATTTCACCCAACTATGGTCAATATACTGTGTGATATAATCGAGGGCGATCTTGTAATCCTCAAGATAAAAACAGGCACTTCCCATGACTAAATAGGAATACAAAATATAAAATATAATCTCTTTTTTGACTTCTTTCGGCTTGGTGTTGCCCTGGAACTCATAATGAATGGTTGCTTTTACTTTCAGTTTCTCGCCCAATTCCAACAACTTATCCCATCGGCGCAAAGAAGCATACACATTAATCAGATCGTTCAACCCGTCCAGCTGATAAGGCTCGTCAAGCCGATCTACAAAAAACTCAAACTGCGTAGCAAGTGCAAGATTGCTCGTCTGGTCCTTGGAAAGCCCGATCGTGAACAAACGATACTGACTTAGAGCCAACCGTTCAGAGTGTTGCATTTTCTCACTTTCAGCTACACAACGATATAGGGGCTTGGCTGCTTCCAACTTCCCTTCGCGATATAGCTGCTCGGCCAACTCGAACAAAAGGGGTGCATAGGAAAGATTATCCATAATTAGATTAACGGCTTCTTCCATACAATTGACCTTACCGAGTTCGGCACAACGGTATAGAAAAGGCCCAAGTCTTCGCCAATCCGGGCTTGTATGTACAAAACACTCATTTATGTATAATTCATAGAAGTAACCCTCAGTTAAACCCATCCCTGCAGTAAGTCGATCCAGCTGCTGCATGCCTATGGGACGAAGCCCGTTCAGCGTACCACTCAACGTTCCTGAGTTAATTCCCGATATCTCAGAGAATTGATTGAGTGTCATATGGTTAGTTTTTAAATAGTCTGCCAAATGATCACGTATTGTGGTTACTGAGTTCAAAGGTACACCACCTTCCAAGCAAAATTAAGCAATGGTCAATAAAATAATACTATATTTTTGAATTTAATATCAATATTTTACTTGTAAATAATTTACTTTTACTATAAAAATACTTATCTTCATTGCCCATTTGCTGTAATGTGGTTCCAAAGGAGGTGGAATTGGTTATTTCTATAAAAATAAGATTGGACTACACATTAGATGCAGCCAGCGTCACTAAAAATGCACTAGCTAGGGAAGCAAAAGTCAGACCCAATCTTATATATGATTTGTGCGAAAGAAAAACGAAAAGGCTTGAGATTAATATGAAGCCTTCACCTTCTGACTTTAAAGAGAAACACAAACAAACCGTCCATTTTACTTTGGACGGTTTGTTTGGCTTTCTACTGACTCTAGTCATGTTAAAACACACGAAATAGATAAGGCTTTTCTTAGAGAGCTACATTAATTGTAAAAAAAATACAAAATTATCTTGATGAAAGCGCTTTATTTATGTTAGTGTTTATAGGGAAACAAAACCAAAAAAGGGAAGGTGTACAAATTTTGAATTTTAAAAGAAAACTGTTTGGATCGGTACTGTCTCTTGCTCTTATTCTACAGGTTTCACCAGTCAGTGCTACAGAAGATTCCACCTATGATCCTCTAACAGAATCAACTACTATTACTAAAGAATATCTTAAGAAAAAGGCAATTCGTGAAGGAAAGGAATTGGATGTGGCTGAATATGAAAGCAAACTTGAGAATGCAAAGACTCAATCCGAAATAGAAGAAATAATGGAATCTGTTGACGATTATTCAGTGCACACAGAAATTGAATATCAGAATAAGCTATATAGTGTAGATAATGTGGATAGTTTCGATAGATCTATAACCATTATGGCATCCCCTGGAGACACAAGACTGCGTACCGAATATTCTTATGGCGCACAAACATTATATGGAAATGAGCAAGGGGACTTAACTAAGATGGGATTTAAACTGCTTAATATTGGAGCTGGTATGACGCACCCTTATGTAGGAGCATTTATGACCGTCTTAGATCTATTTATCAAAGATAGTGAGTACGATAGCTATAAAAGTACAATCATTAGAACAATGCATGACTATGTAATAATTTATAAATATGTTGACGTGTACCAGTGGAATGGTTTCCAATATATCTGGGCACCAATGGCAACTTCAACTAAGAAAAATAGTTCTGCTCAGCTTAATGTTGTGTACTATAAAAATTCTGTCCGGTATACACCGAGTAATTATGATCTAGGGCAAATATCCGGTCAAGCTGGTGACTATTTTTACGATGAAGCAAGATTAACTCAACTCGCTAAAAATACTCTATCTCCTTTGTATTATGGTTACCAAGCTGGAACTGTTGTACCAGTAAATGTCTCCGGTAAATTTAAGTATTAAATATTATACCTTAAAGAGGGGGCAGAATTTTTTAGATTAAGTCCCCTTATCTTCTTACTTATTGTGGAGGTGTAAAGATGAAGAGAATAATTTTTGTTATTTTCCTTGGTTTGCTTGTTCTTTCAGCGTGCAGCAACAATGAGAAAATTGATATATCATCACCGTCTTATATGTTTAGTGAAGACTACAAAATAAGTAAGGAGATAGAGGTGAGTTTAAAAGGTCATTTCAATAAAGATGATAATAACTATGAGGGTTCGTTATCAATAAATGAAATTAATTTTAAAAAAGTACTTTTTAAACATAATTCCTTATTAATATCATATGAAGGCTCAGAAAGAACAGTACTAGGAGATATTTACTTGAATACTTCGGATAATCAATTTGCAATTGTAATTACTGAACCGTCATTATACAAGCAATTAACTAATGAGGAATACAATAAGGATGGTTTAATCATAAGTTCTCCCGCATCAAGCCTAGAGGAGGCGAGGAGTATAGAAGAAAATTTAAAAGCAATGGAGTGATTATGCAAGACACTCCCACTATAAATTAATATTTTCTCTTGTTTACTCACTCATTCTTAGATTTTTAACCATAGACTATTCGATATATGGATAATTCATGTAATAATTACATTATTTATAGTGGAGCCAGTGGCGGGAATAGAGATTGGAGGAAGTTGTCTCCAACCCCTGGATCATTCTTGTGATCGCACTTGGATATCCACACCTGACTCTTGACGGCTTACCCTCCATTTCACATTGGGTCACTGCCCTTACATTCCTTCGTTCTGCCTCTCAAGACATGGACGCCGTTTCTTGCTCCTTTACAGGGTCGTTGCCCTTATGGAATTGATTCCTGCGGCTGCTCCGTGCTTCCTTTGTCTTAGTTCTTTCATTCCGGTGAGAAACGTAAGTTCGGTTTTTCTTAAGCTGCCATCTGTAACTGAGCCTGACGTACTGGTCCTAGCACGTCGTTTGCATCGTACGGAATTTGCTTGGTGCCGAGCGTATGCAGGACACGTATGAGTTTCCCGCACAAGGCTACGAGCGATTGCTTTTTCTTCAGTGGATTCTGACTTCGCTTCGTGAAGTACTGGTGCAATGCCTTGAATTCCGTGTTTTTTGCTACCATGGGCATGACCGCCCGGAATAGCAGAGCCCTTAAGCGTGCGCGTCCACGTTTCGTAATGCTGGACTTGCCTTTTTTCTTTCCCGAACTATTCTCTTTGAGATTCAGTCCGGCCAGCCGAATAAGCTGCTGTCCATGCTCATAACCGCTCAGATCTCCAAATTCCGCCAGAAATCCCGCCAGCTTATTTATTTCCAATAGGTGTCGCACTTCATATTACAATCCGTCTATTATTAGTTATTTTACAAGAAAGAGATGGACAGTTATGATGGAATGAAATTAGCCTAATCGTTCTACAAAAGCTGTGATAAATGAAAATGTGGACATGATAGAATGCGTGAAAAGATGAAGGGATTCAAGAATACAATAATATAACATCACCAATAAAAGTTTAATTTTACCAATTATATTTATGCAAGTATAACAACAGAGAAACTATTACATATTAATTGTTGGAGGTATTGGATAAATGATCAGCAGAGCGAAAGATTTGATTCCAGTTGTTGAAGAGATAATTCAACTTAAACAAGTATGTGATCAAGCGGCAAGAGCTTTAGAAGAACACTACGGACACCTTAGTTCTATTGAGAAATTCGAAAAGTATGTTGAAGACAAACACAGTCAACACGCAAGAAGCAATATTGAAGATTATTTAGAAATATTATCCAAATACGATATTGCAATTATCCAATCAATAATGTATTCTGGACGCGATCATCACCGTTCTGTCTCTATTGAACATGAAAACAATGTTGAACAAACGGAAAGTTATGACGAAAATGATGGGTATACACCAAGGGATTCGTTTATTGCGTATTATAATAGTGTGAAAAATGATAATAAGAATGGAGCCATACAGCACCTATTGGGAAAGGGGCAGCTTACTCAATACTTAATTAATGGCATTCAAATAATTAGGACAATGTAAGAGAATGTTAAATAATAGAGCAATACATGTGTCGCTCTGTTTTTATAATGAAAGATTAATTTTACCCAGAAGAAAGCAGTCCTAATGGATTGTTTTTTTATTTTATGAGTGGAATAAATTTCTTCGAACACCACTGTTGCCAAAAGGTCACGAAAACAATGTTTTCGACAAGATTCGAGGTGCGAATCCCCCAGGGAAATCATGTAGGCTCAGGGTTCGCACCTCCGTTTTCGTCCCCGGCCTAACGCCGCTCCACCAGACGTGGTGTGCCTTTCAAATCCTCGATCCGCCCTGCACCAATGCCAAACATGACGGTACGCAGCTCGAATTCGACCTGCTCCAACCGCTCATTCAGCGCATCATCGGAAGCGACCGCAGATTCCAGCAAAGATCGCCCGAACCCAGCCAGATCCGCACCAAGCGCCAGCGCTTTGGCCGCATCCACGCCAGTGTACAATCCACCGCTGCCAATCAGAACACCTTCCGGGTTTACCGATCTCACTTCCTGAATACACTCCGCTGTCGGAATGCCCCAATCTGCAAAAGCTTCCGCTGCCGCACGACGTACCGGATTAGAATTCCGGAACTTCTCGACCTGCACCCAGCTTGTACCACCTGCTCCAGCCACATCGATAAAGGCCACACCTGCTTCGTACAATCGCTGTGCCGTTACTCCATCGATGCCAAAACCCACTTCTTTCACGCCAACAGGCACATCCAATTGACGGCACAGATCCTCGATTCGATAAAGCAATCCGCTAAAATCCGTGTTCCCTTCCGGCTGGAAAACCTCCTGCAACGTGTTCAAATGCAGCACCAGCATATCCGCGCCGGCAATCTCAACTGCCCGCTGAAAATCAGCAGTATTGAAGCCGTAGTTCAGCTGCACCGCACCGAGGTTCGCGATGACCGGAATATCCGGTGCCCAGCGCCGCACATCAAAGGTGGTTGCCAGTTCCGGCTGTTCCACGGCAGCACGAATCGAACCTACGCCGAGTGCCCAGCCTCGGGCGTTTGCCACACGGGCAAGCCGCTCATTGATGGCGCCCGTTGTTTTGCTTCCACCCGTCATCGAACTGATGAGCAGGGGTGTGCGCACCCTTTTACCAATAAACGCAGTCTCCAGACTTACCTCTTCAAAATTCAATTCAGGTAACGGGTTATGACGAAAAGCATACCGCTCCATTCCGCTGGTTACCCCTTCTCCTGCCACATTCTCTTCAAGACAGAGGCGCACATGCTCCAGCTTCCGTTCCCCCGTAGCCACCTCGGGAAGCAGCCGTTCGCCAGCTCGCTCTTGTTCATTCATGATGAGACCTCCTTATGTGAGAATAGTGCTGATGGACAGGATCATTGCCAGTTTCGGCCAGGTTCCGTTCAGGATGTTGCCCAGTGCAGCAGAGAGATTCTCAGAAATATTAATTCTTATTATGTAACGTACAAACGGTATGATTTGGATCTATATTATAAATGATATTTACACTCAATGCGTCAACTCTACCAGTATAACGTTCCGTCCCAGCAATGGAAAGGGTGCCCCGAAACCCAACATTAGCTTGAATTTCGAGGCCCCATTTATATTGGCTGCTCAAATATTTGGAGGTTGGATCAGTTATTCTGTTATACGAATTGTTTCTATAACTTACGTTACGATCTCCGATGCAAGCTGCGCGCCAACAAGCTGCCCGGATAACGTCACAATGGGCGTGCCGCCGCCCGGATGCGTCGTGCCGCCCACGTACCACAGCCCTTGCACATCCTTGCTTTTGTTGCCGGGGCGCATGAAGGTCTGCTTCACGGAGTTGGACGAGATGCCGTAGATCGACCCTTGATGGGCCAGGGTTTCCCGTTCAATATCCTGTGGCGTGTACCGGATCAGGACATCCGACTGCTTCAATCCCATAATTCCCCTCTCGGCCAGCTTCTCCAACACCAATTCTCCATAACGATCCATCTGCTCATCCCAATGCCAGGAGTCCGACAAATACGGAGCGTTCACCAGAATGAACAGATTGCTGGCTCCCGCTGGAGCCATACCCGCTTCCGAATAACCGGAATAACAGATGTAGATCGTGGGATCGGCAGGCATTTTTCGGTCACGGAAAATATGGTCAAACTCCGGTTCATACCGTTCCGGAAAAAAGACGGTATGGTGCAGCAGGGATTCATACTGTCTCCGCACACCAGCCAATGTTACAAACCCCGAAATCGACGGCTCATACTTGCGAATTCGTTGATCACTCATCTGTTTGCGATATTCTGGCGCAAGCAGCAGCCGATTGACGCTCAGCACATCTCCATTTGCAACAACCTGATCGGCTTCCCGGAAGCCCTGATCCGTATCCACGCCTGCCACCTTGCCATGCCTGACAACAATTTGCCGGACTTCGATGCCAGTAACGATCTGCACCCCTTTTTCCTGTGCAAGCTGTGTCATGGCTTCTATGAGTTGATAGGTTCCACCTTTCACCCCATAGACACCCTCTTCTGCTTCCACATGGCCCATCATGGCAAAGATCGAAGGCGCCTGATAGGGCGATGATCCAACATAGGTCGCATACCGACCGAACATCGCAAGGGTATGGGGGTGCTGGAAATAAGAACGCAGCAGCTTGTCCAGCTTCACTGTAGGCCGTACGCGCAACAGACTGCGCAGCATTCGAAGATTATATTTATCCTTGGGCGACAACAGCAGCTTTCCAAGAAAATGACGATTAGCTTCCGCATACAGCGCAGCAGACTCATCCATAAATGCATCATAACGGGCTGCATCCTCTGGGCTGTAGTCAGCAATCTGCTCCTTCATCCACCCTCGATTACCCGACAAATCGACCACGGTCCCATCCGGGAATATATTACGCGTACGTGGCTCCAACTCATATAACTGCACGTAATCTTCCATATCTACATCTGCGTGATCGAAGACAGAACGGAAGCTTGCAGGCATCGTGATCGTACTTGGCCCTCGGTCAAAATGATATCCATCCTGCTCAATCTGCTGCAGCTTTCCACCGACCCGCTCCTGCCGTTCCAGAATGGTGACCCGTACGCCCTGTGAAGCTAACCGAATGGCACACGATAGACCTCCAAAGCCTGCTCCGATAATAATGACGTTACCCTTCAACTGTACCGCCTACCTTTCCATACATACCCCTTGCCGGAACGACCTGCCTGCCAGGAAGCTATACCAATCGCAATGACACAGGCCATACTAATCGGTTGCAGGAAAGCAAGCCACCAGGGTTGTCCTCCAGCGTGATCCGATACCCTTTTGACTGCCATCCCGAGCACGGTTCCCGTAAGACCATAGATGATGGACATAGCATTGCCCGTCAACAAACCGATAACCAGACCGAGCGGAGGCACAATATACATCACTGTATACATCAGCATCGTGCCCAACAGCAGCACATCTTTGCGCCCCATGCCTTCGTACATGTTTTTCTTATACCCGTTCCACACTTCTGCACCATTCTGGTACATTCGTGTATTCGTCACGTCATGAACATCGGCCAACATAACGGGATGTCCCGCACGCTTAACCGCCTTCGCCAGACTCATGTCATCGACCAGATCAGCCTGGATTGCAGCATGTCCACCGGAGGCCTTATAACTGGAACGATGAATGAGCAAAAAAGCCCCAGTAGCGGCTACAAACATCGGATTAGATGATCTGCGTATCATGAAAATAGGAAGATGACTGATGATGGTGAACACCATCATGGGCACAACGAGCTTTTCCATCCAGGTCTTCGTCACCTGATAGGGGAATCCTGTGACGAGGCCCCCACCTTGCTCACACCCCGCAGCAATCGTCTGCCGAATGGCTGCAGGTTCCAAGCGCACATCGGCATCCACGAACATAAACCATTCACCCTTGGCCTCCTGCACCAGTCGGTGACAGGCATGAGATTTACCCATCCAGCCTGCGGGCAGCTCCACGCCATGCAGCAGGCGCACACGTGGATCACGATCAGCAATCCCCTGAACTATAGCAGCGGTCTCATCTTCAGAGCGATCATCCAGCACCAGTACTTCCATCCGAAATCCGGATGTATCGCTGGCAAGCACACTTTCCAGACATCCTTGAATGTGGAGTTTCTCGTTGCGGGCAGGGATCAGCACAGAGACCAGGATATCCTTGTTTTTGAATTCGTCTGCGTTGAATGAACGCACTTTGGGCAGACAGGAGACGTTCCATACTGCGAACACCAACTGAACGCCCAATACACAAGTCAGTATAATCCATCCTATTTCAGATGCATTCATCGCTAACGGTTCACCCGCTTTCGTGCGGCATCGTATTTTTCACTCGTAGAACGCACATGGCGGATCAGTGGAAAAGCACCCGGCAAACTGCCCTGCCCGATGCGTACCAGCTCTGATTTATGATCATTCAACTGCTGCTCCAGCACCCTGCTCAATCTGGCGGCAATCTCTTCACTCTTCCATGTCTTCCAATCTTCTATCACAGGCGTACCCACCTGCATCGATATTTCCGGCAAATCATGCTGAACCATGCCATGACACAAAGTCACGGGTACAGCTACGGCGCGCGAGGAGCGGCGTAGCAGCAGACCAATGCCTGGACGAAACTCGATTGGCCTGGCATCCTGATGCAGAATTTCCCCTTGGGGAAAGATCCAGACCCTTTTGCCAGATTGAAGCAGCTCGGTCGTATATTGCAAGGAGGTTCGAATGCTGGATGCATTCTCCTTGTTGATTGAATACGCGCCAAGTTTGCGAAAAAAGGCATATTGTCGCAGCTGCTCTTCTTCCATCATGACATAATGATCTCCACGGGAAGTCTGCTGCGACGCATGATAGAGCAGCAGACCATCCCACCAGGAGCTGTGGTTCATGAAATAGATGACCGGTTGATCCGGTTCCATGGGTGAATCCGTATTCGGGAGTAGCGGGTCCAATGAACCTGATAATGTAAACGAGCGAAAACGTCTCCGCAGCAAATAATAATGATTGTATAAGGAAAAAATCCGGTTAAACGGTTTTGATTTTACGGCGCGAATCATATAGCCAGCTCCCCTCAGCAAGAAGCACACCCACAATAGCAATGATAAAGCTGCCCGTAATTCCTTCTTTGAGAGCTAGTAACCCAAACAAAAGAATAAACAGCTGATACAACCATTTCGCACGCAGCAATGAGCTTCGATCTGAAGGCATTGCCGGAAGAAACAAGGAGAGGAACGCTCCCATTACAAACCAGCTTATGTAATTGGTCCAGGGCACACCGTAGAATCCACCTGGAGCCTGCCATTGCCAGAATCCTCTGGCATGCGCAACCGGGTCCAGTACCAGATCGAGCACGATAGCCCAAAATCCGGTCTTAACCGCCCGGATCAGCTTGCCGGTCCAGGTCGAGCCACCGCCACTGAGCAGAGCCGAGTTACCAACTACGGCAATCCAGGCGAAGCCTAATGTAACGGGTACACTGAACAGGTGGATTCCGAAGAAGTCCGAATACGAATACTCGCCAAAGGGCCAGTGTGTATGCACGCCGACCCATTCTACTCCCATGCCTCCCAGCCATATAATAAAGGAAACCAGCCAGAGTTCAGGTTTTATCCAGATGACTGACTGGTCGGACAACCCTGTCCGTCTCCGTCCTTGATATATCAGATCCAGCACGTACAGTGCATAGAAGATTAGAAACAAGCCGTTGGAGAAGGACAGTACATCCGGAACGCCAATCGTCAGCATCAGTGCCGCTCCGATGAAATACCACGCCCAGTACAGGCCCTGAACCATCAGGATACCGCCGTGCGGGAGGCTTGGTAAGCCAGAATTGGATAACGTTTCACAATGGCACCCAGCATCTCCAGTTTCAGCTCATCACTAACAAATGCACGCTTGGTATACACGTCGTAGTCGTTGCGCTCAACCGCATGCAGAATGGTCGAGTAAAAGGCTGCCGCCAGCTCAATGGCAAATGCACTTTCGGTTGGATACGTATCCAGACGGTCCATACCTACTCGGAACCAGCCCAGCGCAGCTGCTTTTAGTTCATGAATAATGGCTTTAAACCTTTCGTCAACCACACCGTTAGTCCAATCCTGTTCGGAATATCCATGCTCCTCCATCAACTCCAGCGGTACATAGCGGCGGGCTCTTGCCCGGTCTTCGCCCACATCACGGATAATATTGACGATCTGCATACCTTTGCCCAGCGCAATCCCGTTGATTGCGACTTCAGCTCCGTTATCATCCCGCAATACAGGCAGCAGCATCTCGCCCACGGTTCCGGCAACCAGATAACAATAATGCTCCAGTTCCTCCATCGTTGTATAATGCGTGACTTTAAGATCGGTTAGTTGTCCGTCCATTTGACGGAAGAAAGGCCCTTTATCTAAATGAGGGAAGCTTGTAAACAGCCATCGTAATGCCGGCCAAATAAAATGTCCTTCCGCTTCTTCCAACTGACTGAAGAGATTGCGGATTTCATGAATCGTATAGGGCGACTGCTCCGGCTCATCCACACTGTCATCGATCATGCGGCAAAAAGCATAGATCACGTACACGGCCTCGCGGCGTGGGCTGGGCAGACCTCTGAAGGCTTGATAAAAAGATGACGAGCCCTTTTGCATTAATTCCTCACATTTGTTCAAAATCGCTTCATTCATGTTTCCATCTCCTTCGTGAGTAGATTTACTGCCATCCGTGCACTTTGCATCACAATAGGAACCCCGCCTCCCGGATGTACAGACGCTCCTGCCGCATATAGTCCCCGAATTGCCGGGAACGGCTTCGGTTGCGGACGATATACACCGGATTGGAACAGTACGGGTGCGATGCCAAAGCTGCCGCCGCCATACAGCCCGTCACGCTCAGCGTCAGCGGGAGTACGTATTTTTTGCCACCTGATCGCTTCACGGAGTCCCGGAAATCCACGTTGTTCCGCTTCTTCCAGCACACGCTCTGCCAGCGCCTCGCTCTCCCGAGACCAGTCGACACCATCGGCATCCGGCACCGGAATGAGGAAGTACAACACACTCTGACCTGGCGGAGCTGCCGTCTCGTCCAATGCAGCCGGATTGAATACATAAAAAGAGGACTTTGCCGGAATGCGGCGCTGGTTAAACACTTCCCGTAAACTGCCGTCCAGACTTGGGGGCAGGAAAAACTGATGCGTCGTGGCATCCTCCCAGGTTTTGTCTACCCCCGCATAGATCAACACACATCCCGATGAGGGACGATATGGCTTTCGTTTGCGTGAACCATCAGGCGTCTGACCAAGCAGACCAGACAGGTGGGGGAAATCACCATTGTAGATAACTGCATCCACATTTTCTGCGCCTGCGGCGGTTTCTATACCTTCGCATACACCATTTTTAATATTCAGTCCCGTCACTTCGGTGTTTAATACGACACGTCCACCACGTGATATTAGTTCCTGTTCCAGTATGGCAGGTAATGCAGCATAACCGCCTTTCACCATCCAAATGCCATATTCGTGCTCTGCATAAGGAAGAAGGGAGTAAATGCCCGGCGTACCGAAGGGAGAGCCTCCAATGTAGAGACTTTGCAGCGAATATGCATCCAATAGTTCCTCATGCTGAAAATAATCACCTACAGCCTTCCGTACACTCTTGTGTGCGCGTAATCGGCCCATCAGG
This sequence comes from Paenibacillus sp. FSL W7-1088, assembly GCF_037969855.1. Lineage (NCBI taxonomy): Bacteria > Bacillati > Bacillota > Bacilli > Caryophanales > Paenibacillaceae > Paenibacillus > Paenibacillus sp. FSL W7-1088. Next base: position 6,598,746 of record NZ_CP150216.1, read on the forward strand.
GACATCAGAGAGGGAGTGAAGAAATCCCTTTTTCGTGGAAAAGCCCGTTCCAGAAACGCAGCCCGTCCAGCCGGAAACAGCGTGTCCATATCTTTCATAAATTTCGAGAATCCTTGGCTTTCTCCAGGGAAGAGACGTTCAATCTCTTCGGCCTGCTGTTCACGAGCCGTCATTTTGGTCATCACACGTCCACTACTGTAATGCACCCTGTACAATGGATCACAACGCAGCAGCTCAACCTTCGAACGATCCACCCCCGCTTCCTCCAAAATGCCAAGCAGCATCTCGGGCAGAAGTACGATCGTAGGGCCCTGATCGATTCGATAGTCCCCTTCCTGCTCGTAGCCGATACGACCTCCAACTCTGGAACCCCGTTCGTATACCGTTACATCCCAACCCTGTTTATTCAGCAGCAACGCTGAAGTCAGTCCACCAATGCCTGCACCTACGATGGCAGCCCGTTTCATGAATGGCCTCCCGCTTCCGCCGTCTTCACATACGAGGATGGTTTAGAGCTCGTGCGAGCGTCCTCTTCCTGAATTAGCTTCACGCTGATCCGAGCTGATTCGAAGATGGTCGGTAATCCACTGCCCGGGTGGGTTCCGCCACCCACCAGCCACACTTTTTTCAACTCCTCAAACTGGTTATGCGGCCTCAAGTACATCATCTGTCCGAGGTTATGAGCCATGTTGAACGTTGCTCCGCGATACACATCCAGTTCATTTTGCCAGTCCAGCGGTGTAAACATCATGGATTCTTCAATACGGCTGCGGATGTCTGCCAGCTCAGGAATCGATTCCATCCGCTTCATCATCGCCTCCCGCACGTTCTCCCGTTCCACCTCCCAATTGATGTCGCCAGTCAGGTTCGGTGTAGGCATGAGAACATAAAGAGCAGATTTTCCTTCCGGTGCGAGCGTCGAATCGAGTCTGGACGGGTTATGAATATAGAGAGATGGATCAGCAGACAACACTTTGTGCTTCGTAATCTCGTCGACGTTCAGTCGATAGTCCTCGGGAAAATAAATGGAATGGTGCGGCAGATCGACATCACCGTCTACCCCCAGATACAACATCGCTGTGGAGCAGGAGAACTTCTTGCGTTTCATTTTCTCGGGTGTATATTTCTTGAGTACGCCTGGTTCAAACAGATGATTCACCGCATGCGCGAAGTCTGCATTAACAACGACATGATCTGTTTCGATGCGTTCACCGTTTTCAAGCAAAATACCTTCTGCTCTCCCATTGCGAACAATGACCTGTTGAACTGGACAGGATGTATGTATTCGTCCTCCGTACTCCTCCACGACATCAGCCATGGCTTGAAATACGCGATTGACCCCACCAATAGGATGAAACAATCCATAATGGTGCTCAATAAACGACAGAATCGTAAACGTACCCGGGCAATCCCAAGCGGACATGCCGAGGTATTTGGACTGGAACGTAAATGCCCAGCGGAGACGCTCGTCTGTAAAGTAACGGGACAGGATGCCGTATACTGTATTGTTAATGTCCAGTTTCGGCAGAGCCGATATGGCGTCTTTTCTCAAATAATCGGCCAGTTTTCCGAAAGGCCTGCGCAGCAAAGGCATGACTTTGCCAAACTTCACTTCTTCTTCCTGCATGAACCGAAGGTAATTGTCCTCGTTGCCGGGGAAAAGTTCCTTGATCTGTGCGGCTGTATCTTCACGATTGCGGGAAGGCGTAAACACCTTATCGCCAAAGTTCAGGGCATACAGCGGAGTCAGCTCTTTCATCTCCACATAGTCGGATAGCTTGCGTCCTACAACATCGAACATCTCTTCAATCAGCTGAGGTATCATCAAAAACGTTGCACCCCGGTCGAACCGATATTCGCCCAGCTCCAGTCTGGCGGAACGTCCCCCAATGACTGACTGTTTCTCATACACATCTACGTCGTACCCCTGGCCAGACAATAACATCGCTGCTGCAAGTCCACCCGGACCTGCACCAATGACAGCTGCACGTTTACGTTGCTGATTCGGTATCATGCCACTCACCTTTCCTATGTTAAGAACTATCTCTAGGACTATAGTCTTCAACCTATATTAAACCGCCCATGAACAGTTCAAGCGGGTAAACGCAAAAACATTATACAAATATAGTACAAATATTATACACCTATTAAAACAAAAAATGACCCGCTGGTCAAATTCTCTTGAAAAGATATTTTGGGATACAAAAAAAACACCCTCTGCGCTCTTGCGTCAAAGGATGTCCTGTATACCTAAACCTATACATTCTATTTTAAAATACATTTCATAAAAGCATACCCATCAGTATCTTCGTCCAGGCGATTGTTCAACAAAATACTCACGTTCCATCCACGATTGCCAATCCGCTGAATCTCCAGGCATAATCCACTGCGGATATCGTGCGTTCTCTGTACGCTCATAGCCCTTGCCTCCAAGTACAAAGCGCATATGCGGGAACTCGTCCACAATTCGCCCTATGAGTTGATCACACCGCTCAAGAAGTTCGGAACTGGTAACCGATAGACAGACCAATCGGATGTTCTGCTCCCGGATTATTGGGAATAGCCCCTCTTCCGGCGTGTTGGCTCCGAGATAGAGCACTTCGGCACCATTTTTACGCATAAACAGGGAGAACAGCAATAACCCCACCTGATGATGCTCCCCTTCTGGGCACAAGGCCAGAACTTTGGGCAAATGCGGATAGATCGGGAACAGATGGAAAAACTGATAAAAGCGCTGTGAGATCAACTGAGTCATAAAATGCTCCTGAGCGACCGAAGCCCTGCCCTGCTCCCATGCATCCCCAACCCGAACCAGAATGGGCACCAGCACATGATAAAACATGGAATCATACCCGTACATGGTAAAGCCAAAATCAATCAGACCATTGGCCCGTTCGCCCTGAAAGTTGTATAGCGAGTCGTAGATCTGATCGGCTATACGTACATATGCCTCTTCCATCGTGGGTACTGGAGGCGTTAACGACGTAGGTAACGCAGCTTCATGTGGACTGGTTTTATTCTCCTTGAGCATGCGTACCGCTTCCGAAATATTCGTCTGGTGCTGCTCCACCTGCTCTTTCAACCAGCGCAGATCTGCAACATTCTCTTCGGTGTACAAGCGATAACCCGATTCCGTCCGCTCAGGGGTGACCGCACTGTACCGATTCTCCCAAGCCCGGAGCGTTACCGTCGGAATACCCAGCATGGCAGCGACTTGTTTGATGGAATACACCTTATTACCCACTTTCTTTCCTGTAATAGCCAGACTTTCGCAGGTTAAACGAATCCTTATCCCGTCCTTGTCAGGTATATGAAAATCCGAACATTCCACAAAAATAATACACTCATTATACACAACGGTCATATTACTGTCGATGCATCCATACTATTCTTAAACCTGCCCGATCCATCCAAATACCATTCAACTCTTTCCCGGGTACAAGATGTAGACGAACGATCTCCTGACGATATAAATAATCCGTTAGTCTCTCTGCGTCAATGTTGTCATCCGGGTGGTAATAGAAGTCAGCACGTTCAGAAAGGGGAGTTATTTTTGTTTTCTTATCGCCGCCAAACATCCGACCGCAAATCTTCACGAGGCAAATTTCCATACATACGAACAGGTCTCCTACTACTGGTGCTATGGCTCATCGGCGTCATGCTCTACCAGACGTATAAACCGTTACCAGCTGGCATTTCCTATGAAAGCCCTGAATACCGTGTGGATCAGGTGCAATTTCTGCATGATCTGACCTATCCATCCGCTGATGGACAGATGGAGCACGAACAGCAGATTTTCCAGCGCATGCAACAGATCGTTGAAGACGCTGAACAGTTCGTCGTCGTTGATATGTTTTTATTCAATAATTACCAGCACAAAGGTCAGCAATTTCCACCCATCAGCACCGAGTTTACGGAAACACTGATTGCCAAAAAGCTTCAAAAACCCGATATGGATATCTGGTTCATTACGGATGAAGTGAACACCAACTACAACTCTGCACCCAACCCGTTACTGGAGCAGATGAAACAGGCCGGAATTCACGTGGCCATTACAAATGTGGACCCTTTACGTGACTCCACTCCTGTCTACTCCGCAGTCTGGCGCACCTTCTTCCAGTGGTTTGGACAATCCGGGAATGGCTGGATTCCGAACCTGATGGCAACCGATGGACCGGATGTTACTGTGCGTTCCTACCTTAAATTGCTCAATGTGAAGGCCAACCATCGCAAAGTGGTGGTCAGTGAGAAGACGGCTATTGTGTCCTCAGGCAATGTTCATGATGCCAGTGCCTATCATTCGAACATTGCTTTTGAAATAAGCGGACCGATCATCGGAGATATCCTTGAGTCGGAACAGGCTGTGCTGAATTTCTCAGGCGGGGGAAAGCTTCCTTCCTACACTGCTCCTTCGACAGATCCGAATAAGGGAGATTTGCGAATTCGCTATCTGACCGAGGGCAAAGTGAATGACGCAGCGCTCCATGAGATCAATCAATCCACAAAAGGTGATACCTTATGGATGGGCATGTTCTACATCGCTTCACCCAAAGTTCTGGACGCCCTGCTCGAAGCCTCGAAACGGGGAACCGAAATACGGCTTGTGCTCGACCCGAACGAAAATGCTTTTGGTCAGGAGAAAACCGGCATTCCCAATCGTCCTGTAGCTGCGGAGTTGCATGATAAATCGGATGGCAAAATCCAAATTCGCTGGTATAACACAACCAAGGAGCAATATCATACCAAGATGATGTACATTGCCAAAGGCACCGGGGATCACATCGTCCTTGGAGGATCGACCAACTTCACCCCCAGAAACATGAATGATTATAATTTGGAAAATGACCTCTGGGTGGCTGCCCCACCAGACAACTCATTTACTCAAGATATCGCGAATTATTTTGATCGAATCTGGAATAATGAAGATGCCGAGTTCACCCTGAACCTGGATGAATTTCAGGAGAAGACTACATTTTTGAAAGAAATCGTATATAAGCTGCAACTGATTTTGGGTTTAACGACCTTCTAATTGAAGATAAAATCTCAAGCATAAACCCGCCTGTACACTATCGTGCAGGCGTTTTTTGTGCCTTGACAGCGAATGTAAAATGTGAAAATATAGGTTACCTAACGACCGTTAGGAAGGTGATATTAATGACTGCACATTCGATTCGGGATGCTGCCCTGTTCTATTTTGCAAGAGATGGATATGAAGGAGCTTCCTTAAGAGCTATTGCTGACGAAGTCGGGATTAAAAAACCGTCCATATATGCACATTTTAGCGGCAAGGATGACTTGTTTTTGCACACCCTTGCGCATGCCTTCAAGGAGGTTCAGCGTCGAACGCTGGAATACTTCCGTGACCACGCCGATCTTCCTCTGGAACAAAGGTTGAAGGGTCTGCTGATATGGTTTGAGCAAGAGTATAACTGTAACGCCTCTGCCCGCTTTATGCTGCGTATGTGCTATTTCCCGCCGCTTTCGCTATATAACGAAGTGATGGATCTAGTTTATCCGTTTCTCGACGGTATGGAGCGGTCACTGACACGGCTGCTGCAAAGGGCGACACGCAAGGGAGAATTACAGGCTGTTCCAGCGGAACAAGCTGCGATTGCCTTTATGACTTTTCTCGATGGCATCACAGTTGAGATTATTTATGGAAGTTCACGTCGATACAAGAGACGGATTGAAGCTTCCTGGCCTGTTTACTGGCATGGCATTCATCATCTGAAACAAGAGGCACAGCCCGTTGTGCCGAAAGGAGATTCATCATCATGAACCGCAACTGGTTATATGTATTTGTCGGAGGGCTCATTGAGATTGTATGGGTAAGTGGGCTGAAACACGCCTCCAATGTTTGGGAATGGGCTTTGACGGCCCTGGCCATCATCCTGAGCTTTGGATTAATCATCGCTGCTTCCAAAAGATTGCCTGTGGGTACGGTGTATGCCGTATTTACCGGGATTGGTACCGCAGGTACGGTACTGACTGAAATGCTGTTATTTGGTGAAGCATTCTCACTAGCCAAAGTTTTGTTAATCGGTCTGCTGCTATGTGGTGTGATCGGACTGAAACTGGTCACGGATCAACAATCGGCAAAAGGAGGTGAAGCATAATGGCTTGGATGGCAATTGTGGGTGCAGGCATATGTGAAATTTTTGGCGTCATCGGCATTAATGGTGCTTCTTCCCGGAAGGGCTGGCCTTATATCGTGCTCATGCTTGTATCGTTCGTATTCAGCTTCTCCCTGTTATCCTATGCGATGACGTCCATTCCCATGGGTACCGCGTATGCGGTGTGGACTGGAATTGGTACGGTGGGCAGTACGCTTACAGGTATGTTCCTGTTCGGTGAGCGGAAGGAAGCAAAGCGGTTGCTGTTTATTGCCATGATTTTGGTGGCGGCGATTGGATTGAAACTGATTACGTAAGATATAATGTAAGGAAACACAGAAGAGGTTTTGCCGGAGGTAGTTTCAAGATGCTAACGAACCTACCGCACCTTAATAGGTGGATTATTGCAAATTGTAAAGTTTAACGAACTTCAGGCAACTTATTGTGGTACAAAACTGGGCAGAACTTGCAAAAACAACCCATTTGACGAAATAAAGCCTCTACGATTCGTTAGAACTCATACTTGAGCAAATAGGAGCGAATAGCGTGTGCTCGGTTCGTTACACCGCTTTAAGCTCAGTTATAAATAAGACGACTTCGTTCAGTAAGTCGTCTTTTTGGGATATGATATAAAAGGAAACCTCCTCACACTCTGTTACGTAAGAAAGGATGTCGTGTTGATGAAGAAATTGTTCGCGCGCATGGGTTCTTTAACCGGGTACATCTTCCTGATTGCTGTGGGAGCCTTTTATTTGTTTGCTCTTGTAGCCATCATTCTCCTAGCCATATACGTCTTTAAGGGCGGAGCCTGAAAAAAATCATTTTGAACTCATCATGCCAACTTCTTGCACCAACCATCGATACTCATGATTTGATACATATTGCATTGCAATGAACATATCGTCACTCATTATACTGCCTTTATGGCGTCTTCATGACGTAGGAAAAATGCTCCAGCCCCTTAAAACACACCCTCTTCTTTTTCCATTTATCTCCCATTTGAATTCCGTTGTATATATCGTTTATACTTGGTTTGACCCTAAAGTCAATTCAAGAACTCATAAGTTCCGCAGGTGAGGTGGATGTATCGTTAATGAACCCTATCCATGAAATGAATGAGAAGAAAAAGCTCATTATTACCACAGCACTCAAGCTGTTCTCGGCCAAAGGCAGTGCTGCAACCTCTATGCAGGAGATTGCAGAGATATGCGGGATGTCGAAAGGCAGCCTCTACCTCATGTTCAAATCCAAAGAGGAATTAGAGGCCAGTACAATGGAGTACTGCATATTCACGCTCATGGACGAAATGTCCCAGATTGAACACGAAGCTGGGCTCACTTCGAGAGAACGTCTGCACAAACAGATTGAAACACTGCTTGGCCATGTATCCGAGCTGAAGGAATTTTTACGCGTGCAAATGCGCAGCATGATGATGGATGAAGAGCAGAATCGCAAGGAAAAGTGCAAACCGCAGAACAAGGATCTGGAGATCCGTACCTTGCACTGGTTTAAGGACAAACTGGAAGATATGTACGGACCGGAGATTGAACCCTATACCATAGACCTTATTTTGCTCACGCATGGTCTGTTCCTCTCCTACATCAAAATCTGGTTTACGGAAATGCCTTCCCTTACCGTATCCAAGATGGCAAGCAACATGCTGCAAACGATTGATTATGCAGCTCGCGGATTGCTCGATCAACGCCCTACCCCTCTGGTTCCTTTGGAACATTGGCCAGCATGGAGCAGCGATTCAGATACAGATTCCACAATGATGCGTCATCCCATTCATATCATCAAACAAATGAAGGATATCATCACTTCGGATATGCCTCCAGGGCAATTGCGCAATGACGCGCTGGAGACCATCGCCATCCTGAGACAGGAAATGATGGAATTCACACCGCGACGTGCCATTATTCTGGGCATGATGCGCAATCTGGATCACATTCCTGTCATCCAGCCATTGCACTCCGAGCTTCAGCATATTATGGATGCCATGTATAGCCGGTTCATCCAGGCTGACTCGTCACAACAATAAAGAAATACAGGGAGAAACAGAGAGGAGAAGAAACCATCGTATGAAAGGAATTATTAATTTTTCACTGAACAACAAGTTTGCGATCTGGATTCTGACCATCATCGTTTCCTTCGCCGGTTTGTACAGCGGACTGACGATGAAACAGGAGACCATTCCAAACATCAATGTGCCCTTCTTGAGTATTACGGCCATTGATCCAGGGGCAGCTCCAGAAGGTATTGTCGAGGATGTCACCAAGCCACTCGAACAGACCTTAAGAAATGTAGAGGGAATTAAGACACTCACCTCCACCTCCATGGAGAACGCCTCTTCCATCACCCTCGAATTTGACTATGGTACTGATCTGGGCAATGCTACCGCAGCGGTACGTGAAGCACTGAATGAGGTGCAGTTGCCGGATGGGGTACAGAAACCAACTATCTCGAAGTTCAGCATCAACTCCTTCCCGGTTGTCTCGCTCAGCTTGTCTGACAAGGACGGCGGCGATCTGGAACAATTGACTCGACTTGTTGAAACGGATATCCAGCCTGCACTCGAAGATATTGAGGGTGTAGCTCAAGTCCAGGTTTCCGGCCAATATGTTAAGGAAGTTCAACTGAAGTTTGACCAGAAAAAAATGAATGAACTCGGTTTGACTGAAGATACAGTCAACGGTATCGTTCAAGGCTCTTCTGTCCGTGTACCACTCGGACTGTTCGAACTGGACAAAGCGCAGAAAGCTGTTGTTGTTGATGGCAATATCATCGATCTGGATGATTTGAAAAATCTCGCCATTCCGGTTGTACCAAGCGGTGCAGGAGCAGGCAGTAGTTCTGCCACAGCACCACAAGGCGCCGGCGCACAAGCTGGCGGGGCAGCTCAAGGCTCTGCGCAAGGTGCTGACCAGGCTGCAGGACAAGCCGCTGGCGGAAATGCCAGCGTGGGCAGTACTTCAGGCGCCGGTAACGCACCTGGAATTCCAACGGTTAAATTAAGCGAGATCGCCAAAATTGAAGTTATTGGTCAGGCGGAATCGATCTCCCGGACAGACGGTAAGGAATCCATCGGGATCTCCATCGTTAAGTCCAATGATGCCAATACGGTAGATGTCGTTAAGGCGGTTAAAGACAAAGCGGAAGAATTGCAAACGCAGTTCAAAAACGCCGATTTGACTGTTTTGCTTGACCAAGGTAAACCTATTCAGGACTCCGTAAACACGATGTTGTTCAAAGCGATGTTTGGTGCTTTGTTCGCCATTTTGATCATTCTGTTGTTCCTGCGTGATATTCGCTCCACCATTATTTCCATTGTCTCTATCCCGCTCTCCTTGCTCATTGCATTGACAGCACTGAATATGATGGACATTACGCTGAACATGATGACCCTGGGTGCCATGACGGTCGCGATTGGACGGGTTGTCGATGACTCCATCGTTGTTATCGAGAATATCTATCGCAGACTGACACTCAAGGGAGAAAAACTCAAAGGCCGTGATTTGATCCGGGAAGCTACCCGGGAAATGTTCATTCCGATCCTCTCTTCCACCATCGTAACCATTGCGGTATTCCTGCCGCTGGCACTGGTGAGTGGTATGGTCGGTGAGCTGTTCATGCCATTTGCCCTGACTATGGTCTTCGCTTTGCTGGCATCCCTGATTGTGGCAGTTACGATTGTACCGATGCTGGCACACACGCTGTTCCGCAAAGGTCTGAAGAACAAGCAGAATCATGAGGAAAAACCAGGCAAGATGGCTGAAGGTTACAAACGACTCTTGAACTGGACATTATCACATAAACTCATCACGGTTGGCGTTGCTGTATTGCTGCTGGTCGGCAGTTTGTTCCTCTATCCGTTCATCGGTGCAAGTTTCTTACCGGAACAACAGGATAAATATGTGACCATTACGTACAGCCCGGAAACTGGAGCTCTGCGTGAGGATGTAGAAAAAGAAGCACTTGTAGCCGAGAAGTGGTTGCTGACGCAGCCAGGTCTGGAGAAAATGCAGTATTCCATCGGCGGCAGTAATCCACTGAGCAGCATGGGTGGAGGCAGCTCCAACTCTGCTCTCTTCTATATCGAATATAACGAAGATACGAAAGACTTTACAAAAGTGAAAGAACAACTTGTGGAAGGTCTGAAGAAAGAAGTTACTGTAGGAACCTGGAGTGAGCTTGACATGTCCGGCGGTCTGGGAGGCAGCAGCTTGAGCCTTTCCATCTATGGTGACAATGTAGATCAGATCAAACCTGTCTCGGATGAAATTCTGAAACTGGTTGAAGCAGATACGGAATCTTTTGAAAAAGCCGACACTACACTCTCCGATACCTACGGGCAATACACGCTCGTCGCGGATCAGGAGAAACTGAGCTCGCTGGGTCTGACTGCTGGCCAACTGGCTATGACGCTCAGCCCTGCACGTGAACGCCCTGTGCTCACAGAAGTAGATATCGATAACAAAACGTATAAAGTCTATGTAGAGACTGACAAAAAGACATTTAGCAGCATTGCTGATATTGAAAACGAAAAAGTCACTTCACCACTCGGCATCGAAGTACCAATCAAAGATGTCGCCAAAGTGGAAGAAGGCACCTCACCGAACTCCATCATGCGTATTGACGGTAAGGTTGTCGCACAGGTGACTGCCAACATTCTCGCTTCCGATGTACAAAAAGCATCATCAAATTTGCAGGCGAACATCGACAAACTGGATCTGCCAGATGGTGTTGAAGTGAAGTTTGGCGGTACAACCGAACAGATTAATGACACGTTCACCCAACTTGGTCTGGCCATGCTGGCAGCCATTGCAATTGTGTACTTTGTGCTTGTCGTAACGTTCGGCGGTGGACTGGCGCCATTTGCCATCCTGTTCTCCCTGCCATTTACCGTCATTGGTATTATGGTTGGCCTGTTCGTGGCTGGTGGTACGCTTGATGTATCTGCCATGATGGGTGGACTGATGCTGATCGGGATCGTGGTCACCAACGCCATCGTCCTGATCGACCGTGTTATTCACAAGGAAAAAGAGGGAATGCCTACTCGTGAAGCCTTGCTGGAAGCCGGAGCAACGCGTCTGCGTCCAATTCTGATGACAGCTCTGGCTACCATTGGTGCCTTGCTGCCACTGGTGACAGGACTCGAAGAAAGCGCAGGGATCATCTCGAAAGGTCTCGGAATTACCGTAATCGGCGGTCTGATCAGCTCCACGCTGCTGACTCTGGTTATCGTGCCAATCGTGTATGAGTTCCTGATGAAGTTCAAAAAGAAAAGAATTGAAGATTAATCGACACCTTCTGTTGATCAAATCAAATCATCATTCAGAATTAAGATGAGCTTCTAACTTAGAACACCCCTTAGTCCACATTAGAATGGTTTTACATTCTGATCTCCGGCTAAGGGGTGTTTTACATTTAGCTATAATTTCTTAGCATCGGTCATAGAAACATCTTGATGTCAGATAGAACTACATAGGAATAATCCATTTTGTTTTATTCCATAAAAGGAAGAGGTCCTTTTGTAAAATAAAACAAATGAACGTGAGATTTAAGCCCATCTGCTGTAAACAGACTTATAATCAAAACAAACGCTCTTCAGAAGCCCGACTTACAAAACGGGTATGGAAAACTGCATGTATTTGTGGGAAGGACGGTGATGGTGTGGGGGAAACGACGCTGCATATTCAGATGAGAGACATGCTGAAACGTCCGGTGTTCCGCAAGGCTGAGGTGCTCGCCAGTGAACGGGCCTTGGAGCGATACGTGCGCTGGGTGCACATCATGGAGGTTACCGAAGTAGGCAATTTGCTAAATGGCGGGGAACTGGTGCTGACGACCGGCATTGGCTGGCAGGATGATGAGAAACAGGGGCTGTCTTTCCTGCGGCAGTTAATTGCTCGCGGAGCTGCGGGACTCTGTATCGAACTGGGGGCTCACACCAAGTCCCAGCTTGGACCCATGAAGGAACTTGCAGCAGAAGAGGATTTCCCACTGATTTGGTTCCACGAACAAGTGCGTTATATCGATATTACACAGGACCTGCATTTCGCCCTGATTCGCAGCCACCAGCGTATGCTTGCCGAGCTCGACAGCCTCACCACCTCGTTCAACCAACTTCTTTTGAATGGAGACGGTGTACAACCACTGCTCCGACTATTGTCTCGCACAACGGGTTACCCTGTAGCGTTATATCCACTGGATGGGGAAGCAAGTGCCGTTCCCTACTGCCCTCCAGCCCAATTGGAGATTCGTCGGCAGGAGTGGTTGACACGTCGTGGTCATTCGGACGATGGAGATCATTTGGGAGATCATTCTGTGCAGAGGAATCACTCGGTGCATTCACTGGATGCACTCACCCTGCCTGTTCAGGCGCTTGATTATGTATTTGCCGATCTGGTGCTGATGCTCAACAGGCTGCCGGATCATGATCAGGACCTGCATAACAGACCCTCTGATGAGTTCATCATTCAGGCACTGGAACGTTGTGCAGCCGCCATTGCTCAGGACTGGATGCGCACCAAATACATGGAGGAAAAACGACGCTATAAAGAAGATATGTGGGTCATTGACTGGCTTAACGGACATCATTCTGCGAAAGAAATTCATGAATATGTATCTGCTGCCAATGCCCAGCTTGCTTCTGGAAAAGGTACTGTCATTTTGTTCGATAGCAACCCCAGCTACACAGACAGTCTCAAACTACAGAAACTGCTGATTCAACGTAACATCGTTGCCCGTTCCGTTTTCTCGCGGGAAGGATTCGCCCTATATAGCACGGTTTTAAACCACCAGATCATTCTGATTATTATTGACCCTTTGCCTGGATCGCAGCGTAAAAGCAGTCTTTGGCGGTGCATTGAACAGTTACAGCAGCATGAACAGGAACAGACCCATCGCCTCTTCTCGGGTCTGTTCGGCATCGGTCACAGCTGTGCTGATCTATCACGTCTGAAAGACAGCCTTGAGGCAGCCAAGGATACCCTGCGCATTCAGAAGGACATCGGTGTGATGCAGCAGCCCTTTTACAGCAATCTTCACTGCTATCGCATTATAGCCAGCATGAAGCAGAGCGGCAGTCTGGATAACTTCATTGAGGAATATCTCGGGCCGGTCATTCGTTATGATGCCGAAAAAGGCGGCCAGTTGTTACGTACGCTTAAACAATATTTTATTCTGTGCTGCTCCAAGCAGGAGACGGCCACGGCTTTGTTTATCGTCCGACAGACGTTATATCACAGATTACACAAAATTGAGACACTCCTGGGTGATGACTATACCCTCCCCGAGAAACGCGTCGCCATCGAACTGGCCATCTATGCATATGAATACGTTCATGGGCCACTCGCGTGACCCTCTACGCTCCTTTTTGCTCCTGAAGCTGCCGGATCAGGATCTGGCTGAACCACTTCCGCCCAGACGCCGTACCCACATATTGTTCCTGCTTCTCCCCGGGAAGGTCGGGGTGCCCCCAAACGACATGAGCACCCTCCAGATGTTCCCGAACGGCATAAATACGATAACCCTGCGCCACCATTCGTTCAATCGCTATCTTTTCCGCTTCAAATACATCATGGTCAGACATCAGCTTCACCCTCCATTCACTGCCGTCACTGGCTGTCTCACAGGTAATGGTGCACCGGCATCATATTTGTCACGCTTCACATAACGGCCCGCGCCTGCCACTCCGGTAAACTGCCGGTCCCGAATCACATATTCCCCGCGGCATAACACCGTCACCGGACATCCCTGAATTGGCATGCCTTCAAAGGCGCTATAGTCCACATTCATATGGTGGGTAGCTGCCGAAATTACCCTTGAGATCGATGGGTCAAAAATAACGATATCTGCATCTGTCCCCACAGCAAGGGTTCCTTTCTGCGGAAATAACCCAAATAGTTTGCTTGCCCGTGTAGAGCATAAATCCACCCACTGATTCAGCGAAATCCGCCCCTTCATTACCCCTTCGGAATATAAAATGCTCAGCCGATCCTCAATGACAGGTCCGCCATTTGGAATTTTGCTGAAATCATCCCGCCCCAGATCCTTCTGTCCCTTGAAGTTAAATGAACAATGATCCGAGCCAATGGTCTGCAATTGACCGTTCTTGAGTGCATTCCACAGCACTTCCTGATGAGGGGCTTCACGCAGCGGTGGGGACCAGACATACTTTGCACCTTCAAAATCCGGTTGATCCATCTTCGATTGATCCAGAGTTAAGTACTGCGGGCAGGTCTCGCCCCAGATTCGGTAGCCCATGTCTCGCATACGCGCAATCTGCTCCACGGCCTCGGCACAGGTCACATGCACCACATAGAGCTGTGAATCGGCAAGTGCTGCCAATCTTGCCGCACGTCCTGTAGCCTCACCCTCCAGAATGGATGGTCGGGTAAGCGCATGGTGGATCGGCTCTGTTCTCCCATCCGCCAGCGCCTGCCGGACCAGCAGATCAATAACATCGCCGTTCTCGGCGTGTACCATGACGAGTGCACCGTACTCTTTGGCCTTTTGCAGCGTCTGAAAGAGAATGCCGTCATCGGCCTGAAACTGGTTTTTGTACGCCATGAACACCTTGAAGGAAGACACACCCTCTTCTTCAATGATCTGTGGCAGTTCCTCCAGCACCTGATCATTCATCTCGCCAATCATCAAATGAAACCCGTAATCAATGGCGGCTTTGCCCTCGGCTTTGGCATGCCATTCCTGAAGGGATTCCAGCAAAGGTCGGCCTTTTTGCGTCAAACAGAAATCAATGACTGTCGTTGTGCCGCCGAAGGCAGCAGCTGCGGTTCCTGTTGCAAAATCATCCGCCGTCACCGTTCCGCCGAACGGCATATCCAGATGAGTATGCGGATCTATCCCGCCAGGGATGACATAACAGCCGGACGCATCCACAACCTCCGTTCGTTCATCCGGCACAAGTCCCATGCCAATCTGCACGATCCTTCCATTTTCAATGCAGATATCCGCTTCAAACGTATCCGACGCCGTGACCAACATTCCATTACGAATCAATTTGCGGGTACTCATGATATCGCCTCCTTGGTGGATTGATCTCTGGCCGATTGCAGCAGGGCAATCGCAGACTGACGGTCATTCCAGGTTAACGGTTCCTGTTCATGTGTGATCTCTACCATCTCAATTGCGCCGTCCACCGGACAGACAATCGAGCACAGATTACATCCGACGCAATCTTCCTCAACGACCTCCAGATAGGAGCCAGAGGGATCAGACAGCATATCAATACATTGATGCGAGGTGTCTTCGCAGGCGATATGGCATTTGTTGCAGTTGATGCAGACATCGCGGTTGATGCGGGCTACCACTTTGTAATTCAAATCGAGATTGCCCCAATCGGAATAACGCGGAACCGTTTGGCCAATCAATTCAGATACACTTCGCAGACCTTTCTCATCCAGATAGTCGTTCAAGCCATCGATCATGTCCTCCACGATACGGAAGCCATGATGCATGGCTGCGGTGCATACCTGAACCCCCGTCGCACCCATAAGTAAAAATTCTGCGGTATCCCGCCAATCGGATATGCCTCCGATGCCGGAGATGGGTACCCCAACTGCCGGATTGCGCGCGCACTCGGCAACCATGTTCAGGGCAATCGGCTTCACAGCCGGACCGCAGTAGCCGCCATGCGCCCCTTTGCCACCTACATGAGGCACAGTATTCCAGGAATCGAGATCCACACCCGCCAGGGAGTTGATCGTATTAATCAGGGAAATCGCATCCGCACCGCCGCGAACGGCAGCCCGGGCAGTTGCCGTAATATCGGTGATATTGGGCGTTAGCTTCACAATGACAGGTGTGGTTGCCACTTCCTTCACCCACATCGTCTGTAATTCAACCAGATCCGGTTGCTGACCAGACGCTGCCCCCATACCACGCTCGGCCATGCCGTGCGGACAACCAAAGTTCAGTTCCAGCCCGTCTACGCCGACAGCTTCGACTTTCTTCACAATCTCATGCCACTTCTCCCGTTTCGGTTCCACCATGAGTGAAGCAACCACTGCCCGATCCGGGAAACGCCTCTTGGTCTCTGCGATTTCACGCAGATTCACCTCGAGCGGACGGTCGGATATCAATTCAATATTGTTAAAACCAGCGACGCGTTGCCCGCCAAAATGAACGGCTGCAAATCGCGAAGAGGTGTTAATGATTGGCTCGCCCAACGTCTTCCAGACGGCACCACCCCAGCCTGCTTCAAAGGCGCGCTGAACCTGATATCCGGTATTCGTAGGCGGCGCCGAGGCCAGCCAGAATGGATTGGGCGATCGAATACCTGCCAGATTAATGGATAAGTCAGCCATAACGATCCCTCCTTGGTGTGGTTTGAACTCACTAGTTACACTAGAATATTTGGTCGTGCTCAGGCTCTCTGCGTAGTAATGGTGTTTCTGGATAGCACCTAAATTCTAACGAACCGCAGACCTCTTATTTGACTCATATGTGGTGAATTCAAAATCTAAGGAATCGTAGAAGTCTTATATTGCTGTAATAACTCATTTCGGCTTTATTTCAACGGTTTTTCATCAAAATAGGACGTGTGAGATTCGTTAGATTTTTCAATCCTTCATAATCGCCACTATAAGATGTGTGGGGTTCGTTAGCGCGTCAGGGACACGAGAATTTGATGCACACACACCTCTTGCTCAGCTTTATTCCTCTGTCACTCTCGCTGTCCCCTTGCGCTCTCCCACCCGTACTCTCTCCTTGCACCCTTTCATTGCACGCTTTCCGTGCAATCTCCACTTTCCCTTGTCTCCCTCGCTGCTCACGCCGTCTCTTCCACTTGTCCGGGCAACACCTTCATCACCGATGCAGCCGCCAACTTGCCCTGCTGTGCTGCGGAGACCACCATCGCTTCACCCTGCCCCTGTCCGAAGATCACATCACCTGCCGCATAGATCTGTGGATGGGACGTACGGTACGTCTGTGGTTCCACTTCAACAACACCCCAGTGATGATGCAGGCCAAATGCCTCAATTAATGGCAGCAAACGGTTCTGTCCAATGGCTCGAACAACAGTGTCACATTCAAGCATGAACTCCGATCCCTCTATCGGCACAGGCAGTGCCCGACCACCTCCAGGTGGAGTAACCAGCTTCATTTTCACACACTCTAACGCCTGAACTCGCCCATTCTCGTCTCCAATAATGCGCTTCGGCATGGTAAACCAGCGGAATTCCACACCTTCCTGCTTCGCAAATGTATATTCAAAGGCATAAGCCGTCATCTGGCTCTCCCCGCGTCGATAAAGCATCTGCACACGCTCGGCCCCCAAACGCACCGAACAGGTTGCTGCATCCACTGCCGTATTGCCCGCACCAATAATGGCAACCTTCAGACCGTTCAGTGCCGGAGGCACACCCTGCTTCGTGGATTCCACCAGCTCAATGGCATCATAGATGCCCTCCAGCGTCTCTCCTTCAATGCCAAGCATCGTAACAGCGCCCATGCCACAAGCCAGAATAACGGCTTCGTGCTGCTCCAATAACTCTTCAGCGGACACATCCACCCCGATACGCACACCATACCGAATCTGCACACCCAGTGCTTGCACCTGTTCGACTTCCCATAAAGCTACGGATTCCGGCAGGCGAAAGGACACGATACCATACGTGTTCAGCCCTCCGCCTTTCGCTTTGGCTTCATAGATCGTCACCTCGTACCCTGCACGCCCCAACTCTCTGGCCGCAGACAATCCCGCAGGCCCTGCTCCTACAATCGCAACAGTTCTTCCGTTGGCAGGCGCTGCCTTGAATAACGGTTCATTCTTCGTCCGTGCCCAGTCTGTTGCATATCTCTGCAAATCACCAATCCGAATCGGTTTGGATGACTCGTTCAGTACACAAGCGCCTTCACACAGTTCCTCTGTCGGGCACACCCGCGCACAACTTGCTCCCACCGGGTTGGCTTCCATAATGGTCCGAGCCGAGCCTTTGAGGTGACCTGTCGATATTTTTTTGATAAACGAAGGAATATTGATGTCGGTTGGACATGCCTTGATACAGGGTGCATCATAACAGTACAGACAGCGGTTCGATTCCTCCATCGCTTCCTTGCCCGTCATTGCAGGTTTCATTTCGGTAAAACGACTCTCCCATCCGTAATCGGACAACGTTGCTCCTGCGCTGTTCATCATGTCTTACACCTCCAAGGTTTGATCTCTGTTTTTCCTTTAGCCGCCGGATAAAGTTAACGACTGATTCACACTGGGTAATGCAATGGCAGAACTATCTTCGATCAATCGCTGTTATCCCCAAATATTGCTACAAGTTAACGAGATGTTCGTAGGTCTCGGGCCGTCGATCCCGGTAAAATTGCCACACATTGCGCACTTCCCGAATCAACTCCGTATCCATCTCGCCAATGATGACCTCATCCTGATCCCTGCTGCCTATGGCCACCATCCTGCCTCGCGGGTCCACCAGATACGACTGACCATAAAATTCACCCATATTCCATGGCGATTCTACGCCCACTCGGTTGATGGCAGCCACATAATAGCCGTTAGCCACCGCATGGGCAGGCTGCTCCAGCTTCCACAAATATTCCGATGTTCCGGCTACCGTTGCGGAAGGGTTGAATACAATCTCCGCTCCCGCCAGCCCGAGCAGCCTTGCTCCTTCCGGAAAATGACGATCATAACAGATATACACGCCCACTCTGGCGTAGGCTGTATCAAATACCGGGTACCCCAGGTTGCCGGGTCTGAAATAATATTTTTCCCAGAACCCATTCGTGCCTTCGCCTGCCTCCACATGCGGAATATGATGTTTGCGGTATTTTCCCAGGTAGGAGCCGTCCGCATCAATAACAGCAGCCGTATTGTAGTACGTAGCGATTCCTTCCACCTCATATACAGGCAAAATGATTACCACCCCAAGCTCCTTCGCAAGCTCCTGAAAACGCCTGGTCGTCGGTCCTTCCGGCACCTGCTCGGCAGATGCATACCACTTGGGGCTCTGCTCCGTGCAGAAGTAAGGTCCGTAGAACACTTCCTGCAACCCAATAATCTGTGCTCCCCGAGCAGCCGCTTCACGCACCAGCGCCATGTGTTTCTGAATGGCGGCCTCCTTATGCACTTCAACTGGGGCCGAGCCCTCCACCTCGTGAGAGGCTTGAATCATCCCGATGCTGATTTTACCCATAACGCCACATCGCCTCCTCTAAGAAACTGTCCGTTTATATGAAAATCATCATCTTATATGACTGTAAATCCCACCGATTCTATTGCATTTGAAGTATCCATCGGATCGTTACCAAAGAAATGAAAGAAATGAACTTCCATCGTCTTCCCTCCTGTATGTCCCCTCGTTATTCACCAATTTCCGGGCTGCACATCTGCCTGATCGTGCGGTACAGCACTTCTGTACCGAGAGCAATGTCCTCGGGCGAAGAATACTCACTTGGATGATGGCTGATGCCATCCTTGCTGCGAACAAAGATCATGCCATAGTCACACACGTAAGAAAGGGCCAGTGCATCATGAAATGGACCACTCATCAGCTCCGGTAAAGGCAGGCCGATCTCTTCGGCAGACGAGCGAATGGCATTTTTGATTCGTTCTGCACAATATCGCGGTTCACTGTTGGTATCTTCGGTCAAGGAGTAGGTCAGGCCGTATTGCGAGCTAACGTCATCCAAAAGGCTCATTAACCTTCCTTCAAGCCGATTTCTGCGCTCCATCTCCATATCTCGCAAATCAACCGTAAAGCTGACCTGCTCAGGAATAATGTTGCGTGAGTCCGGGAAGACACGGAGGCTCCCCACGGTCCCTACTGTCGGAGCATCAGGATCTTCTCTGACCATATCGTCAAAAGCCGCAATGATCTTGGCGCTGCCCACCAGCGCGTCATGACGCATCCCCATCGGTACGGACCCGGCATGCCCTGCCATGCCTTTCATGGTCACCGTGAGCCAGAGCGGGCCCGAGATGCCAGTCACCAGACCTACCGGAGCGTCCAGCGATTCGAGAACAGGTCCTTGCTCAATATGCAGTTCCAGATAACTGCCAATCGAACCAGCCGGATAGATCGCTTCGGCAAATCGTTCTGGTGCACAGCCAAAGGCCTCCAATGCCTCTCGTCGAGTCACCCCATTTTTGTCCTTTCGCTCCAATTCTCCTTCATCCAGCTGTCCGGTTATACCACGTGAACCAAATAATCCTTTGTTAAAACGCGACCCCTCTTCATCACAAAAAGCAATGACCTCAATCGGCATCCGTGGGCGAATGCCTTGTTCCATCAGACACTGCACAGCTTCCAGCGCGCCAAGGACGCCGATGGCCCCATCATACCGACCGCCATACGGCTGGGAATCGATATGCGAACCGATCATGAGGATCGGCAGGGACGAATCTGTACCCTCAAGACGGCCAATCAGATTACCAAACGGACCAAGGCGAGTCACAAGTCCCGCCTCTTCCATCCATAGACGAACCTGGATAATGCCCTCCATATCTTCCGGGGTTAACGCTAGTCGACAGACACCCGTCTCCACTATTCGGCCAATACGAGACAGCTGTTCAATTCGATTATCCAGACGCAGCTGATTGATGATTTTCCCGGTGGTGGTCTGCATTCTCCCTCGCCTCCTTACACCTATTCAAAAGCACGATATAAATAGAAATTCCACCTAAATTTCCGCTTCGACACCATCACTACCCTGCATCCAAACTGCGTAGTGCAGCCAGCAAACTGCCAGCGATCAGGTCCAATTCCTCCTCGGTTGTGACAAACGGCGGTGAGATGGTCAAAATATTCGCAAAGCCAGGCACGGTATCACCGTTCTTGCCAATCAGGACGCCGTCCTTTTTGCAGCTTGCCAGCACGTTCATGACCTTATCCGCATGAGCAGGCGAACCATCGGCTTCAATCAGCTCCACCCCGCAGGCGAAGCCAAATGTGCGGATATCTCCAACCACCGATAACTCCAGCAGCGGCTCCAGCTTATCCCGAAGCAGGTATCCAAGTTCATCGGCACGGCTGACCAGATTCTCTCGTTCCAGAATTTCTAGATTTGCCAGTGCCACACGGCAGGATACAGGATTGCCCCCGAATGTATTCACATGACGAAAGTGTGAATCGGGTCCGGGTACTCTGAACGTGTCATACAGATCCGCTCGAACGGCTGTCGCCGATAATGGGGCGTATGCACTCGTCATGCCCTTTGCCATCGTGACGATGTCGGGCTGCACCCCGTAATTCTGATGACCGAATTTTTGCCCGGAGCGGCCAAACCCGCAGATAACCTCATCCACAATGAACAGCACCCCATAGCGCTGGCAAATCTCCTGCACGGTGCGCATGTAATCCGGAGGCGGGACAATCATGCCGCCCCCTGTAATGACCGGTTCCATAATGACCGCAGCTACCGTCTCCGGCCCTTCCCAGCGAATAACCTCTTCATAGATAGTGGCGCATTCCAATCCGCATCCATCCTTGTTTCGTCCAAATGGACATCGATAGCAATAAGGAGGTGGTACATGTGAAAAGCCTACGCCCAGCGGCTCGTATTTGATTTTGCGGGCGGCTTGCCCGGTAGCGCCCAGTGCGCCCATGGAGTTGCCGTGATAGGCACGGTGACGGGAGATGAATTTGTGACGAGTGGGCTCACCATTCTGGTGATGAAACTGACGGGCTATTTTGAACGCCACTTCATTGGCATCCGAACCTGAATTGGAGAAGAAAATGCGATATTCCCCCTCCAGCCAGTCATTCAGCTTCTCTGCCAGCAGAATCGCCGGCTCATGACTCTGGGTCATGGGCACGTACGCAAGAGCTTTCATCTGCTCATAGGCACTTTGGGCAATTTCCTCGCGTCCATGCCCGACGTTCACACACCACAGTCCCGACATCGCATCCAGATACCGTGTGCCATCCTGATCCGTGATCCAGCTGCCCTCCCCGCTTACGGCAATCATCGGATGATCGTTATGAGGCGAGATGTGATGCCACACATATTTGCGATCCTTCTCCAGCCACTCTTCCTTCGTACCACCAAAAGGCTGGGGTTGCTGATCCACTGAGCTCATTCGTCATCCTCCTCTCCAAGCTGAACCTAAGACTTTACAATTGAACACTTCGATTGCAGTACCATCTTCCGAACGCTCCACACTTATTTAGTTCGTCACATCCTTCACCGCTTCTTCATAGATGCTTTTCTCCAATGCTTCGTCCAGATTAGCGGCTTTCTTGATCAGGCCATACTTCAGGGCAAT
Organism: Paenibacillus sp. FSL W7-1088; assembly: GCF_037969855.1. Lineage (NCBI taxonomy): Bacteria > Bacillati > Bacillota > Bacilli > Caryophanales > Paenibacillaceae > Paenibacillus > Paenibacillus sp. FSL W7-1088. The sequence continues at coordinate 6,621,105 of NZ_CP150216.1, forward strand.
ATCCGCAGTCCGGGTAAAAGACTCATCCACGAAACTGCCCACCTGTTTCTCCGTAAATCCTTCCGGTCGAATCAGCTTCGCAATCTCTTCGAGCATGGTCACCTGATGTTCACGGGTCGTGCTGCCGTCGGTTACGTTCTTCATGACGATATCCACCGTTTCATTCTGATTGTCGATAGCGTAGTTCCAGCCTTTCAGAACGGCACGGGTCACTTTCACCGCGAGCTCTTTATTACTGTCCACCCAATCCTTCTTGGCGATCAGCGTATCCTCCAGCATGCCTACCCCGGCATCCTCAATGTTGAATACATCCAGGTCGGACTCCTTCGTCCCACTTTCCAGTACCACGTGATATTCGTTATAGATTGTCGCCGTGGCAACATCCACCTGATCGTTGAAGAACTGATCCATCGTGAAGCCCTGTTTCACCAGTTCAATATCCTTCTTGGGATCAAGGCCGTTCTTCTCCATAAAAGCGAGAACCTGAAACTGCTGGCTGCCAAACCATGTGCTCACTTTCTTGCCTTTCATCTGGGCGGGATCGGTAATACCTGCGGACTTCTTGGCAATCAATCGATAACTGCTCTTCTGCGAAATCTGGGCGAGGGAGACGAGCGGAAGACCGTTATCCCGGCTGACCAGCAAACTGTCCACCCCGGTGATGCCCACATCGGCTGCGCCGTTGACCACCTGCTGTTCGATCACGATATCCGGGCCACCCGGAATAATCTCGGCATCAATACCTTCATCTGCAAAAAAACCTTTCTCCTTAGCGGCGTATATCCCGGCGAACTGAGCCTGCGGTACCCATTTAAGCTGAATTTTCACTTTGGTTAAGGGCTGATCTGACCCTCCCGCTCCCTCCGAGCTGGCAGCAGCAGGAGTGACAGGCTCTGATTTTGCGGAGCACGCTCCCAGCATCGCAACGACCAACAGTACCCACACCAGAAAACCCGGTTTTAACGTTTTGTACATGTACAGAACAACCCCCTGTTTATATAAGGATTTTCAATCAGGTACTGTGAAGCGCTGCTTCACGAGTCAATCGATCTGTGGAAGGTTGGCACCTTGATGAGCTTACGGGTCTGTATGTGCACGATTCCACGGGGTCAGCCGTTTTTCGGCCAGAACGACGGCTTCATACAACACAATACCGAGCGCGGCGGCGATAACAATACAGGACCAGGCAAGTGGCATGTTTGCCAGTCGGATCTGATCCGAGAGCAAGTATCCCAGCCCCTGGGAGGCGATGAAAAATTCACCCACAATGGCGCCAATAATGCTGGTCGACATATTAATTTTCAGACCCGCGAAGAGGGAAGGCAGCGCATGTGGCCAGCGCAGCTTCACGAAAACCTGCATCCTGCTGGCAGCAAGACCACCCATCAGATCACTGTATTGCGGCTGAATGGAGGTTAATCCCTTGAATAAACTCACAGCCATAGCAGCCATCGTAATTACAGCTACAACGGCGATACGGGACCATATCCCGTCCCCGAACCAGTTGTTCATAATCGGGGCCAGCGCAACAATCGGAACGGCATTCAGTGCTGACATCACGGCAACCGCCGCCCTGCCGCTCGTCGGAAAGAAGGATGCACCCGCAGCGGCCAAGGCTCCCAGCAAGGAGCCGAGCAGAAATCCACCCAGCATCTCGGTTCCGCTGTACATCGCATATCGGAAAAGCATCTCTGCATTTTCCCTGATGGACGCTGCAATCGCTGACGGAACAGGCAATTGGTAACTTTCAAGCGAGAATAACTGATGGAACAATCGAAGCTGCCACAGGGTTAGAAATAAGGCTCCTGCAAGCCACGGCAATAGGCGCAATCCAATTGATCTTTTGCGAACACTACTGCCCAGCGGCCTCTGTGCGGCTTGTCCCTGATGTCCATCGATATCCGCACTTGAAGGAGATGGTACCCTAACCGAATCCGCGATAGACTCCCCCATGGAGGCCGTGCCAGAGACAGAGACAGTCGCACCCTCCTCACCTTTGCGACTTACCATCACACGTTCATTCATCATGCAGCACGCCCTCCCTTGGCCCTAAATTCGGGCTGCCATGGGGTTAGCCAGCGCTCAGCGAGGCTGATGGCAAGGTACGAGATAAGTCCAATGCCAATGCTGAGCATGATGGTTGCCCAGAACATGCCGATTTGGGCACTGCCGTAATACAAGGAACTGACCATTAGTACACCAAGTCCATCCGGGGCTCCCATCAGCTCCACCACAATGGAAGAGGTGACTGCGAGTGGAGCAGCTATTTTCATACCCGAAAACAGACCCGGCAGCGCAGAAGGCAGCAGACATTTGATATAACGCGCAGGCAGGGAAGCTCCACAGGAACGCATAAGCTCCAGATGCTCCGGCGCTGCACTTTTTAATCCTTTGAGTGTGTGGATGATAATCGGGAAGAACGTAACGTAAGCCGCCATTATAATTCGGGCCCACTCGGCGTTATGGATAATGCCATAGACAATGGGCGCAAGACCGATTACGGGAACCATCTGGGAAGAGATGACATACGGGGATAAGGTACGTTCCACCCAAACCGCCACACTCATGAGCAGGGCCAGAAGCAGACCTAACACAGTTCCACCGGCAAAACCAATTGCTGCATTCCCAAACGTTACGGCCCCCTGTTCAGCCAATGTGCCTGAGTAACGAAACAGGGCTGCGAGAACCTCGTGCAGATAAGGAAGACGGGATGCTGCCTGCTGGGGTGACAAGAACAAGTGGAGAATCCAGGCGATACCTTCCCACAGCAGCAATACGGACAAAATCCAGATCACTACCCATGAGCGAAAACCCAGCTTATTGGTGTGCAGGAACATGGATTGGATCACGCTCCTCATAGAAACAATTGCGGATGGTGGTCATCATGCAGTAAAAGGCTTCGGTTTCCCTCAGCTCTCGATCCCGCTCGGCTGGCAGGTTAACGGAATGAATGGAGTGCACCTGACCAGGGTGTGCGGAGAGGACGATGATGCGGTCAGATAGAAATACGGCTTCGGGGATACTGTGTGTAACAAAAAGGAATGTCTTGCCTGTAGATCGCTTAATATCAAGCAGCTCCAGTTGCAGCTTCTCCTTCGTGAATTCATCCAGTGCGGAGAAAGGTTCATCCATAAGCAGCAATGGCGGATCAAGCGCCAGTGCCCGTGCGATGGAAACACGCTGCTGCATGCCCCCACTGAGCTGCCATGGATAATGGTCAGCGAAGCGGGTCAGCCCGACCATTTCAAGCAGTTCACCACTCAAGCGGCGGCACTCCTTCCGGCTTGTGCCGAGCAGCTCCAGGGGAAGCTCCACATTGTGACGTACCGTGCGCCAATCGAACAGAGCTGGTGTCTGAAAGACAATACCGAACTGGCGCTGCAACCGCGCCCGCTCTGGTTCTTCCCCGGCAACCCGGATGCTGCCTGTCGTTGGCTGGAGCAAATCGGCTACAAGTCGAAGCAGTGTAGACTTGCCACACCCCGAGGGGCCAAGCAGAGAGACAAATTCATTGGAATGGATTTGAAACGAAACGTCGGACAGGGCGGTAACTTGCTGTGCTCCACTGCCAAATACAACGGACACGTGATCCAGCTCAATATGGCAGGTGTCGGGGACGATGATTGAGGACATGGGCATTCTCCTTTTCGCGGGAAGCTCGCAATCTTTTCACACCAAGGCTGAATGGAAGGTTTATATACACGAACGTAACAGGTTTTGCTTGTTAGGTAATACTATATATCTTTGGGCAGGGATTACATTATACAGACTGTTTTGAGTATGGGCCTGTTCATGTTACACAGTGTAAAATGATATCGATTCTCAGTCCTAAGCATGTTAATTTTCGTGTATGTTATCTTACATCTGCTTCACTCACACAGAATTCTTGTCATGTTCAATAAAGGCGGATAATCATTTGTATTTATTGAATAAATATTCGGAAAATATGACATATACCCTCGTATTCTTGTTGATTTTCTTGTATAAACATTGATAACAGCATTTTACAAAATGCTCATATAGAAGGACGTGAACTCTCGCCCCGATACGGTGTCTGGTTCTGGGATCATGAAGGCGGTGTCATTGATTCCCTTCCACCACCCATAGTGGCTGGATAATCGCGTTTCCGAACAGTCTCGCAAAGGATTTTCAAAATCAGAAATCGGGGTGGTCCGTATGTTTGATTGGCTGGGATGGAGAAAAGGGTGGCCGCTGTGGCGGTCGTATCGGTTGAATGCAAGTATGAAGCAAGACGTAGAGGAAATCTTTGAGGGCATCGCCGAGACCCGGCGGCAGCTCTTGATGGATTGGGCTGAGGAGCAGTGGAATCATCTGGATCGATTGCTTCAGCAGGTACGAGCTGTTCATCCGCAAGGTATGTTGCAAGGCACGGAAGATGTACACGGATTGGAGGTATGGTTCGCAGCAAGTTATGCACGCGCTACTGATAGTACTGAGCTTTTTATGCTGAACGAGCAAAACCAGGTTGTATTTTCTACATATAAGAAACATATTGGACAAGTCTACGAAGATGGAAATGCTTTGATTGGGCCAGGACTGAGGTATACCCAAGCGGATATCAACGGACAAAAGTGCCTGTTTGGACCTTATTCTGATCCGCTCACACTAGAAATTGGACCACGTTCTTCCACGTTTCACGATGATGTAACCCTGATGTTTATCGTACCGATCATGGAAAACGGCCGTTACATCGGCTCCCTGTGCAATCGCGTGCCTAATGATGTCTTGGGCGATCTTATCCAGCGTGAATCAGGCCACATCTACCCCGATTCCGGGGATAATTATCTATTCATGGCTGAGTCGAGACTGCGACCCACGCTTCAACCCGGGACTGCCCTGTCCCGCAGCCGCTTCGAGGATCATACATTCACCCATGGGGAGAATCTGAAAGACGGCGTAACCACCGAATGGGGCGTGGTATCTGTTAAAGAACATACCGAATTGGAACTGATGTTTACCGATCCTTCCACCAACGAACTTCATCCTGGTGTAGCGAATACCATTCGCAATGGCTCCAATCTGTTTGTAGCATTTCCGGGTTATTCGGATTATCGTCATATTTCAGTTATCGGTAAAGGCATCACGTTCCAGCTTCCCCACTGTCCGGATCTGTGGGGCATGATGTGTGAAGGCGATCTGGAGGAAGTGTATCGGATACGCAGCATTGGCTGGCGCCAATTCAAGCAGCACAGCTTGTACATCCTGTTGTCAGGCATTGCAGGAGCGGCACTTGTATATGCGCTGACTGGAAGTGCATGGAGCGCAGCAGCCATCGCTGCCTTTAATATCATCTATGGATTCCTGACTGCAAACCAACTGCAACGCAAACATGTTCAACGGGTCCATGAGGATTTGCGCCGCATTAGCCGATTTATTCGGATTAACGCCGAAGGCAAAGGCGATCTGACCCAGCGTCTGGACACGTCGGCTTTTGCCCAGGATGAATCAGGTGAACTGGCGAAATGGATCAACAATATGATCGACTCTCTGGAAGGAATCATGCTCAAGGTACAGCTTGCCACCGTGGATGTGATGAACAACCAGCACCAGATGCGAGCCTCAACGGAAACTACACAGGGTACAACCGAACGTGTAAATCTCAAACTTGGCTCCATGATCAAGGGGATACGCAAGCAGCTAGAGGACCTGGATCAGGCCAAAGTAGCCGCCGACGAAATGCGCCTCACTCTACAGCAGCTTGAAGTGTCTGCCACAGAGCAGATTGACGTTGCCCGTCAGGAAGTGGAGCGTATCGGAGACAAAATGACCCAGATCTCGGGAGCCGTGTCTGACACCAACCATACGATTTTATCCTTTATGGCGACCATGCAGGACATCTACCGCGCACTTGCTGTCATTGATGAAATTTCGGCACAGACCAACCTGCTTGCACTGAATGCTTCCATTGAAGCAGCCCATGTCGGCGAACATGGACGCGGATTTGCCGTCGTTGCTGGTGAGATTCGCAAGCTGGCCGAATTATCCCGTTCCTCCACGGAAGATATTCATCAGATTCTGGATAATATATCTGTAGCAGCAGGAGCAGCCTCGCAATCCATCAAGGAAGGCGATCAGGTGCTGGCTGAAGGCACCACGCTTGTTCAGGCTGCTTCACGGTTACTGCAAAGTGCTACGGCTGAAGAACCCCAAAGAACACAGGTTGTAGATCAGGTCGTGGTATTGATGGAGAATATCGCCGCCATCAGCCACAAAAACCGTTCCACGTCTTCGGAGGTGGAAGCCGAGATGGTTGAGCTTATTAACGACATGCTGCACGTCCAGCATTCATCGCACAATGTAGAAGCCATCACGGTCTTCTTGCAGCAGCTTGTGGGGCAATTCCAACTGACCCATCCCGATAAAAACGCGATTATCTGACGTTATCATTGACGCGGATTGGAGAAATAGCTAAAATTTGATGCAACTGTTCGTTTAGTACATTGTCGGTTCATTTCATATAGAAGCTTTCCAATCTGATTCAATGAAAGGGTGGTCTGCATGGAAATGCTCCAGGATTCTTTTGGCAGAATACATGACTACATCCGTATTTCTGTTACGGACCGCTGTAATTTGCGTTGTGTGTACTGTATGCCCGAAGAAGGCATGGAATTTGCCCCGCATGACCAAATTATGAGCTACGAGGAAATCGCCCAGGTGCTCAAAGTGCTGGCTCCAATGGGGATGCGCAAAGTCCGCCTGACCGGAGGCGAGCCACTGGTACGGAAAGATCTGCATCAACTCGTAAGTATGATCTCGGCCATTGAGGGGATTGAAGATATTGCGTTAACTACCAATGCATTGCTGCTGGACAAACAAGCTCAGGCCTTGAAAGACGCTGGACTGAACCGAATTAACATCAGTCTGGATTCCCTGCAGGCGAGCCGTTTCTCCATGATTACTCGCGGCGGGGATGTAAACAAGGTGCTGAAAGGCATTGAAGCCGCCACGGCAGTTGGACTTGCTCCGATCAAGCTGAATGTCGTGTTAATGAAGGGCATCAATGATGATGAGATCAAAGATTTCATTGCCATGACCATAGATCAGCCACTGCATGTGCGCTTCATTGAATATATGCCGATTGGGCAGGCTTCGGACTCATGGCGCAAATCGTATTTGCCGCTGGAGGCAGTCACGGAGGTATGTGCTGAGGCTGGCTGGACGGTGGAAAATACGGCAGGTCCTGCAGGTAATGGTCCATCACGAAACATGAAGATTGCCGGTTCACAAGGGACATTCGGATTGATCCATCCGGTCAGTGATCACTTCTGTGACAACTGCAACCGTCTCCGCCTGACAGCAGACGGACATATCAAAGCTTGTCTGTACTGGTCGGATGAATACAACGTGCGCCGCTACGTAGATGCTCCCGATGCTATGGCGGCACTCTTCCTTAAGGCACTTGGCACCAAACCGAAGAACCATGAAATGGCGCTGGCCCTGGAGCAGAAAATGCAAAGCCATACACCGACGGTACGACGCATGTCCCAGATTGGTGGATAGGCAAAGCGTGATCTGGCGGGTAATACATCCATATTTATGTGCATCAGAGCGATTCACTTCATGATTGTACCAATCATTGTTGTATCAAAAGCTGCTGAGGACGTTCTGTCTTCAGCAGCTTTTTGGATCAGAAAAAATCTGGGGATAACAGCGATCGGAAGGTTGTTCTGTCATCGGAAAATAAAATTAATCTGCCATATGTCCTCTTTAAGCCTTCAAGAATCCCGCAATTCTGACGATGAATATACAATACATCAAGATAATACGCTCACATATATAGGAGTTGATCCAATTGAATATTGTTGAAGCACTTGTTGCAGCAAGCCCGTATTTTAAAATCATGCTCAAGGAAAATGATTTGATGATTGCCGTTACCGATATGGAGCAGTTCCGGTATTACGTACGGAGCGAAGATCTTGATCTGGGTATCAAGGCTGGAGATCCGATCTCGCTTGAAGATCCTACACTACGCCGGGCACTTATGCATGGTGAGACTTCAGCCAATCGTATTGAAGCGCATCACTACGGGACTCCCATTAACTCGGCGGCTACCCCGCTTCGCGATGAGGCAGGCCAGATCGTAGGCGCATTGGCCATTGGATTTTCACTCAAAAACGAGGAAAAACTGGAGCACTTCACCGAATTGATCGGGGAAATCAGCGGTAAGTTAACCGATATGGTTCAGACCGTAGCGGCTCAATCCCAGCAACTGACCGCTTCATCTTCACAGATTTTGGACAACACACGGATGGCGGTGCAAAATTCCAGTGAAGTCACCAAAGTGGCTTCATTCATTCGTGAAATTTCGGAGCAAACGAACCTGCTAGGCCTGAACGCTGCTATTGAGGCGGCTCGAGCAGGAGAAGCAGGCGCTGGCTTTGGCGTTGTTGCTACCGAAGTACGCAAATTATCCACCGGAACCAAAGAAGCTACAGTGAACATTGAACGCTCCTTGAAGGAAGTACAGCATTCCATTCGTCAGATGGAACAGGAGATTACATCCATCGCCCAATCCAGCAACCAGCAGGCCGAACTCGTCACCGAGTTCAGCGAGGTGATTGATCAACTGAACAACGCATCCAAGGATCTCAAGTCTTTCATTGAATCCATGCTATTGCAGGCAGAATAAGATAGAATACTCATTTGGCGCATTAACTATAAGGCCAGCATATAAACAATAGGGATGTCCCATAAGTCATGAATATGACAGGGACATCCCTTGTTCGTGTTATTTTGTTTGAATGAACCTGAGACACGCTATTCGCTTCCATTGGCCCAGATCTGAGATCTAACGAATCACAGAGACGTTATTTCGTCGATTTTTAGGTTTTGACAACGTGTTATGACGAAATAGCGTTACGGAGGTTCGTTAAATCTTGCAAACGTTGATGATCCGCCTTTTAAGGTACGGTAGGTTCGTTAGCGCTTGGAGCGAGGCAGAATTCCTTCTGAGACAGCCTCATTCTTTTCTATTTTTACGAGAAGATCAGCTTCCACAGCATCATGCCTGCCATTCCGACCATGACTACAGCGGACAATCGATTGAAGAAAATACTAATCCGGCCTGTACGATCTGTTCTACCTACTAGCCTGCCTGCACCTGCCAGTCCCAGAAACCATACCCATGATACCACTGCTGCCGTTATCGCAAAATAAAAGCGTGTCACCCCCTCGTATTGAAGTGAACTGGTGCCGATTACGGCTACTGTGTCCAGCAGGGCATGCGGGTTAAGCAAGGAAACGGAAGCAGCAAAAGCGATCTGTCTTCCCGCAGACAGCACTGCTGCTGAACTATTCGCAGTCCCGGATGACCGCCATATGCTCCATGCCATATAGAGCAAAAACACACTCCCTCCTGCATACAATACATTCGCCAGCAGCGGCCATTGCAGCAAAATGAGGGACACCCCTCCGACTGCTGCTCCAATCAACAACGTATCACTGAGTCCTGCGGTTACTATAGCTGGCAGCGCCCGCGCATAACTTCGCTGACTCATGCCCTGATTAAAAATAAACACATTTTGTACACCAAGTGGCAAAATCAGGCCAAACGCCAGCACCACCGCGTGAATAATTACCCCCATCGTTCATCCCCCTTAGACATGTCTCCATAGTAGTAGAGATAACGTCAGGCGTAACCAACCACTTGGATGGCATTGGACCCAACCAAATGATATAGTGTTCAAAATAAGAGAAAACGTATATCCCATCACTCATTCTATAAAGGAGGCAAACCTGCCTATGAATCGTTCCGATTCACGACAGGGGGGCAGCTGGAAGCCGGACCCCTCCCATTCCTTACCTCTGTACCGACAGATTGAAGTCTATATCAGCGAGAAAATTACTGCCGGGGAATGGACAGCTGGATATCGGCTTCCTTCACAACGAACATTGGCTCAATCCATGGGTGTGAATCGCAGTACGCTGGTTACTGCACTGGAAAACCTCGCGGCCGCAGGCATGATTGAAGGAAGACATGGTGGCGGAACCTATGTCTGCGGCTCCGGCTGGCATGCGCTGGCTCACGGAGCTCTACCCAACTGGGAGGAAGCCATCGAAGAAGGCTGGTATTATCCCAATCTGCCAGAGGTACAGCAGATTAACCGGGCTGAGTTCCAGCCAGGCATCATCAGGCTGGGTACAGGTGAGCTTGCACCTGAGCTGATGCCCCAGGAGGCTTTTAACGACATCCTCCATGCTCTATCCAGTCGTTCTCGTACACTAAACTACCTCGAACCTCAGGGTAGTCTGGAGCTCCGACAGGCTTTGTCCGTTTACTTGCAAGCAAAGTGCATCCAAGCCTCCCCTGACTCCATTCTGATCGTATCCGGCTCTCTCCAGGCACTGCATCTTATTTCAGTTGGGCTTCTGCCCCGCGGATCGGCAGTCCTGCTGGAGAAACCGTCTTATCTGTATTCCATTCATGCCTTCCAATCCGCCGGATTGAAAATGAGTGGCATTCCGATGGATGCCCAAGGATTACACACTCCGCGTCTGGAAGATGCCGTACAGAACAATGCAAACAGGGACAGCATCTCGCTGCTCTATACGATTCCGAGCTTCCACAATCCTACCGGCTCCGTCATGAGTGACAGCCGCCGGGAAGAACTGCTCGCCACAGCGCGGAACACCGGCATCTCCATATTGGAGGATGCCGCCTACAGCGACCTGTGGCTGGTCGAGCCCCCGCCGCCATCGCTGAAGGCGCGTGATAAAGAAGGAAGGGTGCTGCACATGGGCACCTTGTCCAAGGCGGTCAGCCCAGGTCTGCGCCTCGGCTGGCTGGTTGGGCCGGAGCCGGTCATCCGTCGCCTCGCAGACATCAAGATGCAGACGGATTATGGCACCAGCTCCCTCGCTCAGGAGGCTGCTGCACTCTGGTTTGCCGATGGATACCACAAGCAGCATATGGATCGCCTGCGGCCAGAACTGCGCAGACGCAGGGACTTTATGCTTGAGCTTCTGCAACGCAATTTCGGTGAACTCGCCGAGTGGAGCATACCTGCCGGAGGCTTTTATATCTGGCTCCGATTTACCGCCAGTCCTCTATCCATTCGCGAACTGTTCCATGCCTGTCTGGAGAATCATGTGCTGATTCATCCGGGTTATCTCTATGACCGCCTGGATGCAGAGCACATTCGTCTGTCCTATGCCTACGCTTCACCGGATGAGATGGAGCGTGGTCTTCACTTTCTGGCACAGGCAGTCAACAAGCTGATGTCATCATGAAATAAAAAACCGCCTTGACCGGAAGGAATATCATCCCTCAGATCAAGGCGTTTCTTTTGAGTTTTTGTATTCATAAGACAGATACGTCTCGTCTTGATCGCAAGTAGGTTTTCTTTACCCTTTTACCGCACCTTCTGCAATACCCTCCATGATGAACTTTTGGAAGAACGCATAGATGAGAACCACTGGAATCGCAGTCAGTACCAGAGAGGACAGGATCAACGGCCATTCCTTATTGTACTCGCCAAACAGCATGTTCGTGGACAGAATCAGCGTATAACGATTCACATCCGTCAGCATGAGCAGTGGCAGCAGGAAGTCATTCCAGATCCACAGGAAGTCCAAGATGGCGATGGTGACCGTAATTGGCAGCAACAATGGGAAGATGATCTGGAAGAACGTCTGGAACTCATTACATCCATCCATCTGTGCCGACTCTTCCAATTCACGCGGGATGGACTTAACAAACCCGTGATACAGGAAGATCGCCATGTTCACACCAAGTCCGATATAGATCAGGGCCAATCCGTATGTGCTTCCTTGGACATGAAGTCCTTTGGCAACCCGTGTCAGCGGAATCATGATCGAGTGAAAAGGAACGAGCATGGATGCCACGAACAGGAAGAAGATCAGGTTGCTCAATCTGCCTGAAGTACGCGACAGCTTGTATCCGGCCAATGAAGCGCAGAATACAATACCGCCAATCCCCAGGAAGGATACAATCGCCGAGTTCAATGAACTGCCCAGCAGGTTGATTTTGTTAAACGCATCGGAATAGTTTTCCCAATGAAATGTCGTTGGGAGAGCTATAAAAGACTGGAACATTTCGCCTTGTGTTTTGAATGAGTTCACAATCGCCATGTAGATTGGCAGCATTGCGACGAGGGAGCCCAGCACCAGCAGAAGTCGAATCAGGTAGCTGTTAATTCGTTGCATCCTCATGCTTCCACCTCTTTCTTCTTCATCACCGTAATCTGAATGAGCGTGAAGATGAGCACGATGACGAATAACACAACCGACTTGGCACTGGCATATCCGTATCTAAAATTGTTGGAGAATGCCTCTTCATAAATATTCATCGTAATGACCTGAGTGGCTCTGCCTGGACCGCCACCTGTCAGACCGTACACAACTTCAAATACTTTGAAGGCACCGTTCAGTGTCAGGAAGAAACAAATTGTCACGGCATGAGTAATCATCGGCAATACGACATTACGAAGTACCTGGAACGCATTGGCTCCATCAATAACAGCCGCTTCCTTCAGACTCTTCGGCACACCCTGGAGTGCTGCCAGATAGATGATCATCATATACCCCACACCATTCCAGAGCGATACGATCAGAATGGAGTAGAATGAAAATTTCGGATCACCCAGCCACTGTTGGTCCAAAAAGGAGACCGCCAACTTCTCGGCCAGCTGCGGCAGCACCTGGGAGAAGATGAATGTCCACATAAAGGCGCTGATGATTGTACTGATCATGTTCGGCATGAAAAACAGGGTCCGGAATAACCCCTTGCTGCGCGTCCGTGTCTCAATGAACACGGCGAGCAGCAAGGCAATTCCGTTTTGCAGTACCAGCATAAACACCACATATTTTAACGTGAACCACAGGGAATTCAGAAAGTCGGGATCTTCCTTGAACAGCTCCACGAAGTTTCCCAGACCGATAAAACTGTAATCCCGGTTCAGACCATTCCAGTCCGTCAAGCTGTAGAACAAACCGCTAAATGTGGGATACAGCAGGAAAATCGCATAGATGACAAAGGCAGGCGCAGTGAACGCTAGCAGCGACAGATACTTCTTGAATACATTCGTAGCCATTGGTTCTCCCCCTTTTCACTATAAGCAGACTCGCGGAAACGGGGGAACGAAGACCGTTCTGCCAGCCGTTTCATCTGCTTACTTGTTGACTTTGTTGTAGGATTTCCACGCCTTGTCGAGCGCATCGATCACCTGCTGCTGGTTCAGTTGTCCGGAGTAGTAACCTTGCAGCGCTTTGCCTGATTCATCTTTAACCGCTTGAGGAATGGATGGATCTTGATACGCTTTGCCTTCATTCACATATTTCAGGGCATCGTCTACCCAAGGGAAACTTTTGAAGTCATGAATTTTGGCAACCGGATTGAATTTCAGTGCTTCGTAGAATGCACTTGAATCCTTGTCATCGAGAATATAGTTTACGAAGTCGAGCGCCACTTCTTTGTTTTTGCTGGAGGAAGATACCGCCAGTGAAGTCGATGTGCTCAGGTTGATTTTGGTATCATCCGGGTTGTCATTGATCGGCAGTGGAGCTACGCCGAAGTTGATATCCGGATTGGACTTCAGGATGGTTTCCGCGAACCAAGGTCCTTGAATCCACATTGCTGCTTTGCCTGTTGCAAAGGCTGCTGAACCATCATCGCCGCCCACTTCAAGCGCTTTCTCCGTTCCATTGGCATTGACGAGATCGAAGATGTCGAACAAGGCTTTCATATCCGAGAAGGAACCTTGATCCTGATTCATCTTATCCAAGAAGTCTTTATGCTCTGACTGAGTCAGTGCACCTACGGTAAGTGGCAAGAACAGTTGCGGAATCCAGGCCTCTTTGTACGAAAGTTCAAACGGTGTGATGTTGGCTGCTTTCAGCTTTTCCACGACTGCTTTCATTTCCGTCAAAGTGGTTGGAACCTCTAGCCCCTGCTCTTTGAAAATATCCTTATTGTACAGGTATCCCCAAGATAACGTTTCCAAAGGAACGGCCACGACTTTGCCCGACGCATCTGTTACGGAAGGCTTAACGGAATCCAGTAATTTATCGACAAAAGGCTGACCCGACAGGTCTTCCAGATAACCTGCTTTGCTGAACGGTGGGATTTCATTGACCGCATGAAGTGCGAACACGTCCGGTGCATCATTGGAGGCAAGTCGTGTTTTCAGAATCTGCGGCGCATTATCTGCTGGCGGCATCTCCAGTTGTACGTTGACCTCAATATTCTTTTCGGCTTTCTCCTTGGCTTTGAACTGTTCTATATATTTATCGTAATGTTCTTTCAGCCGCGGCTGTGCAATGAATACTTTGAGGGACACCGTACTGCCTGATGCATTTCCCTCTTCCTTACCATCCGTACCCGCATTGGAACCGCAGCCTGCGAGCAGAACACTCACCAGTACCGCACTTGCTACGCTTTTCCATACTTTCATCTCTTATGACCTCCCGGTGTAACTGGTTTGTCTTTCATAGGATCATTATATATCACGAAATGAAAGCGCTTCATTGGACATTATTAGACTCGTTTATTGGATTATTTTAAACCTTAATCCAATAAGTAAACTGTCTGTGAACGAATTATTTGGGGCTGTTATCTGATTTACGAGGTTGTCCCTTTCGCATCTCTCCAGGCGAAATCCCGAAGTGTTTCTTGAATACCCGATAAAAGTACGATACATCCTCATACCCCGTCATCTCGGCAATATGTTTGAATGGAATCTGATCATCGAGCACCCACTCCCTGGCTCTTGCCATGCGTAACTGGACAATATAGTCGGTCACATTCACGCCGTATTCTTTTTTGAACACCTTGCTGAGATATTCTTTGCTGACAAAAAAGATCTGGGCAAGCTGCTCCAGTGTAATCATCTCCATGCAGTGCTGCTCAATGTATTGCTTCACCTCATCCAGGTTCAGCTTGTTCTTGAATTTGCGCTGCGCAATCAGCTGCTCCAACGAAGTATAATAAGGCGCTGATATCCAGTCCACTGCCGATGTGATGGACGCCAGAGCCGTTGGCGG
The DNA here is from genome assembly GCF_037969855.1 of Paenibacillus sp. FSL W7-1088. Taxonomy (NCBI): domain Bacteria; kingdom Bacillati; phylum Bacillota; class Bacilli; order Caryophanales; family Paenibacillaceae; genus Paenibacillus; species Paenibacillus sp. FSL W7-1088. The sequence goes on from NZ_CP150216.1 coordinate 6,636,126, forward strand.
CGGGAGTACAGCTGCTACAGGTTGCTCGCATAAGCCGTTGGAAACACACAGCTCGCCCAGCAGCGTCTGCAATTCGTATGCGACCCGTCCAAGCTGTTGCGGTCTTCGGATATCACTGGTATCAAGGCGGTGCTCCAGCTGCCCGAACAGCTCATGCAATCCCTGAACGTTCAAGTCGTTAAAACGTAAGCGCGCCTGCTGCTGAAACAGCGAGAACTCGCCAGAAAAAGCGGAAGGATAAGGTTCCCAGGATTCCGGCCCGGACTCGGTCTTTTCCAATTCACGTTTACACTTGGCCAGAACGTTATTCAATTCATCGGGATTCACCGGCTTGAGCAGATAATCAGCGGCACGGTGGCGAATGGCATGTTTCGCATAATTAAAATCATCATAACCGCTGACCACAATCACTTTGATATGCGGATATTTTGCACTCAGCGTCTGGAGCAGTTCCACGCCATCTTTACCCGGCATACGCATATCTGTAATGATAATATGGGGCTGATGCTGCTCAACCAGCCGGATCGCCTCTCCGCCATCCTCTGCCTCACCTGCTACCACCATGCCAAGCTCATCCCACGTGCCCAAATTGCGCAAAATATCTCTGTTCCATGGCTCGTCGTCCACTATTAGCACTCTATAATGATCCTTGTTCACGTGATCTCGCCTCCTGTATGGCAAGGAATTCGAACAGTGACACGGGTTCCCTGTCCTTCCCCACTCTCCATGTTCATACCGTATGCAGGCCCAAAGTGCATCACGATGCGTGATGCGGCATTGACCAGGCCAATGCTGGTGCCCGAGCTCCATACTCTGTCTCCTTGCCGGGACAGCTTGGACAGTCTCGATTGCATCTCGGCCAGCCTCTCTTGATCCACACCCACCCCATTATCGGAAATACGGATGGTTACCTCATGATCTAGTCGGACAACATGAATGTTCAATTTCCACTCTCCCTGCTTTTTCTCCAGACCATGGACAAATGCATTCTCCACAATCGGCTGCAGGGACAACTTCGGAATGTAGCAGTCACTGAGCACGCCTTCAATCTCCAGTTTATATTCAAGTCTGCTGCCAAAACGCTGCTTCTGGATGAGCATATAATGCTCCAGCTGGTCCAATTCGGACTGCAATGGCACGAGTCCATCCGGCGCTCTGACAATATATCGGAACATCTCACTTAATGCACGAATCACTTTATAACTGTCTGCCGGCTTCTGCGAGTACACCATACCTCCGATCATCTGCAGCGTATTTTGCAGAAAATGCGGGTGAATCTGAGACTGAAGCGCTTTGAGCTCGGCCGTCTGTTTCTCCAGATTCATGAGATAGTTATCCCGGATATGCTCCCGAATGCGGCTTGCCATACCATGCAGATTTTTCTCCAGCAGGCCAATCTCATCCACCCGACCACTGCGGACCACTTCCTTGTCCTTGATCAACTGGATTCCCTTCATGGAATTCGCCAGTCTGACAATCGGTTTGGATGTTCGCCAAGCCACAAATGCTGCCAACAACACCGAAACCACGGTAGCCAGCCCACCCACAACAAGACCATATTTCATCGTTTCCAGTGCACTCTCATTGATGACATGGGAAGGGACAATTTTGATCAGACGCATCCCTGACGGATCAATGGCATGATAGAATACATATTCCTTGGCTGTTCGAATGAAACCGGAACTGTCCTTCGTAACTGCAAGCTTTTCCAGTGCCTCTGCTGAAGGCTGTATCTCCTTGTTTGGCTGATAGACCGGACTTCCCGTACTATCCGCGATGTACACCGCATAATCCCCCCGGCTGTCCAGCAATTCCAGCGTCTGATTGAATTCGGCCCACTTGACTTCCAGACTGATTGCGCCAATCTGCGCCTGATCCTCGAAACGGTTCATGCTGCGGGTCATATGAAACTTCTCCGGATCATTCGGATCATTCATAATCGTAAAGTCCTTATGCTGCTCAAAAAGATCATGGTATGCCGCAGGAATGTCCGGCACCGATCGGATTCGGCTTTCCATCGAGTTGAAGGTGAACATTGTGTCCAGTTCCTTTAGGTATAATTCCACGCCAAATACATAGTTGCCAGCCGAATAATATACACTGTTCAGCATGTTGAACACGGCCTTCTGCTCATCGAATCGGCTGGCAGCTGGAGCATCCTGATTTAATGCCAAATACTGATGCAGCTCATCACTGATCTGAATGGAATAGATGAGATTGTTCATCCGCGCGAATTGTTCACCCAAATAGATAGAGGCCCAATTCATATTCGCACGGTTGGTCTCCATGATCTCTTCTTCCATGGAAGAGCGGGTATTTTCGGCCGCTACAACTGTCATGGCGATTACGGGCAGAATGGCCAGAAACGTCATGGTGAGGATTAATTTGTTGCGAATGCTGCGTTTGAACGGATCAGTAAGCTTCCGGTATAATTCGGTAAACACAAGGCATCCACTCCTGAGCTATGAGCTAAAATAAGATAAACGCCCCAGCATGAAGCCGAGGGCGCTTTGGTCTTTGTATTCTTTTTATAGTCATTGAACATGAACTTGTCAATTCATTTATGATTTCCCATTATTGCTCAATAATGCGCACACCCCAAGGTTCCAGGTCAATATTCTGCTCTCCGGACACCGCTGTTCCTGCCAGAAGTTCCGTTCCGTCTCCGTAGGCATTTACGAACGAAGTCGCATGATCGGAGTAGTTAAAGAAATATCGAATCGTATTCCCTTGCTCATTCACGCCGCTCTTCACGATGATTGGAAAAGCCAATTCCTGATCAGTTCCCCATAGTCCAGCTTCCTTCATGACTCGCTCCAGCACGCTGCGTATCACCGCGGAGCTGGTATAACATCCAACGTACGTTGCTTTGCCCTTGCCATAGGTATTCTGGGTAATTGCCGCATATTCTCCCCAGTGAGGATGATCATACCAGGCCAGCACTTCTGCAGTTGTTGGTGTGATGAGCTCCATCCAGGTGTGAATCTGATTCTGTTCCTCTCCAACCTCGAACGGATCATCTCGAAGCGAAACATTTTTCGGCTCTACAAAAAGGTTGTAACTGATGCCACAAGCCTCACTGATCAGTCCAGGCTGGCGGGTAGAGCGGACCTTAATATGCTCATTGGCGAATCCGCTCTTGAAGGAGTAAACGACATGCCCACCATCCTGTACGAATTGGTTCAGCCTCTCAAGCAAGACATCGGAAGCTGCGTACAAAGCAGGCACAACGATCACATCATAGCCTTCATAACTCTCCACGGACGGATCAATCAGATCACAGCCAATATTCATTTTGTATAATTCGTCATACATCCAGCGGATAACGTCGTTGTATTTTTTGTCACTCGTAAAATTAAACCCGAACCACTTGATCGACGTCAACGCCTCATTGCTGAACAGCACGGCTACCCGATTCGTTTTCTTCAAATTCACCAGTTGTGGGCTAAGTCTGGCAAAATCCCGGCCGATCGTTTTGGCCTCATTGTAGACCGGATTTGGTTCAAAATCATGGCTCAGCAATCCTTTCCAATACGTCTCGAATGAATTATGCAAGGAATGCCAGTGCCAATAGGCGACCATGTTTGCTCCCGATGCCAGGTGGCTAAACGCCTGAAGGCGAAGCTGTCCCGGGTAGGGAACCCAATGCCAGAAAGCCTGCGCTTCCGTCTCCAGTACGAGATAGTTCGATTGTTTGGTGGAACGTGCCACGTCACCGCCGAATGAAATCTCAATGCCGGTCAGATCATCCTGCGACGGATGGTAGATGTCCACACTGGTGATGTCAAAAGGTTTGGATGCGGCAAAATGGTCCACATCTCCCTGAATGCCGTACGAGTATCCACGCCAGTCGAAGTCAAAGTTCTGGGTGACGAACTGACCCTCCTGTTTGTACTCATTTACAATTCCGACCTGCCACGCTAGAAAGTTGGTTACCAGTTGGCGCTGGAACTTGGCAAATTCAGCTCCCAGACTGCCGTTGATTGTACCGACAACAGACGGGAAGTCCTCCCAGCTATTGATACGGTTACTCCAATAGTCGAGACCCAATTCCTTGTTCAGATCATCCAATGAGCTGAACTTGTTACGCATATATTTGACGAATTGCAATTGTACGTTATCACCGGCAGTGTTGTAATGCTTCGTTTCGTTATCCGTCTGATAGCCAATCACGGCAGGGTGTTTGCTAACACGGGAGATCAGCTTGCGAATAATGCGTTCCGCATAGAACAGATACGTTGGATGTGTGATATCCATGATCTGCCGCGCTCCATATTTCCCCGGTCCCTGTACCGTTGTGGCCAGAACATCCGGATGCTCCTTCACCATCCACGTTGGAACAGCATACGTAGGCGTACCCACAATAACCTGAATGCCCGCCGCATGCATGGCATCCAGTACACGATCTACTGAGGAGAAGTCGAATACGCCATTCTGTGGTTCATGCGTACTCCAGGTGGATTCCGCAATCCGCACCACATTGATGCCTGCATCTTTCATCATCTGGATATCCTTATCCAATCGCTCATAAGGCATATATTCATCATAGTAGGCTACTCCGTACAATAACTTGTCCATGTTAAAATCTCCTTTTCATCGCAAAGTATGTTACTCTTGGCATTTATACAAAACGAAATGATTCAATTGAAATATGATAACGTTTACATTAATATCTATTGAAGTACGTTAGATGCTCTGCAATCTGATCGAACGCCCTCCGTTCTGCCATTTTCCAATGTTGGCGTTAAACTGATTATAATGAAGTATACTACGGGTGCCGATTGTACAAGGCGAGTTGTTTTTACCCTTTTCCGAGGTGAATGTCATGGATATCCGATCGCAGCTTCGAGAAATGCCACATCATACACTGGCTCACTGGCTGCCTATTATCGACTGTAACATTAAATTCTATGGAGCGCACAGCCAACAAGTTCCATACGGTTGGGCGATGCCGGAGGAATCCCATCCGGGCTTTGAAATTATGCTGATTATAGAGGGGACCCAGGAAAGTGTGATTCATGGGTATACTTATACGGTTGAGGAAGGTTCCATTCTGCTGATTCCACCCGGATTCAAGCATACGAACCAATGTGTATCATCAGAGGGCATGACGTATTTCAGTGCTCATTTCAATGTGGATGATCCCGTATTTACCCTGAAGCTGATGTCACATCACAGCCGAATCTATGAGGCAGGCACCACAGATAATATGCAAATGCGCCCTGTCCTGGAGAACTGGATGAACATGATCAGAACATCGGAGGCATACACTTCCACAGACAAATTTATCATGCAGGCACGCATGTTTGAATTGTTTGCCCTGCTGTCCCAGGCGACCGACCGTGAACCACTGACCACCCGCTCTGATGCTTCGCCCAATGCTCCAGCTCCCGCAGCCATGCATTATGCAGGGGCCATCGCAGAAGCCATCAAGCAGGCGTTCCATACGCAGCTTCGAATCAAAGAGGGCAATGTATCCACCGTCAAAGTGGAGCAGATCATATCCTCGTTTGGCATCAGTCCGGGATACGGGCTGCAGATCTTCCGCAAGGTGTACGGACAATCTCCACGCGCCTACCTGTCCAGCCTGAAGCTGCAGGAAGCCAAAGTTCTGATCGAACAGCCGAAGCTCTCTTTGGGCGAAATTGCGTGGAAGCTGGGTTATACTCATCTGTCGCACTTCAGTCGGCAATTTAAACGATGGACAGGCCAGAGTCCGCTTCAATATCGCAACGCCGTTCAGGATCTATCCAACGGATCGGGTCCAGTGGACCAGAGTTGGGAGTCGGAATCAGAATGAGGAAGAAATGGGAAGATGGGCTATATGTTAAAAGAGGCCATGAATGAATGAATGAATGATTGAATTAATGTTATGGGTTAAGGGCCGTAACATCGGTTACGAATATGCTCGTACTCTTCCGGGGTATTCATATTACTAAGCTGAATGGCCACCTCATGGACGCCAGCGCTTTCCAGCTCATCGACGTCGACATATTGGCAGCGGATCTCTTCAAGCCATTGGGTTACTTTCAGTCTGTCATGGCGTAAACACTGTTCAAGTTCGGGGAGAACACGTTTATGATATGCACCTGCAAGCGGATGAACACGTCCTGCCAATCGTGGAACGATGGCATGATGCTCTTGACCTGACTCGGCGAGCCACTTCATCCCTTTGAAAAAGGAAGGCTCTAGCAGCGGCATATCACAGGCGCAGATGAGGTTCCAGTCTGTCTCCGAGGCATCCAGCGCGGCATGCAGCCCTGCGAGCGGCCCTTTCCCCGGGAAGTGATCCTGGACGCAGTTGTAGGGCAATGCGTTGTATACAGCTGTGTTGGTTCCTGCGGAAACGATAATACTATTCACAACTGGTGCCATCGCTTGAATGATCTGCTCCAGCACGCTGGAACCATTCCATTGCAACAATGCCTTATTGGAACCCATACGACGGGATAAGCCACCTGCCAGTATAATACCTGTCCATTCCATCGTGCTCATGGTCATCCTCCTCGTTCAATAAACTTATTCTATACATTGAATACCCTTTCAACAAATGATACATTGAAGAATATGATTCTGAAAGGAATGGCTCTAATTGGACAGATCTGCACCCGGAAGAGGCAATCCCTCTTTGGTTTCGCTGAAGCTATATAATTTTTTCATTTATGGAGCCATTTCAATCTTCGCCGGTTTTCTTCAGTTGTATTTGCAGGAAATCGGAATGACCAAATTGGAGATTGGCAGTCTGATGGCGATTGGTCCGTTTGTCTCCTTGTTTGCTAATCCGTTCTGGGGCTTCTGGAGCGATAAATCACGCAATATTCGCATTATTCTGATGATGATGATGGGTGGCACCTTTGTGCTTGCTCAGGCCGTATTTTATGCACCTACGTATGCCTGGATCTACGCAGCCATGATCTTTTTTTATTTCTTTCAAAGTCCGTTATTCGCCCAGACCAACAGCCTGATTCTCGGTTATATCGATGGCACGACTCAGAAATTCGGTACGTTTCGGCTATGGGGATCACTCGGCTGGGCTCTAACCGCGGTGGCTGCCGGACCGCTGATTGACCGCTTGGGAGCGGGCAGTGTATCGATTGTCTTTGCCTTTATGATTGTCATTGCCTTTATCTTTGCCTTGTTTCTACCCAGACAGCCAATCGCTTCAGATACACCTGTAGTGAGCTTTCGACGTTTCGGCAGGGTGATGTTCAATCCTTACTTTATGATCTTTATCGGGCTTGGGGTGCTCGTTTCCGTACCTAACGCCATGAACAGTACATTTATGTCATTATACATCGTGGAAATGGGTGGCGATAAACAGATGGTTGGCTGGGCCATCTTCACATCATCCATCCTTGAAGTGGGTGTATTCTTGCTCCTGGACCGTTTTCTTAAACGCAAAATGAGCATGCTTCTCTCATCGCTTGTCCTGATCAGTCTGTTGTTCGCCATCCGCTGGGAGCTCATGGCCTTAGCGAACAACCCGTTAGAGATTGTGTTAATTCAGCTCATGCACTCCATTACGTTCGGCGGGTATTTCTATGTAGGTACCCAACTGACGATGCTGTTCATTCCAAGGCCGTATCGCTCCTCTGGTCAGGCGGTGTATACGATGGCCTGGGGCGGCATATCCGGTGTCATTGCCGGCCTGTTCGGCGGCTGGCTGTTCCAGAGCTTCGGTGCTGAAGTGATGTATAACATCGGGGTATTCTTCTCCCTGATTGGTGCCGTTGGTTTTGCAATCATGTGGTTCTCGAACCGCCGCAATGGCTATCAGCCAACTGTGTTGACGGAAATGGGTGAAAGGTAATCTTTTGTTGGCAAAGGTTGAACCTTTCAAGATTTACACTGGAGCACTACGAGGACAGAACAATCTTTCGATCGCTGTTATCCCCGGATTTTTTTGGATTCCCTTTTTCAAAGGGTAAAATCCAGGGATAAAGGCGAACGCTACGCTTCTCCAGCTTTATTCTGTCCTCTCCGTTATGGTGTAAATAAAGTTCAAACAATCAAACAAAAGATTAAGAATAGTAGTAGTAAAAAGAAAGGCGTCTCCATGCGTTTGTCGCCCCTAACGAACCTTAGACGCCTTATTTACAGCAATTTCACGAAATTCTAAAGCTAAGGAATCTCATCCACGTTATTTCGCATAAGAGACGCTAAAAATCCAATAAAGACAGGCCAAACGAGGAAATAAGGTGTCTACGATTCGTTACGTTGCTGGAACGCCCGAATACACTTGAATAGCGTGTTCTCGGTTCGTTAGATTCTTACCTCATACGCACAGATACGCTTGTTCTCATGTTCATGCCGTATTGTAGGCTCAGTCTAAAACTGAACCTGACTGTACCTGAAAAACAAAAGGGCATCCTTCGCCATGAATCATGACGAAGGATGCCCTTCATTTAACTAATAACTTGGCTGCTTACCAGCACACTGATGAACAACCTTAATTTCATCCATCGACCTTATGCCTTCGGCAGTTGGAACGAGCTTTTCAGGGATACAACCCGGTTAAATACCGGACGGCCTGGCTCGGAATGTTTGGGATCAACGCTGAAGTAACCGTGACGGAAGAACTGGAATTTATCCTGTGCTTTCGCTTCCTTCATCTCTTGCTCCACAAACCCTTGAACCACTTCAAGAGAGTTTGGATTCAATTGATCCAGGAACGTTTTCTCCGGCTGCTCTTCCACAACCTCCACCTCAGCGCCTGCCACGGCCACTTCTGGCTCGGTATCGGCTTCCGGTGCTTCTGCGGAGATCAGAGGTTCATACAGACGGAATTCAGCCGGTACCGCTTGAGTCGCTTCTACCCAGTGGATGGTCCCTTTAACTTTACGGCCAGTGAAGCCACTGCCACTCTTCGTTTCCACGTCATAGGTACAATGGATTTCAGTCACATTGCCTTCTGCATCCTTAATTACATCGTTACACTTGATGAAATACGCATGTTTCAGACGAACTTCGTTGCCCGGGAACAAACGGAAATATTTGTTCGGCGGATTTTCCATGAAATCGTCTTGTTCAATATAAATCTCACGAGAGAACGGAATTTGGCGATTGCCCATCTCAGGGTTCTCCACATTGTTCTCCGCTTCGAGCCATTCGACTTGCCCTTCAGGATAGTTGGTAATGACCACTTTGAGAGGATGCAGGACAGCCATCGTACGCGGAGCTTTCAGCTTTAGATCTTCACGGACAAAGTGCTCCAGCGTTTGCAGATCGATAACCCCTTGGCTTTTGGAAATGCCTGTTTCGAATACGAAATCACGAATGGCTTCCGGTGTATATCCCCGGCGGCGCAGACCCGAAATCGTTGGCATGCGCGGATCATCCCATCCATCCACATGGCCTTCATCCACGAGCAGTTTCAGCTTCCGTTTACTTGTCACCATTTGCGACAGGTTCAGGCGCCCAAACTCATATTGATGTGGTTGGTTCTCCATCTCACATTCGGCAATAACCCAATCATAGAATGGTCGTTGGTCCTCAAACTCCAGGGAGCAGAGGGAGTGGGTTACTCCTTCAATGGCATCTTCAAGTGGATGTGCAAATGCGTACATCGGATAGATGCACCATTTGTCGCCCGTATTATGATGATGTGCATGAGCAATACGGTAAATGACCGGATCACGCAGATTGATGTTCGGTGAAGCCATATCAATCTTGGCTCGCAGCACTTTCTCACCGTTCTGGAACTCGCCTGCACGCATCCGTGTGAACAGGTCAAGGTTCTCTTCTACCGGACGGTCACGGTATGGGCTGTTCTTGCCCGGCTCGGTGAGCGTTCCACGCATAGCACGGATTTCGTCGGCGCTTTGATCGTCGATGTAAGCTTTGCCTTTTTGGATCAGCAAGACCGCGCGTCTGTACATTTCATCAAAATAATCGGAAGCAAAACGTTTCTCGCTCCACTCATAGCCGAGCCATTTCACGTCTTCCTGAATCGATTGGACATACTCTACATCTTCCTTGACCGGATTCGTGTCATCGAAGCGCAGATTTGTTTTGCCGCCAAATTCGCCGCCTAGCGCAAAGTTAATCCAGATCGCTTTGGCATGGCCGATATGCAGATAACCGTTCGGTTCCGGAGGAAAACGGGTAATGACTTCCTGGACTTTCCCTGACCGGAGATCTTCGGTAATAATATTTTTGATAAAGTTAGGTGGGGTTGTACGATTGTCCACAGGTATCAAACCTTTCATGAATTGATTGGAGCTTTCAGGAATTGCAGCAATTCCGGCTAAAATTCCTTTATAACGAAGTCATTTCCTGAAAAAATCTATTTTCTTGGAAAGTTTCGTACGCGTTTCATTTAAATATACCTTTAACGAGGGAGGAGTTCAATAAATAACGCCCCAAAATCAGGATCAGTTACACACAAGATAGGCCCAAAACCATTTTGACGGGTTCGCGCGAATCATGTAGCATGATAGAAAAACAGAATTTAAGGGAGGGTTTCCCATTGAACGCGCTAAAACTGTCCAAAGAACAACAGGATGAAGCCATACGTACCATCCAGTCGTATTTCGAAGAGGAACGCGGCGAAGAACTGGGCGATCTGGCAGCCTGGGGTGTGCTGGATCTTTTCATGACCCAGTTGGCTCCCTTCATATATAATCAGGCACTGGGTGACGCCCGTACTACGGTGAATCAACGCATGGCCTCGATGGAAGAAGACCTGTTTGCATTGGAGCGCAAGCTACCGAAGACTTCCCGATAATACATTATTTCAAAGAAAGAAGGTTGCACTCATGTTTACCTATTCATTGGATGAATATACCGAACTCCGCCCACTTGCCATGGAGCACACCAAACCGTTGTTCGAACTCACGGACCGCTCGCGGGATCAGTTGAGACATTGGTTACCGTGGGTGGACAACGTGACCGAGATTGAGCACACTTCGAATTTTATCAGCAATGCACTGAAACAGGGCGCGGACAACGGCGGTTTCACCGCAGGTGTCTGGCTGAAAGGTGAACTTGCAGGCATCATCGGCTTCCACGAAATCAACTGGACCAACCGCTCGGTAAGCATCGGATACTGGCTTGGCAAAGGTTTTGAAGGTCAAGGCCTGATGACCAGCGCATGCCGTGTTCTGGTGGACTACGCTCTCGTCACTCTGGATCTGAACCGTGTCGAGATTCGTTCAGCAACCAACAACAAGCGAAGCCGGGCCATCCCTGAACGGCTTGGATTCGTCCTTGAAGGCGTTATTCGTCAGGCTGAGAAGCTGCCTAAGGGCTATGTTAACCATGCGGTGTATGGCATGCTGCAGCATGAATGGGAACTTTTGCGCTGAATTAGACTTACATAATTTGAATGGTTGGAGGGCCTTTTCTATTGCGAAATATGGTCCTCACAATGGCATCAACTCTTAAAGCCCCTCCTCCTCCACAACACGTGGAGAATAAGGAGGGGCTTATCTTATTTGCGCATTTATGCATCCATATAGATTCGAATCTCTAGATCCAACTTCTTCTTAGAGCGCACGTACCATGCCACCGTCCACCACAAGAGATGTACCTGTAATGTACGTATTCGCTCCTGATAAGAGGAACACAACCGCTTTGGCGAACTCCTCGGGTTGACCATAACGTCCCAGTGGAATTTCCTTACGGAATTGCTCGGCAACCTCTTCCTCACTTATTCCGTTCTGCTCTGCACGCGCTGCGTCCAGTTCATGTATCCGATCCGTCCCGATTCTACCCGGTGCAACCGTATTGATCAGAATGCCATATGGCGCAAGTTCCTGTGACAAGGTTTTGGCCAATCCGAACACACCCGTACGGAACGTATTGGACAGAATCAGACCTGGAATCGGCTGCTTCACAGAGGTGGAGGCAATGTTCACGATATGTCCGCCGTTCTCCTTCATGTAAGGAAGTGCACCGCGAATCAGTCTGACATAGCTGAGTACATTTAACTCAAATGCACGTTCCCAATCTTCATCCGTCAATGACTCGAATGTTCCTGAAGGCGGACCGCCTGAATTGTTCACCAAAATATCAATCTGCCCAAACTGTTCGCCTGTCTTGCGAATCAGGGCATCAATATCCTCCTTGCTTGTCACATCGGTGGCACAATATTCGATACGTCCGCCACCACCGAGCGCCAGCAGCTCCTGCTTCACCGCTGCAAGCTTCTCTTCGCTCCGGCTGGCGAGCATGACATCAGCGCCTTCTGCCGCCAATTGAGCGGCTACCGCTTTGCCCAGTCCTCGACTGGATGCAAGCACCAGCGCCTTTTTACCCCGAAGTCCCATGTCCATTGTTGTTCCTCCTTCGACTCTGTTCTATCCGTTGGCCCGGATGAAGTAACTCATTAGAATATCGTCCACATACTTGCCTGCGATATAAAATTCCGACACCAGTCTGCCTTCCGTTACAAATCCGCACTGTGTATAAAAAGCAATCGCCCCTGGATTGCTGGATAACACCCGCAACCTAAGTTTGATGATCCCTTGTTCAAAGGCATGCTGTTTCATCGCATCCATCAGGGCTGTAGCAATACCACAGCGTCGATCATGGGGATGAACGGCGATATTAATCTCGTATACATGGCGGTTAACGGGCATTCCTGTTGGCAGATAAAAGCCCACATAACCACATACCCGCTCTCCCTGAACGGCAATCAGCTGACTTCCTGGCGGACAATGCTGCAAATATTGTTGTCTGGATCGCCACTGAAACGGGGCCGGAGAGGTATGCTTATCCCATACCAGTGCATCCAGTTCCATTAGTTGGGCAGCATCCTTGATTTCGGATGGCCGAATGGTATACGTATGGCTGATAAGCATAAAAATTCAACCTTTCGTGCAATAGTCGATAACACTGCGCAAAGCAGCGTTAGAAAAATGGCTTGTTCCTTACTCATTTCGACATTTTGCAGCTGAATACGTGCAAAATGCTCCTTTGCCTTATATTGTAGCATAGCCTCAGGTTTGACTAAAATTTCACTGTGTAGAATGAAATTCATGCTTAACCTTCACGTAACGTCATCGTTTATACTGATTCGATAAGGAGGTGTATGTAATGAACATCAAGGAAGCCGCGGACAGACTCGGCATATCGGCGAGAGCCATTCGCTTCTATGAGGAAAAAGGACTGATCTCCCCCGTCAAACAGACAAATAACGGATACCGTACATATACCGAGAATGATATCTGGCGGCTGCAAACCATTACAGCCCTGCGTGAGATTGGAATGTCACTTCAGGATATTACCCAAGCACTTGGAGAGATTGACCAGGGCAATCAGCAGCGGCTGGAAGAATATCTGGAGCTGCAGCAGGCAGTCATGTATGCCCAGTGGGTCGAGCTCAAACGCATGCTGGATACAACCCAGCGCATGATTGATCTCAACCGCCAGGAGGGGCCACTGGATGTCAGCCATCTGCATGATCTTGCAGACAGTGCACGCCGCCTCAGGGAAGCCCGTCAGAACTGGCATGATCGCTGGAACTACGATACGCAGGCGGCCATCCACGATCAGCGGGTGCAGGCGGCGAATGGCCGTATGACCGGTCAAACTGCTTCTAAGGGCAGCATTGATTCGGGGCCTGGAGCCATGCAAGCAACGGTTGAGTCAGATCGAGAAGGAGGACCAGATCATTATGGCGATGAAGTTCGCAGTCAGAAGAAAAATAGCCTGACAGCACACAGACCAAACAGCGATGCAACGTATCCAGAAGATGCAGGATCAGGATTGAAAGAATGCGGAGTAGGAGTAGGTACAGCACCTTTCAATATATATAACAACTATGACGAGGCGCTGGAGCAGACGGCAAGCTGGATATCTCCTGTGCCCGGCGAAAAAGGAATCGATATCGGTACAGGCACGGGGAATTTGGCAGGCAAACTGTTAGAGCGCGGCGCAGCAATGACCGCCATCGATCAATCCCGGGAGATGCTGCGTACATGCCGCACCAAATATCCAGAGATGCACGTGAAGCTTGGCAACTTTCTGGCGCTGCCTTTCGCCGACCATTCCTTCGATTTTGTTGTATCCAGCTTCGCCTTCCACCACCTGAGCCCAGACCAGCAGCTACTGGCTTTACAGGAAATGCAGCGGGTGTTAACTGCACGTGGACGGATCTGCCTGACAGATCTGATGTTTGCTGATGCAGCTCACCGACAGGCGTATATCCAACAGGCTGAGGCAGCAGGTCATGAGGACCAGCTGCAAACGATAAGGGAACGCCATTTCCCACTGCTGGACGGGCTGTGCGGCTCGCTGGAGGGCGCAGGCTATGTGACGAAGCATATACGCCATAATGCGCTTCTGCACACGGTACTGGCCGTTCCTTTGCGTTAGAATGATCATCCCACCGTAACAAGTTCCTCTGACCCGCCAATGAATCCTTCTCAAATAAAAAAAAGGTCACCCTGCCTGTTAAGGAGGATGACCTTCCACTCTAGTGAAACATCGAGCTTGTATTAAATTTACATATAAATTTCAACAATCGTGCGCTCCGAAGCATTACGCGCTTGTTTGAACTCATCCAGCGAGATACGAGCCCCACCTTGACGGTAACGGTTCGCCGTTTGCTCGGTGCGGATGTCCTTGCCATTTACCGTTACACGGTTAACCGAACCTTCGTTCAGATGGTAGATAAAGGTTACTGGCTCTCCTGCATATTCGAATTCGAATTGCATGCCATTCAGCTCAGCCGGCAGTACCGGGTCAATAACCAGATCTCCGCCTTCCTGACGAATGCCAAGTGCGTTGGAGATCAGTTGGTTCATGTAGATTCCAGGGCCGCTGGAGTAGATTCTCCATCCACCTTTCACCTGTACTGTTCCTTTGCGTAGTTGATCAAAGTGCTCCTGCGCCTCGTAGCGCGTGTTGAACTTGCCGTCGGAACTGCTGAAATACGCGTTCGCCTGACGAATCTCTGCATTAGGTACAACTTCGCCGATGCCAACCGGGTTAATCATGGCAAGACCATTCCACACCTGATCCGTCTTACCGAGCTTAGCCATCGCTTCCACGTAACGGATATGGGCGTGTACATATTGCAGACCAATTTCCCTACCGAAGTTGGACGCTTGCTCTGCCCGTTTGAAGTGGCTGCTCACACCGCCTGCATATTGAGCCGGACGATTCATCAGACGCACGCCATCCGGACACAGGAACTGCTCACGAATCAATGCGTAATGCGACTCTGCCTGTTCTGCATTCAGCAATTCACCGATCATGCTGCGCGTCATCGGCAGAAGGCGATATTGAATGCCTGTCTCCGTATCTGTTGGGTGAAGCATCAGCTTGGCCTGATCCGCTTCTTCCATGTATACGAAACCTGGGATCACATCTGTACCCAGCATGTAACGATTAAAGTCTTCACGGATGCCTTGAGCCAGAACGTCCAGCTCCTGTGCAAATGCAGCGTCTTTATGTTGCAGCGCCTGTGCGAGCACATTCACGGACTGATAAGTCAAAGCAACGGTCCAGCTGCTCACCATATATTGTTTGAGCTGTGCATTGGCTGGCTGGAGCGTATCATCCCAGTCGCCATCTCCGTAGGAAGACAGGAACGTATCATGCAGGAAGTGTGAACGGATATATTCGATCTCTTTTTTCGCGTGATCCAATACAGTTGCCGTTTCTTCCGTGAATCCGAAGCTGTGCTTTACAGTATATGGTACTTTCTCATCCAGAATCGCATAGTCACGAGTCGCTGTCAGGTAGTCCGCCAGCACTTTCAGCGGCCATACGATGATATCACCGTGGCTCTCTTCCTGCTGAATGGCAAAATACTTATCAAACATGAACCATTGCGGCCAGTTGCCATCATCTTCATATTGGTGGGTATATACCATTTTGATGATATCGCGAACCTGCTCATATTTTTGCGTTGCCATGAAGTATTCAACCGGACCTTGGCACACATCCCGTGTACCCCATGCCGCGCCGCCATACTGTTCCAATCCGTGAGGCACGGAGTAGTGAACCAGCATGTTGTGTGTGTACCACCAAGCCAGCGCATTTACTTTGAACAGATCCTCTGCACTTTGCCCTTCACCACGAGACAAACGGAAACCGTTCATTACGCCTGCGAAGAATTCGCGGTACGCCTGAACTTCCTCTTCAAAAGTAAGGCTGGAGCCTGCTGTTACAGAACCTTCTGCTTCTTTAGCTTGACCTTCCAATACGCCTTGTACCTTCAGCGTCCATTCTGCACTTTCTTCCAGACTAAGTGTAACTAGCGATGCAGATCCACTGCGGATGCCACTCGCCAGCAACGTTTCGTCTCCAACATTTACGGCTGCGCCATCCACCGACATGCGGTATTGCAGGTCAGGATACGTTCCGGCACTAATCGCTTGCGGATCAGCCTTGAAGATCAGCGTGTTGCCATCTTGCGTCATATGCAGCGGGTACTCGTATTCATTTACATTCATCGTAATTTGGTTGGTTACCAGGTAACGATATGCTTTGCCACTTGTCGAGCGTACGTTCATGCTCACTTCAGTGGTGTGTGCTCCGGTGTAGTTGGTCACGATAATGGTATCCGATTCGGTTTTGTAGATCCAACGTACATAGTTGAAGCCAATCTCGAACAGGGAAGGCATCGTCAGCAGACGATATTGTGCGTCCATTTCCACATAAATGCGTTGTCCAGCCGTCTTCGGCACGTTCAATGCGTTGCGGGCATTACTGATCATTTTATTAAAATTGGTGTTACCAATTACGAGTTGTGAGTTGAAAATACCGTACATATACGATGTCGTCGTAATAACCTGCGCACCAAGCTGCACATTGCCACCACTCATCAGGATATGGCCGTGCGGACGCTCTACGAGCAATTCTTTAGCTTTCAGGACAATATGTTCATAACTGCCTGTGAAGAAGGATAACAGCGAATCACCGCTACGTTCTTCCTGATGACGGTCAGGGAACAGATCATTAATTTCATCTTGCGTCAAATCAAGCGCAGCAAGCGGTTCACCCAAGAAGGATGACAGTTTCACCTGTTCCAACGTCTCGCCTTGCTGAGCAGTCAATGCTTGTACTTCGTTCCATGCTGCAGTCACTTCATCCCCGAATTCCAGAGCGGAAATTCCGGACGGATGATCTGCTTTGGCCAGTCCGTAGAAGACCACTTGGGCTTCCCCATCCAGGTTTACGCGCTCCGATTGCAATGCTGTGTAGGCAAATTCATACTGGTATGTCTCATTTGCCAGTGTATTATGGCTCAGGCTCTCAGGCTGGTTCGTTTCCTTGTAGGACAGACCGAAGAATTGGAATCCGTCTGTAGAGTAACCAACTGCCTTAGTCAAAGAACCTTGTTGCATGTAAGGGAAAGCACCACCCTGAGGCTGGTTTTGACGGGAACATACCACATATCCCTTCGCTTCATCCTCGAACACCGTATGGTCAATATACTGCGACAGATAGGCTTCATTGCTGCGTACTGCACCTGGATCAGCAAGACCTACATCTTGTCCATATACCACGTCAACGTGATGTTGCTGTCCTGTAAGCTTCACATCCCAGAACCAGACGCCTTGCGTTGTGGCTGTAAACACAACCTGATAGCCAATGCCTTGTTCTTTGCCTTCAAGCTGTACTGTACCTTCCCAGATCAGTTGATTTCCGGATTGCGCTTTGCTTGTGATCACTTTGCTGTTCGAACGCACACCCAGCAGTGGGAACGAGCTGATTTTCTCTCCCTCGTGTACACGCAGATACAGGTTATTCAAAGATCCATCAATCTGGTTGCTGAGCAATTGATTCAACATGGTCGTACCGGATTTAGCTTGGTACAGGTCCCCACTGTTCAAAAAGGTAAAGTCTAAATCCCCGGCAGTCAGCCGGATTGGTTCATTAATCATCGTTGTCATGCAATTCACTCCTTCAATTAGTATAAAATCGAAACGTTTCGATAAATCTGAAAAAGAATAGGGGTCCTCTGCGAAATGACCTTTGTCTGGCCAATTCGGACGGTGATCCCCATCATTCAACTCTCCATTCAAAGAGGGCTAATCCCTTTTACAACCATGTGAGTTGGAAAAGAACAACTTCACAAATTTAGACAGATCGGATATGGTATGACTTCTGTAAGCAGTATCCAAACCATATCCCATCTGAAGAGTTACTTCTTAGGCCGGCTGGTTTCCTGACTCTGCCTGTACCGATCGTACAGACTCACGCTCCACCAGATCAATGGTTAACGTATACGATGGATTCACAGCTTCGCCGTTCAGCATCTGGAAGAGCAAATGCCCTGCCAATGATCCTGCTTCATGCTTGGGCTGCCGTACCGTCGTAAGCGGAGGATGAACATATTCCGACAGTTGAATATCATCAAATCCGATGACCGATATGTCATTTGGTACCGAAATACCGCTCTCTTCAAATGCCTTTAGTCCACCAATCGCCATTTCGTCATTCCCGTAAAATACGGCTGATGGAAGCTCGCCCTGCATAACCATCATCTTGGTTGCACTATACCCGCCCTCACGTACAAAGTTACCGCTTAGGCGCCATTTGGACTTCTCTTCCAGGCCTGCCTCCTGCATCGCTCGCAAATATCCTTGATAACGCAGCGCATTATCATAAGAATTGGATGGCCCGCTGATATAGGCGATGGTCTTATGCCCCTTCTGAATGAGGTGACGTGTAGCCAGGTATCCACCCTGCTCCCCATCTACCAGCACGTTGACCAGATGGCTGCTCGACAGCTGCCGATCCATCACAATGATAGGGAAACGTTCACCTGCAGATTCAACCAGAATATCATCATGGATGTTATGAGCCAGGATAATAGCGCCATCTACCCTTTTCTCTCGCAAGAAACGAACTGCTGTAGAGTCGCGTCCTCCCATAGAACTGCAAGCAATCAGATCATATCCGTTAGCCAGCGCTACGTCCTGTACGCTGCGAATCAATTCGGAGTAATACGGACCCGACAGATCTGTAAGAATCAATGCAATCGTGTTCGTCCGGCTCCGTTTCAGGTCCATGGCAAAGCCGTTTTTGCGATAATTCAGTTCTCGTGCTGCCGCCAGCACTTTAGCCTTGGTCTTGGCACTTACCTTGCTGTCCCCATTCAGTGCATAGGAAGCGGTCGAGAGCGCCACGCCTGCCAGCTTTGCCACATCCTTAATCGTTGCCATTCCACGTTCGCTCCTTCTAACTTTCTTGTTACCTATCATTTTATACTGTAAATGGTTGCAACAACCACCCATTCCTATTCATTAATTCAATAGGAGTGACATCAATCCCTCATCTATCGAAACGTTTCGAAGTATTTTCAAAAAAAATCTCTCTTCACGTCTTTTAAGCATCAGTGCTGAATCATACACCCTTTAATTGTACATATAGCTTGGTCGATTGACAACATTTCAATATTAGACTAGAGGGAGAATTCATTATAAATCACAATGAACATGCCTGTAAACCATAGATTGAAACGTTTCGACATTTTCATTATAGTCGGTGTTGATAGCGATTTCAACCTCTTTATCCATTTTCCGCAGAAATATATGAAGGGAATGATTCCAAGGTCCCCATTCCACCTTTGTGGTATTATACTGCTTAATAGTCCAATCCTCTATAAGGAGTCCGTTATGTTATGAGCAATCTGGATCTAACCTTTCATAAATCATCCCTGAACAAGCTCGGCCGCTTGCATCAAATCACAACCGTGCCTCCGGCTATGTTCAGACTTTGTCATCTGGTGCAGCTCCATGATCGGGAAGCCTTCTCGCGTATCGATGAACTGTGGAGCAGCAAGCATGTTCTTTATGTCATCACCTCTGGTCAGTCAAGACTGATCAGTCCGAATGGTCAATTGATGGTAAATACCGGCTCCGCTGTTGTACGCCAAGCTGGAACCCTGCTTCAGCATGAAAATAGACGAGGCTCGCTATCTCCCGTCCAGGGCATAGCCGTTGCCTTTGATTACACCGATAACAGCCAACCAATCTGGCCGTTCGGACCTTCCGTTCCTATTACGAGCCGCGTCATTGCCGAACTGGTCTCCGACTTATTTCTGGCCTGTTCCAAAAGCGATGAGTCAGGACCATTCAAACCTCATATGCTGTTTTATCAACTGCTGGAAACGTTGCGAGATCATGCTGTGCGTTTGGCTCATGAGGATCATTCCTGGCTGGATCTCGTTATCACGCACATCCATAAGATGGTTACTCATTCCCTCACTCGGGAGCAATTAGCGAGAGAGGCTAATGTGAGTCCAGAGCATTTTTCAAGAGAATTCAAGAAGTACACCGGACTTACGTTTGTGGAGTATGTCACCCGACTAAGAATTCGAATTGCCCAGGAACACCTGCTATTTGACAATCCCACATTGCAGGAACTTGCGCAATTGACTGGATACAGGGACACTTTTTATCTAAGTCGAAAATTTAAACAAACGGTAGGTTGCGCACCGACCCTCTATCGAAAAATGCCAAAAAAAATCGTAAGTCTTACATACAACTACACGGCTTCCTTGCTGGCACTGGGCCATATCCCGCATCTGGGTGCCGTTGCAGGATGGATGAAAAGTAGACTTATTGAAAATGGACAAGACCAATTTGATCAGTGTTATGAGCATGATCTTATGAATCATCCGGATCTGATTTCAGAATCCCGCCCCGACCTCATCCTTGGATATGCACCTCATTCCGGCATGGATGAATTAAGGCAGATTGCCCCAACTATTTTAATGCCTTTTGAAGAACTTGACTGGCAGGAGCAATTCATTCATTTAGGACGCATCACAGGCCTGGAAGCCAAAGCTCGTGCGCTGTTAGACCACTATGATACGCTTCAGCAAGAGGCCAATCTTACACTTGATCAGATCATGGGTGAACGTGGTTCAGCAGTATGTATATTCATGATTGGTGAGAGTGGAGCGTACATCTATGGTCATGGATGGGGCAGAGCTTCTCATATTTTATATCAATCGTTGGGCTTCACGCCTCCTGCACGGATGAAAAAGGATGGCCAACTGCTCACAGGCTACATCCATGTTCCACTAAATGAAATTCATTTGTACGCTGCAGATCATATTTTTATTGATTATGACAGGGAATCATCAGAGCAGCCTGTGGACAAGCTGTTCGCTCAGGACTCCTGGAACACCTTGAGTGCTGTAAGGGAAGGGCGACTGTACGAGATTGATGCGGATATGTTTTATGGATTCGACCCCATCTCGGTTATGGAGCAATTACAGCACATCATGCACAAGCTGACATCACATCTGTCCATGCAATAGTCATCATAGATGTCCATGTACAAATGTTACGTCATCCTCTATGTTAGTAATGAGAATAATAATCATTATTGATTACATACACAGGGGGAACAATCATATGTTTACTGCAAAAAAACGCTTTTCCGGCTTGCTGCTCATGCTCGCCGTCATCATGATCCTGGCTGCCTGTAACAGCGGTACGGGTTCCGGCACAACGGAACCCACAGCGGCGGGTTCAGAAGCGACAACAAGTTCGACCGAAACAAATACCGACTCTTCGGGTGCTACGCGGATCTACAAGTCATTAAGTGGAGATGTGGAAATTCCGGCTGAACCGAAACGGATTGTTACGGATATGTACGTTAGTGATCTGCTCGCACTCGGTATAAAGCCCGTTGGATCTATTCAATATTATCTGGAAAATCCATTCTACGCAGATCAGGTAGAGGGTATAGAAAATATTGGTGATCGGGGTGCTGTATCTCTGGAGAAGGTCATCGCGTTGGACCCGGATCTGATCATTACCTACTCTGATCAAGCCGAAGAGATCGAGAGTTATCAAAAAATCGCACCTACTGTTGTCATCCCCTACGGTACATTTACAAACGTACATGATGAGATCCGGGGATTCGGTGAACTCATGAACAAATCGGAAGAAGCCGAAACCTGGCTGAAAACGTACGACGAACGTATTGAAGCCGCTCGCTCCAAAGTAAAAGCAGTCATTAAACCCGAGGAAACCTTCTCCATCCTCGAAATATCAGACAAGAGCTATTATGGTTATGGAGACAACTTTGGTCGCGGTGGACAGGCCGTTTATCGCGCTTTGGAACTTACACCACTCGAAATTACGAAGAAAGAACTGATGGGTGATACCCAGTGGAAAGAGATTTCGCGTGAAGTCGTTGGTGATTATGCAGGAGACCATATCTTCCTGACGGTAGGGGAGAACAATAAAAATTACCAAGGTGACGCCATCTGGAAATCACTCCCGGCTGTGAAAAACAATCAAGTGTATGAATTGCTGGAGGACCGTTACTGGTACTTCGACCCGATTGCGATTCAGGGTCAGGCTGAAGAATTTGCCGATATGATCGTAGAACGTGCACAGCAAAATCGTAAATAAGAGGATGGATTCAATGATCATTTCATAGGAAGAAACGTAATGTCCGGACAGGCCGATGAGCCTGCCTGGGCTTTTGCGTTAGAGAGGAGTGGCTACATATGCTTCGCCGTTTCATGGCTTATTATCGTCCTTATCGGGGACTCTTTATATTGGACTTCTCCTGTGCCATTCTGGCTGCACTGCTGGAGCTTGCGTTTCCCGTGGCTGTAAACAAAGTTGTCGATCAGCTGCTTCCCGCAGGCAACTGGTCCATGATTTTATCAGCCTGTGCCGGACTGCTGGGCATCTATCTGCTCAGTTCCTTTTTCCACTATGCAGTCACCTACTGGGGGCATAAGCTGGGTATTAACATCGAATCCGATATGCGGCGGGAACTGTTCCAGCGTGTGCAGAAGCAATCCTTCCGCTTTTTCGATAACAACAAGACGGGACACCTTGTATCACGCATGACCAATGATCTGATGGATATTGGTGAGATTGCGCATCATGGACCCGAGGATCTGTTCATTGCCCTGATGACGCTGGCCGGAGCCTTCGGCATTATGCTGGGCATCAACTGGCAACTGGCTGTGATGACGTTTATCATTGTGCCGCTGATGATCTACCTGTCACTGTACTTCAGTCGCAAAATGTCCAAGGCATTCAAACGTATGTTTGCAGATATCGCCGATTATAATGCACGGGTAGAGAACAATGTGAGCGGCATCCGTGTGGTACAGGCTTTTGCCAATGAAAAGCATGAAGTAGGCCGTTTCGTTGAGAACAACGAACGTTTCAGACTCACCAAACTGATCACCTACCGCATTATGGCCTGGAACTCTTCACTTAGCTTCATTCTGATGAAATTTGTATCCCTGTTTGTACTGGTATGTGGAACCTGGTTTGTCATTCAAGGAAGTATGACTTACGGGGAGTTCATCGCTTTTGTAATGCTGTCCAATGTATTCCTCGGACCGATCGAAAAGATTAACTCCGTCATTGAGACTTATCCCAAAGGCATCGCCGGTTTCAGACGTTATCTGGAGTTGCTTGAGGCTGTACCGGATGTAGAAGATACTCCTCAGGCGAAACCGATTACGAATGTCAAAGGCGATATTACCTTCCATAACGTTACCTTTTCTTATGGAGAACACAAACGTACGCTGTCTCAGGTCAATCTGGATGTTCAGGCAGGCCAGACGGTTGCTCTGGTTGGACCTTCGGGCGGAGGTAAAACGACGCTATGCAGTCTGATCCCACGTTTCTACGATGTGGATGCGGGACATATCTCCATCGATGGTATTCCAGTGAAGGACATGACCCTGGAATCACTGCGCTCCCATATCGGGATTGTGCAGCAGGATATTTTCCTGTTTGACGGAACGATTCGTGAAAATATTGCATACGGCAAGCTAAATGCTTCCGATGAAGAAATCTGGCAAGCCATTCGCCGGGCCCAATTGGAAGAGCTGGTACAATCCCAACCAGATGGACTGGACACCATGATCGGTGAACGTGGCGTGAAATTGTCGGGTGGACAGAAGCAGCGTCTATCCATCGCAAGAATGATCCTGAAAAACCCGCCTATTCTAATATTGGATGAAGCCACTTCCGCACTCGATACCGAGACGGAAGCCGCCATTCAGCTGGCCTTATCCGAGCTGGCGCAGGGACGTACAACATTAGTAATTGCCCATCGACTGGCGACCATTAGACACGCGGATCGCATCGTAGTCGTGGAGAATGGCAGCGTCACTGAACAAGGAAGTCATGAAGAGCTACTCGCGCGCAAAGGCTCGTACAGCCGACTGCATCAAGCCCAGTTTGGATAAACTAACATAGCAACCATCGAAAAAAGCAAATACGGAATGAAAACAACCTTCCCTCTGCAAACGAGGTGAAGGTTGTTTTATTCATTTCAGGTATCCTTTGGATTTCCAAAATCGTTTTGCAAATGATTCAGCAGCGTAAGGCAGCTCCCCATTCAGTAGATCCTCATTTGCTTGAATGAGCACTTGGCGTCCACGTTCGAGCAATTGAACGGCATGTAGTAATTGAGAGCCGCCAATATAATGAAGTTCAAGCAACAACGATTCTTCTTCTTCATCCTCGTTCTTCTGAGCCGAGTATTCGATCAACACACTTTCCGAGCCGTCCGCATGTTGGTGCAGGGTATAATAGTATTTCTCCACCTGCGTCTCCCCTTGAGCATCCACATACTCTCTTCCAATACGTAGCATGGCTGGCTGGGGAACACCATTAAACATCTGACCTGCTTGTCGAAATGCATAATATAACTCTCCAATCCACAGTCCGTGCCGATCATCATCATAATAATCGTCATATGGCTCCACGACAGGCAGTGCTAATAAATCATGGATCAGTTGTTGCGAAATTAAGGAACGGGCATACTGATAATTCGATACAGACTGCAACAAGGTGCTCCATCCTTGCTCGCTTAACTGCTGAATATCAGCAGGTGAGTTCTCCGAGAATACGCTCCATTCCGAATTCTCATTGTGCAGATAACGATATGCTCCTGAGATCATCCAGACAGGTTTACCCGATTGTACGATATGTTTATCAGGAGAGTTGGAACCTTGATCTGATGGCTCCATCTTAAGCAACAATGCACAATTGTGGTCATCCTGAAAATACAGACTGCGGAAATACCCCTCCGTATGCTCATCTCCATAGACCGATACTCGGCAAAATTGCTCATCCAACCAAAATTCATAGCTGTTCAGTAACTCATCGTCCTCTCTTACAGGTAACAAAGATGGGTGAGTAAGACGCTCTATGTTCTCAGCGGTAACCCGATGATCTTCGAACCAATCCGGCACATCTGGCTCTGATTCATCAGCATGAATGTAGTTTCGGTTGATTACAGGTTGTCCTTGCTGCAGCCTCCTTAACATTTCTTCTCGCCAAGGAAACGGCTCTGTATCTTCATCAATCACACATTCAGGAACCAATAACGCCAACATGTCAAAGCCCCGCCATGGTCCGAGATCCTCCCATTCTTCAAGCTGACGCTTCACATTACGCTGTCCTTGAACCTGAATCGTATATTGCTCGGTACTTATTAGCAATCCACCTTCTACATTCCCTCTCACTGTCAATTCTCCATGGTTATAATCCCCCCAGAACATATCCTCCACATAGAGATTACCTGTAATATATATTTCCTGCCCACCCACGATCATATAGGGCGTCACAAGATTCCCAAGTACAACCAGATTTGAACTGGCCGCGTCGGAACTTGTATTTCCAATATAACGATCCACTGTCAGATTTCCTTCAACCAAGATCAAGAAAGGTCCTTCATCCAACAACAGTTCACCGATATGAAGGTCACCAGAATGTAACCATACTTCCTCGGCTTCAAATTCACCGTTGTGCGCTTCATTATGAGTGTACATCCAACTTTCCTGAGGCAACTTCGTTTGTATATCTGCAAAAGAAACCTTGTGACCTATCTGATGTATGGACATGTCCTGACACTCCTCATCCAATAATATATGGATAGAATCTATCTAATCTACAGATAGGACGACTACCCATTTTTATTATACTAGAGGAAATATACACCATTCCATAACAAAAACCCTCACCCAAGTAGAATGAAGGTTGAGCCTGTGAACGACAACAGCTCCAAGCCTATTAAATACATATATGATCTAGTCCATTCTTATCAATTTCCACCCAGAATTGCGTTTGCCCGCTCACGAAAATCCTTTGCCGCCTGCTCAGGCGTAATTTTGCCAAACAACAGCAGATCATACAACTCCCGCAGCACCGCAGTGACCTCGGGTGCACCTACAGGATCAGGCGGGTCCATCTGGGTGCTGTGATCGGCAACCCAATCAATATAATCAAACACCTGCGCCAGCTCCGGTTCAACCACCAGCTTCATCCGCTCTTTGACACGGGACGAGACAGGCACCCCCCGCTCCCCTTTGAGCAACAGATTGGCATCCAAATCATTCACAAAAAAGTTGATGAACTTGGCAGCTTCTTCCTTATGTCTGGAATTGCCCGCGATGGAGAAAAACATGCCTGGCTTCAAAAACAACCCCTCCTGGCTGTTTGGCCCAGGCATCGGGGATATAGTTAGGGGTTTGCCATAACGCTGAGCGGTACTGATAAATTGGTTGGAATACCCCCAGCTAAACAAAGCCTCTCCCAGATAAAACGGGTCATTGTCGGGTTTGCCAATATCGGATGTCCAGATATCCGGTGCAAAAATAAGTTTCTTCTCCGCGAGCTGCTGCATCCTGCCAAAGTAATCAATAAACAATCCATCATCCTCATAACCCAATCTTCTGCCATCCTCGGCGTATAGCTTGGAACCATACTGTCTCAAGTAATACGCGAAAAACTGTTCCGGCGTGAAGTAGGTTCCCAGATAGATGCCTTTCCCCAGCAATTGCTCGCCCATGCGGTCAAAATCCGCCCATGTCCACATATCCGTTGGCAATTCAATATCATTGGCCTTCAACACTTCCGGATCATAGATGCTGAGCATGGCGTTAACCCCCAAACTGAGACCATAGGTTTTGCCATTCAGGCTTCCACTCTCCAGCTGTTGCTTCTCAATATCTGTCGTGTCAATCAGTCCGCTCTGCATGTACGGCGTCATATCCTCCAACAGTTGCAACGAACTGTACTGGGACAGATAGGAGATGTCCATCTGGATGATGTCGGGCAACGCATTGCCTGCTGCATGTGGGGCAAGTTTTCTCCAGTATTCGTTGAAACTGCTATATTCGTATTCAATGTTTACATGTGGGTTCAACTTCTCATACAGATCGATAACGGCAATCGTTGCATTGTTGCGAAACTCCCCACCCCACCAAGCGATGCGCAGCGTTATCGGTTCTTCGTCAACGATCATGCCTGGCCTTTTATCCAGTTGGCTCACACAGCCAGGAAGAGTCAGCAGAAGACAGATCATGCCTATGATTCGCAACAATCTTCTCATGGCCTATCCTCCTTACCTGGTGATGGGGGTGGCAGCAGCACCGTCACTCTCGTTCCAAGCCCCGGCCTGCTCTCCAGCAGAACATCATATTCTTCGCCAAAAGCCAGACGTACTCGCTCCCTGATATTCAGGAGGCCAATACCTGTTCCTCTCGTTTTCACTTCACCGCGCAGTACCTGTTCCACATATTCGGGTTCCATGCCGGGACCGTGATCCTCCACGATAAGGGCCAGCTTGCCACCTGATATCTCGGCATACACTCGAATTAGACATGAACCAACCTGTGGTTCCAATCCGTATTGAATGGCATTCTCCAGTAATGGCTGTAGGGTTAACTTGGGAATGGCACATTCCAGATAAGGAGCGGGCACATCCAAGCGGAAATCCAGCCGCTGCCGGAAACGGTAGGTCTGAATGGTGATGTAATGGCTGACGATCTCCAGCTCTTCGGCAAGGGTGATGATATTTTGCTTGAAGCTGATGGAGGAACGCAGCAAATACCCGAGTGACAGCACCATACTGGAGATTTGCTCCTGCCTGTTCTTTTTGGCAAGCCAATGGATTGAATCCAGCGCATTATACAAAAAGTGTGGATTGATCTGCGCCTGAAGCGCCTTAAACTCCGTTTCTTTAATGACCAGCTGACTTGCATAATTTTCTTTGATCAATGTATTAATATGTGTAATCATCAGTCGATACGTACGCTGTAGCAACCCCAATTCATCCATGTGCTGGTGGGTTGGAATGGACAGATTGGCGTCTATGTTCTCCAGATCCCCATACTGAACCTCCTTCATCTGACTGATAAGCTGCCTGATCGGCCTTGTCAGACTGCGTGCGAACACCATACCAAGCGCGAGAACAACCAGAATGGCGATAAGATAAACGACAATCAAACTATTTTTCAGCCATATGATACGTTCAAAAATCTCATCATAAGAGGCCATATTATAATAAACCCAGCCGGTGTAGGCGGATTTTTTCTGAGAAAGGAATATCTCCCTCCCATCCAGATTTTTAATCTCATATCCCCCACTGCCTGGAAGTGGATTGAGCCCCGCGGACACCGCTTCTGGAAGCTGACGATAAGGATAGACCACCTCACTGCCTGCTTTTAAAATAATGTCACTGTCCCGGCTATCCATGCCCGCATACTCCTCAACGAGTCGCTCAATATTAATACGCAGAAACAGTATGCCTACCGGTTCCAGGGTCATCGGTTCGTAGGCCCGCACCTGACGCACCATAACCAGCATCGGGTCATCGTCATCCGGGTATAGCCAGCGCACTGCACCATTGGCCTGCTCCGCAGCCGCAATCATCCGATCATATTTCTCAGGAGATACGGTTAGTGTTTCGCCATATTTATTCACTCTTCCCCTGGAATCAATCAGATGAACGGACTGCACATATCGTGCAGCCCCACTAATATGCTCCCATAGCCGATCTGTGATCTTCTTCCGTTCAATAAAGCTTGAATATGCGCTATCGTCATCCAGCAATGACTTCAAAGCCCTTTGAATCTGCGTATCAGAGATCATGTTTAATGATAACGCTTCCAACTTCTGAAGTTCAACATCCACTGTAGACGAGGAAAGGTTCAGAAGACGGGAAGACTTATCAAACAGCTGTTTGTCATACACCGAGTACGTATAATACAAGGAACCAAACGCAAGGATGATGATAAACGCCATCATGACCATGATCATCAGAAACATTTTCATTTTGATGCTGAGTTTGCGGTAGGCTTTCATGACCAAAGCGCTCCTTTGAACCACGTGATACTACTAGGTATATCACATGCAGGAAGGTTTTCCCAAAGTTTTAGCGCTCGATTTCTCACGGTTTATTTGGACTGATATCGGTCATAGGCCGCCTGATGAACCTCAATCGCACGCTCAATGTCCATGCTCTTGATCGTTTCGGCCATGGTGTCAAAATCGGAGATCAGCTTCTGTCCGCTAATGATTGCTGTCATCGTCTCATTTAAATACGTATTTACCTGGCTCATAATGGACGTACTTGTGCTTACCTCATCTGTTGACAAACGAATTGGCGGAAGCGTCAAGGCAGAGCTTGCTTTCATCCATTCCGCATTCGCTGCACGCTGTCCATCATCAAACAGTAATGCATCCAGATAACGGCTATCCTGATTGATTGGACCGTCCATAATGGATAAAGCATAGGAAGCCAGTGCCTGGTCATAGGTCAGACCGTTCGGATTATTAATGATGGTATCTGAGAATTTGACACCGTCCCCATCGCGAACATAGCTATCATTTTCGATACCGAAGTTGAACAGATCACTACCCTCTTCGCTATAGTTGTAGTCCATCCACTGCACAATATATTTCAGTTTGTCTTCGTCTGCGGAAGCCGTAATGGCCTCACCATAACTCAACACTTTGGTGTCCATATTAAATGTCGCATAGGAAGTCCCATCCGGAGACACAGGCCACGGCACGCCGGTCACATTAAAGCTCGGATCGGTATCTCTCATCAGATTGAAATATTTACCCATACCGCTGAACACACCGCCCTGATACGCTCCTGCGAGATTGCTGGTGATCTTATAGTCGAACGCCTTGCCATCATTGGTCATAATCTCGGGATCAATTAGCCCTTCCTTATACCACTTGGCCATCGTCTCCAAAAAGTCACGGTAGCCCGGCTGGATGGGTCCAAACTCCACCTGGTCTCCATTCAGCTGGAAGCCCCCAATCACGCCAAAGGCTGCAGCAAAATCATGGAGCTTGGTCAGGTTGCCCGGCCCCCAGTTTCCGGTGAACGGCAGCTCATCTGGCTTGCCATTACCGTTAGGGTCCTGTTCCTTGAATGCCTTGAGGACCGTATACCACTCATTGATGTTGGTAGGTACCTTAAGGTTGAGTTTATCGAGCCAATCCTGGCGGATAATCAAACCGGATGTGGCATTCAGCTTCAAAGCATCCAACTTCAGGAGCGGGAACATATAAATCGTTCCATCGTCGAGAGCAATCTGCTTCTTCACATCCGGATCGGATTCTATGATCCGCTTCAAATTCGGTGCATAACTGTCAATCAATTCATTCAATCGGATGATCCGGCCGTCCTTGATCATTTTTTCCGGTCCGCCAACGGCATCTGCCCAGTTATAATAAATCACATCCGGCAACTCCTTCGTGGAGATCAACAGATTAAACTGGTCACGCTGTTGTCCAAGCGGAGGATGTGTGAACTTTACTTGGATGCCCGTCCGCTTCTCCTTCTCCTTGTAAGCCGCCATATCGCCAAAATTATTCAAGGAAGCCGTCAGTTTGGCATCACTCGCGCGCCAGTAGTCAATGGTAAATGGCTCGCTTGTAATCGGTAGCGGAATCTCGGTTAATGCCTGAACCGCAGGTTCTGTTCCTTCTACTGGCTCTGTGTTACCTGGCTCCTTATCCCCCGTACAGCCGGCTAGTAAAGACATCGTAAGTAGGGATGACAACAGGATGGACCCCATTCTCTTTTTCACGTAATTCGCCTCCATAGGATACATTTTTTATTGTTTCACAGCACCGATTAGAGCGCCCTGAACAAAATAACGTTGGATGAACGGATATACCAGCATAATCGGCAGCGTGGAGATAATGATGGTCGCATATTTGATGTTCTCTCCAATGGCAAAGCCGGTATCGGCTCCAGCGCCCATGGCCTCTGTACTGCTGCTGATCAGAATATCGCGCATAATAATCTGGATCGGATATAGCTCCTGACTGCGCAGGTAGAGCATCGGTCCGACATAATCATTCCAATGGTCCACCGCATAATACAGCATCATGACCGCCAGGATTGGCTTTGACAAAGGCAGTACGATTCGGAACAAAATCAGAAAGTCATTGGCGCCATCAAGCTTCGCCGATTCGATCAGACTGATCGGAATGCCCTCAAAGTTTGTTTTCATAATGAGGAAATAGAACGTACTGATGGCACCCGGAATAATAAGCGCGAAACGGGTATCCACCATGCCCAGATTCTGAATTAACAGAAAAGTCGGGATCATTCCCCCGCCGAAAAACATCGTGAACGTAATTAATTTCATCAGCGTTTTTCTGCCCATCAGATCACTGCGTGATAAGCCATAGGCTGCCAGCGAAGTCATGAGCAGATTGATGGCCGTGCCGACCACAACATAGAACAAGGTGTTCATATATCCGGTATAGATGCGAGTATCCTGAAATACCGACTTGTACGCTCCCAGCTGGAAGCCTTCAGGAATGAGCATCAGTGACCGGGAACGCAGCATCTGATCCGGATCACTAATCGAAGAATTGAACACGTACAGCATCGGGTAAAAGCATAAAATCATGATCACCACGAGCAGCAATGTATTGAATGCATCAAAAAGTCGTTCCCCTATAGACTGTTTCATCGCTTCACCTTCCAATTACCAGAGACTGGTTGAGTTAAGCTTTCTGCTAATCGCATTGGCCATAATAAGCAGTGCGAAATTAATGACGCCATTGAAAAGTCCGATGGCCGTGGAATACGTATAATTGCCCTCCAAAATACCGGATCGATAAACAAAGGTGGAGATGACATCCGATGTCTCATAGGTCGGTGCCGTTTGCATCAGCAATATTTTCTGAAAATCAGCGTTCATCACCGCCCCCATGCGCAAAATCAACATGATCACAATCGTTGGCATGATTCCCGGCAGTGTAATATGAAGCAGCTGTCTCCAGCGGCCTGCGCCATCAATTTTGGAAGCCTCATACAGCTGTGGATCAATCCCGCTGAGCGCTGCCAAAAAGATAATCGATGCCCAGCCCGCCCCCTGCCAGATGTTGGACAGGATGTACATCGGACGGAACATATCCTTCTCCGCCAGAAACATGATGGGTTGCAGGTCGAAAAAGTCACGAATGACGTTAAATAGTCCGCCATCCAATGCGGAGAACGTTTTCAACATTCCGACCACGACGACAACCGAGATGAAATGTGGCATGTAACTAATCGTCTGCACCGTGCTTCTGAACCACTTTTTCCGTACTTCGTTCAGTAACAGGGCCAGGATGATTGGAGCGGGGAAACCAAACACAATGCTGTAAAAACTCAAAATCAGCGTGTTCTTGATCAGTCGCCAGAAATAATAACTTTCAAAAAACATGGTGAAATTATCAAAACCAACCCATTCGCCTGCCAGGATTCCTTTGACCGGGCTGTAGGATTCCTGAAATGCCATCAGCAGCCCGTACATCGGCCCATAGCTAAAAATCAGATAGTAGGCTACAACCGGAACGAGCATCAGATACACGTATCTGTTGCGGACAAGCTCCTTTTTCATCGAACTCCATTTGCCAGCTGGCTTCAAACGCCCAGGTTCGATCCCCCGGCTTCGATTCAGCTCCATCCACTCAACCTCCACTCTCGATGTTCATTCACTAACATGACACCTCTAATAATAGAAGCGAGCGCCTTTTCTTCCCATGCTCATTTCCGTTAAATGGATGTTCAAAACCGAGTTCCGTCCGACAAAAAAAGACCCTGCTGCCGATGAAGGCAAACAGGGCGAGGTATGTAGATAAGGTACAAGTGAAATATGCCAGTGAGATATGTTCATGCGACAGTAACGCTGTTCTAGGGCACTTTCTTGTACTCGGAAGGGGAGAAACCCGTGTATTTTTTGAACATTTTGCTAAAATACGGCCAATTGGAGCCAAAGCCCGTCTGTTCGGCAAGCCAGGATACGGTACAGTTTCCGTCCTGCTCCAGCAGCTCCAATGCTCTTTGGATGCGGTAACTTAACACATAATTGGTGAATTTCTCACCTGTTTCTTTTTTGAACATTTTACCAATGTAGTCCGGATTCATATATATTTCTCCGGCGATGGACTGGAGCGTCAGTGTTTCGTCCCTGTAGCGCTTCTCTACGATCTGCTTCACACTGCCCACCATCTGTGATTGTCTGGAGCGGTGTTGTTCGTAGCGGCGAAGCGTAATTTCCTTGGCAACGGCAAGCAGAAACTGTTGAAAGGAATGCAACGTGCTGGATTCAATCATACCTGGCAATTGGTCCATATACCTTTTCATCTCGGTAGAGCCGCTGAGCCGAATCATTTCCATAAATATTTGAATAAGATAGGACTTCGTTTGAGATATATCGTATCGCAAGTCAGCGAGCAGCTGAAACACTCTGTTCAGCTCTGTTCCGGCTTCTTGCCAGTGTCCAGCCTTGATCGCCGTAGCCATCCGCTCTGGATCATATTCGAATTCAGGAAGAGTCCGCTCGCCTGGCGAGTAGACATCCCGCTTCATAATAAGACTGCCTTCACCGAGGTAAAAGCGGTAATTGAGATAGACTAGCGTCTGCATGTACAATTGCCGTGCCTGTGGAAGATCTCCTGGTTCGCTAAGAGCAATTGTGAGATCATCATGATAGTATCGGGTAAATGTGGCGCGGATCTCATCAATATTATGGAACAACTGCGTTTCAGACAACTTGTCCTCCATCATCAGTAGCACATGACCTCCAACCGTGGTACTTAAGATCGGATTATGAAAAATATCCTCGGCGATGTTCTTGACCGCGAACAAGTGCAAATACTCATGATCTCCCTCAATCTCTACCAACAGCAACCGCACACGCTGATCCTGAATTTTTACATCGAACAGCTCTCCGAAATACTTCCATTCCTTGACCCCATAAGTTCTGTTACTGACCAGCTCCTTTAGAAAATATTCCTTGGCATGCGGCAGTACACGCTCCAAATTATATTGGATCGATTGTACAAAACGCTCCTGATCCGTCCACTCCCGCTTCTCACTGACCAATTCACTGATAGCCTGTACAAGGTGCTCTTCGCTGCAGGGCTTGAGCAAATAATGCTTCACCCCATACTGCATGGCGGTCTTCGCATATTCAAACTCCGTAAAACCCGTGAGCATGATAAACGAAATATGTTGATACTTCTCTGCCACAGCTTCAACCAGCTCTAACCCATCCATTCCCGGCATGCGAATGTCTGAGATGATGATATCCGGGCATTGCCGCTCGATCATAGCAAGCGCTTCCAATCCATCTTGAGCAATGCCGGTCAGCTCTGTTCCTAATCGCGACCAGTTCACAACACTTGCGATCCCGTCCGAGATCATAAATTCATCATCGACCAACAAAACCTTGTACATCGTATGCAGCCTCCTGCCTTTTACCAGATCCATTCTATTATATGAGCATTATGCACAAATAGAGGGGAGAACGATGATTGACATGGTTATGAAGCATAACAAGTCTGATTTCTGAACAATCCTGTCTCATCTCATCGAGAAAAATCATCCACTAGCCGGCTATTGGAGCTGGTCCCTTCAAAGACAAGAAAACCCTCACCCCGCTATAGGGTGAAGGTTAGCCTCGCTTCATTTTTAAAATAACCAGGGTGCAGAAGGCGTACTTACGTTACAACGTTACGTATCCATCCCATACTCCTTCACTTCACGATTACGGTTCAACACTGCGTGCAGTACAAAACCAAGTACCGCAATCGCCGCTGTGCCAGTCGCCAGCCACGCTACAGGGATCAATCCCTGTTTGTCGTACATAACCCCCATTGCATACGGCCCGATAACCCGTCCAACCGCACCGATACCACCGGAGATCCCGATGTAGAAAGGTGCCGCTCTTCCGGCATGCTCTGAGATGAATGCAGGCGTAGCAGGTGAGATCAGCATTTCCCCAAAGGTAGCCAGTACCATTGCAAGCACCATGCCCGGATAGCTATACATGGTGATCATGACGATGTATGCCATGCCGTAGAACACGGCACTTGCAGTCATCTGAGCAGTCGATGTACGGGCCATCGTGCGCTTAACCCAGCTGGTAAAGGGTTGTCCTACAAAGATCAGCACCCCATTCAGGGTCCAGAGCAGACCGTACATTCTTTTCTCCATACCCTCGGAAATAATATACGGAGACACACCCGTATTCCAGATGGAATTACCGAACAGCAGGAACAGCACGCCCAGGCTCATGAACAGATATAATCTGGTGTTGCCCAGCAGCGCCCAGACGCCCGGCCCATCGGGAACTGTTTTGCGTTTGGTCAGATGTACTTCGCCCTGATCCGGTTCTGCCCGCGACAGATAATACCAGAAGAAAATCGCAAACCCGGCGGAGGTCACCCCGTTCAGTACAAAGCTGAGGTGATAGGAAAAGTCAGCGAGAAAACCACTCAGTGCTGTACCAATTGCCACACCGATATTGTTGGCGACATAGATCACATTGAACAGTTCCCCGCGTCGCTCCGCAAACCGGAAACCGATAAAGGCTTGAATCGCTGGTAACGACAATGAACTGAACAGGCCGATCCAGCCCATGGCACATATAAATACAACCCAATACGCGCTAATCCACGGCAGAGCAAACAGCCCTAGAGCGTTCAACGCCAGCGATCCGATGATCAGCTTCTTGACCCCCACCCGGTGGTACAATGCACCGCCGAGCAATTGCCCGAAGATGCCGCCCAGGGACTGGATCAGAATAACAAACCCCGCGTTCGCCATCGTGCGTCCAAGCTCGTCAAATACATACATCGTGGTCAGCGGCCACATCAAGGCACTGCCTGTCGCATTGACCAAACTTGCCAGCAAAAATATTTTCACTTCTTTTGGATACGTATCCAGCCATCTCATCATTGTGTTTATTCTCCTTAGTACCTTCAAAAAGCATATTGCCATAAAAAATAGACCCTTGCCCTGACAGCATGATTAGCCAGAGCGAAGGCCATTTGAACTTAGAAATTTAGAATGTAGTACTTTGAATTCCGAATTTTGCTCTTTATCATTCTGCTTACGATCTATCCTTTGTTCATCTTACCTGAAAAGATCCGATCTGCAAGCACATTCATTGACGCTTCACTTCGACAGTGGCCGAGAAGAATGTGGCCCCGTTCCCCATGTCAGACAGACGATTGGACGTGAGCGAATTCGCCCGCTGTTTTTTGCCATTGCCATCCCACCATAAGCCTTGACTGATCACCGTTCCTGGCAGCATGGATTCACTCACCTTGGCGGTTAATTCGATCCGGCCACGGTCGTTCCATACGACCACCGCATCCCCGTCTTCCACCTGTCTGCGGGCTGCGTCCTCCGGATGCATTTGCAATAATGGCATCTTCTCCAGACGTTGATGTTTAGCCGAATTGGCAAAGGTGGAATTCAGAAAATTATGATTTGGCGGCGACAGAAACATCAGCGGATAAACATCTCCAGGTCCAGCCGGGTTTTCCCCGTCATACCCCTCCACGAGAGCACTATACGTAGGCAAAGGAGGCAATCCCTTCTGTGCCATCGTTTCCGAATACAGCTCGATTTTCCCCGAAGGCGTGGGCAACTGATCCAAATAGGAGTCATGTGCCGACATATCCAGCTTGACGAAATGATGCTGCTTCAGCCCCTCCAAGGTTACTCCGTTCATGTAGGGATTACCCGTACCCTGAAGTGCTTCCTCAATCATCTGTTCCGGTGTCTCACCGAAAATCTCTGGGTCATACCCCATCGCCTGTCCAAGCAAAGAGAACAATTCAACATTGCTCTTGCTCTCACCCAAAGGCGCAATGACGGGCTCTTGCAAATGAACATACTGGTGCCAGTAGGACGTATACAGATCCGTCGTTTCAAATGAAGACGTCGCAGGCAGCACAATATCCGCGTATTTCGCCGTATCCGTCATGAACAGGTCATGGACAACCGTAAACAGATCCTCCCGTGCAAAACCTCGCTCCACCCGCTCGGTATCCGGTGCCACCACCAGTGGATTGCTGCAGTAGACCATCAACGCCCGGATCGGCTGCTCCGCTTCCAGCAGCGCTTCGCCAATCCGGTTCATGTTCACCACGCGCGGCTCCGGGTTCTGCCGCAGCTCCGGGCGCTCCAGCGCATCGCTATTGGTGCTCGCGTAGCTGTTGGTACGAATGGCGCCACCGCCGCGCTTCAGCCACTGCCCTGTAATGGCAGGCAGACAGGCTACGCTGCGTACGTTCATGCCGCCGTTGTCGTGATGCTGGAGGCCATTGCCGATATGAATATGGGCTGCCTGTGCGTTGCCATACAGTTCAGCCAGCTTCACAATGTCCGCTTCCGGCACGCCTGTAATACGTGCAACGCGCTCAGGGGTGTAGCTGCGGACATGATCACGCAGTGCCTCATGGCCGACCGTATACTTTTGCATAAAAGCTTCATCCGTCAGTCCCTGCTCGAACAGTACATGCATTAATCCGAGTGCCAATGCACTGTCTGTACCCGGGTAGAGTGGAATGAACCAGTCTCCCCATTGGGCGGTCCGATTGCGATGGACGTCGATGACGACGATTTGGGCTCCCTTTTTGCGGGCTTTCTCGGCCAGAACAACCTGATGCATATTGGTGCTGACGATGTTGCCTCCCCACACCAGAATGACATCCGCATGCTCTGTATCCTCAGGCAATGTTCCCCGGTTCGCACCCATCGTATATTTCCAGCCGGTATTTCCCGCTGCATTACAGATGGTCTGTTCCAGCTTGCTCGCACCTAGCGCATTGAAAAATCGACGATCCATGCCGTCCACACCAAGAATGCCCATGTTTCCATAGAAGCTGTAGGGCAGGATGCTTTCTGGTCCGTAAGTATCTGCCAGTGAACTGAATTTCGCCGTAATCTCGCCGATGGCTTCGTCCCAACTGATTCGCTCGAACTGGCCTTCGCCCTTGGCTCCGATGCGTCGCAGCGGATATTGCAGCCGCTCGGGGTGATACACCCGCTCCGTCATATTTCGAACCTTGTTACAGATGGCGCCTTTTGTAATCGGATGGTCCGGATTGCCCGCTACCTTCACGATCTTACCGTTCTCCTTATGAAGCAGCAGGCCGCAAGTATCCGGACAATCGAGCGGGCAAACCGCCGGGAATACGCCATTTTCCTGATCGATCATATACAAGTTCCTCCCCCTTCAAAGCTATCCTCATATCATATCCTCTTCCTGGTAATCGAGTAAAGAGAACAGTCTTTTTTTACCGCCACAACCGCTCCACATTTTTTTCAAAAAATCTTTTTTCCCCTTGATTCAATCTCGAAATTCAGGGGTAAATTAAAAATAAGGCATTAGGCTAGTGTTTCCCCACTTCCTCCTCATGCCATATCATGGACCACTCCCGAAATTCGCCATGAACAGGTTTCGTTCCCCCGAACCTTGTCATGGCGAATTTATTTTGCGTGGATAATTTTTCATTAAAAAAAGCGATTCCTCTCCCGCCCATCACAGCAAACAACCATGACTTGAGCGAGATCAGAATCGCCTCTCCTGTTTAATTTTGCAATCGTCTTTCCACTCGTTTTCGCACTTGTACCACGGTTACAACGCTACTCGATTACTCGTAAAATGCCGCTACGCCTGCTTGCTCCACATCGGTCTGGCTTCCGTCTCCACAGGCTGGGCCGCCGCCATGGCCACTTCAGGCTTCGCTTCCGGCTCATGCTTGCGCA
Source organism: Paenibacillus sp. FSL W7-1088 (assembly GCF_037969855.1). Classification (NCBI taxonomy): domain Bacteria; kingdom Bacillati; phylum Bacillota; class Bacilli; order Caryophanales; family Paenibacillaceae; genus Paenibacillus; species Paenibacillus sp. FSL W7-1088. The sequence goes on from NZ_CP150216.1 coordinate 6,674,898, forward strand.
GATACACCATCCAGTAAGCAGCCGCCACAAACAGCGCCCCTCCCGTCAGGTTGCCAAGCCATACCGGAATGAAATTGATGATGTATTGCCCCCACGAATAATGCCCTTCGAAGATCGCCGCAGGAATCAGGAACATGTTGGCGACAACGTGCTGGAATCCAATAGCCACAAAGGCCATCGTTGGGAACCAAATGCCCAGTACTTTTCCACTCATCGTATCCGATGCGTAGGACAGCCATACTGCGAGAGCTACCAGCCAGTTACACCCGATCCCGGATATAAAAGCCTGAAGGAAGCTATCGTCCAGCTTGTGTCCAGCCATATCCACCACCTTCGTCAAATAAGCCCCCTCTGCCGTCAGTCCGAGCACATGCCCAAACGCGTAGGCCACAAAGATCGCCCCAAGGAAATTACCTATCGTGACTAAGGTGAGATTCTTCAGCATGTTGCCTGCGGACAGTTTGCGTGCAATCGTCGCGAGTGGAACGGCCATCATATTACCTGTCAGCAGTTCCCCGCCGCCAATCAGCACCAATATCAAACCTACCGGGAACACTGCTGCACCAATCAGATTAACCAAGCTGCCCCACTCGGCCGGAGCAGAGGCAATGACCCGAATATCCAGCAGAAATCCGAGCGCAATAAAAGCGCCTGCCAGAAAACTGAGTATCAATACGGAGGACACTGGATTCCGGGCTTTCTTCATCCCCGTATTCGCCGTATATTGTGCAACCTCAAGAGGTGTTTTTGCTGCCATAACGATCCTCTCCTTCACAGTTCATGAACATCATAATTCAACTTGTTTGGTTGATATATTCATTGTATCGCGAAGGTTTCAAGAGGTTTGTTACTTTTATCACAAAGTCTGAAAACTACATTTTAATATTTCCGTTGTATCTTGCTTGATGTTCAGAAAAAGCAAAAAAGAACTACCGCAAAATGAATGCGGCAGTTCTCAGATATTATGGTTACACCATCGCTGGTGCTTTTACTTCTACTGGTGGCAGTGCTTGCAGACCAGCCGAGTTCAGGAAGTTCCACGGTTTGTTGTAATGTGGTTGGAAGAAGAAGTCGACGAAGGCCAGCTCATCTACCGTCATGTTGTTCTGGATGCAGACAGAGATTGTATTGATCGACTGTGTCAGATCAGCCTGCGACATGACCTGCGCACCAACAATGCGGCGTGTAGCCTGTTCATAGATTACTTTGAGCAGCAGCTTCTCTGCCGTTGGCATGAACTCCGGACGGTAAGCATCTTCAAGCGTTACAGCTTCAACGACCAGACCCTCATCCGCAGCAGATGCTTCCGTCAGACCTGTACCTGCAATATTTTGCTCATAAATTTTGATACCTGATGTGCCTTGTGTACCCATATACGGTGTCGTAGGACGAACCAGGTTCCGTGCTACGAGTGTGCCCATCCGCACGGCGTTGGTTGCCAGAGGAATGTACGCTGCCTTGCCGGTTGGGTTGTAATGAATTGCACAGCTGTCTCCAGCAGCGAAGACGTCTTTTTGACTGGTTTGCATATATTTATCGACGATGATTGCGCCGTTTGGAAGCATATCCACTTGCCCTTTGAGCAGCTCGGTATTTGGACGGAAACCAATGCACAGAATAACGAGGTCTGTCTCGAACTCTCCTTTGGATGTAATGACCTTGTTCACTTTGCCATTCTCTCCGGTAAATTTCTGAACCGTTTGGCCCAGCGCCAGCTTGATGCCGTGTCCAGTCAACGTCTCTTCAATGGCATCCGTGAACTCGGGGTCGAGATATTTATTCAAGATCCGGTCCACGCTATCGATCAGTGTAACTTCCTTGCCGTTCATTTGGAAAGCCTCCACCAGCTCAATGCCGATATAACCTGCTCCTACCACGGTAATACGTTTGGCATGTTTGGCTTTCTCAATAATCGTGTTGGAATGGTTGTAGTTTTTGCATAATAAAATGTTGTCCATCTCGATGCCTTCCAGCTTCGGTACGACAGGCCATGAACCCGTGGTCACGATCAGCTTGTCGAAGGTATCTTCGAATTCTTCCCCTGTTTTCAAGTTTTTAGCCTGAAGTTTGTGACCCGCAGCATCTACTGACGTCACTTCATGAAGCATTTTGGTAACGACACCGAGCTCAGCCAGTTGATTTGGCGAAGAATAGAACAGTCCGTCCGGATCTTTCACCACGCCACCTACATAAAGCGCAATCCCACAGGATAAGAAGGAGATGTTGTCATTGCGCTCATACACTGTAATGGTAGCATCCGGGTACAATTTGGCGGTGTTAACGATGGCTGCGGTTCCTGCGTGTGTACATCCGATAACTGCGATTTTCATGATAAGGTCCCCCTTGGAGTATATAAATAAAAAATTGAATTTAACGTCATTGCGGTTGTGAAATATTTCACTTCTAAGTGGATACTGATCATGTGATTTATTTCACTTTGTACACTTATTATAATGTGATATTTTTCACATTGCAAGAGGTTAATCAAAATAAATTTATCGGATGTGGTTTTCTTTACGATCAAGCGAGTCATCAACTCATCTTCATTGACTTCAGTTTTCCCTGCTTATGGCTGGTTTATGCTCAAAATAAGCGTAGTAACTACCGAGGAGACACGTATATGGAGAGGATATTTGGTACTAAAAATTGTATCAAAAAAAGCCTGTCCTCCAATCTGGAGGCAGGCTTCTTCGTTCATTTTATACGCCAAGCAGCTTTTCAATCTCAGCAGACATGGCTTCAGGGGATTCTTTTGGTTCAACACGCCCTACAACTTCACCATCACGATTTACGAGGAACTTGGTGAAATTCCATTGGATGCTGTTGTCTTCGCCAACACCAGGTTGCTGCTCACGCAGATACTTGAATAATGGATGCGCATCTTCACCATTTACGTCGACCTTGGCAAACACCGGGAAATTAACGCCATAGTTGATTTGGCAGAAGGATTCTGCTTCCTCACTGGTACCCGGCTCCTGGCCGCCAAACTGGTTACAAGGGAAACCCAGTACAACCAAGCCTTGATCACGATAGCGATCATAGAGCTTCTGCAATTCACCGTATTGTGGAGTCAGTCCACACTTGCTGGCTGTATTGGCGATCACCAACACTTTGCCTTGATACAGATCGAGTGGAACTTCCTGATTTGCGGTCGTTACCGCCTGATACGAATATACGGACATGACTGATTCCTCCCATGAGTATGATGTAGGTTGGGCTGCTGTATGTACTGTACCGAATGATCATGCGGCACACAGCCTGTCTCTATATTATAGACCTGAGGCGATCAATTACCAAATCTTTGATTACACCCTGCTCAAGTTTATTTGCAGAACCACAATTCCTCCATCAACATGGACAGACCTTTCGCCAATCATCCCGGTTGTTACTCGTCCACATTCCCGTAACCAGGTGTAGCTGATTGCTCCCATCCTGTAGACCTCCTAGAATGCGAATGAGCCGCGTGCATAACGCACAGCGGCTTCATTCTATCGTTTAGGACCACATACGGCCCGTTTCATTTAAATTCCTGTCGCGTGACGAACGCGTTGCTCTGTCCGTGCTCCAGCATGAACCATTGCACTGTTCATGACCACTTGTTCTGGAGGTGCTGGTTGCTGACGTTCACCCGCAAGGGCGTAAGGCAAGCAGAGCGGTACACCGGAACGTGGATCAATCACGATATCAGCTTCAATGTTAAATACTTCGCGAAGCACATCGGAGTTCATAACCTCTACAGGTGAACCTGTAGCGATGGCTTTACCTTTTTTGATACCGATCATGTGATGCGCATAACGGGAAGCATGGTTCAAGTCATGCACAACCATTACGATCGTACGGTTTGCTGTGGCGTTCAGCTGCTCCAGCAATTGCAGTACTTCAAGCTGGTGAGCCATATCCAGGAACGTTGTCGGCTCGTCCAGGAACAGAATGTCTGTCTCCTGTGCAAGAGCCATGGCGATCCAGGCACGCTGACGCTGTCCACCGGACAGTTGATCGATTGGACGATCATGGAACTCCGTCATGCCTGTCACTTCAATAGCCCACTCAATCATGCGTTTGTCTTCAGCACGCATTGATCCAAAACCTTTTTGATAAGGGAAACGTCCGTAGGACACCAGTTCGGTTACGGTAAGTCCTTCGGGCGCTGTTGGATTTTGTGGCAAAATCGCAAGCTGCTTGGCTACTTCACGCGTGGACTGCTTATGGATGGACTTCCCGTCGAGCAATACACTACCTGCTTTTGGATTCATGATCCGTGCCATCGTTTTCAGGATCGTAGACTTCCCTGAACCATTGGCTCCAACAAGTGCTGTAATTTTTCCTTGGGGAATTTGAATATTCAGATTATCAACAATCAGTCTTTCCTCATAAGCGATATCCAACTTGGACGTCTCCAGACGAAACATGCGATCATCCCTCTCTCATTTATCCCGGTTATGTATTCCGGCTATGACAACGAAAACGAAATTGTAGTTCAGCGTATTTCCGGCGCAACAAGATCTTATACTCTAAAGATACTGATAATCATTATCATTTGTCAACAGTAAATACTAAATTCCTTGACGGTTAAGAGCTATTTTTGAGGTGTTTTACTAGAAATCGATCAGATTGTCCGCACTTTATGTGAGAGCTTTTCTCATCGTGTACGTGCATTTCATCGCTTTGCGTTGGCCGAATTTACCCAGTATCTTAATAATGTGTCCGAATTGTGAAAAATAGACCTATATTGATTCATTTTGTAAAACTCACATCCATCGCTTGAACAAAAAAATACAGCCCCTACGAAATTCTTCGAGGTGGCTGTATTCACATTAATAGTATATTCACGTAATACCGCTTAGAGCTTCGGTTCCGGGACTAGGTTAATCACAGTCGTTCCACTCTGAACACTTACGATGTCCTTTAGATCAAAATCGGCCGGAAGTTCGACTTGGTGCCCATAAGGATACAGACGATCTGCTTCGGCAACAGTCAGGTTTTCCACTGAAGATGAATCTGCTCCTGTAGACTGAGACGAATCAGAAGGCGTGCCATCTACATCTCCCTGTCCTGTGCCTTCATCCGCAGTGTCAGAGGCTGTGCCAGTACCTGCATCCGTCGATGTGCTCCCTGCTGCTGGATCTGAAGTGTTGCCCTCCGTTGAGGCTGAATCTGCTCCTTGCTCGGTTTCTCCGCTCGGCTGAGTATCATCCGCAGTATCGGTAGAAGAACCTGCAGAGCTGCCTTCAGGCGTGCCTTCTGAGCTGTTCCCAGCAGTAGCTCCCCCATCCGGCTCCTCATTTCGGTTGAAACTCTCCCATTCACCCTCAGCATGGAGCTCCTGTGTCGTACCATCTTTCAAGTTCCATTGGAGAGTGCCCGTTTGCAAAGCATTGCTGTCCGTTTCATTTCTGTACCGGATCACCAACTGGGCAGGTGTTTGTGTACCGTCGTCCCCTTCGGATGCCGGAACGAGGTAGGCGATCTGTTCAGCGAGCTCCACCTCAGGTTCAGCAGGAACAACGGGCTCCTGTGTCGGTGGAGGTGATGCCGCAGGTGTCTCCGCCTTATCCCCTATCAAGGCATACGTGCCTCCTGCAATACCAAGAATCAGGATGATAATGACCAATCCTAGAAAAAGATTCTTCCTTTTACCTGTCAGTATGCGCACCAGCGGCGAAGACAACTCTGTTTTGGCGCGGTCGTAGGCCGGCTTCATCGTCTTGCTTGCTCTGGCATAATAGGGCTTGAAAGCTGCCTTTGACTTAAAGGCTTCGCGATCATGGGCCTTGAAATAGGCCACGATTGCATCCGCGTATCCCTTATGTGCGTTGGAGCCGCGAATAAACATGCGTTGATTCCCTGACCACTCCATAAATTGATACAAAACTTCTGTACGTCCTGAACTACTGTAGATAAATTCAATCAGGCCTGGATAATCGAGTCTGTTGCTGCCACTGCCACCGCGATAGAAAGCCAGCGGCAGTGCTTCAAATGAAGCCGTATCTGGGCGATCGCGAAGCTCTCCGGCAAGCCAGCGACGCGTCCAGCGCTGGAGCTCATTACGTTCGGCCAAAGAGAGGGATTCCAGTTCCTCTTCGTCACGCCCCTCACCGCTAAGCCATGCTCTCGCTGCCAACATCATGTTTGTACGCGCAGATACATCTGAGCCCTGGCGAGCAGCCCAGTCCCGAACCTCGTTTCCGTGCAGCAAAATATCAATGCTTAACAGCTGCTCACGGTTAACCCGCTCCAGATCGAGATCCTGGATCATAAATAAGTTAATGACGTAAGCCAGCTTATCTGCGAGCCGGGTTAAATCCTCCTGATACGCCGGTGGTTGGACAGCGGACCCAGGTCCACCTTTCCGATTAGCGCGTACTGCAGCTCCAGACTGCCCAATTCGGGCGGTAATACCTGTATCTAAGGAGCCTGCAGCTGGTACACGATCCAATATACTAACCCGCTTAAGTGCCTCATTGGCAGACTGAACGGGGTTGGGCGCCGAACACAAACGTTCACGCAGTTCGGTTGCTGTCCGTTCCAGCAAGAAGTTATTGTGAATGGCAGACGGGTGAGATGTAATCCATCTCTGGATCACTTCCACGACGTCGGCAGCTGATTCCGTGCGTTTCAACTGATTATCCAGATAGGGCTCGAACAGCAGCTTGGTCAGTGAGTCGTTCGCCAGCACTTTGTCGAAGAAAGCACGGCTTAACAGGCTGTCCCGATCCAGCAAGCCATACAGTTCCTGTACAGCACGCATACGTTTCTGCGAACGGGCGTTATTGACGCCATAGATGAAATAATCCACGATTCGGGACTGTACGAGTGGCGCAGCGACCCGGAAATACTCCCCGATGCGTGCTGCAACCGATTCTTCAGGTACATTCTCCCGTTTGACGCTGTCCAGCTCACGACTGAGCAGCGTCAGGAACAACTCATTCAAACGTGAACGTTGCTGCGCTCCACCTTCCGGTTTCAAGTAGGTGAGCAAGCCACTCAGGATCTCGCTTTTGTTATTCAGGTACAACTCTTCCATACCCTGCTCCAGACGATAGAACATAGAAAGTTCCCCGTACGCTTCAATGGAGAGCTCCCGCCCAGGCTCCATTCCGGACAGCATCTCATCCGCAAAAGTATAAAATGAATCGCCGGCCGCAGGTTCGTGCAGCAGTGACCAGGCGAATTCGGCATAAGGAAGCTTCGCCACAGATGCATCTGCATGGGTAACTCTGCCCGATACCAGATCAAAGGTGAAATCCTTCTCCGTGTTCCGATCTTTCGGACGCAGCGTACCCCGCTCCACAAACTGGAGGTGGATGCCTTTCTTCGCCTGCGGCTCCTTCGCAAACGTCATAAAGCCGAGCTGCCGCCGAAACGCGTAAGGCAGCGCCGTATATAACAAACGCAGCAGTCCCTTGGCTCCGGTTGTAACTTCTTCAGCAGGCACATCAAGTGCAATATATACCTTCCGACGTGTCGCTACAGCTTGCATGACAGCGTAGAGCAGACGCTTGAATACGACCTCGTCCATTTTCAGAGCGCTAAGAATCTGGCTTGGAGAGCTTTGTCCAACACCAGCTGCTCGTGGTAATTCATTAAGCGATGGCAGCACTGTACCTTGTTCGATGTCATATGACGTGGCGAACACAGCATCCAGCCAGCCGCCTTGCTTCATCTGCTCTTCCGAGCGTTCAGGAGACAAGACATAGTTATGAGCGAAAAAGGCACTGCGCAGCCCAGTAAAGTCAGCAGACTGGTACACATTTTGCCCAAGGATCGTCTCTCCACTCTCCAGTTGCAGCAGATGAATGGACGGGGGAAACTTCGTCTCATCCTTCTCACTCCGGCCCGTCAGCTCCGCTGGAGCGTCATAGACGCAGTAGGGATGAAGCACTTTTTTGATAAAAGAAGGGTCCAGTCCCGGCGATGCGGCAACCGTATCGAACCCCTCCGTTGTGCGGAACACCCCGCGCCGCTCTCGAGTATACAGCTGTTGTTCAATTGGCGGGGTTACGGAAGAACGCATCATCCCACTCTCCCCTCAATGTACTTCAGCTTGTACAGCAGCCAGAGGAATGGCTCATCGACACGGATTGGGCTGACCACACCTTGCAGCTTCATATCCACCGGATTGCTTCCCAGCGCAGACACCGCAAAGTAAGCTGTATCCTTAAAGTACACATCCATCGTGCCTTTAAACGGACGGTCCACCTTCTCGATAAAACGCCGGATCTCCCCGTCGATATTCTCGAATTCGGTAAGATCAAACCAGTCGCGGTGCACCATGTTGCGGAACACATTGCTGTTGGATTTGATATAATCACCCTCTTCGTCCTTGAGGGAATGCAGCATGTCGCTTTTGGTGAGTACAACGGCTGTTGGAATATTCGTCTTGGCTTTGTCCTGGTACGCGATAAAGTCACCGAACATCGTTAACACCACGTCACGCGGCTCATCGTATCTTGGCGTCCACTCGCCTGGCTCGTTGCCAAGGTTGATGCGGATTTTGTCCCGGATGGAACGAATCTGAAGCGGGTCCACCATAAACAGAATGCCTGCCGAGTTCTTGATATGCTGCCCGTGAAGTCCCAGATAGTCCTGCTCCACCATACCTTCACCAGCGACGTCAAAGAACACCAGTGTCAGCGGAGCTTTATCTTCATCCTTGAATACAAATTGGAAAATAAACGGCTCCTGCAGCTTCTCCTTCTGCGTTGAATCCAGCAAATCGCCCCGCTCGAACAGCGGTTCTTCATAATCGGCACGGAACCGGCGGCTAATCTCCGCGTTCAGCGGCATGCAGGCCGCATCAAAATGATCGGCTGTGTAATGCTGCAATGTATGAATTAATGAAGTCATGTAGACGGATTTACCCACCTGGGATGCCCCGATAATGGAAATGATATTGCTTGGTGCTTTGCCTGCTGTGACAGGCAGCTCGTTGTGGCACTGTGGACATAGCCGACGCCGCGTAACGACACCGTAACGGTCGTTCAGGCCCATTACAATGTTATCCGAATAGATGCGATGTTCCTCCGGTACATCATGCGGAGCCAGCACGGCCTCCATATCAAACACCGTATCCAGTCCAAACCGTTCGCGATATCGATTGAGCTTCGCATCTTCCCCAAGTGCGTAGTCCTCATCGTCGTCGCGATGATGCGCAGCCCGGAACACAACCTCCTCCGGTGAAAACTTGCTGAAACAATACGGACATACGATATCGTAAAACAACGGCCGCTCTTCCGGCTGCTGTCTCTTCAAAAACCGACTAAAAAAGCTCATAGCCACTCCCCTCCCCTGATCCGTTAGACAACGTTGATTTACACTTGCACTACGATGACAGAGTTTCTGTGTAAGAACTCGCCTAACTATCTAGTCTGATATAAGCCGATAGGCGGCTCCATATTTCGGTCCATCCGTGAAGAACAACCTTACGTAATCGTCCTTGGCGACCTCGACGGGCGGCATCTCATTTCTCCCGGGAGCAAAATCACTCACAAAAGGGTACACCGTGCCATCTTCCTTATTCAACGGAACCCCGCCTTGCTTGCGGACATAACAGAGCGCTTCCTTCGGAACAGGTGCTTCCGTTGTGACGGTCATCAGTACACTTTTTCGTTTCTGAAAAAAACCGCTCTTGTACCGGATCGAAAAGCGAATATCCGCCTTGCCTGCACTGGCAACGACCGTGTTGTCCCCATCACGCTGACGCACCAGAACTGGCCCGTCCTCCTCCATCTGACACACATACACTGTATAACGGATGGCACCAAAACCCGTGATTCGATCCATATATCCATTGCTCGCCTTATATTCTTCTTTTGTGTATAACTTCAGCTTGCCCTGTGCAGCCTGTTCCCCGGTACGATCATCACCCATCATATCGAGCTCCAGCCGTTCAACATATACAGCTTCCACGCTCTCTGGCCAGAGCCAGCGAAGTGTACACTGGCTCTCGTCCACTGCAAGTGTCAGTCTGCGAATCAGGGGCGCTGAAGGGTCTGCATCCATAAAACGCATCTATCGCCTACCTCCAGACGTCAAAATCCTTTGCTGCGCGAATCTCTTGCCCGCTGACCGAATCCTTCCACCGAATTGGTTCCTCCACCAGCATCGCGGCGCCCACGCGTCTTCCGCGGTGTATTCTCCTTGATCGGAATGATCCAGCTGAACAGGGTTAACACACCAGATAAGATGAGCATCGCTCCAAATCTCACAAATGTATCACCAACTGTTGATCCGTCCAGACCCCATTCGAGCAGAAGTCCAGCCAATAGACCAGACACGGCACCCCCAATTCCGAAACTGAGTGCAAGATGACGGTTATCGAATACCAGTCCAAGCGACACGCCTAGTGCGACACCAATCAACAGTAAGGCAGCCACTCTAAAGATAGCCAGATACGTACTATGCTCCATCATGCCTGTACGTTCGGTCACCAGCGTTCGTTCATCAATCGTATCGTAAATTTGCTGGAATGCCAGATTAAGTCCACCGGAATCTGGTACATCATAGTACATACCGCCCGTCTGCTGGGCGATATGACGCAGCAAGTCGGTTCCGGAAGGGTCCACCAGACTCAGTCCCACCGTATTGACGGCAATCTGTTCATTCGCATACTCAGACAAAATGCCGGATGTGTCTGCATCACTGAATCCATCGGATAACAGGATCGCTACCGTTCCACGTTTCGGGTCCTGTTTGCCCTTAATCTGTTCCATCGCTTCCCGCAGTGCTGCATCGAAATTAGTTCCGCCCGAGGTCGTCACGATGCCGTCTATTTTGCTGTACACCTCATTTTTGGCAGCTTCGCTGTCCAACGGGGTGAACGGCTGAAGCAGCTCGGGGTGATCATCAAAGGTAATCACCGCCACCTGTTTGTCGCTTTCCATTTGGCTGATCAGTGTTTTGGCCGCTTCAAAGCGACCGTTATCCGGGTCTGTCTCACTCATACTGCCTGAGTTATCAATCATCAGTACGATGTCTTTGACTTGTTTCACACCGCCTGGGTTAATCTGATACAGCAATTGCAGGGCAAGTCCAACGACAAACAACAGCGCCAGCGTTGCTGGAACAAGCAGTTTCCAAGATAGTCCTAGATATCGAAGCTTCCAGGAAGCTCCGTTCAGCTTTGGCGAGATCATCTCTGCGAGTAAACAGAATAATCCAACACTAAGCGCCAACACGCCAAAGTATAATCCCATCAGCAATAGACGGGGCATTTCCCCGAGCCACTGACGCAGCATGATTTCTCCAGCCGCAAAGCCCACAGCTCCGCCAATTAGGCTGAACAGGACCAGGAGAAGATTGATTTTTCGCTGCATGTTTGCATGCATCCTTTCCAAACCAGCCGTTGAACAGCTGAATTAATACGAAACCGGATGAAGAAAAACAAGAATCTTCATGTTCATGAACGGAAAACAGATCGACGACGTCAAGCCACTCCCGGACACAGCGAGCCAATGAGATGCACTGTGCCCGGCTTTAGGCCCCTGGTTCCGTCGTCCATCTGTACCTCCCTCCCTTCCGTCCATATGAGATACAGCCTTATGTTTTAACGCATGGGTGACAGCTTCTCGGCCAGACCGGACGGATGGAGTTCATAACCATTCTCCGTATACGAATCGTAATACAACCGACCATTGCGATACACCATCAGGTCTTCCAGATGGAAGCCCCCCATCAGATTCAGCTTCTCCACACCACTGCTTCGTTCTTCGTATACCACACCCAGCTTATAGATCCGTGACGTTTCTTCGGCATGCGCCGCGTAGTCCATGAAGGCACTATGGTGATCACCAAAGAAATATTTTTCTTCATAACGATGTTCCTGCGTATAGTCGAATACTCTTACCCGAACGACCGCCTGCTCCTCTAGTGTGCGATACAATCGGCGGAACAGATCATCACGGGTCAGTACATTTTTGTCTCCATAGGTAATGGTAACATTCGCTCGTAACAGCAATTCTTCCTCAAAAGGTACCCGGAGCGGTTCTGCTGTAAGCAGCATCACATGACATACTTCCATCAGACGTTGCAGGAGCCGCTCGTTTCCTTCTGTGGCAAGCTGGTTCATATCCCCCATATAGCGGTCCTCGAACCAGACATCCCGTCCACGCTTCGCCTCCAAATCTGCGATCAACGCTTCCGTCACTTTGCCGTAGTACTCCATTACGTTCTGACCGATATATTCATCTGCAGCCGCTATGCTCTCTACCGCTGTCTCACGCAAAACACGTTCCAACGTTGCCAGTGTCTCCGTTACACTGCGGCTGAACGTATGCAGTTGTTCCATCTCTGTGTCGTAGACACGAAGCAGCTGCAATTCATTCTCAAGACGCAACAATTCAACTTTGGGCACATACACGCGTTCCAGCAAACAATCGATTAAATTGCGCACGTTCTGTTTGTCACGGAAGAAGGCACGTTTGAACGACTGATCCTCTACCCGCTCCTGCTGACGCTGCTCCAGTAAGGCCCGTGCGGATTCAAGCTGCACCGATTTATCACGAATCAATCCAAGCAATGCCTCACGCACACTGCCGAACCCATTGTCACTCCAGGCGGCCCATTGAAAATAGCCAACCTCAGGATGCTCCGTGCGCGATTGCTCGGCCTTACGACGAAGGGAGCCTTCTGTGCTGCGCTGGCGTACTCGTTCCTCGGCAAGACGGACCACGTTATCACGGTAGTACGCCTCTGCCCCATGCCCGAACAGTGCTCTCTCCGCTTCACGCAGCGAGAGCGGCTTCAGATCGGTGAAGCTGACGTTATGCGTCATAATGCCGCTCATACCGCTCACCAGATCCTCATCAGGAAGAATCCCTTCCACTTTGCGCTCTACCGAAGCTCCATCCAGTCCGAAAAAGGCAAGCTTGTCCTTGATGCTCCACTCGGGTTCCTGCCGCATCCGTTCAAGCAAATAACGATACAGATGGTACAACACCGCGAGTGCAATGGGTTTGTTCGGCCGTCTAATCTCGGCAAAACCTGCACTGGCATAACCATGCTGATCCGAGGTCGTACGGATGTTATTTTTGAACGACGTATTGTTATACGTGTTGGCCCCTGTGCTCAATACGGAACCAGAGCTATCCCCATCCTGCTTCCGGTTCTTGAGCAGACAGATTCGGCAGATGATCTCGGCATTTTCGATCCACCCGCCGGGTACGCCAGTTCCCCGCTCATTCTTGTCTGACAAAATATATACGAGATCAAATAACGGAGAAGCGGGATGTACAACCGGAATGGAGATGCCGTCCTCCGTAACCAACAGATTGCCACTGAACGTATAGTCCAGCCCCTGCATGTAATCCAATTCCCGCAGAAAAGCGAGTCCCGCCGCGCTTGCATAACCGAAGGAATCGACCTGCTCCATCTCGCTGACCAGCACATGCAAATCGGTCTGTACCGACTTGAAGGATTGAGCCAATATTGTTTCGGTCAGCTTGGTAAGCTCCGGCAACAATACATTCAACGGATCATCTGCCCTGGTCACGACAGTCACGTAGATTCGATCGAACGATGAATATAGGCGTCCGTATTCGGCAATACGATTACTCACCCGCCGCAAGGTACGATTCAGACCAAAGAGTGCCTGATCTGAATCGTGGAAACTGCGATGTACGTCCTTGCGAAGCGTTTTGGAAGGTCGATCTGTCTGTATGGTGGACAAGGGAAGCACGTGACGTGTCACCTGACCCTCATCGGAAGTGCTGCCATTCCTTGCATCACTCAAGCCGTTAACACGTGCATATCCTGAATGAGCACCAGCGCTGTATTTCTTCGGTTGCACGGGGTCATGCTCACGATGACGGGCATCTTCCTGATTTTCCGTCCCAATCTGTACATAGACTACACCTTCTCCGTTATCCCACTTCAGCCGGTTGATTTCCTGGACAGCAGACACTGCCGGAGCGACCTGGTCACCCACAAACAGGAACAACGCGGGGTAATGGATGCTGCTGCGACCATCACCCAGGCTGCCTTGACGCTCCTGCTCTGCTGCATACTGTGCTGCATACTTCTCCAGATTGCGTTTCAGAGCATTGTTCGAGCTGAACTCCATCCCGGCCGCCACCCTTACTTCAGCCTTCTGCGAATGTCATTCAGTTTCGATGACATCGTTCTGTAGAACTGGTAGATGTCTTCCCCGTTCGCCAGTTCCACTCGCTCGTATTCCAGACGATCACGGGACTCCATGAACAATGCAGCCAGATCATCCAATTTCGTAAGCAGTGGCGTGATATCTTCGGAAGCGGTGAGGTCGTTATCACGGCGGGACGCTTTGCGCAGCAATGTGCTGCGATCCTTCTCTGCCAATCCACGGAAGTTGCCAAACACTTCATATTCAGCAAAGTTACGGCTCTTCATCAGGTTCGCAAACGGCTCCCATGCATCTTCTTCCGGATCACGGTCATAGACGTACAGCGCACCCTTCTTCACGATGGTATCCGTGTAGAGTGCTTCGATGAAGCGGTCATACCACTGCTCCTCGTCCTGATGCTGGGCGAGAATGCCTTCCAGCTCGGTGACTTTGGCCGAGATGGCGTTCATCTTCGCCAGTTCTTCACGTACCCGCGCGATCAGCTGCGGGGAACGCACCAGGTTTTCTTTGGCCATATCTTCATTAATACTTCCGAAAATGTCCTTCACCGACACCCGTGGCAATCCTTCGGATTGCAGGCGTTTCAATTCCATGACTGCCCGCTTCACTTCACCCAGGTTCGGCGTGGTGGACGTCAGGCGCATGTCGTAGGCACCCAGCTTCGCAGACAGGTCAAACGGTTCTGTTGTCACAATTGCATAGCGGTTGCTTGTATTCTCATCAATGGATTTGGCTGTCACAATGTTGTATCCAAGCGCCTGCTCGAATTCGGTACGTACACGGGCGTTGTACTGCTTCACCCGGGCGTTCTCGTACACATCTCCCCATGACTTTTCTGGAATTGGCGACGGCAGATAGGTCCAGTTATTCTTTTCGGTTTGCACCAGATGGCGTCCGATACCTTCTTTGTCCAAAATGGTACGTTCATAACTTTCCTCATATACTTTGAGCGGTGTGTACACAAACAATGGTACCCCGTTGCGAGTGTTCAGCCAGAAGATCCGGTTGCGCACTTCACTTTCCTTAACGGTAAAATGAGATTTGCCCACCGCATTATTCTGATAATTGCGAATCCCTCTCAGAATGCCCGGCGCCTGTGCCGGCACCGATACGAATCCCCAGGATGGGAAATGCAGACTGCCTGTGCTGTTGCTCAGATTGAACACCGGAACGGCCTCATCATCCAGTTTGCCTGCAATGAAGCGTTCCACGAATTTCTCGACCGACTCATCCTGTCCATATTTGATAACCAGGAAGTCCTCCATCGAGCGGGTAATCAGATCGCCGAACTTCTCGGTCAGGAAATCAGAGATGGAGCTGACGATATCGATCTCATTCTCTTTCACCCACTGGCTGGAGTTCTCCAGCAATTCACGCGAGAAGTCGCGGATCAGGTCATCCGTATCGCGCTTGTCCAGCAGTCCATCCACCACACTGACGATATCCGGCACACTTACAACGTTCCAGTAATACGTTTTGTTGCCTTTATGATCGGACTGTTCTTCGCCGCGTGTAAGGATATCCCCGTTTTTGGAGAAGATCGAGCTGAGTGCGTTCAGCGTTTCGGTAAATACGTTATAAATGCGGCTGTTCTCCTGGTTCAGCAATTCGTACAGGTCCTCGTAGAACTCGATCATCTGATCGTTGCGTTCCACATCGGCATGCAGCCAGTACTCATGAATTTTTGCTTCAATATAAGCATTCTTCTTCTTCTCTTTGGAGACAAACGCACTCTTCGCATCGCCCAGCTTCTCTTCGGACTGCTCCTGAGCGGCCTCAATGTCACGCGGAATGCGGAAGGCATTCTCACGCAGGGTTTCAATGTACGACTGAATCATCTTCAGTACACAGAAGCCTTTTTCCGTGTAGATCAGACGGGAGACATAGAACGGACCCTGTTCAGGATGCAAAAACATACGGCGGATCTGTTCGGTGAACTGACCCGCAATCTCACCCGGCAGCTGTTTCTTCGCCTTGATATATTCCTCACGGGCACGAGCCAGGAAGTTCTGCTCCAATTCGGTATCCATGTTCACAACCTGTGATTTCACCACATTGCCATAGGACAGACGCTCACTGTTCTGATAACCTGGGAGCGGCTCCGGCACACGGGCTTCAAAGGACTTGACCACACTTTCGAGATCAATGCCGAGCTTGCGGGCAAATTTCTCGGTATCCTCCTGGTTTGGCGCTTTGGAGAACATGGTGTTCATTTTGTCGAACATGCGGTAAGCCAGATAAGTCGTCATTTCTTCAATCGGCAGTACCGCTGAGGATGCACCGATAATGTTGTAATCATAGTTGGCCGGATAGGCTTTGTTCATCTGTGCAATGTTCGTGCGAATGTTGCTAATATAATCGTGGATGGCAAACTCCTCGCCGGATTGCTTTTCCTCACTCGCCATAAAGTTAGTGATGTTCTCGGCGGTGACGTTCATGCAGTAATCATAGGCGTTCTCCAGCAGTTTGCCTTCCGTGTTGGTTGCGGAAATCAGATGACACAGGTTGAAAGGCGGCAGCGGTGAATTTACGGTCAGAATATTGCCGTATTTCTGAGAGAAACGCTCTCCCCGGCTATCCACGTTCATCCAGTAATCCAATTCCTTGAGCGCAGCGTATCCATTCTTGCGGATATATTCACGAGTGTGTTCACTCAAGCTTTTGTTGGACAGATTCACGTCTGGGGTGAACAGATAACCAAGCGTATTCACGCGGTCAATCCCGGCAGAGCCGTGATCACGTTCGATAATCCCGCGCACGATATAGGAGATATCGAGGAAACAACCACTGCCTGTACCGCCGGAAAGACCTGTCAGCAGGAACACCATCAGTTTTTTGTTGGTGCCTACAGATAATGTTTTGATCTTTTTGTCGATCGCCTGTACGACCTGGTTAATCTTCGTAAACAGCAGCAGACGTCCAGCCTGACGCACCCCTGCGGCTCCGTTCATGCCATCGGTGATGCTCAGCTCCGGAGACAGCCAGTCCGTAATGTACGGCTCCAATACGCTGCGGTTCTGAAGCAGTCCCCCAATCTCGGCATTGGACAGCAATACGAATTCATTAATTGGATCAAGTCCGATGCCTTTATACTTTTTGGCGCGATCCTGTTCATTCGTTTCAAAAGCAAGAAACTCCACGTTGGACGGTTTGTCCATTTTTTTCTTAGATACCGGGTCCTGCGGCAGCTTGAAACGTCGGTTAATCTGGTATTTAAGACGCAACAGTGCATCAATACCTGTTCCTCCAAGACCGATAATCAGAATCGGGTTATCAATTGTATCGACTCTGATTTTCTCACTGACAATCCCTCCGCCAAGCGATACATCCAGTTGCTGAATATGTTCTCTAACAATCGGTTTCATTCGTTGTCCTCCCTTTAGTTAACGCAGTCGGAACTACACATGATTACACTTGCCACTCCGATGACAGAACAACCTTCCGATCGCTGTTATCCCCAGATTTTTTGATTCTCTTTTTCAAAGGTGAAAATCTGGTGATAAAGGCGAGCGCTTCGCTTCTTCAGCTTTTTTCTGCCCTCTACGTTCTTGTGTAAACGGTTATTCCAACTTCTATTGGCAATCATTTTCAGACCAAGTACTCGATCAAAATCGTTTTGTCCGCCTGTTGCAGCGGGATGCTCAGTCGGTCACCGTTCTTCAGTTCAACGCCTGAGCTTGCATCAACGGCACGGCCGGATTTCTCCAGCGTTCCACCTGCAGTGTTACGGATTATAATTCGATCCCCATTGCCAGGTGTAAATACATATTTCTCGGTTTCCTTCAACTCAGGGTCCAGCTGTAACAGCTGGTGCAGATGGAATCTGCCCCGGAAGGATGTCAGCTTTTTATATTGCGGGTACGACTTGTCCCCGGTATTCTCATCACGAATTTCGACAACCATCTGTCCGACAAATCCACGGTTTTTGCGTTTCAACCAGCCTAACAGGAACCAGACACCCACAGCTACCACGATCAATGCGATCACGCCCAAAATAACAGGTATCCATGGAAATGGCTTGTCCTGCTCGCCCGCAGGAGTCGTTGGCTGAGTTCCGCTACCAGCTGCTCCGCCCGCATTGATCGTAATTGGAGCACTTTCCCGGTAGAAGCTGTCTTCTTCTGCACGGATAACAAGCTCGTAGTTATGGTTGTCCGGCACTTCAAACGTTCCGGCGAACCCGGTACCCGTGTTTTCAAGCGGCTGTTCTGTGCTTTTGCCTGTATCCTGATCGTTTACGACCAATGTCGCCTTCATATCAGCATACAGGTCATTATCCTGCAGCGGTTGTCCCCCATTCTCCAGCTTGGCAGTCAGATCGACTTTGTCACCCTTCGTATAGGACTTGGTCTTAATTGGGTCCACGACGAGCTGGAGATCATAGTTGAACAACAGGTTGATATCGATGCTGTCTTTCGGAGCCCCTTTTACCCGAAGTTTCCAGTCGCCTTCCTGGGGCTTGAGCAGCTTCACCAAGGAATAACTCTTTGAAGTCGAGAGCTTGGCAGTGTCAGAGTTCAAGGCTACGGCCTTGCCGGAAGGATCGGTTAATTCAATCTGGACTTGCTTTGAAGACATAATCGAGATGTTGGCTTCAAGTACACTGTCGTTCGGTACGTTCACGGTAACTTCCTGATAACTGCCGTTTCCTGTAATGGAGGGCAGCTTCACGACATTCAGTTTGGCATGATCGGCGAAAATCTCACTCAGAATCTGTGGCAGATCATCCGGTGTATCTGTGATAAAGGACTTGCCTCCGGTCTGCTGAGCCAGATCTGCAAGTGCGTCCTTGTTCAGTTTGCCGTCTGCGTTCAGTCCAATCGTATAGACGGGAATCCCCTGATCTTGTGCTTCCTTGACGGCCTTTGCCAAATCCGCATCGGACTGAGACTGGGTGCGACCTTTAGTTTTGTTAAAATCGTTGTTGCCGTCAGCCAGCAGCACGATCATTGGCGAGTGAGATGCGTCTGCTCCATGGTTCAGCACATTCACCGCTTCAGCCACCCCGACAGAGATATCGGTATATGGCCCTCGGCCGAGCTGATCTATAAAATCTTTCAGGCTGCTCTTGTCCGCATCGGACTGAATCTCCAGCAATGCCTTTTCCCGCTCCACCTGATCGGTGTAAGCAACAATCCCTACCTTGTCCCCCTGGACCGGCAGCATATCAATAAACATTTTCATGGCTTCATTGCTGATCTTGTCACGGTCACTTGTATTCATTGAATTACTGACATCGGCTACAAGTACCGCATCGATTCCGCTTGTCTGTGCCTGAGCCGCTGCAGCATGTGGCAGCAACGCCTGAGGTAGCAGCAGCGTTAGAAATGCCAGCAGAACCAGAGTTCCGCTGAGCCAGCGTATTTTGCTTGTCCGCAGCATTGGGTGTACTCCTTCACGTTTGAGATTAAAATGGGAATAGTTTATTATAGGCGTCAAGCCTTAAGGAAATCTTAACAGTCTACTAATAAATTCTGAAAAGCACCCCTATCTTCAGTTACAGTTTTGTAATGACTGACAAAAATCGACGAATTCATGTCAGTAGCTGGCATGAAAGTTCCAACTATGGAAATATGATATAGTTATTGCCAGCAAACTGCAATATAACGACGCTTGATCAGTAAACATTATCGTTTATAAGATGAATATAAGAATCACACGCTAACGGAGAGGTCAGAAAGGTTGTTCTGCCATCGAAATGGCTCGGGTGTGCAAACAATAGTTCATCTTACAACATAAGCAAAATGATCAAGCCATAGAAAGGAACGGATTATGGTTACATACGGATGCCTCGCCATATTGTTTCTTTTTGTCATTATAAAGGTGATTGCGTTCCTGCTTCATCGGCGCAAACCCGTTTCTCGGGAAGATGCCGATCGAACCCTCTACACTATTCTGAATGGCGAGCGTGATTGACCATGAGCAATAAACAAGTTGTATCCATCAGACCTTTTATAAGAACAACGCATGCGTTTCAAAAGTTGCGTGTCTGCAAACGATGCGGCCAGTATACCTGCCTGTGGGAGGATCATTGTACTGCCTGTGGGCGCGGCACCCTTGCCACAGTGGAAGAACGCGCCTCTTCCCGCGTGAAACGTCGGATTGCACGCGACCTGTTTATCACGGTAATCCTTGGTGCAGCGGCCACCTATTTTGGTGAAACCATAGACCAAACGATGGCGGCGGCCAGCATCTCACTGCTGCTCCTGATTGGATTGATCTTCATGCAAAAGCGATCGTTCCAGGTCGAACAGCAGCGTGAACTCAAACGCATGCTGCGTCAGGATGAAGAAGCAATTCGCCAGGGCATTAACCGAAATTGGGCCCTTGTCGCTGAAGCACGCAAGCAGGATGAAGCGCTAGCCTACGAAATGCTCCGGGAGATCGGCTCACTTGTCTATAACGACCGGATTCGTCTGCAGCAGGTTGCGCTGCTGCAATCCTTTGTGCTGCGCAGTGATATGGACCTGCAGCTCAAACCTCTGCTGCTGCACAGCTTCGAGCGGCTGCTCGCTGAATATATCGGTGAAATCGCACGGCTGAAGCCCGAATTGGTCCGTGAAGATGCGATTCGATATGTCGCCACGTACGAAGTGAATATTTTGCAGCTGCACAACGGGATTCAGATTCTGACGGCAGTAGCCGCCGCTGCTGTACGCAAAAGTAAATATATTGAGTTGTTCCCCAGTCTTATTACCCGCTACGCCCGCTTTATGCCCAAAGATCGGTTTATGCGGCTCTATCGAACTCTGGAGCTGTATCCGGGTAAGGCACGTGGAGGTCTGGCGGAATCGGTTACTCGGGTGTATAACGAGAAATATCGGGATTCATACGCAGATGTTCGTGTGTAGAGCTGTTGTATATGGAACCGAAATGTAAATTAGTGCAAACTCAATCCCTGTATATAGACGAACCACAATTCGTTTACCCCTGCATGCGTACTGGAATTACACGTGACATTGTATAGTTTTTATCATATAAGCTTCAACGAAAAAACACCCCATCCTTAGGTCTAGGATGAGGTGTTTTGATATTTGGAAAATGTATGGCGTTCTTCCAAACTACTTGTTATGGGTTTGATCGTTTACCGTCCGCGACGAGAATCGCGGCGGTCGCTCTTGGCCGGCCCGCGTCCTACGGAGTCCGTCCGGCGTGAACCTTCACTGCCGCGCCCGGAGCTGCGCTTATCGGCGCTACGGCCGCCCCAGCCGCTGCTGCGCTCATCGCCGCTGCGACCTGCACCACGCCCGCCTTGACCCGCTGCACCACGCCCGCCTTGACCCGCTGCACCGCGACTGCTGTCGCTGCTGCGCGCGGAACCACGGCCTGCGCTGCGCTCGTCGCCACTGCGGCCGCCACTACGACCACCGCTGCGTCCACCTTCGCCGCCACGGGAACCACCACGACCGCCACGTCCGCCTTCGCTGCGGCCGGTACGACCTGCACCACGACGGGCACTGCCTGTCCCAGCGGAGCGTCCGCCAGAACGTTCTTCATCACCCTGACTGTTGATGGAACGTCTATTTGCTCCAGTTGATGCTACCGGACCTTCACTTGTCCACTGGATACGGGACAGCTTCTGATTGGTGCCTTCCTCAATACGAGCAAGCTCCGGTCTGTCGTGCTGTGTTGCAAATGTCACGGCAAGGCCCGTGCCGCCTGCACGACCCGTACGGCCGATCCGGTGGATATAGCTTTCCGCATCATGCGGCATATCGTAGTTGAATACATGCGTTACGCCTTCAACATCCAGTCCGCGTGCAGCAACATCCGTAGCAACGAGGATTTGCAATTTCGCGTCGCGGAATGCTTTCATTACATTCTCACGCTTGGATTGGGACAGGTCCCCATGAAGTTCATCGCTCGCATAACCTGCTTCACGCAGATCTTCATTCAGCTTGGATGCACGGCGCTTGGTCCGGCAGAAAACAATCGCCAGGTACGGGCGATACGTATCAATCATGCCGCGAAGTGCCTCAAGTTTGCCACGATCCGTACACTCCAGCACCTGCTGGCGAATCTGATTGATCGGAATCACAGATTTGGAGGATACTTTTACATCTTCCGGGTCTTTCATGTAGTTCTTCGCCAGGTTGCGAATGCCTTTTGGCATCGTTGCCGAGAACAGCATCGTCTGACGTTTGTGTGGCAGTTCACGAAGGATAGTTTCCACATCATCCAGGAAGCCCATGTGCAGCATTTGGTCAGCTTCATCCAACACGAGTTTCTTCACATTATCCAGCTTCAACGTGCCACGACGCAGATGGTCCAGGAGACGTCCCGGCGTACCAATCACGATCTGTGTACCGTTTTGCAGTTTGCGGAGCTGCTTGTCCACATCTTGTCCGCCGTATACCGCAAGAACATGCAGCTTATCGTCGTTTGCAGTCAGCTTCTTCGCTTCTTCCGTAATTTGCAGCGCCAGCTCCCGCGTAGGGGCAATAATCAGTGCTTGCGGCGAGCGGTCGGATACGTTAATTTTCTGAATAATCGGCAGCAAAAAAGCCAGCGTTTTCCCTGTACCCGTCTGTGCCTCAGCAATAATATCACGCCCACCCAGCAATACCGGAATCGAACGCTCCTGTACCGGAGTCGGCACGGCGATGCCCTGATGTTTCAGGATCTCGCACCATTCCGGGCGAATGCCCAGTTGTTCAAAGTTTGCCAATCGTTACACCTCTGTATATTCATTTAGA
Organism: Paenibacillus sp. FSL W7-1088; assembly: GCF_037969855.1. NCBI lineage: Bacteria > Bacillati > Bacillota > Bacilli > Caryophanales > Paenibacillaceae > Paenibacillus > Paenibacillus sp. FSL W7-1088. The sequence continues at coordinate 6,697,692 of NZ_CP150216.1, forward strand.
TAAGTCCATTTCATAATTGCTTTCACTTGGCTTCAATCAAGACTAGTTTTCCGTATATCAATCATGATTATGAAATGAATTTTTTAAAAAGCAATCGGTCCGTTGCTCTTCTTCTCCATACCCTGTAGTTTACACGTTAGTCAAGCAAAACAAAAGGGGATCAAGAATTACACCCTCAACTTGTAGCACAAAATTCCAAGATCCGCGTGACTTGTATCGACCAAGTGAGTTTGTGGATAGCTTTGAGAGTAGAGTAAGTATAGAAGCTCGCCTGAGAACGGTGACTACCACTTATCACTAATTTTAACGAACCCAGGACACCCTATTCTGACAATTAGAGCCGCTTGGAATTTCTAACGAACACCAGCTACTTTATTATTCAAAAATACACCCAGAACGGCTGCAGTATTGGTGATATCAGCAAAATAAAATGTCTGAGATTCTTTAGAATAGGGAAAACATGAAATAACCCCATATAAGACATGCCAGGTTCGTTAGAATTTAATCTAATCAAAACAGCGGCGCCCTCTCCCGAATTAAATCCGGAAAACAATGCGCCGCTGATAAAAAAATAACTATTTATGTTGAATAACTATTTATGTGGTCTACTTCGTTGCAACCAAGTTACGAACTGTGCCCTTGCACCGTGGCAAATCCGCTCTTCTCAAGCAAACGAGAGCTTTCCTCGTTCAGTCCACGCAGATGCACTGTTTTTCCCAGCTTCGCATATTTGAACTTCACTTTACCAATGGCGACGACCGCCGTGTTATCCCAAATATGTGATCCGCCAAAATCAATCATGATTTCCTGCGGATCAGTCTCCGCATTGAACTCATCAACGAAGCGGGAAGATGAACCAAAGAAGAACGGTCCGTGGACACGGTACACCTTCTGCCCCTGCTCCTCCTTTGCCTGAACACGAATCTTGGTCTGTTTCCAACCAAAATGAAGCACACTAAGCACAACGCCGACCATTACACCGATAGACAGATCGTGGGTATACACCACAATAGCAACTGTGACTACCATAACAATGGCTTCCGCTCGTGGCACACGCGCAATGTTCTTGATAGAACCCCAGTCAAACGTACCGATGCACACCATAAACATGACACCTACGAGTGCACCCATCGGCACCTCTTTCACCACACCACTGAGCAATAACAACAATATGGCCAGAAAAGCGCCAGCCGTAAATGTGGATAATCGACCTCGACCGCCAGATTTCACGTTAATAACCGACTGTCCAATCATCGCGCAACCACCCATGCCGCCGAAAAGGCCATTAACAAAGTTGGCAATCCCCTGACCACGTACTTCACGGTTTTTGCTGCTCTTGGTCTCGGTCATTTCATCCACAATCGTTGCAGTCAGCAATGATTCCAGCAGACCTACCAGAGCCATCGTGAACGAATACGGCAGCAGAATCATCAGCGTATTGAGGGACCAGTCGATATTCGGCAGATGAAACATAGGCAGGGTACTCGTGAGATTCCCCATATCACCTACCGTTTTGACATCCAGATGTAACAGCGCCGTAATGAGCGTCATGATCACAATAGCAATCAGTGGAGCCGGAACGCTTTTGAAAAAACGTGGCAAAATATAAATGATCGCCAGCGTACCTGCTACCATCGCATACATGATCCAGTTAGCGCCCGTGAAATGGGTAAGCTGAGCCATAAAGATGAGAATCGCCAGTGCGTTCACAAATCCGGTCAACACCGAATGCGGCACAAACGTAATAAACCGCCCAACCTTGAAAATCCCCAAAATAAACTGAATGATGCCTGTCAAAATCGTAGCAGCAAACAGGTATTCCACGCCATAATCTTTGACGAGTCCCACCATCAGTACCGCCATTGCGCCCGTTGCTGCCGAGATCATGCCCGGTCTTCCGCCCGCAATTGAAATCACGATGGCAATCGTAATCGAAGCGTATAATCCGACCATCGGATCGACACCCGCAATGATCGAGAAGGCAATGGCTTCCGGAATCAGCGCCAAGGCTACCGTAATACCTGCCAGCACATCTCCGCGAATGTTACCAAACCATTGTTGTTTTAAAGTATTCATATCTTCCTTTGCCGGTCCTCCTACGTATTTAAAATCAAATTTGTCTTATCGCCTGAACGGCAAGAGAACGGTTCGTCACTGACCAACTTACAACAGACAACATAAAACAGCGGCATACCCTCCCGCAAAAATCCGTCTATATAAGTTGAATTACATGTTGCATTGAACATGATCCGAATATGTTATCCGATATCATGTCTGAACATGTCTCATCCGTTCCAGTGTGCACCTCTTATTTCCACTACAGCATTCAGGTGTCTTGCTTTCGAGACGTTGTGAGCCAATCACAATTTCTCTAGGTTTTCCCCTCTCAGAAAAACCGGGTCCGTTAATGTACTGACCTATTATTATAGTCATAGGAAGCGATATGTACTAATACAATTGAACTGAAAAAACAGGAGCATATCTCGTATTATCTTAATCTTGCGTTATTTAACTCGGAAATACTCTGTTCTTAAACAAACTATTCTCATAAAAATTGGTTGCGACTCTATCCTTTAGCCCGACGGTTTTTGTTTAATAAATAGCTTACCAGATAAAACATAGCCAAGATTCCTGTAATTGCTAGACAAACAAACCTCTCCCTTTCACAAATAAAAATAACCCGCAAAGATCCTTTTAAAAAGTCTCTTTACGGGTCTTGTTACTAATCTAAAATCTCCCCGATTTAAATATAGAATATAGCAGGAAGGCCACCATCAGAATGGCTACCAGAAAACCAATCTCAATGACCGGAATATCCCATAGCATGGTGGACTGGTGACTGATCGAAGAACCGATAATCAACCCGACCATAATGATACAAAATGCCAGCAGTACAATACTGAAAGACAGCCGATTACTAATCTGGTCCAGCCTGCGCAGGAGTGTTTCCAGTTCAGGTACGCTGACCTCCAACCGCAGCTTTCCTTTGCTGATGATTGATGAAATCTGTCTTAACTGTCCCGGAAGACCCATGACACTCTCGGCCATATCCGCCGCACTGCGGAACAGACGATTCTTGATCCTCCCAGGATTGAAACGTTCCTTGATCAGCTTTCGACCAAATGGCTCGGCCATGTCCACGATACTTAAGGAAGGATCGAGATGTTCGATGACACCTTCCATGGTGAGCAGCGATTTCCCTAGCAGAAGAATGTCGGCAGGCATCACGACCCGATGTCGCTGGGCCACACCGAACAGATCATTCAGTGCTTGACCCACGCTTATTTTGGAAAAGGGAATATCGTAGTATTTGCTGCGCAGCTTGTCCAGATCGCTATGAAGCCCTCGCAGATCCATATCATCCGGCATCATGCCCAGCTTCTCAATTGCCCGGATCATGCTGTCCGTATCTTTGCGCATCAATCCGATAATGAGCGAAGCCAGATGCTGCTTCATCTCATCACTCAGACTGCCCACCATGCCGAAATCGATAAAGGCCAGCCTGCCATCCTTCAACACCATCAGGTTGCCCGGATGTGGATCGGCATGAAAGAATCCATGAATGAAAATCTGATTCAACAATGAATCTACCAGTCGCTGAGCAATGTTATTGAGATCATGCCCACGTTTAATCAACTCGTCACGGTCATTCAGCTTGATGCCTTCGATGTACTCCATGGTGAGCACACGAGAGGAAGTTTGATCCCAGTAGATCACTGGTATTTTCACTTTATTATCCTGTTGATATTGCTGTGCAATCTTCTCCGTATTACGGCCCTCGACTGTATAATCCAGCTCGGCCATTAGTGCCTGGGCGTACTCTTCTACCATTTGCGGGATCTGATATTGCTTCACCCAATCCCAGCGTTTCTCCGCCATCGCAGTCAATTCTCGTAAAATATCCAGATCGCGCTGAACAATACGCGATATGCCGGGCCGTTGGATTTTAATAGCTACGGCCTCACCGCTTCGAAGTTTGCCCAGATGCACCTGTCCAATACTAGCCGCAGCCACAGGGGTATCCTCGAACCGGGAAAAGATGTCCTCCAGCGGTGTATCCAATTCCTGTTCCAAAATACCCCGTGCCGTCTCCGAGGAAAACGGCGGGACCTGATCCTGCAGCTTCACCAATTCCCGGATCACAGACTCGGGCAGCAAATCTGCCCTTGTGCTTGCCAGTTGCCCCAGCTTGACGAAAGCCGGCCCCAGCTCCTGCAGCACGAGTCTTATGCGTTCACTCAGCGTCTTGGTGGTGTGGGCTTCACGCGACATCCACCGCCGGGGTAAGGCCAGCAACTGGAACAAACCCAGCTCCTCGACCATATAACCGAAGCCATGACGCACCAGCGCCATGGCAATTTCCCGGTATCTGCCGACATGTTTGATTCGCACAGCCATCTACTCGATCTCGTTTCCTTTGAGAGGAGGAACTTCAAGTGGAGCTGGGGATACATCAGGTTGAAGCTGTGGTGTGTGACCCAGTTCTGCAAGCTTTTTCTCAAGGACGGCAACACGCTGTTCCAATCTGGTTACATCACTCTCGGATGGAACGCCCACTTCCTGAAGGACGCGCTTAACCTGTTCATGAATCATTCTTTTGAACTGGCCCTGTTCTTCATCGCCCCGTTCCATCAGGCGTTCGACCAACGCTTTGGATTCACCAGGCGCCAGTTCCCCACGCTTGACCAGATCATCCACGGTTTTCTCAATTTTCTCCTTGCTTACAACAGTAAGACCGAGCCCTAACGAGATTGCCTTTTTGAACAAATCGCTCATTCTTGTCATCCTCCTCTTCGTTGATCTCTATAGTATACCCTTAATTCATCCGCACACAAAAGAAACGGTCCCGCTATACGTAACGTGCAGCCCATTTTCCTGCCTGCAAAATCAACTGACGATAGGTTTCATGTGCAAACGAAGGTACATGATGTCCTGGCATCAGGTAAACAATGCGTCCAATGCCGTATCTATGCGCCCAAGCTGCGGGCTTTGGCCCTTCTTCGGATTGATACTCCAGCAGAACTTTCGTTTCGGCAAATGAACCAAACTCGAACTGATAAGGCTCTTCCTCCATCGTAAATCCCGATATGCCTTCCGTCACTGGATGACTCTCTGTCGTTACTGTGAACTCCAGTGGTGCATAAGGTGGATGATGCAGGAATTTGGCACCGATCATCTGTTTCAGCTCATAACGATTCTGGAGCGAAATCCCGTTATGTATGATGACCAGTCCACCTCCATTACTAACATAGGACAATAAGCCCGCTGTCTGCTGTGGAGAGACTTTCCCCTTCCAATCGTCCATGTAAGAGATACACACGTCAAATCCGGTTATATTTTCTTGCAGCAGCATGTTGCGATTCTCACTGCACTGCACAGTCATAGTATCGTGAAAAATCCGACTGATCTCCGCATCCACTCCTTGCAGCGGATGCCAGTCCGGATGAGTATAATCACCAAGTAACAACGCTTTTTTACGATGATCCATCAATAAAAACTCCTTTCAAATTACCTAGAACAGAATTACCAAGGAAGGGCTTCCCCCTTGTAATCTACATACGCGGGCTGATCTCCCATGAACTCCTTATGGCGATCAATGAGTGCTGTGATATGCTGAGCCGATTGATCTGGCGTAAGGTCTGCAGCGGTATTCAATTCCCCGCTCATATAACTCTGTACCCACCCGGGATGAATCAGCATCACTTGTCCACCCTCGTTCTTCAGACCATTATGCACAAGGCGAGCCTGCATGTTTAACGCTGATTTGGACATACAATAGGCAAACCATCCATCCCGGCTGCACTGCTCAATACTACCTGCCTCCGAAGAGATATCGACGATCAGCTTGTTTTCCCCTTGAAGCAGGAGGGACAGCAGGGCATGAGTCACGCGCAATGTTCCCAAAGTATTGACGTTAAATACTTCTGCCATCTCCGCCATGTTTAACGGTCCGCGGATATGATCCGTAATACTTCCTAGTATAGCCGCATTATTAATAAGCATATCCAAATGCTCTGTATCCAGCTTCAGTGTTTCCGTGAACAAAGCTACGGACAGATCATCCGCAATGTCGAGTTCGATGGCGCGCAAATGTTTAGGATAGGCATCCGTCAGAAGACGAATCCCTTCGGACTTTTCCATGTCCAACCCTGCCGCATAAACGATATAACCTCTCTTCAGCATTTGTGCCGTCAGAGCCAGTCCCAGTCCACGTGCCGCCCCGGTAACACATACGGTTTTCATCATGCTGTCCCTCCCTCACAAGCTTAATCTGTCTTTAATTCATTCCACATTATTATCCAAAAACCTTTAATTATGAATGGGTACAACTAACTTCACGACCAAAGTCTCAGGTGAATTACCATGAATCAGAGTCGTTCAGCTTATAGAAAATATAAAAAAGTTCTGATCCATATATCAGACCAGAACCGGGAACCATTTGGCATCTTACATGCGTTTCATTTAACACTTCAATAGGAGTCCAGGCGGCTTCACATCTTATTGCAGAAGATGGGCCTTGTCCGCAGATTGGGCAGCGTAATAACGCCCCAGTTCAACGATTAGTGCCCCCATCTTCTCATCTTCCGGGACCACGAGCGCCTCAATACCTTCTTCACGCATCGCGTTTGCCGTAACCCTGCCCACTGAAGCAGGCACCACGCCTTGCCGGAAGGCTTCCTGCATGGCTTCGAGCTTGCCCTTTGACGCCGCATATTCAACCAAAAACCGCACTTGTGGTCCGCTTGTAAACGCGACAGCATCGACCTCATGCAGCAAAATCTCATTCAACAACTGTTCCAGCTCGCCCTCTTCGGGCGGAACGTGACGATATGGAAGCACCTGACGTACTTGAGCCCCTTGTTCCTCCAGCCACCCGACCAGCTTGGGCGCAGTTTCCCCGTGCAGTTGCAACATGACCTTCTGTCCCGCAAGTTCATGAGGCGCGAATTCACGAATCAGCCCGTCTGTACTGCCATCATCATCCCGCACCAGCGGGGTCAGTTTACGTTTTCGGAGTGCATTAACCGTTTTGTACCCTCTTGCGGCAATCAAGGATGCCGATAATACGTCCAGCAATTGATCAGCAATTTCCATATCCTCAGCCATATCAAAAATAGCATCCAATCCCATACCTGTGGTTAATACCGTCCAGTCTGGTGGATCGGATATCCAGGATACCAGACCATCCCGAATGTTACGATCGTCCAGAAAAACAGTTCCCTGTGCAGGCCGGACTAGTGGAATCCCGCCCAATTTCTCAACCAGCAAGGACATCTCTTTGGATTTTCGTGGTCCTGTCAATGCTACGCGTATACCTGCCAAATGTTGAGCCATCCATGTTCCCCCCGTTTATTCAGCCGAATGTCATCAGTCTGACTACAGTATACAGGGTACTTCTATGGAGGGAAACCGAGTTTCCCCTCTTTTCGGCGGTTCATCTATAACGATTTTTGATGGAATATATCAGGAAGGCTGTAGTTCTCCACCCTGATGTCCTTCCCGTTTCCCTTTGTCAGATTCATCTCGTTCCTGTGATGTTTTGTTTGATTTCTCCTCGTTGGAGTGCTGCTTCGGCTTTGTGCCATCCGTTGCCTTCCGGTCGTTCATCCCCTTTTTGCGGGGACGAAGGAATATGAAAATGATGATGGGTAACAGCACCTCGAACAGAATCCCAATCCAAGTCCATTCCCGTGTAAAGCGGAAGAGCTGAACGGCGTTTTTGAAAAACCAGAAGGCGCAGACAAACCCGATCAACGCAACCGGCCCTGTCATGACTTTTCCTGAGACCTTCGGAATCATTCGTTTCAGGCCCCAACATACAAAATACAGGTCAAATGCAATCTTTGTAATTAACGTAGGTAGCGTTACCGCTGCTAATGCAAGGTCAAACCGATCAAGGAAATCACTGATTTGCAGTTGTCTTGCAAGCTCATAGGAGGGATATACCAGTCTGGATGCGATGGGTACCCCCACCGCCAAGATAGTTTCGATGATAATCAGCATCATTAACAGGGCTGCGAACGTAATCCCTCCCATGACTGACTTGAATCGAAAATCACTGCCTTTAACTACAAATGGGATGGCAATCATCTCACCAAAAAAGGAAAATATGTACCAGCTTCCCTTTCCAACACCAGCAACATCGATGTCAAAATACGGCATGAGATTGTCCATGTTAATTTGCTTAATGAGCATAAATGGCAAAATTAATGAATTCAGCACAAACAATGTAACATACAGCTCGGACATTCCTATTAGGGATCCCAACCCTCCCCTCACGATAAAGACAGCCATGACCAAGAGGGTCAATACAATGATGGAAATCGGGGTCGTCTCCAGCAAGGTAATGCTTATATAGTCACCAATTAGCCGGATATCGCGGGCAAATATAAAGAGGAAAAACAGGATATACATTATACCTGTCATACGACCAAAAAAAGGGAATCGCTCCACCAGAGATTCAAACAGATCCTGATCGGGGAACCGTCGCTGAACACGGCTTAACATCCATAGGGATGCCACCATGACAAGAAACACAGGTATATAAGATAAGTAAGCGTGCTGTTCAGCATAAAAAATGGCTTGTGCATGGGGCTGCATCAACGTACCTGTAATGCTGAGCAGCATGATGAGCAGCACCAACTGACGATTGGTCACATTTTGATTCATGGAATACCTCCTTTCTGTCTGATCATTTATGCTTCAAAATTCGTTAGATAACCTTACGGTAACGGTAGCCAACGTTGAACCAATTGGGTAATCCATGTGGAGACAAAGACGGTTTTGCTCAAGGTGGTTACATAAAACCAAATTCCGGCGCTGACAGCGATCAGTCCGTAGGATAACCAGCGATTAATGGCCGCTGCCTGCTTCACATGTTTGAAGTCCATGATGATTACGGCAATAACCATACCCAAATAAGTGAAGAGCAGCGGCTTAATCATGGACAATATCCTCCTCTTGTAATCCAATCGGTTTATTGATAACCCCTACATTTTCAATAAGGATATGTGGCACTACGATTACCTTTACATCTGGATAAATATCATCCCAGCGATCCTTTATTTTTTTCCATTCCTGGGGGAGTTGCTGATGAATGGAACGGCCCAGACCCAAAATATCCGCAGGATATTGTTTTTGAATCAGTCTGACCCCTTCCTTAATGTCCTCTTCGATTTTCTTATGAAGGGCCTGAGTAAGGCTCTTCATTTCTTGGTCTCGCAAATCACCATAATTGGATTCGTTATCTACCAAGACACCCTTCGCATACAGCTCGATCGTCACCGTGACTTTTCCGTTTTCAACATGAGGATGCAATGAAGAGTTATTTTCGTTCAATTTGATGAAAATATCACCTTTTCCACGCGGAGCCTTGACCATCACTTCTGGTTCGTTGGCTTCACCCATTGCCAGTATAAGTGCACCAGCAGGTTCTTTTTCAATCATGCCTATCAGTTTGTCCTTCTTAAAGATGGCGATTCCATCCAACTTGATGTTCGTCTTGACGTCCTTCCAGTTGCCCGGTACATTGTCAGCAGTCGAAGCAACCGGAAGAAATGGATCTACTCCTTCGGAAAGAATCGCATCCGTGAATGTCTTGAGTGAACGCGGTTTGCGCATATTCAGAAAGCACAGTTCGCGTACCATTTCGGAAGGGAATTTTTCGATTGGCGCGTCAGTATCCAGCACTTTGTATGCATATCCTTTAGTCACAATGGGTAACGCTGAAAGCCGGTTAAGCGGATAACGTGTTAGTAAATCAAGCATGGGGGCCACACCATCTCGTGCGAGTTCCTCACCAATCAGCATGGTCCGCCGATGGGCATAATATAGTTCACGAGAGAGTGACTTTTGGCCTTCAACGGATGTTCCGCGCAAGGTTTTGGCTGTATTAGACAACATAAACCACGATTTATCCCCGCTTGTGCCTCCGCCGCCTCCTTCACTTCCAGAAGAACCAGATTGGCCTGGAAGAGCAATTTGAAGGCTGGACCTGTAATTGTCCTTTTCTTTGTCGATAGCAATTCCAATCACAAAAGCGATATCATTAATTTCCTTCCGGTCCCAGCATCCCGATATGAACATAGTACATAGGAGCAGTACGGCTATCGCACGTCGTTTACGGATGAGAACCATGCGCTCACCACCCTTCCTCAGCGTCAGGAGAACCGTTAATCTTTTCATTCATCCGCTGCTGGTCACGATGAACCGTTGATGGACGATGGATCATCTTCCACCATGGTGTACGAATCACAATATCCTTGGTATCCGTCTTGCTATAGGGACTGAGACCTGACAGATAAGGCACCCCAAAAGAGGTCATTTGCGTTAGATGTACGGAGATCAACACCAGTCCGATTACAATGCCATACAAGCCAAGCGCACCAGCAAGCAGCATGATCGGGAAACGCAATAAACGTACCGTAATGGCAAAGTTAAAACGTGGGATCGTGAATGACGCAATCCCTGTCATGGATACGATAATAACCATGGGCGCGGACACGATTCCCGCCTGAACCGCTGCCTGTCCAATCACAAGTGCCCCCAGAATACTGACGGCCTGACCTACCGTTTTGGGTAACCTGACCCCCGCTTCTCGCAAAGCCTCGAATGACAGCTCCATAATGAGGGCTTCAACGAGTGCAGGGAATGGAATGGCTTCCCTTGCCCCGGCAATGCTCAGGATCAGAGTCGTGGGCAGCATGTCCTGATGGAACGTTGTAATCGCGATATAAAGCGCAGGTAGAAATAGCGCGATGGCAACAAACAGAAATCGAATCCATCGCACCAGATTACTGATGAAGAACCGTTCGTAATAATCCTCACTGGCCTGAAGCATCTGCCACATGGTCACTGGCGCAATAAGGGCAAACGGACTGCCATCTACAAAAATGGCAAACCGACCTTCCAACAGGTTGCCCGCCACCGTATCCGGACGTTCGGTATAATGCATCTGCGGAAAAGGAGAATATGGATGATCTTCAATAAGTTCCTCTATATATCCCGTTTCCAGAATGCCATCAATTTTAATTTTATTGAGTCGTTTTTTGACATCCTTAATCAGTTTGGGATCGGCAATATCGTCGATGTAGGTCAGTACTACATTGGTTTTGGTTTCGGTTCCAATTGTCATGCTTAACATCTTCAGTGCAGGAGTTTTCAGCTTAAAACGAAGCAAAGCCGTATTGACGCGCAATGTCTCGGTGAAGCCTTCGCGTGGTCCACGAATAACCGACTCGGTCTGGGGTTCCTCGACACCGCGCCGGACGCCGCCCTTGACGTTAAATAGCCAAGCCTGCTTACTTCCGTTGATCAACAGCAGCGCGGAGGATTCCAGCACCCCATCCGCTGCATCCGCCCAGGTATCTACTTTCTTCACCTGCGTCAGGGCGATACGTGTATCATCCAGAGGAGACGCAGGCTCATCCGTACGTTGCTCGACCAGACCACGAATTAAAGGCCGAAGCATATGATCCTGAATATCCGTCGAATTCACGATGCCTTCGATGTACACCAACAGACCTTCCACTTCAGGTGAAATCTTGACATTGCGGAAGATCACATCCGAGCAATCTGAGAAAATGTCTTCCAGTGCCAACATATGGCTTTCATGTGAAAGTCCTATCGGTTGCCTCAGAATAGGGGGAGACGGCAGCCCCAAGGGGATGTGTTTCTTCTTTTCTGAATCCTTGGAACCATCTTTCCCTGATGTTTTGTCTGCCATATGCCGCCCCTCCGTTCCTGTTTTTTTATACAAGGTAGCTTGTGCCAGATCATGCGGAATTATGTGGTCTTTTTTTTCGAATCTTGTTGAACACATTTCTCCTCGGAAAGTGAATTATTAAAGTACAGTAAGCAGTGAGCAATACTATTATGGCTGACCTAGTATGCAAAAAGAGCCCTTAAATAGGGCTCTTTATCTTTCCAGTTTTAAACTTCCGAATGAATTGCCGTCGGTTTCTCCAGCATCAGTTCCTTGTTACATACATCATCAAATTCCTTGCCATGGTCTATAATCAGACAGATGTGATCTGACAACTGATGTTGGATCAATTCCTTGATGCTATTTTTCCCTTCATGATCCATGTGAGAGACTGCTTCGTCAAAAAGCAAGACACTTGCCCCTTTCAATAAGGCTCTCGCAATAGCAATTCTTTGAATTTGCCCTCCCGATAAATTCTTTCCATTTTCTTCAATCATTTTGTTATTCTTCTCCGGGAACGACTCCATAATCCTGTCCAGCCCCGTAATTCGAAGCACTTTTTCATACTCCATTACTTCAATATGTTCTGCTCCATATTTTATATTGTTCTCGATTGTATTATTGAACAAATATATTTTTTGAGAAACTACAGCCACTTTTTTACGAAGAGAACGTCTATCAAGTGTACGGATAGACACACCATTGATCAGAATATCGCCGTTGTTCTCTTTGAGCTGATAAAGCCCCGTAACTAGCCTGAAAACGGTTGTTTTCCCGGAGCCATTCTCCCCTTTAATGAGAAGTTTATCCCCGGAACTAAGACTGAATTTAACGTTATTAATAACATGTTCTTGTTCCTCATTATACCGGAATGACACATTTCGAAATTCAACTTTGTGAATAGAGTCTACTTTGTTCTTATCATCATCATACTCACCGACCTGGTCCAAGAAAATATGCAATCTTTTCAGGCTGGCTAATGCTGGCTGTATCGTCAGAGCAGTTGTTGATATACTTTGAACAGGTGCATACATTTTAGGTAAGTAATTCATAAACACCATATATCCCCCGAGTGTCATCCCACTTGTAATTACATCTCTTCCCCCAAGGATAATTAAGAGTACAGAAGATAGTGTTCCTAACAGGACAATTAGTTCAATACCAACGGAGTAAAGAATAGATTGCTTAATACTTGTATTCACCAAATCCTTAGTAGCCGTATTGATTTTTTTCGTTTCCTTGTCTTCTACTGAAAGATGCTTAACCTCTTCGATTCCCTGGACTGACTGCTGAATCTTTTCATTAAGGATTGAACTCTTCTCTGCAGCGTCTAAAGAAATACGGTGTATGGATAACAGGTATCGGTTAGATATGAAGTAATATACCGGCATCAGCAGACACAGAATTAATGTTAATTTTATGTTGATGTTAATAAGGATAATGAACGTTGCAATCAATTCAAAAAAACTTAGTATGACTTTAAATGTGTTTGCTGAAATGAGGCCACCAATAGCATTAACTTCATTCAGTCTGGATGTCAAATACCCACTTGAATATAACCCAAAAAAGTCCATTGGTGAATTAAGCAGTTTCGAAGATATGTCTGTACGAAGATTCAGAAGAATATTTTGGCTAACATTAGTAAATACCACATTAGATAAATAGTTCAAAGTGCTTTTAACAATATAAATGACGGCTAGAATTAACCCCAAGCGGACGACATAACCAAAATCACTCTGTGAAATCCCCTTGTCAAATATATTTTTTATAAGCAAAGCTGGTATAACAGACAATGCCGAAAGAACAATGAGCAATGAAACAGCTATCATCAGCTTACCTTTAAATTGCTTCATATAGACAAAGAGAACTTTCATATAATCGCCCATCCCAGATACCTCACTTCAGTTCACAAGTTTTAACCCCTGTATTCAAACGCTCACAATAGTACATGCCGTTTAATTTTTCGGATTTAAAGCTATCTAAAGCTCTACAATCAAAACAAGATAAGTTTTTTGGACAATCTGAACAACCTTCAATTTGTGTTTTAGACATTTCCCAGAATGGTTTATGGGATTTGCGGAAAAATATTTCCCATAATAACTCAGAGCGTAAATCCCCCAACTTGAATTGTCTCATCATCATACATGGATAGACCTGTCCTTCGGAGGAAACAAATATTTGTCCATATAGACAGTTATTATATTTTTTTAAGTACGGTACTGACTGAATGTTGATTGGAAATTCTCTACTCAAGGGACTGTACATTTCCTGTAGATATTTCTGTGAATAAAAATCATTAGATGGATATATATATATTTTTTGCAAGTTTTCATTACTATTATTATTAATTCTATTTACAGACTCCTCATTTAATGAGCATACAATTACAGAAGTAGTATAGGGTATCTGTTCTTTTACGATAATCTCCATAGCCCGCTTAACCTTCCCATAGGCTTCTTCATCTCCGGTAACTCTTGTGTATACTTCCGCATCATCTCCAAACAACTGAAGTGCGAGTGAAACGTTATTCCGTTTGATAAAGTGAATCATATCCTGTTCAAGCATTGTAGCGTTTGTAAACAAAGTTATATTAATGCTGTGCATAGTCAGAAATGAGATTACTTTTTGTAGAAGTTCTTTCTCAACAAGAGGTTCTCCTCCTGAAATGAAACACTCCTTAATCCCTAGTTTAATAGCCTGTTTCAGTACATCCCTCCACTTATCAAAACTCATTTTCTGTTCATTCGGCCATTTTTTACAGCCACAAGATCTATACACAATAGTACTTTCGGTACAGAATTTACAGTTAAGGTTGCACTCCCCCGTTAATTCAATAACAATTCGATTCAAATGGAACGGTACCAATTTATCGTATTTCAATGTTGTTACTCGGGTTGTCTTTATTTCTTCCACAAATACTTTCCCTTCAAATATTGATCCCAAATTCTGTTCTAGTAAGTTATGAAGTATATGGTCTTCAGGTAAATCCAAATCGATTGCTCTATCACTTAATAATTCTTCGAATGCCATCATGTCGTTCCCTCTAAAATATGCTTTCTTTCCTGATATGAGATCCGTTAAAGTGTATTGATCCAGTTCCTTTACTATTATAATTTCCGGATTCAATTTAAAGTACATCGACTCACCACCTACTCTCTTATTTCCATGAACAGATTTGGATTAGTCTCCATGATTGAATAATAAGTAGACAAAGAATTTAGAATGCCCTCTCTAAATTTCCTGCAAAAATTTTCTTTAAGTTTAAAGCCATTACCATCTGTTTCCGTTGTAACATAGCACAGATTACATATGTTCTTCAGGTTGCAATTATTACATTCACTGAGGCTTTCAAAAAACTGGTTCATATATTTAGCCTGCATTGAGAAGTCCAATCCTGTATTGACATCTCCAACAGGATAATGCGGATTAATCTTTTCACACATGTGAAACTTCCCATCAGAGTCTACAGCAAGTTTATGAATACCTGGTATACAACCTCCTCGCATGAGATTATCGTTGTAGGCGAGATTCATCATCGGTTCAAATATAATACTTTTCAATATAGTTTTTGAAAAATTTGTTGCCTCAGATTCAAACCTTTCACACTTACTAGCTTCAATCAAGTCTCTAATGAATCGCTCTCTTTCTTTCAGATGACTCTGGTCTGACTGGGATACTCCATTATAGTACTCAGTATTTAAATCACTTACCCTATTAACTCTCTGAATGCGGATATCCATTTCTTTGTTTTTTTCAAAAAAATCGTCCAATTGTTTAAAATGAGTCAAATTGTCAAAAGTAACTAGAATCCCATAAGGAAGTGGTGTATCTCCTTTGTCTAAGTATTCTCTATACATTTTCTCTAATAAATTCAATTTTTTGAAGACCAAATCAAAGGTTCCCTTATTGTTAAGCGTAACTCTATTCCTATCATGATTTTCACGATCACCATCTAAACTAACTGATATTGAAAAATTATTCTCCAACATATAACGTATCTTGGACTCAGTTAGCAAGGAAGCGTTTGTTGTTAACGAGAAGCTAATATTCTTAAAAAATTCCGTATATTTATTTCGCACATATTCAACAGTTCCTTTCATTAATTCCCAATTTAACAGTGGTTCTCCTCCATAGAATCCGAGAGAAATACTTAGATTGGGGTTATTTTGAATACTCTTTAGATTTACATGCATAAAATAATCCACTGCTTTGAAGGCAGTAGAAGAGTCCATAAACTTATTTGAATAGCCTTTTGTAAAAAGGTAATGGTCAGAGTAGATACAATACTTACATCTCAAATTACAGGAATCTGTAACTATAAGACATAAGTGGGCAATTCCCTCTGTCTCCAGTTTGTTTTCAATGTATGCTTTGTCTATGTAAGGCATGTGAAAATCCGTTTGAAACAGATTGTACTTCTTTATTTTAGCCAGCAGGCTTTTGAGGTTATTATGAAGAAAGTACGAATTCTCCACTTGAGATCCACAATCCATTCTTTGCAGAAAATCTTGTTCTTTTTGTTGTAAAGGTATTACAATTCTCGTACTGTTATCAAAACAATAATGAGCACTCTCTGTTTTAAAAAGTAGCGGTTTAGATAGAAATGTAATCATCTATGCTCCTCCTTTAAGACAATCATGAAAAGGAACGCCGGGCCCACAACGTTCCTACGCCTCCATATTACATGCTAAAAAATCTTGCTTCCCCTGCAGCAAAGCCAAACACATCTGCAACCGGCGATACTAGGTCAGCAGCACAAGCTGCTGCACAGGTACCTACACACTTCACTTGACAAAATAATACAGCCACACTTAACACTCCTCTCATTTTATTTAATATAAGTAAATTTAATCAAAGAAATTGCAATTTCTGGTTATAATTTTACAACCAACCATTTACTTGAACTATGATTTTTTTTACATTTTATCAATTATAATCAAATAGAATAAAAAAATGGCCCTAGTGGATTTAAGAGCCATTTTTTTGTTCATTATTTTAGTTAGTCGGCAAAATAATCTTCAGGAACATAGCGAATCTCCGATTCCGCATATATCGTCAATGTTTGGCTTTCTCCATCGTACTGCACCCGGTCTCCCTGAACGTAATACCAATGCTTCACCAAGGGCTGATCTTTACGCTGTACAAAGCGAAACACGTTGAGCTCCTGTCTAAGCTCCATAATGCTATCTACCACCTGTTGTTCCAGACCCGTAACGGTAAAAACAAATCCGGTGCCTTCTTTTTGATAGCGATAGGACATCGAATCTGTTTTGCTGTTCACCAGCCCTCGTCCAGTCACTGCATGCTTAACCATGAACCATTCCTGCTGCGTCATAAAAGTACATCCTCCTTTGATCTTGGAGTTTCATTGCATTTCAGTAATCTAGGGCAGATCGATCAACATATAGAAAGCGTCCTCGCTTGCATCCAGATTCATGGATGTCGTCTGTTCCACACGAGCCGTATCTCCTTCATTTAGCTGATACTCTCCGTTCAAGCCAAGCTTGCCTTCAATAGCAAAAATGTACATGCGGCGATCTTCCGCCTGTTCATATGTTAATGTCTGGCCTGCAGCCAATCGGCCAAGATAGATGGTCATATCCTGTTGAATGGATGCGATACGCGCCCCACCTTCAGGGGATACCACAGGTACCAGTGCTCCCGCAAGCGCGTCTGTATCAAAAGAAGTTGTCTCATAAGAAGGCTCAAGCCCTTTCGTATGTGGCATGAACCAGAGCTGAAGTATACGCACTTCTTCAGAATCGGAGGCATTGTGTTCGGTATGGATCATGCCACTGCCTGCTGACATGCGCTGAATTCCACCAAATGATGTAACAGCCACATTGCCCAGGTTATCTTCATGACGCAGCTTCCCGTTCAGCACGATAGACACAATCTCCATATCACTATGCGGGTGTGCCCCGAAACCACGACCAGGAGCAATTATATCGTCGTTAGCTACCCGCATGGGTCCAAACGCAGTATTCTCCGGGTCCTGATATTCACCAAAGGAAAAGCTGTGATTGCCGCGCAGCCAGCCCCGGTCGAAGCTGGAGCGGGAATCGGATGGAATGACGTTAATCATAAAGGCATCCTCCTATATGTTCTCTTATTTTTTCTTAGTAGCATACTTATTCTCATTGTACCAAATCGATGGGCTAGTCGTCCAAAACAAAATCAAAAAGCCTTTTCCCGGTTCGAACGGTTCACACGAATAATTACGCGTATTCCGAACTCGCGAGAAAAGGCTTGTATGCAGGATTACCTGCTTGAATGAACTTGTTATCCATCCCTATTGGATGATAATAGATATGTTATGCACTAACGTTCTGCCGAGCGTTCCCTTGTCTGGAGAAGAAATGATCCACCGCCAGAAAACGGCTGCCTGTAAAGAGTAGTGTCAATGAACCCGCCAGCAGCAGGTAATCGAATTCGGTACCACTCAAGAACGGCTGTCCCACTTTGGCAGTAAGCAGAACCCCGCCCATCACGACGATGAACAATGCAGCAAATACACGTGTTCCCAATCCCAGAATCATGGCTGCACCACCCACCAGCTCAATGATTGCGACAACCGATGCGAGAAAACCAGGAATGCCGATACTTTCAAAGAAACCAACTGTACCGCTAATTCCACCTTCGAATTTGCTCCAACCATGTAATACAAAGATGAGACCAATCATGATCCTTGAGAAAAACAAGCCAATCTCCACACTTCTATTCATATTCATCTTCCTCCTTGGAGTTTAAGTTCAACGTTACATTTCACCCAATTGACCAAACGAACAAGACAGACAGCAGCAGGATCACTGTGGCAGAAATAAATACCGCATAGCGGGGAAGCGTCAGCGTAACATCCTGTTCCGGGTCTAATAGACGGGAAATCCGCACATTCACCGAAGTATCGGCAAAAGATGATTGTATAGCTGTCTCTCTGATTCTCCAAGGTTCAGGGCAAGCCCGGATCAGTTTGAGCAGTGCACTACCGATGCCCGCAGCGTTCCCTGTACGTTCAATCGCTTCATTGTCAGCCAGAATTTCTCTAATGATACTGTATTGTTTTGAAGTATGCTTCAACACCGGAATATAAGGCATCATGACGGAAAATACCGACAGCAATGTCGTCTTGAGTGGATCACGATGCCACAGATGATGCACCTCATGGTACACAACCGCTCGTTCTTCTTCAGCATCCAGCATCGTGAGCAGGCCTGTGGAAAGCACTATACAGGGTTTCCACAAACCAATCGTAAATGCCACTGGAGACGGCTTGTCCACCACAATGAATCCAGGTTGTCTCAGATGACGGTACCTCGCCTCAAGTTTCCGAGACATGGACCTATCTTCCATTGACCGAAGCTTCCGTACCGCTGCACGTGTCTTGATCATACGATCAAACAGCAGCCAGCCTGTACCAGCAAACGTCAGGAGCACCAGTGCCATAAGAACATGCCCTATGGATAACCAGCCCAGCCTGCTCATCCAGTGATTACATAGCCAGAGCAAGTTAAACGGAATGTCCCAACCGAATATTTTGTACATCGCGTACATGAACATCTGCATGAACACGAATAACGGAATGCCAAACCCGACGGTAAACAACAGCTTCGAGCGGGCCTTCCACATGTCAATCGCTATCCTTTTTCCATTGCTTAATCTTCTGCTCCAGACGCTCAATCAACCCTGCATCTGCTTCATCCAGCGCATCCAGCATGTGATTCACAGCAAGTACCCCGAATTCATCCACCAGCTCATGTGACAATTCCTTGGATTGGTCGTTCATAAATTCCTCCCTGCTCTGCACCGGATGGTACAGTGACGTTCGGCCCTTCTGTGACTTGTGGAGCAGCTCCTTGTCCACGAGACGATTCATCACCGTCATGACTGTATTGAAATTAACGTCTTTATCTTTTTCTAGTGCGGTTTGCACTTCGCGAATGCTGCTGCCTGGGCGCGCCCATAAAATGTCCATGATCTTCGCCTCCAGCGGACCGAAAAACCGGTTCAGCCCACGCTCACCCACTTTAAAATTGTGTATTCTCATGTTCAGACACCCCTCACACTACCCATTGTAGTGCCAACAAACGAGAAGTCAACCTCTATGTCAGCTATTTATTGTAAATGATTTGTAAATATGTTTTCCATTTCAGAATATTATTTGGATGCACAAGGTCTGATTATAAGTAAAAAAATGCCTAAAGACCGGGAGGTCTGCTATTCTGCAGTCCCACCCGGCCTCATTCATAAATCGATTATTCATTTCTGAAATAATGATGAAATCAGTGCTTTATTTATTTACGATCCTGTGATGGCATAAATGCGGAGATGTCCACACCCAGTCCATGGGCCAAACGACCACCGAGCTGTCCATCTGCCTGGAAGAAATGGCACAAGGCACGCAGCTGGGTCTGTTCCGGTACGGCCTTCAGGTCATTGATCAGGTTATCAAGCAAATGCTCCTGCTCAACCGCCGTGAATGAACGGAACAACTCCCCTGACTGCGTATAGTTATCGGTCTTCTCAATTTTCTCACGCGTAACATGACCCTGTAACGGAGCTTGACTGTCGCGATATTCAGGTGCTTCCTCCGGGCTGCTGCCCGAGCTGTTCGGTTCATAGTTTACCGGAGACGGGTCCTGATTCACATTCATGAGGCCATCACGCTGATGATTGCGAACCGGAGCATAAGGGCAGTTCACCGGAATCTGCAAATAGTTCGGTCCAAGCCGGTGGCGCTGTGTATCCGGATAGGAGAACAGACGGCCTTGCAGCAATTTATCCTCAGAAGGCTCAATCCCAGGCACCAGAGCGCTTGGTGAAAAAGCTGCCTGCTCCACTTCTGCGAAGAAGTTCTGTGGATTACGATTCAACGTCATGGTTCCAATCGTCTGGAATGGCAGTACATCTTCCGGCCAAGTCTTGGTTGGGTCGAGCGGATCGAAGGCGAAATCATCCATCTGCTCCGGCTTCAACAGTTGTACCTGCAGCTTCCACTGCGGGTATTGACCGTTTTTGATATGCTCGTGCAAATCCCGGGTGGCATGGTTGAAATCCTGTCCTTGCACCTCAGCCGCCTCTTGACGCGAAAAGCCTCGTACGCCTTGAGCCGATTCCCACTTGTATTTCACATAATGGACTTGCCCCTGAGCATTAATCCATTTGAAGGCGTGTACGCCGAATCCATCCATTTCACGATAACTTGCTGGTGTGCCGAGATCGGAGAACAACCAGGTCATCATATGAGTCGACTCGGGAGATAGTGTCATGAAGTCCCAGTAGCGTGCAGGGTCCTGGATATTCGTATCCGGCGCAGGCTTCAGGGAATGAACCATATCCGGGAACTTTATGGCATCGCGGATGAAAAAGACGGGTAAGTGGTTCCCCACAATATCATAGTTCCCTTCTCGGGTGTAGAACTTCACGGCAAATCCACGTGGATCACGTGCTGTCTCCGGTGAACCTGTACCGTGAATGACGGTCGAGAACCGCACCAGTACATCCGTCTCAGTGCCTGGTTCTTGCAAGAAGTCCGCTGTTGTATAAGCCTTCATGCTCTTCTCCAGTGTAAACACGCCATGTGCACCGGCACCTCTCGCATGAACGACCCGTTCCGGAATACGCTCACGGTCAAAGTGTGCGATCTTCTCAAGCAGATGATAATCCTCAAGTAATGTGGGGCCTCTTCTTCCTGCGGTACGGGAGTTTTGGTTGTCACCTACGGGTGCGCCCTGATTGGTTGTCAAGCGTTCTGTCATATCGTTATCCTCCTTATGTTGGTCTCATGCCTGCTGTATATACTCTATTAAAATCATATTCACCATCGGTTTAAATATACATTTAGACTTGATCTAACTGTTAAAATGATTCTAACATGTCCCACTTGCCTCTTGCATGAGGTTCGTATGAGATTAAGATGAGTTTCTCGCCCGTTTCATGAATGAAACATGAACATCAGCTTGGAGAAAAATGAGCGTTGATCCATTCCAAATGGTTTGATCTACTCTATCTATTGGATATACCCGCATAGGAGTGACATGAACAGCATCATGTGTGCACAAAAAAAAGCGGACTAATCCGCCAGGCGGTAGCCCACTCCTCTTACCGTTACGATATATTGAGGCGAAGCCGCGTTATCGCCAAGTTTTTTGCGCAAGCTTTTGATATGAACATCCACCACATTGCTTCCACCCGTAAAATCAGTCTCCCAAATATCGCTGAGCATCTCCTCACGGGAAATCACTGCACCTTTGGCATCAATCAGCTTCAGCAGCAGATCATACTCTGTCTTGGTCAGGTGAATGCGGTCATTATTCCGGTGCACACTCATCCGCTCACGATCCAGCCATAGATCCTTGAACCCGATGCGTTGGCCTTCCTGTGGAAGAAATCCGCGTTTCGGTGCTGCAGGGCTATTACCAATCATGCGTTGCACACGATACAACGCTTCCTGCGGACGTGCCGGCCAGACCAGTAATTCCTCCTGAAGCATCGGGCCACTGGCACTGCCAATCATCTTCTCCCCCACCAGATACAGACAGGGTGTTGCATGTTCCGCTTCACGATTCAAACGGCTGCTGATGCCCGCAAAAGCATCAATCGTTCCAGCAACAGACAGGTCATAGATCAACAGATCAAATACAAGCCGTTCATGCAAATCAGGCTCCCAGCGGTGGAACACCAGCACATCGAAGCAGCTATCCGTAAGTGCCTTAACCAGCTCATGTACTTGGCCGGGCATCGGACTGATCAGAATGACCCGTCTTGTAACCGGGCAATTATCCACAAGAGGAGTTGGATCTGTCAGGGCAGGCTTGACCCGGAGCGGCAAACGACGACCGGACAGGTTGATTTTTACTTGACCCGTTTGTTTCTGCATTCCGCGCAGACACCTCCAAAGACCACATGAGCGTGATCAATCGCATATCCGGTTTCCTCCGCGACTTGCTTCATCCATTGCGGAGGAACTTCCGTCATGACTTCATCCACCTTGCCGCATACTTCACACATAATATGTTGATGTTCGTCCATGCGGGCGTCATAACGACTGGCTGTCTCGCCCAACTTGAGCTCTCGAATCAATTCTTTATCTGTCAAATATCGGAGCGAATTATATACTGTACCATAAGCCAAATTATAACCTTGCTCCACCAGACGGTTCATCACTTCTGCTGCCGTTGGATGGTCTTCCGAATGACGGACTACATCATAAACAGCTTGACGCTGTATCGTCAGATTTAGAGTTCTCACCAGCAATTCTCCTTTATTTACCCATTCAATAGTATATAAGATGACACAGCAATCTGCTGATTGCTATGATTCCCGGAAATATCAAAATCAATTTTGATTTAGATTAAGTATAAATCTCATTGTATAATGAAGTCAATATCCGACTATTTTATTCATGAATAGCGATAACCAAGGCTCTTCTCCGTATCCACCTCTCCCATTTGGGATAATATGGTTCGCTACTAGACTGCTTTTCAGCTAAAATATAGTAATGTGCGCTAAAGGGGGGATGCTGGTTGCTAAGCACGTTTTTTGTCAATCTCTGTGTTATGATCACGTTCATGTATGTGTCCGGAATCGTAGCCAAATTCTATCGTATCCGTGTTCCCTTTCCCTCAATGCGTATTCAGATGATTGGTGGTCTGCTGTTCGGGATCTATGGAACTGTACTGATGAACTATTCCTTTCCTTTGAATGAAACGACCATTGTGGATTTGCGTCATTTGGCTATCGTCACAGCAGCCGTATATTTAGGAGGACTAGCTTCTGTCATCTCGGGGCTCGTCATTTCCATCCTGCGTATTGTCATGTTTGGAATGTCCTCTGCTGCCATCGATGCAGCATTTGTCATGACAATCATCGGATTGTCCGGTGTATATTTTGCCTATGCTCCCTGGTCCCGATTAACCAAGATTATTACCATGAACCTGCTGGGTATGACGCTGATCTTTGTGATCCTGATGCTGAATACAACCAGCATGAACTCATTAATGAAAGTATATCCGTTACAGATGACCATTTCTTTTGTCGGTGGAATCTTTATTTATTTCATCGCAGAATTCATTAATAAATCCAATGAGATGTTGTTCCTGCTCGAACGAAAAGCAACCACAGACCATCTTACCAACCTCAGTAATCGCAGGCAATTTGAGAAATCACTTGAGCTTGAACTGGAACGGGCACGTGAGTACAAGCAAAAACTATCGCTATTGGTCATCGACATTGACCGGTTCAAAAAAGTAAATGATACCTTCGGTCATACTTCAGGTGATGCGGTCCTGAAACAGCTCGGACAATTGCTCATTGAGCATTCCCGTTCGGCGGATATCGTCTCTCGAAACGGAGGCGAGGAATTCGCTATACTATTGCTCGATTGTGGTCATCATCAGGCCTTGGCCATTGCCGAGTCAATCAGACAATCGGTTGAGAAATACCATTTCGCTCTGCCTGATGGCAATACAATCCGGCTGACCATCTCGATCGGAGTCGCTGTTTTTCCAGATCACTGTGACGACCGGGATGATAACGATTTCTTTGAACAGGCAGACCGTGCATTATATGAAGCCAAGAATACAGGACGGAACCGGGTATGTGCCATTCCGCTGCGTTCCAGGTCACTCTCCGGCAGCCAAAGCCCATTCTAATCTCAAACCCAAAAAGGGATGTTCCCGCAGCCTATTAGGTTATCCAGGACATCCCTTTCTTTCTTATCTCACCCATTTTGCAATCATTCAACTCAACTCGCTTACGGGTACAAGAGCCACCTGTGCGGTCGAGTATGACTGAGTTTGCCTTAAGCTAAGATTTGTTCGATTTCTTCAACGATGGCAGCATCCAGCTTCACACCGGAAGCGGCTGCGTTCTCTTTCACCTGTTCAGGGCGGCTTGCCCCTACAAGCGCACTGGAGACGTTATTTTGGCGCAGAATCCACGCCAGAGCCAATTGACCGACCTTCAGGTCCAGCTTGTCCGCCACTTCAATCAACTGGCGAACCTTGCCGATCCGATCAGCGTTAATTTTCCCTTCATCCCAGCCAAGCTTCGCTGCGCGGCTGTTCTCAGGAATATCGGACACCGAAGTGTATTTCCCGGTCAACAAGCCTTGCGCCAGCGGGGAGTAGACGACTTGTCCAATACCTTTACGCTCACCCAGCGGAATGATTTCACTTTCAATGTAACGGTCAAACATGTTGTATACCGGCTGGTTCACCACGATATGATCCAGCAGCAGGCGATCAGCGGTACCCAACGCAGCTTCCATCTGTGCCGCGGTCCACTGACTAACACCTACGTAGAGCACCTTGCCTTGACGCACCAGATCGTCCAGTGCTCGCAGTGTCTCTTCAATCGGTGTTTCGGTATGATAGCGATGGCAATAATATATGTCTACATAATCAACACCCAGCCGTTGCAAGCTGGCTTCGCATTGTTCCTTAATATGTTTACGGGATAACCCTTGGTCATTTGGACCGTCACCCATTTTGCCAAAAACCTTGGTTGCTAGCACATATGAATCGCGGGAATACGCTTTCAACGTCTGCCCCAGCAGTTCCTCTGCTGCACCCCGCTCGTACACATTGGCTGTATCGAAAAAGTTGATACCTTCATCGAATGCGGCTTCAATTGATTTCACCGCGTTTTCACGTTCCACATATCCTCCGTATGTCAGCCAGCTACCCAGGCTGATCTCGCTTACTTTCAGTCCGCTTCCACCCAATCTACGGTATTCCATTGAATGCACATCCTCCTCTAAACTGATTAATGATGAAGTTCCCTTTCTATTGTATCGTATTCGGCTCGGATTAAAAGGGCTTTGGTGAAGAATTTGGCAAATAGATAAGGTTGCATATGAAAAGCTCCGCTGCATGAGCGGAGCCACGATGCACATTAAATATTACCTAGTCACCACATTCTAATGAATGCACGCTAGTTTGACTTAGTTAGCTGTTACGATAAATTGTTCCCATGCTCCGCCCACGGCGTTACGATTGGCGTACAGTACGCCCCCGTTATTCAGATCTGCACTGACATATTTACCGTTCGCCACGGATTTAAAGGCAACCAGTCCCCCGCCCAGCTCTTCACGGGTAAACTTCTCCCATGTAGATGGATACGTGGCTGAGGCAATCAAGCGCCCGCCATTATTCAAATCAGCTTGCACATATTTGATATTGCTCATCGACAGCAAAGATACCGTTCCATCTGAATTCTGGATGATTTTGAATCGTTCCCAATGTCCGGCAGTGTCCCGATTGGCTACCAGAGCATCTGCACCGCCATTCTCTGCGCTGACAAAAGTGCCATTGGCGTTGGCTTTCAGACTGGACCATGTCTCTGTGAAGGGAGCCGTTCCCGTATGCTTCTTGGCCACATTCTGGAACGAGGTATTAGAGGCAAAGTTCGCCGTTGTGAACTTGCTCCATTTGGAAGCAATCGTTGCCGCGCTGTCCGTATTCAGGTTAGGTGCCGGATTGTTGTTATTATTGTAATAGCCCCAGGTTCCGCCCCCTTTAACCTTATAACTCCAGTTCGTCCATGAAGCATTCAGTGCATTCAGACCAGACAGCCACTTCTCGGTCAGATCATCCTGACCAAACGAGAACTCGCCCGCTAACACCGGAACGTTCCAATTCTTCTGATAGGACGCCATATCCTTCAGCCAGCGATCCATCTCCGAATTGGTCAGATCCCAATTGTTATAATCCGTGAATTGATAATGATGCGTCTGATACATCACATTCGTCCAGCCATAAGTTGTGGGTGGTGAAGCTGCCCACCAGTCGAAGAATGCCGCGATGATGATCATGTGATCGGCATCCTTGGCACGGACGGCTTTGTACATCCGGTCATAGAAATCCATTTTTTGTTTGATTTGAGCTGCATTTTCACCTGTTCCCATCGTTACGAGAGGTTCATTGAGCAGGTCGTACGCGGCAACGGTTGGATTGTCTTTGTAACGTGTCGCCATCCGTTCCCAGATCTGAATCGTCCAGTTCTGGTATGTAGAGTTGGTCCACAGTTGGTTAGAATTCTCCTGACCGCAGGAATGCCATGGACAGGCTGCTCCCGGTGCACCGTGCAGATCGAGAATGACATACAGGTTCCGTTTGCCCGCTTCATCAATCAGCCAATCCAGCTTGCGGAACGTAACCGAATCAGGCTTCATGACACCGCTGGTGTTCATAAAATCCTCCCAATAGATCGGCACACGCACAACGTTCATGCCCCAGCTCTTGATGTTATCCAGATCACCAGCCTGAATCCAGTTGTCCTGATATCCATTGATCAGGCTCTGTGCACCCGATTCTCCAAAACGATTCGTCAACGTGCGACGCAGCGTGTATTCATCTACCGCGCCGGATGGCGTCATCCATTCTTCCTGCAGCAGCCACCCACCCAAATTTGTTCCACGCAGGTTTACCACGCTGCCTGTACCCGAATTATTACGGACAACTGTCCCGTTAGCCTTCAGGAAATCCCCTGGTCCAAAAGCCGCACTTGCCTTCGGTGAACCTACGGCCGAAGCCAGCAGTCCAAGCAGCAGACAGCTGCACAATAGCATGATGGTGCTCTTCTTCAACATGTTGACGCCTCCCTTAAATGGTCATATTTTGAGGTATGACTGAACCAGGATGCAGCACTCACGACGAGTAACGTAATGCTATAGAAACAGCGGGTACGAGCGGTACGATCCAAAGATGACCCCGCTATTTATCACAACCAAGGGATAGTGAAATCGATTACATTATGTTGAACGTTAAACCCTTTATTCCTGCACTATCCCAATTATTGTTTCAATCGGTTATAACTTGTAATCGTTTTCAATTGGAATTATAATGAATTTGAATTAATTGTCAATCACTTATTTGGAGTTGTGAAGAATATGGATGTCAAAATCATTGATGTAGCTGCCATTGCAGGTGTGTCCCCGGCAACCGTATCGCGGGTCATTAATCAGCACAGCAAAGTTAGCACCAAAACCAAAGATAAGGTGATGCGCGCCATCGAGCAATTGGGATATCACCCCAACGCAGCAGCCAAAAACCTTCGTTCACAGAGAACCATGACGATTGGCGTCATCGTTCCGGACATCAACAACTCCTATTATGCCGAAATTATCAAAGGCATTGAGAATATCGCCTACGCCCGACACTACAAGGTCATTATATGTGATGCCCATAACCAGAAAGAGCGAGAAGTTGATTATCTTAATTTACTGCTGGATCGGACCATAGACGGTGTTATCATTATCACGCCCATGCTGGCGGATGAGGAATTATTCCAGCTTGCAGATAAAGGCTATCGCATTGGCATCGTTGGCAAATACATCGAACATGATCAGATCCCGTGTATATATACGGACAACGTGAAATTCTCCCAGGAAGTTGTTCAGCATCTCGTTGAGGCCGGACATCGAAATATCGTTTTCTTAAACGGTTATCCTGAAGCGATCGACAGCTATGAACGACTTGAAGGTTATTTGAAGGCCCTGCGCAATCACCAGATTCCGTTCCGTCCCGAATTGATCGAGAATGGGAACTTTAATGAGGAAGGCGGGTACGAGGCTATCAAAAGACTGTTTAACAAAGGCCTGTCCTTCACCGCTGTATATGCGGCTAATGATGAAATGGCTCTAGGCGTTTACAAGGCATGTACGGAATACGGAATACGCATTCCCGAGCAATTGGCTATCGTAGGTGTGGACAACAATCGAATCAGCAAATACATCCATCCTACGCTAAGTTCGGTGAACCAGCCCAAGTATACGATGGGGGCCATTCTTATGGAGAAGATGATTGACACGATGAATACGAATGAATTTCAGGACAAACGTGTCTTTAAAGTCGACTCAGAGCTGCTTGTTCGAGGGTCCTCGTCCTTCAAAATAACAACATAAAGCGCACCCGTGAAAGGTGCGCCTAATTTAAACTATGTTCTCATGTTTTTAATGCACAATGATGCTTAATGCATTTAACAAATCAGCCTGCTTCACCGGCTTGGTCAGGACCGCATCGAAGACTTCCGCTTCATGCAAATCGATATGCATGCCATACGGAATCAGAACAATAACTGGTGAATCTGTAACCAGGCGTTTCAGCTTGTGTACAAAATCCACAGCGCCGCCCTCCAGCAGTCCCATATCCACAACAGCCACGTCCGGTTTAAAGCCCCCCTGAATCCAGTCGTACGCCTCGGTTGTAACCGAGGTCATGTGCACATCCATCTCCCATCTGCGCATCAGGGATGAGGCCCCTTGCAGAATGTCAGGATCCTTGGCAAGCAGCACCTTTTTGCCCTTCAGTCGATGCTGAATATTGGCAAGCTGAGGCAGTTCCCAATGTCTGCGGAGCGGCAGTCTAATTTCGAATTCTGTCTCCTTGTCGCCCATACCATGTACCTGAATACGCCCATTCATAAGGATGGCAAGATTCTGGCTGACCGCCAAACCGAGATTGGTCCCTACCAGCTTCTGTGTACTTATATTTCCGTCCAAATTGTTAAATGATCTAAGCTTTTTGTCCGAAGACAACATGCGGCCAGTGTACTTCACATGGAGTAGAAGCGTACCCGCCTCTTCTGTATCTCCACCAGCTACGGTTGCCGTAACCAATACGGAGCCTGTCCGTGTTGAATCTAGGGCATACTGCATGACATGGGCCAATAGTTGTCCGATCTTTATTTCATCCCCGACGAAAACCTGAGATACGTTCAGATCAAGGTTCAAACCCAGCTCAATGTTCTTGCTCAGCGCCAGTCCCGCGTAGAGATAAACGGTATTTTCAATCGTGGCGACCAGATCGAATGGATCATCATGCACAACCGTTTGGCCTGCGTCATTGACGTTAAAACTCATCATGTTATTGAGCAGGGAGAGCAGAATGTTCCCGCTGGTTTCGATCATATTCACATATTCTATCTGCTCGTCCGACATATCCGGTGTACGCATCAGATCCGTTAATCCCAGAATGCCGTTCAGCGGGTTACGAATTTCGTGGCTCATCAGCGACAGCATCTGTGTCTTGGTCAACGCCTCAGACTCCGCACGTTCCTTCTCTGCCTGCAATTGCTCTTGCAGTTGCTCCGAATGACTCAGCTTCTGTTCCTGAACTTGCAGCGTATCTTCCAGATCCACGACATACCCGAGAAAAACGGCCATGGCTTGCAGTGTTTTCATATCCGTTTCACTAATCACATAATCGGGATCATCCATGAGGCAGATCGTGCCGAACGTTTCCCCTGACCTCCGCATAATAGGAATCCCCACAAAGTAACGATTGCCCAGTCCGCTTGTTACGTCCATGGATTTCGTAAGGGGATGTTCACATGTATCCGTAATAATCAGACTGCTGCCCTTATCTCTTAAGACCAGGCTGCAGTATGACGCTTCAAATGGAAGTTTACTACCTTTGGCGACCAACTCTTCCTCGCGGTTAAAAGCTTCCATAATAACATTGGTCACTCCATCGTTCGTGGCAACAAAAATGGTGTTCACTTTTAAGATGCCGCTTAATACGTCTACAATATGGGACGCGGCTTCCTGTATATTTTCATAGAAGCCCCTTGTAACACCTACCGTTCCCATGATTCACCCCTCTTGTCTTAGCTGCATTTTCAATTCATAGTGCACTGTATGATTCAATCCATTAACGAGGGTTCAAAAGTTGCGAAAAAGTGGTCACAACCTATACATATATAAAGTTTTCTATCTACTTCTAAGCATCGTCAACTGTAATTACACGGTAAATAGAAATTATACGCTTACCCTCCAGCTTTGAAAACCTCTATCATTCTGAGCGATGAATCATGACGAACGATCAGCCACTCACATGTGATCATTATCACACCAAAATAACAATATATAGTTTATAAATGGATAAAGAAACTCTACATGTAGTGTTCAATGAATGGACATTATCCCATACATTTCAATTTTATTATTTTTAGGAGGAACTGAGATGAACATGCTTGAGTATGCCTCTCCACCGGCATCCGACCTGCTATCAGACCTGGGAAGACGAATTATAGGTGCTGAAGACGCCGATACGCTGAGGGAGAATGCCAATCTGAACGGAGACTCGTTCAGCGGCAAGATGAGCAGGCTCGGTTCGGAGACCGCCAAGTGGCATGCTCTGCGTCATGTACTGCCTAAAGAGCTCGCTCAGGCTGTGGAGAACGGCGATCTGTATGTACACGATCTGGATCAGTATGCCCTCGGAACAACCAACTGTATCTTTATCCCATTTGACCGGCTGCTGGCCTCCGGATTCAACACCGGCAACGGTTCGGTTCGTACACCTCAGACGATCATGTCTGCCATGGCACTGGTCGCCATTATTTTTCAATCCCAGCAGAACAGCCAGTATGGCGGTGTATCCGCCAATAAAATCGATTGGGATCTCGCACCTTATGTGAAGCGTTCGTTCCGTAAGCATTACCGGAAGGGACAACGGCTGTTTGGAGAGAATGAACGAATTGAGGATGAGCAGCTGCATCTGGATAGTGATGAAGCGAAGAAGAAGTGTGCACGAGCCTTTGCCTATGCCTGTGAAGAAACGGAACTGGAGACCGGGCAAGCTGCGGAGTCCCTGATCCATAACCTGAACACCATGAGCAGTCGTGCTGGCGGACAGATTCCGTTCACTTCGCTGAACTACGGGCTCTGTACTTCAGCCGAAGGTCGACTCGTATCCCGGTCGTTGCTGGAAGCGACCATTCGTGGACTTGGTAAGGGGGAAACACCCGTGTTCCCTCAGCATATTTTCCAATGCAAGCAAGGAATTAACCAATCGGAGGGAGATCCGAATTACGATCTGTTCCGGCTTGCTGTGACCTGCTCCTCACGGCGCATGTATCCGAACTTTGTCAATGTGGATGCTTCCTTCAACCTGCCCTATTATCAACCGGAAGATCCCGATACGATCATTGCGACGATGGGATGCCGGACACGCACACTGGCTGATCGCTTCGGACGCAATCGTCAGAGCGGCAAAGGCAATCTGTCCTTTAACACTATCAATCTGGTCAAGCTCGGCATTCGATATGGAATCTGCCAGGGCGCAAGCGCCATCGCTGACCGGGCTGGATTCTATACGGCGCTGGAATCCGTCATGCACAATGCTACGGATGGACTGCTGCACAGGTATCGAATTCAGAGGAACCAGCCTGCCAAAGCATCGGACTTCATGATGCGGGAAGGGGTATGGGAAGGCGGTGAACAATTGGCTCCGAATGAACCGGTGGCCGATCTGTTGAAGCATGGTACGTTATCCCTTGGTTTTATCGGGCTTGCGGAATGTATGACCGCTCTATATGGCCGTCACCATGGACAAGACCTGCATGTACATCGAGAAGCCTTGAATATCATTCGTACGATGCGAGAGTTCTGTGACCGGATGAGTGAGCAGCATAACCTGAATATCACCTTGTTCGCTACGCCCGCTGAGGGTCTATCCGGCAAATTCACCAAGATCGATCGTGAGCGATATGGCGTCATCGCGGGGGTGAACGACCGGGAATACTACACCAATTCATTTCACATTCCGGTCTATCATACGCTTCCTGCCTATCGCAAGATTGAGCTGGAAGCTCCCTTCCACTCACTATGTAATGCCGGAGCGATCTCATATGTCGAACTCGACGGGAATGTAAGGGCCAATACCTCCGCTTTCCAACGAATCGTGCAATTCGCGCTGGCCCAGGACATCGGGTATTTCTCCATTAATCATCCGATTGACCGCTGTCCGTCCTGTGGCTATGAGGGCGTTATTGGAGATGTATGTCCCGGATGTGAGGCTCATGAAAACCATGTACATTTCCAGCGGCTGCGCCGGGTGACGGGATATCTGACCGGTGACTATAAAGTGCGCTTCAATGCGGCGAAGCAAGCCGAAGTGAGAGACCGGGTGAAGCATCAATGAATCTGTATGGTTACATCCCGGAATCGGTGAATGAGGGGCCTGGCCTGCGTGCCGTGTTGTTCATCAGCGGATGCCGCCATGCCTGTCCGGGCTGTTTCAGCCCCGGCTCATGGAGCTTCCGTGCAGGGGAACCATTTACGGAGAAGCAGCAGCAGCAGATTTTGCATGAAGTGTCTTCGCATCCCTTGCTGGAAGGGGTTACGTTATGCGGAGGTGATCCTTTTTTCTCTGCCGCAGCATGTGCCTCCTGGGTTCGGCAGCTTCGGGCTGCTCGGCCTGATCTGACCGTATGGGCCTACACGGGGTTTGTGTATGAGGAGCTGATAACAGACCCGTCACGGACGGAGTTATCCCGGCTATGCGACGTCATTATCGATGGACCTTATATTGCAGCTGAGCGTGATGTATCACTTCCTTTTCGCGGCAGTCGTAATCAGCGCATCATCGATGTTGGGGCAACAACGGCTCGCCAGACCATCGTTACTGTGCAGTTAGATGCATGGTAACGATTTTTTTATTTGAGGGGAATCAAGCACAGCGTGGGAGATGATTTGCTTCATTTTAAGAATGCCAAATCTACCAATATATCTAGGATTCATAGAGTATTATTTTATTTCCGATCGGATTAATGATATATGTTGCAAGCCCTTAGGTTATCGTCTATGATTGGTAGCATAAGAGCAAGTATACGACGATTGCAGCATGATACAATCTATCATCTATGCTTGGTCACCAATTTCATAGCCGGAGATGTGTACGCACATTTCTGCACACGGAAACAGGTGCCGACCGCGCTGCATGCGTGGTCAGGCTTAAAAGGGAAGCACGGTGCAAATCCGTCGCGGTCCCGCCACTGTATACGGGGAGTCTATGCATATAATCCACTGGGGTAAACACCGGGAAGGAATGCATATGGCCATGATCCGCAAGCCAGGAGACCTGCCTGTTTCGACAGCATCGCATGACCTACGGAAGATAGGGAGGTGTTAGAGCAGCCGCTACAACGACTTATAGCAGGTGTTCTTTCCCATTCTATCTTTGTGCACAGTCGTCATTCATGATGCCTGTTTCTCGGGGGTATGGAATCGGAAGGAATGCCTTTTTTTGATGCTTTCAAATGAAACACAACACAATAGCTTCAACCGGATGATCATCATTATTAATGAGGAGGAATTTTACATGTCGCAATCACAGCAACAACAGCCACAAGTACGGACAGGCAACCTCGGTTACCCCCGCATCGGTGCGGGACGCGAATGGAAAAAAGCACTGGAGTCCTTCTGGGCTGGCCGAATCGATGAATCCACGCTTCATCAGGAGCTGACCTCGCTTCGGTTGCAGGATCTGAAGAAACAGCAGGCACAGCAGCTCGATCTGATTCCTGTGGGCGACTTCTCCTATTATGATCATATGCTTGACGTATCCGCGATGTTTGGCGTCGTTCCTGAGCGCTTTAACCATGCAGGCGGACCGGTATCCGTATCTACCTACTACGCCATGGCCCGGGGTAATGATGAGGCAACCGCCTGTGAGATGACCAAGTGGCTGAACACCAACTATCACTACATCGTACCTGAGATTCATAATGATACTGCATTTGCATTGCTTGAAAATAAACCCCTTGCCGACTATCGCGAAGCGAAGCAGGAGCTTGGGCTGGAAGGTAAACCGGTTGTGGTCGGTCCGTACTCGTATGTACGGTTCGCCAAAGGCTATGACGCGGAACGCTTTGCAGAGATCGTCACACGTCTCGTTCCAGTGTACGCCCAGCTTCTGTCTGAGCTTCAGGCAGAAGGCGTACAGTGGGTACAGATCGACGAGCCTGCTCTGACGCTGGCTGTCTCTTCCGAAGATGAAGCCTTGCTGCAACAGGTGTATGCTGCCTTGGCACAAGCTGCACCGGAATTGAAGCTGCTGCTTCAAACGTACTTCGAATCGGTGGAGGCTTATCCGGTCGTGACAGCACTGCCTGTTGCCGGAATCGGCCTGGACCTGGTCCACGGCTATGAAGGCAACTTCACCAGCCTGCGGGAGCATGGCTTCCCGCAGGATAAATGGTTGGGCGCCGGTGTCATCGACGGGCGCAACATCTGGCGCGCCGATCTCGCAGAGACGGCGAAGCTGCTGGAGCAGGTGGCTGAATTCGCAGCCGAAGGCAAGCTGATCATTCAGCCTTCCTGCAGCCTGTTGCATGTACCGGTTACGGCCGCTCAAGAGAGCGCGCTTGATCCGGTACTGCGCAATGCCCTGGCCTTTGCCGACGAGAAGCTGGAGGAAATTGCGACGCTCGGCACGTTGTTGTCCGGCGGTGCGCAGCAGGCGGACCAAGCAGCGGCTTTGGCTGAAGCCAGCCGCCGCGCCCAGGCAAGCACCGAAGCGGTGCGCCTGCTGAGCGAGTCCGAATCACGGACACGCCTAAGTGGTGCGCCTGCAGGGGTGCATGCTGATGAGCAGCTGCTCCGCAACGCGTCATTCCAGGAGCGACGCGAATTGCAGCAGCAAAAATGGTCGCTCCCGCTGCTGCCAACCACAACCATTGGCAGCTTCCCGCAAACGGCGGACGTGCGCAAAGCACGCGCACTCTTCCGTAAAGGGGAATGGAATGCGGAGCAATATGACGCCTATGTACGTGAACAGATCCAGGAATGGATTACCATTCAGGAGGAAATTGGTCTGGATGTGCTGGTACACGGTGAGTTCGAACGTACCGATATGGTTGAGTTTTTCGGTGAAAAGCTGACTGGATTCGCCTTCACCAAAAATGGCTGGGTACAATCCTACGGCTCACGCTGCGTGAAGCCACCTGTAATTTACGGAGATGTGCTGTTCAATGAACCGATGACGGTGAAAGAAACAGCCTATGCCCAGACACTGACCAGCAAACCGGTGAAAGGAATGCTCACAGGTCCGGTAACGATCCTGAACTGGTCCTTTGTACGCTCGGATATTCCACGCAGTGAAGTATCCTACCAGATTGCTCGCGCCATTCGGGACGAGGTTGAAGCGCTGGAGCAAGCAGGCATTGAGATGATTCAGGTCGATGAGCCAGCTCTGCGCGAAGGGCTTCCACTCAAACGAAGCAAGTGGGATGAGTACCTGCAATGGGCCGTGGAATCCTTCCGTTTGGCTACTGCAACCGTAAAACCAACAACGCAAGTGCATACCCATATGTGCTACTGCGAGTTCGATGATATTATTGAAGCGATCAGCGACCTGGATGCAGATGTGATCTCGATCGAGACATCCCGCAGCCATGGGGAACTGGTAGGCAGCTTCGAGCAGAATACGTATGACAAAGGTATCGGACTCGGTGTATACGATATCCATAGTCCGCGTGTTCCGGGCAAGGACGAGATGTTGAATATGATCGAGCGTGCACTTCAAGTGCTGCCAGCAGATCTGTTCTGGGTGAATCCTGACTGCGGACTGAAAACACGTGGTAAAGCGGAAGTTGTGGATGCATTAAGCATCATGGTAGACGCTGCTCGTACGGCAAGAGAACGAGTAACGGCAGAGTCCTCCATATAAACGAAGCTTGTGAATGCAAACAATGGGGCTGTTCCCAAAGGAATTCCGCCTCGCTCCAAGCGCTAACGAACCTACCGCACCTTAACAGGCGGATCATCAACGCTTGCAAGATTTAACGAATCTCAGTAACGCTATTTCGTCATAACACGTTGTCAAAACCTGATAAATCGACCGAATCGACGAAATAACGTCTCTGTGATTCCTTAGATCTCAGATTTGGGCAAATGGGAGCGTATAGCATGTCTCAGGTTCATTCAAACAAAATAAGACGAACAAGGGATGTCCCCTGTCATATTCATGACTTCTGGGACATCCCCTTTTCATTTACCATCATTATATTTGTTTATCTGGTTGAAACTACAGCTAACTCTTCTAAAGGTACACATATTATCATTTCTCTCTATTTTATTCTCTATTGCATGACGATATATGATATAGGCAGTTATTAAATAAAAATTGAAAACAATATTTATCAGATCAAAAATTGAGGAGATGGACCTTTCCAATGGATATGATTCAATCATTAATCGCATGTATGCCCTTTTTTCGGGATACGATTCGCCAAGATGTAACCCTTTCCATTATTGACCGGGAGAAATTCCTGTATTTTTCCGCAGGAGAGTCGTTGAAACAACTGGAGTTCAAAGCAGGTGATCCACTGCTCGAGCCTAATCGAAATTTTGCCGATCTGAAAGGCGGTACGGACAAACAATTTGATCATTACCCGAAGGAGTTATTTGGAGTACCGTTTGATGTCGCCTACCTTCCGATCAAAAATGAACAGGGCGAGGTCATCGCTATATTCAACCTGCTCTACAGTATGGATGATCAGGATCAGCTGCAGCAGCTCATGAATGTGACCGAAAATTTGACCAACCAGTTGATTGACAGCGTTCAGCACGTGGCTGCACATTCGGAGGAGCTGAGCGCCACCACCGAAGAGATTCGCAACAACTCCAAACAAGCTGTACAGAAATCAGGCAACGTGACTCAGGTCGCCAGCTTCATCCGTGAAATCTCGGAGCAAACAAATCTGCTCGGCCTGAATGCCGCCATCGAAGCTGCTCGTGTCGGTGAAGCAGGTGCAGGATTTGGCGTGGTCGCCAAGGAAATCCGCAAGCTGTCCGTAGATACAAAGGAAGCGACTACGCGTATTGAAGAGTCTCTCCTCTCCGTCCGCCAATCCATTCAGGGGATGGAGAATGAACTTGGGGAGATCACCGCGAGTTCTCAGGAGCAAGCGGAACTGGTTAACAATTTTATGAGCACGATCGAGCAGTTGAATGCAACGAACCAGCAATTGAAAAAATTTGTGCACAAACTGATTACGTTTGACGGAAAGTAAAAACGAAAACGAAAACGAAACTCCTAACCCACTCAACCAAACGCACAAACAAAAAGCCTCCGAATCTCTTCGGAGGCTTTGTCATTTACTATCATTCCAATTTGGTCATCTTGCTAATGTTATTCTATCGACTTAACGAATCTGGAAATGGCTGACACGAACTCCTGCGGACAACACGAGGTATACATCCTGTTGACCTGATGCGCCTTGCAGGTCTGCCTTAACCGTGGACCACTGCTGTGCCTCGCCTTGTGCCAGTTCCACGCGTCCAGCCAGTGTACCATCAGGTGCGCCCAGTCGAACTTCCAGTACCGCATCTGCCTGCTCTGATGATACACGAGCTTCAAGCGCTGCTGCGCCGCCGCCCAGATCTGCATCCTTGAAGGCAACCCATCCTTGTTCACCAATCACACGGACAGAAGTTCCACCTTCCTTGCTCTCATCCAGATCCACACCGAAGTATGCATCGTAATTTTCGGCGCGTGTAGCCACACCCAGATTACGTGAAGGAATGGTCTCCCCTTGTACTGTCAGATCAGCAACAAGCTGAACATCAGCAGAAGATTTGGCCACCATAATGGAGTACGTGCCGCTTTCGACCACATAACGATCACGGGTTACATCCCAGATCGCCAGTTCTTGAACGGGCAGTGTGAAGCTGACTTTTACTGTAGCTCCAGCTTCGATATAAAGACGACGGAACCCTTTTAACGTTTTGAGTGGACGTTTCACACGGGACTGTCCGGCACGCACATACAACTGCACGACCTCATCACTAGCGATCTTTCCTGTATTCGTCAC
The DNA here is from genome assembly GCF_037969855.1 of Paenibacillus sp. FSL W7-1088. NCBI lineage: Bacteria > Bacillati > Bacillota > Bacilli > Caryophanales > Paenibacillaceae > Paenibacillus > Paenibacillus sp. FSL W7-1088. The sequence goes on from NZ_CP150216.1 coordinate 6,735,994, forward strand.
GTCCACTTGCACAGTAATGGTTTCGTCGACTCCAGCTTGGGCCGGGTTCAGTTCCAAATTACTGTATTTAAACGCTGCATACGTTAATCCATGTCCGAATGGATACAGTACGTCACCTTCAAAGTACTGATACGTACGTCCAGATTGAATGATATCGTAGTCTCTGATATCGGTCAGCTGATCTGCAGATTGTACCCACGTCATATTCAGGCGGCCTGCAGGCGCATAATCGCCATATAATACGTCAGCCACAGCGTTCCCCAACTCTTGTCCAGCATGGGATGTATACAATACAGCCGGGATGTTCTCCTGCACCCAGTTGGACGTGAACGGGTAACTTCCCACGATAACTACAACGGTATTTGGATTCGCTGCATAGACGGCTTCAATCAGACGCTGCTGGGATTCAGCCAGATCCAGACCTGGACGGTCGATCTCTTCTTTACCATTCACAAGCGGATTATTGCCGACAAATACAATCGCCGTCTCCGCTTCCTTCGCGGCCGTTACCGCTTCCTCTAGTCCATTCACCACAATATCCTTTTTGAACGTTTCCGTAGCACCGAAAGATTTCAACTCTTCGGATACCGCAAACGCATCGTTTCCACCATTGGGTGCTGTTACTGTTTTACCGTTCCAAGTGGTCAGCCCCACGCTTCCGTCCTGTTGAGGCAACAGATGGAATACTTCCTTCACAAACCAGCCATACACTTCATCCGCCGATGCCGTAACCGTTTCTTCATCTGTCGTCAGGTATTTCCCATTACGGTCTGCCTTCAGTGTGTAACTGCCAAAGCCCCAGTCACTCAGTGTAAATGTCTCAGCATTCCCAGAAGCAATGATGGATGATTTCTCATCTTCAGCCAATCCGACAGCTTTGCCACTTGCCACGGAAGTCAAAGTAATGCGGTCGTTGCCGTCCTTGAATGCAACCTTGTCGCCGCCTACTTTGCCACTGATCGCTTCAAGCGGGGATACACTATATGGCATGGTTCCTGCATACCAGTCACGATAGACTGTTCCGCCCAGTTGACCAATCACAGCCACTTTGCCGGATTTTGTTTTATCCAGCGGCAGCGTGCCTTGAACATTTTTGAGCAGTACCACTTGTTCTCTCGCTGCTCTCAATGACAGGGCCTTTGCCTTCTCCGTCATCATCGCTTCTTCACCAATCGAAGCATATGGATTGCCCTCCGCCGGATCGAATTCACCCAGACGGAAACGCACACGGAACGTATTGAACAATGCCAGATCGATATCTTCCATTGTGAGTGTGCCTTGCTCCAACCCTTCGCGCAGCGCCTGCTTCGACAGATCCGCATCATCGGTAATGCTGTCAATTCCGGCTTTGACGGACTCCACTGTACCTGGTGTGTGCGAATCATAGTATTTATGATCGTTCTTGATCCCCATGACATCGCCTGCATCACTGACGATGAAGCCATCCATGCCCCATTCGCCCTTCACAATCTCGTTTACAAACGGATGCAGCAATGCTGGTGTACCATTAATAGAGTTGTACGCGGTCATCATGGACTGCGCGCCGCCCTCTTTGAACGGTTTCTCGAACGCCTTCAGATAATATTCACGCATGTTGCGCGGATCAATGCTCGATGAACCACTGCCCCGGTCCACTTCATTATTGTTAGCCAGGAAATGCTTCAACGTGGCAACCGCCTTGTAATACTTCGGATGATCGCCCTGAATTCCCTTAACCAAGGCCGTTGTCAGCTCAGCAGTCAGTTCCGGATCTTCACCATAAGCTTCTTCGTTCCGACCCCAACGCGGATCACGCTCCATATCAACCGTAGGTGCCCACAGCGTCAGACCGTTTACTGCGGGATTGCGTTTGTAAAATACACGTGCCTCGTCTCCGATCACGGAGCCGATCTCTTTCATCAGGTCCGCATCCCAGGTACACGCCAGCCCTACCGGCTGCGGGAAGGAAGTCGCTTCGCCAAGCCAGGCCAGGCCATGTGCTGCTTCTGTTCCGTGTTTGTATGCTGCGATTCCCAGTCGTTCTACTGCGGGTTGGTATTGCAGCATGGATTCGATTTTCTCATCTTCCGACAGACGGGACACGAGGTCCTTTACACGTGTATCCAGTTCGAGCGTTGTATCCTGGAAAGGATATTTCGTTTGGTTGGTCATGATATGGAATCTCCTTTGGGCATTCATTGATTTATTTGGAATGATAGCGGATACATAATCGATAAATTAATACGATAAAATCTTGATGTATCCGACCTCTCAATTCGAAGATTTAACCTTTTATAACAAGCACTTTACAAACCTTCGTTAACTCTTCTTTTGATTTACTAAAACGATTTCGGTGAATCTATCATATAGCATGTTTGGCAAAAAAAACAGGGGGCTTCACAGGAAAATGTGAACTTTCCTCAGGAAAGTATGCGGTCAATCGTTTTATTCTGGCACAGGATGGTAATCATGGATAGAAGTATAGATATGACGTACTTATTGAGCTAAGCATAGTCCTTAATGAAGAAGAATATTGAAGGAGGAACATCGAGTGAGTGACCATCAACAGCCCCCGACAGGTTTGCCTTCCATACCGGAATCCCTGTGGAGAGCGACAAACACATTCAATGAATATCCGAAACTGACAGAAAATACAACCGCCGATGTCGCCATTATCGGAGCAGGAATTGCAGGTATCACAACAGCCTATTTGCTGGCCCAGAAGGGCATGCGTGTCGTTGTGCTTGAAGCCGGAAAAGTACTGGATGGCACAACCGGCCATACAACGGCCAAGGTATCGGCGCAGCATGGCGTCATATTTGATGAATTGCTTCACCATTTTGGAGAAGAACAGGCCCGCATGTATTATGAAGGCAATGCAACAGCTGCCAAGTGGATGCGCGATCTGGTGAAAGAGAAACAGATTGATTGCCAGTGGGCTGAGGAAGATGCCTATGTCTACATTCAATCCGAGGAGAATCTCAAGAAGCTGGAGATCGAGCTGACTGCCTATGGCAAGCTGAATATTCCTGGTCAATGGGTTGATCCCCTTCCCATCCCTGTTCCGTCCAGGGCAGGGATTAAAATGCCGGGACAGGCTCGCTTTGACCCGCTCCGTTATTTGCATTACCTGCTGGAATCCGCAGTCAAACAAGGTGTCCGCATCTTCGAACATACAACGGTAACCGATGTGGAGGAAGACGCCTCACTGCATGTGCGTACACATGAGAATGGTCCATCCGTAACGGCCGAACATGTCGTTGTGGCCTCCCATTTCCCGGTCTATGACCCTGGATTTTATTTTTCACGGCTTCACGCTGAGCGTTCCTATGCTGTTGTTGTTGAACCTCAGAAACCTTTCACCGGTGGCATGTACATCTCTGACGATGAACCCTATCGATCCCTGCGTACCGTCATTCATAAAGAGAAGGAACACATCCTCTTTGGAGGGGAAAATCACAAAACCGGACAGGGCATCTGCACGGTCGGTCATTATGAAAATTTGGAGCGCTATGCAGCCGATACATTTGGCATTCGCAGCATCCCTTTCCGCTGGTCAGCCCAGGATCTGATCTCCATCGATAAGGTCCCTTACATTGGGCCAATTACTGGACGACATGAACGTGTCTATGTGGCTACCGGCTTTGCCAAATGGGGCATGACCACAGGAACGATGGCTGGGCATATCCTTACGGACCGGATTACCGGACGCGACAACGCTTACGCTGCTGTATTCGATCCTGCACGATTCAAGGTAGACCCTGGTGTGAAAAACTTCCTTGTAGAGAATGTCAATGTAGCCGCGGAACTGATCTCTGGCAAAGTCGGCATTATTCACAAAAACACGGGAGAACTCGGCAACGATGAAGGGGCTGTTGTTCGCCATGACGGCAAACGTGCTGGCGCCTACAAGGACCCGACTGGCAAACTCTTTCTGGTGGATACTACCTGCACCCATTTGGGTTGTGAAGTGGAATGGAATGCCGGGGAACGTTCATGGGATTGCCCATGCCATGGATCACGCTACGATTATGCGGGCAAAGTCATTGAAGGCCCTGCCGTTAAAGACCTTAAGGTGCTGGAAGCACAAGAATAAACGAAGCTGATACCCCCATCAGCGTATATCTTCATCCCATAGACCCGAATCGGAATCCGTCTGCAGACGGAAGTAATCGATTCGGGTTTTGCGTATGCTGATCTATAGGTAAATTAGCGAGACAACGAAATGAGTCCAACTTAGCGGGACATCGTGATATGGAACTATTTTAAAATCACTACCTTGCATTAAACAGTACCGGATGCTATGATGAATTCACGACTACTGAACAATACACACTAGTGATTGGATAGAGAGCAACAAGGAGGAACCCAAGTGAATGTTAATATTCAATTCAAAAAAGGGGTGCTGGAACTATGCGTCCTCGTGCTGATCAACCGCCAGGATCGTTACGGCTACGAACTGGCTCAGGCTGTATCCCAGCATATTGAAGTGGCGGAAGGTGCGCTGTATCCCCTTTTGCGAAGGTTGGTCAATGACGGCTATTGTACGACTTACCTGCAGGAATCCAGTGAAGGCCCACCACGTAAGTATTACAAACTGTCTGATACCGGACGGGATTATATGAAGACTCTCACGAATGAATGGAATAGTTTTGTGCGCAATGTCGCAAATCTTATAGAGGAAGGTACCCCCAATGAATAGACAACAATTCATGCAGGCCATGGAGATTCATCTAAGACCGATGGACCCGCTGGAACGGGCCGAATTGCTCGCTGATTATGAACAGCATTTTGAGATGGGATTAAGAGAAGGAAGACCGGAAGAAGAGATTGCACGGGAACTGGGGCATCCGATCGAGATTGCCAAAGAAGCGTTAGGTGATCGGTATGATGCACTTACGCCTGGATCCGATCCGTTCTATGCGCCAACATTCGAAGAAATGCGTTCACAGCAAAAGAAGGGAAATCGAGCTGCACGCAACTTCTTCACAGCCATCGGACTTTTTTTCCTGAACATCATGTTGGCCATTCCGCTAGGATTGACTCTGTGGTCGGTATGGCTCACCATTGCCAGTTTATCGCTGCTGGTATTAGCCCCGGTTGCTGCTGCTGTGGATTTCTTATATCTCGGCCATTTCGAGTATTCTGAATTGTTCGTTTCGATTGGAGTATTCGGTATAGGCATTCTATTCGCCATTGCGACAAAATCGGTGTTTAAATCCTTTAAGTCAATCACTCTTCAGTATATAAGATGGAATCAAAAGACGATGAAAGGGGATGATGTCTAGTCATGAGCACCAAAAAATGGATCGCTTTAGCCATACTATGTATCGGCATCGGTTTGCTCGGAACCTCCATTTACGGAGTTCAGTTCGGAGACAAGAGAGAACCTTACTCCAAACGTTGGGAATTCAAAAATGATGAGCTGCACAATATCATGATGAATGCCAACTTAAGCGCAGATATTGAATTCGTTGTCAGTCCGGATTCCAATGGCTACATTGAAGTCGACGGAAAGTGGGATCCGGCCGTAATTGAAGTTTTTAAACAGGCTTCGATCAAGGATGGAACCTTTACGTTAAACCAGGAAGCGCGTTTGCGTTTGCAATTTTTCACCCTTTATTGGAATAATCAGCAGCAAACGATCACAGTTGCGCTACCTGAAGGACATCAGCTGGATGAAGTTAATATCACCTCTTCTTCCAGCGATCTGGATCTGAAGGGTCTGCATGCCAATACCTTGGACCTTAATAATACGTCTGGAAGCATTCACCTTCAGGATATTACCGTACCAACCATTCAACTCGATCTAACTTCAGGAGATATTAAAGCAGCGGCAATTGCGGGAGATATGGAAGTCAAACAAACTTCCGGAAGTTTCACGCTGAATGGCATTGATGGTGATGTGACCCAAAGTGTACAGTCGGGAGATACCAAAATTACGCAATTGAACGGTGCTGCAAATGTTAAGTTCACTTCCGGCAGTGTGAAGATCGAGCAAGAAGTCTCCGGTCCCATTGATGTATCGGGACAGTCAGGGGATATTTCCATACAGGCGGCGCCTGATTTTGATGGCATTTACGACGCACAGGCCATTTCCGGTGATGTAAATATACCTGATTCCCCCATGGTAAGCCGTGAGGTTATCAAAGCTCGCACCACTTCAGGCAGTATCAAAATCAAACAATCTTAATAAATCATGATGAAGCAAATATTCGAACTGTGGGTAATATAGTATAATTAAGTGCTAGTCCAATTCTAAGGAGGAGTTACCCACATGGAACTTAAAAATAAAACGGCTGTCATCACTGGCGCCGGTAAAGGTATTGGCCGTGCCATTGCTGAAGCACTTGCCAAGGAAGGTGTACATCTCGGACTGATCGCTCGGACGGCCTCCGATCTGGAAGCTCTCCAGCAATCGCTGAGCCAGGAATATGGTGTAAAAGTAACCAGCGCCATTGCGGATATTTCCGATCGTACGCAGGCTGAAGCAGCCGTAGCTGCGATTGAGATGGAGCTTGGCGCAGTCGATATTTTGATCAACAATGCGGGCATTGCAAGCTTCGGCACACTGCTGGACATGGACCCGGAAGAGTGGGAACGTATCCTGCATGTTAATGTCATGGGTACATACTATGTAACTCGTGCTGTTCTGCCAAGCATGATTAAGGAAAGCAGCGGCAGCATTATCAACATCGCATCCACCGCAGGCGAGCGTGGATTTGCTACAGGCTCAGCTTACTGTGCTTCCAAATTCGCACTGCTCGGCATGACCGAATCCCTGATGCAGGAAGTGCGCAAATCCAATATCCGGGTTACTGCGTTAACACCAAGTACAGTGAACACGGAGCTGGCAACCAATGCCGGACTCAAAGTTGGTGACGAAGACCGCATGATGCAAGCGGAGGACGTAGCTGAACTGGCTTTGGCGACGCTCAAGCTGTCGGACCGTGTATTTGTTAAAGCTGCAGGCATCTGGACAACTAATCCACAGTAAGCAGGAGTAGTCCGACCATTTATAAAGAACAATGAATGACGGAAGCAACCATTTCTAATGATGCACTCCGTCGCCATCCGGCCGCCCGAGAAACCTCTGGGCGGCCTTTTACATATTCAGCAGCTGCCATCGTGTCCGAATACGATTCATCATGCTGATTCTCTACCCTTATGATTAATGCAGCGTTACTTCTCCATTCCACGATCCTCTGCTTATGCGTTCCACAAATGGTCCAAATCCAGCTCCTTGGATACGGCGATCAGCACTACCGCCGGCTCATCCCCAATATTGGTTACTTCGTGGGGAACGATGGCATTCCAGCTGAATGAATCCCCCGCTTCCAGAATCTCTACATCCTCACACTGCTCTGCGCGAATTCGGCCTTGCAGAACCAGATGGCTCTCTTCTCCGGCGTGCTTATTAACTCCAGTCGATGCACCTGCTGGCAGCTCCACAATGGACATGCGCATGGCGCCCTTGGCCGTTAGATGCTGTACTTTGATCTGCCCACTTCCGGCAGTCGTCTCCTTGCGCTCATCCTTGCGCACCACGTTCATCCGCTGCTCCGGTGACAGCAGCAAGTATGGCAGTGGCACTTCCAGATAATCCGCGATACTTTCGAGTGTCGCGATGGACGGTGATGTTTTATTATTTTCCACGTTGCTGATAAATCCCTTGGACAGCCCCGTACCCTCACACAATTGCATGATGGTGATCTGTTTTTGTTTGCGGATCGTACGAATGGCTAGACCAATATCCATGCTGCAATCTCCCCCTTTTTGATCTGTATATCCGATCTGTATATCCCGAACTGAATATTCATTACTTCATCTTATTCTGCGTTAGGTTCATAAAAAACAATCCGGTTGCCAAATGGATCAATCACTGTCATTTCCCTTAGATTCCACGGCGTGTCGGTAATGCCAGGTCTGGAATGCTTGTACTTTTTCCGATTAAGCTCCTCACATAATGAATCGAGTGCGTCCGTTTCTATTCGCAAAGCCGTTCCAGGCGTACAATCGCCATGATGTCCGGATAGATGCAATTGAATGGAATCCAGAGATACCTGCATATATAGCGGCAAATCTGCCTCAAACCGATGCTCCCAATCCATTCGAAAACCCAGATATTCCAGGTAGAACTCTTTCGCCTTGTCTTCATCAAATATCCTTAGAATAGGTACAATTCCGCTGAGCATAATGATCACGTCCTTGAAAGTAATATGTGGATTACTTTGGCGATCCGCCTGATACATCGTATAGAGCATTATAGATTCCTTATACGGAACATATTTTCATAATACAAAAAAAATATTGACCCTACAATGGAATCATGATAAATTTTGTTCATATATAAGAATATTAATTTCATATTAGTGAACTTTATTTTGATTATACCTATTTCTTATCAGGTGGTGTTTGCATTGAATTATTCAATGACTTACGAGGTTCGGCTTCCTTCCGATTACAATACAGAACAACAATATCCCGTTATCTTTGCCCTGCATGGTATGGGTTCGGATGAACAGGATATGCTTCGTTTAATGGAGCCTCTTCAGTCCGATTTTATTATCGTCGCCGTACGTGGGCCTATTGTTCAGGGGAGCGGCTACGCCTATTTTCAAATTAAAAGCATTGGCAATCCCGTCCGTGAGTTGTTCGACGCCTCTGTTCAGGCACTGCAGCAGCTAATGGTTGATCTGTCCGCCCAATATGCTATTGATCCCGCACGGCGTTACATCGCCGGATTCAGTCAGGGAGCCATTATGGCGATGACACTCTCGCTGATCATGGGAGATGCAATCAAGGGAATTATAGCCATGAGTGGTTACATCCCGCAATTTGTAAAAGACGAATACAAGATACAGCCCAACTCGGAGTTATCTGCATTTATATCGCATGGCGATCAGGATCACCTCTTCCCACTGCAACTTGGCGAAGATAACGCCAGCTTCTTCCGTGAACATACCCATAACGTTACGTATGTTCCATATCACGGTGGACACCAAGTCACCCCCGACTTATATCAACAATTTCAACAATGGCTTCGGACGGATGCCAAGCTGGCTGCCGAAGACCCGAAAGGACTGAATTCATAATGATGCCATCCCTGTTTATCGCTCACGGTGCACCATCACTCGCACTGGAAGAAAATGCCTACACTGAGTTTCTGCAACAACTTGGACAGGAACTGCCGAAACCCAAAGCGATCGTATTGTTCTCTGCTCACTGGGAATCTACAACTCAATTGGTTTCTTCAGTAGCCAATTACGAGACCATCTATGATTTCGGCGGCTTCCAGCCCGAGCTGTATCAGATCAAATATCCTGCTCAGGGACACGAAGAGACAACAGCGGAAATCCAGCGCCTGTTCGCAGATGCTGGTATTCCGGTAGAAAGTGACTCCGTTCGTGGTTTGGACCACGGTGCATGGGTCGTCCTCCGTCTACTCTATCCGAATGCGGACGTTCCGGTCGTTGCTTTATCCGTGAATCGTTATCTTTCCAATGAACAGCAATATCAGGTAGGACAAGCGCTGGCTACTTTGCGTGAGCAGGATGTTCTCGTCATTGGCAGTGGAGGAACGGTACACAACCTGCGTCAGTTAAACTGGGAAAGCGCAGGCGTTGACCCTTGGGCGATGGCGTTTGACAACTGGCTGCAAGACAAGCTGGTAAGCTGGGATACGACGTCCCTCTTCGCATATGATAAACTGGCACCATCAGCCCAAGCAGCCGTGCCTACGCCAGAGCATTTTGTACCATTGCTGCTCGCCATGGGTGCAGGAGATCAGAACAAGCAGGCATCCCTTCTGTTCAAAGCCTATCAGTATGGTAACCTGAGCCTGTCATGCTGGAAATTTGATTGATCGATTGATATAACACCTTATATAAAAATAACCAGACACTCGTGCGAACTCGCACGGGTGTTTGTAGTGATATGACCTTTTTTGCATAATGCTGGGAGTTGTAAAGCAAGCTATAATAACATTTAGTGGAAATGACCAAGCTGTAATTAAGGAATACTCTTTCTACACCTATCACATCTTTCTGGGAGGAACATTCGAAGTGGCTGAACAACCAAAGTCTGAGAGCTTGATGTCTCTCGTCAAAAAGGGAAACACATCCTCGGCCGTAGCGATGGCAGGAAATGCTGTACTTGCACTGTGCAAAGGAGGAGCCTTTCTATTCAGTGGCAGTGGCGCCATGTTCGCCTCGGCGATGCACTCTTTGGCCGATGCCATCAACCAAGGGTTTGTCTTTGTCGGGAGTGTGTTGTCCGAGAAAAAACCTACACGCCGCTTTCCGACCGGATTCGGGCGAGTCATCAACATTTTCTGTATGATTGCCGTTATCGTTGTTACCATTATGGCGTATGAAACGATCCATGAAGGGATTCACTTGTTACTGCATCCGGCTGCTCATTCCGGCGGTATCTGGATTAACATCGGCGTGCTGGTGCTTAACATTGTGATCGATGGAGCCATTTTGATCAAAGCGATGAAAGAAATTCTACACGAAGCACGCGCGCCCAAAGCGTCAGGCCTCGCCCTTTTCCCTGCTGCGATCAAAAATGTAGGACGCGCCGCACCGCCAACACGGCTTGTATTTTACGAAGATATTGTAGCGGTACTCGGTGCTACACTTGCACTGGTCTCTGTCGTCGTCATTGCACTGACCAATTTTGCATTGCTCGATGGAATCGTGACGACGATCATTGGATGCCTGATGATCGCTGTCGCTTTCCGTGTCGGTTATGACAATATGATCGGATTGATTGGGGTAGCGGCTCCACAGGATGTTGAGGATAAAGTATCCCAGACCATTCTGGCAGACTCTCATGTTGCAGATATCCAGATGATGCGCATTATTCAGGAAGGTCGTTATTACCACGTCGAGGGTCTGATTGAACTGACCAAAGGACTGAGTCTTGCCGATGCAGATGATATCAAGTTCCGTATCCAGGAAAAGTTAATGACAGATCCGGACATCGCCGATGCAGTCATCTCGATTATCGAAGATGATGGCGTTAACAGCTGGGGCAAGAAGCATTCGGATGCGGTGAAATAGGGTATTACCCTGTTTTCATAATATAAAAAGGCCCACTCTTTGCGGAGTGGGCTTCTTTACATAGCAAACTACATGGCTGCTAAAGCTTGCGCTAAACTTGTTGGTTGGAATTCACTGACTGACTATCACGGGCTATGTTTCTGCCACCCTGCTTCATGCCCATCTCCATCATTTTATTCAGCCATTTCAGACGGAATGCCTCAGTGGAGCCTTTAATTGGACTAACCTCAGTTACACGTACTGGGGAGATCCCGCAGAATTTGAGAACATTGGATTTCATGACCCGGTGCCCTGCATGTCTGTAAATGAATCGATTGTACAAGCGTGGTGTGTCCATGGTCACAATGATATGGGCAGACCTTCCTTTCAGCAATTTGTCCCACAGAGGCGAGTTCTCCCGATCTTTCATCGCGAAGCCAGGCAAAAATACCCGATCAATAAACCCTTTCAAAATAGCGGGCATCACACCCCACCATGTCGGATATACAAACACCAGATGGTCCGCCCATCGAATCAATTCCTGAGCTCTCACCAAATCAGGTTCCAATTCTGTCCGCTGACGGTAGCCGTACTGAAGATTGAGATTAAACTGAATATGGCTCAGGTCGATCAGTTCCACAGAACTGCCTGATTTCCGTGCTCCTTGTACATAGGCTTCCGATAGTGCTTTGCAGTAACTTTGCGGATCAGGATGGCCATTAATCACCAGAATATTTGATTTCATACATCTGTTCCTCCTGTATAATCATATTCATGAAGGCTGAAGAAGCTGGCATATCACAAGCATAGAATGAACGCATACATAAACAAATGATCAACGGCGCCGAAACATTGCTGATTCGCGCAAAAGGGGGTAGCATGAACAACCATAATCACGGTGTGTCCATTTCCATGTTGTATCCGATTATGAAGACGCTGGTGAACAAAGGGTACGAATCCGAAGCGTTTTTCGAGTACGTCAGCTTAGATCCTGCTATGATGCAGAATCCGGAAGCCCGTATTCCAGTTGAAGAGTTAGAACGTATTATGCAGTATGCTGCGAGATACTCGGATGATCTGTATTTTGGATTGAACCAGGGACAACTGCTGGACTTCGCGGACCTGGGACTTCCCGGTTACGTCATGATGCATTCCAAGACGATTGGAGATGCACTCGCTGCTTATCAACGATATAACATCATTCTATATAGTGGATTTAATCTCGATTGGGAAGTAGCCGGAACGGATTTGATCCTTCAATTGTCTTTGCAACATTCGGAGAAGCAGATGTCCCGTCATTGTGTGGAAGATATGGCTGTCTCAATGGTGTATTTGATCAGCAAACTAGCGAATCGCCGGGTGGAGTTAAAAGAGGTACAGTTTAGTCATCAAGCCCCTGCTGCTTCAGGCGATCTGTCTCCTTATGTTGGCATGTTCGGAATAGAGCCGCGATTCGAGGCTACCCGTACACTCCTGCGAATGCACAAAGACATTCTGGATCAGCCCGTATTATATTCGGATGCAAGAATGCTGAAGGTCTTTGAAACCATGGCTCAGGAAAGCAAAGATGAGCTTCATTCATCTCAATCATTCTCTGACAAAGTAAGTCGGTGGATGATGGAGAGCCTACCAACCTTCTTTCCCACATTACAACACACCGCAGAGTATCTGGGCGTGAGCATTCGCACACTTCAGAGCAGATTGCGTGAAGAAGATACAACGTTTCATGAGATATCTGTTCAGGTACGCAAGGAAATGGCATTGCGATATTTGCAGAAAGGAACCTATTCCGTGGGGGATATTGCGTATGCCTTACATTTTTCGGAGCAAAGCGCGTTTCAGAATGCCTTCAAAAAGTGGACCGGACAGACGCCCGGGCAATACCGTTTGAGCCTCAAGCAGCCCATGCAGCCCCGTAGTTGAATAATCCCGAATCCAATCCTCCTAAGGGGATTAGTGATTACATGTTTTGAACCTAGACTTTAGTCTAGGTGAAGTTTAACTCCAAAGACCGAGGATACCCTCTTGCGGTTCATGGTATGCTGTGAATAACGAGAATACATACTCCATGATTGTTCGGGAATTGATCTTGTATTGAAAAGGAGAGATATCATGGCTAAACGCACCATCCTTGCGCCTGTGCTTATTTTGCTCGGCGTGTACCTGATTTTGAACCAGGGAGGTTCACTTGGTCCGGGTACAATCTTCGCCACGTTCTGGCCCACCCTATTTGTAATTCCACTGGGGCTATTCTTCCACTGGCTGTATTTCTCCATGATTGGACGAGGGATTGGATTGCTGGTGCCCGGTGGCATCTTGCTTACGGCAGGTATTGTCAGCCAGATCGCCATGCTCTTCGGTAACTGGAGCACGATGTGGCCTGGCTTCATTCTTGCGGTAGCAGTAGGTTTGTTTGAACTGTATTGGTTCGGTGGCCGTAACAAATGGTTGCTGATTCCGATCAACATTCTGACGGTTATCTCATTGTTATTCTTCTCCGTGATGTCGATTGGCACGATGCTGAACAGCCTGTCCTTTGTCCAGCCGTTCGTGGCCATTGTGCTGATTATGGGCGGGGCATGGATCATTGTGGGTCGCAAAAAGCGCATGTAAATCTTATGTCGTTTACACTTGACCACTGCGGTGACAGAACAACTTCGGATCGCTGTTATCCCCAGATTTTTTTGAATCCCATCTAGAATGGGAAAATCCGGGGATAAGCGTATGCTTTCGAAGTAGCTTTCTTTCAGAAAGCTTTTAGGCGAACGCTTCGCTTCCTTCGTTTGTTCTGTCCCCTCCGTTAACGTGTACACGAAAAAAAATTTGACATGTGCTTTTGCTCTGAGGCAGGGTAAAAAAATATAGGGGTGCAGCTCGTCATTCAATTGAAATGACGAGCTGCACCCCTATTTATTCTAACGAACTTTACACACGCTATTGGCGGTGATTTATGCTGATTGAAGTTTTAACGAATTAGAGAGACGCTATTCTGTCTAAGCCGCGGCTTATTACCGTTTAAACACCATTTTTATAAAGAATAGCTTCGCTGAAGTTCGTTAGCATTCGTAACCCTCGGAAATCAGCCCAATAAAGTGCGGTAGATTCGTTAGCGCTTTGAGCGAAAGAACAGTCCCTTTCGGGACTCTATGCAGGTACTTGTTGGCAGTCTATCCGTTCTAAACATAGCCATGTATCTGGCATTTTGACAAACACCTTCCTTGCCGTACCGCTTATTTGCTATGCATTTTAAATTCAAGGAACAAATCGTTATAATGCGAGAGCATTTTTTTGCCCAGATTATTGTACACTTCCAGCTTACCCGTCAGTGTCTCATCTGGATAGAATCGCTCATCCTCGGAAATATCCTCTGGCAGCAGCTTCAATGCCTTGGCGTTCGGTGTAGAGTACCCGACATATTCAGCATTACGAGCCGCATGATCCGGGTCCAGCATGAAGTTGATAAACTGATGAGCGCCTTCAATATTACTGGCAGTCTTCGGAATAACCATGTTATCGAACCAAAGGTTTGAGCCTTCCTCCGGAACCACGTAATCCAGCTTGTCGTTCTCATCCATAATTTCTGACGCATCACCGGACCATACGAGTCCGACCGCCGCTTCCTCGTTTGCCAGCAGCATTTTGATCTCGTCTCCGACAATCGCTCTGACGTTAGGCGTCAGGGTGGACAGTTTCTTCAAAGCTTCCTGCAGATGATCTTCGTTCGTATCGTTCAACGAATACCCGAGGCTGTTCAGCCCCATGCCGATGACTTCACGGGCACCGTCGAGCAGCAGGATTTGATTTTTCAAACGTGGGTCCCACAGGTCGTTCCAGCTCTCAAATGTTAACCCATCGACCAGTTCAGGATTGTACACAATACCCACCGTTCCCCAGAAGTAAGGGATGGAGTACTTGTTGCCCTCATCAAAGGACAGGTCCATGAACCGGGAGTCGATGTTGCTCAGATTGGGCAGCTTGCTGTGATCCAGCGGAATGAGCAGGTTTTCCTCTTTCATTTTGCTAATCGCATACTCGGAAGGAATCGCTACATCAAACGTCGTTCCGCCCTGCTCAATCTTGGTTAACATCGCTTCGTTCGAATCAAACGTCTGGTAGATCACCTTGATGCCAGTCTCTTGCTCAAATTCCTTCAGCAAATCGGGGTCGATATAATCGCCCCAGTTGTAGATCGTCAGCGTGTTGCCGCCGGAATATCCCTGACTCTTGTTCAGATACGAAGCGAGAATCATCAAGGCAAAGGCAGCCACAAATACAATTGCAAATGTCCGAACCAGTTGCTTCATGGACGCAGCCCCCTTCCCGCAGGCGTACGCGCGGCACGGCGGTTAATGAAGTAATACCCAACCACCAGCAGCACTGTCAGCAGGAACAGCAGGGTCGACAGCGCATTGATGGACAGTGACACGCCCTGCCTTGCTCTAGAGTAAATCTCCACAGAGAGCGTGGAGTATCCGTTACCCGTAACAAAGAATGTTACCGCGAAGTCATCAAGCGAGTACGTCAATGCCATGAAGAATCCGGCAAAAATGCCTGGTTTAACGTATGGAAGCACGACACGAGTCAGGATCTGCCATGATCCAGCACCCAGATCGCGCGCTGCATCCATCAATGTCGGACTCATCTCCTGAAGCTTTGGCAGTACCATAATTACGACAATCGGCACGCTGAATGCAATATGAGACAACAGTACCGAAGTGAATCCAAGCTTAATGCCAATCATGGTGAACAGAATCAGAAAGGATGCACCGATGATGACATCCGGACTAACGATCAGCACGTTATTGAGTGACAGCAACGTATTCTTGGTCCGTTTACGCCGCACATGATAGATCGCCAGTGCCCCTGCCACACCGAGCATCGTCGAGATCGCCGAGGACAAGAGCGCAATAATAAACGTATTGAGTACAATGATCAGCAGCCGGGTATCGGCAAATACTTCCCTGTACCATTCCAATGTAAACCCTTCGAAGCCGCGCATATGCCCGCCACTGTTGAAGGAATAGAAGATCAGATACGCGATCGGTGCGTACAGGATGGCGAATACAACGGCCAGATAGACGTTAGACAGCTTTCCGTTTCTTCCCATTACGCACCTCCTTCTTGCCTGATCCAGTCAGGAACATAATGATCGCCATCGCAATAATCAAAAAGACGGCAATCGTCGAACCCATCCCCCAGTCCTGGGTGACGAGAAAATGCTGTTCAATCGCTGTTCCCAGCGTAATTACTCGGTTCCCCGCAATAAGGCGGGTAATCATGAACAAGGATAGCGCCGGAATAAATACGGCCTGGCAGCCGGATTTCACACCGCTGAGCGTCAACGGGAAGATAACCCGGCGGAACGTCAGCCATGACGATGCCCCAAGATCTCGTGCTGCATAGATCAGCGACGGATTCATCTCTTCCAGCGCGTTGAAGATCGGCAGGATCATAAACGGAATGAAGATGTACACCGAGACAAAGATAAAACTGAAATCGGTGAACAGAATCTGTTGTGTGCCAATGCCCACCACTTCAAGCAGGGAATTGGTCAAGCCATACGTGCCGAACAGGCCGATAAAGGCGTACGCTTTTAACAACAGATTGATCCAACTTGGCAAAATAATAAGCAACAGCCACAGCTGCTTGTGCTTTGTACGAGTCAGTAAATACGCCGTCGGATACGATACCAACAGCGAGAACACCGTGATCAGAAATGCATACCAGAACGAGCTCAGGGTCATCTGCATGTAAACAGGTGTAAAGAACCGAGCGTAGTTACCCAACGTGAAATGGCCTTCCACATCGAAGAACGAGTAATACACCACCAGCAGAACCGGAGCAACTACAAACAACACCATCCATAATACATATGGAATCAGATACGCATTGCGTGTACTCGCCTTAGTCTGCATGAACGGCCTCTTGGTAGGCTTCCAGACGTTTATCGAACTCTTCTTCCGTCTCGTTAAAGCGCATGACGTGGATGGCTTCCGGGTCAAAATACAGTCCAATCCGAGCGCCTACGACGGCTTTCTTGGTGGAATGCACCAACCACTCATTACCCGCATCATCGTAGGTCGATATCTCGTAGTGCACCCCACGGAACAGCTGAGAGTCCACGTTGACCTGCATCTTGCCCTGCTCCTCGGTTGTAATCTCCATATCCTCTGGACGAATCACAATCTCCACAGGCTCGTCCCGCTGCAAACCCTGATCGACACATTCGTACTCTGCGCCAGCGAATTCCACCACAAAGTCCTGCTTCATTTTGCCGGATACAATGTTCGATTCACCAATAAAGTCCGCCACAAAACGGTTGATCGGCTCATCATAGATATCATTCGGTGTACCGCTTTGTTGAATGACGCCGCCGTTCAGGACAAAGATCTCATCCGACATCGCCAAGGCTTCTTCCTGATCATGCGTGACAAAAATAAACGTAATGCCGAGCCGTTGTTGCAGCTCACGCAGTTCATACTGCATTTCGGTCCGCAGTTTCAGATCGAGCGCCGAGAGCGGCTCGTCCAGCAGCAAAATCTCGGGTTCATTCACAATCGCCCGCGCAATGGCGACACGCTGCCGCTGTCCGCCAGACATTTCGCCAATTTCACGGTTTTCATAACCGGAGAGATTGACGAACTTGAGTGCTTCCAGCACTTTGCCGCGAATTTCAGCGGTTTTCATTTTTTTGATCCGCAAACCAAAAGCTACGTTCTCAAATACGTTCAAATGTGGAAATAACGCGTAATCCTGAAATACGGTATTCACCTGCCGCTGGTGAGCCGGCACTTGGTTAATCAGTGCACCGTTAAAATAAATACTGCCCTGTGTCGGCTCCGCAAAGCCGGCGATCAGGCGCAATATCGTTGTTTTCCCGCAGCCTGACGGGCCGAGTAGCGTATAAAATTTACCCCGCTCAATCTCGAAGCTGACTTCCTTCAATACGGCTTCATCCTGATCGTATTGCTGGGTCACCCGGTCGAACCGGATAATCGGTTGTTGTTCTGACATGCTTCATTTCGCCCCCTTTAAACTTGAGGTATACGTTGAGCCTGTACACTTCTTTTCATGCATGCTTCATTACAAATCCCATCTATTATATATGATTCAGCTATATCCGCAATGGTTTTGATGTAAACGCCATGTGTTATTTCTTCTTATTCTCACAAATACAGCATACATTACGGGTATATGTCGATATCTACGCATCCATGTAGAGCGATTTCATGAGGATTTCGGATCAAGTCATGTGAGAGGAGGCCTGTTGGTGGATATCCGCCGTAACCTGCCTTTGCTGATGATCATTTGTTTTCTGAGTCAGATGGGCGGTTTCATGATCCTGCCTCTGTTCCCTCTGTTTATTGAGGAATTCGGCCTGTCCGGCTGGATGATGGGGGTTATTTTTGCACTGTTTTATGTCGGCAAAGTGATTGGCGGGGTGCCCGCTGCGGCACTCTATCGGAAAATTGGGGGCAAGCGGGCACTTATTGCCATGCTGCTGCTGCTCGCTGTTTGTATGGGCGGTTTCGCTGTATCTTCTGCGGCGCTCGTATTCGGTCTGCTGCGGTTGCTGCAAGGGCTCGCTTCTACCGGACTTACCGTCGTCGTGCGTTCCATCATCGGGGATGAGGGGAATGTCGACAACCGGGGGCTGTACAACGGTTATATCAGCAGCAGTGAAGGCGGGGGCATGGTGCTGGGTCCAGTCATCAGCGGCTGGCTCTCGTTGCATTGGCCGTTATCGGTGCCCTTTTTACTCGTGACCGTGTGCTGCCTGATGGCTGTGGTTGCGGCAATGGGGATGAAGACAGCAGGAAAGTCCAATCCTGTATCTGAAAATGTGGCGGATGGCCACGACTTAAGCAAGTCTCCAACGGATGCTAAACCAACGCAAACGCCTGCCGACTATACAGTTTCTCCAGTAAACACTACTCCTAGCCCAATCACTCCTGAACCGTCCACCGGACTTACCCGGCGGCAGCAACTTATAGGCTACGGCACGGTCCATTTCCTGGAGATGAGCGCTTATGCCGTGTTTCTGACTTACTTTGCGTTGTATGCCGCTCATATCATGCACTGGGACCCGTTTGCGATCAGTCTGGCCTTTACCGTCGTTGGTATCTCTACACTCGCGGCTGCTCCGGTGGCAGGTTACCTGTCTGATCGAATGGGTGATCGTCTGCTGCTCTGTATGTTCGGTATGCTGATGATTGGTATCGAAGTGGTCGTTTTTCTGAGCACATCTTCGTATGTGCTGGTTTACGTGGGCATGCTGATCGGCGGTGTAGGCGGAGCATGTTACATGGATTCCTTCTTTGCTCATATCGGGGATCATATCCCGGACGAGGGTAGGAGCTCCGTCATAGGCAAAATTGTCTCTGTGGCAGAGATCGGTTCCATCGTATCCCCTCTGGTGGCTGCTCTGCTTGTGGAGCGTGGATCGCTGTATACCGTGTTTGTGTTCAATCTGCTTCTGATCGCCGCTGCCATTGCCGTTCAGGCAGTGATGCGCAGCCGTTACAGATCGAAACGTGTGTAGATGCACAAGACTGCCCACATCAGTGGGCAGCCTCCAATCATTTTTTACCCAATAGCGCTGCGATATGTAGTGCATTTTCTTCGATTTTACTTTTTAAATAAGGGTCTGTGTTCTCAGGTAATTCCGTCGGCTTGTAAAACTTCGCTTCAAGAACTTCCACCCCATCGGGCTTCAACTTACCTTCGAACTCTGTGCAAATATAACCAATAACCACATTATAATATTCATGTCCGTTTCTTAATTTCGTATATAACTCTTTTCCCGAAAAGACGCCGTACAAATCAAGTTTCTTGATCTCTATTCCAATTTCTTCTTTGACCTCTCGTCTCGCCGACTCTTCCACCGATTCGCCCAACTCCATAAATCCACCCGGTACTCCCCAGGTATGATCCACATGTCGAACCAACAAAACTTCACCCGATTTATTCAATATCAAAATACTCGGTCTCACCAGAATAACGGGTGCATTGCCAACCATTTCTCGAAGCGATTCAATATAGCCCATAGCTAATCCTCCTATATTAAGTCATGATCCTCATTATAGAAGTTCAATTAATTCCCATATAGAGAAATAATATTCAGCTTTATTTCCTATTTTAGAGCCTGTGCTTTGAAGAAAACACAGCAAAAATAACCCGCTCGCACATTAGTGTGCAAACGGGCATTTCATAGGTGAATTCTCAGGCTGGGACTGACGATCCCCCTCAGGTTGTTGTTTTCCCCCGTCCATCCGTTGAGCTTCCGTTTTCTGTGTATCCAGTGTGTAGGAATGATCTCCATAGAAAAAGTTAGGCTTCACAATCTCATTGCGATAGGAACTGTGGAAAATATGCGTCGTCGCCGGCGACACCGGTGGAATCAGCCAGACCCAATCACCTGTCAGTTCACGCCCGGCCTTCTCTTCTCGCTGCTCAAACAGAGCAAATTGCGCTGCCGCCGTGTGATGATCCACAATGCTGACGCCTGCCTTCTTGAACGAATGAAGCACAGCTACATTCAGCTCTACCAGAGCCCGATCCTTCCAAAGTGTCGTTTCACTCGACGTATTCAGGCCAAGTGCTGCCGCTACCGCTGGTAGTTTATTATACCGAAACGTATCCGCCAGATTGCGTGCGCCAATCTCAGTCCCCATATACCAGCCGTTGAATGGTGCTGCCGGATAGGATATGCCACCAATCTCCAGCCGCATATCGGCAATCATCGGCACACCGTACCAGCGCATGCCCAGTTCGGCAATTTCTGGACGTTCCGGATGTTCAATCCTCACTTCCACGATGTCTTCCTCGGGCACAGGATACCACTCGGGAGCTTGTCCCTGAGCCTGGATAATCAATGGAAGCACATCATAAGGCGTACCTTCCCCCTGCCAGCCAAGCGACATTGCTGTCTTCGTGAGCTCAACGGATGCAGGGTCACCTACAATGCCTTCCGTCGTCTCATATCCGGCATAACGGATCAACTGGTGATTCCAGATTCGCACGGGGGCTCCATTCGGTCCATCAGGTGGAAGGATCGTAATCATGGGAATAATCTTCCCTTTGTTGGAGGCCGCTCTGATGTGCGTCATCACAGCATCCGCTGCCGTTCCAACCGTATCTGCATGACGTGCATCAACGATGCGCAGTTTATCCCAGAATAGCCGCCCGATGCAGCGATTGCTGTTCCGCCATGCCATTTTACAGCCATGCTCCAATTCATCCGCAGTATGCACATATGTGCCTGTGTGCTCAATCTCGTTCAAAACGGCAACAAGCCGGGCCTGCGCGTCTTCACGCGAATGGCCCAGCTCTTCATAACATCTATATATAAACCGTTCAGCTTCTTCCCGCAGTTCATCCAGGTCTGTCCGCATTATTCACTCCACCAATCTATACATCTTGAATGCCATCATTATACGGCAAGCACACCGGATTTGTAAGCGAACGGGCACTTTGTTCACGGACTCTACATATCGTTTGTTCAGGATGCATGCTAACTTAGCTTATTTGCCCAGAAATGCGTTTAACATCCAGACCTCTTTATCCAATACTGCGGTGAATCCAATCAACATATCTTCGGTCGCATGATCTTCAGCTTCGCCAGCTGCTTGAATACCCTGGTTAATAACACCCACCATCGCTTGCAGATCAGCAACTACGGTTTCTACCATTTTTTCAGCCGACAACTGTCCCTGTGCTTCCTCAATAGGTGACAACCGTAGTTGTTCAGCCATCGTTGCGACCGGACGTCCACCAATGGCCAACAGACGTTCTGCAGCTTCATCCATATTCGCCGTAGCCAAGTTATATAACTCTTCGAATTTGGCATGAAGTGTGAAGAAATGAGGACCTTTCACATACCAATGGAAGTGGTGCAATTTGGTGTACAATACAGACCAACCTGCGATCTGGCGGTTCAGGACCTCTTGAAGTTCAGTGGCGTGGTTTGCAAAAGTATTGTTTCTAGTTTGGATTGTGCTCATGGAATTTATCCCCTCTCGAATACGATATAGTTTTGATTTTGATAACGTCATTTAACTTGCTTTCGGTTTTTTTAATTTAGACTTAATCTAAATCTTGTTTTAATTATAACACTGCCCATATCCTTTGTGAAGGCTTTAGCCTACTCTTTCGAATGAAGATTCCATGAAGCTACGCTTCATGTTTGGCTTGGGTAGGAAGACCATTTTAAACACCTTTACACACATTATCTATACCTCGATTTTCACCGATGTACAATAACAATCCTCACGTCGTATATAACAAAAAACAGCCCTAATCCTCATGGAGGGTCAGGACTGCACCAACGCACATAGCGTACGCTTTATTGTTGAATCAACTCGGATGTAAGGATACGGCTTACCTCTTCATAACTGCGCGCTACATGATGTGGCTGATGCTCTGATTCTGGCAAAGCACCACGATGGTTGAACCAGATCACTTTCCATCCGGCATCCACTGCACCGACAACATCATTGCGCCAGGAATCGCCGATGTAATAACTGGAACCGGAATCCGATCCCGTCTGCCTGCTTACATGCTCAAACAATCTGCGATCCGGCTTGGCGTAACCAAGGGTACCCGATATGAAAATGCGTTCCTCGGGAATAAGACTGAGTACATCCAGCGCTTCGAGCTTCCGCTGCTGATGTTTTCCTTCTCCATTGGTAATTAATCCCACCACATGCCCTTCTGCAAGAAGTCTTCGGATAAGTTCATATGCTCCATCAAAGGGCTGAATCTGAAACTGTCTACTCAAATACTGTGCTTGCAGTTCTTCAGCCTGCCCCGGTTGTAGGGGATATCCAAATTCCTCCATGGTCAGCTCAAATCTGCGATAACGCATCCGTTCCACCGCTTCGGGTTCGGGTACAGCAGACAAGTCTTCTTGGGCAGACAGCCAGTCGCTATAATAACGGAAGCGATGGTATGCCTGATCATACGGAAAATCATCTGATAAACCAAGAACCTCCTGTAGTGCTCCTTTCAACGGTTGCAAGTGGTCATACAGGGTATCGTCTACATCGAAAAAGATGGCTTTTGTTTTATTTAATTTTTTCATAAATGCTACTTATCCTCCTGGCGTTGGCTCCGAACATTCTCTTCTTACTATATATGTATTCATTTGCTTCGTCCAAATAATGAATCACTTCCAATTCCTCTCTGTTTGATCCTGCACAAAAAAAACACCCCGTCTCACAACATGATGATAGTGAGATGGGGTGTCACCAATTTTTTAATTTAACATTAATTCACGATCAACAATCTAATTGGAGATACATCACAAAATGTGTGTATTCGAATTAAAGTATCAACGGAACAACCTTGCCTGCATTCACATCAATCAGGCCGTGATCGGTAATTTTCAGAGCCGGACTTACCGCAAGGGAATGGGTACTGATGGACATGATCGGGTTATAGTGCACGTAACCAAGAGACAACATCGCTGCACGGAGCTCTTTTACTTGGTGTGACACCACCGCCAGCGGTTCCTCCGTCAAAATGCCACCCACAGGAAGTTCGAGATGGGACAACACTTTCCCGTCTTCCACCACACAGAACCCACCCTGACTCGAAATCACCGTGTTAGCTGCCAAGATCATATCTTCACGATTGCGCCCTACGACCAATAGGTTGTGGTTATCATGTGAATATGTTGTCGCAATGGCACCTCGCTTGATCGTGTCTCCACCAATCAATCCATGTGCCCGATTACCATTCACTCCATAACGTTCAAAGGTCGCAATCTGTCCATATTCGCTCTCTTCCCAGAGCAGTTCACCATTCGCAGCCTGGACCTGTGCAATATGCTCTTCCACAAAGGTTGAACCATCCTTCACCATCATAACCCGGCAGTTGTTTAAACCATTTTCAGATAACTGTGCGTCTGAGTCTGATGCTATACTTTGCCCATTCACCTTCGGATCAGACAAACGGATTGCAAAATCCTCGGCTCCCAGCAGATCCAATTGTACGCTCTTGTAAAAGTGAGGTGGGAACTGTCCACTAATTCGGTCCTGCTTGTACGGTTCGTAGTCGTCATAAGCTTTACGGCCATTTTTGTATACCTGCTCTACTGCAAGTGTATCTAAGTTGGACAGCAGCACATAGTCCGCCACTTTGCCTGGGGCAATGCTACCGCGATCGGTCATTTTCATCCGGGATGCAGGGGTTGAGGTTGCAGCGTAAATCGCATCTTCCGGGCGCATACCCATCCGAATGGCCTTACGCACGATATGATCCAGATGTCCCCGTTCCACCAGCGAATCCGGCATAACATCGTCCGTTACGAAGCAGAAATGCTGAGCGACATCATGCTGAATCAGATATTCCATAACTTCTGGCGTCATCGATTTTTCCTGAATTTCAATGAACATACCTGCTGCAATTCGCGCCTGCAAGCCTTCAATACTCTGATGTGTATGATCGGAATCGATGCCCGCATAGATCAGTCGGTGCAGATCCAGCCCAAGCAATTTCGGTGTATGACCTTCAATCACAAGATCTGGATAGTTTTTGCGAATATGCTGAAGAATCTGGTTGGTCTTGCATTCCGGATCACGGATGACGTCCACATAGTTCATGATCTCACCCAGACAGATGATCTCGCCAGTAGCGAGCAGCACATCCATGTCTTCGATTTCAATTGAACCACCTGTTGTTTCCATCGGCGTCGCCGGAACGGAGCTTGGGATGGCGTAGAACATGTCTACCGTTGTCTCGCGACTGGCCGACATCATCTCCTGCACACCTTCCAGCCCAAACACGTTCGCCATCTCATGCGGTTCCGCCACAATGGACGTTACCCCGCATCGGATCAAGCCATGGGAAAAGGTTGTCGGTGTCACCATCGTACTCTCAATGTGCAGATGAATATCAATAAGGCCCGGAATCATGTAACGTCCACGTGCATCAATCACTTCATCGGCTTCAATCATCTCCGGTCCGCCTGGCCCAACATACATAAATCTACCGTCCAGTACAGCCACGTTGTTCATTTCGAATCGTTTATAATAACTGTTATACACATGTACATTCTTAATTAGTTGATCTGCACGCATGGGGCATAATCTCCTTCTTCATGAGCATCTTACAGCGATCCAGAGCAGCAGCTACAACTAGCTATATTGCTCTGGATTCAGCTGATAAAATACCTCTTTTGCTGCTTCTGCTTCCTGCTGCTATTCCACAAGAACAAGTTTATCCTGCGGGAAAATCAGATTAACCCGCTGTCCGCTGAGATAAGGTGTCTCCATCTCCTGATTGGCTGTGAAGTCGCCCAGTTCTGTCTCAATGACGTACTGATAACTGCGTCCAAGGTACGTGCTTACTTTGATAATCCCTGGCAAAGCATTTGCCATGTCCCCGGAGGTATCTCCACTAACCATCAGATCATCCGGGCGAATCGCACCTTTGCGTGCACCGGGACGTGCTGTTCCGGGATGCGCTGTTGCCGTGAACAAACGACCACCCGCTTTCAGCGTGATCATCTCTCCTGCATCACTGCGCTCTGCGAATTCAATAAAATTGTGGAAGCCGATAAATTGGGCTACAAATTCCGTGGCCGGGTATTTAAAAATCGTCTCTGGGCGGTCGAGCTGCTCGACTACGCCTTTGTTCATAATCGCTACCTGATCCGAGATGGAGAAGCACTCCTCCTGATCATGAGAGACATAAAGTGTCGTAATGCCCAGTTCCTGCTGAATCCGGCGGATCTCCACCCGCATGTTCAGCCGCAGGTTGGCATCCAGGTTACTGAGTGGTTCATCGAACAACAGCAAATCCGGTTCAATGACGAGTGCGCGGGCAATCGCCACACGCTGACGCTGTCCACCCGACAGTTCCTGCGGGAAGCGTTTCTCGAAGCCGTTCAGGTTCACCACTTCAAGGATGCGCATTACACGTGAAGAAATATCCTTATCTTTTACCTTGCGCATCCGCAGGCCGAAGGCCACGTTGTCATAGACAGACAGATGCGGGAACAACGCATAACTCTGAAATACAAATCCGAAATTCCGCTTGTTTACCGGAACCTTCGTGTAATCCTTGCCGCCGAACATAAACTTGCCCTGTGTTGCTTCCAGGAATCCGGCGATGAGGCGCAGCGTAGTTGTTTTACCGCAACCGCTCGGTCCGAGCAGGGAGAGCAGCTTACCTTTTTCCAGCTCCAATTGAAAATCCTTCAGGATCGTCTGGTTATCGTAAGCCACCGATACGCGATCCAATGTCAGCAATGCCATAGCGTTCTGCGCCTCCAATTAACGTTTAGTAAAGTATGAGAATCCGCCCATGATCCGTTCGATCACGAACATTAAAAGTCCAGTCAATACCATCAAAAGCACGGAAATGGCTGCAATGGTTGGGTCAAAATAATTTTCTACATAGGTCAGCATCTGAATTGGCAATGTGCTTACCCCTGGTCCGGTCATAAACACGGAAATGTCCACGTTGTTGAACGACTCCAGAAAGGCAATCAGCACCGCCGCGAGAATCCCTGAGCGAATGTTAGGCAGCACGATCTGGAAGAACGTTCTAACCCGTCCTGCGCCGAGACTCAGGGCTGCTTCTTCTACCGCAAAGTCAAAGCTCGACAGACTCGATGCGATAACGCGAATGATAAATGGAAGCATAATAATCGTGTGACCGATTAGCAGACCTAGATACATCGGCAAATGATAGATCACGATCAGGTATTTCATCAATGTAAAACCAAGCACGATTCCCGGAATGAGTACCGGAGACAGGAACAATGCATTCAGCACCGACTTGCCTTTGAAATCATAACGACTAAGTGCGTACGCAGCCGGAACCCCGAGCAACAGCGCCAACAAGTTTCCCAGTAGGGAAATGATGATGGACGTCTGGAACGTGCGGAGGAAACCGCCTGTGTTGAAAATATTCTCGTACCAGCGGAGGGAGAAGCCCTCCGGCGGAAATTTGAGTACCGTCCCCGGTTCAAACGAAGTCACCGAGATGATCAGAAGCGGGCCCAGCAGAAAGATAAAGACCAGCAGACTGAACAGGCCCAGCCCGATATGTTTCTCCCGCATATGTCTACCCCTTCGGATTTAAAGTTTTGGCCATTTTGTTCATGACACCGACCACGACAAACGTAATGACAATCATAATCGCAGCAACGACCGAGGCCAGATACCAGTCGTTCAGGGTCATGGCGTTCTGATAGAGGAACGTCGCAATTACGCGCTGTTTGCCTCCCAATAGTGCAGGCGTCGTATAAGCCGTCAGGCTTCCGACAAAAACAAGTACGGCTCCGATCACAAGCCCTGGCACAGCCAGCGGGAACACCACCCGGCGGAATGCCGTAAAGCGGGATGCACCGAGGCTCTGCGCTGCCTTAAGCAGATCACCATCGATGTTCTCAAGCACACCGACCAGGGAAATGATCATGAGCGGCAGGAACAGATGGGTCAAACCAATCATCATGGCTGCCGGCGTATACAGAATATCCAGCGGCTTGTCCACGATACCAAGCCCAACGAGGGCGTTGTTGATCAGCCCTTTGCGTCCGAGAATAATCATCCAGCTAAACGAGCGCACAACCGGGCTCGTCAGCAGCGGGAAGATGGCCAGCGCGAGCAAAATGCCTTTGCGGCGCGGCGCTTTCCGTGAAATATAATAAGCTGTCGGGAATCCGAGCACCACGCAGACGATGGTGGTGACCACGCTGACCTGCAGCGTCGTAAGCAATATTTTCAAAAAGTAAGGGTCTCTGAAAAAATGCATGTATCCTTCAAACGTGAAGGAGTTTTCCTGAAAAAACGTCGATCCGATCGTCAGGACAATCGGAATGATCATAAATGCCGCCAAAAACACAAATCCCGGCAGCAATAGCCAGTATACTGATTTCTTCATCGCGGTACTCCTGACTTATAAAATGGTTTTATTCACACGTTTCATTGGAGCACATTTCAAAATAAATGCTACACGTTAGTCGCACCAGCCGTTACGGTTACGAATCGTTCTTTCGATCGCTGTTATCCTTGGATTTTCTTGATCTCCTTCTGTTTAGAAGGAAAAATCCAAGGATAAAGGCGAACGCTTCGCTTCTACAGAATCGATTTCGTCCCCTCCACTACCAGCGAAATACGTAAGGATTGATTTTTAGACTGTACCCCAATGCCGTGAAGATCATGGCTACGCATTTAATGCGTTAATAAACAGTTCAAGGAATGCTTCGGCATCTACCGTTTCGCATACCAATGTGTTGGGTTGTTCGCCCAAACGGTTTTGGAAGTCACATACCATCTGACCATCACACAGGCGGCTGGCCGTCTCTACATCGACGTAATACGATTTGCGTCCAACCAGTTCCGGGGCAAGAGCGACGCCTACTGCCAGCGGATCATGCAATGCGCAAGCGCGGACGCCGTTCATTTCTTCATACCGCTTGATGTAAATCTCTGTGCTCTGTGCCACGTAATCGCGCAATACTGGATCAGTCAATCGTCCGATGGCTTCTTCATTCAGCAGCGTTTGGCGGGTAACATCCAAGCCCACCTGCGTAAGCTTCTCGAAACCTGCATGTAATACAATGCGTGCGGCTTCGGGATCAGCGTACGTGTTGTACTCCGCAGTAGGTGTAATGTTGCCATGCCCACGAACGACACCACCCATGAAGATGACTTCCTTCAATAATGTAGGTAGTTCAGGACACTTCATTAAAGCCAGAGCCAGATTCGTTAACGGCGCGGTCATGATCAGTGTTAGTTCGCCTGGGTACAACTTCGCTTGTTCAACGATAAATTCCGGGGCAAAACCTTCATCCGCCTGCTTGGACGCGGCCGGATCAGGCAGCGCACCACCCAATCCGTCTTGTCCATGTACCCGGTGCTCATAGTGAGACTTGCGTGTGAGTGGCCCAGCCGCTCCGGCAATGACCGGAATGGAGGGTGCTCCCACCAGCTCGAGAATTTTGCATGTATTATCCGTTGCCTGCTGAAGTGATACGTTCCCGCAGACGGTGGTAATCCCGAGAATGTCCAGCTTCCGACTCTTGACGGCCAGCAAGATCGCCAGCGCGTCATCAATACCGGTATCCACATCCAGAATGATGCGATTTCCTGTTTCACTCATACATTCCCAACTCCTCTGCCGTTAAATGATTGCTTGCTGCAAATTTTTGTTTGTCGAGTACAATCATACCTGTCTCTAAACCTTATCGTTCTAACGATAATTAAGCTTATTGTGCAATCTCGCGGTTCCAACGATCTGTCCATGCTTTAGCCTGTTGATTCACAAATTCCATATCCAGCTTGTTCAGCTTGCCAACGACGTCAGCACCATACGTTACGCCTTCTGCTTCTTCGGCATTCAATTCAACCTTCGTATTTACCGGGGAATCCACTTTAGCTTTGGCAGATTTGCTTTGTACATCCTGGCTGAGCTGCCAGTTGATGAATTCTTCGGCGAGTTCTTTGTTCTTGCTGCCTTTCACGACATTGATCGTATTCATGACGGCATACGCACCTTCGCTAGGCGTAACAAACTTCGCATTTGGCACTGCCACTTTCAAATCTTTGAAGTACATTTCCATAATCGGTCCGCCAGCAATCTCTTCCTGGGAGAACATGTTCACGAATTCGGAGGTTTGCGTGTAAAATTTAACAACGTTGCTGCTTAATTTTTTCAGTTCCGCAAAAGCTGCATCTTCATTAAATGTTTCGTTTCCGGCTACACGTGAAGCTGCATCCAATACCATTGGGCCTGCTGTTGCCGTAATGTTCGGAATGGTCAGGTTACCCGCAAACGCTGGATCCCACAGATCAGCCCATGAAGTGACTTCTTTGTTAACGAGGTCCGGGTTATAAGCGATACCGAGCTGTCCAACCGTGTATGCCGGGCCATAATCTTCACCAAGTGGTGCTTTGGCAATATCATAAATGTCATTTACATTTGGAATTTTGGAACGGTCGATTTTCTCAAACAGACCTTCATCGATACCTTGTTGTGCATAGTAATCGGACAAATAGATCACATCAACATTGGATGTACCTTGGCGGATTTTGTTCAGACGCTCAGCGTTGTTACCCACTTCAAGCACAATGTCTACATTATGTTCTTTTTCAAATGGACCAAATACTTCTTCATTAAAGAAATCTTCCGAGAATCCCCAAGTAGAGACGACCAGTTTGGTTGGCGCTGTGCCTCCGCTGCCTGATCCGCCTGTTGCGCTCTCTGTACTGCTACCGCATCCTGCAAGTAATACCGATGTCATTGCCACTGCCGCCAAACCGCTAATCCACTTTTTCATCATGATCCTGATTCCCCCTGATATGTGTGATATTACAATCCAAACCATTAAGTTGAACTAGCTTGATATTCTCAACTAAAAATTTTACACAATAACGTAGAGGACAGAAGAAACCTGAAGTAGCGGAGCTAAAAGCTTTCTGAAAGAAAGCTGCATCGAAAGCATACGCTTCGCCTTTATTCCCGGATTTCACCTTTTCTAAATACAATCAAAGAAATCTGGGAATAACAGCGATCGGAAGGTTGTTCTGTCATCGGAGTGCCAGTGTGAATATTTGTTAGTTGGGCTCATATAGTTCAACTTAAAAAAACAAAAAGAAAAGCATTCTTGTATAAACAAGAACACTTTTCTTCGTAAACAAAGGAAAGCGACACCCGCTGCCGGTACATCATCGGTTTCCGCTTCAGAATCAATCCGAAGTCAGACGCCATCATATGAAATTGTTCGGAATCAGAATGATGAATTAGAATCGTTCGCAACACATGCATCGAACCTGTCGATCCATCCTATGCTTGTTCCAATATCACATTCGTAATGGCCCACTGCGTGGACGCATCGTAATCCCGTAATACAGCTTCGATTGGCAAACCCATGTGCTGCTCCAACTTCTCCCTGAATTTCTTCTTATACAAGACAGACATGCGGAAGTCCACTTCCAGCTTCAAGCCGGGGGCCTCCCCTTCCAGGGCGTCAGAGCGCGGTGAACGTCGGTGCTTCGCGTAGAAGGTCACAATGTTCTGATCAATGGTCACTCTCAGGAGAGTGGTGCCAAAGCCGAACAGTTCCTTCGAAATTTCGTTATAATACTGGCACATCTTCTTCTTGCTCTCATTGCTGTCCAGCAGTTCCATGAACTCACCCACATCATTTACTACCGTACGTTCGACGTGTTAACACGATTGATTATACATATATCTACGATTTTAGGCAACCCAAAAGATATAGTTAACATGCAAATAACACATAAAAGCGAACGATAGGTATAAACTAGCGAAAACAATTCGTAAATGTTCACCGTAAGCGTGCTTGGAGATAACTGCACCCCTTTTCTCTATTATTGTTGCTTAATAACCCACTTTTGATACTCATTCTCTTGACGATACTCATCCATTACCAGCTCAGCCCCATCCTCGGATATGCCAAGTGCTTTCCCGTTATGAGAACTTGTAATGCGCATCGTCCCGTCCTCATTCTTTGAAATGTTCCAGCGTTGATTCGCATAACCAAGATACGAATAGAGCTGAATACGATTCTGTCCTACATCCCAATCAAGAGACATTCCGCTCAAGGTTCGAATGGAGTAAGAGCCGGAATCATCGCCTGTCGGTACAAGTACCCATCTGAAGCCTTCACTTGCATTCTCTGTCTCCTCAGCAACCTTTATCACTTCTCCTGCTTCAGATGGAACAGCCTGCACCGTAACGGGACGTCCTGCGTTATAAATCATCACCTGCTCCAATTCTGCTTTCTTCCTATGGATTGCATTCACATTCTGGAAGGACGCATTCCCACCGAACACATGAAGTCCAAAATGTCCTTCGGCAAACGTTCCATCCTGAAGATCCAGGACTCGCTCACCGTCTACATCAACCTGGATTCGAGGACCGTTCGCCTGAATCTGGATGTGATGCGTATGATCTTTACGAACGAATCTCGGGATTTGAGCAAGTACCTGTCGATTTTCGATTTTTCCATCCACTTTATAAAATAGCCGGATGGACTTCAGGTTCGGGTCCATATTCAAATAGTAGCCGCTTCGTCCATCCTCACTTGCACGGAATACAATAGAACCTGCTCCCCCCTGTGCTCCCAGCGTCAGATCAGCATCATATTGAAAATCCCCTGCCGTTTCCTGTGCGATATATTGTGTATCTCCACTATAGTTGCCCTGTATGCCTTGTTTGGAAATAAGCCATTGGGCCGATGACTTATCCGACTTCCAGCCGGACAAGTTGGTATGGAATATGCCACTGGATACCGTTATCGGTATTTGGGCAGAAGCTTTGCCGTCTGCCGTTGATACCGTTACTACTGCTTCGCCTCCACCCACAGCTCGAACCGTCGCTTTCGTTTTATCAGAATGAACGATTTGCACCACTTTAGGATTGCTTACCTTCCATTTCAACGTTTGAGTGGCACCTTTTCCGGGTCTGCCTTCCACCGTGGCGTACAGCGTTTGTGTCTGCCCAACATTCGCCGTTCTTCTTTGTATATCTGCAATAACCTGAGCCTTGGAGGAAGTGCTCTTTCTCCAGATGTTATCTAAGGCGTACACCTTCATGGAGCTCACCTTCACTTCCCCACCCAGGCTATAGAAAGCCATTGCCCTTCCCGCCGGATCTGGAAAAATGACATCTGAGAAGGCAACCTTGCCATCATTACCAAAGACCTCTATAGAGGATTCATCGACGAATATACGTAACTTCACCTTTCGATTTTCAGGTTGTAACGGGGCCTCGTGTACCTTGGTGAATAAGTCGGAGAAGCTTACGTCCCCCGAAGCGGTGCGATCCACGAACATGTTCTGCGTATTTACTCTGTATCCTACGGTGGTCTTCTGCCCTTCTCTTTGACGCAGTTGAAAGCCAAACTCGGTTACAGAGCTGTTAGCCGGAATTTCCACTTCAGCTTCAATCTCATATGCCCCTGCCGTTAGCCCATCAAGCGGATTTTTTGTTTTTGGGCCAACGATCATTTGTTGTGCACTATACAGGTTATGCCGCAGTGTCTGGAGTTCAGTGATTGGTGTTTGTACCAAACGTACTCCTTCATCCGTGGTTCGAAGAGAGATTTCTCTTGGTATGGTCAGTTGCCCTTTCCATGAGGAAGTTGGGAATTCAAACGGATAATCCCAGTTCGTCATCCATGCCAGCATGATTTTCCGCTGGTCCTGCATATTCGCAAAGGACATCGCTGCGTAGAACTCCTTACCGAAGTCCGTTCTCAACACTTGCCCCGACGGATGATCGTTCAGGAATTTCCCATCAGCTGTTAGCTGGCCTACAAAATATTCCGCATCTGATCCCTGAGTTTTCGGATTGGCCCCTGTACTGATCATTAGCACCCACTTACGTTGCCCCGTTCCATCTACAGGCAGCTGAATCAGATCGGGACACTCCCACACACCACCTCGAACATAATCGCCATATCCGAAGTTATCGGTTAAGGTCCAATCGAGCAGATTGGTTGAAGTAAAGAACCGGATGTGATCCCCGCCGGACACCACCATCACCCAACGGTTGTGATCTTCATCCCGGACGACCTTCGGATCACGGAAATCCCAGCTTCCCGGATCATCACCATTCTTGCCCGGATTCTCAATGACAATCGGACGATCTTTGGCGTATTGCCAATTCCGGCCTTGATCAGTACTATAGGCGAGGCCGATACGCTGATTGCCACCAGGTTTATCTGGATGATAGGAAGTGTAGTACGCAATCAGACCTTTTCCGCCCGAATCCGTGAACAGACCGGAGGCATTATTCAGATCAGCAATTGCTGATCCCGACCATACATGGCCCTGATCATTCCAAGGTAACGCAATAGGTAAACGCTTCCAATTTACCAGATCAGAACTGACGGCATGAGCCCAGGTGCCTCCATCCTGATGAAACAGATGATATTCTCCTTCGTAATAGACCAGCCCGTTTGGATCACTTGCCGATCCTCGAATCGGAGAATAATGGTACTGGGGACGATAGTTTTCTTTATAGTACACCGACTCTTCCGTTACATAGATATCCTGAAAATAAGCGATGCCTTGTTGCACGACAAGTCCAGCATTTCCATTAGCGTAGCTTTTATCTGTTACCTCAACAGCCGCAGGCGTGTACCCATCTACATAGATTTGAATCAAGCTGCCCGAGGCTATAACTTCGATGTGATGCCTCGCTCCCGGTTGGCTTGGAACCTTGCTATTCGAGCTGGCGAGCACGGTACCGTCCGCTTTTCGAAGTTGCACCCGAACTTCTTCTCCTTCCCGAATCAGGGCTGCTTCATATCCCTTCGTTCCATCTGCATTTGCCCTGAATAGCAGCGCTGCTGAGGTACTCGCATTGGCAAGAGATATATTTCCTTCATATACAAAATCAGATGTCGCTTTCTCGTAAATGACCCTTCCTTTCCCCTGCGCGTTTGCTTTCCCTTTATATCCTTTCAAATCCGGCTGCCATTCACCTACGCTGCTAATCGTTTTGCCGATATTGCCATTCATTGTACTAACCTGCACATTCTGGAACAAAGCCGACCCATCCCATACATGGAGCCCCAGATTCCCTGACGAGTAGGCACTGTCTTTCACATCAATCACCGGGTCATACCGATTATCCCAATATACCTGAAGGCTTTCTCCGTCCGCCTTCACTTTCAGATGATAGATACTCCCAGATTCCAGGTTTTCTTTATGTTCTACATTTAACGTTCCCGGCTGTCCACTGGCATCTCTTAGACGTATTACACCAGCCTGAGGAACCACTTGCAGCATATATGAAGACCAACCTGTATCATTGGATCGAAAAACAAGACTTGTATCCGCTTTCATATTCTGAATCATCAAATCAGCTTCAAAGATAAAATTATCGGCTCGTGTAGCCGATATGGCCATCACATTCTCCCCGGCGTCCGAAGTCAGACGAAGTCCATCATCCGTATCTTCCAGATTGCCTCTACCTTGCAATGTCCAATCTGACAAATTCGTTATTGCCTTAGACACTTTGGTTAACATTTGAACCACCTCCCCCTGTTTTGCTGATTCCTTGGAGGTCTGTTCTATCCTTTGCGAGGCAGTTGTCTCCATAACAGATGTTGTGAAATAGGCTCCAGCAGCAGAAGATCCAAGGACACATGATAATAGAACACAACCAATGGAACGGAAGATGATTTTCATGAGCATTCCCTCTTTTCATATAGTAGATGAGACAAAAATCCCACAAAGGGCGGCGCAGTCTCTTAGATAAGTGAACCTGCATCCGCCCCTTCTGGGACGTCCATACATATCAAACGCTATGAAACATATGTTTCATGCTGCAATGCTTCTAAACCCAATGCGAGGGCACCGCATAGTCCTGCGTGCTGGCCCAATCCAGGCTGGACAATATATTGGTCAATATGTTGCGTTATTGGGGCTGCATTCACATAACCATTCAGATTCCGTACAACCTGATGCCGGATCATGGGAAACAGATGACTTTGCTGCATCACCCCTCCGCCCAAGATGACCTTTTGAGGGGAGTGAAGCAGAATGCCCGTTGTGATGGACTCCGCAATGTAAAAGGATTCGATCTCCCAGGCCGGGTGGTCTGCCGGCAGTTCGCTGCCAGGGCTCTGCCAGCGGGCTTGAATGGCTGGCCCCGCAGCCATTCCCTCCAGGCAATCGCCATGATACGGACATAATCCGGCAAAATGATCCTCCGGGTGCCGTCTCGTCCGGATGTGTCCACCTTCCGGGTGCAGCATTCCATGCACACGTTTACCTCCCGCCACAAGCCCAATCCCAACACCTGTGCCAATCGTATAATACACACAATTGTCCAGTCCCTTTGCTGCTCCCCAAGTGACTTCTCCAAGGGCCGCTGCATTCACATCCGTATCCCATCCGAAGGGAATCGGGAATTCACGCTTCAATGACCCAATAACATTACAGTTTTCCCACCCTGGCTTGGGCGTTGTCGTAATGTAACCATAGGTGGGGCTATCCGGTTGCAGATCAATCGGACCAAAGGAGCCGATCCCGATCGCCACCACTCCTTTGTCCCTGAAATAGTCGATCACCTTCGCCA
Source organism: Paenibacillus sp. FSL W7-1088 (assembly GCF_037969855.1). Taxonomy (NCBI): domain Bacteria; kingdom Bacillati; phylum Bacillota; class Bacilli; order Caryophanales; family Paenibacillaceae; genus Paenibacillus; species Paenibacillus sp. FSL W7-1088. Next base: position 6,772,086 of record NZ_CP150216.1, read on the forward strand.
GTGTGGTCTCGGGATGTTCCGTTGGAAAGCTGCACCAATCTTCAATTTCCCCTCGTTCGTTACCTACACCACATACAAACTTCGTTCCACCGGCTTCTATTGCTCCTATACGCATCTTACTGTCCCCCTCACGATCATTCTGACTGACCTTCAACTCGGATGGGGGATAGCTCGTAGATATGAAGCGAAGCAAATACTAAATCCTTATTTTGGGACTGAACAGAGATTCCCTTGGAACCCGCATCCGGATAGATCAGATCGGTAATAACCGCTTGACCGTCATTGGCAAATACCTCTACAGATGAGTAATCCACATAAATACGCATATGTTGGTTGCTGTCCACTGCTTTTAATCCAGCTGCATGGCGGCCCAGGAAATGTTCATGGAAATCGCTAATACCCGATCGACTGCGATCAACATATACCTCATTCTGGCTAGCGTCCACGCCGATGAGCGTTTCGTTGCCTGCACCACTTCGTAATGCAAATTGAACAGATTGATCAGAAGCCCATTCCGCATATATCTCATAGTTTACAAGGCGCAAGGTATTCAACTGTTCACTCACTTGTCTAATAGAAGCATTCTGTAAGGACAGTACTGGGGTGCGGGCTTGCTCCAACTCGCGTGCAGGACGCTGAACCAGCAGGACTTCCCCGTCCCTTTTCTCCAATGTCAGCTCTCTCGCAATGGTCATCGCGCCGCGGTATGCTTCGGTTGGTGTCTGATTGGCATACATCCAGTTGCTCATCCAACCCATAAACAGGCGTCTGCCGTCTTCTGCCGGAATGTCAGACCAACTGACCCCTGCGTAGTTATCCCGACCATGATCAAGCCAGCGAACGGTATGGGAAGCTTCATCAGGAATAAATGTAATCCCATTAAAATCTCCGGTGAAGTATTGCGTTCTGGAGCCATCCTTGAAGGCCGGATCTGCACCAATGCTGACGAGCATCACCCATTTCTCCTGGCTCGCATCTCCATCCACGGCTAGCGGGAACAGATCAGGGCACTCCCAGACGCCATCATGCGAACCGATCCCGGCGCCGAATTCACTGCCCAATGTCCAATCCTTCAGATCGGGAGAATGGTACAGACATACCGTCTGACCACAAGCGATAATCATAATCCATTCCTTAGTCTGCTCATGCCAGAACACTTTGGGATCACGGAAATCCACGAATGACTCATGCTCCAGTACCGGATTGCCCTCGTATTTCATCCATGTTCTTCCGCTATCCTTGCTATATGCGAGGCTCTGCCGCTGAATCGGATGATCGTTTGGCACCTCCTGATGATGGGTGAAAATAGCCACCAGTCCTGGCTCATCGTCAAAGAATCCGGACGTATTGTTCCAGTCCACCACGGCACTGCCGGAGAATATCATGCCATGTTCATCCGGCGCCAAAGCCACAGGAAGCTCTTCCCAGGTAACCAAATCCTTGGTCACCGCGTGTCCCCAATGCATCGGTCCCCATGTGGTGCCAAACGGATGATGCTGATAGAACAAGTGATACTCACCTTTGAAAAATACCATGCCGTTGGGGTCATTCATCCACTTCTCCTTGGGTGAGAAGTGATAGACGCCCCGGTAATCGGTTGTTGAAATGGTAGACATATTGGTTTCTCCTTTGGATCAAACCTTTGAAGAGGACACTTTGCTTCACTCACGCACCTTAATGCTAGTAAGGCAAAGCTCCTCATCCAGTTTGTTTTATTGGGTGTTGCGGTCATATCCCGCTTGTTTAATCTGCAGCCACTCTTGCAAGCCAAGACGATCCAACTCTTTCAGATAAGCGTCCCACTCCTGATCGATCTTTCCATTCTGATACCATTCCGTGCGCATACGCAGCACATAGGCGAACAAATCCGTCTCAATGGTGGAAAGGCGGTCGAGTTCATCGATCGAGAAGAACACGCTTGGATAGACATTTTCTGCTTTCATGTGTGGAACCATATATTTATCGAGCAGTTCCATACGCCATGCAGCATCTTCCGGTTTGGTTGTGTATTTGTCATAGTAACTGTCTAGAATAGCCAGCGGTCCTGCAATGCTCGTTTTCTGTCTGAGCTCAACAGGTGCAGCGCCTTCCAGCGGAAGATGCTTCAGCATGCCTTTGGCTTCATCCAATTCAAAAATATTCTGTTGTGTCTCATCACCGTAAGTTCCCCAGTTGTTCTGCACGGATTGGAGCGGATCGTACAATTGGTCGACCCACTTCGCTGTGGATTCCAAATTTTTATTGCTGCTCGTAACAACCATGCGTCCTCGGTCTAGACCGATACCGTTTGTACGCGCGACATTAATTTCTCCATTCGGTCCGGCGACAGGAGGCAGAACATCATAGGTATCATTCATGCCTGTAATGTTGGCCTTATCCCAAGTGAAGTACATACCATATTTGTTGTCTTTGCCCTTGGCCAGATACGTATTCCAATCCTGCTGATATGCTTCCACATCCACAAGACCTTCCTGAACCAGTTCGTGAATGTATTTGACCGCTTCCTTGTAGCCTTCATCAGCTGCCGTAAAGACTACTTTTCCATCGTTGGTCACCACGGTGTGGTCCCAGTTCTCCCCGAGTCCAAATGCTGCAAATAGAAATGTCAGATCTTCTCCGCCCGGCTTGTTAATGAAGGACAACGGAATTTCGTCAGCTTTGCCATTGCCGTTCGGGTCCTGGGTTTTGAACGCAATCAGCACTTGTTTCAGTTCTTCGGTTGTCGTTGGCATCTTCAGTCCGAGCTTGTTCAGCCACTCCACGTTGATCCAAGGTAAGTCATCAACCGCCTGTATGCGCTGCTTGCCACTTCCGAGCTCCTCAATCCAGGGAAAGGAATAAATATGTCCGTCTGGAGCCGTAATCATGCTCTTGTATTCGGGAGCTTCCTCCAGCACCTTTTTCAGGTTCGGCATGTATTGCTCAATCATGTCCTCCAGTGGAATGATGGCACCGTCCTTCGCCAGTTTCAGGAGATCATAATCCCCATAACCTGCGTCAAAAATGGCATCCGGCAAATCACCGCTGGCTATCGCCAGGTTTCTTTTCTCCGCAAACACATCACTCGTATAGTTCTTCCAGTTGATATGCACATTGGTTTTCTCTTCGAGTCTCTTGTTAATCAGCTTCTCGTTCGGATCAGCAGGAGCCAGCGGAGAACTCTGTGTTATAAAATTCAATGTCACTTTGCCATCAGGTGACTGGGCTTCACTTGCCGCACCGCCTCCTCCCCCGCCACACGCCGAGAGCAGGAGCATCGCTGACAACATGGAGATGGATGCCGTTGTAGCGGCTTTTCTGGACTTGTTCACTTTTTTCATGATAATGACCTCCGTGGATTATGTTGGGTCGAGCGCGCTATATTTCAGACTGTTCACTATTTGAGCGAACCTACCATGACACCTTTTTCGAAGTATTTCTGAAAGAACGGATACATGATAATGAGTGGCAGACTCGAAATGACAATGGCTGAATATTTGATCATTTCCGAGAGACGTTTCAGTTCCGCCATCGCAAGCTGATCACTGATCATGCCCGGTGCAGCCTGATTCTGAATCAGAATGGAGCGCAGAACAAGCTGGAGCGGATGGAGGTTCGGATTGTCCAGATAGATCATGGCGTCAAAATAGGAATTCCACTGGCCTACAAACGCGTACAACGCGAGAACAAAAATGATAGGTTTCGATAACGGAATGACGATCTGGAAGAAAATCTTCATCTCGGAGGCACCATCCACATTGGCGGCTTCTTTCAGTTCTCGCGGCACCCCTTTGAAGAAGGTTCTGGAGAGAATGATGTTCCAGACATTGACTGCGCCTGGGATGATAATGGCCCATACCGTATCCAGCATGCCTAGATTACGAACAAGCAGATAGGTCGGGATCAAACCGCCACCGAAGAACATCGTGATGATAAAAATAATCATGAAAAATCCTCGCCCAGCCAGCCTTTCATCAGACAAGGCATACCCTGCAAATATCGAGACGGTCACCGTCACTAGTGCAAAAGAAACCGAGTACAGCACCGCATTGGCAAACCCTCGAATCATGGCCGGATTGGATAGAATCATCTGATACCCATCCAGACTCCAGTCGGATACATTGAAGGACAGCCCGCGGTTCAGCAGTACCGTCGGGTCCATGAATGAGGCAACGACGATATAAATCAGGGGGACAACCACAACCAGTACGGCACAGGTGAGAAAAATCGCGTTCAGCGTGAGGATCAGTCGATCCAGTCCCGTATGTTTGACTACCATGGATAACACTCCTTTCCTAATAGAGGCCTTCGCCTTCATTCAATTTCTTCACGATCAGATTCACAGTCACCAGCAAAATGACATTGATGACGGAGTTAAATAATCCTACTGCCGCAGAATAAGCGTAATCTCCGGACTGCAAGCCCACCTTGTACACATACGTGGCAATGATTTCGGAGGAAGGCAAGTTCATGGATGTCTGCATCAGGTAGGCCTTCTCAAATCCAATCGACATGATCCCGCCAGCGGCAAGAATAAATACGATGGCCATAATCGGTCGAATCGTCGGAAGGTCGATATGGCGAATACGCTGAATGAGATTCGCTCCATCCAGGTTGGCTGCATTGTGAAGTTCCGGATCGACATTGGCCAAAGCAGCGACATAAATGATGGAAGCCCAGCCCGCCCCGGTCCAAATATCCGACAAAATGTATATCCAGCGGAAGTATTCCGGTTCGGACATAAACATAATAGGATGCCCTGTAATTGCTGTGGCTATCTGATTGATCGGCCCTGTTGGGGATAGAAAGATAAACAGCATACCCACAACGACAACTACCGAGATAAAGTTGGGTGCATACAGAAACAATTGGATGTTTTTCTTCACTCCGGCTTTACGTACCTGATTGAGCATGAGAGCAAGCAAAATCGGGACCGGAAAGCTGAATATCAATCCAAAAAAACTGAGTTTAAGCGTATTCATAAAGATGACGTCAAAATTGGGCGAAGCCAAAAACTTCTCAAAATGCTTCAAGCCTACCCACTCACTGCCCATAATACCTTTGATCGGACTAAAATCCTTAAATGCGATAATGGCTCCGTACATCGGGATGTATTTGAAGACAAGGGTCAGGATCAGAGCTGGTGCGAGTAACAAGTACAAAAAATAATTCTTTTTGAACTGCTGCATCCTGTGACCGGTAGATGCCCTCTCTTTCAACGCCCTTCCTGTACCCTTTTTGGTATCCACTGTGTTATCCAACACATTACCTCCGTTCATTCCTGAAGTTGACAATTGTTTGCAGTAAGGGCTTTCAATATTTACAATTGCTCATTTAATAATTTACAATTTATCAGGTAATCTAGGCATTAGTCAATACATTATGTAAAAAATAATTGTGCATTTGATAACATTTAGTGTGTTTTCCAAGTTCTAAATGTGCATTTCATTGTATATATAACGTTTGTTTATTTCCCTTCAACCTGTCATTCCCCTTATCAGCAGTAGGATATTTCAAACTAATGATCATTTGTAACAAAACTTCTGAATACATATAAAAGCGCTTAATTTAAATTAAAAATGTAAACTTAATTGTGCATATGTAAAATCGAGATTGCTATTTGTTCCGATCTATTATACATTTGACTAAGATAATACTATGGACGACGATATGATCATTAGAGGTGAAGCACTAGATGGCAAAAGAAAAAGTTACGATACAGGACATCGCAGATGCTTTGGGCATCTCCCGGAATACAGCTTCCAAAGCCTTGAATGATAGCGGAAATATCCCGGATGAGACACGTAATCGTGTAATTAAAAAAGCAATTGAACTTAAATATAAACAGTTTGCCTATATGGAAAATGAGCATGTTCTAACCAAAGCTCCAAACAATATCGCCCTGTTAACGGAGAATCTGCCCAATACATCTCACTTTGGTTCGATGTTAATCAGTGGTCTGGAGAAAAGAATCAGCGCAGAGGGATACAATCTCTCCATTCATATCGTACGTGAGGTTGATCAGGACTCACTTACACTTCCCAACAATTTTGATATTTCCAACGTGGACGGTATCATTTGCATTGAGTTGTTCAATCTGAAATATACTCAGCTTATTACCGATCTCGGAATTCCCACGATCTTCATCGATTGCGCTTCCGACATCTGTTATCCGGAATTTCATGCAGATTTGCTGCTCATGGAGAATGAGCACAGCACGTATCAGTTAACCAGAAAATTAATTGAGAGCGGCTACAACCATGTTGGATTTGCCGGGGATTACAATCATTGCAAAAGCTTCAATGAACGTTGGGTAGGATATCAGCGGGCGATGCTGGAAGCGAGGCTGCAGGTCGATCCATCCCAATGCATTGTGGATGATGACCGCCTGTTTTTCTCAAAGCCTGGCTGGTTGAACGAACGCGTGGCAGAGCTGAAGTCGCTGCCTGATGCGTATGTGTGTGCCAACGACTTTATCGCAGTCGACTTGATCAGAGCTTTGAGAGCGAGGAATGTTAAAGTGCCCCAGGATATCGTCATATGCGGATTCGATAACGCACCTGAATCACGAATTATTGAGCCTGCATTAACGACGGTTCATATCTACAGCAACGAAATGGGCATTAAGGCTGCGGAGATGCTGTTATCCCGGATTGATCATCCGTCACAGCCTTATCAGGTCTCGCATATCGTAACCAAACCGATCATACGGGAGTCCACACCCACACTTATGAAAGCCAATCCACAGACCGTTTAACTTATCTCATAGATCTCTAAAAAAATAAATAGCCGTATCTTTCACGCAGAATAGAACGTGAAGGATACGGCTTTTTCTATAGGGACTTATAGATGCCCTTTTTATGATGCGGTCAAAATATGACGCGAGCAGGACGCAGCCTCTAATCGGGATTCGTAGCTCTGTGCTAAACGGAGGCCTTGGATGCTCCTTTGGCTGAACGTACCTCTGTACGAATCAAATTGAAGATCATAAAGACGAGCACAACGAGTTGTGGAATAAAGGTCTCCCATGTCGGATACATACCAAGCCAGCCAATCGTCGGCAGACTCGGTGCGATATGAGCCCCCAGCGCTGCTGAGACTTGAAGGGAGTGAATACTCTCTCCAAGGAAACGAAATACCAGATAATAGATCAGCAGCGTAGCGGTCAGGAAAAACCATCGTACAGGCAGACGTACACTGAACTGAATAATGGCTACAGCTAATACAATCAGGATGAGCAACGCTGCCCCCATACCGATCAACATCTGCGAGGTCTCAATTGCAGGCGCCATGCCGATATAAAAGATCGCCGTCTCCGCACCTTCCCGCAATATGGCAAGACCCGCCACAGCGAAGAGTGACCATAGACTTCCCCGGGCCAGTGCACCACCTACCTGTCGCTGTACATAGCTATTCCAGGAGCGGGTATTTGATTTGCTATGCATCCAATGCCCAACCGTCAACATTAGTACAACGGCTGCAAGCCCCGTATACCCCTCAATCATCTCCCGTGTGCTGCCCGATGATGCCACAGCAAGAGTCAGCGACAGTACAACGGCTAACGCCGCACTAAGCAGCAGACCACTACCGGCACCAGCCCAGATCCAGCGCCGGGCCGCAGTCTCGCCACTCTTCTTGGCATAAGCGAGCAATGCAGAGAGTACCAGAATGGCTTCCAATCCTTCGCGAAGCAAAATCAATGCCGCATCCCATGCCGTGTATGAGGTGGTAGCCGTTAACGGCGCCAGCCGATTGATCATTCGGGTTATAACCTCGGTTGCCTTCGCCGTATTTGGCGGATTGGAGACGACATATCCCGATGCTTCGGCCATTTCATTCTCAATGGCCGTATATGAAGCTGGAGATGATATCTGCACCTGACCTTCAACCAAAGGCCAGGCCACGATAAACTGCTCCAATCCGGTTGCAGCAGTAGTGGTATCCCCGGCTTGAATCTGCTGCTCTATTTGCTCCAATAATTTCAGCAGGTCGGACAATGAAGAAACATCGGAGGATGCTGACGTATCCTCAACTTCCCCTTCCTTGAGGGTCCCTGCAATGTAATCTGTGAGCAACGTGACCAGTTCCTGCATACGCGCTGTTGCCTGTTCTTCCTTGCGGGGCTCGGCCTGCATTGCAATGCGAACCAGACTGATGTCTTTCTCCAACTGGCTGTATACGCCAAAATGATCCTGACGAATCGGAGCTTCGGTGCCTTTCCAGGCCGTAACAATCCGTTTATAGGCAAGCTCTGCCTGGGTCCAATCGCCCTGTTCCATTGCACTCAAGCTTTTACGTGCGTCTGGCAGCAGCCTTTCAGCCGCTTTACGGCCTGCATCGTCGCTCTCTTCTGCCACCTGAAACGCCTCAATGTACTGATTGGTCGCACGGGCAAGATCCGCCAATGCTTTCTTGGCAGCATCAGAATCATTGCTCGACAGTGCCTGTTCCGCTTTGGACAAGGCTTCACCTACAACGCTGGCGGCCGTCGCAACCTGATCTGCGTTCTGTTCCGGCACCAACGTGCTGGCAGCATCCCACAGTTGCCGGAACTCAGCGACATCCTCCGTCGCTTCTGTCAGCTTGCCCTGTCCCGCTTCAACCAAGGCGCTGCCCACAGGCGGCAATAGACTATCCAGTTGTTTTTGCACAGACTGCTCATTGTTTTGGAGCCCTTCTCCAGAAGCATGTGCCATGCCAGGTAAGCGAATTACCCCGGACCCCACCATCAGGAACACCAGCAGCATCAGCAAGGAGCGCATCAACCTTCCTTTGTACATCCGCCGCTTCTGCGCCTTCCGATCTGCGATCCTGCCCATCATTGTCATCCTCCCCATTAAATTAAGGTGTCCCCAATATATCCGCCATTCATAATTCCCGGGAAACAGGCAAATACAGCACTGCCTGTGTGCACGGTATATTCGTTCAGCTTGTCGTTCTTTGCCAGTCGTTTCTGAATCGGAATAAACTGTTTCTCCAGGTCCCGTTGATAGCTAATGAACAGCAAACCTGCATCCAGCTGCCCGGTCTTGGCATCGAGCCCACTCGAATACGAGTAGGAGCGGCGTAAAATTTGCTGACTGCCGTCCCCCTTCGCGAGACGCAGATGTGACGTTGCCGGAATTACAGGCTGCCCATCGGCAGACTTGGCCTTCAAATCTACCGGATCGAACTCGCCGCGGCTGCCGAGCGGCGCTCCGCTGTCCCGGTGGCGTCCAAATGTCGCCTCCTGGTCCTTCAGTGTGGAGCGGTCCCACACCTCCACACGCATGCGAACCCGGCGGACGGCCATATAGCTGCCGCCAGCCATCCACCCCGGACCGTCAGCCGGCTGCGCCCAGACGGTCTGGTCCATCAGCACCGCATCCGTTGTATCCGGATTGCCGGTGCCATCCTTGAAGCCGAGCAAGTTGCGCGGTGTTCCACCCGCAGGGTCAGCTCGGCCTGTGCGCTGGAAACCTTCCTGCGTCCAGCGCAATACCGCATGCCCGCGTGCGATGCGCGCGAGATTGCGGATGGCATGGAAGGCGACCTGCATATCGTCTGCGCAGACTTGCACGCACAGGTCGCCACCACACCACTGCGGGTCCAGCGCATCTCCGGCGAATGCCGGCAGATCGCGCAGGCCCTTGGGCTTCCGGCCCTGCAGCCCGAAGCGCCCGTCAAACAAAGAGGGCCCCACACCAAACGTCAACGTGGTTCGTGACGGTGTCAGGCCTGCCGCTTCGCCCGTATCGGTAGGGGGCGTATTCAGCGTTGTATTATGTTCGCCAATCATCTCTCCGGCGGCCATGGGAGCGGCAGCGGCCGTCCAGTTCTTGAACAGACGGCGGAGATCATCCGCACTTCCCGCCGTCACATCAAAGGCGGCAAAGCAGATGAAATCCTGAGCCGGGGTAATAATGCCCGCCTGATGCTTGCCATAGAAGGGCACGCCTTTGTCATTCGGCGAGGCATGCTCCACAGCGGACGCCGGACTGCTTTTGCGGCCCAGCGCCATCAGACCGCTGGCACCGCCTCCGCCCAAGAGCAGACCCAGTCCGGCCACGCCGGTCAGCTTCAGCATTTCACGCCGTGACAACGGCTTTTTCAGCGAATCCTTTTTCTGCTCGGTCATCGTTCTACACTCCCAGTACTTGTCCCATATTCGACAGCGGCTCGGCCAATGCATCCAGGTTCTGACTCAACTTCTTCACGTCTTCATCCTTCAGCTTCTCATAGGAAACGTATCCGTCTCCATCCTTGAATGGAGCAAGCTCTTTCTCCAGTGCATCGAATCGGTCCGCAATTTGCTGATTCAGATCCTTGTCTTTGGCAGCCAGATCATCCTTGAGCAGGTTATAAATCTCGCGTGCTCCCTCTACATTCGCTGCAAAATCATACAGATCCGTATGGGAATAACGTTCTTCTTCACCGGTTACCTTGCTGGAGGAAACCTCATTCAACAGTTCTACCGCACCCGTTACCATCAGACTCGCATCGATGTCCATCGTCTCGACTTTGGCACGCAGGAGCTTCGCATCACTTAACAAGGTATCCGCAAAGTCAGTCATGCCTTCGGTCGTCTTGTCTTCCCAAAGTGCCTTCTCAATCCGGTGGAATCCGCGCCAGTCGGCAGCCTCCACATCTCCGTCACGTGCATCGATATTCGGGTCCAGATCCCCAAGTGCCTCGGCTACCGGTTCAATACGTTCATAATACATACGAGCTGGTGCATATAATGATTTGGCAGTCTCCAGATCACCAGCTTTCACGGCATCCGTAAATTTCTCCGTTTGCTTCACGAATTCATCAATCTGCTCAATTGCAAACGTGCGATAGCCATCCACTGCGGTTGTATAATCGCTCCCGGCCGCTTCCTGATCTGCTGCATCCGTAGTTTCTGTGGAAGTTTGATTTTCGCTTTGAGCAGCAGGTGTTTCTGCCTTGCCCGTAGCCGCTTCATTATTGCCGCAAGCGGCGAGTAAAACCGAAGTTGCCAGCACAACAGCCGGCAGTGCCAATATTTTTTTCAACACGATACACTCCCCATTGGTTAAACTGATATGGTTGTACACCTGCGATAAATATGTCGATGAGTACAAACCCTTAGATTAACGTTCATTTAATGATAATGATTATCAATTTCGGTAAAGACATCATAAATCCGGCGCATACTTATGTCAATATGAAAATAAGAGGACCTGTTTAATCAATACTCAGGTGGAAAATACCGGGTATTAATTCCCCTGAAAACATAGACAAACTTCGTCATCACCCGTTAAAATGAGACAAAATGTCTATATTATCTTAATTTTATGAAATTGGAGGCTCATGCCATGAAATGCCCAGTATGTAATCATGAAAATGGAAATGCCAGCTTTTGCGAGAGGTGCGGCGCTAATCTAACTCCTTCTTCCCCTACTGCAAATTCCGCTCAGGAGCAACAATCCGCTGCTGCCGAACCTGAATATACCCGTTGGTCGAGCACACAGGCGACACCTCCTCACGCTCCCATTTCTCCCAACACACCTTCTGCTTCCAGACCTGTACAACATGCATCCGACTCTTCCAGCACAGAGGGCGCTTCAGCTTCAGGAAACAACAACACCAATCAGTGGAACAACATTGTACAAAATGAGAAAGTTCAGCAAGCCAAAGAAGTAAGCAAACAGTATCTATCCTATTTCCTTAGTGTGCTCACCCGCCCTTATCAAACCATGAAAACCGTTGGTGAACAGCATTCTCTTAACGGTTGGATCACGATGGCTCTGATTGCGGTTCTATCCTCTACATACTTTTTGATTACATTCGCCCGGATGGATATGGACGGATTGTTCATTGGTGGGTTTATCAGACCACTGTTGTTCACCGCCATTTCATTGGTCGTAGCGATCGCGTTGATGTATGCCATACTTAAGATTGAAAAAATAACGTTCCGTCCCAAAACACTGGTTGCCCAGTTCGGTACATTGCTTGTGCCCGCTGTAGCGTCGCTCGTTCTGGCAAATCTGTTTATTGTTATCTCGTATTCCATCGCTATCTTCTTCCTCATTGTCTCGTATTTGATTATCTTTGTATCTCTTAACACGGTGCTGTTCCAGTATCCGCTGAATCGTACGAAGGCAGCCATCGATAGCATGTACAGCGTGTTGATTGCCAATGTGGTATTGTTTTTTATTCTCTCTCGCTTTCTGGGCACTACAATCATTGGATTGATTAGCCTGATGTATTCTCCATACGGTCGTCTGTAGCATCTAATTTAAAAGCTCTTACGAAGGCTCTCCCTCCTTATCCGGGGAGGGTCTTCTTTTGTTTCAGCGTCAGCAGATTGCACTCGTTACATTCCATACACTATAATGTGTAGTGTAAAGGTATGTTCTTTTTTACGTAAGGATATGAGGTGAGAACCCCCCCATGCTTATATGGGATCTGTACCATTTTCATTAACACTACATTATGTAGTGTATTGTTATGATCATTCATTTTATTACGAAGGGTAGAGGAAATCGATATGGACATGAATATGAATCATATGCAAATGGACCACGAGGCAGGCACATCCTACCTGTGGCTTATCGTCGGGGCAATCGTTCTATTGTTCTCCATCGCAGCTTATATCTGGTCTTCACGCACCCAGAAGTCTGTACTGGCACATATGAAGAAGAATGAACGAGCTGTGATTAAAAAGAAAACCCGATCCATCCGCATGGCTGCTCATGCACTACTGGGGGTGTCGATCATTGCGTTTGTTCTTTTCTTCATGCAGGGCGCACTTACTACATATGATGTTGCGGATCTGAAGGCTGGTGCTGCGATCGACGTGACCGACGATAAATACTACGGTGCCGATCATACGGAAGAACCGATTCAATATGAGATGACCATCCCGACGTCGGGGCCTCATAACCCGCATGATATCAAGTTTGGATTTTACACCGATTTCCCCGGCTATCCATATCTGGTACATAATCTGGAGCATGGGGATATCATCATTTATTATCGTGAGAACGCAAGTGATGAGCTGAAGGAGCATCTGAAATACCTTGCCAAGTTCCGCAAAGCTGGATCAGGTATTCTCGCTGTACCGAACAAGGACATCCCTGAGGGCAGTGAGGTCGTTGTGACGGCATGGACCAAAACGATGAAGCTGGACCAATTCGATGATGCCAAAGTAGGCACTTTTATTAATAAATATATTAACCAGGGACCAGAGAAGATCCCTGCCTCCATCCGCCAAGGTGGCGGGACGATGTAATATTTTAACAACAAATATGTGATTGTTATCGTCTAGAAAGACGAGACAATAATGCTTGAAATCTGTGTCCAAGATCCAAGCAAAAATGAAAGTGGGTTGGTTTTCAATGAAAAAAACAGTAACAGCATTAATCTTATTGGGAGTTGTTACGGGATGCAGCACCACGTCTTCAGATGCTCCTTCACCAACGAATAATACTACCAGTGCAACGGAGCAGCCTGCTGCGAATGTAGTAACACCAGAAGCAAAGCAGTTTCAGTTGAAGTATACAACGTCCTTAACTGCCGAGCCACTAACCAAAATCAATGCAGTAGAGCAATCTAAACAATTGAAGAGGCAAGCAGTTGATGAGTCCAAGGTTTTAACGTATAAAAAGAATGATGATGTAGAGAAAGTTTATGCTGCACTTCAATTTAAAGACGGAACTTATGATATGGGACAGATCGGGTATGAAGGAGCCAACGACTATTCGACAAGTACAGTTAATGTTTTGGGGCAATCTTACGTAAAAGTGAGCAGCTCTGTTGGAGCTAATGCACCAATTTCTAATTATGTGTCTCTCAGCACTTCCCCCCCAACGGTGCTACATATAGAAGCACATACTGTGGAGGCTGATGTAGATCAGGACGGGATTAAGGAGATTGTTGCTACCATTGGTACAGCAGCGGAAACATCCATCTATAAAATGGATAAGGAATACCTGGTAAGCGCAAATCTGAATAAAGTCATGAATGCCGCTATAGTGATGTATGACCAGGAATCCAACACTTTTAAAGCAGAAGTGACTAAAGATGAGATGTCACAATGGAAGATTGAAGATGACCAACTAGTGCCAATTCCTTAAAAAGCCTTCGCGATTTTTTCATGGACCGTAAAAGATCCATGCCTCATCCACTAGAGCTCCCGGATCATCTTGATTCAGGAGCTAATTCTTTACCCTCCCGATGCCGATATTTCAGATAGAAATGAATACATATACGTTCGTATGCAATTGAGAAAGGCTAACAGTCCTACATATCAAGGGGGAACATTTCTACTAATGAACAGTTTGTTTATGCGTATCTTTTTATTTTTTTCCTGTCTGATGCTAGCGGCAGGAGCCGTTCTTGGCATTACCATGTATCGCTCATCTGCACAGCTGGTTGAACAATCAATGGGCATGCAGGCGCAGGCTGTTGCCGAACGAGCAGCGCAATCCATCGACACCTCCCTGTATGCACCGCTCAGTACAGGACAGGATCAAACCGAGTATTACGACATATTGCGCGAACAACTCAGCCAGCTTCGCCAGGCCAATGGGTTGAAGTATCTATACACGCTTGGTAAGCGTGAAGAGAACGGAGCCGCATCGTATTATTACGTGGTGGATGGCGCTGCTCCAGATGTGGAAGAGGATGATTTCTCGCCTTACGGGTCTCCTGAAGAGAACCAATATGCGGGAATGCTGCAAGCCTTTGCACAAAACGAACCTTTCCGGGGCGATCTGACCCAGGATGAATACGGCGCAACGATTACAGCTTATGTACCCATTCATGGGGCTAATGGGGAACTGCTTGGTCTGGTTGGTGCCGACCTCGACTCTACTGCCGTCTACGAGCTAATGACACGCAATCGGATGACCATGATCTGGACTGCCTTTGCCATCGTATTACTCAGCGTGCTGCTGGTCTATGGATTTGCTCATTATTTGACCCGTCCTCTGGTGAAACTGAAGAAGATCATTGCTGAGGTAGGCAAAGGTGATCTGACCGTCGATGTCGAGCTTGGACGGAAGGACGAGGTTGGACAACTGGCTTCGGAGTTCAAACATCTGGTCACGGATACACGAGATGTCATGACAGGCATCCGCAAAAGCTCCGATTCCCTGCTGCAAGCAGCCGAAGGGGTATCCAGACACTCGCAGGCGACAGCGGAAGCCAGCCAGCGCATTGCTGAGCACACAGACCACACAGCCAAAGGCGCTGCGGAGCAGGTTGCACGGGCAGGCGAAGTAACTGTAGCGATGGAGGAAATTACACGCAGCATGCAGCATATTGCGAATTCATCTTCCATGGTGGCTGATGTATCCGAGGAGACGACCCATAACGCGATGCAGGGTCAGACCAACATCAACACAGCGATCGACCGCATGGACAAAATTCATCAGGCCAACGCCCAGATGGAAGCAACTACCTCCCAGCTTGCACAATACTCCAGCAAAATTGAATCGGTAGCCCACATGATGAAGGGCATCGCTTCCCAGACCAGTCTGCTGGCATTGAATGCAAGCATTGAAGCTGCTCGGGCCGGGGAACATGGCAGCGGATTTGCCGTTGTTGCTTCCGAGGTTCGGAAGCTTGCAGGGGAATCCGAGCAATCGTCCCAGCATGTGACTGAACTGATCGCCGAAATGACGCGTCAGACTGCCGTTTTATCTTCGCATATGTCGGCCAGTACCTCAGAAGTTCAGGCCGGTCTGGCTGTTGTTCAGGAAGCAGGACGCTCGTTCACGTCCATTCATTCCGGCATTGAGACGATGAATGAACGTCTGCACGAAGTGTCTGCCGCTTCCGAGCAGCTCTCCGCCAGTGCCGAAGAAGTATCCGCCTCCGTTGAGGATATGGAACATATCTCGCGCAAGTCTTCTTCCAGCATTCAGGAGGTTTCCGCTGCAACTGACGGGCAGCTGCAATCGATGGATGAGATGAGTACATCTGCGGAATCCCTTCGTGTGTTGTCCAGTGAATTGAACGGGTTGATAAGCCGATTCAAAATATAAATCTGACTGCAAATGGGCAATCAATAGCCCACCAGATGAATACAAAAAAAGCCGCAAGGCAGGGAACGGAAACATGGGGATTACCCCATTCCTGTTCACTCTGCCTGCGGCTTTTTTTTGGTTGTACCTTTAATGGAGGCTGGCCTTGCGGCCGCCTGAATTAATAACGCTGCGGAGCAGCTTTTTTGCCCAAATCCGTCATGTATGTGAAGAACGCTTCTGGATCGGTATCATACACGAGTTGTACTGGACGTCCGTCTGCTTGTTCCACCGTACGCCCCTGGCTTGGACCATCCGGGATAACAATACAGTTCACCGTTTTCTTCTTCACGATGTCTTCACGTCCAACGGAAGCCGTAGTCAACACATCCCACAGATAGTACGTGGAATTCGTTTCGCTGTATACCAGTGGCGGACATCCTGCATAACAGTTACCCAGGAAGTCAACGCCTTCAAAGCGACGCTCTGCAGCCCAACGGTTACGTACAGCAGGTGTCAGAGGTACTTTGTTCGTGCTTTCCAGGGCTACCAGATCAATCTGGATACCGCTCTGCCATACACGGTAAGCCGCTTCCGGGTCCCAGAATACGTTCCATTCTGCTGTACCATCATGCTCAGGCTCTTCAACGTTCCCTCTTTCGAACGTTCCACCCATCCATACAAGCTTGTCAATTTTCTCTTCAATGTCTGGTGCTTCATCCAGTGCACGCGCGAGGTCAGTCAGCGGTCCTGTGAACAGGAGCAGCGTTTTGCCTTCGGTGCTGCGCACTTTCTCAATCAGATGCTGGTGGGCCGGAACGGCAGACAAAGGAGCTTCCATTTTGCCGGATTCGTTCAGTACTGGAAGTGCATCTACATAGAAGGAATGCAATCTCCACGCCGCAGGAAACGGATTCTTCCCTCTGGAGTTGGATTTCGCTACCTCTACGGAATATGTGCCGAAGCGATCGATAATTTTACGGCTGGCATCTGTAGCTGGCTCCAGATATCCGTCTGCCGGAATAACCGATACACCGGTTACATTTACATTGTCCATTTGTAGAAGCATGAACAGCGATACGAGGTCATCCACGCCGCCGTCATGGTTAAAGTACACACTAAGTTGGTTCGTCATGCTTGTTTTCATCCTTCCCCCTGGTTGTCCCATTGATGTTCATCCCGTCCGTCTGCCTGTGGCTGACGTTACCTCTATTATGTCCCAAAACCCTTGGCCACGTAAACCTTCCATAACTAAAGAAAGTAGGAAACATGCCTCATTCTGCGGATATTTTACAGTTCCCCCATTCCATCTCAGCATTTGCCCGAAGCAGCCTGCACTCCAATAGGAAAATGGTAAAAACAAGGACAGCAGGCTTGAGCTCCCACTGTCCTTGTCTGAATCCATCCATCGTTTACATGGATTGTTTTTGTCTCTTTTTGGCTTTCTCTGGAACAGGCACGTACTTGCCTGGCCAGAAAGCCCATTTGCCCAGCAACGTGGTAATGGCTGGCACCATGAACGGTCGAACAAGGAACGTATCGAGCAAGACACCCGCAGCCGTGATAATACCGAACTGCACCAGTACCTGTATAGGCAGTGTTGCCAGTACGGCAAACGTACCTGCGAGAATCAGACCTGCGGAAGTAATAACAGATCCGGTTTCCCCCACACCTTCCTTGATCGCTTGGCGAAGTGGCATCGTTTTGCGTTTTTGCCAAATGCTCGAGATCATGAAGATGTTGTAGTCCTCACCCAGCGCCACGAGGAATACGAAGGAATACAGCGGAATCGCTCCCTGAATGGCGTCTGCTCCTAGTCCATAGTGAATAATGAGCCATCCCAAGCCCAATGCAGAGAAGTAGGATAGTACTACTGTCGCGATCAGATACGCCGTTGCTACAACGGAACGCAGGTATAACAGCAGCAGCAACGTGATCATCCCGATCACCACCGGGATAATGATGCTGGCATCCCGCTCTCCGGTGACTTCGATGTCATACTGCTCAGCCGTCTGACCGTCGATCCAGACATGGCTGTCCACGCTTGTTATGCCAGCATCTTTCAATGCCTGTTCAGCCGTTGCCCGCAGATCCGGGATATGCTGCATCGCCTCCATCGAGTATGGATTCAGATTGAATTCCACATCGTAAGCGGTGATGTTCGCATTCTCAGCACCCTGCTGCGCTTCACCTACTTTGCTTACGTAATCCAGCGATTCCAGACGCTGCTTCAGATCAGTCTCGTTACCTTCTGTATCGATAATCACTTTCGCCGGAGCGAGTTCACCTTCCGAGAACTGTTCTCCAATAACTTTGAAACCTTCACGAGATGCAACATTCTCCGGGAAGGACGATAGCAAGTCATACGTGAATTTAATTTGGCTAGAGAAAGCAGCCAGTCCACCCAACAACACCAGCGTAATTACCAGAACCGTCCACGGTTTGGTGACTACTGTACGGCCAATCCAGCTTTCCTTGATTTTACGCGGAGCAGGCGCTGGTTTGCCTTTTTTCTTCGCACGTTCTACTTCCATATCATGCGTCCGAGGTACAAACGGGTAGAATGAACCCCGACCGAAGATCGCCAGCAATGCCGGAACCAGCGTCAGGCTCGCAATAAACATGATGAAGATGGATAAACTGAATGGTACGGCAAATCGATGATAGGCACCATACTCTGCGAACAGCAGTACAAGCAGTGCTGCAACAACTGTAAATCCACTCATCGCAATCGCACCGGACGATCCGGTAATCGCCTGGAAGAGTGCTTTCTTTTTATCCGGCTCATGATAGAGAATTTGACGGAATCTGGAGATCATGAATAGGCAATAGTCCGTTCCTGCACCGAACAACAGCACCGTCATAATCGAGATGGACTGCGCGTCCACTGTAATCCAGCCCTGATCCGCCATAAATCCGAGAATCGGACTGGTGACCATATAAGCGAACCCAACTGCAATAATCGGGATAATCGCCAGTACGGGCGAACGGTAGATCAACAGCAACAGCACGAGTACCAGCACAACGGTTGCAATCAGCAGGGATACATCCGCAGATGAGAACAATCCGCTCGCATCAATCGATATCCCAACCGGACCAGTAACCCGTGCACTTAGTGCGCTGACATCATCAATGGCAACATCAAATGGGTCGGAGCCAAAAATGTCTTTCGTTTTCTGCTCCAGTGCTTCAATGCCTTCCTTCAGCTGTGACGAATCAGCTTCCTGATTGAAAAAGAGCGGCATAACCAAGGTGCTTCCGTCTTCCGAAAGCTGACCTTTCAGGGCCTGTGGCGGCAACTGATACAGTGGTACAACAGATTGCTGCTGCTCCACCGGATCTTGATCCAGTCGCTCGGTTAACGCCTGAATGTTCTCAATCTGTTCATCCGTCAGCCCCCCGGCTTGACGCCATACGATGAGCGCAGGAACACCTTCGCCTCCGGGGAACTCTTTCTGGGCAACTGCTGCCGCCTGCACCGATGGCTTGGAATCACTCAGATCCTGTGCGTTATTCGTTTCACGGTCACCTACCGCAGGCCACACTACACCAAGAACAACCGCGATGATGATCCATACCAACAATGTAATCCATTTGCTTCGTTTGCCGGCAACCCAGCGGCCGTAGCCCGAACGTTCTTGCATTGTCTCTTCATCTCCCTATTTTGGTTCTATGAAGCCGTTTTTATGTGATAAATATAGAAATGAACCACGGGTCATAGTATAATTGACTTAATTATATATACCAGAAGGTTAATATTGCAAATACTAATTTTGTGAACAATTTTGTACAGCCAACATGAATAAGTAAAGAGGTATGCAATCATGAGCAAAAAAAAGAACCCGCCCCGCTCGCCCGGCAGGCCCAAAGCAGGCGCTGATCAGGCATCAGCCCAGTCGAAAATACTGATGACCGCCTCGCGGCTATTTATGGAATACGGGTATGAGCCCGTCTCTCTTCAGCAAATTGCCTCGCTATGCGGCGTGACCAAAGCATCGATCTATTATCATTTTTCCAGCAAGCCACAGCTGTTCACCGTCGCCATCACCAGTATGATGGCCATGAGCATGCAGCAAACAGCTCTTCGTATGGATGCACCCGGTACATTGCAAGAGCGGCTGGAGAAAGTTGCGGAAGGACGGATGCAACACTCCCACGTCGATACCGAGACCATGATGCGTGAAGCCAATACCTATCTGGATGCAGATCAGCTGGCCCAGATCCGTGAAGCCGAAGTCCGCATTTATGAAGTCCTTGCCACCCACTTCAAGCGGGAGATGGACAACGGTTATTTGCGATCTGCCAATCCGATACTGCTTGCCCACGCGTTCACTTCCTTGCTGATGCTGGCAAACCGCGAAGGCGTACGCGACATGTATGCAACGATTTCCGATCTGGCACGTGAGCTGGCAGCTTTATTTTTGGACGGAGCCGCTCACAAGGCGTAAAGATCTCTCCATGCTTTTGCCAATGCGGCGATACCCGGTCCAATGCGTTCCGCTTCAATACCAGCAAACCCTATAATGAATTCCCTTTTGCCATCTGCTGGTTCACTCCCATCCGTCCACAGGTATTCTGTTGAACTAATCTGTATACCAGCGCTTAACGCCGCAGCTACCAGCTCCGCGGCTGTTTGTGTTGAAGCAATTCTAAGCACCAGATGAAATCCGGCATTCTGGCCAATTATCTCAACCTTTTCTCCGATATACTGCCGAATTGCCTGAACAATCAAGTCATGTTTGCGCTTATAAACATTACGCATTTTACGAATGTGTTTACCCAACTCTCCCTCATGCATAAACATTTCCAACGTGCGCTGATGAAGACGGGAGGCGGACTGTTCAAACAGGATCGTCTTGTACATCTCCCGAAAGGAACCCATTAGCTCCTTGGGAAGTACCATATAATGAACACACAGAGCAGGAGCGAGAACTTGGGAAAATCCGCCCATATAAATCACCCTGCTGCCCTCTCGCAAACCCTGCATGGACGGAATAGGCCGTCCATGATACCGAAATTCGCCGTCATAATCATCCTCAATGATGTATGCACCCGTTCGCTCCGCCCATTCCAGCAAAGCCAATCTTCTGGCAATGGGCATAGTCATGCCCAGAGGAAATTGGTGCGAAGGTGAGACACTTATTATTTTCACTCCCACACGATCCAGTTCTGATATATCTAATCCTTCATCATCTAGGGAGATTGGAACCACTTGATAACCATAATTCCGGAATGTGCCCGGCAGCAGCCGATAGCCAGGATTTTCTACCCCAATGGTTTGTAGTCCATTCTTGTGAGTTAACGTCTGCACAAGCAAACACATTAACAAGTGCTGCTCTGCACCCAATACAACCTGCTCTGGAGAACAGTTTACGCCCCTGAACTGTCCAAGATAACTGGCAATCTCACATCGCAGGCCCCACTCGCCCTGTGGATCTCCGTAGAACAATAATTCCTCTGCCTCTTCACGCCAGATCCGGTTCGCATACTGGTGCCACTTGCCAAACGGAAACAGGCTGAAGTCATTACGTGACATGTGAAAATCAAATTCGACCACTCTTATTGGACGAATTGCATTTCCCTCTATTTTACGTTCATGATGGTGGTGTTCATGAACTTGCATATCCTTAGGCTCGGTTCTCGCCGGAATTTGAATTTCACTATAACGATCCGTGATGGGACGTACCCGATATCCTCTTCGCGGCTGACTGTATACATAACCTTCGGCAATTAATTGTTGATATGCCCATTCTACGGGAGTTGTACTTATGCCCAGCATCTCGGCCAACTTGCGTACAGAAGGCATTTTGCTATGTTCCACCAGCTCCCTCTGAATGATTTCCTTTTTGATGTGATCCGAGAGCTGTACGTAGATAGGGATGCTGTCATTTCCCATCATTTTCGGTAATTGATTCATGAGTTGCACCTCATCTGTCCTGTTGAATTTGTCCAAACTGCATATTTGGAAGTATACAGTATTCAGCTATACTGATGGCATAATGATTTGAACTCACAGGAGGAATAACCCATGTCTCAACCAACGCCATCCCCACGCATCCCACGTCTGTTGGAAACGAACCGCATCTATCTGCGTCCATTTGAATCGACTGACGTTGATACCTATTTCCCCGGATTGTTTGACGCCGAGCTGCGCAGACTTACTGGAACACAAAACAGCTTCACCCGTACCCAAGTAGAACGTTACATCGAAAACGCGGCCCAGGATGACTCACGCTTGATGCTGCTGATTGCCTTGCAGGAGAATAACCAGGTCATCGGGGAGATTGCACTGATGGACATGCATACCAAAAATCGAAGTGCGCACATCCGGATCGCCATTGATCAAATAGAGCATCAAGGAAAAGGCTATGGCAGCGAGGCACTGCTGCTTATGCTGGATTATGGTTTCGGTATCTGCAATCTGCACCGAATCGAGCTTGAAGTGTATGCCTTCAACCAACGTGCGATTCGTACATATGAGAAGCTCGGATTTCAACGCGAAGGCGTACGGCGAGATGCCTTGTATTACAATCATCAATACCACGACGCCATTCAGATGAGCATGCTGGAGAATGAATTCCGAGAGCAACATGTCAGCAGACTTGGATAACGTAAACTACGCGCTACCGGGAGGGAATCTCTTCCGGTTGGTTTACGTTCCCGGCAAATAACCATGCTCCAGTGGATTTATCCACTACAGCAACCATAAATGGACGATTAACCTCCATCTTGGTCCAATCTGTGGGCGGAGCACTTCCAGCCGCCATTCCCACTAATGTTGAAGCAGCAGCTACAGTGCCTTGTTCGCTCACTTCCATCACGGCACGATGCAGTACCTGACCAATGTATACTTGCAAGTTCGGCCCGGGAGAAATCATTTCCGTGAAATTAGCGGCATAAGGATCAAAGGCCATTTCCATCCCCATCTGCTGCAACGTCTCTTTCAGGTTCATGCCATACTCCGCACGAAAACGCGGCAAGGACAGCTCAACTAAGCTGTATTCGGAGCCAGTATCTAGCCGTTCAGGGTCATCCAGCAACTGCTGCTGAATCTCATCCAGCGTACGTCCCTCTCGCGGCAAAACGACAAGCAGATGCATCTGGCCATCTCCGTAAGGAAGCCTAACCGCCTGCCAGTCCTCATTCTCCGAGTATTGGAACTGCTTCTTCTGATGCATCATCCGCACAGACAGCTCCTTTCCATTTGCCAGCTTGAATTCTTCGTCCGTCGTGTACTCCGGGTCAAACTCATCCATCCAGTTACCATCAAATGCAATGGCATTCACCAGAATCATTAGGGCTTCCTTTTCGGGGGGCTCCTGCATCAAGTTTGGAATCATACCTTCGGTTTGCTGCTTCACCCATTGATTGATCTCTTCCTTTGCTTGTGCTGGTTGTCCATTGAGTGTCCTAATTTCGGCTTCATACGTTTGCTGTAGGGATGTTTGGTACGTTTCCTCTACCGGGATTCCGTCCTTCATCCACATGGAGTTCGCAATACCGATCTGTATTCCTTTTCCCGGATGGGTCAACAACTGCTGCAAAGCCGCTTGAGAAGCATTCACTTGCTCCATTTCTAGCTCCGACCACCCCATGACCTCTGCCATTTCCCGCCTAGTCTCACCTACGCTGCCGTTATATGCCATGCCAATCGCCGCCGCAATGCTGTAAGGAGAGATCAGCAGATTATTCCCGTCAGCTTTTTCTTTTGTACCCATCTGTTGAAGAATATGCAGCCCCATGGTGTTCATGGCTTGGATTCTTTTGGGTTCGATCTCTTTCAGAGCAGCTTTTCGTTCTGACTCGGATAACTCCTGATTCGAATTAAATTGCATCTTGTTTGGGTCCTCCTTTGCTGAACAGCTCGTAATGATCAGCCCACTTATACAGCATAATAACAGTAACACTCTTAACCGTGCATGCATCGTAATCCCCCCTCATCCGTAATACTCAGATACCGTCATAGCGATTCAGTAATTTCCTTTTTTTTACTAGACGTACGGTTGAGAAAAAAGGTTACGTTACACTCATATGCCAAGGTCACCAATTTCTACTGTAACAAACACCATTCAAAACGAGACAAAACGGTTATATCTATACCATATACGAATGGAGGGATTCCCTATGATTCCGGCAACGTTGGAACAATTGGAGCAAGTTCGCAAGGAATGCCGCACCATGGTCAAAAAGAGAGCCACCGCTTCTGCTGGTACAACACTCGTTCCTCTTCCCGGTACAGATGTCCTGGCCGATGTGGGGATGCTCATGCAGCTACTGCCTGCCATTAACAATAAATTCGGATTATCGCAAAAGCAGCTCGATGGTATGGACCCTGAGACCAAATCCATGATCTACGGATTCATCATGTCCATCGGAAGTAAAGTCATCGGACGTATGGTAACCAAAGAACTGGTCGTACAGGTTCTGAGAAGGGTTGGGGTACGTGTAGCTACCAAATCGGTGGCCAAATTTGTTCCTTTTGCAGGTCAGGGACTGGCAGCCGCGCTCAGCTTCACGGCCATGCGGTATGTCGGCAACAAACATGTCGAGGACTGTTATGAGGTCGTGAAACGCATGATTGAGCAGGGTGAGGTGATACCAGGTGAGTCGGCACCTTCTGCGCTTGATGAGACAAACGAAGAGCCAAAGCTGGAGGTAAAGACGTCATCCGACGTCAACGAAGGTAAAGCTCCAGAAGATTCGAAAGAGCATTAAGGAAAGAAGAAACGATATCGTGGACTTGCCGCGGTAGCAAACAAATAGCCGGGTGCACCCAAAGGGTGCACCCGGCTATTATGTTAACGCCATCTAGGATCAGATTGCCTGTGGCTGTTGCTCCGTAAATTGGCTGTTGTACAGATCAGCATAGAAGCCTTGTTTCTCCATCAGTTCCTCATGATTACCCTGCTCAATCACGTTACCATGATCCATGACGAGAATCAGGTCGGCTCCGCGAATGGTGGACAATCTGTGGGCAATGACAAAGCTGGTGCGATCCTTCATCAGATCATTCATCGCTTTCTGGATGAACACTTCGGTCCGTGTATCGACACTGCTCGTTGCCTCATCCAGAATCAGAATGGCCGGATTCGCCAGAATTGCTCTCGCAATCGTCAGCAATTGCTTCTGCCCCTGTGAAATGTTCGAGGCTTCTTCATTCAGCACCGTATCATATCCATCAGGCAAGGTACGAATGAAGTGATCGGCATGGGCCGCATCGGCTGCCTTGATGACTTCCGCTTCCGTTGCGCCTTCTCGGCCATAGGCAATGTTGTCACGGATCGTTCCGTTGAACAACCATGTGTCCTGAAGCACCATCCCAAACAGGCTGCGCAGCTTGCCGCGTTCCATGTCCACGATATTAACACCGTCAATGGTAATTTGGCCGTCCTGAATTTCGTAGAAACGCATCAGGAGGTTGATCAGCGTTGTTTTCCCCGCTCCAGTCGGCCCGACAATGGCTACCGTCTGTCCTGGTTTTACATCAATATTCATATTTTGAATGAGTAACTCATCCGCTTTATATCCAAAATTCACACCATGGAATGCAACGGCACCCTGTGGTTGCTGCAATTGTACTGGTTTCGAAGACTCTGGAACCTCTTCCTCTTCATCCAGCAATTCAAATACCCGCTCCGCCGAAGCGATGGTGGACTGAATGATATTCGAGATGTTGGCAATCTGGTTAATCGGCTGAGTGAACTGACGGGAGTACTGTGTGAATGCAAGGATATCCCCGATGGAGATAGCACCACGTGTAACAAAGATCCCGCCGACCACACAGATCAGCACATAACCAAGGTTACCTACAAACGTCATCAGTGGCATGATAATCCCCGAGATAAACTGGGCTTTCCAACCGGATTCATACAGTTCTTCGTTCACTTTTTCGAACTGTTCAACCGAATGTTCTTCCCGTCCAAAGGCTTTGACTACCTTGTGTCCGGTGTACATTTCCTCGACATGGCCGTTCAATTCACCAAGTGATTTCTGCTGGCCTGCAAAGTGTTTTTGCGAGCGGGATGCCACCAGCATAACCACTACCACGCTTAATGGCAGAGTCAAAATGGTAATCAGGGTCATCCATGGACTAATGGTCAACATCATGATGATAACCCCGACAATGGTGACTACAGACGTAATAAATTGCGCCAAACTTTGCTGGAGTGTATTACTGATGTTGTCCACATCGTTTGTCGCCCGGCTTAATGTTTCCCCGTGAGTACGGGAGTCAAAATATTTCAGCGGCAGACGTCCAACCTTGGCACTGATCTGCTCACGCATGTCGTACACAACCCGCTGAGCTACACCAGCCATCAGGTATTGCTGAATGTACATGAAAGCTGCACTAAACAGGTAGAGTCCCCCAAGCAGATACAATACTTTTATCAAGGCAGGAAAATCAATCCCGGCCCCCTGTACACCCTGAAGGATGGCAATAGCGCCTTTACTGAGAATATCCGTGCCTTCCGCCATAATCTTAGGACTGATAATGCTGAACACGGTACTTAGAATTGCAGCGACCAGCACACCCAGCAATCGATAGCTGTGGGGCTGAAGATACCGCATCAAACGCCGCAGTGTACCTTTGAAATCCTTCGCTTTCTCCACAGGAGGCCGCATGCCCATTCCGCCTCCGGGATGCCCCGGTCCGCCAGGGGGACGAGGTGACTTGCGTTCTGTACGTTCACTCATGCGATCTCCTCCTCTGTCAGCTGGGAGGATACAATCTCGCGATACACTTCATTGTGCTCCATCAGCTCTTTATGTGTTCCTGAACCGACAATCCGTCCTTCATCCATAACCAGAATGCGATCCGCATCCATAACCGTACTTACACGCTGAGCTACAATTAGCACTGCTGCTTCAGTCGTTTCGGACTTCAGGGCAGCACGAAGATTGGCATCGGTTTTGAAATCGAGAGCCGAGAAGCTGTCGTCAAAAATATATACTTCCGGACGGCGAACCAGTGCGCGTGCAATGGACAAACGCTGCTTCTGTCCACCGGATACGTTGTTACCTCCCTGTGCAATGACGCTGTCGTAACCGTCTTTCATCTCCGTAATGAAGTTCTCTGCCTGAGCCGTTTGAGCGGCTCGAACAATCTCCTCCATCGTGGCGTCATCCTTCCCGTGGCGGATATTCTCCGCAATCGTTCCGGTGAAAAGAACCGCTTTTTGCGGTACAAATCCGATTTTGGCCCGCAGATCTTCCTGCCGCAGCTCACGGACATCTGTACCATTGACCCGTACACTGCCCTCCGTTACATCATAGAAACGTGGAATGAGACTGAGCAATGTGGATTTCCCTGAGCCCGTACCCCCGATAATAGCTGTGGTTTCACCCGGGCGTGCCGTAAATGAAATGCCTGACAACGCAGCATTTTCTGCACCCGGATAACGGAATGTCACATTATCGAATTCAATGGTGCCTTGCAGCGACTTCATATCACGAGGCTGCTCTGGATTGCTAAGATCGGGATGCATATCCAATACTTCGTTGATCCGTTCTGCCGAAGCCGAAGCTCTTGGAATCATCACAAAGATAATGGAAACCATAATGAGGGAGAACATGATTTGCATCGCATACTGAATAAAGGCAATCAATGAACCAATATTCATATTCCCGCTGTCGATACGCTGTCCACCGAAATAAAGGATGGCAATCATTGAAAAGTTCATAACCAGCATCATCACAGGCATTAATGTTGCCATGAGCACATTCACTTTAATGGAAACGTCTCTCAGATCCGTATTGGCTCCATTAAAACGAACACGCTCATGTTCCCCACGATTAAAGGAACGAACCACGCGAATCCCTGTTAGTTGCTCACGCAGGACCAGATTGAGTCGGTCGAGCTTTTTCTGAATTTGTTTGAACAAAGGCAGACCCTTCGCACCAATCAGTGCGATGGCCCCGGCCAGTACAGGCAGGACAACCAGGAAAATGGTTGATAATTTGGCATCCTGGGATACCGCCATGAAGATACCACCGATACACATCATCGGTGCCATAACCATCATGCGCAGCATCATTGTTAATACGTTTTGAACCTGCGTAATATCATTGGTGGTACGGGTAATCAGCGAGGCTGTACCCAATTTATCAAATTCCTGCAGCGAAAAGTTCTCCACATGGCGGAACACTCTGCTGCGCAGCTGTTTGGCAAATCCACCCGCTGTACGGGAGGAGAGATAACTGGCTGTTACAGAACAGGCCGTGCCTGCTACGGCAATTAACAGCATCCAGCCACCAATCTGCCAAATGTATGGAACATCTCCTTTTACTATGCCGCCATTAACGATGTCCGCCATCAGGGTTGGCAAATACAGTTCAGCCAGCGACTGTAACAGCACCAGACCCAGTATGAAGAAAATGGGGACTCGGTAAGGCTTAAGCATGCGAAACAATTTCATCATGGCTTATCATCTCCTTGTGTGGACGCATCCATCTGTTGGGAAACCTTTGTATCAAAAAAGGTGTACACCTTGGTCAACAATTCCGCTAATTGAAGACTGTCTTCCTCACCCAGATGCTCAACGAGCTTATTAAATATCTCCATGCGCTCCTGATGAGCCGCCCGGATAATTTCACGACCTGCTTCGGTAATCGTAATGCGGACTGCGCGACGATCCTCTGGGTCCATAGTTCGTTCAACCAGGCCCTCGTCTTCAAGGCCTCGAATGACGGGAGTAATCGTCGGTGATTTCACACGCAACAATGCACTAATTTCCGATACTTTCAGTCCTGGATGATTTGAATGCAGTGTGTCTTCGAAATTAGGAGGATTATCCTGCCAATTCAATTGTTCTCCCGGATGCATGCCGTGGAGCAAACAACCCAGAACCATAATCTCATTGTGATTACGCCCATGTGGTTTATGCTGCCTCCATTTGCCTTTATTAAACTGCATGATGGAATACAAAAGCTTCTGGGCAACCGGATCTATGCCAGTCATTATTGTCCCCCCCTTATTTTCATTATCATTCCATAGACGTCCAACATCATAGGACATCTATTAAATAGCATTCCAATTAAATAGCCAATCAATTAATTAGGTGTACTAAGTATATTCCTGCAAAAGTTGAATGTCAAACAGCAAATGCACAACAAAAAACCGTGACTTTAAAGCCACGGTTTTGAACCAAATATAGAAGAATTAAGACTGCGAAGCAGATACAGTTTTGAGCGCGGAAGCAAAAGGGAAATACTCCTTCGCATTGTTGTAGGCAATGCCCTGCACGATCTGTCCAAGTAGATCCATATCATGCGGTACCTCGCCTTGTTCGGCCCATTCACCGATAAGGTTGCAGACCAGGCGGCGGAAATACTCATGTCGTGTATAGGAGAGAAAACTGCGTGAATCGGTTAACATGCCGACGAAACGGCTAATTAAACCTACATTCGCCAGCGCTTTCATTTGAGCGAGCATGCCATCCTTCGTATCATTGAACCACCATGCTGCACCAAGCTGAATTTTGCCTGGAATGCCGCCGCCCTGGAAACTGCCGATAATCGCTGCGAGCACTTCATTGTCCCGAGGATTTAAGGAATACAGGATCGTTTTCGGCAGCGCTTGCTGCTGCTCCAGTGCATCGAGCAAACCGATTATAGCTGAGGAAAGCGGCGTATCATTAACGGAATCATAGCCGGTATCCGGACCAAGCTGGGCAAACATCCGGCTGTTATTGTTGCGGGCCGCA
The DNA here is from genome assembly GCF_037969855.1 of Paenibacillus sp. FSL W7-1088. Taxonomy (NCBI): domain Bacteria; kingdom Bacillati; phylum Bacillota; class Bacilli; order Caryophanales; family Paenibacillaceae; genus Paenibacillus; species Paenibacillus sp. FSL W7-1088. The sequence goes on from NZ_CP150216.1 coordinate 6,801,742, forward strand.
TTAATATGAAACTGCATGACCCAGCCCCGATCTGCGTACAGCTTGCCGAGGAAAGTCAGCGTTACCGTCTTGTACTTGTCCTCTTCCTCACGGCTAACCTTCTGCCCAGCGAGAGCCTTCGCAAATATTGCCCCTGCTTCCTCCCGTGTAGCGACACCGAAAGGTACATAATCCAGTGCATGGTCAGATACCCGGCCTCCTACGGAATGGAAGAACTCTACCCGTGATTCCAGAGCGGAGAGGAACGAGTCATAATCGGAAATGGCCGTTCCGGCTGCCTGCGACAGCTTGCCTACCCATTCCGAGAAGGTATCGCGGTTTAGTTCCAGCCCTTTATCCGGACGGAATGAAGGCAGTACAGCTGTATCGAATCCTTCAATCTCCTGAATCTTCAGGTGATATTCCAGGGAATCACATGGATCATCCGTCGTGCATACCACGGTAACATTGGATTTGGTAATGAGATCACGTGCACCGAATCCGTCACTGTTCAGCTTGGCATTTACTTTTTCCCAGATCGCCGGGGCGCTCGTCTCATTCAACACTTCATAGACACCAAAATAACGCTGTAATTCCAAATGGGACCACGCGTACAGCGGGTTACCAATCATCATCGGGACGGTTTTGGCATACGCCAGAAAACGATCGTAATCGGTTACGCCCTCTCCACCCGTAATGTACTGCTCCTCAATTCCGTTTGCGCGCATCAGCCGCCATTTGTAGTGATCACCGTATAACCAGGCCTCTGTAATATTGCCAAAGGTTTTATTCTCGTAGATCTCCTGTGGACTCAAGTGGCAGTGATAGTCAATAATCGGCATGTCCTTCGCATAGTCCTCATATAACTTGATCGCCGTTTCACTGTGCAGCAAAAATTGTTCATCCAGAAAAGACTTCATTCGCCTCGCACGCTCCCTTTAGGTGAGTTTACGTTCATATGGGTTCACTTCCCAATCTTTACGCTACACTGTTTGCCCACAAAGTTCAATATAAAATGATAGCGTTATCACAAAAGGTTGATTTAGGCATATTTCCTGGAACGAGGTATACTGGTTTTAATCTAATTGATGCTGATCTGAAGATGATAGAAGGAGATGAAATGGATGAAAATAACATTTCTCGGTACGGGAGACATGTTCAGTGTAGAGCAACACCACAACAGTATGCTGGCCGAATTCAGCGATACACATCTGGTGATTGATTTTCCGGAATCCAACGCAAAAGCATTAAAGGAATACGGCTATCCCATGACGGATATTCATAATGTGTTTATCACTCATCTGCATGAAGATCATATTAACGGAGTACAGATGCTCGGATATTATTCACAGATTGTGGGCGACCGCAAGCCACGTCTGTTTATCCACGAAGAACTGGTTGATCCGTTATGGAGCATTTTATCCCCAGGCATGCGTTATACAACCGATGGGGAGCGTACGATGAGAGACTATTATGATATCGTACCTTTACCGGATGGAGGCACATTTGAGCTGGGGGGCGTGGCGTTTGAGACTTTTCGAACACAGCACGTGCCGGGTATGGTTAGCAATGGCCTTCTTGCAAAGCCCTACTTCTACTATAGCGCAGACAGCACGCTGGATCAGAAACGGGTAGAGCAGGCTGCCGCAGATGTACAGCTGATTTTCCATGAATGTCATATGCATGATCTGGTGATCAAATCACACACCTCACTGAAGGATCTGCAACAACTGCCTGCCGAAGTGAGACAGAAAACCGTGCTCATGCATTATCATGATGAATACGCGGATGCGGATATACGGACACAGTTCAACCAAGAACATGATCTAAGAATGGTGGGCACGCTGGAGTCGTTTGAACTGGAAGTGTAGTACGTAACTTGACCTATATGTATTACCAAAATGAAGAGGCAGCATCCATTCAGGTTCCTTTGCAGGAGCTTTTCGGGTGCTGCCTTTCTATTGATCTGTTTTCCATGATTTCATATATTCAATAGTTTCAGGAGATGGTTCAGCTTTCACATGAACGTAATCTTCCGTACGCTGATCATTTGGTCCGTAAGAAATTTTGATATACATATCCTGATAAGTATGAATGATATTGCTATGGATCTCCGCTTTGGGCTTCAAAATATAATCTCGGAGTAAACTCAATCCCAACGGTTCTTTTCCAGGACCCAGAGTCGTCTCGTGCGTATTTCCCGTATTGGAGTTAAGGAGCTCTGTGGCGTTAATGCTATTCATCAAGGATGGATCAAGTGTAAAAGACTGTATCACATTGACCATCGGCACCTTGGCCTCGTTAACAGAAATCTCATATATAATGCGGTCCAGATCCGATTCATGATGAACGCTAACAGTAGCAGTCAAGCTATAATCATCTGGCAAACGCTCCTGAAAGGAATCCGGATTTTTCAGCAAACGCTGGGTCAAATCTCTTCGCTCGGTATTCAACGTATAATCATCCGTTCGCTTCGGTTCTCCTCTTGGCCCTTGGTTTGTTCCCAAACCGCAAGCCCCCAGACAGACCGCCATTACAAGCAGCCACACCCCCAAGTGTACTAATCTCCTCATCCGATTTCCCCCCTCGGTATGATCTATCTAAAATGATCCCTAATCGATTCTAATTGCAATCATAATATTGGTTTATTATTCCATATAAGGATAACACGAGTAGACTCACTCCACCTAACATAAAAAAACCACCTGCCTGGCAGATGATCACCAGTTCAGATGGTTTAACTGTCTATATGAAGATTCACTAATCAATGATCCCTCAACGTATTATTGAGCGGCAGATTCCTCACTCTGATCCGGGAGAGCCCACACGGAGACGCCCCCACCACATACATGAAAAGTGGCCCAGCCGTCTTTCTCAATAGTAATGCTGTCCTTACAGCTGTGCGTCAGATCGGTCCAGACTTCGCCAGCACGGTGTTCGCCAACAAACATTCGTTTCTCACCATCATCCCCATTCGAGATAACTACTGCACAACCGGAGCCTTCAATTTCGTCCACCCCGCGGCGTACCCACCCAATCGTGTTCGCGTGATCGAAGTAATCCTCCTGCTCTCCATAAGCTTTTTCGTAACGGGCTGACATCAGAATGTCCAGAATGTCCTTCTTGCCCTCAACAGGTTCGGGACCTCCTATGCCGTAATAATCACCGTAAAAGACAACCGGATAACCGTCACGACGCAGCAGTGTCAGCGCATAGGCGCTCGGCTTGAACCAATCGCCCACCCAGGATTCCAGCGCTTCATGCGGCTGGGAGTCATGGTTATCAACAAACGTTACAGCATGCGTTGGATGTGTCTGCACCAAGGTGTCATCAAAAATTTTGGTAAGATCAAAGTCCCGGCCAGCCAGAGAGGCTTCATGAAGTTTGTAATGCAGGGACACATCGAACAGATCAATCTGATAGTCCACCGTATCCAGAAATTCACGGCATGCATCGAGATTGGAGTTCCAGAACTCGCCTACAATGTAGAAATCCTGCCCCCGTTTGCGGAGCATCTCAGCTGCGAATTCCTTAATGAATTCGTGATTGATATGTTTGATCGCATCCAGTCGAAAACCGCTGCATTGCAGCGTATCGATGAGCCATTTTCCCCATTGTAGCATTTCCTGCCGGACATCCGGGTGATTGTAATCAATATTGGCGAACATCAGGTAATCATAGTTGCCAAACTCATCGTCGACGTTCTGATTCCAGTTCTTGTTCTCCCCTACAATGCGGAACACACCATTTCGTTCTTCCTTGGCATTAAAGTCGGTACCGTTGAAATGTTCGGCGTTCCATTTGAAGGAGGAGTACTGATCCCCGCGGCCCGGAAATGTGAATTTGGTCCAGCCCTCAATCTCGAACGGTTTGGAGATTTCCTTCAATCGATCATTGGGATCAACCTCAATCACCTTGAAGACTTCCGTCTCATCCGCACCCGCCTTATGGTTCATCACCAGATCCACATAGACGGCAACACCATTCTTCTGGCACTCGGCAATCGCATCGACCAGTTCCTGCTTGGTGCCATATTTGGTACGCACACTGCCTTTCTGGTCAAATTCGCCCAGATCGTACAGGTCATATACGCCGTAACCGGTATCCTCGGCAGATACGGCTTTGGTCACCGGAGGCACCCACACCGAGTCTATGCCTTTGGCTTTCAGCTCTGGCGCCATTTCGGCCAATCTTTTCCAGTGGTTTCCGTCTGCGGCCAGGTGCCATTCAAAAAATTGCATCATCGTATGATTTCTCTTCATTCCCAACCGACCTCCTTGATTGCTTTCGAAGCGGACCACGGCACGCATCTGTATCGTCCTTGTTCGTTCGTATGCTATCCAAGTAATACCCTTTTCGGCCTATCCTTCAATCATGCACAGAAAAGAAAGCTGAAAAAGTCTATGATCGTTCTTTAGCTAAATATCCTTATTGGGGTGAAATCCGTGTGTAGTCCTGCCATTCCTCGGGCAGCAATGAACGATACGGTTCCTCGGTGAAACGATCGTCGACCAGTACCAGTACGCCCTTGTCCTCTTCTGTACGTATCAGCCTTCCACCCGCCTGCAATACCTTGTTCATCCCGGGGAAAACATAGGCATAATTGAATCCGTTTCGCCCTGTACGACTATAATAATCGCGGAGTACGTTGTTCTCCAGACCAATCTGGGGAAGTCCGGCCCCGACCACCACAACTCCATTCAGACGATCACCCGGCAGATCCACACCTTCGGAAAACACACCGCCCATAACAGCAAATACCAATCGTGTTCGTTCCGGATGTGGCTGGAACGCGTTCAGAAACGCCTCCCGTTCCTCTTCACTCATGCCCTGCTCCTGCATCACGACTTCTGCCTCGCCCGGCTGTTCCATATACGTCCCATGGACTTCGCGCATATATGGATAGGATGGGAAAAAGACCAGCAGGTTGCTATGCGGCCACTCGGCAACCAATTGGCGCAGCATATTGGCAATAGGCTGTCTGGAACGTTCACGATCCCGATAGCGAATCGATAATGGCATCAATCTTACATCCAGCTGTTCTCGCTGGAAAGGCGAAGGTATACGCAAGGTATAATCCTCTTCCTCCGCACCTAACATATCCCGGTAATAACCAAGAGGTGACAATGTCGCAGAGAAATGAATGGTAGAACGGAATCCTTTGGCAGTCTGGCGCAGCAGTACGGACGGATCAAGGCAGAACAGCTTCACTCGTACTTCACTTCGTACACATTCCGCATAGGTAATGAAGCGTTCATCGTACAGCTTGGCAATACGCAGGAAATTCTGTGCGGTGAAATAGGCTGCCAGCAGCAACTCATCCGTCTCCGCATTCCCCGAACCGCCTTCAACAAGGCATTGCTCCGCAACCATGACAAAAGGCTCCAGCAGTTCAATCAGTTCCTCCGGTGCCTCCTGTTGCAGCAATTTACCCTCTTCCCCACCGTTTTTGCGGAGCGTAATCAGGTATTTGTCGATAGCGCCCGTACGATCCGCGATGGCTTTAGCGGCGGTCACACTGCTGCCCAGGGTTTGGAATTCCCTTTTGACATCCAGAAAGACGGCCTTCTCCAGCTCCGCCGAAAACATCATTCGGCCCCGATCGACCAGATTATGTGCCTCATCGACCAATAATACCGTCTTGCGCTTCTGCTCCTCCAGCATGCGTTTGAGCGAGATACGCGGGTCGAAAATATAGTTATAGTCGCAGATCACCGCATCGGCTGCATACGCAGCATCCAGTGAAAATTCAAACGGACATACCCGATGCTTGCGTGCGTACTGTTCAATAACCGGGCGTGTCATTAACGTCTCATGTTCCAGCATATCCAGCACAGCTCCGTTAATACGATCATAATATCCTTCGCACATGCCACACTGTCCCGTATCACAGGCTTCCTCTTCCTTGAAACAGATCTTGTCCTTCGCGGTCAGACTGATCACATGCATCTTCAATCCTTCCGCCTGCATCCGGGCAAAAGCCTCTTCTGCCGCCACTCTCGTCGTCGTTCTCGCGGTCAGATAGAACAATCGTTTGGCTTCTCCTTCACCAATGGCCTTGACCGTGGGAAACAGGACGGACATCGTTTTGCCAATACCCGTTGGCGCCTTCGCCATCAGACCCTGTCCCTCGCGGATGGTCTTGTATACGGCTCCTGCCAGCTTGCGCTGTCCCTCCCTGTATTTGCGAAAAGGAAAAGGCAGCTCTCGCACGCTTATATCGCGCTTCTCTTCATACGCCACAATCATCTCTGCATATGGCGCGTAACCAGCGACCAGCTCTGCTGCAAACTGTTCCAGCTCCTGCCGTTCCAGCATCCGCCGAAACCGTCTTTCTTCATTACTCACGGTGTGCACGTATGTAAGCTGTACCTGCATACGGGGTTCATCATGCTGAACGGCGTACATATAGGCATACATCATGGCCTGTGCCCAGTGTACGGGGGCCCCATCGCCCAGATCGTCCAGATTGCCCGCAGTTGATTTGATCTCATCCACCGTCAGCTGACCCTCCAGACGAATCAAACCGTCACATCGCCCCTCCACCACGTAGGTCAAGTCTCCATGCTGCAGTTCCACTTCGAGAACCACTTCCTTCAGATCCTCTTCTGTGTAATCCTTCTGCACCCGCTGGTGTATCCGGGTTCCCTCCTGCATCGATGCATTCGTGCGGAACCCTGGACGTATGCTGCCACTACGGTATACATATTCCACCAAAGGCCTCACTGATATTCGAATTGCGGTTGTCATGCGATCACCCGTTCTGTTTGTAGTGACTATACTTTATCATGAAAAGCAGTGCTCAAACCAGCCAATCAGCCGATTGGACTCGTCCCTTCCCATATGCTATGTTGAAGTAGAATGTACTTAAATGAGGAGGCATCTTCTATGTATATCTATTTGGTCCCTTCACCGATTCCGGATGCACTTGCTGCATATCCGCATCTGACGTTGCGCAGCGAGGAGCAGGTTCGATTGGCCTTTGAATCGACAGAACGTCTGATGAACATCGAGTCCGATGACAACGTAGCGGCGTATGAAGCCTTCGATGCCGCAGGCTCCTGGACAGGCGGCGGTTATGCCGTTCTCAACAATATACCCGTAACCGAAGATGGACGGAACGACTTCGAGGAACGCTTCAAGAACCGTGCGCGCAAAGTGGAAGACGAACCCGGCTTTGTTGGCATTCGTGTGCTTCGTCCGCTAAAGGACGATACGTATGTCGTACTTACATTGTGGCAGTCCGAAGATCATTTCAAAAACTGGCAGCAGTCTCAAGCTTATAACCATGCTCACCGCAACCGCAGCACGAGTGAAGGGCTGACCGCACAGAAGCCCACCATGTTTCCAAGACCTTCTTTCGTCACGACATTCACCATAGAGTAAACGAACGGGAGCAGACCTGATGTTATGTTATGCTGCAGAACCTGTATGCAAGTTTACAGATATACTGTGATCACATTTGGACTAGCATCATTTAATTATTTGTACTTTAAAATGACGCCCCTTCCGTCTCTTCCTCAATGGAAGGGGCTTTTTGTATACGTGAGGTCATGAATGACCCAAATTCCTCTCTGCTTTTTTCCAATAATTTAAAAAATTGAGCAACCAAGAAGTTCGGTGCTTTTGACACGACATGCCATGAGATAGCATAATACTTGTTAAATGAAACTTCGGAAAGGAAGGAAGGTGGTAACTTGTCACGCAATTCACTCACCCGGTTTCTAAGCGGACCGTTTATCGTGTTCACCGTTATTATGATGATCAAAAGCTCTCTGGCCTGGATTGTGATCTTCGATGACATCCCCGTCTGGAAACCGCTGCTGACAGAGTTGCCGCTGATCTGGATCTGCTTCTGTCTGATTGAATGGTTCGCAGCCAAACGCCGGATGTGGCTCTATCTCGGACTAAATCTGGTGTTATCGGGCATCTTCTTCGCAGCGATCATGTATTACAAATATTATGGTGTCATTGTCAATTATCACGCGCTCGCACAGGTTAATCAGGTAACCTCTGTCAAGAGCAGCATGTTCTCTTTGCTCGATCCGTATTATTTGTTTATTTTTGCAGATGTTCTGGTTATCGCGGGAATTCTGATTCGTCGGCGGATTAAGCTCGGCGGGACTGAACGTCCAGGCAGAGTGCCGCTTGAACGAAGCGCCAGAAGACGGATCGCCTCGGTCATTCTGGTTCTGTCGATGATGCTGTGCATGCTCAACATATACCCCAATCGGGCGAGTATGAGCGAGATTACACAGGCGGAGCAGATGGGGATTCTCGGTTACGAAGCGTACACCATCCTGGCTGATCGGCCTGACAAACCCGTGCCCCTCGATCAAATCGATCAGAATCATATCGACGAGATTAAACAAACGACAGCACTACCCGCTGTTGTGGAGGAAGGTGCAGCCAAAGGACGCAACGTCATTGTCCTCCAGCTCGAATCATTTCAGAACTTCCTGATCGGATTGCAGGTGGATGGACAGGAAGTCACACCCCATCTGAATAAGCTCGCTGGTCAAAGCCTGTATTTCCCGAACTTTTATCAGCAAGTGGGACAGGGAAATACGTCGGATGCCGAGTTTGTGGTGAATACATCGTTTTATACACCGCCTAACGGAGCCGCAGCTACTGTCTATGCCAATAAGGAATTGCCAAGTCTGCCCAGACTGATGTCCGCGAACGGTTATCAGACAGCCACATTCCATACGAATGATGTGCACTTCTGGAATCGCGATCAGTTATACAAGGCGCTTGGATTCGACCAGTATTATGACATCAATTATTTCGGAACAGAGGATTCCATCGCCTTCTCGGCATCGGATGAAGTGTTGTACAGCAAAACACTCGACAAACTCGAGGCCATGCAGGCATCAGGGTCACCTTTCTATGCACAAATTATATCTATGTCTGCACACCATCCTTACCATTTGCCAGAAGATAAAAAAAGTCTGACGTTGCCGAAACGGTACGTTAATACGTTGCCAGGGGATTATCTTGTGTCCCAGCATTATGCCGATCAGGCGGTGGGGCAATTTATTGAGGGACTTAAGGAACGTGGACTATGGGAAAATAGCTTGCTGGTCGTTTACGGTGACCATCTGGGTCTGCCTATCTACTCGCTGGATCGGACTGACGAGAAGCTGATGCAGGAAATTTACGGTCGGGAGTACACATCTGCGGACATGATCAATATTCCACTCATTATCACGGCTCCTGGCATCACGCCGGCAGCTCAGCTGGAACAGATCGGAGGACAGGTGGATATTCTGCCAACGATCGCCGGGTTGACCGGTGCCTCTCTCCAGAACCAACTGCATTTTGGACAGGACTTGCTGCATGAGGGAAATAATCTGCTGCCAGAGCGCTATTATCTGCCCTCCGGTTCCGTACTGAATGATGCTTCACTGTTCGTTCCTGAGACGGGATACGGTGATGGTACCCATTACTCTCTTGCGGATGCCGGGAGACAGGATGTCGTTTCGGCAGAGCTTAATCAGAAGAAGGGGGCGAATCCGGACAGTCTGAAGGATGAATCGTCCGTGCCCGCATCTGCCCTACCACCTGAAGAGGAATCAACCTCTTCCGAATATATCACGAAGGAACAGTACGAATGGGCTTTGGATCTTCTACACTTGTCCAACAGTTATCTGAGTCAGTTACCGAATCGAAAAGGCGTTAAATAAAAATTAATCGTTAAAATATTTGTTTATAGGCTTTATTAACAATGAACTAATTCTCTAGGGTATGTCTTCAAACTCAGGTAAGCGATATGATGCTAGATGTCAGGATGTCAGCATACCGAAAGTAATGTTTCGCCCCTCTGAGGTACGATCTTGCCGATCCTGGCGAATGGGTAGACGATTTTCTAAGGAACTCGGGACGTCTTATTTGACCTTTAGGTCCTCTTTATACATTGTAAAGAACATCAGACACGTTATTTTCCAAAATACCCCGAAAAAACGCTGCAAACAGCTGTTTATTCTGATATAGCGTGTCTCAGGTTCCTTAGATTTCGGCAGACGTTTCAAATCCCTGAATAAGGCACCTCAGATTCGTTAGGGCAATAACCTTAATGAAACCGGAAAGGCCCATTGAACAGAACCGATCACGGTCTGATTAACGGGCCTTTTCTTGGTTTTATTGCTGCTCAGAACATTACAATCACCAGTGACGGTCCTGCTCCCGTTTACAACGGCAGTAGTGCAACCGACTTGCGAGCAGTCAATTTCTCTACCATGGCAAGCCATTCTTGCGGTTTGTTCGGTAGCACCGCATAATATCGATTCAGGAAATCAGCCACCAGACTGGCTGGCAGTTCACCAAGCGACTCATCACCCGGCATAAAGCACAGGTCCAAGCCGCCAACCGCTTCCCCGTCCCCTTGCCAGGATGGATGAACATACGGGAAGTCCAGACGCTGGTATCCCAGATGAGACAATACTTCGCGACGTACATACGGGTCCATTGGCTTGATGCCGCCAAACTCGTGATCTTGACTCAGATAAGGGTTATAGATTTCGGCAAACATGCCGAACAGCTCTTTTCCGTTTGCCGCAGCCAACTTTTGCAGATCACGCTTGCGGTGATTCGCCAGGAAACTGCCGATCCCCAGTCCTTCGCGACTAATAATGGTAAAGTCTGTCATGGCTACGTTCCAATCCTCGTAATAACGGTACTCTGTCGCTCCCACAACTTGTCCTTCATGCACAGCCACGAACACCCGAATACCCGGATCTTCCAACGGTTCTGCCCACAGGGGGAAGTCCAGCACTTCTTCTCGCGGGAAGATCTCCTGCATCAGCTTGTGCATCTGGGCAAACAGTGGATCGTTGATGGATGTAATGCGCGTGAATTCCATGGAAAAATGCCTCCTCAATTGATGATGTATTTCATTTGATATTTTTTATTTAAACGGATTCCGCCACTCCATCAGGGCTGCATAGTTGCAGGATTCCTCATCGTCCAGATAGTCTGCGGTCACACCAACCGGCATGCGGCCACAGCGAAGCAGGAACGATATCACCGGATCACGCCTCTCGCCCGCCGCCACTTGGTCCAAATATTCCTGCGCAGACAGTTGGTCTGCAACCAAATGATAACCGGGCATTCTACCAGCACCTAGTAACCGATCCATACCCTGTGCAATCACTAGGTGGTACATCGCCTGCATCATAAGCTGAGCCAGTCCCCATTTGCGGTACTTTGGACGAACACAGAGATCGACAATATACAGCGTGTTGCCATCCGGGTTGTGGTTACGAATATAGCCGTCATCCGTTACTTCGGCCCAGGTATGACTTGCTGGATGTGCAGGGTCCCACTGCATCCGCAGCGAAGTCATCGAGCCGGCCAATTCTCCATCCACTTCAATACAGATGGCACCTTCCGGGTAATGCTGCACATGACTGGTGAGCTGCTCGTGACTCCAGAGCAGCTCTTCCGGATAAGGTGGAGGGAAACTCTCCGCCTGAATGCGAATGAGTTCCTCATAGTCGGCTGCAACATAATTGCGAACGACTGCTTTTACCCTTTTGCCACTTCGCTCCGGGTCGGTAATCAGCATTTCTTTGGTATACATGTTACCGGGTCGCCCCTTCCCACTGACATATGAATATCCTGTTCTGTTTCGTTCGGTTTTAAAAGTAGCTCGCTACTCCCAATCGGTATACAGATCAGTGCGGCGGTCACGCCAGGTCGTTACCGATCCACGTTCGCGCACCTCATACAACAAGTCCAAATCCAGATCGGCGGTCACGATCATATCATTGTTAATCTCACCCTCGGCCAGAATGCCACGTGGCGGGAATGGGATATCATTCGGCGTAATAATTGCAGCCTGTCCGTAGTTGGCACGCATGAAATCAACCGTCGGCAAGTTGCCTACCGTTCCGGTTAACACAACATACACCTGATTCTCCACCGCGCGGGCATGACTCGTATAACGCACACGGTAGAATCCGTGACGATCGTCCGTACAGGAAGGACAGAAGATCACGTCAGCGCCTTTGGCTTTGGCCATCCGTACAATTTCCGGGAATTCAATATCGTAACAGGTCAGCATGGCAATACGGCCTTTATCCGTGTCGAACACCTCAAGTCCATCTCCGGGAGCCATATTCCATTCCTGTACTTCGGTTGGTGTAATGTGAATCTTGTCCTGGCGCGCGATGCGACCATCCGGATAGAAGAGATGGGCTGTGTTGAACAGCTTCCCTTCACGGCGAATGACGTGGGTTCCCCCAATGACATGCATGCTGTACTGGGCAGCAAGTGATGTGAATAGTTGCTCATATTGCTCCGTAAAGTTCGGCAGATCCTCAATTGTCAGCGCATTACCTTGTTTGTCCCCAATGGACATTAACTGCGTTGTGAAAAATTCCGGGAACAGCACAAATTCGGTTCCGTATTCACTCGCTGTCCGTATGTAATGCTCAGCCTGAGCGGCGAACTGCTCAAACGAGCTGATTGTGTGCAATTGGTATTGTACAGCGGATACCCGCAGTTTCATGTTCGTACACCTCCACTATAATTATGCTTCCATTGTAACAACGATCCGGGGTCAACAAAAGAGTTTACTCACTCAGCATGGACTGTGTAAAACTGATCCACTCCCGGGTTGCGAAGGATAAATATCGGTCTTTCCGCCAGATCATGCCGAGCTGCCAAGGAATCACAGGTTCCATCACGGGTATAATGCGCACACGCATATGATCCACCTCACGGCAGATCGTCTCTGGCAGCAACGCCACGCCCAGATTGGCCGCTACCATCGCACTGAGCAGATCCCACTGGGAGCTCTCATACACTACCCGAGGTTGAAATCCCACATGCTGACAAGCGGCGATAATCCGGTCATGCAGCGCAAAATCCTCCCGGAACAGCACAAATGAGTCATGCTCCAGTTCACGCAGCGCGATCGACTCTTTACCCGCAAGCGGGTGCGAAGGATGTACGAGCAGATTCAGCTTCTCTTTTACAAAAACAAAATGATCCACCAATTCATCCACCGTCGGAAGAACGGCAACACCAATATCCAGTGCACCGCTGATCACGTCGGCCTCCACTTTTTTCGCACCATCCTCGAACAGCTGAATGGTCACCTGCGGATAGGCTTTGTGAAACTCACCGATAATCATTGGGAAAAAGCTGGACCCCACCATCGGTGGCAGACCAATCCGAAGATGTCCTTTCTTCAGATTCATCAGATCGTCCAGCTCGGACGATAAGCTGCGGAATGACTTTTCAATCTCCAGCGCCTGCCGGAAAAAGACATGCCCAGCATCCGTCAGCGCTACCTTCTTGCCATACCGATCCAGCAGCGTTACGCCCAATTCGTCTTCCAAGCTTTTGACGGTTTTACTAATGGTCGGTTGTGTAATGAACAGCACTTCGGCCGCTTTGGTGAAGCTTTGCTGCCGAGCGACTTCCAGAAAATATTGCAAATGGCGGATATCCATCGTCTGATCCCCGTCTCTCATAGATAAATGGAATGGTAAACATTCTTAATATGCATTTTACTCATGAAAGAATGCGATGTAAAATTTGTGATATCAAGTGAAACATTTTCATAAACAACTCAAAATCATCACGTTCATTATACAAGGAGGGATTGAAGTGAAGAAATGGGGCCTTGGCATTTTGCAAGTTGCGCTCTTGATGGCCTTTTCACTGCTCATGGACCAGTTGGCCCGTGCTCTCCATCTACCTATACCAGGTTCCATACTTGGCATGATCGTACTGTTCATTTTGCTTCAGACCCATGTCGTGAAGCTGCGCTGGATCGAAATTGGAGCCGCCTGGCTGCTCGGTGAGCTGCTGCTGTTCTTCATCCCGTCAGCCGTTGGAATTATGAACTACATGCCCATGCTGGAGCAAGACGGATTGCAAATTCTATTTATTGTTCTGCTTAGCACATTTCTGGTCATGGCCTGTACGGGCCTTGTTGCCACCCGAATCGCCAAACGAAAGGAGCGTCACACCGGATGATTGGGTTCCTCTGTCTCTTGTTAACCGTCGGTATTTACTGGGTCGCCAAACGCATGTATCGCAACCTTCCCAAAGTGTATCTGTCTCCGCTGCTGATTACGCCACTTCTTGTCGTCGGTGTGCTGCTCGCAACAGGTACGGATTACGCTGCCTACAGCAGTGGTGGTAAATGGCTAAGTTTGCTGCTTCAACCGGCAACGGTGGCCTTCGCCATACCGCTTTATACGTTTTTCCATGTACTCAAAAAACATATTTCCGAGATCGTCTTCAGCGTTATGACAGGCTCCGTGGTAGCGGTCCTCTCGTCTGCCCTGCTCGCCAAATGGCTGCGCCTGGACTCCGGACTCATTCATAGTCTGATTCCGAGATCGATCACGACCCCTATTGCGATGAACGTATCGGCTACCATTGGAGGCATTCCGGCCGTTACCGCGGTTTTTGTCATCATGACCGGTCTGCTGGGGGCGATTATGGGGCCATCCATTGTAAAAATGCTGCGTATTGATGGCGAGATTGCACGTGGTACGCTGCTTGGAACCGGTGCCCACGGAACAGGTACATCCAAAGCATTTGAGCTCAGTTCACTGACTGGAAGCATCTCCAGCATCTCCATGGTACTGGCTGCATTGTTCACATTGGCGGTTGCACCCCTACTATCTAAACTTATTTTCCCATAATAGATGGAATTAACCCTATTTCTTGAAATATTATTGTTGTATTAAAGCCCTTTCTTCCTTACAATAAGGACAGGTTTTAATTGTGAATATTGCGGGGGAGATGCGATGAAAAGAACCGGAATGAAGAGATCTCTGGACCGCCTTGGACGAATTGTCCTTCCCAAAGAAATGCGGGATACGATGGAAATCCATATCGGCGATCCGCTCGAGTTTTTCATTGAAGGGAAAGAGTTGATTTTGAGAAAGTACAAATCAACGTTGTGTGTGTTTTGCGGTGATGTGGATACGGAAATGTATTTCAAAGAGCAATTCATCTGCCGGACTTGTGCAATTCAATTAAAACACCCGGATGACACTCCCGAATGGTTCGTTCCTCAGAACAAACAGGCTCCTGCACCCGTGGAGCGTCCTGCTACCGAATCCGCCACAGTCTCGTCTCCCGCATGGGAAGAAGGGGCTACAGCTGCCAACCAAGAGTACCCGGACCTGCGGCCGAAGACGGCACGCATGCTGCAACAAATGAAGGAAATCGTTGAACAGAATCCCGGTTTGGCTCAACAGCAAATTGCGGAAAAGCTTGGCATTAGCCAAGGACGCGTCTCCCAACTTAAAAAACTACTATAATAGGAATTAATTCGATTATTTATAATCAGGAGACCTTCCGTTTCAAGAAGTCCCGTTGCAAGAGAACCCGTTGAACTCCGTGGGTTCTTCTTTTTTTTATTTTCATTCGGTAAGGGAAAGGAATGCTATGGATAAAATCCTCTATTTATCACAATTCAATCTGATGTCCTCTTTGTCCGAGGCAGACCTGATCGAAATGGACAGCATGACGTCCATCACGACCTTGGCCAGGAATACGCTGATCCAGACACCGGATACATTTGCGGAAGGTTTTTATTTTGTGAAAAAAGGGAAAGTCCGCCTGTACACATTATCGGAAGAAGGGAAACAGTTTACTCTCGATATTTTGAAGGAAGGAAATGTGTTTGGGGAAATGAACGGCATTTCACTTGGCACACGTTCCGTATATATCGAAACCCTGGAGGAATGCGATATTTGCCTGATGAACAGGCAGCGTTTCGAACAATTTCTGATTGAACACCCCGAGTTTATGATGAATCTGATGAAAGTACTCAGCGAACGGATCAAGGGCATGAGTGCATTGACACAGCAGCTGGCCTTGGGTAATCTGCATGACAAAATTATGCATAATCTTGCTCGACTGGCGGATCAGATGGGCTGGGTGGAAGAAGGAGAATACTGTCGGATCAACCTTGTACTGACTCATCAGGAAATTGCCTGGATGGCTGGAGCCACGCGTGAATCTGTCAGTGCTGCCCTGCAAGATCTTGCAAGGGTTGACCGTGTTCGTACCGGATTCAAATCCGTTGCCCTGCATCGTAATGAACTTTCCACGTCATGCACAGCTAACACCCAGTTGTAAGCCACATTACATCTCTATCCTGCTGCCAATTGTATCGTGTAGATGATGAATCTACATACATGCAAGGAGGAGTACGGCGATGGATGTACAGAAAGAACTACATATTCCCGAGGATGTTCTGCTTCGCAAAGGCGCCCGTAAAGGGATTGATATCCCGGATCATGTCCGCAACCTACTACAATCGGGGCATATCGAATCCGTAAATTTGACGGAGTGGCTCGCCGTTGATCACATTCTCCTTTTTCAGCAGGTCGCTCATGAAAGGGGAATGGATGCCGATACCCGGAAAATGACGGAACAGCTAATACAGATGAATGAGCAGCGAATCATGAAAATCATTCCGACCATCGCCGCGAACTGGCTCAACCTTCTGGAACGAATGGAGGAAAAGGAGCGAGTACGTCATTTTCGTTCCTTTGCAGAGCACCGTTCAGACAGTGTACGCTGCTGGGCAGCCTATATCATCGGATTGGATTCCCGCTTAAGCTTGATTGAAAAACTGGATCGTATCCGTCCCTTTGCCGCAGATCATCACTTTGGTGTACGAGAAATTGCCTGGATGGCTGTTCGACAGCCGATTACGGCTGAATTGTCGGAAGCACTCGCGTTTCTTATGGACTGGGCCATCGATTCCGACCCACTGATCCGACGGTTTGCCATAGAGTCGACAAGACCACATGGTGTGTGGGCCAAACATATTCAGGAGTTGAAAGAAAACCCTGCGATAGCTCTGCCTCTGCTGAACCATGTGAAATCGGATGCTCATAAATATGTACAGGACTCTGTCAGCAACTGGCTGAACGACGCCGCCAAAACCAACCCGGATTGGGTTCGTCAGGTGTGCGACACCTGGATCGAGCAATCGGATACCAAGCATACGCTGCGGATTATCACCCGTGGCCAAAGAAGCCTGTAATCTCAAAGCATTCCTTTCGAGGGACAGCCCCTTCGATAATAAAAAAGATGACTACCGCTCCATTGCAGTGGTCATCTTCTTCATATTGGAACATTTGAATCCAAATCAATCAAACTCTTAGACCTGCACGAGATCCATATCCATTTCTTCTGCTTCCAGTTTACGCATCCCCATAATAAGAACGACAATGTTGGCAACCAGCAATACCGCTGGGAAAGGAACAGCCGTATATTGCCCGTAAATTAGATGACTCCCCACAGCCCCAATCAGAATGAACGTCAATACGCCTGAAGCCAGAATACGAGTACGTGGAATCAACAGACCCACCGCACTGAGCAGCTCTACTGCACCAATGAGATACATCGTCCATATAGGATAGGAGAAACCTTCGAAAGTCTGTACCATCATCTCTGCTCCACTAACCTTGTTTAAGCCTGCCATTACAAACATACCTGCAAGCACAACCAACGCAATATATCCTAAAATTCTTATGCCTTTGTTCATATGTATAATCCTCCTGAAAGTGAATGTCCATATCCATCTGTTGTATAAAAAGCAATCTATGTAAAAGTTACAACGTAACTCTATTTTTAAAATGGGTAATTTGCACTGCGAAATTGATATGTGCTGATATTATACATATTAATAATCATTAACTTACTTTTATGAAGTGAGTATATAATAATAACATTATTTATTCAAGTAATTTTTTGACGAATAGTGTATAATACATACAAAAGGTATGTTACAGTACATTTTGTAGTAACATGTTGACTTCATTGTCCCTTACTTTGGTCAGAGCGGCAGAAAGCCACGCACTTTTATATATACGAGGAAATCCATCCATACTTAATTGAATCGAGGTGAACACGTTGAAGCTGAGAAAAGTAAAATCACCAAGTCCTTGTCTCATTACTCAGGCCATGGATATCATCGGTAAGAAATGGGTGCTGCTCATCATGTACCAACTGTTATCCGGACCCAAACGATTCACAGAACTGGAAGCAGAAATGGCGATTAGCGGTCGGTTGTTATCCGAACGTCTGAAGGAAATGGAAATGGAAGGTATCGTAACCCGGCATATGTATCCTGAAATTCCGCCTCGCGTAGAGTATGAATTGACGCCCAAAGGCAGAGCTATTGAACCCGTCATCAATCAGATTTACAACTGGTCCTCAGACTGGTTGAAACAGCAGCAGTCTACTAAGTAGCCAGATTCTGATTCATGTACAACACAAAGACGCCTGAATTGAACTGATCTTCGGATCAGTCCAGATTCAGGCGTCTTTTTCACGCATTTATATTTCTTGTTTAAGTTATAAAAAGGATTAATGCGAGAGGTGTTTGGATGGCTGAAGCTGTACCGGCAATCCCGAATCTGCCGACACCAATGCCGCCGTTGTAATTTCCTGCGTACGGCAGGCATCCGCATAATCGGACAAAATCCGTGAACGATCTCCGGTACGAAGGGCGTGAATAAACGCTTCATTTTCCCGCTCATACGGGTTATGCCCTGCGGGAATCTCCAGACCTGCCATCGCATGAGGGGCAGCACTTGGCAGAAGAAGACGTTCAGGTGTCCAGTCCCATACTCCGGCATCCGTGTAGAACTGGAGCCCTGCACCGCCCTCACCATCTGGCAGCAGGCAGGTGTTGGCAATGCTTGCGATCGCTCCATTCTCCAGCTTAAGCGTTACATTCGCCACATCAGCTACCGTGACATGCTCATGCTTTTCATGCATACTGCGTTGGGCCGCTACAGCGTATACCTCTGTCACTTCACCCGCACAATACCGCAGCAAATCCACGATATGGGTCGTCTGTTCCACAAACTGTCCCCCGGAGCCTTCCTGACGGCGCCACCAGGCGACTCCTGGCATTCCGCCCATCCAGCGCCCAAGCGCCATGCCGACGGTCTGCTCTTTCATCGCTTCTTTCAGTACCAGTGCAGCCTCCTGATAACGGAAATGATAACCTACCGAGGTCAACAATCCAGACTTTTGTACCTGATCCAGCACCTGACGAGGGATATCCATGCCTGTACTTAGCGGTTTCTCCACCAGGAACGGGATACCCCGACGAATCAATTCAGTTTCAATCGATCCATGAGACATCGGAGGCACACAGATATAGACTGCATCCAGCTTTTCACCATCCAGCATATGTTCAAGTTCACCGTAGCCAACAGCATCATAGACGGAAGCCATAGCCTCCGCCTTCTCCAGCGTTGTTCCACAGACAGCTGCTACACGAACGCCTTCCATTCGTGCCAGAATATCTGCATGTACCTTGCTGAACCAACCTGTTCCAATGATGCCAATCTGTAAAGTCATAGATGTAATCCCCTCTCCTTGTTACACGCTTACATGTTCCATTCGACCCCCAGATGCGAAATCCTGCATTACATTTTGCCCGATGCTTCCCAGAGCAGCTGATCCAGTTCATTCGCAAACCGTATCGCTTGTTCCTCCGGCCAATCCAGGCGTTCAGCCATATACTGAATAACCGCTGCCTTATACTGACGGACTTCGTCAATGCGGAAAAACAGGTCTCCGGTGCGTCTCACAAAAAAGTCCGCCGGTGTCACAGCCATCTCCTCGTCAATGGCATAACGCAGCATTAGCAGCAGTTCCTGTGGCATACCATGCAGCTCGGCCTTTGCCCGCGGATCAGGCATCCGCTCATACAATGCGTCCACATTGGAACCATATACTCGTGCTAATCGCTCAGCAGCAGATCGATCAAGTCCAAGTGCGACGCCATCCTTAATCTTGCGTTCAGCATACGCACCAAATCCGGCGGAACCGCCAACATGACCTCCAGAGATCGGCATCTTTTTCGTTATACATGGTCCAACGGATCTCCCCGTCTCCTGCTCCAATTGGCGAGCAGCGAGATCAACAACCATCTCGGCCATTTTCCGGTACCCTGTTAATTTACCCCCGGCAATCGTGATCAACCCCGAATGGGCTACCCACACTTCGTCCTTGCGCGAAATTTCGGAAGGCCCTTTACCCTCCTCATGGATTAACGGACGCACGCCTGCCCAACCGGACTCCACGTCCTCGGCTCGAATCCGAACACCCGGAAACATGCCGTTGACGGCATCGATGACATAATCACGGTCTGCCTCGGAGATTAGCGGGTGTGCGGGATCATCTTCGAAGACGGTATCTGTGGTTCCTACATAGGTTTTCCCATCCCTCGGAACAGCAAAGACCATTCGTCCATCCGGTGTATCAAAATATACAGCCTGCCTTAACGGGAACCGCGTACCGTCGAATACCAGATGAATACCTTTCGTCATCTGCAGCGTTTTGCCCTGGCGGGACCCATCGATCTTGCGCAGCTCATCCACCCATGGACCGGAAGCATTAATCACCTTTGTTGCCTGCAAATCATACGATTGACCGCTGATCTGGTTCACAGCCTGAATACCTGTAATAACGCCATTCTCCTTCAGGAATGCTGCTGCTTTTACGTAGTTCACGGCCTGTGCACCGCGCTGCACTGCTTCCTTCATCACTTCAATGGTAAGCCGGGCATCATCCGTTCGGTATTCCACATAGCGTCCACCACCCAGCAGTCCGTCCTTGCGCAGCAAAGGTTCACTGTCTGAGACGGCCCCGGCTTTTAACATCTGACGTCGTTCACTACGTTTTACTCCGGCAAGTCGGTCATACACCATCAGGCCAATGGATGTGCTGAAGCGGCCAAAGGTACCCGCCGTATAGATGGGGAGCAGCATCGGTTCGGGTGTCGTCACATGCGGTCCATTCTCGTACACCACCGCTCGCTCCCGTCCCACCTCAGCCACCATTTTCACTTCAAACTGCTTCAGATACCGTAGACCGCCATGCACCAGTTTGGTCGAACGACTGGATGTGCCTGCCGCAAAATCCTGCATTTCCACCAGTGCTGTCTTCAATCCGCGGGAAGCTGCATCGAGCGCAATCCCGGCTCCCGTGATTCCCCCACCAATAATCAATATGTCAAAATGTGCATTCGCCATCCGATCCAAATATTCCGTACGCTTTTCCGCCGAGAACGATGCTGTCATGCCGATCCCTCCCATTCATTACCTTTGTTTTACCCACAAAAGCACAAAAAAAGACCACGTCATTCGCTTCAGCAATTGCTGAGCGGTACGTGGTCTCTCCCGATCTCCAGACATCATTTTTTTAACTTGTGACTTAATCCTATCACACATTTAAGGCGGCGTGAAGGCCTGAAATGACACATTATTCAAAAAAATTTCAAAAAGTTGTTCTGCCTGCGGATGGAATTTCAAACTGATCCACTAATCATTTATTTTTCCTTATAGTGGGTATATGTTTTCTCTTCTCCAGGAAAATAACCCCTGTAAGTTATGCATCATTTTCCACCAATAAATATCATTTATTGTAGAACTTTATCGAAAAAGTACAAATGCCCATTTGAAATATAATCCACTCATTTGAACACCATCGCTGCCTTCACAGCACGTTGCCACCCTGCATACCGTTCTGTACGCTCTTCCTCCGCCATAACCGGATGGAAGACACGCTCCGTATTCTCGTGATTCGCCAATTCATCCGCGCTGTCCCAATATCCTACTGCCAGTCCTGCCAGATAAGCCGCACCTAATGCCGTCGTTTCGTTCACATTGGGGCGCTCCACAGGAATATTCAGAATATCACTTTGGAATTGCATCAGAAAATCATTGGCAGCCGCTCCCCCATCCACACGCAAGGCATTCACCGGCATACCTGAATCGGATTCCATTGCCTCCAGTACATCCTTGGTCTGATACGCCAGTGCTTCCAGAGTTGCACGGATAAAGTGTTCTTTGGTGGTTCCACGCGTCAAACCAAACACCGCTCCCTTAACTTCACTGTCCCAGTAAGGGCTGCCCAGACCCACAAATGCAGGCACCATATAAACACCGTCTGTAGAGGGTACACGTGCCGCATAGTCCTCACTGTCTTTTGAGGAACGAAGCATCCGTAAGCCGTCACGCAGCCACTGTACCGCCGAACCTGCGACAAAAATACTGCCTTCCAGCGCATACTCGATCTTGCCATGAATGCCCCAGGCGATGGTTGTAATCAGCCCATGGTTGGACTGTACGGGTTGTTCTCCAGTATTCATGAGCATAAAACATCCGGTGCCATACGTATTTTTCATGCTCCCCTTCGTATAACAGCCCTGACCGAATAATGCCGACTGCTGATCTCCTGCTGCTCCGGCAATCGGAATCCGATGACCGAAGAAGTGGTAGTCAACCGTATGTGCGTAAACCTCGGATGAACCGCGCACTTCCGGCAGCATGGCTTTGGGAATATCCAGAATGTGCAGCAATTCCTCATCCCATTGCAGATCATAGATGTTGTACATTAAAGTGCGAGAAGCATTGGATACATCAGTGACATGTGTACCACCGCTCAGCTTCCAGATCAGCCAACTATCGATCGTACCAAACAGGAGCTCACCCTTCTCGGCACGCTCGCGAGCATCTGGCACATGATCCAGAATCCACTTTACCTTGGTTCCCGAGAAGTAAGGGTCAATGAGTAAGCCCGTTTTGCGATGAAAAAGGTCACCCAGACCCTTCGCCTTCAACTCATCACAAATGTCAGCCGTTTGTCTGGACTGCCAGACCACTGCATTATAGATGGGCCGGCCCGTTTCTTTGTCCCATACCACAACCGTTTCCCGCTGGTTCGTAATGCCGATGCCGGCAATCTGGACCGGCTTGATTCCACTTTCGGCCAGACATGAAGCCATCACTGCCAGAATGGAGCTCCAAATTTCATTGGCGTTCTGCTCCACCCAGCCCGGCTTGGGAAAATACTGCGGAAATTCCTGCTGTGCAATATGCACAATCTCCCCGCTCCGGTTAAATAAAATCGCCCGGGAACTCGTCGTCCCCTGATCCAGTGCCATAATATATTTTTCCATACAGACAACCTCCTGTTGTGGGATTACTGCTTATATTCTGTATGCGAGTTCTTGTAGTGCCGAATCAGATCCACGTTGGAAGTGGTTACTGCGGTAGCCCCGGCTTCCAGCGCCAGTCCAACCTCTTCCGTTGAGCGGATCAACCCACCTGCAATAATGGGTATTCCTGTCCGTATGGATACTTCTGCAATAATATGCGGGATAACACCGGGCAGTACTTCAATATAATCCGGCTGGGTCTTGGACAGCAAAAGATAACTTTTCTCCAGTGCATTTGTATCCAGCAAGAAAACGCGCTGAATGGCCGTGATCCCTTTTTGCTTCGCCTTCTGAATTACACTGGCCCGCGTCGAAATCAGTCCTGCCGGGCGAATATGCTGGCATAAATACTCTGCTGCATATTCATCGTTCTTCAGCCCCTGTACCAGATCGGCATGCAGTAATATTTTCTTCTCACGCCGCCGCGCTTCCTCCATCACACTGTGAAGCTGCGCGATGTGCGTATCCAGCATAACCCCATAGGTGTAAGGGCCTTCAATCATTGCTTCGAACTGCTTCATGCTCTTGGCAGCCGGTAACACATACTGTCCCTCAAATGGCACCTTCGTTCCTCCCGCATAAATCAGATGCCTATATTGTATAGTTCGTATGGTATGAACGGCAAGCAAAGTCAGGACCGTCAGATTAATTCTTGGCGTGAGACGGGGCCATTCCATTCTCTAAACTCAAAAAAGCTGTTCATGTATACCCGGAGGAGTATACACAAACAGCTTAAATTGTCTTGTTTATTGGACCGTATGGCAAACAGGCTTTATGCCAAAATCATATTGAACAATCGATCGGGATCGGGATCAGCCTTTTAGGCTTGGGCATGCGGAAGCAAGGTCTCTTCACCAGCCCATGCATCATTTTCTGCCAAGTGACCGGAACGGCTCACTTTGGTCTGCAAATATTTTTCGTTGAAGGACGAGCGATCTCCCCACAGTGGCACACGTCCACCCACATTCAGTCCCGCTTCCTGCAAAGCAGCGAGCTTGCGTGGATTGTTGGTGATCAATGTAACGGGTGCTGTACGAAGCGCACGCAATACGGCAATGGCATCATCATAATTACGCGCATCGTCTGTGAACCCAAGTTGCAGGTTCGCGTCAACGGTATCCAGACCTTCCTCTTGCAGCAGGTACGCCATCGCTTTGCTGAACAGACCGATGCCACGACCCTCATGGTTCGCCAGATAGAAGAGTGCACCTGCTCCATGGGCAGCAATCATCTTCATCGATTGCTCGAGTTGGAAACCGCAGTCACAGCGTTTGCTACCAAAGATGTCGCCTGTATGACAGATGCTGTGCATCCGAATCAGCGCTTCCTGTGCTTCGGCAAACTCACCGTACACCAATACGCTGGATTGCTGACGTTCAGCCAGTTCGGCAGTAGCGAGAGATTCAATCAACTCGCGGCTTTCCATGACTTTCTCCGATTTCATCCAGCTGTACCACTGGAAGGTATGTGTCTCTCCATCCAGATTCACTGGGAGTTTAATCGGCCCAACGAGATAAATGAATTCTTTTCCACTCGGAAAAGTCTGAATTTTGGGGGCAAGCAGTTGAATAATATGTGAATTAATCATTAGTAAGTTCCTCCTGTTAAGCCATCTTGTTATGAATTGATTCGCATCCAGACGGAAAATGGATCACTGAATTGCATATCATACGTATCTATATTATTGTCATCATCATTAGTTACTTTATGTAAGCAAGTTTAAAATAAAAATTATGTTGTGTCAAGTAACTTTTGTTTCTAAAGTAACTAATAAATTTATGATACGCAACCGACACAAATTTGTGTTTCATTTCAGGAATATTGGGTATGAGTTTATAAACTGCTCATACACTTATGTTGTAGTCCATCGCACTTCATGCCTCGAACTTAACGATGAGGGGGTTATCACATGATCCGCCGGAAAAGAACATGCTGGACAGCCATTCTGCTAGTCTGTGTCATGCTGGTGAGCGGATGCTCCATCTGGCCGGGACAGAACGATTCATCGAGCAACAAAAAGGTAGCGCTTACATTGTGGTACTGGAATCGTTCCATCGATGATAAGCTGATTGCCAAGGCCAAGGAAAAGTTCCCCAATATTGAACTGACCGCCCAGAAAATCGGTGGTGATTTCAAGGCAAAACTCAAAACGACACTCGCTGCGCGCTCAGGTGAGCCCGACATTGTCGCATTGAACGATTGGATCATGGAGCTCTTTCCCAGCGAGGACCGTTTCTATAATCTGTATGATCTCGGCGCAGGTGACGTCGAAGACCAATACCTGGCATGGAAATGGAAACAAGGTGTTACACCGGACGGACAGATGATCGGCTTCCCCATGGATACGGGACCGACAGCCCTCTTCTACCGTGCAGATCTGTTTAAGGAAGCCGGATTGCCTTCCGAGCCTGAAGAAGTGGCTCGTCAGATCAACAACTGGGATGCCTATTCTGCTGCAGGAGAAAAGATCAAGGAAAAGTTCGGAGGCAAGGTTTTTCTAACCGACAATATTGGAACCGTTTACAATCAGATGTTATCGCAAGGCACCGAACGGTATTTCCGTCCTGACGGCTCGTTTATCGGCATGGATTCTCCACTCGTCAAGCAGAGCTGGGATACCGCTGTATCCTTCAAGCAAAAAGGGCTGCTCGCTAATGCAGACGGCTGGACCCCGGGCTGGAACGCAGCGATGAATAATGGTGAGATTGCTTCCTTTGTGGGGGCGGTCTGGATGAAGCAGGTACTGCAGGAAGCCGCGCCGGATACATCTGGCAAGTGGCGAGTCACTCGCGCTCCTGGTGGAGACGGCAATAACGGAGGATCATTTCTGTCCATTTTGAAGTCGAGCAAACACCCAAAAGAAGCGTTCGAAGTCATTCAGTGGCTGCAAAGCCCGGATAACCAGCTTGAACAATATAAAACGTTGAACCTGTTTCCTTCGGCACCTGGTGTGTTTGATACACCGGCGATAAAAGAAGAAGAACCCTTCTTCGGCGGGCAGGCAACAGGACCTGTATTTGCTGAATCGGCACAGCATGTGCCAGAGGCTTTCTTTGGCGAACGATACCCTTCGGTACACAACATCATTACTCGGCGGCTGAATGATATTGCGAAGCAAAATGCCAACCCGGAGCAGGTCTGGCCTGATACGGTTCACCGTGTTGAGCGGGAGTTACAGCGTTAATTCAGACACTCTAATGAGATGGCAATCCGCAAAGGAGGAATTCATATGGCTGTAACCGAACCACGCCTCACTCCGGATCCGGGGAAGGTAAGTCCGGATTTGGATCGGCAGAAACCACTCTTGTCCCGGATGTGGGAACATCGTGCACTCTATGTGGCGATCTCCCCGTTTTATATTCTGTTTGCCGTGTTTGGACTGTTTCCCATCGGTTTTTCCTTATATCTGGCCTTCCACAAATGGGATGGCATTGGTGTGATGACCTATAACGGACTAAATAACTTTAAATATATGCTGACTGACGCTGAATTCTGGCAAGCGGTGGGCAACACGTTCATGATCTGGGTTTATTCCACCATCCCCATGTTGTTCTTCGCCCTAATCATTGCGTTTCTGCTGCATGCACCTTTTGTGAAGTTCCGTACGCTGTTTCGGGTGGGGTATTTCCTGCCGAACGTGACGTCCATCGTGGCCGTCGCCATTATCTTCGGTGCCCTGTTTGCCAACAACTATGGCTTCCTCAACTATCTGCTACAGTCCGTCGGACTTCCCGTGGTGGAATGGCTGAATGCACCGTGGGGCATCAAAGTGGCAATCTCCTCCATGGTGGTCTGGCGCTGGACAGGATACAACGCAGTCATCTATCTGGCCGGACTTCAGAGCATCCCGCAGACATTGTACGAGGCAGCCAAAATTGACGGCGCATCCGGGATACAGTCTTTTTTCCGAATTACGATTCCGATGCTGCGTCCCGTCATTCTGTTCACTGTGATCACATCAACAATCGGCGGCATGCAGCTATTCACCGAGCCACAAATTCTCGTAGGTAACGATGGCGGCGCAGGTGCAGCCGGGATGACCATTGTATTGTACCTTTACCGCGAATCTTTCATTAATAACTACTTTGGGTACGGTGCTGCGGTTGGTTGGGGCATGTTCCTCATTATCGCCCTGTTCTCGATTGTGAACTGGAAGCTTGTTCAAGGCAAGTCATCCTGATGTGACAAGGGGGGAGCACTCATGACGTCCAAATCTCTCAAATCGCTGGTGTTGTATATCGGTCTTATCGGGGGCATGCTCATTTCCATGTTCCCGTTCTATTGGCTGATTGTCATGTCTACCCGGACGACGTCCGACATCTATAAATTCCCGCCTCAGCTCTGGTTCGGGGGCGAACTGTGGAACAATATCAGTCGGGTGCTTCAGCAGATTGACTTCTGGGGCGCATTCATGAATACGTTGTTTGTGTCGGGCCTGGTGACGGTACTGGTGCTGTTTTTTGACTCATTGGCGGGGTTTGCGTTTGCGAAGTTTGAATTTCCGGGTAAAAAATGGCTCTTCGTCCTGCTGCTCGCCACCATGATGGTGCCTTCCCAGCTGTCGCTGGTACCTTCCTTCGTGCTCATGGCGACATTCGGTTGGGTCGGCTCCTTCAAAGCCCTCATTATTCCGGGCATGGTGAACGCCTTCGGCATCTTCTGGATTCGCCAATATGCCACGGAGTCCATTCCGAATGACCTGCTGGATGCCGGACGAATCGATGGTTGTAATTTTTTCCGGCTCTATTGGAACGTGGCGTTGCCTATTCTGCGGCCTGCATTTGCCTTCCTCGGTGCGTTCACGTTTATTGGCGTATGGAATGATTATCTCTGGCCCCTGATCGTCCTGACGGATGCGCGAAAGTATACGCTGCAGATTGCGCTGTCTCAATTAAACGGACTGTACAATACGGATTATGCGATGGTTATCGCGGGTACACTGCTGGCTGTTATTCCGTTGATCGTCATGTTCCTGTTCATCAGCCGCCAGTTTATCTCCGATATTGCCGCAGGAGCTGTGAAGGATTAAGGATAGCCGCATTTTGATCCATCCCTCAAGTCTGATATTCTTATCTATAGATAAAATACCAGATGCCATATAAGTTGGATGAATAGCGACAAGCGACACGTTGACGGAAGCTTTCTGTACCCGGAGTGTAACGTGTAACAGCATTCATTTCACTTATATATTCAAGAAAGAGGGATGACAAAATGGCTTCTTCACCCTATATGATCGGCGTAGACATCGGCACCACCTCCACGAAGGCCGTCCTGTTTGAAGAGAACGGAACCATCGTGGCACAAGGCGGTGCCGATTACCCGCTGTATACCCCTACCCCTGCGATTGCAGAGCAGGATGCGGAAGATATTTTCAAAGCGGTAGTTGAATCGGTTAAACAAGCGACCTCCAAGGCGGGCATCAAACCGGATGAAATCCTGTTTGTGTCGTTCAGTTCAGCCATGCACAGCATTCTGCCTGTGGATGAACACGGCAAACCGCTGATGCGGGCAATGACTTGGGCAGACAATCGCAGTGCCGAGTGGACGGAAGCGCTCAAAACCGAAATGAACGGTCACGAAATCTATTTGAGAACCGGTACACCGATTCATCCGATGTCACCTCTGACCAAAATCATGTGGCTAACCAGAGATCAACCGGAACTGTTCAAACAGACGCACAAATTTATTTCCATGAAAGAATACGTATTTTATAAATTATTCTCCGAGTATGTGATTGACCACTCCATGGCCTCTGCCACGGGAATGATGAATCTCGAAAAGCTCGACTGGGACGAGGAAGCTCTACATGTCGCAGGCATCACCCCGGATCATTTGTCCCGCCTTGTGCCGACGACACATGTCCTCAAGAAAGGTTTGAATCCTGAGTATGCCAAGGAAATGGGTATTGCGGATACGACGCCATTTGTCATCGGGGCAAGTGACGGCGTGCTCTCCAATCTGGGCGTAAATGCCATTGATCCAGGCGTCGTGGCCGTCACTATCGGAACCAGCGGAGCGATTCGTACCGTCGTGGACAAGCCAGTCACCGATCCGAAAGGGCGTTTCTTCTGTTATGCGCTCACTGAGGATGTGTGGGTAATTGGCGGTCCAGTCAACAATGGCGGAGTCATTTTCCGCTGGATACGGGATGAATTTGCAGCGTCCGAGGTAGAAACAGCGAAACGACTCGGGATTGATCCGTATGAAGTATTGACCCGTGTCGCCGAAAATGTACCCCCAGGCTCGGAAGGCCTGCTGTTCCATCCGTACATGACCGGTGAGCGGGCTCCACTATGGAATCCGAATGCACGCGGCTCATTTTTTGGCCTGACGCTGCATCACAAGAAGGAGCATATGATTCGCGCTGCTCTTGAGGGTGTCTTGTTTAACCTGTATACCGTCATGCTGGCAATTGAAGAGAAAATCGGGCGCCCCAAAAAAATTCAGGCTACGGGCGGCTTCGCCCGTTCCGAGCTATGGCGGCAGATGATGGCTGATATTTTCGATCAGGATGTTATCATTCCCGAAAGTATCGAGAGCTCCTGCCTCGGGGCAGCTGTGTTGGGGCTATATGCCCTTGGCCGCATCGATTCCCTCAGTGCCGTCTCCGGCATGATTGGATCGACGCATCGGCATCAGCCAGACCCGGATAGCGT
This sequence comes from Paenibacillus sp. FSL W7-1088, assembly GCF_037969855.1. Taxonomy (NCBI): domain Bacteria; kingdom Bacillati; phylum Bacillota; class Bacilli; order Caryophanales; family Paenibacillaceae; genus Paenibacillus; species Paenibacillus sp. FSL W7-1088. The sequence continues at coordinate 6,831,385 of NZ_CP150216.1, forward strand.
TCGCATCTATCGCGAACTGCTGCCGATCTTCATCCGCATCTCCCGCAAGTTTGAAGAGGAGTATGCCGATATCGCTGCTTTTCAGAATAAAACGATGCAGAAGTGAGCGGCATTGGGCCGTGAGTGAGTGGGCAAGTGGGTGGGTTCATCACAGACCGCGCCTTCCTTCTTCCAAACGCCATACTCTAACGAACCGTGTACACCTTATTAGAGGTTTATTGCTTGATTTAGTATTCTAACGAACTTCAGCCACTTTATATCAGCTGATTGAAGCATATATCTGCCTATAATTTGAAAATACAGGGCAATAGCCTGCCTGAGATTCGTTAAAAATTTGATTATGCCGAATACCCTCCAATAGCGTGTGTGAGGTTCGTTGGAAGCAGCCGTCCACCCTATCCATTCTAGAATGGCCGCTGGGGGGCTGTGCCCGGTTCGTAATAACATATGACATCCCGATGACCGGTCAGATGAACATTCATGAGGGCCGTCCCCCTGGTGCAATGGGGGACGGCCTTTTTCATGCAGACTTTTTTCCACAACGTATAATCAAGAATGATCCACGTTACTCCTTCGCTCCCTTCACACTTCATAACGTGCCGATGAGCATGTTTAAGCAAAATAGTGCAATCAGCATGCTGAAAAAAAATAATGATTAATATATATGGGCATAACAAAACTCCACAGCATGGAGCTGCTGTGAAGTTACAGGTTCTCTTCAGGTTACCTGCGAATTACTGGTTATATTTACTGAATGCATCCTTGTCTGCCTGCACATTTTCCAAATATACAATCTGCCCCGCCTCGTTCACACGAGCGATATCGATGCCTGTTTTGGCATATACGGTTCCGTCCGCCGCTTGTCCGCATACCGCCCAGTTTGTTTGATAGCTGCCATCCGGTTGAAGCTTCCACTCGTCCCACATGTGTTTCACATCGCTATTGTATTCATAGAAAGCCTTCATAAAACCATCGAATCCTGTTCTGCTGGTGCCGTTCAGCACAATCTCGGCATCCGGTGTAAACAGGGACAACAGATCCTGCATCGCACGTTCGTCTGTACGGGAAGCGTCAAATAAACGGAAATAGTTGTTTAACAAGGTAGTCATGAGTATTCCTCCTGAGATGTATAAGCCGATTTGGATTTCACTTCGAAAAATTTCAAACTAACTGAGATGAAATGTACCACACTTTCCGTCCCCAGAACAACCCTCAGTTCGAAAAAAATCAAACATTGAAAGAGATTGTCGAATATGCTACCGTCATAGATATGAAAACTCCCACGATACCTATGGCTTCGGAATTGAATTTGACCGCGGTCTGCAACGCACTGGGCGATCCAGTACGGATGAAAATTGCACACTGTCTGGCCAGCTCTGGCGAGAAAAACTGTTCCGCCTTCGAAGTAGACCATATTTCCAAGTCAACGTTGTCTCATCACATCAAAATCTTACGTGAAGCAGGCCTTATCCGGCCTCGCATTGAAGGTAAACAGCACTTTTATTCTCTGCGAAAGGAAGACTTGAGCACCCGTTTCCCCGGTCTCGTTGAACTGATTCTGAATACAACCGAGGAATATGTACATTAAGGAAAACGAAGCTTGAATCATGCGATACATCATCTTATGGATTGCATAGAGGAGGATGATTTCTTGGATAAAAAAGCGGCAAAAATTCTGCTGGGCACCTTCTGGGGAAGCGGCGGCTGGAAAACAGCATCTCTTCCCTTCTCGGGGGATGACTTTGAATATGCCAAAAGCAAAGGCGTTATGTTCGATCCGCTAACCATTACCCATGATGAGATTGTCGCACGTTTGCATGAGATTCATCAGGACAACTCCATCAAGCGACGGGTAGTATCGGCATTTTTACACAGTTTGTCTACCAAAAAAGTATATCTGCGGAGCGCGCTTTCCAGCTGGGCTCTAACATCACAACTGCCTTTACATACCTACGAGGAACGCCGTGCACTGCATGCCAACACCAGCTCCTGCGGGGATTGCAACTTCCTTCACCTGCAATCGGACAAGACGTACACGGACGTCGATCTGAACGTATTGAACTTTGAACGGGTGAAATGGGGCGGGGTCCGCCATAATAACCTGTTATACTGCCTGATGGATCTGGAGCTACTGCTGGCTAGCAAGGAAGCCACCTATGAAGTCACTGACGCAGACATCGCAATACTTGTGAGCATGCTTGAAGCAGCGCAGACCTGCGAGCCTCATGAGAGCGCACGCGGGCTAGAAAAACGGTGGAAAGGCTTGTTTCCTTCGAGCAAACAGGAACGCGACGCCATCCTCGAAATCTGGGGTGCATCCGGTCTTCTTGAGCCGCAGGATACGCCACGGAAAAGCCGAGGTGGGTACAGCGACTTCCACTTTGCCGCAACCTGGCAGGGCGATGACGGTTATAGCGCAGATGCGGCAATTTCCATCTTTGGCTCCTATCTGCCCCAGAAACTCTAAGACCTTAACCAGCCCTAGGTCTGCTTAAACCTGGTTATATGAATGACAAACAAATACTTAGGTGGATATAGTAAAAACACTGTAGCTCGAAGGCTTGCAGTGTTTTACTGAAAACTGACCGATAATTTTCCGATAGGCATCAAGAATCAAGACATATTTGAAGGACAACTTACTATGTGTGGAATCAATCACACTTGTCGTTTTTATATAATTGGAAATAATTCACTCTTTATTGCCCGATTTATTCTAAACTTTTTAACGATTCAATCATATTAATTCGAGAGACCTTTCTCTGAAGCATCAAGTTAGAGAGCGTTGTAAGTAAAAATGCAATCATGATTGATACCAGCATAACCAAAATATTTATTTGATCTGGGATTTGTTGATGGGTACTCGACAACGCCTCAATAATAATCGAATACATGTATACACTGATCGGCAGAGCTATAATGACCGCAAAGGTGGTGAGTATCATATTCTCGGAAAAGATAAGTCGATTTATTTTATATTTTTGATAACCCAGTACCTTAAGAGTAGCCAGCTCACGATTCCTTTCGTAAATGTTGATGGAGGATATGGTGTAGATGGCGCCAAACGAAAGAATAACAGCACTAATGATAAACATAATGAAGATAAAACTATTTTGCTTCATAATAAATTGTGCGGACTTTTTCAAATCATCTTTATCCGCGATTGTATCTACCTGGTTATCTTGTTCAAAAAACTGTCGAACGTTGGGAAGCTCTGCGGCATCGTTGGCTTTTACTAGAATCGATGTTGGCTTATAGTCGATGTCAAAACTATTCAGATACGCTATCGAACAAAAGAAAGATGGATTGGAATACTGATTGGATATTTGTGCAACCTTCATATCGACCGTTTTATTTTCAAACGACGGATCGGTAAATCGAATTTGAATCGTGTCCCCTATCGCAACTTTATATTGATTTGCATACGATTTGGGTATCAGCACACCATTGTCCATGAGTGTCATGGGATTATCTTTTTCGTCGAAAAATTGGATAAGAGTATTGTCCTTCTCCGTAACGGTCAACGTGGCATTCTCATGTTCATCGCCCTTGGTAAACTCCACAGGAAAGGTTGATTGAACATAGCTGCTTTTAATCCCGGTGGGTAACTCCATCTTTTCTAGCTCTGCCCCTTTCCCAAATTCGACCTTCAGATCATAAGTATTCACTTCTTCGATCTGGTCGGCGACCCTTTGTAAGGACGTTTGAGTACCGAACGCAGTGATTAACAACACTGTGCTCACCACAACACCTACGGAGCTTGCTATTGCCTTTTGCTTGTTAAGAAAGATGTTTCTCAAAATAAGTTTATTGCTATAGGAAATACGTCCCCACACTTTCGGAAGCCGTTCAATAAGCAATTTTTTCATCTTCCTTGGCGGTTTAGGCCTCATAGCCTGTGCTGCGTGTTCTCGCAGAATACCTATGCCGCTCAAATAACAAGCCAGCATGCCGAATGCACTCGAGAATAGGATAGGCATAATGATCGAGAAGGGGGATAAGGAGAATGTTATGTTCGGCAACGAGTAGGATCTAGCATTTGAAGCCTCAATCATTGGAACAAATATGATTGCCGAAATGATACAACCAAGAATGGAACCTATGATACCGACAAGTATCGGGAACCCCATGTAATGGAGCATAATGCTGCTGTTCTTCACGCCTAATGCCTTCATAATTCCTACCTGGTTCCTTTGCGAATCGATGATTCGAGACATGGTTAGGAAGAGAATGATCGCTTCGATGATAAAGAGAACCAGCGGAATAACCTTGCTCATCAATTTATTGTTATAGACTGTTTGTTGAAGCTGCGAGTAATTGAATGTTCGCTCTTTACTTATTTGACTTACATAAGAAAGTTGTTGAGACTGCGCTTCAACATTTTGGCCTAATCGGTCTATATCGTACCCTTCTTCAGCGTCAATCAAAACCTCATTATAATAAAGGTTACCTGCGATTCGAGGAATTCCCGCTTCAGCCATATATGCAAATCCCGAAGTTTTATGATCCTGGGTTTCGTTCTTTTTGGCATATTCCACATTTTCGCCCAAGCCGCTAATGGTGAATACCACATTCTCGTTATTGACGCTTAACTTCATTTGATCCCCGACTCTGTACTGGTGCTCCTTGGCGTAATGGGAATCAAGCAAGATTTGATCCTGGCGAGACGGAATGTTGCCCTCAATTATAGTAGGCGTATTAATGCTATTGATTTCGGGGATCGAGTGGATCTTTAAGGTCGCTTTCGTATCGCCAAACGATTGCGTCGCATCAAAGGTGTACCGTCCTTCAACCTTCTTTATCCCTTCAATTTCACTCAACTTCGACATATCCTGCTTGGATACTTGGTCGTAGTAAACGTTTAAGTCACTTAAATTATGTGTTTGAAAGTAATCCTTCGAATAAGAGCTAAGGTTATTACTTAACGTAACCAGCCCCGTATAGAAAAAAGCCCCTATGGTGATAACCAACACAAAGGCCAGAAATTGACCGATGGATTGCTTGATATCCCTTATCAATTTTTTGAATAATTTCATCACCACTCAATCCCTTCAACGCTTTGTTTATGCTCATTGACCGTTACGCTTTCAATTTTTCCGCTTTTCACCCGAATGATTTTATCCGCCATCGGCACAATCGCAGAGTTATGCGTGACCAGCACAACACATTTTTTCGTTTCCGTATTCAAATCCTGAAGCAGCTTCAAAACCGACTTGCCAGTTACATAATCCAACGCACCAGTGGGCTCATCGCATAGCAATAGCAGAGGGTTCTTTGCAACAGCACGTGCTATTGCAACTCGCTGCTGTTCTCCTCCGGAGAGCTGAGACGGGAAGTTTTTTATCCGATTCTTCAAGCCGACTTTATTTAATATCTCTTTGGCATCCAAATGGTCTTTGCATACTTCAGTGGCGAATTCAACGTTCTCTAAGGCATTCAAATTGGGGATTAAGTTATAGAATTGAAAGACAAAACCTACCTTCTCGGCGCGATATCCCGTAAGCTTCTTTTCGTTGAAGCTAGTAATATCCTTATCGCCAACAGTCACTTTACCCGAGGTTGCTGTATCCATGCCACCAAGTATATTGAGAATCGTGCTTTTACCGGCTCCGCTTGCACCTAGAACAACAACGAATTCACCCTCGTTAATGGTAAAGTCAACACCGTTCAGCGCTTTGATCGGCACTTCACCAATTTTGTATTCTTTCGTTACGCTTTTAAATTCGATTAATGTTTTCATAAATTCTTCTCTCCCCGTTATCTATTTGTCATACTTCTGGTGCTCCCTTTGGCAAGTATATTTTTATTTATGTAAGTATGTTAGTGTATGAGTATGTCACTCATGTAGCATACTATAATTCCACCGCAACAAATTGTCAATAACTGGACTCCGTGTAAAAAAAATCATCATCTACTCCTACCTAATTGTTTATTGACAAATTTTCGCATATAAGTTATGTTTTCCTGCTAGATGTGTAACAAACTACAATGCTGAGTGGTGAGGTAATGAGCGTCACTTTCGACGAAAAGCAGCCAATTTTTCAACAAGTAGCAGATATCATTGAGGACGATATTCTCAACGGAACTTACCGAGAGGACGAGCAAATTCTTTCCGTTGCTCAGTTTTCTCAGCTCTTTCAAATCAATCCAGCGACTGTTGTGAAGGGAGTTGGCCTGCTCGTAAATGAAGAAATATTGTATAAAAAAAGAGGGCTTGGCATGTATGTCTCGTCTGATGCCAAACAAAAGATTAAGAATAAGCGAAGAAATCGTTTTTATAAGGAATTGCTGTCCAATCTCATTTGTGAAGCTGACAAACTTGAACTGGCAACCGAGGATATCATTGAGATGATTAAACAATTAAGGAAGGAATGAATTCATTGTGAGCATCTTGGTGAGTTGCGACAAATTGAATAAGAAATATGGTCGAACCTACGCATTACGGGATCTGGATATACAGCTCGAGGAAAACGTTATTTATGGCTTGCTCGGACGAAACGGCGCAGGCAAAACTACCTTGCTAAACATCATAGCAGGTGGACTCTTCGCGAATGACGGCACCATTGAGATAAGAGGTGAAAAGTTGGGTAAAGGAGCCCTACCAGAAGATTGCTGTTTCGTACGGGAGAATAACAAGCTATTTGGCGGAGCTAGATTGATTGAGATTTTGCAGTTCGCTGCAAATTTCTATCCCAATTGGGACTGGACGTTTGCTCATAAGCTTCTTCAAACGTTTGAGCTTGATCCCAACAGAAAAATCAAACAACTCTCAAGAGGCACAGAATCACTCGTAGGAAACATCATCGGTCTGTCTAGCCGATCGTCGTTGACATTATTTGACGAACCGTTGCTTGGACTTGATGTATTGATGCGGGAAAGGTTTTACAAGGAGCTTTTGGAGGATTACGCCAATCATCCTCGTACGATTTTAATTTCTACGCATTTGATTGATGAAATCGCCCCAATCGCAGAAAGAGTCTATATCATTGATGAGGGCTCTCTCCTGCTTCATGACGAGATGAATCGGATACGGATGGCAGCTTATTTGATTCGTGGAAATTCAGATGCCGTAGCTTTGTTCACAAAAGGAAAGCGAGTATTACATACAGAATCTTACGGCCACGGAAAGCTTGCCGCCATCTACGAAAAATTTAACGATGAGGACAGGCTTCAGGCCCGCAAACTAGACATAACTATTGAAAATTTGACGCTTCAGAAGTTTTTTTCGTATTTGATCGAAGGAGGTCGTTAAATTGGGTGCATTGACCGTTCATTTAAAGGCGACCTATTTGCAAATGAGGATTTATATATGGATGGTCATTACTTTAATCCTCCTTGGCAGGTTGGCGGAATTCATTGTTGGCCTCTTTATAGACAGCAGTCAAAACACAGGAATCGCGGATGGCAACCTGCTGCTGCTTATTTTGCTCATTTTCGCAATCGTACTTCCGCTTAGCTATTACAACCGCATCGTACATTTAGGAGCAAGCCGAAAAAAATATTTTTTCGGTCTTCAATTCGTTTATGCTGTGTGGGCAGTGGCCCTCGCTTTATTTAATTCTTTATGGCCTATACTCGAAGTGAACCTACTCCACAAAAGCACCATAAACCTTATAGAAGCGTTTCATTGGAATGACTTTGGCGTGGCAGGTTCTTTTCTCTATCAAACCGTTTTTTATTTAATGACGATGGCGCTCCTAAGCATGCTGATCTCCGGCTACCACCACCTTGTTGGTTGGCTGCTGTGGGTGCTAATCATTGTGGCGATTCCAACCGGAACAGCGATTCCTGCGCTACGCGTTCATGTTGTTTCTTTTTTTGAAGCATTGTTATTCAATGGCTCACTACTCAAGGGTGTTGGATTTAATCTTGTACTTTTCATCGTGTTCGTGGCCGGTGGTTGGTTTTTCACAAAGGGGAGAACATACTAACGATCTGGGTAGAAGCTTTGGTTACAATAATGACATCGACAGATTTCCTGTTTAGCTCGTATAATAGGGGGAAATGGGTAGATAGGAGTGAATCAAGCGAAGTTATGGTATACATACTGGCTTTTATGCTGTCTTTTGCTGTCGTGGTTCTGCTTATTCCGCCGCTTGGTCGACTGGCACATCGGCTGGATTTTGTGGACAAGCCCCGAGAAGATGTGGAGCGTAAGCTGCACAGGCAGCCCATCCCACTGACGGCAAGTTACGCGATATTTACTGGATTCTTCCTGACATACATTGCTCTTACGAAAGAAATTTCATGGGAAACGGCGGCCCTGGTCGCCGGCGGAATGCTTCTATTAACGATTGGTACAGTCGATGACTGGTACAAAACAAAAGGCAAAGATTTTCCTGCCCTGCCCAAGATGCTCGTACAGGTCTCTGCCGCAGTGCTCGTATTTGCTTCCGGCATTGCGTTCACCGGGTTCGTAAATCCTTTCAATTCCGAATACATCATGCTCCCGATCTGGCTGCAATTCATTCTGACGATCCTGTGGATCTTCGGTGTAACGACAGTCATTAACTTCACGGACGGCATGGACGGACTGGCAGGTGGTTTGTCTGCCATCTCAGCCATTACTCTGTTTATTGTTGCAATGACCAAAGGCCAAACCGATTCTGCCCTCATGGCCATTACGCTAGTCGGTGTAACCCTCGGTTATCTGAAATATAACAAAGCTCCAGCCAAAGTGTTTATGGGCGATGCAGGGGCTACGTTTCTCGGCTTTATCCTGGCGGTCATCGCCCTGGATGGTGCTTTCAAACAAGCGACCATGTTGTCTATTTTTATCCCGATTTTGGCGCTCGGTGTGCCAATCTTCGACAACATTTTTGTGGTCATCAAACGTTTCATTCAAGGCAAAGCCATTTATCAGGCAGATGCAAGTCAAGCTCACTATCGCTTGCTGCGTGCTGGCCTGAATCACAAACAGGTGGTTGGCGTCCTGTATCTTATCAGTACCTGCCTTTGCCTCTCGTCCATTATTTTGATGCTGGTGGAGATGTAATATTAGAAACAAACGTTTCAACAAAAGGTGTGAAAAAAGAGACGAGCCTACTGATCCTGTGGCTCGTCTCTTTGCTATGCGCTGATGAATCGAACTAACATTATAAGAGAGTAACAGCTACCATGTCGTACACAAGCCTCTGCAAACGCCCCATACCCTTCCGATACCCGCCCCTGCCTGCACCTGCACCTTATATTCGCTATTATCTGGAGGCTACAGGTGGTAGCGGGACCACAGGTTGCTGCCCATCAGACCATCCCGGTCGATCCAGTTCGAGCAGACGGCGATAACGCTCTTCCCGGGCCAGCAATTGTTCGTGAGAACCCTGCATGGTGATCTGTCCATTTTCCATAAAAATAAGTTCGTCCATCCGTTCCGCTCCCATCAGGTGATGGGTGACCCAGATCATTGTTTTGCCCTGCATGCTGTCCAGAATGGTTCGCATCAGCGCTCGTTCCGTCACAGGATCAAGTCCTACCGTCGGTTCATCGAAAATAACGACAGGTGTTTCGCGAAGAAGCACCCGGGCTAATGCAATTCGCTGTCTTTCTCCACCAGAGAAACGAAGTCCTGTCTCCAGCATCGGGGTATGATAACCCTGCGGCAAAGATTCAATGAGATCGGATAAACCTACTTGCGCAGCCACTCGCTGGATTTCTTCGTCTGTGGCATTCGGACGGCCGATCCGCAGATTGTTGGCTACCGTAGTATCGAATAGATGTGGACTTTGGTTCAGCACCGCAATGACATCCGTTATATTTTCACCCATCGTTTGTACCGGAAGATCATTGATGAATACATTCCCGGCGGATGGGAGTAACGCTCCCTGAATGAGCTTCATGAGGGTTGATTTCCCACCGCCGCTGCGACCGAGTACAGCCAAGCGTTTACCCTGAGGAAGATGTAGGGACACCTCCTGCACCGCATACGGAGCATCAGGCGTATAACGATAACTCACCTGATCGATCTGAATGTCGGCTCGCAGCCTGGGCGGAATGCGCAGGCGGATACGTCGGTCCGAAGCTTTTTCCTTACGTTCCAGAGAACCCCGCTGTTGTCCAGCTACCAAATTGCTGCCTGATACACCTAAGTTCATGTCCTCTTTGGCTCCAGCCGCTGCATTCGCTTCTTCGGTTCCAGACTGTTCTGGTTTAATCTCTCCACCTTCCAAGTGCTGCAAGCGTTCCAGCGATTCACGATACTGCGGGATATGCTCCACCGCATCTCCTACGGGCAGCAGCGCTTCCGTGAGTGGAAACAACACCAGCACAAATGCTGCAATCATAACCGCAGGCAGCTGTCCGGCAGAAGCCGCACTTCCCGCCCATAAGGTCACGGATACCACCATTAGTCCAATCACGCACTGCGCAACCAGATCACGCCAGCGCGTCCATTGCCGCAAGCGAAGTCGAATCATATCTGCCTGACCTTCAGCCTCATCCTGCCGACGCATAAATTCTTCAGCTCGTCCACTCGCTATCCAATCCCCGAGGCCAAGCACACCATCGGTCAGACGAGTGTACAACTTGGCATTTTCCCGCTTCAGCCGCACCCGCAACTTCCACGTCACTCGGAGGGAAATGACAGGAAGCACAGCAACCAGAAACAGCATATACAACCCTATCCACAGTGCAAATCCCAGATCAACGCTGCCAAAGGCCACAACAGCTCCACCGTACATCATGAGCGCTGTAAACGCCGGAAAAACCGTACGCAGATAAATATCCTGCAGTCTCTCTACGTCCTCTGCGAGAGCACCAAGTACGTCTCCCGTCTGCATGTGAGAGCGCAGGAACAGTGCCTGCGGCTCCAAAATCCGATACAGCTTCACGCGCTGATCCGCGAGTATGCGCAAAACCGCATCATGTCCAGCCAGACGTTCGACATACCGGAATACGGCACGAAAAATCCCAAATGCACGAACACCCACGATAGGTACATATACCATCAAAATATTTTCAGGACGTAGCGCTGACTTGGAGATCAGAAACCCGGAGGTGAAGAGCAGCAATACGGCACATAGCGTAGCGCAAATCCCCAACGCAATGACTGCTATGAGTCTCCAGCGGTACTGTGCCACGTACGGAGTGATCCAGCTATTCTTTTTGTCCCCGCTTCGGGCTGTTTCTGTCTGCTCGTATCCGGATTTCATCTTACACCGCCTCCATCTGGGCCTGAATCATCTGGTAATATACGCCTTGTCGGGCCAACAATTCCTCATGTGTTCCTGTCTCTGCAACCGTACCGCCATCCATCACGATAATCCGGTCCATATGCGGCATCCAATGCAGTCGATGTGTTGCCAGAAACACCAGCTTGCCCTCAAACAGTGGTAACATCGTCTGTTTCAATTCATACTCGGTCTCCACATCCAGATGCGCAGTCGGCTCATCCAGCAGCAGAATCGGGCGCGCACTAAGCAGAGCTCTCGCCAAAGCCACCCGCTGCTCCTGCCCGCCGCTGAGCTGCCTTCCCCCAGCCCCAATCGGCTCCTGCAACCCATTCGGCAAGGAGGAGGCAACCTTATGCAGACCTGCTGCGTGAATGGCATCAGCCACCTCCGCATCCGAAGCCTCGGGCATATAGAACCGAACATTATCCACCAGACTTCCACTGAAAATAGTTGGATGCTGCGGGATCGCCGCCGTTTGTTTTCTCCAATCTTCCATCATCTCTGGAGATAAGGGCTGACCGTTATATAAAATCTGACCCGAAGTAAGCTGCTGAAAACCTGCAAGTACATCAATCAGGGTTGATTTCCCTGCTCCGCTCGCTCCGATAATCCCTACTTTGCCCAGACCAGAAACCTGAAATGTCACATCGTTCAGCGAGCATGGCCCGTCTTCCTGATGTCGTACCTGTACGTTGGTAAGCGCCAGTCTACTCGTCGCCTCCCAAGAGGGTTTCGATGAGGAAGCAGCCATGCCACTTCGGGCATTTACCTCACGTAAAACCACCCGTATGGTGGATGCGGACACGTCACCTTGCCCAAAAGTAGGCTCAGGCGAAGAGAATTCTCCGTTCTTTTCTGACACACCATGTATAACAGCACTCGTGTATGCTTCCTTTTGCTTACGTTCGGCCAATTTACCTCGTTCAATCATCTGGCTGATCGCTTCCCCGGCCTCTTTGCCGTCCAGTGTGGCGTGGTAATCTGCGCCTACCATTCGTACAGGAAGGAAGTATTCCGGTGCGAGAATAAGTACGGTCAGCGCTGGTCCAAGCAGCATATGTCCTTCCGTCAGGCGCAGCCCCAAGCCAACCGCCACCGAAGCCACCGACAGCATGGTGAAGAAATCGAGTGCGAAGGAGGACAGAAAAGCCATACGCAACGTAGACATCGTGGCCTTGCGATAACGCTGACTGACCCGAATGATCGTTTCTCCATGCTTACCGCTTTGTCCCAGTGTTTTGAGTGTTTCCAGTCCATGCAGCGTATCCACAAAATGGTTGGCCAGCGCTTTGTACGACTTGAACTGTCCATCGATCTTGCGTTGTGCAGCCAGTCCCACCAAAATCATAAACACAATCAGGATCGGCAGCGTCAACGTCAAAATAACCCCGGACATCATATCCAGCTTGAAGACATAGAACAGAATAACGATTGGCGTGAACCCCATCCCTAGCATTCGGGGAATAAACAGTTCCAGATACGTCTTATACTTGGCTGTTCCTTCGCGTGCCAAGGTTACCAGGTGCCCTGTTCCTTCCGTTTTGGCAAAACGCGGCCCCAGCCGGAACCACTGCTCCACCATCTGTCTGCGCAGATCGTTTCCTGTCTTCTCCGCGTACCGCGAAGCGATGAGCTGCAACCAGAACGACAGGGCATAGCGGGCGGCAAAAGCGGCCAGGAACAACAGCAGTACCGAGTACTGCTCTGTTACGGGTGAACCTTCAAACAATGCCGTAATCGCCTGTGCCAGCCATTTGGCCTGCATGATAATCGTCATCGCCTGCAACAGTACCAGCGTTGAGGCCAGCACAAGTACTGGCCGGATGCCCGGCAGCTTCAACAGCCCCCGTCCCATGTCAGTACTCCAGGTGATGGTGATCGTTCAGACGTTTGCGGAAAATGTAATAACTCCAGATCTGATAGCCGAGTACAAACGGAAGCAGCGTACAAGCCACAATCGTCATCACTTTGAGCGAATATGCACCGGATGAAGCATTGTAGACCGTCAGGTCAAACGCCGAACCCATTGAACTCACCATGACCCTTGGGAACAGACCGATAAATACGGAGGCAAACGCGATTGCAATTACAGCTCCCGTCATGCCGAAGGCCCAGGCTTCTCGTTTCTGACGCACGAAGTAAGCCGCCAGACCCAATGAAGCAGCACCCAGAACAACCATAATCCAGAGAGCCCAGCCGCGTACGGCGAACACATCGGTCATGAAGTATGTCATCACAGCGTAGATCGCGAGGATCGCGGCGAGCGGCAGCATCAGTTTTTGGGCCAAATTCAGGGCACGTTCTCTAAGATCTCCCACGGTCCGCAAGGAAGCAAACAGCAGACCATGCACCAGACACAACAACGTCACGCTCAACCCACCTACCACCGTATACGGATTGACGATGTCCAGGAAGCCGGGACGAAGCTGCATCTGCGCATCAATAGGCAGGCCTTTCATCAAGGTAGCGAAAACAACGCCGAACAAGAATGGTAGTAACGCACTGGAGACTACAATGATGATGTCCCATGTTTTGCGCCAGCGTTCATGTCTCATTTTGCTGCGGAATTCAAAGGCAACTCCGCGTCCGATCAAGGCCAGCAGCACGACGACCAGCGGCAGATAAAACCCGCTAAACAGCGTGGCATACCAGTGCGGGAAGGCTGCAAACATTGCACCCCCTGCCGTAATCAGCCATACTTCATTGCCATCCCAGAACGGACCGATCGAGTTGATCAGGGTACGACGTTCACGATCCGTTTTGCCAATCATTGCAGTAGACATGCCCACACCAAAATCAAAACCTTCCAGAAAGAAAAAACCAACAAACAAGACGGCAATCAGCAAAAACCACAACTCACTTAGTGACAACAGAATAACCCCCATCCACGCCGAACGGATCGGCCGACTCATCATGCTCCTCCGGCTTTTCGACTGCATATGGCCCTGCCTTGATTTCACGAACGAACAGGTAGACCATCACAATGCCGAGAACCGTATACGCTGCGGTAAAAGCAATGGTGGAGAACAAAATCTGGCCTGCGCTTACGTTCGGGGATACCCCGGCTGCGGTTGTCATATAACCAAATACCGTCCACGGCTGCCTTCCCACCTCAGTCATAATCCAGCCCGACGTATTGGCGATAAACGGGAGGGAAATGGCAAACACCATCAGACGCATAAACCACTTGCCTGCTCCCTCCAACTTACGGCGCATCGCCAGGAATGTACCGTATATCGCTAGCAAAATCATCAATCCGCCCGCAGCAATCATGATGCGGAAGCTCCAGAACGTCGTCCGTACCGGTGGAATATAGTCCCCTGGTCCATACGTTTGCTCATACTCCGCTTGCAGCTCCTTCATGCCTTTGACACTGCCGGAAAATTTGCTATAGGACAGATAACTGAGCAATCCAGGGATTTTGATCTCGCCGGAATTCTCCTGTTTGTTCGGGTCAATAAAGGCTACCACGGTCCATGGTGCGGGGTCTTCCGTCGTCGTCCATGTTCCTTCACTGGCTGCCATTTTCATTGGCTGCGTCTCCACCAGATATTGCGCCTGGAAGTGACCTGAGAAGGCAACCCCCAGCGAGGAAACCAGGCCAATAATGATGGCAATGTTGAACGATTTGCGGAAAATCTCCACATCCTGCTTCTTCATCAACTTGTATGCACTAATTCCCGTTACCACAAATGCACCTGTCATCAGGGCACCAAAGATCGTGTGCGGGAACTCTACCAGCAGTTGACCATTCGTAATCAGTGCAAAGAAATCATTCATCTCGGCGCGGCCATTATTAATCTCGAAGCCAACCGGATGCTGCATGAATGAATTGGCTGCCAGAATCCAGAGCGCAGACAGGAATGTGCCGACAAATACCAGCCAGATACAAGCTAGGTGCACTTTTTTGGACAAACGATCCCATCCGAAAATCCAGAGTCCAATAAAGGTAGACTCCATAAAAAACGCCAATAAGGCTTCTACAGCCAGTGGCGCACCAAATACATCCCCGACAAAACGGGAGTACTCCGACCAGTTCATGCCGAACTGGAATTCTTGCAGAATGCCTGTGACTACACCAACGGCGAAGTTAATCAGGAACAGTTTGCCCCAGAATTTGGCCATCGTTTTGTAAACTTCCTTACCCTTCACTACGTACAACGTCTCCATAATCGCTACCAGCAGCACAAGACCGATGGACAGCGGCACAAAAAAGAAATGGAAAATCGTTGTGAGCGCATATTGGATACGCGATAACATAATCGGATCCATACCGTTACCCCTTCTTTCTGTTCATATCGCAGTTTTCGTATTTGGCATTGAAGCCCCTTCTTCCGTTTCTGTCAGCCAAACACGTATTGATGAACGTATTGTGCCAGATAGACTATTTTATACATGTGACAATTATCACAAACCCTGCCATGACAGCAAAAAAAAGTGACGATGGTCACACAATAGAAAAAATTAAACCTAATCTTTGGGCTTGCCAGCTTCGTCTATTCACGGAAGATGCTCATGTTTGGGACGGAACGCCCATATGTTAGTGTCAGGCATAAAATACGCTGGGCAAAATGGGCATTACATATTGAATCAATCGATTCATTGATATCATTCAAAGCAGCGCCAATCCGATATTCATCAGATAGTGCTGCTTCAATCCATGAACGGACAAAAATGCAAATCAAGTGAGGTGATTCATCGATGGAAGAGCTGTCTCCGATCCCGGACCCGGAGCCTCATCAAGGGGTAGATGCAGAACAGCCAAGTACGGACCTGCCTGCCTTTCGTTATATTCTTTTTCCCCGGAAGGGAGGATGGTCTGCTTTTCCTTATCCAGACATCGCTGCTCTGATGGTTGCGGAAGGGCCTGTCTACTATGTCAGCAGTCTGGAGCGCTCCGAGGAAATGCCTGCGAATATCACCGTCATCACGCTTCCCGAAGCAGAACAATTGCTGCAGGAGCCCCATACGGTTGCTGTGGTTGCTCATCCCTACTGGCTTACCGCCACAGCCTCGCTCCATCCGGAGCTCTGTATTGTACTTCTTCCCGAGCCGGTTGGTGAAGAAGCCGAGTCCCCCTTATGGGAGAGCTGTATTTCAAGACTGGTCGGTATCGCCGATCTGGTGGGCACTACTTCAGAAACACGCTACATGAAGCTGGTATTCCAGGGTGTACGTGTCATCTGGCTGAATGGAGAGGATTCCTCCCCTGCTGGCGTCATGCAAAAGGATAACCTCGAAGTCCCTCTCCGGGACTATGAACTGCTATTCCTGCATGCGCTGCGACAGACCCTCTCGGGTGTTCAGGATACGGTCACCCAGCTGCAATGCAGTGTGCGGGCCGACTTCTATCGTCAGCTTCGGTCCAAAGCTGGAGCGCATGAGACGATTTCCTTTTTGCTGGCAGCCTATGAATATGTGCTAGAGGATTCCAGAGCGGCCGCTTCACTCAAGGAGGCCTTCTCTCACGCCGTATTAAACGGGCGCAATGATTGCGTAAGCTCCCACTATCGATTCCTCTCCGCGATTCATGCAAGGGCCGGGGAAATCGAGAACGCGCTGCAGGTGTATGGAATCAGCGCAGGTAACGAGCAGGAACGGCACCATTATGAACAACTCTGTCGCTGGCTGGAGGCCGGGGAGGAACAGCTTGTCCGGGCAGAACTGCTGCGTCTGAATGATGATTATGGAAACGCATTGCACATTCTGGATGAACTCGGAGGCGAAACGGCACGGCATTGGAAATTTCGTATCTATCAGGAGACTGGACGTGTGGAAGATGCATTAGATTTGGTGCATGCAGTGGATATTCAGGATAGCCCCAGCCGACAGGATTATCGGCAATTATCAGGTCTGGCTCTGGCTCTGCGCGGAGAACGTCACGGGGCGGTGAGACAATTTCTGGAGACGGCACTGGAGGATGAAGATGTTCTTGCGCGAATCGTCGAGATGGAGCTGTTGGATCAAGCCGTCCAGCAATTGCTGGGGGAGGTGCCATGATGCTGGACCCGAAGAAGCGCAGACAACATGTGAATGGACCGATGGTGCATAAGGATATACGATCCGAAACAACTCATACTCTAACGGAAGCGCCGGAATCACCACACGCTGAGCCACTGGAAACTGGCGATAAGCATCTGGAAAATGCGCTGAGTCCGTTGGATATCCGAAGTGAAACCCATCAAAGATATAGCACAGAGCACCCAGGGGACCAGGATGCTGTAAAGCACAGAGATATAGGCCAATTCAGAGAGCCGTTTTCCGTTCGTCGCGTTCGTAAAAGTCAGGGCAATAAACTGACCGCCATGCTTCAGGTACGCAACGAGCGCGGGCGATATCTGGAGGAGGTGCTGGACGATTTAAGTGAATTTGTGGATGAGATCGTCATTGTGGACGATGCCAGCACAGATGGAACACCTGATATATGCAGAGCCTATCCAAGGGTTGTTCGTCTGGAAGTGCTGGAGAAGCCGTTATTTGCGGAGGAATGGCGATTACGTAACGCTCTATGGCAAGCAGCAGCAGGTACCTCGCCGGATTGGCTGCTATCGGTTGATGCTGATGAGCTATACAGCACAGATGCGAAGAAAGCGATACGCGCTCTGATTAACCAGGACCATGCGGACTGGATCGCTTTCCGTTTCTACGATATGTGGGGCGGACGAACCCACTATCGGGAGGATGACCTTTGGGGGCTTCACCGACGTCATACCGCTTCCCTGGTCCGATATATGCCGGGTTACCCTTACTTTTACCCGCAGCAAAATCATCATGTGCCTCGCCTTCCCTTGCCCTGCACTGTATTGCCCGGAATCAGCACGGAATTGAAAGTCCAGCATCTTGGCTGGGCAGGAAGTCTGGAGGATCGGGTTCGGAAATATTTGCGTTATAAACGAATTGATCCACACGGCGAGTGGGGCAGCCTGGAACACTATGAATCGATTCTTGATCCGGAGCCAAGGCTGATTCCGTGGAAGGAGGAGCAGTGAGATGGGCGTGGTCAGCATATTGACACACAGCTTCACCGACGGATATAACCGGGAATTCAGCCGGGTGTTCGGGGGCGGTCTGGAGCGTTACGTCCTGGATTTGTGCAGTGTAATCCGCGGATTGGGACACATCCCCGAGGTCCATCAGTTGTCCTATTTTGAAGCTTTTCAGACTCGTACGGAACAGATCGATGTATACGGGTATGCCTACGATATGAATGATGTGCCCGAAGCTTTTGCCCGAATGGCTGCCGCAGCGCGAGGGCCTGTGATCTATGCAAGCTGCCTGTGGCAGCCCATTGCCTACAAGCCGGGCAGCCTCGGCATCTGCCACGGGATTAACTGGGATCGTCCCGCGCTGCCGCTGGGGACCAAGCAGCAAGTCGCGGAGCATATTCAACTGGCACTGGATGGACTTGTACGCATCGTGTCGGTGGATTCACATTTTCAGACCTTTTGCCGTGCTGCTTGTACGTTTGCCGATCCAGGTCAGGTCGTGCTCATTCCCAATGCAGTGGATACCTCCTACTTCACACCTGCTCCGCCAAGGCGTACGTTCGAGCATGAACAGGAAGAAGAATGGCTGGCAGCATGGAAGAAAGATCTTGCAGGCCATGAAGAGCATGCTGAAGCTGCCATCTCGGGGTTGAATGCTGCGTCATCCGTGGGGGAAAGAAACGTTGGAAACGGCATGGTGCGGGCGGACAGATCCGAGGTGACAGTAATCGCTGAAGAACTGGACTCAGCAAATATTAGACAGGGGCTAGCTGGTCGGCAGCCAAATGATCTATCGGATGATTATTTGAAGGAGCAGGATGAAGATGTAACAACTGCGATTCAAGTGAGCCCTTCGCGTCCACTGCGTATTTTATATCCGCGTCGGATCAGCATGGAACGGGGCATTATTCCGATGATGCTGGCAGCTGACCGACTGCTTGGTGCCTTTCCCGATCTGGAGGTCGAATTTGCTGGAGAGCTGGTTGAAGGCAGCACGGTGGGCCGCTCCTTCCGGTATTGGCATCGCACGCACCCCCATGCAGATCGAATCAAACATCGCACGTATGATTTTCGGGATATCCGCGAGGCCTACCATCAGGCAGATATCGCCGTGATCCCGACCGTCTTCTCGGAAGGAACGTCCTACGCTTGTCTGGAGGCGATGAGCTGTGGGCTTCCGGTTGTTGCTTCCAATGTTGGCGGACTGAATGATTTGATTCAGGATGGCTTCAACGGACTGCTGGTGCCTCCAGGGGAAGAAGCGCTGACCGCCGCGCTGGTGCGTCTCGTTCAAGATAGGGCCGAACGGGAGCGGCTGGGTATCTATGCCCGCGAGACAGCGCTGTCCTACGACATATCCCACTGGCGGCGCAGGTGGAGTTCGGTATTGGAATCTTTTTTGGCAGAAGCAGGATTAAAGGAGGGAATTCGGGGATGAGGGATACGCCAAATGCAACGGATTTCATGGAATCAAGATACATTCGGGAGGGTGATCCCAAAACGGATACATTGGTTTTTCCACTGCATCCTGCGTGGTGGAGCCGTCCGTACGAGTACGAATGGGCACGCCAGTTTGCGCAGCAGGAGGACGTCGTACTCGACGCTGCCTGTGGTATATCCCATCCATTCAAATTTTGGCTGGCAGAGCACTGCCGGGAAGTTTATGCCTGTGATTGGGATGAGCGTATTTTGTCCAGAGAAGCGATCAGGCTGGATATCGCTTCTGATTTTGGCGAGCAGGCCGCACGCGACCTGCCGGAATCGAGCCTGGACCGACTGCATCTTGCGCAGGCCAACCTGGCTCAGCTTCCGTATGAATCCGAGATGTTTGACAGCGTATTCTGTATCTCTGTGCTGGAGCATCTGGATACAGGCACGATGCTGCGGGCCTTTCGCGAATTCGCCAGGGTGCTGAAGCCAGACGGACGGTTGATCGCCACGTTTGATGTGCCCGAGATGCGTCCGGACCTGCTGGAGACTATTATGGCTGTCACCGGACTGACGATCGAGGGCAAGCTAAGCGTGAAAGAACCGGAGGATGCCATCTGGTCTGACATGTATGGGCCGGTAATCCGTTGTTTTCGTGCTGTGATCCGTAAGGAATAATTGGGATGGATAAATGGGATCACTGATGAGGGCATGGATTGAGATTAACTCTATATCCTTAAATCCTTAAACCCCTTGGATTGCCTAAGCGTTAGAGATAAACCAGCAGCATGCTGCACTGGTTTACGTACGCTTCGGCGGATGCTGCGCCGGGTGATGTCAGGCGCAGCAGGGTGTGCAGGCCCGACGGGATTGTCGCCGGGCTGCCGGAGGCGGCAGGTTGCCGTGCAGTGACTTGGGCCGATTCGGCCCAATCACGCGCAGTGCGCCGCCGCCCGGCGAGCAAAGCGAGCGTGCCCGCCAGTACCATGGCGGGCACTTCGTGCGTGAAGGGCTGCTGCATGCCATGCGGCGTGCCGAACAGCGCAAGCAGCCCTTCACGCACGCTTGCGGGCGCGCGCAGCAGCCCGCAGCGGGCCGCAGGCGGAAGCGCCGCGAGCAGCGCCGGTGCTTGGCCGGGCGCCTGGGCCTGCAGCAGGCGCAGCCATGCGGCCCAGGCGCCTACGCGCGCGAGCGCAAGCGCCGCGGCGTGCACGGCCTGCGGCGCTGGCGCGGCGCTGCTGGCCGTGGCGCCGCGCAGCAGCGCATCGGCTGCGCGGGCTGCGGCGGGCGCGGCTGCCTGCTGGCGCGCCTTACGCCACGCCGCTGGCGCCAGTGCGAAGCCTTGCGCTGAGCCCGCCGCTGCACTGGCGCGATGCTCGCCGGGCTGCTTGTGGCCGAGCGCCCACAGCGCCAGCGCCGCCTCTGGCCCGTGCTGCGCATGCGTCGCCCAGGGCTGCAAAGCCGCCCGGGCAGCGGCGTCCTCGCCGAGCTGGGTCAGCGCCAGCCCGGCGGCGAGGGGCTGCGCCCGCAGCGCGGCGGGCAGCGATGCCGCGTGGCGCAGCAGCCATTCCGGCCGATGCGCATCCAGCGCGGCCGGGATCAGCGCCTGCCAGGCCGCAGGCGGCAGGCTGATTCGCTGGGCTGCGCTTGCGATGGCGTTTGGCCGCCCGGTAGCTGCGGCCAGCAGTAACAGCCGCTGCCATGCTTGCAAGCTGCCGGGCTGTACAGCGAGCGCAGCGGTATAGGCCCTAGCTGCCTCCTGCCCGCAGCCCAGCCGTTCATAGGCCATGCCTTCCAAAGTCAGGCTGCGATACGTTCCGGCACCGGAAACGGACGTATATCGACTGGCAGTGGAAGCTGCCGCTTTGGCCTGCTTGAGCCAGTCGAGCGCCGCAGCATCCCGACCCTGATCCTGCTCCAACACAGCACCAAGCTCCAGCAGATCGGGGAAGTCAGTATACACCGGCCTCCATTCCTCAACGATAGCGAATGCTCTCTCTGGGCGGCTGCATTCCCGCCAGGCATAAGCCGTTTTGAGTACCAGATCCGAATGATATCCGCAATCCGGCGTAAGCTTTGCCAGCAAAGGCTGCAGCAACCTGAGCGCTTCATCGTATCTCGCTTGCTGAAACCACTCGGCGGCCATCGCATATAACAGTTCCGGTTGATCCGGTGACTGCTGGAGAGCGGAACGAATCAGCCGCATATTCCGCTCAGGTTTATTTTTGCCAACAATAACGTGCTCCAGATATCCATCATGAATAATCTCAAGCCCGGAATCGACCACACCCCACGGAGCGAAGGACAGAATCGAAGATGCCACTTCTTCATGAATCATCCCTTGAAAAGCAATTCGGGGGTCATTCCGAAATAATCGACACACCGCATCCGTCACACGCTCTTCTCCAGACATTCCGAGCAAACTTGTGACCTGTATCCAGTATCCCCATACGTCTTCCTGACTTGAGGTCAGCAGCCGCTTCATCTCCGCCAGATTGTACTCGGTCTGCATCCAGACTTCATCTGCATCCAGTACCAGAATCCAAGGATGAGTCGCAGCGGCAAGGGACCGGTTACGAGCAGCGCTAAAATCTCCGGTCCATGCTGCATTAATGACAATCGCACCATAACGACGGGCAATGTCGATCGTCTCGTCCGTTGATCCCGTATCCACGATGATGATCTCATCCACAACATCCTGAATGGCATCCAGACACCGCTGAAGCGACCGGGCCTCATCCTTCACGATCATGCACAGGCTGATTCCTGTCTGCATGTTCATCCTCCGTCCTTCCTATACGGGGTTCTGCTCTCTTTCATTCAACCCTCAAAACTCAAAACCATCCGGCCCCGGTAAATCCAGTCTAATCTGCTGAACCACAGGCCAACAACGATGTCGCTGACCTTCTGTTCCTTGAGCGAACGCCTCCAGGTGATGATCGGCAGCACTGACAAGCCCTTTCACCAGCCAGCTGGTTCCCACACGTGAATCGGAGGCTCCGACAAAGAGCTCTCCCGCTTCCTGCCGATTGCCTTCCACCAATGGAGACACTCCTTCTGCCAACTGTCCCTGAGCAAGCTGAACCAGCGCATGCAGTACACCCCATTTCCCGGATTGCACACACCCCTCCATCATCAGTCCTATTGCCTGCCAGCCATTATACGCTGTTCCAGCAGCCACGTTTGAGTCGTCATTTTGGGCAACGGCTTGTGAACTCCCGATTCGTTCTGTCTGTTGATATCGCTCCGACTTCCTACCCGGTTGCGATTGACGATACAGCCACGCAGTCAGTTGATCTTTCCCCTCTATTGGTCTTCCTTCAATCCAGTTTAGTCGCTCCATCCAATGGGCAGCTGGTACAGAAAGCTCTCCTTTTTTTCGCCGTACCGCATCCAGCTTAAGGCGTGCCTTGTTCCATTTCCCCTGTTGAATCTGGAGCAGAGCCTCAGCCATGGATAACCTCCCCCTCATCTCCGCTGAAGGATGTGAAGACATGTCTGGCAACAACTGCACAGCTGTATCATAGCAACGGCACTGCTCCAGAATGCCCAATACTTTCTGGATCGCCTCTTCTGAAGTGATTGCAAATCGCTCCTTAATCAGCTCCACCAGATGTTGCTCTTGACCGGAAATCCGCATGATCCGAAAAATCCGGTACAACGGCGGCAGCAGGCTCGATTTGGCACGGACTGCTTCCACATAAGCATCCACTGCGCCTTCAAGGTCCGCCCGACCTTCCAGCAGCCTCCCCAGCGTATACCAGGTTTGATAGGTTCCGATTCCTTCTTCTGTATGAAATATGGGTGGTGGCGGTCCCATACGAACTGCTTCACGCAGCGATAGCTCTGCCTTTTCGGTCTCGCCCAACGCCTCCTCACATACTCCGCGATGATGCAGCAGGTCCGTGTATTCTGGGAAGAGTTCAAGAGCAGCATGGATGTGATCCAATGCTTCCTGCCAGCGACTCAAATGCTGGAAACAGCGAATCTCATATTTGAACAACAGATGTGCATAACTTGTCAGGGTGGGATCAATTCCCGCTTTAGCTACGCCAAACGTCTTCAGCGCCTGTTCCGTTTCCCCCATCCGCAGATACTCGACGCCCAGGTTATAGTGATGGAACGGCTGCTCCGGCTCTTCCTCCACCGCCTGTTGAAGCAAACGTAAATTCCGGTTCACCTTATCCTTGAGCTCCACGATGGCTGTCTGATACCCGTAATGGTGAATGATCATATCTGTCACGTGAAAAGCAGCCTGAGGATTCTTCCGACAGATTGCCACCGCTATCTGCTCATGAATCCGACCCTCGAACCGATGCTCCGGCTCGTTCCTGAAGAGGCGCAATACCGGATTTACCGTCACCCCTTGCTGACCCGAACCTGTATAGTTATGGATATTTAAAAACAATCCGTCACATCCGCTGGCTGCCGTCCAGCTTCTGATCTGCTCCCGTGCAATCTCATCCAGCGCCTCGTCCGCATCCAGAAAAAGAATCCATTCGCCCGATGCTCGCTCCAGGCCAGCGTTCCGTGCCGCGGCAAAATCGTCGCTCCACTTAAAAGGCACAACCACTGCCCCATATTCCCTGGCAATGGCAGCACTTCGGTCCAACGAACCGGTGTCCACAACAATAATCTCGTCCACCGCCCCGCGGACACTTTCGAGACAATGAGGCAGCAGTTCTTCTTCATCCTTCACGATCATGCATAATGAAATGTGCTTGGTCGGCAAGCTGGTTCCTCCTCTCCCTTGCACAGAACACCGTGCGCCAAGGGATACCCTCTGCGGTGCGTAGTTGCTGCTCCAAAACAGTCTGTTGTGCCATAAGCACCTTATCAGCGGGAGATCGAGTTCGTTCCTGTCTGATAACCCCCAGCGCCAGCTGCATATAACAGACAGCAGCTCCAGCACTCGCCTGCCGCTGTTCTGAATCCTTCTCCAATGCCTGCTGGAAAAGAATTAAGGCCTGATCATAGTGCCCTTTGGCATAAACGGCTTCCCCTAGGTAGAAGAGGCTGTCCGCATCCATATCGCCTTGTGACATAGATTGAATCAGCAGCTCTGCAGCCGCCATGGTGTATCCCTGGCGGTAAAGAGCCGCGGCCAGCCATCGGCTATGAACACCATTTTCGTGGTGTTCAGGGTTAATAGCAGCCACCTTCTCATACAGCATCCTGGCAAACGCCAGTTGCCCCGTCTGCACTGCCCGAATCCATATGTTCTTACTTAGCTCCGTTGCAGCCTGGAGCGTCTGGTGAACTATTTTTCCATCTCTGTCATCCTCGACATGCACCCTTTTCCCCGTATCCAACAGGTCATTCAGCAGTCTCCAGCCTTCCCTCTCCTGTGGTTCTGCTGCTGCCATAAATGATTCGGATACAGATAACTCATTTGCCCAATAGGTCAATGCCAAATCCAATCGTTGCTCAGGCTGGAGGTTTACACCCGCACGATGCTCCTCACTCCACTGATTCTGCACATACTGCAGCGCATCTGAAACCCTGTTGGCACATAACATCCAATACAGATAATCTTCATGTTCTATACGCGTATTTCGGGCATCTCCATGTAGCAAGTTCAATGCCTGCCCATATGCACCGCTGGAGGCAAGTGCGTAAACCACAAGCGCCAGATCATCCTCGTATGTTATTACGCTCGGATCTGAATCCTCTTTCTTTGAGCCCTCTTTCTTTGAATGCTCTTTCCAGTGTGCAAGTAAAGTCTCTGCTATGCTCTCATCCGTCTCTCCGCATTGCTGCAATACATCGGCTAACCCTGTCCATGCAGGAGCATACGTGATCTCGCTGCTCAGAGCCAGGCTGTACAGATGAGCAGACTCCTGTAGAAAGCCTCTTTTCTGTGCAAGCCTTCCCATGGATGTATAGGCTTTGTAGCTATCGCAACCTACGTCCGTTACGTAATGTCTTTCCATTTGGGCCGGTTCTTGTTGGACTTCATCAAAGGACTTGCCCTCACGTAATTCAACGCTATCCGGTTTACCTGTTTGCTCAATTGCCTGCTGATGTATGCCTCGAATCTCTGCCTTGCTTTCGCCCTTGAGATCAGCTCCATCGAAGCCCTCCCGGCAATCTGTTGCTCTTGCATAGGATTTGTAGGCCCTCTCCTCTAGACCCTGTTGCTCCAAAATCTCTCCATATATCAGATGCAGGTCGGCATACTCCGCATAACGCTGTATTTCTCCCGCCAACAGCCCATGAGCTTCGTCATAGCGTCCCATCGCCAGAAGAACCTTGGCGTAGTCCCGAACCAGGGTGGAGCGATACGGCGCGTGCAGCGGTGTATGAAGAAAGGATTCAGTAAAGGCTTCTGCTGCCTGTTTGATATGACCTAGCTGGCAGTACGTCACCCCCACATTATAGAGGTGGAAAGGCTGCCCCGGATGATCGGCTAGTTCCCGCTGCAAAAGCTTTAGATTACGCAATGGTTTATGTCCTTGAGCAATCGTGGACGGCAGATAACCATCATGGACCAAACGCAGTGGAGCCAGGGGTTCATGCTCAGCAATCCAGCCTTCTTCACGGGTAAAGAAGTCGTTTATGTCCGGATCGTCTCCTTCCTGTTCTCCACCATCCCTTCTACCGCTACGAACCAATTGCTCATGGATACGCCCCGCATACCGATATCCTTGTTGAGCGCGAAAAAGACGCACAGGATGGAAGATGACATTCTCTCCCGTTCCCTCACCAATTCGGTTCTCTATCGTAATCCGCAGTCTCGAAACGCTCTTATGGACCTTGGGAAGATAATTCAAAAGCTCTTCCAACCCCTGTATGACATACTCATCGGCGTCCAGACACAGAATCCATTCTGTGCTCGCGAGAGGCAAACTTATATTTCTGGCATATGCAAAATCATCTTCCCAACGGGCGTGAAGCACCGTTGCTCCATAATGTCTGGCGATCTCCGGTGTACGATCTGTTGAGCCGGTATCTGTAATGAAGCATTCGCTGCCAATCGGCTTGAAGCTGTCGAGACAGCGGGCAAGTTGATGTTCTTCATTTTGCACAATCATATGAATTCCGAGTAACCTGTTCTGCATATGCAGCCACCTCCAATGCAAAAAAAAGTACATGAAGCCCATCAAAGGGACTCCATGTACCTATATGACGATAAACCTGGTTATGTGCCTTGTCCATTGAAGAACACGTCAATCGTGCTGGGTGCTCCCAGCAGACTGGAGCGGTAGGAAAGACGTGTATATTTGAGAAAACGCTGCGGCACCAGAACATCCACCGAACCTGGCAAAATCCCGGTCACCGTGTCCACATCATCGTACCAGTTGGTACCGTTAGCACTGATTTCGACGCGGGCATCAACCCGGTTAAGCCCCGGCCCCCTGTTATATACAAAGAAAGAATAAGTGCCAAACACACTCGTCGTGACCGCCGGAAGAGGTGTAAACGTGTTTGCCGTCGGCGTGCTAAGAAGCTGTGATTCCTGAAAGCTCTTTTGCGAGATGGACGTTACGCTGCTGAGTGTACCCGCTGTAATGGTGGCTCCCAATACGCTGGTAATGGTACCATTCAACAAATTGGTCAACGTTCCGGCTGTCACGGTAGCTCCCAAGACACTGGTGATTGTACCCGCCGTGATTGTTGCTCCAAGCACACTCGTGATCGTTCCGGCTGTGATTGTCGCTCCGAGTACACTCGTGATGGTACCATTCAGCAAGTTCGTCAGCGTTCCTGCAGTCACCGTAGCCCCAAGCACACTCGTGATCGTCCCTGCGGTAATCGTCGCTCCGAGTACACTCGTGATGGTACCATTCAGCAAGTTCGTCAGCGTTCCTGCGGTCACCGTGGCTCCAAGCACGCTGGTGATCGTTCCTGCGGTAATCGTCGCTCCGAGTACGCTCGTGATGGTACCGTTCAGCAAGTTCGTCAGCGTTCCTGCGGTCACCGTGGCTCCAAGCACGCTGGTGATCGTTCCGGCTGTAATCGTCGCTCCGAGTACACTCGTGATGGTACCATTCAACAAGTTGGTCAACGTTCCTGCGGTGATTGTAGCTCCAAGCACGCTGGTGATGGTACCATTGAGCAGGTTCGTTAATGTGCCCGCCGTCACGGTTGCCCCGAGTACACTCGTGATCGTTCCGGCAGTAATGGTGGCTCCCAAAACACTGGTGATCGTACCATTGAGCAGGTTCGTCAATGTTCCAGCTGTGATGGTTGCGCCAAGCACGCTGTTAATTGTACCCGCCGTGATCGTTGCTCCGAGGACGCTGGTAATCGTTCCGTTCAGAATATTTGTGATGGTTCCGGCATTAATGGTAACGGTAGTGAGACCTGATATATTACTGATCGTACCATCCAAAATAATTCCGATTACGTTACCGCTTGTATCGGTGTGAACCGGCTGGGCTGTGCCTGTACTATCTTGACCAAAAATCAAGGTTCTGAGATTATCCGGATTCGTATTAAACGTTGTAAAGTTAGGCATATGCCTCGTCCTCCTCCCTGGTCAAATCAGTTGTATTCCACGTTCTTACGGCATACGCTGCGCCTGAAAATAAACATCGAGCCGGGTCGGCTGATCCGGTTCAACCGATTGGATAACCAGCCGGGTATAACGCAGGAATCGCAGCGGCACCAGCGCTTTGGTCTGGCCTCCGGCGATCACCTCCTGGCTGTCCACAGCATAGTCCCTGGCATTAGGGCTGATCTGAATCTGCACAAGAGCCGGATGTTCGCCCCGATTTACAATGCCATATGTGTACATACTGAGCGATGAGGTGTCTTGAGCCGGAAGAGAATTCATACTACCGTTTGTCTCGGCTCCGACATACGTATGCTCTGTAAAACAGTGAGTAGCACCAGGGAGTGTCGTACGTGAGGAAGTACCCTGCTTGAACCGGGGACGAGTAATCCGAGAACAAGGAGGTTTCAGCAATTTAGCGCGGCAGGAACGACGGGTTTGGCGACGGCTGACATATTTAGTTGGTTGGTTCGTTCTCTTCTTGCTACGCTTCGCTGTTCGACTCATATCGATTTCCCCTTAAAAAATGTGCTTCCGCATCGTATGCCTGCATGTAAAATACGGGCACGGCATACGCCGTTATTTGAGGATTTACTGTTTGTATCCCAAACCCTTACCTCATCCCCCACATACACTGTAAGTACAACCTCTTCACGTTCCTATTTCAAAATTTCCATAAAAGCAGCCCATTCCAAAATTCGCTTTGGTTATCTTTATTCATGCAGATTGGAGGTGGATTAGTTGACCAATTCCAATGTATTTAATCAATCCAACGATCCTTTATATACTCAACTGACCAATACATTCTCCGCCCCCGGCATTGAGTCCTCTCCAGAGGGAGGAGCGGCAGCGGCAGGCAGCTCTTTTACACTAACAACAGGCAGTGTCAGCGTGGGAGCTGGACTAAATCTCCTGTTACAGGTAGTGAATGCAACGGGCAGCGGGCGCACACTTTACGTCTCCCGGATTAGCGGAGGCACAACGGCAGCGGCAACGCTTATTGTCTACTCCGGTGGAACCATAACGGGCGGCACTACATCTGCTCCGGTCAACACATTGCTAGGTAATGCCAATACAAGTGTAATGACAACGAGACAAAATACAGGAACGTTAACGGGAACATTCACAAGCCTGATCAGCATCCCCCTTACGGCAGGCATCTATATGTTAAACCTGAACGGCTCAATCATCGTCCCTCCAGGGCAGACGTTAACCATTAGTGTGGGAACGGGTTCCCAAACCGCGGCAATCAATCTTTCCTGGTGGGAATTCTGAATGGTATATTGAAGAAAGGGCGGTGTATGTACAATGCCGAATCATAACGTATTCAACCCGCAGAACAGCCCTGTCTATACTTCCATCACAAACACGTTTACTTCACCCGGCATTGTCGCTCCGCCTGAGACAAATGCCGGCAGTACGGGAAATCTGTATAATGCAGGTTCAACCAACTCTACGACACTAGGATTGCTGGGTGGCAGTGTTATTGCTACTGTACAACTGACAAACCCCGCCGGGAGCGGTAAAACTGTATATATATCACGGCTCTCCGGCGGAATAACCATCGCACTAAATCTGCTCTCTTCCTTTAGCGGCAGTATGAGTCTAAGCACAAACGGAACGATAACATCACCAACCACTCTAACACCCGTAAACAATAATTTATCAAGCAGTAACACCAGTATTGCAACAGTACGATTCTCCGCAGCTGCCCCCACGGGTAGCACAACCTTATTGGCTATGCCTTTGCAGGTAGGTCCTTTTTTATCCAATGAACTAGGACGCTACGTAATTCCTCCCGGTCAGTCCATTAACCTATCCGTTAGTGGTTCCCTCACTGTTGGGGGACTAATGGCCTCCACCTCCTATTTCTCCTGGTGGGAAGTATGATGTACTGCCCTATTCGATCGAAATAGCCGCTTACGGATAAGTCCGTAGCGGCTGTTGATCGTTTATATTCTTTTTACCGTAACGATGGTAATCATGGCTGTCAGACTGACT
The DNA here is from genome assembly GCF_037969855.1 of Paenibacillus sp. FSL W7-1088. Classification (NCBI taxonomy): domain Bacteria; kingdom Bacillati; phylum Bacillota; class Bacilli; order Caryophanales; family Paenibacillaceae; genus Paenibacillus; species Paenibacillus sp. FSL W7-1088. Next base: position 6,861,462 of record NZ_CP150216.1, read on the forward strand.
TCTGCCCAAGTTCTCCAGTTGACTCCGCCGGATGCGGTTGTTTCCCCTCCCATAAGATTCGTTGCAGCAGCATGCCTGCCAAACCAATAGCCAGTGTCGCCATTCCGATATATTGAAATGTGGGACTCGGTCCCACGCTCCGAATCAAGGCACCGCCTGCAAGTGGAGCTACGACCAGCACGACACTGGAAAGCGAGTTTTGAATACCGAATACACGACCTACATAGGTAGGAGGGGTTTCCTTTTGCAGCAAGTAATTCAACGTCACCATAAACAGGCCATTACCCACTCCGATGCATAAGCCCCAGATGATGATCCAGAACTCGGACGTTTGGGAACTGACCCAGCCAAGCGCAGCGATTCCGGCACCAATCAGTACATATCCTCCACCCAGCCCCCAGCCATATCCGATTCGGGGAAGTCGATTCAACAGTAGAATGATCACAACCGCACCTGCCCCAGCGGATGATCCCAGCCAGCCGATCAGGGCTTCGTTGCCCGGCTTGATCTCACGAAACAGCGTCGTAAACTGGTAATCGATCATCAGGATCGCCATTAATCCAAAGCAACCAAACAGAATCGTACTCAGAAGGGTGCGGCTGCTCTGGATAAAACGCCAACCCTTCTGCCATTGAGTGAATAGGGATTCCGTGGTCTCCCCCGTTTCCAAAGGACCTCCGTCCGATGAAGATGATTCTGGATTCTCTGTTAGACGCCGTAAAGGCCATAATACGGCTCCGGACAACAGACGTGTACAAGCATTGATTAAAATACAGACTTGTGGTGAAAATACGGCCACAATGACTGCACCCAACAGCGGCCCCGCTACTTTGGAGCATTGGTTCACAAAACCGTTCAGTGACGATGCCTGGAACAAATGCTGCTCTGCTACCACTTGGCGCGTAAGTGCCTGCTGCGCAGGAACATGGAATACCCCCATCATCGCTCGTAAAGCAAGAAGCGGCAGCAGCCAAGCCGCACTTGGCGCGAACAGAATTGCAACCGTTAATACAACGGTGATCCCATCACATATCATCATGATTTTCACCTTCTGCAAACGATCAGCCAATGCACCTGCCACCGATCCAAGTACAATACCCGGAACAGCCATACATACCGGAATAAGGGCAATGATCAGCGGATCAGCACCCCAACGATAAGCGACCATTACCTGGATGGCGAGCGCGTCAAACCAATCTCCAAATGTCGCGAGTGAATACGCAATAAACATCCGCATAAAGCGGAAGTTGGCCCATAGGCTTTTGGAGGAGCCATTGGACGAAATGGATGATGGATTGGGTTCATTTGAAATGACGGTCATACGTTATACTTCCTCCCCTGATTACAGCCTTGTTGCTGGCTTATATGTTCCTTGGCTGTAATCATAAGGGTGTTATATCAGAGGAAGATCAGAGGATGGAGCAAACGGGGATAAAAATGTGCGGATTTCATCCACAATTTGCTGTCCATAAACAGGCACGCCGTAACTTTTGGAGATATCCGCATAGACTTGACGGTATTTAGTTCGAAGACGCCCCTCTATGCGATGGTGTGCCATGAACAACAATATCTGGTAGGCCGAATTGAGATATAGCGGTGCGTTCAATGTCATTTTCAATACGTCCAGACCATCGTCCATTCTCGGCTCTGCCTCTCGGATCCTCCCTTGTCTAAGCAGCCATAGGCCTTCCATAACTTGAAAGCGTCCGATTTCCCGCAAGTATGGCGCATCTTTCAACCCGGAACGCAGAGCAGCCATCTTATCCTCTACCGCTTCTCCGCTGCCACCCCACAGTTCCACATACAACGCTGAGAGTTTTACCGGAAGTCTGAAATGGATCAGTTCATCTTGTTCCATCACATGATACGTTTCAATAAGTCGAGCTTTGGCTCGTTCATACTGGCCCACCTCTGCGTAGACTTCAACAATGTTCAGAATACGAAGTTCTCGAAGCTGTTCGGCAGACAATGCGGATGAATTCAGAGCCTTTTCGTACAAGGGCAAGCTCTCCGATGGTTCAATCAGGGTATGTGTAAAAATCAGCAGCCAGTACAAACGTTCCTCGAAGGGAATTTCCGTTGTGGTAATCAGCCATTCCAGATCTCCCTGAATAAAGTGGATATACAACTGATAAAATGGATCAATCTCAATACCCAGCGCTTCTTGCTGATCCAGCAGCGTGAGCATCGATTTGCCCTGCCCATACAGATGGTATTTGCGGAACAATCCATGTATCACTTCTCGCATCTCCTGATCTTGGGCGGAAGGGTTAGAAGGCAATATCGCAACATTCGATCGAATGTTAAGCCGGTAACCATAACCACGCACGGTCTCCAGTGCAATTTCTTCCCAACATTTCAGCTTCTTGCGCAGTCGATACACATGGTCGTCCACGGTGCGTTCAACCGGATATTCCAGGGGCCATACCCGGTCCAGCAGTTGGCTGCGAGTAAAGGCTTTTTCCTTGTTTTCATACAAAAAATGCAGCAGTGCAAATTCCTTCGCCAGCAGGCGAATCGAATCGGTACGCCGGGTTACGGTGTATGTTCCTTCATCGAATTGTAACGACATGCTCGGCCCTCCTATGTATGCTTACTACTTGTAGTCCTTATTCTGTTCAACATACCACAAAAACCCTTTGCGAGAACGCAAAAGGTTTCTGTACTGAGATGTACTGGCTCTCTTGGTTGATCGCAAGATGCTCCTGGATTTAACCCAGCACCACGCGATCATCGGCCATTTTTTTACCACTGATACGTTCAAACTCACCCAATAGCTCAGGTACGGTAAGTGTGCGCTTGCGCTCTTCACTAACGTCCAAAATAATCCGGCCTTTGTCCATCATAATTAGACGATTGCCCAAACGTATGGCCTGCTCCATATTGTGTGTGACCATCAACGTTGTGAGTCTCATCTCACGTACAAGCGTCTCTGTCAGCTCTGTGATCAGCTCCGCACGAGAAGGATCAAGCGCAGCCGTATGCTCGTCTAGCAGCAAAATTTGCGGCTGGGTGAATGTTGCCATCAGCAGGCTGAGCGCCTGGCGCTCACCGCCAGATAGAAGACCCACTTTGGCATTGGGGCGTTTGTCGAGTCCAATGCCGAGTTTCTCCAATTGAGCGTTGAAAATCTCCCGTCTGGCACGGGTCACTCCAAAGCCCAGTCCACGGCCCTTGCCGCGTTTGTACGCCATCGCCATATTCTCCTCAATGGACATATGCGGTGCTGTACCCGCCATCGGGTCCTGAAACACACGGCCAATCCAACTGCTGCGTTTATGCTCAGGCAGGCTTTTGATAGAACGGTCATTGATCAGCACATCGCCCATGTCGGGCTTCATGACGCCTGAGATAATGTTCATCAACGTTGATTTTCCTGCGCCGTTACTGCCAATCACCGTCACGAAATCCCCCGGATTCATGGTCAGATTTACACCAACCAGTGCGGTCTTCTCGTCCGTCGTTCCCGGATTAAACAGTTTGGTTACTTGTGTAATCTCAAGCATGATCACATGCCTCCCTTCGCCTGTTGGCTCGACGAGCCCATCAGCTCTTCGGTTCGTTTGCGAGCCAGACTTTTCTGCTTCATGGAGCGCTGCATAGTTGGGAAAACAAGTGCGATAATAACGATCACCGCGGTGATCAGCTTCAGATCGGATGTGTCAAACCATTCGACCTGGAGTGCGATCGCGACCACAATCCGGTAAATAATTGAACCGACGACGGCCGCAAGCGTGGCCCAGAATACGGTTCTTGCACCCAGAATGGCTTCCCCGATAATAACGGAGGCCAGTCCGATAACGATCATCCCAATTCCCATCGTAATGTCTGCAAAACCGGATTGCTGTGCAATAAATGCCCCAGACAGCGCAACAAGTCCGTTGGACAGACTGACACCAACGATGGTGGTCACATCCGTATTCGCGCCGAAGCTGCGAATCATGCGTTTGTTGTCACCTGTAGCACGCAGTGCCAGTCCGATATCGGTTTTCATGAATAGATCCAGCATGATTTTGAATACCAGCACAACCACGATAATGATAATCATGACATGCTCTCCCGAGAAGGGATTATCCATGCCCATAATGGATTTATTAGGTGCACCAAGAATACGCATATTAATCGAATACAAGGCAATCATCATCAGAATACCGGATAACAGCCCGTTAATTTTGCCTTTGGTGTGCAGCAGACCCGTACAGGCGCCAGCCACCATTCCTCCAGCCATTGCTGCCAAGCAAGCGAGCCAAGGAGAGAAGTCGTTGGATATCATGACCGCCGCGATTGCGCCTCCAGTTGTAAAACTTCCGTCTACGGTGAGATCGGGGAAGTCCAGTATGCGGAATGTAATATATACACCCAGTGCCATCAGTGCATACAACAATCCAAGCTCGATTGCCCCTTCAATTGAACCCCAAGTCAAATTCACATTGCTTCCTCCCTGTCTATCGAAAAGAATGAGGCGAACCCGTCTGCACGTCCGCCTCGAATCCCTACTGCCGGAGGATCTCCGGCCAGATTATTGAATAATGTTGGTATCCTGGTCCTTCACTTCTGCCTTCATCTCATCCGTAACGGTAATGCCTTGAGCTTCAGCCGCTTTCAGGTTCAGAATCAAATCCAGCTTGTCCGGCACGGTGACTTTCATGTCACCGGGTTTCGTACCATTTTTCAAAATGTCCGCAGCCATTTCACCCACTTGGTATCCGTGATCGTAGTATTTGAAACCTACAGTTGCGAAAGCTCCTTTTTCCACGGTATCCCGGTCACTAGAGAAGAACGGAATTTTATTTTTGTTCGCTGTCTGGATGATTGTATCCACTGCGCTAACTACCGAGTTATCCAGTGTGATATAGAAGGCATCTACTTTGCCAACCAGAGAATCGGTTGCCTGTTTTACTTCGGATGTGTTCGTAACTGGTGCTTTGACCAGCTTGATATTATGTGTAGCCAGTGCTTTTTCTGCATTGTTCGCCATCACAACCGCATTCGGTTCGCCCTCGTTAATAACCAGTCCTACCGTCTTCACATCCGGCAAATATTTGGCGATAAAATCAGCCAATTGCACAATCGCCTCCGGGTTCGTATCCGATGCACCTGTTACATTGACGCCTGGCTTGTCCATGTCATTCACCAGTTTGGCACCCAGCGGGTCCGTCACTGCCGCGAACAGCAATGGCTTATCCTTCACTTGTTGAGCCAGAGCCAGTGCGGATGGTGTTGCAATCCCCAGGATCAAATCATTTTTGGAATCCCCGGCAATCTTCTGGGCAATGGACAGGTTGTTCGTTGAATCGCCTTGAGCGTTATTGTAGTCAATCGTCAGATTCTTGTTCTCTTCAAGACCAGCATCCTTCAGCGCTGCAATGAATCCTTCACGTGTGGCATCCAGCGATGGATGCTCGACGATTTGCGAGATCGCAATGCGATACGATTTTTCTGCCGTACCTTCATCTGTTGTGCTGCCTGATCCCTCGGTCGTTGTGCTACCGCCGCTGTTATTTCCGCAACCTGCCGCTACGATCATAGATGCAACCATCATCAGAGACATTAAGAATTTCTTTTTCATGTGTGAGAACCCCTCTCCATCTTCTAAAATGTTGATGCCCTCATCGTTATCCAAGTGACACGATAGGGCGGGACAAAACGAACGCTTCAACGCATTGTTGCTTTGATCGACAAAAGCAGACAAATATAGACTTTTCTCATGCGACTGAAGTCCATGACTCGTGTTGGTATTTTATTGTTTCCCTAATATTAAGGTGCGACATGTTTCCCGTCAATGGTTGAACCGCTTCCAATTTGGATTCATTGCAGATACGTGAGAGAAAACATTACATAAATCAAAAAACCACCCACAATGTTCTGTAGATGGTAATGTTGCACAGCTAATAGATAGGCTATTATTCATATATGTGGAGTATCGAGTCTTTTTCTAATTTCATGTATGAGCATTGTTTTCTCCGCATCCGATATGGCATCCGCGATCAATTTGCGTGCCGCAACAGGCGTAATCCAGGGTTCGATATCTGCATAACCAATACCGGACAGCTTCTCATATTCCTCCATAAAGATGTGGATACTTGCCTCTCTCGTAGCATCAAGAGCAACCATCGCCTCATGTGGCAGATGAGGTGGCAGTATGGCGTATCGAATCATAATGATATATTCGGCCAAGTCAGCTTCGGGATTTCCGGTAGAGGCATTGTTCCAGTCGATAATGACTGCATCATTGTCCCTAAGAAGTATGTTACCCGGATTGGGATCACCGTGACATAGCTGCTGCTTCATTGGTAATCGATCCAATTGGTCAATCACGGCAGCCTTCTCCGTTTCAGTCAGATATTGTGCTGCTAGAATATTATGCTTGAAATTTTCCCGCTGACTCGGCATATGGGCAACCGAATGCGAATGAATCTGGTGAAAGAGCTGTGCTGTAATTCGGGCATTTACAAAGTCCTCCCTGATATCCAAAGGCTGCTGCATACGGTACTGCTCTACTGATCTGTCTACAAAGCGCTTCATGATCGTCTCGCCATCAATCCGTTCAAATACAATACCTGATCGTCCCTCAACAGTCACCAGGTCATATGGCTGGGGAACCGGCAGCCCACACGAGGAAGCTATTCGACAGTGATGAAGTTCGGCCTCCAATGCAGCCGTAACGGTATTGGGCTTCGCCAGCTTGACGATCTTGCTTCCATCTTCCCATTCGAACACCTCCGCACATCCACCTTCACCAATTTTGTGGCCAAGCCTATGGACCATGCTGCTCACCCCTTCAACGGATTTAATAAGTGAGACCTTCCTTATGCAGCAACATCTCGTACATTTCCCGGATCATTTCAATCGCTTCCTTTATGTCCAGCTCCAAGGTGTGCGAGTTCAGAAGTGTTCCGATGCCGATTAAATAGATCATGAGCTTTAAGAAAATGCGCTTGAGTTGCTCGACAGATACATTCTGTAACCGTCTGCTATATCGCATATAGAACGTAGTTAACTCTTCGCCCAGAAACTGATCTGTGTGAGGGTTATATTGCCGATAACCTGATAGATACAAGGCTCGAAATAGCTGCTTCTCGTTCTGTGCAAAGTACAGGAAACCGATGGTCAGGTTCAACGCAGGGGAATTCGCATCGTCCTTATACTCCACCATACTGTGACGGGCAAATTCGGCAGCCTTGTCATACACGTTTGATTTCAACTCTTCGATGTTATTAAAGAGACTATAGATCGGTTGGGTGGAACAATGGAGCGCCTGAGCAACGTTTCGTGCAGTTAGCGCCTCCAAGCCTTGGGTCCGTACAAGCTCAAAGGCGGCAGACAATACTTTGTCCTGCGTAATGTCGGATTTGGGTGGCATTTCTTTCTCCTCCCCTCGTTGATAACATATGTTATATAACGTATGTTATTACGGTTTAATTCATGTGTCAAGTCAACTTACTAGCCGAGATTTTTCATATTAAAAATCTTCAAAAAAAAGAGACTGTTTCGAGTGATCGAAACAATCTCCATACATGCTAATTCCCAGCCGCTTCGCGAATCTGGTACGTGCATTTTTTGCCGCCCTCTGCATAACATTCGGTGCGTTCCACATCAGCCTGTAGCAATGAACGGAACAGCTCCAGTTCACAACGGCAAGCCTGTTTATAGACACTCGCTACCTGCACAATGGGGCAGTTCAGCTCGGTAAGCACATAGGTGCCATCCTCTTCCTTGGAGGCATCCGCCATATATCCGTTTGCATTCTGTATACGCGCGAGTTCCTCGACACGTCCGGCCAGATCCTGACCTTCCATCTGCGGCTGTCCGCTGCGAAGCAGCTTGTCCCGACGGCTCTCGAACAATGCATCCACGACACCGCTGCCCGCTGAATCCGACAGTTCCTCCAGCAGCTCCAGGGTTAGTGATGAATATGATTTTGGGAAAAAGCTATCCCCGCGTACCGTCAGATGGTACACAGCCGATGGACGTCCTGCTGTCGCTCTGGCTTCCCGAACTTCTATCCATCCATCCTGCTCCAGTGCCGTGAGGTGACGGCGAATCGCCATGCCGGTCAGACCAAGCTCAGCTGTCATTTCCCTTGCGGTCATTGTGCCTTGCTGCTTCAGCATGAACAAAATCCGTTCACGCGTCGTTCGTTCCTCTTCGCGCTTCACGTTCAGCACCTGCTCTCCCTGCTTATGCGGTTACCGGTGCTGCCTCCCGGCAGGCATCCGAGCAAAAGCGGTTATGCGTCTCTTCGCAATCCTCACAGCATACATGCTGCAGGTTGCAGGTTGGACAATTAATATAACGGTCATGTGTCGTTCCACAGTGATAACAGCTAGCAATCACGATATCTTCATCCGTCCGGTTAATCGGCACGGAAATACGCTCGTCAAATACATAACATTTGCCATCAAACAGACGACCTTGTACCTCATCGTCCTTACCATAGGTAACAATTCCGCCATCAAGTTGTGCCACGTCCTGGAAACCTTCGTTAATCATGAACCCAGTCAGCTTCTCACAACGGATGCCGCCAGTACAGTAGGTAATGATCTTTTTGTCCTTCATGTCACCCAGGTTCTCCCGAATCCATTCCGGAAACTCGCGGAACGACTCAACGTCCGGACGAATCGCACCTCGGAAATGACCAATTTCGTACTCGTAGTCATTACGGCCGTCAATTACAATAACATCCTCCTGTTGAAGATGCTCGTAAAATTCTTTTGGGGACAACCGTTTACCGCTAATGACGTTCGGGTCCAATTCTTCGTCCACACGGAACGTAACCAGCTCGGCTTTGTGACGAACAAATATTTTTTTGAACGCATGCTCTTCGACATCATCAATCTTAAATACCATATCGCTGAACAGCGGGTTGGCATGCATATCCTTCATATACTGCTCGGTTTGCTCTGGTGTACCGGATACAGTACCGTTGATGCCTTCCGAGGCAATCAGAATACGGCCTTTTACCCCCAGGTCCTTACAGTATTGCAGATGCTCTTGCGTAAACGTTTCAGGGTCTTCAATCTTCACGAACTTATAATATAAAAGCACGCGGTACGCGCTGTTACACATGTGTATCACCTGTTCCTATTCCATGTTGTTATTGGCCGGATCATCCGACAAGACTACAACGTTGCAACCTTGCTTATTAAAAAGAAAAGAAACAGCCGTCCGAAACAATGTCTCGAACTGCTGCTTTGAACATTCGACTTTTATTCCTGCATTCTAGTTTATCGGAAGCGGAATAGCTTAGTCAATATAAATGTATAGAAAGGGATGAAAGTTATGGAACATATTTTACATATATGATGTGCTTCTGGAAAATCCGAAGAATTATTTTAAATTTGGACGAAAAATTTATTTTTTTTTGAATAGGGATCATTTAAACTAAGCTCATCCTTATATGGCCTACCCCTGTGAAATTAGAAAGTGCAGTAGACAGAACTAAGCATAACGTAAACATATTTGTTAGGAAAGCGGGTGTAAAATTGGTACGTTTATCACTATTCAAGAAAATAAGCATCATCGGGCTGGTATTCCTCATTGGACTGAGTGGCCTGTGGAATCTTTCGAGCATTGTACAGCCGGCGCACGCTGCGGCAGCAGTTCCCTATGTTGGTGAGATCCGTTTATTCCCGTATAGCGCCGGCCCGACAGGATGGATGCCCGCCAGAGGACAGACGCTCTCTATAGACCAAAATACAGAGCTCTACTCGCTGCTAGGAAATAACTATGGCGGTGACGGAAAATCAACATTTTCCTTACCTGACCTTACCCACGCTGCACCAGAAGGGATGGGCTATTACATAGCTATGAATGGTACATTCCCTCCCCGAAACACAGACCATCCATTCAGCCAAAATGCGGTGTTAGGCGAGGTTCGCCTATTTCCTTATGCCTACTCTCCTACGGGTTGGTTATCTGCTGATGGCCGGAGCGTTAATACATCCGTATACTCGGCTCTATATGAAATGATTGGTACAACCTACGGATCAGACAAACCGGATGAATTCAAGCTGCCTAACCTCCCAGAGATTAATGGTGTACATTACGCTATATTTACGGACCCAACCAACCAAGCCGAGAAAGGTACAGGTAATGAGTTCATAGGTGAGATTATTCCCATGTTAGTCAATCTTCCGTTAAAAAACTGGATATTGGCGAATGGTTCCACTCTTACCACCAACAATAATCAGCCCCTGTTTAGTCTATTGGGCACCAAGTTTGGCGGCAATGGTTCGAGCGAATTTAAAGTGCCCAATCTGAATGGCAGCCAGCCTGACCTCGTATATTACATTTCAAATGAAGGAACATTCCCCATTTTAGACGGTGTGCGACTTCCAGTAGCAGCCGAAGACACCTATACCACCAACTCAAACTCGGCTTTGGTTGTGCCTGCGCCTGGTTTGCTTGCCAATGATAGCGATGCATCTTCCGTTATTTTGAAAAGTGGCCCGATGAACGGAACACTGGTACTGCATGCGGATGGAGCGTTTACTTATACTCCAAGCACCAATTATGTGGGCAGCGACAGCTTCACCTACAGTGCCAAGAATCAATGGGATACAAGTATTCCAGTGTTAGTGACCATAAACGTTAAGCAAAGCATCCCCCCAATAGTCAGCGGTGTATCGGACGGCGGATTATATAATCATACGGTGACACCAACCTTTGATAACGGTACGGCTACGCTGAATGGCGCTGCATTCACGAGTGGCACTACAGTAATGGCCGACGGCGTTTATACTTTGGTGGTGACCAACAGTATTGGCAGTACAACGTTGACTTTTTCCATTGATACAGCAGCTCCTGTTGTATCGGGTGTCACCGATAATGGAAAATACAATGAAGGCCCAACAATCACTTTTAATGAAGGAACAGCCACTCTGAACGGTTCACTCTTCAGCAGCGGAGAAACGGTCCAATCTGAAGGAGAATATGTACTGATTGTTACCGATAGTGCAGGCAATACCACAAGCCTACATTTCAGTTTTTATACACCGCGTACTGTAATGTTTAACAGTAACGGTGGTTCTGAAGTAACCGAACAAACGGTATATTACGGTGACAAGGTTATTGTTCCAGCAGATCCAACTAAAGCAGGATACACTTTCGCTGGCTGGCATAATGACTCAGCTTTGAACCAAGTTTTCGATTTCGATAATACAACTGTCACCCACAATCTCACCCTGTATGCGAAATGGACGGTCAACTCCTATACCGTTAACTTCGAAACTAATGGTGGGTCAGTGGTTCCTGATCAGACAGTCACGTATGGTGAGTTGGTGAAAGCTCCTGACGTTCCAACCAAAGCAGGACACACTTTCGCTGGCTGGTATACTGAGCCTGAATGGAGTACGCCATTTGACCTGAATACTAGATCGATTGTCCAGGACACCACATTGTATGCAAAATGGACACCAAACACATATAAGGTAACGTTCAATACACTTGGAGGATCAGCAGTATCCGATGCAGCTGTTGAATACGAAAAGAAACTTTCAGCACCTGCTTCGCCAAGCCGTTCTGGCTATACGTTTGCAGGCTGGTATGCAGATCCCGAGTTGAAAACTCCATTCAACTTTACTCAAACAGAGATCACATCCGATCTGACCTTATATGCCAAATGGAGTGTTAATTCCACGCCACCATCAGGTGGTAATGATGGTAACAGCAGCGGCGGCGGCTCTGGTAACCAGAATAACAACGGGTCGAGCAGTCCCCCTTCGCCGCCTGATACCCTAACCCATTCGTCCACGAATGGACGTTTAACACTTGCAGCGGGGCACGCCGGGCAATTAAGTTTGGGCAATGACATTATGATATCCATCCCTGCCGGGGCGATGAACCAGGAACTCAAGGTTACCATTGAACAGATTGCAGATCCTTCTGCCTCGCTGACCCACCAGGTCCAGCTGCTCAGCCCGGTATATGAACTGCTCAAGAACGCTCCTCAAAACTTCACTGTGCCCGTAACCATAACCCTGACATTTGATCCATCAAAGTTGCAGAGCAATCAGCAGGCTAAACTATTCTACTTTGATGAAGAAAAACAGGTTTGGCTTTCCGCTGGTGAACCTACTGTGGAAGGCAAGCACATTCGGGTGAACGTAGATCATTTTACCAAATTCGCCGTGTTGGCGGTTGATCAGCCCAAAGAGCCAGCAGACATTTCGTTTCATGATGTCGAAGGACACTGGGCGAAAGAAGTCATCCAGCAAGCTACTCTTCAAGGCATCGTTAAAGGATATGCTGATGGAACATTCAAGCCGGATGCATCCATTACACGTGCAGAGTTTACGGTGATGCTGATGAATACCCTGAACACAGAGTACACGGAAGCGACATTATCTTTTACCGATCGTTCAAACATAGGAGCTTGGGCACAGTCTGCTGTAGCGCGTGCTTTACAGGCGGGATTTATTCAAGGAGACTCAAAAGGGGCTTTTCGCCCGAATGAAGCTGTCACTCGTGCAGAGATGACTGTCATGGTCGCCAACGCCATGCAATTAAAGGCAGACTCTGGCACCCAATCATCCTTTGCAGATGATGATCAGATTCCGTCCTGGGCCAAAACAGCTGTTGCTGGCTTGCAAAAGTTCGGGCTACTGAACGGCAAAGGGTTGAACTCCTTTGCTCCTAGAGACAACACTACACGTGCAGAAGCGGTTAAATTATTGCTGAGCATGCCAAAATAAAAAACATAGATAAAAGCCTGCGTTCTGGCAGTACCCTTTCGAAGTTTGAGAGGGGCTCCATAGAACACAGGCTCTTTGTTTTTCTAAGAATACTGAATGGCATTCGCAATAAGCATAAATACAATACCCATAGCGATCCACATCACCATCAGCGGCCAGAAGAATCTAACCCATTTCTGATACGGAATACCGGATACCGCGAGACTGCCCATCAATGCTGAAGACGTTGGCAAAATCATGTTGGTAAAACCGTCTCCGAACTGGAACGCCAGTACGGCAGTCTGACGGGTAACTCCGAGCAGGTCCGATAATGGAACCATAATCGGCATCGTTGTTACGGCCATACCTGTACCCGAGGTGATGAACACGTTCATGATATTTTGGAAGAAGTACATACCCAATACCTGCACGGAGGACGGCAATTCGCCAACCGCTGTAGACATCCCGTATACTACGGAGTCAATTACGTTGCCTTGATCGAGGACAACCATAATTCCTCTCGCCAGACCGATGATAAAGGCACCATAGGCAATGCCACTTGCACCTTTGACGAATTCACTCGCAATTCGGCTAGGACCGAACCCGGAGACAAGACCAGCGATCACGCCCATGCTCAGGAAAAGAGCCGCCAGTTCTTCCATCCACCAGCCTTCTTTGGACACACCCCAGATTAACAGGGCAAAGCCAGCTACAATTGTAATGATGGTCAGAATATGTGTGATGCGAATCGTTGGCAGTTTGTTCAGGTCGACCGCAGGTGTATCTGCTGCCTGCTCCTGTTCCAGCTCATGCACCAAACCGCGAGTTGGATCAGACTTCACTCTGGACGCGTACCGCATAATATAGATACTTGTCACGGCGATGAGGCACACCAGTATAATGGCGCGCAGCCACATGCCCGAGAAGATCGGTACTTCTGCAATGGCTTGAGCCAGTCCCACATTGAACGGATTAAGCAATCCCGCGGTAAAACCACACGAGGCCCCCAGCGAGATCATCGCCGTACCCGTTAAAGCGTCATACCCCAGCGCACGCGCAATGGCGATCCCGATTGGTACAAAGACCATGACCTCTGTGGACATCCCCATCGTAAAGCCACCAACTGAGAACAAGGTGATGAATACCGGGATGACCCATAATCCTTTATTCGCGAACGAACGGGCTACCCTACCTGTAAGAGCTTCAATCGTTCCCGTGCTCGTAATGATCTGAAATGCTCCGCCGATGATGAAAATAAAGAATACAACGTCCGCAGAATCAACCAGTCCGCGAACGATAGACTTGGGAATATCCCATAGTCCCGTTGGATTGGCCTCTACATGATGGTAAGAACCCGGAACGAGCAAAGATTTGCCTGTCGCCTCATCCTTGACCCGATCAAATTCCCCAGCGGGAATAATGTAGGTCAGCACGGTAGCTACCAGCACCAAAATGAACAAAATGACGAAGGTGTGAGGCATTTTGAACCATGTACGCCGTTGTTGTGTTTGTTTTGTTATGTTTTCCAATTCATCATCCCTCGTCCTTCTGTTGTTTCCATGCTTCAAACTCATCCCGTACCTGCTGCAATGCTGCCTTGTCTGCGTACAGGTCGAACGCTGTCAGTGCAAGGGCCTTCGCCGCACGGTTTAGCTCAATCATGCCTTCCTCTGCTCCGGCAAGCCGGGCAAATTCAGGTGTGTGTGTTGTCGCATCTCCTAACCGAATATACGGATGGATCGCGGCTGTGATCTGGCTTACGTTACCAATATCCGAGGAACCCACACCGCCTGTTTGCGGTGGATCATGCACTTCAATGCCCATATCCTCCAGGTTCTGCTGGAACAGACCCGCCAGAGTTTTGTTGTTATTCCGCTCGGCATAGATCAGACCTTCTGTAATATCTACCGTAGCGCCAACGCCTTCCGCAGCATGGCGCACGACGCGGTAAACTTTGTCCATGACGACTTTCAGTTCTTCAACGGTCTTCGCCCGAATGATATATACGGCTTCAGCCAGCTCAGGCACCACGTTGGGCGCATCTCCACCCTTGGTAATAATCCCGTTCACCCGAACGTCATCCTTCAAATAAGGACGCAGTGAATTTATTCCCGCGTACGCGTTGACCAAGGCATCTAGCGCACTAATGCCTTTCTCAGGAGATGAGGCAGCATGTGCCTGTTTGCCGTGGAACGTAAAGGTTGCGTCCACACAAGCCAGCGCACCTCTCAGTACCATCGTTTTTTGCTGCGGGTGACACATCATGACGGCATCCATCTCATTGAATACGCCATCGTTCACCATAATGATCTTACCGCCGCCCTCTTCTTCAGCCGGTGTGCCAAGAACGATGATCCGTCCCGGAAGATCAGGGCAAGCTTCCTTGAGCGCAAGTGCTGCACCTACAGCAGAGGTTCCGATCAAATTATGTCCGCAGGCATGTCCGATGCGGGGCAGTGCATCATATTCAGCGAGCAGTGCAATCGTGGGTCCACCTGGCTGGCCTTCCCATACAGCTCGGAACGAGGTGTCGAGGCCTGAAATGCCTTTTTCCACCTGAAATCCGGCTGCTTCCAGCGGTTCGGTTAACCATTGTTGTGCTTGGACTTCCTGAAAGCTAAGTTCAGGGTTAGCGTGAATGCGCAGCGATAATTCCCGCAAGTCGGGGTCCAGCCGATCTACAGTTTCTTTGATTTTTTGCTTCATATGAGCTGGGTCAGGATACATATTGTTTGGCCGCCTTTCTCCAAATACAGCATTTCTATATTCAATTCAATCGAATAAATATACAATTAGGTTGGATATATTGTATGTGCGGCCAAGCCATAAGTAAATTCAAAAAAATTAAGGAATAGCCCATAAAAAATTTTATGGACTCGCTAGATCATGACATATGAATATCATTAGATGTTAGTATAGGACTGGTTTATTTGCATGTTAGCTAAGACTAAACCGGTATACATTTTGATCTTATGTACATCCTTCGAACGGGTACTCCCTATGAAAACGACACTGTCCAATAGCAATAAATCACCCTTTTTCACAATAAAACACCGGATAATTATGCATAAAGCAATGCATCGATTCCGCTATGTCTGTACCTAGCTTCCGTCCACAACATGCTGTGTTCCAGCCGTTTTCATCAAGTCAACAAAGCGACCCACCGTTGCCTGCTGCAGCACACTTTCCTTATACACCAACCACGTATTACGCCGCACTCCCTGTCCATTCTGTCGGATTAGCTCCTGCTGATGAAGGCCATCCGAAGCAGATACGAAAATGCCCGGAATAATCGCATAACCCAGCCCATAACGCACCATTTCCTTGCATGTCTCATAGCTGTCCACACGCATCGCTACAGTTGGTGAACATTCATAGCGCTCATACCACCAGGCCGCCACTCCCTCGCGGAATGGGCTCACGGGAGATCCACCCGTTTTCGTCAAGGGCTCCTGAAATGCGATTTGCGGAAGCTCGGGAAGTTCATCTAGATTGATGGGTTCACGGGATACAATGCAGACCGGTTCATCGTGCAGCAGATGTTTCCCCTCATACCATGGATGCTCCCCCCGTGTGACACCTACCTGAATTTCATCCCGCATCAACAGTTCCATAACCTCCACACTCAGTGCACAGGTCACAGCAAACTGAACCTCAGGGTACAGCTCCTTGAACTGCTTCAATAAGGGAGGAAGCTTGTACAACGAATAATGATTGGCAATCCCGAGGCGCAGCGTTCCTTTGACTTCATTCCGAATGTTCGACAACTGCTCCTTGACCTGGTTAAGCTCATTGAGCATTTTACGGGCATAAATTGCGAGATGTTCTCCTTCGGGAGTGAACCTGGCGCCTTTTAACGTTTTATCGATAAGTGGCACGCCAAATTCCTTCTCCAATTGCTGCAAACGGTATGTCAAAGCCGGCTGGGTCATAAACATGCGCTCCGCAGCCTTGGTCAGACTGCTTTCCTCGGAAACGCTCAGCAGCAGACGGCAGTCCTTTTCATCCATGATCATGTTCCCCCTTCACTTCTCGTCTCTTCAGTATAACCCAGAAAACCAGCGTTACAGGTACAGAAAAAGCCCAACTCAATAGGAGTCAGGCCCGCCCTGCTGATTTGTTTCTTTTTCGATGATGATTTACTGCGAAATCGTAATGACCGAGGTGACAAAGTGGTACGATTCATTTTCCTGCACTGCCTGTGACAGCAAAATTCGGTTGCCCTCCGGACTCCAGCTCAACGGATCAGATGCGTTATCCATTTCGGCCGAGACCTGGAACTGCTCCGCCGATTCCGTATTGGAGACGAACAGCCCTTTCTCCTCATCACTCTCTGAATTGATCGTGTAGGCGATTTTGGAATCGTCACCAGACCAGCTCGTGCCGAAGATCTGCGTGCCTCTGGCAAGTGTGGCTTTTTCATTCCCTTCCAGATCGGTTAGCACCAGCGCCCGTTTGGTATCGGCTGTTTTTTTCACAATCGCCAGTCTTGAGCCATCGTTGGACGGGATTACCCTCTCTACACTTTTCAACACCTGCTTCACTTCCCTGGTCTTCGTATCGTAGCTATTCAACTGTCCGTCCGTGCCTGTGATGTAGTAAATCACATTCCCCGAAACGCTGACACTGCTTATATTGAAATTTCCCGTCTTGACCAGCGCTTTGGTCGTTCCATCTACACTTGCTGATATGATATCTCCATTCATGTTTGGAAAAACGACATGCTCCTTATCCAGCCATGCTCCTTCAAAAACAAATCCATCATCCTGGCCCACAGGTACCACTTCCCCGTTGTGCAGGTTCAGAATGAAGCCTTTGCCTGTCGATTCCTCTGGCTCTCTGTAAAAAATATACTGACTATCCGGTGACACCAGTGGTGAGCCCAGACTCACTTCACTTTCCTTCACGGGTGTATCTGTACCCTTCGTAAGATCGTACATGTATAAGTTATGCGGATAACGTTTCTCACCCTCAACCGTGACAGGCTTCATGGACTCGTTTTCTTTATCCGACAAAATCAAGTCATTACTCAGCCACGCTACCCCGCGCATATTCGGCAGTTTATCGATTTTCTCCAGTTTAAAGCTCTGGTATACCGACGTATTTGTATTATCCTTCACCGTAATATCCGTGCCTGATTTCCCGTTCTGTGTATGATCCCCTGGTTTCGCTGTTCCCCCGCATGCTGTTGCCGATAATAGGACGATTGCCCCGAGCGTGCCCATAGCCGCCTGCTTCCAATTCATCATGGTCCCTCCTGAGTGCTTTCTATAGACCAAGCATACACATCGCATACTTCCAAAGTTATTCAGACTTGTTTCCAACTTGTAAACTTGAATGCGCCAAAGGGAAAACCAGCTGGAACGTTGTTCCTTCCCCATGTTTCGGATCGCCCGGCAACAATGTAATCGTACCGCCCTGCTTCTCTACAAATTGCTTGACGAGGGATAGTCCCAGCCCGGTGCCCCCGGTTTTTCTGGCCCTGTCTTTATTGACGGTGTAAAAGGGTTCAAAGATTTTCTCGCGCGCCTCATCCGGAATGGGCGTACCCGAGTTGAAGATGCGAATCACCGCTTGTCGCTCCTGCATTCGCAGTTCATTGCTTACCCGGATGACACCTCCCGGCACATTATATTTGATCGCATTATCCAACAGATTGATGAAGATATGCATGAGGTTCTCCCGATCGCTGCGGATCACCGCAGGCAGTAACGCCAGCTCTATGTTCAGCGCAAACTTCTCGGCTTTGCCCCGCATGCGGCCACAGGCATCCTCCAGTAGAACTCGCACCTCCACGTCTTCTGCCTGATTCTCAAAATCATATTTCTCCAGGGCTGACAAATGTAATACCTTCTCAACCATCTCGTACAGCCGCTCGGTTTCCTTGCCAATATTGCTTGTGGCATCATCCAGCAATTGTGGATCATCCTTATACATGTCCAGCAGCTCCACATACGCCTTAATTGACGTAAGTGGCGTCTTGAACTCATGGCTGATGTTGCCGATATATTGTTTCTGCTGCTGCTCCAGGGCCTGAAGCTTCTCGATAGCGAGCTGGAGCTTCTGCTGCTCCGCATGCATGGCTTCAATATTTTGCTGAATCGATGTACTCATATAATAAATGCCCTGTCCCAGCTCACCTAACTCATCCTTGCGACTTACGGGTGATTTGGTAATATAATGCCCTTCACGAATGGAATCGGCAGACTTCTTCAAGCGGGTTATGGCAACGGCAAAGCGATTGTAGAAGAGATATCCCAGAATGAAGCTTAACCCAACAACCGCAATCCCCGCCCACATAAACAACTGAAGAATACGGGCATAAAATTCATGATAGCTCTGAACCGGATACTGCATGCGCACGACACCCATCTGTCCATCCGGGCCGTCGAGCGGTGCCATATATAGCAGGGTATCCCCCTGTTCGTGGTAAGCAATTTTATTTTGCAGCGCATAGTTCAGCGTCGCTGTGATATCTGGACTTTCTTCAGACATGATCGATGAACCCACCTGCTGTCCCTTCATATCATAAAGCGCGATGGGCAGACCTGTGGAGCTTGCAAGCTCCTGCGCCAGCCTGCGGCCATTTTGCTGTAAAAAAACCTCCTGCTCCAGACGAACAGACTCGGTATAGTACGACTGCCGCACATTCAGATTAACCAGACGGGTCTGCTGAGACAAAATGGTCTCGATCTGCGTCTGCTGGTTGCGCTCAATACCGCGCAGTACAAGAGAACTGAGCACAACGACGGTCAGGATCAGTAAGGCGGCCAGAAAAACGCTGAACTTCAGCTTGATGCTGACTCTCATACCGAGCCGCCCGGTTCAGGGGCTGAGGCCTTATAGCCAATGCCGTATACCGTCTGCAATTTTTGCTGGTCGGTATCGCCGATCTTTTTGCGCAGCCGCTGAATATGAATATCCACCGTGCGTGTGCCCCCGGCATACTCCATGCCCCACACCCGGTCCAGCAGATCATCCCGCGTGTATACACGCTCAGGGTTGGACATCAGAATGGTCAGCAAATCGAACTCTTTTGGCGTCAGATCCAGCTTCTCCTCATTCACCGTCACGGTGCGGTGGGCGATATGGATACGTAGCGTACCATTGACGATAGCCTGATTCTTGGAATCATCAGAGGGTGAACTGCTTTTCTCTACACGACGCATCAGTGCCTTTACCCGGGCGAGCAGTTCGCGGATCTCAAACGGTTTAGTCATATAATCATCCGCGCCCATTTCCAGGCCTACGATCTTATCCACGATGTCATTTTTGACGGTCAGCAAAATAATGCCGATATCCTCCCGATCCTCCAGCCTGCGGCATACGCCGTATCCGTCCAGTTTGGGCATCATCACGTCCAGAATCATGACCTGCGGATGGAATGAGGCCACCTTGACCAGCGCCTCTTCGCCGTCATTTGCTGTCTCTACTTCATATCCTTCGCGCCGCAGCGCGTAAGCAATGGCACTGACGATGCTTGACTCGTCATCCACGACTAGCACTTTTTTATTCATCGGAATCATCCTCTATATCTGTCATGAGTTATCGTATTCTTTGGATCTATGTTAACAAGGTATCGCCTGATTAGCTATGGAGGACTTTACGAATTGAGGGAAAAACGTGAGAAATGCCTGTATCCTCTCAGCTTGGACTTCGCTCCACTTTTTTTATACCCCAAACACAACAAAAAGAGCCAACCCGTAATTGGATTAGCCCTGGAAAGTGTAAATCCAGTTTCACATCACTGCTTAGGCAGCAGCTTTTTAATTTCCTCTGCAGAGAGTCCGGAGGCTTTCACCACAGCAGACATATCTACGCCAAGTGCAAGCAGCTCACGCGCCATTTCCACTTTACCCTCTACTCTGCCTTCTACTTTCCCTTTGGCCTCACCCTCAGCACGTGCACCTTCTATCATCGACTTTTCATCGCTTAATGCTTTCATCCGTGCATCATAAGCCATTCTCGTAGCTGCATCCTGACTCAGAAATTCCAGCGTGTCCATCGCCTTTTTTAGCATCGGTTCATTCATCGCCAGCACCTCCCAGTTTGATGGATCAATCCCTTTTAAGAATAAAAGCCAGTTCACCAGACCGCCCTTGTCCATGGGGACAGGGTGTTGATCCAGTTTGGTCAATTCCATCACATGAATTTCTATATCATCTGTCAAACCAATACCTGTATGATCTTCGCGTAAATGAAAAACATTGTGATATCGCTCATTGTCCAGACATGAGTAATTTAAAATATTTATCGTCACACATTTTTTCAAAAGATTATAGTTTTCGCCCTTCTTGATCTGGTGAGAGTACATTTCGCTCCAGTAGAACAGCGTCCTTTTTTCCATATTATACGGATTAAACAGCTGCATCTCAATGTTGATTAACTTGCCCTCCACCGTACGCGCTTTGATATCCAAAATGGATTGTTTATCTTCCGGACTATCTTTGTCCGTAAACGTGTTAATAAGTGTAATCTCCGTAAGAGGCGACTCACCGGTTTCAATAAACGTGCTGTTAAGGAAAGCTAACAAAACATCTTTACTTTGCTCACTTCCAAAAATACGTTTGAATACAAAATCCACTCGAGGATCGAGCAAATCCGTCATCCAGCATCAGCTCCATTCTTACCCAAGATTATATCATAATTCCCATACTTTCTTCAGCTTAACGTTGGACCTGCTTTCACATCTAATCACTCCTCAAAGGACAAATTCATTGGCTCGACCGACATCTCATACTCCGTCTCCATATGAGTCAATGGTTTATTCGGATCAACCTCTTCGAAGCGGAACCTATTCACCCACACTTTGCCTTGCCGTTCAAAATAACCCCGAATGAGATGACCGCACTGCCCTGCGGAACACCCGATGATAATGATAGGGTGACAGGAGAACTTCAGATGCCGCTTCTTCAAGCCCAATATCCTCGTACAGATTCGTTTCAATTAAGTAGAGACTTTGCTGAATCAATTCACTGTATGAATTCAAATAAAGTACAGCCCCTTTCCATATCCTTACTATACGTGAGGCTGCACATCTCGTTTTGATCATTTTTGCTAATCTGTTCTGGAGACAAGCTCCGATACAAACCACACCCATGATCTGAACCTCTCCAAGGTAACAACGTAATAACACACAAATTAACGAAAAAAGAGCCAACCATAAGGAGAAATGCTCCATCCCATGATTGACTCTTCTTGAATAAGACTAACGGCTCCAAGTGCGGAGCCTTTTTATTTCTATACCCCGATCAAATCGAAATTATTTTCCAAACCATCATTATACTGCTGGCACCGGCTGAGCTCCAACTTCCTCCTCATGATCCAACAGATCATGTTTCTCCCAAGCCCGGCTCTTCCAGCGGAAATACATAATGACAGCGCGTGTCCACTCGTCTGCGGCAATCGCAAGCCAGACACCGGCGAGCCCCATATGAAGCTTGAACACCAGCAGGTAGCCCAGCGGCAGACTCATGCAGACCATGGAGATCAGTCCCATGTATACCGGGAACTTCGCATCCCCTGCGGCTCGTAGCGAACCAATAATCACAATATTGCAGGTTCGCCCGGTCTCCAGCAGAAGACTGAGCAGGATGACCTGTGCGCCCAGCCTGATAATTTCCGGATTATCCGTGAACACACTCATCAGCGGAACACGGAAGAGAATAATAATCACATCGATCACAATGGTGGCGAGCAGCGCCCACTTCACACTGTCAAATACACGTTTGTATGCATCATTCTTGCGCCGCGCACCGACCAGCCGACCAACAATAATGGATGTCCCCATTCCGATCGCCATGCTGAATAGATAGATATAGCTTGAAATGTTACCCGCATATTGCCGGGTTGCCATCGCTTCAGCCCCCAGATAGGTCACGTACAGTGTGAAGACGAGCTGGCAGGACTGATACACAACGGATTCAAGCGCAGAGGGGATACCGATTCGTAATATTTTGCCAATAAACTTCTTCGAAAGGTTGATGTAATAGCCGAACTCCACCCTTACATCCATAACCCGATAGAGCAACCAGAAGAAAATAATCAAGCAGATCAGACGGCTTCCCACCGTAGAGATCGCTGCCCCTTCCACACCAAGCTTTGGCAAGCCGAAATGGCCAAAAATAAGGGCGTAGTTACCAACGACGTGAATCACGTTCATCAGAACAGAAACATACATTGTTTCTTTGGTATAACCATGCGTCCGAATCGTCGCGGCCAGCGCGTTAATCAGCGCCTGGAGGAAGATCCCGCCTCCGACAATACTTATATAAGAACGGGCAAAATCGTATATTTCACCTTGGATATGAAGCAGTGTAAGCAGATGACCTCCGAACAGAAGGAAGCTTCCGCTCAGAATCAGTCCGACAATCAGATTAAGCGTAATCGCATTACCTGTGACCTGTGCCGCCTCACTCAATTTCTTCGAACCAATATATTGTGCCACTACAATAGCAGCGCCATGTCCAATGACTTCCAGTACAAGAATCGCAATGGAGATAATCTGGTTGGCTGCTCCGACTCCGGATACTGCATTATCGGACACCGAACTGAGCATGAACGTATCCACGCTCCCCATCAACATAAACAAGAAGAGTTCCAGGAAAATTGGCCATGTTAGCCGAATCAGATTCAGATCCTTGGCATCCGAACGCAGGGACTCTTGGGTTGAGGATATTGCTTTCATTTTCTCACCTTTCCCGTGTGGGCTTTAATTCTTAGGGTATGTTAGCACAGGTAGTTTGAAAATGCAGTAGTTTTGCGAAAAAACTTGAAAGTTTTTTGAAATTCCAATAATAGGTATTTTCAGATCTTTCATTTATATAAATTGAACTAATATTATTTACACTTGCCACTCCGATGCCAGAACAACCTTCCGATCGCTGTTATCCTAGATTTTATTCCTTTCAATTTATCTAGCGCCGGGGCGATGAGCAAAAACCCTTACACATCCCTTTAGGATCGGGATATGTAAGGGTCTAAGGTTTAACTCATTTCGATGACAAGTATTTTATACGCAGGGCTTTAAACGCTTACTGATTATCCTTTTACCGATCCGGCAGCGATGCCCTCCACAATTCGATTGCTCAAAACGAGGAAAGCGATCAGGATCGGCAGGATGCTGATCATCAGTGTCGCACCAATCGCTCCCCAATCGGTTGTATACTGTCCAATAAAATTCTGCACCCCAACGGTCAGCGTTTTGTACGCATCTGTGCTAATGAACGTATTCACGAAGATGAATTCATTCCAGTCATAAATCATGTTGATAATCGCTGTCGTGGCGATTACCGAAGCTGTCATCGGCAGGACGATACGGAAGAAAATCCGATGGACAGAACAGCCGTCCATCACCGCAGCTTCCTCCACTTCCCGCGGAAGGGCATAGTAGAAGCCAAGCAGAATCATAATGGTGATTGGCATATTAAACGCGATGTATGACAAAATGACCGACAATGGATGATCCGTAAGATGGAGCTTCAGAAACAGGCTGAACAACGGAATCAACGTAGAATGCACAGGGATCATCATACCCACCATGAACAATCCGAGCACCAGAGAACGTCCTTTCCAGCGCATGCGGGTTATCGCAAAGGTGACCAGACTCGCGAACAGGACGGTGAACACAACGGATACCACCGTGATCCAGACACTATTGAAGAAATATAAGCTGATGTTGCCTTCCGTCCACACCTTCACATAGTTCTCCCAACGCGGAGTCGCGGGAAGGGCAAACGGTGCCATATCGAATACTTCCTGATTGTTTTTTAGCGAGAACAGCAGCAGCCATATCAAGGGCAGAATCTGCAGCAGCGCCACCAAGATCAACAGGCTGTAGAGCAGGACATAGCCGAGCCTTCTCAGCACAGTGGGTCCTGTGCCTGTTCCCGGATAGGCTGGCAACCGAACCGCAGTATCGGTCTTCACAGGGATGAACCTCCTTTCATTTCACTTGACTCAAGAATACTGAATGGTGTCTTTGGATGCTGTAGCTTTCCGAAGCAGCCAGGTAACGACCAGACAGATCACGAGCAGGAAGAAACCAACGGCACTCCCATAACCAAAGTCGAATCCACGGAAAGCCTGATGATACATATAAGAAGCCATCACTTCACTGGAGCCATTCGGTCCACCGTCCGTCATCACATATATGAGGTCAAAGTACTTCAGCGAGCCAACGACAGCCAGCACGATCGTCACTTTGATCACTTCCGTGATCAGGGGCAGCTTGATGCGAAAGGCTATCTGCCAAGGGCTTGCTCCATCAATCCGCGCTGCTTCAATCAACGATTCCGGGATATTCTTGAGCGCAGCATAGTAGATCAGAATATAGAATCCGGCATACTGCCACAAGATCGGTACGAACAGGGCATACAGCACCAGGGATGGCTCCGCCAGCCAGGCTGGCGGATTGGCAACCCCGATTGCTTCCAGAAAGGTGTTTAACACACCATTGCTGGGATGGTAAATCTTTAGCCACAGCTGTGCGATTGCTACAGAGGACAGCAGCATAGGAATCAGATATATTTTCCGAAACAGGTTGGCTCCCTTAATTTTACCTGACAACACCAGGGCAATCATAAGATAACCGATCAGACTCAGTGCAGAGAACAAGGCCAGCAAAAAGGTATGATATGCACTCTGCCAGAACGTTGCGTCATGAAGCAATCTTGCATAATTTTCAAAACCGATAAAGGTCATTGCGCCGATCCCGTCCCACTGCATCAATCCGTAATATCCGGTCAGCACGATCGGGATATAGATCAGTACCAATAACAGCAGCAGTGCGGGAAGCACGTACAACGCAGCGACTAAACGGTTGGACATGACTTTATCCATACAATATCCTCCCTATGAGCGTTGTACGTTAGTTGCCTTTGTCAATCGCTTCCTGATGATTCTTCACAAATTCCTCAGGAGTGACCGCTTTTCCGAACAACGCCTGGATCATGTCCAGATGGACTTGAGCTGCGGTCGGTTTCATCTGCACGTCGGCGAATAATGTCAGGCTGCTGGCCTGATTCAATTCATTCAGCAGGTCAGTGTAAAGCTGCGGCAGTTTTACTTCGGCTGTATCCACTTTTGTTGCCGGAATTACACCCGCCTCGGTTACAGAGCTTTCGCCCCATTTTTCTACAAAATATTGAACGAATTTTTGAGCTTCATCCTTCACCTTGGAGTTCTGTGCGACGAACAAGCCTACACCCGGGCCGCCAACCCAACTGTTAATATCGCTTTTGCCGCCATCCATTGTCGGGAATTTGAAAAATCCGATTTTATCCTTGAACTCCTGCGGGACATCCGGATTGGTGGTATAGTTCGGCAGTTCCCAGGTGCCCATGAGGTACATGGCAGCTTTCTCATTCATGAATTCCGATTTGCCTTCATCATTGGACAGGCCGTTGTAGCCTTTGTTAAAGGCGTTCATATCCACCAGCTTCTGTACTTCGCCTGCCGCCTGGATCAGGGCAGGATCGTCAAACTTGCCTGTGCCGTTGATAGCCTTCTCCAATGCGTCCCCGCCCAATCGATTGGCCAGATACATATACCATAGAGATCCGGTCCATCGATCCTTGTTGCCGAGAGCGATGGGAACCACACCATTGTCTGTCAGCGTTTTCACAACATTCAGGAATTCATCATATGTGGCCGGGGGCTGCAGATTATATTTGGCAAAAATGTCTTTGTTGTAATAGATCGGAGATATGTTCAATTCAATCGGGAGCGCATAGGTTTTGCCGTCTACGGCATACGCTTCGGTTGTTCCGGCAATGAATTTTCCTTCGAGCGAACCACTCAGGAGGTCATCCAGCGGAGCAAACAGATTGCCCTTCACATAAGGCTCCAAAAAACCTGCTGCCCATGTTACGCCTACATCCGGGAGTTCATTGGATGCGGAGAGGATTTTCAATTTGTTCTTATACTGCTCATTCTCCAGCACTTCCTGTTTGATGGTCACGTTGGGATGTTCGGTCTGGTACTGTTTGATGATCTCGTTGACCAGCTTATTCTGCTGTGCAGAGCTGCCTGCTGGCCAAAGATGCATAAACTTGAGGGTCACTTTTCCGTCAGAGCCACTACCGCTCGCTTCACCCTCTCCGTCAGAACCTGAATTGCTGCATCCGGATAAAAACACGGCGAGGATAAGTGTCAATGTCAGTAGCATTGCTATTGGCTTTTTTCTCATATTCCTAACCCCCTGTAATGGTTATTCGGTTGATGTAACCGCTTTAATAAAATTGTAGCATGGGTACATCTCCCCCATAAGACCAGGATGATTTGGAAAAACTCCACTATTTTATGGTAATTCAGTCTCTTTACGAACCGTAATGGAATGACGATATTTGCTTGGGCTGAGCCCTTCGAGACTTTTGAATACCTTAATAAAATATTTATCCGTCTGGTAGCCGACCTGTTCGGCAATCTCCGAGATGGGCAGAGCCGTCTGCACAAGCATCTCCTTCGCCCGCTGAATACGCGTACGGGTTAGAAATTCGCTAAAATTAATCCCGATCTGCTCCTTGAACAGAACGCTAAAATAACTTGAGTTCAAATGCAGCATATCAGCGATTTCCCGCAGGGTAACATGCTCGCTAAGATGGGCTTCCACATAGGCAACAGCTTCACTAATCTGGGGATTAAGCCTCTGATCTCCCCGTTCCTTGGCATCCAGCAGCTTCGGGTCAACCAGCTTCTGCATCGTTTGAATACGCCGCTGTTGGTCCCTGAGTTGCAATGCTTTCTCTACCGTCTGAATCAGCTGTTCCTTCTCAATCGGTTTAAGCAGATAATCCACCACACCCAGTTTGATGGCCTGCTGGGCATATTGGAAGTCGGCATGCCCAGACATAATCAGCACGACTGGCTTGCTCGGAAACTGCTGCACGGCTTCAACGAGCGACAGACCAGAGAATTCTGGCATGCGAACGTCTGTAATTAAAAGGTCCGCCGTCTGTTCCCGGAGCCATGCCGCTGCCTCTACTCCACTTGCCGCAGTTCGAATTTCGTTGCGACCTGCTGACCAACCTTCCAGCGTCTTGCGAATGCCTTCTCGTGTACGCGGCTCATCATCAACGATTAGAATCGTTCTGCCATGAATCATATGCACCCTCCGTATCCTTCGGAATCTCAAAGCAAATAACAGTCCCTTCACCAACCTTGCTCGTAATGGTAAGTCTGCACAATTCCCCAAGCTGACTGCCAAAATAAAGCTTCAACCTGCGATGCACGTTAATCAGGCCCACGCCTGTTCCCTTGTCGGAAACAGCAGGTCCACCATTCAATGCGCGAACAACAGATTGAAGCCGAGAATCATCCATGCCAGGTCCATCATCCCGAACTTCGATATGGACCAGACCCTCCTGCGTGGAAGCATCTACATGGATGCTTACCTTTCCCGGTTCGATTTTGCTCTCAATCCCGTGAAGGATGGCATTCTCCACCAGGGGCTGTATGAGCAATTTGGGAATTCTCACGGTGCGCATCGCTTCACTCAGTCTGATCTCCCATTGCAGCCTTTCTCCCAGCCTCATCTCCATAATTCGAAGATAACGCTCCGCATGCTCCAGTTCTTCGGCAACCGTAACCCATTCATCCTGATTGGGGCTGGAGATAATGTAGCGAAATAGGCGGGACATTGCCACAACCATACGCGCCATTTCCTCATCTCCCTTGTCATCAAGTGACCAGTAGAACGCCTCCAGCGTGTTAAACAGAAAATGAGGATTAATCTGCGACTGCAGAGCTTTCAGTTCTGTTCGTGACTGCATGATTTCCTTCTCGTAGATCTCCTCGGTCAACTCGTTCAGACGATAAACCATCTGATTGTATACTTCATTGAGCCTGTGAATCTCCATCGTTGAGCTGAACATAATGTTAGGCTTCATGGCTCCCGGACGTGCACTGCGCATGGCCCTCATCAGACGGGTGATGGGACGTGTAATCATGGTCGACAAGAGAAATGACATAATGAGGAACAGCACGACGCCAAACAAACCGGAAATAAGCAGTGCCATCCGAAGAATCGATACGCCCTCCGTCGTCTCGCTCACAGGAGTAAGAACCGCGAGTGTCCATCCCGTCATTTCGGAATGCTGTCTGACGACGATATAAGGCTCATCCCGGGTCTGGACAACAGAGCTGTCACTGCTTAGGAGTGCCTCCACATCCAGACTGGCCTCCAGATTGGAAGTAACTACGCTTCCTGCCGCATCCACCAGCAGAATTGAATCCTCTACGTCGTCCTCAGCATCCAAGTCATTCAGTTGAAAAAAGCTGCGCTGCATCCGCACCACGACATAACCGCCAGGTTCAAAAGCCCGGTCCATCAGACTGATTCGCCGAATAGCCATAATGACTCCGGGATCTTCCGGGTCGGGGCCGACCCAGACCAGCCTGCCCTTTTCCGCGTCTGCCTCCGCTATCCAGTTACGTCCGAGCCTTCCATCCAAAGATCGGTCATCCATGGGAAATATTCTGCTGTAAGTTGTCGTATAGATTTCCAGACTCTGCACACCGCTCATAAAGGAGGGATAGCTGCTCACAACCTGCAAGAGCGCTTGACGTTGATTAAACGTAGCCTGTTCCCCACCCTTCTCATTGCTCAGCAAACGCTGCACATAAGAATCATCAGCCACTTGGGCCGTCAACGAGTTAACCTGTGCGATTAAGGCATCCAGTCTGCCATTGGCCTGAACAGCAGTTTGATGGATATGCTTCTCCGCATTGGTTTTCAGCAAACCGGATACCCGATCATAGGCGACGATTCCTGCAATAAATAACACCACCAGCATCACCAGTACAAAACCAACAAAGATCTGATTGCGCAACGAGTTCCATCTGCCCCAATTCACTCGCAAACTCCATTCTCCTCCCCGCATGTAAAAGAAATCGCCACCCGTTTCTCATGTTGGGTGACGATTGAGTACAAGTATGCCGGAATCCATCATCGCCAATTATTGAAGCGTTTACACTTTGGCTTATTGTTCTCCTTCATCGATCTTTGTTTATTGATTAAACTAACGACTAAAAAATAGCACAGATTCCAATCTTAATCAATCACTTAAATACAGGGCAGCACCACAAGCCAGAAGCTCATGAAAACAAAAAAAGGAACGGACTCCAAGAGTCCGCCCCTATTCTTCATTATTTCACTGAGCCTTGCGTTACACCGTTGATGATCCACTTCTGTGCAAACAGATAAATGATGATCATTGGCAGCAGCGCCAGCAGGTACGATGCAAACGCCAGGTTGAAGTCGGTATTGAATTGCCCCTGGAATACATATTGTACCAGTGGTAGTGTGTATTGTGCCGGGTCACTAATAATAATGAGTGGCAGCAGAAAGTCATTGTAAGTAGACAGACAAGTTAGGATACCAACCGTGGCACTGATCGGCGCCATCAATGGGAAAATGATTTTCCAGAACGTGCCCCAAGTTGTCGCTCCATCTACAAAGGCTGCCTCCTCCAGCGCTACCGGAATGGACCGAATATAACCTACATACACAAATACGTTAAAGGCGAGACCATACACCGTATGCAGCAGGATAAGACCCAGCAAATTGGTCATTTCCAGTGATGCAGTCAGCTTAACAATCGGCAGCATAATGATTGGAAACGGAATGAACATCGCGCTGACGAAGTAATAGTACAGCCCTTTGAAAAATTTCCGTTTCTCCATATTACGCGCAATGGCGTAAGCGACCATGGAGTTACTGAGCAAGGTCAGAATGACTGTTGACGCAGTAACAATGGCACTGTTACGGAACGACTGGAAAAAGTTTGTCATGTCAATTGCACTTGCAAAGTTCTCCCAGTGGAGCGTTGTCGGAATGGCAAATACCGATTGGGCCATTTGCTCCGGATTCTTCAATGCGATTGTAACCGTCATATATAAAGGGAACAGAATGAACAAGGTACCCAGAACAATCAACAACATAACGGGCCAGTTGGTACGTAAACGGCTTCTCATTACAGATCCGTCTCCCTTCTTTGCAGGAACCGGATTTGCAGAATCGAAATCACCGCAATAACGATGAAATAGATAACCGAGTTCGCAGATTGATATGCATATTCGCCGCCTTCAAATCCACCCGTGTAGATCAGGTGGGAGATGGACTGTGTTGCCCGTCCCGGTCCACCATTCGTCAAGGCCACGATCTGGTCAAAGACCATCAGTGAGTTTTTCATCGCCAGCACCATATTAATTGTGAAGAACGGGGCAATAAGCGGAAACGTAATGCTCCAGAATTCACGCCATTTGCCGGCGCCGTCCAGATTTGAGGCTTCATACAATGTCGTAGGGATCGTCTGCAGTCCCGCCAAATACAGAATCGTATTCAACGCGACGGATTGCCATACCGCCACAATCACGATCCCAATCCATGCCAGGCTTTCGCTGCCCAGAATGTTGGTGGATAGGGCGTTGATGCCCAAGTTTTGTCCCCAGATTGGGA
The DNA here is from genome assembly GCF_037969855.1 of Paenibacillus sp. FSL W7-1088. NCBI lineage: Bacteria > Bacillati > Bacillota > Bacilli > Caryophanales > Paenibacillaceae > Paenibacillus > Paenibacillus sp. FSL W7-1088. The sequence continues at coordinate 6,892,593 of NZ_CP150216.1, forward strand.
ATACGTTGGAGAACAGGTAGTTAAATATGTAACCCACGATCAATACACTCAGGATATTCGGCAAGAAGTAGATGCCACGGAAAAAGTTACGGAACTTGATCTTGGCATTCAGCCCGAGTGCAATGAGCAGGCTCAGAATATTCGTCAGGATCGTTACAACGATCGCAAACTTGAAGGTAAACCAGTAGGCATTGCCTACATTGTCATCTTGAAACAGATTGAAATAGTTTTTGAATCCAACAAAATCATAACCTTTACCGAATCCGTTGTAGTTCGTAAATGAATAATAAATCCCCTGGAGGGCCGGCAGCGTCATAAACACGAAGAACAATACTACCGCCGGAACCGTCATCCAGTAATAAGGCGCGATGCGCTTGTTCATACTCCATCCTCCTTCGGACAAGGCGTTATCGCCGATTCGCTACCTTGTCCCATTCTTTGTCGAGTGTATCCAGATAGTTGTCGATATTCTTGTTCTGCAAAAAGGACTGTACGATGGAATTCAGCTGCACCGCAGCCGGAATATAGTGATCGGCGAAGTCGATAACCTTGCCCTGCTCAATGTAAGGTGTCAGTTCCTGTACAGCAGGATCGTCTTGTTTTACACCTTCCACCGCAGAGAACAGCGTCTGTTCCTTAATGTACTTGCCTATATTCTCAGGCTCCAGCAGAAACGCGATGAACTGCTCGGCCTGCTCCTTGTTCGGTGTATCTGCTGCAATGGTAAACAGGGAGTCGATTCCGTTCACCAGCTTGATCTTGCTCGGATCGTTGCCTGTCGGGAATGGGAAGAAACCAATGTCCACATTCGGGTTGGCTTTGCGAATCTCGGAGATGGCCCAGGTACCTTGGATGTACATATACGCTTCGCCATTGGCAAAGGCACGGTTACCATCCGAATACGCTTTACCGAAGTTGTCGCCGTGACCGTAATTCATCAGCTCCAGCTGCTTCTCCGCAACCTCGCGGTATTTCTCCTTGAAGGTCACCTTGTTCTCGCGACGCTCCAGGTAGAAATCAATACCAACCAAGTTAGGTCCGAGTGCATTGAACGGCAGATTGGTCTGCCAGTCATCCTTGTATGTGAAGTAAAACGGAATTTTACCCGCATCCTTAATTTTTTGGGCTGTAGCAATCAGCTCGTCCCAGGTCTTGGGTACGTCCAGACCCATCTCTTTAAACAACGTTTTGTTGTACATGATGCCGTTTGCATTTGTTGCGTAAGGGACACCTGTTACTTCATCCATACCCGTGACATCCTTTAGCATCTGTATGTAGTTGGGATCAATCGTTTTCAATAGTTGGCTGTCTGTCAGATCGGCGAAAATATCACTCTGTGCAAGAATGGAATAGGTATCGGTTGCCCCCATTGCCATAATATCTGGCACATCGTTCTTCACCACACGTGTCTTCAGCACCGTCTCCGCGTCAGGTGGATTCACCTGAGTGACCTGAATATCGGAGTGTTCGGCGTTGAACATTTTGATTAACTCGTCAAAGGTTCCTTTGGCTTCGGGTTTATTCTGAAAAAATTCAACCTGCACTTTGCCGTTGGCATGATTCCCGCTGGTGCAGGAAGACAGAAGTACAGCCGTTATTCCACAAAGCAGCATTATCCCGAGTGCCTTGGTAAGCGATGTTCTCATTTTGTACCTCCCTCAGCTTATATACGTAAAGATTTACCCATTAAATTAGTGAAATAACCACGTGGTTAATCCTTCCATCGTTTTATACTTAGAGCGTTGACTATAATGTGTCCTATTATTCCTAAAACGGTTTCGATCAAATTGAATCAGGCCCACTGAGCGCGAGTCCGTTCATCGACATAACAAAAAAGGACATCGGAATATCTCCAATGTCCCTCATGTATTCAGTTACCACTACTTACATCAAAGCTGTTGTTAACTCTTTATCAACGCTCTATTTTCGGCAAAGCATTACGTAAACGCTTGGCTCGGTAACTCTGAAATGCACGGATTAACATGCCGATGACCAGCATAACCACACCAACATTAATGGCTACATCCGCCAAATTGAGAATACCACGTCCCGACGGAAATACAAGAAAATCCGTTACGCGTGCGTAGATAAACCGATCGATTGCATTACCCAAAGCACCACCGACCATGAAACCGGCACCTGCCTGCATCCAGAAACCGCGAATCTCACCTTTTCTCCGATAATACATTATGCCCGCCACGAACAGAATGGCAACCACACCGAACAAACGCGCATTCCCTTGAAACAGGCTGCCTGCCATTCCGCTGTTCTCATAATGCTGCAATTGCATTCCCGAGTCGCCAAGCCTCATCGTGTCGCCAACTTCCATATACATCCTCACCGCCATCTTGGTTCCCTGATCAACCAAGGTCACCAGCAGTGCTACAAAATAAAATAACATCGTGCCACTCCTCCTGCCGGACGCTCCAAAGTTAAACTAAAGGTCTCCGCTGTAACTTTTCCTTCACTTTAACACACCCGAAGCGTAGTCACCAAGTGGGTAGCGCACGCGCATTGCAAACCATCAGGAAGGATTTTTCCGTTTTAATATATGATAGGTATTGCTGAACATGCCGAACAACACACCTGTAATCGGAAATATGGCCCAGTTAACGTCCCATCGCTGGTATACAAAGCCCGTGAACAGAAATAACGCCGTAGCCAATGGCCATACGATTGCCCCCACTGCGCCTACCATTCTTTCCTGCTCCTTCTTATCAGCACTAAAGTGTGGCTCCTCCAGCAATTTCGTGTAAGCCCCCTGGATATTGCCGTAATAAATGAACAGGAACACGCCCACCGCTGCCATTAACATAAAGAGAGAGACACCGTAAGATGCGTAGTCATCGTTAATATATGCACCCGCGAAAATAAAAACGGGTGACAGCACGCACAGACCGACGCTTGTAATGATTGAAACGCGGTACGTCAGCGCGAAATGGGCCTGACTGCGTTGAAGTGACATCTTGAGCGCATAGGGCAACTGAAATCCCTTCTCCATATACTTAAAACGATCAAGCTTCATCCCGCTGTGAATAAACATGCCGACTGCAAAGGCAATCAGTACAAACATCCCGATGAGCCCCAGCAGGCTGCCCGTTTCCATCGACCCTGTCATGGACTTGATATTGTTGTGTTCAAAAAATGTATCAAGGAATATCAGGAAGGCCACCCCGGATGCGCAGAGAAAAACACCAAGTCCTGTCCACAGACCCACACTGCGTTTGACAGCAGCATAATCATAAGCCTCTTCCTCCGTCAGCACAGGTGCTGCTTCCTCAATCCCGGCTGGTTGAATACCAAGCTCAGCTGTTAACTCCTCGATATTGCCAAATTCCGAAATCACAATACCAATCGCCTCATTCTCCGATTTACCCGCCCGCTTCAGTTCCAAGTATTTATCTTCCATCCCCGAGAGAAGCTCCTGTTTCAAATGCTCCACCTCGGAGGTCTTCGGCAGACCAGCAAACATGTTTTCCAGATACACCATAATCGTCTCCATGCTCTGTCACCACTCCCTGATAAATAGATTCACAACCTCCTGCGTAACCTTCCATTCCTCGCATTTTTCCTTGTAATAATCGAGGCCGAGCGGCGTGATCCGGTAATACGTACGCCGCTTCCCAAGACTCTCATCCTGGTAGAATGATTCAATATACCCGTTCTTCTCCAATCGGGTGAAGGCAGAGTATAGTGTCGTCTCTTTCATCACATACTTCTCATCTGTCAGCTGCCTGATGTTTTTGGAAATCTCGTACCCATACGACTCCCCTTCCAGCAGCATATAGAGAATTAGCGTATCGTTGTAGCCGCGTATAACGTCACTGCTGATCACAAAAGGTAATCCTCCTCCGTTACTTCATCTGTCGTAGTAGATGAAGTATATCACAATTTACTACGACAGGTGAAGTAGTTAGACCTAAAATAGGCAAAAAAATCCGTACCTGGAATAGGCACGGATGATATATACGTTTATTTGAGTTGAAATCCACCGTTTTATTGAATAGCAGAGAGCACATCCAGCAGCATGGATTTGAACTTCGGACGGTCAATGGCCTCACAGACGCGTACATTCGGCTCTTTGCCAAAACGTCCGTTGATATCTACAACGCTATATCCACGTGTTAACTCTCCTGCTGCTTCTACATCCACATAATACTGACCGGATTGGGTCATGAGCGACTCATCTGCGGCAACAGCCATCAGCAACGTATCCGGGTGAGTGGTGCCATCCAGTTTATGTACCGATTTGTTAAACTGCATAACCACTTTGTTGATGGCTGTGAAGAAATCGGCACCAGATGTACCCAGTGCTGCAATTTCAGCGTGATCGTCATCATCCATAACAGAATACTGCGTACACATCTCCCAGCCAACCATGGTGATCGGAATGCCCGCGTGCAATACAATTTTGGCTGCTTCCGGATCTACATAGAAGTTATACTCCGCGGCTGGTGTGATATTACCCAGTGCATTATTCGTTCCACCCATGATGTATAGGTGGGCAATCTCCGGAATAATGGTTGGGTCCTTCTGGATTGCCATCGCAATGTTGGTCAGGGGTGCAATGGCCAGAAGCGAGATTTCGCCCGGATGTGCATGTACCTTTTCAATGATAAAATCAACCGCATGCCCTGCCTCTGGACGCTGGTCTGCCTTCGGGAAATGGGCTCCGCCCATGCCGTCATCGCCATGTACGTCTTCCACCGTGCGGTGCTGGGCCTTGCCATAGGCCATCAATGGGCGTTCGCACCCTTTGTACACAGGCACCTTGCCGCCATGTCCTGCAACCTGTACCGTGTACAGGGCATTTTCAACCTCCTGGTCAAACTGTACGTTCCCGCCTGTAATTGTAATGCCCTCCACCTGGAAATGGTGCAGTGCCGTCAGAATCGCAATCGTATCGTCTCCTGCTGTATCTGTATCGATGATGACTTTTCTCATGATGCCGCGCTCCTTCTTGGTTGGATATCATTTAGAACGAACATATAACACTACACTCAGCACTCCGCTTACAGAACAATCTTACGATCGCTGTTATCCTCAGATTTTCTATATACCTTCTCTCAAAGGTAAAAATCCGATGATAAAGGCGAACGCTCCGCTTCTCCAGATTTTTTCTGTCCTCTTCGTTAATGTGTAATTATGATATTCAATCTAAATTATCGTTTATCGCTAGGGTTTATTTTACATCAAAAACGTACCGATGACGATGGAAACGCCGATGATAATGGAACGCAGCAGCTGAGCTACCGCCATATTGCCTCGTGCGATTTCGTCACATACCCGCATCTTGGGGGTAAGGAAGTCAAATATAATATAGACCAGACACAAAATAATGATTCCCAGCGCTGACCAGAGCAGCATATCCAGCCACGAATGCGTGGAAAAGGACACCATGCCTACAATGATACACAGGCCTAGCAATTTGCTGCCCATATACATGCCTGCCGCCTCGTTGCCCTTCGCGATTTCCTCGCTATCGTTATACCGGGTCAATTGGCTAAAAGCGAAATACCCGCATACCAATACAACCAGCAAAATGCCTATACCTACCGCTACATTCAGCAGGTTCAATCCCAAATTGTCCATTCCTTCTCCTCCTCATCATCCATCCGTTCATTGACCACAGCCGCACAATAATAGGCCATATCTCCGGTTACCTTCTCCCCGATCCGGGGCAGCACACCGGCAAAACGTCCACCGATGACAAAGACCCCTGTAAGCAAATAACCGCTGTATTCGCCATCCTCTGTCTGAATCACGGCCTGTTCCATCGGTACCAGCTGCTGATATATTTTAGGCTGATTATTATAGTAGGCTGCGATTTCCTCATCTTCTCGCAGTTCGTCTGTGGTGTTCGAGTTCATCGTGACGTGCAGCTGATAAGAATTAGCAGCTTGGCCCCCATGATGATCCGATCCCTCACCCAGCAGCGAGGTGCCTCGACCTTCACGGCCCCAATAGCTTTTGGCCACATAAGGCATTGCGCTCCATTCAAATGGCCCGGCTTCAAAATAAGTCGGCAGCAGATAACGTGAAATCGTCGCTAATTCTGCATCGTTAAACAGCCGATATCCACAATACTCCGGGGTTTGTTCATTACGTTCATAGAGCGACCAGATCGCCGCCATGAAGCCCTTGCTCTGCATCAGCACATGCTGTACAGGATTCATCAGGCCCAGGCGTCCATCCTGAACCAATTCAAGCAGCGCTGCGCCGATGTCCACGCCGGTCGTTTCATCTCGATCATCGACTAGATATTCCAGGGGGTAGAGACGGTACAACAGGTTGATCTCGCGTCCATGATGGTAGAGCGCCTCCCCTGGAACAATCTCCAACTCCTCCAGTGGAGCGTAAAACGTTTCATACCCCGCCTCCTGGCACAGCTTCATCAGATACTCGGTATTGGTCCGATCCTCCACATGCTCCCCAAACGAAGTAAAGGTCACCGGGCCCAGCAAACCCTGCTGTGCGTAAGCATCCAGCCAGCGGCGAAAGCATTCCCGGATACATTCATCCATTCCTTTGGATGGAGCATGGAGCGATATTTTTTCAGCCATCCCCACCAAAACACCTTCCAATGCAGCTGCTTCAGGTATGCCGGTTGGGGTATCCGTATTATTCTCAATACACTTAGGCCCAGCTTCTCCGATAATCCAGTCCTGCCGAGTGATCCCGCCTGTCACCATCTCCATACGCGCAGTCGGAATCAGCCCGGGATTAATGCCCAACTGCTGCTCCAGAAATGAGTCGGGCATGTATTGCTGAATAAAACGCATCACCTTGCAATAGATCCCGTCTACAGCCTCAACTGCCGTACGCAATTCCTGCATCTCCTCAGGGGAATAGACCGTCAACGCAGGCACACAATATTGCTTGCCATACATCCGATGGTAAGGAACCTGCTGCCCTGCTTGGCCTCTGAATACTTCTTCATGACTGAACGGCAGCTGGTATATATGCCTCATCAGGTTCTAACCTCCCGAACTGCGGAAGAAGCTGCCAAAGCCGCTCGATTTTGAACTGGATTTGCTGTAGGAGCTGCTGTCCTTATTGCTCCGATAGGACGACCCGCCACCGTAGTAATAGTGCCCACTGCTGGAGTCATACTCACATCCGGTATCGTATTCCGGGTCACACTCATCGCTATTGCTGCTACAACCGGATAATACGGCTGGAACCGCAAGCATTAGCGAGAAGGCAACCAGCTTGGCGCGTGATCCAGGTTTGGGTTTGGGATTTTCGTCCATTACAGATCCACCTCCTTCATCAAAAACAACACTTTCTTGCGATCCGCATCCAGCACGGAATACACAAATTCATAGGTCGTACCGCCCCGGACCATGTAATGGTCCAGCAGTTGCTCGGCAAGTTCCATCGTGTACGAGGAGGATTCTGCCAAGTCCAATTCCTGAAATGCACTCCCATTCCACAGCATATATTCCGCACTGTACATAGAGGACATTTTGCACATTGCCAGTGCAGCGTCCGCAATCGCTGTACCGTATTCTGCAGGTTTTTGGTTGTGATACTCGGTCACGTAGACTGCATGCTCCCGACGATCCTCGCATTCATTGGATAAATGCGCCCAAAGCTTATTTTTCATCAGGGTCGCATCGACCAGCTTGCGCACGAACAGCTCATCGCGAGTAACCGATACCTGCTCCAGTACCCCCGTCTCCACCTGCCGGTCATCCGACCAGTTCCGATAAGTCAATGAATAATAAATAAAGATAACCTGCCTTTCTGTGAGCTCTAAGACGAGCCGTTTCAATACACACAAACGTATTAAACGCATGAGAAGGAAAAAAGTTACACTATTCCCGATGACATGTAAAAAAGAACAGGTTATCGATCTCGTTCCCAGAGTATGGGACTCAAGCGTCAACGAATCTCACAAGCCTTATATGGTGATTACATGTGAAATCCAGATTTTAGCGAACCTGAGAGATGCTATTACGGAAAAAAACGGCCTAAAACAACGATAACCTCCACTTTATGAGGGATTAACATCTCTGTGGTTCGTTAGATATTCAATGTGTGGATTTTGAAGCCAATAAGATCTCCTCGGTTCGTTAGAATGTCGGATACTTGAATCCGTTGAATCATGGGGAGTCGTCCCTGAAGCGCAAAAAAACTGTCCCAAAGCCAATACATGACTTATGAGACAGCCTCTTTGCTTGCTCAAGATGCTAGCTCCTATTGCTATTACTGTTCTGTTGCCAATGCCCTTCCAGCTGACACGTATGGCTTATAATTCGGCCCATTGGGCGAGCAGTTCATTGTATTCCGCCGACAATTGCTCTCGCTCGTTCCACATCTGTTCCAAAGCAAACGGATCATTCGCCACCGTTTCGAGCTGTTGATCCAGTTCCCGGAGCCGGGTCTCCAGGTGTGCCATGACCTGCTCCAGCTTCTCCGCAGTACGCTCGCTGTCACGGCTCTTTCCAGTGTTCCCAGCCTGGAAGAAGGATGGATTATTCAGCTTGCCTGATCCAGCCCCGGCCGCAGTCCCGTGAGAAGAACCCCCTGCTCCTGCCCCAACGGCAGTACCTCGGGGTGACGTCTCCGCTCCTGCTGTAGCCTGATTTGCCGCGGCTGCGCGGGCTTGCAGATCAAGCTTCTTCTCCCGATAGGCTTCATAATCTCCAAGATAAGCAGTCATCCGCCCATTCTCCAGTTCCCACACACGGGAAGCGAGTCGATTGACGAAGTAGCGGTCATGCGAGATGGCAAGCACCGTGCCTTCGAAATCAACCAGCGACTCTTCAAGCGCTTCCCTTGAAGCAATATCCAGATGGTTGGTCGGTTCATCCAGCAGCAGCACATTCGGCTTGCGCTGAACCAGGAGAGCCAGCCTTAGCCGTGTCCATTCCCCTCCGGATAACTGTCCTACCGAGCGGAATACATCTGCTCCATAGAATAGATATCGGGCCAAAATCCCGCGTGCTTCTCCTTCTTCCACGCCCGCTTCCAGACGGAAGTACTCCAGCACATTCAGCTTCGGATTGGAAGGCTCCTCCTGCTGGGCCAGATAACCAACATCTACACGTGCACCCCACTCCAGGTTGCCTGCACTGGGCTGTTCCTCTCCAAGCAACAGCTTGAACAACGTTGTTTTGCCTGAACCATTGCGTCCAATAAGGGCAATTTTGTCGCCATATTCGAGTAATCCCGAGACACCGCGCAGAATCTGGCGTTCTCCATAAGCCTTTTCGACCTGTTCCATAACGGCCACCCGTTTTCCCGTACGGTCTGTAGGATGTACATCGAAGTCGGCGTTACGCCGCTCCAATACCGGGCGTTTCACCTGTTCCATCCGTTCGATTGCTTTACGCATCGAAGCCGCGCGCCGGAAGAACTTTTCATTCCCCCCGACTCGGCCCCATTCTTCCAGTTGGCGGATCGTTTCTTTCATTTTTTTGATCACCTTCTGCTGCTCCTTGTACGCCTCAAATTGCTGCAGCAGTCGTTGTTCCTTCACTTTCATATATTCCGTATAACCACCAGCTGACGTCTGCGCTTCTCCATCTTCCAGTTCCAACGTCCGGGATGCTACACGGTCCAAAAAGTAGCGATCATGTGAGATCAGGATAATCGTACCTGTGTACTCGCGCAAAAATCCTTCCAGCCATTCCACCCGCTCCAGATCAAGGTGGTTGGTCGGCTCATCCAGCAATAACAGATCAGGCCTTACAATTAGCTGTGAAGCCAGCACAACCCGGGTCTGTTCACCACCAGACAACGAACCAAAACGCCATCCGTAATGCTCCTTGGCAATATCCAGACCGTCCGCCACCTGATCAATCCGGGCATCCATTTCATATCCACCCTCGCGCTCGAACTGGTCCTGCAATGCCGCGTACCGCTTCAACAGTCGCTCCAATCGGTTCGGATCGGCTGCACAGTCTGGATCGGACATCTGCTGCTCCATATCCTTCATTTGACTCCGGCACGCCATAAGCTCTCTGAATCCAAGACTCAGCACATCAAGCACCGTGTAATCATCCATTCCCTCCGGCACCTGAGCCACGTAACCGATTCGTGTGTCCTTCTTGATCATCAATTGTCCTTCATCTGGCTGGTTCAATCGTGCCATCAGACGCATCAATGTCGTTTTGCCGCTTCCGTTGCGGCCGATCAAGGCGACCTTGTCGCCTTCCATAATTTCAAATGTAATGCCGTCCAGCACCAGATGTGCTCCGTGGTATTGAGTCAGTTGTTGTGCGCTAATTATCATCATAATAAGGTTCCTCCTATGGATTGGAAGATCCTGACCGCAACACAAAAAGAGCCGCAGGAGGTTAGCTCCGCGGCCCTTCAGAATTCAAGCAATATCGCTTATCGTCCGAATGAGGTCAAGGCAGGCATCTTCTCGCAAATGTTAACTTCCGTATATTCAAAATTGGACAGACTTCTCCCGTTGGTCAGAAAAGTATGAACAATGCCAGCCATAGCAATCGGCAGCTGGCTAATACGGTTGTTAAACATCTCGTGATTCACCTGTCTTCACCTCCCTTGTCATAATTAATGTCAATATATCACAGACGAATGTATTCCTGCAACCATCCCGTCCGCCCAATTCACTCTAACTGTACCGCAGCTTAACCCTGCGATTAATTCCTTCTCCGACGCCGAAACACCACATCCATGATCGCCACCGTAATGAGTGTCAACATCCCCGCTGTACCCAGCGATACGCCAAGCAAGGCATAACCAATGCCGTTCCACCCGCCAATATCGATGCTAATCATGATCACAACGGCTCCGCCGAGCAAGGCCACACATGGCAGTATATATTGGACCCCGGTCATTCGACGTCCCTGCAATCGATAGATCACCCACTCGATCAACAGCAGTCCAACCCAAACAAGGAGTATCCATAGAACTAGTCCTGTCATTGAAACGCCCCCTTCTCTTAAGCTCAGCTCGTTTCTCACGATTCCAAACTGAAGCTGATATCCGTTGACTTGAGATATGAATATGACAGGATTGTATCACATCATAAAGCCCTTCATTCCACAAACATTTGAGTTCGTGAATGAGGGCTTCCTGATTTTTATGTGATGATGAGATTGGCCAATTACTCAGGGTTCCTTGCGCCTGGTCACCAGCAAGCGCAAGCCTCAGTAAAGGCTGACACTTTCAGCCTGGCGCTGTTCATAACGCAATCCTTTGTACAAATCGGCTTTGCCGACCGAATGGAACAGCTCCATTTTATAGCGAATGACGTTTCGGGCCTCAGTAATGCATTCCGGGTAAATCGCGTTAGGGTCCCATAACTCGGTTGTGCTTAAAATCTCGCGAGCTTTTTTGAAATATGCGTGCTTCATATCGCTGGATATATTGATTTTGCAAATGCCCAGCTGAACGGAGTCCGATACCTCCTGATCCGGGTTGGCAGAGCCACCGTGAAGAACGAGAGGAATATCGACCAATTGGCTGATTTCTTTCAGAATATCCATTTGCAGCTCCGGTTTGATGTGCTTTGGATATATGCCATGGGCTGTACCGATAGCCACCGCGAGAGTATCGATTCCCGTACGGGCTACAAAATCCTGCGCCTGCGCCGGGTCTGTGTAAGTGACCACCGATACGCCGCCTTCAATCGAGTTGCCGGTCTGACCGATCGTGCCCAATTCCCCTTCAACCGATACGGAAGCAGCGTGCGCAATCTCCACCGCCTTTTTGGTCAACGCCACATTTTCTTCATAAGGGAGCAGAGAGCCGTCAATCATGACAGACGTAAATCCACACTTGATCGCCCGGATGATATCAGCAATGGAGCCGCCATGATCGAGATGGATCACCAGCGGAACATGGCTGGCGAGTGCACGCTGTCTGGCATACGCCAGAAATTCATCCGTCAGAAATTCAAGCTCCGTGGGGTGAATGGCGATAATTGCCGGGGAATTGGAATGCTCCGCCTCCTCAATGACCGCCCTTAAAAAGGTGCTGTCCGCTACGTTAAACGCGCCTACTGCAAATTTGTGTTCTTTGGCTGCTTTAAGCAATTCCTTCATCGTAATCAACATAAGCTCACATCTCCCTTGGATGGTATTCAAATTAATATTCGTCATGAAACATGACCAGCGTGTGCTCGCGCCCGGCCCATCTTTAACAAACCTTACTCTACCTTGAACACAATGTCGTCGAAGCTTACGCTTTCGTCTTCGGTATCGTCGAATTCTTCATCCATCGCTGTAACCGGCTTCTTTAACAGCGATAAGGTTACGCCACAGATGCTGGTTCCAATGAGCAGCGACAACATAAACAGCCACGGATGCGTGAAAAGAGGGACAACAAACAGCCCGCCATGCGGTACCGGAGCTTCAACACCCCAGATCATAATCAGACCGCCCGCTATCGCTGAGCCGATGACACAGGAAGTCACCACCCGAATCAGATCTCTTGCGGCAATCGGAATGACGCCCTCCGTCACCATACAGATGCCCATGGGAAATGCTGCCTTTAATGATTCCTTTTCTGCCGCCGTATATTTGTTTCTCGTCAGGAAATACGACAGGGTAATGCCCAGTGGTGGAATGATTGAGCCGACAAACTTGACCGCCTCCGGCCCGTAGATGCCCTGGACCAACATGCCATCCGCAAACAGCGACATCGTTTTATTGACAGGTCCTCCAAAATCAAAGGTCGCCATCAGGCCAAGAATGGCCCCCAATACAAATTTGGAACCGCCCTGCATCGATTCAAGCACATGGGTAAGGCTGTCCTGCAGCCAGACAATCGGCTGACCGATGACGAGGAAGATACCCAAACCGGATATGAGTGTAGCCAGAAACGGAATCACAAGCACAGGCATTAATCCCTGCATGGACTTGGGCAGCTTCACATATTTTCGGATGGCAACCACGACGTAACCCACCAGAAAACCTCCCAGCATGCCACCAATAAACCCCGCCTGAATCTGACTGCATATAAAACCAACAATCAATCCCGGAGCAATGCCTGGGCGGTCAGAGATCGAATACGCAATCGCTGCGCAGATTAAAGGTACAACCAGCCCCATGCCCCAACCGCCGATCTGGTTGATCATATACGGAATCGTTCCTTCCGCCTTGCCCACATCCGCCCCGCCCAACACCTGACCCAGCGCAATACACAGACCTGATGCAACGATCAGAGGAATCATATAGGAAATGCCTGTTAACAGATGGCCCTTGATGACTGAACCCGCGTGATTGGATTTTGCGCTCATCGTCCTGCCTCCCTTTTATGAGGATATGCCTAAAGTCTGCTCCACCTTTTCAATAAATTTAATCGGGGCTTTAATGACCGTTTCCGTTTTCACTCGAATGATTCGTTTGCCTTTGAACCGTTCTTCTCCACCAATCTTGATATCTGCGGCCACTATAATCACATCAGCATCTCGAATTTCTTCCCGGCTAAGCTCGTTTTCTGTGCCAATGGTGCCCTGGGTCTCCACTTTAATCTCATGTCCGCGGGCCTTTGCACCTTTGATCAATTTTTCCTTGGCAATATAGGTGTGGGCAATACCTGCAGTGCATGCGGCTACAGCTACAATGTTCATCCGTATCCCTCCAAATGATGATGTCGTGCATTTCTTTTTAATCAACGTCAAAATTACGCTCTGTTCTACGACACACTCTCTCTGCGCGCAAACAGATCCATAATCATGGCCGGATCAGGCTCGTGCAGCAAACGCTCCAACACCTCCTCATCGGCAAGCATCTCTGCAACCTGGACCAGCAGTTTCATGTGGGTTGTATTTCGGTCCACCAGCCGTACGGCAAACATAATAATGACATGCACCGGTTTGCCATCCAGCGTTTCCCATTCAAGCGCATGCGCTGTCCGCCCGATGGCGAGCGAGGTTTTGAGTACAGCGGCTGATTTGCCGTGAGGAATAGCGACATGATTCTCCAGACCCGTCTGGCCTTCTTCCTCTCTTAAATACACGTCCTTGATAAAAGCCTCCTTGGAGGACAGGGCGCCGTCCTTCTCCAGCAAATCTGCCAGCTCCTCAATGGCTTCATCCTTGGTTCGCGCCTGGAGATCCAGCTTGATCAACCGTTCATTGATAATTTTGGTGATATCCATACGTCTCCTCCTTCTGGGTATGCCCGGACTTGCCGGACTGACGGGATTGTAATATCTCTGCAAGCTCCAGAGGTGTGTTCACCCTCATAATCTGGTCATATATCCACTTGCACTTGAACAAGCTGTTTATCTCCATCAACAATTCAATGAATGGTCCGTCGTTAGAGAAAGCGATTACAATTTCAAGTTTGCCTTTTCCCGCTTCGCCCTTCGTTACATTAAAACCGACGACCGGATTGGCGGTCAGCTCACTGCGCAGCAGGAAAATGGACAAATGCTTGTTCAGCCTGGCCTCGGCAAACATTCGGTTATGCAGGTTACCGTCCGCACCTGCGGCTGCGAGTACGGATGCAAACAGCTTCCTACGGGATGTTATCTCTTCTGCCGCCTGCTCTTTTGTATTTGTTTCCATATGGAAACAAGAGGGCTGGAAGTACGCTTCGAGCAGTGAAAACGACGGCATCTTGTTGGGATCGGGAATGACCCTTTCCTCATCAAGCTTGGCCTTGATCAGACTGACATCGGTGTCATTCAGGAGTGCTGACACATACACAATCGGCAGATTCTGATGCTCCAGTTTCACGGTCGATATGATCAGATCGATATCTGCCCAATCCTCCATTTGCTTGAACCAGCTTGCTGAAATGACGTCCACGACCTCCCATTCAGGGAATGAACGATTGATCCGGCTTTTCAGCAAATGGGAGGTGCCTATTCCCGTAGAGCAGACCAGAACGACTTTTTTCTTTTTACTGTTTTTCTCAATGGACGCCTGAAAATAAAGGACCAGGTAACTGATCTCATCATCACTGAACGAGTTTAAACCGGAGGCCTCAGCAATGGGCAGCATTCCCAGGCTAACCAAGGTAAAAATCTCGGCATACTCCCTGCGAATATCCTCCAGCAGAGGATTATGAATGGCGATGTTGTATTTGAGACGGTTCAGCATCGGTTTGAAATGAATGATCAGTCCCTTATACAACTGCTCGTCTGTTGTGAGGTCACGATGAATCATTACGGACACAGTCTGAATCAATTCCCGGACCATCGCTTGGGACTGTGCACACGCCTTGTCCATCAGACCCGACAGCTCCAGGTTCAGGGAAGGCAAGCTCATGCCTGAAGAGATCAGATACTGATAGATAAAATAAATTTCTTCTCCCGGCAGCTCCAGCTCGCATTGCTCACTGATCCTTGCGGCCATATTTTTGGCAATGGCATACACACTGGGATCGGTTACCGGATGCTCAGAAACACCGTCGGCCAGGCGAAGGGCTTTGCCATTCTTCAATCTGCGGATGCAAATCAGCAGGTGAGTCAGCAGGTTGATGTAATATGGATCACCGATGGTGTACCCTAATTGCTGCTCGGTTTCTTCCAGAATGCAATGTATACCTTCTACCGGATCGGAGCCAAAATGCCTGACCAGCTCTCCTAGCGTATTGCCATCGATCCGGGCTTCATGCTCCTCTTCCTGCTTCTGGTCCTCATTGACAAGCTCGTGAATCAGAGAGGCCATCGCTTTGCGGATATCGATCTCTGATCCGATAAGACGGGTCCCAAGCTGACTTTTCTCCAGCCGCAGTTGAAAAGGTGCAATTCGTTTTTCAATCGCCTTGAGATCATTCACAATCGATGCCTTACCAATAAAATATTGATCCGACAGCTTGTTGATGGAGGTTTCCTCAGGTGAATCGTATAGCAGATTCGTCAATATTTTGATTCTCCTGGCCTCGACTGAAAGGCTGGGCACCATCTTTTTTCCAGACATCAACTGCGTGCTTCTCAGCTCCATCGTCTGCTCCTGCGTTAATGCAAGTGCAATCCCCGTTCCCGGCTTTCGTTCAAGGTGAATCCCGCGACGATTCAAGCTGTGCTCCAACGCATTCAGTTCCCTGTAAATCGTTTTTTCAGACCAGTTCATCTGACTGGCCATTTCTTTGACCGGAACGAAATCCCGACGCTCCAACAGAAAATGCAGAATCTGATATTCTCTCGCAGATAGCGCTTTCATTAGGAAATCACTCCTTCCTTACGCCCAAAGCATAACACCCGGCCTTTTTTTGATAAATACTAAAATATGTCCATTTCATTCGGGTCAAATTAATACAGCTCCTGTTCAGCGCTATCGGAACACCTATTGATTTCGGCACAACAAAAAGGCTCCTGATCGGGTGCCCTGCCCAATTAGAAGCCTTTTTAGATGTCTTTTTGTCTCCGTTTTCTATTCACCACTGGCTGCTCATCCTGCACCTGTCCTTCTGGCCCTGTTGCCTCGTTGCTATTGTTGCTCCAATAGAACCCGACGTCGCTAGAGCCTGCATCTGCAAGTTTCACTTCAACCAGTTGGCAAAGAACTCCCGATATCCTTCTTTCATGATCGTGCGCGAAAAAGCACCAAAGGCATACTCCCGGTTGTCTTCCGACACACTGCGCGGCGCAGCAGCAGCCATGTTCACCAGTTCAAACCAGTTATCCTCGTTGCCTGCAAAGGCATGCGTTGATCGAATGTGACCATAGCAGGCATGCTCCGGTTTCACCACCATTTTGCCCATCGCCATCGCTTCGGTCAGCGGCATTGCAAACGTATCAAAGGCAGAACAGCTCCAATACACCTTGGACGAGTTCATCAGGGTAAATACTTCATCCTGTGTCAGCGCGAATTGCAATTTTACATTGTCCGGAATGTTGTATTTCTTCATGCTTTCCTCATAGCGGCGACCGCCGAATACCATATATACTTCCTTGTCCGGGTTCTGCCGGGCGTATTCCAGCACCAGATCCGGGCGACGATTCGCTTCATCCCGACCGATCCAGAGCACGCGATTATGCACAACCTGACTCGGGTCGTAGTGGCGGTTTGCGAGCTCTTCGCTGAAGCCAATCGGGATGACGTTCACGTCATGTACACCAAAATTGCGGCCCAGTTCCGTTTTCAAAAACTCTGTCTGCACAATTGCTTTATCCACCATCGTATAAAATGGCTTCATCATCTCGTACCCCGTCAGCGCCGGGTCGGGAAAGCTGTGCGGGAACAACACACTCTTCGGTAAAAACATCTTCAGGAACGTAAACCCGGATACGGTGTAGATGACATGCTCTATATTTTGGCTATATATCTGGTCCAGTACAATATCATAGTTCACCAGGTCGCCCTTCTCATGCTCATAACCCGGCAACCAGTCATACCCGCTGACATGGCGCTCAGGCGAGATGAACACAATCTCCACGCCCAGCTCCAGCCCGATCTGCTTCAGACGATCTGCAAATACGCGCGGGCCCTGGGCCTCCGTGAATTGAATTTTACGCATTACGAGTCCTACTTTACGCATGTTCTGCACCCCTCATTTCTATTCCCTACAACACTGCTTCATGCACTGTTCCAGCGTCTTTGCCGTCTCGTGCCACTGGTTCCGCAGCTGTTCCTCAGGCCATACACAGTCTACACTTCTCAGATCTCCATCAATCAGACGCAGCATCCAGAGCGAGAATACAATGGCATATGCACAGTACCACCTTTTAAAAGAAACCCGGTCAACCTGAACGCTATGCCGCTCCAGCCCGTCCAGATAAACATCGATCATCCGCTCCCGCAGCTCAGACGTAACGGTTCTCGGGAACAGTGGATGTGATAGATCCACCAGATGATACACGTCCCAGAGAGCCGTATTCAGATGCGCATGCTCCCAATCGATAATTACCAGCCTGCCATTCACATTCGCCATGTTGCCGGGATGGAGATCTCCGTGACACAAAACACGAGGTAACTCCTCCTCTGCCGTATGGATTAGCGCGGCGATGTTGTGCCAATCCGATGGTGACAGCGTGATCTCCAGCTTGGACAACAAATCAGCAGTGGATTCCTTCTGCTCAAGCAGATCATCCAGCATGTCTCGGATTGGCGGTTTCTGACCCACCCGGGGCAGTTCACCCCAATCTGTAACAGATAACGTGTGCCACTCCGCCATATGTACAGCAGCAGCCAGCATCGTCTCTTCCCGCGAATCATGCACCAGTTCACCCAGATCCTCATAGATGATCCAGCTCTGTTCCGCGTCAATTTCGCAGTCTGATGCAGCAATTAATTCTGGATATATGGGCGGCAGTACAGACAGCACATGCCTGGACATCCATTGTTCACGTCCATATTGTGCGGGATTGGTCAGTGGTTTGAAAATATAACTTTCCCCGGTATGAACAGTGAAACGCTCCACATATTTACCATTCATTCCTTTGTAGAGCCGTTCCCTGCTTGTTATATATTGTTCATTCAACGTCCCTGCGGGAGTCACCCAGCGATGCGCCTGCACGTCTTCATTCACGCCATTCACCTTCCATTTCGTTCCCCAGGCTTGGAGCTGGTTCTATTCATGCTTGCCTTTGCAGACCTACATCTGCCCATGCTCCGCGCCCGTCTATCCGTTATTATTTCTATCCATCATACGTTGCCGTTCACAAGCCTGCAAGCTTTGAGCGACAGCACTTTTCGTAGCATTAAATAAGAGATTTCAAAATGGCAGTTGCAATTTAGTTAGTAATCACTTACTATACAATCATGAAGAACAAACCTCATGTAGACAGCAAAAAGAAAGACATCCTACAAGCGGCGATGCGCTTGTTTGCAACCAAAGGCGTTGACGGCATTTCCGTCAAAGAGATCGGTGACGCCGCCGGAGTAACGGATGCGGCGATCTACAAACATTTTAAAAACAAAGATGCTGTTGCCCTTGAGGCCTTCACCCAATATTGCGCGGACTATACCGCCTTGATTGACGGGTATGTTCGCCAGGAAGGTCCGGTGCTGGAACGCTTCCGGCAACTGATTACCGAAGTTCTCCACCTGCATGATGAAGATCCCTATGGACTGCTGCTGATTTCACAAAATCATGAGATTTTCATTGAAGCTGGAAGCAGTGAGGATTACCGCCAACCGCTGGATGCGTTGATTGATCTCATCGATCAGGGAATTATGCGAGGTGAACTGCCCGCTCAGGATTCACGGCTCACGGCCGTTCTGGTCATTGGTGCCATTACGCGCATGGCTGTCTCCAGTATGCAAGGTGAACTGCCAGAGCTGCTTGTTCCATACACTGGAGAGACCGTTCACCGACTCGCATCGATGTTGGGACAGGGGGCAACTAATATGGGGCAGAAGCGGGCCGAATAGCTTTGCGAAGGTTGTTCCGGTCTGTCAGGGATCAAGAGATGCATCTAATCGCCCAGTGCTCCAGTGTAAAATCATTCGTTTAAAATAGAAGCTCCGGCTTCAACTAACGTTCAGGAGGTTCCTGAACGATGGCCAGGTCATTCGTGACCTTTTCTTTTTGCACATGAGGTTAGTGTTCATTAACTAAAATAGTCAGGACGTGTCATCATGATGAAGAAAATATTAATTATTCAAGGCAACCCCGTCTCCCCCAGTTACAATGGCGCAATCGCCGAAGCCTATCGTAAAGGTGCTGTGCAGGCAGGTGCCGAGGTTCGCATGATCACCCTGAACGAACTGGAGTTCAACATGAATTTAGAGGGCGGCTATCGTAATAAACTGCCGCTCGAACCGGACTTACTGGAAGCCCAAGAGGCGATTAAATGGGCAGAGCATCTCGTATGGGTGTTTCCGATTTGGTGGGGAGGACCACCAGCTTTGTTCAAAGGATTCATCGACCGCATCTTCATGCCAGGCTATGCCTTCAAGTATCACAAAGGTAAACTTTTCCCGGATCAACTGCTCAAAGGTCGCACCGCACGCATGATCACCACCATGGATGGTCCGAACTGGTACTACAAATGGTTCCAGGGTGAACCTGCACACAAAATGATGAAGATCTCCACCTTTGCTCTAACAGGCATCAAACCTGTGCGTATAACACCTGTAGATCTGGTCGGCAAACAGTCCGAGGAACAGAGAAAGAAATGGTTGGAGAAGATCGAGCAGCTTGGGCGGAAGATGGGTTAAAAACTTTCTGCAAGAAAGCTACATCCGAAGCATATGTTTATCTCCAGATTTTCACCTTTGTAAAGTAAATCAAAAATTTGGGGATAACCGCAATCGAAAGGTATATTTAATCCGTCGTGGCGAGTGTATTCTTAGTTTTCCAACTTATATATGAAAGCAGAATATTGCCTATTCTAGATACAAAAAAGGGATGTCCTCACGTCATGTTCAAGACGGGACACCCCTTTTAGCATTCATGCTGCTCTGACCAACCGTACACACGCTATTAGCCCTCACTCGGTTCGTTAGCGACTTCCACTTAGAGAGAAAAAGCCGCACGGCAGGTCAGCGTAATACGCCAATCCCCCGCCTCTGGAAAGTCGAATTCGCATCAGTAATGCAATGGAGCAACCATGGTAAGCAACCCCAATGAACAGCCATCTACAACAATACAAATAACGCATTACCCAAACGAAATACGACCCGACGGATGCTCAGGCAAAATAGCTGTAACCAACTGCTGCACAGCCGGATGATCCGACTGCAGCACCGAATCACCTGCATCTCCGCTATAAACCAGCTTGCCCTGATCCATTACGGCAATGCGATCACAGATCGTCATGGCGGCCCGAATATCATGCGTGATAAAGAGGTACGACAACCCATACGATGCTCTGAGCTCTGCCAGCAAAGATAGAATTTGTGTCTGGTGCACCATATCCAGGCTGCTGATTGATTCGTCCAGTACGATTAACTTCGGCTTGAGCGCGATAGCTCGTGCGATGTTGACTCGCTGTAATTGCCCACCGCTGAACTGGTGTGGAAGCTTAATCCCATCCTCAGATGTAAGTCCAACCTGTTCAAGCAGTTGTCCAACCACACGCAGTTGTTCTTTTGCCGACAATTGCTCGTAATTATCCAGCGGCTCACCGATGATCTGCGCGGCAGTCATAAGCGGATTCACAGCCGAATAACAGTCCTGGAACACGACTTGCAGATCACGTCGTAATCCCTTAAGTACGGGTTTGCTGGCCCGGTATATATCCTGACCTTGAAATAAAACCTGACCCTTGCTGGGCTTTTCCAAACCAAGAATGATTTTGCCCAAGGTGCTTTTACCTGCCCCACTTGTACCCAGCAGCCCCAGACAAACACCCTTTTCAATCGTAAGCGAAATGTCTGACAGCACAGGAGGACGCGCTCCCGAACGATCCATCCAGTTGCGTTTGCCATAGCTATGGCTTACTTCACGTACCTGAAGCATCAGGTCATCCTCCTCTCTCGTACTTGGCAGAATCAATCTCCGAAGAAGGCGAAATTACACATTACCCTGTCCATTCCAACCTACGCCTACCACTCAAAATACAATTCATACCCGCTCCATATAAACACTCACTGAACAATTCAATTCATTTGTGATTCGCTATCGTCCTAAAGGCAAACTGGGCCTGGCATTTAACAACATCCGTGTATACTCATGCTGCGGGTCATCGAACAGTTGGTACACATCCGCCTGCTCCACAATTCGACCCTTCTGGATAACCGCGACTTCATCCGCCATTTGCGAGATCACACCCAGATCGTGAGAGATGAGCAAGATGGATGTGCCGTATTCCGTACGTAGCCGATCCAATTCCTGAAGCACCTTCAACTGATTCACGACATCCAGTGCCGTCGTTGGTTCGTCAGCAATTACCAAGGCGGGTCGCAGGCACATCGATATGGCAATCATCACCCGCTGTAACATACCACCACTCAGTTGGAAGGGATATCGCTTCATCAGCTTGGCTGGCTCGGGCAGGTTCATGTCTGCCAAGGCAGTAATAGCCCGCTCTCGGGCCGCTGCTTTCGACATCCCCGTGTGCGTACGCAAGGTTTCAATGAATTGAGATCCGATCGTATATACGGGTGTAAAAGCATTCATCGGATTCTGCATAATAAATCCGATATCCTTGCCCCGGATGCGCCGCATTTCCTCACCTGACAACGAGCCAAGCTCCTGTCCATTTAGACGGATGCTGCCCGACACTTCCATCCTGCGCGGATCAAGCAGATGGAGCAGCGCGTTACACGTAACGGTCTTACCGCTACCACTCTCGCCGACCAGACCGAAGACACGGCCTTTTTCCAATTCGAAATCAAGGGGCTCCAGTAACGGGACTAAACCCTCCGCTGTTCTAAGATTCACTTGCAGACCACGAACTTCGAGCACCTTCGCTGCATCATCCATCGTTACGTTCACCCCTTATATGCCTTCGGTTCCGAACCAACTACCTTTTTGCAATGCCATAACGCTCGGATAACGCTTCTCCCAAGATGTTGAACGTAATGACGACCAGCAGAATCAATGCACCCGGGTAGATCATCAACTCCGGATGACTGCGAATATAACCTGTTCCTTCATGAATCATGGCGCCCCATTCTGCATTCGGGGGTTGAATACCGAGTCCCAGGAAGGACAGTGCAGATATATCCATAATCGCCCAACCCATCTCCAGCGTACCCATCACAACGATCGGACGCTGCACGTTGGGGATGATATGTCTGCGGATAATTGTCCACGAAGAGGAACCGCTAATTCGCGCCGCTGCGATGAAGTTCCGCTCCTTCAGACTAACGACCATATTCCGGCAGATGCGTGCATAATACACCCACTGCACCA
Source organism: Paenibacillus sp. FSL W7-1088 (assembly GCF_037969855.1). Taxonomy (NCBI): domain Bacteria; kingdom Bacillati; phylum Bacillota; class Bacilli; order Caryophanales; family Paenibacillaceae; genus Paenibacillus; species Paenibacillus sp. FSL W7-1088. The sequence continues at coordinate 6,915,275 of NZ_CP150216.1, forward strand.
TCATGAGGGCTAGAAGCACCTGCATTAGACCTGGACCAAAGATCCCCACAATGCCCAGAACCAGCACCAGATTCGGAAACGCCATAATGCCTTCACACAAGCGCATCAGCAGACTGTCCACCCAGCCACCAAGGTAACCGGAGATTGAGCCTACAATGACACCTATAAGCAAAGAAGACAGAAAGATCAGGGTCGCAAAACCGAGCGATACCCGCGCTCCATACATCAGCCTGGTGAGATTGTCGCGTCCCAGATGATCTGTTCCCAGCCAATGCTCAAGCGATGGACTCGCCAGCTTCTGTAACAGATTCACCTTCACAGGGTCATGAGGAGCAATCCATGGGGCTAATAACGCCATCACGAAAAAAAGCAATATGATCACCGAGCATATCTGGATGGCTCTCTGTCCTTTAAATACCGCACGCCATTTATTTATCAATGTTCGGCCCGTCCTTTCGCTGAAATCCGTGGGTCCATCACAAACTGCACCAGATCAACGAGCAGATTGCAACCGATGAACAGGCATGCTGCCAGAAAGACATAACATTGTATTACGGGGATATCCCGGTTAAATATCGCATCGACAAAATAACGCCCAAACCCCGGCCAGGAAAATACCTGCTCCACAATAATGGTGCCCGTGAGCAGCTTGCCCATACTCATCCCCATCCCCGTAATGAGGGGCGATATGGCGATTTTCAGGACATGTTTCAGCATGATGACTCGTTCGCGAATCCCGCGTGTTCTCGCGTACTGTACATAGGTCTCCTGCAATTGCTCCAGTACACTGGAACGCAACAATCGGGTGTAGATCGCAATAAGAATCAAGGAGAGTGTAATCGTAGGCAGAACCAGATTCTCCCACGATCCACGCCCCTCCACAGGCAGCCAGTCCAATTTCACCGAGAAAAAGAAGATCAGCAGATAACCGAGCCAGAATTGCGGAATAGATGCTCCAAAATAGGAAATGGCCCGGCTGACCATGTCAATCCAGCTATTCTTGTACACTGCGGCCAGTATTCCCAAAGGGATGCTCACCAGAGCCGATAACAACATACTCCAGAAGGCCAGTTCAGCCGTAGCCGGAAGCCTTAATTTCACTTCATCCCATACGGGTTTGTTGGTGAGATAGGAGGTGCCGAAGTCGAGCTTGGCAATCTTCTGAAGCGTATGCGCATATTGGGTTAACAAGGGCTGATCCAGTCCGAATTCATGCCGCTTTTGCGCAAGCAGCTCCGGTGTTGGATAGATATGAGCTGCTGTCAGATAAGCCTCGGCCGGATCAACTGGTGAGATATGAATAAGCGCAAAGGTAACAAGTGTAGCGATAAAAACGATAGGAATGATCGCGATCATTCGTTTACCAATATAACCGATCACCAAACGTTCCTCCCCTTTATCAAGCTACATGACCTTACCAAGGCCTTACCACTTCCAAAATTAAAGTAATTGCTACTTCTTATTGATTGCCTAATTCAATGCCCACAAACGGATTTTCATCACGGTTCGCCGGGAAAATAAAGTTGGAGATTTTCTTCTGATATACAGCTGTTTTCTTAATATAAGAGATTGGTACGATCGCCGATTGCTCCTGAAGTGTTTTCAGGATAGAGCCATATAACTCCTGGCGTTTCGTCTCGTCTGTAGATGACAGTGCTGCATGCACCTGCTCGTCCAGTTCCTTTTTCATCGGCAGCGCACTCAGGGTCTCGGAAATCCCGAATCCAGGGCTCGCTACAACGTTAATGAAGGAATGTGGATCATACGGAGCACCATAGTTGTACCAGAAATACAGGTCGAAATCATTAGCTTTCAAACGTTTGATCTGTACCGTAAGTTCCAGTCCAGTGAGGTTTACTTTAACCCCCAGCTCGCTCCACTCAGCCTGAATGGTCTCAGCCATCGCTTTCTGAATCGGGTCCGTTTTGTCAAAAATCATCTCGAAATCAAGCTGCTGACCGTCTTTCTCACGAACCGTACCACCAGCCGGCAGCTTCCAGCCCGCTTCATCCAGTAAATCTTTGGATTTCTCCACATCATACGTGATCGGTTCCAGGTTTACATTAGTGTACGGGTAGTTTTTGGATAATACCGTATCGGCTGGTTCTTCCAAACCGGAAGTGACGCCTTCAACCATCGCTTGTTTGTTAAACCCTTGCTGGAGCGCCATCCGTACTCTGACATCGGATAACTTTGGATTGGATGAGTTCAGCAGCAGACTGCGTGTGCCCACCGGATCAGACAATTGGGTCACATATTCATCGTTGTCACGAAGCTGTTGGAATGCATCCAGACTGATCACACCTTCCCCGTAGATCAGGTCGAGATCGCCTTTTTCAAAAGCAAGGACACGGGTTTCACCGTCAGGAATGATTTTGACCGTAATCTGATCTACCTTTGGTGCTGTTCCCCAATAATTCGGGTTACGTTTGAAAACAGCATATTCGTCCTGCTTGTAATCAGCCAGCATCCACGGGCCTGTTCCAATCGGCTCTTTGATACCTTGGGAAGTATCTCCATCATCCGGGAATCCAGCTTCACCCAGGAAGCGGAAAGGACGAACCACCGACAAGTCCTGAAGAACAGGATAATATGGCTCTGTGAGTGTCAGTCGGAAAGTCTGGTCATCCACAACCTCCGTCTTGTCGAGCACGCCTACAATGCCCAGCCAGCTATGTGTGTCTTTATTTTTCATCACAGCATCAAAATTCTTTTTCACGATCTCAGCATTAAATGGCGTACCATCTGAAAATTTCACACCTTGGCGAAGCTTGAATGTATATACCTTGCCGTCATCGGAGATGGTCCATGATTCTGCCAGCGCAGGTTCCAGTTTTCCGTCCTTCTGGTAACTGATTAGCGGCTCATAGAGCATGGATTGGGCAAATAATTGCGAAGGATTGTACGTGTGCGGATTCATTGTACCGATATCACGTGGCCATGACATCGTAATCGACTTCGTAGACGTTTGATCCGAAGCAGCAGATGAGGATTCATCTCCACTTCCTGTATTGCTGCAGCCCACGATAACGAATAGCAACAAGAGCATCGTTGCCAGCGTGAGGGCCGAAGATTTGCGATGTTGTACAGACATGGATGTAGAACCCCTTTTCTCTATTTCATGATAATGATTATCATATTCATCCATTAAGAATAGGCAGGAGTCCTTCTTTTGTCAACAAAATTCGATATTGTATATGTGGTTTATTAAAACAGCCAAAAAACCCTTCCTGCAGGCGGGAGGACGGGCTTCTTGACCTGATTGAGATTCATATTCAGATATGTCTCCTGACTTGCGTTTAAACTTCTACTTAAATGCACTCATAGAACTGGCAAATCACCTGCTCAGCAGGTTTACCGTCAACTTTGTATCCGTCCCTGCAATGAACATCTCAAAATCTCCCCTTCCACACATCCAGTCAAATGTAAATTCCTTAATGCTCGATATGCATTACAGCTTGCCTTCCTCACGGTCTCCTGCAATGACTTCGTCGGTCTCAATGACGTAGTTCACGATCTCTTCGACAGTGGTATAAGCTACTCCAACGTATGTGTCGGCTGCACCATAATAGATGGCAATCCGTCCGGTCTCTGCATCATGCAATGTGGCGCACGGGAAGACGACATTGTCTACAAACCCTTGCTCCTCGTACCACTTTTCCGGTGTCAGTACAAAGTTGGAGGAACGATATTTTACTTTCGATGGCTCCTCCAGATCCAGAATGACCACACCCATGCTGTAGACAAAACCATTACAAGTCCCGGTTACGCCGTGGTAGAACATCAGCCAGCCTTCGGACGTTTCGATCGGTGCCGGACCGCCGCCAATTTTGACCGACTGCCACCAGCCCTGACCGCCTTTGCTCATGACATGACGGTGCTTGCCCCAGTACACGAGATCCGGACTTTCGCTCAGAAAAATATCCCCGAACGGCGTATGTCCACTGTCGCTTGGTCTGGACAACATCACATAGTTATCATTCATTTTGCGCGGGAACAACACGCCATTACGGTTAAACGGCAGCATCGGGTTTTCGAGACGGACAAACGTTTTGAAATCCTCGGTCTTGGCCAGACCCAGCGCAGCACCGTAGAAATCGGTACACCAGATGATGTAATACGTATCTTCCACTTTCACCAGACGTGGGTCGTATGCATAGTTCGGCATGAAGGGATCGCCCTTCTCATCCACAAAAGTAATACGTTCCTCTTCAATTTTCCACTCCAGACCATCCTCACTCGATCCCATGTGCAGGTGTGGGCGGCCATTGATCGTTTCTGCGCGGAATACTCCGATGAATTTCCCTTCATAAGGAATCACTGCACTGTTGAAAATACGGGCAACTCCTTTGATCGGGTTACGCGGCACAATCGGGTTGGCGGAGTGTCTCCATACTGGACCTTCCGTTCCCTCCGGTTTATCCTCCCAAGGCATATTCGGCAATGCCTCTCCAACAATGTGTACATTTTTCATATCGACAACTGTCATTGTTTCATTTCTCCTTTTGTTTTTTTATTTAACTGAGCCTTGTGCGAAGCCGTTGTAGATGTACTTCTGTAGCAGCAGGAAGATGATCATCGTTGGAATGATGGCGATCATGATGCCTGCGCTGATAACTTCCCACTGTGACCCGAATGGCCCCTTGAATTTGAAAAGAGCCGTGGATATGACCTGCAAGTCCGTCTTGGGCATGTACAGGAATGGTGTGTAAAAATCGTTGTAGATGTTGACGCCCTTCACGATAATGACCGTTACAATCGCCGGTTTCAGGAGGGGCAGAATGATTCTCCAATAGATCGTGAAGTAGGAAGCACCGTCCAGCATGGCGGATTCATCCAATGCATTCGAGATGGAACCCAGGAATTGCAGGAAGATATATACCGCGATGATATCTGTACCTAGGTACATCACAATGGCTGCCCAGCGAGTATTGAACAGGTCGAGCGCATTGATGATCTGAAATGTAGCGACCTGCGTTGTCACACTCGGGATGAGGGTAGCGAGCAGAAACGCGGCGACCATGATTTTCTTGCCTTTGAATTTGAACCGGTCCAGCACATACGCGATCATGGAACCCGTTAAAGTGGCACCCACGATGGAGATGATCAGGATGATAATCGTATTTTTAAAACCGACCAGCATGTTGCCGTCCACAAAAGCCTTGGTATAGTTCGCAAAGTTAAGCCAGTTGGCTGGTGGAGCCAGCGGACTGCTGGTCGCGTACTCTGCATTGGTTTTGAGTGATGCAAACAGCACCACAACGATGGGTACAAGCGCAATGAACGCTGCGAGAATGAGTGAAGCATATTTAAATATGCTCGCAAGAGTGTATTTGAATGATTGCACGTTCATTCCTCCCCTTTCATGGTGACACGCTGAACCAGCGTAACAAGAATGACAATAAACAGCAGCACAACAGCCATTGCCGATGCCAAGCCCAGCTTGCCGTACTTGAATGCCAAGTGAACGGTCTGAATCACAAAAGTCTCACTACCGTTGGAACCATCGGTCATAATATATGGAATATCGAACGCACTGATTGCGCCGCTAATCGCCAAAATCAGGTTGAGCTGCAGGATGCGTGTAATACTCGGCAGGATGATATGGCGGAACTGCTGCCAGCGATTGGCCCCGTCAATATCCGACGCTTCATAGACATCTTTTTGAATGGAAGAGATCGCACCCAGGAAGATGATGAAGTTAAAGCCCATGTATCTCCATACCGATGCGCCTGCGAGCGACACGTTAATTATGTTCGGATTCCCAAGCCAGAGCTGGGTGTATTGTCCAAGCCCTACGGCCTGCATGAGTGTATCGAGGGTACCATCTGGTTTGAAGAAAAAGAGGAAGATAAATCCGATGGCTACGCCATTCAGCAGATAGGGGAAGAACAATATGCCTTTGAAAAAGTTTTTGCCGCGGATTTTGAAGCTCAGAATCGTTGCAAAGTAGAGGGCCAAACCCATTTGTACGAATGTGGCTACAAAATAATACAAACTGACAATAAACACTTTAAAATACTCAGGGTCACTGAATATCCGCGTGTAGTTTTCAAATCCGACATAGTCAAACCTTTTGCTGTATCCGTTCCAATCGGTGAAGCTGTATTTGAACATGTTAATGACAGGCAAATAAGCAAACGTGAACAGCAGTGCCAGTGGAATGATCGAGAAGGCACAGATGATAAATATGCGTTGCGCTGAGTAGCCCCAATTCGAAATCTTCAAGTATTTCATACTCTCCACACCTCCAAGCGGTTCTGCCGCTTTTATATCGAAAGACTCCCGTCCAAATAACAAATGCCTGAGTAATCAACCACCGAAGGTGGCATTTCACATCTGATTTTCGCTGCATCCAGATGCAAAATGCCGTATGAAAAGGGAAAACCTCTCCCTTCAGCCAGGGCGTTCTGCCTGGCTTCATTTCAGCGATGGTCGGACATGGGTAGCGCCTTTACAGATCGATGTATACCCATAATCTGCTTATTTCGTCAGTTCTGTCCGCGCTTTAACCCATTTGTCATTCAGATCCTTCATAATGTCGTCATACGATTCACTGCGGTTACCGATGGCAGCTTCGATAATGCGTTTCTTGAAGTCAGGCTGCCAGAGGCCGATCTCGCCTTCGTTGTCGATTTTGTCAACCAGACCTTCCTGTCCTTCTTTGGCAGGAGTCAGCGTGGAGAATGTAACGTCTTTGTATTGATCCAAAATCGGCGGCAATTCCGCATTTTTGTCTGCGCTCATGCCCCCGCCTTGCTCAACCGCGTAATTCGATTTCGCCAGGAACCAATCAATCCAGGCTTTCGCAGCAGGTTTGTTCTCGCTGTTCACGTTCATGCCGATGTTATAGTCTGCTGCGAGCGGAACGACTACATCACTTGCATTCGTAGGGAATGGCAAGAATCCGATGTTGTCTGGTGTATCCGTCAAGCCTTGAATTTGGGTAATCGCCCATGATCCAAGTGCCATCGTTGCAATTTTCCCATTCGCCAGATCAGCCTTGGAGCTTTCCCAGTCGGTTGTAGTTGGATCTTTCTCAATCAGGCCATTCTTGGCTGCATCATAAAGCACTTTGTACAATTCATAGTGCGGCTTGCCAGCCACAAAGTTTTCATCCGTGTTCGGTTGGTCAATGTTTACGTAATCCACACTGCCTGCAACCGTCGGCAGATCAGCTTCCCATTGTGTCAAAGCCCAGCCGGATGCATAGTTGGTATACAGTGGAATGGCGGCTGTATAGTCTTTCACCAGTTGGAGTGCAGCCTGAAATTGCTCAGGTGTTTTGGGAACTTCCGCAATGCCAGCATCCTTGAACACCTGCTTGTTATAGATGATGCCGGAGAACGTGATAACGGTTGGAATACCATAGACTTGGCCGTCAACCATACGCTCTTCAATGGCTGTGTACTTATCTTTCAACTCATCGTACGTGCCCAACGGTTCGAAAAAGTCCGGAATGTCCGCAATCGGTACGCTGGTGGGGATCATCAGCACGTCACCATAATCTTTGGTACTCATACGAATCTTCACTTGTCCCTCATAATCGGCCAGTGCCTGGAAGTTTACTTTGACATCCGGGTATTCCTTATTGAACTCCGCAGCATAGTCTTTGAATACGGTATCCACAATATCGGTACGCTGTGTAAGGACGGTGATTTCTCCCTTGATATCCGCAGGATCTGTGCTAATTTCCTCTCCTGCCTGTGAGGAACCACCTCCAGAAGAGCATGCTGCGAGCAGAGAAGTGATGAGCAGCATGGTGAGCAGCAACATCCAACCTTTGTTTTTATTCAATTGATCCGACCCCTTTCTTAAGTTAATTTAAGTTATCGTTAAGGTTACAAAATGAATTTTATTATGGTAACGCTTACCTGTCAATTAAATTATTTATTACTTAACAACAAGTTTTTATCCCCGGACGCGTTGACAATGCTTTTTCCCGACACTAGTATTATAAAATAAAGTTAACGTTAACTTAATTAAACTTTATCCCTGCACTTTGAAGGAGCGCTCACTTATGACTCACATCAATGACATCAAAACTGAAATAAAAGAACACTGGGAAGGTCATATTCTGCCATTCTGGTCTGCCCTCAAAGATCATAACAACGGCGGATTCTATGGTTGGGTTGGCAATGACCTTCAGGTCGATCCACTCGCTCCCAAAGGCGGAATCGCCACGGCACGACAATTATGGTCCTTTGCAGCTGCCTACCGGGTAACCGGAAATGAAATCTGGCGTGATCACGCTGAACATGCTTACCGTTTCCTTGTGGATCATGTGATGGATACGGAATATGGCGGCATGTACTGGATGGTCCACGCCAATGGAGAACCAATGGACACAAGCAAACATGTGTATACGCAATCCTTCGGCGTCTACTCATTGAGTGAGTACTATCGTGCCACCGGGGATGCAGCTGCTTTGGAACTTGCGAAAACGCTTTTTGCTCTGATTGAGGATCGAGGGCTGAATGCCGAACTACCTGCATATAAGGAACAATTTGACCGCCTTTGGAAGGAACAACCCAATGAAATGCTGAGCGAAAATGGTGTGATTGCGGATTACACGATGAATACGCATATTCACGTGTTGGAGGCCTATACCACGCTCTACCGAGTGTGGCCAGATCCGCAGGTGAAGACGGCGCTGGAACGCCTGCTCGGCATCTTATATGAACGAGTGTATGACAAGGACACAAAGTTTCTCGGTGTATTTTTCAACAAGGATTGGCAATCCATCATCGATCTGCGCTCATTCGGGCATGACATTGAGGCCAGCTGGCTGATTGACGAAACGTTAAAAGTGCTGGGCTTGGACCAACACCCGGAGTATTCCGCGATGGTTACGGATATTGCCTATAACATTTCCAATGTGGCAGTACAGGACGATGGCTCCCTGATGAATGAACAAGAGGGCGATCATGTGGATGAGAAGCGAATATGGTGGGTTCAGGCCGAGGCAATGGTCGGATTTTATAATGCTTATGAGCGTACAGGTGACCCTTTGTTTTTGGAGAGAGTAGAACGCTTGTGGACCTATACGAAGGAACATATTGTCGATCACCGAGCTGGCGGGGAATGGTACTGGTCGGTAGACGGGGACAGCACGCCGGATCAAAGCGAAATCGCCGGACCTTGGAAATGCCCGTATCACAACAGCAGGTTTTGTATTGAACTAATGGAGAGGATGGGATAGTGATGATACACCCCAAATACAATGAATTGTTGGAGCAACAGGAGCAGCTGCTTACACGCCAAAATGAAATTGATCCTTCCTTCTACAACGGCGTATATGATCGGTACCGTTATCCGGTAATCACGCGCCATCATGTACCGCTGCACTGGAGATTTGATCTGGACGAAACGACGAATCCCCACTTCATGGAGCGTCTGGGCATTAACGCTACGCTTAATCCGGGCGCCATCTATTTCAATGGCAAATACGTGATGGTCATCCGTACCGAAGGATTAGACCGTAAATCCTTCTTCGCTCTAGCTGAAAGTGATAACGGCATCGACGGATTTCGCTTCACAGGCAAACCATTAGTGTGGGAAGATATCGATGCTGACGAAACCAACCAGTATGATATGCGATTGGTTCAGCATGAAGATGGCTGGATTTATGGCATCTACTGCTCGGAGCGCAAAGACCCGGGAGCTCCGGCATTTGATACATCCAGTGCCGTAGCCCAGGCTGGGCTTGTGCGGACACGTGATCTGGTCAGCTGGGAGCGTCTACCCAACATCAAGACCAACTCCCCTCAACAGCGAAATGTTGTACTGCACCCCGAATTTGTAAAGGGTAAATATGCCTTCTACACCCGTCCACAAGACGGATTCATCTCCACAGGCAGCGGTGGCGGGATTGCCTTTGGTCTGTGCGATGATATCCTGAATCCAGTGATTGAGGAAGAGACAATCATCGATGAACGGAAATACCATACTGTATACGAAGTGAAAAATGGCCAGGGCCCTGCTCCGCTCAAAACGGATCGCGGCTGGATTCACATTGCCCACGGGGTTCGCAATACGGCAGCGGGCCTTCGTTATGTGCTGTACACGTTCGCTACGGATCTGAATGATCCCGCACGCATCATCGCCAAGCCGGGTGGGCATTTCATTGCTCCTTATGACGACGAGCGTGTGGGCGATGTGTCCAATGTTATCTTTTGCAACGGTGCAGTGGTCAACGAACAGGGTGAGGTTTTCATTTATTATGCATCCAGCGATACGCGCTGTCATGTGGCGGCCACAACGCTTGATCAATTGATTGATTACACCTTCAATACCCCGGCCGATCCGTATCGTTCCCTAGATTGCGCCAGCCAGCGCAGTGACCTGATTGAGCGGAATGAGAAGCTTCTCCAAAAGCAATTGGTATAAACCGACGATCAGCGTTCAGGCGAAAAATGGAGCATGCTGAAAAATTAGCGCAGCGCTAACCAGAATTTCTTTATTCCATGTGGGTAACGATGTATACTAATATGGATTGTTGTTATGTTTGAAGGAAGCGTTAACCATAATGACAGCACATTGTACGTAAACCGGCTTGAAGGAGGCGACCAAAGCTGAAGAACAATATCACCATGCGGGATATCGCCGACAAGCTCGGAGTTAGCAGTGTGACGGTCTCGAAAGCATTAAACGACAAAGATGGCGTCAGTGGCGAATTGAAGGAAAAAATTAAATTGCTTGCCGTTCAGATGGGCTATCGGTATAACGCCGCGGCTCGTTCGATGAAGGAAGGCTTAACTCATAATATTGGTGTTATTATCCCGGAGCGGTTTACCGGACCTACACAATCGTTCTATGTACGTGTATTCCAGCGCATCACCAAACATCTGGAGGATCAGGGATACTACGGCATTCTGCATATTCTGAATGTGGAGGACGAAGAGGAATTAATCCTGCCAAAGCTCTATAGTGACAACAAAGTGGATGGTTTCATTGTGCTTGGACAAGTCAGCAAGGAATATATCGAGCTGGTCCAGTCGATGGAGGTACCTAAAATGTTTCTCGATTTCTACGATGAGCATTCTGATATCGACTCTGTCGTAACCGATAACTTTTACGCTGCCTATGAGCTGACAAACGTTCTGGTACAGCAGGGACACCGCCACATCGCTTATGTGGGGAATCTCTATTCGACAAGCAGCATTCAGGACCGGTTCCTCGGTTATTACAAATCATTGCTGGAGCATCGGTTGCCGATGAATCCGGATCTCGTGCTTAATGACCGCGATGAGCGAGGTACGTTTATTGAAATTGATCTGCCAGAGCAGCTGCCTACGGCTTTTGTATGCAACTGTGATCAGGTGGCCCATCTGCTTGTTCAAAAACTGACTTCACTGGGTATTCAGGTGCCTGCACAATGCTCTGTGGTTGGGTTCGATAATGATATCTATGCCACACTCTCCGAACCCAAATTAACGACGGTTGAGGTCGATGTGGAACAGATGGCGCGTACTGCGGTTCATTCCATGCTCAAAAAGATTGATAACCCGAGTCGCAGCTTCGGCCGCGTACACGTGAAGGGCAATATCATTTATCGTGATTCCGTGAGTGCTGCACCTGCACTTTCGGATGACGAATCTAACTAAAAAGGAACGAAGACTCTCCGTTCCACAAAAAGAGTGCTCCCGGCCATTACGGCTGCAGGAGCACTCTTTGCTTATGAAAAAACGATAACGTGGCTTAAAATCCTTGTAGGCACAGCCATTCGTTTCAACACCCGGATCCTGTTGCTGCCTAGCCTAGTAGCTCGTCTTCAGCCAGTTGTCTTTGGACCAGGATAATTTGCCTGCACCTGCTCCGCTTGAACCGGTGAGGCGTGCATTCAGCGTCGCTGTATCATCGGTAGTGTAGCTGTAAGGAAGTGTCGAGAATCCGTTCCAGGAGAAAGCTTTCACTGCGGCCGGAACCGGGCTGAGCGGACTGCCGGATGCATCACTGTTTCCACGGAATGAGCTTCCATCCAGAGAATACATCGTGTCATTCACCTGAATTTTACCTGTATACGTTGCATCGGCCGGATCGGTCTGGTTATTGCGGACCGGGAACAGTACGTCCTTGATCACGGATTTTTCGACCAGCACTGCACCATCTTCAGTGGAAATCGCTCCGTTGCCGATGATATCAAAATGATACCCTTTGGACGAAATCGCCGCTGCCATCGCAGAAGTGATTCTGGATTTGGCTGCACGCGCCCCTGTCGCATCCATCACAATATTGTAGGCATGCGCATTGCCTCCGCGCAGACGCGGCATGCGATCCTGGATATCTTTGTACAAGTTATGGTGCAGGGTTATGGACAGATTGGCATTGGCCGATTCGAAGCTGGTCGAACCTACCAGATGACCTTTTTTCTGAGGAGATGAAATGGCAATGATATCGGCTTTGCTGAGCCCAACCGCGCTGCTGCGCAGGTAGTTGTACATTGGATAGGAAGCCTTGTTCGCTTCCAACTCGTTAACCTGCTGGGTAACCCAGCTGTTTGAGCTGCCGTCATCGCCCTTGAAGGTAGACCAGGAGATGGTCACGCCGCTTGTTCCTTTTTTCGAATCAACGAGTCCGTCATAGGCTTTGTTAAATGTACAGTGATCAATCCACACACCGCTGCTCTCCTCCAGAGTGATGTAATCCCAGTCGTTCTTATCATAATCACCCTTGGTGGATTCATCCCACTCCCAGAGCTCATCAAATTCGAGGTTACGGATAATGACGTTGGAGCTTCGTTTCACGCTAATGGCAGCATGTTTGATTTTGGAACCGTTAGCGGAGAAAATAGTGAGTCCATTAAAACCGTCAATTGTAATCTTGCTTACGCCAGTCTGTTTCAATACAGGATGCGTTAAGGCATCATTGTGTTTGGCAAAAGGTGATGTCTGCGCGGCACTCGGAATTTCGTTCCACCCTAGATTCAAATCATTCATAATCTCCACCACTTTGACGCCGGAGTTCTTCTTCAACGCCAGTGCCAGGTCAGTCGCATTGTATACCTTCTTATACGTGGACGTGTTCGACTCACTGATGATGCCACCGCCCGTGTTACCTTGGGAGAATCCCGTGAGATTGTAATCTGCATTCCCTGCTGCCTGCACACTTGCAGGACCCGACATTAGTGTGATCCCCAACGTTACAGCCACGGCTGCACTGCACCAGCTTCTTAATTTTGTTTTCATCCCATTCATTCCTTCCATTTCATAATTGATAAGGCTCGTCCCTCGCTGCCATACCGTGTCATGAAGGACATGTCCTCACTGTATATTTTGAAAGCGATTACAACAATAATCTTAATCTCACATCCATGTGAAAAACCAAATCTGGTAAGAGGTTATACTGTAATCAACTATGAATCGTATAGGTTTAACTTGGTTTCAGGATGACTACATTTCCGATATATATAGTTAAGTCCTACTTCCTGTGATAAAGTAAGAGAGCAGCAGGCAATTCCACATTGTGGATAGAGTGTATTAATAGGACAAACAGCCGCTGACTTATCTATAAGTTACATAAAATGGAGTGAAACAGATGAAGTTTAGAAAGATGCTCTTGATATCGTTTATTTCTATTTTTATTTTTGGCAATTTGGGCCTTCACAGCGTAATTGTGCACGCTGCTGATTCCCTTGAATTCAGGGAGCACGATGATTTAATCAATATTCTAAAAGATGGTGATGGAGAAAACCGCGTCTTCGGATTTACAACGAAGAACAAGTTGACCGCATCCAATACCACTTTGCGCTTGTATGTCAATGCGATAGAAGTGGACTCCAAGGACTATGTTGTGGATTATGCCAACTATAGCATCACCTTCAATAAAGCTCCCGACAGAGGTGCCGAGATTCATATTAAATACGGCATTATTCCCGGATTTGAGTGGGAAGAAGGTGCCAATATGGGTTTTGCCTTGCCTGAGGGAGATGGCTCCACACGGAATTTTCCAGTGTCGTTAAACTATACGCTAAATTCAACCAAACAGATCAGTCTTTCCATTGACCTAACGAAGGTAGCCACGTCCCGATTTACCTTCAACGCAACAACGAATACCGTAACCCTATCCGAAAAACAGCAGGTTCCGCACTCCGGTGTCAAAGTCTATTTCTATATCCCTAAGGCTTCTATTTCCAGTAAACCCTCTCCTTCCGAAGAAGTGATTGAGAGTCCGAGTCCGAGTCCGAGTCCAACTCCAAACAAACCATCGGAGCCTCTTGTTCAAATTCCAACAGGAGAGCGCTATCCCGGCAGTATTACGATCAGATCAGGCAATACCATTACCATCAAACTGTCTGAATCGGCCTCCGTTTCCGGGTACACCTCCTATTTAATGGTGAAAAATGCAAGCGGGCAAGTGGTTAGGCAAATAAAGATTGAGCCAGGAAAGACCTTCAGTTTCTCACTAAGAAAGATGGGGCTTCCAACAGGCGGATATTATTTTTACCTAAAATCGGCCAATCAGTCAGGTGAATTGTCTGCTTCTATTCCTCAATTCGTTATAATCAACCATGAGCCTACGAATATTCAGGTGTTTATTGAAGGTGAGAAGCAGGTTTACAAGCAACCCCCGACTAATTTCAAGGGGAGTGTGCTCGTGCCGCTTCGAGGAATCTTCGAATCGTTGGGAGCCGATGTTAAATGGAACAGTTCCACTCAAACGGTTACGGCAATTAGAGAAGGCCGGACTATCGTGCTGACGATCGGCTCTAAAATTGCCTACATTAACGGTGTCGCTGTAACCTTAAGTGCAAAACCACAGATCATTAACGGCGTAACCATGGTGCCACTACGGTTCGTCAGTGAAGCATTCGGAGGAGAAGTAGAGTGGCACGGAGAAGCTGGTTCGGTTACCATTTTTCTAAATAAGCCATCCATTCCTACATCTGCTGAAAGCGAAGAACCGGCTTCGGGAGCAACAAAAACAACAGAATCTGGGTCTTCAAGTACCTCGCCTATTTTAAATAATATATCGAAGGGAATTAATACTCCGTCTGATATTATATTTGTTATAGACGTGACGGCCAGTATGGGTGAAGTAATCGACTATATCAAAGAAACGGTTAAGAGCTTCGTTGATTCCGTACCTGCCGGTTCGAATTTTGCGGTTATCACCTATCGGGACGTTAACATTTACAGAAATGGCGATTACAATTTGAAGTTCTTTGATTTTACCCAGGATAAAGATAAGTTAAAGGGGGATTTGAATACATTGGTGGCTTCTGGCGGAGGGGATATAAGAGAATCGGGACTGGAGGCTATTAACTTAGCTACTAATAAGCTCTCGGAGTTCAGCAGCGACAACGCCAAACGGATTATATTCATTACCGATGCCCCTGTCCATGAGTCACTTCCCTTGTCTTCCTTTAGCATTAAAGAAATAGCTGATAAACTGAAAGCAGACGAGATTGTATTTGATGCCATCGCCCCATCAGACGGTGATGCCTACAGACAGATTATCCAACTCGTTAAAAGTACCCCTGACGGAGTTCTCTATGATATCAAAGATGCTTCGGTACTCTCGCTGAACAAGTGATACGTTAGCTGTGCGATCTCTCCCATTCATAAATGAAACGGAATCCCGGACATGATGTGCCGGGATTCCTTTTTGTTCGCGGTTATGGTAGCACACAAATTTATGGTTATAAATGCACCCTGAAGTGGTACATTAACCATAACATATAACCTACAGGTGTGATAAATAGTGTATCTTATTCAAAAAATTAAAGAAGTGACTATGCAATATAACGATGCCAGAAAAGTCATTGGCGAGTTTTTTGATTCTACCATGTTGCATCATTACAAGTTATCGCTTAATAGAACGTGTCCAGAAGCCACCATGGAATTGTTTTGGCTCCACCGTAATAACGAAGGCTTTGGGGTCTAACCCGAGAATCGTCTGGTAGAGCAGCTTTTGGTTTTTGCGTTTCGCCAAAATCTCCATCACCAGTCTGTCCCCATCGCGCCCACTGCCTACCCATGCGGTAACGCCATATCCTTTGTCCCGCAGAGAATTGGCGACATTGCCATCCATCTGATTACAGATCACCTTCACCGTAACATAGCCAAGCGCAATCTTCTCCTCAATCCAAGCACCTAGTAACACACCAAGTCCATATCCTACTGCATAAACAATGAGTGCAACCGTCTGATCCAGATAGCTCAGCACCAAGTTCAATCCGAGTACATAGATCACAATCTCCCCCGTACTGATCAGTGCGGCGATGTATTTCTGACCTTTAAGCGTCAGTATCATACGCAGCGTGTACGCCGATACGTAAACAATTTGAATCAGAAAAATAAACACGAGTATTTTAAACAATTTGCATCCCTCTTTCCTAGGGCGTGTCTGAAAACTCCGCAGGACGCAGATTTTGCCGAATTTCCGTTCCAAGTCAGGAAGTTTTCCGCAGGCGTGCCGAGGCACATCAAGGGAGACTGACGCAGCAAGGGGCGAAAAGGCGGTGAAAGATACACTTCAGCAAGTTTTGAGACACGTCCTAATGATCAGACCTGTTACTGCCAGCCTAAGTTCCTGATCTTCCGTTTGCTCTCAGACTAACCAAGTATTATTAATTCTTATCTTCATCATTGGACGTTATGGTGTGATTTTAAACGGTCTACTTGCAATCGATATGATGCCAGAACTGCCATTATAGAATTGTTTACTGCGATTATCAACCCGGTAACAGACCTAGGGGCGAAAGGCTCTATCGTTGAATATGCTGAAGCATTAGTAATCGCCGAACACCATGGGATACACCATGCGAACAATCGATACCCATCAATGATACATCAAAAAGGGGGGAGCATCCATGCAGCTATGGCAGGAGATGGAGCAGGAAGGGATGGAAGAACTCCTATTTTGTCACGACCCAAGTAGCGGGCTGAAAGCAGTGGTCGCAATTCATAGTACGGCACTCGGGCCAGCGCTCGGAGGATGTCGCTGCTGGGCATACGCCTCAGAAGAGGATGCAATCCGCGATGCTATGCAGCTTGCTAGAGGTATGACCTATAAATCAGCCGTTTCCGGTCTGCCTTATGGCGGCGGGAAAGCGGTTGTCTGGAATATCCCCACGGAGTGGAAGGTAAACACTTCCCCTGCACAGCCTAAATCCCAAGCTAGTTCTTCATTCCCCATTGAGAACGTCGTGGATTCCGATTCTAGTTCCCATCAACTCACCATTCCCAACACCAACACAGGGCGAGCCCATATCTTTCGAGCCCTTGGACGTTTTCTTGAACGACTGAACGGTCGCTATATTACCGGTCTTGATCTAGGCACCACGTCCACTGACATGGATCAGATCCGATTGGAGACTTCCTATGTGACCGATATGACCGGATCACTGGGCGCACAGGATGACTTCACCGCCGAGATGACCGCTTACGGTGTGTACACCGGCATCGTGACCTCGCTAAGTCATCAAGGCATCGCCACATTACAGGGCATTCCCATTGCTGTCCAGGGACTGGGCAAGGTTGGGTATGCCCTGTGCCGTCACCTGCATGCAGTTGGGGCACGGCTCATCGTGGCAGACGTTGTACCGGAGCGTGTACAACGTGCCCTTCTGCAGTTCAGCGGCGCCACCTCGGCCGATCCGGCCCATATTCACGCCGCTGACTGCAAGGTGTTCGCCCCCTGTGCCCTAGGGGGCGTGTTAACCCCGGCATCGGTGGAGGAGCTGCGCTGCTCCATCGTTGCCGGGGCGGCGAACAACCAGCTCAGCCACCGGGAGCTGGTTGTTCGCCGCTTGCAGGCGCGCGGCATCCTGTACGCGCCTGACTATGTGCTCAACGCAGGCGGAATCATCAGCACCGCCTACGAGCTGGAAGGCGCAGGGCCCGACCTGATCCGCCAAAAGGTGGCGGGGATTGCGGGCACGCTGTCCAAGGTCTATGCGATAGCAGCGCAGTCTGCCCTCTCCACGGCGGATGCAGCCGATCAGCTGGCAGTGGCTGTCCTGCAAAGCGGAAACCCCCATGCTTAACAACCAATGCTACCGATTTAGCACACTAATTCAATCTTCTAATCTTTTAAGGGCTCCAGAATCGAGATCTCTGTTACCGTTCGCCCTATCATTTATTTTCTCCATTTTTAAAATTCAGCGAGTCACATAAAAAATGGGAAATAACGCAAAAAGCCAATCCAGGTCATCAAAACCGGATTGGCTTTAGGCTTTAAGCCACTTTTCTTCACATACACATCTTCTACACTTCACATTCAATCTCAATCTGCTACCGTCCGCCTTACCCTTCAACCGTTACAGAGGCCCGCTTCACCCGATGCAGCATCGCCCAGAACAGCATATTGATCACGACCAGGAGCGCTACATAGATCCAGATGCCTGCTGGTAGGGTGCGGATAAATACATGTAATCCCCATAACAAACCCATGAGCGGAAAGAAGGCAAAGACGAGCCAGCCATCACTCTGCCCGGCCACACTAAAGGATTGGGAGAACGGCGGTTTTCGCATCAACAGCTTTCCAGACAGCGGGATAAGTGCGGTTGCCACTAAAAATATAACGACCAAATCAGGAAGAACTCTTAACCCAAAGGTCCACACAAATACAATAGCGTTCAATATAAATACGGGCAGAAACATATTGCATAAGAAAGCTTTCAGCGCTCCGCTATATAACACATTCTCGTTGGCCAGAGGGGCCGCTCGGAAGGTCCAAAACGCCTTGTATTGGCCGGAATACTTCAGCATGGTCACAACAGACACAATCAGCAAGAGCACAATATATAGCGTGTAAAAGAAGGAGCTTTCCCTGAATTCTGCCCACGAAGAACTCTGCAATTGGGTGAACCAGAATACATAGGGCAATACAAAAGCTAAACCAACTGAAGGGTATACCTTCAGCTTAAACTCCCTTTCACTTCGCATCATACTGGCAGATAAACGAAAGCACGCTTGCTCCTCTCTGGAACGGGAGAATACCTTCGCCATGATGCGATCCCAACCCCCACGTCTTCGTCCAGAGGCCTGACCTGCGTGTGCCATTTTCTCCAAATACAATTCGAACGAAGGCATAAGCTTCACGTACACCAACAAACTGACCAGCGGAACGATCACAGCAAGCGCCGAGAAAGTATACAGCCAGGCATTTCCCTCGCCGCCGAACAGCAGCTCAAATGCTGCTGCATACCATACCGGAGGCAGCAGCAACTGCCACCAGGCAGGTGTGAACACCATATTAAAATCGATGATACTAAATGAACGTATGACCAGCTGATAACCTGCAGCGATCCCGATGGAGAGCAGAATCTGCACCATATTGATCATGTCCTTCAGTTTCTCCCCATCCAGAAACTTCATCATGAATAGATAGATCAGGGACGTGGTCACCAGAATTAACATATTAATCAGAATCAGTTCCACCAGAAAAAGCAGGAAAAAGCCGATTCCGTGGGTAATCAATCCCGCTATCAGCGGTGCAGCCGTCAGGGAGCCTGTCAGCAGCAGCAGATAAACTCCTGCGTGGATGGCACGGGCCAAGCCAACAGTGCGTCCATTTACCGGCTTGGTCATGATAATATTACGATCCCGAATATCGAGCAGCACCGAAGAAAAGTCGGAGATCATGGAGGTCATGATCATAAACATCAGCATGGCAGTCACTAGACCCATCTGGAGCATATAATGTCCCGTATCCCAGACAACAAACGGAACCATAATCAGCCCCATCAGTGCATACAACCAGAGGGAACGCAGATACAGGTTGCCTTCTTTCTGCTCCTTATTGCCATTGCGCGCTGACAATACCGTTGGCACCCTCCGCTGATCCATCTGGAACTTCACCCGTAGAATCAAACGCAATACATCATAATCCGCCCCTGTTTTGACGATGACAGACCGAAAACGATCCAGAATCTTCAGCGTGCGGAAGTCGGAGGATTCCGCCATATCAGTACACCTCCTGCACGATGGACACGAAGCGTTCTGCAATTGCTCGATGCTCATTGAAGCCCGTCAGTTGATTGAATACTTCCTCTAGTGAGCCTTCCATGGATTGCTGCTGAAGCTGCCTGAACGTACCATCAGCCATCACACGTCCTTCGGCAATCAGAACGATTCGGCTGCTGATCTTCTCCACCACATCCATGATGTGTGACGAATAGAATATGGTTGTGCCTTTGGCCGACAGCTGTGTCAAAATCTCCTTTACCACCATTACACTGTTGGCATCCAGACCGCTGAGCGGTTCATCCAGGAACAACAAATCCGGGTCATGCAGCAGCGCGGAGATCAGCAGCACCTTCTGACGCATGCCTTTGGAGAAGGAAGCAATGCGGGAATGATATGATTTTTCCAGTCCAAAACAGTCCATTAACCGCTTTGCCTTATAATCGGCATCTTCATAGGACAGCCCGTACAATTCTCCTATAAAGGTCAGATACTCTGCCGGGGTTAATTGCTCGTATAGCTCCGCGACTTCCGGTACATAACCGATTCTGCGCTTATATTCCGCGTCACCATCCGCGATATCCTTGCCAAAGATGCGGACCGTACCCACATACCCCTCAACCAGTCCGAGCAAAATCTTGACCGTTGTGCTTTTACCCGCGCCGTTCGGACCGATGTATCCGATCATCTCCCCCCGATTCACTTCCAGATCAATCCCATTGAGCACATAACGCCCGTTATACCGCATACGCAAGCCTTCAATTGACAGTACTTGTTTTTCACTCACTTCGTTATCCAGCCCCTGTCTCTATTATTTCTACAATTCTACTAGTTTACCACAGATTGGGATGTTCATGATCGGAAATACATTGCAACACATGAAATCATCTGGATATCTTCTCAGTATCATTATTCACGTAACAGGGGTGAACACACGAAAAAACCCTTGTCTCACCTAGAGGTGCCGGACAAGGGCTTCACAAGATCATCTCGATGAATAATCTCTCACCTTAAAATAAACTCTTCTTGAACCTTAACAATCTGGAAGTGTTGATTCGTACCGCCATTATCGGTCCACTGGATTGCAGCAGCGCCGTCTGCCAGAGATTGTCCTGAAATATCAAGCACCTTGCCTGTGCTGCGGTTTTTCAATTTATAATAACCACCGCCCACACTAACCAACTGCCATTGCTGACTGGCCCAGCCGCCATCGTTCCACTGCTCGATAACAGCTCCATCCGCTGTGGAACCATTTTCTACACCGATCAGCTTGCCGCTGGAACGATTAATGATTTTGACATAACCACCACCTGCATCCGTGATCTGCCACTGCTGGCTGGTTGTGCCGCCGTCTGCCCGCTGCTCCAGATCCGCACCATTATCCGCAGAACCTCCGATGACACTAAGCAATTTATTGCTTTTGCGACTAATCAACTGATACGAGGCGTTCGGGTCCCAGACATCGGGCGTATCCACTCCGGTTACGGAACCCGTGGCTGCATCAATGATAACCGTGCTTGCCCAGTTCATCGCCAGACTGGTTGCACTTGGGAAAGACACCGGCAGCCATACATACTTGGAATCCTGCACTGGCCCGCTCCAGGCGCCAGCCCAGCGATCACCCATATAGAGATAGGATGTTGTCTGTGAGCCTTCGACCGGAAGCACGTATGCGGATTGGGAACCGTAGGTTGTACTATCTCCAAAGTTGCTCAGGCCGCTCCAGGTGCCCGTTATGCTGGTAGCGGTCGCATATTTGGCCTGATTCGGATTCCATCCCGTAGCCCCGGATGTGATCAGGAAGTAGACGCCACCCTTTTTGAACATGGCAGGCGCCTCACGATATTGACCCGGCCACAGCGTCGTTACGAGCGATTCCACACCGAGGAAATCAGGAGTCAGCTTGTAAATATTCAGGTCGGCATTCACTTTGGTCGCGGAGATGAGATAAGCCGTTCCGTTGTCGTTGTACACCGTCATGTCTCTCGAATCATAGCCAAGCGGACGATAGCTGCCCACATACGTATAATTGCCATCCACTGTACTTGAGGTGGCTACAGCCACTCTGGCTTCACCATAGTCGACTCCGTTTTCCTTATGCATCCAAAGAACATACTTACCTGTTGCACTGTTATAGATGACTTTCGGACGTTCGATGTTGGAAATGTTCAACTCGGCAGCCGAGCTGCTGGTGAGCACATCATTGCGATACTCCCAGTTTTTCAGATCTGCTGAGCGGTATACAGAAACCGCCTTGAACGTCCCATTAGGATTGCGATTCTCCCCAAACCAGTAATAATACCCGTTAGCCTTAATCATCCCGCCCCCATGGGCATGAATGACATTGCCGTTTGTATCCTTGAACTGTACCCCGTTGGTCACACTGAGTGGAGCAGCGGAAGCCTGTTGTCCCGGAGCGACCAGCATGCCCAGCGATTGCAGCGCCAGGATTAGAGCAAGCAGATAACATAGACGACGAGTGAAACGATGTGAATTTGTTTTCTTTTCCAACCAACTCTCATTCATGGAATGATACACCTCCGTAATTTACTTATAAAGCGCTTACAATAAAATCGATACGTCTCTTCTTCCTCCGATCGATGATGCATTTCATAGACTACCTATATCTCAGATTGGCTCGGCACTCACCTCCTGATTACGATTGTATCCGCCCTCCTCCTGCTCGAATAGTGAACAATACGGCGGAACATGTACGATTACACACTGAACTTATGGAGTGAACAGTAAAAAGACGCTTCATCCGAAGCGTCCTCTGTTATACATAAGCCAAATCCCTATAATATACGTTATCTCCAGCTAAACTTAGATTAGCTGCAACAACATGTTGTTCATATTCGTTAGCTTGTGTAATAACATTGTCCTATGTGCTAACGCTTTTCTTAATTTTCGTCGTCAAAATCCTGGTCAACCGACAGCACTTTGCCTGTATTGGCATCGATGTCTACATCGGCTTCGCCATTTGCAGTTCTCAGTTCCACTTCATAAACATAACGGCCGTTATCATGATCCAGTTCGATTTCGGTTACTTTTCCGCCTGTCACCTGTTTCAGGGCAATGTTCGAAGCTTGTGCCTCTGTCAGTTTAACCTGTTTTGAAGCAGAGTGATTGGAAGACGTACCTGCCACAGTGCCTTTATAATCATCGTCGTCATCGTAATCTTCATCATCGACTACTGCAAGGATTTTACCTGAGTAAGCATCCAAACGAACGACAACGTCGTTGCTTCCTTTTTTGTCGATTTCAACTTCATAGAACGTTTGGCCGTTTCTGCGCTCCAGATCCACATCATCCACTTTGCCATCCGTTGCTTTCAAGGCTGCTTCTTTTGCCTGTGCGACTGTCAGCAATGTATCTGTGTTCTGGGTCTGTGTTACTGATTGTGTAGTGGACGTTTGCGTAGGCTGAACCGATTGTCCATTTACACTCCCACTGGCCAGAGCGGCTGATCCTCCGAGCAGCACCGCTGCCGACAAGCTGCCAATCCATAGTTTATGTTTGTTCATCATCATTCATCTCCTCGTTGTTGTTCTCGTTCTCGTCTACAGTTATAGATTAACCTGTACGAATGAGAGATCAGCGAGAGTCAGATTAGAATTTGATGAGAAAAGGAGTGAGCACCTCACATTATTCCTTAGAATAGCAATGTGACTGGCTTCATGCAGAGTTTTAAACCATCGTGAAGTCCCTAATCCTCGTCCTCATCCCAAGTAACCGAACGAATCGCGCCTGAAATGGCATTCACCTGCACAATGGCCTCACGACCGTCCTCCAGGTCAATTTCAACCAGATAATACGGATTGCCACTATTCGTTCCACGGAGTTCGATATCATCCACTTCCCCGGGAACCTTAGCCAGTGCCTTCTGCTCTGCTTCTTTCTCGCTCAGAAATGAAGTCTTGGTGCCTTCCCCTGTCGTCGGGTCGGGTGAAGAGGATTCCAGCGTCTTTGAAGACTGTTTCACTCCGGTATACGGATCAATGGTCCATTGCTCCCGAGTATTGTTCTTCATCTTGAATACCGCCAGATACACCGGGCTTCCCTGCTGCTCGACGAGTTCAAGCGACACCAGCGCGGCATCCGTTTGTTTCAGCAATTCCGTCTTGATCTGTTCCCGGCTCCATAACGTCTTCTCCTCGGCTTGCGGGTTGGACTCCAGCCGTTTAATGGAATTCACGGTCGCCGTAACCGCATCAACTTGTACGTCATACAGTCCGGTTTCGGAGCGGAGCTGCATAATATAGGTTCCGTCCTTCAACGTGGAATTCACGATTTCTCCCGGATATTGATCCAAGATCGATTGGGCCGCTGCATCTGCTGTTAACATCACGCGGTCTGATTGCCACGGCTTCCACCACATGATCGCTATAACGGCAAGGAGAGCCAGGAATCCCGCACCCCACCAAAATGAACGTCTCGGCTTCGCCCATCCTTTGCGTCGTTGTTTTTCCCGTTTCATTTCCGGACGCCCCTCATGCTCTTCCATCATGGTTCCCCCTTACGCACTCTCTTATGATCCGAAATCGTACTATGTTTACCAGTATATAAGAGAAGAATGAGATTTTCATGAGAGTGATCCGTTCTGTACGGATGTGGGCAAAATAATCGAAGCCTCGGTTCCTCTGCCCTCGGTGCTGTTCAATTCAATACGCGCGCCCACGGCCTCTGCGATATCTTTGGCAAGGGATAGCCCCAAGCCCGAACCGCTTGCTCCGCCGCTGCGTGTTCTGGCCTGATCTACGCGATAGAAACGGTCAAACACCTTGGACAATTCCTCTTCACGCATGCCGATCCCCTTATCTACAATACGAATTCGGCATTCCTGCCCCTTTGCCTCCAGCCGAACTTCAATGGCATCCTCACTATACTTACGAGCGTTGTCCAGCAAAATAAAAAGCAGCTGCTTCAGCTTGCTCACATCGCTAATCGCCCATATCCTGCCTGGATCATCACAGTGGACTTCCCGATGATAGGCTTCGCGAAATGCACGTGTGGAATCCAGTGTAAGCTGGGTGATATCCACCCGCTCCAGCTGCACATTCCACTGCTCCGGCTGCTTTGCCAGCAATAGCAGCTGCTCGGTCATCTCCCGCATGCGCACGGATTCGGACAGAATGGCTTCCACCGCCTCGTCGAATACTTCGGGTCGTTCCTTACCCCTTCGTTGCAGCAGACTGGCATAACTTTCAATGATGGTTAAAGGTGTTTTCAGTTCATGAGAAGCATCGGAAACAAAGCGCTCCTGCCGCTCGAAGTTGGATTCGAGCAGATCCATCATACGATTAAACGTCTGCCCCATCGTTTTCAGCTCATCCTTTGATTTTTCGTCGAGCGGAAGGCGCTTGAACTGTCCGCTCGACTGAATATCACTCATCGTGCGTGTCATCTGCTGGATCGGCCGTGTCATCCGGTTCGCCAGAATACGGCTGGAGATGATGGCCGGAATCAGCGCGATGATGGTCACGGCAACAAGAACTGTACGAAGCACAGACAGGCGATTCTCGGTATCCTCTATGCTCTCGGTGACTTGTAGATTCACCACTTCTCCGTCCGGCCAGATCACTGGAACAGAGACCCAGACATAGCCGATTGGCCCAACGTGGGTGTATTCGGATTTTTTTTCGCTTTCGTACTTGTAGGACAGCTTGCTCAGCTGCTCCTCTGCCGAGGTCGTCACCGGCGGGGAGCTGGTGCCGTCTTCATTGACGATCCGCAGCATGCCGTCCAGCGGCGCGTAGGCCCGGAGCAAGTCATCCGGCGGAATGGAGCCGGCAGACTGACGCACTCCTTTTACAATAGACTCGGCCTCAGCCTCTACCCGCTTGATCTCGTTATCGATCGACATTCGTTCAAACACGATATACACCGACAGATTGACAGCAATCAGCAGTACGGCGAACAATACGGACGAGTATCCGTAGATTTTGCTGCGCAGGCTCATACTTGCTCCTTCAGGACGTAACCAACACCCCGAACGGTATGTATTAAGGGTGGTGTGAATCCGTTATCGACTTTTTTGCGCACATAACGGATATACACATCCACCACATTGGTATCTCCATAATAATCGTATCCCCATACGGCTTGGACAATCTGGTCCCGGCTCAGCACCTGGCGCTGGTTTTGCAGCAGATACACCAATAGATCGAACTCACGCGGGGTAAGCTCAATCGGTTGACCATCCCGGGATACCTCACGGGTTCCTTCATTCAGCTTCAATCCACCTGCGGTGAGCCAGCCTGTCTCATTATCCGCCGTGTGCTCCGATGATTGCGCTGTGTCCCGTGTGACCGAAGAGGAAGAATGGGCAGCAGCCGAGGCAGCACTCAGGCGCAGTGCAGCACGTACTCTCGCGAGCAGTTCTTCGATCCGGAACGGTTTTGTAATATAGTCATTGGCCCCCAGATCGAGTCCGGAGACTTTGTCTTCCACAGAGTCTTTGGCTGTGAGCATCAGAATGGGCACGGTCGCATCTTTGGCACGTATCCGCCGCAGCACTTCAATGCCACTCAGACCCGGCAGCATAATATCCAGCAGAACCAGATCCCATTGCCCGTTCCCATACATCTCCAGCCCTTCCGTTCCGCTGCCTGCCTTGCCTACCTGATATCCCTCATACTGTAATTCCAGTTCAAGCAGGCGTGCAATTTTGGGCTCATCCTCGATCACCAGCACCGCTTCATTCATGCAAAGCTCCCCCTCATTCCGTCATTCTATTCTCCCGTTATATTACAATACGAATTACAATTTACCTAAGGCATCCTCTACCAAGTCATCCCCGGCGATCAGATCAAAAGCCATTCGATACGTCTTCTCCTCCTGGAGGGAAGCAGCGATGACACGAGCCACATCTTCACGTGGGATACTACCCGGTTTCAAATCTGTTCCTACAGAGATTTTGCCGGTACCCGGCTCATTTTTCAAACCTCCAGGACGGATAATGGTGTAATTCAGATCACTTGCGAATAACGCCCGATCAGCATAATGCTTCGCCACGTAATACGGCTTAATGGCCTCTGACCATTTCTCCCGTTGATCTGCCCCAAACGCACTGACCAGAATATATCTGGTAATTCCCTGCTGCTGCGCCGCCTCCATGGTTTTGACTGCACCATCGAGATCTATGAGCAATGTTTGGTCTGCACCCGTAGATCCACCGGAGCCTGCTGTAAATACAATGGCATTGTGATCCTTCATTGCCTCGGCCAGATCATCCACGCTGCCTTCCAAATCACCAATTACGACATTGGCACCGAGCTGCTTAAGTAGGTCTGCCTGCTCCGGTTTGCGAATCATCGCGGTGACCTGATGTTTCCCTTCCTCCGCCAGTTGCTGCACCAGAAATTTGCCAATTTGTCCGTTCGCTCCAATTACGAATACGTTCATATATCATTCTCCTCCCGGTTTTCCTAATTTATAAACCAGACTTGTCTTTAATTTAAACGAAAGCCGACGCTTCTAAGCGCCGGCTGCTATGTATTACTACCGTTCAGCGCATCTGACAAGATGCGAATAACACGTCTTTCCTTTAATATACCATACACCCTATAGGGTTTATACCGAGCACTTTTTTTAGTAAAACATTTCAGATAACAACGATTACACTTCATATATCACTTCAAGGAGCTTAGTCCCTATGCCAGCCGATGTTGGTTAAAATAAAAAAGGCACCCCAGGAGGGGTACCTTTTGCTGCATGGCGTACAGGTATTAGTAAGCCAGTGCAAACAAACCGTGAATATGAGCAAGGTAACGGATGTTACTTGCTTCTTTCATCATGGTTGCTGGCAGACCTTTCAGACGAGTCTGGTTGCCACCGATCATGCCGACAGCATCCTTACGACCCAGACTTCCCAGTGTACCGGAGAATACTGGTGTGAAGGATTCCATTGCGCCACCTTTGAACATTACGCCCAAGTTGTGACCAATGGTTTCACCCATTTGCCAAGCCAATTGTGCTGTTGGAGGGTATGGGCGAGCGCCTTCGCTAGGGAAGACCACTGCACTGTCACCAGCAACAAACACGTCTTTATGAGATGTGGATTGCAGTACTTCCGTAACTTTCGCACGGCCACGATCCACTTCAATTCCGCTGTTGGCAACAACTGCATTACCTTGAACGCCACCAGTCCATACGAGTGTGTTCGTAGGGATCGAGCTTCCGTCTTTCAGCAGAACTTCATTTTCTTTCATTTCGGTAATCGCTACGCCAACGATGAAGTTAACGCCACGTTTTTCCAGACTCGATTTTGCACGCTCAACCAGTTCTGGCGGGAATCCTGCCAGGATGGAAGGACCTGCTTCAACCGTGTACAGGGAAACTTCTTTGAAGTCGATACCTTTTTCTTGGCATACAGCCGGAAGAAGGTCTGCGAATTCACCAACAAGCTCGATACCTGTCAAACCACCGCCACCGATAACAAACGTAGCGTCTGCTTTGTTGCCGGATTGTTTGTAAGCATCCAAGCGAGCTTCCACGTGTGCACGAATGCGGTTAGCATCACTAACGGATTTCAGCGTGAAGCTGTACTCCTGCAAGCCCGGAATTCCGAAGAATGCCGTTTCACTGCCCAAGGCAACAACGAGTGCATCGTAAGAGTAAGTAGAACCGCTGGTCATGAGAACTTTTTTCTCGTCCGGCTTGATTGTGTCCACCGTATCGATTTTCAAGTTCACATTTTTACCACTCAGCAATTTTTCGAGTGGAAGGGCAACTGCTTTTTCAGCAATGCTTCCTGCTGCAAGACGGTGCAGTTCCGTAATAATTTGGTGCGTAGGGTAACGGTTCACGACTGTAATAGTCGCTTCTTCCGGTGTCAGGTATTGACGCGCAGTCAGCGCAGTCAACAGACCACCGTAACCTCCGCCCAAGATCAAAATTTGCTTCGACATATCCATCCTCCGTTCTTCTAATCTTAACGTTGCTGTTGTTGACGCTCGTTCAGGATGCTCAGGAATGATTGAGCAAAACGCAGCGTTTGTTGTACGTTTGGATCTTTAAGCATTTTGAGCATAGCGAACAAACCAACCGAAGTTTGCTCGGCTTGCGCACGATCATTCGCTTCGATGGCAGCAGAAGCTACACCTTTAGCTTTGTCTACAACAGGTTTAGCAAACTCGCCCATTGCGCTCATTGTGTCGCTGATCAGAACTTTGTCTGTAGCTACGCTTTGTGCAAAGTCATAAGCTTTGGTCATTGCAGTGACCATTTCAGCCAGTTTAGGCAGGTTCTCCACCAGAACGGTCAGAGACTCCTGTACCTCAGGCTTCATCAGTTGATCCAGTACGTCCAAGGACTGGCGTTGGGAAACGTCGGCACCTTCTGTAACCGGCACCTCTTGTTGAGTAGGCGATTGTGACATAAGAGAAAGTCCTCCTTTACTTTGGGATAGAAGTCCGCGACTTTCATGATGCCTGTCAAGCAGAGCCGAACCACAAATACATCCAATACAACTAAATGTACCAAATTTCACACAATAGAATGAGCATAGCCCAAGGGCCGTTCCCACATCGTGTATTGTATCTTGGGTCTATTGCGGACAACATGTGTTGACGCAAAACGACAAGCAGGCCGAAACCGAACTCTATACCCCTATATTACACCTCTTACACATGAACATGAAAAAGAAATTTTTTACACTTGTGAAGATATTGTGAACATTGTAACAAAATCGATTTTTTTGTCAAGCATTGCGGTCGGTTTAAAATCGACTATTCTCCTGTCCCAGATCCGTAATCCTACCACATGTGGTATGAAGACAAGATCCCATATGACCATATGTGCGATATGTACACAAGGAAGGATTTTTTCAACTGAATTTTTCAGGAATTGTTTTCCAAAACCATGAATTTCATGCAACGAAATTGGTCACTGTCGTTATTATGCAGCTAGGGGTGCAGCCTTATTCCTGAAATGACATCATTTCTTGTTCAAGTATGAACCTATCCTGGCATGAAAGCAAAAAAGACACAAAGAAGGCCTGACGAATCGTCCTGCCTCCTGATATTTGCTTTACTATTCGCCCGATTGGATCGTTACTTTAGGTCACACCATAACTATTTCTGGGGAATGCTGAGCCATTCCAT
This sequence comes from Paenibacillus sp. FSL W7-1088, assembly GCF_037969855.1. Classification (NCBI taxonomy): domain Bacteria; kingdom Bacillati; phylum Bacillota; class Bacilli; order Caryophanales; family Paenibacillaceae; genus Paenibacillus; species Paenibacillus sp. FSL W7-1088. The sequence continues at coordinate 6,945,288 of NZ_CP150216.1, forward strand.
CAAGCAACGCTTTTATTACAACGACAGCGGCACGCTCCAATTCCTCCACCTCCAGAAGTATCGAGATAGCCTGATCGGCATGAAGCTTCTCATTAGGCAGTCCTCCATCTGGAAAAGGACATAATTCCGCGAGTATATTTAACTTTTGGGACATGTTTCGATATAACTCTTCCGCCTGAAGACAGAATGGAATCAAGCTGGAATAGCGGGCAGTCGAAGCCCACTTTAGAGAAAGTTCTTTGAAAAACTCACTTGCATAACGTCTTGCATCCCACAAAACCGCAATGTTATAGGCATGACCGTTCGGTCCTACCCGTCTATATTCTAGGGCTTCTCTCCAGACCGCATAGGCAGCCAGACCACTGACTGTGTTCGGCAAGGTATACGGGTCCTCCCCACGATAATGAGCCAAAGCATCTGTCAGTGCCGCGTGCAAGTTCAGTTCTCGTATCATGCCATCTGATTCCGCTGCCAGTACAAATACTTCCTGATTCACACCCCGGCCTACATGATCATAGGCAATTGTTCCTGATTTAATGAAATCTGTACCGTATAGGGTCCGGGCTGCATCATCATAGCCATAGATCAATCCGAACTCGGGAATATGCAGGTCCCATACGACGGCCGGAATTCCCCGATGAATGGAGTAACGTATTAGGGAGAGGGCCCGAACAAGTCTTGGATTAAGCAACCTTTTCCCCTTCGCTTTCTCCTCTAGCATCGAAGGATCGACCAGATTGGCATTGAGTCCCGCTTGGCTCGCCAAAGCCTCAACCGCATGGGAACGATAACCCATATGTTGCAATCCTCTGGTAAGCACCTCTTTGAAGTTATAGGCGGTGGGGCCAGCGATATGTATATCCTGAGGTAGGATGGTTAGACGAAAAGAGAGTCCGCTCATCCCCATAACCATGGGGAGAGACGGAGATGGACCGATATAACCTAACATCTCGTGAATGGATGCTGCTGCCGAGTTCCAGGTTTGGGGAGCCCGAAACGAAAGGGGTTCCTCCAGAATCACTCGATTTTGCCCGAGTGAATTCCACTCTGCCAGCATTTCTTCTACAGATAAATGAATATGAAGCTGAGACACTTTTTTACGTGAACGGGACAGGATTTGATACACATTGGCAATTGTCAGATTGAATTTGCAGGCCATTTCTTGCGGTGACAGCTGCTCCATAGAATACGATGTGAAGACCTGTTGTTCTCTTTCATTCAGACAACCCAGCAGCATGTGGAGATTGTTCCTCATTTCCTGCTGAGCAACAGCTTGATACGGATCATAGCCTGTCTCCTGGGATCTCCGATCGGTGTCATTCAAAAGATGATTCAGCGTCATGTCGAGCGAGTCTTGATCGCTCCATGAAGCGTCATCGGCTCCAAATGCAAGGAACGAAGAAAAATGTTGTTCCCGCTGCTGTTCTTGGCGCTGCATATGTGAGTAAGCCTGATTACGCACAATGCGCTGCATCCAGGCCATGAAACGCTCAGCATTCTGAAGCTGTCCCATATGAATGAACGCACGAATAAGCCCATCCTGTAAAATGTCTTCTGCGAGATAAGAATCATGCGTAAGTGCTCGCACATAACGAAACAATTGCCCACGGTAACGGTGAATCAACTCCCCAAAGGCCTCTGTATCGCCAGTTTGGGCTCGTTGGATAAGCGCGATATCCGGCTCCTTTTGCCGATCCTCTAATGTCTCATCTTCCCCTGGCCTGATATGGCGATTGTCAGTTAATCCATCCATGTATATCTCCCTTTCTTATAGCCTCGCTTTACTTTCATTACTCCATCTTCACTCCATCTTCAAAATAGCAGCTTCGATCATGGCTTCCGTCTCCGCGAGTGCCACCATGATTGTCGCAGCAGCCTCCCAGTTCCGGGAGACAAGACGGGATTGGCATTCCCCGAATTGGCGAGATTGTGCGTATTTCAAAACAGAAAGGTCAGGATGGATTGTTTTAAAAAACAAACCATAATCATGGGCACGACGCGCGCCTACTGGCAGAGCAAAATACACATAATGAGCCCACTCATTACCATCGATTGCTCCAGCACGAACCTGTTCCGCCTTATGCAGAATGGCTGAAGCTCCGGTTCGTCCTTCCTGTGCAGCGATATCATGGAGCTGTTCTGTAAGGGTTGATTTGAACCAAGTAAACGCCCGGCGGTTAATCTCCTCCAGATCAGGCTGTTCAATGCGTTCAGGACTCCACCATCGTCGATACACACCGCTACTCCATGGGAATTCAGACTTCCATGCTTCCTCAAGTTTATCCAGTGTCAGAAAAACATTCGGAAATCCAGCCGGGTCATGCAGGCATATTTCATCGCCCTCCATATTCAGCGCCACTACATAATGATCGCAACCACCCAGGTTGGGAGAGTTGGGATTGTAGACGAGTTTGCCCATATCCAGCGGACCCATCATCACAGGACCCTGCTTCAAAGTCTCTCTTAGCTCATCTACAGGCATCTCTGTACCCCGTGATTGCACACTTTCGCGCACACGAAATCCCAGAATGCTCATCGCCTTGCTGATGGCCAGATCAGGACTAGAAGTACAGTTATCAAAAAAGAGAAGGTCTTCCTGCGTTCGAAAGGCCCCTAGTGAAAAGCCACCGATGGTTTCAAGCAGACCAGGGTCTACCTTTTCTCCAATGGACGACAGCAGCATTGAAGCTGAATTGGCGTAGCAATATGCACCATTTCCGATATAATTGCTCATATCATAACATCCTCTCATTCCTTTGATGAAGCACGCGATTATGCAATGCCTATACTTATACTGACTCTTCGTACAGATCATTTCTGACAGAATATTCAGAACAAATTTCTGCCCGCATAAAATAGCGAACGTTTAGAATGCGGACATCCCGGTTAATAAGAACTACACCAGAAACGAAGGAGATGTTCGATATGAGTAATTCAACTAGCGATAAAATCAAAGCAGGCGTAAACAAGGCTAAAGGCGAAGTGAAGGATCAGATCGGTAATGCAACGAATAACAGATCCCTTCAGGCTGAGGGTAAAAAAGACAAAGCCAAAGGTGCTGTGCAGGACAAAATTGCAGATGTTAAAAAACATCACTAGATCGATTCGTTTCAACGTGAACACGCACGATGATTCGTGTAGTAAATATAGAGTCATTGCCCGACCGTCCATACCGGTTGAAAGCCGGGATTCGACGGGGGCGCAAAAAAGCCAAGGAAGGTGTTATTCACTACACCCTTCCCTGGCTTTTTTTGTCCTGTTTAGATAGCCGGAACTGCATATCTCGCCATATCGATAATAAAGCTGCGTGCTTCTCTTGTCGTGTGGTATTCTCGGCTGAATTGTCTTACCCATTCGGGGTGTTCCTGATACCATCTAAAGGTCTGCTCCAGTCCCTGCTCCAGCGTCGTCTGGGGGAACCATCCCGTCTCTGATCGTAATCTTCCAGAGTGAACGACCAGGCTCGAACCTCTGGATTGGGTGGGCTCCTGCTCCCGAATCTCCGCCGTTCCATTAGAATTTTGCAGTTGTTGCAAAAGCCCTCCGATCTCTTGCATGGTCGTTCCTTGCCCTGTCGAAATGTTATAGATCTGCTGATCTTGTCCATTCAGCATAATCTGTTCAATCGCTCGCAGCGCATCATCCACATACAGAAAATCACGTACAGCCGATCCCTGAATATCCAGAGGAAGGCCATCCATCATTCGCCCAAAATTACGCGGGATAATCCGATCCGGCAACTGCCAAGGACCATAGAGATTGGTTAAACGAAATAATTTCACAGGAAGCTGGTAACATTGAGCGTAGGATCGTGCGAGCATCTCACAGGCTACTTTGGAAGCGGAGTAAGGGGATACCGGAGCATATTCATCGGATTCGTGATACACTCTGCCCATCTCCCCTCCGTATACCTCAACGGATGAAGCCAGCAGCACGGGAATATGGTGATCGGAAGCGTATTGCAGAATAGTCTGTGTACTGAGGGTGTTGTTACGAAACACTTCTCCGGGGTGATGATACGAATAATCTACGTGTGGCATCGCTGCCAGATGAATAATATAGTCTGTTTCGTGCGGCAAGCTGAATCTGTCCTTCGCGAGATCACAACGGATAAAGGCCATTTCATGAAGTGGAGAGCTATGTACAAGCCTCTGACAATAATCATCCTGATCCACCAGGGTGATTCGATGTCCTTTTTGCGCCAAATACTGAGAAAGGTTAAATCCTACAAATCCAGAAGCCCCTGTAATGACAATATTCAAGCACATTCCCCCTTGGATTAATACAACAAGTTCACTGAAGAGAGTCTATGTTCTGATTATAATCTTATAGTGATACATTTTGTATCATTTTACAATTGTTTTTTGTTCTTCTCCATAAATAAATGGGTAATGCCATAGGGAGGTGATACTTACGATGAAAGAGGACATGAACAATGTACAGACAATGTTATTCCAGGACGATGGTGTGATCCCCAATCATTCGAGTCTGCCTGTACTTCTGTATAAGGGAATTTGGGCAACAGATTCCTCTCGTGCGGAGTCGTTGCTGAACCAAAACGGATGGGGAAACAGTTGGATAAACGGCGTGTTTAATTATCATCATTATCACAGCAATGCTCACGAAGTACTTGCGGTGGTGAGTGGTTGGGTTGAGCTCATCCTTGGTGGGGAACATGGAAAGGTTGTGCGGCTTCAGGCAGGAGATGTCGTCGTATTACCTGCGGGAACCGGACATAAACGGCTGAGTGCGAGCCTTGATTTCCGCATTGCAGGGGCCTACCCAGGTGGCATGAGTTATAATACCCGAACAGGTGAACCGGGAGAGCGTCCCAAAGTTCTGCGTGAAATTCAGGAGGTTCCCATCCCGGATACCGATCCGGTCTATGGGCAAGAGGGGCCACTATTGGAGTTATGGAATCAGAACAAGACATGAAAGAATAAATGGACTGCTCCTGGATAAAAAAACTACCGGGAACAGTCCATATTTCGGTTACTGGGGAAGCCTCACACTGTAGAATCGCATGGCATGTGGCTTCCCTTCCATCTCAAGCCGTCCTTGTATGATCAACTGTCGAACACGGTATTCAATGAATGCGTCTCCGACAGCTTGTTCGAGATGGCCCAACACCTCACCTACGAGGCGGGCTGATTTTATAAACTCGCCCGGCTGTCTGGTTAACATAACTTCTCTGGCTTTCTGCATAATGTACTCATCAATCGCGTCTTCGGGCACACTCTGAATCTCGCCATCCTTCATTAATCGCAGAAGTCCAGGCTGTACAGCCAAATCCACCCACTCTTGCTCCATTTGTCTGCGTTCCTCCAAAGACAACGGTTCGGCATTCACACCGTGTTGCCACATCGCTAACAACTTCTCCGAAAAAATTTCACCTGTTCTAAGAACATCATGCTGAACTTCAGAATTATGAAATAATTCCTGATATAATGCACTGGTCTCGATCAAATAGATAGGCCCCAGCCTATCACGCAGCAAATGCATGGCATATAAAAGCCCTGTTCTCTCATGAGCATTATTCGCATACCAGATGATGATTCGGGTATCTTCATTAATTGAACTCACTACGCTGTTTAATTGAATCAGCTCATTCATGCCTTGGACGGCATAACTTCCATTCTCACTCAAATAAAGTTTCTCAAGTAGCCATAGGTGCCTGCGGTGTAAATCCGCCTTGTTCGTCAAATCGCCCAATGGACCGATGGCATAGTAGTCATTCATAGAGAAAAACCGCCGCTCCGAGCGCCCTGGAACCTTGCCCATCGCAACCTTAATGCTACCTAACGGCGATTCTCCAATCGCTATATGAATTTCACGTGGTTTCTGTGCCATCAATGCCTGTTTCTCAGCTTTCTCCCGGTTCCGATTCTCGTCCAATGTATTAAATATCGACTGAATTTTCGTTGCAAAATGATCGGAATGTTCTTTCGCTGACTGAACACTGACTTCCCTTTCTGCAATGAGATAAAGCATACGCAATAGCGAACGCAGCTCATCCTCATTCATAAGGTGCAGCTCCTTTTCAAAATCAAAGACATTGTCAATCATGTTTATCCCCCTCTAAACAGTCTTAACTGACCAGACGGTCTTCTCCGACTAAACCATACAAAATCAAACGTACGTATCTGTATCATCGTAAGTTTACGACGAAATAGACTTTCCAGAGGAGTGACTCAGATCATTCATTTCCTCACGATTGGATGACGAACGGGTGAAGTGCCGCTCCAGCTTCCGACTTGCCCACAGGGATACTACGATAAACAGCAACACGCCGCCCCACCGCACAGGGTGTTCCATAAACTGAGCTACATTGGAACCAATATACGTCACACAGAAGATCATAATGGCTTTGCCAAAACTCACCGCAAGCAGGAAGGACATTAATCTCATTCGTGCAATACCTGCCGCTACATTGATAATGACGAAAGGGCCAACCGGAAAAATACTCAACAAAAACACATAACTGAACGCATTCCGCCGAATCCATACCATGCTGCGCTGCACACGGGGTTTGTTAGCCCAACGTTCCACAAAAGCCGATTTTCCAATCTCTCTTACAATCAGAAATGTAACGGTACAGCCAAGGACCATCCCGATCCATGAATATAAAAACCCTGCCCATAGCCCGTACACGGCTCCGTTAACCCCAACAATGAGCAGCGTAGGCAGCGGGGGCACGAAGGATTTCATAAAGGTAAGCAAAATTCCCGGTAAAGGGCCCAGGGAGCGAAACTTCTCCAGCCAAAAACGAATATTCTCTTCCGTAATATAGGACATGATGTCCAAAGATGCCGGGTTCATCTGCTTCCCTCCAATCTATACAGTTCACATTTTCTAAAGAGGTGGTGCCCATAATAAAATACATCTGGTAAACCGATGTGAAGTTTCACGACTCACTTCCCCCAGTATAACGTACATATGAACGCTGTACCGTTGTCAATTTGAAGAAATTTCACCCGCGACGCTGAATAACAAAAAAGCACACCCGGACCTGTTCAGTCTTGGTGTGCTCTCTATATCGGATACCCCGCTTGAAACCCATGGTGAACAAGCTTAGGGCAGTATTTTGCTTACCGTTTATTCTAGCTGAGCTTCCTGCATTGCCAATTCATTCAGCTCTTCCTGATGCGCAGCATTCCACTCGGGAATACCGGAACGCATGAATTCCTCGGCATCCATCGCTGCTTTGGACTGATTGCACAGATTGCAGGCGCAGACACAGTTAAGTGGGGTAGTATGCCCACCTTTGGCTCGCGGCAGAAGATGGTCAATCGTATCTCCATACGAGCCACAGAAGTAACAGGTATAGTTATCACGGGTCAAAATAAACCGCTTGAAATCCTTGTTGCTAAACAATCGGCGGATCGTGTACCGATTAACCACAACAGCAGCTTTTTCCTTGACCAGCGTGACCGCCAGCTCCATATCTACTTCCTGATGCCAGCGCCGTCCTTTGTCCGTCTTGCCGCGCATGCGCACCATACCCTGCCGGTTCGTCCGAAGTGATGCCGGATCTTCCGGATCAATCGCTACAGGCACCGCCGGCGTATGACGGCGGGGGCGGCTTTCCGTTCCAGCCCCGTGACTGCGGCTGGAATGTGCTGGCGCCCGCTGCCCGGATGATCCGGCGCGGGCTGTGTCTTCGCCGCCCGCCTTAGGCGCACGCTCCTTGCGTGACGGGCGCGGCTTCGACCCGGGCGAGCCTGGCTGGCGCCCGGGTGCAGGAGGCGCAGCCTCCATGGCCGCGCCCGGCGCTTGGCCGGGCGCGGGCTGTGCAGCAGCGGCAGGCTGTGCGGCCGCTGCTGGGGGTCCGGCGACCGAGGCATCGCCACGGTCGCTCAGGCTCGGCGCACTGGCCTCAGCTATGCTGCGGGCCTGTCCTGCGCCGGACGGCAGCGCGGCAGCACGTTTGCGGCGCCGCTTGCGTTTGCGCTTGGCTGCGGTCGGCTGATCCGCAGCCCCTGGCTCTGCTGCCAGGCCTTGCGGCTTGGCGTGCAGCAGAGCCTTGGCCGCCGCAATCTCCTGCTCGGCGGCCTGATCCGTGTCAGCGGCTATACGCGCGCGGGCACGCTTCGCAGATGGATCAGCAATCGCTGTATGCACCTGCGAATCCCTGTCTTGCAGATCAGCCCCCGTCTGCGGCTGATCTACAGCCTCGCTCTCCACCTCAGTTCGGGAGAGCGATTCCTTACCGGTATGCAGCTCTGGTCGCTTCGCCTTTCTCCTCCTTCTCCTCTTCTTGCGGTTGCCCGAAGGGGAAGAGACAGTTGAAGAAGCAACGAAGTCAGCCGTTTCACCTTCCGACGAAGAAGATGAACCTGTGGATGCCTGTGACTCCTCGCGTCTTTGTGAAGTAGCAGCAATAGAAGGTGTTCCATTAACGGCATCGACGATCCGTTCAGCTCTATGATTCGCAGATGCAGAAGGTCTGGCAGCCGCAGCACCTTGATGGCTCTTTATCGCCTCATCCGAAGTCCGGAGTGAGGTGTTATCGTTATCCGCTCGTCCACCGAGCTGACGACAGTGGCGACAAGCGCCACGTCTGGCTCCCGGGCCAGCCCGCTTTCCGGTTCTTCGTCGAAATTCGGACAAAGGTCGCTTTTGCCCGCAATACATACATGTCTTGGTCAGTTGCGCTTCATGTTCCGTCATTTCCTGCCGGAAAGGGGCCGAGCCCGTCTCCATGTTGTCACCTCGGTTCCGTATGAATCCGGTTTCTTTCTATTGTATCACATCTGCTCGTTAACACACTCATAGCCAGATGTCCCATAGTCTTTTGTCTTGTACTCCTGCGTCTGTCCCACGCATTCGTGAAGGATGTGTTCCACATATTCCAATATATCTTGCATCGGTTTCCCGCATTGTTCACATGTTGTCATTGTTCTCACCTTAATCCTGTTCTTAAAGTTCTCTGCTTATAAAAAAATAATTGTGTTCCGCCTTCTCATTACCCTTCGCGTGTAAAAAAGAAACATCCGTTCCCCATATATAAATCAAATTGGGAATCAAAAAACCGTTTCCTGCTCAACCCTAATGGTCGACCAAGAAACGGTTTATTATTCCTGTATTGGTGTAAATCTTTTAACGAACGTCGAATTGTCCCGAGTTTTGTTGCGGTACCAGACGTGGCTTCGGTTTTGGCAAATTGCCGAAAATCACCCATGCAAACGGAATGAATTTTGCCGTGAGTCCAACCACAATCCAGGAAGCGATTAACGCCACACCAAAACCTCCGGCGTACCAAAGGTGAATCAGCCAGGAAACCCCGGTTTGTGGTGGAAAATTCCGATAGACCAACAGGAAGAATGGATGAATCAGATAAATACCAAAGGACAATGCCCCAAGCCGATTGAGCGGCTTAACAATCAGCGATGGTCCTTTGCGATAAAGCAGGTACGCGATTTGAATAAGCACCAACGCACATGCGAACGTATGCAGATTCCAGAAAAACTCGTACCACAGCGTGTTATACGTTGCGATCTTCATGCGAAGCAGATAATAAATGTACACATGACCGAGTCCGGCCAAAATCCATACCGCCCACAGCACAATCCATGAAACTACACGAGCTTTGGTTGCATTCTCCCGACTGATGACAAACCATTGTTTAATCTTCGGAAAATATACCCCGATAAAAGCACCCAGCATGAAATAGGAGAAATACGAGAACGCCCAACTTCCCTTGTTCGGCACCTGGAAACCATATTTATTACTTACGATAAATGCCCACTGAATGAGCAGCCCAATTGGTACCGACCATTTGACGACTGAGGGATATTTCTTGAGCAGCCACAATACCAACGGGAATAACAGATAGAATTGCATATTAATAAATACAAAGTACAGATGCGTATACGCCTTGCCCGTGAACAGTTTTGTTATGAAGCTTACTGTTGATTCTCCGAACGGACGGCCCTGATAATGCGTGAAGTGCAGGATTACAAAATACATTAATGAAAATAGGAAATACGGCAGTAAAATGTAAACAAATCTTTTTTTGTAAAAGTTGCTGACCAGCTTCTTGTCGAGCGGGCGAGAATAATAGTTATAGAACAGTACAAAACTGCTCATAAAAATAAACGTTGGTGTACCATATTTCATAAAAATATTAATAAAATTGTACAGCCAGTAATACCCTGAACTTGTCATGTCCACCGTCGCGTATGAAGTGGAATGTACACACAGCACACCGATGATCGCCATTGCCCGCACGAGATTCAGCTCTGGGATTCGCTCTCTTTTGATTGTTTCACTCATAATTAGCGTTTCTCCTTAATATGTTTCGTTGATATGTCTAAGATGACTTAATATGATAAGCTCTCTATCTATTAAAAAGCATAAAGCTTAAGATGGATAGTCCAAATTCTTAAAAGTTCCTAAATATTCAATATGTTTCATAGTCTTTTCATGTCTATATATGTAAAAAAAGACCGCTATCACGCGGCCTGTGGGCATGTTTCGTACCTGTCCAAAATATTGCTGGTTCACTGGGATGAAAATGGTAAACTTCAATGCTGACGACTGGCCAGAATCTGTTTATAGATCTCTATAGCCGACTGTCTTGATATTTTCAGATCAACAATGGCATTCTGACGAGGCTGATGAATCTCTTTGCTATGCAAATCCTTCAGGTCAGGCAGCCATTTGCGGATATAATCCCCTTGGGGATCATACTTCTCTGACTGTGTCACCGGATTGTTCACCCGAAAGTATGGAGCTGCATTCTCGCCAAGTGATGCACACCACAGCCAGTTGCCCCGATTTTGAATATTATCATAGTCACGAAGCTTGCGCCTGAAATACGCTTCACCCAGCGTGAATGGGCACTGCAGATTTTTGGTAAGGAACATCGCGGTCAGAATACGAAGCCGATTCGGCATATGTCCAGTCTCATTCAGTTCCGTCATCGCTGCGTCGATAATCGGAATGCCCGTATCGGCCTTGCACCATCGTTCAAAGTGGACCTCGCTGAGTGCCGACAGATCATAAACTTTTTCATATGTAAAATAATGACTCTCATATACAGCCCGATACAGATAGAAGTCGCGGAAACATAATTGCCTGATCCATTCATCCGAATGCTCCGTACGTTTTGCAGCATCGTACATCTTGCGAATGGATACAGCCCCCACAGCTACATATGAACTGAGACCACTCGGTTCATATGCTTCATATTCATCCCGATGATCTCCGTAATCGGCAATTCTGTCAGATAAAAAGCCATCCAACAATTGATGAGGTTCATTCAAATCCGAACCATCATATGCCAGCAATTGTTGTGGTACCTGGAATGTCTCTGGCCATTCTATCTGCTGATCACTGACCTTCACCTCTGCAACCGTAGTGGTTGAAGCTGGATTGGGATGCTCATTCATGAATTCCACCCAGCGTCGGTGGAAGGCAGCAAATACTTTATATGGCTCCGACTTGCCCGTAAAATCAGCAAACCCCTTCAAATCCATCAACAGATGATCCGTCAGCTGGGTAAATGTGACTTCTCGTTCCTCGGTTACCTTGCGTATTCCACGATCCCGTTCCATTGCATATGGGGTCATATCCCGATGAACAATAACTTCATCTATACGACCTTGCATCTGTTCGAGGATATAATCAATCACCTCAGCCGGTTTGCCATAAGCTACGTGCAGCTTGCGACCAGAATCGCGATACCGCTTACCAAGATCAACAGCATGCTGTAGAAAATTCACTCCGCTATGTTCCTGTTCACGACCCTGCCGCAGCAGAAATGGATCATAGATGAGCACATGCAGACTCTCTGCATCCTGGTGCCGCAAATAATCGAATGCCACCAGATCATCTGTACGCAAATCTTTGCGATGTATGAATAACTTCATGCTTCATCCCCCTGCCTGAGCTTCTGCCTACTTTGCCGTTAAATCTTCATACAGCCTGCTTGTCTCCGGCTCCGGTTGATGCCCCAGTTCCTCAAGCAGGGTCAGCTTAAATGACTGATATATTCTGAGTATGGCTTGTTGATCATCCATGGATGCACTTACTCTCATCATTAATCGGCAGATTTCTTCGGCGTACGGCTCCCGTTCCTGTAGTTCGCTCAATTTCTCCATCGCTTCCTTGCCCCGTCCATGCTCCATGTCCCATTCAGCGATATCCATAACCAGTGCTACATATTTACGTCTCAGATCTCTCGCTCTGGATTGAGCCCAGTGATAATCATGCTCCTCCAGATAATCACCGCGATAGAGCGAGACGATATCTCTCAGTTGATCCACATTATCTGACGTAACGTCCGCGTATGCCGTTCCTTGCTCGAACTGCTCTACATCACTTACCAGATTACCCGATAACAAACGATAACGGTTCATGTTGTATTCCAGCTTGCCCGTCATGTTCCATTCCCTCAGCAGTTTGCGGATTTGATAAACGGATGTATGCAGATGCGTTAGCCCTTTCTCTTGCGAGACATCCGCCCACAATTTATCAAGTAGAATCTCTTTGCTTACCCAATCTCCTCTATGGTGAAACAAAAAAGCAAACAATTCCTGCGATTTGGCTGTGCGCCACTTGTGCTTCTGTGCTTCCTGATCCAGGCTTCGGTAGATGTCCAGATGTTTAAAAGTAAGCAGTCCAGGCATGCGGGTATCCACCCCCACAGCCTCAGATTCCTGAACCTCGGCAGTTGCTGCAACCAGTGAGGATATGGACATCATTCCTGCGGCAATACGATCGATTGTTTTGCCAAGCCTCGCTGAACTTACCGGCTTGAGCACATAATCCAGCGCCTGGAGCTCAAAGGCTTCAACCGCATGATCAGCGTAAGCCGTTATAAATATAATACGAATACTGCTGTCCAATTGTTGTATATATTCAGCCGCTTCCAGTCCATTCATTTCCGGCATGCCAATGTCCAGAAACACAACGTCCACACGCTCTTTTGCCAGAAAATCCAGACCTGCACGGGCTGTCGAAAAACACTGCACGGGGGTAATCCGTCCATCTGATCGTAACAGACGCTCCAGATGAAGCTGCGCCGGCTTCTCGTCATCGATTACAATGGCTTTCATCGCTCTTCCAGCCTCCTGCCGTGAATTATTCAATAGGAATACCGCTTATATTGGCACCCGCTTATTAATCTGTTAACCAGAATTGCCTAAATCGGCCCATTATTTGGAGTTAATTTCCTTCTCCACAGGTATACGAAACCGTATTAGCGTTCCTTTCCCCGAATGACTCTGAATCTCAAGCCCTTGACCATACAAGGACAGCAGGCGTCGATTTATATTCTGTAGCCCTACACCCCCAGGACCTTCCGTTCGCCCTGAATTCACCTGAGCCAAACGCTCAGGAGGTATGCCTACTCCATCATCCTGTACCACAATGACGATGTGCTCGCCTTCCCTGGTAATGCCAAGGTTAACCGTGCCGCCTGCAGCACGCACCATTACCCCGTGACGAATCGCATTCTCCACAAGCGGTTGAATGCTGAGCGGTGGCAGGTAAAGACGCACATCTGGGTCAATATCATAACGGACCACCAAACGCTCCTCGAACCGTGCTTGCTCCAGATGTACATAGGACTCCACCAACTCCAACTCCTTCGCGAGCGGAACCAGTTGGTCACGGTTCTGGAAGTCGAAGCTCCCCCGCAGGTATTGACTCAGTTCAATAAGCAAATCGGTCGCTTTGTCTGGATTGACCGCGCACGTTGCAATAATGACGTTGAGCGCGTTATATAGAAAGTGCGGTTTGATCTGGGCTTGCAAGAAAGCCATTTCCGTACGAATAACTTCCTGTACGGAGGCACGCATCTCAATTAACGTCCTCACCCGGGCACGCAGTTCACCTGCATCCACAGGTTTGCTCAGAAAATCATTTGCTCCTGCCTGGAAACCCATTCTAATATCCTCAGGCAGCCCGCGAGCTGTCAGCATCAGAATAGGCAGTTCGGACAAGGAACTGTTCTCACGCAGCTTGCGACACAGCTCAAGCCCGGACATTCGCGGCATCATCCAGTCTGTAATAACAAGATCAATGGAGGGGTGTTCTTCACGAAGCTTCAATGCTGCTGCCCCACTATCCGCTGCAATGACACGATAACGTTCCGTCGATAACAAATTGAACAATACCTGTCGATTAACGGGATCATCATCCACAATTAGAATGGTATGCTCTGCTTCCAGGATATCATTCGTCTCATCCCAATCCATTGCTGCTGCCGTATCCTGCGCTCTTCTTTCTTGGGTAGACACATAATGGGCTGCAACAGGCCTCGAACTCGCTTGCAGCAAAGGAAACTGCACAATAGGCAGGGTAAAATGAAAGGTCGAACCCTCACCTGGCTCCGATTCTACCCAGATGGTTCCTCCCCCAAGTTCGACCAGTTTGCGAGTGATACTCAGTCCAAGACCAGTTCCCCCGTTAACCCTCTCACTTGTTCCGTTGCCCTGTTCGTAAGACTGAAATATGTCTTCCAATTTATCTGGGGTGATACCGACACCTGTATCGGCGACAGATACCGTTACCAGAGCTCCATCCACACGAGCATAGAGCCGAATCTCCCCCTGCTTCGTGTACTTATACGCATTGCCCAGCAGATTGTACAGAATCTGTCTCAGCCGATCCTCGTCCGCCTCAACCAGCGGTAACGCTGGAGGCCATTGCTGAATCAGTACAACCGGTTTATCTTCAAAGGTAAAACCAGAGACTTCAACGACCGTTCGGGCAACGGACTCGAGGTCCACAGCACTCCGTTTTAATTCAATTTCACCATTTTTAAGCTTCGAAAAATCCAAAATATCGTTTACCAGCAGTGAAAGCCGCTTTCCAGTTGAGGTGATCATGGACAAATTTTTGGCCTGCTTGGGTGTAACCGCCCCAGCCGCCCCTTCCAGCATCGATTGAGCAATATTAATAATGCCATGCAAGGGTGTCCTCAGTTCATGTGACGTATTCGCCATAAACTCGTCCTTGAGGCTGTCGATGGCAAGCAAACGTTCAGACAACGCTTCAACTTCACGGAATGATTGTGCGAATCGGATCGCAGTTAGAATCATCTGTGCAAAGACAAATAACAACAGCTCATACAGCGCTAGAAATGTCGTATCCACGGTAGTGAAAGCACCCACGGTGTGCAGCACAACCACCATAAATATACTCATCATGCTCATCAGGACAAAATGACCGTCATTCGGTCGATATTTCAGCCAAAGGAGCATAGCTCTCAGCGTGTAACCAATCACCACGAGTGAAATCAGCAGCATGGGCAGCTCCAGCATGGAGAACAGAACAGGAGACAATGTAACACCCACCGTGCATTGGACGAGTACCAGAACTACACCCAAGCGGACAAACCATTGATGAACTGCTCCAGGTACAAGCGCATCCATATAACGGAGCAAGAAATAATACGCAAGAGCCGCGCTGATTAATTGAATCCGCAGAATTTCATTATTCGGTAAAAACGGTAACAGGGTTCCCAGCAACTTCTCGCCATGAGTCAATGCGTACATCGCACCGGACAGGCTGAATAACCCCAAATAGTGAAGCTCTTTTTCACTGCGCCGCAGCCGGAAGAGCATCAGAAAGAAGGCCGCTGGCAGAATAAATCCGAACAGTGTCATCAGATCCTTGAGCCAGTCCTGCTGTTGACCTTTCAGAATGCTGTGCTCGTCTCCGAACAAAATGGATGCGATAATGCCGCCTGACGAGTAGCTGTAATTGGATACCTGAATGATAATATCTGCGATGTCGCCTTCTATAGAGGTAAATCCCGTAAAAGGCAAATTGAGCTGAATATCGGTATTTTCCGTTGCACCTGGCAGCCCTTTGCCGCCAATCTCTTTGCCATCGATGAATAAACGATGGGCCATGCGGATATTTTGCGTACGTATCCCATAATCGTTCTTCTCTAATCTCTGGGGAATGCGAACACGCAAATGATAAGTTCCATACCCGTGCGCCTCTCCAAGAGTGCCATTCCATCGGGATGGGACATGGATAGGGACAGGCTTGGAAAGCGGCTTGCGTCCGGATAAATCCGCCTCAAAGTCAACAGGTGTCAACAATTGGCCCGGATAGAAATCCCATGTACCATCCAGAGAAGCAGCCCCCTGCCTGTCGAAATTCCAGCCGGTCAGGTCCATGACCCCATCCCTCGCATGAGGGTTGCCGCGTTCGGTAAAATACGTTTGTACAATGAAACCCAGAGGAAAAACAACAATACATATAAAGCTAATGGTGAGCATAATCCAGTGTTTTCTCATCTATGTAATCCTTCCGCCTCTATAGCGAGAGACGTCTAATTTTGTCGTTTTATTCCTATAACTCCATGTTACACGTTTCTGTTGCTGACGGAAATAGTTCTCACATGATATTTTAACGCCAAAAAAGCCACAGGCTCTGCTGCCGGAATGAAGACCGGAGTAAGACCCGTGACTTTTTGAATTTGTTGAATATCTATTTTACTTTCTTGTTTCCTTACGCTTGTCCAACGACCTGAGCCAGTTTCTGCACAATTCCAGCCCAGCCCTGCTCCATTCGTTCACGAACCATGGCATGAGCTTGTCCGAATTCAGTCAGTTTGTCCGCGTCCCAGCCACTGTGAATCAAGGTAAAGTTCGTGTCTTGTCCTTGCTCCGTCAGTTCAAACGTAAGCGTCCAGTCCTTACCCCATTGGAATGACAGCTTGTGTAGTGGCTGAACTTCCGTGACTTTGCACGGTGATTTACCGAAGGGGCCTGCTTCCAATATAAATTCATGCCCTTCCACTGGCTCCAGATTGCTTGGCATAAACCACGATTCCAAACCTTTCGATGTCGATACAATCGCCCACACGTTCTCCACAGGTGCGTGAAGCAACAGTTGTTCCCGAATATCTGGCAATGCACTTGAAGATTCCATCATATCTCCTCCTAGATATATATCAGCATTTTGCATCATTCCATTTATATCTCATGGAATTGATGCAAAATCCCCTTTTATCTTATTGTTCGAATTTAAGTGATGAGTGTCAAATATATTCCGCTAACAACAGGTATTATGGCAGGCGCTTTGTTGACCGGCTCTCAACCTCACCCTATAATTGGAACATATTACAT
Organism: Paenibacillus sp. FSL W7-1088; assembly: GCF_037969855.1. NCBI lineage: Bacteria > Bacillati > Bacillota > Bacilli > Caryophanales > Paenibacillaceae > Paenibacillus > Paenibacillus sp. FSL W7-1088. The sequence goes on from NZ_CP150216.1 coordinate 6,962,381, forward strand.
AAAAGGTGCGTGATTTCTTATGATAGTCTGCTCTGAAAAATTCAATTCCAACCGTTGCCGGAAGGGATAAACATCTCGTAGCTATTCCCTTCCACGTTCTCATTCTAATTATGTTGTGGAGGAAACGTTACATGTCTTTTAGTTATTATGGTCCATTATGTACCGAGGTTTACAATGCCACCAAGCCCGTTGGTCACTCCCTTGGAGGCGATATTGAATTCTACCGTGATTATCTGAAGAACTGCAATGGACGCATCCTGGAAGCGATGTCTGGCTCAGGTCGAATGCTGATTCCATTACTTGAGGCTGGTTTGAAGGTCGACGGTCTTGATTATTCAAAGGAAATGCTCGATTCATGCCGTGCTCTTTGCGACATACGGGGATTGCCCATGCCTGAATTGTTCGCTGCTGATCTGGAGACACTTGATCTTCCTTATCGCTATGAAGTCATTATCATCGCCGCAGGCTCCCTGCTGCTTATTCAAGACAGACTGGCTTCCATAAAGGCCCTGCGTAATCTGTATCACCATCTGGAACCGGGAGGCCGGCTTGTGCTGGACCTCTTTCTACCCGATGTAATGAATACGACTTCACACTACTCAGGTACCTCGACTGTTCAATTACCGGATGGCGATACGATCACAATGGAGAGCAAAGACATCGAAGTCAATATGCTTCAGCAGTACAAAGTAAGTCTGATTCGCTATGAAAAGTGGCGCCACGGCACCCTCATAGCCACGGAACTGCAACAGCTTGCATTACGTTGGTACGGTGTGGAGGAGCTGCGCATGATTCTGGAACAGATCGGTTTCATTAACGTTGTTGTATATGCAGACTTCGATCCCGAGCAGGCACCTTCGCGTTCTGATCAGAAATTTGTGTTTGAAGCTACACGATGAATACCCTCGGAAGTGGTTTCACTTTCAGATCAAAGCGCTAACAATCGACCGCACCGGGAAAGATCCAAGATCGAGGAAGTAACGTGCCTACGATTCGTTAATACGTAAACCTGTAAAAATTGCAGCTAATAACAGTTGCTCGGTTCGTTAGATTGTAATGATGCTAAAAAAGGGATGTCCTCCGTCATGTTCATGACTTATGGGACATCCCTTTATCATTGCATCTATATAAATGTTCTAATTAAGATCAGTATCCTCGGGAATATGGCTGTGCGATAGCCGCTTGATCTTTGCTAACACCCAGTTCCAGCGCTGCATGAGTCGCCCAGTAAGGATCACGTAGCATACCTCTGCCAACCGCGACCAGATCTGCATCACCGTTGCCGATAACTGCTTGAGCCAGAGCTGAATCCTCAAGCATGCCTACCGCAATGACAGGAACGTTCAGTTCTTCACGGAAACGACGAGCAAACGGCACTTGGTAACCAGGGTAGTTACCCGGTTTACGTTGTCCGGAAGGTCCTTCACCGCCAGAGCTAATGTGGAACATATCCACGCCTGCTGCCTGATAGGCACGAGAAATTTCAATGGTATGATCAATATCATACCCGCCATCAGCGTATTCCACTGCCGAAATCCGCATGATCAGCGGCATATCTTCCGGCATTTCTTTTTTCGCTGCACGAATAATCTCGACACCAAAACGGGAAAGATCCTGCCCATACTCATCCTCGCGATGGTTCATCAGTGGAGAATGGAACTGGTGAATGAGGTAACCATGCGCACCATGCAGCTCAATGGCATCGACCCCGGCAGCTACTGCACGGCGTACACCGTCCGCAAACTTCTGTACCATGGCTTGTGTTTCCTCTGTAGTTAAAGCGTGTGGTGTATTGAAGCTCTCTCCAGGGAAGGTAACCACCGATGGAGCTACAGGTCGAGCTGCATCCTCTGCTTTACGTCCAGCATGCGCGATCTGAATCGCCACCTTGGAGCCATAAGCGTGAATGCCATCCACCAGCTTGGTAAAGGCAGGAATGTGTTCATCTGACCAGATGCCCAGATCATTGTCGGTAATACGTCCGTCCGGATCAACATCCGTCATCTCGATCACGATCAACCCTGTACCGCCAACCGCACGGCTTACATAGTGTACCTGATGCCAATCGTTTGGAATACCGTCTTTGGCAGTAACGGAATATTGGCACATCGGTGCCATGACGACACGGTTATTTAGTTGAAGCCCCTTCAATTGATACGGGGAAAATAATTTCTCTGTCATTCCAGGTACATCTCCTATTCAATATGGTATATGTTAAGGCATTTAATTGTTTTGCTGATCGGAAAATAGCTTTCCATTCTTGCCGTAGTTACTCTTTTCCAGATCCTCAATGAATATGAATACGTTGCTCGGATCGACGTCCAGTGTCTCACAAGCCACTTGGGTCATCCGTTCAATCAACTGGCGTTTCTGCTCCGTTGTCTTGCCTTCCAGCACTTTAACGGTTATAAATGGCATGGCAAAATTCACATCCTTTTATTAGTTATATTATGAACTTAACCTACAGGAAAACAAGTACGTACTTTTTTGTGCGATAGTACCCTTTTTGATACCTAGTCTGCATCCATCTCTGATTGATCCATTACTCGAAACCGTTCCAAAACATGATATGATAGTCATACGGACACTCAGGAAATAATATACCCAACTATAATAAACCGAAGCCAAAGGAGCGATTACTGGTGAAAGATATTTTAATTCAAAGACTGACAACCTATGCTCAAATGGATACGCAATCCGATGAAAATAGTGAAACCTGCCCTTCCACACCAGGCCAGCTGGTTTTGGGTAAATACTTGGTTGACGAATGCAAAGCCATTGGTTTGCAGGAAGTGACCATGGATGATAACGGCTATGTGATGGCTACATTGCCATCCAACACAGACAAGGATGTTCCAGTGATCGGTTTCCTTGCTCATCTGGATACAGCAACCGACTTCACAGGCAAAGATGTCAAACCACAGGTCATCGACAACTATGATGGAGAGGATATTGTACTGAATCAGGAGCTGGATGTGGTGTTATCCACCACGGATTTCCCGGAACTGCGTGAATATAAAGGCCACACTCTGATTACAACAGATGGCACAACACTGCTTGGTGCGGACAATAAAGCCGGCATTACCGAGATCATGACGGCGATGGCCTACCTGATTGAACACCCGGAAGTAAAACACGGAAAGATTCGCGTTGCTTTTACCCCGGATGAAGAGATTGGCCGCGGGCCGCATAAGTTCGATGTGCCTGCTTTTGGAGCCAAATATGCCTACACGGTGGACGGCGGACCGCTCGGCGAGCTGGAATACGAAAGCTTCAACGCGGCGGCTGCCAAAATCACAGTTCGGGGCACCAACGTGCACCCGGGTACAGCCAAAAACAAGATGGTCAATTCTGCTAAAATTGCGATGGAGTTGAACCGCCGATTGCCTGCGGAGGAAGCTCCCGAATTCACAGAAGGGTATGAAGGATTCTATCATTTGTTATCCATCGAGGGAGACGTCGAACTAACCAAGATGAGCTACATCATTCGGGACTTCGACCGGGAGAAGTTCGAGGAACGCAAAGCATATTTGTTAAAAGTCGTGGACGAATTGAAAAGCAAATATGGCGAGAAAAGCATTTCCATTGAACTGAATGATCAATACTATAACATGCGTGAGAAAATCGAACCTGTGCGCCAGATCGTCGATATTGCACATGAAGCGATGACTCGCCTGGATATCGAGCCTGTCATCCGTCCGATTCGCGGGGGTACAGACGGTTCCCAACTCTCATACATGGGGATGCCTACACCCAACATCTTCACGGGCGGAGAGAACTACCACGGCAAATTCGAATATGTATCAGTGGATAATATGGTGAAGGCCACACAGGTCATCGTGGAAATTGCTCAATTATTTGAACAGCGTGGAGATGTTTAGTTCGACATAAACATAAAGCTACAGCACGGCAATACAAATAGACCATCCACCAACAGGTGAAAGCAAGATACCCTCTGGCATAGGACATGCAGAGGGTGTTTTTGTCCTGCTTATAGTGTAGAATGCTGTAGAATAGCACATCTGTCCTTATTTATTCGTACATATTACCTCCCGCAATTTCACGCAGCTGCTCCAGATTGCAGATGACAATGTTACGATTTTCTTTGCGAATGATTTCACGGTCGCGGAGGTCATGGATGACCCGGTTCAAGTGTCTATAGCTCGTGCCCAGCATATCCGCCAGTTCTGTCAGCTTGGAGGTCTGGATTTCTTCCGTGATCTGTTCCCCCTGCTCCATCGTGGACAGCAAATAACTTGCAAAACGGCTCTCGACGGGATATAGCAGGTTGAGACTCGACAGATTCGAGAAGGTATATAATTTGTGGGTCACATGGCTGAGCATAAAATGGAGAAACTTCGGGTTTTCAGCATATGTATTCTTGAGATAGCGATAGCTTACACCGAGCAGCAAACTCTTGTTGACGGATTCCACCGTGTTTTTGGCTTCCTTGCCATTGACCAGCTCCAGATCACCTACCAGCGCAGGCGGCATACTGAAACGAAGCAGCAAAGACTTGCCGTTCGGCAGTGTTGTATAAATCTTGAGCTTACCCTGGACGAGAAAATATAATCGCTCGGGACGTTCACCTTTGGCACATATAATCTCGCCTTTGGAGGCTTCAAGCAGCCTTAATTCAGCAAGCGCAGGTTCGTCGAGCACCTGATCCAGACCATGCTCCCGCGCAAGCTGGCGCAGCAATTCAAAGTCCATGATTTCTCTCATCTCGGATAAACCCCCTTTGTGGTTCTACATATACACTGGACACATGTCCCATAAACGATATACGTCCGTACGAATATCTTGATATAAAAATAGTTACAACTAGAAGTTATATCCAAAACATTAAGCTAAATGGAAAAAATTTTAATATTCAGCCCTAGAACTGACAATATTTTATGAAAAAAGGAGTACATGATAGCGCACTCTTATCCGATGAAAGATAAAGTAATAAGCATAGTTACAACTGCTAATTTCGAATTCAAATCGTGAAAGGATGGTTAGACGTACCATGAACATTGTAGATGCTCTTTTGAAAGTAATGCCTTATATCCGTCTGATTCTTAGAGAACCAGCAAGTCTAACGGTGTATGATCACGAGAAGGTATTGTATTCTGTCTCCACCGATAAGTTTAATCTTGGATTCAGCGAAGGCGATCCTCTTTTGGATGGATATAAGAACTTCACAGCTCTCAAGAACGGAAACGAAGCCTCTCTCACCCACCTGCCGGCAGAATACTACGGTATCGAGCTGGATGTCCTTAATATACCGATCTTTGATGACAATCATCAGGTCGTTGCTATTTTCTGCGTATCGTATGATCAATCGAACCAGAATCAGCTTGAAGCTATTATACAAGAAAACCAAACGATTAATGGAAACCTGGTTGAAATGGTCCAGCACGTTGCCGCTCATGCGGAGGAATTGCAGGCCACCAGCGAACAGATTCTGGAGAATACACGTCTTGCGGTACAGAACTCTTCCCAGATCAACAAGGTTGCCGGATTCATTCGTGAAATCTCGGAACAGACCAACTTGCTTGGGCTGAATGCCGCTATCGAAGCTGCGCGTGTAGGTGAAGCGGGAGCAGGATTTGGTGTGGTCGCAACGGAAGTACGCAAACTTTCTGTCGATGCCAAACAGGCTACCAGCGATATTGATATTAGCTTGAGAGATGTACAACAGGTTATTAAACAGATGGAAGTCGAAGTTTCTCAAATTGCAGCTTCTTCTCAGGAGCAAGCTACGCTTGTATCTTCCTTTACGGATGTCATCGAGAAGCTGAATGAAGCGGGAGAACGCATGAAAGCTCTGTCTGAGCAACTCATCAGTTACTCTGTGAACGAATAAGGGATAACAAGTATAACCTGATGGGATGGTTACCACTCCACCAGAGATACCTGAACCATACTGCTATATATGTAACAAACAGGACTTGGGCGTCCCCTCGTGGAGATTCCAAGTCCTGTTTTCATTTGTCTTTTTATCGTGATGTATGTGGAACTCGTATTGTATCTGATTCCATAATCCCTTCGTTATTTGGCAGATTCATTTAATTTTGTCCCGATTACCTCAGCCTCCGACTCCCAGCATTCCACTTCACCCGGAATGTGAATACGGTCCCGAGTAAAGATCGGGTCACGTCCTTCGGCCTTTTGTTTCTTATAATCCTTCAGCGCATCGAATGTCACCTTGGACAGCATCAGGATGGCAATCAGATTCACCACAACCATCAGCCCCATGAACAGGTCCGCCAAATCCCACACCAGCTGTACCTTGGCAACGGCACCGAACAGCACCATCGCGATAACACTCACACGGTATACCCACAGCCAACCTTTATTGGATTTGATAAACTCAATATTGGTCTCCCCGTAGTAATAATTCCCGATGAGCGTACTAAAGGCAAACAGGAACACCATGACTGCCAAAAATCCGGACGCCCATGAACCCATATGCACACTTAATGCCGCTTGAGTTAATTCAATGCCACCCAGATTGGAACCTTTGTACACGCCTGATAGCAAAATAATCATGGCCGTGCTTGTACAAATGACCAAGGTATCCGTCAACACACCCAACGCCTGAATAAGCCCTTGTTTAACCGGATGTGTTGTATCCGCCGTAGCCGCAGCATTCGGTGCACTACCCATACCGGCCTCGTTGGAGAACAAACCACGTTTGACACCATTCATCAGCGCGGCTCCAAGTGTACCTCCAGCGACCTGTTCAATGCCGAAGGCATTTTTCACAATCAGCGCAATCATAGCCGGAAGCTGTGTGATGTTCGACAGAACAACAAATGCAGCCACGCCAATGTACAGCACAGCAAGAACAACGACGATATATTCGGATGCCTTGGCAATCCGTTTAACACCACCCATAATGATTCCCGCAAACACAACGGCCATAATAATACCTACAGTCAACCGATCAATGCCGAATGAATTTTTGAATGCAACTGTGATCGTGTTGGACTGCACAGCATTAAAGACCAAACCAAACGACAACGTGATGAGAACTGCGAACAATATCCCCATCCAGCGTTTCCCGAGGCCACGCTCCATATAATAAGCCGGACCCCCGCGGAATCCGCCCTTATCTTTGATTTTATAGATTTGAGCAAGTGTACTCTCCACAAAACTCGAAGCCGAACCAAAAATCGCGATAACCCACATCCAGAATACAGCCCCTGGTCCCCCCAGTGCGATTGCCAGTGCAATGCCGGTAATATTTCCGGTTCCCACGCGGGCTGCCATACTGATACAGAATGCCTGAAACGGCGAAATTTTGCCGGGCTCCTTACTTTTCGGCTCCTTGAGCACTTTCACCATATCCCCAATCATGCGGAATTGCATGAACCGGGTCTTGGTCGTAAAATACAAACCACATACGACCAACAAGATGATTAACAGCTTGGACCACAGAAAATCATTGAAAACTGCAATAATATCTTGTATTGTTTGCTCCATTGGCAATGCCCCTTTTCGTTAATGGTTCGTTAAAAAGCGTTCCCAGCTGTATGACTGAGCGAAAAATTCTAATACTACTTCATAAAGGCATGCAGTTCTATCACCTCAGACAGACAACTTCCAGCTGAAGTTCGATAGGTTAAGAGCATCGTTTGTACCATTCTGCATATCTCGGAATCCACACTTTCGGATGTTACCTATACTACAGGGACATCTACGGAAATCGACAAATACCTACACAGAATCATTTAAATTTTTTATAAATAAGCAACGTTTATCCATTCACTGTCACTTTATCTGACATATTGATCAACATACACGGGTCTTCACATCGGGATATACAACCAAGTATGATAATAGGGGACATTACTAGCAGGGAAAGATCATTTATAGATGCAGAGAACGAAATATATAGGCGTAGACTTAATCAGAGAGGAGGACACGGAAATGCGTTATTTTATTGTGGATGATGATCCTGGGGTTCGATCCATGCTGATGGATATTATTGAAGATGAGGGGCTCGGGGAGATCGTGGGGGAAGCCGATGATGGAGCTCATATTCATGCTGAACTGCTGGAGCTGCATAAGGTGGATGTACTGCTGATTGATCTGCTCATGCCGCAGCGAGACGGGATTCAGACGATACGTGCGCTGGAAGGAAGGTTCGATGGCAAGATCGTGATGATCTCCCAGATTGAGTCGAAAAATATGATCGGGGAAGCCTATTCGCTTGGCATCGAATATTATATTACGAAGCCGATTAATCGGCTGGAGATCCTGTCTGTTCTGCGTCTGGTGGACGAACGTCTGCGCATGCAGCAATCCATCGCTGATATTCAGCGTACGCTGCAAGGACTGTCCAGATTGCAATCTTCCGAACGAGCTTCAACACCAGCCCCGGACAAAACGATCACGACCGCAGGACATTTCCTGTTATCCGAGATGGGCATGATCGGAGAAGCCGGCAGCAGAGATCTGCTGGACATGCTGGAATACCTGGAGCAGATTGAAACGGAGGAACACAAGCTCTCTCCATACACGTTCCCGTCACTTAAAGATATCTTCCAGAATGTAGCCATACGCAAACTGGGTTCCGATGCTTCATCGGCTGAAATAACGAAGGAGATCAAAGCTTCTGAGCAGCGCGTTCGCCGTGCCATTTTCCAAACATTAAGCCATGTCGTATCGCTTGGACTCACGGATTACACACATCCGAAGTTCGAAAATTACGCGTCAAAGTTCTTTGACTTTACGGAGATCCGCAAGAAAATGCTGGAACTGCAAAACAATGTGGAGCCCTCCTTGTCCCAAACACGCATTAATACCAAAAAGTTCGTTCAGGTACTGTATCTGGAAGCCAAGCGGCTGCTACATTGAGGAACAAACAAAAAAACATGCGCTCATGATTGAACTGGATTGATACAGCATTCGTTCTTCCTGCTGCCTATTCCAACTATTATCATGTGCGCATGATTGCAAAAAAAAGCTCATCTATATCCATCAAGCCCTCGGCTTGCTTAGATTCATTCGATTATACTCATTGATTAATTCATCCAGTACCATGGACTGCTGAAGCACATCGGGATGTCCAAATCTACCCTCGTTATGCTCTACCAACATATGAAGGTTACGTCTGGCTTTCTCTATTTGATTTTTTAATTCCAAACTCATAACCATCGCACCTGATCCCTCCTTATTTCTGTGTTACATTTTAGGTTTTCCTGTCAATCTATAGTTGGATTAACATATGGCATAGTTCACATGGATGTTTTGTATCCTTCTCCAATTTTTGAAAGTCTCTATAGCTATTCCTAGAAGACGATCCGAAAATGGCTCTGCTATGCCTAATATAAAGAAGAGATTCCAATTCCACGAGCAAATTTCCCCCACTAACTTCATTTTCAAACAAATGTGTCATTATTGTGTATGTTAAAAAAACAAAAAGCACCTCTCCATCTACAGGCTTACCCAAGGGGATACCCTATATCAATAGAGAGGTGCTTAAACGTTAAATCACTTTAATCATGTGTGACCTTCACTGTGATGACTTCACTTGAAACCGATCCACTTTCGTTAGTCCATTCCACAACGTATTCATATTCGCCAGGTGCACGATCTTTGATCACTGCGCTTGCTGTCTGTGCATTCGGAGATGCTGCAGTCAACGGTTGGCTGTCGATCTCTTGACCGTTCTCATACAGACGATAGGAGGTGGCATTTGTGCCCCACCACATGTTCATCGTAATGGTGTAGTTTCCATCCCCATCCCAGTTGTCATGAGAGAGCACCGGCTTCCCTGGTGCTGCATCACGAACGATTACGGTATGCGGAGCGCATTTGGTCGTTCCCTTTGAATTGATCAGTTCGCATGTATATACATACGTACCGTTTACCCGTCCCGAAATATCGGTGGATGCCTTTTGGGCAGCAGGGCTTGAGGCCGTGAGTTTTTGCGTATCGATCAGTTCACCGTTCTCATACAATTTGTACTGTGTACCATTATTCCCCCACCACATATTCATCGCGATGGTGTATGTTCCATCGGCCAAACCGTCGCCATGTTGATTATCGTCGGACAAGGAAGGTACACCCGGTGCACCTGTGGCTTGGTCTGCGGCGATAACTTTCACTTCCACGGAAAGCTCAGTGATGAGTCCCGCGCCGTTAACTGCTTTGGCTGTAAAGGTGTGTTTTCCCACCAGTCCCGTCAGTGCAATCTCATCACCCTGTTCTACGGCCTCGCCATCCCAAGTCAATTCCAGAAGAGTGATTCCCGACTCCGGATCTTCTGCCTTCACTCCAACTTGGAGTACATCCTCTTCACTCATCTGTTCCGCAGGCATGCCGGTAATGACCGGAGGTGTCGTATCTTCTGTTTCTTGCGGAGCACCGACATAACGAATATTCGGTGCCGCTGGCTGCTCCATGCCTACTCCCAGATGGAAGCCGGTATGTGGCGGCTGGTTATAGGCTACATTTTGCCAAGCTACCCCAAGGCGGTAGACCGGATCATGCATCAACGTGTTAATACGCACATCCGTCTCATCTGTCGTCGTATAAATGCGTAATTCCGAGCTGTCCTGACCGCGCCACATCACTTCTTCACGCCAGTCTCCAAACAGATCTGCCTGCAAACTCGGGTTGGCTTTGGTGCCATTGTTTGAAGCAGCACCTGTTGCCGTCAGCAGATTAACTGTCGTTTGGTTCTCATAATCCCATTTGTCGATACGAATATCATCCTGAAGCTCACGCAGCAGGTCACCGTCCCACCAGATACCGAAGTTGGTGGACGATGGAATCTTCGTCGTGATCAGTTCCCCCTGGGCACTGTAGAGCCCGGTGATTGGAATATGCTCGGCATTGGTAATGGTCGCGGCCCACACCTCAGACCCCGGATAATTTGGATCAATATCGGCAGCCATGCCACGTCCGGTATCGACGCCTGTGAACACACCCCAGAGGATTTCACCTGTAGCTGCATCACGCATTTCCATACCGTACTGCGAATCTTTATGTTCGTGTACGTCGAACACTTCCAATCCTGGACGAGTTGGGTCCAGATCACTCAGATGCATGGCATCGCCATGACCGAGTTTCGTATTGTATAGCGGTTTGCCATCATCATCGATGGCCATTGCACCAAATGTAATCTCATCCTTGCCGTCGCCATCCACATCTGCAACCGAGAGGTTATGGTTTCCTTGGCCTGCGTACTCGCCGTAACCATCATCATTGGAGTCAAAACGCCATACTTTGCTCAGCTTGCCATCACGGAAATTGTAGGACGCGAGCACGGTACGTGTATAATATCCACGGCTGAACATCGCACTTGGATGCTCACCGTCCAGATACGCCACCGCTGCCAGAAAACGGTCCACCCGATTTCCATAGCCATCACCCCATGAGGCTACATCTCCACGTGGCGGATCATATTCTACCGTATCCAGTGCTGCTCCGGTTTCACCATCGAACACCGTCAGGAATTCATCACCAAGCAGGACGTAACCGGAACTGTTCCGGTGGTCTGCATTGGCGTCTCCAATGACTTTCCCTTGTCCATCGACGGTACCATCTGCGGTACGCATCATCAGTTCCGCTCTGCCATCGCCATCAAAGTCATAAACCAGGAATGGAGAGTAATGCGCACCCGCACGAATATTCGGTCCCATATTGATGCGCCAGAGTCTTGTTCCGTCCAGTTTATAGGCATCCATATAGACAATACCGGTATATCCGGACTGGGAGTTATCCTTGCCGTTGTTTGGTGACCACATCAGAATAATCTCATATTCGCCATCACCATCGACATCACCCACGCTGGCATCACCCGCATAATACGAATACGGCTGTCCGTCTTTCGTATAAGCATCAGCAGGCTTTTGCAATGGTACAGACAGATACTGCTCCTGCCAAACGCCAAATTCCTTCGTTGCTGCTTTTTCAATACCATTTTCCACCGTCATGACACGGTATCTGGACGCATCGGTGCCTTCGGCATCCGTAAAGTTGGTGCTTCCCGTTATCGGTTCATCGTTAAGCTTCGCACCATCCCGGTACAGATTGAAAGCAATGGTCTCGGCATCCAGGCCCAGCATGCGCCAGCCAATATAGTTGCCGTTTTCTGTTTGTACAGCGACCGGAGCACGGTCCAGATACTCCATTTCCCGATTCAGCGTCGTAGCTACTGGGGTTTCGAGTGCAGCCGAAAGTTCGGATACCCCTCCCGCATTCACAGACGCCACTTTATAGAAATAAGGAATGGTGCTAAGGATGGTTGAGTCTGTGTATGTCGTCTCTTTGGTGCGCGCGATTAAGTCATACGGCCCATCCTGCTTCACAGCACGATAGATTTGATATGCACGTGTTCCTGCTGATTCCGTCCAAGTGAAGGAGACGTCATTTTTGTTAATGCTTAGTAACGACAGACCTGAAGGGACCTGTGCCTTCTCTACAGATGAATCAATCGTCGAAACAGGTAATGCATTGGATGCTACCGATTCCGTACCTGTACGATCTGCAGCCGATACCGTATATACGTAATTCATGCCCAGGTCAATCTTGTTATCGGTATAGGTTGTTGCATCCGTAGTTGCCAGCAGCTCGCCCTTGGCCGCTCCAGTTGACTGACGGTATACCTTATACTGTACGTCATCAGCAATAGCACCCCACGATAATGCAGCGGTGATCGGATCACTCTCCAGATCCAGGCCATTCAGTTTCAGATTGGAAGGGGCCACCAATACAGGTGTAATCTCAAGTCCGTTGAGATGCGCCGTAGCCCCACTGAAGACCAGATTCATCTGCCCGTCCTGCACGGTAATCTGGTTGATCACTTTTTCGGCAATATTCTGAGCACCGGAGGATACGGTCCCATAATCTTTGCCTTCGATGTTAATGTTGGTTTTTGCTGAACCAATCCAGTCCCCAGTGTACGTCTTGACCGAATAGGTACCATTCGGCAGATCCACTTTGAATTCATATGAGCCGTTAAAATAGATCACGAAGTCACGACGCAGGTTATCTGTCGCACTGCCACGATCCCGATCCGCCATATTAGCCGAAGACGTTAATCCATAACCGCGTGCTGGGGTATACAGCGTATTCCGGTTGACTTCCGTATACCCTTCAGCAACCGGAGAACCTACCGGACCAAAGTCATATCGATACGCTGCCGATTTGGTGGTGAAGCTGACTTCATCCGAAGGATCGGATTCGCCGCGGCCATTCACAGCGGTTACTCGAACCGTGTACGACTTGCCTTCGACCAAACCGCTTAGCGTCAAAGTAGGTACAGTTGCCGTTCCTGCCAGCTTGTAGGCAGTTTCCGGCTCTGTTGAAAGCTTACGGTACACTTTGTAGATGTCTGCGGTGTCATCCGCTGTCCATTTCAATACCGCTCCCGCGTTGCTGATGCTACCTGCCTTCAATCCAGCAGGTTTGGCAGGCAATTCAGCCGGAACTTCAGCATCCTGAACCGCTTCTGATAATGGCAGATCCAGTTCACGAACCGCACCAGCAACCAGACGAGCAATCTGAATCGCTCCATATTCCTGGAAGTGGGTATTATCCGCTGCCCCGTTCGGGAATGCCTGATAGATGCCTGGTGATACATGAAGGAAGACAGACAACGTCGCTTCCGGTCCAATGGAATCATAGTACGCAATACTGAGTGCGCTCAGATCGATCAGCTTCACATTTTTCTCCGAAGCCACCTCTTTCATCGCCTGCACATATTCAGGGAAGGACACATTGAACTTGCCTGTGTCTGCGTTGAAGTCCCTGCGACCCATTGGGGTGACCAGAATTGGGGTAGCTCCCCGCTGCTGCACGCCGTCTATGTAGGTTTTCAAATAGTTTTTGTAATCGGCAGGTGAAGCATAGCGGTCAGGAACACTGATTGTTGCATCGTTGTGTCCGAACTGCACGAACAGATAATCTCCCGGACGAATGAGGCGCAGAATCTCATCCAATCGCCCTTCGAAAATAAAGGATTTAGAGCTGCGTCCACCGATGGAATGGTTCTTAATCTCCACGGCATCACTGAAAAAGGACGGGAACATTTGCCCCCAACCCGCTTGGGGCTCCCAGTATGGATTATACGTCTGCATCGTGGAGTCACCCGCAAGGTACACCGCAGGTTTGTTACCTGCCTCGCGTTCCTGTTGTTTGGTGATCACGAGCGCATTGATATTAGCGGCCGTTCCGGAGAATTCAAAGTTCATCTGCCCATCCACCAAGGCAATATCGAAGCTCATCTCCAGATATTCACCCGCGGGCTTAGTATTCTGCTGAACCTTGTTCATGCTCTCCACTTTGATCGCAATATCTGTGCTGCCTGCACTATCGCCAGCGACAAGGGACACGGTATAATCACCGCTCGGCAAATCCACCTTGAATCCGGCCCCATCGGCAATTTTGGCAAAATCGGATTTAATTGGATCACTTGTGCCCCGATCCTGTACCGTTACTTTGGACACATCGGTGAAGCCATAGCCACGTTCCGCCGAATACGCAGACGTTGCGTCCACACCTGTATATCCATTCGCAACAGCTCCTGAACCAAAGTCGAATCTATAAGTGCCTCCACCCGCAGTTTCATCAGCCGATACGGCTGCACTTGCTGCTGGTGTGCCAAACATGGTCCCCCACCCCAGACTGGAAATTGTAAATACCCACAGGAGCATAACCAGGCCAACCCGCCGCGTCTTAGCGATCATGAACACCCATCCTTTCGTTTCCTCATCATTGAATGATTAAAGCCAGAACGATGGTACAACCCATAAGTAAGCGCTTGCATTTCTATTCGATACTATCCCTTCTTTCAGGGAATGAACATGTAATTTTCCGTCTTTTTCCACCAAAAAACCGATCTCTTCGTTCCTGATCTCTAACACAAGCCTTACAAGGGAACGGATCATGCTCCAAAAGGTAATAAAATCCCTTTTCATACGTAATTCATTCAGGTACAATAGGGCGATGTGTGTGTCCGGACCAGGCGGATACGAATTACGAAGTATAGAGGACGGTTCGGTTCGAACGGATCATCCTGATTTGAATATTTGGAGGCTCATCAACACCATGCAAACCGATTCACAGACTAAAGTCAAAATCATAAACGCCGATCCCAGCGCGATGGGATTATTTGGGTTGGCCATCGTCACTCTGGTCGCTTCCTCCCAAAAGCTTGGCATTACAGACGGCCTAAGCTACGCTATTCCTTGGGCGATTTTCCTCGGTGCCTTTGCCCAGCTGTTCGCTTGTATTCAAGATTCCAAACGCAACAATACTTTTGGCACAACTGCCTTCGGCGCATACGCATTCTTCTGGTTCGCGATGGGTGCCAACTGGCTGATCAAAATGGGCGTGTTTGGCTCCACTCTTGCGGAACAGGCAGATGGCAAGCAGCTCGGATTTGCTTTTGCCGGATATCTCGTGTTCACCCTGTTCATGACGCTGGGTGCCGTGGAAGCCAATAAAGTATTGCTCATCATTTTCATTCTCATTGACTTCCTGTTCCTTGGCCTGACCTTTGACGCGTTCGGCGTAGCTCCTCATATCTTCCATACCATCGCAGCTTATGCTGAAATGGGAATCGGAATCGTGTCGTTGTACGGCACAGGCGCTTCCGTACTGAACGCTCACTTCGGCTATACGTTCTTGCCCATCGGCAAGCCGTCTGGCATTTTCAGACCCAAGGCTTAATATACAGCATCAAACCGCCCGCGCGCCGGTCCGCGCCTGGCGGTTTTTTTGAATCACGCTTCACTTGAATAGGGATGGGACCGAAACCTATACTAGAACTAACATATAGAGATGATGGGCGCGACATTTCTTGCAGAGTCCATCAGCCATACTGTCAGGAGGAAGACATATGAGAGAGATACCGAAGCCTACGGAACTGGATCAGATGGAGAAAAAGTACATGCGTGAAACACGTTGTTTCAAGACGTCTCGGGTGTTCCCGACGGACGTGAATAATCACAACACATTATTTGGTGGGAAGCTGATGTCCTATATTGATGATATTGCATCCATCACTGCTTCCAAGCTGTGCCGGGTGAACACCGTTACGGCTTCAACCGACTCGGTCGATTTCTTGTATCCGATTAATCCGACAGATTCGGTGACACTGGAATCGTTTGTTTCCTGGACAGGACGCAGTTCCATGGAAGTTTTTGTGAAGGTCATCCGTGAGGATCTGAAGACGGGGGAGAAGAAGATTGCGGCGACCGCATTCCTTACCTTTGTCGCTTTGGATGAAAATAACCGTAAACTCATTGTTCCTCGCATCATTCCAGAGACGGAAGAAGAGAAGAAATTATACGAGACTGCTCCAGCTCGGGCTGCCATGCGGAAACAACGGCGGGAAGAAAGCAAAAAATTCGCCGACTTCCTCACCGTTAGTTATCCCTGGGAATAAGAGAACCGGGCACGCTATTTAGTCCTGAAGCATGCGTTCATGAATGGTCCGACCCTTCTGCCCTGGTTCAATCAGGAGACGGGTCGGTTTGATGTTAATTAGCGCAGTCAGCTGCTCCCCCATGTAGTGGGCAGAATACTTGAACCCAATCTCTGCCCAGTGCATAATCACACCAACGGTCGCAGATACCAGGTAACTTAGCATAATGTCGTAATTAATGGTGTAGTCGCTGTTTTCGGTCACCAATACAAAGTCTTCGGTTAAATATGTTCTGAACATGTTGCAGAGTCTGGTTCCCATATCCCCGTGCATCGTCATCAAGGCTCGAAAGATGTCTTGGTGCGCTTCGATATATTCAAATACAGGCATCGTTGATGGCAGTAATGCCGTCATATCCACTTCTTTTAACTCCGCGTAAGGTGATGCATAAGCTTGTCCCACGCCCTGCATGAAATCATCCAGAATGAATTGCAATAACTCGGGTTTGCCGGGAAAATGTAAATAGAACGTTCCCCGGTTATAATCCGCCCGCTCCGTAATGTCACGAATCGTGACGGCTTCAGCTCCCTTTTCCAATATCAAAGAAACCGCCGCAGCAATGATGGCATCCTGCGTTCTTCGTGCTCTCCGATCCTGAGGGTGTTCGATAATCAACATTTCCACCTCCTCTGTTCATTATTGTAACCTAAATGAACACCGCTTACATCTCTGTCCGATAGCTGACATTTGCGCTGTCAATGATTATTGTCACATTACTATGTATATCTTAACATTGAGATAGGAACGATAGACCACAGGTTGAACGTTCACACACCGTTCACCTGATTACATTTTATAAGGAGCGAATACATGATGAGTACATCATATACCCAAACAGCCGTTATTACAGGAGCAGCCGGAGGCATCGGTAAAGAATTGGCACGCCGCCTTGCTGAACGCAAAATTAATCTGGTCCTGGTCGACCTGAACGAAGAAGCCATCCAGCAAACCATCACGGATCTGAAACTCGACAAAGAGCACGTCATTGCGGTGAAAGCAAACGTATCTCAGGAAGCTGATGTGAAAAACTATGTGCAGCAAGCACTTGATACATTTGGTCGTATCGATTATTTTGCCAACAATGCCGGCATTGAAGGTCCAACCGGACTGATCGAAGATCTGAGCGTTGAAGCTCTCGACCTCGTATATAACGTCAATGTGCGCGGTGTATTCCTTGGTTTGCAGAACGTCATCCCTGTCATGAAAAAACAAAAATCTGGTGCGATTCTGAATACCTCTTCCCTTGCAGGTCTGATGGGTGCTCCAGCCGTATCTCCATATATTATGTCCAAACATGCCGTTGTTGGTCTTACCCGCACAGCAGCAAATGAACTTGCGCCTTATGGTATTCGGGTTAACGCGGTATTGCCAGGCACCATCAATACCCGCATGATGCGTCAAATCGAAGCAAACTCCGGTAATGTGGAAGATTATCAATCCGCTACCGTATCCGCAATTCCGATGGGCCGCTATGGTGAACCGGAAGAAGTCGCAGCCATCATGAACTTCCTGTTGTCCGAAGAAGCTTCGTATGTCACCGCTTCCCTCTATACTGTCGATGGCGGTATGATGGGTCAATAAGGAAAATGCGCCTAGCCCAACGGGCTGGCTGTTTAAAAGGTAATTCCCAATGCACAATCCAAAATGACCTCAAATTCCACAATAACGTGGAGGCTGAGGTCATTTTTTTAATTGATTGATTTAAATTAATCCACGTAGCCTGCGAGCCCTTTTTCCATCAAATAGTCCATTTCAGCATCCAGAATGCTTTCAACGGTCAGCTCATCCAGCTTCACATCTTTACGGCTCAGAATATAGTCGGCCAGATCGTCACCGTCGATATCCACGTCACCTTTGGCATTTTCATGCGCCTTGTTGATGTACGCCTGCTCATGCTTCAGGACAAGAGCGATATTCGCTTCGCTTGCCTTCGTCTTCTCTGCAATATATGCCTTCATTTCCTGTTCATTGATTGAATTTGTTTCAGTCACGTTAAAGTCAGCTCCTTGATTCTTACGTTCTGTTGCCATTGTAGCATAGGTTAACCCAGAACAGACATGCATTATTCCTTATCCCTAAGATAAACGAACGTAAAATGTTGCACCTTCCCCTACCACACTGCGGGCGTAAATCTCACCTTTGTGCTGTTCCACAATCGACCTTGCAATCGCAAGACCCAATCCATGTCCACCATTTTTCCGTGCTCTGGAGGCATCCGTGCGATAGAAGCGATCGAAGATCCGGTCCAGATGCTCAGGCGCAATGCCCTCTCCCGTGTTGGAAACGGCCAGCAAAACGTCATTGTTCTGTTTCTTCAACGATACGTTGACCGAGCCTTTGGCTCTGGAGTATTTCACAGCATTATCGAGCAAAATCAGAATGACCTGCTTGATCTGTTCGCTGTTGCCATGGACCATGAGCTGCGGCTCAATGCTGTAGTCTAGAGATATATTTTTCTCAAAAATCACGGCTTCCATCGTCAAAATGATCGTCTCCACCGCATCGCTCATATTGAACTTGGTATGAATCATCGAGGATCTTGAATCGTCAATTTGAGTCAGATATAACAGATCATTCGTCAGTCCCGACATGCGTTCCGTCTCCGACTTGATGTAATGCAGCCACTTGGCCTGATTCTCAATCGTATCCTCCCGATTCGCGAGAAGCACATCCGTGTTGGTATTGATGATCGCCAGCGGCGTTTTCAACTCATGTGAAGCATCGGCTATGAACTGCTTTTGCTTCTCAAAGGCTTCCTTGACCGGGGTAATGGAACGATTGGCGAAATAGCGGCTCAGGAAGTAGATGACGATCAGCATGATCAAACCTACGACGGCAAAAGTATAAATCAGATTCGTAAGAATGCCCTGTTGGGCCGTCACATCGATAAACACAATCATGTGCCCTGTGCTGCTCGGGTCGATCACATAAGCCCAGTCCGTTCCATTCAGTGTAAACTGTCCGGTCTTCCGATCCACATCGTCGACTTTATTCACCTTTTGCAAAGCTTCAGTATAGAACGTGTCATCCATATCAAACCTGGAGTGCGCATCGGTGATTTCCCACTCACTATCCGTCTTGACCATGAACGATACCGAGCGTCCTGGCGGTGAATTCGGATCACTCCCCGACGCTCCATTGGCACTGGAATCGGATGGCTGAGATCCTGGCACTGAATCCCTGTCATCACCGCGCGGCATCTTGCTGGAGTTGTACGGACCATGATAGAAATCCGACACTTTGAACAGCTCCATGTTGGTTTCCCGCTGTACATTCTGATACGTAATGATGTAGATCGTGGCAAAGGCAACCAACATCATAAACGAGATGGACACCAGGTTCACGATCAGAAATCGGTTTCTAAGTTTCTTGAACATCAGGACGTCACCTCAAGTACGTACCCCACACCCCGAATCGTATTGATGCGAACCGCGGAGTTCAGGAAGGTTAACTTTTTGCGTAAAAACGAGATGTACACCTCCACATTGTTATACTCCACTTCCGAATCGAAACCCCACAGCTTCTCAATAATCTGCTCTTTGGAAGTAATGGCCTGTTTACGCGTGATTAGCAGCTCCAGCAGTTCATTTTCCTTCAGATTCAGCTTGATCTCCTTGCCCTGAACACTCAGCTTCAGCTGCGTGGTGTTCAGTTCAATGTCACCGAACTTCAGTCCATCCTCCGGAACGACTTCTCCCTTCCTTCTCAGGGCTGCCCGAATCCGTGCGAGCAATTCCTCCGTGGCAAAGGGCTTTGCTATATAATCATCGGCTCCATAATCCAGCCCGGTCACTTTGTCTGAAATTTCTCCTTTGGCTGTGAGCAGAATGACAGGCGTATGATTGCCTTCGCTGCGCAGTTTCTTCAGCATGGTAATCCCGTCCATTTCCGGCATCATGATGTCCAGCAGCAACAGATCATAGATTCCGCTCAGCGCATAATCCAGACCCGATCTCCCGTCATGCACCATGTCTACAGAGTAATTGTTTTTCTTTAATATTTGTGACACGGCTTCCGCCAAATGAACCTCATCTTCCGCAATCAGTATTCTCATCGGTTCTTCATTCCTCTGCATGAATTGGTTTCGATATAAGTCAATCTATTATACCAGCGATTGTATCAACGGAACCTTGAACCAATCTTAATTCATTATTTTTGGAGAACTATTAAAGGAAGGTAAAAAAAGATCAACGGAATGTAAAATCATTTAAGATTCATTCAAGGTTGACGCTCTAAGATACAGACATGGAAGCAATACACGATGCAACAAAACATACAAAACATGGATGAAAGGACTGAACCCAATGGCAATTGAAGTATTCAACCGATATGAGAGCAAGTATCTACTGACAGATGAGCAATACGAGAACTTCTACACCGATCTGCTGAAGTATATGGAGCTGGACGCCTATAACAAGAAACACGAGTTTTACTCCATCAGCAACCTGTACTTCGACACTCCGCAGGATTCCCTGATCCGCGCCAGTCTCTCCAAACCCAAATACAAGGAGAAGTTGAGACTGCGGGCATACGGAGTTCCTGAAGAGAATGCGAAGGTATATCTGGAGATCAAAAAGAAAGTATTTGGCCTGGTAAACAAACGCCGAACTGCCCTGAAGCTGGATGAAGCTTATGAATTCGTTCAGACAGGCAAGGCTCCTGATCTCGCCGATTACATGAACAAACAGGTTGTGGAAGAGATCAAGTACTTCCTCCGGCTGTACGATCTGGAACCAAAAGTGTATCTGGCGTATGAACGCAAGGCGCTGTTCGACAAGAACAGCCGCGATCTGCGCATCACCTTTGATACCAACATCCGCAGTCGCAGATATGATCTGAAGCTGGAGCAAGGAGATTACGGCGAACCTCTGGTGAAAGACGGGCGCTGGCTGATGGAAGTCAAAGCCGAGAAAACCGTTCCGATGTGGCTCTCTCAACTGTTATCCGAACATGGTCTTTACCGGACCGGATTCTCGAAATACGGCAATGAGTACAGACATCTGGCCAGAACAACCAACCTGAACTACCAGACTGAACGAGAATTGCTGCCGGGTACCGATTTCAACCCATCCATAGAACAAGAAAAAACAATCACAGAAAGAGAGCGTGTAGTATATGCTTGATTCCCTTTTCAGCTCAGCTTTAACAGACTCCACCCTAACTTTTAGTAATGCGATTCTAACGATTGGACTTGCCATCATCATGGGGGTCATCATCAGCCTGACATACATGAAGACAAATCAGAGCACATATTCCCAAAGCTTTACACTAACTATGGTCGTCTTGCCTGTCATCGTAGCCATCATCATTCTTCTGATCGGCAGCAACATTGCCCGTGCATTCAGCCTCGCGGGTGCCTTCTCCATCATCCGATTCAGAAGTGCGCCTGGTGACCCGAAAGACATTGCTTATGTTCTGTTCACCATGGCTTCCGGTCTTGCCTGCGGTGTAGGCGCATTCGGTTATGCTGTAATGTTCACCATTATCCTGTGTGTACTGATGTTTGTCCTGAGCCGCTTCAACTTCGGAGGGAAGAAAGCCCAGCAAAAAACGCTGAAAGTAACCATTCCGGAAAACTTGAGCTACGAAGAAGCACTGAACGAAGTGTTCCATAAATTTAACGTACCTTTTGATCTCAAAAAAATCAGAACCACCGAACTCGGCAGTCTGTACGAGCTTGTCTACAGTGTTACCATTCACGAAAGTGTAAGCCAGAAGGAATTCTTGGATGCGATTCGTACACGAAACGGAAATCTAGATATCTCGTTAACGATGAGTCCAACACCAGAATACTAAATTGAATCCGAAGGGAACGATATACTATGAAAAAGAAAATCATAACTGGCAGCAAATTGTGGTCCGTCGCAATGATTACTGCAATGGTTACAGCTTGCAGCGCTCCGGCTGCAACCAGCAGTACCGCAAACGCCGCAGTGTCAACGACAGGGACAACCAAAACCGTATCCGTCAGTGAACAAACCTCGGTGAAATATGCCGATCTGGTCACGATGGATGCAGACGATACCAACGTTAGCTGGAGTGCAACAGATTCCACAACGATTAAGCTGAACGGTACGACCGCTTCCATCACAGGATCGGGTGCAAAAGCAGCAAATGGATCGGTAACCATCTCCGCAGCGGGTACCTATGTACTTAGCGGCAAGCTGACCGACGGACAGATTGTGGTCAATGTTGCAGATAAGGGCACCGTACATCTCGTATTAAACGGAGCCACAATCAATGACAGCGACAGTGCATCCATCTATATCCAGAAAGCGGGCAAAGCCATCATTACGCTGGAAGAAGGAACTGAGAATGCCGTGTCCGATGGCAAAACTTACGTATACGCCGACGATACAACGGATGAGCCGGATGCAGCCATCTTCAGCAAGGCAGACCTGACGTTCAATGGTACAGGCAAGCTGACGGTGACAGGCAACTACAATGAAGGTATTACGAGCAAGGATGATCTGAAAATTGTCAGTGGCACAATTAACGTCAAATCCGCCGATGACGGCATCAAAGGTAAAGATATGGTGGCGATTCAAGCCGGTACCATTACCATTGATTCAGAAGGTGACGGCATCAAATCTACAAACGATACGGATACGACCAAAGGCTTCGTGGCCATTGCTGGAGGTACATTCAACATCCAGAGCGGCAGCGACGGCATTCAAGCGGAAACCGCATTGGTTACGGATGGCGGCACATTTAACATCGTAACCGGAGGCGGCAGTGCCAATGCACCAGAAAAAGTAGAAGAAGGACCATTTGGCGGCGGTGGCGGCGGATGGGGTGGCGGTACACCTCCAACCGATATGGGCACACCACCGGATGGGGAACCACCTGCTGATATGCCGAGCAATAATGGAACGAACGCAGCAGGCGCAGCACCATCCAGCTCTACCAATGCAACAGCACCTACTGATTCCATAGCAGATGCAGACACAAGCACAACGGCTGCAGAAGAAGAAACAACGAGTGCCAAAGCACTTAAAGCAGGAGCAGATCTTACCGTCAATGGCGGTACGTATACGATCAATTCCATGGATGATTCCCTGCACAGCAACAACAATGTAATCGTCAATGACGGCAAGTTCAGCATTGAATCCGGGGATGACGGGATTCATGCAGATCAGGCGCTCACCATTAACGGTGGAACGATCACCATTGCCAAGAGCTATGAAGGTCTTGAAGGTGCAATCATCACCTTGAACGATGGGAATGTGGATGTGACTGCATCAGATGATGGCGTGAATGCTTCCGGAGAAATAACTGCAACTGACGCTGATGCGAATGCGGCAGCCACTGCAGAGGACGGTACTAAAGCAGCCAATACCGATACAACTGCAGTCTCCAACACTTCTGTTACAGAGACGACTGGCACAACATCTACTACGGATCAGTCCAATCAAAGTACAGACACGAATAGCAATACTCGCCCACAAGGCGGTGGGCCAGGTGGTATGCCGGGTGAATCTGCCAGCAACAGTGAGCTTCATATCAACGGCGGCTCTCTCACCGTCAATGCAGGCGGCGACGGACTGGATTCGAACGGCTCCATCTATATGACAGACGGAACCGTCATTGTGAACGGTCCAACAGATAATGGCAACGGAGCACTGGACTATGACGGCAACTTCGAATTGAGCGGCGGATATCTGGTCGCTGCGGGAAGCTCCGGCATGGCTCAGGCAACATCTGAAGCATCGACTCAAAATACCATTGCCATGACGTTCCCTGAAACGCAAAAAGCAGGAACACTGGTACATGTGGAAGATAGCGAAGGAAACAACATTCTGACCTTTGCTCCAGCAAAAGATTATCAAACGGTGGTTGTCAGCTCCCCGGATCTGAAAAAAGACGGTTCTTATGTGATTTACTCCGGCGGATCATCGACTGGTAAAGCAGTGGATGGACTCTATACAGACGGAACGTATAGTGGCGGAACCAAAGTGGTTGCCTTCCAATCCACAAGCAATGTAACTTGGGTGAACGAATCTGGTGTTACAACTGCCAACTCGGGTATGGGTGGTCCAGGCGGAGGCCGTGGCCAAGGTGGATTCGGAGGCGGTAGAAACAGAACAGAATCGGGTACAACAACCGATACCACAGGTACAACGGGCACTACGGATACCACGAAGTAAGTGAAGACTCAGGCCATAAGAGCCAACAAATAAAGGTGATTTAATAACAAGGGATGTCCCATACGTCATGAATATGACGGAGGACACCCCTTGTTTTTGTTAGTTTATTCTAAAGAACCACCTGGTACACGCTATTCGATTCGATTTGCCCAGGTCTGAAATCTAACGAATCACAGTGACGTTATTTCGTCGATTGGGCCGATTTTGTAGGTTCGTTAGCGCTCAAAACGTATATACATACACCTTGGTACGCAGCGTATCCCGGCATGTAATCGTCCGTAGCGGTATCTTGCCTGGCAATGCAAAACAGACGCTAATCACCTTCGCTCCCGGAGGCAGCTCCCGATTGAATTTGTCGACTAGCCGATTCATCGCTCCAGGGAATAAATAACAGATGACGCAATCTGCGTGTTCATATGAACTGGTATAGATGTTGCCACGGATGAATCGCAGCCGCCCCTCCAGAGAGTGGCGTTTCCCCTTCGTTCGCCGGAAACGGACACTTAAAAAAGCAATCAGTTGGGAGGTCCATAAGGGAACAATTGAATTCTCAATACCCGTTAATCTTTTGCCTGGGCATTGCCTCACCACGTCCAGTGCCAGCGTTCCCCACCCGGAGCCTGCTTCAATAACGTCACCGTAACCGGGAATGCGGTTGACCTCCTGAATGACTGTCTGCCTGACGATGCCGGAAGTCGGCATCGGTGAGATTCCATTTTTCCAACTGACCAGCACGATGGATATTACAGATATAAGTGTCACCACAGCAATCAGCCATGGTAGTAGTTGAACTATGAACATAACCTCAACCCTTTGGAGTTTAATTAAGAGGCGGTATTTGCACCTTCATCATAACAAAAGAAGCTTCCCCAGGTCCAAAAAAACCCGGCAGAAGCTTCCTTCTTCTTATTCTATTTAGGCTTCATCCCAATCCATAGCGTAACTCGTTCAATTCATTCAATCCGGCACATGGGACTTCATGTAAACGCCCTTTTTGTACACCGACTTGATTGTAAAATGTACGCCCAGCTTGCGATTCGTCCGGTAGATCAGCGAGTTAATCTCGTCAATGCCCACCGGCTCACTCTCCAGCATGCTTCGCTCCGGCCACACCTGGCCGACAATCTGCTCCCGTGTCACAAAGTGATCCAACTGGCTGTACAGCAGCTTGAACAGTTGGTACTCCTTCTTGGACAGTGGAATCTCCACTTCTCCAATCTGCACGGTTTGCAGGTGATCCTGCAAACGCACACCCTCGCCCAGCAGGTCAGATATCCGATATTCTCTCGTTTCTTCGAGATCCCCTTCTACGCGAAGCTGAATCAAACCGTTGACCAGCGTCAGGCTGTCTCCTTCGGCAAACGGGTATTTCTCATAAGGAACGAGGCGCTGCCCGTTCAATTCCGTTCCATTTTTACTATCCAAGTCCTCAATCCACAGCTGATACTGAGCATCATAATGAATGCGGCAATGCCGCTTCGATATCAACTGATTGTAGACAGACAAGTCCAATTCATCTCCACCCGTATAACGCCCCACTGTAATGGAACGCCCCTGGCTGACATAAGCAAACGAACCGTCACTTTCCTGCCCTGGCGTACGAATGACGATTTTTGCCGTCTCCCGCATGTTATTCTCCCACCTTCAAAATATCACTCTATCTCTATGAGCGCTTTCGTTCATAAATAATGATAAATTCATCAGATTTGTTCCATTGTTTGCATCCATAACAATTTATATAGTGTATACAGGCATCGTCATATGCTTTTCTCTACTATACCAGACGTTGTGCCTTTTTTCTCATAACGGTCGTATGCATACCTTAGCCCAATCAACAAGAGAGGTCCCTCATCATGAACAAAAAAAACATTTTCATATATGTGCTGCTCGCCTTCACCCTGTCCATTACCTTAACGGTGCTCTCCCGCATCAATGATGATCGCGGAGAATCACTGAAAGGTACAACCACAACCGAAACTTCATGGTTGCAACTGAATACCCAGCGGTAAGTATACTCTATTATAACGTGATCAACAGAAAAAACGTTTCACGAATGTCATCTTATGCTGGGTCATGCCATCCTGACTGAGGATCAGATCATAATCCATTCATCAGAATAAGGCCCCTGGACGCTAAAAACCAGCGCTCAAGAGCCTCATTTTAATGTATTTTTACATATGGATACCGATCAGTGCATCCGATAATGAAATTTTGTCAAAAGCGATGTTGCAACGGCATTCTATGCCCTTAGCGCCGCTTTTTCCTGATACCAAGTTTCCTCCACCCATAGACAATGAGCGCTACAGGGCCAGCAATCCATAATAATTGCCATAACATGATACTCAGATCAAATCCCATGTTATATCCCTCCCCAAAGATTGTGAATGCTGTATCAACTATCCTAAAATTGGTTCTTTTCATCCTCCGGCAGATCAGATTCATTAGACTGCTCGGCCTCTCTAGCCTGAATTTCCTCCATCCGGCTCGACACCTTCTGATACAGATAAGAAATTCCAAGCAGCAGTACGCCAAAGCTGAAATAGGCAATGATCTTGCTACCGGATGTAAGCAATCCCACATCATAGAACACCATTTTCCCGGTGGAAAACAACGTCAGTCCCAGACCTAGGCGCCGAATCATTACATATTTTCTGCGGAACCCATAGGCAATGTACAGGATAGCAAGCAGCAGATAGATTAGGCTGAACATCAGCCCTACATCTCCCCATTGGAACTGGACCGTCATGAACACGGTGATGACACCCAGCAGATAGACCCCTGCAATCACCGGATACCATTCAACGCTCTTGAACTGCCCGCGGATTGCCGTGATCAGCAGATCCCTTCCTGCAAAGAACACGCCCACATTAAAGATGATTAATACGAGTAAACCTACGACTTCAGCCGCTGTGTGCTGCTGAACATCCGGCTGAAGTGCCGGCATGGATAACGTTACTGCCAGTGCAATACAACAGCCCACCGCATGCAGGAAGACGATATAACCCTGCACGATCCGATCACGCAAAAGCCTCACTTTACCCAATCCATAGGCCATGGCAATAGTCAGCGCAGCGAACATCAGCCATTTGTAGAACAGGTATAACAGGAATGAGTCATCGACGGCTTTCATATACAATTCATTCGATTCATACAGCACATATAACCACAGATTGGCGAGTGTGACGTACTTGAACGCATTCAAAAAGCCAAGCTCTGTCTGGCTATAATGATATTTCTCCCCGGATAGGGAGCCCTTCCGATCCAAGGCATAATAGAGCGTAATAAGCAGCGCACCAAGCGTGATGCAGGAGTATTTTAACATGAAATAGGATTGCTCCCCCATGATGAACAGCACCAGCACGTCATAGTACACAAAGGTAAACATGCACAGAAGCACGATTCCCCATCCGGCAAGTTCCACCAACTTGAACCGCTTGAGATGTCCGAGCGTAACCAGCAGAACTCCTTCGATCAGCCAGCCCATAGACAGCCACTTCGCACCAAACTGGAACGGTATAATCAGAATGGCAAAGGTCAGGGAAGTCACGTAGAACAATAGAAGGGTCTGCTTTTCCTGAGGCATCCTCTGCTGGATAAAACGGGCGAGCCCGAAATAGACCAGAGCAAAAATCAGAGCAAGCAAGCCCTGTGCGTCATTCCAGCCCGCTGCATCGAACAATACATACAACATCAGACAGCTGATGCTCGTATTCATGGCCAGCAGTGCGAAGTCCAACCAGGTCAACTTCACCCGATGTTTGAAGGGGTACGCCAGGGTGATGCCGAGATATAATGCAAATGTCACAATGGAATACAACATGCCGATCTTCTCACTTGGTGAGAGCCATAACAGGATGAGCATGGACGGTGTGTTGAACAAAAAACTGATATAATGCACAATCGGCCACCGTTTGCCAAATGAAATTAATACAATAATTCCGTTTAAGAGCAACAGATAGATCATGGCAACATACACAGCCGAACCTTGAAGACCGAAATAGGCCATATAGGAGATTAACGGTAGATACCCTCCAACCAAACCAAGTGAGCAGATGGTCCTGGACTGATACCTCAACGATAACAGCACGGATAAGGCCGAAACCAATATCGACAAGGCAAGTCCCGTATATAACCCGATCATATGCAGTAAAAAGTAACTGTAGAAGATCGAGCCAAACAGCACGGAAATCCCGCCTCCCAGCAGTCCCATCGCGAACGTTTGACGTTTGCGCCGGAACAGCCATTCACCCCCGGCAAGCATGAGCACACCAAGCAGGAAAAAAGCGCCGCCTTTCATCTCATCGTTGAACCAGGTCGCGTATGAGTAGCGAAACGCCGCTCCAACGCCAAGAATAATGAGCAGGATGGCGACCTTATTGATCCAGCTTAGGCCAATTTTCATCTCCATCCGGTTCTGGCGAATGCGCCGCTGAATGGTCTCTTCGCTTAAACCTTCCTCCGCCATATGCTCATATCCTTGTTGCAACTGGCCACGTAGCGCCTCTTCTCTCTCCCACAAGGTCTGTCTATGCGCCTCAATTCGTTCCTGCACCTCAGCAGCCAGATAAGCAATTCTCTCCTTCATCTCATTGGCGTCGCCCTGAAGTTCCTCTGAAGCCCTGTTGAATATCGCATTTAAATTCACTTTGGTGCGATGTTCATGCGCTGCGAGCCGATCATTATGTACACTCGTCTTTCCTCGGAAATACGTCTCCATCTTCTCCTGGGATACACGAATGAGATTCAATTTCTCATCCAGCATCTGTTCGGACAGAGCCATGCGAAGACGGGCATTCTCTTCTTCCATTTTGCGTGTGCGTACTTCAAGCTGTTGCAGCTTGAGTTGATGCGCTTCATATTGCGCACGCAGTTGTTCATTCTGCACGATCAGATCATCTGATTGATACTCCTGAAGCAGGGCATTGTACTCCTTTACCAGCTGCTTCTGCTGCTCCTGAACCTGGTGAAGCCGATCCTTGAACTCTTTCATGAGCTTCCTCCGTTGGTTGATGTTGAATTCATTCCCTATATTTTACTATATGTATGCCATAAAATGGGGTTTAAGGAATAGAATCATTTACCGTTCTCTGTGGATTGGAAGTCGTTATGGGATTTATACAAAATGCTTACATAACAAAAAGCCCGGGAAGCATCAGCTCCCAGGACTCTCATTCATTGATATAGTCATTCTGCACACGTATACAACTTCCGGTCATCTTACTGAGCCTCGGATACTTACGCCGGATCTTTCGTATCCGCCGTCTCCGGCTCCATAATTTCGGTGGTATCCGGGTCCAGCCAGTTGGCAAGCAGGGTTCGCACATATTGCAGATCACTCTCTGACAAATCATAGTACCATGTGCCGCTACGCGTTGCGCCCTCACCCTTCAGCATGTAATTGCTGATTGTTGGTGCGTTGTCTTTCATATATAGAGACTCGGCAAATTTCATAATGAAATCCGAGTTCATGTTGGTTGTAAAATTCGATCCAGCGATCTGGATAACGTCCGGGATCTTGGTGAGATTTTTGACCTCAAGCGCACGATTCATGAAGGCACTTAGAAAAAGACGGTGCCGCATCGTCCGATTGAAATCGGAATCTTCCCGGTAACGTACATAGCCCAGCGCTTCCTCTCCGCTGTAGATCGGTTTGTTGGCTTCAACAAACAGCTTCTCATGCGTTTTCAATTTGTTCTCAATATTTTTCTTAATTGGCAATTCAACACCGCCAACCGCATCAACAATATCCTTGAGTCCGTTAAAATTAATTGCGGCATAGAAATCGACTTTGTTTTCCAACAGATGTTCTACGGTATCCATCGCCATCTTGGCTTCACCATGCGCATACGCAGAATTAATCTTCGATTTCACATCCCGGCCGATAATATCGGTATAGGAGTCACGCGGAATCGACAGCAGCAACACTTTATTTTCTTCCGGACGAACGACAGAATAGATGATCGTATCCGAACGACTAGGTTCGTTATCCCGTTGGTCAATCCCTAGCAGCAACAGCGAGAATGGATCGGTATGTTCTACAACGGGTGCATCCTTATCGCCAACCGGCTTGAAGGATTCATCAAGGGCTTCCTTTACAGTACCCGAGGCAAACAGGTTAAATGCCAGCAGGACGAGTTGTTTTTGATAGATAAATCCGACTCCTCCCAGCACAATGAGTGTGCTCAGGATGATAATTAGAGGCTTCTTCCATCTCTTCTTCGGCTTCTTCGGCTTCCGTCGGGTTAAATGTGCAGCATTGTTCTCCATCATATCTCCTTTAATAACGGTCTTAGAATCATTTAACTATATTAATAACACGTTTTCAATAGATTACGTTATAATCTGCTATACAAGAAATGACAGAGAAGGAGCGATGAACGATGGAATATCGACGTTTGGGGAATAGCGGTCTGCGGGTTTCCGCACTTGGACTCGGCACCAATGCCTTTGGTAAACGGGCGGACGAGCCGACTTCTATCCGCATTATTCATGCGGCACTGGATCAGGGAATTAATTTTATCGATACCGCCAACATCTACGCCAGAACAGAATCGGAACGGATTATCGGACAAGCCCTGGCAGGCAGACGGGAAAACGCTGTGCTTGCTACCAAAGCCGGACTTCCCCGGCATGAGGGTCCCAATGGGCGCGGTTCATCCCGCTATCATTTGCAGCAAGAGCTTGAACATAGCCTGCGGCGTCTGCAAACGGACTATGTGGATCTGTATCAGATCCATACCTTTGATCCGCACACACCGCTGGATGAGACGCTGCGCACATTAGACGATATGGTCACTTCCGGCAAAGTCCGCTATATCGGAGCTTCCAACTATGCAGCCTGGGAGCTGATGAAAGCTCTTGGTACCAGCGAGCTGAAAGAATATGTACGTTATATCTCGACCCAAACCAGCTACTCTCTGGCTGATCGCACACCTGAACTTGAACTCGTGCCGATGTGCCTTGATCAAGGTGTCGGCATCATCCCGTATTTCCCGCTGGCTGGTGGCATTCTGACAGGCAAATACAATGGCGAAGCTGGCGTACCTTCCGGTTCCAGAGCGGATACCGATCCGGCCTTCAATCGTTTCCTCCTTGAACACAACATTCAACTGGGTGAGCAGGTCAGTGAAAAGGCATCGGCGTATGGCTGCTCCCCAAGCGTCCTGTCGCTTGCATGGCTGCTGGAACGCCCTGCTGTTTCGACAGTTATCGTTGGGGCAACAAGTACGGAACAGCTGGAGCATAATCTGGCTAGCCTGGACATGAAACTAACCAATGATATGATTGCCGAGCTCGACCAACTTAGCGACTCTTTCCGCCATGGTAAGCCATTTGCGACTTATCGGATTGATTGAAGCAACAGAAATAACCTCCCGGCTAAAAAGTCCGGGAGGTATAACTTCACTACACACTGTAGTCTAATAAAGCATAGAAAAAATCTTTTTATTGAATTAAACATCTGTTTTATATCGAATAAATTCCTGCATGATTTCCATGTATTCGTCCTTACGATCACTTAACACATCAAAGAACACCTTGTCCGCAGTTTCAACTAGATGAATACCTTCAAGGGCCAAGCGGGTTCCTTCCGGCGTTGTTGTAATAATATTCGCACGGGTATCGGTAAGATGACGCTTGCGAGTTATTAGCTCTCTCTTTTCAAGAGCACGGAGCACTTGAGAAGTAACGTTAACATCCACATTGGCAAATTGCGCAAGCTGGACCTGGGTTACTCCCTTACCCTCTGTATCGCGTTCATTGAGCCACACACAAGCATGCAATAATACAAATTGGGGTTGTGTTAATTCCAGAGGTTCGAGCACCCTCCGTATTTCCCTTTGCCACATCGTAGTTACCTGCCATAGCAGATATCCCGGACTTTCCTGAGCATTTTTATACCGTGAGCTTTCCATCTCATATACCTCCATCATTACACCTTGAGCTTCATCTTATCTTATAACGCTTGTCGGAACGCATGCGTTTCAACGTTGTACATTTTCAGGGAAACATTAGCGTGAAGGAATAAATTGCTTGACCCATTGACCAAATCCATGCGGATTACGGCTCTGAATCAGGACTGTCCCTTCACCACGGAATCGGCATACTAATCCTTCTCCACTGGTCACGCTGGATAACCAGCCTTGTGAAGCTTTCTCAATGCGATAATCCATATAATTGGGCCATGCAACCAAGTGGGCATTATCCACGATCACTTCTTCACCCGCAGCCAGATGGATCGCATGGATTGCACCATAGGATGATAGAAACACCGTTCCTCGACCACTGATCTCTATAATAAAGAATCCCTCTCCCGAGAAGAGACCTTTCTTCAGGTTTTGCATTTTGGTATTCACCTGGATGCCTTCCGTTCCGGCCAGGAATCCATCTTTCTGTACGTAGAGCGAATAGGAACCATCCAGTTCAATCGCCTCCACATCCCCCATGCTGGAGGGTGACAACAGAATCTCCGCAGATCCCCCTGCAGCCGTCAATTCCTGAAAAAAGAATTTCTCGCCGCTGATCATTCGTCCGAATCCGGCAAACATGCCGCCTTCAGCAGAGCCCTTCAATTCAACGGTTGGTGTCATGGATACCATGGCCCCACTTTCTGCCTTGAACCGTTCTCCCCGTTGCAACTGCACCTTAAGCATCGCAAATGCACCATCGTATAGAATTTCATAGTTCATGGCTTCATCAGCTCCTTGTTGTCCGTGTTAAAGTCGTTTAACCCATTATCCTCCAAGACTGAGGATTTGTCTCCGTATTCCTTAATAATGTGCTGATCTCCCCAGTTACATAGGGCATTCAGGATCGGTTCCAAACTTCGGCCATATTCACTCAGTTCGTACTCCACCTTGGGAGGTACCTGATTATACACAATGCGGTTCACGATCCCGTCATCTTCAAGCTCCCTTAGCTGCTGGGTTAACATTTTCTGCGTAATTGCGGGCATAATACGCTTGAGATCACTCGTCCGTTTCTTCCCGTGTGTCAGATGGCAGAGAATGACACATTTCCACTTGCCGCCGATGACTTCAAGCGTCGCTTCAACTGAAATATTATATTTCTTTCTGATCATGCTGCATGTCCTCCCTGGGATTGTTATTCATAAAAGCAATGGCTATATAGGCACTAAAAAGTACGTAGGGTACTAAAAAGTACGTACTATTCATTTTATGTCGAATAACTCATAATAGCATTTGCCGGTACGTAAATCTACATTCTGGGGAGTTGAACAAGACATGTTACATGATTCAAAACGCAGTACCTGGGCATTGCTGGCGCTGGCAATCAGTGCGTTTGCCATCGGCACCACTGAATTTATCAGCGTTGGTCTGCTGCCCCTTATTGCAGATGACCTGGGCATTTCCGTAACGACAGCGGGACTGACCGTTACTTTATATGCATTAGGCGTAACCTTCGGGGCACCGATACTGACCTCATTGACGTCAACGGTGTCACGCAAGACGCTGCTGCTTGCCATTATGGTTGTTTTTATCGCTGGTAACACCATGGCGGCGCTCTCAAGTGGAATTACCATGCTGCTCATAGCACGAATCATCTCCGCTCTGGCACACGGCGTATTCATGTCCATTGGTTCTACCATTGCGGCAGACCTGGTTCCTGCAAACCGTCGGGCGAGCGCCATTGCCATCATGTTCTCTGGCCTGACCATTGCGACAGTCACCGGTGTACCCCTGGGTACCCTCATCGGTCAAAACTTGGGCTGGCGCGCGGCTTTCATTCTTATCGTTGTCGTAGGTGTTGTGGCCTTTATCGGCAACATGCTTCTCGTGCCATCCACGTTGCAGCGCGGAACGCGAACTGCATTCCGTGAACAACTGAAGCTGGTCACAGGCGGACGGTTGCTGCTGGCTTTTGCCATTACAGCTGTGGGATATGGGGGAACGTTTGTGGTGTTCACTTACCTGTCCCCACTATTGCACGATATCAGCGGATATTCCGAGAAAACGGTCGCGGGAATTCTGCTGCTGTACGGGATCGCCATTGCTATCGGTAATATTATTGGAGGGAAAGCGGCCAACCGCAATCCGCTCCGAGCACTCTTCTATATGTTTATCATTCAGACCGTCATTCTGGGCATACTGTATTTCACAGTTCCCTTTAAGCTGGCAGCATTACTCACCATACTCGGCATGGGCCTGCTTGCCTTCATGAATGTGCCAGGGCTTCAGATGTACGTCGTGACGCTCGCAGAACGTTATGCTCCACAGGCCAAAGACGTCGCCTCCGCCTTTAACATCGCAGCCTTTAACGCAGGTATCGCAATTGGTGCATATTTAGGCGGTGTAATTACGGACTCCATCGGTCTGATTCATACCACATGGGTTGGTGCAATTATGGTTCTGGCTGCTGTGCTTCTGACTGGCTGGGCAAGAGCGCTGGATCGTAAAGATCCCTACTCTCCATCAGAGACATAAAACAGGTTCAGTCAGAGCATCAGGCTAAACATGGGTCTTTCCAGCATTGAAGCCACAACTCGGAACCGGTTTCGCCTAATATTTCAATCTAGTATAATACGTTAATTCGAATTTAATCTACTATGACTTAATGAAGGATACTAGGATTTATCGTTGTACAACTACCTATTATTTTGATTCATAATATGAGGAGGACTTCACATGACAGCAAAACATTTACAATCTACAGTAGCTTTAAATAATGGCGTTCATATGCCTTGGTTCGGACTGGGCGTATTTAAGGTAGAAGAAGGAGCAGAATTAATTGAGGCCGTTAAACAGGCTATTGCTCACGGGTACCGCAGTATTGATACAGCCGCTATATATGGCAACGAATCCGGAGTAGGCCAAGCGATCGCAGAGGCTTTGAAGGAAAATAATCTGAAACGTGAAGATCTGTTCATTACATCCAAAGTGTGGAACGCAGATCTCGGATATGAAGAAACGCTTGCGGCATATGAGACAACGCTGAACAAACTTGGACTGGAATACCTGGACCTGTATTTGATTCACTGGCCAAAAGCAGGCAAGTACAAAGGGGCATGGAAAGCGATGGAGGAGCTGTACAAAGCAGGCCGCATTAAAGCCATTGGCGTAAGTAACTTCCAGATTCATCACCTTGAAGATCTGATGGAGGATGCCGAAGTGAAACCAGTGATCAATCAGGTGGAGTACCACCCTCGTCTGACTCAGGCCCCGCTTAAAGCATTCTGTGAGAAAAACGGAATTCAATTGGAAGCTTGGTCCCCGCTGATGCAGGGTCAACTTCTGGACAACCCAGTCCTGACCGAGATTGCCACTGCGAAAGGTAAATCGGTAGCACAAATCATCCTCCGCTGGGACTTGCAGAACGGTGTTATCACGATTCCGAAGTCTACCAAGGAGAAACGTATCGTTGAGAACTCTTCCATCTTCGACTTTGAATTGTCCACTGATGATATGGAGCGTATTAGCGCCCTGAACGAAGATGTTCGCGTAGGACCTGACCCGGACAACTTTGATTTCTAATTTGAAAGATAACTAAATAAGCTAACTAATGCCTATACAGGTAAAAAAAGAAGGAAAACCTCCAATCTTCGCTATATGCGAAGTTGAAGGTTTTCCTTCTTTTTGGCTTCAGTAATCCCTTCGTTCCTAAGGTACCCCATCAGCTTGAATAACCTTTTGCCATTTCTATTTTAGAAGGCTCCCATTTCCCATTAACAAATGCATATCTAACGATCGCATCCCCTAAATAATGACTTGTTGAAATCTGAATTGGTAACTCCGCAATAAGCTGGTTATCCTGTATCTCAAATCTCAATATATTCTGAACCATAGGTTGTTTAAACCAATCGTTGGAATCGCTCTCGCTGAACTCAAAGGAGTGCTCCTGACCATCAACGGAAACTGTATACTGTCGAATCTCCTTATGTGTTTTTAGATCAACTTTAATATGACTGAGAACAAATTTTCTCGGGTCCGATACCAGTATTTCTGTAAAATCTGATTGAAGCACATGCACTTCCGAATCATGTACTCCAGTCCCTGTGCCTTTGGTCAGAATAATGACAATTTCATCTTCCCCATCTGCATCTAAATCAACGACCGATATTTGAGGATAAAAGGAAGGATTGGTTACATTGCTCCAATTGAATGTTTTCAATTCCCCGTTTAGTTCTACATCGAAAGATGAAAATATATCTTTTTGTGTTTTATCCCGAACACCATAAATAGCTATTTTCTGATCTGAAGTCTCGGATATTAGTGTATTGAGAGTCGATGTAGCTGGTGGTGTAGCATTTAATCCAGAAGCGGCTTCATATGTATTTGCAGAACTTGAAGACTGATTATTTGCCCCACATCCAGATAACAAAATAGCTCCCACCATTGAGACAATACTGATTTTTTTCAAAAAGTGTACCTCCAGTTCATTTTTTTGCTGTCGATCAACTGTCTCGCTCTTAGACCTGAACCGCGAAGAACCTTGGCTGCCCTTAACGGTACAAGGGATATGTTCACAAGCCTAATTTAGTGCCATCTGGTGTCGACTTTTATGTGGAAGCATTTGGGCAAGAGGGCTGTGGGGATGTAACCATACGTGCTCATTTTCTAAGGAACACAGGCCGTCTTATTTAGAGCCAAAGCCCTCTTTTTCAATCGTAAGGAACACCCGACACGTTATTTTTCTAAAACACCCTATAAAAATGCTAAACACGACCTTAAATTCCGAAATAACGTGTCTCCGATTTCTTAGCCTTCTGCAGGCGCTTCAAATCCCTGAATTAGACGTTTCAGATTCGTTAGCGCTCCACCCACGAGCGAGAGGGGCGACTTCGGATACCCAGCAGAAACGAAGGTCTACAAGAAAGAAAACCAATCTTGCAACGTCTAGATTAATTGCTTACCGTTCAATTCAGTCCGGTCAGGCTGCGTTCTCGCCAAAAATATCAAGAAAAAAACTTTTCCACTTTATAGTGAAAGATTCCTTTATTCAGAAATTAATTGCTTCTTGCTCAAATCGAGTTTATAAAGAGCGTCTTTTGCGTCTTCTTTAGAGGTACCCGCTCCAACGGGCGGATGAACAACTAAACCGTCATTTTCGACACTTGGCAAAGGTTCGGATTCAGAATACAGAAGTTTCTCAGAAACTTGGCCCTCTTTAACGATCTCTAATAGGAATGCATCTCCACTTTGTTTGGTGACCGCGAATAAATAACCTTCCAATCCATGCCCTGTTTGGTATTGTGGGGTGAGGATATAAACATCAGCATCTTCAAAACTCACCCTTTCAAAGGTTAATGTTTTGTCAGATGGCTGAACAAATAAATATGCCGGTAGTTCCAATAAAACTTTATCCTGATCTTCGTGTCTGTAGACAATAGAATAATTACTCTGGAAGGTCTGATCTCCCTCTTGTCCCTGCGTACTAGAAACGTTTAAATGTCCTCTTTCTTCCTTACCATCGGAAACCATAAGCAGGGTTCCCTTCTCCGTTTGTTGTTCTGCCTGAATTGATTGGTCTTCATTAACTGAATCAATGGTAATTGAATCCGTGAGATCCGACTTGGGAAATACACTAGATATATCACCCGAAGAATTTTGTTCTGGTATAGAAGAATTATTGGTGGTTTCTTGATTGGTATTTTTGCCGGGTGTAGTCGCACCACTGTCTTTTTGATTATTACAGGCGAGGAGCCCACTAAACAGCAATACCGATGACGCTAATAACAAAGTATATTTCTTAATTGTAAACTCCCGCTTTCATATACAAATTTTCCTAACATTATACCAATCCATTTATCCAATAAGTTTAAAAAATGTATTTCTTTGTTGAACATTACGTAACATTTTATTCAGCTTCATCACCATTCCGAAGTCTACCAAGGAAAAACGTATCGTCTAGAACTCTTCCATTTTTGATTTCGAATTGTCCAATGATGAGATGGATCGCATTAGCGCCCGAACGAAGATGTTCGCGTTGGACCTGATCCGGACAGAAGATTCAAATTATGTAAGTGCAAATTTCCAGATAAAATAAGTAGGGTAGATGCTTTTGGAGCCTGCTTTGACATACCATAGCCAAAAACCACCGGATCAAGAGCCGGTGGTTTTTTGGTCTTCCCTTTTTCTTATTTTCTTCTGTTTAGCGCCGAGAAACAATCCATGTGTCATATTCTCTTTCCACTAACTAAGCTCGCCAGCACTGCACATTTCAATTAAAAATGTTGTATTTTAATTTTTAACTATTGAAGCTGCCACAAGGCAGGAACGTTGGATGGCTCCCACCCTGTCAAGGACGTGTGGGGCTGCAAACATTTATACGTCTTGCCGTTATATGTGACCAGTTGTCCCGCAGTATAAGCTGTGTTGGCCTGCCAAGCCGATACGCCAGGATTCGTCGTTTCAGCGGCCGTCTTCATGCTTAACGCGTTGCTCGCTGCAGACACATTGCCTGCCGCATCCTTTGCTTTTACCGTAAATGTATACGAGGTATCCGCCGCAAGCCCGCTGATCGTTGCCGTCGTTCCGGTTACCGTTGTTGCCAGTGTCGTTCCGTTGTACACGTCATACCCCGTTACACCCACATTGTCAGTGGATGCTGTCCAGCTCAGCGTTATGCTGGATGTGGTTTGCGCCGTCGACGCCAGGTTCGTCGGTGCAGTTGGCGCTTGCGTATCGCCTCCCGGCTGAGCCGTTGTGCTTACAGTTACAGCATTACTGGCCGCAGACAGATTGCCTGCCGCATCTTTTGCTTTTACCGTGAAAGTATATGAAGTCCCCGCTGTAAGTCCACTGATCGTTGCTGTCGTTCCGGTGACGGATGTCGCAAGATTAGCGCCATTATAGACGTTATAACCGGTAACGCCTACATTATCCGTTGAAGCATTCCAAGCCAGCGTCACAGAGTTTGCCGTCACACCTGTCGAACGAGCATTCCCGGGTACGCTTGGTGCCGTCGTATCTACTGGTGGCACTGTACCTCCAGTAGGCAGATCGGCTTTCAGTTTGTTTTGGAGTGTTTTGTTACGGTCACCGCTGAGCTCCCAGAACATCGCTCCGCCGAGTCCTTTGCTCTTGAGATAAGCCGTTTTATATCCAACGGACTCCGCATCGTCATAGCTGATAAAGCGCTTGTTGGACGCATTATAGAGATATGGCACTTTGGCTGTGTCATTCCAGTAACGCGTATACCCGTTTTTGTTGATGTAATTGGCTTCCAGATCGTAGAAATCAAAAGAGCCTGCTTCCCATGTTCCAACGGAAGAACCACCCGTGCACGTCTGATACTGTCCGTTGCCTGCTTGTGCGCATCCATCCCAGCCACGACCGTAGAATGGAACACCAAGCACGAGTTTAGCGGCCGGTACACCTGCATCCAGATGCCCTTGTGCCCCGGCTGCCACATTAAATGTATTGGCATCTGGCACGCCAGCGGCGGAAGCCGCAGGATCATAGTTCAATGGCGCATTATGTGCGCTGATCTTTTGCCAAGCCCCGTTAAAATCGTATGTCATAATGTTAATCCAGTCGACGATGGCAGCAATTTTTGCAAGCTCCGTATTGGCAGCATAGGTCGCAGACGCACCGCTTGCAATCGTAAGCAAATACTTCTTGCCGTCCACAGCTCCTGCTGCATCCAGCTTTTCACGGATTTTGCTCAAGAGAAGGGTGTAGTTTTGCTTATCTTCAGGACGTTTGCTGTTACCGTCAAGTCCGCCTGAGACCGGGTACTCCCAATCCAGATCTACCCCGTCAAAATTGTACTTCCGCAGGAAATCGACGGCGGAATTCGCAAAGACCTCTCGGGTTGCAGCAGTGGCGGCTACATCAGAGAAACGGTTGGACCACGTCCATCCTCCGACGGAGATGATGGTCTTCAGGTTTGGATTGGTTTGTTTCAGCTTGTTAAGCTGATTGATATTGCCTGCAATGGGCTGATCCCACGTATCCCCTGCAAATGTCTTGCCCGTATCGATCCATGGATCGCCGAGCACGATCGTTCCGTTCGGGACATTGATCGTTTGACTTTTTTCATTCTGACATGTCCAGGTTACAGGATTGGGGCCCGAAGGGTCCGGATTTCCATGAATGCCGTTCCAGCAAATATCAGCAAACGCATAGTTGATATGTGTCACTTTGGTGGGATCGATATCGGCTACATTATAGTTTCTGCCGTACGCAGCCCAGGACGGATAGTAACCAACGATTTTATAAGAATCTGCTGCTTCGGCCGTGGCAGGTTGGAGCGCGAAGGAAGGAACAATGACGGATAAGAGCAGGGACAGACCAAGGAAAAACTTTGCAGTCTTCTTAAAAGCAGTGTGTTTATTTAAATGGATCATTTAATACACAACCTCCTCTGTCTTTTGCGTGCTAAGTCCATTCAGGAATGGACGATGTGCGTTCGAGAACTGGTTATTCGTATACGCGTCCCAGTTGATTGACCAGGTCATAATGCCCTTGAGACCGGCATAGCCCGCAGGCTGGCGCAAGGTATAGGAACCGCCGTATGATACTCCTTTGATCAGATAGTTCAATGCCTTTTGCAGCTCGGCTGGTGCCGTATAGCCGCCTCCAGCCGCCTGCTGGGAAGCTGGTACGCCAATCGCAATCTGATCCGGGCGGAGAGGACTAAAGAATGGACCTGAGCTTCCGCCTACGTTAAACCCTTGAAGCAGCATTTCGGCCATGGCGACATGAAAATCGGCTGTCCCTTGAGCGTAAGAACGTCCATCCAGCCCCACCATCGAACCGGTGTTATAGTGCTGCACATGAAGTAGGGTCAGGTCATTGCGCAAGGCATGAATCACTGGAAGATACGCCCCCCAAGGACCACCATAGTTCAGATATCCGCCCTGTACGTAGGCCGTTTCCGGTGCAGCGGTCAGAACAAAATTGGCACCAAAGTGTGATTTAAGCGCTTTCACGCCGTTAATCAGGTTAACGATCTTCGGAGTCGTTGGACTGCGAAAGTCGGTATCACCCGCATTTAAAGACAGGGAGCTTCCTTCAAGATCGATGTCGAGACCATTGAATCCGTAAGTCGAAATAATGGATTTGAGGGAATTCTCGAACTGTTGTCTCTTGGTCGCATCGGTGAGCTCAATCGTGCCATTGGCTCCCCCCATGGAAATCAGTACCTTCTTCCCTTGGCTTTGAAGGTATGCAATGTCCGACTTGAACTCTTCTACCGTAGCGTTATACGGAGTAAAAGCGAGCGTTCCGCTGCCGGGTGAAATCGGCTCGGCAAAGGAGACATTAATAACGTCATAGGCTGTTGACACGTTGCGCAGTTTAATATTGGTAGAGCCATTGTCGAAGTTGTGCCAGTAGCCGATCAGCCATTTGCTGCCGCTAGGCCCAGGATTCGAAGATCCGGTGGAAGTGGTAACGCTGAGAGAGGTGCTTGCAGCGGACAGATTGCCTGCCGCATCTTTTGCTTTCACTGTAAAAACATATGTGGTGCCAGCTGTCAGTCCTGTGACTACAGCCGTAGTCGTTGAAGTGTTCGCCACGAGAGTACCGTTCCGGTACACTTCATATCCGGTTACGCCCACATTGTCCGTGGATGCGTTCCAGGTAAGATTGACTGATGTCTCTGTGACGAGGGATGAGGTTAAACCTGCAGGAACGGAGGGTGGTGTCGTATCCGGAGTTGGGGTACCCCCTCCAGTACCTTCCCCGACGTATTTCCACAATGCAGGTACATTTGAGGGCTCCCATCCGGTCAAAGCCGTATGGGGCTGAATACATTCATAATCTTTATTTAAATAAGTTACTAGATCTCCTTGTTTGTATGCGGTGCCTGCCTGCCACTGGGCAGCGGCGTCTGCTCTTGGTGCAAACCACGTAATAATCAGAAGAAATGCCAAAGCGAATGTAATGACCGGGCGGAATCGAACAGCTTGATTCAAGCAAAATCCCTCCTGTATTCAGGTTATTTTCACCTTGCAAACAATGCTTCACTGGTGCGCTTACATGTGATCCGCAATCTTAGAGCTTATAAAGCCGTCTGACAATGAGCGTCGCTTCACTCCCTTCCCTTATCAAAAATGGACCTTCCCTCTCGCTTTCTCTTTTTGCAGACACCATCCAAATTTTACAGGGAATTTACAGATCCTCACCCTGTATTTAATCAGTAAAATGCAATTGAGATAAGGGATAAATTATTTCTATGGGGGGCGAAAAATGTAATATACCGCACAAAAAGGCCGTCTACCAAGTCGTTAAGAGACTTGATAGACAGCCTTTATTTTTAATGTAACGGATGTATTACCACGTTTATTTTAACTTCGAGGAAGCAAGTTCAAATGACAGCAGGCCTTCAAAGGGTTGCCACCCATCCTCACCGGATAAAATAACAGGTACAGCGTATTCAGCCGCTTCCTGCTCACTGAGTATTTTCGCCCACGGAACTCTCCCCATCACACTTCCCGCCCCAGGTCCGGCACTATGATATTCAACGTACGCAACTGTTGCTTCCGCATCGGTCTTGTTCCAATTATGCCAGCCCTCCTGCTTCACATGCGCCCCCATCCAGCAGTTCAGGAAGCAGACTTTGGCATGATTTCGCCACGGTCTGCCCAGATATACGGACTGAGCGGGGGCGTTGCTGGTCAGGTCACAATCGATAAACACATAGCCATAACGTGCATCCTCTGGTGTGGAAGCAGCCGTGATCCAGCCATTCACATCTCCCTCTGCAGCAGCAGCATCGCTCAAGCGATTCTTCGCAAAAATCTCACAGCCCTGAAACACAGCCGTAGCCGAGCCAAAAATAAAATCCACATCGCCCTCAATGAAACAGTCCTCATAATATTGGCGCAGCTTCCGCCGCTCTGCCCCGTCACGCGGCCCCCCGAAGAAACTCCGGTCAATGGGCTGCTCGGGCAGCGGTCCGGTAAAGATCGTGTCCTGGTGACCTATAAATCGGCAATGCCGAAAGGCCGCCCGATCCCCATCCACGTAGACAGCCAACGCCTGACCGACCTCACGGCCAGGCCCAGCCGAGTTGATGAAGGAAAGTCCTTCAGCGGTGAAGTCATCTGCCCCGATAAAGGCTGTGTACGAATGAAAGGTATGATACAACTCCCCGTTCGGGAACTTTTTGAGCGCATAATCATCATATGTGATGATGGTCTGATCAGCTCCTGCACCGACGAGGTGAACCCTCGGCTTCTCGATGTGCAGTTTTTCAACATAGGTGCCTGGCTTTATGCGAATCGTATACTTTTCAGTACAGTCGGCCGGAATCGCATCAATGGCAGCCTGAATGGTGGGAAAATCGCCGCTTCCGTCCGCAGCAACCAGGTAACCATTCCTGTACAGATCCATATCTGACCCGCATGACAGAGGTTTGTTCATGGCAATCGCTCCATTTCCAGCGCAGCCAGCAGGAGCGGTGCCACACCCATGAACGAGTCACTCACAATCTGCTCGCCGACATAATAACTGTACGAACCATCCCGATCCAGACTGAGTCCTGCTCCGTGACAGATCGCGTTCAGCTTCACGCCTTTCTCCGTTTCCTCCATCAATCGGGATGTCAGTCCCTGCCATCCCTTCTCTGCAACCTGCCTGAAAAGAGGCTCTAGGTAACGCAGGCGGACTCCCTTCGCCATGGCGTACACAAACATGCTTGAACCGGAAGCTTCCAGATAATTGCCCTTGCGGAATCCCTGATCCAGCACCTGGAACCAGAGTCCGCTCTCCTGCTCCTGTACACGTACCAAAGCATGACACATACGCTCGAAGATGCCAATGATTGTGCCCCGTTTCGGATGATGGATCGGGAAGTGCTCCAGACTATCCACGATCGCCATCGCATACCAGCCCATCGCCCGGCTCCAGAAGTGTGCGGAGCATCCGGTTACGGAGTCGGCCCAGATCTGCTCCTTCGATTCATCCCAGCCATGATAGAGCAGACCCGTGCGCGGGTCACGCGTCTTGCGTTCAATCAGCAAAATCTGATGAGCCACTTCATCCCACAGATCAGGCCGATCAAACATCT
The DNA here is from genome assembly GCF_037969855.1 of Paenibacillus sp. FSL W7-1088. Classification (NCBI taxonomy): domain Bacteria; kingdom Bacillati; phylum Bacillota; class Bacilli; order Caryophanales; family Paenibacillaceae; genus Paenibacillus; species Paenibacillus sp. FSL W7-1088. The sequence goes on from NZ_CP150216.1 coordinate 7,006,934, forward strand.
TGGCATATTGCGCCAGGAATGGCGACGACATATACAATCCATCCAGCCACATCTGGAAGGGATAGATTTTTTTGTGCCAGAATCCGCCCTCCGACGTTCGGGGCTGTCCTGCGAGCTGGGCTGCGAGCAGATGTGCAGCTTCAGCGTATCGCTGATCCCCGGTAGTTTCCAGCAGTTCGAACAGGTTCTTGCCCTGATTGATCTGATCCAGGTTGTACTCTTCCAGGGAATACGTTCCGATGGAACCATCCTCCTGAACATACAGATCCATATGTCTTTTCATAAAAGAAACATACTCGTCCTTGCCGTATTGCTTACCAGTGCGTGCCATTGCCATTAACGTCATTCCCTGAACATATGCCCACCGTTCCGAAGGAAACACATGATAGCCATCACCATCGCATTGCTGGCAAATCATCTCCGCTATTCGCTCCGACCAAGATAACTGCGTCTGTACTTGCATAAAAGAACCCTCCCTGGACCTTGAATGTTGTACTTAGCCTATCCTTAATGTTCAGACACTTGCTGCCGACAAATCGCCGTCGAATTGCGGTGATTCAGCTTCGGTTGGATAATGACCGGATAATCCACCTGCTCATCACGGATCAAAGATACGATCAGCTCTGCTGCCTGTGCGGCCAGTTCATCCAGGGGCGGGCCAATGGTGGTTAGCGCCACCTCGGCATACTGCATATCCGGCAAATCATCATAACCGATTAACGAAATATCATTGGGCACACTGTAGCCCGCTTCCAGCAAAGCCCGCAGCGCACCTCGGGTCACCAGGTTATTCAAGCCAATAAACGCCGTTGGCGAATCCGATTCAAACGTGTACTGCCGAATGGCAAAATATCCGTCCTCCCAGGAGGAATGTGCAGGCAGCACATGGCGGTGATCAAATTCAAGTCCTGTGCGCTGCAACGCTTCCCGATACCCTTCAAGCTTGATATTTTGAGAGTTTCCAATGAAACCAATTTGGTGATGTCCCAGTGATTTCAGATGTTCAACCGCTTTGTATATGCCCTCTTTCCGGTCAATCTTGATGTAAGGGGAATTCGGGGCTTCATCTGTACCAAGCACGAAACATGGCATGTTTAGTGTTGCAAACTTTTTCCAGAAGGCATCCCGATTATCCAGCGCATAATCCCACAGGATACATCCATCCACGCGAAGCTGGCTAAAAACATCCAGCCCATCATCCGCGACGACCAAAATCATCTGGTATCCACGCTTCTTCAGCTCCGCATGCAGATTGCCCGATATATTCGAGAACAACGGATTGCTCAGTTCATCAAGAACAAAGCCAATAATGTTGCTTCTGCCGGTGGAAAGCTGCTGTGCCATAATGTTTTTTCGATATTGATGCTTCTCCGCAACCGCGAGCACCTTCTGCCGCGTCGCCGGTTTGATGCGGGGATCACCGTTGAGTGCCTTGGATACCGTGCTGTAGCTCACTCCCGCCAGTTTGGCAATGTCCTTAATGGTTATCAAATCAATCAACACCTCTCAACCCTTGGGAAGCTTATTGCTGTGCAGCTTTATACCGGTCATATTGCGCCTGTCTGCCGGCAATAACCTGCTCAATGTTCATTTTTTTCAAAGTCTCGATATAACTGTCAAACTGATCCAGACTGGTATCTCCGCTTATAAATTTGAAGTTCATCTCTTCCACATACGTCGTAATATCCGGCATGGACATACTCTCTACACTCGCTTCATCCGGCAGAGCATATACGAATGGAAACGGCTCGTGGATGTATGGCTCCAATTCCTTGTCGAGCTTGGCATGCCACTCAGCCACAACGGAATCGGCCGAATCCGTAGACTGAATGTTCGGCAGATTCACGGGACCAATGCCGAGTTTCTGGATATAGTCATTGTCCTTGCCTTTGTCCGTGAATGTCTTCACGCCATTTTCTTCGGTATACGTATCACCCTTGATGCCCCACGTATAATACGTCTGCGCTTCTTCACTTACTGCATAATCCAGGAAACGGAAGGCGAGCTCCGGATTTTTGCTGTCTTTGGAGATTCCAAAAATGCCGCTCACAGGCGTACGTCCGATATAAAACTGATCTCCATGCGGGCCTTTCAGTGGCAGAATGCCTTTGAAGATAGGCTCCGCCGGGTCATAATCCTTGAACAGCGGACTGTAGACCATCGACATGTACCAGCTAAAATTAAACGTAGCTCCGGTTACATCCTGCGAGATGCGGGAGGTCACCTGATCACTTGTGGTACTGGCGTAGTCCACCCCGAGCAGGCCTTCTTTGTAAAGTCCATTCAGGTATGTCAGATATTCCTTGTAGGCAGGCTCATAATAGCTGAAATGCACCTTGCCCTGGTCATCCGCATAGAACTGATTGGACAGATCAAGGCCAAAAGCAGGACCAAATGCCATCGGCACAAACTTGGATTCCATGGACAACGGTATTTCATCCGCTTTGCCATTACCGTTCGGGTCGTCTGTCTTGAATTTGCGCAGCATCGCTGTGAACTCATCCAATGTTGTAGGTTCATTCAGTCTCAGCTTCTTCAACCAGCGTTCATTCACCATGAACACCGGCATGTAGTTTTTCGTAAGCGTTTGCTGCGGAACATAATACATTTTACCATCTGGCGTCGTTAAACTGGCTTTGACGGATGGGGATTTGTCGTATATTTTTTTGAGATTCACACCATACTTCTCCACCAGGTCGTTCAGCGGAATAAACAGACCACTGTTAATGTATTTCATGAGCTGATCCTGATCCGGCAGATAGACGATATCAGGCAATCCTGTTCCAGCCGCAAGCCTTGGATTCACCGCATCCGCGTAGTTCTGTGGGGGAATGAGATCCCAATCGACCGTTACCCCGGCATTGCTCTCAATTTTTTTCACAATCTCGGCAGTAGAGAGATCCACGTTGGTCGTCCAGGCGTTGGTCCCGAGAATCGACAGCTTGGCATCTTTCTGGTCCGTTACCGGACCTGCTCCGGTGTAGTTGAACGCTGGCTCCGAGCTTGGTGAAGCACTGCCCTTATCTCCCCCTGCTCCTGTACTGCTGCTGCATCCTGCAAGACTGATGGCAAGTATCACCGCGAGAACACTTTTTCTTCCAGCCCCTCTGATTATCATCCGTTATTCCTCCTTGTTATGAACAACCTTGGGTGGTACATGGTGATCAATAAGGCTATCCTTTCACGGCTCCGAGGGTGATCCCCTTGACGAAGTACCGCTGGATAAAAGGGTAGATCGTAACGATTGGCAGAATGCTGACCACAATCGACACATACCGGACCTGAAGGGTGGACACCGCGAGCGCGCCCGTGGTCATTGTGCCACCCATTTTTTGCATGACCTCCGGCGATGCCATGATCAGCACCCTGCGCAGGAACATTTGCAAGGGCTGCATATCCTGTTTGCCCAGATATAGCAGGGCTGAGAAGAAGTTGTTCCAATGGAATACGGCGTAATATAACGTCAGCACAGCAAGCGTTGGCTTGATAATGGGTATCGCCAGGCGATACAGCATCGTCAGTTCATTGGCCCCGTCTATGCTTGCACTTTCGAAGATTTCATTCGGAATTCCCTCAAAGGCTGAGCGGCAGATCATGACATTAAACGTAATAACCAGCACAGGAAGCACCATCACCCAGCGGGTGTTATATAGCCCCAGCGACGTAATCAGCATGTAGACCGGGATGAGCCCACCCGAGAAATACATGGTGAAGGCGATGAAAAAGTTCAGCTTTCTGCGCAGGAAAAATTGCTGTCTGGATAACGGAAATGCAGCGAGGCACGTAGCTACAATATTCAGCAGTGTACCTATAACGGTGTACCACAGGGTGTTATAGAAGGACACCCACAACTCCCGGTATTGCAGCACCATTTTGTACCCGGACAAGGTGAAGCCTACCGGCCACAACGCAACCTTTTGTTTGTCGATCGCATCAACCGAGCTGAATGAAACGCTGATCACATACAAGAAAGGGTACAGCGTAACGACAACCGCCAATATGGTCAGCAGGTAGACAAATCCGTAGAATAACCGGTCACTTCTCGATTTTTGCATACAGGTCTCCTTTGGGTCGGGATATGGTCTTACCAGAGTGACATCTTGGTCAGGCGCCGGGTCATCGTATTAGCCGCGAACACAAGCATAAAGGTGATGATAGAGTTGAACAGGCCGACGGCTGTCGCAAATCCGTAGTTCTGTCCTTCAATCCCCATCCGGTACACGTAGGTGGATAACACGTCTGCGGTCTCATAAGTAGCACCGTTATAGAGCAGATATACTTTCTCGAAGCCTACGCTCATAATGCCGCCAAGCGACAGGAGCAGCAGGATGACAATCGTTGGTTTGATGCTGGGAAGTGTCAGGTGCCATAGCTCCTGGAATTTGTTGACGCCGTCAATTTTGCCGGAATCGTACATTTCGGGGTCAATGCCCATAATGGCTGCAATGTAGATAATGGAGCTGAAGCCAAAGCTCTGCCAGATATCGGAGCTGGTGAATATCGTTCGGAACCATCCGGCGTCCATCATGAAGTTTACTTTCTCCATACCGAGCTTGGCAATCAGGGTGTTCACGATCCCGTCCGTGGGTGACAGGAAGTTAATAATCATGCCCGCGACAACGACGGTCGAGATGAAATGCGGAAGGTAGGTGACAGTCTGGGCAAACCGTTTGAACGCCTGATTCTTGATCTCCACAATACAGACAGCGAACAGAATGGGAATGGAGAAGCCGAACAGGAGTGGCAGAAAGGCAAGTAAAAACGTGTTGCGCAGCAGCCTCCAGAAGTAGATGGAATTCACGAACTGATCAAACCACCTCAGGCCCACCCATTCCCCGCTGAACATTCCCTGCCCCGGCATGAAATTGCGGAAGGCCAGCAGCATGCCAGGCATGGGAACATACATGAAGATGACGTAATACAGAAAAATGGGTGAGAACATCAGCAGCAAATATTTATCCCGTTTGATCAGGCTGAACAGCGTGGACATGCGATTTTTCACCTTTCAGACACCCCTTCACATTAAAATTACAACGTTTGAATTTTCGGGAACAAACATGCCGCTTCATTCATCATTCGGTAAAATCCACTTGAACATAAAATACATTTGGTCCCTTTAAAAATGGAATATTAAGACAAACAAAAAGCGAATAAAGACGTAGACATAAACACAAAACCATAATTACAACGTTGTAATTTTCCCCTAAATGTATACGCTTACAAAAACTATTTTTCCCATCTTAGCAAAGTCCATCGGGTTTGGCAACAACAAAAATCAGTGTTTGCTTGCGAAGAGATCTGCAAAGTTTTTCCTGTCAGGATGCATATTAGCGGGTAAAAAGGCGAGAAAAAAGGGCAACGAACGAATATCTCCCGTTCTGCCCCGCTTTTGTCATGCCTCCACCAGCGTTCTGGTGCAGCGCAGGATTGTTCTATTTTTGAAACGTGTGCCTGTGGCTTCAACCTCTTCGGATTCTACATCTGGTTCCGATACTCCATCGGTGTTACACCCGTCACGCGCTGAAACGCTCTGTAGAACTGACTGACGTTGGAGAACCCCAACCCAAAGCTGATAGTGGTCACAGAATCTGTTGTATGGCGCAGTCGTCGGGTGGCTTCCTCCACACGCAAATTCAGCACATACTGATACGGCGTTGAACCCGTCAGTGCCTTGAAGGAACGCATAAAGTGATATCGGCTCTGGTGCGCAATCGCCGCCATCGATTCAATATCCATTGGACTTGTATAGTCACTGTGTATATACTCCAGCACGCGCCGCAGATGGGGGTCAATGAACGCTCCGCCGTTGCTGCTTGTTCGCTGAAGCAGATTCTTAAACTGTCCGTAAACCAGACCAGCCCCCACGCTCCCCGCCATACCTGTTCCTGAAGTTGCCAGCGTCAGGTTACGGTTACTCCCATTTGGTTCACCTGTCAGCATCCGTCCAAGATAGGTCTCTACGGCAAGCTCCGTTTCCTGTATCTGCAATGGTTCAGGCGCATCGTCCAGCAAAATGGCATTCCAGCCTCGAAACAATCTGCTAATTTCAGCAGGATCGAAGCTTTGTGTGGTCCGAAATTCGGTCTGCGCCCCTTGCCTCCCTGAATCCTCCAAGCCGCCAACTGGCGGATTACGAAACTTGATCACGATCACCGCGGAATCCGAATCAATCTCGAAAAAGTGCTCCATCCGGGGATGCGCAATAATCCCCAGTCCTGCTTCTAGTGGATAAGCATGCTGTTCCTGCACCAGATGGCATTGTCCTCTTACAGGCAACGTAACCTGATACCAGTCATCATGCACATGAGGTTCATTGGCGAATCCGCCAGAAGCCTTCCACAATTCCAATCCATTCAGCATCATGTATAATTCCATCGTTTCCTCACCTGCTGACATTATAGCAAATCGTGCTCACTTTCCAAGCACTTTTCACAAAGACAATATCTGTCTGTATCTTTTATCATGGTAAAAAAATAATTCGAGGTGATCTCCCGTGGCACAAGCCGCTGTAAGCAAAATGCAAATCAATCACTCCGCCAATTGGGCGCTTGCCGGAGTCAGCTTCGCCCATCTGCTGAATGATGCGATGCAGACTGTTGTCCCGTCTGCTTTTCCGCTGTTCCAGCAAACGATGCAGCTCAGTTTCGCCCAGATGGGCTGGATTGCCTTCACATTGAATATTACCGCATCGGTCCTACAGCCGCTGGTCGGTTATATGTCTGATCGCAAGCCGATGCCGATCCTGCTGCCCGGAGGCATGTTGTTCTCCCTGATCGGTGTTCTCGGCTTTGCCTTGTCTTCCGAGTTATGGATGCTGCTTGTCTCCGCAGCGTTGATTGGCATAGGATCATCCATTCTCCATCCTGAATCCTCACGCGTCGCCCATCTGGCAGCAGGTCGCGGACGCGGAATGGCACAGTCCATCTTCCAGGTCGGTGGCAATACAGGTCAGGCTCTCGCCCCGCTGCTGGTTGCCTTTATCCTGCTTCCGCATGGACAGCTTAGTTTTCTGTGGCTCATGGCTTTTGCTCTAATCGGGATCGTTATCCAGTCTTCCGTTAGCCGTTGGTATAGAGACAAATTGGCGGATAATCGCAGCCGTCAGCAACAGCCTGTACAGGCAAATGGCATTGTGCAGCCTGCTGCCCAGCTTGTAAGTCGGGGATTTGTCGCTTTTACAATGGGTATCCTCATCCTGCTGCTGTTTTCCAAATTCGTGTATATTGCCGGTATGACCGGATACTATGCCTTTTATTACGCCGATGCGTATAACCTGCCTCTTTCGCAGGCCCAGATCTGCCTGTTCGTTCTGCAATTCGCGGGCATGGTTGGAACCCTGCTCGGAGGCCCACTGGCTGACCGTTATGGACGCAAACCGATGATCTGGTTCTCCATCGCGGGTACTGCACCATTTTCACTGCTGCTGCCTTATGCGGGACCTGCTCTCTCCATGGTATTGTGCGGCATCATCGGTTTGATTCTGATGTCCGGTTTCAGTGTCATCATTGTCTACGCACAGGAACTGCTGCCGCGTCATATTGGGACGGTATCGGGATTGTTCTTCGGCCTGTCGTTCGGCATGGCGGGACTCGGCTCGGTTGTGCTTGGTTCCCTGATTGATGTGACCAGCATTTCATTCGTCATCAAACTATGTTCTTTTTTGCCGCTGCTCGGGGTGTGTGCTGTATTCCTGCGCCGGGATCGGCCAAGAAACGCCTAATATACATTGAAACGTCGTTCGTTTTGTGACTACAATAAGGTCAGAATAATGAAGACAGAGGCTAAACAGAAGGAAGGAATAACCCATGATCATTGATGTACAGCATGTTACTTGGAAAAGGGGACCGATCACCCTTCTGAACGATGTCAGCTGGCGTGTAAACGAAGGCGAGCATTGGGCATTGCTTGGCCTGAATGGTTCCGGTAAAACCACACTCCTGAACATGATCACCGGATATCTCTGGCCCACAGAAGGTACGATATCCGTGCTCGGACACCGTTACGGGGATGTGGATTTGCGTGAGCTGCGGAAGTCGATTGGCTGGGTCAGCTCCTCCCTTCAGGAGAAATTGTATGGCACCGACCGCACCCAGTATGTCGTGATCAGCGGCAAACACGCCACGATCGGACTGTACGATAAACTGTCCGACGAGGATTTGGATCAGGCACGAGAATTAATGCATACACTCGGCTGTCAGCATCTGTGGGATCGCGAATATCGTACCTGCTCCCAGGGGGAGAAGCAGAAGCTGCTCATTGCCCGAGCCCTGATGGCTAACCCGCGTGTACTCATTCTGGACGAACCCTGCAATGGACTCGATCTGTTCTCCAGAGAGCGGCTGCTGGAAAGTATCAGTGAGCTGACGCAGAAGCCGGATACCCCTTCGCTCATCTACGTCACTCATCATACCGAGGAAATATTGCCTGTGTTCAGTCACAGCCTGCTGCTCCGGCGGGGTGAGATCGTGAATAGCGGATTAACCAGCGAGTTGATGAACAGAGACGTACTGAGTAACTTTTTTGAATCACCTGTAGATGTGGATCGACATGGAGAACGTGTCTATGTCAGAGCATCGGATAAATAATTTTTATGTTTATATCTATTCACAGTCAGAACAGTCGAAGCAGCCCAAAATCTTATCCACATGTGGACAGGTTTTTGGGCTGTTTGGCTATGTTATGAATTATCCACAGTATTCTGTGTACTATTTCCGGGCAGAGAGGAATAAAAACAACGGAATCCGCTGTCTGCGCAGGTACGTCTCCTCGTTCACAAAATGCTGACGCTGAGGCGCCGATTCCCGCAGATGCTGTACTTGAAATCCTGCCTGCTGTAATGCCATGTAGTAGGATTCGATGGAACGATGCATTTTTTTCACCGTACCCCCAAGCCATTGCTGCTCCCGAAATCCCTCCACAAAATACTGATCGACGACCCAGTTGGTTCGGACCCCCGAAGGCTGCAGCGTTGACGTAATCACAGGATGTTCTACCGAAAATACGAATGTGCCATTTTCTTTTAACGTGTGGTATATTTTGCGAAACAGGCTGTCCACATCCTCAATATAATGAATCGCCAGTCTGGATATGACCAGATCATATGTATCCGCAGGATAGCTCCAATCTTCCATATATCCTTGCTCAATCTGTGCGTTCTGGCCCTTTATCGATTCATGGGCAGCCTGAATCATATTCACTGAACCTTCAATTCCCGTATAACTGCCACCACGGTGGTCGGGACCGAGCAGTTCTGCTCCGAACCTCGCATCCCCACAGCCGAGATCCAATATGCTCTTGCCCTCAACGTCTCCAATCAGCTCCAGCATTACAGGCTTCTCCAACGTATCATTGGCATTCTCCTGCCACTGTCGGCGCTCCATATACTTCTCGAAATTGGCCCCATTTTCGTAAAAATCCGATCCCCGTTCGCTCATTGCACAATCCCTCCATTAAGTGATGAAGTTCAGCTCTCATATCAGCCTGGAAGATTATACACCTTTGGAAGCTATAGTTGAAACCCTTGCCTGATTCAACCTCGGTAGACCTGAAACCAAAAAAAGTACAGCCAGCGCTATCTTGGCGCCGCACTGTACTTCTTTTTTTATAGAAAAGCATGGATCAGGAACAATACAGCAAAAGCGAGACCCGACCTCAGATGCCACTGCCGATCTAGTTTCTTGTAACGGAAAATCCCGGCAATCGGAACAGGAAGCAGAGCAATCCCAGCGAGCAATCCCGTAATATGATTAAAATCCAGCTTGAAGTTAAACAAAAAAGCGCCAATCACATGAAGGGCTATCAATCCCATTGCAACAATGGCTATCGGGACGTGTAACCGCCGGGCTATGCCCAGAAGCTTTACAGCTAGTTTCCTGATTTGCGTCCAGGCGTCAAGCCATTTACGTTTCATTACAAACAGGATCACGTAATAACCCAGTACGATAAAGAGCAATATCCGGGCCTGAGAGCCATAACCCTTATAAGCCTCGCGGATGTGGTGGTCGTTCCAGTTCGGGGTACTGATATATAGATGCAGCATGCTCCACAGGCCGTAAACCAAGATAACTGCTGTCACCACCAGACTGAGCAATACCCATTTACGGTCTTTCTTCGGTATATACGATTTCTTCTTTACGGCTGCTTTGTTCATGATCGTTGTTCCTTCCCCTTCACAATGAATGGTTTATTCCTGATGAGGAGAAGTATAGCACCGCTTTCTGTGAATTTTCTAAGAAAAGCATCTATCGACAAAGAAACCATAACTCTTTTGGCGGATGTTTTCTTGCAATATCAGGAAGCGAATGCTTCGAAGTTTATACTTGCTTAAATTATAAGAATAAGCAGCCCTGCTATGCAAAATCGCCTGGTTTGTGGTTTGTCAGATGACTAGCTCAACCAAAGCGCTGCGTTTTGTACCATTTACTCTCACGTTTCTTGATCTTGTCCATGACCAAAGAGTAAAAGGCTTTGATCGAGATGAGAATAAACAGCTGCGCATACGTAAAATAGGATACACAGGCGTATATGAAATTACGAGTATTACTCTGCCCAATGTCTGCCGCAAGTGCAAGATTGATCTGCAATACATATATAAAGTACATAAACGCCCAGCCAATGACGAGAAAGACATACGCATCTCCGGCAAATTGAAACGGTGAACTCACTCCCGGTTTGAACATCGCAATGATCTGGTAGACCAGATTAACGAGAAAAATGATATCCGATACAATGATGGCGAGCATAAACCAAAAGTAACTGACCGCATAATACAAAACCAACAACTTGTTACGCCAGCTGGACCGGTTGAACAGGTTATGGATATTATCCAAAACAACCTGGTAGTTCCCTTTTGCCCATCGTTCCCGCTGCTTCATGTACACGCTGACCTTTTCCGGCTCCTGTTGATAGGCTTCTGCCTGAGGTGCAAGGGCAACGAACTGCCCTCGATTCAAAATCTCAAAGGATAATGCCGTATCTTCCGTGATCGCCGTGACATCCCAGCCGCCAATCTCACGAATCAGCTCCGTTTTAATAATATAATTAGTCCCCGGAATAGAACCGAGCTGGAATAATTCCCACAGCCCTGTGTGGTAGACTCGTTGAGATGTAATAATCTCCAGATTAATGCATTTGGAAAGGAAGTTCTGCCCCCGGTTCCTTGCTTTATTTCTGCCAAATACGACACCGTATTGCTCCGGGTTTTCCAACGACTTCTGTGTCAGAAACATCAAGGAATTTCGCTCAGGGGCAGCATCTGCATCAAAGATGCAAATCCACTCACCCGTGGATATCTCCAGACCGTCATTTAACGCACCAGACTTGCCTCCCGTACCCTTACGCTCCATAATGGTCACATTCCGATGTACATAACTGGTTTGGCTGAGAAATGTCCGCAGCTTCTCCGCTGTATCGTCCGTGCAGTTATCCGCAATAACGATGACCTGAACCTTATCTTCAGGATAATTCAGACGCAGAATATGCTCCACGGTAGCTACAATTACCAATCCTTCATTATGTGCAGGTACCATGACGGTTACAGTGGGATAATGATCCATGTTCTCAGGAATCTGAATCCCCTTTTTATCCTGTTTTTGAATAAAACGAACGGCTCCAGCCATAATGACTATGGATTCAAATACGGCAATCCATATACTAAATATGGAGAGTAGTAATATAAAATCAGCCACTTACCTTCCTCCGATCATACTTGCGATTGACCTTGGATCGAAAGCGAAGAGTAGCAATCGTTAATACAATTGTAAAAACCGCGAACATACAGCTGACGGCGATACAAATCGGGATGAACCATGACATGTAGTCCACAGAGCATCTCTCCTTTCACGCTAGTTTTATATATACTCTCCAATGAGATCTGTCTCCGTGTTCCGTTCCAGCGCGGCAATAACAGCATCAATATCCTCATACTTGCCGAACTGTTCCTTCTGGAATACCAGTGCACCGGATCGAATAACCGTCTGTAGTTCATTGCCTTTTTTATCAATTATCTGCAAGTCCATCATCGCTTTTTTGATCCGTCCTGTAAGCACTGGCAAGTACCCCGCATCGGTCATCGGGCAAATGATCACAAACCGTCCCCGATCCACATAAAACTTGTAATCCTCATACCGGATTTGCTTCTGGATCGTATTGGACAGCTCCAGCAGAAACTGTGCATATCTTACGGAACCAAGTGACTCCAGTACCAATGGCAAAAATTCAATCTTGAACATAGCCATGCTGAACCCATATTGCTCCGAATAACGTCTGGCAAGATTGCTTTGCTTAATGACCGTATCAGCAAGAGCTTCCTTGTTACCCAAGGATGTATCCGGATCAATCTGCGGATTACGTTCCTGCAGCTCCTGTAGACGTTCCATGACACGGGCACTGCGCACAAGACTTGCCTTAATAAAAGCTGCGACAGCTACATTAGCCGGGATCAATAACCACCATGAGAACGTCAGCACATTCACATCCGCATAGGTAACAAGCCAGACAAAGTAAGAGACCAGATATACAAATCCGGCGACGACAGACACTCCGACAGGTATCACAAAACCAAGAACCAGCGCACCAAGCGATGCAATACTGAACACCACATCCAGTGTGGTATAACTCTGATTCATATAAATTTTAAGATAGACAACGAGTTGCTGGATCACGGCTAGTCCGATCAAACTGGCATATCCCCATGCAATACGACGAATGGGCGCTTTATTCCTCATAAGTGCCTTCTCTCCAGTAGAATTTGATAGTGACAATCAGGATACAACAAAATATGACATGATTAGACAAATATTATGCTAACACAATATTAAACACATAAAATGACGGAATTATCACTTTTCAAGAAATTTTTGTAATTCAGTCTCGCCAAGCAAAGGGAACAGGTTATCAAACATATGGGTATCGCCATCAAATACGTACCCTCCTGGATAAGCGTTATCCAGACTGCGCAAGGTGATCATATGGTTATACAGCTGATTGGCCCATTTTGGATCACTGGATTGAACAGCGAGCAGCAGGGCGAGTCCATAAACAGATGGAGATTCATAGGATACGGCGGGTGTACGACCCATCCGTTTATATTGGCCCGGCAGCTGATGGCGGGTATCGAACTCTTTTTTCAAAAAGGCAATTAGCTTGTCCGGTCTCCGATCGGTTGCCGTTAGATGGTTAGCAACAATTAGCTGATCGATCAGGTTGACCGTGTCATCATATGTATATTCTTTCGTTACAACATTAAAGGCTTTAGGGTAAAATACGCCGTCATCCGGCATGTTTTTCAGCAGGGATTCATATTTGATATAGGTTCCGGGCTCCAGCATTTCATGCTGTTCCATCGCGTGCAGCGCCTGCAGATCAACATAAACCAGACTTAATGTATCCGAGGAAGAGCCGTTAGAGAAATCATGAAAATCGACATAATACCCCTTGTTCTGAACGGATTGCGTCAGTGTACGGACAATATCAGAGGCTGTTGCCAGCTTCTCCTCCCGGCCCTGCTCCCACTGATCTGCCGCCTTCAATAATGCCCCGACGATTCGAACATCATCGCCAAGCGCATTGGTGGTCACATGTGATGTTCCATCCGCGTCCACCTTCCAGGCAATATAGTCTTGCGGCATCAGAAAATAAGTCTTTAAGAGATCATAACTCTGCTCAAATAACACCTGATCGTTCTTGGATACGGCGTATTGCATCCACAGTCCGACGGACTCAGACAATGCCTCTCGACCTGCCACTATATTTGGATCTTGTGACGGAGCATCCTGAAGATAGGTGGCCAGAGTGCCATTCGAGTTGGTCATATGCTTCTGGACAAATGAGACTGTTGGAGATGGATCATTGATCACAAACCTCTCCTTTATGAAAATAATCCATGCTGCTGCTATACTGACTGCCAGTATGACCAACCACATTCGTCTTTTCCGGTTCATGACCTGCATACGTTCCTCCTATGTTGTTTTAAAACTCTGGAAAAATCACTCTTAGCTCATTCAGATTGATCCATATAAGGTCGGCGGCCGCCCTTTTTGACGAATTTCCAATCCACCTCAATGTTGTGCCGCATCCGTCGCAGCAGATGAACGGCTGTCTCGATCTCTTCCTCCGTTAAGCCCTCCAACGTTACCTGATCGGAGTGAACACCCTCCCTGCGAATAAAATCCCACGCTTCAAGACCAGCATCAGTCGGATATAACAGCTTATTCTTCTTATTACCCATTGCCGACTGTTTGACGACAAACCCGTCCGCTTCCAGTTTGCTGATCGCTCTGGCCGCCGTGGTTCGATCCACTTTGATTAGTTCAGCGAGCTGGTTGGGAATGATACCTGGATTCTCACAAATGCGATAGAGATACAAATACTGTCCACGAGACAAGTTTAAATGTTGGAATTCAACGTTGCTGATCGAATCCAGACAGCGGGCAATCATGCCGATTTCACGGAGCACTTCTTTTTTCTTAGTCATTGCATTCACTCCTCTATATAATTGTTGCATTCGCAACATAATTGATGATATAACTGAATTAAATCCGTTTAAATTTTAACCATGATAACACGTGGAACAGGTATACATTTTCAAGCTCTCTACCAGTTTACCATGTCAGGATAAGAATACTATTGACTAAAGGAGAAACATTCATGAATACAACTATTGTTGAAGCGAATAAAAAGGAATTGCTCGACGCCTGCTTCGCCATTCGTACCGCTATTTTTGTTGAAGAGCAGGGGGTGCCGGCGGAGGATGAATTCGATGCCTTTGATGCACTGGATACGGAAGCAAAACATATTCTGCTCTACGTAGACGGCGTTCCTGCTGCTTCATCCAGACTGCGTATAGTCGAAAATGTTGCCAAATTGGAACGGATCTGTGTCATGATCGATTATCGGAAACATGGACTTGGTCGTGTGCTTATCGATAAGCTGGAGCAGATGGCTCTCGCTCAAGGGCTTGAGAAGGCCAAGCTGCACGCACAGGTACAAGCCTCAGGGTTCTATGAACGTCTTGGATACACGGCAGCCTCGGACGTATTCATGGAAGATGGCATTCCTCATCTGCTGATGACCAAGAACTTAAAATAAATACAAAAAGAAGAGCACCCTCAAAGTTCAAGAACAAGACTTGGGGATGCTCTTTTTGGTTTCTAATGAACCCAGTCAGCGCTATGAATGGGGATTTACCCATTTTGAAAATGTAACGAATCCTATACACCTTATTTTCTGTTTAACAGCCTAACCTGCACCTTTTTCTGCTACTTTTACCGTATTAACGTGGCTGAAGTTCCTTAGAATTTCTAATTCGTATCATTTGCCACAATAAGGTGCGGTGTGTTCGTTAAATGTAGCGCCTAGCGCCACATTGGAAGGATGTCTAGCAAATGTGTACTGCTAACGGGCCGGTACCTCGGTACTTCGCCCTGTCGGAAATCAAAAAAACTCGCGCCACCCCATACGCGGATGGGCGACGCGAGTTGCAGGAGCTTCACCACACGCAGGAGCCATGCCCTAACCGAGCGTTGGCTCTTGCATTCTTATCCCAAAGCCAGACGACCTGGCTGAGATTCAGTGGCGTTATTTTTCATCTGTTTACTGCGCAATTGTCCACAGGCTGCATCGATATCGGTACCATGTTCCATGCGTACAGTAGCGTTAATGTTGTTCTTTTTCAATGTATCATAGAAGCCCAGAATAGACTCTTCCGTACTCCGTTGATACTGACTGTGCTCATCCACCGGATTATACGGAATCAGGTTGATACTGACCATACTCTTGCGGCTGGACAACAGTTCAGCCAGT
Source organism: Paenibacillus sp. FSL W7-1088 (assembly GCF_037969855.1). Taxonomy (NCBI): domain Bacteria; kingdom Bacillati; phylum Bacillota; class Bacilli; order Caryophanales; family Paenibacillaceae; genus Paenibacillus; species Paenibacillus sp. FSL W7-1088. Next base: position 7,022,735 of record NZ_CP150216.1, read on the forward strand.
TCGGCCGCATGTTCACGCTGATCGTTAACGTCCCGAAGCAAAATATACTCAAACATAATACGCTTGTTCGTCGTAGCCAGGTAATAATCCACCGCGTCCATCAATTGTTCAATCGGGAAGGCTCGGTTGATCTTCATGATCTGTGTCCGCAGTTCGTTATTTGGTGCGTGCAGGGAGATCGCCAGATTAACCTGCAGATTGCTGTCTGCAAATTCTTTGATCTTGTCAGGCAGCCCACTCGTGGATACGGTGATCCGTTTGGCTGCAAGCGCCAGTCCTTTACGATGCTTGATCACTTCGATGAAGTCAGTCATGTTCTGGAAATTGTCAAACGGCTCGCCAATTCCCATCACGACTACGTTAGTTACCCGCTCGCCTTGACCAGCTGCATCAAGATACTGTTGTACATGCATAATCTGTTCCACAATCTCACCACCGGACAGATCGCGGCTCTTCTTGATCAGCCCGCTCGCGCAGAAGCTGCAACCAATGTTACATCCCACTTGAGTGGTTACACATACAGTGAGACCGTATTTTTGGCGCATTAAGACTGTTTCGATCAAATTGCCGTCCTGCATACGCAGCAGAAATTTCACCGTGCCGTCAGCAGATTCCTGCTTCACATGTTCACTTAGTGAGTTCATCGTAAAATGCTCGGAAATGACATCCAGACATTCCTGACGCACGTCCGTCATCTCTGTAAAATCGTGCACACGCTCCTGATATAACCATTCCCAGATGCGGGAAGCACGGGATTTCTTCTGTCCGTGCTCCGGCAGCCAGTCACGTAATTGCTCTAATGTTAATCCATATATGGATGATTTAATCATGTTATTGTCCTCTTTTCGCAAAAAGCATATGGCTCATCGGTCTATCGAAAAAACCTCTACTCTGTATTGTCCCAAAATTGACGAGCGAACACAAGGGCTTTTGCATTTCTTCCAAGAGGTTTTATCAATGGCAAATCTGCACAGTAACTTATTTCTTCACTTCAATTCCCAGACGTTTAGAAGTGAATAATACCGGAGGTGTGCAGCAGAACCAGAAGCACCAGAATTGGCGCTACATAACGCAGCATGAACAGCCATACCCGGAACCAGCCTGCACGCAGGCCGGATGCTTCGGCAGCCTTTTTCCAGAAGTATCCGGCAAAAATAGTAACCAGCAATCCACCAATCGGAAGTAAAATGTTGGATGCTACAAAGTCCATCCAGTCGAACACACTCTTCGAGCCAATGGTCCATTCAGGGAGCAAGCCGAGCGACAATACCGAAGGAAGCCCAACGATGAAAACGGCAAGCGAAATGGTCCATACCGCGCGGCTTCGGCCCCAGGACAATCTCTCCATGAAATATTTCACCGGAACTTCCAGCAAGGATACCGCCGACGTTAATGCCGCAATCGCCAGAAGCACGAAGAACAACCCGCCAAACACGAAGCCCAGCGGCATAGCCGAGAAGGCTGCCGGAAGAGCTATAAAGATCAGCGACGGACCCTGATCGGGTGCAATTCCGAAGGAGAAGGTCGTTGGGAATATAATAAGACCCGCAATGAACGCATAGATCAGGTCACCCGCACCGACAGCAACGGTTGCTGCACCGAGCGATTGATTTTTATCAACATATGAACCGTATGTCACGAGAATACCCATACCCAGCGATAGGGAGAAAAAGGCATGTCCAAGCGCAACCAGCGCAGATTCAGTCGTGAGCTGTGAGAAGTCCGGATTCAGGAAGAAGGAAACCCCCGCACCAGCTCCTGGCAAAGTCACTGCACGAACCATCAGGATAATGAGCAGAACCAGCATCGCCGGAATCAGCACTTTGTTAAACTTCTCAATTCCATTCGATACCCCTTTGGCTACGATCCAGCCTGTAATCAGAACTGAAATCAGCTGCCACACAATCGGCATATAACCGCCTACAAAGTCACCAAATTGCCCAGCATAATCCGGATTGTTATACAGCGTACCGCTGAATGACGTCACTGCATATTGCAGCGTCCATCCTGCAATGATGACATAAAAGGAAAGAATGATAAACGGCGTCAATACTTGCAGCAAACCAGCCGCAAGCCACCCTTTTTGCCCACCTGCCTTGATAAAGGCTGTTGCCGCGCTTCCTCTGCCGCTGCGGCCAATCGCAAGCTCAGCCAGCAATACGGGTAGACCAATCAACAGGAGACAGACGATAAAGAGCAGGAAAAATGCAGCTCCCCCGTTCTCTCCCGTAATATAAGGAAACTTCCACATGTTGCCGAGACCCACTGAACTACCAATGGCAGCCAGAATGAATCCAGCCTGTGAGAAGCGTTCACCTTTGCCCGGTCCGTCTTGATTCAAATTGGAATTATTGGACTTACTGAAATTCATTATATCTACTCCATCTGTTCTAAGATTTTCCGTTATTATATAACAGTCATCCCCTCAGGTCATTCGAAAATCGAAATTAATCGAAATGTTATTTATTCACAGGAATGTCTACATTAAATATGCTGCCCTTGCCTTCTTCGCTTAACAAAGCAAGCAGCATGTGATATGTAGTCCACTGAACCTCCTCATATGCAGTATGTGATAAAAAAGTCTACGCCAACCCTGTCCTGTATTTTGGAAATTCCGTAGATGGCCGCAAACTCAACTTCCCCTTCGATTAACAAACCTTCAAGAAGCAGGGACCTCTTCACAGGCTCTGCTTCTTAGATGTTAAATCGCCATGTTATTCACTGGTTTTCAGCAAACTTTAAGCTTCTGCAGGGGCGACGTATGCCCAAAAATTCATCCCTTTTTCAGCTTGGTCACCTATACTTGCACCAATCTCAATCGCCATGCTTAGGAGGAGAAGGATGAACACACTGAGCTACAGAGATTCAAACACCCGTTGGAACAGGCATTTCTGGCTGTATGCTGCTCTAATTTTTACTGGCGGTCTATTGCTGCGTTTGTACCTCGGAACACAATTCAGGGGTTATATCGGAGATCAGTCCCTGTTCGTCGATTGGATGAATGCCGTCCACCAATACGGGGTTCGTGAATCATACCTGCATGGAAAAGATCAGAACTATCCACCCTTGTTTATCTTCATTCTGGGGTTGTACCGCTGGATACTGGATGGACTCGGCATAACCGCCTCAGCTGGCCATCTATCCATGAAAACACTGCCTATCGCCTTCGATATGCTGTCCATGGCGGTCTTGACCCTCACATTCAAAAAGCTAAGCTCTGGTGCACGGTTGGTGCTGCTTGCAGTTCTTTCCTTCAACCCCGGTCTGCTGGTCGACAGTGCCATGTGGGGACAGATCGACATCCTGCACAGTACATTAATGGTGCTGTCAACCGTTCTGCTGCTAAGTACTCCTCTATTGGCGGGTGTATTGTTCACCGTTGCCCTGCTGGCAAAGTTTCAGGCGATTGTCATTGCTCCGGTCATCGGTATTGTATTACTACGCCAGCTTTATGACAGACAATTTCGGGCCACGCTTCTATTTGTAGCAGGATTAACGATCGCTTCCCTGCCTGTGCTTCTCTATTTTGCAGCAAATGGAACCCTCGGCACCATGCTGACCAACGCCTACGGAAGCGCCGTTAATATGTATCCGCAGCTTTCCCTGAACGCCATGAATATCTGGTATCACCTGCTTGGTGATCCGGGAACCAGCGATGCTACGGTGTTGTTTGGCATAGTGACGTATAAAATGCTTGGTCTGCTGCTGCTTGCCATTGCCGTGGTTGGAGTAGCGGCCTATCTACTGCTGATTAAGGAAATTCGTATTTCATCTCTGCTCATTGCAGGTGTAGCGGTGAATCTCGCCTTCTTTATGCTGCCAACGGAAATTCATGAGCGCTACAGCATACCTGCTTTGTTATTCTTGATTCTGATTCCGTTCTTTGAACGTAAATGGATGTACGCAGCAATCGCCTTCTCCCTGACGACCTACGTAAATATTGCCATGATCATGAGTACGGGCTCTGGTGGCGACTTTGGAGCCGAGGAAGGACAATCGCGCATCGGTGATGGGCCTGGTAACTTTGGCGGAGGACATGGAGCGAGCTTCAGCATGCACGGTTCAGGACTGAGCAATGATTTGATCATAAGCATAGGCACTTCCATTGCGATGATCCATACCGTGATCCTTCTCTGGGTTGTATATGCCATGACCCGTGAAGTTCTGGATGGACGAAAACGTAGCTGAATATGATCCTACAAGAATAAAAAAGAGGTGTTCCAGCACCCATCTCCATGGTTGCGGAAACACCTCTATTTCGATTAAATTTTAATTTCAAGCAACTCATATTTGATAATGCCCATCGGCGCATTGACATGAATGACACTGCCTACTTCTTTGCCCATCAGTTCTTTGCCAAGCGGGCTTTCGTACGATATTTTGTTATCGGCAACATCCGCCTCGGCCGGACCCACCAGCATGTATTCAATCTTCTCGGCGAATTCGATATCATTCAGCAGAATGGTTGAGCCAATGCTTACTTTGTTCGAGTCGATATTGTCCGAAGTGATGACTCTTGCTTTGGTTAGCATTTTCTCCAGAATCAAAATGCGGGTTTCCATAAAAGCCTGATCATCTTTGGCTGAATGATACTCACTATTTTCCTTCAGGTCACCGTAACTGATCGCGAGTTTCAGACGCGCCGCCAGTTCCTTACGCTTCACCGTCTTTAAATCCCTCAGTTCGTCCTCCAGCTTTTCCAAGCCTTCCTGTGTCAAAATCACTTCATCATTAGCCATTTTTTCCATCTCCTAATCCTGCTTTCTATCTATATTCTAACCTATATCCACTCCAAACGGTTAACATACCAAGAAAAAGAAATAACGCTCCCATTGATGGAAAGATGTGTATGTGTCTCCTTAGACTGTACCGGTACAATTGAAGCAAACCAGTGTATTCATTTCATCCGTTCACTTTTACAATGAATTCAGGGCAGCAGCAATTAATAATACGCCCACTACATGACTCGAGGTGATCTGGATGAATGTTACATTGACTCCGTCTGAAATACAGGCCTACCTGAAACGGATAGGCATTCATAATATCAAGGAACCCACCCTGGAATTCCTATCCGAAATCCAGCAGGCACATGTGCAGTATCTATCCTGGCAAACGGTCGATATTTTTGCAGGTCAGCATGCGGGCATCGATCTTCAAGAATCGGTCCAGCTTATCTTGCAAGGCCGCAGTGGTTACTGTTTTCATCTGAATGGCGCTTTCAGCGTCCTGCTTCGTTCTCTGGGATATACGGTGCACTGGCATCGTGCCGGAGTTCAGCCATATGGAGAGCAGCCACGTGTGAACTCGTTCCATCTCGGTCTGTCGGTCTCTTTGCCAGATGCAGACCCGAATGTGGAACGTTGGATTGTGGATGTTGGTCTGGGTGGCATGCCCTTCGAACCGCTTCCTCTTTGTTATGGAACCTATGGATCGGCGCCGTTTACTTATACATTAGTGCCTTCATCCGTAGCTCCTGGCGGATGGAGACTTGAATATGAACCCAACGGGCCAAGTGAGGGTGTCGACTACGCTCCCGAAGAGCTTACCAGCCTGGAAGAGTTCATTCCCAAGCATGAATTCTACAGCCAGTCAGTCGATTCGCCTTGGCATAACGCATTTTTGCTCCGTCAGAGGCAAGCTCTCCAAAGCAACGAACTACGTGGATGTATGCTCCGGACGCATGACCTTGAAGGTATCCGCAAAAAGGAAATTCAAACCTACACCGAGTGGAAAGACGTATTGGCTGAGAAATTCCACGAACCGTTGGTGAATTACACAGAAGTGGAACGCCAAGAAATGTGGGCACGGGTACAGGCTGCACATGAAGAATGGAAAAGAACACAACAGGTATGAATCGGCAAGGGCAGACCCGATAAACCGATGGAGATAAAGGAAAGTCTGCAATCGATGCCGAATACATCGTCAGGTGATAAATGATGATAACGATTCAAGTTCTTCAAGTTCCGGCAGAATTGCCGGAGGCATACTGGAACCTTTTTCTGTCCCGGGTATCTGAGGAAAGACGAGGACAAGCTTCACGTTTTGTACATCAGGCGGATGCCTATCGCTCTGTTCTGGGTGAAGTGTTGACCCGTGTGACGCTGAGCAAGTTGACTGGCCTAAGGCCAGAAGAACTTTCCTTTACCCGTAACAAATACGGCAAACCTGCACTCAGTCAGCATGCAGATGTTCAATTTAATGTCTCGCACTCCGGCGATTGGATTGCTTTAATCTCTGGCGGTGACGCTGATCTGGGTTTAGATGTGGAAAAAATAGCGCCCACCGATATGAAGATTGCGGAGCGATTCTTCTCTCTCACAGAGAGTCAATTTCTGGATGCGGAGCCCACTGAGATGCAGCTGGAAACCTTCTACCGTCTATGGACACTGAAGGAAAGCTACATCAAGGCCGTAGGCATGGGCCTGTCCATGCCACTTGATTCATTCTCCATGATCCGTAATGCTGACGGAAACTGGCACTCGCCAGAAGCAGCCGCTTATCCATTCCTCAGCCTGCGACTGGATCATGGGCATATGTTAGCAGCTTGTTCCGCAGGAGAAGCTTTACCTACCCAGCCGGATATCATCACAATCGAAGAGTTGTATCAGGCATTATTATGAAGGAGGGGTTACAAACCCCTCTCCTCCAATAACAATCATGCTTAAAAATCCCTGGCGAACCCGCCAGGGATTTTTTCGAAACTTGGGATTCCTGCGTCAATGATGGAGATTTCTTTTGCCTCCGAAAGAGAACCTGACCGCTGTTTTTTCATATCGTTGCAGCCGCGTCAGTATCGCTGATGTACACATTTCGATGTTAGGACTATCCCGTAAAAGGAAAAAAAAGCTAACTGCGTGTTTTGGGCACGAGTTAGCTTTTGATGACGAGTTGCATAATTAAGTTTGCACAAATTTGAAGTAATTAATCCCGGCTCCGCAGCTTCCCGAGCAAACGAATAATTTCAATATACAGCCATACCAGCGTAACCATCAATCCAAATGCACCGTACCACTCCATATATTTCGGAGCACCGTTGTCGGCACCACTTTCAATAAAATCAAAATCAAGTACCAGATTCAGCGCAGCCACAATAACGATGACGACAGAAATGCCGATTCCGATCAGGCTGTTGTCATGAAGATAGGGAACGGTAATCCCGAACAAACCAAGCACAAAACTGAGGAGATACATAATCATAATACCTCCGGTTGCTGCCACAACCCCCAGCTTGAAATTCTCCGTAGCTTTGATCAATCTGGTCTTGTATGCCATCAGCAGAGCAATAAAGACAGCCATGGTCAGCAAAGCGGCTTGCAGCGTAATGCCGTTATACAAGTATTCATACGTAGCCGAGAGTGCACCGAGGAACATCCCTTCCGCCACGGCATAGATCGGCACAAGGTAAGGCGCTGCAACAGGTTTGAACGAAATAATCAATGCGAGAATAAATCCGACGATCGCCCCTCCATATGCAAGAGGAAGCACTTCCTCTCCATTGAAAAACATCATCCAGGATGCAAACGCACTGCCCAGCAGGATGACCAGCGTAATAAACGCCTTGTTTACCGTACCATTGATCGTCATTCTGGTTTGATACCGATCATCTCCATATCCTCTGGAGTCTTCAAACGTACTATCTTTGAGTGTAGGGTTACCGCTACGTCCGATCACAACAATCACCTCTTCTATGTATTTGGTTAATCCTGTATTACCATCTCTACGTTCTACATTGCCATTTCTGCGAACTACATATTAAATTGCATATTGAAAAAAATTCTATTGCTTCCAAGCAGACGTGAGATGCAACCCGCAGATCGCATCCTTGTCTGTTCACGCAAGGTATAGGCTATATGTCCCAAAACTTTGCGAAAAATACGTTACACTTTATTCAGCACATTCGAGATACTTATTTGTACAACACTTTATCTACATTGTATTTCGCACGCATCGTGTTGATGATATAGGTCTCGTAAATTTCGCGGTCCACCGGATCTTCAATAACGCACACTTCAATGGTGGTTACTTCCTCGCGGTGTGACTTCATTGGTGATACCGTATCTTCAAAATGTTTCTTGATGCGCGGTCTTAATTTTCGTGCTTTCCCGACAAATAACAACTCATCATCGGCATTGTAAAACATGAAGATACCACCTTTTTCCCGTGTAATCAGGTGGAAATCGGTGAATCCATAAATGTGGCTAAGCTGTGGATCAGCCTGCTTCGTGATGATGACATCTGGTGTTGGCACAGTAATATTAATCAATAGGCTCACTTCCTCATTATCTATAGGTCTACATCCTATCATATATCCCAAAAGGACACCATTTCATTCTATAAGCAGCACTATTCACGCTTTTTCCAACACTTACGACAAATATTTCAAAAAAAGGTTAACTTTCCTGATTCAAAGTGGTACTATAGGGGTATGAGGAAGAATTTGGGCACTAAGACATATGTCTTTATATCTACTTCCGTCTATTGTACCCTATGATTGATCATCTTTTTCATACTGAATTCTGTTACGTGCGCACGACAAGAGTACAGTTAGCAAGAACCTAGCTTTATAGCTTTACGATTCATCATCTATTCGACCCTTGCAGCAAGCAAACGTAGAAAGATCCTAGATTTTCGAAGATAGTATAGAATTGGATTGACCTAGAAAGCCTGCAATTATAGCCGTACGAGAGTAAATAGACACACGTAGAAGGACAGATAGCTATCGATCCTAGAGAGACTAGTCATGCAACGCCAACCTAGAAAGTTATAGCAGCAGCACTATAAAAGAAATGGATCACGTTTCACCCCAGCCCGGCATGATGCTAGGGCTTTTTTACGTTCGCGCAAACAACCAACCACCTCCGCAGGCAAACAGAGGTATCGTGGTTCTTTCTGCGGGGGTTATAATATGGCAAGATAGCAAAAGAGGGAGTGATGGGATGTATTCCGATCTGCAACTGACGGAGGACCGCCCTGTATATATACAAGTCAAAGATTATATGAAGCGATTGATGCTCAAAGGCGGCCTGCAAGCCAAACAAAAGCTCCCTTCCACCCGCGAACTCAGCACACTCATGAAAGTAAGCCGCAGCACGATTCTGCTGGCCTATGCTGAACTTGAGGAGGAAGGCCTGATCTACGCGGTCAAAGGCAAAGGCAATTACGTAAGTTCCACCATCGATGCACCTGAGGCAACTTCCGGGTGGCAGCTGGACTGGAACGAACGTGTCAGCGACTACGCAATCCAGGCAGAGCAGTATGATCTGATGAAGCATGGCTCTGGCTCGGAGCGCGGTGAGATTTCATTTACCAGCATCGCGCCCGATGAGAAGCTGTTCGACATGCATAATGTCAAAAGAGCCTTCCTCGACCGAATGTCGCTTGAAGGGGAAGTGCTGCTGAATTACGGATATGCGCAAGGCTACAGGCCTCTTATGAAGTATCTGCTGCAATATATGGAAAATAAAGGTGTCGACCTATCCGGCAAGGATATTCTGATTACCAACGGATTTACGGAAGGTTTTGATATGGTACTGGGCGCACTTCGCAAACAAAGCGGCAGGGCTCTGTGTGAAAACCCGACACATCATACCGCTGTTAAAAATCTGAGACTTCATCAATTCCATCTCACTGGTGTGGATATGGAATCAGATGGTCTGGACCTGAAGCAGTTGGAACGGGAACTTGCAGCAAACCCGTATGATCTGGCCTACCTTGTGCCCTCCTACCACAATCCAACCGGGATCGTCACATCACCTGCCAAACGGACAGAGATCATTCGGCTGATGAACCATTACCATGTGCCGATAATTGAAGACGGCTTTAACGAGGAACTGCGCTATTCCGGTTCCCATGTCTCCCCTCTGATTGCCAGTGTGGGCAAAGGGAACGGACTCGTGTATCTGGGCAGTTTCTCCAAGGTATTGTTTCCGGGATTGCGCGTAGGCTGGGTCATTGCGGATGCGGCACTGATTGATTATCTGGAAAGCATGAAACGGGCGCGCAGCATTCATACCTCGACGCTGGATCAGTCCCTGCTCTATCAGTATCTGAGCAACGGCAATTTCGAGAAATATTTGAAGCGGGCTCGCACAGAGTACAAGCGAAAATATGAGCTGGTCGTCCGCTGCTTGCGGCAGTATCTGCCGATGTGCCGGGTTTCCGGCGAAGGCGGACTTCACCTGTTCGTACAATTCCCACCAGAATACCACACGAGGGAGCTGCTGGCGGCTTGCAAGGCAAAAGGCGTTACCTTCATGCCCGGGGATACTTTTTATCTTGAACCAGGCCAGGGACAAAACACGATGCGTTTGGGCTTCTCCCGAGTCAGCGATGAGAACATTCGCAAAGGCATTCGCATCATTGGCGAGACGGTTGCTCAAATGAAATGAGGAGGATTACACATGAAAGTTGGCGTGATAATGGGTGGTACATCTTCGGAGCGGAATGTTTCTCTGCTCACCGGACAGGAGATGATCAACCATCTGGATGGACAGAAGTATGAGGTTATTCCGGTGGAGATCAATAGCAAACGTGATCTTATTGAGAAAGCCGCAGGATTGGATGTGGCACTGCTCGCTCTGCACGGCAAATACGGCGAGGATGGCACAATTCAGGGCACGTTAGAGTCGCTGGGTGTTCCTTATACAGGCTGTGGTGTCCTCGCGAGCAGCGTATGCATGGACAAAGATATGTCCAAACGCCTCATCCAGCATGCAGGTGTACCTACTGGCGAGTGGCTTCAGGTAAGCAGTTTGGATGAATTGTCATCAACCGCTGTGCAGCAGTTAACGTATCCCGTCGTGGTAAAGCCCAATTCAGGCGGTTCCAGCATTGGTACGCAAGTGGTGCAGGAATCCTCGGCTCTTCATGCGGCTGTAGAAGCAGCACTCGTCTGGGACGAAGTCGTCATGATCGAGCAATATATTGGGGGCGAGGAGATTACCTGCGCCATTCTGGATGGTCAGATGCTTCCTGTTATCTCGATTCGTTCAAATGCCGATTTTTTCGATTACACCTCCAAATATAATGACGGCGGCGCTGATGAGCAGGTCGTTCATTTGCCTGCGGATTTGCACAAACGTGTAGAAGCCGCGGCACTAACCTGTTACCGGGTGTTAAAATGCAGTGTCTATGCTCGCGTGGACATGATGATTCGGGATGGCATGCCCTATGTGCTTGAGGTGAACACGCTGCCGGGTCTTACCCGAAACAGCCTGCTGCCCAAAAGTGCTGCTGCTGCTGGTATTTCCTTTGCCAGTTTGCTGGATTCCATCATTGATCTCTCGTTAAAAGAACGCCAAAAGGAGGCAACACGATCATGAGTCTGAGTGTAACGATTCGTAACAGTTCCCCTGCAGATCTGCAGGATATGGTCATTCTTATGGATCAACTCGGTTATCCAACTACGTATGCCGAAATGAAGGAGCGTTATTCGCACATCGCTGCGGATTCAAACTTTGCAACGTTGGTTGCCGAAGTCCGTGGCCGTGTCGTTGGACTGATTGGACTCCAAACATCTTACCTATATGAAAAAAACGGAAAACACTGCCGTATTATGGCTCTTATCGTGCATGACCAGTTCAGAAGCTCCGGCATCGGTCGTCAGCTTATTCTGGAAGCAGAGCAATGGGCAGCCACTCATGGCGTGGATTCCTTGTCTCTAAACAGCGGCAATCGCCCGGATCGTGAAGCTGCGCATAAATTCTACCAACAGATGGGCTTTACCGCGGGAAGCACCGGCTTTAGCAAAAAGCCGCAGGCTTTGCAGCACAGCTGACTGTTTACAAAGTAACATCAAAAAAACGCCCATTTCCAACACAAAGGTCGGAAACGGGCGTTCTCTTTTTGCTATATAAGTACATTTATCTATTTGCCTTCATGGACTCATACGCAGCAAATAACTCCTCTATAGCCACTCCATTAATCTTCATTCCTGCCACCTGACACTGTTCCAACTGTACGTCGGACAGATCACAGTCATTGAAATGACTGCCCTTGAGGTCACAATGTTCCCAACGCATGGGTACTCTATCTGGGCCGAGATGTGTATCCTGGAAATGAACACCATCCAAAGCGCAGAATTCAACCTTGCTATCTGTTAAACGCAAATCGGCCAGTAATATGCTGGTCATATTCAGATTGGTGAATTTGCCCCCACTCAGGTTGCAATCGGTCATCCGGATATCCCGAAGATTGCTGGTGCTGAAGCGAACTGAATCCAGATCAGCTTGGTAAAATTCAGTAACTGTCTCACCCTTAACGTTGGATAATTCCTCAGATGGGAGCTGGATTACAGGCTCTATTGTTATGATTTTCTCATATCCATATTCATCTTCAGACGCATGGAGACAGACATAACCCATTTTCTCATAAAAATGATGATTATCCCGATGTCTTCCCGAGGTCTCCAGCTTCCATACCCCAATCTCGGGAAATTCGGCCTCAACAAGCCTGATGACCTGAGATCCTATACCCCGACCATGACAAACGGGATCAATAAAGATTTTATCCAGTCTCGCATGCCTGCTTCCCAATACATTGACACTGACTCCACCAATGGTACACCCATCCCATTCTATAACGTAATAGTCCCATTCACGGATCACGTAACTGTGCATACGAACAGACGAATAGCCTGGTGGACAAAGGTTGCTGTCCGGAACTGTGTCTCCTTTAGCCCAGACTCTAATCGCATGGTCAAAGGCTCTGGTGCATATCTCCGTAAGCACTTCAGCATCCTCTTGGCATGCACGACGAAGCTGAACTTGAGATTGCAGCCCCAGTGAAGATGCTGGTGCCGGCTGTACTTTATGTCGCTCAAAGTAATCGTAATCTGCCTGATCCGAAAGTTTTCTGCGAGAGACATAACGAAATTCGGCATGCTCAAGCACCTTGCGTGAAGGCTGGTTAAACGGCTTCACAATACCCACGATTCGGTCCAACAGAGTATTTTCGAACAAGTATGTCGTTAAGGCATTCACTGCTTCTGTAATATACCCTTTATTCCGATAATCGCGTGAAATGGCGTAAGCCACTTCACGATCATCACTATCCAGCATGTCATTGGGAAACACACCACACCAACCAATGATTTGCTGGTCTTTGTTGTGTACAACTGCCAGCATGACCCGTACATCTTTTGGATCGAACTGCTCGTAACTGCCAACAACAAATTGCAGAAAACCATGCAGCTGTTCCTCTGTCATCCTCCATTCGGGAAGAATATCCGTGATTTCAGGTTGTCGGGTTAATGCATACAGCGCGTCCTGGTCTTCCAGCGTTAGTGGACGTAATGTAATCGAACTGGATTGGATGGTCAATTGACTTTTCATATATAACACCTCTGGGGGATTTATTTGGGATGACACGACAAAGAGGAGCACCTCCAATAGAGGCACTCCCCGATTCGTTTCATCATTTCAGAAACGCCGAAGCTCCTCGTAATGGGTCAAAAAGGACACACGTATCCCGTTAATGGTCTAACGGAATTTTTTCATTGTGTTCTTTCATGATCATTACGAGAAATCTGGCATACTCTGAAATCCCCTCTCAACTAAGGCTTACATACAAATCTTAATTATGGCCGGTCGATGAAAATCCAGCCTGTTTCTTTTTCCTTATCTACAGATGCCCCAAGAGATTCTGCCATAAAGCGCAGCGGGACGTAAGTTTTGCCGTTTTTGCCCACAAAGGCGGGTTCGACCATCGTTACTTCCTTGCCTGCAACGGTTGCCTTCTTGGAACCTACAGTCAAGACAATCTCATCACCGGTGATATCGTCAATCACGACGATTTTATCCGACCCTTTGGTCCATTTCACTTCAGCATCCAATTCTTCGGACAGATAGCGTAGAGGAACAAATGTTGTATTTTTAACAGTGATTGCGCCATAGGATTCGTCGTCCGGATACAACATGACATATTTACGGGTGATTCCCGCTTCATCTTTCAACAGCTGATACACAAGTGAATTGGAATCGAAATTGCGCAACATCTGACCTGGCGTGATATCTCCCTGCATCAGATCTATTGCACCCGCCGTTTTGTCCACGGCATCCACAGTCACTGGTCCACCAATATTCCACAGTTCGCTGTCACCGTATACGGATACCGATTTGATCGGCAGATCTTCAGAAGCAGGCAACGCTACTTTGAAATCATAGTTCTGTTTACGGATATTCAGTGCGCTGTCCAGATAAAAGTCCAATTTGAGATTGGTCTCCGTTCCGAACACCGTCTTCAATTCAGGTGTTTCGGTCAACAAGTTGGCTAGTTCCTTGTCGTAATTGGCAAGAATCTCGTCAAGACCACCCTTAATCATTTCATACAATGAAGCAACTTCGGCATCCCGTGATTCGCTAATCGTAGAAGGAAGGGCACTGCCGTCGCCAGTATCAACCGTGTTGAATGTAACGAGGATAGGGTAGAACACATCATACAGATCTCCAATCAGATCTTTGAGTCCTTGCTCATCCTGAGCAACACTTGTCAGAAACGGTTTAACCATGGCAAGAAGCTCTTCTCCACTGATCTCCACATGCAGCTTGGAGAGACTCAGCGATTCACCATTAACCGATTCCTGTACCGGAGTTACGGAAATATTTTTCGGGTTGGACAAATGTTTGAGCGCAAAAGTCAGCAATTTCGGGGAAAGCTCCTCGATCTGCTTCTCCAACGCCTTCGTATCTAGCATAGGAAGCGTGTCATCCTCCAAAGATATGTATAGAGGCTTTTGCGCTCCGTCTACATCAATGACCATTTCCGATTGATCCATCGACAGATGGAAAGGCAATTTCTTTCCTTGCATACTCAGTGTACCTTTGACAGACGCCGTGCTGGAGTCCTTTACTTTGGCATCTTCAATATCCAATGAAACGGAATTAATGAGTTCAATCATTTGAAGCGCATCCTCATCGACGAGGTTTGCTGTAGGTTCAATTTTTATATGCATCGACTGTTTGGATTCACCGGACTTGACGGTTGTACTGTTGACAACGGCTTTGCCAATATCTACGCCACCTACGGCCTGACATCCCGTTAGCGCAACCATCATCAAAACGAGTGGTACGGCAATCCACTTCACTAGCTTGTGATTTTTGATACGATCTCCTCCTTAGGAAAAATGTGGTTCACTCCTATTATGAGGGTTATAGGTAATTGTTGTAAACCGGGTCCATAAATAAATACCAAAAAAGGCCGAACAATGGTCCGACCTCGGGTATGACGCATATTTAAAATTTGGTGTAATTCGCTTCAACAACAATATGCCTAGTCGAATCATAAACAGTTCAGTTTATTCTTTTTCTGTAGACTCGGACTCAGTGTCCTCATCCGATTCTTTACCATCGGTACGTGCAGGGGTTTCAAATTGATCCGGCTCGTCGTCTTGAATGGCTTTGTTCTCTTCGTTCTGGTCTTGTGTCATATCGTATTCCCTCTCTTCTACCGGATTTTAGGCAATCTGTGCCTTGTTTCTATCAATAACCGGAATAATGACAAATTAAACAGACGGAGGTGGGAACTTAGAAAATATAAAAGACAATTCCGTTCCCGCTTGCAGCCGTCGCCTGATATAAAGCCTGAACATCATTCAGTGTCTGAACGATCTCATCGAATGTCTCCTCTGCATCCCAATCTTCCATGACAGGATACACGCCCTCAGCTACCATTTGTTCCAGGCTAAACCGTTTCTTCAATTCTTCAGGTGTCAGTTGTTCTAACGCAATATACGCCTCAAGCACCTGTTCATTGTTCAGCAGGAACAGATCCATGTCTGAATAGTTGCCCAAATATTGTTCGCCTGACAAAGGGACCACATAACCCAGAGGGGGCTGCCCCTCCACCACTTCACCAGTCAACGTAAACTGAAGCATCTGCCACGTTTTATCAATATCCAGCTCGACCGAACAATCATGAACACTGACTTCACCTGATTTAATGGATTCAACCAATTCCTTGGTGACAACAAGATATCTGCCGGACATGCCCATACCCTTATCCCTCCTATGTATGTACTGCTCTTCTTTCCATTAACCGTGCTTGTTGTACAAGAATCGGGGTAAAGAGGTGGAAAGGAACAACAATAATCTTCAAGAAGGAGCGGAGTCCATGAAAAAGTTTGATTACAGCCTCAATTACGAGGAGCTTGATCTGCGCAAGCAGCCTGAACTGTATACCGTTGGCCGGGGAGAGCAAGGGGTATTAATGGTGGAGCCCTACAAAAGCGAGATTTTACCATACTGGCGGTTCAAAACACCCGAAATTGCGACAGAATCCTCGCAGAAGATCTACGAACTATTTTTGGAGTATAAGAAAAAGGATGACTTTGTCGGTATGGATATGGCACGCAAGTTTCTGCAAATGGGCTATACGCGGGCCCGGCGGTATACGAATCATAAAGGCGGACGCAAATATTCGAAGGAGGACGGCTCCATCCTGCCTTATCAGAATGATAAGGTGAAGGCTGAATCCGCAGCCATTTTCAAAGCACAATGGGAGATCGCCAAAACGGACCCGGATTATGTGAAAATGAAGCAGGAGCACCGGGAGAAGTATGAGTCGAAGAACGCGCAGGAGCAGGGGTGAAAATACATGATTCATGCAGATGTTCATTTTGATATAATGCAATACATCAAGCTTCACACACGAGATTAACGAGTATACCCATCCAAAGGAGCCCTCATGAACCCACGTAGCCACCATTTCTTTTTTACGCTTGTTTGCA
This sequence comes from Paenibacillus sp. FSL W7-1088, assembly GCF_037969855.1. NCBI lineage: Bacteria > Bacillati > Bacillota > Bacilli > Caryophanales > Paenibacillaceae > Paenibacillus > Paenibacillus sp. FSL W7-1088. Next base: position 7,039,458 of record NZ_CP150216.1, read on the forward strand.
TCACCCTGTGTCTGTTTATTCTGCTTCCTTTGCCTGCATCTGCAGCCAAGTCTGAACTTGCCAGACAACATGAAACGACGGCTTTGGGTCCACTTCAAACCTATGTTGACGGGATGCAGCCGGGATGGAACCTGGGAAATTCCCTGGATACGGTCGGTCCTGACGAAACGTATTGGGGCAACCCGAGAGTTACCCGCGAACTGATACAGCAGATCGCTGCTCAGGGATACCGAAGTATTCGCATTCCCGTCACATGGGATGGGCATATGGGTGACGCACCAGACTACACTGTTGATCCGGCCTACATGGCGCGTGTTCAGGAGGTTGTCCAATGGGCGCTTGACGCCAATCTCTATGTCGTCGTGAACGTTCACCATGATTCCTATCTCTGGATCAGTCAACTGGAGGCGGACCATGATCAGGTGCTTTCCCGTTATAAAGCAGTATGGACTCAGATTGCCAAGCAGTTCAAAGATGAACCACGTAAGCTGATGTTTGAAAGTGTTAACGAACCGCGCTTTCACCGCGGAGCAACAAATGCAGGCGACATGGGCTCAGGCAGCAATATTGATGAGGCGCGACAGTTGGAGCTTTTGCATGAATTGAACACTGCATTTGTTAAGTTGGTACGAGAAACAGGTGAAAATAACGCTGAGCGCCCGTTGGTCCTGCCTACGCTGGAAGGTTCACCAACACAGGTGAGACTCGACAGTTTGCAGCAGACGATAGCTGGGCTAAAGGACCACAACCTGATTGCTACGGTGCATTATTACGGATACTGGCCGTTCAGCGTCAACATTGCGGGGCATACCACCTTCGATACGGATACGAAAAATGATGCGGCCAGTACGTTTAATAACGTGTACAACACGCTGGTTATTCAAGGTATTCCGGTTATTCTGGGCGAATACGGCCTGCTCGGTTTCGACAAACATACGGATGTCATCGAACAGGGAGAGAAGCTGAAATATTTTGAATTCATCGGTCATCAGCTAAAAGAAAAAAAGATCGCGTCCATGTTATGGGACAACGGTCAGCATCTGAATCGACAAACATTTCAGTGGGCTGACACCGATTTATTTCAGATGATCCAAGCGTCTTGGACAGGACGTTCTGCCGTGGGAGAATGCGATCTGCTCTATTTCAAACAAGGTGCGCCTGTGGGAGACAGACCATTGACGATCAAGTTAAACGGAAACAAGCTGGTTGCCCTGTATGCGGGTGAGGAGATGCTAAAAGCTGGCACGGATTATTCGTTCAACGGCAACACGTTAACCGTCAAATCCGCTGCGTTATCACGGATGATCCGCTCAACTCAGAAAATTGGGAACCATGGGATACTTACAGCAAAGTTCAATCGGGGCGCAGAATGGAAATGGAATGTAATTGTGTCTACGGAGCCCAAGTTGGGCGGGGCAACAGGTACGGTAGACACCTTCTCCATTCCGACCCAGTTTCAAGGTGATCAGCTTGCCACGATGGAGGCTGTGTATGCTTCCGGTGAGAATACAGCGCCACAGGACTGGACACCGTTCAAAGAGTTTTTGACCACATTTGCTCCTTCTTATGAAACGAATGAAATTAAACTACAGCCCGATTGGCTCAAAGAACTGCACGACGCACAGATCGAGCTAACATTTCATTTCTGGAGTGGTGAGGTCATTCGCTACACCCTGATTAAGAACGGAAATCAGGTGACTGGCAAGGTACAAAATAATTGAAATTGTTCGCGGGTTGAGATTGTACGACCTGTTGATTGCAATGGGCGCTGCTGGATGCAGCATGACCTACACAGTATTGAAGATTGTTCAAATAGAGACGCTGCCAGTTGGGTATTTCAGCTGGCAGCGTCTTTGAGTTTGGTAGGTTTGGTAGGTTTGGTAGGTTTGGTATGGTTTGGTATGGTTTGGTATGGTACGCCTAAGCCTGTGCCTTTTGCGGCTTGCCACTCTTCGAACGGGGCCGAAGCATGCCCCCTACGATGCGCAGCATTTGTCTGCGCGGCATAAGGCGAGCGAACTGGGCCGTCCAGTAATTGGAGGCACCTGGCACAGCATACGGCTTGCCTGACGCCAACGCCTTCATCGCCACTTCCACAACATGCTCTGGCGTATCCCGTTTGCCTACCGAGGCCTCTTCGGCTCCTACTACGTCGAAGAATGAGGTATCGGTCGAGCCAGGACATAAAGCCAAAAACTGAACGCCTCGCTTCCGGTTCTCTTCATACAACGCCTCTGTAAAAGAAAGAACGAAAGATTTCGTAGCCCCATATACAGCCATGTATGGATCAGGCTGAAAAGCAGCCGTTGAAGAGACATTGATGACGGTACCGTTCCGTTTTTGCAGCATGCCTGGCAGGAAAAGATGGGTCATGTTCATGACTGCGAGTACATTCAGCATAATCTCTTCCTGCTGCCGTGCACCATCCACCTGCTCAAACATTCCATGCGTGGCAAATCCCGCATTGTTGATTAATACATTGACCTGTATTCCTCGATTCATACATTCCTCATAAACGTGTTGTGGTGCATCCGCCTGGGATAGATCCGCTACAATTACTTCCGTCTTCACTTGATAGGTTCGCTCAATCCGTTCTGCTAGTTGACGCAATTTGGACTCCGATCGGGCCACCAAGACCACATGTTTGCCTTTTGACGCCATCTCCAATGCAAAAGTCTGCCCAATTCCTGAAGAAGCCCCCGTAATGAGGACCCATTGATTTTGAACCTGCTTCATATCTCATCCACCTTTTTTAAACACTCGTTTTTTATTGGAAACACTGTTTCCTAATGAAACCATCGTACTCTCTTGTCTTCTTACTGTCAACTTCTTTTGATCATTTGACGATTTCCAGCGTAAAACAGTAGAATGACGATAAGAAACACAGTTTCCGTTAAACAACAATATGGATGTATGAGGATGAGATAGATGAAAGATCACAATTCGGGTTCCAAAGAATCCGCTCACACGGTCACTACCTTTCAGGAAGCCAGACTCCAGCACTCCGAAAACCTGCGCCAAAATATTGTGCATGCCGCCGCATCTTTGCTGCAAGAGCACGGTCCCGAAGCCGTCACGGTTCGGCGTGTGGCAGAACGAATGGAGTGCTCCACCAAAATCATATATAACCTCTTCGGCAAGAAAGAAGGGTTAGCTAAATATCTATATATGGAGGGGTGCGCCCTCCTATCCCAATCGTTTGAATCCGTGCCTCAGCAAGCATCATTCGAGAATTATTTTCGCGATCTCGCTTATGCCTACTGGGATTTCGGGATTACACAATCCAGCTTCTATCAGCTGATGTTTGGTGGTTCTTTTGCAGAATTCAAACCAGATGCAGAGAGTCTGCAAGGAACAGCAACTGCCCTCAAACAAATTACTTCCTTGGTTGCGGCCTCAATTGAGCAGGGAATGCTTAAGGAGAACGATCTCCTGCTTGCAGTCCGTATGATTTGGGCCCCTCTGCATGGTGTCATCCATCTGTACCTGGGAGGCCATATTGAGAGTGAAGATGCCGCGAAACGGCTATATGATCATACGTTGTCCATGGTTATTCTTTCACTTGTTGGAGTATCCTCCAATGGCTAAGCCATGAATGGATAAGGAAACGAAAGAAGGAGCAAGCACTTCATCGCTCGGATGAAGGAACCTGCTCCTTTTTATAATTATATATAAGGGATTACTATCGCTAATTAACGCGCGGCTTCGTTCTCAGCTTCCCAACGCGAGATTTCAGCACGGACTTTGGGAGCGACTTCTTTGCCGAGCAATTCAATGGCTCTCATCACTTCTTCATGCGGCATCGTACCGAGGGGAGTGTGTAGCATGAAGCGTGTAATACCCACTTCTTTGCGCAGATAGATAATCTTCTGAGCCACGGTATCCACATCACCCACATACAATGCGCCTTCCAGACTGCGTGCCGCGTCAAAGGTTGCACGGCTGTAGTGTCCCCAGCCGCGTTCACGGCCCAGTATGTTCATTACAGCCTGAGCTGGAGGGAAGAATTTCTCCACGGCTTCATCTGTTGTATCCGCAATGAACCCATGAGAGTGGGAAGCCACAGTCAGTTTGGAAGCGTCGTGACCTGCATGTGCGGCTGCTTTTTTGTACAACTCCACCAGTGGCGCGAATTGAACAGGACGACCACCAATAATAGCGAGGACAAGCGGTAATCCAAGCAGACCTGCGCGGACAACCGATTCCTGGTTACCGCCACTACCGATCCATACAGGCAGCTTCTCTTGTACCGGACGTGGGTAGATGCCCAGATTGTTAAAGGAAGGGCGGTGTTTGCCTTCCCAAGTTACTTTTTCCGAGTCACGCAGCTTTAAGAGCAGCTCCAATTTTTCATCAAATAATTCATCATAATCATTCAGATCATAGCCGAACAATGGGAATGATTCGATGAATGATCCCCGCCCTGCCATAATTTCCGCACGCCCATTCGAAATGCCATCCAGCGTTGCAAAATCCTGAAAAACCCGTACCGGATCAGCCGAAGATAGCACCGTTACAGCGCTGGTTAGGCGAATGCGTTTGGTCTGTGAAGCTGCGGCGGCCAGAATGACAGCTGGTGATGAAGCGGCATAGTCGGCACGATGATGTTCTCCCACGCCGTATACATCCAGCCCCACCTGATCTGCCAAAACAATCTCTTCAACGACGTCGCGAATACGCTGCGCATGGCTTATAAGTTCTCCTGTGTTTACATCTGGGTTCGTCTCCACAAATGTACTGATTCCGATTTCCATTGTCTATTCCTCCCTGGTATGAAGCGATCCGTCGTTCATCTAACCTATTGTAAGTAGATCACCTTTTGTTATTTATCTTAATATTGAACTATTTTGATGAAAAATACAAGTGCCCCCTGTTTCCAGAGGGCACTTTCGTGAAATATTCTTCTCAGAATCCAATGATTTCATGATTATTTCTTTTTCCCAATGTACAGCAGATGAGACGAGATTCCCAATATCGATGGGTCTTTGGCCGCCTCAATCATGTAGTGAATCAACTCATCGTATTCCCCGCGTTCTTTCCAATATTGCTGCTGCTCTTCTGTGAGCATAGCTCTCAGACTGGACGATCCAATCAGGTTTACCGTTTCGAATCCGTGCTGCTCCATAAACGGGTTAATATCCTGAATGTTGAAATAGTACGCCCCCGTAAACCGTCCTTGATCCAGATGATCGAATGTCCCCTTTTCCACAAAAGACCGGATAGCTTCCATATGGTCATGTGGTTTCCATTGCTGCGGGAATTGCAAAGAGGTAATGCCCATTCGCATGCGGCTCTGCATCGCTACAAACACAGTTCCCCCACGCTTGGTGACCCGATGCAGCTCCCGTACCGCGGCCACTCGCTCTTCTTCCGTCTGCAGATGATACAACGGCCCCAGCATCAGAGAGGCATCATACGTCTCATCTGCAATGCCGTTCAGATGGGTCGCATCCAATACATGGAATCCATCAAACTGCTGTGTTAAATCCAACTCCATTGCCTTCTGCCGAGCCATATCCACAGATGCAGGGGTCAGGTCTGACAGTGTGACATGGTATCCGAGCCTGGCAAGCTCCATCGCATATTTGCCTGGTCCGGCGCCATTGTCCAGCACAAGTCCGGTTGCCGGAAGGGACTCTCGGATATAATGCATGTTAATGATGAACTCGAGTGGCTCCCGGTCCAGCCTCCCCCACTCATCAAATCTGGAATAATACTCAATCACACGTGATCTTTCCATGATTCTGCACCTGCCTTTTCTCAACATTAAGGCCATATAAAAAAACAAAAAACCTGCCGCCTCAACTAAGAGGCGACAGGTCTGACCTTCGCGGTACCACTCTTTTTTGATCCATGAACAGGATTGGATACATCGTGCTCCAACCTATCCTGCCATAACATCTCAGGACCTGATGACGGAGGTTAACCGTCAGGATCTACATGAAGTCAGCGTATAGCATCATTTTCAACATCCAGCCCTTCCCTGTGCTGAACAATGACGATACTTACGTAACTACGATTCGATCCTGCTGCTCACAGGTGAGTTGGGGATAGGTTGGACTGCCTTGCACCATAACGACAGTTCTCTGGACCAAACCTTGTGCCTTAATACTCCTGATCAATGCATTTGACTGTTAAATTTTACTCAGTATAGTACTTCTAAATATTTCCTGTCAATTCTTATTTTCCAGTTGCACAGCTACTTCACGTTCCGGTTCTTCTGTGCTGTACATCCACGGATATACGATTGCTGAATCCGATGTGTAATTATTATACCGATCAATACCCAGGTTTTTTCCGTCACCCGCAAATTGAGTCTTGGCCGGAGTACCATAACTTCGTTTGCCCTTCTGGATCGTATAGGTCTGATTAATTCCACCAAAATGTAGATCATCACTATATCTCTCCACGTACAAATCACCGTCCTTACGGTAATATGTCCAATGGATTATAGAATCGCCCAGATTCGAATTAATGTATTGTGGTTTCTCCCCAATCTCGGATAAGGTAATTGGCTCAAATTCACCCTGAATATAATTGACTTTATGGCGGGCATACAAGGTCATTGGGGTATCCTGATTAACTTCCAATCCAGAGGTTACTTCGAAGCGCAGTTCCGCTTCATGTGCCGGATCGTCCGACGGCCATACCCCTCCAATTAACTTGCTGCCATTTACATCAAGTGTGTATTTCAAATATGGTAATTGCATGAAATATTCGCTATGAGTAACGATCAGCCTGATTTGGGTGGGTGTAATTATGGCTTCCTTGATGACTGCTCCATCCGACTGATCCTCCAGAGGTATATTTAGCACTCTTGTACTCGTACCACTAAGCATCTCTGTTTTATCCAGACGTATACCGATATCCAGTGGTTGGTCCATTTTGCTTTCTTCTTTACTATAAGCCAGTACATAACTTGCTGCTTGTTGCTTCAACGTCTCCAGGTTATAGAACTGTTCTGATATATATTCACCATGTTCTCCAGGCTTGCCATTTATGCTCGGTGCATTCTCCTCCACCATCTGTCCATTCTGATCATATATCTTTAAATGCGGAAAGGCGTAGTCACGAACCTCCGGTTGATCAAAGGTTAATGATGTAGACAACATCATCTTATTTTCCTTCTCGTTGAATGCGCTAACTACAAGTTCACCCAAACCATCCTTGTTGATATTGAACACCTGTGATTGTGGCTGTAACGGATCTAGGGTAATTTCCTTTTCTTCCGGAACTAACACTTGGATTCCACCTACAGTGAATTCGACATTCGCTTCTTTTCCTGATGGTGTCCACTCCGTCTCAAAGTACCCTTTAAACTTGCCATCAGTCTGATCAGGAACATGGTAGTATCTCCCTTCAATTAGCTTGCCGCTCTCATCTCGCAGGCCAATAGAAGGGAATCTTACGGTATCACCTTTATACTTACCAGGGTCCAGTGTATACAAAATAACTGTGCGATTATCATCGGAAAAGGCTGTATCCAGAGTTAATGTTACCCCTTTTACTGTTACGGACTGATTCAGTTTCTGTCCAAGCTCCTTTTGCATGGCATTCTGGATACCACTGCGGTGATTTAAAAGATCACCCCAATTGTAGTGGACTGCTGCATATACCGGCGTCGCCATGAGAATAACTGCAGCGGTTCCGATCAATGCAGTCTTTTTCCATTTGAAGTGTTGTTGCACATGTGCTTTATTCTCTGATACATGAAGTTCAGGGCAACGCACCCGATCCTGTACTATCTGATCCCACATGGCATCGAAATCGGGATAGCGAATATCCTCATCATTTTTCAGATGACGAGACAACAGATTTTCCGTATGCTTCACTATACATTTCCCCTTTCTGATGTTGCTTTCTCGCTTGGTCCCATTTTTTCCTAAGCAATCGAATTCCCTTATAAACTCTTGACTTCACCGTGCCCAGTGGTACTTCCAGAATCTCTGCAGCTTCGGATAAACTTAATTCATTCATATAACGCAGCAGAATCGCTGAACGTATTTTCTCAGGCAGCTCATGAACCCATTGTGCCCAGACCTCGGACTCCTCCACATGCTCGATCAACGTATCAACCGGATCAGCCGTTCGTTGAGGCGTGAGAATAAACTGCTTTTTCTCCCGCTGCTTTGCTGTGCGCTCCCTCTTCAGAAAGTTAAGACAATGATTCACCGTAATTCTCATCAGCCATGTCTTCATGTATTCAACCTTCTGCCAATCCTGACGAAACACCGTAATAAAAACATCGTGGCATACATCTTCTGCATCCTGAGCGTGATGGAGCATGTAATAACAAGTTCGGTACACATCCTTGTTGTACTTTTCAAACAGTTCCTTTTCGTTCAAAAGGTTCCCTCCTTTCTCTGCATCAGCCTTTTCAAATCTATAGACAAAGCCGATCCTTCAAAGGTTCATTCTTACCCTTTCTCCACACAACAAAAAAGAACCTTCACTTCCACAGCATTGCAGAAATGAACGTTCTTTATGGTTTAAGACAAGACCAGTAACATGGCAATCCAGCGATGCCTAAGAGGAGATGCTAGATTTTTTTCACAAACTCGGACTTCAGCTTCATTGCGCCCAGGCTGTCGATTTTGCAGTCGATGTCATGGTCACCGTCAATCAGACGAATGTTTTTGACTTTGGTGCCCTGCTTAACTACCAACGAGCTGCCTTTCACCTTCAAATCCTTAATGACCGTAACGGTATCGCCATCATTCAGGACATTACCATTTGAATCGCGTACTACTTTACTTTCTTCTGCATTCTCTTGTTCAGACACTAGCCTCCATTCGTGCGCACACTCTGGACACACCAACAGATTACCGTCCTCGTACGTGTATTCGGAATTACATTTGGGGCAATTAGGCAAATTAGACATATGTATTAAACTCTCCATTCATTTTGTGGCTTCCTCGCAAGTATACGGGAATGCAGTCCATTGTTCCACATCGGCACGAGGTTAATTGATTTTAAACTAAATTTAAGATTGCCCCGCCCCCTGATTTAAGGAAGGCTTCTTATACTAAAATTCCAGAAGAACAATTGATAACAAATACTATTCTTAAAGTCGTGTCTCACACGAATTGCTGATATCCATTTCCGATTAGAAGGAGTTTCTGCTTATGTCACCCTATGTTTTTCCTGTCCAAACGGCTTTTTTTATTTTTGTCCTTATCGCCATGTTTTTGCTGGTGCCTTGGTTGATCTACGGATATCGGAAAGATGGATTTTTTAGCTGGCCACGATTTGGCGTCAGCTTTTCATTTATTTTCTACCTGCTGGCTGCGTATTGTCTGGTTATTCTTCCTTTCCCGACCACGCGTAATACATGTGCACAGCAAGCAGCGGATACCGTATATTACAACCTTTTTCCGTTCACCTTTGTAAAAGATATTATGAAAGAAACACCGATCGTCTGGTCTCAACCCGCCAGCTATATGGTAATGATTCAGGGCAGAGCTTTTCTGCAAGTTCTGTTCAACGTAATGCTTCTCATGCCACTTGGCGTGTATATCCGGTATTTTTGGCAAAATAGATCGTACTGGAAACAGGCTTTAATAAGCGGATTCGGCTTATCCCTGTTCTTTGAGATTACCCAGATCACAGGCTTCTACGGTTTTTATGATTGCCCGTATCGGTTGTTTGACGTGGATGATCTCCTGCTGAATACTTCAGGAACGGTGCTTGGATTCTTCGCAGCTCCCATCCTGCTTGCCTTATTCCCATCTCGTGCAAGTATTCAGGCGAAAAGCGAACAAATCCTCGAACAAAACAAGGTCTATCCTGTACCTCAATTACTGGCGCTTATCATTGATAGTGTAGTTGTTGTGTTTGCAACCAATTTAATGTCTATTTTCAATCTAACCCATACAAATGCTATGACCATTATGCTAAATACCATGATCGCGATGCTGTTTGTATTTTTCTTTATCCCATCCCTGAAAGAAGGCAGAACACCAGGTTCAGCCCTGATGCGATTCAGATATGTTGATCAACGGACTGGCGAGCCTTCCAGCAGTTCCCTGTTCAAAAGATTGCTCGCGCTTTACGTCCCTTGGCTGTTTGTGACCATTGCTCAAATCATAAACGAGTATGCTTTGCTAAACAAAAACGCGATGCTTGAGCCCTATAAAATATGGCTCTCTGTCGGCATTGTTGGTTTGCATGTGCTGATTCTCCTGGTATTGTTCGCTCATGTCATACTGGTGCTGTTCTCCCGGGGCAAGCGAGCGTTTTACTGTGATGATGTGTCTAAGACAAGAGCATCCCGAAAGTAAATGCTGGACTCATTCCACCTCACAGCACATAGGTTCGGGTGAAGAATAGTACCGTATCGTTTGCCATTAAAGTCTTCAAGTTTGATCCATCGTAAAAAAAGGTGTGCCTCGTCAGCCAATGACGAGACACACCTTTTAACTATGTTAAGATGAAGTCCAGAGGTGGTCGAACTATAGCCCCAGCAGCTTACGTTTGGAAGCTTCCGGGTCATGGACCAACTCCACTTCATGATTGAAAATTAGCGTAGCGCGATCATCTTCGTAGGCAGGCCAATTTACTCCCGCTGTCTCAGGCTTGCCCTGCTTGGCAAACGAAATCCATGCATCCTGCACTTTACCCGCAAGTTCTGCTGCTGCGGCATCCGGTTCGGCATTCATAAACTTCAATACAGGCAATGTATTAAAAGCAAAGAAGATATCGATACTATGAATTGATTTTTGCAGCAGTGGATGCTCTGGCATCACCCAATCAAAGCGATACATCCATACAGGTGCATGCTTCTTCTGAGCTGCCGCATATTGCACAGCCGAGCGCCAGAAGAACAAATCCGTCATTACCTGGGCCTGGCCATCTGCAGTCTTCGGATAACTGTCCGCAATGGCAGCCCGATTCTCCAGATCAGGTGTCATGAAATCAACAGCCTTCACCATATTGATCTCTTCGGAGTAAGGCACCTGAGGCTGAATGAACAACGAGCCTTCATGCAAAGTGGTTCCAATTAGTACAGGGATATCCTGTGCTGCGCCCTTTTCTACCGCCTGGAGAGGCGAGTTCGGAAGTGTATCTCCATCCAGTACGGGCTGGAACAACAGGGCCATCCCTGCACCGCTTTGTTGTTTGACCGTCTCGCCAGCAGCGATGATTTGCTCCACTGGAATGGTTTTGAGTTTATGCAGGTCATCTGGTGTCACACCCAGAACCTTCAGCATGCCTTCACGAATGGCTGAAGCCTGCTCTGCTGGCATGACTTGCGAGGCTCCACTTTGCATAATGGCACGGTGGAACAACCCTTTGGCTGCTGGCATCGCCATCAAAGCCGCAATACTCATGCTGCCCGCAGATTCTCCGAATACAGTGACGTTACCCGAGTCGCCGCCAAAAGCCTCAATGTTGTCCTGTACCCATTGCAGTGCAGCAACCTGATCCAGTAAACCCACGTTGGATGCAAAACCTTCTCCCAGCGGGGCCATATGCAGGAATCCAAGCGGCCCCAGGCGGTAATTGATCGTCACGACGATAACGTCTCCCCGGAGGACGAGTTGTGTTCCATCGTACATCGGCTGGCTGCCAGCGCCTGAAACGAACGATCCACCATGAATCCATACCATCACGGAAAGTGGATCATGGCTTTCTTTTTCAGGTGCCCAGATATTCAGGTAAAGACTATCCTCCGATTCCACCGGCGGCAGTCCGGATATGGCCTCGGTTTGAGGATTTCTTGGCTGTATATTTTCAGGGCCGAATTGCTTCGCCTCTCTGACTCCATCCCACGACTCGGGTGGAACCGGAGCCTGAAAGCGTAATTCACCCACGGGTGGTTTAGCATAAGGAATGCCTTTCCATACATTCACTCCATGCAGAAGCTCTCCTTGAACCGTGCCATATCTTGTATTCACTTGAAGTTCCCTCATGCGCACATACATCCTCTCTACTGATCGATAGTTCCAGTTTACGACTGGTATTGTTCAGATCTGGGTGTAACTTTGAGCTGATGAAATTCTGTCTCAAGGTTTGTTTAATAACGTACACAAAGAATGACCTTCTATTGCTTCAACGCCCTTTCGTATGTACTGGCTGGCGCGTTTCCAATAATTTGAGTATAAATCCCAGCTGGTCCCATTTACAAGTTTGCCCAAAATCAACCGCCATCGCTACGTTTCACGTGGAACTTTTGCAGTAATAATAAAGACTCCGCTTCAATTAACGAGCGAAGTCTTCTATTGCTGCCCTGGATATTCCATCAACTTACACGATGTATGGATCAATTACCGCCGTTTACTTTTACCGGATAATGAACCGTATATTCTGCACCTTCAATCCAGCTCCCGGTTACATGATTACGACCCTTAACGACAACCCGATCGCGGTACACATCCACATGTAGACTCTCACTTCCCTCCAGATGCTCATCCTCATCCGTCCAGAGATAAGCTACAGAGGAAGCATTAAACATCGTTGGCAGCTGTCCGCCACCTTCGTACATGGTGCGCCGAGCCTCTAATTGCCAATGGGTGTGCCCAGAGAAGAGGATGACCTGAGGATAACGACTTAGCACAGCCTTTAATGCTGCGTCCTGATTCACGCCATACCAACCCTGTTCCTTCATGGAACCCGCAACAGTATCCATCAGTGGTTGATGGAGAAAGACAAAAATCGGCTGCTCCGGCAATGCTTGCTCCGATAGTTTCGTTTCCAGCCATTGCAGTTGATCGGCAGACATATCACAATCTTTCGGATGAGGCTGCTCCGTACCCAGGAAGATATAATGATAACCGTCGATCCAGTGGTCGTGATACGATCCGTTCATACCTGTGATTGCTGTAAAATCGCTCAACCGCTTCTGCCATAACTCTTCAATTGAGATGGAATTCTGTGGTTTTTCAATATCATGAGCCTCGACTTGGCCCATATCCCCTGAATGCCCTAATACCTCGCCCACCTCATGCTGGGTCATGGTGGTCAAATTCAGCGGCGGATCTCCCCATAGAATGGCTCCGATATCATGATTGCCTACAGTGTAACGTATTTCAGGCAGTGATTCGCTGTGAGTCTCCAATATACGCTGCAACTCCTGGTATTCTTGCGGCAGTCCACGATCAGTCACATCACCCACATGCATAATTCCACTGCTGCCATGACTATATGTTGCGATGTCTTCCAGTGCTTTCTCCAGATGACGGTTATGGATATGATCGGCCTGCTCTCTTACATGAGTATCGGTGATGACCTGGAAGCTGACGATCGGTTGTTCGTGTTTATTTTCATTTCCCATCAGGAATCACTCCATTTCAGTCCAATAATGCCAATCAGAATAAAGCCCATCCAGACGATCGACATCGCCTTCAGACGTTCTCCCAGAAAGTAATGTCCCACGATCCCAATCAATGTAATGCCTACGCCTGACCAGATGGCATAAGCAACACCCAGCGGCATATACTTCACAGCAAAATTCAACAGGGTAAAGCTCGCTCCATAACAGGCAAACATAAGAATGGAAGGCCATAAGCGGGTAAACCCATCCGATACCCTCATCAGAATCGTACCGCTCAGCTCCAATCCAATCGCCAGGGCAAGCAGTATCCAGCCGGTATACGAATGACTCGTCATCGGTTTACCTCGACTTCCAGCAATTCATCAAACGAACGAACCGTAAGATCCGCGAGCTTGATATGAGCAGGGTCACCGACAGCAATCTTCCAGGCAGCCCCCGCAGCACGAGCCATCTCCATATCACCATCCGTATCGCCGATCACGACAGCTCTTGCAGCAGGTACACCCAGCCGCTCACACGCCAGCAACAACATGTCAGGAAACGGTTTTCCCCGTCCAACCTGATCCGTTCCTACAACTACAGTGAAAAAAGAGTCAATCCCCATCCACTTCAAATGACTTAGGGCATTTTCGGTCTCATCCGCTGTGACGACGCCCATTTTCAGTCCTTTGCTGCGACACTGCTCAAGAAAGGCAAGGACACCTGGGAGAGGCTGAGCAGGGCGCTCCTTATTCATTGCATATTCTGCCTGTAGCAAACATTCCCTCACGATAATTTTCGCTTCCGCCCAGCTCAATCCTGCACGATAGCCATGCCAAGTTAATACGGCGTAGACCTCCTCCATCGTTCCCATGGCAAGGGGGCCTCGCACATCATAACCGTTCATTCGACCCTGCTCATCATGGAATGTCCCCCATATATGAGGAATCTCTGCTGCGTTGAACTGAAGGGCACGAGCAGCAAGCTCTTCCCGGAAGTTCTCCATCACACAATCGGTCCAGAAGCCCCACATGGCTGTAAAATCAAGCAATGTCCCATCCTTGTCAAATAAAATAGCCTCAATTGGGGTCGAAAGGTTCCCCAGCGTTAATTCGGGCATCGGTTACGCTCCTTGTCTGCTAAATTAAGAAGTCAGAAAAGCGGTACATGACTGCACCGCTCCTCCAAGTTAAGCTTGTTTCCCTTGTTATTTCACGCGATCCAATTCTTTTTGAGCCTTTTCTTTGGCTTCTTTCAGCGCTTGTGCGGCTGGAATGTTATTAATCTGAACCTGATCTGCTGCATCCTTCAGCGCAGCATTGATTTTGCCTCCGGTCGGGTCCTGAAACGGAGCCGAAGCATGGGAAGCCTGCTGCAATGGAACCTTAATTTGCGGATTCTCTTCACTGAACGTTTTGAAAGCAGGATCTTCTTGAGCAGATTGACGAACTGCAATATAACCTGTGTTCATGGACCACGCGGCTGTATTCGCTGTTTCCGAGAAATACGTCAACCATTTATAAGCTGCTTGCTGCTGTTCCGGACTTGCTTCTGCCGGTATACCTGCCATGATTGCACTCGCTACAGGTTTGCCTTGGCCTACACCTTCCCAGCCCGGTTGTTCCATGGCTGCAACGATGCTGAAATCCAGATCTCCTTGGTCACCGCTGGAACCTGTGTATCCGGCTGCTTTATTTTTCATCACGTCATCAATGGTTTTGTACCAGTACTCCCAGCCTTGTCCGCCAAAGTGAATCCCCATGGTCTTGTCCTCATTAATCCACTTGCGGAACAGTTCCCACGTCTCTACCCATTCCGGTGAATCGATCGTTACGGTCTTGCCGTCATCACTCAGAATCTTCCCGCCTTTACCCAGCACGGCGTCAATCATGTTATCGCTACCCCACATCGGCTCCCAGCCATAGAAGGTTGTCTTGCCATTCTCCTGCTTGCTCATCTTCGCTGCCGCTTCAGCAAGTGCCTCCCACGTCGTCAGAGTGGCAGGATCGATATTATTCTTTTTGAGCGCATCCATACGGTAATACATGATCTGAGTTGTTCCGTACATTGGTAAGAAATACTGCTTGCCGTCTACTTTTCCCTGCTCCAGGAAGGTCTGAACGTAATCTTCCTTGTTAAAGCTCTGATCGGCAGCGATCAGCTCGTCCAGTGGTGCATAGTACCCTTTGCGCGCCCAGTCGATATTGGAGCTTAGTACAGCGGCGGGTACTTTTTTCGAGGCAATAGCTGCCTGCAGTTTTTGTTCCGTCTCCGTGTAATCGGCTTGTACAATCCCTTTGACAACAACGTCGCTCTGGGATGCATTGAAGGCGTCAATCGTCTTCTTCATGTTATCTCCCAGGTTACCACCCAGACCATACCAGAACTCAATCTCGACCGGACTACTTGATGCAGAATCCGCTCCATTCGCAGCAGCTGCATCTGAACCCTTCCCTGTGCCGCTATCGGCTGAGGAACCACATGCGGTGATCAGGGCGAAACTTGCAGCCAGTACCAGCGACATGCCCCCTCTCCACCTGAGCTTTAATTTGTTCCGCCATTTCATACTCGCTTGACCCAGTTTCATTTTGATTCCTCCTATATAAAGTATGTTGTGAAAATCAGTTCTTGTTCACGCCGGCAGTAATATTCACACTTTGCATGATCGTTTTCTGGGTAAACAGGAAAAGGATAAGCAGCGGTGCGATGGTAAAGGCACTGGCAGCCATGATCTGGGGCCATGCCAGACCGTAGGCTCCACCCTCCACGAAAAAGCTGCGCAGACCTGCGGATACCAGCTGCAGATTCGGGTCTTTGGTAATGAGCATCGGCCAGAAATAGTTGTTGTACTGGTCAATGAATGTAATCAACACCATCACGGCAAACGATGAACGAACCAGCGGTGTCATAATGGTCCACAGAATGCGGAAGTGCGACGCTCCATCCAATTGTCCGGCTTCTACCAGTTCGTGCGACACCTGCATGAACGCCTGACGGATCAGGAAGATGGAGAACACACTGACACAGTTGGACACAATCAGTCCGGTATAGGAATCCAGTAATTTGAGTTCGCTGAGCACTAAATAACTGGGCAAATAAACCGCGGTGCTCGGAATCATGTAACCCACCAGAATCAATCCGGTGAGCACCCCTTTTATACGAAAACGCATATGGGTGAGTGCGTAGGCCATCATGCTGGAGTTAATGACCTGGATCAGACAGATCGCCGCCGCTACCCCTGTACTGTTCAGAATGTAGCGGGCAAACGGAGCAGCTTGCCACGCATCCACATAATTGTTCCAACGGAACGTTTCGGGCCAGAAGGTTGGCGGGAACTGCCAGATCTCGTCATTCGTCTTGAAACCGCTAATGACCATCCAGTAGAACGGAAATGCCATCGTCAGACTCACCAGCGCAAGCAGCAGATAGCGAAGTGCGGTAGCAAATCCAAATCCTTTTCCTGCACGAGGAATCTTCCGTTTCCGTTTCTGCACTTCCTCACGACTATTATCTTTTCTTGTATGTTTGCTTAGAGTGGTCATGTTCATCAGTAGTGCACCAGGCGTCGGCCGAGCAGGAAAGATACTCCTGACAGCAGAACGCAGATCAGAATAATAACGACGGCGATGGAAGAAGCCTCGCCCACATTGAAGGACTCAAATGCAGATTGATAATACATATAAAGCAAGGTCCTTGTTGATCCCGCCGGTCCCCCTTGCGTCATCACGTTGATCTGGTCATAAGCCTGAAGCGACTGGATCGTCAGGATGATGGACAGGAAAAACGTGGTGGGTGAAATCAACGGCAGTGTAATGCTTCGGAACTTGTCCCAGCTGCCTGCCCCATCAATCGATGCCGCTTCAAGCAGATCGGATGGCAGATTACGCAGTGCGACCAGGTAGAATACCATGGACCAGCCAATCGATTTCCACAGCGTGACGATGAGCACAGCTACCAGTGCCCAGTTCTGATCTTTCAGCCAGCCGATCGGGGATATGCCGACCCAGCCAAGCAGCAGGTTGGCCAGCCCCACTTCAGGTTCGAAAATCCATGACCACGCAATGGAGACTGCGACAGTCGGGGTCACCCAAGGGGAGAATAGCAGCGTCCGGAACAGGCCGGAGGACTTAATCTTGCTGTTCATGAGCATGGCCAGCGCCAATCCGCCCACTATCGTAGGCACTACACTTCCAAGACCGAACAACAGCGTAACTTTTAATGAACGATAGAATTCAGAATTGGTTAGCAGATAGCTGTAGTTATCCAAACCGACGAATAATTTGTCAGGACTCATAAAGTCCCAATCCGTAAAACTCAGATATACAATGTATCCCAAAGGCCCCAGCCAGAAAATGAGTAATGGGATAAGGGCAGGAAGGGTGAAGAGAACCGCTTCTGTCTCCCTCCATAGTTTCACACGCAATTTGCACACTCCTAATCGTCCAAATTTTATTTAATTTTTCTAAAAATCATGCTTTCAAACTCCCTTTAATCTCTTCTGTACAAAAATGATTGTATAATACATTTGAAAAAACTAATTCCGGGTTATGTTAAAATAACGCGAGGTCATGTAAAATATGAAAAGGAAACAGGGAGTCCCATCCATATACTAGAGGTGAGATTGTGGGAAAAGAAGCTGCCGAGGACCAGAACCATTCGTCGTTGTCCTATCGGCCCGAGCTGAGGGAAAAAGTCATTGACGCCATTGCCAATACCATGGATCTGTACGGAGTCAATCATTCATTTGGCCAACTGTATGGCATTATGTATTTTGAGGATCGCCCCATGACACTGGAAGAGATGAAAACGTCCATGAACATGAGCAAAAGTAATATGAGTTATGCTGTACGTTCGCTTACCGAATCTCAGATGATCTATAAATTGGAGGAAAAGCGGGAACGGCAGGATCAGTATCTGGCCGAAACAAACTTTTTCCGTACGTTTCAGAACTTCTTCGGGGCCAAGCTTCAGCGGGAAATCGACGTGATGCAGGAAAGCCTTCGGGAGGTCATTCCGCAGTTATCGGAAATTATTCTCGCCAGAACAACTCCACCGGAGGAACGGGAAGATGCTTTGCGCGATTTGCATAAACTTCAGCATGCCGAGCAGTATTATGAGTGGTTGCAGGGATTTGTAGATCAACTGCGGGAAGGTGTTTTTTACAAAGACGCTCCGCATGAAAGTGATTGATGCAGCGTTGCGAAGAATCTCCAGTATAACGATCTTAATGAAACAAGCTTCTTACGAAAAAACCAGCAAAAGGCCAACCCCAGGGATGGCCTCTTCTTTGTTACCACTCGTGGATTCTCGGGTGTTTCGTTAGATCAAAATGTATACGTGCCATCTCGATCGCCACCGTTGTGCCGTCGCCAAAATGCCATACAGTCCAGTAACGGACTAACCAAGGGTACCTCTCACTTCTTTATGAACGCCCCCCTCCCCGGAAGCATCCACAAGCGATGCACCGATCCTCTGCCTCCATCCGCCATCGCGTCTTAATTTTGTTCAGATTTTGTTCAGATGCACTTCGTTAAATTAAGGACATATCTATCAAACTGAAATTAAATCACGAGGAGGAAGTAGTAGGATGAATAAAAACACCGTATTATATGACAAATTTTTTAAAGTAGCACTTGCTACAACGATTGCAACAAGCGCACTTACCGTTGTGGCACCGGACTATATAAAAGCGAGTGAGAATGGGGAAACGTTTACAGATATCAAAGCTGCTTCGGATTATTATGAATATGTGAATGAATTATTTGAGCGTGGTTTTGTTAGTGGTTATAAAGATGGTTCATTCAAACCAGGAGGATTGTTAACACGAGCAGAAGCCTCAAAAATTCTGGCACTCAATCTAGGCTTAAATGTTACCAAATCTTTTAATCCTACGTTTAAGGATGTTTCAACGAGTGACTGGGCATACCCGTACATAGAAGCATTAAAAGAAGCAGGTGTTATCGATGGCTTTCAGGATGGGACATTTAAACCGAACTCACCTATTACACGAAATCAAATGGCAAAAATTATTGTCAATGGCTATGGTCTAGAACCCGCCAAAGAAATTAATTTACCATTTACGGATACACAATTAAAAAATAATTGGGCCGCTCCATATATTCAAATCTTATATGATCTAGGTATTACAACCGGACAATCCGCCCTAAAATATGGTGGAATTTCGACACTAACTCGCGGAGATATGGCAGCATTTACAATAAGATCCGAGAAAACAACAGATTATCGTGATAACCGCCAACCAGATGAGAAAATTATTTTTGAAATTAGCGGCAATAAAATGACTATGGGTGGTCAGGTATTTTACATCAAAAAAGAGCTCCAGCCATTACTTCATTCAAAAAATTTAGCAGCGTTGAATGAGGCAAATTTAGATTTTATCAAAATTGGCACAAAAATTATCGGTATTCGTAACCTGGAATTGACCAATGGAGGAACTATTGATAACCCGCTAACATTGGATTTGGCTGGAGGTACTGTCGAAGCCAATATAACCATTGCAGGCGATTATATTAAGCTGGCAAATGCTAATATTACTGGTGATATTACGGTTAAAAAAGGTGACCAAAAGCAAATTGAATTAAATGGGCTTGCATTAAACGGAAACTTGATCATTGAAGGGGAAGCAAAGCGTGAGCAGAAATCAGTTATTAAGCTTACGAACACAACAGTAGATGAAATTGTTGTGAATCGTGACAACACTGAAATTGTCACGAACAAGGCTACACCATCTATTAAGGTTGGTAATAATGTATCAGGTATCGAAGTTGCCGGTAAAATTAATTCAATCCATTTTAATGGGAATCAGAACGTAGTCGTCAAAGGACAGCTTGAAACAAACCATTTAACAATTGAAACGCCAATAAAAGTAACGCTTGAAAACAAAGCCCAACTGTCGACAGTAGAAACGAAACAATACGGAAGTCAACTGATTGTCCCAAAAGACACTACAATTGATACTTTAATTAAGCCAGTAAATATAAAGCCTGAGGAAGCTGTAAAATACCCGGGAGGTATATCTTCAGCAATAAAAAATGTGACGAATACCGCGCAGGTAGAACGCTCTACCCCCCCGATAACTCCAACAACACCGACTGCGCCTTCGAGTGGAGGCGGATCTAATGGTGGCGGATCAACAGACGGTGGAAACAATGGGGGCACACCGAATCCATTTGTTTCACAAACTTTAAAAGCCAATAATATTGAAGATACAGACAACGAAGATCCACTTGCTGTAGGCATGATTGGTACAACAGTTACATCAAGTAATGGAACGGTCGCAACCGCTACCTTAAAGGATGGAGAGATCGTCATCACATCCAAAGGTCCGGGTACAGCTACTATTTCGATTAAAGAAGATGCACCTTCCTTAAAGGAAGCACAAATTATCGTAACAGTGGATGCTAGTGGTAAAATGACACATACGATTAAACGCCCTGTAGAGGTAATGCAAGATAAAATCAATGCAACACCAGCACCCGGTGCAGATGATTTAGTAAAACTATTTGAAGGTATTGATATTAAAGGTGTTACTCCAGAAAATATCACAGATGTAACAACCGCAGTGAAAAAAGCGATTGCTGAAAAAGGGAAGCCTTTAACAGAGAATGAATTAAAGTTAGTAGTCGATACGGCATTGCTCCCTTCACTTATTAAAAAAGAAAACCCAAGCTTAGAGCAGGTGTCCACTCCGCTTGATTTAGTTACAGTGGGACCGAATGGTACAAGCTTTAAATGGGATTCAGCTACAAAAGTGGGCGACCATAACGCAAGCATTGATCTTTCAACAGGAAACGTAATGCAAGATGATGCGGATAATGAGAATGATCAACTTTTGTTAAAGGTTACAGCAACGAATGGAAATGCAATCAAGGAGACTTCCATCGAAACTACAGTGTTAGAATCGAAAAAGCCTTACCTAGTGAGTGCCATTTTAAATGATATCGATAAAGACGGAGATTCTTCACCAGGAGATACAATTACATTTAAATTTAGTGAACCCGTTCGATATAGCGGGAACACAGAGGATCACAGTATTGATGAGCATCTTTTTGGGAAAGATTTCGTTTTTGGGATGGGTACTGATCAATATCCAATCAAAGCGGTTTGGTCTCAGGATGGGACAAGCCTCACCATGACCATCGGTGGAGACATTACCAGCGCTAATGTTTTTAAAGTTGGCTCTGATATTTCCCTAGTGGAAGGCTCAGTAAAAGATGCAAATGGTGGTCAAAGTATAACCAATTCGGTCAAATTACAGCATGTTCCATTTGCTCATGAAATTGTTCAAAATGATTTAACAGGCGACTTTATTTGGGAGAATGGCGCAGTTGTCAGTGAAGCAGCTGGGAAAATACAAAATTCAATGACTTTCTCACAGAATGGGGAACCAGTTGAAGGCTTGGAAATCTCATACACAGATGAAGATATCGCTCAAGGTTCCATCGCATCAGGTTCATTTTCACTCAAGTCTGTAACTGTTACAAAAAGCGGTAATTCGCAAAAAGTCGCTTTTGCAGACGGGGAAACTCTTAAGGTTACCACTTCGACTGTTTTACGTGTAAAAGACAGTACGGAAGTCGTAAATAGTGTTAATCATAACTATGTGAGAGATGGTTTGGTAAAAACAATAACAGTGGATGATACCGTAACAAATCCTATTTCAGTTCCTAAAGTAGCTTTAGCAAACCCTGTTATTATTGATGGTCAGAATAAATTGGAATTTACGGCTGGAGTGGCGGTCACAGCTTCTCCAAGTGAAGTTTTACTGAAAAATCTAACAGTTAAAGGTAGCTATTTAGGAACAGCAC
Source organism: Paenibacillus sp. FSL W7-1088 (assembly GCF_037969855.1). Taxonomy (NCBI): domain Bacteria; kingdom Bacillati; phylum Bacillota; class Bacilli; order Caryophanales; family Paenibacillaceae; genus Paenibacillus; species Paenibacillus sp. FSL W7-1088. The sequence goes on from NZ_CP150216.1 coordinate 7,061,538, forward strand.
AAGATGGTGAACGTGGACCAGTTTATATAAGTGGATCTGCGGACGTTATACTTGATCATGTAACGGTGGATTTTCCAGCAGGTGGTGGTTATGGAGCTTCAGGGATTCTATTAAAAAATGCTAATGCAAAACTAGAAATAAAAGATACAACTATTTCAGTTCATTTTACGAATTCTGACAATAGTTCTTATTATGCAATTGGAGTACGAGCTGATGTAGAAGGTGCTTCAATAGACATTATTAATTCTACAATCTCATCAAATGGTGCAAACGGAGGTGCCAATGGTATTCAGACTTCCAAAGGTGCTACTGTAAATATCACTGATAGTACAATAAATGTGAAAACAAGTACTTTCCCTGGTACCGTATATGGGATTTACCTGGGAGAGGGCTCTAGTTTAACAACGAGTGGTGCTAGTGAAATTGTTATCACGGCTCCAGCCGCCAATGGATTTGGGATTGGAAATAACGTCAACTATGGAAATTTAAATATTTCAGATACTACTATATTTGATTTAGATGCTGCTGGTGCTGGAAAAACTAAAGATGCGTATGAGCATAATCCTGATGACTTGGCAGTACTTGATGAGGCACGGGCAAAAATGGATGAAAACTTAATTAAAGCCAGTAATCCAACCTTACAGGGAGTAACAGAGGCTTTAAATTTACCAACAGATGTAGATGGTGTTCTAGTCGAATGGACTGCAGATACAGTTGATGGTGCAACAGTCCATGCTGATGGAACGGTTACTAGAAGCAGCAATGACGATGCAGATGATCTGGTGACATTAACAGCTACATTTACACACAATGGGATGAAGAAAACGAAAGTTTTCCCTGTCACTATTAAGGAAAGTAAAGTTCCAACCCTTACATCAGCAGCATTAGTAGATCATAATGTTGATGGAAAAGCTAGTATGGGTGAAAGTGTTGAGCTGACATTTAGTGAACCCGTAACTTTCAGTCTACTATCTATCGGTGACCAAGAGATCGATCCGGGATCGGGAGTTTGGTCGGAAGATAAGAAAACGTTGACAGTAACATTACAAGCTGATATTACAGCGGCTGGTACAGTAACTGTAAAGGTTAATAACCTAGAAGATGCTGCCCATAATACTAAGGATGAAGACGTGGTGGAATTAACCATCCGATAGGTGTAAGTGCTGCAAAAGTAATATCTGTAGCTAAGAAATGTAGCTAAAGGAAGCACCCAGTCTAGGATCTTAACCTTGACTGGGTGTTTTTGATATGAATACATGTTTTAGGACCCTGATCCGTTGTTCAGATTTTGTTCAAGCGCAGTATGATAACATTCCAAAAGGAGTTGATTGAAAAAAACATTAACCCTATGATGTAAACATACATAAGAATTCACTCATATATGGAGGCATGATAGTGAAAAGGAATATCCTAATCATTTTGAGTATTATCATGCTGTTTGTTAGTGTCTTTTCACTTGGCAATTGGCATTATATTACCAGTAACCATTCCAAAATTGTACAAGATGGAACGGTAACGATATCCACTGAGCAATTACAAAGACCGGTTAAGCTGGAAGGTAATTGGTATTTTTATCCAAATGTTTTAATTCCTTCTTTGGAACAGATCAATAACGATCAGAATAAACGAATCACACTTGATGTGCCATTTAACTGGAGAGAGTATGTAGAGCCCAACAAAGAGGGAATTTCAGTTGGGACCTATTATGTCAAGGTACATGTACCAACGGAGGGGTTCTACGGTTTGTTTATACGGACTATTCGTCAAGCGAATCGTGTGTTTATAAATGATGTAGAGGTAGGAGCAAAGGGGAAGACAAGCACAGTTTTAAGTGAATATGGGTCCGAGAATGATGATAAATATACAGTTTTTGCTCGTAGCGAAAATAAAGAACTGAATATTGTTATCCATGTAACCAACTATAATTCCCCACAGGCTGGTATTGTCTATCCTATTGAATTTGGTACGATGGAAGTCATCCAGCACCAATATCGTTGGAAAGTATTTCTAGACGCATTAGTATCTATTGGGCATGTGTTGTTCGGAATCATTTATATCTTTACATTTTTACAGAATCGTAAACGCAAAGAAGAATTATTTTTTGGTCTTTTTACCATTTCATTGGGACTGTATATGTCATTTATTAATCAAAAAGTGTTTTTCCTGTTATTTCCCGATATCTCCCCCTTCAATCAATTGCGTCTACAGCTCAGTATTATTCCGATAGCGCTACTAACTTTAACGCTGTTTATTCATTCCATGTACCCGCAAGTACAAAGAAGAAAAACAATATATATGTTTATGATTTTACTTGGGGTTGTAATTATTTTTTATGGTATTTATAACCCAATTACCCAAAATCACAGAGCTTCTTCAGATTTGGAGTTGTTCCTTAGAAAAATGGCATATATCTGTGTTACGGCTCCAGTCATATTCTATAATCTATGGACTCTTATTAAAGTAATGTTACATCACCTTGAAGGCGTTCGTTATGTTCTAATCGTGATTTCGGCTATTAGTTGTTATACCATTTTACTGACTTTTAACTTTATAATGGGCGTTCCCATAGATTACACAGAATTCGCATTATTTTTACTAATATTATTCGGATTTGCTTCGTTATTAAATTCCCGTGCAAACCAGACTATTTTAAAAATCCAGGCCTTATCAGAGGAATTGCTCACACATAATCAAATGAAGGATATATTTTTACTGAAAACTTCTCATGAATTACGGACACCCCTTAACGGTATTTTAAATTTATCAAAGTCCTTAATGGAAGGAGCTCAAGGCCCTCTAAAACGGACTCAACAGGAGCAAGTCATTTTAATTCATAGTGTGACTCAGCGTTTAGGACATTTAGTAGAGGATTTGTTGTTCTCTTCGAATCAAATGACAGGAGAAGTAAGGGTTGCCCCTTCTAGTGTTTCACCCTCTGTTATTACGGAAGTTGTGTTAGAAATTCGTAGTGTGATGCCAATGAATCACCTAGTAAGTATTGATGCAGAGGTTGGTTCGAATTTACCGAATATGTACACAGACGAATTACGTTTTAAGCAGGTTCTATACAACTTGCTGCACAATGCCATTAAATATACAGAAGTTGGAGAAATCATTGTGAAAGCCTATGTCCATCAACATCAGATGGTCATCCAAGTAAGAGATACAGGCTGTGGTATTCCGGCACCAGATATAGACCGTATCTTTGATGCCTTTTATCAAGGAAATAATCATAAAAAAGAAGGGCTCGGTTTGGGATTAAGTATCACTAAAAACATTGTCGAAAAGTTAACAGGCGAGATTTATGTTACAAGTACGGTAAGAGAAGGTACTACATTTACATTTACAATGCCACTTGCTAATGGAGAGCATATGAGCATTGAGCAATCATCTACCGGGCATAGAACCAAAGAATTACAGCTTCAATTGCCACTCATGTATAAAGGAAATAATAAAAAGATACTTGTGGTGGACGATAACCATGTCAATATACAAGTTTTAGCCGAGGCGTTACGACTTAAGGGATATACTGTAATTGCAGTAGATAATGGTTTCGATGCAGTAGACTATATTAAGACGAATCAGGTAGATTGTATGTTAATCGATTTAATGATGAATGGAATGTCAGGTTATGAGCTGTGTAAGCAAGTACGAAAACAATATGATATGTTGGAACTACCGATTATTATCTTAACAGCAATCATGAAGCATTCTGATTTAGTGTTATCTTTACAAGTTGGTGCAAATGATTACTTACAAAAACCTATTTTAATGGATAAACTATTTATTCGTATTGAATCTCTGTTAGCCATCCGTCAATCTTCAATTGATGCAATTGAAGTAGAACTGAATTATTTGTATTCACAGGTCACACCGCATTTTGTCTACAACACGCTGAATACAATTATTGGTTTAAGCTATACGGATATGAACAACACACGAGAAGCACTCTACTGTCTTGCAACCTACTTCCGTGCCAAACTCAATGTCCATTACCGAAATAGCTTTGTCTCTGTCGAAGAAGAGGTAGAGCTTGTCAAGGCATACTTATATATTGAAAAGATGCGTTTTGGTGATCGTTTAAATATTAAATATGATATTGACGAGTCCATTCAATTTATGATTCCAGCACTCTCCATTCAGCCATTAGTTGAAAATGCTGTTTTCCATGGGATCTCTAAGAAACAAGAAGGCGGTACAATTGAGGTAAGTATTCAACGGGAAGGCCAATTTGTCCGAATTAAAATCTATGATAATGGTGTAGGTATTCCTGAGGAAAAACTTCAGAAGCTGATTAATGAAGAAAGCACACGTATTGGTTTTATGAATCCATTAAAGAAATTCAAATTAATGAAAAATGCAAGTTTACGTCTATACAGCGAGGAAGGAAAGGGAACAACTATTGTCGTTTTATTACCAGAGGGTGGTGGAGCATGAACATAATTATTGTTGATGATGAAAAAATGGCAATCGATGTATTAAGTATTATGATTAAACGGCTAACGCAATTCCAGGTTTCAATCCAAGGGACATTTACAAATGCAGTAGATGCCCTTGGTTTTCTGGAGAAAGAGGCCATTGAACTTGTATTCCTGGATATCGAAATGATCGATGTGCACGGTATGCAAATAGCTAGACAAATGTTACAAAAACACCCCTCCTTACAAATCATTTTTGTGACAGCACATTCGCAATTTGCAGTGGATGCTTTTGAAGTAGAGGCTACCGATTATTTATTAAAGCCCGTACATGAAAAGCGCTTGATTAAAGCGCTAACAAAAGCACAGAAAAAATCGCAATTACAAGTTAAGGTGCCCCCTATGAATAAAAAAAGCCTGTTCTACGCTCATACTTTAGGCAGTTTTTATCTGCTTGATCCTCAGCAAGAGGTAGTAAAATGGCGTACAAGGAAAGTACGCGAACTTTTTTTATTCTTATTATTTAATCAAAAAAGACCAATGTCAAATGCCATCATCTCAGAAGAGCTATGGATAAATTTGGACTTTGAAAAGGCCTCAAGTAATTTACATACCTCCATTTATCAATTGAGAAAGCTTTTAAAAGAAAAGGGAATACAAGACCCGATTCAATTAGTGAATAATCACTACCAACTAAATGCTGAAATTGAAAGTGATTATGAGGAGCTCATTCAATTGCTCGAACGGGAAAAACATGATGAAAAATCTATTCAACAGTTAATGAATTGCTATGAGGGAGATTATTTAGTGGAGGAAGATTATTTATGGGCTGTTCAAATAAGACTCCGGTTAAAGCAAGGTGTACTGCATGCACTTGAACAATATGTCACTAGCACAAACTCAGTTAATTCCTTATTAAAATTCAATTCTTTACAAATGATGCTACAATTGGATGAATTCAATGAGCAATATATGTTTTTATTGTTGGAATTCTTAATTGAACAAAACAAAAAACAAGATTGTTTAAAATTCTTTGAAACTATACAAGCAAAACTAGCTGAAATTGGTCTCTCTGTTCCCGAAAGGATTCATAGAAGATATAATGAATATTTGGTCAATGTATAAATTAAAGTAAAGACCAAGATAACGATGATGTGAAAAGCTTCAATACAGGCATTGTCATAACAGATTCCCAGCCTGCTCATACCCGCTTTCATACCATACACTCTGAGTTTGCTACGGCACTCTTTGGAAGCATGCTGAGCTCCACGATCCAAATGATGAGTGAGTCCAGATTCACATCTTCTCCACTCGAAAGTTCGTTAAACTAAAAAAAGCAGCTCAGTGAGCAATGCTGCATCCACAAAACTTGTTCTGGCTATAGACGAGTAAAAGGGGAGCCCCGCTATGTCTTCATGGTTGGGGCTCCCCTTTTGTTATAGATATGGTTATCTTATTTCTGTGCCGCAGCCTCAATGTCTGCATAAGCCCAGTGTGTTGCAGGTACGTCTGTAAAAGTTGGCGTAGTTACGCCTGCTGCCGGCGTCCGTTTGAACAGTACATTTAGCACTTTCACGGCTTCAGCACGAGTCAGTTGGCTGTCCGGTTTAAATGTACCATCGTTATATCCGGTCATCAGGCCAGCCGATTGTACGTAGGCAATTGCATCAGAAGCCCAAAGGTCAGCGGACACATCTGTAAATCCAGCACCACCTGTTGCTTGTGTTGTGCTGTTTGTTGCGTCTGCGCTTTGTTTCTGTATCCAGCGGTATGCAATGGTCGCCATTTGTGCACGGGTAATTGAACCCTCTGGCGCAAATTGAGTGGCCTTCATACCGTTCATAATGCCTGCGGATTGCGCTTTTTCAATATCGCTTGCTGCCCAATGAGTTGCAGATACATCGTCATAGTTTACAACGTTCGCAGATGCGGTTCCCACTTCATCAGACAGATTACGAGCCAGCATTGCTGCCATTTGCGCACGGGTTACGAATGCATCCGGACGGAAATCCGCACCAAATCCGTTGATATACGGGCTGTGCGAGCCTTGAGAAGCTTTCAGTCCATCCACCACAACGAGCGTGAACGTGCTGAATTTGTTAACTGTAAACTTGATGCCTTCACTGGAATCGCTGAGATTCACCCGTTTGCCTTGAATCAACTCTTTCGTACCGTCACTGTGTTCAATGTACACAGCCAGGTTGTCCAAAGCTTGCTGGCGGGCAGCAGGGTCAGTTGGCAGACTGTCGCGCAGCGGCAATGTCAGTGTTACTTCATGGCTTTGCATATTTGTTTCGATTTCAACGGGACGAGCCAGTACTTTCACGTTTGAATTTGGAGTAATCTGTTGAATCAACTGCTCTTTCTTCGCACGTTCTTCCACTTCTTTGCGCTCGGATTCCTTCTTCAACGGAACAACGCGGAAGTACAGATCCTGGTCGAATCCGGCAATTGACTTCGTTGGAACCGAGATAATAGCGTTCTCTGTGGAAATCTCAAGGTTAAGCCCACCATCATTCAGCTGTTTCACCGCTGCTTTTGGCAGTTCAATGCGTGTCTCGGACACAGCATCTTTGGCGTCAGGGATGATAATGCGTGCCGTGTTCATGTTTAATTGCTTCGCTTTTTCCACCGATTCCTTGGCACTCGCCTCAGACATTTTCACGAGGTCCTTGATCGTGCCGTCGGCCTCGGTTGTACGTGTAATTGGCGTTTTGGTCAGGTTTGTTCCATTAACCCCGTTCACATCAACGACGATCTGTTCCTGCTTGGTTGTTGGCGTAGGCATGGAGGTTACCGGTGCAGTTATGGACGTTCCACCACCTGTGCTTCCACCCGAGTTAGGTGTTGAACCATTACCACTACCATTTCCGTTATTGCTATCGCCATTTGCCGTGAAGACAATCTTCACCGCGCGTCCTGGCAATAAGTCACTGATGGCTTTGTGACGAACCCATACCGTTTTGTCACCGCTAAAATCAAATTTCTGCATAGAGGCAACATCAATCCAGGTCAGTTTGCCGTTAAGAGAAATCTCCATCGTGTCATCCAAGCCAATTATGGTGTTGTTGATGTCATTTCCCGTTACATTCGGGGCCGTAAAGAATCGGTTGATCACATATTGTAGATTCCCAACATCCTCGTAGCGGTCTTGTTCATTAAGCACCCATTCTGCCAGTTCTTTTTTGCCTTCCGGGCTAAGTTCAGCTCTTTTGGACAAATCAAGTTCACCTGTAAGATTGAATTTGTATTGGTCAAAGAAGTTGTGTCCATTAAACTGTTCATTCATGGTTGTCTCAAGCCATTGATTCATCTGATCTATAGTCGTGGCATTCTCGATAGGTTCGAAAGGCATTGATAGCAGTGCCAGCAGAAAGCGCGGATCTGCAATCTCTACTTGAGCCTGTTTTGCAATGCGTTCCAATCCCAATAAATGCAGGTACTTAAAAGCGAAAATTGGTTTGTTTACTTCGCTTAATTGTAGATGATGATTTCCAACAAGACGAAGCATATCTGTCTCAGGGTCTTTAAAATGATCGGGTCCTTCAGACAGTTTCTGCGCAAATAGGTCCAGCTTGTCCTGAAGTACGCCCAACCCTCTCTGCTCCCAGATCAACTGAGCTTGTACAGCAAGTTCAATCATATATTGAACCTGTTCCTTACTTTCATAGTTCTTCTTGATATTATCAATCAGGAACCCAGCCACATAATCTTTGACCTGCTTAGATAAAGAACCATATTCATTGGGGAAATCAATACCTAACTCCTGGTTCTCCATAGCCAGACGCATAGCGTCTATATTTTTGTCGACCCTTGCAGTATTTACAGCAGCCAATGCATCAGCTTCATTTCCAGGGAAAAATTGATTAAACGCGTTCTGAATGGCTTCAAAGCTGGTATATCCACCAATCGGTCTCTCAGTAAGCATTTGATCAGCCAACTGCTCCTTCTGTTCTTGCGTCAGGTTATCCATTTTTCTTGTATCCAAAGCGAAGCTCGTTATCGAATTTCCTGGATTCGCTTCGTTATAAGTCAGAATATTCTTATGAATTGTATTTAATTTATCCAGTGACGTTACCATTTCCTCAGTGGTGTTTGCACGATTAATGAAAGGTGTTTCTTCCACAACTGTGTCTATATACCTCAAAACACTTGAAATGGAAGATGTTGTTTTGAGTTTAAGTTCGTATAGATAAGCCGTTGTGCGTTTATCTACCTCGGAAGCAGAGCGATATGCAGCAATAAGTTGATAGAAATTAGCTTCAGCACTCGGAAAATCAAAATGATTTATTCTTTCTGCTTGCTTACTATACAGGTCATTAAGTGCAACTACTGCATTCGGTCCATCGATTTGGCGAGTCACTTCAAGAGCTGTCAGAGCTAATTGCACAAAGAACTCAACTTGCTCCTTGTTCTCATATCCTTTGCTTGTTGGCGCCTCGATATCTAATAAGTATTCTGCAATAGCCTCCTGATCTTCTGCAGGCAAAGATTCAAAATCAGGCGTTTCAATGAATTGCTTGTTACTAAGCAGCAAGATAGCTTCTTGGATAAAATCATTGCTGTTACCCCGGTCTGCTTTCTTTTTGAGCTCATTATACTGATCCAGTGCACTCAACTGCACAGTGAATTCAATGGATTGCATTTGATATGCAGCTTCCAAATATCGATCTTTAACAACGACATTGAAATAGTACGTATCGCCTTCGATTAGATTTGTAATTATTTTTGAATATGTACCAGTTGTAGATTCTGAACCATTAATAGGATCACCGTAGGAATGTCCTGATGTTCCGCTAATTTGTTGCATGTCTGTAAGATCAGGAGCATTAGATATGTAAACCTGGTAATTTACATCAGGTGGGGTAGAAGATTCGGATCGTGCATACTCCCACTGAAGTTCTATTGAGTTCTCGTCCACATACTTTATCGTTAATAGACCATTATTCCCTGGTACCGGATACGATGCCCCTGCATTTACCTTTCCTGCTGGTGCTGCCAACCATGGAGCTACTAACACCAAAATGAGCAACACACTTATTAACTTCCTGTATTGCATATATTCTTTCCTCCCTCATCTCACTTCTCAAAATATAGGCCTATTGTAGTACACAGTTCTGAACGGATTCTGAACATCCACTCCAATAAACGGAAAAAAATCCGGCCTGCAGGTGAAAAACAGACCGGATTTCAAATATTTTTCGTCATTATTCATCATTTTTACTGCTGCAAGTAATTATAGAGACCTACATTGCACAAAATTTAAGATAAGTTTCACGCTCTCTGCAACCCTTCACCGCTCCTTGCCACAACAAACAGGTAGACGCATCAAATCATCGTATATCCTCCATCCACAAACAATGTGCTTCCTGTCGTAAATGTATTCGTCATTAGGTACGTAACCGTATGTGCAATCTCCTCATTATAGCCCACACGCTTGAGTACAGACAGTTTCTCATAGTCTTTGAAATGTTCGCCGCGAGGTGTACCCTCCTGTCCCTCACGCCAGATGGTTCCGGGGGATACGACATTCACGCGAACAGGCGCAAGCTCCACTGCAAGTGCTTTGCCCAGACTTTCAATTGCTCCGTTACACGCAGCGTAAGAGGCACCGCCCTCCAGTGGGCGTTGGCTAAATCCGCCCGACATTAATGTGATCGAACCCGAAGCTGATAGATATGGAGCTGCGTATTTGGCAGCAAAATATTGAGGCCAGAACTTGCCCTTGAAGCAGCTTTCGGCCGTCTCCCGATCTGAAATTAACGGGCCACGGGTGTATGCAGCTCCAGGGGTGAACAAATGATCGAACTCGCCAACCTGATTGAAAAATTGTTCGATTTGCTGTTCATCCTGATTGTCCAACATATAAACTTCGATGGACACCGCACCAGTCTTGGCTTTGCCTGCGATCTGAGCAATCTGTTCCCTCGCTTCTTCCAGCCTGATCTCCGATCGACCTGCGATAACTACATGTGCACCAGCTTCAGCAGCCTGAATTGCCGTTGCCAACCCAATCCCAGAGCTTCCTCCTATAATCACGACACGTTTATTTTCCAATGTAAATGGACTCATTCTGCATCTTCCCCTCGTATAGCTGGATCTTTCGTTTTTCTAGCATTTGTTCATTATTATTGAAAAGATTAGCCCTGAACAGTACGCAATTGGATCGTACCAGGTACGAAAATTCGTACTATGGGAACCAGATGACACAGTTATTCCTGCCCAATTCACATAGACAAACAAGCGGAACGCGAAAAAATCAGGTATGATGGAGTTACATATCGTTATTTAAATCGAGGTGAATACTATGGATTTACAGGAACCACGGTTACAAGGTGTACTCATTACGTTGGAAGCCATTAATGGAAAATGGAAACCGCTTATTCTGTTTATTTTATTGAAGGAAGGCACGAAGCGATTTGGTGAACTAAGACGCATGATTCCCGATGTAGCGCAGGGCACGTTAACGAAACAACTTCGCGAGCTGGAACACGATCAGATTATTGTACGCACTCTCTATGGCGATGTTCCACCGAAGGTCGAGTACAGCCTGTCCGAACACGGGCAGACGATTGGTACACTGTTGGATGGCATGTGCGGCTGGGGCAAGGCACATCTGGAATACTTGAACGGAACCAAGCAAATATTTACTGCGGAGAAATTAGTCGGGGAATCACATAACGAAGCGAAAACTGAATAAAAACTCATGCCTTCCTCTCTGTTATCAGACAGGACGCCAGTATTGCCATCTGTTATGAACAGGCTACCCCGCATAACCGAACCACAGAATGTTAAGAAATCAGACCCAATTTCAGCACTCTCGCAATATTCTCGGTTGTACGCTCCACATTCTCCGGGCCCTCACGCAGAAGTCGCTCCAGATCAGCCGCACCCGGCACAATACCGAACACCGCGTCAATGCCTTCAGTGTACAACGTATCTATCCCCTCACCAACGTAACCTGCAATGGCGATAACCGGCTTGCCTGCTTCCTTGGCAGCCCGCGCTACACCGTAAGGGGTCTTGCCAAATTTCGTTTGAAAATCAATGCCGCCTTCGCCCGTAAACACCACATCCGCATGTACCAGCTTGTCACGCAATCCAGTGTATTCAATGACAATTTCAATTCCTTTACGCAACACAGCCTGTGTAAAAATCAAAAGCCCTGCGCCCAAACCACCTGCCGCACCTGCACCCGGCACATCACGTATATCCTTGTGCAGCTGCTGCTTCACCACATCCGCATAATGGGAAAGATTCGCATCCAGCACCTGCACCATCTCCAGTGTAGCCCCCTTCTGCGGCCCAAACACCCGTGAAGCGCCATGATCTCCGCATAACGGATTAGTTACGTCACAGGCGACAATGAGCTCCACATCCTGCAATCGCTCATCCAAGCCGGACACATCGATATGCGCCAATTGGTCAAGTGCGCCGCCTCCCCTTGCAAGTGGCTGTCCGTGCGCATCCAGAAACGTCGCGCCAAGCGCTTCGGCCATGCCTGTACCCCCATCGTTGGTCGCACTACCACCGATTCCGATAATGATTTTGCGAATACCCTGATCCAGACACACCCGAATCAGCTCTCCCGTGCCATAGGTTGACGTGCGAAGTGGGTTCCGGGTTTCCTTGGTCACCAGATGAATGCCGCTCGCTGATGCCATCTCAATCGCCGCGGTTAACCCATCGCCCAGAATGCCATATTGCGCTAGTACAGGCTGTCCCAGTGGCCCGCTTACCTCTCTCTGGTGAATTACACCGCCAGAAGCATCCACCAGCGACTGCACGGTCCCTTCGCCTCCGTCAGCCATCGGTACATGAACATAGTTGGCGGCTGGGTAGATTTTACGCAATCCTTTTTCCATCGCCACACATACTTCTTTCGCTGTCATGCTCTCTTTAAATGAATCCGGTGCCAGTACAAATGTTGTCTCTCTCATCTTCTCCCACCCCATCCGTGTTATTAAAGGATAGATCCTTTTTGTTGAACACGCTTTCATTATAGTTGCTGGTGAGCCAAATAAATATTGATGATCAGACGAAATTCATTGTGCATATGCACAATGAATAGTGGCAAGACCGAATATCCTGCCACCATTACACTAACGTGCGTCGCTGCTTCCTAGAGCAGCACACGGTGTTCCATTATATTTTTCATACTGATATGGGATTTGGATGGACCAAGCTTCACAAGCGAGTCTTGGAACTCAGCAAGCTCTTCAATGGTTGCCGTCTGTACCTTGATCAGATAATTGTACTCACCGCTAATCCGATATAGATCCGTGACCTCAATAGCCTGTTCACAGAAGTGAACGAATTCCTCACAATGCTCTGTTTTGAGTAAAATAAAAGTCGTTGTCCCACGATTTAGTTTGGCCAGATCATAGATGGTTGAATATCCCGATATGACCCCATTTTCCTCCAGTTTGAGAATTCTCTCCTTGACTGAAGGTTGGGACATGTTCACCTCTTTGCTAATCTGTACAATTGGCATGCGTGCATGGTGCTGCAGCAGTCGCATAATTTGATGGTCGATCTCATCTATAACATAACCCATTTGTAGTCCCTCCTGAGCATCAGGCTAATTTAATAAGTTTTTTTGGATAAAAGAGCTTATAAATTACAACTCTCACCCCATTATATCCTTTGATATCGCATGGTTCCAATGCAGCGTTCCCTTTATACTTTAGAAAACAATCTGAAGAAGGAGTGTTGATCATGAGTGTAAACGGACTTGCTCACGTAGCCATTCAAGCACGTAATTATGAGGATACCCTCTCATTCTATACCGATGTATTAGGATTTAAAGTTGGTCACTCCTGGAGTCTGCCCGCCTTTCAAATTACCGAGGCGTGCATGCTGATCTCACCGGATCAACGCACCTGCATTGAACTGTTTGACCCCGGAGCCGTAATCGCGGCAGAAGGCGAACCAGCAGACTCTCCGGAAGCAGTGAGGCATGGGGCATTGCTGCATTTCGCCTTTTACGTAGACCATGTGGAAGAGATATACGAGCGAGCGCTTGCTCATGGTGCTAAACCTTATATTCAACCCGATTGGATCTCACTTGGTGAACCCCCGCTTCAAGTTCGAAATGCGGTTGTGCATAGCCCGAATGGTGAAGTGATCGAATTCCTCGAAGAGGTTGATTTTGACCGTTCCTCTATATCATCTATCTAGCGTTACACAAACCGAACAGCCTGTTGCACGGAAATCCGTGGCGGCAGGCTGTTTTATACTATGTTATTTGAGCAATAGGACAGCGAGCGTATGGGCATAAGACATACTCCTTGCCCTCATTTCCTCTCTTCAATCCGGCGTATAATCGCTTAACTTCCCTTCATACACCAGCTGCAGTTGTTCACTTTGGCGAAAATCATCCGGGGTCACCAGCGCAGGCAGCTTGTTCCACAGCTTGATGCCTGAACGTTGCAGAATCTCGGCAACAAATTGCGAGCAAAAGTAGGAGTTGCTGAACTCTACTGGCTCCTTCAACGTAATGCCAATCACACCAAGCAGATTGTACATATATTTCTGGCGGCTGCGAATGAAGATGTGCAGCACTCGTTTCATTTTTTCCACTTCACGCTCCGTCACCTGAAGCTCATAAATCACACATGTGGTATTTGGATACTTACTGTATGTACCTGTCTGAATATCTTCCTTCACGAACCCGCCGTTCAGCGGATTGCTGGGATGCTTGCGCCCAAAGCTGTACAGCTCGGATAATTCCCGGTCAAATGAGATGGAGGCATGATTGTATGGTGCTCTGGTGTAACTCTGAATGACTTTGGTAAACAACGTTCCCGTATTCGTAAGCAGGATATAGATGGAGCGTGGTTCTGTCATAACGAAATTTCCCCTTATCAAGTTGGTACTATTCCTTCATAATAACATAGGTACCCTATATTGGAATCTTACTTCTGGATAAGCAGGTGATTGTACTTGAGCAGTTCACTCTTTACCTTAACACTGATTTTTATTGCTTTACTGGTCATACATATCGTGTACAAAATCATTACGAAGCTTCAGCCGGACAAGGATTATTCGGGCATTGGCAACAAAATCAAAACCTGGTGGGGCATGTTGGTCATTTTCTGCCTCGCCACTCTCTTCAATCCGATTGTCTCCCTGATCTCCCTCATGGTACTTACCTTTTTCGCGCTGAAAGAGTACTTCTCCATGATCCGCAGTACCCGCAAAGCGGATCGCAGGTTGTTTCTATGGGCGTATCTGGCGATTCCGGTACAGTTCTACTGGATCTATATTGGATGGTATGGGATGTTTATTGTGTTTATTCCACTATATGTCTTCCTGGTGCTGCCCCTGCCACGTCTGATTAATAAGGGAACGGTTGGTTTCCTGCGCAGTGTGAGCTCGACGCAATGGGGATTGATGCTGATGGTATTTGGACTTAGTCATCTGGCCTACTTCCCGTTCGCAACACCGGAATATGGCTCAAAGCTGGTCCTGTTCCTGGTTGTGTTAACCCAGCTGAATGATGTGGTGCATTATCTGGCCTCGCTCTATCTGGGCAAACGCAAAGTGGTGCCCACGGCCAATCCTTTTTTGACATGGGAAGGGTTCGCCTGTGCATTCGTTGTAACCACCGCTGCCTCTTATTTCATTCACCCTTACCTGACTCCGTTTGATGCACGTTTCGCGCTTTTCATCGGTGTGTTAATCGCTCTGGCTGGGTTCTTCGGAAGTCTGACGGTTTCTGTTCTGAAGCGTGATTTGTTAATCGGGGATGACAATAAGTTCGATGCGCTGAAAAAAAGCTACCTGAGCCGGGTCGACAGCCTGACGTACACCTCTCCGGTCATGTTCCACGTGGTGCGTTATTTCTTCGACTTCATGTAGGAGCAGCAGTATCTGTTACAGATACGAGAGCTGGACGCACCAGTCTAGTTGAATAAAGTGTGAGCTCGCGCCATAAATAGAAAAGCAGCCATGACGGCTGCTTTTACTCATTTATGGGAGAGTTGAAGAGGACGTATAATCTGTCTGTTTCATTTTCCATTGAATTAACAGAGACACGGCACACACTATGACTTGCCTGATTATTTTAATTTAATTTCCTTCTCCGAGGTCACTTCTTTCCCCTCTTCATTGGTAAACACAAACGTCGCCTTGCCGCGTTCACCCTTCATCTCATCCGAATAGATAAATCCGGAGAATTGCCCGTCACCACTGATATAAAACCCTTCTTTTCCATTTGCGCCATGCTCGATCGCTTCTTTGTAGGAATTCACAATCGTTACCGTGTTGGACGTCCAGCGCATCTCGGATAAAGCATAGCCCTCAGGAATTTGTTTTATCGCAAAATCAAAGCTATTGCCCTCGGACGGCTTATCCGTCTGGTCAATGACGATCATGACCTGTCCTTCCGCATCAGCGGAGGATTTTGATTGGGCCGTAGGCTTGCCTTCATTCCCACTTTCGCTCGCCTGATTATTGTTATTCTTGGCTTCAATATTGGGAATGGAACTATTTCCCGCTTCCTCTATGGGCTGCTTTGATTGTGGATAGGCGTGTTCCTGTACGGATTCGTTGTTGTTTTTCGCCCCACATGCACTGGTCAACAGCAGAATACATAGAGCAGACACCCAGAGTATAGATTTATTTTTATTATTTTTCATCATTGGAACTCCCTCCATTGATCTAAAGTAACAAGCACGATGCATTCATCCAAAGAGAACTTTCCATTCAGCACCTTCTATAGTAATTACTACACCATATCGTCTCACATTAAGCTCCATATTATGTAAATGAGTTATAAGTTAGCTCGATTATTTCATCGATTGTGCGTGTTCACCAGCATGGATCAGGCGCAAAAGGGGCAAAGCAAGCGATCGGACGTTCCCGGGGAGGACTAAGCACCAAAATTCATGCCGTAGTTGATGCGCTCGGAAACCCACTTCATTTCGAATTAATATTGTGATCTAGATAACATAAAGTTAACCTTATTCATAAATAATGTTAATTTTATGTCATTCATCACTTAAATTGCTCTGATATAATTTCTGCTAGGTAGATAAAAGGGGAATAAATTGTTGAAAAATGAGCGACATCGAAAAATAAAGAAAATGCATCCCCCATTTGTTATACAGCAGTGAAGGATTACTCGCTGTATGGAAGTAGCTTTTAGCACATGGTGATATAAAAAACAATGGAACAGGAGATTTTAATCCATACGGGGATTAACTCAGTTATCAAGCGAGTAAACATGCGAAAACATAACTTTATAGTAGGAGTGTGAGATATGAAAAAAACATTATTGGCTTGTATGATGATAATGCTGATGTTAGCATCAGCTTGTGGAAAGGTTGAAACGACTTCAAGTTCAAATGCATCTAGTGAGCCAAAACCTGAAGCAAAGGAGTCTACCAGTCCAGCTAGCACCTCCGAGTATTGTTCGCAAGGACGTGTAAAATTGGATAGTGAAACTGAAAAATTTATTTACGGAACTTGGAAAGTTAAGAAGCACCTTGGGTTTGCAAATTCTTATAATGATGCTTCTGAATATCCAACAGGGCAAAAATTTATCGGGGATGAAATTGTAATCGAAAAAGACTTTTTTTCATCAAAAGGACTAAAAAACTATAGTGATTATCAATATGAGCTGAAGAATCCATTATATCAGAATATAGCGACATGCTATAACTCTACCTCTTTTTATAGATTGTATAAAATTCAAATTCCAGACTTAAATATAAATGATGAGGTAAAGGCAATAGATATAAGTGACCCTTCTACAAAAATGAGCATACCTGTAGGTTTAAGCTTTTTAGCTGTTAATAACGATAGGCTTATCTTGTTATCAGAGGCAACTATTTTTGAGCTCAAAAAAATTAATGATTAAATGAATTAAGGTTATATTTTCAAAACAAGAAAGGTCAGCCTCTTTAGGCTGACCTTTCTTGTTTATGCCGTAAACCGATTGAACTATAGTGTATATACTGGATATTTATGAGTATAACCCGAGCCTTTACAAAATAGTTCTGCTTCTTCATTTCTTCGTCTTTGCAAATTTATATCATATGAAAATGCTTTGCTTACTAATTTTGAACAATTATCAAGTTCTGTTTGAGAACGTGGACCTTGAAAAGATGAATAGATTAGCTTGTACGCAAGCAGACTTTTTACGTCATTGGTATTGAGCACCCCAGCACCTGCATTAAAAGTGAGCGAAACAAGTGCATCAAACTGATTTTGTGAAAGAGACATACCTGCAGGAAGGGTTACATTATTTACTGCTGCTACAGCACTTGCAGTATCATTGGTAAAGAATGTATTTGCCTGAGATTGAGTAATTGGAGAAGTATAACTGAGTCCCAAAGATTTAGATAGAGCATCAGCTTGTGCCTGGGTTAAAGTTGTATTTTTTGTGTATGTTTTAGACTTTGTTATCAGATGTCCATATCCAACTGTTGGAAAACCTTTTGGATCGGCATAGAATTTTAAGTTAAGTCCCTCATGCCCTTTCATAAAAGTTGCTCCATTAGCGCTTAGATTTGCCATAATAAATCACTCCTAAAGTTATTTTTATTAGTTATGAGAGCAATAAGGAGGAATCATAGCCAGAACAACCATTCCCAAGTTTTCTGCAATGCCGTATTGCCTTCACATATATATAAAGAGAAATGAGTCTCTTTTTTTACAACCACGCTCCAAATTTTATTTCAATTCACAAGTATCGAAAGTCTGTATCACCTCAATCATTTTGACATAGAGTTCCTGTCTTAAATCATCTCGATAATCAGCGGGGACTTGTCGCAAGGAGGCTTTAATCTTTGGTATAAAAGATTCTAGGACATGTAATGTTGCCTCCTGATCGTGGTGTTGCTGTGCTTGTACTAAAAGTTCGGACAAGGCATTAATGGCATCGCTTAGATCAGATATTTTTTTCGCCCTGTCAAATAGTGAACATTATCCTTTAAAAAGTTGTTGTGCCGCAGGTGGGGCAATCGGTGTCTTATCCGGCTGGCTGCTTTTTGGCGAAGTTATTCGGAATTACGTCTATATGGGTGGGCTATGCGCATATTCCTGGGGATCTTTCTGGTAAACTGGACTGGACGAGCGAATAATAAGGAAGTATTGAAGAAATAAAAATATTCATGCCTGATTTTCGGCGATGCCCTGTGCATCGTTTTTTTATAATATTAACAAGGATAAACTCTACTGATATAAGGACGTGCGCCCAATGATTTCTGCTGAACTGAAAGAACAATACTATCAGGCTCTGGTTGCCAAGGATTCGGAATACGAAGGTCTATTCTATGTCGGGGTCAAGACCACGGGTGTATTCTGCCGGCCTACATGCCCCGCCCGAAAGCCAAAATTCGAAAATTGCGAATTCTATGAGACGGCGCAGCAGGCACTGCTTGCTTCGTATCGCCCTTGCCAGCGCTGCCGCCCGTTATCTCATCCCAATCAGGTATCTGATGTGGTCCGCGTATTGGTGGAAGCCGTGGAGAACCATCCGGAGAAACGCTGGAAAGGCCAGGATTTCAAGGCATTATCCATCGACGAATCCACGGCCAGACGTCAGTTTAAGAAGCGATTTGGCATGACCTTTGTGGAGTATGCCCGTGCCCGCCGTATGGGACTGGCTCTGAAAAATATTCGCTCCGGTCGCACGGTCATTGATGCCCAGCTGTCCACCGGTTACGAGTCCGGCAGCGGGTTCCGGGATGCCTTCTCGCGAATCATGGGCGCAGCACCTACACAAGTAGATGAAGAACATGTCTTGAAGGCCTCCTGGATCGACACACGCCTTGGACCCATGATGGCTGTAGCCGATGAGAAAGCATTATATCTGCTCGAATTCGTAGATCGCAGAGGACTGGAGCGTGAGGTGGAACGATTGCGCAAACGGACGAAGTCAGCCATTGTACCTGGAGTAAACGAACCGATTCGTTCAATCGAACGGGAACTTGCGCAGTATTTTGAAGGCACGCTAACTGTATTCCACACCCCGTTGTTCTGGTTAGGAACACCATTCCAGAAGAGTGTATGGGAGCAATTGATTGCGATCCCACCGGGGGAGACAAGATCATATCAGGATATCGCGAATGCATTGGGTAAACCCACAGCTTGTCGAGCGGTAGCACAGGCCAACGGAGCCAATCAACTGGCCATTGTTATTCCATGTCACCGTGTGATCAATGCCAGCGGTGAACTGGGTGGATACGGAGGAGGCCTGACACGCAAAAACTGGCTTTTGACTCACGAGAAGCAGGATACCTGAATAACTCAAGAGATAAGAGAAGAACGGCAAGTGGTATGAAGAGGATTACAGCTATGTAACGGAGGAGATAAATCTTATGAGTACCCTACAAGAAAAGGCGGCGTTATTCCACCAATCCCATGTGAAAGGTAATCCATTGGTGCTGGTCAATGTATGGGATGCCGGGAGTGCACTCGCCATCCAATCTGCTGGAGCAACAGCAATCGCTACTGGCAGTTGGTCTGTAGCTGCTGCCCACGGTGAACAAGATGGCGAAGCGATGCCATTCCAGCTGGTACTGGACAACCTGGCCAGGATTACAGCGAGTGTGGATTTGCCCGTAACGATCGATATTGAGGGAGGGTATGGCAGGTTTGCGTCAGAAGTGAGGGGAAATGTGAGCCAAGTAATCCATCACGGTGCGGTAGGAATCAATATCGAGGATCAGCTTCCCACTGGCGCGGGACTGTACGCTGTGGATGAGCAAAGTCTGAGACTGTCGGCTGCCAGGGAAGCTGCGGAGCAGGCAGGCATTCCGCTGTTCATTAACGCCCGCACAGATATCTTTTTGCAAAATGCTCCTGAACGACACAATCATGTTCTCCTGGAAGAAGCACTTATTCGTTCCAAGGCTTATGCAGAAGCAGGCGCCAGTGGTCTGTTCGTTCCAGGCTTACAGGATCGACAACTGATTCAGCAATTGTGTGAGCATTCGTCGCTTCCGGTCAACGTGATGGTTACATCCCCTGAGCCTTCACCGAAACAACTTGCCGTGCTGGGTGTAGCACGCGTAAGTTATGGGCCTTATCCTTATCTGCAAGCAATAAAACACCTGAAAGCACTGGGGCAAAGTATTCTATGTGGAAATTAAGAAATTAACACGAGGCGCGCTTCTCATTTTTCACCAGAGGGAGGCGTACTTTCTCACGATTTCAATAAAAGCACTATTATAAGCATCATCTATGATGTGGATGTGAATCCTCAAACAGGTGCTAGACTGCGCCTGTTTTTTGATGCTTATCTTTTCACCTATGTATGTTATAATCACCACTACCCAACACTAACAGGAGGAAAATATGCTTAACGTTGAACAAAAGCTTGAATTGCTCCAATCGTATCCCCAACTGCAACGCAAAGATGTTTCTCTCGGCCGTGTTAATTTCCACTACGAAGAAAGTGCGTACGAGAAAAAGATTGTTGCTCTCCATATTCATCCTAACGGTAACGGTTATATCTATGCAGGGCTGCTGCCCAACTATGAGACCGATGATAGAGGATTCGTCAATATTCGTGATTACTCCGAAGCAGATCTACGTACGCTGTTAGATGAGACAATCAAAGCGATGTCAACCAATCCCAACGCAGTAGAATCAAAAGAACCAGAACCAGCAAAAACTGCTCCTACATTAGCTACAACCTCTACTGGCGGCGGAACATGGATCGATGAGGATGGACATACACTTACTTTGAAATATGAAGATGACATG
The DNA here is from genome assembly GCF_037969855.1 of Paenibacillus sp. FSL W7-1088. Classification (NCBI taxonomy): domain Bacteria; kingdom Bacillati; phylum Bacillota; class Bacilli; order Caryophanales; family Paenibacillaceae; genus Paenibacillus; species Paenibacillus sp. FSL W7-1088. The sequence continues at coordinate 7,082,675 of NZ_CP150216.1, forward strand.
TGGTATGTGTATTCTGGTCTTAATCTGGATATGGCTTTCGAATCTCGTAGCGAAGCGGGCGAATATCTCAAAGAAGAAGGATTCAAACCCCAAGCTCAAGCTTAACTCATACAAAAAAACACGAGGCGTGTATGTACGCACTCGTGTTTTTCTGATCTGATCAGTCTTTTCTGCCTTTCATTGTAAGCGGCGCATTCTTCATCATCGGGTACGTGCTCAGAAGCAAAGCACCTCCAATGACTCCCAGTGCGGTGAACAATGCGATAAAATTGACATTCGTAAACCACTGGACCCACGTGCTCAGATCTGATAGAACAATTACCAGCGTGACGATTAAGCTAACCCCAAAGAACAGGACGAAAAAATTGCGCATCCCCAATCTAATCCAACAAACAGTTGAGAAGATGGATAACCCCAGCACCAGAAAGCCAATCATCAGATCGATCCACAGATAAGAGAAAAATTGATATTGACTTGAGTACAGCATGCCTGGTTGATAAAAGGTTACCCCAAGCGTCCCATATTCATGGAGAAGATGCATAATGAAATAGATGACATTCAGTATCGTAATGGTTCCTACGACCATCCATATCGAAATGATATAAAAGGATTTCATAAACTGTATTCGTGTACTACCCATACCTATGGCAACTGGAAACAAGGTGATGATGCCCGCGACCGCAAAAGCACAGATTCCTCCGTACATTGGACCAAATAGTTGAGTAGTATACGTCACATCAAAGATGAATCCAATGGCCAGATAGACAACTGTAAGCATGAGTGTAATTGACGAGAAAATCATTAAATACCAGCGCATATCATCCAGAATCAGCCGATTCGTACCATTCACCGAGTTCATCGCTTAATCCCCTCCTGATTACGCGTCCTGTTGACCAAATAATCCTGTAATGTTGCCTTCTCAATGGAAAGCCCCTGCGTATGTGCGATGTCCTTCCACGTTTTCGAGTATGGCTCATCAATCATCACTTTCAAGGTAGATCCCATCTGGGAAGATTCTATGACCTTCACGTCTGCGGTGACTCGATTGACATCTTCAATTCTCCCTGTTAGAAGAACTCCTTTTTCGCGCATCTCTTCCATCGGCTGATTAAACAACACTTCGCCGGCTTGCAGAACGATGAGGGACTCACATAAAGGCTGAATCTCCTCAATATGATGGCTTGATATTAGAATTAGACGCGGGTTCTCTTCATAAGTCTCCAGTAAAGTATTGTAGAAATATTTACGTTTCTCAGCATCAAGTCCATTGGTGGGCTCATCCAGAATCGTTACTCTTGCGTTACTGGCAAGACCCAATATCATCTGAGCTGCGGTCTTCATGCCTTTTGAGAATTTGGTGATCTTCTTCTTCACTGGTAATTCGAACATGTCGATTAGTTGCTCAGCAAGATCCTGATTCCACTGAGGATGGAAGTATTGACCGAATCGAACCATGTCATTGATCGTCCAATTTCTGCCCAGGGGATGGTTCTCCTGGATATAACACAGATTCTCCTGCGCAGCCAAATTGTTGTACGGGTCCTGCCCCATCACTTGGATGGTTCCAGCATCAGGCCGGTTATGGCCTGCGAGCAGACTCATCAGGGTTGTTTTGCCTGCACCATTTCTGCCCCACAATGCACTAATAATCGGCTCACTCTCATGTAACGTCACGTTTTTTAGCACCGGTGTCTGTTGATAGCTGTAGGTCACCTGCTCGATCTGAATCATAACTCACTCTCCTTATCCTTCTTGCCGCGGATCAAATCAATAATCATGTCCTCATTCATGTGAATCCGTCTGGCCTCTTCAAGTAAAGGCTTAATATATTCCTCGTAGAAATGCTGTTTTCGCTCAACAAGCAACGCTTCCCTGGCTCCCTTCGCAACAAACATTCCAACACCTCGCTGTTTGTAAATGATACCTTTGTCCACGAGCGTTTGAAGCCCTTTGCGTGCCGTGGCTGGATTAATATTGTAAAAGCGAGAGAGTTCATTGGTTGAAGGGACCTGTTCCTCCACCTTCAATCTGCCGTCTACAATGTCATCCATGATCATCATGGATATCTGATGAAAAATGGGCTGAGATTCATCCAAATTCGATTTCATGCGATTCCAACTTTCGTCCATCGTTAATTAGTTAGTCGGTTAGTTACTTATGTAACTAACTATAGTACACGGAAACCCATATGTAAATAGGCGAGCCACTAATTAATCAACTTTTTCATTTTGACTCGATTGTATTGATTAATAAGACCGTCCAGAACTACAGATTGCTGGATGACTTCAGGATGAAGCAGACTGCCGTATTCCGACTGCAAGCGGTGAAGCTGTTGTCTGGCTTCTTCGATCTGTGACATTAACTCCAGGCAATCCATAGTACCCCTCCTTTTTGTCATATTTTAGTTTATTATGCCAATCGATAGGCCGCAAGGGGTACGACATACTTATTTTTCCACCAGACGAAAAAAAAAGACGCCTCTGAATGAATATTCAGAAGCGTCCCTTACCAATTTTTTAAGTTCCGAATCCGTGGTCAGCAGTTCTCATAATTCCGGGGTCTGGAACTTCCTTGCCTGAGACAGGTTCCGTAGCAGGAGCTACAATGTAAATAATAATACTACATGTAGCTATCAGCAAAGCCAACTTTCTCTTCATTGAGTTTCTGCACCTCACTAATGATCAATTTGTATTGCTGTTTCGCCGTCTCAGTTGCAAACTCCCTATATTGCTCAAACAGTCCGACACCTCTAAGCATACCTCGTCCACTGCTAATTTCAATAGAGAATCGCAAACTATCCAGAACAAATTGTATTCCTGTGAAATACTCGTCTTTCTTTAGATAATACGCAGCGAGATCTGCTAAAAGACGTAGATATCGATCATCTGTAACCTGTCTGCTGACCTTTCCAATTCGGTTGCTCTGTTCCTGGTACGTAAAGTATGATTCATACTGTTCGAGCACATCATCAATATTTTTATCATAGCGATTGGCAGCAGTCACAATATCACAAAGCGCCGGGAAAATTTCATTTTCTTTTGTTGAGATGTAATTCAAATATTCAGGCAACACATCAAACTGTCCGCTCATTAATTGATATATATAACGGTTGCCCTCAGCCCATTCCTGAAACTGATTCATAACTACCATTTCGTCTTGATTAGGGTTCTTCACCCAACTGTTGTCCGTGTATAAAGAAACATATTTAAGCGCGCCTGGATAGTCTTTAAGTTGATAGCACGCACTACCTGAAGCCAAATAAGAATACAGAATGTAAAACACAATCGGTCTTTTGGTTTCTTCCTGTTTCCTTCTCCCATTGAGCTCATAATGGATGGTTGCTTTCACCCTTAGCTTCTCGGACAGCTCCTGAACTTTATTCCATCTGTGCAAGGCACCAAAGGCATTGATCAGTTCATTAAGCGCATCCAGTTGATAGCGTTCATCCAGCCGATCCACATAGTATTCGAATTGGGCCGCAATGATTAGATTTCGTTGCTGATCATTGCTCAGCCCCAACCGGAACAGTCGATACTGACATAGTGCAAGCCGTTCAGAGTGTTGCATTTTCTCACTTTCGGCTATCGTTTCATATAGTAGAACGGCTGGTTCGAATTTACCTGCATGGTAGAATTCTTCAGCCAGATCAAATAACAAAGGAATATAAGACAGATTATCCATCATTAACCGAATAACCTCTTCAATACAGTTCAATTTATTCAACTCAGCACAACGATGAAGGAATGGACCCAGTCTTCGCCAGTCAGGAGCAGCATGGACAAAACACTCATCTATGTACAATTCATAGAAGTAACCTTCTTCAAGTCTCATAGCTGAAGTGATTCGATCCAGCTGCTGCATCGCAATCGGACGATTCTTGTTCAAAATATTGCTCAGTGTACCCGAGTTAATTCCTGACGTTTCCGAAAAAAGACTAATGGACATCTGCTCACGCTTCAGATAACTCTCTAAATGATCGCGTATCGTGGTTGTCGGCTCCAAACTAACACCACCCTCCAAAATAAAAAAACCATAAACAGGATTAACGGTATGCAAAAGTAATTATATGTAATAATTAAGCAAGGGTCAATAAGATAAATTCAACTAATTTGTATTAATTACAAAAAAATCCTTTTGTTAAAATAAAGGCCCTATCCTTATTTTATACCGGGAACGAATAAGCATCAAATAAAGGATAAAATAAAAACACGAGCGGCATATACGCTCGTGTTTTACATGCAATACAGCAGATCATCCTGCTATGTAATGATATTAGTTTAAGGCAACACATTGCCAGCTGCACGATAAATTTCGTACCACTCTTGGCGTGTAAGGTGAACATCACCAGCTTTGATGCAATCCTGCAAACGCTGGATATTCATCGTACCTGTCACGGGCTGCATTTGCGCCGGGTGACGCAGCAACCAAGCAATTGCGATGGTCGTGTTGCTCACTTCATATTTTGCAGCAATTTCATCGATCTTCGCATTCAGTTCCGGGAACTTGTCGCTACCCAGGAATACGCCTTCGAAGAACCCGTATTGGAACGGGGACCATGGTTGAATCGTGATATCGTGCAGGCGACAATAATCAAGAATTCCGCCATCACGGTTGACCGCGGCATCGTTCTCCATATTTACGTTGATTCCACTGTCAATCATCGTGGTATTGGTAATACTCAACTGCAGCTGGTTGGCTACCAGTGGCTGTTTAACGTATTTTTTCAACAGTTCGATCTGGTTCGGATTCTGGTTGGATACCCCGAAGTGACGCACTTTGCCTTCACGTTCCAGTTGGTCAAAGGCTTCAGCCACTTCTTCTGGCTCAACCAATGTATCCGGGCGATGCAGCAACAGAACGTCCAGGTAATCGGTTTTCAAGCGTTGCAGAATGCCATCCACCGAATTCAAGATGTGCTCTTTCGAGAAATCAAACATGCCTTTGCGGATACCGCATTTGGACTGAAGAATCATATTTTCACGAACCTGGGGATTCATCTGCACAGCCTCTGCAAAGATCTCCTCACACGCTCCGTTTCCATAAATATCAGCATGATCGAAGAAGTTCGCGCCTGCTTCCATGGCGGAATGAACAAAATGTTCAGCTTCTTTGCTGCTTAATGAATTAATTCGCATGCAGCCAACGGCTACAACCGGTATTTCGAGTGCGCTGCTGCCAAGTTTAATTGTTCTCAAGATGATTTCCCTCCATATTCGAATAGTATCGTGCATTCATTCTTATGATCACTGCCAACTAGTATATACTTGTCTTCCGTCTATGATTGTGACACAGAACTGCAATCGGTTTCAATGGAATTTTAGAATTCTTATATGGAATAATGGAGGTTTTTTTCTGCATCGTTCACTTCCACCTATACTTCTTCCGGAACTATCACATCAATATGCCGAGGCAATACACTGATTTGAATGGGCAGAGAAGGCCCTTCTTCTCCATCCACATTTGTGTGAATGGCTTCTGTAGAACGGACGTGAACTTCTTTTGCCGTAAAATAATCAACATCCTTATGGTTCATCAGATTGCCAAACAACAGGGACGTTCCGAGTGTTACCGTATTAAAGACATTCATGCTGCGGATCACAAAACAATGAATTAACCCATCATCCACCGCTGCTTCCGGGGACAATTTCTCAAAACCTCCAACCGAATTGGTCAGTGCCGCGAGAAAAAGTGGAGACTCCCCTTCCCAGAACTGCCCGTCATACTCAATCGTGAGTGGCTTGGCCGGTGTATTCATTAGATCTTTCAATCCTTCTTTCAAATAAGCGAATGAACCCAGCTTCGACTTCTCTTCCGAGGATACCGAGAACAACGCCTCAGCCAATGAACCGGCTGCCACCACGTTGGCAAACAGACGATCATTGATTTTACCAAGATCCACCTTATGGATCTGCTCCGAACCCAACTGCCGAATGGCTTCCTCCGGATCAAGCGAGATATTCAGCGCACGCGCAAAATCATTCACCGTACCCAGCGGTACCACACCCAGTCTGGGACGATGTTCCTGATCCATCATGCCGTTGATCGTCTCATGCAGCGTCCCATCCCCTCCGATGGAAATGACGAGATCACAGCCATCTTTACAGGCACTTAGACAGTAGTTGGTCGCATCTCCCTCACCGGCCGTCTCATTAACCATCACTTCATACTGCTGTGATTCAAGAATTTCTTGTACCTGGGACACATATTGCTGAGCCTCTTCTTTACCCGACGATGGATTACTAATGATCATGGCTTGGCGCATACCTGCATCTTCTCCTCCAAATGGCATTCTTACTTCATCTATACCCTTTCTGCCATGGAGTTGAATAGCATCTGGGGGAGTTGTACAAATTTTTTTGAAAAAGATGGCTGGAAGAGTGCAGTATGGGGTTTGTATCATATAGAATAGAAGTAGATGTTCTGCCTGTCATGAATTTCTTGTTCCTTTTGCCTGATGATGGGTTAATAACTATAGATGTGTTTTTCTATTCTATCTATCCATATCGAAACTATAATATTTTATCGACATAAATTGGTACTCACAAAGTACATAAGAACGGTACACTTACCTATCCTCAAAATCGGAATCGGAGGGAATTCATGCAATGAGAAGAATGACTCTACTATTTCTAGTCTTCATCCTGAGTCTCGGGGCGGCTGGGCAAGCGATGGCCTATACTACGGCAGACTTGGGCGAAGGAATCATCAAAGATCCTGCACTGGAGAATGGACTGAAGCTGATCCTGAACAAACCGGTAGATTCCCCTCTGACCTCCTCCGATCTGGAGCAGTTGAAGGTGGTGGATCTGAGCAATGCAGGCATTCAAAGCCTGTCCGGTCTGGAATACGCCACGAATCTGACTCACCTCCGGTTATATGGCAATGAGATTGATGACCTAACACCGCTGGCGCATCTGACTCAGCTTCGCGAGGTTGACGTTCGCAATAATTACATTACATCGATTGATGCACTGGCTGATTTGAAAGACCTGGGACGGCTGTATATCAGCAATAATTCCATTTCTTCCATAGAAGTTTTACGTGGATTTAACCGACTACATACGTTTCACGCCAGCGGTAACCAGATTACCAGTCTCTCCGCACTGTCGGATGCAGATCATCTTCAATGGCTCGAAATCTCGAACAATGCGATAACCGACCTGACACCACTCGCGGATAAAAGAAATCTGAAACAGCTCAATGTGGCCAACAACCACATTCATACACTGGATGTACTGGCTGATCTGCCGAATACACTTCAGAAGCTGAATGTGGCAGGTAACGAGATCTCGGATCTGATGCCCTTGGAGCATATGACACGCCTGCGGACACTGGACTTCTCGGGGAATCAGGTTGAGCATCTGGCACCCTTGGAAGACCTGGTTGGGTTGAAAGAACTGAATGCGGAGTCCAATCAGATCTATGATCTGGAGCCGTTACATCAGCTGTCCAAGCTGGAAGTACTGAAACTGTCCAATAACCGGGTATGGGATCTGACACCGATTGCCGGTTTTACTTTTACAAGAAACAGCTCTGCGAATACGAATACCATAACGGATATCTCGGCTTCCACTTCCTCATCCTCCGGTACGCTGACCTCGGTCTCTGAACCGGAACCTGCTGGACTCACCGTGCAAAATAATTATCTGGATGTTGCGAGCGGCAGTGACACGATGCGCCTGCTAAACCAGATGAATGTACGGGAGCAGAAACGTACTCCACAGGGCAACTTTCAGCGGCTTGTTGAAGGCTCTACCACGGCCTATGTCGGGGATCGTGCTTACGCACTGGAGGCTGCACCTTTTATCGATGAAGGACGGACCTATGTACCGCTCCGGTTTGTCTCCGAGCAATTGAATGCCAGCGTGAACTGGAATCCGGATACACAGGAGGTTCAGATTGAGCAGAATGGTACTGTGGTTCGGTGGACTGTGGGCAACAAACAGGTGCTTGTAGACGATACGCTTGCGATAAACGATGCCCCCCTGTTGATGAAGGATGGAAAGGCGTTTGTCCCGGTACGTTTTATTTCGGAGCAATTCAATACGACGGTTGCGTATATCGGAAGCAGCAAAACAATTCTGATCTTCGAAATCAAAGCGCAGGCCGAGAATGTACAATCTTAATTAAGCCATTCATAATCGAGCATCAGGCACTTATCTCAACTTTTCTTAATGCACAATTCCAATTCAATTCATATGCCATTATGAAGACTGTTTCATGCACAGCGAAGTCCCCGTCTGAACATCAGCGGGGATTTTTGATGAGCATAAACTGGATACGAGCTGGCAGGAATGGGATTGGCGTAATAGCGATTGTTTAATCGAAAAAACGGATGCTGCCCAGGGTCTGTCTGTATTCACTGGGACTCATGCCAGTCCATCGCCTGAACTGCCGACTGAAATGCGCAAGACTGGAATATCCAAGCATGGTGGCTACCCGAGTGAGGTTAAGATCAGGCTGGTGTATCAGCTGCTTGGCCTCGTGGAGCTTCAGTTCAGACAAATATCTGCGCGGAGAGATGCCGTATACTTTCTGAAATGTCTCCAGTGCATATCCAGGGCTGATTTGAAGCGAGGCCGCAATCTCTTCAATCCGAATCTCCTTATCCCCCAGCCCTTCCCGCTGGATATTCCCGGCATTGAAACGGCTTTTGATTGCCTCGGCAATCAGTGTTGCATAGTGCGCCACAGTAGGCGATACGGCTTCTTGGGAACGGGAGGAACTTTGCTCTGCCAATATCGCCAAAATCTCCAGCAAACCAGCCTGCATACGGAACAGATCTGATGTTGTATACTCTTCTTTGTGCTGAAGCAGATCCACCCATTTCATCATGACTTCCGTTAATCGCTGATTCTCCTCGCCGCCACATGGAAACAACATCTGCACATGTCTACTCATCTCCTGGCGAAACAGAACCTCATCTACATTGAAATGGGCAATAAAGTAGGTCAGCCCCTGCTCCTGATTGCATTCATTGGTATGTTTGCATCCAGGCGGGATAAGCAATATATCTCCTGCTTGGAGCTCATAACGGATGTTCTCCAATATCGTCGTCTGCGATCCTTCCAGAATCAGTATCAATTCAAAGGCCAAATGCGATTCCAGCGGTACTTGCCAGCCCTGCTTCACCTTCTGCATATGAGCACCAAACAGCTTGACGTTCCAGTCCGTTGCGGGCAGCCATCGGCTCTCCGGAGATAGATAAGAACGGTATGGTTCAGGAATAATCATGGATTCTCACCACCTTGGATTAGGGCAAATTTTACGCGGTTCAGCGTATCTTCTTTTGCAATGAGACTTGATATACTGACTGTACATCATACCTGAGATTCAAGCGAGGAGGAAATCCCAATGTCCCTGACAATACACGGTTATTCCACTACACCAGATCATGCGTGGAAAGCGATCTCTTATACCTCTACCAATGAAAACGCTAACTTAAAGCTCACAGGTGAACAGCATCAGCTTGTCGAAGGATTTGGCGGTTGCTTTAACGAGCTTGGTTATATTGCCCTGTCCCACTTGAATGAGGAGCAGCGTCATGACGTATTTCATTCCCTCTTCCACCCGGAAGGTGAACATAAATTCAACATCTGTCGCCTGCCTATTGGCGCGAGTGATTATGCAGAGCAATGGTACAGTCACAATGAGGTGGACGGCGATGTGGCCATGGAACATTTTTCGATCGAACGTGATTTTAAATATCTGATTCCATACATCAAAGAGGCCCTGACCTATAATCCGAATCTGCAATTCTTCGCCTCCCCGTGGAGCCCGCCTACCTGGATGAAGTCACCAAAAGCCTATAACTATGGAACGCTGCGCTGGGAGAAGGAGATCCTGGAAGCTTATGCGCTGTATTTCGTCAAATTCGTACAAGCTTACCAGGACGCTGGCATTACCATCCATCAGGTCCATGTACAGAACGAAGTCATCGCGGATCAGAAATTCCCTTCCTGCATGTGGACCGGGGAGCAGCTGCGCGAGTTTATCGCCGACTACCTGGGCCCTGCTTTTGACCAGCATGGTCTGGATACGGAAATCTGGCTGGGAACGATCAACGCACCTGATCCATGGGAAGAATTGATCAAGAAGAAAACAAATGATTTTGACGAATATGCCGGACTGGTGCTTAGTGATCCCAAAGCGTACGCCTATATCAAGGGAGTTGGTTATCAGTGGGCAGGCAAAAATGCCATCCAACGTACAGCCGCGAGCTACCCGGAGCTTCGTTACATGCAGACCGAGAATGAGTGCGGTGACGGCAACAACTCGTGGAACTACGCCAAGTATGTATTTAACCTGTACCAGCACTATTTCAGCAATGGAGTGAATGCGTACATTTACTGGAATATGGTTCTGGAGCCGAAAGGCCGCAGCACATGGGGGTGGGAGCAAAACTCCATGATTACGGTAGACCCGGATGCCAAAGGAATCATTCGGAATCCCGAGTATTATGTGATGAAGCATTTTGCTCATGATGTCGTGCCTGGTGCGCGAAGAGTAGGACTGTCTGGAGCCTGGAGCGGCAAAGCCGTGGCTTTCCGCAACCCGGACAATAGCCTCGTCATTGTCATCAACAATCCGTTCAAGGACAGCCGTGACCTGCATTTGGCATATGAAGGGCAGACACTCCGGTTCGAGCTGGAGGCTGATTCCTTCAACAGTATGGTCATTTCTCAATCGTAGACAGGACATGATGAGTAAGAAATAGCGCTCTGCTCCGCTGCTTGATCTGCGGAACAGAGCGCTATTTTTTGGATACAAGTGATAACAGATGAGCGTGATTATAACAGCTTACGGATTGTTCGCAAGGTAGTTTCTCAACCATTGGAGCGCTGGACGCTCTGTACCGTTGCTGTTCACCAAGTGAGAACCGGATACCCAGGTTTGATTCTGGTTATAGCCCCACAGTGTTACACCTTTAACAGCGGAATGCTGCCATAGTACAGGAAATTTCTGTTGATAACGTTGTAATTGGGTATTGTCATCGCCCGTCATGTCCAGTTCGGATACATAAATCGGCAGACCGGTCGCAGCCAGCTTGTTCAATACCGTGTTCATTGTGCTTACGGAAACGTTATCCATGTTAAAGTAATGGGCCTGAATACCAATGCCATCGACAAGACCTCTGCTTTTCAGGATATTGATAATCTGTATATATTGATCCGCTTTAGCCGGATCACCGATGATGCCGTATTCGTTGATCAGCAATTTGGCGTTTGGAAAGGCTTGTCTCGCTTGTTGGAAAGACCAGATGACCCAGTCCCAGCCGGTTGCTCCATCTCCACCGATCGCATTGCGGTATGAAGGCTTGGCATGCAGCGGTTCATTGACCACATCAACGAATGCTGCTTTGGGGTAACGTTGGCCTGCCGCCTGAATCCACTGTGTGACTTCAGCTTTCTGATCAGCAGCCGAAAGACTATTTATCCATCCAGGCTGCTGATTTCCCCACACCAAAGTATGGAACTTGAAAGGAAATCCATTATTGACGGCATGATTGTATGCCATGTCTGCCTGAGACCAGTTCATGACGTTGCGTGTACCCTCAACCGCATCCCATTTGGTTGAATTCTCGGGAGTCACCTGATTCCAGTAGGGATTGAAATTGGAAGGTACACTGCTTGCGATGATATTCCCTAGAAATTTGCTGCCTTTTGCAAGACCGGCACTCACACTACCAACGGCTACTGATGCAGCAAGTACACCCACTAAAGCGAGCGAACTCACCGTTTTGAACCATTTGGACTTGGACTTAAACATGATCTTCCTCCTTTAAATGTATAGTACGCAATGCGAAGTAAGCGCTTGCAATTTCATTCTACTGGATAAATTTGTAATTATCCATGTAGAAAGTATAGCTTGTCCCTCAAAAAGTATAGATGTTGGGCACTAACATGATGGCTTAACCACTAAGTTAAACCTATTATATTTACAAATCTATAAATATAGATATAATATAATCCTGAGAACTTATTATATCGGCCATATATTTTTATACAGGTAAGGAGGTTTCTTTAGTTCGTTATATCTACTTTTCTATATATGTAAATAAATTTGGAGGTCAACACTTTATATGAAATCAACATCACAACAGGTTAATCCATTACTCACTCTCATTCTGGCACTAGGTGTATTCGCCATCATCACTACAGAAATCGGTATTATTGGCGTGCTTCCTCTGATCACCCAGAAATTCAATATCACCGCTGCACAAGCTGGATGGCTGGTAAGTATTTTCGCTTTAGTCGTTGCCGTGTCTGGCCCTTTCCTGACTTTGCTTGTATCTGGTATCAATCGTAAAACCATTTTGTTAACTGCTGTGCTATTGTTCGCCATTTCGAATGTAGTCTACGCCTACACAACCCGATTCGACATGATGTTGATCTTTCGGATTATCCCGGCCATTTTCCATCCGGTCTTCTTCTCTGTTGCTCTCGTCACGGGTGCCAAACTGGTCCCGCCGGAAAAGAGCAGTCAGGCGGTTGCTAAAGTGTTTACCGGGGTCACTGCCGGCTTTGCATTTGGCGTACCCCTAACTTCCTACCTTGCGGAAAACTTCTCGCTGGAGGCTGCGTTTTGGTTCGGAGCGGTTGTCAGTATCATTGCTTTCGTCGGGATATGGGTTTGGCTGCCCTCGATGCCTGTGCAAGAGAAGATGTCTTATGGGAAACAGATTGGCATTCTGCGTAAACCTGCGCTGTGGCTAAATATTGCTACTGTCATTTTTATTTTTGCAGCAATGTTCTCCGTATACAGTTATTTCGCCGAATATCTTGGGCAAGTCACACGTATGGGCGGTTCATGGATTAGTGTGATGCTCTTGGCCTTTGGTGTTATTATGATCGCCGGAAATTTGGTATTCGGACAGCTTCTGCATCGGAATATTCCGAGGACCGTTCTCCTCTTTCCGATACTATACATGGCGGCTTATATACTCGTTTTCTATGCAGGCTCCTATTTCATTCCGATGATTATCATGGTGTTCGTCTGGGGTGCAATTCACTCTGGCGGTCTGATTGTCAGCCAAACTTGGCTTACGACGGAGTCTCAGGAAGCACCTGAATTCGGAAATAGTCTCTTTGTCTCTTTCTCTAATCTGGGGATTACTCTCGGCACCTCCATTGGCGGGTGGTTCATTGCCCAACTTGGAATTCATCAGGTCATCTGGAGCGGAATAATCTTTGGTCTGCTTGCTTGGGTAACCATCGTTGTCAAAATAAAATTCTTCACCTCTCGTAGTCGTAGTTCAATAGAGACGGTTTAAGAGTAAGGGCCCCGTTATTCTGGAGCAAAGTGCTCTCTCTTCCATAACGAGAAAATCCCTCCTTCATCAGTAACATTCTCATACTGAATTGCCAAGCTTCATATACAATTAATTATGATTTGGATGTTGTTGAGGAAGAAGCTTAACATATAAAAATACGTACAGAGACCACTCTGATCATTTTCCAGTCAATTCCTATGGAATGATCCAAAGCGGTCTCTTTTATTTGTCATTTTGTGGTTTACATTTACCAAATGTTTATCTAGTATTAACTCCAATGACACATATCTTTACATAACACTAGATAACAAGGGAGATTACAACATGCGCAAATTTTCGCCGAAACGTTATGCCGGATGGCCCTTATCCTTCCTCTTATGTGCCTCCATCCTCTTCGCACCTTTTGCCTCCACTCCGGCTCAGGCTGCTGAAGCAGACAAGGAAACCAAGATTACGTTGCTGGGGACATCGGACATTCATGGCCGATTTATGCCGTGGGACTACGCTCTGGACGGTCCGAATCCGACAGGCAGCATGACACAGCTCTACACCATCGTGAAAAAAGTACGTGCAGAGAATCCGAATACGATTCTGCTGGATGCAGGCGACATGATTCAGGACAACTCGGCTGAACTGTTCAACGATCAACCTCAATCTCCCATGATGGTCGCAATGAACGAAATGAAATATGACGCTTGGGTTATGGGAAATCATGAATTTAACTTTGGATTGGACGTATTAGAGAAGATTTCCTCACAGTTCAAGGGACAACCCTTGGTAGGTAATATTTTCAAAGAAAACGGCGACCGCTACATGCCTGCTTATACGATTATTGAGAAAGACGGTATCAAGGTTGGTGTCATCGGAATGAACACACCTATGATTACCGAGTTCGAGAAAGGTACAGACCACCTGGACGGCATCATTGTCAAAGACCCGGTGGAAGAGACCAAGAAGGCCATCGCTGAGCTGAAAGGCAAAGTGGACGTCATGGTTGGACTTATGCATATGGGACTGGATAACGAGAACGGGAACCCGGGCACCGGGGTTACGGATATCGCCAATGCCAACCCGGAGCTGGCTGCTATTTTTGCCGGACACATGCATACGCTGATTGAATCTCAAACGGTTAACGGCGTATTGATCTCCGAGCCGAACAAATATGGTTCACACATTTCACGGATTGACCTCACGTTTGCCAAAGAAGGCGACAAGGTTGTACTGAAAAGCAAGGAAGCTCAAGCACTCGCTGTAAAAGCAGCTGATGGCTCTTATGAAGTGTCCGATCCCGGACTGGAAGATACACTGCATCCATTTCACGAGTTCGCTCGTGCAGATGCCAACATTGAAGTAGCCGAACTAAAAGGAACCAACCTGGTACCAGCAGATGAGATCAAAGGCATTCCTGCTGTGCAGATCCAGGAGACACCACTCTCTGACTTCTTCACTGAAGTCATGCTGCATTATAGCGATGCCGACGTAGTCGCGCACCAGATCGATAACGATAAGGCCAAGCTGGATGTCGGACCGATCAAGAAAAAGGATATTGCGTTCAACTACCAATATACCTTTGGTGAAGTAACGGTATATGAAGTGACCGGACGTGATCTGAAGGATTACATGGAATGGTCTGCGGGTTATTTTAACTCCACACGCCCTGGCGATGTGACGATCAGTTTTGATCCGAAACGACGTGCCTCCAAATACAGCACCGACGATTTCTTCGGCGGAGTGACGTATGAGATTGACCTGACCAAGCCTTACGGCAGTCGGATTACGAACCTCAAATACAGCAATGGCAAAGTGGTTAAAGAAGACGATACACTCAAGCTCGGCATGAATGCCTACCGGATGGAAGCCCTGATTGCCAAAGGTGGAGCGCTGGAAGGACGTAAGTTCAAGCAGTTGTGGTCCTCCAAGGATGCTTCGGCATTTGGCGAGATTCAAGGTACGATCCGTAATCTGTCCATTGCTTATCTCAAAGACGTGATGAAAGGCGTTTATGAACCGAAAATCCAGTACAACTGGAAAATCACCGGTGTCGATCTGACAGCACCTGCACGTGCAGATATCGTAGAGCTGATTAATGATGGTATCCTGTCTGTTCCGACAACGGAAGATGGCAAGTATACCAATATTGCTTCCATTAACATTTTGGATACGGTGACTGAAGAAGAAATGACTGCACTTGCCGCCAAAGCGAACGTAAGTGTCGCGAAATTCTCTGGCGTGAAAACCAAAGGTGAGTTCTATCAAGAGCTGAATAAAGCTCGCAAGGCGTCCACTGGCAGTGGTGAGGAAGAGACTTCACCTGAGAAGCCGACGACACCAACGGTACCGAAACCAATACCTGACACATCGAAACCCGGCAAACCATCGACATCACCAAGTACAGATAAACCAGCTACAGTCGTTAAAGGTAAACAAGCCAAGGTTACTGCGGCCTACCTAAATGTTCGCTCCAGCGCTTCATCCAAAGCCAAAGTAGTTACTGCCGTACCGAAAGGCACCGTCCTTGAAGTAATCAGTACAGATAAGTATGGCTGGGTCAAAGTGAAACTAGATGGACGCGCAGCTTATGTCTACGGAAAATATGTAAGTATGCTGAAATAGATTGCCAGTTGACGACTCTAAGTAATTAATCTATTCATAAGAAAGACCTCCTCCACAGTGCATGTGGAAGAGGTCTTTTTTTTATTTTAGAGCCAAACGTTACGTGTTCACCTACTCCTGCGCCAAGCTTCGAACCTTTTTCACAAACTGATCCAGCTTGATTCCATTTGTTTGTTTGGTGAATTCAAGCGCCTCGTTGGAGAACCCCTCGTAGGCAGAAAGGACATAATCCCCATCTACGACATAGTACGTGCCATAACGAGAGAAGGAATAACCTCCACGTTGCTCGGACTCTACCCCCTTTTTGACCGCTGTAACTAGTCTCTGACCAGGCATAAGTTTAGGCTCAAGCGCCGCAAACGCTGCGTTATAGAACAGAAATGTTTCCTTGGCTACATCTGCTCCTGTAATCACTTCGTGCACCTTTACTTTGTAAGAGACGAACTCAGCTTCGTAGGGAGTCATTCCCGTAGTCTCCTGCTTTTCTGTCATTGTTCGTTCAGGTGTATCCGGTTCAGTGGTTATCAACATACTGAAATTCGGCAGCACGCTCACAACCTCTGCCACAACAACTGCATCTGCGAAGTCCATAATCTCTCTATAGGTCACTTTTTTCATCCATGGAGTAACGAGAGACTGTGGCGAGAATGGGTACTCCTCCCTCAGTTCCTGTAACCGATCTTGGGAGAGAACATCTAAAACATCTGATTGATCATCATCTGAGTTAGAAAAAGGGGCCGAGCAGCCCAATAGACCGACTGTAAACGTGATTGCAAACAACCAACACACTACACGAAATTGTGTCATGCACCCTTCTCCTTTGCTCATTCACGTTCAATTTTGTCATTTCAGGATCTCCCCTTTTCCTCAATAAATTAAAAAACACAGACATCCATGCCTGTGCAGTTCATTGCGGATATGGGGTGTACCTGAATGCTCGCCAAAAAATAGTAGTACACTAAAGAACCACTCTAAAAGAGCGTTTCTTTAATGACTAGCGGCATACGTGTAAATAGGCAAACCTATCCCGATGAGCTGCACACAGGCAGAAATACAGCAAGCGCAAACAAACGTTTCGCCATACTATCTCCATCGGATAAAATTTGCCACACGTATCCCTCCGTTCCGTAAGTTACCCATATGTTAACATATTCCATTTTCCAGTTCCAGCTTCAATGTAGATTTATACTTTTTTCCAGCGATGTGCAGGAACTTTAGTGGCTCAGCAACCGTCTTACGTATAGATACATCACAAAAAGAATGAGGTGAGCAACGAATGTCCATTGTACGAAGCTTATCCCTATTACCGCTCGTTTTGCTTCTGTTAACGCTAGGATGCGCTTCAGAATCAGCAGAAAAGGAGGAAGGGACAGCTCCTGTTAGCGGGGTGATCACGGATTTTGTTGAAGAAAAGGGACAGGTCCTCATCGATAATGAAGAAGATAACGGTAATAAATCAGGATCCGTCTTGATTTCTCTTCATACAAATGCCGAACTTATCATTAATGGTGAAACCGTCACTGCCCCTTTGGATGCAACATTGGTTGGACGCAGGGCTGAAGTGTGGACAGGTCCGTCTATCGCCAAATCTTCTCCCCCGCAGACCACAGCCTTGAAGATGGTTATTCATTAAAAAAGGTATTGAGTCCGATACATTTCGTTTCACGTGAAACGACTTGATACACCTTCACCCTTAGGAATTTATGCAATTCCCATAAGTACAGCCGCATAATTTTTCTCAGAAAATGAAGTTTGGCAGCATTAAACTAGATGCTCATAGCAATTACTCCGTTAGCGCACCTATATATAGAGTATAATGAAGAGGTATACGATAAATGTACGGTGCAATGCTTATATGTAAGCATAGCGCAAAATGCGATTCCAAACGCCCCTGTATTCAAAACTAACGTAAAAGAGGTTAACGATGAGTAAGCAACAATTTAAAGATTATGGACTTGGCGAAGAAATCGTAAAAGCGCTGGATAGCCTGGGCTATGAAACCCCAACGGAGGTTCAAACCAAAGTTATTCCAGTCGCCCTTGAAAATAAAGATCTTGTGGTCAAATCCCAAACAGGCAGCGGGAAAACAGCCGCTTACGGCATTCCAGTCTGTGAGCTGGTAGATTGGAACGAAAATAAACCCCAGGCTTTGATTCTCACGCCAACCCGCGAGCTGGCTTTGCAAGTGAACGAAGACATTACCAATATCGGACGCTTTAAGCGTATTAAAGCAACCGCACTATACGGTCAGTCTCCTTTTCATGTTCAAAAAGCCGAGTTAAAACAAAGAACACATGTCGCTGTAGGCACACCTGGACGGGTACTGGACCATATCGAACGTGGCACCCTGCCGCTGGATCGGATCTCATACCTTGTCATTGACGAGGCCGATGAGATGCTGAACATGGGCTTCATCGAGACGGTGCAATCCATTATTCAAGCACTGCCTAGTGAGCGAGTGACGATGTTATTTTCCGCGACGTTCCCTGAAGATGTAGCCAAGCTGTCACGCAAATACATGAACAATCCGGTCGAGATTGAGATCAAGGCAAGTGGTCTTACCACAGCCACGATTGAACATGCCGTGATTCACGTGCCAGAGGTGAACAAAACGGCGCTGCTTCAGGACTTGTTTATTGTTGAAAATCCAGATAGCTGTATCGTGTTCTGTCGTACGCAGGAGAACGTGGATAAACTGTTCCGGGTCATGGCTGATCTCGATTATCCAGCGGATCGCATCCACGGAGGCATGGAACAAGATGAGCGCATCGAAGTCATGAATGCATTCAGAAGAGGACAATTCCGTTATCTGATTGCAACGGATGTAGCCGCGCGCGGGATTGATATCACGAATATTACCCATGTCATTAACTACGATATTCCTTTGGAAAAAGAGGGATACGTACACCGTACAGGCCGTACGGGTCGCGCAGGTAAAACAGGTAAAGCCTTTACTTTGGTTACCCCGAAGGATGGCAGACGTCTGGCCGAGATCGAATCGTATATCGGATTTGAGATCCCTGTCGTTAAAGCTCCTTCCGAGGAAGCTGTTGACCGTCGTCGGGAAGAGTTCGAGAAGCGATTGAAGATCGTGCCTGAACGCAAAAAGGACAAGCGTGAACAGTTGAACCAACAGATCATGAAGCTGAACTTCAACGGAGGCAAGAAAAAGAAACTTCGTGCGGTAGACTTCGTGGGCACCATCGCCAAGATTGAAGGCGTCACTGCAGACGACATCGGGATTATTACCATTCTGGATAATGTAACCGATGTGGAAATTCTGAACGGCAAAGGACCACTCGTGCTTGAGGTAATGCAGAATACAACGATCAAGAAAATGCAGCTCAAGGTTCGCAAAGGTCATAAATAGATTTTGAACCCGTTAAAATAGAGTGTTATTCAATAAGGGATAGTGGCTTATTTATAAGTCGACTATCCTCTTTTTTATATATTGAAATGAGATAAAATTACTCGCTATCCCCGCTATATTCGGGATAAAGTTCCATTTGTTCATCAGGGTACACATTGTTCACTTGTACAAGATTCCATTTTAATTACACTAAATATGTAAACGCTTCACAAAGGACCGATATTAGGAGGTGTGTGTAATGGGCAACAGGAAAGCAGTCTGGTTTCTGGTCTTCGCGCTCACGCTAACCATGTTTGGCCTTCATCCCGAGCGGACCAGCGCGGCAAGCGTGACGATCACCAACGGTTCCGATTGGCTGGATACCGCAGGCAATCCCATTCAGGCCAATAGCGGAAACATTCTGAAAGTCGGCAGCACGTATTACTGGTATGGCGAGCATGCGGTCAGCGGCAAGTTTGACAGCGTTAATGTCTATACTTCAACCGATCTGAAGAACTGGACGTTCAGCAATGCCATCCTGACCAAGGATTCAGCCACCGAGCTGGCCTCCAGCAAAATCGAACGTCCCAAAGTCATCTACAACGCCGCCACAAAGCAGTATGTGCTATGGGCACATTACGAGAACGGTACAGATTACAATCTGGGACGGGTCGCGGTAGCAACGAGTAGCACACCAAACGGTAAATTCACGTATGAGGGAAGTTTTCGGCCTTTGGATTACGAGTCACGAGACATGACTGTTTTTATAGATACAGACGGTACAGGTTATCTGATCACAGCATCCCGCAAGAATGGCGGGGCTAATGATACCATGGCTATTTTCAAAATGAACGCCAGCTATACCGGTGTGGAATCCTTTGTGGGTTGGCAATTCGAGAACGCCTATCGTGAAGCTCCTGCCGTTGTGAAAAAGGGCAATCGTTACTACCTCTTCACCTCCCAGGCTGCTGGCTGGTATCCAAACCAGGGCGCGTATGCAACCACATCGTCTATGACAGGCCCATGGTCCGCTCTTACACCTTATGGCAATCCATCGGCCTTCGGCTCCCAGATCCATGATATTGCCACCATTACAGGCAGCAGCACCACATCTTATATTTATATGGGCGACCGCTGGAATCCACTCAATCTTGGTGAACATAAACATATCTGGCTTCCTTTAACCTTAGATGATTCAAACGGAACCGCCTCACTGGAATGGTACAAAGAGTGGAATATCGATGCTGTAACAGGCACGGTAACGCCACCTTCTCTTGTTAATCACGCCCAAGGCAAAACAGCTACCGCCATCTCCATAGCCTCCGGCTCATCTGCATCCAATGTTAATGACAGCAACTATCAGACTTCTTGGGCAGCATCGTCCAATACTTGGCCAGCCTGGTGGCAGGTCGATTTCGGCGCACCGAAGACCATCACGGAGATCGATATCTCCTGGTTTATGTATAAAGGCTCAGAGGGCTATTATAAATACAAAATTGAGATCAGCAATGATGGCGTTAATTACTCCACGCTAGATCGAACCAGCAACACCACCTATGGGTTTACGACTGACGCTGTTCATTTTACCGCCCGTTATGTACGGATCAATATGGTCAACGCTGTCCTGTGGAACAATCCAGGCAACTGGTATACCCCAACCCTGCATGAGGTCAAAATGTTAGGCCCTGCAACTTCTGATGCGACAAACTAACAGCCGTTTCAGCTCCTTCAATTATCCGGATCGGTACATCCGTCATTCCAACTTCACTGCACGGATCGACGCCAACGTCTCACCTGTACTGGATTCCCATTTCCGCGTTGTGCCCGGCTTGGGCAGCTCTACAGGCACCTCCCTGGAGTCCATCAACTTCCCTGGCTACTTCCTGAAGCACAATGCCAGCAACAAAATCGTACTTGAAGCGTACACGGATACCGCCACCTACAAAGGAGATGCCACCTTCCTGAGCAGCCCCGGCTGGGCTGACAGCTCCAAAGTATCCCTCCAGTCGTACAGCCAACCCGGATACTACATCCGGCATTACGACTATGTATTGCAGCTGGATGCCATTAATGCCTCCAGCAGCGCAACAGTGAAGGGTGACGCCACGTTTGGGCGAAGCGATTTTTAGTTTAGCACTCGGAGATGAGAATAAGCATCTACTTCTCGAAAAAGAGGCTGCTTCTTCAGAACTCACAACTGAAGATGTAGCCTCTTTTGTCTACTATTCGTCATTGTTATCGGCTGCAGCTGAATACATAAGCAGGCGGCAGGTTACGGTAGACCCTTGTCATGCTTACGTTTTCGAAAAATTGCTTGAGTAATCCTCGTTTAAGTAACGTGTACTGAAAAGTAATGAACTTGCCATCTTGTTTCAAATATTGCCTTGATTTAGCTAAAATGTCCAGTGAAACCTCCGTAGGCAGACTCGCAAAAGGCAGTCCGGATACAATGTAATCAACCTTGTTCAGTCCGTATTGTCGTATGTGCTGATCGACATGCACGGCAGAATTATGAATGATGTGTACATTCGGAAGATGACCGTACTTTTTGCGCAGCAACTGGCAGAAACGGGCGTTGTTTTCAATCAGGATCAGGAGCGTCCCTGACTGTATGTTCGCAAGCATCATTTCCGTAAACACCCCCGTGCCCGGCCCATATTCCACAATGCAGGATGCACGGTCAAATGCGATGTCTTTCACCATTTTCGCTGCTAAATATTTTGAGCTGGGGGCAATCGCCCCAATCCATCGTGGACCCTGGATGTACTGATTAAAAAAAGATAACCATTCCATGCTGTCCTACCCCCAATTTTGATTTCTGAGCTCAGTATAGAATCCACATTTGAAGAAGCAGTCGATGAAACGATGATGAAGAATAATGAAGATTGGCGACCTTGGCATGCTATATCATATTCCGATAGGACAAACCTTGCGAATGCTGCGGGTTAAATGCGTAGAAATATCCATAAACAAAAAAAGAGCCCACCGGATTACTCCTTTGGCCCTTAAACATAATAAAACTAAAGTATCTAAAATAACGATTAACGATTTGAAAATCTAAAGATCACCTTTTTACCATCATGGGTTTGGTCCAGCAGCTCCTTATAATTTCCCTGGGTATAGTTCGATACGGTTTTACGCCAAAAGTGTTGACCCACTTTATTTTTCTCTGAAGGATTCGTGAACAACTCCCATCGGCCCCGAAATCTCCGGAATACCTCTTTTGCAGCGTTCTCTGCAATCCCCATACCTCTGAATGGCTGCATCAGAAAGAATTCATGTACAAAGAAATCGGTGTCTGCCGAACAATGAGGCGCAGTAGCCACAAATACAAAACCTGCTGGTACGCCATCTACTCTAATCAAAAATGTATAGAGAACGTTCGGTTTTTCCCACCATATGTTCTGGACATCATATTGATCTTGCAACGTTTTGTAATCATCACCCATTTCAAAAATCCCGTGTTGATTCGGGGTGTGTTCTGCATCCAGCCCATAATGTCCGGATAAATCATGAAGGTATAAAGGATACATATTTTTGATGATATATGACTCGTTGTTATGCGCTATCTGCACGTCAATTTTCAAATGTAACTCCCCCCATGGCTAGTGTACTGTTTTGTTAGTAAACGTTCTGTAATCTCATTGTATTGGTCTTCTCCTGCACAATATAGGCAACAAATCATTTAATCCAAATCCTGCACAAAAAAGCCACATTCGATTTCTCGAATGCAGCTCTAAGCCTTAAATCACTTTTTGGAATATACAATTTTCTTGATACTGTCGATGGACAAACAAAATTGCTCTATGAGTTGGTCAATGGACATGCCCGCAGCGAATAGCTGGCGGATTTCATCGTTCCTTTGCTTCAAAACCATCCGGCTGCCTGAATTCTCGCCCCACTTTTGATGGGCTTCCTTCGGTTTGGGGATATATACCAATCCGCCAGGGATGTGGCGCTGGATCTCCTTTAGCAATGATTCCGGAAAGATGGTGTCTGCGTTAATATATTTCATATTTGCTCCGCTCCTTAAAAGTTAAAATCTTTAAGGCAGCAGAGTCAACCGATGAACACTTGTTATACGCATTATACGGGTGTGGCGGAAATGAATTTCAAGCTCTATACAAACAACCGCCGTTGTTCATCGCATGGACTCTGCATAGAGCGGATCGTGAAACTTCTTATGAATTGAATCATGGTAGCCCCCCATTCAGTAAATCCTATTATAAGCTGTTTTCATGGTACTCTTATATATATGTTCCATATGAGAACGCGATATCCTTTTACAACGTATTGTACTGATTCAAACTCCGTTCCAGCATCTCTCTCACTTGTTGTTGCAGCTCCAGCGGCTCAATCACCTTCACTTCAGGCCCATAGGAGAGCAGCTTCCGCGCTGTAAAAGGAAACTCCTCATGCGGAACCAGTCCTCGCCATTCATTACCTTCAACCGACTTGAACAGTACATCTGACCCTGCCAGTCTCGCCCCAAAATCCGTGAATTGCAGCACGACTTCTATGCTTTCTCTCTCTTCCTTGAAATTCAACCATTCTTGCAAACTAGGAACCGACTCGTCGATGGAATCCAGCATAACCAGCTCCTGCATGCGATCCACCCGATACAACAGCACCCGATCCTTCCTCCGGGCCGGCATATACCAATACCCATGATCGTAATAGATGCCGATGGGGAAGACCTGTACTGTTTTATGTCCCTGCCGGGAATGATATATAAATTCAATCTCTCTTTTATCTACTGCTGCGCCTAATATCTCTGTTGTTAATGCCTCGGCCTGTACAGCATGATGTTGAAGGAACGTAATGTGCTGCCTCATCCGTGTAATCAGATCCTGTACATCCTGAGGCAAAGTTGAATAATATTCCTCGGCGAGATGCTCACGAATCGATCCATACGGAAAATCCGGGACGTTCTCCAAATATTCAATCATCATAAACAACCCCAAAGCCTCATGCTGTGTGAGTTGAAGAGGTGGCAAAATTCGATTAGGAAGTACTCGGTAACCCCCGTTCACTCCAACCTCCGTATACAAAGGAAAGCCCAGCTCCTGCAGATCATTCAGATCTCGCTGGATCGTACGGATCGACACCTGAAAACGCTCCGCCAATTCACGAGCCGTAAATTTCTTTCTCGAATCCATGAGTCGCATCAATGCGAGTTTTCGATTATTCATATTCACCCCACCTAACTACGTCAACATTTGTCATAGTTGGAGTGTATCATACATTTCAGAAGGGAGCGATTGATATGTCTAACAATAAAGTCGTGTTATATATTGCGATGAGTCTGGATGGGTACATTGCAAGACCGGATGGTTCGGTGGATTGGCTGTTCGATGTGGAAGGCGATGGTGGCGATAACGGGTATGGCGAGTTCTATTCAACGATTGGATCGGTGGTCATGGGACGTCTTACGTATGAAGAGGTGCTCAAGCTGTCAGAGGATTTCCCCTATGCGGATCGCCCGACGTATGTACTTTCCCGTTCCAAACAAGCCCCTGCACCACATGTACAATTTACGGACGAGGCTGTGGAGAACCTGATTCCCCGATTGAAGCAGGACTCCAGCGGTGACATTTGGATTGTTGGCGGAGGCCAGCTGGTGCAAGCCGTTCTGGAACAGCAACTGCTCGATGAGGTTGAGATTGCCATTATTCCTAAGGTTCTTGGCAAAGGAATCCCCCTGTTTCCAACAGGGACTGTACCAACTCATTTCAAAATGATTCATACGCAGACGCTGGGACAGATCATTTCGATTCGCTATCAGGTACAAGGGGAGTAACCGTAGCATAAACATCTCCTCCGATGTACAAGGCGCACTAAATTAAGAGCCAGGCCCCTCTAATTCAAGAGAGGTCTGGCTCTTCCGATTTCAAATGTAAATTAAAATTTTAAAATTCCCTTTAGATACTCCGCTAACGCATCAGCAGTCTTTCGATGAGATAACTCACCCGGATGACTTCTGGCGCCTACCGTCTCCTCGGTCGTATTGGGAAGCTGTATCACCGAGACTTTCGTATCTCCGGACTGTCTCGTATAAGCGTCAACAGCACGATAAATCGCTGGCATCATCGGGAATCCAAGCATGCCGTATGCCCATACGAGATGCGCTTCTGGATTGTATTTTCGAAGTTGGGTCAAGAATCGGGTCACGGCATTCTCAAAAGCAGCCAGATCCTCTTCATGGT
The DNA here is from genome assembly GCF_037969855.1 of Paenibacillus sp. FSL W7-1088. Taxonomy (NCBI): domain Bacteria; kingdom Bacillati; phylum Bacillota; class Bacilli; order Caryophanales; family Paenibacillaceae; genus Paenibacillus; species Paenibacillus sp. FSL W7-1088. The sequence goes on from NZ_CP150216.1 coordinate 7,108,116, forward strand.
AAGTGCCGTCTTCGTTCAGGCGTTGCTTGTACACCTTTCCGGTAGCGGGGTCCTGCCACGCCGAGGTTTGAAAGGCCCCTCCATCATTGCTTCCCATATTAACGACCACTACATCCGGCTGCCAGGAGTTAAAATCATGCTTGTCCCCTGCGCCAAGTGCTGCGTTCTTATCTCCGGTCACCAATCCACAGACTTGCTCGTAATAATCAGGGATATTTGCATTCGGATTGTTATCCCAACTCGTCAGCACACCCCAGCCGCTCTGCGAGATGACGCGGTATTCTGCATTCAGCGCTTCTGCTGTCATAGTCGTATAATTATGTATGGCACTGAACCACATCGGAATCCAATCCTCTTCTGCTTTAGCCCCGATCGCGCCTTCTCCAGATGTAATACTGTCCCCGATAAATTCAATCTTGTACGGTTTCTCCTCTACAGGCACGAAGACACCATCCGATTTTAACGCATGAATCTGCAAGGAACAGCCCGGATCTCCATTCATGGCCTGTACATCTTTGACGATGCGTACATTTTTCACCACATTCTCGTTCATTCCTCGGAATACACAGATCCAATACCTACCCGCCGTTAACATCTGTCTGCTCACCGGGACACCGTTAATCAGAATGCTGATCCAAGGTTCATACAGGTCATAATCGGACTCGATCTCCACCCACAACTCAGAAGCTTTTGCATTAAGTTCAACCGCACTTCCGGTCCAAAACAAAGTTAAGGGCGGCCGTTGTCCTGTCGTTCTGCCATGTACTTTGAGATTGCTAACATCAGACAACGCGTACGATTGTAATCTCTCATTAACTCCCACGATGTGTTCCTCCCGCATGATTATTGCCCCAAAGGGGCAGTCTCATCTAACTAGATTTTGAGAAAACGATCCACATGCTGCTGGTATTTCTCGTACCAGATTTTCCATTCTGCTTCACGAGATTCCAATGTACGACCATCCAGTAATGCCTCAATGACGTTCAGGCAGACATGCCACCCCGCTAAATCTTTAGGTGTATGGCTTGTGATGTGATGGATGGTTTCGAGCAGCAGCAGACGACACCCATTCGGCTCTGGATATAACTCAAACCGAACACGGTCTTCTGCCCAGGTATATTCGAGAATAGTGCCAGGGATAAGCTCGATAATGTTGAGTTCCTTAAAGGTACCATCCGGCATATTAAACTTGATGCTTCCACCTTCTCGCAGGTCCGTTACTTCGAGTTCGGAGAACCACTTTGCAAGCTTTTCGTTATCCGTCAAAAAGGACCATACATCCTCCGCAGCGTGCTTCCAATGACGTTCAAAACAAGCTATGGTGCCATTCGGTACTGACTTCAAATCTGCAATCATAATGGTACCTCCTCCATAAGGATTAATCGATGGCTTACCGCTCTGAATGTGGAATTAATCGATATTATGTAAAGCCTGGAGTGCTTCCTCTTTGTTTTTCAAAAAGAAAACATGCTTGCCATGGTTGCACTCATAGATGAAGTCTCTGAGACTTTTGCTGTTGTATCCGTCAAAATCTCCGACTATGGCAATTTTCACCTGGTAGTTCACGTATTTCTGCAAGATATCACCTGCAAGTTTGGTCTTCAGTTCGAAGAAATCTTCGGTGAGATTGGATTTATCAATCAAGATTTTATGTGCGTCATCCGTGTATTTCACAGAGGCCATCAGATCCAGAGCGTCTTGAGTATTGTTAATAACGATGTCATCACTTTCGATGATGGCAACCTTGGAGTTGCCCTGTTGATCAATAGTTATATTCAATTTATTTCTCCTTTCTCGAGCCTTTCTCTTTATAATATCTCGCAGTTTCCTAATGAATAGCAACGACTTTTTGAGTGTATTTATTTACTTATCCATTTGAACCATTTGGTCCGCACCGTCCCCATTGACCAGATTTGCTTTCGGAATGGATACGACAAATGCGGAGCCCTTATCCCCTTGTGGAGCCGATTCCACACTGATTCGTCCTTCCAGGGACTGAACGATATCACGTACATGGGACAGGCCAATTCCGGTTGCTGCAATGCCCACTTCATTGAATTTGGTTGTATAACCGGGTTCAAAGATTACATCTCGCTTCGCCTCGGGTACACCTTTTCCCGAATCAATGACTGCAAATTGCACATCGGCTCCCTCTTCCAATACTCGAATCCGAATCGTTCCGTCGTTTTCAATAGCTTCCACGGCATTGGCGATCAGATTATTCATGACAGTCAAGAGAGGAATATAGTAAGGCGAGTCACAGTCATACTGCTGCTCGATGCGAATCTCAATCTTTCTGTTCAGCATTTCGCTATACTTCCGGTTTCCTTTGATCGCAAAGTTTAATACCTCGGAAAGACTCATATTCACTGCTTTTTCGCTATCATACAATTTCAACAGACCTGCAAGGATACGTTGGGAGTCCTTTTTGACCTCATGAATCTGTTGAGCAATGCCGAGCGTCCGCTGGCTATATTGGTTCAATTCCTGCTCTCTCAGATCCCGATAAAGATCGTAGCTGTCTACAGCAATGCCTTCAATCGTATTCATGGCTTTTTGCAGATAAAAGGCTTCGCCATACAGACCCGAATTCACGCTCAGCATCTGCTCCATTCGCTTCTCCTGCTCTGCATGCAAGAGCCGCATCTGCCTCACCGCAAAACTGTTGTAGAGCCCAATCACAAAGTAACTTCGCAGACCGCCCACCACAAGCAGATACAACCATTCCTTCATATAAAAGATATTGGTCCCACTTAACATTCCGCGAAGAAGCAGCTCAACAAAATTAGATGAGAAATCGATACATGTGATCAGCCCGCCGAGCAGAAGAGGCTGCATCTCATGAAATCGATGCCTGAACTTGCTCAGCCCATAGGCAAAGACCACGTAATACACGCCTGCCCCCAGATTGTCCCGCATACTTTCCAGAATGGACACGGTCTGTACATGATTAATGAGATCTGCCGACTGAAACAGCAAATTCGCGATGCCTGTCAAGATTCCTGTCTTCACATAAGACAGGTGCGGCATAATCATCAGCAGAAATAAAAGGATGCTGACCCCCAACCCGATTCGGAAATAATCTTCCCGGAATGGATTAATCTTGAATTGCGCACCTACCGCTGTGGCAAAGGCAATGGCCGTCATCTGCACATTCTCATTTTTGACCCAATTGCGCATCGATCTCTTCACCCACTATAGCAACGTTTAGCGCCAATACCGAAACCTGCGCTTCTAATGTTAAATATACTAACATATGTAAGAAGCATTAGAAAATAATAAAAATTAGGGAATCGACGTGCAAGCAAAACAAAAAGGCCGGAAGTCTTCACTTCTGCGGCCATTTCCTTATATCTCATCCGGAATATCAAATGACACCATTGTTCCCTCACCGGGCTCACTTACAATAGATAACCCCTGACCATACCGTTGCAGCAATCTGCGGTTCGTATTCACAATGCCTATTCCGCCTTTTCCACCTGGCGTAGCATGTAGCAGCTCTGCAACCTTCTCCGGTTCGATGCCTTTGCCATTATCTTTCACCTCAATACGGGTATAACCCTCATGGCGAGAGATCGACAGGCATACCGTCCCGCCCACATTTCGGCTTAATAGCCCATGTCTTACGGCATTTTCAATCAAAGGCTGAATCGATAGCGGCGGGAGAAGCAACGAAAGATCCGGCTCTACGTTCAATACCACCGACAAGCGATCTTCAAATCGCGTTTTCTCAATAAAAAGATAGGCTTCCACGAGTTCCAGCTCGTGTGATAATTTCACCAGTTCCCCTGTATTGAGATAGTTGAAGCTGATCCGTAAATAGGATGAAAAGGCTTCACCGAGCTTCCGCATATGCTCTGTATCAATATCACTTAAGACCATAAGCGAATTCAGCGTATTGAACAGGAAGTGGGGCTGAATCTGAGCCTGCAAATAGGCGGCCTCCATGCGCAGGCGCTCTTGGATGGACTGATTTAACATGGTCAATGCACGTATCCGATATTTCAGCTCCAACGCATCTACAGGCTTCGTGACATAATCATTTGCCCCCGATGCAAAACCGGTATATATATCCGGTGGCTGGCTTCGTGCAGTCAACAATAACACCGGAAGCTCTGACATGGAGAATTGTTCCCGCACCTTCTGGGTTAATTCATAGCCGGACATATTGGGCATCATCACATCCGTAATGAGCAGATCCCACTGGCGTGTGCCCAGCAGTTCCATCGCTTCCTGGCCTGAACGGGCCGTAGTTATGGTGTAGGGTTCATTTGAAAGAATGCTGACCAGCACATCCAGATTCACCGGATCATCATCTACAGCCAGAATGTTTGCTTTCCCCTCTTTTAACAACGGAGCCATCTCCGCTGTCGCCGAAGATTCTACGTCGCCCATACCGGGGCGACGTAGCAGAAATCCACCAGGAGCATCTTCCATTATCTCCATCGCCTGTTCCCAGATCAGGGGGAGCTGCGACTGAGCCTGACGGGTTTCATGCGCCAGCGGCAGATCGAAGCTGAATACCGAGCCCTTTCCGATTTCCGAGTGAACCGTTAGTGCCCCGCCGTGCAGTTCTACGAGCTGTTTGCAGATATTCAGTCCAAGCCCGATGCCTTGTCCATCACTTATTCCATACGACCCTTGTTCATATGGAAGGAATATCCTCATCCTAGTATCCTCATCCATGCCAATGCCCGTATCCGTCACATGGATCAGGGCATGTCCTTCACGAATTTCGGCGCTTACGGAGATCGTCCCTTCCTCCGTATGTTTGAGCGCGTTATGCAGCAGATTATACAAAATCTGCACAAGTCTTTCTTCATCAGCCAGGACCAGAGGGAATGATTCTGGAATTTCCATATGAAGGCGGACCGGTTTCCGTTCTGCCATGAATTGCAGCATAGCGATAATACCAGGTACCACTGACTGTATTGAAAGGGGGACCTGACGCAGCACAATTCGATGCTCCTTCAGCCGGACTACATCCAGCAGGTCCCCAAGCAGATGGGACATTCGTCGACCGATCGTGATGAGCAGTTCCATATCCTCCTGGCTCCGTTCATCCAACCTGCTCTTCTCTCGGGTGACCACGTTGTGAGCGATGTTAATGATTCCGTGCAGCGGAGTCCGCAGTTCATGGGATGTATTAGCCAGGAATTGATCTTTAATTTTGTCACTCTTCTGCAATTCTGTATTCAGTCTCATATTCTCTCGGACATTCCTGAAGTACTTCTTGAACCAGTAGGCTGAGAAGCCGGTAATCGCAAAAATGATATCGATTGGATAGTACACTGTCGTCACATCTCTGACAGTCTCGGCCACACTCCATAACAGGTTGGATGTAATGCCTCCTGCGGTAAGCAGCAGAAACACAATGTCCCGATCCCCCTGTTTCCTGAAGATCATTGTTCCGACGATGTATAGATACCAGATTAATGATAGAAGAAAGAATACGTTAATGACGTTGTAATGGATCATGGCAAAGGTAATATGAATGGGCACCACCACAATCACGGCCGTATAGATCAAGGTCATGACAACATGCCACTGTAGCCATGCCCTTCGTACATGAACCATCGTTAATCTCTGGAATAACAGAAGGATACATATATTTTGCAACAACAATGAGATTAATCGAATTTTAATGCCCCAGGTATAATTAATCGGAAGCCATAACATCAAAATATTATCATGACCCATCATAACTGCGGCGCCCACAGATAAAGTTAATATGGCCGCAACCAGCAAGCCGCGTTCCTGCGGATTAAATGCATAGAGAATACAGGCATATATACCGTGAAGGAGCAAAATCAGAAAGGTAACCATCTGAAACCCAATGGAGTACCACCGCGAAAAATCAATGGCTGCCTGTGAGCCGAAGCGAACAGGCTTACTAATTCCGCCCATATACGGGCTGTCGTAATTGGCTACGCGGATCAATAATTCAATAGATGTTGTTCCTTCGTGATCGTAAGTCGCTGTATATGAAGTACTTCTGGGTATATACGTACTGCTATCCGCGGATACCTCACCCATACCGCCGTCGGCGACTCCATTCATCTCAATCTCGGATGAACTTCGAATTCCTTTGAACCAGAAGGTAACAGGCGTCTGAAGCGGATCTGTCAAAATACGCAATCGATATGTTCCGTAACCGTACGAACTCTCTTGTTCCTGATTCTGTGCAGTCCCCCAGTCTCCTGGGACCTGGACACTCTTCGCACCGCCATTCCTCTTCGCAATATCTTGTTGGGTCAGCAACTCATCCGGGTAAAGTTCCCATTCCCCATTCAAGTACATGACCGGGGACTGATCCAGATCCACGCCCCTTAAGTCAAGCACTCCATTAACGACGCGATGCTCATCAATCGTATGGAAAAACGCCGACCATGCCGAGCGCATGCCAATCAATACGCCAACAATGATTAGCATGATGATCATATATCTGTAACGGTCCATACGTTTCGTTTGAAGTAATTTCATCAATTATATTTTCATGACTTTGGTTAAACCGAGCTTCCAGTCCTGATACCATTCGGTAATGTTCTCACTGATCGGTATCTCCAAATCTTGTTCCATTCTGGTGGTTAAGAGACGATACTGCTCCTCCACACCGAGATCGTTGTGCATTTCATCGTATAACTTCATTAGAATAAAATAACTTTCTTCTTCATCCGGAAGCATATGCTGGATACGTTGTGTACTCTCGATCACTTTTTCCGCCAGCCCATGCTGCTGGTAATACAGACTTAGTTGTCTCATATGGTACAACCACAGATAGCGTAATCTTTCCCGCTCAGGTTCAGCCCACATGTATTCATAATTGCCAAGATAGGTACCCTTATATAGATAAAGCGCTTGCTCATACGCATGAACGGTACTTGCGTCTACCACTTTCCATTGCCTGATTTCCCGTTCCCACTGCTCACTATCCAACTGAGCTTCACCCAATTCGAGTCGATATCCCGCTTCCAAGTGTCCACTCTGAATGGTGACCATATCCATATTGCATGCTTTCAGGGTTTGACGGACATGATACATTGCGGTATAGAGTTGATGCACCGTCTTGTCCTCTTCTAATTCAGGCCACAGCATCTCAAGCAACACACTGCGATGAATTGTGTGATTCCGGTGATGAAGTAAATATGCAAACAGCTCCTGCGCCTTGCTTGTGCGCCATTTGGCAACCTGGATATCCTTGCCTGGAAGCTTAAACTGAATCTGATTAAAACAGCAAATTAAAGGTACGTCCGTATCCTTTGACCGCAGCTTGCGTTTTACGCTCAGTTTCTCCCGGACTCGGCTCACCGTCTGCATCAATCGATCTTTTTGGATGGGCTTCATCACATAGTCCAAAGCCTGTAACTCGAAGGCATGCACCGCATATTGGTCGTAACTGGTCACAAATATAATTTCGGTGCCCGGTGTTGCTGCCTGAATCTGTCTTCCCAGATCCATACCATCCATCTCTGGCATATGAATATCCAGAAATACAACATCAGGGCGGTTCTCCACAATACCTGCCATGGCCTCTGTAGAGTTCATATATGTAGCGATAATTTCGATGCCACTTACTTCTTTTTCTAGTAATTTTTGAAGGCCTATCAACGCTAGACGTTCGTCGTCAACCAATATCACTTTCACAGGAGCTTCCTCCTCGACCCTAGAGTCTTGAGATTTATTTCCACTATTATACCATGTAAGTTTAAGTGTTTTGGGTTGCGATTACCTTATTTTAATTTCCCACAATTTAATTGTATAATACTTATATAGAGACGGGTCAACCGACCTGATCCAGAAGAAAGGAAGATTCCACATGGCAGATGCTAATCAAAGCTTTGGACAAGCCCTTGTCAAATCATTGGTGGGAGAACGCGGTCATATCCGCATCGCTCTTGCACTACCCGATATCGATGTCACACTTGCTGCTCGTACGCACGAGGCCATGCCTTATACGATCTATCAGTTGGTGAAGCATATGCATTATTGGCAGCACTTCATGCTCGAACACTTGGAAGGGCGCAAGCCCCAGCCCCCTTCTAACGTGAGTGAGAGCTGGCCTGAAGAGAAAGGTCCTCAGGATGAAGCCACGTGGAAGGCAGATATTCAGGCATTCTTGGATGGGGTTGATCAAGCCGTAGCCATTGCAGAAACAGCACAATTAGATGATCCACTGCTCTATTTCCCTGGGGAAACCAAAGCAGGGCTGCTGCGCAATATCGCCTCCCATAACTCGTACCATCTGGGCGAAATTGTTCTGCTTCGTCGTTTCTACGGCGCATGGCCACCACCAGGTGGCGGATATCCGGCGTAAACCATATTTACAACAGATCTATTAAACGAATATACAGACACATCTAAGCTGTGAAAGGACGATTGTTCCTTTTACAGCTTCTTGTGGTTATAGGCAAGTAACATCCATTGAAATGCAGATTATAACGCTCATATCCTGCACCAGGCTCATATATTACTTCAAGGTACGTATATGACTTTGAGGTGCGTACTTCTCATCCTTCTTTTTCTGACCCACAATATGAACAGAAGAAGAGAGGAGCATGTCCATTGAAAACCGAACAATTGGTTAACCGTTACACCGCGCTTGTCATCGGTGCTGGAGGTGTCATTGGAAGAAACCTCATCGATTATCTGATGACACTTCCGCAATGGGATATCATTGGTGTATCTCGCCGCGGAGGAGAAGATGTCCCCAGGTTGCGTTATATATCAGCTGATTTACTGAACGAAGCAGACACACAAGACAAACTGAGTCATTTAACGACCGTTACGCATATTTTCTACGCCGCGTATCAGGATCGACCAACCTGGGCCGAATTGGTACAGCCCAACTTGGCTATGCTCGTCAATGTGGTGAATACCATCGAACCGATCGCTCCAAATCTCCAACATATTAGCCTAATGCAAGGTTATAAAGTGTACGGTGCACATCTGGGTCCATTCAAAACACCTGCCAAAGAAACAGATGCACACCATATGCCCCCTGAATTCAATGTCGATCAGCAAATGTTTCTAGAGAATCGGCAACCTGGAAGTAGCTGGACCTGGTCAGCCCTGCGCCCGTCCGTTGTATGTGGATTTGCCCTGGGTAATCCAATGAACCTTGCCATGGTTATTGGCGTCTATGCGTCTATCTCCAAGGAGCTTGGCTTGCCACTTCGATTCCCTGGGAAACCAGGAGCGTATCATTCGCTTCTTGAAATGACTGATGCCACATTGCTGGCTCATGCAACTGTATGGGCAGCAACCGAACCTCGCTGTGCCAATCAGGCGTTTAATATCACCAATGGCGATCTGTTCCGCTGGAATGAACTTTGGCCCAAAATTGCTGCATTTTTCGAACTGGAAACGGCACCACCCCTGCCTCTCTCGCTTGCAACCGTTATGGGAGATAAAGAAGATCTTTGGAAATCCATGATTGAAAAGTATGATTTGGTAAACACCCCTTATGATGATGTCTCTTCCTGGGTATTTGGTGACTTTGTCTTCTCGTGGGATTATGACTTCTTCGCAGATGGTTCCAAAGCTCGCCGCTTCGGATTTCATGAATTCATTGACACTGAGGCTATGTTTATGGATATTTTCAGAAATCTTCGTGAGCGCAAGATCCTTCCGTAAAGTAAATAAAATGCATAATAAGCCGATTCGTGAATTCCAGAATCGGCTTATATCAGTTCCTCAACGGTCCGTAGTAGTTGGCGGCTTAAACAGAATTTTTCCTCGATCACCATAAACATTCTCCACGTGTATGTCGCCCCACCTACACATCAGATGAAGAATCTCTTTAAGGCTCCACCCATACTCTGTTAATTCATACTCCACTTTAGGCGGGACCTGATGATGGGAAATACGGACAATGACCCCCGCCTCCGTTAGTTCACCAAGTTGCTGAGTCAACACCTTCTGGGTGATTGCAGGGATCAGCTTCATCAGCTCACCATTACGTTTCTTGCCAAAGGTAAGATGGAATAGAATAACGGACTTCCATTTTCCCCCGATCACTTCAAGAAAAGCTTCAACTGCGGTGTTATATACTTTGAGCGGCTCCTCCATATCACCTTCTGTCTCCCTTCCAGGCTATTGCTCAATCTTCCCGATTCATCTTCTCAAAAATATTTACTAATTGGGCCCGATCCTCTTCGGTCAGCTTCTGGAATAAATTCTTGCGCAGCCTCTGCCCCTCCAAGATTGCTCTTTCGAGGACCTCAATCCCTTTGTCGGTAATGTTCAAATATATAATGCGGCGGTCAGCTTCATCTACAATCCTGACAGCTAATTCCTTGGCTACCAGCTTGTCAGCTAAATAGCTGAGTGTAGGCGGAGTCAGACCCAATAGTTTGGCAATATCCGAAGGTCGGCTTTTTCCATTTTGATTCAGATGACTGAGTACCAGCACATGCGAGACGCCAAGGTCCTCATTAAACGATTTGTTCCACTGTATAATCAATTTATTGGTGAAATTGTCCATGTTGTGTATAAGCTCAAAAATGTTCTGTTCTTCCATGTGATCCTCCTTGTAAAAATAAAACAACAGCCCTCATTCAACTTAAGGGCTGTCATCATTTTACACGCTATTGGGCTGAGTATCCACCATCGATAACCAGCTCAGATCCTGTAATGTACGAAGAATCATCCGAAGCCAGGAACAATGCAGCGTTGGCAATATCGACAGCCTGCCCCAGACGTTGAAGAGGCGTTGCCTGAACGAGTCGGTCTAGCAATTCCTTCGACGTGTTCAAGGCTTGCGTCATTGGTGTTTCAATGATCCCCGGGAAGAGAGCATTCACCCGAACACCTTGACGGCCAAAGGTTGTTGCCGCCGCTTTGGATAATGCGCGTACCGCGCCTTTGGATGCTGAGTAGTGGTTGAAGCCTTGTCCAATCAATGCGGTGTATGAAGAGATATTGACGATGGAACCTTTCTTTTGTGCTGCCATATACGGAGCTACATGTTTCATGCCAGCAAATGGACCAAAGCCATTAATGGAGAGCATTTTTTGCCAATCCTGTGCATCAATCTCCTCAAATGGCTTCTCTGAAGAAATGCCTGCATTGTTGACCAGAATGTCAATTTTACCAAAACGTTCGTTAACGACTTTCGCTAATATCTCCCAATCTTCATCGGAGGAAACATTCAACTTCATTCCGTACACATTCTCTTTTTGGCTTGCTTTCTCCAGTGCTTTCTCATTAATGTCTGCAGCAATAACGATGGCGCCTTCCTTTGCAAAGAGATCGACCATGCCTTCACCAATTCCTGAAGCTCCACCAGTAATAATAGCTACTTTATTATCTAATCTTCCCATAATGAAAACGCTCCTAACGTATTTTATTTGTACAACGCTGCTTTAATGGCTAGGCGTATGGTGTGATTTCATAAACTGTTCAAAATCGGGAACGGTTGGGTTGGCAATATAATGGCCGCCCTCAACCTGGATGGTCTGTCCCGTAATGAATTTGGACTCATCTGAGGCCAGAAATACGACGGTGTATCCAATATCATCGGGTTCCCCGTGATAAGGCAGTGCGTTATATTTTGCGAACATATCCAATACATCCGGAGGCATATTATTCTGTGCTGCCGGGGTCAAGATCAATCCGGGTGCGACAGCATTGCAACGAATGTTATGCTTGCCATATTGGGTGGCAATATACTTTGTCAGATTCACGACTCCTGCTTTTGAGGCACCGTAAGCAACCCGCACCAAATCTCCTGTAAAACCAGCCATGGAGGCTGTATTAATGATGGAACCTTCACCCGCTTCAATCATATGAGGGATGGCGAATCTACAGCCGAGCAGCACGCTTTTCAGATTCACGTTCATCAGCCGATCCCACTCGTCCAGATCTACGTTAACCACGTCCAAATCCTTCTTCAGGTTGGTCAGGCCAACGTTGTTGAACAGACTCGTGAGCTTACCATATTGCTGCACCGTAAACTCCACAGCTTCCTTAATCGAAAATTCGTCTCCGGCATCAACAAAAACGGCCACTGCCTCTCCGCCTTGAGCCTGAATATCCGCTGCCGCTTCTTTAGCACCATTGACATTGAAATCAGCAATAACGACTTTTGCTCCTTCTCTCGCCATCAATTGGGCTGCGGACAATCCTATTCCAGAAGCGCCTCCAGTTACAAGGGCTACTTTGTCTTTCATTCTCAACATGGTTCTCAAGCTCCTTTCATAAAGAAACCGAAAATAAATAACAGCCCTATTATTTAGATGACTAAATATTAGATGTCTAAATAATAGCAGAGGAATGTTCGTTCTGCAATGCATACGGCCCTTTATCCTTATTTTGGATATCTTCAGCGAAGCAAGTGAAATGTATATAAATACAGCCCTCAAGGATTTGAGGGCTGTATTGCATCATGTTTTTTAATCAATATATTGATCCATGTTTTCTGAAAATTTTGATAGTGTCACTTTTCATTCTCCATCCCAGATTCAGGATAAGGCTTGCCTACCGTATCATCTGGTGTCTGAACGTACCACTGAGCATATGTCGCGTTACCAGAATCGGATTCGGATTTCTCTGGCTTGCAAGTAAACTGGTACGCAGATATATCTTCTCCGCGTAAGGTTACAGTCACGGCAAGCTCCGGGTCACCCCAGCTTGGATATTTCCTGCGGTACTGTTCATCAATAATTTCACTTTGAAAAGAAGGGCTGATCATAAATGCTGTGGTTTGAGTGAAAAGTCGATGAATCTCTTCTTCATCCGGTTCTGCTTTGACCGTATATGCGACTTCGACCCGAGGTGTGGAATAACGAATCTCCGTCTTTTGAATAACAGGAAAATCTTGCTCGATATCCTGCCGAAAAGATTTGACTCCTTCTGAAGAGACGTTGGTGTAAGAAGTACATGCCGTCAAGAAAAGAATCAGAGCCAGAATATTCACTACGTGCAATATTCCTGAACAATGTTTGATGCCAGACATACATTCACCGGCTTTGTTTAAAATATATAAATCGTATGCAGATAAACGCCCCTCAGCACTCCTACTAAATTAATTCAACAATTAAACACAGTCATACACCCACCCGGCACTTAACCAATTGCCTAAATCGCTGGAGCCGCTGATTGGCGTAATGGTTATCGTGTTGGACCCATTAACGAAATAGGATGCCGGGATATTCCAGGAAAAGGTTGTATTGTTGCCCCGATAGGTACCAATCGTAAAGCTCCGCGAATTCGGTTGGGATGAGGCTGCCGGATTCGTTAACGTTTGACCGTTAATCGTTACGCTCGGTCTTCCATTGTTGTATGCTGCCGTAATACCGATGTTAAGAACATGCGAAGATGCCGCTTGGGAAGAGTTCAGGCTAAAGGTAACGGTTGTCGGTGAGTTTTGCCCACGGAATTGAATCGCTGGAAACTTGTTGGTTGCACTGCCAGTGGCATAACTGACGGGGCCCCAACTTGGATTACGGCTATCGGAAGGATGACGGATCGGAATCGTCTGGCCATTCAGGAACTCCGATGGCGTACCATCCCAATTCCCAATGCGCCAGATGCTGGATGCTTTACTTGGGTCATTGTTGATCGTACGCGTATTCAGCGTTGTCGTTGATCCTCCAGTGACGTTCACACTTTCCGTATAGACCGCCAGTTCCCCCTTATACACCGTCATGGTGTATGTACCCGGAATCATGCTGTATTTGGCAGCTGCCCCGCTTGAAGAGGCATTCACCCAATATTGGGCGTTGCTGTTGGCAAAACCAACGGTATACGCATAACCCGTATCCATGCCAGAAAGTCCATTAAGCACGACATTACCTCGGCTGGACACCCAACCTGTCAGGTTCAGACCCGACATCCAGCTAAAATCAGGTACGCTTGGCGTTGCACCGGTGGTGAAAATCAAGGCATACGGCCCATGCAGGCCCATACGCCAATTTTCGGTCTGGGCATGTCCTGAATTCATGTAATTGTAGACCTCCGTATCTCCACCACTCTGGAACTGAATATCACGGAAGAACGGACCTCCCGAACTTTTCTCTCGATTGCCATAGTCCATAAACACGCCCACGCCACTGCCCGTAACGCCTCGAATGGTCAGATCCTTAGCCTGATCATTGCCATAATACTTCGAGGTGCTCTGTCCGTTGGCGTAACCAAAAACATCTTGGCTCTCAATCGCGCCGGTGTTATTCCGATTATTCGAGTTGGCCGGAACCCCTGTCAATACGCTGCCGTTGCCCCGGAAAATATAGCGCAATTCACCCACAGATGGTTCCGCTGTGACGTAAGTTGCCATATAGATAATGTTCTCACCGCCACGTGATGAATAATAGTGGGTAAGCGTGCTGGTTGAGACGGTGATCAATACGGTTGATCCCGAAGGAGATGTGTTCCAGGTTACATTGGCTGAGCCCAAACCAGAGCCGATATGGGACCCCTTGCTGGAGCCGTTCAGCTCCGTTCCGTTCATTTTGGCAGATATGATATCGCCATTGGTTTTATTCACCGTGTATACCAGTCCTGCTCCCGTGTTCACTTCAATCCTCGACCCGTTATCCGTAACATAGATGGTGGCTGCGTGTCCGGTGGATGTTGGATATAATACCGCTGCTGTCATCATCACCAGGAATAGAAACGAACTGATTCCCTTTTTCATTAGACGTTTGCTCACGAGCGAATTCCTCCCTGGAATCGTTTTTTAACGTTTTCGTCATGGGCCAAAAACAGATTTAAATATCGTATAATAGATATCTGAATCATAAGTAAAGCGCTTACATTATAATGTATGACAAACGAGCCTGTGTCTCATCTCGGTAATTCTGCTGCATGCGCATATCCACGGGGTCACTTTCTTCCATATCATTCGCTTATACTACCGCCTCCTATATAGGAATAATCTGCATCTAACTTACTGGTAATATCATTAAAATAATACCATTATATTACATAATGTTGCAATGAAAATAGCTATCTACCTATCAGCAGATTCCTCCCAAAGTCGAGTACTCCATCACGGAGTACGGGCAACGGATGACCCCTTCATTACAGGCCATGAATGACTGGGGCGAGGGTCACATCGATCATTTGAACGAGCTTTATGGGGAGGATTCGACGACAGAGCCGCCCGAACGCAGCCAACAAAACAGACGATGATCTGGCCCCCAACATTCCGCGCTTCTTTTACCACACGGAATGAGAGGTTTCCCAACTGAAGAAGCTGCACCCTTTGTTACGGGATGCAGCTTCTTCAATATTTTATATAACAGGGAGCTATAACCTTCTTTACACTGAACCCTCAAGGTTTGCAGGTTGATTTTCCTCATTCACCAGGCCTTGAATAAAGGTCTCAATATTGGGCGCGAGCCAAGTAATCTTGTGGCCTTCTGCTTTATTCACATGAACCACCTCGGGCTCACCGGCATTGCCGGATTCACGATAATCCAGCATCACGACCTCAGACTCGGAAGGGCACTCACACAAAATGACACCAATTTCGGGGTAACCCCCCTGCTCAATAATCACTCGACTGCCCGCTGCTCCACACAATGAACGGGCCTTGTCCCGTCCAACACCCAGAATATTCCTAATTTCAATAAGAATCTTCTCATCACTCTCCGCCTGACTAACCGGAAAATAGCGATAGTGGGGCACACCACCATTATGTAGTTTCATCATGTTTATATAGAATGTCGGCAGCTTGAACACCAGCTGCTCTTCCACTGCTTCAATTTGCTCATCGGTAGGCGGGGATAATACATATTGATCGACGTTTGCTCGACTGTCATTCCAAAAGCTCGTCGATTCTGGATGGATACCAGGTGCAGCTTCGATGGTGATTCCAGTAACAGAGTGGACTGTATCCACGGGCTCCTCTACCACTTCCTCTGTGAGCTCGCCTGCTGTTTTATTCCGAATCCATTCCAGGAACTCCTGTGTATCCTCATCTCCCGGCTCTAATCGGTCCGCTGCTTCGAAAGCTTCACGCGCGTTCTCATATTGCTCCAAATAATAATATGCCAGACCAATGCGGTAATGCCAAAGCGGGTCATTCTGTCCCTCTGCTTCAACCGACAGGAATTGCTCCACAGCCTCCTGGTAACGCTCCAAATTATTCAACGCTCTACCCAGATGGTTGACCAGAATATAATCCCGCTCCTCTTCCGGAACCTCTGTAATCGCATCCACAATCTCTTCATATTCATCCTGTTCATGCCAATCCTCTAGCCGTTCCAAGAGTTCATCATTCATTGATCTTGCCTCCCTCTCTTATTCGTTGTAGAAATTATATCATTTTGTGTGTCTTGATTTAAGTCAATGCCCCTCAGGCCGCTCCTGATTAAAATAAACATCAACCCTATTGCACAGGAGGCAATCTACTTATGTCTACATCCATACAAGAACATTGTTACGAGCGAAAAGCTGCTGTATCTACAGGAATTACGCTCATTATTATGGCCCTGGCTGCATTTTTTTCCTATAGTTATATCCATGGAAAACTGGTTGTACCCGGCGATGCCAGCACTACATTCAACCAAATAACAGCATCATATGGCCTGTTCAAGGCCGAGATTTTGGGATGGGTCATCATCCTGATGAGCGATGTTGTCGTTTCGTGGGGGCTGTATATTTTCCTGAAGCCTATTCATAAATACCTGTCCCTGCTCGGAGCTTGCCTTCGTCTCACCTATTCATCGCTATTGGGCATCGCCATTCTGAACCTGCTCAACGTCATGCTGCTCACGGGAAATTCTGATCAAGCCTTGCTTCCAATAGAGCAGACACAAGCACTGATGTTGCTCTGTCTGGAAGCATTTGAACGGATCTGGTCGGTGGGCCTTATCGTTTTTGGTACACATCTGTTAATCGTGGGCTATGTTGCTTTAAAATCAAACCGTATTCCCAAAACAATCAGTATTTTGGTACTGCTCGCTGCTGTAGGCTATATTGTCATTCACCTATGCAAAACGTTTCTTTCCCCATATGATGCCCTGATTACAGTGCTTCAATTGGTATTTGCTATACCCATGGTTGCAGGAGAACTGGTGTTGGGCATCTGGATGCTGATTAAAGGCGGAACGCAATCCCAAAGAGCATGATGACCTGTTTATCCACGAAACACATTTTCATCTAGCATCACGGCTATGAACTCGCTTCTTAATTCTGCTTAATGACTCTGGGGTGATTCCCAGATAACTGGCTAATTGATGTTGGGGTACACGATCGACAAGATGGGGTCGTTTTCGCAATAACGCTTGATATCGCTCTTCTGGTGAAGACGCAATAAATGATGTCCATTCATCCTGAACCTGGCCCAGGTTTTCCTCTACCATCTTGCGTATCATCGTTTCCAGTGGGGGATATTGCAGAATAATGTCGTTCTCAGCTTGAAAATCACCAACAACCAATACACAGTCCTCCAGGCAGGTTATGGTATAGGCCGATGGTTGATTGTGCTGATGACGATTGAAAATGGAGACTGCTTGTTCCTCAGTATAGAAATTGGAGGTCACTTCTTTGCCCGCTTGATCTATCGCGTACTGCCGCACACATCCCTTAAGCACAAAATAACATTTGGCGGGAACCTCCCCTTGTCTAAGGAGCACGGTTCCCTTTTTATAATTCTTCACGAGGATATCTTCAACAATAGCCTGCTGTTCCTGCTCGTTAAGAGATGTGAATTGACTCATATATTTGAACAGTATGCTTTTCATTTATACTCCTTTCATCTGGCACGGTTCAACGTGTTTTGACACAGTCTCTTTTTATCCAGGCTAACCCTTGCAACGACGAACTTCATTTACTCTCAAAATATCTCTTTTTGCACACCTTGGCAAGATTGGTCCACTCAGCTAAAAAAGAAATAAGAGCGCCACCGGAAAGGTAAGCGCCCCAATATTCTTCCATCAATGTTCATCTTGTAAGCATGCTTATTTAATCCTGCCTGAGATATGTAACCCCCCCAAGAAATAAGCATATTAGAGTCCTCTCTTTGTTTCAAGGCGGGGGCTATCTTTACGCTCACGTTTGACTATGGTGCCGCAATCGGAGTTTTAAGAGGTTCTGACACCTAAAATTGGCCTAAAACAACGGGACAGAACTAACCTTTGTCGATTACTATAGGGTTTTGGCAGCTCGCTTGAGAGCGTACCGTTTTTATGGGTTAGCTTGGCTCCGTCCCTTTTTTGCCATTTCCACGTCCTGCGGGTTGGTCGCAAATGACAATACATAAGCGTAGGCCATTTGAAGGGCAATTTTGATAGGACGGGTCGATTTGCGGGTCTTGGTTAAGAGCTGCCCTCCCTGTAGACTGGTCATAATTGCACAAGCCAGTTCAGCTGGGTCAGTCTCGGCCCGAAGATCACCCCGCTCTTTCATCTTGCTAAATCCATCAATAAAGTACTGCTCCCATTCGTCAAAAGAATGCACCAGGGCCACCCTGGCTGCCTCGTCCTGGTCGGCTAGTTCGCTAGCCAGTGAACCGAGCGGGCATCCTCCCCCGCACTCGCGGCTTTCCTGTGATTCTATAATCATATTAATCCATTTTTCCAAGTTTTCCCATCTGTCCAGATGTTCCAGGAGAGGCCGTTGCACACCCAGCACATTGACGGTTTGCCGCTCAATAACCGCAAGGATCAAATCTTCCTTATTAGCAAAATAGTGATATATCTGGCTTTTACTGGCGGAAGCTGCGACCCGCATATCGTCCAGACTGGTACCCCGGACGCCCTTTTCGTAAACAAGTTGGGCTGCCTGAGTCAGAATACGCTCTCTACTGTTCTGCCCGCGTGAAGTTAAAGACCCGTTGTTTGGCATAAGCTTTCTCCTCTCTTTCTTTTTCATTCTTTTTGCAGTAATCTCCTATCCTGAAAGTATAGGACCGCGAATTTTCACCAATATTATACCATGTACTGGACTATTCGTTCCACAAATGTTACTATGGACTAACTAGTCCAGTTTTTATCACACACAGTTTATAATCTGCAAATCAACCCTAACCTCAGGAGGAGAATACGCATGAAACATTCGATCGCACTCGTCACCGGCACCACCTCTGGGCTAGGTTATGCGGCAGCCCGCAAGCTCGCCATCGAGGGCTACCGCCAGGTCATCATCACCGGGCGCAGCCTGGCCCGGGTTCAAGAAACGGCCGCTCAACTCGCGGCTGAGACCAAGACACAGGTTTTCATTCCGCTGGAACTGGATCTGGACGCTCCGACCAGCGTTCAATCCGCCCTCGCCGAGCTGGTCAAACGAGGTCAGCCGGTTGATTTCTTGCTGCTCAATGCGGGGCTGGTTCCCTTCAAGCAGCGCGATATTACTGCGACGGGCGTCGAGGCATCTCAGGCCCCGCTCATTGGTCATCATGAACTGACTGTCGGGTTGCTCAATGCCAACCTACTGAGTCCCGACGCGCGGATTGTTATCGCCGGCGCGGAGCCTGCCCGAGGGGGCGTGCCCATGTTCAAATACACCGATCTGCCCGCCTTCGCGGCCAAATACCATCAAGGTGACCGAACCGCCGCTGTTGAAGCCCTGATTCGCAACGGGCCGAACGTAAAGTACGTGCCCAACAATGCGTATGCCGACGCGAAGCTGATCATCGCTTGGTGGGTCGCGGCGCTGGCGCGCCGGCTGCCGTCCGGCATGGCTGTGTACGCTGTATCGCCCGGTGGGGCGACCGCCACCAACGTGAAGCGAAGCGCTAACCCGCTGTTGAAGTATGTGTTTATACCAATCGTGAACCTCATTCCCGGAATGAACCAGACGCCGGAGACCGCGGCCAATCGCTATATCCAGGCGTCGGAGTTCGGAACCGACGTCTCAGGGCAATTCTTCGCCTCGGCCAAAGGGAAGTTCTCAGGCCCAATCGTGGTGCAGCTCGAGCCCCACCTCCACGATCGCGCCAACCAGGAAGCCGCGTGGCAGGCCGTCGTCAGTGTCTCCGGCGTCGACTTGTCTTAGCGTACCAAAAAGTTCACAATCAGCTAGGCGCCGCTGGCGTCGCAAGGAGAGTACGCATGGAACGGTACAAAGCGAAGCGGGCGGTGATCATTCGCGGCACGAGCGGCATATGGCTCGCGACGTCGAAGATGCTGAAACGCATAGCGGCGCACGGTATCCTCAATTACTACGTAAGCGGCTTATCCACCAGTTATAGATGCGACCCGCCGCTTGCATCAAGCAGTTGTCCCGTGACCCAGCGACTGTCCGGCGAGGCCAGAAATGCAGCAATATCTGCAATATCCTCTGGCTCACCCCATCGGCCAAAGGCGGAAAGGCCAGCCGCATATTTTTGTCCCTCGGTATTCTGTAACGTCCCAGCATTCATCTCGGTATTAATAATTCCCGGCTGGATGGCGTTCACCGTAATATTGCGGCTCCCTAACTGCTTGGCAAGAAGCAGCGTAAACGTATCAATTGCTCCTTTTGACATGCTGTAAGTAAATACTCCCGGGGAAGCAACCCTGGTCACAAAAGACGAAATGTTAATGATACGACCCCCATCATTGATTCGGGACAGAGCCTGCTGCGTCACAAAAAGTGGTGCTTTTACATTCAGATTCATGACCTCCTCGTAGGATGCTTCTGTCGTCTCCTCGATCCCAACGATCTGCCCAATCCCCGCATTGTTAACCAGAATATCGAATCCGCTGGCCCCTGTCTGACTCCGGATAGTCTCATCCAGCTCAGCAAATAAGTGATCAATACCGTCCATCGTTCTTAGGTCAGCACCAATCATGCAGGCGTTGCCTCCCTCTTGCTCAATCTGGCGAACAACGGCTGCCGCATCATCCTGTCTGTTTCCATAATGGACTGCCACATATGCGCCCTCCTGTGCCAATCGGAGCGCGATGCTTCTGCCGATCCCTCGGCTCGCCCCAGTAACTAAAGCCATCTTACCTTTCAAGCTGTTCATGTGCTCATCTCCTCTATCCTAATTTCAAGAATAGTTATATCACGGAGCCATTTTTGAAATGTTGCTCTTTAATTTCCCCCCGAAGAGAGCAGCATCTAAAACCATATATTTTCATCGTTTGTACCGCTCAGACATGATGAATATATCTCCAAAACATATCAAAAAGGGCAGGATGGTTCGCATTACACGAACCATCCTGCCCTTTCCATTTTTGAGGAAACACTTTTCTCTTCAGTTAAGTCTTCCACTCTCGCTCAGAGCATACACAATCTTTCAACCACGAAGTTTACAATCCTTCGATAAGTGCCTTGATTGAGCTGTCGCTCTCCAGTGCGCGGATAATAATCGTCACGGCTTCAGCCCGTGTAGCTTTGCCGCTCGGTGAGAACACGGAAGAGGATAACCCTTGCACCAGATTGGCCGATGAAGCCTGCGTAATTGCCTCCGCTGCCCAGTTACTGCTGTCCACATCACTGAAGCTTGTCGGAGCATTAGTAGCAAGTACGTTCAGATCAAGCACACGAGCAATAATCGTCACCATCTCGGCGCGGGAAATCGTCGCATTTGGTTTGAAGCTGCCGTCCGCATAGCCAGTAATGACTCCCTTGTCAGCCAGTGCGCTGATATATCCGGCAGCCCAGCTTGACTTCGTATCTTTGAAGCTAGCCGAAGCCGAATTCTCGCCAAGACCAAATGCCCGGGCAATCATTGCGGTAAATTCAGCTCGGGTAACGGACGCATTGGGCCGGAACGAACCATTCTCGTAACCCTCCAACATACGTAATTTCACGGCAGCCCCAATGCTTCGGTTGGCCCAGTGACCAGAAATATCGCTGAATGTCTTTTGTTCATTTTTCGTTGCGGCAATGGCTTCATTAACCGTCTTCAGTACTGTTTCCTGGCTCACAACACTTGATTTGAACGGATTCACCTGTGTTGCTGGCGGTACCGTTGGTTCTGTTGTAGGAGGCGTGGTCACCGTACCCGAATCCGTTCCAGGACCCGTTGATGGTGTGGACGGTGTTGGTGTAGTGACCGAGCCACCACCTGTACCCGGTGTAGTTGGGGTTGTCGGCGTTGTGCCCGGACTTGTTGTATCCGTAATCGCCAGGGCGATGCGGTTGCTCTCATACTTCACCTGGGCATTATATTTGCTTGGCAGGCCATCCACCTGAACAGAGGTGAATTTTCCGCTTTGCTGATTAGCGCCATGGCTTACAAGCGTAATCTCACCCGCACCAGGTACATAGCTGCTGGCAAAATTCACATGCAGTGTTCCGGCGGTGTTCACTGTACCTTTAATGTCGAGCACGTCATTTGCGGAAGCTACGTTCAGCTCCAGCGTACCGTCAGCAGCCTGCGCGAAGTTGCCCTCGATGTTCCATTTGCCAGTTACGCTCTCGGTAACCGTACCCCCGTTGTTGACCACATCGCCACTACCAAACGCAGTAGCTGTATCGCCTTCCAATGTACCCGCGCTAACCTGAGTACCACCAGAGTACGTATTCGCCCCCCGCAGTTTCAATGTACCGCTGCCTTCCTTGGTCAGCTTGCCGGTACCGGAGATGTTATTCCGCCAAACGTCCACCGCGTTAAAACCACCCTTGCTCGCATCCATCACTACCGTTACATCGCTGTTAAATGCACCATATCCATCTGCCGCAGCGAACAGATTGAGGCGTCCCCAGCCCTCGGGATCATCCAGTACAGGATAGCCTGAGGCAATTCCGGTTGTCGCCAGTACCGCACGACGCTGATCCGCACTCAGGTAAGGCTGTCTGGTCTCAAGCAGCACTTCTGCGCCTTTAGGGACTGGCATAGGCTCCGTTGTGGAACCGATCTGCGGGAAGCCATAGGTCAGACGCTCGGTATACTCAGCCTTATTTTTCTCATAGTCGGTAAATCGGTCTTCTGCTGTTCCGGTCTCCTTCAATAACACGTCATGCGCCTGTTGGTAAGCCTCTTGTTTCAATTGCTGATTTTCCGGATCATTCAGGGCTGCCGCAGCAAGTGCAGTTGCCAGAACGCGGCCGCCGATTACATCAAGCGGGGAGTGCATTCCAGCTACGATCCGGTCATCGCCCATTTCTGAAGCACGGGTCACAAGTTCTTGGAATCGCTCAGGAACGGAATACGCCAGTGCAAGTGCAGCAAGATAGGAGGCATTGGTATGTCCACTAGGGAAGCCTCCATCTGATGCAGCCTCTGTGTCTGGTTTAATTAATGGTCTCAGCGTAGGCACAACAACCTCGTCAGTCTTCAACCAGCGAAATGGACGCATGTACTGGAAGAAATTTTTTGAAGGGTTGGAAGAAGCTGAGTTGCCACGCACAGCTCCGATCAAGTCAACCATTTTGCCAAGCCTGGAATCTGAATCTCCGGCCTTGTTCGTTCCGTTTTCATCCGTATACTTGGTTGTTGTGGCATCTTCCGGAATACTTTTAATGGAAGTAAATGTACCTGATATCTCACGATAGACGTTGGCAAGTGAACCCAGACCATCTACAGCACCATACGATTGGTTAGTACGATCTGTATAATAAGCGGCCTCTTCGTCTGCCTTGGTTCGGGTTGCAGCACGATCGGCTACATACTGAATGTTATAATCCAGGATATCCGCTCTAATCTTGGTCCCGTTATCCCAGGAATTACCCGGTGTCCATAGATCCAAAAACTTGGACAATGTACCAACAGCCGCATTCGTTTCAACGGTTGTATTTGAATTACTGTTGCTCTTATACGTATCTACAAAATAACCCCAAGCCGGCTCCTGCGGTAATGGAACTTGCGAATCACTTGGCGCCGCAAGCGCAGCACTTGATGCAATTGAATTGGATATGAGCACGACACCCATAGCAGCGGTCAACATTTTCTTTTTGTTTTTGTTGGCTTTCGTTTTCAAATCTTTTCGACTCCCATCGTTTTGTAGTTGGTCTCGAATCGGTCTCAATGTAGCATCCGGCACGCTTAACCAGCAATAAAACAATTTCGCCATTGTATCAATTTCGGAGAAATATCGCCTATTTTCGACATTTAACATTCACTTAATATAAATCGTGAATTTTGATGGAATCAGGTAGTGTATAATCGTCGCCGGGAGGAATGCCTCATGAAAAAATGGAGCTCCGCATGGGCGGGTTTGGCGATTTCGTACGGTTCCATCGTGGTCGTCATTGTGCTGCTCATCTGCTCTTTCTTCTATATCTATTTCTCGCGCAGTTACAATGAGGAATTGCAGAACAAGAATCAGCTGATTCTGGAAAATACAACACGAACCATTGAAGGAACGATCCTGCAAAGGGTGCAGCAAATGTATGTAGATCTGTCACTCGACAAGTCTGTGGATATTCGACTGTTCGCGGAACCATCTACCCGGAGCGGGCTGGACAGTGTCATTGACCTACAGGAGTTACTTAAGTCCAAGGTTGCCGGCAACGCGGACATGATTCAGGCCATACATCTTTATTATCCTGGACAAAATATTATGCTTTCTTCGCTTTACGGCCTGCGCTACAACGCCGATCAAGGGGAAGGCTCGGCTTATTATTCAGATTGGCTTCAGGACATGCGCACCAGCAAGCAAAATAGCCTGTGGACGGCTTCACGCCAGGTTCCGCAGGACATTTTCTCCAGTGTGCCAGGTGGCACAAGTGGCGGCAGCAACGCCCTGTTGACGTACACGCACAGCTATCCTTTTCAGTCCACTGGCGAGACCGGAGATGTCTATATTGCAATAGATGTTAAAGAAAGCGCGATTAGCAGCATCATCGAGAATATGATGCCCTCACAATACAAAAGCACATTTATCGTTAACCCGATGGGTAACACCATTAGCAATGCCAATGCAGATACTCTTGGGCAGCCGCGGGAATACGATGCCAGTATCAGGAAAACACTGCAGTCCGGAAACGCCAAGGGCAGCTTTGACGATAAGATTGGCAATACATCGGTTGTTGTGTCCTACCAGACCCTGCCTTTGACAGGATGGACTATCTATAGCGCAATGCCGTCCAGCTTCTATTATGAGCAGTCGATCATGGTACAGAAGCTCATCCTCGGCATCTGCATGATCGCCATCGTGATCGGTCTGGCGCTGTCAGCCGTTTTGCTCAGAGCCAACTACAGCCCGATCAAACGCCTCGTCAGCCGGATTAAGGACCTATCCGGTCCGGCAGCAACGCAGATTACGAATGAATACCGGCTGATCGACAATGCCTTCATGCAATTAAACGATAAGGTGAGCAGCCTTGAGGAAACGCTGCTGGCGAACAGTCCGGCAATCAAGCACAACGCTGTACTGAATCTGCTGCATGGCGGCTATAGCCGAGAACAGTGGGCAGAAGAACGGACTGCACTGGGCATCTTACACCCATATCATGCATACAGCTGTTTGCTTCTAAATACCGGAGTATCCCACATCGGACTTAGCTCGGAGAACCTGCCATCCGTCATATCGAGATTTATCCATGGGCTGGAGTCCCTGTCCTTACCGGACAGCCGCCTGATTGCCGAGGAACTGCCGGACAAGAAGCTGGCGGTTATTCTGTGTACGGATATAGCGTCTGAACCGCTGCTGGACAAGCTGTCCCAGCTTCTATTGTCAGAGGCACGACAGCAGTTCCAGCTTGATCTCCAGCTGTCGTCAGGCTCCTGGGTGCAGGAGCTGGCCGATGTGCACAGAAGCTTCAGCGAGGCCCAGGCGTTGATGAAATATGCGTATTTCATGCCCGAGCTCCATATTCTGAAGGACCGCAGCATTCTCCAGCGGGAGCACAATATGGATGAAATTCCTCAGGCGATGCTAGCCAAGTTCAGGGACAAACTCCAGAGCAGGCAGATGGATGAAGTGATAGTGACTGTTGAACAGGTGGTTGAACATATGCAGGAAGGGCAATATCCCGCTGACTATTGCCATTTTATCCTGTCGAACATGGTATTTATCTATTCGGATGTGGTGAAAAACGTACGCTACAAGCACCCCCTTCAGTTCGGCCACCCTGATCTGTATCATGAATACACGAATCTCCATGATGTTCTCGCGTACCGCAGCTGGCTGGTGGAGTCGGTCACAACATTTGTTAAAGAAACCGAGAAGCGCAACAGTGAGCGGGCCGTATCGACCATTGAACTGGCGAAGCAGTATATTGAAGCCAATCTGTCCGAAGACCTCTCGTTGGAAGCTGTTGGAACGAAGGTATTTCTTAGTCCAAAATATCTGAGCAAGCTCTTTAAGGAAGAGATGGGTGTTACCTATACCGACTATGTGACATCCCGCCGAATGGAACAGGCAAAGGTATTGATGGAGAACAACAATATGACCATTGATCGGATCGCAAGCTCCGTCGGGTATGGCACCACAGCCTACTTTATAAAACGCTTCAAGGAAATGTACGGCTGCACACCGGGTCATTATGTACGCAACCTCTCTTCGGCAGTGATGCCAGAGGCCGGATCATGAGTATGAGGAGGATGGGCGGGATGAATATGAAGGAACCGAAGGCGAAGACGCCTTATGGCTATCAGCTGTTCCTGACTACTGCACTGCTGACAATGATGGGCGTTGTTCTTGGCGGCTGCAATCTGCTGACCGCGCCCAGTGCCATTGTAGAATCGAAGCAAGGCAGCGCGTTATCCCCCCTCACGCCGAAAGCCAAATACCATATCTCGTGGACGATGCATCAGAATTTGCCTGTACCGCAAGATGCCGAGATGTTGAAGGTGGTGGAGGATCAATTCGGTGTGGATCTGGACATTTGGAATATGGAAAACAATAAATACGAGTCACTTCTCGACATGAAGCTAGCTCAAGGTAACATTCCCGACCTGTTTCGCATTCGTCAGCCACAGGACCTGCTAAAGTACCAGCAGCAAGGGGTGCTTGCCGATATTCCTGTAGAGACGCTGAACACATATGCCCCGAATCTGATGCGCATCATCCATGAACAGGCGCCTGCTTATGAGCAAACGGGTGTAATTGACGGCAGATATTACGGAATTCCTGTCATTAATCCGACCAACATCTACCGTACACCTGTGGTGTATCGGCAGGATTGGCTGCACAAGCTGGGGTTGTCTGTTCCGCAGACACTGGCGGAATTCGAGAAAGTCATCTATGCATTTACCTTTGATGATCCCGACGGCAACGGCATCCAGGATACGTACGGCTTGTCCAGTGAAGGCATGAACGTTGTATTTGGTGCCTTCGGTCAGATTGTTTTTGCAGATCAGCTGTACTTTGGCTCAAAGGATGGGAAGAAGGTCATCGGTGCTCTCGAGCCCGAGATGAAAGAGGCGCTGACTTACCTGCGTAAATGGTACAAGGATGGCGTGATCGATCCTGAGTTTGTCACAGGCGAGAATAAAGGCGGCTACAAACACCTGTCTCATGCATTCATTAACGGTAAAATCGGGATGACCTCGATGGGCAACTACTACCACTGGATTCAGGATGGCGATTATGAGGATTGGCGTGTTGAGCGTGACGGTCAAGTGGTACAAAGTCCCGCACAAGCTGTGTTTAATGTGAAAGAATTAACGGCCAAGTTCCCTGAAGCACGGGTTGTTTTCGGTAAACCGTTCACCGGACCCCACGGACAACGCGGCTCCAAAGGAAATGACATGTTAATGAGCTTCACCTCCATTGGAGCCGATGCGGTCAAAGAACCCGGCAAGCTGGAGATGATACTGCGCATTCTGGACGAAGTCAGTGCAAGCCCAGATCCAGATAAAGCAGCACGTATGACCTACGGGGTAGAAAATAAACACTGGGTCTGGACACCAGCGGAACCCCGAAACATCGTCATCATGCCGCCATATGACACCATGTTCGGGTATCAGAATACGATTGGCGCCAATATCGGCATGACTGTGCCGCTGAAACAGACGGGAGAACGGGAACAATGGGCGGCCACACTGCACCTCGATCAGGACGGTATTTATAATGCGCTGGAGGTCGCTACCCCCGCTTTGGCCAAATACAGTGATTTGTTGATCCGATTGAAAAATAAAGCCTATATCGCTTTTATCTCAGGGGAGCGGCCGATCAGTGAGTTCGATGAGTTTGTACAGGAGTTCATGTCCGCAGGAGGTGCGGAAGTGGTGAAGGAAGCGAATGAGTAAATAAATGAGTGAAGGAACCGAAAAGGGGATATCCCATAAGTCATAAATATGACAGGGGACATCCCTTGTTCGTGTTATTTTGTTTGAATGAACCTGAGACACGCTATTTGCTCCCATTTGCCCAGATCTGAGAGCTAACGAATCACAGAGTCGTTATTTCGTCGATTCGGTCGATTTTTTAGGTTTTAACCACGTTTTATGACGAAATAGCTCCACTGAGGTTCGTTAAATCTTGCAAGCGTTGATGATCCGCCTTTTAAGGGGCGGTAGGTTCGTTAGCGCTTCGATAGAGGCGGAATTCCTTTGGAGAAAGCCCCTTCTGTCTCGGCCTCCATATTCACATGTGATGGACTCAAGCCAAATACTCCGCCATAATCTGCTCGATATCATACGGGGTCACGCCTTCATCGACCGCATAGATGGTATCGGCCTGCTCCTTCGTATCCACCAGTTCACCCCGAGCCTTGGCGTGCAACATGAACAAGTCGTATAGATCCGGTTTGCGTAGCGTGGTCAGGGCTTTGCCCATCAGGACCATCCCTTTTTGATTTCCTTCGACATTATTGTAATAATCCGGGTGCCTAGTCAGCGCCAAATCGGTCCAGATGACTGTACGATCTACTAGATCCATAATGACGGGAATCGCGATCTGTGTATCTGCCGTGATATCAATCTTGTTCGCCACCGTGGACGGCTCGAAGATCTCGCCAGAACCCGGCTTCTTCCGCATCATCCAGCCTACAAAGCATTCCGGCAAATCGCAATATGGATGACTCGTGAAGGAAAGCAGACTCGCCGCCACATAACGTCCGCCATAATCAACAATCGACGGAATATGCAGGTCAATGAACTCGCTCGCACCATGAGGGGCTGTCACAATATCTCCGCTGTGAGCGGCCCGGTATTTGGACGAACGCAGATTCGTATAGGAGATATGCTCCACATAGTTCCAGTTCTCATCGTACATCACCGCAGACAGATCAATATCTACACGCCCCGTTGCTTGACCGTTCACAGTCCCTTCCTTCCACCAGTTGAAGAAACGAATCGTATCTCCCTCGGCCATCGGTACACGGCTTCCCCGAACAATCGTATGAAGGGCCTTGCTCGCCGATCTTTGGGAAAAGGGAACCAAATAATCATGGAGCTCTGGATCGACATACGTTTTCCCAAGCGAAGGAAGGGCGGCGAAACGCTGCACCAGCGCCTGTTCACACATCTGCACGACGGCACGACAAGTGTCATCGTCCATCTCGGGAAGCTGATTCGGAATGGCGAAAGCTTTCGCTACATTGCCTTTCGGGAAAAATACACGCAGATCCTGCGGCTCATTACGCCGGGCAAAATGCTGCTTCACCTGCAACAGAACCGGGGTCGATACGTGCTCCACAATTTCTTCGAACGCCAGCAATACATACTCCTTATCCGTGGTAGAGCGCAACAATTGATCCAATCTTCTCGCAAATTCACCAGGGCGCTGCTTCAACAGCTCAATCAAACTCCACACATTCTGGTATTGGAAGGCAAGCTCCACACTTCCGTTAAAGGTCGTAAACGGCTTGTTATTACGCAAAATATCAAAAGCTTCCTCGCATCGCGGGTACCGCAGCTTATATTCAGATGGATGCAGAATTTCGCCCAGACGAAGCCAGCGCTCCTTGTAACGGAGCATGTCTTCCGTAATCGAACCGCATTGCTCCAGAAGACCAAGCAACAGGCGTCTTTCACGGCGCTTGAATTTACGGAAAGGCGAAGCCAGAGCCAGGCTGACATCGCCATCCGACCAGGCCACAGCAAGACGAAGGACATCCGTTGCCGTTCTGAAATACGGGCCGATTCGGTCGATATTGGCTTTTTCATACGTTAATAACGAAGCTACCACGAACCCCACATTTTCCTTGAAAGGAATCTCGGCTGGCAGCAGCGCATCTACTTCATCCGGTTCCGCATGTTCAAGCACCGTATCGATATCTGCTTTGTCTGTCTCCGAGATGGAGCCCTTGGCTTCAATCAGTTGGCGCATGAGCGTCTGAAAGTCTGCTTTGTTGCCAAGGCCAATGACTTTTAGATTTATTTTATCCAGCAAAGGTACTCTTTCCACGGATTCATGATTCGGATATACCCAGGTCAGATAATGAAGGATGGCATTCAGGTAAAGCTCCACCTCATCTTCCTCCATCACCTGCGCCGGGAATCCAGGGTACATCGGTTTGTAGTCCACATGCGCGCCGACCATGGTTCTCAGATCAGCCACAACCTGGGCCACCCATGCTTCAAATGGTTCCTTGGATAACATTCGCACGGCTTGCATCAACTCATCCGAGAAGGTGTATCCAAGTGTTTCTATATTTTTAAGGGCAGTCGCCAAATAAACCTTCGGCAGCTGATTCTCCCCTTGTTCTTGCTCGATCATGAGTTTGTTCGCTCTGCGCAAATAGATGGTATTGTTCATGATAAAAGAGTCCAGGAAAGCCATATCCCTAAATGCTTGGTCTGATGTAGAAGGAAGGAATATGATAGCCTGGACGCCTCCTCTCTGAATTGAGATCTTCAGGAGAGCGGCGACCCTAATTTCGCCAATGAGTTAGAAGGAAGGATCGCCATAGCCTGAAGGCCAAAGGTCCGAAGCTTGTGACCCGAACCTTTGATGAACCCATCATCTCAGATTCCACGATCTCCCAACAGGGCGAAAGTATTACGACTGGTTAAATCACGAAATAAATTATGTGTTTACAAGTTCCTGTTAGCTCGTTGCTGAACACCACCGTTAAGGGGGATTGCTCAGCTATGCGTCGAATAGATGGAAGAGAGAGATCTGTAACTAACGGACGTTCAGGAATCTAAAACACGATTAAAGGATGGATAAGAAGATGAAGGCAAAACTTCAAACCCTATATAACGATTATCTCAATATAAAGTGGAAAAGAGGGCTAACGCCTGTCCATTCGGAGCCTTTTGAATATGGCTTATATGAAGACGATAGCGCAGGCTTATTCCTTTCCGGTCATTCTGAAGAAACCTTTACGAACTGGATGAGTGAGCTCCGTCCAGAAGATCCATACTATGGCAGCAAACCAATGGGGAAGCCCGTTCTCGCTGAAGTTTTCAACCAATTGGATGTATACGACGAACTCGTTTTGTATTATCTGCTCTTTACCTTGAATACCACCATGTCCATTCATACGCATAACTCCTACAGCGCGATGAATGATTTTATGAAAAACTATAGCTTCTTTCAGCTTGCCCAACTGAATGGACTGTCCAGCTTAAAGGATGAACAGAAGCGTGAACTGAGAGACTTTTTCTTCTTTTTTTATCTTTATACGCATCCGGTTAACGAGGAAACCCTTTACGCCTGTTCGTTTAGCGGGCAGGACGTTATACATACCAAAACCAATATCAAGCTGGAGCACTACTTCTCGGCGTTCCACGAATACTACATTGAAAATCAAGATAAATATGGAGAGCAAATCCTCATCTCCCCACATGAAATACAGGCTTGCAAACATCTTACATTGGAGCTGATACGAACCATCGAGGGTAAATCTCCCAAGCTAATCATGCCCATGGAAGAAGGATTAGAGGCTGTAGTCGAATTAATTAATAACGTGGATCAGATGCTGCATATGTACGCGAAAAATAAGACTTTGCTGTTTGATGTCATGAGGAACTTTCTCGCTACACCCCACACTAGCCCCTATCGGGATCATTGCTTCACGACGCTGCTTCAGAATTATGTTTCATATATCCTGTATTTTAACTTTGATGAGATTCATGCATTGGTGGATGATTTCAGAGACACGCCAGAATGGTGCGGGATCGTCATCAATAAAATCTTTACGGATGCTATCTTTACTCATAAGATTATGAGGACGAGCGCTATTGAGATTACAGATTATCCGGATGTCATGGAGTTCTTTAACGAGGAATCGAGAAAGTTTTATCTGTAATTCGGAATAAAAAAAGAGCTAAGCGCGGGTTTTAGCCGGCTTAGCTCTTTATCACACCTGCTATAGAGCAGGCTGCATATATCTCGTTACATCCGAACGACTGATTTCTCAGCCGTCAGCCCAAGCACCCGAGCGGTTGAAGCATGTACCTGGTTCAGTAGACTAAGATTGTCAACCAGTGATTCGCCATAGGAAGGAACCATTTCCTTGATCTTCGGTTCCCAGGCATCCATATGCTGCGGGAAACACTTCTGGAGAATCTCCAGCATCACGTGAACCGCAGTTGAAGCCCCCGGTGAAGCTCCGAGCAGTGCCGCAATCGAGCCATCCGCCGCCGTGACTACCTCCGTGCCGAATTGAAGCGTTCCTTTGCCGCCTTGAGCCGTATCCTTAATCACCTGCACACGCTGGCCTGCCAGCACCATATCCCAATCCTCGCTCTTCGCATCCGGAACAAAGTCACGCAATTCGGCCATGCGTTGTTCTTTGGATAACATGAGTTGTTGGATCAGGTATTTGGTTAGTGAGATTTCTTTGACACCTGCCGCGAGCATCGTGAGCAAGTTGTGCAGCTTCACGGACGTAATCAGATCGGCATTGGAGCCCGTTTTCAAGAATTTTGGCGAGAACCCGGCAAACGGTCCGAATAGCAGCGACTTCTGATTTTCAATAAATCGGGTGTCCAAATGCGGAACAGACATTGGCGGAGCACCGACCGAAGCTTTTCCATATACTTTGGCATGATGCTGTTCCACGACTTTCGGATTTTTGCACACCATAAAGATGCCGCTAACCGGGAAGCCGCCGATATGTTTGCCTTCAGGAATGCCGGATTTTTGCAGCAAATGCAAGCTGCCGCCCCCTGCACCGATAAAGACGAATTTCGCCGTATGGCGTTTGACTGCACCACTGCCCAGATCTTTCACTGTTAATTCCCAAGATCCATTGCTGGTGCGTTTCATATTTTTCACGCTATGTTGGTAGTGGATATCCACGTTTTGGCTCTTTAAGTGTTCCATTAGCATACGCGTTAAAGCACCAAAGTTAACGTCCGTACCGGAGTCAATTTTGGTGGCTGCAATCGGTTCATTGCCCGTGCGGTTTTTCATCATCAGCGGAATCCATTCCGCCAGTTTTTTCTTATCATCCGAGAATTCCATGCCAACAAATAACGGATGTTTCGATAACGCTTCAAAGCGTCTTTTTAGAAACTGGACATTCTGCTCTCCATGCACATAACTTAAATGAGGGAGCGGCATAATGAAGTCCCGCGGATTACGAATCAGATTGCTTTTGACGAGATAGGACCAAAATTGCCTTGAGATTTGAAAATGCTCATTCACCTTAATCGCTTTGCTAATATCTACGGATCCGTCTGGTCGTTCAACGGTATAGTTAAGTTCGCACAATGCTGAATGCCCGGTTCCGGCATTATTCCATTCGTTGGAGCTTTCCTCCCCCGCACTGGCGAGCTTCTCAAAAACCTTAATATTCCAGTCTGGTGCCAATTGTTTAAGCAAAGTTCCCAAAGTTGCACTCATAATTCCGGCACCAATCAAGATAACATCTGTACTCGTTTGTCCCTGGCTCATGTCTACCGTCCTTATACCCTATATTTGCCAAAAGGATGTAAGCGTTATCGATTTGGCATTGCAGCAAGCCCCATTCTTGAATAGGCCCGCCCCTTCTCTGAATGATATAACCTTGATCTAGTGTATCAATAATATGGGTTAATTTAAATATGCAATTTGAAGATATTTGCTATTCCATCAGTATACGCTAGTTTATGTCAGATAGATAACCCGGTTATAGGGCTGAAAGATTAATTTGTTCATTAAAAAGAAAGGAGCCCGGTTCTAGTTGAACTTGAGTGATCAAATGGATGCACCAAAAGCCGCTTTGGAATCGCTTCGCAAGGCGGCTTTATATTTAAGAGTGACCCTTACCACCCACGGCGGCGTTTCCGGGAGTACTCAGAAGATCGAAATCAGTTCCTTCGTATACGGATGGCGTTCTTCAGCGAACAACGCATCTGCGCCAAAGCGGTCAACGATCCGACCTTCCCGCATAACGATGATGCGCTGGCTCATACGATGTACCGCAGCCAGATCATGCGAGATGAACACGTATGACAGACCAAGCGATGTCCGCAGATCGGTGAGCAACTGCAAAACTGCACCTTGCGAGATAACGTCCAGGCTGGCTGTCGGTTCATCCAGCACGACAACGTCTGGTTCAATCCCAATGGCACGCGCGATCGTGACGCGCTGACGCTGTCCACCACTTAACTCGTGCGGATATCTTCCAGCCAAATCGCTTGGCAGCTCGACAGCTTCAAGCAGCTTTTGGACGTAAGCATCCTTCGACGTGTAGGTAAAGTGGGACAGCTCGGCGTTCCGTCCAAGTTGTTCGTACGGATCGATTAGCGAGTCGGCAATCTTGAGCTTCGGATTCAGAGCAGCCATCGGGTTCTGGAATACAATCTGAACCTTCCGCCGATGAGGTCGCAACCTTCCGCCGCTCAGCCGCGCGATATCCTGTCCGCCCAGTGTAATCGAGCCTGTATCTGCATCTTCGATCCTCAGCAGGCAGCGGGCGAGCGTACTCTTGCCACAGCCGCTCTCGCCAACCAGACCAAGACATTCGCCGCGGTTCAGGGTGAAGGAAATATCATTCACAGCCGGTCGGTCTGCACCTGCATACGTTCGGCTGAGATGTTCCACATGGAGCACGGGCACACCGGATTCTTCGGACTGCACGAGTCCACGGCGTTCATCATTAGCGGTTGTCTTCATTCCGTTCCTGCCTCCTTCAATCCCGAATTCAGCGAGCGGCTCAGGACGGGAGCCGCCTCGATCAGCTGACGCGTATATTCATGCTGGGGATGGTCGAGAATACGATGCTTCCCGCCAGATTCGACGATTTGTCCTTCTTTCATGACTGCCAAGCGGCTGGCATAGCGCCGTACATGCCGCCAGTCATGCGTGATAAACAGAATGGCACAGCCCGTCTCCGCTTGCTTGCGTGCCAGCAACTCCAACACGCGATGCCCGGATACACTGTCGAGCGCCGTCGTTGCCTCGTCTGCAATTAGCAGACGAGGAGACAGCATCAGCGATGTGGCAATCGAAGCCCGCTGAAGCTGCCCACCACTCAGTTGGAACGGATAGCGGCGCAGCAATTCAGCGCCAAGGCCAACCGATTCCAGTGCTTCCTCCGCCCGTTTCTTGCGGATGGCAGAAGACTTCTCCCCATGAACCTTCTGATATTCATCAAAGTGTCCACCAATGCTGCGAAATGGCGTAAACGCTCCCTGATAGTCTTGAAAAATATATGAGATGCGGCTTCCCCGCAGGGCTCGCATCTCCTTTGGCTTCCGTTCGAGCAGATTGCTGCCCTCGAACATGACTCGCCCCGACGCATGCAGGTTGGGCGGTAGCAGACGACCAATGGCTTGCGAGAGCAAGCTTTTGCCGCTACCGCTCTGTCCAACGAGTGCCATGAATTCACCTTCGCGAACAGCCAGAGAGACTCGATCTACAATAGTGCGATCCCGGCTGGAGATGCTCAGTTCCTCAATGGAGAGAATCACGGCTGCACCTCCTTCTTCACATCGAACCGGTCTCGCAGATAGTCGCCCAGCATGTTGGCAAGTAGGACTACCGAGACAATAGCGAGACCCGGGTAGATCATCAGCTCCGGCCGAGACTGGAAGTAAGGCCGTGAGTCGTTCAGCATCGCACCCCATTCAGGTGTTGGCGGCTGTGCGCCAAGGCCAATGTAGGACAATGATGAGATGAGTAGGATAATTTTGCCCAGATCTAGACTGGCCAGCACGAGTACATGGCCTGCGATATGCGGAAGCAGATGTTTTCTCATGATACGACCGTCCGATAGTCCGTTGGTGCGGGCGATGCGAATATAATCCTTTTGGGACTCCGATAAAACCGTACTCCGAACGAGACGCGCATAACTAACCCACTTCACGATCACGATCGCCAACACCAGATTGCCGATTCCCGCGCCGAGAAGACCACTGAGCACAATGGCGACGATGGTATCAGGGAAAGCAAGAAAGGCATCGGCAATCCGCATGAACAGCTTATCGACCCAGCCACGCTTGTAACCCGCGATCAAGCCAAATGGAATGCCGATTAACAGTGCAGCGCCAAGTGCCAGCAGGCTATAACCCAGCGTTTGGCCGCCGCCGAGCAGCAGACGTGTCAGTACATCGCGACCCAGGTGGTCCGTACCGAACGGATGGAGAGCACTAGCGCCCTGTAATCGTCCGCGCAGATCGGTTAAGGTGTGATCATGTTTCAGAACTACAAAGGCATATACGGAGGCCCCGATGACCAGCAGGGCAAATAGCAAACCAATAATCGCCTGCCAGCTATGTTTTTTAGATTTTGTAGTTGGAATGGGCAGGGGCATGGATTTCATCGGTGGGCCTCCTTTTCCTTCAGTTTCATTTCGGGATTCAAATAACGGTACGACAGATCTACCGCCGTATTCACGAGGAATACCACGATAGCCATGATGAGAATGTAACCCTGAATCAGTGGATAATCACGCTGGCGGATGGCGTCCACGACGAGCTTGCCGATGCCCGGATAAGCGAACAACACTTCAATCACGACAACTCCGCCAATCAGGCTGCCAAGACTGACACCGAATACCGTAATGACAGGCGGCAGACTGTGGCGAAACGCGTGTAGCATGAAGATCCGACCTTCGGATAACCCTCTTGCGCGGGCGGACCGAACAAACTCCTGACTTAGAGAATCTAGCAGGCTGGAGCGCAAAAGACGCACATAGACGCTGGAGATGGCAAGTCCCAGCGTCAGAGATGGCAGAATAAGCGAGATGAATCCATCGCGGCCCATGGTCGGCAGATTACCGAAGCGTACGCCGAACATGTCGATCAGGATCAACCCCAGCCAGAAGCTCGGCACCGCCGCACCCACAATGGAGAGCATCCGGCTGCCCCGGTCAATCCAACTTCCGCGATGGAGCGCTGATAGCGAGCCGAGCGGGATCGCTATCACGAGCATGACCAGCAGCGCGCCAATCGTCAGTTCAGCCGTAGCTGGCAGCGCACGCATCAGGGTCTGCATGACGGGCTGACCTGTCGAATACGATACGCCAAAGTCGAGCCGAACAAAATCGAGCAACCAGCTGCCGAACTGGACAGGAAGCGAATCGTTGAAGCCCATCTCCTCGCGTACAGCTTCGACCTGCTCCTGACTAACGGACAGTTCGTCTACGTTCAGAATCGTCAACACCGGGTCACCGGGAGCCAGACGAATGAATAGGAAACTTACAAACATAATGAACAGCAGAAAAATAAATACCTCAAGGAACTTCCGAAGCAAAATGCGAAACATTACATCACATCCAGCTTATTGGTAATCATGTAATACTCACTGCGGGTGGTAACCCAGTTCTTGATCTTCTTGCCGTTGTAGGCCACGATCGTACCTGGATGCAGCACGAATGAATTCAGTACGTTGTCATGCACGTAGTTGGCTGCCTTCTCGGCAAGCTCTGCGCGCTTCTCCGGTGCAACTGTGAGATTCAGTTCGTCGATGATCTTGGTCAGCTCCGGATCTTCCGATCCACTGAAGTTAAGAGCACCCTTCGGATGGTACGTCGCATTCAGGTAATATCCAGCATCGCCACGCGGGGCCGTCAAGTTACTGTACGTTGCAATATCCCAGTCGCGATTAGACGCCATATAATCTTCCGGTGTGTCAATCTGGCGAATCTGGACGTCGATACCGATCTTCTTTGCATCAGACTGGAAGACTTGGGCGATCAGTGGCAGATCGGCACGAGCTGAATAGGTCAGCAGCGTCAGCTGCAATGGTTTGCCGTCCTTGGTCATTACGCCGTTTTGCTGCGTGTACCCTGCTTCGTTGAGATATTTTGCAGCGACATCAGCTCCGGATTCCGTTGCTGTATCCGTATAGGTTGGTGCGAAAGGCAGTGACGGCAGGAACGGTCCGATGGCCGGTTCGCCATAACCGAGCAGGATCGTGTCCACGATACCCTGACGATCAATCAGTGCGTCCAGCGCACGACGGACATTGAGGTCCTTCATACTCTCCCGCTGCATGTTCATCGTCAGCTGATGCACGCGGAACGTCGACGTGGACTCAACCGTCATGCCGTCCATCGCTTTGAGCGACTCAAGGCTCTCGACTTCTGGGCGGTATACGATATCAACCTGTCCAGATTTGAGCGCTAGTGTACGGGCATTGGCATCTTCATTGAATGAGAACGTGATGGAATCCAGTGGCGATGCGCCGTCCCAGTATTCGTCATAACGATCCAGTTCCAGCTTGCTGCCTGGGGTAAATGAAATCAGCTTGAAAGAGCCCGTACCAATAGGCTTGTTCACAATGTCCGGCTCACTCACGTCAATAATCGCCGTGTTGGGGTTCACCAGTTCGGAAGCAAACTCCGGGAACGGCTGAGTTGTGGTGATCTCCAGCTTGTCTCCCTCGGCTTCAATTGTATCGATCTTCAGCGCGTTCTGGATCGCTACATTCTCTTCCAGTGCCCGCTCAAGGGATGCCTTAACGGATTCGCCCGTCATCGGCTTGCCGTTCTGGAAGGTCACATCATCTCGCAGGTCGATCGTCCAGTGCTGCCCATCCTCACTCTCCCAGCTCTCAGCCAGCCATGGTGCAACCGTCAGATTCTCTTCATCGAGACGAACCAACGTCTCCGTAATGCCCGCGCGCAGCGGCACATAGCTGGAATCCACATGCGGATCTAGAGAACTGGTGGAGAAGTTATATAGGAAGTGTACATTTTTATTACCGGTGGATGGCTGCGCAGCGGGACTGGACTCAGATGATCCGCAGGCGCTCAACAGTCCAGCACTTAAGGCCAAGGAGACCAGCGCTAGCAGTGGCGTCTTTTTATTCAAGGTAATGCCCCTCTCTCTTAATCGTAATCATTATGATCTAAACAATGAGTATTATCATATCGTAATGATTACGTTTTGACAAGAGTCATGTTGGTGTTGGAACGAGAAAAAATCCGACTCTCGGATGAGAGCGGATTCTTCATGTTTTTTGTTACATATGAGGGCTTGATTATGGTTTATTTCCTTTGCGATCCGGGATTGTTTAGATGTAGAACCATGCAGGGTTTCTCGAAAAGTTACAATCCAGTTTCGTAGTCTTCCAGCAGATGTGATCAGTAACCTTCGATTTTTCTTTTAGAAGTTACAACAGATGAAGTTTATGCGGAACATTTCAAACACCAAGTGCGTTTGAGGACTAAAGGGGGAGTATGATGAGAAGATATTCACTTATCGTCTTATTGCTTGCTACAGTTATGGTCCTGATTCTTAGCGGCTGCCAAAGTTCTAATAAGCCCGATCAAGTCGGAGTAAGTAAAGTATCGAAGGAATTACACACACCTTCTATCCAGGCGATATTACACAGGTTGATTCTATTGTAGTGATGAGTGGCAGTGATGGTACTAAAAGAACAACTAGAGATCAAGTGCTGATTCAGGAATGGATTGATAAGGTACGTGATTTAGAAATCGTACTTGACCCGGATCAAGAAGATTCAACAGGGGTTTTGTACCATGTCACAATGTTTGAGCAGGGAAAAGAAGTATTGTATATGACACCTACCGATATGAATCATCAGCGAATGCAGCCGCAGTTGGAATTGGCTGACCGAATGTCGGAACTTTATGATGCCATAGAATAAAAGTGTTCATGTGGCCTGTATTCAAAGTGATTACTTGCCGAAAAATTCGATTTGAAATTATCCTTCGTAATCATCTTCTAGTTTAGGTATGAATGGGGAGAGAAAGGGATCATTATTCTCCATTACTTTACCTCGGACTAAAGTGTAGACCTTAAACTGATTGAAGGTTTCCGTATCATCACTATCTCTTACATAAAGAATTCCATAGGAGCCTGGAGCTATTTCACCTACTTTTCTAAACACTTCGGTGGGATCATACTTTGATACAGGTTTGTGATTATCTAGGCCCGCTATCCATAGTTGAAAGTCACCATTAACTGCTCTCACGTCCAAAACACCTGTAGGCCAATTTAGCTCCTCTACATATTCCCGAAGATGTTGAATAACTAAACCATATTGATACTCATTTTCTTCAAACGACGCACACTCTCTAATGGTTGCCCATCCATGATATTCGTACATTACCTTTTACAGCTCCTTTATCCGTAAACTATGTTGACAGTGCTTCAAAACTATTTATCTTCTATAGTCGTTACTAACCTCAGAATATATACAGGATTGTACTTGCACTAATAAATGCGCTAGGTAATATATCTTGTACATTTTCAATTCTACTCGTCATATAATCTAACTCACTCCCGTTTAAATGTTCCTTTGCCCACTCCCTTAATCGTTTTAACTCAACTTCAGCAGCTTCTAATTGGTGAAAATATATTTTAGATCCATCCCGAATCAGGGCTATTCCTAATTCATGTATTGCTGCCTCCCAGTACTCATCGTAAAATTCCTGAGTAGCAATATTCTCACTGAGTGTAAGTTCACAGTTCCGATCTTCTATATCCCCGTTATATCTGTATAGGCCTACGGACATTACTATCCCCCCAAGATTGATCTACATGATCCTATTCGATGTCGCTAATATCTTGTACAGAAATATTTAAATGTCTCCAATACTTAAGAGGATAAGCTGAATCACCTACAACCATTTCGCCTTGTCTTATGGTAAAACTCTCGCCTTGTTCAAAGAGTTTTATCATCGGTTCGTAGAGGTCGATGTATTGAATTGCTTCACCCACTCCTTGATCTGCTAATTCGGAAACTTCTAAATAACCGTAGCAAATTACCTTCACATAAGGTTTTC
Organism: Paenibacillus sp. FSL W7-1088; assembly: GCF_037969855.1. Lineage (NCBI taxonomy): Bacteria > Bacillati > Bacillota > Bacilli > Caryophanales > Paenibacillaceae > Paenibacillus > Paenibacillus sp. FSL W7-1088. Next base: position 7,148,958 of record NZ_CP150216.1, read on the forward strand.
CTAGCGTGTCCAGTTTTGAACAAGCCCGATATACCTTTTCATCTATAGCTTTTCCAAGAATTTTAGCAAAACTAAATAGGGGATATTGATCTATTGAAGCATCCATCTCATTTAATAATTGATTAACGCGTCTAAGGTATTCTTTAATCAAAACATGAGAAGAAGATTCTAGTGAGCTATCTTCTGTATCCTCAAATGAAATAGACGATAAACGTTCAATAGCTCTGGTTAGTAGCTGCCCCATGTGTTTCTCTCCTCTTGATTAACTATTAAACCTATTTAGAGTTACGTACAAGGTAACGACTAAATAACGCAGCCCTGGCAACTGCGTTATCGTTTTAAACTATGTTCTTTAATCTCAATCAGTCGTATTCAATATACACGCTGCAACCGTTCGTTTTGCCTAGTTCTAAAAATGTTGATATCTGATGTGCTACTTCTGGGAGAGTAGGAACAATATTTTTAACATTCTCTATTTGCTCACCAGTTACTTTACTCACATTGAAGGACTTAAATAAATGAATAGCTGAATCAAGGTCCTGTATTTCCCATGGACTTTCCTCATACCAACCTTCATGGGCATAGTATTCTTGTAGAATACCATTGTCAGTAGACTCATACTGGCACATAAGATCCAATAATGTATCAAAATATCCATTCCACATCTTTAGAACATTCTTTTGGGTAGGGTTCTCAAATAAAATTAATATTTCCGGTTGCCCCTCGTACCCCACATAAAAAACGTCATTAACTTTTTCTTCTTTCATCATATTACTCCTTCCAATGTCCTAGATCTAAAATCCGTACTTGTTCCGGTGTGGCAGTACCTGTTTTTCTTGCAGCTATTGCATCATACCACTTGTATCCCTCAACCCACTCGCTCTCTCCAATCTTGTAAAAAGACTGTGGCTTACTACCTCCACTACCTGGAATTGTCCTTTGAATTACCCAGGTGTTTCCTTGATCAATAGGAGCACCAGATGTCCTAGTGTGCCACCTAACCTCATACTTATATGTCCCATCATTCCATTTGTATGTTATCTGTTCATAGCCATCATTCATTGATTTAGCTTTCATGTTTGCACTTTCGGGAATCTCTATTGGAGCAGTCTGTGCATATCTTTTCGAAATAGCTAATTGTTCATCTGCATTCATATCAGAAAATTTCTTATTAGCTTGAATCTTTCCATTAGAACTCCCGTCTAGGCTTTTACCTGACTTCGCCTTAGCAGCCTCAATATGCTGCTTAATCTTCGCCACAGCAGGATTAGAAGCAGGCAATCGATAAGGCCCTTTACCACCCGGTATACTCCCACGAACCATCTGAATCGCCATGAATATCTGACTAAACTTCAGAGAGGTCACCATCATCTGAGCATACTTATCTGATACAGGCTCTCCTGTCGTAGGATGAATCCCCATCTCAAATGCCTTGATCTGTAACGCAAAAATATCTTCACCAGGCGGTTCAACGTTCACAGCTTGCATGCGATTAAAGTCCAGATTTCCCTGATCCCTCTGATAAGCCTGAAGAGCAGCCTGATCCGCAACACCATTCTCGTTGACAGGCATCCAGACCAATTTACCGAACATATTGATTTGCGCCATCCGATAGCCCTTATCACCCGAATTTGAATCACCTGATGATTTGGTCATCATAGCTGCGGCACCGACTGCTCCAAACGCACCACCCAGACTTCCCTTCTGGGCATCTGCATCCTGGAATCGCATGGCGATATCCTTCAATTCCTTGGATGTGTTCACCATACTCTCCAGCGCTTTATCCAGTATAGGTCGTGACTGCTCGAACTCATAGTAAAATCGCTCCTGCGTCGCGCCCATCCACATCATCTGAACGAACATGATCTGTCTCGTCAGATCACTTCGTATACTCTCCAACTGTTGTCTGGCTTGATCCACCTGATTCGATACATGATGTAGTTGTTCAGGGGTAACTTTGATTGTACTCATACGTTTCTCCGCTCATTCAAAATAGGATTATACTATGTTAGCAGAAGTGTAATATGTAAACTATCCGGCTAACATCCTGATTTCACCATGGTAAAAACACAAGCTGTGCTCCTCATCGGTGCTATGGTCCTATATGCATATACCCACCTCAAGGCATATTCTACCAGTTTCAGCAAATAGCTTTCCTACTTCATTTCCTCCAACATCACCCGATACCGTCCAATCTGCTCCGCTGTCGCCTCTTCGCGCAATGTTTCCAACAATGCCGTGCACCTTATAAAATACCGATCCATCTCAAGCTTATACGCTAACCGAATAGCCTGCAAAATGAACTCCACGGCCTCCTGTGGTCTTCCCATCCACTGTTCATACAAAGCCCGCTGGTAACAGCAATGGTACATATCATCGTTGTTTGAAGAATTCATTTCTGTACCATCGCCCTGTATCGGGTCCCCAAACATATGTAAAACCCGATCAACCTTCCACCTATACCGCACTGCTGCTTCCGTAATCACTTTCAGACCTGTCAGCCATTCCTCCGGATGCTCAAGCAAAAAGTTCACAAACTCCTCCAGCAGTTGCACCTGCCCGTCTTCAATCTCAAGAGCATACCGATTCACCTGTGCCTTATGCCTGAACTCCTGTACCACCTGCATACCTACCTCATCCAGATCCCCCATCCATCCCAGATCTGCATATTGATCGATACATGCTCGCGCCTGATCTACCTGTCCCATCATATGGTGAGCCATACCCCGCATTAGGTGACTGAACCCGTAATAGTAGACCAAAGGCCGCTCGGTATGTATATGTGGTGCAGGCACTCCCTTTGACCGATACTCCTGCCGCTCTTCATGGATCGCCTGCACACATTGATATAACATGTCCGCCCTCTCCATCACCTTGTTCCAACTTTCAAAAGCCACAGCCATCTCCAACATTTCAACAATGATGTCCGGTTTGAGTGATTTTAGGATAGATTTTCGCAAAAGGAGATCCTCCTTTGATAGAATATTACTCCTGTGAAGTGATGATACCCTTTTATTATACTACTTAAAATACGTAAATTGTACCATTATTGCTATATATTTTAACCTGACTTTTATGACCCATCTTATCTAAGCTTAATATGAGGTGATTCATATGTCAGGGTTACGCCAATTAATAGGCACACGAATTAGAGCAATGCGAAACACTAAAGGACTTACGCAACAAAAGCTGGCTGATATTGCTGGTTTAGATTATAGATATATCGGAGCATTAGAAAGAGGCGAAAGAAACTTTTCAATTGATACGTTAGAGAAAGTTCTTATCGCCTTGGATGTTGGCATTAATGAATTAACGCTAGCTTCAGGTGAAGACCAAGATAGCGTTAGGCAAAAAGCCATTGATGAGTATATTATTGGAAGTGCGAAACTTAACACTGAACAACTTCAATCACTCCAGAAAATTAATGGTGAACTATTTCGTATGCTTTAAAAATCACCTACCACTTTCCATAATAAAAAGAATAATTTAAACATAAAACAACCCAAATATACTCTTTGGGTTGTTTTATGTTTAACTATATTTGGGCTTCATTTAAAACATATTTTGAAAGTATATTCCCTCTCACTACCCTTGCTTGACGGCTAGTTGTTCCTGTGTACATATAGGCATAGTATTTACTAAAATCATTCTCTTCTCTTCCTAAATTTCGATTCTCCAGAACATTATCTTCAAGGAAAATCAATTTGTCGTGTACTGTCTTAAAGTCAAGCTTTTCTAATTCTCTGTTATATATTTCCACAAATAAGGTAAAGTAATTAGACTTACGATACCATATGGATTCCGATTTTAATCTTAATGCCTCTATAAAACTGAAAATCTCATTAAACCGCTTTTTATATGTTTCTTTATCTTCAAATTTATCATTGTATTCTATAATATATTTTTCGATCTCTCTATCTCGACTAAAGTATCCACCATGCATTACTGTAGCCAATAAACTAAGAATAAAGTACAAGTCCTCCATCCTCGATATCATTGACTCTGTTAAGAAGGGAAGGTTGTCCGTGTTTACTTTCTCTAAAATTTCTTTAGCAGTTGTAATAAATTTCCCATCATAAATCGCGTTATGGAGTTCAATATCATTCAAACCATATCTAGTTGAGTTTATTCTTTTAAATATATCAATTATTGTAGCACCATCAACATCACCGAGATCCCTAATTACAATATTGTAATTCAAAAAATCACGTTTGTCTTGATCCAATAGCGTTTTAAATTTAGGCACTAGATTTCCGAAAACTACTGAGTCCTCAGGCTCATCAATATATTGCAAAATGGTGCTCAAACGTTGTTGTCCATCTACAACTACCTCTTGCGTTTCAAGTTTATCCAGATCTATTCCAGATTGAGCAATATATACCTCTGGTATTGGCAGTCCATTCATAATTGTATCAATTAACTTTTCTTTATGTTCGTCACTCCATACAAATCTTCTTTGAAATGGCGGTTGTAGAATCAACGTAGGACTTGGACCTGAAAGTCGGGAATAAATATCTGATACTTTCTTTGTACTTGGTGTTGCTTGCATTTGTTTTGCCATGTTATTCTCCTTCTCCTCCCAAAATTTTCATACTATTATAGTAACCTTCTATCCCATTAATATAATATTTTTCCAAGTAATAGTGATTTTTATATAATCCAGCTTTCACTTCGTAATTTCCAACTTCGGATTTCCCGTTAGAAATTGAGTTGAAATAGCTAAACCACTCTTGCTTTAGAGCTTCAATTTGAAATGAAAGTGGTAACAAATCTGGTCTCATCCATCCTTTAACTAAATATCTCAAAAATTTGTTATATCTTTGCTTCTCATCTGGTGCAATGGTTTTATGAAACCGATCCATTGAATATTGGTAATCAGAAATTCTTTGATAAAAATATTCAAATAGTTGTTCATTTACGAGTACTACATCTATATCAGACTCGTAGCTGAAATCAGTACCTTTTATGTAACTAAATCCAAATTTTGCTGACCCAACGATAAATACTTCCCCAAAATTTATATTATACTGCCTTGCGATATTACTTCTAAACTCAAAATAATCATCTTCCCTTTCCTTAAAAACAAATGGAACACCGTGGAAGAAATATTTTCTTGTAAAATGTTTTCTTTCTTCATTACTTTTTGTACTTAAAATAGTTCTTTTAAATAGATCTAAATTCAACTGCTACTCCTCCCCACTATAACCATTGTACATCAATGATATTAGTATCACATATAGAATTACTGTCTTTCTTTCGCCACTTGAATGAATTCCCTCAGGCCCATGAGCCAAGTTTGCTGAGGAGGCTTATACGTGTCGTGAAGTCCTTTAGGTAATACCAATTGCAAATTGTTCGCGCGCATCTCATCTGTCTGATTTTCACTGATGCCGGGTTCCAACGTAAATAAATGTTTATTATCAACACGGTTAGCTTCAGCCAGCACCTGACGCCATCTGTCCTTACATGTAGACTTGACGCCCAGCATTGTCAATTTGGATTCAGGAAACGTCATATCACGATAATTTATTATATGTGGAAATAAGAAATCGGGCTTCGACTTGTTTTCCGTCATCTGTGTACGTGAATATGTAAGGTTATGAGCCTTGAAAATTTCCTCAAGATGATTTTCAAGTGCATACCCAACACGTGACTTTCTTCGATTATGAACACTAAGTGAGAACTGAATAAAGCTTTCTACATCAGTGCTTCCTTTACCCCGAAACCCTTCTTCAATTCGTTTAGATACAAAGTGACGCTCCAAGCGTTTGAATAGCTTCTCCTCCTGCTCAATCCATTTCAGTAAGGTCTGATCTGGCTCTTCATATGCAGAAACGTATTTCGTTGTTCTTCTAGCCAATTCGGAAAAAACAGAAGTACGCGGAAATCCGCCATCAAAATATGGTTCAAGTATATTATCCAGATAACTGCCATCAGGGTCTGCGACTTCAATACCCATCTCTTCCAAAATGTATCGAACAGCAAAATCTACTTGGGGGTCATGCCCATCCTCAATTGGTTGAAAATTAAAATCAAAACCGACTTGATCTACTCCAAACAACCAGAGTATCTGACTTTCCAATGTGCTCCCTGAGGGGATTAGAACCATAAAGATCTCTCCATTGGAACGCTTGGCCACAATAAGCGTATCACCTAGTCTTGCTTGGTCCATAACGTCATTGCTTTTAAAATAAAGTCTGTACTCAGTACGTATGGGGTGGGACTCACGAGCGTCATACCATGTAAGATTCCCCTCACAGGAGAAGCCCTCATTCTCTCCGGCCAACCAGAGAAAGCGGGCTTCATGTGCGATACGTTCAGAACCAAAAAGTATACGTAGTGGCTTACTCCCATTGAATTCATGTTGGTGTGACACTTCTTTGTTGACTTCGACTGAACTGAGGCGCTTTATAGCAATCCCCTCAAAATACTGTGAAAGAAATCCTTTTTGCATTGCGTAACACCCTCACAAATTATGGTTTATTAACACTGTCCGCCGATTTCTAAAGATGTCATATCTATTGTCTGCAACCATTGGGCACAGAGTTCTACTACTTCTTCTGTATTAATTCGATATTTCCCTTTTAATGAACATTCCCATATAACAGCTGTTCTCCATCCCATCTCTTGAAGACGGGCTATGTTCTCCTTATCCGAGCCCATATTCCGTGTGATCTTTGTTCGCCAAAACTCTGTATTGGACGAGGGCCACTTGAACAAGTGACACGAGTGACCATGCCAGAAGCATCCATTTGCAAAAATCACTGCATTATATCTGGGAAATACCATATCTGGCTTTCCCGGCAGTTTTTTGTCATGGAGACGATAACGAAATCCCAAACTGTGAAGTCCTTTTCTTAAAATCATTTCAGGTTTTGTATCTTTGCTCCGGATTCCGGCCATCATACGACTTCTTTCTTCAGGTGATACAATATCAGACATAAGCTTCAACCTTCTCAAATAGCATTTCTGCCTGATTGGTATCCTTGGTTGATCTCATTGCTTTAAAGATGTATGGTAACATATGTGAAGCTACAGCCTCCACAACAGGTACAGCAACTGAGTTACCAAACTGTTTGTAGGACTGCGTATCAGAAACTGGAATCACAAAGGGTGCCTGTCCTGCCTTATCAAAACCCATCAATCTGGCACATTCACGTGGAGTGAGTCGTCTAGGATTCTTTCCTTCCTGCTTGATAAGAATTTCTGAGCCATCTTTGTAGTATCTCGCAGACAAAGTGCGTGCAACATCTTCAGGACCAAACAAACCAAAACCAAACCCGTTACCTTTGGCTCTATGTTTCTCTGCATACCCCTGTAAATACTCCCATAGCCTGTCACTCAATGTGTATTTATCTGCCACTTTGGCATCAGTTAGTTCTGTATAAGGGAGTTCCGGCTCCTCTGATCCATTCTCAGGATGCAATATAGAACCAAGCTTCGGGCCAGATTGCGGAAGCTTCAAATCTTCAAAAGCGAATCCTACATCCTCACGGAAGCCTACTATAAATATACGTTCTCTGTGCTGGGGAACAAAAGGCTTTGCATCAATCACCCGGAAATCAACATGATACCCCAGCTCTTCTCTCAAAGTTTTAATTATTACTTTAAAAGTATTACCCTTGTCGTGACTCACGAGATTTTTAACATTCTCAAGCAAGAATGCCTTGGGCCGATTACGTTCTATCATTTGTGCAACATCGAAGAAAAGTGTTCCTTGTGTAGCATCATGGAACCCGTGAGGCAGACCAAGAGAATTTTTCTTTGAAACACCTGCAATTGAGAAAGGCTGACATGGGAATCCAGCAACCAAAACATCGTACTCGGGCATGTTATCCAGGTCAACTTCACGAATATCTCCATTTACAGGGTGATCACAATCATAATTGGCCTGATAGGTTTTTCTGCAGGCTAGATCCCACTCACTTGTAAAAACACATTTTCCGCCAATTGATTCAAAAGCTTTTCGTAAGCCTCCGATTCCTGCAAACAGATCAATGAATTTAAAGTTATACTCATCCGTCTGTTGTTGTCCGGAACGTACATTATAAATGGATGTAAGTTCTCTAAGCAGATTCTCTTCAGGCATGGACTCACCATTTTCCCAGCGATAAATTGTACGTTCACTTTTTCCAAATAGTTCAGCTACTTCCTTAACGGAATACCCTGTCATCTCACGAATATGTGCGAATTCTGTATCCTTGAATGTCTTCATAAATAATTTAGCCTCCCTGTCAAAAATATTCCCAGGGGGAACGTTTTTGACATAAGGATACCACGGACGAACACACTTTCGCAATTTTTATTTTATGTTTGTAAGCCATTGGAGCTCTCACATTTAACAAATGAAATTTAATACTCATTTTCCGCTCAATTTTCCTGTGTTATCAGCCGATATAATTATTGTAAATATTTGAAGGGGTGATATATTATGTCGATAATTAGAAAAACCTTGAGTAGAAATGATGTTAGTGAAACCGATGCGCATCAGGCTGGCATGTATATTTTGAAGCAAGACATCTCTTTTTTTCCTAGATTGGGAACTGATATACAAAACCCTCGTGCACATCTGGTTTTTGAAGATATGACAGGCAGGTCATGGACGTTTGATTTCATATACTACAACAATTCATTCTTTGGTGGAACAAGGGACGAATATAGACTGACACCAATGAATGATTACTTTAACCTGTACAACATAAGGGCAGGCGACACAATTATCCTTGAACGAACCGAAAATGGAAAATTTAAAATTAATCATGAAAAACAACAGTAAATTACCTGTAAATCATATCTCTCACTAAACTCTTCAAATAAGCTCTGGTCATAATTTTTGCAATTTTCAATATATGTAGAAGCATGACTCATCTGCCGAAATATTTAATCTACAGGACAGGAAGGTGCAGCGAAATGACAGTCGATGAATTAGGGGAAATTCTCAATAATATGTATCGAAATGCACCAGATGGAGATCAAGTGGTAAACATCCACTTGTTCGGTGTAAAATATGCAGACATTATTAACAGGAATGATTTCAGCGTAAAGGAAATTGTTATCGCATCGGGAATAAGCCTCTCATACACAACTGAAGTCAGTAAAGGAATTAAACTCTCTAAATATGTAGTTACCAAAGAATAATCATTGGATTTAGTATTTTAATATATGTATATTACAAAAAGAGTCATTCTTTTAGGAATGTCTCTTTTTAATTTAACTAATCGTTCTATAGTATGATTTAGAAAATTTAATAAATCTTTAATCATAATCTGAGAACAATCTTGAGTAATTATTTAATCTAACTTTAAATCAGAGGCATATGAAATGTATAAATATTACACATTCCCTTATTTCTCTTACTTTCAAACTACTCCCCGCTCAAACGCCGCAAACTCCACTCTGTTACGCCCATTCTGCTTCGCCTGATACAAGGCCTTATCCACCGCAGCAAACAGTTGCGTCAAATACCCCTCCGGATTCTCCGGCACATGCTCCACTTCAAAGTCCTCAAAGGAAAGAATGCCAATGCTAATCGTAATGGACACCTGCATAACCTCGTGATCCACCATAATGCGGTTGGACTCCACAGCGGTTCTCACGCGCTCCGCGATCTGGTTAGCCAAGTCATGCTCCGTGTGCGGAAGGTAGATCATGAACTCTTCCCCGCCATAGCGCGTCAGAATATCGGTACTGCGAATGGATTGTTTGACGGCCTCTGCCGTGTGGACGAGTACTTCATCGCCGATGACATGTCCATAGCGATCATTGATCGCTTTGAAGTAGTCGATATCAAGCAGCAGGAGTGAGAATGGTGTTTTGTATTGAATATTGGTAATGACCTCATGATTCAGGTGTTGGGTCAGATAACGGCGGTTGTAACAGTTGGTTAAACTGTCTGTCAGCGCGAGTTCCTCCAGTTTGCGATTGGCCTCGGATAACTCCTGACGGATCAAGTCCAGCGCCTGGTTTCGCTCCTGAAGCGTTACGTTCTGGCGATTCATCTCTTTCACATAGAAGCGCTCTTGTGAGACATCCTGGAACGTAAGGATATGACCGATCGGCACAAGAGCCGAATCCACAATCGGAGAAGATTGCAGAATATAGTGCCGAATGTTGTTGTCCCGTTCCACGATCACTTCAATATGAGAGAGGGTATTTTCTTTTTTCTTATAATGATTCACGAACTCCCGACAGCTGCCCACAACTTGAACAGACTCCAGAAATACCTCCATATCAAAAGAATCCCCCACATGCAGATCCATAAAGGATCGAGAGGCTTTGTTCGCTTCAACAATGACTTCATTCTCATCCAGTACCAGGATGCCATATGGAATCGTATTGATTACGTCCTCATGCGCGATGGAGACCAGATCGAACACATTGTATCTTTTGATCACATAGACGAAGAACAGGTCTGACAGAAAGATCCCCAGCGAAGTCATCCCAGGAATAATCGGTAACCAGTGGGCTAGAACGACATTCAGAATCGCATCAATGGTTGCAAAGACAGCCAAGACCAGGATGCCCCATAGGGTGATCCGCACCTGTTTTTTGATCATGGCAGACGTCTGCGATGAATACACCGCCCGGAACAGAACGACTAGAGACGTCAAGAAATAGCTCACCAGAATAACCATCACAACCCAGAACCAAGGGCCGTAAGCCCGCTCGATGTACCCGCCCTCCAGTGGAATGACGAACTCGTTCAATGGGTTGGCGACTACACCTATAGCCCCGATCACCGCAGGGATAAATAGCAGGAAGGTACCTTTTGCACTCAACCGCTCTGAATAACCGGTAATAAAGATTGTCAGCAGAAGCCACCCGCTCCCAAGCAGAGAGACCGCAACGAAAGACAACAAAACATAGAACAACTGCAGACCGGAATCATCCGTGAGCGTACTGGCAAATTGGCAGAAAGGCCAGAGCATCATCAACCCGTGGAATAAAAAGTACACCTTATGTAAGTTCGTAATTCTAACCGTAGCAAACACATATACACCTACACCGAACAATAGGACGAATAAAAAGAGATCATACCATACTAATGGGTTCACGAATCTTCTCCTTCTTAGATGCTACAATGACAACGTGATTGCTCATAATTCTATGTGATACCTATATAAAACTTCAATAAACACCTATACAATACCGCTACGTCAAACATTGGTTAATTTAACCATATCTTATCACACCACCATAAGGGTGAGTAGCCCATACACTGGAAGTCCGACCAACCTCTGATCGAAATCCTGATCTATTTTGCGTTTTTGTGAAGGAATCTGACTGTTCCATAAAAAAACCGCCCATATTCAACTGAGCGGCTAGCCAGCAACCTGTTCTTTTCAAATGATTTAAACCATTCGCGGAGTTAATCTCTCCGGCAGTAGTACTTCACCTGCTGATCAGGCTGCATCTACTCTTCTCGTATTTTGGCAATGACTTGCTCATGATTAAGTAACCGTTCGCCGTCAGCGACCTGTTTCTCTGCGACCAACAGCTCCGATTGCAGCTTATAACGCGTCTCGTTTCTGAGATACGCTTCATGACTCACCCCGACCAGCTCTGCTTCACAATTAGGTATATGAAGTGGTTCATTGTCCGAGAACAAGTCCGGATTTTCCTTGAGCATCTCCGTGATTACCTCTGCTGTCTTAGCCGCATCACACACTCTTACGACCGCATCACCGAGCTTTCCTTTACGCATCGCACCTTCGCGAACCAGTACCTCGTCTACTTTCCAGAAATGCTCCGACCATGGTAATCCACAATGTCTGCGGGACGGTACCGAAATCTGGCTTCCATCTGGTAAAACTGTATACAGCATCTCATGCTCGTCCGTCATTCTGCCAGGGATGTCCACCCACTCTTCGACCCCATGGATAAATGTATTCCGCTTCAAGTCAACGCCTACTAACAAGATCGTGGCTTTCCGATCGAGCAGTTTCCCCCATGCGGAACCTCTTGCACATGGCGTATCGTAGAGATGATCATCCTTCGTAAACGCCTCTGCATCCCGTCCCAGGGCTGCTACCGAGTGCGTTGGGTGCCACGAACGAACTACGCCCCGACGTTTACGAAAAAGTTCAGGCAGAACGCCCACGCAACAGGTAGAATTTTCCACGTGGAACAATGGGTTATCCGCATTGATGGTAGACCACGTATGGGTGGGAAGCACCAGCAATCCGTCTTTCATATAATCGCTAACGGCATCCAACACCGTATCTGCTCCACCTTCAACCTCGCCTAAACTCTTCATTGAAGAGTGCATAAGCAACGTACCTTGGCGATCCAAACCGAGCTGCTCCAGTTGCTGCATCAGGCTTTCTTTTGTGTACATATCCTTTCCTTACCTCCTTCAGTTCTTATCCCTTTTCAATGAAAAAGCAAACCCATGCTCAGTTTCACCTCATGCTTCTCAGCTTAACAAACAAAGGGCCGAGGGTTAACCCCCGGCCACAGAGAAAGATTTGTATAAGTTCATACAGTAGCTGCTAATTCACTTTTACTTAATCACAACGTACTCCAGATTCACCAGCTTCGCATAGGTTACGATTTGATCCGTAGTCAGGTTCAAGGATACAACCGTATGGTGACCGCCGCCATTCTCGATCCAGGCTTTAACCCCATCCTGGAAGTTAGGCTTCACATTCCACAATACACGGGCTACCGGAAGGTTAGGTGCAGGAACGGTTGGCTCAAATGCGGATACTTCATTGATCAACAGTTTGTAATGTGTACCGAAGTCTGCCATGGATACCACGACACCTTCGCCTGCTTTGCCATCGAATACGAGACGTGCAGGATCTTCACGATCGCCAATACCCAGTGGGGACACGATGATTCTTGGTTTCGTGCTGGCAAGTGTCGGGTCGACTTCAAGCATGTGAGATTGCAGGATCGCTTCCTGTCCAGCAGCCATCTCGTATGTGTAATCTTCCATGAAGCCCGTGTTCTCGTTATGGGCCATGATTTTCAGCAAGCGATCCAGCGCAGCCGTTTTCCAGTCACCCTCACCAGCAAATCCGTACCCTTGAGCCATCAGGCGTTGTACAGCCAGACCCGGAAGCTGTTTCATGCCATGCAAATCTTCGAAGTTCGTCGTGAAGGCACTGTAACCACCTTCGTCCAGGAAACGTTTGATCGCAATCTCATAACTCGCTTGCACACGTACGCTGGCTTCCCAAGCTTCCTTGCTGTTCGTGCCATAATCGAATTCATACAGGTCTGCATACTGAGCGATCAGATCATCGATTTCTTGCTCCGTTACGGCATTCACGTACTGCACGAGGTCGCCAATGCCGAAGTAATCAACGGTCCATCCGAATTGGATCTGTGCTTCCACTTTATCCCCTTCGGTCACACCAACGTTGCGCATGTTGTCGCCAAAACGAGCAACCTTGATGTTGAAGCTTTCGTTGTAGGCTACCGCTACGTCCATCCAATCTGCAACCTGCTGCTGCACTTCTGGACGCTCCCAGTAACCAACGACGATTTTGTTTTGTTTTCTCAGGCGTGCATTAATGAAGCCATATTCGCGGTCACCGTGAGCCGCTTGGTTCAGGTTCATGAAGTCCATATCGATGGTTGCCCACGGAATGCTCTCGTTGAATTGGGTTGCCAAATGCAGCAATGGTTTTTGCAGCAATTTTGTACCCCGAATCCACATTTTTGCCGGGGAGAACGTATGCATCCAAGTGATTACACCCGCCACTTCGTCGCGATAGTTCACTTCTTTCATAATGCTCGTGATTTTATCTGCGCTTACCGCCAAATCCTGCAATACGAGCGGGTACGGCAGAACACCGCTTGCATTGAGGGCATCCGTGATTTTCTGTGCGTTGGCTTTAACCTCGCCCAGTGCTTCTTCTCCGTACAAGTGCTGTGAACCAACCACAAACCAGAATTCTTTTGCTGCTGACATATTTTCATCCTCATTTCATTTTTATAGTTGAACAATATGGGTTTACACTAGCCACTCCGATTGCAGTACCATCTTCCGATCGCTGGTTATCCCCGGATTTCTTTAATCAATTTTAATAAGGATGATATCCGGTTATAAAGGCGAGCGCTTCGCTTCTTCAGATTGGTTCTGCCCTCTCCGTTATCGTGTAAAAAGTATAGTTGAACAAGTCATTCCCACACTAAACCACTTGGAAGCCAGAACATGCTTCCAGTCACTGTTATAACCAAATTACTTCTGTCCGTAATACGCGTCTTTCCCGTGTTTCCGCAAATAGTGTTTATCCAAAATGCCTTGCGGCAGTTCTTTAGCAAAGTTATTCAATTGCCGCGCGTACAGGTTCATTTTGCACACTTCCTCCAGCACGACACTGTTCACCACCGCAGACTTGGCATCTTTCCCCCACGTAAACGGTGCGTGACCATGGAGCAATACTGCTGGAACAGCCATCACATCAATTCCACGCTGTTCAAACGTTTCAATAATGACACGTCCCGTCTCCGCTTCGTAGCCCCGATCGATCTCGCCCTGGTTCAAGAAACGGGCACAAGGTACGGCACCATAGAACGTATCTGCATGTGTCGTTCCCATCACGGGTACGTCCAGTCCGGCTTGTGCCCAGATGGTCGCCCATGTGGAGTGTGTGTGCACGATGCCACCAATCTCCGAGTAATGCTTATATAGTACGGCATGTGTTGCGGTGTCCGAGGAAGGTCTCATCTCACCCTCCACCACATTACCGTCCAGATCAACCACAACCATGTCGCTTGCTTTCATCGTATCGTAGCTAACGCCACTTGGTTTAATGACGAACAGACCGCTTTCCCGATCAATTGCACTGACGTTACCCCAAGTGAATTTCACAAGTCCGTGCTTCGGCAGCTCCAGATTCGCCTCATAAACCTCTTCTTTCAGCTGTTCTAACATGTTATTCCCTCCCGTTCTCTACCAGATGATCTACCGCCGCCTGCTCAATCGCGAGACCCTTCCGGTAGCGTTCGATAAATGCTTCAAACCCTTTGACATCCGATGCATCCGGCGCAACTTCCTCACCCTCGACATCGC
The DNA here is from genome assembly GCF_037969855.1 of Paenibacillus sp. FSL W7-1088. Classification (NCBI taxonomy): domain Bacteria; kingdom Bacillati; phylum Bacillota; class Bacilli; order Caryophanales; family Paenibacillaceae; genus Paenibacillus; species Paenibacillus sp. FSL W7-1088. The sequence continues at coordinate 7,163,983 of NZ_CP150216.1, forward strand.
TAAAAACCTTCTGCTCAAGGAACACATCCAGGCTCTCCTGCTGATCCTTGTTGATCATGTACGAGGCCAGAAGTGCCATACCCCATGCGCCGCCTTCACCAGCGGTAGACATTACAGAGACCGGTACGTTCATCGCTGCGGCTACAATCCTTTGTCCGACGACAGGGGTTTTGAACAGGCCACCGTGAGCCAGAATGCTATCAATAGCTACATTCTCTTTCTCCGTCAGGATGTCCATGCCCAGCTTGAGTGCACCGAAGGCACTGAACAGATGTGTCCGCATGAAGTTTGCCAGATTGAAGTTGCTTTCCGGGGAGCGGACGAACAATGGACGGCCTTTCTCAAGGCCCGTAATGTTCTCACCAGAGTAGTAACCGTAGCTTAGCAAGCCACCACCATCGGGGTCTGCCTCCAAAGCCTTGTTAAACATCACGCTGAACAATTTGCCGGTATCCACTTCGTATCCCATCGCCTCGGAAAATTCACGGAACAAGCCAAGCCAGGCATTGATGTCGCTGGAGCAGTTATTGGCATGCACCATTCCTACTGGGCTACCATCCGGGGTGGTGACCATATCGATCTCGGGATACACTTTGGATAATTCCTTCTCCAGTACAATCATCGCAAATACGGATGTGCCGACGGAGATGTTCCCCGTACGCTTCCTCACGCTATTCGTTGCTACCATGCCCGTTCCGGCATCGCCTTCTGGCGGACAGAGCGGAATGCCTGACTGTAAATCATTCGAAGGGTCGAGCAGCTTGGCTCCCGCTTCGGTTAAATCACCAGCGTTCTCACCTGCGAGATATACCTTGGGAAGAAGGTCCTCGACCTTCCACGGATAACCTTTACTTGCAATCAGTTCATCGAACTGCTTGATCATGGACGGGTGATAATTATGCGTAGACTCGTCGATTGGGAAAATGCCCGAAGCATCGCCGATACCGATGGCTTTATTGCCCGTCAGCAGCAAGTGTATGTACCCGGCCAAAGTTGTCAGGTGATCAATGCGAGGCACATGCGCCTCTTCGTTCAAGATCGCTTGGTACAAATGAGCGATGCTCCAGCGTTCCGGGATATTGAACTGTAGAAGATCCGTCAGTTCTCTCGCAGCCTTCCCAGTAGTTGCGTTACGCCACGTCCGGAAAGGTACCAGCAGTTCTCCCGCGCTATCCAATGCGATATATCCATGCATCATGGCCGAGAATCCGATAGAACCTACCGTTTGCAGCGTGATTCCGTATTTCCGCTCTACGTCTTGCTTCATCTCACGATACGCAGTCTGAAGACCTGTAATAATATCCTTCTGGTTGTACGTCCAATATCCGTCTTTCAGGAGGTTCTCCCACTCATAACTGCCTGACGCGATGGTCTCAAAACGTTCATCAATCAACACAGCCTTGATCCTTGTTGATCCAAATTCGATGCCTAGTGAAGTGGCACCCTTGGTAATCGCTTCTTTCATATCCACATGACTCATGATCACGTAGTCCCCTCTCTGAGCACAGTAGGTAAAAGTAAAAATAGTATTGGCTTAAAAACGATTGAATTGGATTCATATTTCGGTTCATTGAAAAGAATGCGCTTTCCTTTTCTGACAGCCTTAGTATATTTTTTGTACGTACATTTGTCAATAATATATAATAGTTATACTTACATTAGTTAGAATATAACGTCTACACGATCTCATTTCTGTACTCAAAAGGTGATGTTGTAGGGTACACATCTCTATTTTATGACGGGATTTGTACGGTTTATTTTGTAAAACTGGCTGCTTTATTTCCATTCAGATCGATTCATGATAAAATATGTACGTACAACTATGGATATAACGATGTTTTCTTATAGATAAGTAACGATGAAAGAAGTGGAATGCGTGAAGCCAAAGTATCAGATCATCATTGACGATATCAAAAGCAATATCCTATCCGGAACCTATAGCGTAGGCGAACAAATCCCTACCGAATCCGCATTGCAGGACAGCTACACTGTGAGCCGCCAGACGGTGCGGAAGGCTATTTTGGAGCTATCGAACGAAGGGTTTTTGAGAAGTGAGAAAGGTTCCGGCACCTATGTAAGCAATCTGTATCGATCCAGAACCGGCGGGAACACGATGAAAAAAACAATCGGCGTTATCACGACATACATCTCCGATTACATCTTCCCTTCCATTATCCGCGGCATTGAAGGCCGGTTGAATGAAGATAATTATTCGTTGCTGTTAGCCAGCACCAATAACGATGTCGCACAAGAGAAAAAGGCGCTCGAAATGATGCTGTCCTACGGTGTGGATGGCCTGATTGTCGAACCGACCAAGAGTAATTTGTACAATCCTAACATTGCTTATTACCTTTCCTTTAAGGAGCAGGATGTACCGTTTACGATGATTAATGCCTTTTATGAAGAGCTGGAGGTGCCTTTCTTCTGTCTGGATGACGTACAGTCCAGCTATCTTGCTACCCGGGAACTGATCGCCAAAGGACATAGCCAGATCGGCATTATCGCGAAAATGGATGATTTACAAGGGAAGTATCGGATGAAAGGATATATCAAAGCGCTGGGCGAAGCCAAGCTGCGGTTTCATCCCGAGCAGGTGCTTTCGTTCGATACGGCATCGAAGCCGGACCTCTCCACCAATCTGGAGGTGTTCCTGGAGGATAACAGAGATGCGCTGACATCCCTTGTCTGTTACAACGATGAGGTGGGGCTAGAAGTCGTACATGCATGTAGAAAGCTGGGCATTTCCATTCCAGACGAGTTATCCATTATCGGTCAGGACAATTCGTACATCGCCAAGAACGCGAACATCAAACTCACGACGTTAACCCATCCCCAAGAGCAAATGGGCCGTGACGCAGCAGATTGGGTCATCAAGAAACTGCAAGGCAAAAAGGATCTGCCCACCAACACCTACTACCAGCCTGTGCTGGTTGAGGGCGAGACTGTAAAAGAGATTGAGCTGGAATAGTATTGGGACTACGCATGAAAAAAGGCCGTTGAATTGTTCAACGGCCTTCTATCCATATTTAAGTGATTAACTTACTCCCACCGAAGAGAAACCTATTCTACTTCGTTTGAGCTTCATCGTCATCTTCCAAACTCACGATAACACCTTTCTTCTCCAGTTTTTTTATGACCTGCTCCGCCTGTTCATTCAACGGATTGCCGGCCAACGATACCTCTATTAAATGGGGTATGGTCTCAAGCACTGCAATATCTTGAATGAGGTTATCCTCCACATAAAGATACTCCAATGTCGGATGGTTCTTTAACGGACTTAAATCTTGAATTTTATTTCCAGCCATAATGATCCATTCTAGATTCAATTTCTGAAGAGGGCTTAGGTCTGCTACCTGGTTGCCGCTGGCAAGCAAACTGGTCAACTTATGTAAATTTTTCAATGGCGTTAGATTTTGAATTTGATTACCACTAATCAAGAGACTTTCTAGATTACTTAACCCAGAGAGTGGGGATAGATCTGAGATCTGATTCCCTTCAAGAACTAAGAACTCTAGTTTTTTCAACTTGCTGAGCGATGTAATATTTTTTATTTTATGCCCAGGCATAATTAGATCCACCAGGTTAACGGCATGTTCAAGCCCTTGCAAATTGGAAATCTTGTTTTTGGTATCCTCGGCATATAACGATTTTAATTTCTTCAGATCGCTCGTCTTCACTTCTTTTTTAGATGATATCTTCAATGTTGCCCGAATAACTTTTGCCAGAGCCACATCTTTAATAACAGGTGCAGCCGACATGGTTGTTGCCGGTAATACTATGAGAACCAAACAAAATACAATCATATTTTTTACGAATTGAGTGGGCATTTCGAGTCTCCTTTAAGCATCTTAAATTATTTGTCATATGTATATATGAAATTCCCAGAAAAGTATATCTTTTACGATGGTACTTCCTTTCTATACCTTTGTCCATAAGATCCTGTCATTCTATCATCAGTAGCAGAGGTGGCAAGCGATATAGCTATTTTGTTCGAAGAAACTCCAAAACATCATATAATAACCTCTTAACAAACCTTCAAAACTGGTATATTATACAATTGTAGCAAAATTTTATTGTATTCGAGAGGAGATTGTATACTTGAAAAAGACGCTTTCAATGGTTGTCGTCGTGAATTTATTTCTCAGTTTTGCCTTCGGCTTTCAAGCGTTTGCAGACAATGGCATGGCCGAATCGGGAGTTCACCCTGATGCCCATGTCACAGAACAGATACTGCAGCCAAGTGGGGAAATGATATCCGAACTTACCAAGGATGCTTCTGAGTTGGATTCGTCCAAACTGAAAAAGCATCGGGTAAAGGCATCTGTAAATTTGGAATCGGCTACCGCGTCTTCAGAATTACAAAAGGGACTCATTTCGGCTCCGCAATCGGTTATCGCTACAGCCACAGCAGAGACTAATACATACACGGGCTACATCCAACAAGAAGGTACGTCCAGCTTTTTATACCCTATCTATGTACAACCGGGGAGCATACTGCAAGTACAAATGGATAATCCTGCTTCGGCGCAGCTAGATTACGATCTATATCTCTACGAATTTGACATGTCCACTGGTGATTTGAACCCCACTCCAATTGACTATTCCATATATGGCACGTATCTGAATAACTACGGAAATGGATCAAGAACCTTGTCTGAACATGTCGGTACCAAAAATAACACTGCCAGTTCCAAAGCCTATTTCATTGAAGCCTACGGCGCAGTTGGTGGCAGCATCAATGAACCATTCACGCTAACCGTCTCAACTAGCTCAACCTATGATTCGTACGAGACGGATGAGAATGCGCTTCATGCTTATCCTTTCACGGTGGCAACTGGTGGCTCTACTCTTTCAAGCCGCTCCATTAATTCGGAGGTCGATCAGGATTGGTATAAGATCACGGTTCCCGAAAGCAGAAATTATGACGCCATGCGTATCGATCTGGATCAAGCCTCTGTAGGTAATGGCTATAAAGCTGAATTGTATGGTGCATTAAGCAACAATCGAATGGCATTAATGCCCTCCGCCAACGGCAATGTGTCTCTAGGCACGGGCACATATTATTTGCGGGTGTATACCACAAGTAATTATTCGGATAACAACTATTTATTACACCTCCAGCCCGTGTTACGAGCCGATAAAGTCGTGATTACAGGTTATAATTCCAATGGTGGTCCGAATGACTACCCCACATATGCCTATGGTCGCTACTACCGGATAACGGGAACCAGTTTTACGGTGACTGGCGTTGCGGCAACTTCAGATAACTATGCGGTGGCCAATGCGGAAGTAGAAGTCATTTGGGAGAATGATTATTGGTCCGAAGGCAGCAACAACAGATTTCGGAGCGCCAAGGTGATGACAAACAGCAGCGGTCAATTCACTGCTACGTTGTCCCTTCCTCCTTCAACCGGGAGCATAAGTCAATACTTGCCGGGAGCCATAAGCTTCACGCACTACTATGATATTTGTGGTGTGCTGGCGAGGGTAACGAGTCGTCCGAGTGCAAATGATACGGATATTGTGTATCACTTTGCCTACAGTATTTACGGAGGTTAAAACAGAACGAGAAGAAGCAATGGGCGATTCGTCAACATGCCTGTTGCTTTTTTTGTCCAATCATATTAAAAATATGGAATATTATTCCGATACTATGATGAGAAGAGAATATTTGGAATATATCAAAACGAACAGGAGTGTGTTCATGATGAAAATTCAAAGCTCGCCCCAGCTTGACTTCAATGCCAAGATCAACTCGAGACAGCAGGCGGATAAGCCATCTTTGGTCACAGGAACGATACCCGGACTGTCACATAACAACGACACAGTGGAGATCAGTCAGGCTTCCAGACAGTTAGCAGCATCCGATATTGTAAATCATGCCGCTACATATTTTGGAACCGTTCAAATCAATGATTCCTTAAATCGCCTCCTCACAGATCAACCCTCAGAGGTGAAGGAAGCTGTCTATGGCATCATTCAATCCAATTTCATTACTAACGTAACCGGGGAAGAGGACAGATCAGCATTGCTGGAATTGGGCCTCACTCAAGCAAAGTATATCGCGGATAACTATATGAAAGGGGATCAAGCGACGGAATTCATGAATACGATTGGTCAAATCGCCGCCATCTCCACAACCAGAACGATAGACCCTGAGACGAAAGAAATCCATTACGAGACTCCTCCTCAGAGACCTGTTGGGGCTCCAGATGATTATATCGATCTAACTTATATGATGAAGAAATTTGAACCGAAAACGCTGGACAAGCTCCAGGATGCAATTGTGAACGGAAAAGACTGGAACAGCATCCTGCAGAGCTTCGCCAAAAATGTATCGACTAACCAGGACTGGTTGAAGGAATACAAAGAGGACGTAGCCAAATCGACCGGGAATATCGCTGGGGAGAACAGATTCGAAAAAGCCTCTACTTCCAGCTTGTCTGAGTTTGTCGAAGATATCAAGAACATGATTGCCCATGCTGGCTTAGAAAATAGCGATTTTCTGACAAACAATATAGAAGCATTTATGCGAACTTTGGTAATGCCGAAATCCAATGGAATATAGAGAAGATTCACCAACATGAGTGATAAGCATGCCACTGAGAATCAAGATAAGCATGCTGTATATGCCTATAATTGATTCTCAGTGATGTCATGCTTTACACCATTTTTCTCCTATTTGAATTTAATGTCAGCCACTTGACCACATTCAACAAAAAAAGCCCCATCCGTCGCCAAAAAGCGAATCGTAACGGTTGTTCCTACACCTTTCTTACTGTCATAATGAATTTCCCCGTCATATTTTTCTACAATATTAAAGCAGATCATTAATCCTAATCCGGTACCATTACTTTTTAATGAATAAAACGGCGTCCCAAGCGATTTCACCTCATCCTCTGACATTCCGCTTCCTTCATCCATGATTTTGATCTCGATATAATGTTGATTTCGTTTGGCTATTACAGTGACGGGAGTACCCATATTCGAGGCTTCCAAAGCGTTTTTAATTAAATTCATCAGCAGCTGCTTAAACTCAATTGGATTAATAAAAATGAAGCAACCCTCCTCTGCCTCGATATGCATCTGATTATCAGATAACATCGCATAGGAACGGACCAGCCCTGTTACGCTCTGAAGAGCATCCTTCACATCCACCTTTTCTGGCTTCTGATCTCGATTAGGCTTGGAAAGGGTTAGAAACTGAGAGGTAATCTGTTCAACAGTATTTAATTCATCAATCATTAATTTGAACTTGTTTTTGACTGGATCATCAAATGAAGGATCTTCTCTGTATAACTGCAAAAAACCTCGAACAACGGTGACTGGATTTCTAATCTCATGCGCCACAGCCGCCGTCAAATGGGCTATCATCTTCAGTCGCTCCGATTGTTGTAATTGCTCATGATAAAGCTGCTGCTTTTTCATACGACTAAAGGACAAATGGAAAATAAGAAATAATAGTATCTGGCTCGCTATAATATTAATGAGGTTCCCCAGGATATCATGATGTAAGTACGCATATATATTGCCTTGATCAATCAGGATGATGTAGCCAAACGTGAGCAAAATTAAAACTCCATTCATAATGATGGAGAAATAAAACAATTTTAAATCAAAGAACAGAATGGCAAGTGAGGGAATCAGGCAAATGAGAATGTACGTAGTCCAGGTCTCTGGATATAAGAAGAACAGGTTATAGAAATAAGCAAAGGCAAACAGGATGATGATCTTTCTGAAAACATAGGTTTCATGCTTGGGGTAGATCAACAAACAAACCGCTAGAATAGCCACACACAAAAAATGGATAACATATCCCACGGTAATTCCGCTTAATTCTGTCGTCGATAGGATTAGTCCAGATAACATAAGAGCAATGAGCGTTAACATGGAAATATAATATGTTTTTCGGTTCACCTGACTGTACAATTCTTTCATCCGCTCACCACTTTAAATTAATGTCGACACCTCGGTATGTATTAGCTCTTTTCTTTCCTATATTTAAAGGCATCCAACTGGATGCCCATATCTATAATAGCATTGTATCTCATTTAACTAGCTATACAATATGAAAATTTGAAATAAACGATTCCCAACACCATAAAGGCCAACATTGGTCAAACTAAGGCAAGGCTCGGAATGCCAAGTAGCCGTACGGATCACTGCCCGTACGGCTACTCTCGGGTAAAAAAATGCTTTTAGCTTACGAATTATTTCCAGATCTCTTCAGCAATTTCTTTGATAAAAGCAAGCTTCTGCCATTGCTGCTCTTCTGTCAGATGGTTGCCTTCTTCCGTGGAAGCGAATCCGCATTGCGGGCTCAGGCAAATCCGATCCAGATCAACATATTGCTTCGCTTCTTCGATACGCTTCAGAATATCTTCCTTGCTTTCAAGCTCACCAAATTTGGAAGAGAACAAACCAAGCACAACCTGTTGGTTGTCTTTCAGGAATCGAAGTGGCTTGAAATCGCCTGCCCGTTCGGTATCAAACTCCAGATAGTAGCCGGAGTAGTTATCAATGTTCAGGAGCGTTTGGGCGATCGGCTCATAACCTCCACCAACACCTGCATATGTTGATACGTAATTCCCACGGCATACATGTGTCGTTACTACGAGGTCCTCCGGCAAACCGGATACAACTTGCTCGTTCAATTTCGCAAGTTCGTTTGCATAATCGGCCACATTAACGCCAATCTGCTCCATGAATGCCATGAACTGCTGGTCGCAAAGTGCACCCCACGTGCAATCGTCAATTTGAACGCTGCGGCAGCCCGCGTCATACAAAGCCAGAATCGCCTCTTTGTACGCTTTGGCAATATCCGAAAGCAGCTCTTCCCGGTTCGGGTAGATGGCTTCCGTACTTTCCTTATTTTCTGCCCGGTCCAATTCAAACAGGAACTGTGCAGCAGCAGGAATGGATTGACGCGCAACGACGTCATCGCCAGCAACACCTTTTAAGAATGCATAATGCGAAACGAACGGATGGCTGCTGAAGCTTACTTTGCCGGTCAGACGTGCTGTTTCGGGTCTGGATTTGGCACCGTTAAACTCGTAACCTTGATCAATGATGGTCCGGTCAACACCGTCAAGTCCCCAGAAGAAGTCCAGATGCCACCAAGAACGACGGAATTCCCCGTCGGTTACAGCTTGAAGGCCAACTTCTTTTTGTTTTTGCACGAGCTTCACAATTTCAGCGTTTTCTACTTCCTCTAGTTGCCCAGAAGTCATTTCACCGTTTTGGTATTTCGCTCTGGCCTCTTTCAACGCGCTTGGGCGCAAGAAACTGCCTACAATATCATATCGAAATGGAGTGACGGTCCGCTGTTTAGGTTTGGTTTGAATGCTCATATTTTAATCTCCCCGTAAATTAATTATAAGATTAAATATAACATATCCGATCGGATTTACTGTTCTATGAAAGAGCTATAGCAGGTTATAGTTATAAGCTATAGCTGAATCCAACTTTCCTTTACCCATGAGGTCTCTTCCATCCAAAAGATAAATTTATTTACCTTATTGACTTAAACCATAGTTTAAGTCGTATGCTATTCCTGTCGACAGAGTTAACACCTATTTGGAGGTCTCCAACATGAAGTATTTTTCCATTAGCGAAGCATCAGCCCAATTGAATATTCCAGATTCAACGTTACGTTTTTATGAGAAAAAAGGACTTCTACCCTTGATTGAACGTGATGATGCTGGCAGGAGATTATTTTCAGAAGTTCAGATGGCCTTATTGGAAACCCTTGTTTGTTTAAAAAACACGCATATGCCCATTAGTCAGATTAAGCAATATATGGACTGGATCATCGAAGGGAACTGTACGCTCGAGGACAGGCTTGAAATGATGCAAAATCACAAGCAAGCAGTACTGGATGAAATTTTGTTGATGCAGGAATCCCTAAAGGGCATTGATTTTAAAATTACACGTTACACCCGTCAAATACAGGAAAGAAACGAAGAAAAAGATACCTAAGAGGAGAGATACTATAATGAAACTTTCGGGAAATACAGTACTTATTACTGGCGGAAGCTCCGGGATCGGATTAGCATTTGCAGAACGCTTCTTAAGAGCTGGAAATACAGTTATTGTTACTGGACGACGTGAAGCTGTACTTCAAAACGCAAAAGAAACACACCCGGGCCTTATTACGTATGTGAATGATCTGAATATTGAATCCGAGCGGGTAGCGTTGTTTGATTGGGTAACCACAAACTATCCGGAAGTGAATGTGTTAGTCAACAATGCTGGTATCCAACAACGTTTTAATATGCTGACAGCGGATGCGAAGAATGATTGGAGTTATTTTGCCAAAGAAATTACAACGAATATTGAAGCTCCTTTTCATCTGTCCATGCTGTTCGCTCCTTACCTTTCAACCAAAGAAGAAGCCACAATGATTAACGTGACCTCCGGATTAGCCTTTACACCGTTTGCCATTGCTCCGATATACTCAGCAACCAAAGCAGCACTTCACTCCTTTACAATCAGCCTGAGACACCAGCTTTCGGATACGTCTGTAGAGGTCATTGAAGTTGCTCCTCCTGCAGTAAGTACAGATCTGGGTGGAGCAGGATTGCATACGCATGGAGAACCATTGGATGCCTTTGCAGATGGAATTTTCGAAGGATTACAGGAGGGTCATAAGGAAATTGGCTATGGTACCTCTATCGCTCGTTTGCGCATGTCCCGAGATGAAGTCGATGAATACGCAGAAACTATGTATAACGCAACGAAAAGTCTAATTGAATAACTCGCCTACGAGACACGTGCGACTCACCCGTTTCGCTGTATATTAATAAAGAGGCCATTCCAGCTACGGAACGGCCTCTTTAAATTTTATATAAAACTCATGCATCTACTAACCTTGAATACATATGGAGATCGTTAAATGTTCCTTCTAATGTGAAACGGAGCTTTTGTAAGAGCTTTATCGAATTCACATTTTTGGGATCAACCTTAGCTTCGATTCGATTCAGCTTTATAGAAGAGAATGCGTGATTCACCAAAGCACGTACTGCTTCCGATGCATATCCTCTTCCCCACGATGATTTAGCAATATCATATCCAATTTCTGCTTTTAAGTTGTCAAAATCCAAAGAATTATATCCGCAAGAACCTATAATTTCGTTGGACTCTTTTTTAATTATGGAGAAACGAATAGCCTTACGATCTTGAGAGAGATTATCCAGAAGTTTGATCATTTCTTTCGCTTGCTCTACGTCAGTAAAACAACTAACATTCATAAATTTAGTAACATCAGGATCAGACCAAACGGTGAACAAGCTCGAAGAATCCGACACCTTCATTTTTCTCAATTGTAAACGTTCTGTGTGTAACTCTGTAATCAATTCTTTTACCTCCATTAGGATTTAATAGTTAGGTTTAAGATATTGATATCTGCGCATAGTTCAGTCCCTTCATTTTCAGGCTATTTACATTATACCAAGAATTTTGACCTAATCAGAATCCACTCTAATGATCTCAAGTCAGCGTAAGAATGATCTGTTCTCCGGAACGGGTAATCTTGTAGATACCTTCCTTCATGTCAATGCCATAGTGCTTTTTCAGCAACCACTTTGCGTTACGATCCGTCTCCACGACGACCAGATAATCGTATCCGCTCAGGAGATTATCCATATTATCCTCATAGAACAACACGATACCGTCCACATGCGGAGCATACAAGAAATACTTCCCGACATACTGCATGTAGTAATTCGTGACCTGCTGGTCCCTATCCGAGGCGTAGAACAGATATCTGTTGTTGTCCTCCTGACCATCTTTATACCAGCGATCACCGGTAACCGCATGGATTTTGTAAGGGAGCGTCGTATCGTAGGTTCTGGCAATCGAGACGATCCCGTTGTATTCCGATAAAAGAATGGTCGCCGCAATCGCCATACAGCCAATAATTCCTTTTTGATAATGCCCCTTCGTCTTGACCGTCTTGAAAGCTTGATAATCAGGCACCTCACCAATCCGATAATGGAATGAACGCTCCAGGTCAATTGCAGCGCACAGCACCAGGCTACCTGCGAACAGCACCACGATACTCGACGCATAACGCTCGAATCCTGCCAGTCTGACGGCCTCATCCAGCGGCATGGAGAAGAGATACAACGCCAGAATGCCTGCATAATACAGCAACAATACAACATCCAGCGCAATCAGTGCTTTCCATAAATTCCACTTCTTCTTGAGCACCACATAGGCAAATATCGAAGCCGCAATCGCTACAAACTGGAAAATGACTATACCGATGACCGGCCGGGTCGTAATATCCGTACTCGATTTTAAGAACAGCCACAGAATCTCATGCATCTGCTCCGCCGTTTTGCCGGATTGAATCCCGGAAGTGGCCACATCGAATTTGTTATCGACACCCTGAAACACCGTTGCCATCCGCCAGCTCCAGCCGAAGTATGGAATCAATGTACCGCAGATGGTGCCCACTACGGGGAGTGCATCTTTCCAACTGGACTTTTGTCTGTGTTTAAGCCATGTATACACCAGGAAAATCAGGCCGATAGCTGCAAAAATAATGCCTGTACTTTTAATGACTGTCAGCACACCTGCAAGTGGGAGCATGATTATACATGCTCGCTTGATATCATGACGATATTGATATATCACCGCCAGGATAGCGAGCGCATAGATCGGAAGCAAGAAATCCACGAGCAGGTTGGTAATCCGAATCGTAAGGTTGAAGAAAGACAGTGTAGATAACCCAAGTCCGAGAAATGCATACAGCAGAAAACGTTTCTTCTCGGAAACGATGCCAAACATGGCGTAAAAACAGGAAAAGATCAGCAAACCTTGTGCCAGAAGCATCACGGACTGGTCATGCCCCATGAAGCGACAGACGTAATAAATAAACGACGAGGTCCCTAGTGGATAATTTTTAAAATCAATTAGATTCGAATCCGGTGTCGGAAAAGCATCTGTGCTGAGCATCTGCTTCAAAACAATCGCCCAGTGGGAAAAATTATCGTAGTGCGTCAATTGATTTTGGAAGAGGACCAGCAAGAAAATGAACGTGCCTGCCAGGAATGAAAATTGGAATAAGGAAAAAGAAATGCGAAAGGATGCCCCTCGGCGCATTCCGAGAAACACCATTCTCCCATACAATAGTAATCCGACGAGAAGCAGGATAAGGCTGCCAACGTAGAGCTGACCTACCAAGCCGCTAAGAAAGACAATACATGCTATGGAGGAAAACACAAATACAGGGATGAACTCCCAACGTATAGATAGTGCCTTTCGAACAAACTGCATGTAACCAATAAAGGAGAATATCAATAAAACTCCCATCACAAATTGAAGCATATACAGCATATCTATCTCTCCTAACCCTCTCTGGTGAAACGATCGGCATGTGGATGGGTCAAATCACTCAGCAATTGATCTATCAAACCGCGCTCCACGATATCATCCATATTCTCCACCGAGAGAAGCACTTCGCGACGATTGGCTGTTGTTCTCCCTGTATGCTGCAAAATGACTTCAATATTACTCTTCGTATAAAAAGTAACGATCGCTCCTGCCGTAATGTCACCATGGAGACCCGTAGCGGAAAAGAAACGATAATTGAAGCTGCGCAGCGTACAGCCCGCATTATTGGTGAAATGAATTGGAAGCTGAAGAGAAAGCCTCGGCATTTTTCTCTGATCCGATCTAGGTTGAACAATACGTTTTTTCACATTGCGAAGCATATCGTCGTATGCCGTATCCCACAGATTCATCTGCTCTGGCAACGAGTGTTTACGGTCGTAGATAATTTGCATGTATTGACGGTTATCCGTCTCATCAATCGGCTGAACCGTCGCGGAATAACGCCAGCCTTCCCCATCCTGTTTCACATAAACGATGACCGCATTGAGATTGGCCTCATACCGCTCGGATTTTACGACCAGAGAGATCGTCTTCTGTTCAGGTAGATAAATGGGATACGGGACATAAAAGGCAATACCTTGTTCGGATACATCTACTGTCTTGGCCTCATAGCGCAGATTCGTGTCCTGATCGTGGATCGTGACATCTTCCTGTGCCCGAATCCGCTCTGTCTCCCGATACGCACGACGGCCGATCATAAAGAACAGAGCATAACACAGCGCAATCATATTATGAACGAGCCAGAAAATAATGATACTGCTGAAGAACAGCGCGATGCCATACTTGCCGTTAACATATCGAATCACAGCCGCAATCGAAAGCATAAGCAGGAAGATATGCGGAAGTGCATATAACAGAGCAGACATCCATTTCCGGCCTTTCGCTCTGCTTTTGTTCGTAACCTTGAATTTTTTCTCGCGGATACCCAACGTTTCAAGGAGAACCGGCCATATCAGATAAGGCATAAATATCGTATCAATAACCTGACTCCAGCGCTGATTCCGAATATTGCTCGACAGATAACGCATCGATAGACTGTAGAAGAAATAGGACGGAAGCCAGAATATTAAGATTTGCCAGAAGGTTGTGTTTACAATCTTAAAATCGAATAGTGCAAACAAAATGGGTGCCAAAATGAAAATCAACCGGTTAAAGAAGGACCACCAGTATAAGAAACTGCTTAAATAGGTTACTCTCGTCCAGAAAGGAAGCTTTTCGGATATAGGAGCACGCGTATTTTGCAGGCTCTGAATAATACCCCTTGCCCAGCGAATTCGCTGCTTAATCATGCTCGGAACTGTTGTTGTCGTCTGTCCGGCAGCTTGAACCTCTTGAGTTGCATACGTAATATAGCCTTCCTGCTGTAAGCGGATGCTTGTCTCAAAGTCCTCGGTGATTGTATTCAGCGGAAAACCGCCGATATCTTCCATGCCTTGACGGGAAATGATCGTATTACTTCCCGTATAGGCTACTGCATTGGAGGCATTACGCAGGATGTTCACTTCTCTGGAGAAGAAATCCTGCTCATTCGGAATGCCTTGCTCTGCATACAGGTTAAACTGGAACAGATCCGGATTGTAGAAGCTTTGAGGGGTCTGTACGAGCCCCAGCTTGAACTTCTTGTCCATTTCATCCTCACGGCGAAGCCGCCATTGCCCGTTCTCTTCTATAAATGTGGAGAGCAGGAAATACGGTATGGTTTTCATCAAGAAGGTGTGCTGCGGGATCATGTCTGCATCAAAGGTTGCAATGAGTGGAGAAGTGGTTTTGCTCAGGGCATTATTCAGGTTCCCTGATTTGGCATGCTTGTTGCCGGGGAAACCCAGATATCCAACGCCAAACTGCTTCGCAAGCTCCTCCACCTCAGGTCGTGCTCCATCATCACACAGATAGATGTGAACCTTCTGCTTGTCCGGATAATCCATGAACGTACAGGCATTGACGGTTTTATACAACAGATCGACCGGCTCATTATGGGTGGCAATGAACACATCCACATCCGGGTAATATTCGGGAGGGACGATGGGGAAGTCGAGTTGCGTACGTTCCTTTTGCATCTTTTGAAAAAACAATTCAAAAGTGGTCAGTACGGTTACCATCTCAGCCACAATGAGCAGAATGCCGAAGATGACGTTCAGTACGCCTTCCCCCCATGGCAGGGTAAAGAACATCCGCCATAGCAAATAAATGGACATCAGGATCATGGTGATGACAAAGAAAATATTCTGCCTTTTTTCGTTTTGCACTACAGCTGCTTCCTCCTTGCTGCAAATACCCATCTTCGCTGCAATTGAAAACTGAGCAGGAACAGCAAGGCATCACAGACAAATTTCGCAATTTTTTCATCCACGAAGAAAATCGTATGGAACAAATATACCCCCGTACTGGAAAGCACAATCACGAATCCGCACAACGTCAAATAGCGCCATAGACTGCCCTGACTATCCTCTTTGCGGAATACAAAGTGCCTATTCAGTACATAGTTAACGACAATCGAAATAATTCTCGCAATCACGGTTGCGAGCAGAATTCTTAGATAATCCTGCTGACCCAACATGGGCCGCAAAAAGTCGATCAAAAACCACGCAATTCCCAAATCGACGACCGAACTCGCCACGGAAGAGGAAATAAACCGCAGGAAGTTAGAGAACAGTACACCCATTACCCGAGCGCTGTCCTGAATCGCTTTAAAGTGTGTCCCTGCATTTCCATTCTCATAGATAACTTGAATCGGCATGGTATGAATCGGTATACCGGATTGAATACATGAGATGAGCATCTGCAGCTCGTATTCGAAACGAGTGCCGCGAACATCTTGCATGAAAGCCAGCAGCCCGGGGCCAAAGGCTCGAAGCCCGGTTTGGGTATCTGACAGTTTTTTGCCGTAAAGCATAGCAAAAATAAAGGACGTCATCCGATTACCCAGCAAAGATTTCGGCGGTATGCCTCCCTCGCTGAAGTTCCTTACCCCGAGAACCAATGCATCAGGATGCTGTCTGGCTTCTTTCGCAAGTCTGTAAACATCCTCGGCTGCATGCTGCCCATCTGAATCCGCTGTGACGACGTAAGAAGACGCATCGAACTGCTCTCCGATATACTTAAACCCAGTCTTAAGTGCAGCACCCTTTCCCAGATTTTCCACATGCCGCAGCAAAACACACCCGTTCACACTCAGCTCTTCGAAAATCGACTGATACGCTTCACCAGACCCATCGTCCACAATGACAATATTAGTCAAGCCATATTCTCGCAATTGCCGTACATAGGCTAGAAGTCTCTCATCTGGCTCAAGCGATGGAATAAGGATGATCGTTTTGCCGTCTTCACTTTTATCTATAATCATCCTAGTTAAGCCTCAATTCGACATATTTTCACAAATTCTTTTTGAATACTGAGAGTATAACATCGAAAGAGTAGACAGTAAACGAACAAACTGTATATATTTTGGTAAAAAAGTTGTATACACATTCGCATTAGTGTATAGGCAAAAAATACTAGGAATAGGACTGTGGTATACACAACGAAAAACTCGCCACGATTATGGGCGAGTGGATGTTCAGGTATCATGTAACCATGCTAATCTATTCGAATTGCCTCGATATAAAGCTCGATGTTTACTTCATTTCCAACGACAATTCCGCCCGTTTCCAGAGGCGAGTTGAAGCTCAAACCAAATTCATTACGATCGATACTGGCATTCGAATGAAATCCTGCACGTTCCCGGCCACGAGGGTCTTTATTAAACCCTTCAAAAACGGTATGAAAAGTGATAGGTTTTGTTACGCCATGGAGCGTTAGATTGCCTGCAAGTTCATATTGCCGTTCGCCAGTAAGAACGCAGTTGGTGCTTTGAAACGTAATCGCTGGATAGTTGGCGGCATCAAAGAATTCTTCGCTCCTCAGGTGTTCATCGCGTTGCCGCTGGCGAGTAGTGACACTATTTGCGTCGATGGAAGCCCGAATACCCAGGGTTGTTACATCGTTGGGGTCAAAACTTAAAACCGCTTCGAATTGCTCGAATACACCTTTGATTTTATTGATCATTAAATGCGCCACCGAAAACTCGACGGAGCTGTGATCAGGATCTACTTCCCATTGGATACTGTTCATAAATAAATTCCACCTCGATAATCATATTATGAGAAAGGTTACCCTATCTCCAAAACACTGCGTTATTCGCATACCGTTAATATATAAAAACGCTACTGACAACGTAATGTCAGTAGCGTTTTTGCATTCCAGCATTTTATAATTTCCTCGTAAATCTGATGTCGGACTGACTCAGGCCCCTCTACCTTTACATTTCCTGCTGGATACGAATACGCCGCCCTATTCCCTACTGCAAAGACAATTTTCCATCTTCCATCCGGTATACCTTGTCGCAATATTCAAGCATACGTTCATCATGAGTAACCATAATCGCTGCTTTCTGACGTGAATTCACCTCTTGGGCGATGAGACTGACCACTTCATGGGCACGTTTGGTATCCAAACTTGCTGTCGGCTCATCCGCCAAGATGATGTTGGGATTATTAATTAGAGCACGAGCAATCGCTGTCCGCTGCTTCTCACCACCCGATAGCTCCTCTGGGAAGCTTCTCAACTTCGAGCCCAGACCCAGCTCTTCCAGCAACTTCGTGGCGAAAACCTTATCCTCCCTTTCAACCTTTCCCGACATCCTTTTTATGATGAGCAATTGATCCAGAACATTTAGATAAGGAACCAAATTCGAGGATTGCATAATAAATCCGATTTCTTGTAGCCTTACATTCGCCAGCTCTTTGGCAGTAAGTGTAGAAATATGATGTCCATTTAGCTTAACTTCTCCTTCTGAGGCTTGAAGTAGCGCTCCAGCAATAGACAAAAACGTACTTTTACCAGAACCCGACGGTCCAACTACAGCCACAAATTCACCCGGCTCCACTGAAATGGACACATGATCAAGTGCTGCGATCCGATTGCTTCCTTCGGCATAATACTTTGTGACTTTACTCATTTGCAATCCCTTAGTCATTATTCAACCCTCCCGAGCGCCTTGAGGGGATCAATCTTTGTAATCTTTCGAACAGATATCATCGAACTTAACATAGCGATAATCAGCAAGATAACAGAATACGTGACGACAAGACTGGTTTCCAGCTTGAATGGCATGCCCTTAGGCATAATGGCTGCTGTCCCATAAGTAAGCAAGATTCCAACGACAATACTGGTCAGCGAAAGCACAAACACTTGAGATACAATGGATTTGCTCAAAAATCGGTTACTAGCGCCTATCGCTTTCATAATGCCGAACTGGTTAGTCTTCTGCATCGTCATTACATAAAAGAATACCCCAAGCACGAAGGCGGAGATAGCGAGCAGAAATGCAAGCATCATTAAAATCGTACCATTCTCTTCTTTGTACCCTGGCATTCCTTGAACTGCTGCCGTTCTAGTCACCGTGTCCGTACTTGTTAGCATGTTATTCATTACGTTTGGATCGATATCCTTGCCTTGTAACATAATTGCATTAACGGGCCCTGCAACTCCCTTATCCGAACCCGGGGCCGCAAAGGTGATCTTTCGCCATTCAGCCATCGGAGTAAATACCGACGCTACGTGGTTATATGTCTGATTCTCGACAAATCCGATAATTGTCAATGATTCTGTCGTGCCATCTAATTGAAAAGTATCACCAATGTTATAGCCCTCATCCTTCATGGTCGAATTCACCACGACACCAGTAGGGTTCGCAGAGGATAGACTTTCCCCTTCCACGACAGCAGGTTCCAAGAAGCTCCCTGGGTTGATGCCTATAATCGCAATATCCAACTTCTCCTCATTTTTGATGCTTTGTTCCTTCAACGCCGTTGCCATCGTGCTTCCCATAGGTGTGGCAGCACTCACATTTGGTAGCAGCTCCACTTCCGCCATTAATTGATCCGATAGTAGCGACTTGCTCATTGATGACTGCGACCCTTCTTCAAAAATGACATAATCCGCCTTCATCGTCTTGAATGTTGACGCAGCTAACGTAGATAAACCATTTCCCAAACCGGATAAGATAAATACCAACCAAGCTATTAGTACAAAAATGATGATGATCATTAAAAACCTTGTTTTACTATGCATCAATTCCTTCATAGCTAAAAACATTCCTATTCCCAACTCCTTGCCTTTATTTTTTTGACACTTGTGTCATATTTAAGCGGCTATTACACTTTGCTAGCTACTTCATTAAACAATATAAATGACACTAGTGTCAAATTAAATCCAAGACCGATGTTAGCTCTTGGCTCCTCCGATCCACATTTGAAACAACAGCTTCCCCCAATCAGGTGCAGGGATATTCAGCATATTTGGCGTATCAATCAAGTTAAAAAAAACACTAATAAGTACAGGAAGTGGCATATCTTGTCGCAAGCTTTTATCCTGTTGTGCGCGTTCAAACAATCGTGATAATTGAATTTTAAGAGTCGTATGTGCTTCCTCAATATATTCAAGATCTCTTGCTGCCGCCGAAGAATTAGTAGTATTAATTTTACTGGCATTTCCCAGAAGTTGATGAAGTGTAGATTCTTCTACGTAAACGAGAAGTAACTGTTCGAGAGCGTCCATAGGATCAGTCTCATCAATAGCTAACGCATTTTCTAATACCGTTACCATTACGCGCTTCATACAAGCAGCCACGATCTCTTCTTTATTAGAGTAATATTGATAAATAGTGCTTCGGGCTCCTGACAGATGCTGTGAGAGCAACTTGAGATGAAAACCGTCGTATCCATGCTCAAGCACTAATTTTTTTGTCGTATCAAGTAGCTCTGTCTCCGTAAAAGATTGTTTTCTTCCCATTGAATCTCTTCCTTTTTATCATTTAAGATCTGTTTTATTAGCTATCTTCACCTAATAGTTTGATATTGTAAATTTAAAATGAGTCCTATCTCTGCTCTTATTTATTATCAGTTTAGCATATGTTTATGAGCATTTCCCAAAACAAGTGGCCCAAACATTTTGAAGGGAGCCATCGTTGAACGCCCTCAACCGCAAGTGGACGAAGTGCTCGTTCGCATCGTGTATGCTGCAGTCATTCCACTTGACTATAAAATTCGTAACGGTTGGCTTCAAAATGTTTTTCCTGCGACATTCATGAACTCCATCTAACAACGAAACAACACGGGTGCATAGCGCATAACGTGTTGTTTCTTTATTCCATAGAACCAAGCTAACTTCGATCGTATGGCTGCGTTTCTCCCAAGAAAAAACTTTCCCCTGTGATGGAAACTCGACTTTTCCATAAGTAACAGATAAGCAATTCGCCAGGCGAGCCATGTTGTGTTATAACATGGTTCCCATACTTTATTTATGATACGTTACACAACAAAGAGAACAGCCCCCAGGCTGTTCTCTTTCGAAGTCTGTCTTAAAAGCATGTGAACGAGCTAATCCGATTCAAATCAATACCGAAGTATCCCCAGAAGAAACCGAACCATCTGAACCCTGCAACAGAATTACGCCCGACGAATACCGGGAAGAACCAGAATTGCTCGCCATTGTTCAGCCAAATGTATGTGTTGCGGAACATGCAGCGTCTGATCCCGCCAGGGTCGATAGCATATGTGGCGGTCTGCATTTGTGGTATGAACTGCGGTGGAGGAGCCGTCGGCGGTTGAACGCCTCCGGGTGCACCCCCTGGAAAACTCGGCCCTCCCGGTCCGACTGGTCCACCTGGAAACCCTCCACCAGGCCCCGGCATTGGAAAAAATCCCATATGTGATCGCTCCTTTCAATGAGTAGGCATAATCATCATATGCATTCGCGGAAAGGGCGACTGGGCAAATGTAAAAAAAAACGCCAAACACGTCCATAAACTGCTGGCGAGCAGCTAGATAGTCCATTTCGGCTTGCTCAGCCAAGTTAAAATCTACTGCATGTAAACATAAAAAACACATCCTAAATTGGGATATAGCTTTCACCTGGAAAGCTTATTTACCCAATAGGATGTGTTTTCCTGTTTTAATATAAGGTTTGAATCAGTTCTACATTATGAAGCTTTTGCTGCAACAGCTTTTTGAATTAAAGCTTTGGCATCGTTAGCAGAAAGACCTTGTTTAGGTTGAAGCAGGTTCTTCTCTGCTGCACTAAGAATACCTTTGTCAATCAGTTTTGCCATCGATTTTACCGCATAGGTAGAAACGGTTTTGCCATCTTCAAAGCCTGCAATGATTGTAGCCGCATTTTTATCAGAGGATTGGTCTTTTACCAATTTAGCAAGAATGGTAGCCGCTTCTTCACGTGTGATATCACGATCAGGATTAAAGTTACCACCGTAGCCTTGAATGAATCCAGCATGAGTCGCTTCAGCAATTGCATCTGCATATGCAGCGTTAGCAGCAACATCCTTGAATGCAGGTGCTGTCGCTACTTCGTTCAGTTTCAACAGGTCTACAAGAGCACTTACAAATTCAGCACGGGAAATGAATTCTGTGCTTACAGGTGTTTCTGTTTCCTCTGTAGATGCAGCTAGATTCGTGATACGTCCTTCCGTTTTAGCCACAATGTCAGCGCCTTTAAACGTATCTACAATGTACTGGTAGAATACATCCAGATCGATAGGACCAGCCAAGGATGATTTAGCATCTACTAGCACTTTATAGTTATCTCCACCTGCAGCCATAAAGTTGTTAACTACAGCCGTATATGTTTTTGCAGGATCAACAGGTGTGCCATCTTCAAGAGTGAGACCAGTAACACGTTCTGCCACTGGCTTATTGAAATCGGCAGTATATTTCAAGCCAGAGATCTGTAGAGTTTTGGTGTTTGGTGTACCGTCAGCGTTGGTCCCCCATTGTTGCTGCAACAAGGTTTTAATTTGTTCGCCAGTCAGCTCCAGTTTCACTAGAGTGTTACCAAACGGTTGGATTTTAGCAAGATCAGCAAAGGTCACATCGCCTTTTGGCAGATCCGCACGAATACCACCTGGATTCATAAATGCAAAGTCAGCAGCGCTTGCCTTATCTCCAAAATCTGCATGACGCATTGAATCTGCAATGAGGTTGCCAAGAGCGGCTTCGTTATTATAAGCATCTGTACGGGTAACAGAACCATCCGTTGTACCTACTGGCTTCGTCAGCTCAGGATGCTTGTCTAATGATTTTTTAATAATAGCTAAAGATTCAGGGTCTTCTTTTACACCCTCTTGGAAAGTCGTTGTAACGCTAGCTGATTTCTCAGTTACATCCCCAGTAGCAGGGTCAATCATCAATTTAATATCTTCAAATGCCGTACCATAAGAATACGCTTGAACGATCAATTTTCCATTCACTTCACCGTTAGCTAAAGCATGGTTGTCACCTGCGACGATAACGTCAACAGGGGAATCTGCTGGCAAAGCTTTTGCCAAATCAGCCGCTTCTCCAGTGGTTACGCCTTCTTTGGTTGTTGCTGGATCATGCGCCAAAACGATGATCGTTTCTACACCTTGATCTTGCAACTCTTTTGCATATTTATTAACGGCTTCAACTTCTTCTTCTGCACTTAGGAAACGCACGCCAGCTGTCCCAGATGGGGATACTTTGGCAGGTGTGGATTTCGTCACTAACCCGATGAATCCAATTTTGACTCCGCCCACTTCTTTAATAACATAGGGTTTAATCAATGTTTTGCCAGTGGCAGTTTCAATGACGTTTGCATTGACGTAATCAAATTTAGCACCCGCATGAGTTACTTTGCCTTCTTTTGGATCAAGACCACCGAAGATTTGTGCCTTCAAAGCAGCGATACCTTGGTCGAATTCATGATTGCCCAGAGATGCTACATCGAAGCCCATCATATTCATCCATTCCATGGTAGGCTCGTCCCGATCGAGAGATGAGACTGGAGCAGATGCACCCACAGAGTCTCCATTATGGAAGAGAAGGGAATGTTCATATTTTGCTTGTGCTTCTTTTAAGTAGGTTGCTAGAATTGGAGCCGTTCCTGCCTTTTTATCACTAACGATCGATGTGGTATCTAACTGACCGTGGAAGTCATTGATACCAATTAAGTGTACTTCTACATCGTTGCCTGCGGCAGAGACAGAACCTGCTGCGCCCAATAGTTGGGTGAGTAATAGTGCAGCAGTTGCCACACGAATTGTGCTTTGGCCCAAAACTTTTTTCCAATACATGAATTAACAAAACCCCTCTCCAATTTTCGATCCTGAAATATTTTACCATAGTTCAATTCATAAAAATCATAAAAAATATAAAATGGATGTAAAAAATTTAGAAGATTGATAGAGGAGATGCAAACCTGTATCTCGAGCTGCACCAAAATTAGTGTTGGCTTCATTTTATTGACGCGAATGCTAGGTTTAATCTAGTTCAGGAGACAAGAGGTTATGACACAATGGACATGAGTGATAGATTCAGAATTTCATATAGAAAAATATGGATTTTATATTTTTTGTTGCTATAATGGAAAATAAAGTATGTATTCTCGCCTGATGATGCGACTCCTCTACTAAAGAACACTTAGCTTCCATCTCCTAAAAAGCACACATTCCATTACATAATATGTATCAAAAATTTTCACACTTTCTTTAAAAGGAGGTGACCGTTGGGAGCATTTTAGATCTTCGTTCCCGTCTTCCACCAATTGGGGCTAGCGTTAAACCATTATAAAGAACATAGGAGCGTGTCCAATGAACAGACAACTTTTCCCCAGATCTTTTCGAATTCTTATGGCTTGCTTGTTGATTCTTGCATTTGCCGTACCAGCAACTGCTTCTGCTGGCTATATTGGAGATAAGCTCACGATCGGCCAAAGTATGGCCAAGGGTGACTATCTCACCTCCCAAGATGGCAGGTTCTCAGCCATTTGGCAGAATGACGGGAATTTCGTTATCTATCAGAATGGTTCTTCTCTTTGGAGTAGCGGTACC
This sequence comes from Paenibacillus sp. FSL W7-1088, assembly GCF_037969855.1. Taxonomy (NCBI): domain Bacteria; kingdom Bacillati; phylum Bacillota; class Bacilli; order Caryophanales; family Paenibacillaceae; genus Paenibacillus; species Paenibacillus sp. FSL W7-1088. Next base: position 7,188,281 of record NZ_CP150216.1, read on the forward strand.
AGTAACAGTGGGGCTCTTTCGTTCAAATTTGAACCACAATACGGGAAACCTGTCATCTATAAATATGGCATGAAATATCAAGATGTTTACCAATATGGTTATCGTTATGGTTTCAACCCGGCTACAGGTAAATTCGAATATTACACTGGTTGGGGATGGGATAAAGTTTTGATGATTGATACTTCTGTACAGATAGCTGCTTGGTCTCCCAATACCACCTCATGGATTCCAGGTCATCACGGGAGCAGCTTACCGGCTAACACAACAGGTGATACACTGGTCATGCAAAGTGATGGGAATTTAGTTCTCTATAACACAACCCTGACCAATGACTATTATCCTAACAGTTGGATTCCTGTTTGGGCTTCCAATACGGGCGGGCGCTAAATTTAGATCGAGAGCCGCATGATGTGCGGCTCTTTTTTTGTTTCCCCAAGGAAGTTGATAGATTACTTACATGTAGCGAGGGATATTTACATACAAGGAACTTTAACGAGTATTTTTCGTATTAAATAGACTAATTAACATATACAGGATGTGATAGTTTGACAGGAATTATAGGTGTTTTAGTCTTAATAATAGGATTAATTATGGCGATTTGGCCTTACTTTGCTTGGTATTTACGACTGGGATGGAACTTTAAAGATGCGGAGCCAAGTGACTTAGCATTAAATGCTGGACGGATTTCAGGTATTGTCTTAGTGATTGTCGGTTTTATACTAATCGTTTCAAGTTGCTCCACAGGAAGCGGAGCGGACAGCAAATGGGCAGAACAATTTAAAGAAAAACTTGATACAGGGCAAGTAAAAGAAATCAGTATCGGCATGATTAATCCCACCATATTAAGCGAGGAAGAAAAAAATACGGTTATCCAAATGATACAAGATGCAGAACTTAGACCTTTTGATGCAGGTGATGTTGTTGGATCGAACAATGCTGGGAAAATTACATTTACAGATGAAACGAGCCTAGACATCGTTATTTTCGGACCATCTGGAGGAATCGAATTGCATTCGAAGGCTCCCGAGATGGAGTATAAGATAATGAGTGAAGAGTTAAAAAATTGGTTTCAAACAAATTATAGTGATTAGTATTGTCATTGATACTAAAGAACGCTGCTCAACTGGATGCAGGCAGTTATTACGATAAACGTAGTTAGAAAGGAAACCCCATGAATAGTTCCTTGAAGCAACTAATGAAATCATTATTAGCACCAGTGTTTCCCGGTGGAATCATAACCATTCTGATATTTTATCTTGATTACTTTCAATTCGAACTTGTTGAGAAATTTCTACTGTTTGCGGCTTTCGTCATTGTACCTCTTGTGATTTTACTTTTGAACCATGACGAAAAGAATAAACATCAACGAATGATATATGCTGCTATGAAATGGCTTCAATTTCCCGCTGCGCTTTTTACCCTGGCCTCGGTAATGAGTAGTAAGATGTGGGGGTTAGAAAGTACGGCAATCCCAGGGATTCTGTCCCTTGGATGGCTACTGTTCACCCTACTGCTTGGCATCTATGGCTTGACCACGATTGTGATCTCTAAAGGAAAAGCAGCGGAAGTAGCGATTGGAGCGGGGCTCGTTTATTTTTTTGTCGGGGGCATTTGGTTTACCTTATATCAATATCAAGTAAACCTCTTCCAGGCTAATCCTGCAACGCATGCGTTAAGCTCGCTCCACTTCCATTTCTCATCTGCTATCGTTCCAATTTTTATTGGTGCACTGGGGCGCATCATGACGAAGAAAAGCTGGTATCCCTGGGTTGTTGCCATCGATATCATCGGACCCATCTTGATTGCTATTGGTATGATTTTCTCCAAGCCGATAGAGTACATTGGTGTTAGTTTATTCGCCTGCAATATTGTGGTATACACCGCTTATCTCCTTGCTTACTTGAGGAAAAATGCTTTGGATATTAAGGCAGCCTTCTTCTTAGGCCTTTCTTGCCTAGCCTTTTACACGGTTGTTGTTATTTCCATCTTCTATCCGTTACTGAAAAATATGTACTCCTTAACCATACTCGATTTTATTCCCATCTATGGATCTCTGCATGCGTTTGGTTTTGTCTTATGCGGACTGATTGGTTGGGTGTTCATGCTAGACTTCATTAAGGAAAAGGCTAACCAATCGGGGCTCTAGCGGATTTCCTTCACGAGGTGATAGATTAGCTAGATCATACTCAGGTTGATTTTGAATCGCCAAAAGCCTACGGAATGAATCCCGTAGGCTTTTGATTATATAAAAATTCAAGGAGGAAATGTAGAATTAGCTTAATGCTTTTACTAAAGCTTCTCCAAATTCTTTAGCGCCATCCGGACCATCGCCAGTGATAATATCTTCATGAGCAACAACATGTTTTTCAACATATGTTACTTTATTCGCTTTTAATTGGTCTTTTTGTACATCTACTGGATAGCAAGTAGCCTCTCTTCCGGTAAGTAAACCGGTTTTAGCTACAGTAACCGCACCTGCACAAATTCCTGTTACCAGAACTTTATCAGTATACGCTTGTTTCAAGTAATCTTGTAATTCTTGATTCCCCCATAGATGATCGTTCGTACCAGATCCACCAATCACTGATACAACATCATAATCAGAAGCAATAACGTCAGAGAAAATGACCTCAGCAGTTGCTTTGCCTTCATAATCCCCTATGATTTCACCTGTTTTTGTACTTGCAATGGTCACATCAATTCCGTTGCTTTCCAATTCGGCTTTTGGTTGAGATAATTCATCCTCATTGAAACGTTCTGGTGGTATAATAAAGAGTGCTTTTTTACTCATTTGTAGTTCCTCCTAATTAGTGAAAAAGATTGTCGGTCAGACGACTATTTTAGTCTACTGCTTGTTTTCTTCACTGTGAAGTATGCACTTTTGTGTAAGAAGGTTACCTACAGGTTACAATTGATACGAGTAGGGAGGTAAGAGCTTATGCCAGATACGTTTAGAGATGAAGTTAAAGAAAAGATCATAAATGGTGATTATAATTGTGAAAAAGAACTTACCTTATCCATTCTAAGTGGTAAATGGAAAATTGTTATTTTATGGCATTTAGGTGTAGAAGGACCGTATCGATTCAGTGATCTCCAAAGGCTTTTTCCAAAAATATCTCATAAAATATTAACGAATCAATTAAGAGAACTGATGGAAGATGGAATAGTTCATCGCGAGGTTTATCCAGAAGTTCCACCCAAAGTGGAATATTCCATGACTGAATTGGGGATGACTTTACTTCCTATCGTTGAAATGATGTATGAATGGGGAAAAAATCGGATAGCAGAAATCATAAAAGAAATGGATATACCGGAATCAAACAAATAATCCCTTACTCTTCGACAGCTTCTTGAATACACTCTGAGACCTTTTGCTTCGTTACCCTTGCTTTATGAGCAATCGTTCCTTCCTTTACAGGATCTCGGGCGCTACTTTTCAAATCAATTTGGCTACTTGTCCAATAGTGAATATATTCTTTTATATTAGAACAGCAATCGAAATTTCATCCGAAAATTACTAATGAACTCTAGCAGTGAACTTAAGGTGATATCTTCTATACTACTAACACTTCATTCACCTCTATATTAAACTAAAATTCACTTATGCTTAAGACCTTAAGTCTAATAGTGATCATGTCAATATAGTACTAATTAAAGGGCATACTAATAAGGAAAGGATGTGGTTCATCGTGACTACAATGAAGGCGGTAGGATTAACTCGTTACCTTCCAATTGACAATCCCCAAAGCCTGGTGGACATAGTTGTTGAAAAACCAAAAGCAACAGGTCGTGACATTTTGGTCAAAGTTACAGCTATATCGATCAATCCTGTTGATACAAAGGTACGAGCGCCTAAGGAAAAAGTTGAGGAAGTTCCTAAAATTCTAGGTTGGGATGTGGCAGGAGTCGTCGAAGAGACAGGGCCAGACTGTTCATTGTTTCGTCCGGGAGATGAAGTTTTTTATGCTGGCAGTATTGCACGACAAGGCGGAAACAGTGAATACCATCTGGTCGATGAACGAATCGTTGGGCGCAAACCTGTTTCCTTAAGTTTTGTGGAAGCCGCAGCTCTTCCCCTAACCTCCATTACAGCCTGGGAAGCATTATTTACCCGAATGTCTATTTCCCAAGATCCGGGTTTCAACAAAGGAAAGGCTCTGCTGATTATTGGTGCAGCCGGGGGTGTAGGTTCCATTGCCACTCAGCTTTCAAAACAAGCGGGGCTTACTGTAATCGGGACTGCTTCCCGATCGGAGACGGTTAGCTGGGTTAAATCAATGGGCGCGGACTATACCATTAATCACCATGAGCCACTCCTTCCACAACTTCAATCAATTGGATTTACAAGCGTTCCGTATATTTTTTGCCTGAATGCTTTGGAAAAACACTGGACTGGTATTAGTGAAGCTATTTCTCCGCAAGGGGTTGTATGCGCAATTGATGATCCGACCTCTCCGCTGGACCTCACATTGCTTAAGCAAAAAAGCGTCACCTTCGTGTGGGAGTTTATGTTTACTCGCGCTGTTTACGAAACAGATGATATGATTGAGCAGCATTTATTGCTTAATCGTATTGCTGATGCTGTGGATAACCAAAAATTAAAGACAACACTGGCCCAGGTCCTTGGACCCATCTCAGCAGAGAATCTCCGGCAAGCCCACAAATTTTTGGAGAGCAATAGGACGATTGGTAAAATTGTACTGGAAGGTTTTATTTAAAAACCTGGTTGCATCTTTCGGGTTTTTGATTAACCAATCGGCTTAAATGAAGTAGTTTAGCCAGGTTCGTGGTATAATGGTGTTTACCTGATTAACATTCATCATTCTGCCGAGATGGCGATGATTAAGGAGATTGAACTTTGACGAACAACCATGATATTGGAGCAATTAACGAACTACCGGAAAACTTTGAAGAGCTCAAACGAGCGGCTAATCGGTCGGCAAGCTGGAGAGACCGACTGAATGCAGTGAACGAATTGGGAAACTGGGATACAGCCCCTACCATACAGTTACTACATTATGTTTTGAAAAATGATCAAGTGTTTCAAGTGCGCGAAGCCGCATATCTTAAGCTTAAGCAGATGGATGAAGATGTACAAATGCCTGCCAAAAACAAAGGCGATTTGTTTAAAGGTCTTAACAAAATTTTGCTGCGGATTAAAAAAAGCCTTCCCGAAGGTCACACATTTGAGCAATTTAAGGAAAAACTGCAAAAGACACGTCTGGATATCTATGATACTTACGAGGGCGACAAAGATGCTGAGTTCGACTCCTGGCTCCATGGAATTTGGGAGACACTAGGTAGAAGATAGCCGCCGTTACCGTATAATAGCTGAGTACAAAGCCACTCCAAAAAATGGAGTGGCTTCTTTATTTCTTATTATTTTGATTTCCACCAGAAAAAAGTTAGAGCGTATGGATTAATTCCAAACTTCTTCTGCAATTTCCTTTACATAACGAAGTTTACGCCATTGTTGTTCTTCCGTTAAAATATTGCCTTCTTCTGTAGACGAAAAACCACATTGTGGGCTCAAACAAAGTTGCTCAAGTGATACATAGGTTGCCGCCTCTGCAATCCGAGCCTTAATTTGTTCTTTATCCTCTAACTCGCCTGATTTCGATGTGAGTAAACCAAGTACGATTTTCAAATCTTTTCGATTCACATATTGTAATGGCTCGAAACCACCTGAGCGCTCATCATCAAACTCTAAGAATAATCCATCTACGTTTAAGCCTCCAAAAATAACTTCAGAAGCGTACTCGTAACCACCCGTTGAGAAATAGTTCGATTTATAGTTACCACGACAAATATGCATCGTCACAACTAAATCTGCCGGTTTATGAGCCAAGGATTCATTAATCATTCGCTGCATCGTTTTCAACTCTTCCGCCGGTTCCAGACCTTTAGCACGCAGCTTATCGTGACCAGCTTCTGAGAATAGATCTGCCCAAGCGGTATCATCCAATTGCAGGTATCGACATCCCGCATCATAGAAGGCTTGAATGGCTTTTTGATACGCCGCAATCGTATCCTGAAGGAATTGCTCCCGATCCGTATAGGTATTGGCACCATTTTCCAACCGATATAGAAGCATGTTGGGACTTGGAATGGTCTGTTTCACCACTGCGTCACCTGCATGCTTTTTCAAAAACACAAAATCCTCAACAAAGGGATGACTCGAGAAATCAACTTTACCAACAACACGAATCCCACCCTTGCGAGTTTGCATGTTATGGAATTTTGGTCCATCTATTTGCTCATATAACTCTACGCCATCCAAGCCATCCAGAAAATCAAAATGCCACCAGCTTCTGCGGAATTCACCATCGGTAACGGCCAATACGCCATTTTCCTTTTGCTTTTCAATAATTCGAATAATCTCTTTATCTTCCACAGCTCTTAATTCCTCATATGTGATATTGCCTGATTTATATTGTTCACGTGCCTGACTTAAATTTGCAGGACGTAGAAAGCTACCTACATGATCATTACGAAATGGTATCATAACTATTTCTCCTTCTAGCTTTTTGGTTCACTGAGTATAGCATGATTGGAATGATAGCATGTTATATGAAAAATGCATGACTGGTCATAGCTTTTAACAATAGCTAAAAGACCCCAAAAGCAAAAAACACAACCTCATAGGGTAGTGGATGTGGTTTACCTTATATCAGTATCAATTTAGCCTAACATTCACCTTCCTATCTCTCCCATTATATTTATTTTCTAGTATAATAACTGGATACAACAAACATTTTAAAATAGAAGGAGAGTTGTTATGGAATATCATGTATCCATACATGGGAATGATCAAGGAAAAGGAACAGCGGATCAACCCCTTCGTACCATATCACGCGCTGCGGCTCATGCCATGGCTGGTGATACAGTTATTGTTCGTGCGGGAATATACAGGGAATGGGTTAACCCGGCTAATGGAGGAACAGCGGAGCATAGAATCGTCTATCGATCCGCAGGAGACGGCGAAGTCGTCATTACAGGAGCTGAACGGGTTACCAACTGGAAGTCTGAAGGAGACGATGTTTGGCGTACAGAAGTACTCAATTCCATCTTTTCTGTTCGCAATCCCTTTGAAGTTGAACTCAGTGGAGACTGGTTGTTTGACGGGCCCTTCCCGATTCATCTCGGCGATGTCTATTTGGATGGCAAATCATTGTATGAATGCGATAGCATTGAAAGCGTTAACAACCCTGGAATTTGGTCCGAAGCCAAGTATCCCAAAGATTCATTGTTAAAATGGTATGCCGAGGTTGGTTCTACAACAACCAAAATCTGGGCCAACTTTGGTGGAAAAGACCCTCGTACGGAAAATGTAGAAATTAATGTACGTCCTTATTGCTTCTGGCCTGAGAAACCGGGAATTAACTACATCACCGTAAGCGGTTTTACTCTTCGTCAAGCCTCCCCCCAATGGGCGCCACCTACAGACTACCAGGAAGGATTGATTGGACCTCACTGGAGCAAGGGCTGGATTATTGAAAACAATATCATCAGTGAATCCAAATGCGTTGGTATTAGCCTGGGTACCGAAATCGGCACAGGGCACACCAAGTCTTTGGAGAAGCATAGTAAAGGCGGCACTCAACGCGAGCAGGAGGTTATTTTACGAGCATTACGCTCCGGCTGGCATAAAGATCGCGTCGGCAGTCACATTGTTCGAGGTAATGTGATTCATGATTGCGAACAGGCAGGTATTGTGGGTCATATGGGAGCAGCCTTCAGCCACATTTATCAGAACCGTATTTATAATATTCACCACAAACGACTCAGACATGGTGCCGAAGTAGCCGGAATTAAACTGCATGCTTCACTGGATACTCAAATTAGCGAAAATATAATGTATAGCTGTTACCGTGCGCTTTGGCTGGACTGGCAGGCACAGGGCACTCGCATCAGCCGTAATGTATTTTTTGACAACCTTTCGGAAGATCTCTTCGTTGAGGTTTGCCATGGTCCGTATATGGTCGATCACAATCTATTTCTCTCTCCGATGAATTTCAGAAATATGGCTCAGGGCGGGGCATTTGCTCATAATTTGTTTGCAGGCCGATTTGTAGTCCGTTCTGAAATTACTCGTATTACGCCATATCACTTCCCTCACGAGACGGCCATGGCCGGATACTCCAATATCACTGGGGGCGATGACAGGTACTACAACAATATATTTATTGGTGACAATGATCCTAATAAGGAACCTGTGCCCATCACCTTTTTTGAGCATCTTCCACTTAAACCAAGGGATGAAGTTGGAGAGGACGGGAAGACGGTCATGGACGGGGTTCCGGACAATTCCATATGCTATCTGCATGCTGTGGGACTTGGCGGCTACGATCAACATCCAGATGTGAAAGATAAGAAATGGTGGGAATACACCAAAGAGGAGCTTATGGAGCTTGGCGATGCCGCGAAGGATCTCTTTATAGGCAATGCCGTTCTTCCGGTGGCTATGGGTGGCAATGTATTTCTTAACGATGCGGTTCCAAGTCGTCACGAATCCCAAGCGAAGATAGTTGCACAGAAGGGCGTAAAAATTGAGATGAATCCTGCACTAGGCAAAGTGCACATTCAGATCCATGATCCCGAATTGCTTCGGGGAACCTCTGCAATGTTAGTTACCACGGATCTGCTTGGAAAGACTTATCATGCCAACATGAAGTTTGAGGAGCCGGACAGCAGCCCATATCATTTTGACTCCGACTTTTTCGGAACAAAGAGACCCGATGCAGTTGTCACACCTGGTCCCTTTGAATTAACCGAAAAGGGTACGATTGATTTTGAAATTTAATTTATGATTGAGGATCCAGTCATTCTAAATGATTGGATCTTTATCCTGACTCATATCAATCAATGATTCCAACACTTAAAGACGAACTCCCCAGTGACAAAGAAGAAACCAAAACCTTCGGCCATTTCAACCCCAGTTCATTTTGACAAATAAAGTGAGAGAGTGCTAGATTCTAATTATATTCATTCTTTAAATGGGGTGGGCCTATGAGAAAAAAACTACAAATTTACATATCGTCTACTTACTACGATCTTATTGAGGAAAGACATACCGCTGTTGAAGCCGTACTTCAAGCTGGTCATATCCCTGCGGGAATCGAGCAATTTTTCAAGGAAAGTCCAATGAAAATTAGGAAGAGATGGATCGACGAGTCCGATGTATATGTCCTGATTCTCGGAGGGTTCTATGGTTTAACACTTCCTGAAGATGAATCCAAGAGCTATACCCATTGGGAGTATGAGTATGCCGGAGAAGCGGGCAAACCTAGATTTGCTTTTGTTGTCACAGATGAAGCATTAAGACAAAAGCCATACGACTTCGCAGCAATTGAATACTATCAGAAGTTTCAAGAATTTAAGCAATCCGTCATGGAACAAATCCCTATCTATTATGTTGAAGATGTACGGCACATTAAAATGGTACTTCATGATCAATTGCCGGAGTATGCAGCAAGAGAGGATTTGTATGGCTGGCTTTCTGGCAAGAATGTCCCGGACGTCCAAAAGCTGTTGGAAGAGAATGCAAGATTAAAGGCGGAGTTGGAGAAAATGAAATGAAAGTTGGTCTAAAGGCGACAGCTCCCAGCTATCGTCTTTTTCAATTTTTTTAAATAATCGAAGCTCCTGGTAATCCTCACCTATCATTTGAGGTCGCACTTTGTTCTTTACCCCATAGCGAAGATTCTTTCTTTTCCATAGCCAGAATGCTATGCCCAGGTGACCTCTTACGTGTTCACTTTTCATTGAACTACCGCACACGTTAGCTTAACGCAAGTCGTAACGGTATCTTGTCGTTAAATCCCTCGTCCGCCATTCATAACCGTTCTATACATTTTTTCTGCTTCAATTGGGCTTTCTTTTGCCGTCATATGGTGCGGAATAACACGGTACACTTGAACCGGTCCGCCGAACACGGCCGACCTATACTTGTCCACATGCTGCTTCGACAAGGGGCGGTTATAATAGCCAGGTACGTATTTATTGATCATTTCCTGAAGTACATGGGTGGCTTCATCCAAATCAGTGATTGGCTCTGCTTGCCCAAATACCATTACGCTCATATAAGCCGTATCCGTTTTGGCAGGTACCGGGTCAGTGATGGTCCCATATTCCTCACATACCGTAAAACATACCTCTGGATTTTCACTCATGACATGATTACGCCTTCCATCTCCAGCCCCGTGAAAATAGAGCTTCTCCTCAGCCCACACATAATTAAGCGGTACAACATAGGGCAGGGTCCCATCAACCAACCCAAGATACCCAATTCTCGCCTGATGAAGGAAACATTCAATTTTCTCTTTATCCCGGCATTCCCTGATCTTGTAACGAACCGAATTCATTTCTAAACCTCTCCTTTCACTCATAACACACTCATCCCACTCTAAACCCCGATACTCTTCTAGAGTGCAGCTACGACTAGATTGCAAATATCAGGGTTATTACGGTAGTATATCAGTGAATGGATTGCATTAAAACATCCAAAGATATAGGTTATAAGCAATCCATAATGAGCATTTATAATTGGAACTTCTATCTGGAGGTGTATACGATGATGAAAGTGAATCGTAATGACAAGAGACCAATCTGGCAGCAATTGCTTGATCAAGCGATTCATAATATTATGAGCGGGATCTGGGCGCCAGGGGAATTGCTGATTCCTTCCCGCGAACTTGCTCATATGGTAGGTGTCTCTCGCTCAACAATACAGATCGTCTATGAGGAATTGCTAAGTCGAGGCTATACGGTTACATCTCGCCGAGGAGGGACGCGGGTTAGTAAATGGCAACAAGTCACTGAATCAACAAAGGAAATAATAGCAGATGGCCCCATTCCCCCCTCACTTCCTTTGTTGAACTCGGCTGTCGATCAATTACACGACTGGTTCGAAGGCCAAGAACATCCTGACGTGGATATTGATTTTAGTCCCCATGAACCCTATGTAGACGGACAATTTCAAAAGAACTGGCGACAATCGCTTCTGCACGCATCCGCTGCAATGGATTTATCCAACTGGTCTTACGGTAATCCCTGTGGTTTCACACCATTACGTGAGCAGATTCAGCGTTATTTATCACTTGAACGAGGCATCCATATCCAAACCAATCAGATTCTGTTGACCTCAGGAGCTCAGCATAGCATTGACTTAATCGCACAATCGCTTTTAGCTGACGGAGACACTGTCTCTGTAGAAGATCCCGGTTTTCCAGCTGCCTGGATGGCGATGAAATACCGGCGTATGAATGTGGTGCCCGTTCCCGTGGATAAGTATGGTCTAGTGGTTGAGCATATTCACCCGCAATCCAAACTGATCTTTACAACCCCTTCACACCAGTGCGCGGTCGGAGTCGTTATGTCGGAGCCGCGTAGGCAACAATTGTTACATAAGGCTGCTCAAGAACAATTCTGGATTATTGAGGACGATTATGATAGTGAATTTCGATATCGCGGCGAACCACTTCCAACGCTGTTTAGCCAGGCACCTAATAATACCTTGTACCTCATGAGTTTTTCTAAAATGATTGCTCCAGGCATTCGTATTTCGGCTATCGTTGGCTCTGTGGAGGCCATTGCTCAACTAGCCAGGGTACAGGAGCTGATTTACCGCCATCTTCCGATTATGGACCAGTTGACTCTAACCCACTTCATCCAGAATGGGCATTTTATGCGCCATATGAGAAGAGTCAGAAATGTGTACCGACGAAGACATGAAGCCATGACAAAAGCTATAGTGGCAAGTGGTTTGGGAGAGCGTTTCACACTAAGTGGGGTAGAAACGGGATTGCATATGCTCCTTGAAGCTGAAGAGTCATACGACGAAGACACTGTAACTAAGTTAGCTCTTCAAAAGGAAATACGTGTATACCCTCTTCGACCTTATTGTTTGGAAAGCAAACGAAAAGGATGGGTGTTGGGGTTTGCAAAAGTAGATGAAGCATCGATTGAGCAGGGGGTTCATCGTCTTGCGGAGTTGATCCTATAGGGTCATCATGTGGGAATTGAGGAGAAAGCAAAAGAGACAAATGGTTGCAACCATATCCGTTGTCAAGAATTTCGCCTTCAATGGGGAGATTATCGCTAAGCATGTAAACCATAGGCAAACAATGATATAAAAAACAAGTTTGTCCGGTACCTTCTTTTTCTGGGTATCATCCCCCCCTCAATCGATTGAGGGGGGGTGTGTCAACAGTTCGGTTCAGTCTAACGGGTCTATCGGCGAATCATTAGCCGAAGCGCTTAACCGCCAATCCTTTATACCCGGTTCCAGGGCTGTGATCCTGCCTGCCTTTGCGGGTTTTTGAGGGCAGGCAGCAGGATGCCGTCGATTAGCGCTGTGAAGAATTGCTTCTTCAACATTCTCCAAGCTTTTCGCAACAAAATTGGCTTCAGGTCAAAAGTGATCAATTAATCACAATTCTGCAACCCTTTATTTCCTCTGCAGTGCTTTTATCGTTGAGGCGATTCCCTCCTGGAAAGGGGTTGCAATGACCGGACCGATGAGTCGTTCGTACTTGTCTCGACTTAGAGTCAACGGTTCTTCGGTCAAGTAAAGCATCTCCACGACTTCCTTCATGACGGGCAAGCCGATTCCGAGCAGGGACAAGCCCAGCTTCTTCAACGGAATGACCGGTTTGACGCTGCCACTCGCCGATTGCGCGATCTTCACGATTTCTCTTCCAGCGATCGACCCGGCCCCCGGTATATTCCAATTTTGCTCGTAGGCGAAGTCTTTGCCGGCCAACTCGACAATCATTGCCGCTGCGTCCGGCAGATAGATGAACTCGCGAGGAGTATGCATATTGCCGATGTGGAACGCCATCTTGCCGGCCGCGATTGCTTCCAGAGTCGAGCCCAAATAAGAAGCTTCGTTGGCCGTAGGTCCGTAATAATCGGGCAGACGGGCGATCAGAACCTTGGCCCGGTTCCACCGCTTGCTGAATAACATCCGTTCATATTCCAAGCGAACTTTGCCTTTTCGAGTATGCGGTTGCTTGGGATGCTCCTCGGTCACCGGGTTAGCCTGTCTCCTGCCGTAAGGGTAAATACCGTCAATCGCGACGACTCGGACAGCCATGCGCTCAGCCGCCTCCATCACCGACACGCCCAGCGGAATCAACTTGCTCGCCATCTCATGGTAAGGAACATTCGCGCAATGGAACCATACGTCCGCGCCGCCTGCTTGAGAAGCAATATCCTCGGGTCGCATCGCGTCCCCTACGACAAGCGTCAGATGCCCAGGGTTGCCTAGCCGAGCTGCGAACTGTTCTAATTTCTGACGTGAGCGCCCGAATGCAATCGTATCGACCCCTCTTCTTACCAGCTCTTCCGTAATCGCGGCTCCCGTTCCGCCCGTTGCTCCAATCACCATTGCCTTTGTCATCGTCATTTCATCACTGCTCCTTTATATCATTGGTTATTGACTAATTATTGATTGATTACTAACTGGATTAAAGCACTGCCCGCTCTCTTTATCTATCCTTCAGTTCCGGCAAGTGGATAGCCTCGGCAATGTTGCACAGCATCCCTCGAGCTAGGAACAGCATCGTACTCTCTTCGGGATTCGAGATCTCCGCTTGGCGGAATGCTTCAAGCACCATTCGGTGCACCTCCCGGAACCCATAACGCATGGCATCTTGAATCGGGACTTCTTGAATCGTCTGCGCCTGCATCTGCAGGCGCATTTCATTACGGTGGCTCTCCGAGATTTTCTCGTAGGTTTCAATGAATTCGGCTTGCAGCCGCTCCGAAGTCGCGGACTCGATTACTTGGCGGAAGGACTTGATGATTCGCAGCCAAGATACCTCAAGCGCTGACAGCAGCAGCTGTTCCTTCGTGGCGAAGAAACGGAACACGTAAGGCTGCGAGATTTGTGCCCTCTGCGCGACTTGTGCCGTAGTGGCTCTGTAGTAACCGGTCTCGGCAAACACTTCAATCGCCGCAGAGATGATGTCGATTCGGCGGTTGATGGATATCTTCGCGTCTTTGGTCATGACATGAAGCTCCTTTGCGAATAACGAAAGTCTTTAGTTATAGATCGGGTAGATTGCCTGACTTGGTTCCTACCCGGTATGGCGTCGTAATGCCTTCGTAATTCAGCATCATGCTCATGCCCATCGAGGCATGCTTGAGGTTGTGGCAATGGATCATCCAGAGGCCCGGATTGTCTGCTTCCAGGTACAGCTCGTAGGTCTCGCCTTCCTTCGTCAGAAGCGTATCGAGATAAACCGGGCTGCCTTGCAAGGCAGAGCCGTTCTTACTCAAGACTCGGAACACGTGCCCGTGCAGGTGGAAGGGATGGTCTCCTCCGCCTTCGTTGGTTACGGTAATGAGAACATGGTCTCCCTTCTTCACGGTCATCGGAGGAATCTCATGGAAGGACTTCCCGTTAATTGACTTGGTGAAAAGAGTTTGGCCGAGCTTAAGCTCATAGTGCCGATCGGGTTTGATTTGCAAGACGGGGTCGTTAGGCAATGGGGTGCCGTAATGGACGAACGAGAACAGCTGCCCCCCTTCCTTATGCTGCGGCTGGCTTCCGCTGCCTATCGTAACCGGCAAGCCTTTAGCCGAAGGGCTGCTGACGACGACTTTGCCCGACTCCGGAACTTGGATAAGCAGATCATAACGCTGGCCCGCTCCTATCGGAACTATCTTCCCTTCCAGTAGTCCGGGTTCATGCAAATCGTGGCCATCCATCGCCATGACCCGGAAGGGTGCCCCGTCGACGCCGAATTCCATCGTTTCATTGCCCGAATTGATCAGCCTTAGCCTGACCTGTTCGCCCGGTTTGCCCGGGATCGACAGTCCGATCACGCTTCCGTTCACCAGCATGGAAGAGCCTAGCTGTTGATAGAGAGCCGTTGCCTCAGATGTTGAAGGATCGGATTCGGAACCTTTCTTGGGCTCGACGATGAGCGCACCTAGCAGTCCCTTGCTCACCTGAATCGAGCTCATCTGGTGGGAATGGTACCAGTACGTACCTGGAGTCGTCGCGATAAACGAATACGTGAACTGTTCCCCCGGCGGCAC
This sequence comes from Paenibacillus sp. FSL W7-1088, assembly GCF_037969855.1. NCBI lineage: Bacteria > Bacillati > Bacillota > Bacilli > Caryophanales > Paenibacillaceae > Paenibacillus > Paenibacillus sp. FSL W7-1088. The sequence continues at coordinate 7,203,329 of NZ_CP150216.1, forward strand.
GGCGTCTTGCGTTACTCCCGAAATGCCGTCTTGCGAGCACGGGACCGCAAGTCCGTGCCAATGAATCGTCACGCCGTCCTCGATGTCCTTGTTATGCAGAGTAACAACTATCCGATCGCCCTCCGTGACGCGGAGTTCCGGCCCCGGGGATATGCCGTTGAAGGTCCAAGCTTCGACGGTCTTGCCGTTGTCCAGCTTCAATGTCGTCTTGGCGGCCGTCAGATCGAACTTGCGGATCGGAGCCGATGACTCCGGGATTGTGATAGAAGCACAAGATACCCCGCCTTCTTCGGAAGAAGAAGACTCCCTGCCCTCCATATGCTCCATGCCCGTCATATCGGCCATGCTTGTCATACTGGCCATGCCAGCCGCCATCTGATGGTGAGCCATGTTGATCTCTTCTGGCTTCTGAAGCCTCATTTGCCAGAAATAAGTGCTTAGCGCCGCTCCGAGCAGAAGCACCAAAGTCAAAGGAAGTCCGATATAAATCAGGCGTTTGCCGATTTTTCTTTTATTCTTCAAGAGTTCTTCCACCTCACACGATGATTGATTAGTCAATTACTTGTCTCCCGAAGTCAGCTGCAAGCTCTCGGCTGCCGTTTTGAGAGCGGCGAGCCAGGCGCTAAGCGAGGCCTCGAGTGCAGCGCTCATTCCGTCGGGGTCGGCGGCAACGGGCGGGCCGTCCCAAGACTCCGTGGTGTGCACGAGTACTCCTTTAGGCGTAGGGGTGATGCTCCATACATGGACGCCTTCGATACCGTGTGCCGGACCTCCCCATACGATACGATTCATGGGGTCAACCTCAAGGATGGTGGAGACGATCTGTAACCCATGAGTCTCCCACCGGAACGTGCTGCCAATCGCGATCGGTCCGGATAATCGCACTTGTGCGATGTCCTTCTGCCAAGTCGGCCACTGCTCGATGCCAGTCTGTATTCCCCATACGGTCTCCTGCGAGGCCTCGATCTCAATGGACAGGTCGACGATGACCTGGGCGTTCCGGTCAACATCGATTGCTCCCCCCCGTACAGACATTCCTTCCGTGTTCTCTGATCCCGTCACGCCGACTGCCTCTTTCGATTTTTTCATTTTCAACGACCTCATTTCGCTGGATTTGGAATTGAATGATTGTACTTTGTACTTCGCCAACATGCGTTTTACCGTTGATGCTATACCTTCTTGATAAGAAATCGATACGCCGCCATAACCTTTGCCATATGTTCCAAGAGCGTCCCAGCGCTTCTCGTAGCGATCCAACATTCCCTTGACCTTCGGCTCATACAACTGAAGCAGTCGCCGCTGCCACCCTCCGATTGGCTCGAACCGCGGTGCCGCTTGGACGACTGGGCTCGTGAAGTCAAAGAGCTCCGCTTGCGAGATCGGGCCTGTGCCGCGCAGATGCCAATCCCCCCCATATGCGGACTCCATCGAAGCCAATTCCAGAACATACCGGGCGGCATCGTCCACGTAAAGGTAGTCTCTTCTGACGGACGGATCGATGAGGAGCTTGACGGGTTTCCCTTGAACGATTTTGCGAAGCGCATAATGAATGAGCGTGTTGGAGACGGCGTCGCCGTACAACTCCGGGCTGAAGATTCGCATGGAAGTCGCGCCGGGAAGGTTCGGGTTCATCGGTTCCTCCTCATCGGCGGGAAGATATACCCCTTCGAGGGTAACCGTCTTGGCTCCGGTCGCCGCTGCGACGCTTCGAACGGCTTCCAGCATGCGCCGTACCTTCTCCGGGTTATCATCGTAGGTCAAGTAAACCCCGCAGAAAATCACGTCAACGCCTTCCGCGGCAGCCAGCAGCTTGCTCCGATTCCCGGCCTCTCCTCTCGCCGTTCGCAGAAGCGATGAGGATGAAAAGGCCTCCTTCAGCGCTTCCAGCTTCCTTTGCGATCCCGAATAGGCAACGACTTCGACATTAGCCCCGATTAATTGCTTAACAAGCGCCTTTCCCCACCCGCTGCCTGCTCTCACTACCATTGCTTTAAGCATTCTGATCACTCCTAGGTTAAGGTATCTAGAGATTCTAAATCATGTTGACTTGGTTCCTAGCCGATACGACTGCAATTAGCTTGTGATTGATTAGTCACTTACTTTGGAAGACGAGGTTTCCGCACAATCGCTAGAACCACTATCGCTCCGATAATCGAGAACGCGGCCGCCCCAAGGAACACCCAGGAGAATCCTCCGGTCAATGCTTGCGCTTCGGCTACGCCGCGGCCCATCAAGCGATCGATTCGACCCGACGCCGCCGTTGTCAGCACCGCAAGTCCAATGGCTCCGCCGATCTGTTGGCTCGTATTGACCAAGCCGCTGGCAAGCCCCGCTTCCCCATCCGCCACGCCGTGAACCGCAAGCTCCGTTCCGGAGATGAAGGCGCCTCCCAGTCCGACCCCGATCAAAATAGATGGCCCCAGCAGATTAGCTGCGAATGTAGCGTCGCTAGGCGAAAAGGATAGCCATATTAACCCTGCGGCTAACAGAAGCAGCGATGCCGCCAGAGTCTTGCTCGTACCGATTGCCTTGATCGCTGCAGGAACGACTCCGGCGATGGCGACCAGCGCTCCGGCGAGCGGGAGCTGGGTGAGGCCTGCTTTTAACGCATCATAATGAAGCACTTGCTGCATGTAAACCGAGAGCGCGAAGAACAATCCCGTCGTCGCTCCTCCGATGAGGAACATGGCTAGATTGCCGCCTGTAACCGACTTGTTGCGGAAGATGCCGAACGGCATAAGCGGGTTCGAAGCACGCTTCTCGAGGAAGAGAAACAATCCGAGCAGCACCACCGCCAAGCCTGCGAGAATCAGCGTCTGTGGAGCCGTCCAGCCGACCCGCTCTGTCCCGGAGAGCGCAGCTACGAGCGCTACGATGCCGGCTGTTACAGTAGCCGAGCCCGAGATATCCAGGCTAAGGCGTTCGCCTAACGAATCCTTGGCGATGAGGAAGGGAACAGCCACCAGAACCAATGCGGCTACAGGAACATTCACATAGAACACCGCGGACCAGCCAAGCGAAGCCGTCAGCACGCCTCCCAACAAGACGCCCGCCGCGCTGCCGATACCCGCAACCGCGCCCCAGATGCCGAGCGCCTTCGCCCGATCCTTCGGATCCGCGAACAGCTTCGTGACGAGAGCAAGCGCGGCCGGGGCCAGCAGAGCAGCCGATGCGCCTTGAATCGCTCTCGCCATGAGCAGCCAGGCTCCCGAGTTTGCCATTCCGGCTGCGGCCGAAGCAAGCGCGAATCCGGCGACTCCGGTCATGAACAACCTTCGATGTCCGAACCGATCTGACAGCCTTCCTCCGAAAAGCAACAGGCCCCCGAAGGGCAATACATAAGCCGTAATAACCCAGCTCAGAGTAGTTGTGCTGAGGTGAAGCTCTGATCCGAGAGAGGGAAGCGCGATATTGACGATGGATGCATCAAGCACGACCAGGAATTGCGCGAACGCCAGCGCGATCAGCGCCCACCATCGTAGTGAAACAGCGCGAGAATTCGCGATTGCCGATTGAACCATGGAACTCATAAGAATCCCCTCCTATTATTGATTAATCACTTACACTTTTTCAAAAAAATATTCGACCCGCCAAACCGCTTATCCGTATTTATTAGAGTCCCTTTACCCACTGTTGCTCGACTCGTGACCAACAGGTGGATCGTGCTTGATCCCTCGCTTTCTCTGGTAGTGATTGATCAATTACTAACTTGTTGATTTCACTATATCAGAATGTTAGTAATTGATCAATAACAAATTTAGAAAAAATTTCACCCCTCACCCTTTCATCAATTCAGGCAAGTTAATCGCGACGGCGACGTTGCACAGCATTCCGCGCGCGAGGAACAGCATCGTCCGCTCTTCGGGCTTCTCGATACCGGCTTCACGGAAAGCGGTCAGCACCATATCGCGAACACCCTTAAGCCCGTTGCGCATCGTGTCCTGGATTGCTTCCTCCCGAATGGTCTGTGCTTGCATCTGCAAGAACATTTCGTTTTGGTACATCGCCTGAATGTTCTCGTACTCTTGAATAAGCTTCGCTTCCAGCAATTCCAGCGAAGTCGTCTCCACCACCTGGCGGAACGATTCGATCACCCGAGACCAAGAGACCTCCAACGCGGCCAGCAGCAATTGCTCCTTGGTCGCGAAGAATCGGAATACGTAGGGCTGCGAGATGTTCGCCCGTTCCGCCACCTGCGCTGTCGTAGCTCGGTAATATCCGGCTTCCGCGAACACTTCGATCGCTGCGGATATAATGTCCGATTTGCGATTGACTGACGTTGCTTCGGATTTAGCCATCCTTTAATTCCTCCTGTCGATAGTGATTGATCAATAATAAATAAAGTATACAATGGCCGACGGATCGATGCAAATCGGTCTGCAACAGTCCCGTGAGTGCCGATCGGAATCATCCGTATCTCTACGGCACCGGGACAAGATCGATTATAGTATACATATGTAATATTATACAATACGATTTACAAACGTTGCTATTGGGCTAAACTGCCCTTTAGCTGAATGATTGTTACAAAGATACGACCGGATTTAGTGTACTGCGCTCCTGTCGTATCTTTGTTAACTACTAGTCAAACTCACCGTTAATTCCACCTTACGCTTTACCCACTACATGACTATTTATATAGATAGAAATAATGGGGCAATAAGTTCTCCAGCTATTGCTGTAGACTTACAAAAGCACTACTCTTCCCAAACTTTACAAAGGCCCCATACTCAGTTAAAAGATCGACTTTACAACTACCTACATCGCCCAATTTAGGTTACAGCCTTATTTTTACGCAATAGGAGTACCATTAGGTATTTCAGTATCCGGCTTCAATAGAATAACATCTCCTTTTTCCGGGACTCCTCCCAAAACTAATACCTCCGATTTGAATCCCGCAATGCGCCGAGGAGGAAAATTGACGATTCCTATAATTTGCTTCCCTACAATTCCCTCAACCTTGTAACGCTTAGTTATTTGTGCACTTGAGGATTTCATCCCGATCTCCGGTCCAAAATCAATCTTAAGCTTTATCGCAGGGATCTTTGCTTCTTCAAAAAACTCCGCTTCCTTAATCGTTCCGACACGAATATCCAATGCTGAGAAATCATCAATCGTTGCCAACGTTTTGCCTCCTCCACTAAAGTCTTTAACCGCTCACGAAAATATCTCTCACGCTTTCCGGCAGAACTTAATGAGTTCCGCTCGGTGTTGCATTTACTGCGCTGGGCGGAACGGCTGCAGGAGTCGAATCCCTTCCTCAATGGATCCCTCCATCAGTTCTAAGAGCTGGGGCACCAGTTCCTGCATCCGGGGGGCGCTCAGGTGCCGATCGAGGGCATCCCGGTTTTCCCAGCGCTCGTAGATGATGAATGTGCCAGGCTGGCCTTCTACCTCGTGAGCCTCGTAGTCAATGTTGCCCAGGTCGTTGCGCGACGGGGTGACAGCAGCAGTCATGAAGGCCTTCATCTCGGCTTCTCTCCCTGCCTTAGCTCTCGCCTCCCAGAGTACAGTAACGTAACGGTTCTTTGTATCGTTCATACTAATTCCTCCTAATTTATAAATACTTCGTATTTTTTGCTTTACCGTTTTCTCAAATGGGGGAATTCCCCGTTTATGCTTGAAAATCTTGACGAACCACATCTAAACGCCGTGTTTGGTATTCACCCAAAGCTTTGGTTATCGAATTCGGATACTGTTTAATGGAGTCCATGATGGCAACCGTATCATCAAGTGAATCATTAAAGCCTGCGCCAGTCATTGGTGACATGGTATGAGCTGCATCGCCGATTATGGCTATTCTTCCTTTTGACAATATATTAGGGATGTATTCATTAACAGGTGCCCCGATCAAACTGCGGTCCTTAATCGCGATTTGCAAAATTGCATCATCTTCTTTATTCCAATTGGCTTGGCTGGTTTGTGATAGTTCTTCTAGAAGGGAATCCGGAATATCTTCACCGTATAAGGAATGCTGGGCAATCCCGCCCTTTAATACACCTAGTTCAGACAGCAAATGATTATGCGAATGATCAAACCAGCAAAAGCCAATCCATCGCTGACCAGGCTTAGTTCCCCCTTCTATACCTGGCATCACCGCAGTTGTTAATGTACCAGCAGCACTATTTTTAAAATAAGCACTCGAAAGTTTCCGTTTTTTCCAGTCCTTCTTTGGCAGCAGTTCTTCGTCCACCTTCCCTACCCAAACCAGATAGCCAGCATAATCTGCAAATGGTTTGTCAGGGTTTAAATAGCGGCGGACTATACTGCGATATCCATCTGCACCAATCAAAAAGTCACCTTTAAACGTCTGCTCCTCTTCACTGGTAGCCCAAGCAGATGATTCATTTTGCCCAACACTAACAATTCGTGTATTATGCCGAAGGATAATACCCGGTTCTTTAGCAACCGCATTGCGCAAACGTTCTTGAATGGCTGACCAGGCTTCGACATTGTTGTTACCATTGGATGCCAAGTGTCTTAATTCTCGTTCAATTTCACTATTACTATAAGGCTTTGTTTGCAAACGAATAAAAGCACCATTTCTTAATGATGAATCTGCACGTTCAAGAATGGTAACTGTATAACCAGAACGAGATAACGCAAGCCCCATCATTAGACCACCTAAAGATCCACCTACAATGATGGCATGTTCAAACTTGTTTTGTGGCATATTTCATTCCCCCATTTTAGCTTTCTGTCCAAGAGAATTCCTGAAACTGCCGTTACTGCAGCTTCATCTGGCTGCGGAGCATCCGGTCGAGGAGTTTGTCTGGGAGAATGCGGACCAGTCGGGTCAGCAGTGCCGAATCGCGACCGACCGTATAGCGGGTTCGTGGCTTTCTTGCGTGGATTGCGCGTGAAATCACTGCTGCCACTTTCTCAGGGCGGATACCGTCCGTTGCCCACGTTTCAGCCTGAGCCTTCACGGCGTCAAAAAGACGATCATGGCGTCGATGCTGGTCCGGCGTCATCAACTTGGCCAGCCGCTCCGCTGTCGTAATCCCGTGCTCCGACAAGCCAGTGCTTACGCCACCCGGGGTGATCATGATTACCTTGAGGCCAAACGAGGACATCTCCCTGCGGAGACTGTCATTGATCGCTTCCATAGCATACTTTGCTGCCGAATATATCCCGAAACCAGGCATGGAGACCTTGCCGCCAACTGAACCAATATTAACTACGCGCCCGCCGCTGTTCAGCAAGGCCGGGGTGAGCGCCTGAATAACCGCGACCTGTCCGATCACGCTGACTTCGATCTGGCGGCGAAATTCATCGAGCGGAACCATCTCAAGAGGTGCATTAACGGCGATGCCGGCATTGTTGACCACTGCCCGCAAAGGGCGACCAAGCGGATCTTGCTCCACCCGTTCGGCCAGTGCCTTTAGTGTGTCGATGTTGGTAACATCGACGATCACCGGCTCGATATTTTTGCGTCTGATTTTGTCAGCGTCTTCCTGACGACGAACCCCGGCCAAAACGTGAAATCCTTCATCGGCGAGCTGCTCGGCGGTAGCCCTGCCGATACCGCTGGACGTACCTGTGACCACGACCAGTTCTTGAGTTTTGAATGACATAGTATCCCTCCTAGGTTTGATAAGATATGGATCACGTTATAGCACCGCTATACAGGTATTATAGCACCGCTATACAAAGTTGTATATAGCGGTGCTATATATTTTCTAAATTGTTGCCCTGCGGCCTGAACATCGTTTTAGCGGGCGGTGCGTGATGCACTCGGCGTACTACATTTCACTTATCACACAACACAAATCCGAGCGAACTAAAGCTCGCATCCTCCAAACATAAAAAGATCGCCATCCTCTGGAGGTCCAGTTGGATAGGCGATCTTTATTATGCGTCTTCTAAATTGGGGCTTTGCCTGGAGTCTCCAGGCTCTGTCATCGAATCCCTCATTTTAAATCGGCGTCCGGCCTTTGGATCAAAATGATCTGCATTACGCTTTCCCGAATGAGATCAACGACGTCGGGTTGGGGTGGGGGTGCCTTACGGATCTGGGCCGTCACATAGAGCCAAGAGGCCGTATTGGCGGAAGCCCAGACCAGATCTGCCGCAGCCTGAGCTGACACAGCCAGTTTACCTTCGGCGGCGACTCTCTGAATATTTTGCACCAGTGTTTGGTACGAATGATCTGCCGCCTCGATATGGGCGCCCTCCAGCAACCGCCCCATCATCGCTGCATAAATCCGAGGACGGGCTGCCGCGAAGCGGACATAGTCATCCCATCCTTGACGAAGAGCCATCTCTGGAATGGTGGACTCCACTGCGGCAATCTTGCTTTCAAATAACTGTTTGAATGCTTCCACTATAGCTGCACTTAGAAGTCCATCGGCATTGCCGAAATGGTGGTAGAGCGTAGGAGCCGTAACCTGCGCGATCGCAGTTACGGCTCGCGTCGAGAAATGAGCTCCGCCCTCCTCTTCGAGTACCTGAAGAGCAGCTGCCAATATTTTGTCATATGTGTTCATACGTCCATTATAGCAGTGCTATATTCATATGTCCATGATGAAGGTTGTACGCCTGTGACATTATCCCTGTAGCCAAAAAAGGTACTGAGCATTTTTCTTTCAGATTAACTTCCTCATTGTTTTGTTCATTGGCTGAGAGTACGAATAACATCGACCGCAGCCTTAGGGTCTGCTCCGATCTCCGTTCTCTAGCATATCAAACAGCAGGCTGGCAAGCGGAGCCGGGAATTGTGCGCTTTGCGCCGCCGACAGAAAGAGACCGACATCCTTCTGCGGAATTTTGCTTTCGTATACGGATGCTGACTTTTCGGCAATCATTTTGCCGTAGCTTTGATAGATTGGGGCGGTAAACAGTGTGCTCGTAAGCATATTAACCGCCGCAGTGGGATCAACACCGCTGCGCTCAGCTATTCCTAGTGCTTCTTCCATTGAGCGTGCGGCGGAGACAATAAGGAAGTTACCGATCAGTTTGATGATTACAGCCGAACCGGCTTCCTCGCCAAAGTCAAAAATCCCCTTAGCTCCCATCGCATCCAGCATCGGCCGGATCCGCTCCTTTGCTTCCTTGGGACCCGCTATTGGAATCCACAATTGCCTGGCAGCGGCTGCTTCCGGCCGTCCAAAGATAGGCGCCTCAACATAGAAGGAGCCATGCCGCGCGTGCAGATCCGCCAGCTTCCTGCCCGTATCCGGCGACACCGTACTCATTGATACATGAATACCGCCTATGCCCAGGCGTTCTAGGAAATCTTCGCTTTTGACGACGTCTTCCAATGCTTCATCGTCCCAAACCAAGGTGACGACGATGCCGCCGGTTGTCATGGTGTCAGCTGGACGGACCGCCTGCAGCGCACCTTGGGCCACGAGCGGCTCCGCTTTTTCTGGGGTGCGGTTGTATACGGTCAATGCATATCCTGCTTGGAGCAGATTGGAAGCGACTGGAACACCGAGCAGTCCGAGTCCGATAAATCCAATGTTTTCTCTCATGAATTTAACCTCCTTAAATGCTAAACATTACGTTAACGTCATGTTTAGAGCAAAAAAAATTAATCGCTATCATTGGCCTCGAGCCATCGCTCGAAACGTTCTATATGTGACTGCAAATCGCTGCGGAACTGCCCGAGCGCTTCAAGCCTTTGATCCGTGTCGTCCAGATGTTGGCGCAGTATGCCGAGGACTTTCCGCTTCGGCAGCACCCCGCTCGTATCCGTAAAGTAAAGCTCAATTACGTCCCGAATTTCCTCCAAACTTAGGCCAAGCTTCTTCAACTGATCAATCTTACGCAGACGAGCAACCGTTTCTTCCGTATAGTAATGATGACCATTGCCTTCGCGCTCGCCTGAAGGAAGCAATCCGATGCTCTCGTAATAGCGAACCGTGCGCTGGGTTACCCCTGCTCGTTCTGTCAAATCTCCAATGCGCATGCGGTTCATGATGAACACTCCTTTCAAGACATAATATGACGTTAACGTCATGTTTGCATGATAGCATTTGAAATGGAAAATGTAAATTCACCTAAACTTGCCCTTATTTATGATAAGGTTCACCCCCATTACTCGAATGGGTTGCATGAAAAGCATAATAATGGAGATTCATCAGTCGATCTCATCCTATTACTCCTCTTTCTTTAAGAATATGACATAATGTTGTCAAGTTACCCATGGTACAATCCAATCGAATTCAATCATTGGAGGTTGAGCCGAATGAGCGAGAACCAAATGTCGCAAACTGAGAACCGTACCATTACCCCTTGGATCACTACAAAAAGCACAGAAAAATTGATTGCCTTTTTAGTTTCCGCATTTAATGCACAGGAACTTGGCCGGGTATACAATGCTGACGGAAGTATAGGGCATGCAGAGGTACGCATCGGCGATTCAAAAATTCTAATGTTCGATTCTCCTGCCGAATGGCCGTCGTTTCCTTGCTTTATTCGTCTGTACGTAGATGATAGCGATGAATTTTATGATCAGGCCATAAAAGCCGGCGCTACATCCATGACGAAAGTGATAACCCAGGCATGGGGGGAGCGGGGGGGAAGAGTGGTTGATCCATTTGGAAACATATGGTGGATAACATCTAAAATAGAGGACGTTAGTCCTGAAGAAATGGTGGAGCGTTCAAAACAGCAAAAGTATATCGATGCTTTGGAATATGCACATAAGAGCTTTAATCCATTATTGAAGGATGTGAAAACTAGCTAAGTTATTTAGCGCGACGCCAATAAGAGTATGCCACTGTACTGTTTTTACATTATGAGCAGAAAGCTAAAGCTGAACCTTCAGAAAGAGGATTTTTGCAGCCATTTTTCGCCGTCACTTATGATACGGTTCACCGTAATGTATCTAAGCACAAAGGTCGGTTTGACCACAAGGTATACATCTGTATATAAAGGACAAAACCACTCTGGCATTGGAGTGGTTTCTTAATTAAATAGGACTTTCTCTATGTGTTACGCCATCCCTTGATACTGACTATTCTCCTTTTTTTAGAGCGTCGACTAAATCAAAAGAGCATATGGAGTATCCCCATTTTTTCTCAATAGATTCTATTGCAACTTTTGTTCTCCACAATCCATTTAGTGTTTCAGCCGATTCGTATGTAGTAGTGCAGTCCCGAACTATATTAGTCATATAGCCATAGCTATTCATATTCACGATACCATAATCGCTATGCTGGACACATTCGTCGGTTTCAAACCCCATATAAAATAGAACTCGAATTTGCTTTTTCTGAAGCAATCGATGAAATTGTTGGTGAGAATACACAAGTATGTCCCCTTCTTGTGGTTCCATTGTCTTAGGAATTGAAATCTGCTCATAGGCATCACCCTGTATTTCCATCCATTTGCTATTGAATACATCGTCAATGTGCTTGCCTTTCCATGAATCTACCCACTCAATTGAAGGATAATTTCCCTTGTGGCTTGTGCTAGAAGTTGAATATTGGTTAGATGTTATCCTTTCGTCTGGAATTGTTGAACTATGCCACTGAGGGTATATTTCAAGAAACGGTTTATGGTTACAATGAAATATTTGAACACCTATCTTTCTTAATTCATCAACTGTTGGTTTAATTGCGTTTATGGTGATTTCACGTTTTCTTCTTGCATGAGATACTCCACGCTCTAGACTTAATTCATATCCCAATGAATCAACAACTGGACTATTTTCCCATCCAAAATTCCAAACATCTATTAGTGCTACACCAATTTCTGTAACATCAAAGGTGAATGGAGTTTTTCTACGTACAAAACTCGCTTCAGTATATGGAATACCATCAACAGGGCTTCTGGGGGTATACTCCAATTCAATATTAAATTTCATATAAACTACCCTCGATTCTAAAAATAGTTCATTCACCGTCATACTGCTTCTCTTAATTATACCACATGTTGGTAATTGCAAACTCTCGTATCGGTTCGAATTAGACTCATAGTCGGTCGATTGATGTGCCTACAACATATTTGAAAACAACAAACACAAAAATGATGTTAACTATCCCCCCACCCTTCAATAGGTCGCCAGACCGTTCAGCATCCTTTCTGACGTGTTTAGAGGTTGCTTCCATACCAGTTTAAGGGCAATCGTTAGAACTCATCACAAGCCCACTTTCGCCCTTACGGCTTATGTCAAAAACTATACGAATTGACAAGGTTCTATTACCCTTCAAAACTTAATGTCAAAATGTCTATTGTGACTATTGAAACATTTCATAATCGTTGATATACTTTATGACATAGAACGGTGCATAGGAGATGAACAAGATGAACGTTGCTTATGTCAGAGTATCAACCGCTGAACAAAATGAAGAACGGCAATTGAAAGCATTAGAGCAACACCAAATCGGTAAATGGTTCACTGAGAAGATCAGTGGTAAAGACCGCAACAGACCTCAACTACAAGCCCTATTAGACTTCGTAAGAGAAGGCGACACAATTTACATAGAATCAATCTCACGGCTTGCTAGAAGCACCTATGACTTCCTGAGCATTGTTAAAGAGTGCGAAGCAAAGGGAGTACAGCTTGTTAGCTTAAAGGAGAGTATTGATACAGGCACTCCACAAGGGAAGTTTATGCTGACCGTCTTCGGTGCTTTGTATGAACTTGAAAGGGATAATATCAAGCAACGACAAGCCGAAGGTATTGAAGTTGCCTTGAACAAGGGAGTGAAGTTTGGAAGACCCAAACAAGCGATTACACCTGTCTTTGAGAAGGTATATAAAGAATGGAAGGCAGAACAAATCACTGCGACAGAAGCCATGAGAAGACTTGACATGAAGCCAAATACTTTCTATCGTCGTGTCAAGGAATATGAACAATAAACCTATGTCTATCGCAATCTAACGAGCAAATGTTACTTATACTCGTGTACACTCACGATTACCTGTACTATCTCCCAAATACTTATTTTCAGTCTCATGCTATTTCTTTGACGATAAACAACTTTATATTGCTCGGTTTTCGGCTACATATCCTTATCGTATCGTAAAAAAATAACATCAGTCGGTCGAAAGATGTGTCATTTTCAATCTCAGACCAATTCACGGATACAAAAAAGAATCCTACTTCGTGTAGAAGCAGGATTCTGGGTTATGCTGTCATATTCATTTGCACTCTATGAGACATGAAGAGATCGAACAAATTTACGGATTGTTCTTTTGCTTTCTCTCTGATTCTTCGTTTAACTGAATCCCCACCGTATGCCGACCAATCCATTCTTGTATTACGTCTTAATGCCCGAAATGCCTTCCTATCCTGTTCCTTCAAACATCGTGATAGCTTCGCTGCATTTTCAACAAAGATGAATTTGTCTAAGTGCTTTCTCAACCATTCAAGGTTATTCGCACTTACTGACAAATTGTTCAGCTTAGGACGAATACGGATTTCTAGCCTTGTTAGATGTTCTTCTGGTATTTCTATATTCTTTTTCTGTTTTAGCTGTAACTTCTTATCGTATATTACTGCTCGGTTTTCACTTCTAATACCGTAAAGATAGTAGTTCTGATTACCGATAACCTCATCCTTTTTCACGTTTGCATTTTTCCAAATGAAATGCTGGCTTATCGGAGTTGACCAATCATAGGCAATGTCCATTCGCTTTACTCGCCAATCTCCAATATTGAAGATCAATTCAAGAATTGCTGGTTTTGACTGTATCGCTTCTTGTTGGAGTATAACTAGTATGTCATAGTGCGACTTTGTCCATAGTCCTGTCCTCACCCTCGGCTCAAAGAATACCATGAAGAATGGTTCTTTCGAATGGATGATGTGCTTATACACGGCATTCCCCTTCCAGTAAACCTTAAAGCCCTCACCGAAATCTTTACCAAAATCAATTAGATCATACAATTCGTCCTTCTGATCGTTAGTCAGCTTCGCCACTAGATGAAGCGTGTCGATCTGTATACTCTTCAACATAATTATTCCCCCTTGTCAAAATCTTGATCTACAAACGATATATAATTCTTTCATTACATCCGTATCTAACACACCATGTAGTGTGCTATTAATATAGAGGGTAGCATGACCAAATTTATGTCCACTGTCATGCTACCATTGCCATCTCTAACTCCCAATAGACTCTTCTGGCTTCTTCTTGCTCTGCGAAATAACTGTGGTATTCTGCTGGTGTTAATGATTCAAGAAATTCGGCAAATACCCTATCTTGTTCACTTATCCAATCCTCATCAACTGACCAACACTGCGTAAACACTGCTGGTGCAATGCCCCATTCATCATTAGCTTCGCCCGCTTCACTAGAAAGAAAGTCTAGTACAATACTCGACACCCTATCTATAAAAACATCAAGTCGGTTAATTGTGTTCATTCCGTCTGTTCCCTCCGTTACAAGTAAGTTTGTATTACTAAAGTAGCATGTGGTAGCATGAAAATCAAGTATTAAATTGCATGTATTGAAATTCATGCTACTATATGCTATCATTAAGAGTATCAAAGGGAGGAATGAACGTGAACGGTATTGATTTCGGACAAGAACTCAAAAGAATACGGACAACCGCAGGTATCTCCTCTAAGGTTCTGTCTTCGAAAGTTGGAAAAGCAGTAACGTACGTCTCACAACTTGAAAACGGAAAGATAAAGAATCCCGATTACAATACCTGTTACGCTCTGCTTAACGAACTTGGAGTCGACGAATCTAAAATTGAAGGTATTTTGGACTTCTTTGGATTCATCTCACCTGAACGAGAGAAAACAAATCTAGAGATGAATATAAAATTGATGGAGCAAGAGGAAGAGAAATGGGCTTCTGGATGGTATTCAAAGAGGTATGACGAAATCCATAAGAAACAATCCATCTTCGAAAACACCTTAACCAGCTTTATTCAGTTTGATCTATCCAGAGCAGAGAAGGTCATTGGTAACTTAGCTATGCTTACCGAAGAGGAAGAAGATTTCGAGTTCTTCTGTTCCTTGTTCGAAAATAATATCGCTTCACTTGATTCCAAAAGCAAAAGGGAAGTATTACGTTGGGTAACTGAATACGTTCGAAACAAACAGAACGATGCGTTCTTTGCAGACGATGAGGTTGATACGGAGGATATGGAGCGATGAGGGTAGCATTGTATATACGTGTTTCGACAGAAGAGCAAGTTAAAGAAGGTTACTCAATTGATGCCCAAATCAATGTGCTAAAAAGTCATTTTGAGAATAAGGGCTATGAAATTGTAAATGTTTATAAGGATGATGGATACAGCGGTAAGAATATCGAGGATAGACCGAATCTAAAGATGCTTCTAGCCGATAGCGGAAACGGTCTGTTTGATATGGTGGCAGTATGGAGAATTAACCGAATGTCACGGAAGCAATTGGATTTTCTTCAGATCATTGATACGCTTGAAAAAAACTCAGTTGCTTTCTTCAGCCTTAGTGAAAACATCGATGCTTCTACCCCAGTAGGTAAGTTGATGTTACAAATATTAGGAAGCTTTGCTGAGTTAGAAAGAAATCAAATCATTGAGAACGTGAAAATGGGTATGAACGAACGTGCCGAACAAGGCAAATGGAATGGTGGTATTGTATTAGGCTACAAGTCAGTAAACAAACAGCTTATTATTGATGAAAAAGAAGCCACCCTTGTACGCTATATATTTGACCTTTACATCAATGGTAAGGGCTATAAAGCGATTGCTAACCAGTTGAACAAAGAGGGCTACAAAACCAAAAAGAACGCCTTCTTCGCCATCCCAACAATACGTACAATTATCATTAATCCTTTGTATGCGGGCTTCATTCGGTTTAATCAGGTTCAAAATTGGAACGAAAGGAGAAGAGCAGGTAAGAATGAAAACTATACTCTTGTCCAAGGTGAGCATGAACCTATAATCGATCTGGCTGTTTGGGAGAAAGCTAAATCAATGAATGAAATGAAATCTCACAAGCCTACAAAAACCTTTCACGGTCACTTCCCACTTACTACCCTATTGCGTTGTCCAATGTGCGGACAGGGAATGATCGGACATAGAACTAAAAACTCCACTGGTGAATACCTCCGTTATTATCAATGTGCGGCATTACGCTCTAAAGGCTCTGCTGTATGTAAGACCAATTTAGTAAGGGCAGATGAAGCTGAAGCCTTCGTCTTTAAGAGAATCGAGCAGATTACATCCAATCCCGATCTCTTAGAGAAAATTGTGGGGAATGTAAACGGGAAGGTCAGAACATTAAAACAACCCCTCCAAGATCAACTTGAATATATTCAGGAGCAACTTCTGAATATTGAGAGAAACATTAAGCGGTTAATTGATGTGATCGTAACTACAGACAATCCCCCTTCATCTGTAGTGGAGAAGTTGGGTACGTTGGAAGATGAAAAGAAAAAGCTGATTGAAACAAAGAAGGATACAGAGTATGAACTCAATAGACCAACCATAAAAGAGGTGTCTTTTGAACAGGTTCATCAAGTCTTAATGGGCTTCTCAATGGTAATAACGAAGGTTGAACCAGTGAAACAAAAAGACCTACTTCACTCCATCATCAACAAGATCACTGTTAACGTTGGAAACAATCCCGACGAAAGAAGCGTCAAGGACATTGAATTGTTCTTTGACGCTTCAATTAACAACGACTTTGTGCTTACTTATGGTACGGTTCATTCCGATTAATCTTCACTGCGCGATAAATCTGCTCCACCAGCACCAGCCTCATGAGCTGATGCGGCAGGGTCATGCGCCCGAAGCTCAAGCGCTGCTTCGCGCGGCGCAGCACCTCATCGGAGAGCCCATGGCTTCCTCCGATGACAAACACGACATGGCTCGTCCCATACGTGCCGAGCTTGTCGATCTCCATAGCCAGCTCCTCGGAACTCCAGAGCTGGCCGTCCAATGCGAGCGCGACGACATGCGCCTCGCTCTTCACATGCGCGAGGATGCGTTCACCCTCGCGCTCCTTCACCGCCCGCACCTCAGCTTCGCTCAGGGTGTCGGGCGCTTTTTCGTCTGCGACCTCGATCATCTGAAATTTGATGTACGGGGCGAGGCGCTTGGCATATTCCTGAATGCCCAGCGTCAAATATTTTTCCTTCAGTTTGCCTACGCCAATAATCTGAATCAACATGAAGATTCATTCCTCCTAAATTATCTTTTTTTCGCAATAATCTATAAGTAGATGCTTCACAGCATCATTCGTTCCAACTGTGTTACCTTTACTACATATCTCTCCAATTCTAACGAACCCCACACACCTTACTCAGCCTCATTTCGGCTCCTTTAAAATCTAACGAATCTGAAACACGCTATCCCATTCAAAACGAGCTCTTCCCACCTGTCTCGAGGCCTTTTCAGTAATGTAACGTGTCTACGATTCGTTAGATTTTAACCAGACGGTATTTGCCACGAATAAGAAGTATCAGGTTCATTAGAGCTACTAGGCTCGTCTACATCCACGTCCCTACCCACATCAAGGTTACCCAACGTCACTTTCTCCCATGCCCAGGCTTCGATTACCTGCACCTTGCACCGTTGTTACAACCTAGCTGGCTCCCATCTCGGAACTTGGCACCTACCTAACTTTAACTCCTACTCTCGCCTAATTCCACATTAGCCCCTACGATCCAAGCCCAACTCCACGCTGCCTACCAACCCCACCACTCCCCAACAAACACAAAAAGAGCGCTCATCACGCTCTCCTTGGCTTCTTGCTGTGATGTTCATACCGGATGGAAAGTGATTTCTAGCTCGAAGCGCCACCTAAAGTCACACCTCCAGCCATCCATTTCCTACAGTACGCTAAACGACAAGGAATTCTGCGTGCTGTTCGCACTCGGCGCACTTCGCAGGCGGGTCCCAATCGGCAAATTCCGTCTCCTTCAGATCAACGATATCCGGAGCGTCCTCATACTCATCAACAAACATGTCAATGGCGATGTCCACGTGTTCTTTGCATACAACGTACATCCGTTCAAGCATCCTTTCTGTATCCAGCTATGCTCCCGATTCACAACCGCTTATCCATACAGGATAGCCACTTCTCTGTTCTATCACACCTGCCGCGGAAAAGAAACCCCTAGCCCCCATTTATCGTGTCCAACTTCCACCAGTCCTCTCATTTCAGCACAAACAAAACCAAAAAAGCGTCACTTCTCGACACCCGGTTGGCATCCCAAAGTAACACTTCTCCAAATTCCGAATCTATTCCATGCGGTCGTTACTATTCAGATTAACGGACACATGAAAGCAATCATCATATCTATTGTATTCGAATCCATACTCAATGAATATCGATCTTACTCCAGCCCCGACTGCGCCTTCGTCAGCAGCTTGCCGCCCTGGAATGCGATTACTGCATTGGCTCCCGAACCCCCGGTGCCTTTATAATTGTAGACCACCATATTTTCCGCTTCGCTCAATGCCTCGCCTTCACCGCCAAGGATATCGATAACTTCCTCTACCGCCATGCCAACCTCTAGCTTTTCATACTGGGCAAACGTAATCAGCACCCCATCGCCCTTTCCAGCCGATCCATTGTTCTCACCTCCAGGCTCATTCACCGCAATCACGGTGGAGCTCAGCTCCTCCAGCTTTTTCTCCAGATCCTCGATCTTTTTGTTCTGCTCACTATTCTTCTCGCTCTGGTCCGCAAGCTTCTTCTCCAGACCTGTAATCTTCTCCTGTAAACCACTAACATCAGCAGTCCCTGACGGGGACACCTCAGAAGTACATGCGGACAAAACAAACAGCGCAGATACCAGGCCTGTTCCCCCCAACATGGTTTTCGTCAAACGTTTCATTGAATTAACCCCTTCCACTCCAGATTGAGAATACCGATCGACAAACAGATGTTACTCGCACAGCCGCCCATCACCAACACATTCCCAACAGTTTACCATAAATGAAACCCTCTATAATAGAGACTTTGGCTCTGGTCCTAACTATCATAGGGAAACGACAAAATCCCCCCTGTAACCTCATGAATTTGGTTTATATGTAAATCAAGATTAGTGCAATAAAAAAGAGCAAATCAACGAGTTGATCGACTCTCCTTTATTACCCTATTTCTGTGTGTCATGTACATGAAAGCCATTCCCTTTACTCCGGTTTATCCGTGAGCTTCGCCGACACCTTCTCGGCGTTGCCGTCCCGGTAAAAGGTGATTTCAATCGTATCGCCGATCTTCTTCTTATCGTACAGATATTTCCGCAGATCAAGCGTAGAGGTAATTTTTTGCCCATCAAATTCCGTAATGACATCATTCAGCTTCATGCCGGCATCGGATGCCGGACCAGACGCTTCCAACACGACCACACCGCTATCTACGTGGGATGGCAGCTTCAGGTCTTTACGCTGCTCGTCATCCAGCGGAGCATATGGATTACTCAGATCGACAGTATATACGCCCAGATATGGACGTGATACTTTGCCATTCAGCAGCAGGGAATCAACAGTTTTCATCACTTCGTTCATCGGAATCGCAAAGCCGAGGCCTTCAACGCCTGTATCCGAGATCTTCATCGTGTTGATGCCGACCAATTTGCCGTTCAGATCGGCTAGTGCCCCGCCACTGTTACCTTCGTTAATCGCCGCATCCGTCTGGATCACGTTTTGTTCCCAGTCGTACACACCGTCCTGATTAATAGATACCGGCAAGATCCGATCTGTGTAGCTCACAATACCGGATGTCAGCGTACCGCCCAGACCGAGCGGATTCCCGATCGCCAGCACCGTTTGACCACGCTGAAGTTTGCTGGAATCTCCAAGCTCTGCGGCTGGACCGATGCCCTTATCATCCTGCACGGACAATACGGCGATGTCACTCACCCGGTCTTTGCCCACCAGCTTCGCCTTATGCGTTTCCCCGTCCACCGTTACAATCTCCAGATCACTCGCACCTTCCACAACGTGATGGTTGGTCATGATGTAGGCTTTGCCATCTTCCTTCTTGAAAATGACCCCTGATCCCAACGCGGAATCTTCCATCGACAGGCTGCTGCCCGTCTTATGGTTCACAATGCTCACCACGGAAGGGCGGACCTTCGCCGCTGCCTGGATAATCCGGTCGTACGGATCAGCCGCCTGCGCCGTCTGTGTACCGCCTCCGCCGTTCCCTGCAGCGTTCGCCAGAGGTAATGATGCAGGCTGCATAATAAAGCTGAACAGCGTAACGGTCACGATGGAGCTGATTACCGAACTGATCACGGCTACCTTGACCGTGGAGCTAAAGCCCGAGCGTGACTTGCGTGGATTCTGCCAGCGGTCCCGTCCCCTGCCCCTGCCTCCAGGGCGAATGATCTGAAGTTTACCTTTCTGTTCAGGTTCGGCGCGTCTTGATACTTTGGTTGAATAAAAATCGTCTCCAAACAATCCCATCGTGATCCTCTCCCCTTCGTTGTCACGCATCAAGACCCTGACTGCCGCCCGATCGTTGCCGCATGGCCAACGACTGTGTCCTTACGTTACCCCACTCCGGCCACAGCCGAGCTTCCGATCGCTGTTATCCCCAGATTTCCTCGATCCCTTTCCACAGGGTGAAATCCGGTGATAGCGTATCCTTCCGAAGCAGCTTTCTTTCAGAAAGCTTTCAGGCGAACGCTTCGCTTCTCCAGCTTCGTTCTGTGTCCTCCGTTACGCGGTTACCGTAAATACCAACTCATTCTTCCATGCGTTCCTGCATAAAAAATCGTTTTGCATATCGCTACCATCCCCACTAACTCGAAATGAAGCGTCTATGTACAACAGAACGGACATCCCATTCTGCCTGTGACTCTATCAGAAATGCTCTCGCATTCTACGACATGCCTTTTTGCGCGCAAAACAGCCTCTACTATTAAAAGCTCCTTATATACTAAACACGCCAAATCTTAAAAAGTTGCATAATTACGAAGATTATCGGAAATTTCCGCTATAACGCGCTTAACAATAAAAGGTCCATAGTATCTATCACCACAAAATCCAGTTCGCTAAGCGCAAATTTGCCTATTCCCGTGAACTTTTTCATCTTCTTAAGCAAAATGCAGCCCCTGGTTCAGCATACACGTCCCTTACGTGTAATTATAGCGGCAAAAAGAGGAATGTTTTCCATCAAGCCTGACTACAATAATAGTAAAAGACAATTCGAAGCTTCATAGAAGGAGGATTCACATGATGGATCGCACGCGTACACTCACAGCCATGGATGAAGTTCATATGGTGGCCAAGCTGGCCGATCTCAAGGAAGAGCATTACCGCAATACCCTTGCCCTAAGCACGATTATTGAACTGCTCGTCGACAAAGGCATTCTGACCCGCGAGGAAGTGGAGCGCAAAGCTACCGAACTCGACAGCTTTATGGCTCACCCACCCTATCCCATGGCGTAGGCCGATCATAATACGTATCACAGAGCTTGAACTCATGATCCCGATAAAAGCAACCACGGCTCTCCATCGCATCACGCACCGTCATTTTCGCCAAGTCCATCATATTATGATCCCGGCTCAAATGTGCCAGATACGTACGCTTGATGCGTCCGTTCATCAGTTCACTAAGCGCTGCTCCCGCCGCTTCGTTCGACAAATGCCCAATGTCGCTCAGGATGCGGCGCTTGGTGTTCCATGGATACCGCCCCATACGCAGCAATTCGACATCATGATTCGCCTCCAGCACAAGTACATCCGAATCCGAGATTGCATCGCGAACCTTGTCGCTCATATACCCGAGATCGGTCGCGACGGACAACTTCTCACTGCCATCATCGAATGTGTACCCTACCGGTTCCGCCGCATCATGGGAGATGCCGAAGGATTCCACGCGCAGGGAGCCAAAATCATGCTTCTCTCCCGTCTCAAACACCCTCCGGTTTTCCTCTGGAATCGCCCCAACGGACTTCTCCAGTGCCGCCCACGTATTCGTATTTGCATAGATTGGTAAATTATATTTCCGAGACATCGCGCCTAGTCCTTTAATATGATCGGAATGTTCATGTGTAACCAGAATCCCGTCCAGCTCTGTTCCCGAAATCTCCCGTTCCAGAAACAATGCCTCCAGCCGCTTCGCACTGAGACCTGCATCAATCATGAGGGACGTGCCCCCATGCTGTATAACCGTGGCATTCCCTGTCGAACCGCTGGATAACACGGTAAAATAAATCCCCATAACGCATTACTCCCCTGGTTTGTCTGTCTTGGGACTAAATACATCCCCGCTGATGCCCTGCACGTACAACACTTCGCCACTTTCCAGCACGAACCGCCATGCCGGCATCGCCACCTGCATATCTGAATTGAACAACTGGCCGTAATAGCCCAACTGAATATCTTTGACAATCGCATCATTTGGCAAAAAGTTCTCGATCAGCGTACCCAGCGCCTTCGACGCCGGAAGCACCTGCTGATCGCTTTCCTCCGCTGTCGTAATCCGCACCGGAGTCTGACGGTAACCCGTGATTTTCTGGTCACTGTAGAATAGCTCCAGACTAACATTAAAGAGCGGCCATTTGCCATCCACCAACGGATGAAGCACAAATGCCCCATCCTCCGCCATCAGCTGATCCCATCGATACGTACCGATCTGGGGAATCTCGTCCTGCAGTGCATCCTCCAGCTCGCTTTGCGAGAAGATCAGCTTGCTGTCCACAGGCTTTTCCAATTCAACCTCAATGCCTGTCTTGTTATCTTCAATAAACTCATACGACAGCTTCGGCAGCTTCGGCGTCTCATTCGGAATAGGAGCCAGCACCTGAATGCCCTTCTCCTCCATCGCCTGCTGTGTATTATCCGCCAGTGAGGTGAAGTCCAGATTGGCTCCGGCCGTCTCCCGTGCATCCATCCAGATCTGGTATCCCAGCACCAGATTGAGCAGCAGGAAGGCATAGATCAACACATTTTTCGCCCGTCCCCAATCCAAAACATCCACCTCCCTAGAAGTTAACTGACTGACATACTCTCTACAACTCACACAAAATACAGCCGTATGTCCACGTTAGCGCTACTTGTTCCACACGGTAGAATGTCCACCTCAAATAATACGCTTCACCAACAATATCACAAGTAAGTACAAATGGCTGAACACCTTTGGACATACAGCGTTACAACATGCGTTGGGAAACTCATCGTATTTACGTAACATGAGCTTGGAACGTCAACATGAAGATGACACGCTTATATCGTTATTTCCACCTAACGAACTGTACACGCCCTATTTGTGCTATTTTCCACAAGTTTGTAATCTAACGAATCTGAGAGAAGTTATCTCAATTATTTATAGGTTTCCCATCCGTTTTCACTCATTTTCGATGGAATAACGTCGCTGAAGTTCGTTAGATTTCGAGTTTGATGCTAATTCGGCATTTAAGGCTTGTCAGATTGGTTAGATCTCCGACCCGGCGAACCTCCCTTGCAACAGCTCACAACAGCCATCGGAAGGTTGTTCTGACCGCGGAGTGGATAGTGCAGCCCACCTTATGTTCAATGACTATAACCCATCAAGAAACGGTGGTCTCCTCACCGTTTCCGAAATGGATTACCCACACCGGGATGAGCTTCAGCCCGTCCTCAATGCTGGATGGACGGTACGCCGGATACACGTCTACAACCTTCCGATTGGTTCCCGCCACCTTCTGGATGAGCGCCTTCAGCTTGTCCCCGCCGGGCAGGGTGACCGATTTCTTCGTCTCCGCGCCTTCGTTCAGATATTCGAGCGAACGTTCATAGCTGGACACCGTCTCCTGCTGCATCTCCATGCTGATCGTACCGAACCTGAACTGCATCGAGTCCATAATCGGGAAGCTGCTGTAATATTGCTGGAACTGAAGCTTCGTCTTTGTATCGGTTGTATCCAGCATCATGCGCGAACGACCTTTCCAGCCGCCGTGCTGATTCACAAAATCAACCGCGGACAGCGCATCCTTCGCTGCATCAATCTGTCCCGCAGGCGGCGCCGCCGGATCAGTGTAGCTAATCCAGCGCTGTTCTTGCTTCACTTGCAGACTGCGTTTGCTGTCTGTATAGATCTCCGATCCATCCTTTTCCCGAATGTTTCGGGTCATACTTGGATCAAAGAATAGGCTGCGCTGCATTTGCTCGACAGTGAACTGGCCTGTAGGCACGTCAGCCTCAATCGTTTCCAGTGCTTCTGCCGGGATATAATACCCGCCGTCCATCAGCATATAAGGTGTCCAGCTGCTGCCGAAGTCGACATGCTGCTGCACGTCCTGAACTGTCAGATCCGCCTGCGTCGCCTCGTAGACCACATCGCCTTTGGCGCTGAAGAACAGTGCGTGAGCCTTTGTTTCATTTTTGGCGGTATAGATCGAGATCCGGTTAATCGTTTCCCCTTGGAAGAGGGAGTCTGTCCCGAGCCGCATTACGCGCTGCAACAACGCTACAGGGATGCCTTCCTTGAACGACAGCTCAAAGCCAGGATTCTCCTTCCGAATCTGATCCCAGTTGACCGATTGCACGCTCCGACGCTGGAAATCATCAAACGTACGTCCCTGCAACCGTGAATAGATCAACTGATAGAATGTATTACCCGGATAAAACACCGTATGTTTGTCCTCCCCTAGATGAATAACCAACTGATCAGGGAAAATTAAATCTTCAATATTGCGCTCCTGGCCCATATTCTCGGTTTTCACATAGTTCGTCTCTGATGTCACAATCGAATCACCACCACCGGGCAAACGATAGATCAGGAAGTAACTTTGTACCAAACTGGCAACGACGAGGGAAGCAAGCACCAGAGATTTAATCCGCTCTTTCAAGGTGCTCACCTCCTTCCTCACGCATAGGCAGTGTGAACGTTACCGTTGTCCCCACGTCCACCTCGGACTCCAGTGAGATATTGCCATCATGGGCCTTCACAATTTCCCGGGCAATGGACAACCCAAGCCCTGTGCCGCCCATACTGCGGGAACGAGCCTTGTCTACCCGATAAAACCGTTCAAAAATGCGATCCAAATCCCGCTGTGGAATTCCCATCCCCGTATCGGTCACCGATATGGCGAGAGTATGATCATCATTGCGTCTGGCTGCAATTGTAATCGTGCCACCTTCGAGCGTGTATTTCAGCGCGTTGGACACAACATTATCAAGCACCTGATCAATTTGGTCGCGATCCAGCGGAACCGCTGGAATCCCGTTCTCTACAGAAAGCACAGGTTGAATATCCTTCTGATGCATCTGGAACGAAAAACGATCCGACACTTCTTCCAACATCTCCATGATGTCGGTTGGCTGTTTGCGCAGCATCGCTTCCTTGGAATCGAGCCTGGACAGATGCAGCAAATCCGTAACCAAGCGAATCATACGCTCCGTCTCATTCTGGATTACCCCAACGAATCGTCCAGCGAGCTGCGGATCTTCCAGAGCTCCATCATCCAGCGCTTCCGCGTAGCTCTTAATGGTGGTCAGTGGTGTACGCAGCTCATGAGAGACATTCGCCACGAATTCACGTCGTGAAGCTTCCAGTTCTTCCTGCTCCGTGACGTCCTGAAGCACAGCGATCGTACCTGTAATGCCTAGCTCACGACGATGAACCGGTGTAAACGTCATGCGGATGACAACGGGATCTTCCTGTCCCGCAGGCGCAATCTGAAGCAGCGTCGAACCTGTAAATCCACTCGCTAACGCTTCTGCATCTTCCGGATCAATACCCAGCAATACCGCAAAATGCCTTCCTTCAATGTCCGCCGGACGCATGCCTAGAATGCTGCTCGCACGACGGTTCACCAGAATGACTTTGCCATATTCGTCCGTTGCGACCACGCCATCGCTCATATTGGTCAGAATGGACGTGAGCTTCTCCTTCTCCTCTTCGTTCTGGGAGAGTGCATCTCGCAATCTGCTAGTCATATAGTTAAACGCCCGACTGAGCTGGCCAATCTCATCCGTTCCGAATACAGGGGTCTGCTGATCAAAGTTGCCTTCCGCGACCGCCGTCGCCCTTCGGGTAACTTCCTTGATCGGCTGCGTTATCGTATGTGACAGAATGACACCAAGCACTGCGGTTAATACCAAGGCAATCAAAATGCCGGAGATAAAAATCTTGTTAATGCCCTCCATTGTGGCATATAACTCATTCATCGAAGCGGCGATGTAGACCGCGCCGATAATCTTGCCGCCGGACAGTACTGGCTTGGCAACGACCTTTTTGCGAACATTATCCTCGTCCACGATATATTCCTCATTGTCCCGAATGCCTTGCAGCGCACGGCTGACAACGGTCTGGGTGTTTTTGCGCCCAACATAGTCTGAATGGGAACTTAGCGAGGTGGTCAGCACTTTGCCGCTGGCATCCAGCACCTGAATCTCGGCGCCGTTAATGTTGAACAGGTTGTTAACCAACACACGCAGGTTTTCCGTTTTGTCCTCGCCAGCCTCAGCTTCCCCACCAGCCATCGTCTCCCCTACAAGCACAGAGAGCATCTCAGCCCGCGCCTGCAAATCCTCAGTGAAGTTGCTGGTCAGTGAGTTCTTCATTGCACTGACAAAATAAACACCGATCAATTGCATCGCAATCAGAATCAGCAGTACATAGATAATAATCAGTTTCGCCTGAATCGTTCGAAAGAACGAAAATCGCGAGAAACGTCCCATTATATCCCCACGCTTTTGGGACTGCGCACGAGATATCCCAGCCCGCGGCGAGTCAGAATCGTTTCCGGTTTGCTCGGGTTCTCCTCAATCTTCTCACGCAGACGACGAATCGTAACATCCACGGTACGCACATCCCCGAAATATTCATATCCCCATACCGCCTGCAGCAGATGTTCACGTGTCATGACCTTGCCGGAATGCTTCGCCATATAATAGAGAAGTTCGTACTCACGGTGGGTCAGATCCAGCGGTTCGCCGCCTTTGTAAGCTGTATACATGTCCATATCAAACGCCAGATCAAATAAACGCATGACCTGCTTCTCCTCGTCTTCTGGCGCTTCAGCTGTGATGGCAGGCTTCTGGCGTCTGCGCATCTGTGCTTTCACCCGGGCGAGCAGCTCGCGCGTACTGAAAGGCTTTGTCACGTAATCATCCGCGCCCAGCTCCAGACCGAGCACCTTGTCGATCTCGCCATCCTTTGCGGTCAGCATAATGATCGGCATCTCCAGATGGGCACGCACCTCGCGGCACACATCCATACCATCCTTACCTGGCAGCATCAGGTCCAGCAGCATCAGATCCGGCTTCTCGGATAACGCCAATTCAACCGCACGAATGCCATCAAAAGCGCAGATGACCTCGTACCCCTCTTTTTCCAAATTAAACTTCAGAATGTCCGCAATGGGCTGTTCATCGTCCACCACCAAAATCTTCCCCTGCATCGGCTGTCTTCACCCCTATATCCTGCTTGATCCGCCTGAGCGGTCTATCTCTCTTATTCAACTTATATAAATTGTGTTTCCTACGATTTCATTGAATATGGTCTATATCATATGTCTTGTTGCCTATAGTCTATAGTTTAACATACCTGGAGCACCGTCACATCCCGATCAGGGCCAATGTACAGCCCAAACTGAAAAATTTTTACAGCAGCAAAAAACAAGGCCAGCATCAACTGCCAACCTTGCCCCGGGTTGCGATATAACTAGTTCAAGTATGTCAACGGATTTTCCACCGTTCCGTTCTTGATAATCTCAAAATGCAGATGCGTTCCGGTCGAACGGCCCGTGTTGCCCATGACGCCGATGCTCTCACCTTTTTCGACGACTTGACCAACCTTAACACCGATGCTGTTCAAGTGCCCATATAGTGTTTCGTATCCATTACGGTGGTTAATAATAATCACATTGCCATAACCACTCTTTTGTCCTGCAAAAGTAATCACGCCCTCATCAGACGCTTTCACGTCCCGGTTACCGACAAGATCCACACCTTTGTGCTGGCGACCCCAGCGTTGTCCAAAGCTGCTGCTCATCGTAGCGTTCGATACTGGCCAAGCAAATTCGCCTGTACCTTCACCGACCACTTTGGTTCCACTCAGGACTACTTCAGTAACCGCTGCTTTGATGACTTCCTGGCCAAGCCATTCTTCCTGAACGACTTCTCCATTTTCCTTCGTTATCCGATATTGCATGCTCTTCAGACCGCTTTGACCTGGACGCACCACTTTGGTTGTGCCTGCTTTGAGCTCAGCACTTTTGCGTACTTCCACCTGCGGTTTAATCTCAATCTGTTCAACCACCTGCTCAACCGATTTAACCGTAACGGCTGGCTTTGGCACCGTCAGCGTAAGCTCGTCCCCAATTTGCAGCGACGTTTCTTTGATGCCCGGATTATGTTTGCGAATCTCGCTTTGCGTAATTTCGTATTTGGCAGCAATGGAAGAGATCGTATCTCCTTCACGCACGACATAGGTTACAGGCGCGTCTTTACCAACGGTTAAAGCTTTAACCGCCTCGGACACATCCCATATTTTGTTTGGATCAGCCTTCACCACATCTGTCGCTACATCTTCCTTGATGCCTACCGACTTCAGCGTAGTACTCGGCCCCTCGGCTTTCTTCGATGAGTTGGCCGATACCGACTTCGTCTTGAGCGAACTGCGCACAGCCGATGCCGATATGTACTTGTTCTGCACTTGTTCCAGAATCGCGTCTGCTGTTGCCTGATCCTTCACAATGCCGATCACTTCACCGTCTACCTTGAGCTCTACACCCTTAGCATAGGCGGTAAGCATGTCGCCGAGCTTGTCCAGCGTCTCATCACTGTTCACTACGGGTTTGTATGCTTTAATGGTTTCGGTCGTGATGCCGTCTGTGTTCAGCACCATTTCCGCTTCTGGATATTTATTTTGGAATTCCTCGGTTTTGTCTGCAAATAATTTCTGTAATTGCGCCTCATCCGTGATGGTGCCAATCTCATTTCCTTTAACCATCACTTTATAATATGGAACGGTGTTTGCAGCAACGTATTGTTTGCCTGCGAATCCGATCGATGCAGCGATGAATAAACCGCATGCTGCTGTAATGATCCATTTGCGCGAGGCCAGAACGCGCTTTTTGTTACTACTGAAGTTGGACATGCTCATGTTGTTTTTGTCTTCGGCCGTCCGGTGTTCCCCGGATTGTTCGTGTTCCCGGTTCTTGCCCGGTTGGCGTATGCCTCTGAAACCTTTCATGATTCTCTCCTTTTCAGCACTTCTCAGTTCGCATTTCTGTCAAGACATCACCCATTGTGTCTGTCCCATGCTTGTCGATATTTGTATTCGGGTGTCCGCAAATCAGGACTTTAGCTGCGCTCATAAAAGTGTCAAAATTTTAACCTTTTATCACACCCGTATACTTTAACACAGGTTTTACACTCATTTCAACTGTACACGTCATAGGGCAAAGCCGCGCCACGCTTGGTTTTCCTGTATTATCCATAAGATGGAAGATCAATATTCTTCCCCGTAACACCTCTACTTCAGGTATACTATGTACTTTTGATCATTTTTTAAGACTAGGTTCTAAGACCCACTGAAATGTGTTTTCTTTTTCATAAAAATACAAATAGAAAATCCCTCGCCAGATCATCTCTGGTGAAGGATTTTGTTAAACTCTTGCTATATAGTGCCTCATATGGTTGAATTGTATGCTTATTCCGCCTGAAGGACTTCCATCAGATTATCGTATTCTTCGCTCGTCAGATATTTGGAGATCACCTGCTCAATATCGCGCAGCTCCTGCTCAGTCAGGCCACCTTCCATGGCGCCTGAGATTTGCTGCATTTCTTTCTGAGGCAGCTTGTTCATCAGCAGGCTGAAAATCTTTTCTTTTTCCTCCAGCGGCAGCTTGTCCTTCTTGCCTGTGATGTCATCGGGAGATACTACAATCTCATCATTTCCTGAAGAAGACGTACCATTGGAATTCGTACCTGTTCCGTTGCCCGATGCTGTACTGTTGCCCGTTGTTGTCCCTGAATCGGTTCCAGCATTTGAACCAGCATCTGCGTCTGTTCCCGTGCCTGAGCTCCCCCCTGGACTCAATCCCGTAGCAGAAGAGTTCGTTCCTGAACCTGCTCCTTGGCCCTCGTTTGTTCCCGTACCCTGTCTTGAGCTGTTGCCTGTATTCGCGCCTGTTTCTCCACTTTCTGTTCCATTGACCATGACAGAGATCGCATCTTCTGGAACGTGTTCCTCCTCCGCTCCTGCTGGCTGATCTGTCGTGCCCGTTCCCGGCTTCTTCTCTTCACTGGATTTACCACCCAGTGCACCCTGGAACATGGCCGTTAATCCCATGGGCTGGCCTTCCCACTGAATATTGAAACTCGCCAGCAGCGATTTTACATATGACTGAACGATTAATCCGGTTGTCAGCAGGGTCAGTGAACTGACCAGCATCACGGTAAGCAATATTTTAATGAACCATTGAAGCAACTTCATTCCCGTTCTCTCCCTCCGTTTTCCGACCCTATATCACATTCGATGTTCAGGATCTATGAGTCTACTGTTAACCAGTATTGACGGAAATTCGGGGATTATATCAGGGAGATGTGCGAAAAACCCCAGATATCGCTATTTGAGCGATATCTGGGGCTCTATGATGCCTGTATAGGCATATCATTTGGATGAACGTTTAACTTCGTATTGCCAGGTTAAGCTAGCTGCTTATTCGTAGATAGGAAGAACCTGATTCGTTTGCTCACGGTTACGGCCTACAGAGAAGATGGCAATTGGAATGCCTGTCAGTTCGGAAACACGTTTCACATAGTTCTGTGTGTTCACAGGCAGGTCTTCCAGCTTCTTCGCCGAAGTGATATCTTCGCTCCAGCCTGGAAGCTCTTCGTATACCGCTTCACATTCTGCCAGCATTTTCAGGCTTGCTGGATAGTGAGTGATAACCTCGCCACGGAATTTGTATCCTGTGCAGATTTTCACCGTATCCAGACCTGTCATTACATCCAGGGAGTTCAGGGACAGACCCGTAATTCCGCTGACACGACGAGCGTGGCGAACAACAACACTGTCGAACCAGCCCACACGACGCGGACGTCCAGTTACAGTACCGTACTCATGTCCGGTCTCACGAATTTGGTCACCAACGGCATCATGCAGCTCTGTCGGGAAAGGACCATCTCCTACACGTGTTGTATAGGCTTTAGCCACACCGATAACCTGCTGAATACGGGCTGGGCCAACGCCAGAACCGATACATACGCCGCCTGCGGACGGATTGGATGAAGTAACAAATGGATAAGTTCCTTGATCAAGATCCAACATCACACCTTGTGCACCTTCGAACAATACTTTTTTGTCCTCATCGATGTATTCGTTGAGCACAACGGATGTATCACGCACATAAGGACGCAGAATTTCTGCATATCCCAGGTAATCTTTCAAAATTTCTTCTACATCTACAGGCTCGCCGCCATAGACTTGCTCGATTACACGGTTTTTTTCTTTTACCAGATGACGCAGTTTCAGTTCGAACTCTTCCGCATCCAGCAGATCAACCATACGAATACCGATACGGGCTGATTTGTCCATGTAACATGGGCCAATTCCCTTACCTGTTGTACCGATTTTGTTCGGCCCTTTGCTCTCTTCTTCCAATGCATCCAGTACCATGTGATATGGCAGGATGATGTGTGCGCGTTCGCTGATAGACAGGTTTTTGGTCGTAAAGTCATTGTCATGAATATAGTTAATTTCTTCGATGAGTGCCTTCGGATTGATAACCATACCGTTACCAATTACACATGCTTTATCTGTGTAGAAGATACCCGATGGAATCATCGTCAATTTATATTTTTTGTTATCGATCAGAATCGTGTGTCCTGCATTGTTACCACCTTGGTAACGAGCTACCACATCTGCGGATTCCGCCAAATAATCCGTAATCTTGCCTTTACCTTCGTCTCCCCATTGCGTTCCCACTACAACTACCGTTGACATAGTACATACCTCCGTGGGTGCCTTGCGCACCTTTGTATTGGTCTGTCCGTCCTCTATCTCGGCAGGAATTTGAAGTGAAATTACCAGCGGAGAAGCGTGCTAACGGACAGTGAAAATCCCCCTCGGTTTACATCCAAGGGAAGGTTTTCGCTGCTTTAACGCAGCAGTACTAGTGTACCAGTCCCTTTTTTCAAAGTCAAATCAAATGGCGAACAATTAGATATCCTCCAACTCTAATGTTCGGAATTGACTCCATATTTCGACGCAAAAAACCGGCGAAGCCAGTCAAAGCTTGCTTGACGGCTAACCCCGGTTATACGCTACGCATTCAAATCCAACGCTATATGTCGCATTCACAACGTACTTATGAGTTCATATGATCTAATGATAGATGCCGGGACAGACGATTTCACTTCCTGATCGAAGCAGTCTGTGCCTGTCCCCTACATGGCAAAGGCGTCATTATGTGCCCGCTCGTAGTTAACGAATTTATTAAAGTTTTTCAGGAAGACCAGTTCCACCGTGCCTACCGGACCATTACGCTGTTTGGCGATAATAATCTCGATAATGTTTTTCTTCTCGGTCTCCTGGTTGTAGTAGTCATCCCGGTACAGGAACGCTACGATGTCGGCATCTTGCTCGATCGAACCCGATTCCCGCAAGTCACTCATCATCGGACGCTTATCCTGACGCTGCTCTACACCCCGGCTCAGCTGAGACAAGGCAATAACCGGAACTTCCAATTCCCGACCAATCTGTTTCAGTGTACGCGAAATCTCGGATACCTCTTGTTGACGGTTCTCGCCGGCTTTACCACGTCCACTAATTAGTTGAAGGTAGTCAATCAGAATCATGCCAAGGCCTTTCTCTTTCTTGAGACGACGGCATTTCGCACGAATGTCAGCTACGGTGATCCCTGGCGTATCGTCAATGTAGATATTTGCTTCATTCAAGGCTGCAATGCCCATCGTCAGCTTCTGCCAATCCTCATCACCTTTGAAGTCACCCATACGCATGACACCCGCATCCAGATTGGCCTCTGCACAGATCATACGCTGTACGAGCTGTGCGGCTGACATCTCCAGACTGAATATCGCAACCGTCTCCTGCGCACGAATGGCTACATTCTGAGCGATATTCAGGGCGAAAGCGGTCTTACCTACAGATGGACGTGCCGCTACAATAATCAAGTCGCTCCGCTGGAATCCGGCGGTCATCTTGTCCAGATCGATAAACCCTGACGGAATACCCGTCGTCGTTCCCCGGTTCTGATGCAGCGTCTCCACACGGTCGAACACTTCCATAAGTACATCCTGTATGGCTATAAAACCACTACTGGAACGTCGGTTGGAAATCTCCAGAATTCGCCGCTCTGCTTCTCCAAGCATAGCCGCGACATCCTCGCCGCCCGTGTATCCTTCACTCACGATCTGCGTAGCCGTACGAATCAGGCGACGCAGCATGGATTTCTCTTCGATAATCTGAGCGTAATAATCCACGTTCGCAGCAGTCGGAACACCATGAGCCAGCTTGGCCAGATAACTGACGCCGCCGATGTCCTCAAGCTCACCTTTATCCTTCAGTAGCGAAGTCAGTGTCACGAGGTCAATCGGTTGATTTCCCTCGCCAAGCTGGATCATCGCTTCAAAAATTAATTGATGGGGTTTATCATAGAAATCCTCGGTTTGCACCCGTTCCATCGCTGTAATCAGGGCTTCGCCCTGCAACAGGATTGCACCCAGCACGGCCTGTTCGGCTTCCAGGTTCTGTGGGGGAATCCGGTCGAATAACATTTCGCCGCCCATCTTACTCCTCCGTTACCTGTACCTTCAAGGTAGCCTTCACTTCAGGGTGAACCTTGACGGTGACTTGCGTTACGCCGAGTGTGCGAATAGGCTCGTCCAGTTCAATTTTGCGTTTGTCGACTTTCAGACCTTTCGCTGCCAGAGCTTCTGCGATTTGTTTGCTTGTGATTGCACCGAACAGACGGCCGCCTTCGCCGGCTTTTGCCTTCAGTTCAGTCACTTCAGCTTCCAGCTTTTTAGCCAGCGCTTCCGCTTCTGCTTTCTCTTCCTGCTTACGTCTGTCTTCCGCTGCCTTCTGGTTGTCGAGTGTTTTCATGTTTCCGTCTGTTGCTGGACGTGCGATTCCCCGTGGCAGAAGGAAGTTCTGTGCATATCCCTCGGACACTTCCTTCACTTGTCCTTTTTTGCCTTGACCCTTCATATCTTTTATAAAAATGACTTTCATTCGAACAAACCCTCTTCCTTTTCGATTTCAGCCAGTACGTTCGTCAGCCGTTTTTCCGCCTCTCCAAGCGTTCCTTCAAGCTGCACGGCAGCATTCGTCAAATGTCCGCCACCGCCCAGTCGTTCCATGACCACCTGAACATTCATGCGCCCCAGCGACCTCGCGCTGATGCCAATTAGTCCATCCGGGCGTTCACTAATGACAAATGAAGCGACCACGTCGGTCATATTGAGCAATGTGTCCGCCACTTGGGCGATCATCATCTGTGGAATCTTGTTGCCAGGGTCCGTGACCGCCAGCGCAATGTTCCCGTATACCATTTTAGCATGCTTTATGATTTCTGCCTTAGCAATATATTCTGACAGATCTTGTTTCATCAGCCGCTGGATCATAATGGTGTCTGCACCACTACGACGCAGGAAGCCTGCCGCTTCAAACGTTCTCGATCCCGTGTGAAGTGCAAAATGCTTCGTATCCACCGTAATTCCGGCTAATAACGCCGTCGCTTCCAGCGGAGTGAATTGTACCTTGTCATGAATATACTGAAGAAGCTCAGTTACCAGCTCTGCTGCAGATGATGCATAGGGTTCAAGATAGATCAGCACTGCATCGTTAATGAATTCTTCACCCCGACGGTGATGATCCACAACCACGACACGTGTAGCGGATTGAACCAGTTTCGGCTCCATTGTCATGGATGCCTTATGCGTATCGACAACAACGAGCAGCGTATGCTCCGTCATCATCTGCGTTGCCTGTTCCGGTGACACAAAGGCTTTGGACAGCTTCTCATCCTTATTCACCTGTTCCATCATGCGTTCAATGGAAGGATTTGGCCCATCCAGCACAATTCGTGCCTCCACATTGTACAGACTTGCCGCTTTCCATACCCCAATGGACGCGCCAATCGCATCCATATCGGGCATTTTGTGACCCATGATAATCACCCGGTCGCTCTCCTGCATCAGATCACGCAATGCATGCGCGATAACCCGGGCTCTTACCCGTGTACGTTTCTCCACAGCGTTGGACTTCCCACCGTAAAAGGACAGCCGTTGTCCAGATTTTACGGCAGCCTGATCACCACCACGGCCAAGTGCCATATCCAGACTGGACTGAGCCAGTTCTCCCATCTCACTGATGGTATCCGAACCAAATGCCAGTCCAACACTTAGTGTCATCGGCACCTTAAGATCAGCCGTCATCTCCCGGACTTCATCCAGAATGACAAATCGGCTCTGCTCCAGTTCCTGCAAAGACTTGTAGTTCAGCATCATGAGATAACGATCAGAGGAAAGGCGGCGCAGGTATACCTCGTACCGCTTCGCCCAGGACGTGATCTCACTTGTTACGCGGGCAATCAGTGCAGTCCGCTGCTGATCATCCATACCCTGGGCTGCTTCGTCCAGGTTATCGAGAACCAGAATGCCTAGTGCCATGCGTTCATTCTCATATTTATCACGAAGAATGGCTAGCTCCGTAATCTCGTATACATATACATACCGTTCCTGCGGGTTATGGATAACTCCATAATATCGATCATCCAGTTGGAATTCGTCATGAAGTTCCTTGGAAGGCTCCTTGGTCCCATCCTTTTTCTCCTTCGGTTGAGGAAGTTTGGGAAATAAATTTTGCAGCGGATTGCCAACCATCGTCTTCTCTTGGAACATGTCCGCGACGAAGCGGTTATGCCACTCTACGGTACGATCTTCGCTGTACAGCACAATACCGAATGGGAGCATACTGACCGCTTCCCCCTCCATCCGCTTAATCCGAATGGAGAGGCCATTAATGTAGTCGTTAAGCTCACGACGGAACGCTAGCTCCGCCTTAATCATGACGATTCCCAGCGCCGAAGCCAGTATCAGACTAATCAAACCAAGCGTCCAGTTGTAAATGGTCACGAACATAACAAGCAGAAGCAGCAGTATGAACGCCCATACGGTATAGTAGCCGTGCCAGCGTTTCTTCAGAAATTTAGGCATGACTCATCACCCTATCGTTTTGGTTTCGATATTGCCTCGCGAAGCGGGAACGCCAGATCGATAATCCCGATAATCCGCAGCGGTCCAATGAAGAAAACTGCCGCCGCCAGCAAATACGGTACAACCGGATTCCATTTCTTTGCATGTGAGAGAAAGAAGAAGAATCCGATGGCTTGAATCATGAAGCCCAAATTGATTAGAGGCGACAGGTTCATGGCAATCATGGTCCAGTACGTTCCGTCACTCTGCCTGGATATCACTTCGAACAACAATGCCAGGAAGTAGTACCAGATCAGGGCACGCGGCATGCGCCATTCACGCGCAGGTGGAAATTTCGGTACAACCACGCCCATAACGTTCAGAATCGGACGTGCAATGAGATGTGTGATTAGAGCCATGACCAGAGACGTGACCACCAGGGCAAAAGGAATCATAAGCTGCGTCTGTCTTGCAACATCCTGAGTCATTTCAGGTGTCCATACAAACCCATTTACCATCTGATTGGATGTATTCGTCAGCGGTTCAATCGTCAATCTGACCACATCATTAATATAACTCGACAAATCAAACTGGAAGATTACACTTCCAATCAACAGGAGCAACAGATATTCGGCCAGCATGGCTCCACTTCCGGCCATTAAAGCGTACAGGGCCGACTTCTTTTTCTTATACGCATTGCCCATAACAATGGCGGGCAGGGTGAACAAAAGCAGCAATAACAAATAAATCGGACTAAATATGACCAAAATAATCGCCACTGGGACGAGATGCCATATGAAAGATTTTACCGGTAATGAAGCATACAAAATAACTCCAGGTATCATCATGAAAAATATGGCCAAAACCGATAAAGGAGTTAACAGCGAAAGTAGCAAGAGCAGATAAACTACGCTCCAGACAGCTGATTTAAAGCTAAACTTCAACAAATTCACCTCTTACGCATGTGATCTTCTAGCGCGGAAATATCCTGGTACCAATCTTCCAACTGGTGACCTTCCTGTTTATGCTTTTTCAATTTCTCAACAAGCAGTGCATCCAGATCCTTGAAAGGAATACCGAGCCTGCGGCCCAATATGTAACTACTCATCATCAAACTGGCGAGACTGTCCCCGATTCGGGTTGTACTGCCTTCCCATAACGCTTTGAATAATCGGGATACCTGATCAAGCACTTCGGTTTTAAGCCATTCAATCACTTTTGCGCGTTTGGCTACATCCAGTTCCTTAGGCATATTGGCGAAAGTCACTCTCCCCCGAAAAAGCTTTATTCTCCATTATAGCATAAAAAGGGGGGCCGCAAAATTATCCCAAAAAGCGGAGAAGTCCTCCGAAACTTATCTCAGGTACTTTGCGGGGACCCCGTACAACGAATTCGTATTTTATCTTGTCGAAAATTCATTTAAGTTCAGCTGTTCTTAAGTTTAACATGATACCGGACGGCTGTGATTATCCACGCTGTTGCAACAATATCAAAATTTATTTTGACTTACTTCACTTTCATGGATTCCTTAGCTACAATGCCCTCGCAATACTCAATAATCTGACTCCGTCTTACGATCCCAATAAAGCGCTCCATATCATCGACGACCGGCACAAAGTTCTGAACTTTGGCCAGATTGATCAAATCCTCCATGTTGGCTTCAATGGATACCGGCTTGATGTCCAGCCGAAGTGGAACGTCTTTGAGCAGAAATTTTGAAGCGTTTTCAAATGTAATCTTTCCCTCGGAGTTCTTCATATACCACAACAGATCACCTTCGGTAACCGTGCCAATATACTTGCCTTCCTTATTCAAAATGGGCACCGCCGTGAACCGATGATATTCCATCCGTTCCAACGTTTGCCGCAGAGTAGAATCCGACGTTACGCACGTAACTTCTTGTTTGGGCAGCAAAAAAAATGCGATGTTCATACCCTTACGTATCCTCCTTGTGAATTTCATCATTCAGCTTATTACATTCAACTTACATAGTACGCATTAGATCGCAAGATGTTCCAAAAGGCAGGATTCCTTCTACAAAGTAAAAAAAACAGCAGCCCGCCAATAAACGCACTGCTGATCGATGTTAAAACATAACGTCTGTATGGAATTGGTTACTCGATCTTCTGCCGGTCAGGAATCATCACTTCACCGGCTGGGGTCGACTCATCCATCCAGTTGTTAATCAGCTCTTTGGCATATTGGACGTCTTTCTCATCTGCCTTGCCATAATAAATTCCGTCTTTCCGCATCCCTTCGCCCAAAATAGTGAAGCTTGAGATTTGCGGTTTTTCCTGAGTCAGTACCTGCTTGGCCAGATCAATAATGAAGGAAGGCTGCATATCCGTCTGGAAGCTGTCTCCCATAATCTGAATTAATTCCGGAATTTTGCTGATGGCGTTCAGATTAAGCATCTCATTGGCCATCGCATTCAGGAAAATCTGCTGCCGCTTGGTACGATTAAAATCGCTATCCTCACGGTATCTTACATAGTAAAGTGCTTCCTGACCGTCATAGATCGGCTTACCGCCTTCTATTGTGAACTGTACATGTTCAGGGTTCTTGTTCACAATGTCCTCATCAATCGGCAGCTTCACGCCCCCAAGTGCATCAACGACTTTTTTGATCCCATCAAAGTTAATCGTTGCATAATAACCAACATCCGCATCGAGAAATTTCTCCACCGTATTGATAGACATATTCTCCCCACCGAAGGCGTAGGCATGCGCGAGCTTGTCATAATCATCCTCGCCATCCTTGTTGGCATCACGCCCAACAATCTGCACATAGGTGTCACGAGGAATGGAGACCAGGAGCACGCGTGATTCTTTGGGACGAACAACGGCATAGATGACCGTGTCCGAGCGCCCACGTGTTTTCTCATAGGCACGTTTGTCTGAACCTAGAAGCAACACCGAGAACGGTTCTTTGCGATATACTGTTGGGTCAGGCGTATTGTTGCCCTCCTGCGGCACATAGGAACGGGACAATTGATCTTCAACTGAACCAGCGAGAAACAGATCGAAGGCCGCTACAGCAAGCTGCTGACGAAACAAATAGCCCCCGATTAACAAAACAACGAGCGATACGAGCGTTATATATAGACCTTTTCTTCTTTTCTTCTTCTTATCTTTAGTTCTGCTTGTCATCCATCGATTCCTTCTTCACTGTCAAAATGAAATTCGATACTACTACGATATAAGTTGAATTTAACTTGTCCTGACCCCGCAACGGTACAGTGTTAATTAAATCGAACAACTTATATACTTACCATTAAACGTGCGCAATGGCTTGTGACACGGTGTTCTCTGAAGTTTTCTCTATCTGAAAAGAAAACGCCGCTCACGCTCGTTCTATTGTAATCATTGCTGGGTGATGAAAAGTTACAATACGGTTAAATTAAAAAGAACAGCGCTCCTTTTTTACTGGCAAAAGGTGCACTGTTCTCTTGATGTGGAATGTCCATCCATTCAGTTTGTTGAGGCTATCTCTACCTGATTCTTCTTCTCTTTATGACGCTGACGTCCTGTAATCAACGCAGCGACCAGCGTGAGTACACTGAAAATAACCGCAGACCAGAACAGCCCACTATAACCCTCGCCGGTTGTCTGATGTAGAGCCTGTAGCAGCACATCTCGAATGCCCGGATCAGGGATTTGGGATAGTCCCTCCGTTAAGCTGGAGATATCGCTCCCTGAAGCCGAACCGCCGCCAGACGCATATTGTTGAAGCGCTTCGGGCGGCACCTGAATGCCCTTATCTGCGAGACCCTGCTGAATATTAGATCCCAGGTTGGAGAAGGAGCGAGCCAGAAAACCGGCAAAAATGGTTGGCGCGATCGCCATAGCCATCTGACGGAACAAGGAACTGGTCGCTACTGCGATGCCCTTGTTGTTCTCTCCCGCTTGCTCAGTAACGAGCACGTTCACTGGAGCTCCCAGCATCATACCGAAGCCAATCCCCACGAGTACACTCGCAATCACGAATTGCCAGATATGCTCTACCCACAGCGGGAAGAGCAGGAAGCCGATTGCCGACAGCAAACCTGCTACAGATAACGTCCAGATTGGCCCTTTGCGGTCAACCAGATAACCGCCACCACCCGCACCAATGCCTGAAGCCAGAGCAAGCGGTGTAAACCAGTAGCCGGAGGCTGTGTTGGATACCCCGAGGTATTGCTCAACAAAGCCTGGAATGAAGATCACAGATGCCAGAATGGCTCCTGAGAAAAAGGCAATCAGCAGCGTCCAACGAAAGGACGCAATGCCCAGAAGTTGTGTAGATACAACAGGTTCACGTTGTGATCCTTCCAGCCTTTTTTCAAGAAAGTAGAAGACGACCAGAATGACCACACCTGCCAGGAAGAAGCCATAGAACGTCGGTGATCCAAGACTTCGCAGCATATTTACGCCATCCAGGTTGCTGAAGCTGTACATCAGACTGAGCACACCCAACGTCAGGACCGCGATACCACTCCAGTCCACCGCCTTACGGTGCAGCTCCTGTTCTTCATGAATATAACGGATGCCTGCAATAAACAACAAAATGGCGATCGGTACATTGATTAAGAACAACCAATGCCAATTCCCCGTAATGTCGAGGATAAAAGCACCGATATTCGGCCCAAGAATCGCGGCAACCCCGTTCATGCCTCCCAGAAGACCCAAGGCTGTACCCTGACGCTCCGCTGGGAACTTGCTTAATACGTAAGAGCTCGCAATGATAAAAATCCCGCCACCACCCAACGCCTGGATAACACGAGCAATCAGGAAGAAGGTAAACGATGTGCTTAACGCAACGAGTAAAGACCCGATTCCGAACAAAGCTACTTCAATCAGAAACAGCTTCTTGCGTCCATAACGGTCGGAGAGCTTACCCGCAATGGGCACACTCACCGCAAGTCCGAGCGTATAGAGCGTGATTGTCCATGCTCCCCATGTCGGCGACACGCCAAACGACGCATTTAAAGTCGTCAGGGACGACGTAATAATTCCGTTATCCAGCGCAGCCATAAACACCCCGATAGCAAATAGGATAAGCGGCCATTTCATTTGTTTTTGCATCACATGTTTCCTCCCCGTCAGATTGCAATCCAGTAGCGTATGGCTGTAATGATACATATATATTAAACCTAATCGTACATTAATGACTCACTGGTCATTTTAAACAAAATGATTTCATATGTCAATTTATTAATATACTTGTATTCCTATTCACTCATTCCCTGCTCTACCAAATAAAACCGTCCCTCAGGTTGGATGAAACCCATGGGACGGTCTTCTTTGTTGAACTAACCTACTATTGCTGCATCAGGTGACGGTTCAGAAATTTCTCAATAGCACGATACAAATCCAATTGATTTTCAACATTGCCGAAGCCATGTCCCTCATTGGCTTTTAGCATATAAGGCACATCTACTCCACGCTTGCGCAGAGCCTCCACGATCTGATCAGACTCAGCCTGTTTGACACGCGGATCATTAGCACCCTGAACCACGAACAATGGGGCTTTCATCTGATCGATATGGAACAGTGGTGAGACAGCTGTCAGCAGCTCCTTGTCTTTCTCCGGATCACCCATACGTTCATAGAACATGTTGCGCTCCGATTCCCAGTAAGGTGGCAGTGAATCCAGCAGCGTGAACAGATTGGATGGTCCAACATAGCTAATTCCAGCAGCATACACTTCTGGTGTGAATGCCAGTCCTGCCAGGGCAGCATATCCACCATAAGATCCACCGTAGATGGCTACGCGCTTCGCATCAACTGTTCCCTCTTTAACCAGCCAATTTACGCCGTCTGTGAGATCGTCCTGCATCGCTTTACCCCACTCTTTGTTCCCGGCATCCAGGAATTCCTTACCGTATCCAGTAGAACCACGGAAATTCACCTGTAGTACGGCATAGCCGCGGCTTGCGAGAAATTGAATTTCCGGATTGAAGCCCCACGAATCCCGGGCCCAAGGTCCACCATGCGGAACAACTACCAATGGCAATTGGGAAGCCTCAGCTCCTTGTGGGAGGGTCAGATAACCATGAAGGGTTAAACCGTCACGTGACTTGTACGTAATGGGTTTTACATCCGACATTTTACTCTCATCAATCCAAGGTGCCGCGTCAGCTAATTTATCCAGCTTACCCGTCTTGGAATCGTAGAAGTAATACGTACCCATGGT
Source organism: Paenibacillus sp. FSL W7-1088 (assembly GCF_037969855.1). Taxonomy (NCBI): domain Bacteria; kingdom Bacillati; phylum Bacillota; class Bacilli; order Caryophanales; family Paenibacillaceae; genus Paenibacillus; species Paenibacillus sp. FSL W7-1088. Next base: position 7,245,506 of record NZ_CP150216.1, read on the forward strand.
TTTATCGCTATAGGCAACGAACAGAACCTGACCTTCTTCACTTATGTTTGAAATGCTTATTTCTTTAGCCGGAACTTTCGCCTGGATATCCTGCATCAATTTTTTGAAATCATTATCGAAGTATTCATAGTTAACCTTGTCCGTCTCATAGACAGCTGCAAGGATTGTGCCTTTTTCTTTAGAAGGAACGAAACTGGATACGTCCACATCTTTGTTTTCATAGATGGTTTTTGTTACTTTTTTGCTGCTTGGGCTGTATTCGACAATCGCTGTTTTATCCCGCTCCAGATTGGATACAGCATAGATGTTTTTGTTATCATACGTGAACATCACCGGCGCAAATGTTTCTCCAAGCTTGGTGGTCATCAAATTTTCAAATGGTTTATTTTCCGATTCACGATACATCAACGAAGAGACATTACCATCACTCGATATGGCCACACGGATTTTACCGTCATGGTCTGTTAACCAGCCCGTAATATTGCCCGGATTCTCTGCAGCAAGCACAGCCTCACCTGTCTTGATGTTTATCCGGTACACATCAAAGATCCGCGGATCACGTTTGTTCATGCCCACTAGAATTTCATCCGGAATGTTCTCCAGCGAGTCTACCAGGATCGCTCTTGTATTCGGAAATGGTGTCAGATCTTTGCTGTTCTTCCCATCGATATCCGTTACATAAATATGATAGTTCTCGTCCCCTGCTTCATCCTTTACGTACAACAGCTTATCCTTTGTCGCCCATACAAATTCCGCTATACTGCGCTCTGTCTCACTCGTGATACGTACTGCCTTGTCCTGACCATTCTCTTTCACCACGATATTCATTCGGTTGTTCCAAGGCTCCATGTAAGCCAGATGTTTACCATCCGGAGACATCTGGAATCCTGCTTGAGCCGGCTGTTTGAAGAAGTCTTCCAGAGGTGTGAGACCTTCTGACTGCACATCAAGTCCAAGAGCAAGATACAGTGCGTCAGCAAACTCACCGTGGGTCACCGAATTTTTGGCGTTAAAAGCGCTGCCTTCGATAATAAAATGCTGCTTCAAACGAATGGCATCCTCCGTATGAACCTTCGGAATCTGCGCCATATCACTGTAGACAACCTGAATGCCATTATCCTTCAGTTCAAACGCCCGAGTAAACAACGATGCCATCTGTGCTTTTGTGAGAGGTGCATCTGGTGCATATCCTTTGGCTTGTCCTTGAATAAGACCACTTTGCTTCAGCGCGTAAATGGCAGGAGCAGCTCCATCCTTAGCCAACACATCTGCGAAACCAGTAAGAGACGCTGGAGCATCCAGTTTAAGTACACGCTGCAGGATGATTGCCGCCTGAGCACGGGTAATTGGCGTTTGTGAGTCTTTCATTCCATCTGTTATGCCATCTATGTATCCCAGTTGCTGTAGTGTCTGTGTTGCCTTCGAAGCAATGGATTCAGCGACTGTCGCCGTAGGCTTCACCGCTTCTGCTGCCTGGACCGCTGGTTGAATCAGAGCGATTGACATCGCCATGGTAAGCGTGAGAGTATATACTTTTTTACTCACTGTGTTCAAGTTATTTCCCCCTTTAAAGTGAAATACATCATAATTTGGAATTATACGTAAATCATTTTACCATGATACACCATTGGTTAACAGCGGTAGAGCCCTAAGTTCCATTACCCCTTACTTTGAACCGGTAAATCCATAATTGAATAGCTTTCGTGTCTCGATAAAACGTCCCTCACGACTGTCCGATCCCAGTACAACGGAGATCAGTCGCTTGCCATTTCGCTCCGCCGTTCCAACGAAGTGATAGCCGGAATCCACATCATATCCGGTCTTCAATCCATCGTTCCCATCGTAAGCATAGGGTCCGCCAATAGAGGACAGCATCCAGTTGGTGTTGCTCATGTACATTCCCTTTTGGTGCATCGAAACTTGCATTTGGCTGGAAACTCTCAATATTTCGGGATAGTTACTCAGCAGATAACGTGCAAGTTTGCATGCATCTACAGCGGTCATTACAGTCTGGCCTTGTATTTCCTTCGGACGATTCGGACCAAGTAGTTTTTCGCTTATACCTGTTGCATTGGTAAACACTGTCTTGTCGGACAGTCCGATCTCTGTAGCCTTCTGATTCATCTTTTTTGCAAAAGTCTGCTCTGTCCCACTGATATGTTCAGCCAGAGCAATAGCAGCGTCATTCGCGGAATAGACGGCTACAATCTGGAATAGCTCCTGCACAGTGAACTGCTCCCCTTGTTTCAAACCCAGGTGGCTGCCACCTACTGAACTTGCATATAGGCTGATATTTACAGGGTCGTCCCAACGCAACTCTCCGTTAATCACAGCTTCCATTACAAGTAGTTCTGTCATCAGTTTACTGATTCCTGCAGGTGCAATCTGTTCAGAACCGTTAAAGTTGATTAGAATCTGCTCGGAGTTCATATCCATTAGTACAGCCGATTCAGCTTTAATCCCCGGTTTGCCCACCAGCATGTCCGGTTTTACACCCAAATATATAATAACGAGTAGAGCCAGAAGCATTCCTGCCCGTATCCACCATCTTTTCATCGGAAAATCACCTCTTACAGATATAGACGAAGTGAAGAGGCATTTTGTCTGCACTTTTTTGAAAAAAAGTTAAATTTTTTTTATTTTTTTGTTACCAAAAAAAACATGGACCCCCTACCCCCATGCCAGAGTGTACGGAATCCATGTTTTTAAGGAATTATTCTAAGGGTATAACTTTAAATATCGCAGTATTCTATCTCCTATTTTCCAATCAAAAGCTCAATTTAGACAACAAGTGAGTTACCCTAACATTAGTTTGCCTGTGTATCAGTAATTAAGATATAAATGCTCTGTCAGTTACATTCTGAGCATTCGGAAGCGAACGTGTTTTATAGTCCAACATCCAATAGATTCCGACCATTATAACTACAAAACCACTCCATCCAATAACCTCCCTTCCATCCACCATCTGACCCACAATTCCTCCTATTAAGGAACCAATAGGCATAGCAATTCCACTCAGGCTATAAGCAGCTGAAAAAACTCTTCCTAGCAGATTCGTAGGTATACCCTTTTGCAGATAAGTATTAATCAAAATGTTGGTTACACCACCAGGAAACCAAGCTAATCCGTATACGAATATCATCAACCACGGATAGGGACAAAAAACAGAGAGCGTCCACAGCAAGCCACTAAGCATGAAAGCTACGGCATAAATTTTCCCCATTCCTATTGATTCTAACCTAAGATAAGGTGCCGACAAAGCTCCTAATAAACTTCCCAACGCTTGGGCCATTAGCAATAAGCCATATATCTCTGCACCTCCATATCCCTTACTGAATTGCGGCAAAACGACAAATGTTGCACCGCCCACCAAATTAATCAGGATTATTCCAAAAAGAAGGCGTGAAACTGTTTTGTTAAATAAGATTTGAATACCTTCTGTGAGTTCAGAACCATATTTCTTGACAATCTGTATTAGATTGTTAGGTTCCTCTCCCCTTGACTCAAGGTGCTTGACCCTGGAGACTTTAATCATAGCAAAGAGGAGCGTACTCATCATGAACATAACCGAATCAAGAAGATAGATGGAAATTGCCCCAATGGATACCAACAGTATTCCTGCGAGAGCGTTGCAGCCCGTTTCAATGCCTTGATTGGCAAAGGTGAACATGGAATTAGCCTTGGAGAGATTTCGATCCTCAACAAATTGTGGTAGGGAGGACATCTGGGCCGGATAGACAAACATGTTGAACGTGGAGATAATGGGAGAGACGATAAGAACAAGACCCACAGTTAGGAAACCCATGTAGTGAGCAATGGGAATTAATAAAAGCAATACCGCCTGTATTAACTGTGTATAGATTAGAAGAGAACGGATATTAACCCGATCGATTATAGGACCTGAAAAAAATTGAATAAACCTAGGAATTATCGTAAGAAACCCAGCTAATCCTGTATAAAAAGTAGATCCTCCCAATTCAGAGACCAACCACATCGCTGCTACGGCATAAAGGGAATCTCCGATATTCGTGACCACTCTCCCAAGAAACATGAGTAAAAAATTACGGTTACGCAGCATACTCATTGTTACACCTCCGTATTGTCACCTGTTTCTTTTTTCTCCTTTGTTGACTTAATCTGGATTCCTACGCTATACTCCTGACTTATTGTTAAATCATTATCCGTCGTATGCATTGACGTTTTATCCACCCACCTCTCAAGCAGCTGTTTAAATTCTTCATGTAATTCATCCTTTTGATCGTTGGTAAGATCCAAACGAAGGATCAATTTGGTTACATTACTCGAGTCAAACTCATCAGCCAACACGGGATCGACAGCTCCAGATCCTATCGTATTGAACCATTTAGAGCGGGACAGGTAATATTTTTCAGTAACTCCGCCAACTTTTTTTTCCTCTACCATCTTAATCAGTCCACCATCATACAATTTCATCATATGGTAATGGACATTCCCCCCTGATTCTCCGAGCATATCCGCTACTTGTTTTGCCGTCCTTGGAGTATGTAGCAACTGTTTAATAATTCGTACTCGAAGCGAATGCCCCAACAGCTTCGCTTGCTCAATAGAAATGTTAAAAGATTCATCGCCGCTCATTCATGTTACCTCCTCTTCAAAAGTAATCACACTAACGATCTGATTTTATAGATTGACGATCTGCATAATTAGATTATCATGCTAATCCGATTCTGTATACCCTTATTTTTCCTAAAAATTGCTTAAATTTTTATCTTTTCTTTTGTTCAATACCTGCTCGACCCCGTTGTTATATGATAGAATTTTTTTCATATGTCGACCCTTCCTAAAAATAACGTTCTGTAAATTATGATGTTTTCTATCTCCGTACGTGGGGATGTATACAATACATTTAAGTCATGTGAAACTAAAATTATGATTTTATCTAAATAACTTTTATATAAAGTTCCCCTTTTATTGTGTTAAAAACAAAAAAAGCACAACTGACGGCAATATTGCCAATCACTTGTGCTTTTTTAAGATGGCTTTCCAACTCGTTCAGAACCCCAATTCCTTAAGCTGGACATGCCCATATTTAACTCTTTACTCGTTAGACCAGGTGACAAGCTACAAAATGTTGAGATCCAACATCACGATATTCTGGTACTTGTTGTTTGCAAATATCAGTCGCCAGCGGACATCGCGTATGAAATTTGCAGCCGGACGGTGGATTGGCTGGACTCGGAATGTCCCCTTTCAGGACAATTCGCTCACGACGCAACGTTGGATCCGGTATAGGAACTGCAGACAGCAGCGCCTTGGTATATGGATGAAGCGGATTGCGAAACATTTCTTCCTTGCTTGCCATCTCTACCATGGAACCAAGATACATAACCCCGATACGGTCACACAAATGCTCCACCACACTAAGGTCATGGGAAATGAAAAGATAGGTAAGCTGTTTCTCCTGTTGCAGATCACTCAATAGATTTATAATTTGAGCCTGAATAGATACATCTAGGGCGGATACAGGCTCGTCCGCTACGATAAAATCAGGATTCATAATCAATGCCCGAGCAATACCGATACGCTGTCGTTGTCCGCCGGAAAATTCATGTGGATAACGATCATAATGATAGGCCGCAAGCCCGCAAATTTTTAGTGTCTCAATGACTCTGTCCTTCACTTCACTCCGGCTACATAGGCCATGGTCAATAAGAGCCTCACCAATGGCTTCGCCTACCTTGATTCTTGGATTAAGCGAACTAAATGGGTCCTGGAACACAATCTGCATTTTTGGTCGAAGGGAACGCAGCTTCGTTTTATCCAATGCATGTATGTCCTCACCCTTAAACACAACCTTGCCATCCGTCTTATCCAACAAACGGAGGATTGTACGACCAATCGTACTTTTACCGCAACCGGACTCGCCTACAAGTCCGAAAGATTCACCTTTATTAATCTGAAAAGAGACGTCATCTACGGCTCTTACGTTTCCAACTACCCGTTTAAATACTCCGCCAGTGATTGGAAAATATTTTTTGAGATTTTGTATCTCGATCAATGCCTCAGCCATATTATTTCGCCCCCTCTTCATACAACCAGCAAGCAACTTTATGGCCAGTAGCGTCAGTATGTAGAGGTGGTTCCTTCTCACGGCATACATTCATACAAAACTCACATCTGTCGTGGAAGTGGCAATTCTGTCCCAATTCAATAGGATTAGGAACCTGACCCGGGATGGAATACAGTCTATCCTGCTTCTGATTGATCACTGGCTTGGCTTTTAACAAGCCCTGTGTGTATGGATGCTTGGGTGACTTGAACAGCTCGTAAACCGAAGCCTCTTCAATCACTTTACCTGCATACATGACAACCACATAATCGGCCATTTCTGCAACGACTCCTAGATCATGAGTAATTAGCATAATGGACGTATTTATTTTATCTTTGATGTCACGCATCAAGTCCAGAATCTGAGCCTGAATCGTAACATCCAATGCAGTTGTCGGCTCATCAGCAATTAAGAGTTTAGGATTGCAACTCAGCGCAATTGCAATCATAATTCGTTGCCTCATGCCACCACTGAGTTCATGCGGATAAGAATCATATATTTTCTCAGGGCGAGGAATTCCCACCAATGTAATTAACTCGATCGCGCGCGCCTTTGCTTCCTTACGGCTCAACAGTGTATGGAGCAATATGGGTTCGGTAATTTGCTCTCCAATCGTCAGTACCGGATTCAGAGAGGACATCGGTTCCTGGAAAATTACAGATATATCATTACCACGAATTTGACTCATATCACCTTTGCTAAGCTTCAGAAGATCCTTGCCTTCAAACAATATTTCCCCGCCCGCAGGAGGGGTATCCACGAGGCGCATCAGAGACATCGCTGTAACACTTTTTCCGCAACCTGATTCACCCACAACACAGAGAGTCTCTCCTTCACGGATATTGAAACTCACGTCATCGACGGCTTTCACGACTCCAGCAGAGGTATGAAAATGCGTTTTGAGATTACGGAATTCAACTAAGTTTTTTGCCATATCGCATCTCCTACTTCTTCATTTTTGGATCAAGCGCATCACGCAGTCCGTCACCAATCAAGTTAATCGCTACAACCGTTATTAATATGCATATTCCCGGAGGAATCCAGAGCCATGGTCTTTTACGGAATTCGATAATACCGTTCGCCTCAGAAATCATATTCCCCCAGGATGGAGTTGGTGGAACTACCCCAAGTCCCAAATAACTTAGCGCAGATTCAGCCAAAATTGCAGAAGCCACACCCAGCGTAGCGGATACAATAATAATTGGAACAGTATTGGGAAGTAAATGTCTAAATATTTTACGCCGATCGCGTAATCCTAGTGCCTCAGTAGCTTGCATAAACTCTTGCTCCCGAAGCGTTAGAATCTGTCCACGAACCAGTCTTGATAGACCCGGCCACGACAGAACACCCAGAATCAGCATCAGAAAATAAATCCGGTCCTGTGGAGGTACCTTCAAATCAGACAACAACGCCCCTAAAATGATTAGAAGAGGCAGCGTAGGAATCGACATAAAGATCTCAGCAATACGCATGATAAATGAATCAATAAATTTTCTGTAAAATCCCGCCAAGGCACCGAGTGTGGCGCCTAAAACAACTGAAATAACGGTAGCGACCACTCCGACCATAATCGAGATCCGGCCAGCCAACATTACGCGCAGTAACACATCGCGACCCAACTTGTCTGTTCCCAACCAGTGCGCGCTGCTCGGTGATTGGTTTTTATCTATTACCTTATAATCGTTTATGTTATACGGAGAGATCCACGGTCCAAAGAAACAAATGAGAACCATCAATACAAGTATTAAAAGTCCTGCTAATGCGAGCCGATTCCGGGAAAAGCGTCGTACTGCAATCCGCCAAGGAGAATCGGGCTGCTGGACAGGAACCTGTGCTTTCGATTTTAGTGGTGCAGCCTCAAGTGACAATGATATCTCCTCCTACTTCAATCTAATTCTGGGATCTGCTACCCCATAGAGAACATCCGACAAAAGCGTACCTAGAAGGGTCAACGCAGCCATAAAGATAGTGAATCCAAGCATAAACGGATAATCACGCATCGTTATGGACTCCAGATAGACCTGTCCTACGCCTGGCCATACAAAGATTTTCTCAAGGATAATAGCTCCACCGAACAGAGCTGGCAATTCAAATCCCATAAGAGTGATGGCAGGAAGCATGGCATTGCGAAGTGCATGTTTAAAAATAACTGTTCTTTCCTTCAATCCTTTTGCACGGGCTGTACGAATATAATCCTGACGGATGACCTCAAGCATACTCGTTCTGAAATAGCGAGTAAGGCTTCCTGTACTTAACATTGTTAAGACCAGTACCGGCATAATAGCATGATAACCGATGTCCATAATCATGTCCCATGTAGATCCTGTTTGACCAGCTGTAGTCATTCCTCCGACAGGCATCAACCTGAGATCAATTGCAAGGAACTTGATTAGAACCAATCCTATAAAAAAGGATGGAAGAGACATACATAAAAATACAGCCATGGTGACTATTTTATCGAAAAACGAGTATTGAAATTTAGCTGAAAATACACCGGTAAAGATTGCTATGATCCATGAGAGAATCAAGCTCAGAAAAGCGATGATAAATGAATTCCACACATAATCCCCGATAACGTCCGTGACCGGACGTTTGTGTTGTAACGAATCGCCCATGTTACCGGTAAGCATGTTACCCACCCAAATAAAGTACCTCTCTACAGGGCCCTTATCTAGTCCGTAAATTTCTCTTAACTGCGCTGCCTTTTCTGCTGTCATACTCGGGTTTTGCTGAGCCGTAATATAATCACCTGGAACCAATGTTGTGATCGCGAAGACAATGATTGTAATTCCGAGCATTGTCGGAATCATTTGCAGCAGCCGCCGGATAATGTACTGCTTCATAATATTCCTCCTGGGTCAGAAGTGGATAAGCTCAGCTCTGGCGAGAGCTGAGCTTATCGATTTCATGTTGATATTCTTATTGTTCCAGTTCTGCTTTGTACAGATCTACTACAAACTTTTTATAAGGAGTAATATCCAAGCCGTTCACACGACCGTTGATTGCCCAGCCATCTCTTCTTTGATACATCAGAATGTCTGCAATATCCTTATTCAACTCTTGATAGGCTTTTGCATAAATTTCTTTACGTTTCTCAAGGTCAAGTTCTCTTTTACCTTGTTTCATTAGATCATCATAAGTTGTATTGGAGTATTTAATACGATTTTGTGCTCCATTTGACAAATAAACTGTCGAGTCGGGATCAGGCGTCAACCCCCATGCCATAAAGTACATATCGAAATCGCCTTTGTCTGTTTTATCCAAGATTGCGTTAAAATCTAGTGTTTCTGCTACAATATCAATTCCAAGTTCTTTATAGTTTGCTGTCATAATTGGCAGGATAGCATCTACAACAGGGTTCTCGGATGTACCGGAAAAGTCAATTTTAAATTTCTCTCCGTTTTTCTCACGAATACCGTCGCTTCCTACAGTCCATCCAGCTTCATCCAGCAGAGATTTTGCTTTTTCGATATCGAATTCATATTTCTCGATACCTTCATCTGTATAAGCCCAGGATTGCTTCGATTGAGGAACGTTGATAACATCTGCGAATTTACCATAAACGGCTTCTACAATCTCGGCACGATTCAAACCGTATACAAGGGCTTGTCTTACTTTAGGATCTTTAAATTTTTCTTTTTCATGGTTCATACCAATGTAGCCATATCCATTAGTAGGGAAGATATTGATGTCCAGGAACCCGAGTGCTTGCAAAGCTTCTACGTTATCTTCATCTACAGTGACCATATCCATATCGATTTCACCAGTTTCGAGCATAGCGAGTTTAGTCTCGTCTGTAGTGGACTTGAAGATGACATTTTTGATTTTTGGGGCACCAGCAAAATAATTCTCATTGGCCACCATTGTTACTTCTTGACCTGGTTTGAAAGAAGTCAAAATATATTGACCCGTACCCAGTGGTTTATCATTCAGAGCTTTAACCGTCTCTACGTTACCTTGTTTATAGTCCTTACCATAGTAATGTTCTGGGAGGAAAGCTATGCCACCCAAAAAATCTTTGGTCAAGGCAGTCACTTCAGTGACTTCAACTTCCACTGTATTATCATCAATGATTTTTACACCAGAAATTTCATTTGATTTTCCATCGTAATACTCTTGTCCACCTTTAATTGAATAGGACAATGGATCAGAAGAGCCGTCATAGCTCTTGTCATGGAGAACTTTCAATGCGAAGTAGAAATCTTTAACCGTCGCAGGTGTACCATCTGTGTAAGTTACGCCTGGCTTCAGCTTAAAGGTGTACTTTAGACCGTCATCACTGACATCGATGCTTTCAGCAAGGTACGGCGAATATGTCCCGTCACCATTAATGGTCTCAAAACTGTCAAACACCAGCAGGTTGATCATATCATCGTAAGCTGAGTCCTGAAATAAAGGGTTAAAGACCCCTTTAGGTGAGGTGGTACCTACAACTAATGTGTCTTTACGGTTTGTAGCGGTTGATGGATTCAGCGACATGTCAGTTGCTTCAAATAGACCATCGTTTTGAGTCGAATCTTCCGGAGTCGGATTCTCAGTCTGCGTTTCTGTTTTCGGTGTGTCTCCTGGAGTTGGTTCAGCGCTCTCTCCACTAGAACATGCTGCCAGTACAGTTACCAACATTAGCATGATGACCAGCATTAAAGAAAATCTCTTCTTCATGAAAATCCCCCTCGAAAGTTTTCTGATTTCTCACTTCTAATAAATTATCTGGATATAAATATCCATGAATAATTACGCATATTGGCTCATGCTGTGAAATCTTGATGTAAACTATCTAGGAATGATGGATTTAGACCGATGGTCAATTAATACTGACAATTCCTAGCGGGATTATAACGCAAAATAATTAATGTAATCATACGTGTAAATTTAGGTGACGTCAATGCTTAATTTGAGATTTATGGTATAAATGTTTTTTATAGCACAGTTTTGGGTATTGTTATACGTTAAAGGGAATAAATCAAGGGATTTTAGAGCCAATTGGATGCTTTTGATGGTAGAGTTTGAATCTTAAAAATACCGATTATCTAAATACATGACATTATCATTACACATGTTGTGTAGTTATATGTTAGAAATGTAGATATAACAAACTATTATGTTAGGTATGAGGGAATTGTGGAGGTCTTATTTCGTTTGGAAGTGAAATTGATTTCTATCCAAATTCTGTACTTTTAGAGGTGTAAATTAGATACTACTAAAGGATTGGAGTTAAATTTCTAGTTATTATAGTATAGTTTCATTTAATCGCTCATGTAAAGAACAAATTGTCATCTTTTATCATTTATTTTACAAAAGCAAGCAAAAAGCCCTGCAAAATGCAAGGCTTTTCTAATATTTATACATATACATGTATATATAATATCCTATTTACTGTGTGTCCGGTGGTCTTTTCCCACGCTTCAAATCGTTGATACTTAAACCAAAGTCCATCTGCAAGTGAGGATAATCCGGGAAGTTAGCCCAATCTCCGCCCCACGTAAACCCTAGTTCTTTGGCAAGCTCCACAACTTCCAGCCAATCGGCCTTTCCATTGCCATTATCATCACGTTCCATATCCCACACTACATCTCCTTCAGGAGTCCGCAGTGCAAAATCAATAGCCAAACCATAGTTGTGATAGGACTCTCCCCCTTTGGCGTTGGTAACGATATTTCCGGCAATGGAACGTCCTTGATTATAGAGGGCATCTTGTTCCTCCATGCTGCGAAAATCATGTGTAATCACGACTTCAATTCCTCGTCTAGCCGCCTTTCGAACCAACAACTTCTCACTTTCCGCAACTAACGGGTGCAACCCTGTGATCGGCACTGTTTCTTGTTCGTTGGTTTGTGGCCATAGATCATAGGTATCTCCTTTTTGCTGTAACCATACATATATAATGGAAAGCAACAACGTAGCTGCGATCCAAAATCGCAGACTACTCTTGCGTCTCTGTTTTACTTTACGTTTGGATGTATTCATGCTCTCTCCTGATGGTGGAATCTGTATTCGTTCATACTCACGCTATCTGATATCAGCAATAATAGACTCTATTATAAATCATTTACGCCCGAATTGCTTCTCTATCGCCGCAGCTCCTTACGTTATCCAATTACTAGGAGAGAACTACCTGAATGTATTCTAGGATGCAAAAAAGCAGCCGGCTATAAGCCGACTGCTTTGTATCCATGCTGAGTAAGACTACTCAGTTGTGTATGGCAGCAATGCGATTTGACGGGAGCGTTTGATGGCAATCGTCAGCATGCGTTGATATTTAGCGCTAGTACCTGTTACACGGCGTGGCAAAATTTTTCCGCGCTCGCTGATAAATTTACGAAGCAAGTCCGTATCTTTATAATCGATGTGAGTAATTTTGTTAGCTGTGAAGAAGCACACTTTACGACGTTTGTTACGGCCGCCACGGCGAGCCGGTCTTTTATCGTTGTCTCCGCCTTCTCTTTGCTTGAAGCTCATGCTTTTCAGTCCTTTCCTATCGTTTAGCCAATCACTCTAAGAGTGTCGGCTCACGTTAAAATGGCAAATCATCATCCGATATATCAATCGGTTTTCCGTCATCGGAAAAAGGATCCTGATTGTTGCTACGCGAATTGTTGTTATTGTTCGCGCGCCCGCCGCCTCCGTAAGAAGGCTCTTCACGCATTGGTTGCCCACCGCCGCCACCGTTATTATCACGGTTAGCTGACTCCAAGAAACGGACGTTATCGGCAATGACTTCGGTCACGTATACACGTTTTCCTTCGTTATTCTCGTAATTCCGTACTTGAATGCGTCCTTCGACTGCAGCTAGGCGTCCTTTGCGCAAATAGTTTGCACAAGTCTCAGCAAGCTGTCTCCAGGTTACGACCGGAATGAAATCCGCTTCCCGTTCTCCCCCTTGGCTTGTAAACGGTCTGTCCACTGCCAAAGTAAATTGCGTTACAGCTACTCCAGCTGGAGTATAACGCAACTCAGGATCCCGGGTTAACCGGCCGATCAGAATGACACGGTTCAACAATGTAATCCCCTCCTTCAGAGCGTATTGGTGCGTTGATCACGAGTTATCGTCTTAAGCAGACTTAACGTCGTTTGTAATGAGATAACGAATTACTTCGTCAGAAATCTTCATGAGACGCTCAAGTTCAGTAACTACTGCTGGTTCAGCAGTGAAGTGTACCAATACATAAACACCATCACGGAATTTCTTGATCTCATACGCAAGACGGCGTTTACCCATAACGTCGTGAGCTGTAACTTCACCACCGCCGTTGGAGATGATGCCTTGGAATTTATCGACTGTAGCTTGAACAACTTCTTGCTCAACGTCAGGACGAATAATGTACATCACTTCATATTTGCGCATAATTTTCACCTCCTTATGGACTCTGGCCCTCAATCTAGGTTGAGAGCAAGGAACGAGCACAAACTCGAACTATATTAATATAACAAAAATGGCGTCTCAATGCAAGCAAACGTTCCCTCTTCTTATTACACATGATCATAACTCCAATGGAGCACACTACAGAAGCAACATTGAAATCCATTATGCCAAGGAGGTTTTATCATGGGTGAAAAAACCGAGTTTGAACCAGGAGACAAAGCTCCAAACGATGGCGAATACACCGAGGTTGGTGAGAAGAGCTTTCATACGGAGATTAACAATCCGAAACGGGTAACTCTCCAAAAGGGTGAAGCTTTCCCTGAAACAAGCAATCAGAATCGCAAGTGGAAAAAGCTTACCAAAGCCCGCGTCCACTAAAGCGTAAAGTTTCTTTTCAGACTGCTGTATATAAAACGTACTAATGCACATAATACAATCAGGCGATGCACGAGAGAGGTGTGGTTCCGTTGGACAACGAAGCCGAACATTCACTGTTGGAGATTCATCACGTAATTTAAGAAGCAAGATGGTTGTGTGTAAGGCTTTGTCTGAAGCACGAGTATTGCTACCTGCAGTACACCAAGTTTCTGATCGTTACGACCGATTGTTTCCTAACAAACCGAATGCATCGCCGGATGAAGAGCCCTTAGGGGCTCTTTGTTTTTTCAATTACAAATGATTATTAGACAACAAAATTAAAAATAAAAGACCTTCCATCTGGAAGGCCTTTTTGCATGTATAGAGCTCAAAACACGTTGAGTAAGTTGTTCAATTACAATTTCAGGCAAGATCTATTAGTGGCGGAAAGGGTGGGATTCGAACCCACGCACGCTGTGACACGCCTAACTGATTTCGAGTCAGCCCCCTTGGGCCTCTTGGGTACCTTTCCGCAGCAATAATGATTATAGCATGATCATTTACAGAACGCAATACCTCAGCTATGCTTACATGTAAACGTTATTATGGAGTGCGAAAAGAGGAAACATTAGCCGCATTATTCCATTAGGATTCAGTCGAATCCTCTGCCGAACGAAGCACTTTTTTCATGTTTTTCTCGAATTTCGCTCTGGGAATTAATACGCTGTGTTTACACCCTACACACTTGATGCGAATATCCATACCCATCCGGATAATCTCCATTTCATTGCTACCACATGGATGCTGCTTCTTCATCTGCACAATGTCCCCAAGCTGGAAAATTTTACGCTCCACCTATGCCATCCCCCTCATCCTTCTCCTGAGCTGCTGCTTGCTCTAATGCTGCCCGATTGCTCATCTCATGATACTCCAGTGTTTTCTTCACATCACTCTGAATTTGACGCTCTACAGATGCTCTGGAGTTCGGCAGGCACTCAGCAACAATGCGAACCACATATTCCGAGGTAGACATCGACTGGATACCAAGCACGTCAGGTACTTTAACGATGTTCAGATCACGATCCTCAATTCCAGTCAATGCTCTTTTCACCAAATGCACTGACTCGTCCAGGGTCTGCTCACCCTTCATCGGAATATCCACAACTGCAAGGGAATTCGACATTGAGAAATTGGTTACACTTGCAATCGTACCATTTGGAATGATGTGCACCTCACCTTGCCAGCTAACCAGTTTGGTCGTTCTCAGGCCAATGACCTCAACCGTTCCTTTATAGGTACCTGTTTGAATAACATCGCCTACCGCGAATTGATCCTCCAATATAATGAAGAACCCGGTAATAACATCCTTAACCAAGCCCTGAGCACCAAAACCGATAGCCAGTCCAAGTACTCCCGCACTCGCTAACAATGGTCCAACTTTGACATTGATCTCAGATAACAGTAACAGAATCATAATGAAATTACATGTTATGGAGGTCGCATTTTTCATCAATTCTCCAACCGTTATAAATCTCCGCGGATTGACGCGAATCTTGCCTTCCTGCTTACGTGCCATCGTGCGATCTATAATACGTGATACAATCTTAATCACAATACGCGTAATAATGAAAATAATAACGATGCGGATCGAACTGAACAGAATATTAAACCACATATCTGCATCAGCGACTTTATCCCATAATCGGTCTGTCCAGCGAACTGCACTATTTATTGTTTCTTTCACATCCGGGCTAGTATCATTCTGAGCAAACTTAAATGGCAACATAGATCAAACCTCCTCTACATGGGTATGTTATCATAGCTGTCAGCGGTTTTGAAATAGAGGCCACGGATCTCCACAAATTCGTTACGAATGATCTGCTTCACTCTCTCCAGATCTTCTTTTGGAAACTGAATACATAGAGCACAGCCCGCTGTGATCTCTTTTGGGGTAGGAAATAAGTCGATCTCAATCTCGGCAAACTCCAGCAGCATTTCTGCCCGCAGCGCCTGCTGGGTGGAATCAAAAGCAATCAGCATCCAATCATCTATCCACTCGTCCATGTCCGGCTCCTTTCACAATACATTCATCCCTTTGAAAAAGCTTGTCCCCACGAAGTATAAAACGTTCTATCCTTCCATATACTGTTACTACTATCTCCAAGGGAAAGGATAGATCCTATGAATCCCATTTCACATTCCTTCTCATCTCAAGACATGGCCAGCCTGAAAATCCCACATACAGATCCAGGCATTCACTCAGCCATCATTCATCGTTTAATGTTTCATCTCTATAAAGCTCATTCTTTGCAAAATGTAGTTGTCGTCTGTATCGGTACAGATCGCTCTACGGGGGACTGTCTTGGTCCACTCGTCGGCTCGTCGCTTGCCAAGTGGGACAGCCCTCTATTCCATCTCTATGGCACATTGGATGAACCCGTACATGCAATGAACCTGCAGGACACCCTACACAAAATACACACCACACATCACAACCCTTATGTGATCGGCATTGATGCCTGTCTCGGACAGTCTTCGAGTGTTGGATGTATCCAGGTCGTGAATGGACCGCTCAAACCAGGAGCGGGTGTAAATAAAGAATTACCGCCGGTCGGCGATATCCATCTTACAGGTATCGTTAACGTCGGCGGCTTTATGGAATACTTTGTTTTGCAGAACACACGTCTCAGTCTCGTCATGCGCATGTCCGAGATTATATCCAGCAGTCTCTACTCCGCCATTCGCGAATGGCATACCCGTTCTACTCTGCTTGCTGTGCCAGAGTAATGGCTTCCTTTTCCTCAGGGGAAAGAGTATACGTGGACTCTCCCCCTTTAAGAGGTTTGGCATATACATAGGAACCATCTCGATTATAGATACCGGTGAGTACCATACCGTCCTGGCTATCGTTAACCATCGCCATGGAGAAACTTAGGTCACTGCCAAGCTCCCCATAAGCGTTGTACCGTTTCACGCCCACTTTCCCCTGAATACGGGTCAGCTTCTGCATGACAGCCTGTAACTGATCCGTTTGCAGTGTATGCTCATCCTCAATGCTGTCCATCTGAATTTTCAGATTGATTAACAGCGACTCCAGATCTTCCACTCCACTGCCAGCCATCATGGCCTCATATTTCCGTTTAAACTTCCGTAGCTTTGCGGCCTGAGCAATACTTATGATAAGCAAAATCACCAAAAGTAATGCCATGCCGCCAATAATCCATATCAGCTGTTCCAGAATCAGCTCATTTAATTCAGCCATGTAGTGCAACTACCCCTCTGTTGGTTTGTTCAGGTTAACGTTTGTAGCTTCAAACGTACTCCAATCATCGATCCATTTCAGCCAATTAAAATCATCCAAACACTCTAATGTAACCCTCAAGCATACCCTTATTATTCACCAGGTAACCCATACGGTTAATCACTCGTTTTGGCCTCTTGCCTCTTTTGCTTTTTGCTTCTTCAAGCCATTGAAATTCATGTTTTATTCGAGCTGATTTATACCGATTTCGATGCTGTTAACTCGATAACCGCTTCGATCAACGCATCGACATCTTCTCTTGATGTACTATACCCCACACTCGCTCTGACAGCCCCACTTGCCGTGGTTCCAGCCGACTCATGTGCAAGAGGTGTGCAATGAAAACCTGAACGCACAGCAATGCCATAATTTCGATCTAATTGAAATGCGAGTTGAGCCGAATCATATCCTTCAACAGTAAAGGATAACAATCCGGTACGCGCCTGTCCAATTTCAGGACCAAGCATTCGAATCCCATGTACTGATGATAACCCATCCATCATATGCTGAGTCAAATCCCACTCCTGTTTATATATGAATTCAGGCGTCAGTTCAAGCACATGCTGCACTCCCGCTGCCAAACCTGCTATACCCACGGTATTCGGCGTACCCGCCTCATAACGATCAGGACGAACAAGAGGCTGCTCAATCGCCTCGGATTGGCTTCCTGTCCCTCCGTGAAGCAGTGGTTGCACATCCAGCTCAGGAGCGATGTACAGCCCACCCGTTCCCTGCGGTCCCAACAGTCCTTTATGCCCTGGAAAGGCAAGCATATCGATCCCAAGCTGCTTCACATCCACAGGAATAATTCCAGCACTTTGAGCAGCGTCAACAAGCAACGTCACCTGATGTTTTTGACACATCAGCGCAATTTCACCAATGGGCAGAATACTCCCCAGCAGGTTCGAACTATGCGTGCAGACAACCAATCTTGTATTGGAACGAAACAACCGTGCGAATTGGACCAGATCGATCTGCCCGGCAGCATTAACAGGTACATAATCAACCTCTACATTACGAGATCTGCGCATGTACTCCAGAGGCCGTCTTACTGAATTATGTTCAGCCATCGTAGCAATGACGTGGTCGCCTTCTCTTAACCACCCTTGAATAGCTAGATTCAAAGCTTCTGTGGTATTAGAACCCAAAGCAATATCATTGGCATTACGAACACCCAAAAGAGTGGATATCGCTTTTCTGGCACCAAATAAAACTCGGCTCGCCTGTACAGCCATTCGATGACTGCCTCTGCCCGGGTTCGCCCCTGCCACATCCAGAGCCTTCATCATGGCTTCCCCGACAGCAGGTGGCTTAGGCCAAGATGTCGCTGCATGATCCAGATAGATAACTCCCTCCACCTCATGACCACCTCTGTCCCTAATTGATCGTTCTGTCTGAGTGAATTCCCTATAAACATCCCTATAAACAAACAATGACATATCGTTTCTCCATGGTACAGAGGCGATATGTCATCACATGAAAAAGCCCCGCATGTTGTTCATCGATCTTGGAATCATGACTATTATTGTAACAGTTCCAACAGTCGCTCCAGATCTTGTTTGCTGTAGTAGTTGAGCTCAATTTTGCCTTTATCTTTGTTATGCTTAATTTTCACCGTTGTTTTGAACCGTTCACGTAAAGATTCTTCCAATGTGTCAATAAATGGATCTTTTTTCTTTAACTTGGATTTGGCTTTCGCTTCACCCGTTTTGGAACGATCCAATTGTTGAACAGCCTCTTCCAGTTCACGTACACTCCATTGCTGATCAATGGTTTGTTTTGCCAGCTGCTTCACAAGGCTCTCATCTTTAACACCGACGATAGCACGTGCATGTCCCATTGACAATGTTCCACGTGAAACATGATCCTTCACTTCTTCCGGCAATGATAACAAACGGAGGAAGTTAGCGATGTGAGAACGTGACTTACCTACCTTTACGGAGAGTTCTTCTTGGGTTAATCCGAATTGGTCCATCAATCCCTGATAAGCAACTGCAACCTCCATCGCATTCAGATTCTCCCGCTGCAGGTTCTCGATTAAAGCAATCTCCATAACCTGCTGATCACTGAAATTACGAACGACGGCAGGCACAGTGGCATTACCGCAATATTGGGAAGCTCTGAAACGCCGTTCACCAGCAATGATCTCATAACCTCTCAAAACAGGACGTACAATAATAGGTTGTATAACACCATGTTGACGGATGGATTCAGCGAGTTCATGTATTGCATCCTCATCAAATACTTTACGAGGTTGGTAAGGGTTAGCCCGCAGTTGACTTATCGGGATTTCTACGACTTTATCATCGTCATTAATTGAAAGCGAAGGAATGAGGGCATCAAGGCCTTTTCCAAGCCGCTTACTCATAAGAAATCACTTCCTTTGCGAGCTCTAAATAAACTTCAGCCCCTCGGGATCGAGGATCATACGTAATGATAGACTGACCATGAGAAGGTGCCTCACTAAGCCGCACATTGCGCGGAATAATGGTCTGATACACCTTTTGTTGAAAATACTTCTTCACTTCTTCAATGACTTGAATGCCCAGATTCGTACGAGCGTCAAACATCGTTAGCAATACCCCTTCAATCTGCAGGGATGTATTCAGATGCTTCTGCACCAAACGAACCGTGTTGAGCAATTGGCTCAACCCTTCGAGCGCATAATACTCACACTGTATCGGAATGATCACCGAATCGGAAGCTGTCAACGAGTTGATCGTTAACATGCCTAGGGAAGGTGGACAATCGATCAGTATGTAATCATAGTTTTTTTTCACCATGGCGAGTGATTTTTTCAGGCGAACTTCCCGTGATATCGTGGATACCAGTTCAATCTCGGCTCCGGCAAGCTGAATCGTTGCAGGTATGATATGAAGGCCTTCAATCTGAGTTTCCACAATCGCTTCCTGAGGGGGAACTTCATTAATGATGACATCATATATACAATTGGCCACATCTGCTTTGTTGATTCCGACTCCGCTGGTTGTATTCCCCTGGGGGTCAATATCGACTAGCAGCACCCTTTTCCCGAGCGAAGCCAGTCCTGCACCCAAGTTAACAGATGTCGTCGTTTTCCCCACACCGCCCTTTTGATTTGCTACGGCCATAATCTTAGACAATTACTTCACCTCAAATAAAATAGGAGTCTTTTCTTGTAGGTTGTGAGCTACAGTTAACAAAAAGCAGGTGGCTATCATCCACACAAACATCAACTACCGTTTCTTCATGGTGCTATTCTACGCTGTTCATGCCACTCTCAACTTTATAGACAGAAAAAGCGGCCCATTGCCGCCTTAAGCTTCAATCATTTGCGTTTCGGGATATGGATAACAATCTCGTAATGGTCCTCATGGTCCGCTTCCTTGGTTTTGATGTCTAGACCGGAGCCCGATACCATATCAATAGATTGACGAATCGTATTAAGTGCAAGTCTAACGTCCTTCGTGAAGGAGATACGTCTGGATTTTTTGATCTTCGAGGATTCCTTGTAAAAGGCTACTCGTGCTTCCGTTTGTTTTACATTCAACTCTTTATCAATAATCTCGCCGAGCAATTTCATTTGCAACTCTTCCGTATCCAACGAAAGCAAAGCTCTGGCATGACGCTCCGAAATCTTACGTTCCATCAGAGCTGTCTTAATGCCCTCCGGAAGCTGTAACAACCGGATTTTGTTGGCGATCGTCGACTGGCTTTTGCCTAATCGCTGCGCAAGACTTTCCTGTGTAAGTTGGTGCAGGTCAATCAATTTCTGATAAGCAACAGCCTCTTCAATGGAAGTGAGTCCCTCACGCTGCAGGTTTTCGATCAATGCGATGGACGCTGCCTGAGAGTCGTTGAATTCACGTACAATGGCCGGGATATGATCCAAACCAAGTTTTCGAACTGCACGCCAGCGACGTTCCCCGGCGATAATCTCATATGATCCATTTCGTACGCGGACGACAATCGGCTGTATTACGCCATGTGTCTTGATCGTCTGCAACAACTCATCAATTTTATCATCATCAAAAATAGTACGGGGCTGATATGGGCTGCTCACAATTTCATTGACCGGAATTTGTTTAATCTCATCTCCGTTATTGCGCTCCGCCAAACCAAACAACTTCGAAAATTGTTCTTTCATTCCGTATATTACCACCTAGTTTCGTAATAGCTCCCGCAAGGTGCAGGTGCTTCTTATTCAATATGCGACCCGTTCAAATGCTGTCGTTCTTCGAATAAGTTTTGCCTTCTATGACGCTTTCTGTAACCTATACAATCATGTTCAAAAAATCTATCTATACATATAATCTATGATCTCTGTAATCCAGGACCGGATACTTCTATTCTATCATCTTTTCTTCCATAATCCTATGTTTACCTATTCTTTAAACTCTCCTAATTTTCCTGCTTTTTCTTCATGAACATTAGCCATATGACTGCTTGGACACAATAAGATATAGAGAATCTTTGTAGACATGACCTGCTCATAGTAGCTGCGTTATGTATTCGTTGGATACCCTGTAAAATGGTTTTTCACATAACAAACTCGGTGGGAGAAAAACCTCTTCCTCGCGTGTCTTCCTATTCTACTTCTATCCTTATTGCTCTTCCTCTCTTTATAGACATTGCACCATTCTTTCAAGTATAGCTGTAACAAGAAACATTGGTTATTCATCAAAAAAATTCTGCGTCAAAATAATTGTTATCGATTCCGTTTTTCTCTGCTCTATGTGATCGGAAGGTAGGTGCTGTCTCAAGCCTAGATAAAAAAACAAAAAAGAGGATGTTTCACGTGAAACATCCTCTTTCCTCTTATTGAAAGTTCTTCATTAAATAAACGAAGAATGATCATCTTACAGTTTTAATACATACACACGTTGAGCGCCAAGAACTATACCAAAGGTGTTTTTAATGGTGTTCCTGGTTTACGTGGATATTTAAAAGGTGTCTTATCAAACTTCTGAATCAAAATGATATGACGTGCCGACTCTTCAACAGGCAGCTGGAACGGATGAACTGCTTTTACCCGTCCTTTCAGCTGGTTAAAGCTGAATTCAGCTTCCTTCATTTCTTCGCGCGGGTCTCCGCCCTTCATGGCAGCGAATAATCCACTTTTGCGAACAAATGGCAGACAGAATTCGTTAAGCACCGCTAGCTTAGCTACTGCACGCGCAGTAACGAGGTCGTAGCTGTCACGATATCCTTCTTTGCGTCCAAGCTCCTCCGCACGTCCATGAATCAATTCCACATCGGTCAAGCCAAGCGTATCCACAACATGCTGCAGAAAGCCGATACGTTTATTTAGCGAGTCAATGATGGTCAGCTTGATATGCGGAAAACAAATTTTAAGCGGTAGTCCTGGGAAACCAGCCCCTGAACCAATGTCTGCAAGTTTGTTTACCTTCGACATATCTGTATAGAATGCCAGCGATACCGAATCATAGAAATGCTTTGTATATACTTGTTCACGTTCGGTAATCCCGGTTAGATTCATCTTCTCATTCCAAGCTACCAGCTCCTGAAAATACAACTCGAATTGCTCCAACTGGCGTTCATCCAGCTCTAGTCCATGTTTCTTCAGGCGCCGTTGTAGCTGCTGTTGAATATCGTCCATTATTGTCCCCTTGCTGCGGTTACACGGTTATAATGCTCCAGGTAAACCAGCAGAATGGAGATATCCGCAGGTGTAACCCCGGCAATACGGGACGCCTGTCCTATCGAGATTGGACGAATCGTAGCGAGCTTCTGCTTTGCTTCCATAGCAAGGCCATGAATTTCGTCATATATAATCGTATCCGGAATTTTCTTTTTCTCCATTTTTTGCAAACGTTCCACGTGGATCAATTGTTTCTCAATATAACCCGCATATTTAATTTGAATTTCCACTTGCTCTTTCATATCTGCAGTCAGTGCCACCTCGGATGGGGAGATCTGCTCAATAAAGTCATACCCAATTTCTGGGCGACGCATCAATGTCAGAAGTGTGCTGCCATCCTGAATCGGTGTAGAACCGTTCTCTTCCAGCTTCGAATTTACTTCGACAGGGCGAACCTTTGCTGCCTTCAGACGAGCGACTTCCTGCTCTACTTTTGCCTTTTTATCAAGGAATTTGGCGTAACGCTCTTCAGAAATCAATCCAATATCATGACCAATTTCCGTCAAACGCATATCGGCATTATCATGACGAAGCAACAAACGGTATTCTGCACGGGAAGTCAGCAGACGATAAGGTTCATTCGTACCTTTGGTTACGAGATCATCAATCAGTACACCAATGTACCCTTGGGAGCGATCAAGTACGACAGGCTCTTTACCCTGTACTTTACGTGCAGCATTGATGCCTGCCATTACGCCTTGTCCTGCCGCTTCTTCATACCCGGAGGTACCATTAATCTGCCCTGCTGTGAACAGACCTGACAGACGTTTCGTTTCCAATGAAGGCCACAACTGTGTAGGCACCATCGCATCATATTCAATAGCGTAGCCGTTACGCATCATTTCTACTTTTTCCATACCCGGAATTGAACGAAGGACCGCCAATTGAACATCCTCTGGCAGACTCGTGGACAGACCTTGTACATAGTATTCGGATGTATTTTTGCCTTCTGGCTCCAGGAAAATCTGATGCTTCGGCTTGTCGCTGAAACGCACAATTTTGTCCTCGATCGATGGGCAATAACGCGGTCCGGTACCTTCAATAACACCTGAGAACATTGGAGCACGGTGAAGATTATCATTAATAATCTGGTGTGTCTCCACAGACGTATACGTCAACCAGCAGGGCAGCTGCTCATTATCGGAAGATTCCGTTTCATAAGAAAAGAACTTCGGCTCGTCATCACCTGGCTGAATTTCCGTTTTGCTAAAATCAATCGTATCCTTATGCACACGCGGTGGTGTACCTGTTTTAAAACGAACCAGGTCGAAACCAAGCTCACGCAGATGTTCGGATAACTTAAGAGAGGGCTGCTGATTATTTGGACCACTCTCGTACATCAACTCACCCATAATTACTTTACCGCGCAGATACGTACCTGTTGTCAAAACAACGGCTTTAGCCCGATACTCTGTACCCGTCTGAGTAACCACACCTACGCACTGTCCGTCTTCAACGATCAGGCGATCAACCATGCCTTGACGCATCGTCAGGTTGCGTTCATTCTCCATCGTTTCTTTCATCGTATGCTGGTAAGAGAATTTATCCGCCTGAGCACGAAGTGCATGCACAGCAGGTCCTTTGCCTGTGTTAAGCATTCGCATCTGGATAAAGGTCTTATCGATGTTGCGTCCCATTTCTCCACCAAGTGCATCAATCTCACGTACCACATGTCCTTTTGCCGGTCCCCCAATAGATGGGTTACAAGGCATGAAGGCCACCATATCCAGATTGATTGTAATCATCAATGTTTTCGAACCCATACGAGCTGCAGCCAGTGCCGATTCCACACCAGCATGTCCTGCCCCAACGACGATTACATCATAACTGCCGCCATCAAAAGCCATTCCAGTTTACCTCCTTTTGCCGCCGCACGCCTAAATTCATGCAAACGATCAATTTTTTGTAAAAAATGATGAAACACGCTCCGCGCTATACGCTATACGGAAAGCATTTCGATCTATATTAAGCCATCAAGTCTATAAGTACTTCAGACATATTCGCGGATTCTTTGACCACCCACAGATGGACTTTATTATCATACTACTTTTCAGAGCCGGTATGTTTGTCAGGTGTTATTTTCCGAGGCAGAATTGAGAGAAAATTTGATCAATCAACGCATCATGCGCTGTATCGCCCACGATCTCACCCAGCTGCTCCCATGCCAGACGAACATCAATCTGAATCATATCAATAGGAATCAGTTGCTCTGCCGCTTCATAGGCATCAATAAGCGACTGCTTCGCTTTTTTGAGCAAAGCAATATGACGCACATTGCTGACATACGTCAGGTCGGCCGACTCCAGCTTGCCACTGAAGAACAACGTCGAGATGGCATCTTCCAATCGGTCCACGCCAAAATCATCTTTCACCGACATCGGAACAAGCCTTTCCTCAGGGATATAACGAAGCAGCACTTCGCGGTCCGCCTGCGGCGCTAAGTCCATTTTATTCATAATAATTATGGATTGTCTACCGCGGATTTGTTCCAATAATTCAATCTCGTCCTCATGCAGTGGCTCGGCAGCATTGATAACCATCAATAACAGATCCGCCTCATTCACCGCAGAGCGAGAACGCTCGACCCCAATCTTCTCCACGACATCCATCGTTTCCCGGATACCTGCCGTATCGAGCAGCTTGAGCGGTATATTGTTAATCGTAACAAACTCCTCAATGACGTCACGCGTTGTACCCGGAATGTCCGTTACAATTGCGCGGTTGTCCTGGGCCAACGTATTGAGCAAGGAAGACTTCCCTACGTTGGGCCGGCCTACGATAGCGGTTGTGATGCCTTCACGCAGTATCTTGCCTTGCTCTGCGGTTACCAGCAATTTATCGATTTCAGTCATCACCTGACTGGATTTTTCTTTAATAAATTCAGAGGTTAGTGACTCTACATCATGCTCAGGATAATCGATATTGACTTCGATGTGAGCAAGTGTCTCCACCAGCGTGTATCTTAGCTCGCGCAGCTTGGACGACAATTTGCCCTCTACTTGCTTGAGTGCAACGGAGAAGGCCCGATCGGATTTGGAACGAATGAGATCCATGACTCCTTCCGCCTGGGATAGATCAATCCGTCCATTGAGAAAAGCACGCTTTGTGAACTCTCCGGGTTCAGCGAGACGAATATCGAGCTGCAACAGCAGATCCATGACCCGCTTAACCGAAACCACTCCACCATGCGCACTGATCTCCACAACATCTTCTGTTGTGAAGGAACGTGGCGCCCGCATCACCGTAACCAATACTTCCTCGATCTTCTCGCCAGTCCCCGGGTCTATAATATGACCGTAATGAACCGTGTGAGATGCTGCCTGTGTTAGTGGGGTTTTGCTGCGAAAAATTTTCTCCGTCTCCGACACCGCATCCGGGCCGCTCACCCGGATTACAGCGATACCCGCTTCTCCGACCGCTGTTGATATCGCTGTAATCGTATCACTAATCATCGTTATCTCTCCTTGCTCTATTTTAAAATTGCGCCCTCGGGGTGCTATATTATTTTCAATAATAGTTCAGTTGTTCGGTTACACATTGCTTCTAACCGCATCATTCATATCTTGATATGGCATAATTGAAGTCGCTCTATAGTTTTGGAAAAATACTTCTGTACGAAAAAAGCAATGGCTTCTGCACCGGGCAGGAAGCCATTGCGTCTTCAATTTCGCGTTATTTCGTCGTAATGACCACGCGCCGATTGGGCTCCTCGCCCTTGCTGTATGTTTTAATCTGCGAGTGATTTTGCAATTTCGCATGAATGACTTTGCGTTCGAGTGGCGGCATAGGCTCCAGCACAACTTCCTTGCCAGTGCGAATGGCCTGTCCAGCCAAACGTTCAGCCAGATCCTCCAGCGTCTTGCGTCGACGTTGACGGAAATTCTCAGCATCCAGTACGATGCGAACGAAACTTTCCGAATAACGATTTGCTACAATGTTCGTTAAATATTGAAGGGCATCCAGCGTCTGTCCACGTCTGCCAATAATCATGCCCAGATCTTCACCGGCAATATTGAAGATATGTCCGTCACGCTGTTTTTTGATATGCACTTCAACATCCAGTCCCATACCTGCTGCCACTTCTTTTAAGAAAGCCGCCGCTTCCTCATAGGGATTTTTAGCAGCCACACCCTCAAGGGTTGCTTCAACCTGAGGTATATGTGCGGCCGGCTTGATCGGCTGTGAAACAGGTTCGGGCACAGGCAGAAGTTTCACTTCCACTTTAGCGGCCTTCACCCCGATCAAACCCAGGAATCCTTTTGACGGCTGCTCTAACACTTGTATCTCGACCTTGTCCCGGCTCACGCCAAGCTCAGCCAATCCTTGGTTTACAGCATCTTCAACGGTTTTTCCTGACGCAATGACTTTGGTCATTTCGATTTTTTGGCCCCTTTCGAACCTTTTCCAGAGACAGTTGCCTTGCCACCGTTTTTGCGTTTAGCTCCATTTCCATTTTTGGAAGAGCTGGTCTGCTTCACGTTGACCTCAGCCACGACTTTATCATTATTCCGGTAAAGGAAATAGTTTTGCACGATCGTGTAGATGTTACTGTAGAACCAGTACAGTGGCAATGCAGCCGGGAACTGATACGACATAACGAAGATCAATATCGGGTACACCCACAGCATGAATTGCATCGGTCCAACCTGTTGTGCAGGGTTCATGCGCATCATCATCCACGTTTGAACGAATGTAGTGATGGCAGCCAGCACTGGTAAAATAAACAGGTGATCCGGCGCTCCGAGTTGAAGCCACAAGAAATCATGTGTTCTCAGACTCGAGTTTCCGTAAATGGAGTTATAAAGTGCGATGTAAATCGGCATCTGAATCAGAAGTGGTAGACAACCCGCCATCGGATTAACTTTGTTCTCCTGAAACAACTTCATTGTTTCTTGCTGTACTTTCTCAGGTGTATCTTTATACTTGGCTTGAATTTCTTTCAACTGCGGCTGAATAGCTTGCATCGCCTTCGAGCTGCGAACCTGCTTCATTGTCAGCGGCAAGATTAACGTCCGTACAATTAACACCATCACAAGGACGGCCAGTCCATATTCACCGTTAAACCAGTTGGCAAATGTGTCTAGCGCCAGTGAGAACCAATAAATAACATTGGCTTGCCAAAAAGAATCACTATTCTTCAGATCTTCCGTAGTAACCCCGGCTCCTTGTGGAGTACATCCGGCGAGTACAGTGACCATTGCAATGACTGCAATGAGGAGAATCCACTTCCCCTTTGATGTCTTCAATCGCGACACTTCATAACCCCTCTCTTAACCATTCCATTCCACCGTAAATCATACCATAATTAGGAGGACAAATAAACCGAAGCTTACCGCTTGCCCGACTTCAAAAGAGAGCCCTTGCGCAACGCATGCAGCAGGCTTTTTTCCATATCCTTATAGGACATGTCC
Organism: Paenibacillus sp. FSL W7-1088; assembly: GCF_037969855.1. NCBI lineage: Bacteria > Bacillati > Bacillota > Bacilli > Caryophanales > Paenibacillaceae > Paenibacillus > Paenibacillus sp. FSL W7-1088. The sequence continues at coordinate 7,273,667 of NZ_CP150216.1, forward strand.
AATGCACCTTTTCTGACGATAAAGATCAGATCCATCTGCGTGACAATCTCGTTCTCATGATGACGTACAATTTCCTTAATCATGCGTCTCATCCGGTTGCGTACGACAGCGTTTCCGATTTTCTTGCTGCAGGATACACCCACTCGGAATTGTTCTGTATCTTTACGACGACAGCCATACACCACAAACTGATGATTGGCAAACGATTTCCCATACCGGTATACGCGGCTAAAGTCCGCCCGGTTTCGTAAACGCAGTCTTTTATACACGGCGCTTCTCCTTGCTGTTTTCCACCAACATTATTGACGAAGGCCTCATTACTGATTTAGTATAGGCTTTCTTGAATAACGATAAACCGTCTTGGCGGCAACTTCATTATATAAGGAACGTTTTCGAAAAAACGGACATCTCATTCATTGAACATAAAGGTGTACTAATGCTTTTGCGCAGCCAATTCAGACCTGACCTATACCAGCATCCAGTCTGAAAAGACCTATTTTAAGAAAAAAAAGACCACCTCGGTGGTCTTCACATGCATTAAGCACTCAGGACTTTACGGCCTTTAAGGCGACGTGCAGCCAGAACTTTACGTCCGTTGCTCGTGCTCATTCTTTTCCGGAAACCATGAACTTTTTTACGTTTGCTAACGTTCGGTTTGAATGTAGGTCTCAATGTATTGCACCTCCTCACAAGGAAATACTTATGTGATGAATCACTTTCATCTTCACAGAAAACACCTTTATACATTTAACCACGAACACCCGGAAAAGTCAACTGCGAGCCTCCTGCCTCCTTTCTCCTTTTAATGCCTATTCCACCCTGCCTGAACGGCCATGGATGCTTACCCCTGTTAACAACCTTTCTAAAGCACCATTTAGAAGTTCCAGAAGTTATCCCCAAGTCCCGATTCATACACCAAAAATCAGCTTTTACGGTTATCCACACCCCTCGAACCCCTTAATTCTATCTTTTAATACCACTTCAAGTTATTCACATGTGGATAAAGAATATTTAACGTTGATATACGGTTTCATTGCCTCTGCTTTCGGTTAATATTCCTACGTTTCTGAAGAACTTTAGTGGGGCATCTATCCATTAGATGAACCATATGTTTTAGCTTTTGAAATGACATACTTTAAATTTAATGTATCCGCTTTATTCTTATGGTTTACAAGTTTTCGAGAAAGGTGTAGGATAAAAAAAACACATCTTGTATACAAGTATACTTATGGAAAGTGCAGCATAGATCCTAACTCATTTATAGGAAGACAATACTTCCTCTAGCTCTTTGAAAATCTATTGAAACCGTATGACGCTCCTAATTTCAGCACATGCATAAGAGCATACTGCCATTTCTTCTCGTTATAAGGATTAGTTTAAAACGATCAATCGGCAAAATAGTTGTGCTATGATCAGTATTGAACTGATTACTTATAATAGGAGCGTAGCCATTATGCTGTTTCCTTCATCCTGGCTTCAGGGAGCTTCCCGTGGGGAAGCCATCGCCTGCGAATTAAGACTGCGGATCATTAGTGGAACCCTTCGTCCTGGCGAAGTTTTGTCAGAAAATCGGATTGCCGCTGATTTTGACAGCAGTCGATCACCTGTACGTGAAGCGTTAAGAACTTTGTCGAATGAAGGCCTCATTCGGCTGGAGCGTATGGGTGTCGTTGTCATTGGATTGAAAATTAAAGATGTCGAGGAATTGTACGATGTGCGTTTCCTGATTGAAAGTTTTGTGCAGCAGCGGCTTGCGGGGGATGTCCCAGAACAATTGATTACCCAGTTAAGCAATGTGATCGACAAAATGGACTTGGCTGGACGCCATCAAGATGCGGTTGAATTCGCATTTCAGGATCTCACTTTTCACGAGACTATTATCGAAGCCGCCCAGCATTCGCGAATTTTACATCTATGGAAAAGCATTCGTTATGTTGTCATGACGGTCATGCTGCTCACCACCCGCAGGGTCTTTATTCAGGGCGAGCAGAAAGTAAGCGCTGTAATTGGTAAACATCGTTTGCTGATTGAGGCGCTTGAATCAGGTGATAAGACACGCATCCAAGCTGGAGTCCGCACGTATTTTCAGGATTCAGGCAAGACGCTGCACGAAAGCTTTGATTCCTAATGCCATGCTGATGAAAATTATATCCACTTCATGGCATAGCTGTGCGGGGGGTCCGCAATCATATCCGTTGTGAATGATTGCCCCCTAACTTGTCGACAAGTATACAAAGTGCGATTTGTTTCAATTTTTTGGGGCATATTAAAGGGGACTTAAACAAATTTAACCTCCCCGGCTAGATGAATCGTAAGGATACTTCCCTTCGCCTGATCATGGATCGGTTGTAAGCGTTATATATCATAATAAAAGGAGCATACCTCATGAGCACTCTTTTTGGCTTATCCCATAATGCCACATTATTGGTCTGGACATTGATTGCGATTGTCTTCCTGATTGTGTTGATCTCCAAATATAAATGGAATCCTTTCATTACCCTTTTAATATCTGCATTAATGCTTGGTTTACTTACAGGCATGAAACCCGCGGATGTCATTTCCTCCATTACGGGAGGACTTGGTGGCACACTTGGAACGATCGCCATCGTTATTGGTTTGGGCACCATGCTAGGTAAAATGATGGCTGAATCCGGCGGAGCCGAGCGTATTGCTACCACACTGGTGGATCGTTTCGGTGTAAAGCGTGTGCACTGGGCGATGATGATTGTTGGTTTTATCGTCGGTATTCCTGTATTTTTTGAAGTCGGCGTTATTTTGCTGATTCCGATCATTTTCACCGTTGCACGTAAAACCAATATGTCGCTGCTGCAGATCGGTATTCCGATTTTGGCCGGTCTCTCTACTGTACATGGTCTGGTTCCACCTCACCCGGCTCCCATGATTGCGATCGAAGCGTTCAGCGCCGATTTGGGTAAAACGATCTTGTACTCCCTTATCGTAGGTATCCCGACTGCTATTATCGCTGGACCTCTGTTCGGTAAATTTATCGGTAAAAGAATACATACCGAACCACCTGCAGAGCTGGCTGAACAATTCGCAACGAAAAAAAGTAACAACTTGCCCGGTTTCGGCATAACCCTGTTTACCATTTTGCTGCCGGTCATTTTGATGCTCATTGGCTCCATCGCCAATATCGTAGATCCTGACGCTACAAGCGGATTTACCGTTTTCTGTGAATTTATCGGCCATGAAATTATAGCCCTGCTGATCTCCGTTGTGTTCGCCCTCTTTTCACTCGGATTCTCACGCGGGTTCAACAAACATGACATCTCCCGCTTCACCAGTGAATGTCTGGCGCCTACGGCGACCATCATTCTCATCATTGGCGGTGGCGGTGCATTCAAACAGGTGTTGATCAATAGTGGTGTAGGTAATGCCATTGCTGAGGTCGCCACACATGCCAATATTAATGTGATCCTGTTCGCCTGGCTTGTAGCCGCACTCATTCGGGTTGCTACCGGTTCAGCAACTGTGGCCATGACGACAGCAGCTGGTATTGTAGCTCCGGTCCTTGCACTAACGCCTGGTGCCAATATTGAACTTGTCGTACTCGCTACTGGTGCAGGTTCACTTGTACTATCTCATGTGAACGACGCAGGCTTCTGGATGATCAAAGAATTCTTCAATATGAGTGTCTCGCAGACGCTGAAGACGTGGACCGTTATGGAAACACTATTATCTGTTGTTGGACTGATCTTTATTTTGCTGCTGAGTACAGTCGTATAAATTGGAATACCTATATAGAAGAAGAAAATAAATTCACACCATTAGAGTTTTAATTTTACGGGTTTTATAGAAGGAAGGTTTATGCAAAATGAACAACTATATGATTGGGATGGATATCGGTACAACCAGTACCAAATCCGTACTCTTTACGGAACAGGGTGAAGTTATAAGCACGTCGACTCAGGAATATCCTTTATACACCCCAGCTCCGGATGTCGCTGAGCAGGATCCGGAACAAATTGTGCAAGCTGCCCTTCGCTCCGTACGCGGCGTGATGGATCAAAGCGGCGTAGCTGCGGAACAAATTATGTTCGTATCCTGCAGCTCTGCCATGCACAGTGTCATTGCGATGGGACAAGATGGTATGCCCCTCACCCGCTGCATCACTTGGGCTGACAACCGGAGTGCTGCCTGGGCCGCCAAACTGCAAGAGAACGGACAAGGCCATCGTATCTATTTGCGAACAGGCACACCGATCCACCCCATGTCGCCACTGACCAAATTAATGTGGCTGCGCCATGACGAACCTGAACTTTTTCAACGTACCGCCAAATTTATCTCTATTAAAGAATATTTGTTCTTCCGTCTGTTCGGTCAATATGTCGTGGATCACTCCATCGCCTCCTGTACCGGTCTGCTCAATCTGGAACAACTGGATTGGGATGCAGAGGCACTTGAGGTTGCAGGCATTACACCTGACCATCTATCGCAGCTCGTCCCGACCACACATATTATAGAGGGAATGGATCGCACATGGGCTGAAAAAATGGCTCTCTCCCCCTCTACTCCCTTCGTCATCGGTGCAAGTGACGGGGTATTGTCCAATCTGGGCGTAAACGCCATTGAACCTGGCGTTGTTGCAGCTACGATCGGCACCAGCGGCGCGATTCGCACCGTCGTTGACCGTCCGGTTACCGATCCAAAAGGTAGAACGTTCTGTTACGCCCTCACCGAGAATCTTTGGGTTATCGGCGGACCTGTGAATAACGGTGGCATGCTGTTCCGCTGGGTACGGGACGAATTCGCTGCCTCGGAAGTCGAAACAGCCAAACGGCTCGGCATCAATTCCTATGATGTACTCACTAAGATTGCGGAACGCGTCAGCCCCGGTTCGGAAGGACTTCTATTCCATCCGTACCTTTCAGGGGAACGCGCCCCTTTATGGAATCCGGACGCCCGGGGTTCCTTCTTTGGTTTGACCCTTCACCACCAGAAAGAGCATATGATTCGTTCCGTTTTGGAAGGGGTTATTTTCAACCTTTATACGGTACTGCTGGCCATGGAAGAACAGATCGGACAACCTACCTCCTTTCAGGCAACGGGTGGTTTCGCTCGTTCCCCACTCTGGCGTCAGATGATGTCCGATATATTCAACCAGGAAGTCATTGTGCCCGAGAGCTTCGAAAGTTCCTGTCTGGGGGCCGTCGTGCTCGGTCTTTATGCTACAGGGCGAATTAAGTCGCTTCATGCCGTTTCATCGATGGTTGGTACAACGCACAAGCATACCCCTATCAAAGAACATGCATCGATCTACCAGGAGCTGCTCCCCATCTTTATTCGCATTTCGCGAAAATTGGAAGAAGAATATGCAGATATCGCGGAATTCCAACGTAAATTTTCCGCTCATAACGAGTAAATCATGCTTTTATAACCACCAAAAAGAGGTTGTTCTCTTAGACCACCATTCCGGTCTTAAAGAACAACCTCTTTTTTGGCATAACCAATTTGCTGCAATGGAATCACATCCATCTCCACTGTTTGCGCGCTATTCAGCCTACCTCTTTTAGGAATAAATGCTACGTTCAGTTCATATAAATCAGTAAACGCTCCTTCCGTTCAACGGCCCTCTCCTTGATCTCCGATGTCTTTCATTTTGTCGTGTCCTCAATTCCTCTCTTCGAAAAAGGAAAACGGGCATGAAGAGTCACTCTCCTGTAAATCCCCAAAACGGTAATTTTCAGTTTACGGTTATCCACAGAGAGGTTATTCACAAACAGAGAATACTTTTACACACAATTCAGCATCATTTGACGAATAACCTGTGTATAAAATAATTTAGGTTTTTGGGTCTTCTTGTCGAAAGTTAAACAATTTATAAACAATATATTGTGTTGTGATTAAAAATTATACACAAGTTATTGAATTTGTGGATAAAATCACGTGATACATTGAAATGCCGGGCTTCTTTTGCTATGATTGTATTACTTTTGGATGTGAATATGTGATCTGACCCATAATATTATCAACAGCCTGTGGATAAAGTTGTGAACAATTTTCCGTTGTTCATTCTTTTTTTGTTTTCGACCTGCGGGGGTTTGGGGATAAATTCAACAATATATCTCGTATTTCGACACTGCATCATGGCTTAAGCCACACTTGGAACATGTAAAAGGAGTGACAGTCT